>NZ_ATXF01000006.1 GCF_000421545.1 Agromyces italicus DSM 16388
GACAGCCCGCTCACGCAGCGCGGGATCGATCTTCTTCGGCATGATGACATCCAATCAACTCAAAAGGATGCGGCATCAAACCTGGGACGGTTCATCTCTGCGTCCGGGATGAGCGGGCTCGAGGGCTTCACCCACGTGTACCCGGAGTATGTGTAGTGCGTGATCTTCGCGGAGGATCCCGTGACCAGTTCCGTGCTCGACGCGTCCCGGGTGGTGTGTCCCTCGGTGACCTGGGTGACGACGTACTTGTAGAAGTAGTCGGAACCGTCGCCGCTGCCCCGCCACCTCATCGGGAAGCACAGGGCAGGCTCCTCCGACGTGACCGCCTCGCACCCGGTCCCATACACCACTGAGACGTATCCGCCTGCTTCGGTGCGGATGCGCTGGAGGCGGTGGCGGTACAGCGCGTTGCTGTCGTGCTCGTCCTTCCCGACCCGGTTGCGGAGTTCCTGGTACTCGAACTTCGCCGGCGGGATATCGACGGCCGGCACCCCGGCACGGTCGGTGTTGTGCTTAACGGATTCGAGGCGCAGCATGACCCCTCTGGCGTACTCCAGCCCGATGCCCGATCCCTGGGGGACGAACGCCTCCTGCAGGGCCCACGAATCGACCGGCTGGTACGCCGATCCCTCGTACGCGTAGGTGGAGACCTTCGCGAGACGGGTGCGGCTGAAGAACGTCGGCGCGTACGTCGTGCACTCACTGGTTGACGTGCAGATCAGGTCGACCGGGGTGTCCGGCCAATGGTTCGCACGCGTCGAGGTCTGCGCCCCAGAGCACCACGACGACGGCTTCGCCAGATCGGTGATGCACCGCGGCAGGTTCGTGAACTCGACCCTCGCCAACGGGGTCGAGGTTGCAGCGTTCTTCCCGTAGTCGATTCGGGTGAGGTTGCCGCCGGCCGTGTACTCCACATTCTTTCCGTCACCGTAGAACGGGCGGTAGTAGTTCTTCTGCACCGCATACGTGTACGACGCTTCGTTGCCTGACGGGTCGATCACCTGGTCCAGCATCCACCGCCAGGTCTGCGAGCAGCGCGAGTCCGTGAACTCCGCCGCATGGCACTTCTCGCCAGGGTGGTTGCCAAACACGGGCACCGTCCACGCCGACCCTGCGTTCGTGTTCTTTCCGAAGAAGTACTGGGTGCCGTCGGTCGTGGTGACCTTCCAGTGCTCCCCCGCGGTGCCGACTTCGCCGAGGTGCTGGATCCGGGTGCCGTCATCCCGACGTGAGTGCCACAACCCGGCCACCGTGTCATCGGGAATGAGCTCGGAGCCGGACCCGTTCAGCGACAGGGACGCGTTCTGCTTGCCCCAGCACAGATCCGGGGCAGAGAAACCGCTGTTGTTCGCCGCACCGGTTTCGTCCTGATCGCAGCGGGTGTAGGTACGTTCGATGAAGCTCGCACCGATATCGAACCCTTCACCGACGGGGCCGGACTGGTTGTTCGTCGACGGCACCCGTCCGTCTGACACTGCGGAGGAGTACGACAAACCCACTTCTGGCACGGGGCCGGCCGGCACGTTCGGGGTTCGCATCGGGTACGACCAGGTGAACGCCCCGGTCGCGCCCGACGTCCCCCACGTGGACGAAGCCGACAACCCCGTCGCGGACCAGTCCCCCTGGGCCCCGGCGACCTTCGACGACAGGCCGACCCGCCCCCCGGAAGACGCGGTCGAAGTCAGGGTCGTCGCGCGGAACATCGCCGGCGCCGCACCCCCGCTTGCCTCAGGCGTCTCCTCCGGGGCGGGTTCCGTCGGGGCCGGCGACTCGGACGGCTCCGGCGCGTTGGGCGTCTCTGTCGGCGCCGGCGGTTCCGTCGCGTCCGGGCCCGCCGACGAATCAGGCGACTGGGGCACCTCAGGCACGGTCACGGCTTCAGCCGCGGTGACCGGGACCTCGACCGTCACGGTCTGCGCGGCGAAGTCGACCTCATGTGTGAGCTCCACCGGTGCACAATCTGGGTTCGTGCTGGCATCGGCGGCACAATCCGGAATCCACAACGGCTGAATACGGGATGCCCAGTCGCCACCTCCGAGACCCGCGAACGTCTCGAATGAGAGCGTCAGCTCGACCGCCTGCTCCGTACTCGCCGGCACGGTCGAGGTGTCGGATACCTCGAGCAGCACACCGGTCGTGATACCGGCGTCCTCAGCCTCTGCCGCGTCAGCGACACGAACCTCGATCTCGGCTGGGGCGCCCGCGCTGCCTGACGGTGCAGCCGACACGTCCATCCCGCCGACCTTGACCGTCACCGGGTCGGACTGGCCGTCGCTCACCGGGACATTCTCGGCGGCCGGGTCGGGAAGCTCACCCGGCAACTCCAGCGCTGCCGCCACGAGATCAGCCTCCGCATCGGGCGGGGTGATCGGGCTCGACGTCGTCGCCGACGCCTGCCCCATCCCCTCTGCCAACGCGAGATTCATCTCACGAGACTCGTTGTTCACCCCGGTCGCAGCCGACGCCATCATCGCCGGGGTGAGGCTGAACACCGCGGTCTCGACCGCGAGCAGTACCGCCAACCCTGCCGCGATCGCGATCGTCGCACGAGTCCGACCCGAGAATCCACGCATCACACCACTCCACCCGCCGATTGAACGGCCGCGGTCACGCCCGCGCATCACTGGTCGTCCCACGTCGGGTCGAGCGCGTTCAACCCCGTCGCGCCGGTGCCGAAGTCGCTCGCCTCGGCACCCTGGCACAGCCGACGAACCTTCGCGTCATCCACGATCTCCCCGGAGAACACACGGACGTTATCGATCAGCCCGTGGAACCAGTCGGCACCCATCCCGTTCTGCTGCGCTCGCCCGACGGTGAACACACCACCGGCGTCGGCCGGAGCCCCAGTCAACTGAGTTTCGGCCTCCCTGGGCTCGCCAGGGGTCGGTGCTGTAGGAGTCCCGACATTGCAGACTTGGAGTCTGGCTTGCCCACCGGTGTCGTACTCGCCGACGAGGTGCACCCATTCGCCCGTTCTCACCGGGAGGGTCGACCGGGCAGTGCCTGCGCCGGCGATCTGGAACTCCCAACATCCCGCCATCTGCTGCCCCTCCGAATCGGGGCACAGATCATCCGAGAGGTTCGGGTTGTACCCCAGCCGGAAACCGGAATCCTTCAGACCGTCCTGCGCCAAAACGGTCCCGAACTTGTTGTTCGTTTCCATCAGCTCATTCATCTGCACATGCGTGGACACGACGAACGGTTTCTTCATATCCACCACGGGCCCGTCAGTGACCGCGGCATCGTTAACACCATCGAACTTCAACGAGTGGTCGCCGGGTCGTGAGCCGAACAGTTCGTGCGGCCCGAAGTCCCAGGTCGCACCCGTGACTGCGAGCGGCCCCACGGGTTTCGGGCCGGAGTTGGCCGGCGTCGTGCCGGTGCCCTCGTCGAGGGTCCAGATCGCGTCCTCTTCGGGCGACCCAACCTCGAACGGGAACGTCGCCAGGGGCGACTCGTTGCCTGCCCGGTCGACCGACTTCACGTACAGTGTCTTGGCTCCGGCACCGTCGGTCGCGGGATACGGCACCACCAACGACTTGCCCAGGCTCACGGTGTACCGCGTCATCGTCAATTGGTCCTTGAACGACACCATGTATGCGACGACATCAGTTGATGTGTTCGGGCTGATCGTGAACTTGCCGAGCTGACCGACTCCGCCGCGCTCCCGGCTCCTCTCGTACACCGCCTCGATCTCGCCCTCGGGGTCGTCCGTCATCGGGGCGACCATCGGTGTTGTCGGGTCGACGGTGTCGACGGTGAATTCGCACCATGGCCCCCATCCGGACCACGCCGCATGCGCGTCACGCGAAGTCGCATGCCACATGTACGTGCCGTCCGCGAGCGAGGTGCCCACCGTCACATCCACCCGAGTGTCGTGATAGACCGGGTCCGTCCGTTCGCTGCGCCACAACTCCTCGGCCGCGCCGAGCTTCGACAGCGCGAACACCGCTTCCAACGAGTCTTCAGCATCCGCGTCATCCAGGTACGCCGACAACGTAGGCAGGCGGCTCCCGATGAACGGTCGTGCCGCTCCGGTCCCGCAGTCACGGTCGGGGACATCGATATGGAGAGAGCCCGGCGGCACCGGGGGACGGTTGTACTCGACCGAGATCGTCGCGTCCCACCCGAACCGCTTCCACGACGTCATCGTCGATTCGTCTCGCGGTTTCAACCCCATCGTGACCGTGCTCCAATTGTTCTCCGCGTACCGGCGCAACGCTTCGGTCGCATCCCACGTGCGGTCCCCACGGTTCAAACAGGTCGCGTTGTGCGCCTCCGTCCGAGACGAGATGTATGCCGTGGACGACCAGGTGCCGATATTGCTCCATGTGGTCGCCGTCGACAGCGAGTTCGTCAAAACGAGATCCGTGGTCGTCGCCGTACAGCTGGCCGAATGGATGCCGTCTACGGTGAAGCCTGCCTTCACGATGTTCGCCCGATCCAGGTTCCGGATCGTGTCCCAACCGGTGAACTCCCACGACAGGCGCTGCCGGAACACCACATTGCATGTCTCGCGATCCGTGCAGTAGCCGGTCCCCTCACCGCCACCGGTTTTCCACTTGTACAGCGTCCCCGTGTACCCGCCCGTTCGCACGGCGACCCACTCGGCCGGGCCATGCCCACTGAATGCCGGGTCCACATACACCGGCCACACCGTCTCCCCACTCGCGAGCATCCCCGCGTCAGGGGTGATCACGAGATTCGCCCCATCGACCTTGGTGGGCATTGCGGCGATCGCGTCGCCCGCTTGCGGCGACAGCTCCCGGTCGCCCGCGCTGACCTCCGTCACCGTGTCCGCGAGCACCATGTCACCGCCCGCGGAGTCCCACATCACCGCCGGCGCCGAAACGAACTGCGTCTCCCCGGCCGCATCGACCGCGAGCACCTCACCATCAGGACCCGGCTTCAACGCCAACCCCTCCGACAGCGCAGTGGAAAACACCAAGTCACCAGGCGCCGCAGCAACCCCACCAGGTCGGCCCGCATCAACGAGCGCAGCAAACCGGGCCGCCGCAGCCGGATCAGCAAGCTCAACGACCGGGAGGAAGCCCGTGCCGTCCACCGCGATCGACACGATCAGACGCACCCCCTCAGCAAGGTCATACACAACCTTGGAACCGTCGACTTGCGCCGCAGGCAGGGACGCCGGGAACCAGACATCGAACCGCTCCCCCTCACGAGTAATGGATCCCAACGGATCCCCCGCACCAGCAGAACCTCCCACATTCAACTCGATCGGAAACACCGGAGCCGCGACCTCGAGCACGCCCAGATCGGCGGGAGCATCGGACGGGTCCAGTGCCGGCGACACCGACCCAGGCGCGTCCACCATCAAGGAAGCCGGCGCAATCATCGGGGTGAGCCCGGTAGCAGCGTCCGCAGCATCCGCCTTGTCCTCGTCCGCGCCTGTTGGCGAAACGATCGACGTATCGAGCTCAACCCACTCACCATCGACCGACACCCGGGACGGCATCGCAGAGATCTCGGACCGGAGGTTCCCGTTCGGCAAAGCGTAGGTCGACTCCCACGGCGTCCGCTGCGACGTGATCTCAACCTCGACATCACAATCAACCGCCGCGCGCCACGCAGCGTCCTCGGCCGACGCGAACGGCTTCGAGCAATCAAAGCCCGACGCGACGGGCCGCCCGCTCAGCTGAATCCCGACCACAGCCGCGGACGACGCAACCACGGCCACCGCCACCGCGCCTGCAACCCACAGTTTTACCCGACGGTCACCAAGACGGCGGACAGAACTCACCCAAGCACCTCCGAAAACAGAAACACACGCCATGCAACCGAACCCGAGCGCCAGAACATCGAGCCCGCATCAGAAAAGCCGACCGCAGCATCAACGCTCCGGTCCAAGAGCCACTCAATCGACGCGGGCTCACAGATGTCGAGCCGAACGTGCAGTTGATGTGACACGCAGTCCGAGGTGCAGGACACAACAATCCCACAGAATCGACGTCCGGTGCGCCCGGTTCGTCTCACCGGGGAGTCATTTGGACATGTCAGAGCCGCTCGAAGTCGTACTCCTGGAACTCGGCGACCTCGGGCACCCAGCGGCCCTCGACGAAGCCGATGTGCGCGGGGTGCGCGTCGTAGGCGGCGTACGCGACCCGGTCGGCGAACACCATGCCGAAGCGATGCGTGAACGCGCTCTTCGGGCTGACCTGTCGGCTGATCGCGAAGTCGGCGACCCCGGGGATGCCGGTGAGGGTCTCGCGCGCGGTCGCGAAGAACTCCTGCTCGGCGGCGGAGCCCGGCTCGTGGACGAGCCGGAAGACGACAGTGTGCTCGATCGGCATACGGTGGCCCCTACTGGTTCGAGAACGCGGCGTCGAAGGAGACGGTCGGCCGGGGGAACAGCTTCGAGCGGATGAATCCGACGGCCTCGGCGGCGCCGTGCAGCCGGTCCATGCCGGCATCCTCCCACTCGACCGAGATCGGACCGGTGTAGCCGATCGCGTCGAGCGCACGGAAGGCGTCCTCCCAGGGCACGTCGCCGTGCCCGGTCGAGACGAAGTCCCATCCGCGCCGCGGGTCGCCCCAGGGCAGGTGCGAGCCGAGGACGCCCGCGCGCCCGGTCGAGGGGCGAAGACGCGTGTCCTTGCAGTCCACGTGGTAGATGCGGTCGGCGAAGTCGACGATGAACCCGACCGGGTCGATGCCCTGCCACATCATGTGCGACGGGTCCCAGTTGAACCCGAACGCCTCGCGCCGGCCGATCGCCTCGAGCGTGCGCACCGAGCTCCAGTAGTCGTAGGCGATCTCGGAGGGGTGCACCTCGTGCGCGAAGCGCACGCCCTCGGCGTCGAACACGTCGAGGATGGGGTTCCAGCGGTTGGCGAAGTCCTCGTAGCCCGCGTCGATGACCGAGGCCGGCACGGGCGGGAACATCGCCACGTACGGCCAGATCGACGAGCCGGTGAAGCCGACGACGGTGTCGACGCCGAGCGCGCGGGCGACCCGCGCCGCCCGCTTCATGTCGTCGGCCGCCCGCTGCCTGACCCCCTCGGCATCGCCGTCGCCCCAGGTGTACGGGCGCACGATCGCCTCGTGGCGGAAGTCGATCGGGTCGTCGCACACCGCCTGCCCGGTCAGGTGGTTCGAGATCGCGTACACCGACAGCCCGTGCCGCTTCAGGATCTCCTGGCGTTCGGCGAGGTACCCGGGCTCCTCCTCGGCGAGCTTCAGGTCGAGGTGGTCGCCCGAGCAGGCGATCTCGAGTCCGTCGTAGCCCCACTCGGCGGCGAGGCGCGCGACCTCGGCGAAGGGCAGGTCGGCCCACTGACCGGTGAAGAGGGTCACGGGGTGGGTGGCGGTCATGCCGGGTTCCTTTCGTCCTGCAGCGCGGTCAGGTATCGGATGCTGCGCGCCGCCAGTTCGTCCTGCGAGGGGGCGAGGGGGCGCCAGACCGAAGCGGCGACCGCGATCGTCGCGTTCTCGCCGGTGAAGCTCTCGAGCCCGAGTGCACCCGTGTACCCGACGTCGTCGAGCGCGTCGAGGAACGCGGGCCAGTCGAGGTGGTCGTCGCCGACGGCGCCGCGGTCGTTGCCGCACACCTGCACGTAGGCGAGGTGCTCCCCCGCCGCGCGCACGGCGTCGCCGATCGACTTCTCCTCGATGTTGAGGTGATAGCTGTCGAGCGCGAGCCCGAGGCCGGGGCCGAGCAGCGGCCCGAGCGCCTCGAGGGCCTGCTCGACGGTGTTCACGAGACTCGTCTCATACCGGTTCAGCGGTTCGATCGCGAGGCGGATGCCTCGGTCCTCCGCCTTGCGGACGACCGGCGCGAGGCTGAGACGCAGCTCGCGGTACCGGGCCTCGCGCTCCTCGGCGTCCATGCGCCACGCGCGACCGGTGGCCGCCGTGAAGGGGCCGGCCACGACCGGGGAGCCGAGGCGCTCGGCGACGCCGAGGCAGTGCACGAGGTAGTTCTGGGTGGCGACGATCTCGGAGCCGGGGGCCGCGACGAGGTTGCGGCCGGGGCCCATCGCGCCGATCACGATCGGGGCGAGGCGGTGCTCGGCCAGCAGTTCGGCCGCGGCATCCGCCGACCAGTCGCCGGGGCTCTCGACCGGGAGTTCGATCGCTCCGAACCCGAGCTCGGCCGCCTTCGCGGTGAGCGCGGGCAGGTTCTCGTCGGTGAGTGGCGATGCCCACACCCAGGTGTTGACGCCGATGGTGCGGCGCATGCTGCCTCCTTGCAGACGCTGGTGGTCGAGGTGCGAAGCGTATCGAGACCCCACCCGGTGGTCGAGTAGCGAAGCGTATCGAGACCTGTCGCGAGGTCTCGATACGCTCCTGCGTCGCTGCTCGACCACCGGGTGGATCGCTACTCGACCACCGTACTCAGGGGGTTACGGAACGATCCGGTCCTCCCAGACCTGCGGGTAGCCCGGCAGGTCTTCGCCGCCGAACTTCGCGTAGTGGCCGTCGGGCATGTTCTCGTTGAGGGCGAGGTACTGGTCGACCTCCTCCGCAGTGATCGGCGACTGGGGCAGCACCCACTCGCTCGGCACCTCTTCGCCGGCGAAGATCTTCTGCACGGCGAGGAGGGGCGTGCGCCACTGGAAGTTCGAGTACACCGGCGCGAGGCCTGTGAGCCCGGTCTCCTTCCACTTGCGGAGGAAGCTCATCTCGTCTTCACCCGTCATCACGGGGTAGTCGACGCCGGCGTCCTCGAACGCCTCGATGGCGGCGACGGCGCCGTCGCCGGCGTCCATCCAGATGCCCTGGACGTCGCCCTTGGCGAGCTCGTCGGAGATGATCTTCTTGATCTCCGCCGGGTCGGCCCCGGTGAAGTAGTCGACGGCCTCGATGCCGGCCTCGTCGAACAGCTTCTCGGCCGCGGCCCAGCGCTGCTCGAGCACATCGACACCCGGAAGGATACGCAGCGCCACGACCTTGTCGCCCTCCTCGAGCTCGTCGATGAGGAACTCGGCGGTGTCGATGCCCCACGCGAATCCGCCGATGGGGTGGATGAACGTGACGGGGCAGTCGGTCTGCACGCCGCGGTCGAACACGATCACCGGCTTGCCGGTCTCGCAGGCGCGTTCGACGGCCGGCGTCATCGCCGCCGTGGAGTTCGGCGAGATGATGAAGACGTCGCAGCCGCCCTCCTCGATGAAGTAGTCGATGTCGGCGATCTGCGTGTCGTCGGAGTCCTGCGCGTCGCGCGTCTCCATCTCGCTGATCACGCCGGCCTCCTGCAGCACCTCCAGCTGCTGGTTCATGGTGATCCATCCGGTGGTGCGCCACGGGTTCGAGATCGAGGCGTTGGCGAAGCACGCCTTCTTGGCGCCCTCCGCGGCGAACTCCGAGGTGTCGACCATCTCGGCGTTGATGTGCTGCAACCACGGCTCGCCGTCGGGGCCCTCGGGCACGACGTCCCGTTCGGCGTCCTGCTTGTCGAAGAGCTCCTGGTCGAACCACTCGACCGACTCCTCCGTGGACGCCGCGTCATCCGTCGGCGCGGCCACGTTGGGGTCGGTGGTGCATCCTGCCATCGTCAGCAGCGCGAGGGCGCCGACCATTGCGGATGCCACCGTATACCTGCGTCGCATCACGAACCTCCCTTGGTTTCGTTGTCAGCCCTCGACGTCGAGGGAATGGGTGCAGGGCGAGCGGATGCCGGGGCATCGCGCTCCTCCGCCGGTGCCGGCGAAGTCTTGTTCGCCGCGTCGGGCGAGATCGGGGTCGCCGCGTCGGGCGAGGTCGGGCTCGTGGCATCCGGCGATGCCTCGATGCCGCGGCCACGGCGGCGCGAGCGGAACGTCGTCGCCGAGTACGCGACGGCGAGGATGATGATCGCGCCCTGCACCGCGTCGCGGTACGTCGAGGGCACACCGGCGAAGTTGAGCACAGTGAAGAGCGCTTCGAGAGCGAAGGCGCCGGCGGCCGCCGCGACCACCCAGCCGCGCCCGCCGCCGAGCACGACGCCGCCGAGCACGACCGCGGTGATCGCGATGAACTCGTAGCCGCGCCCGACCGAGGGGTGCACACCCGCGTACCCGACGAGCAGCACGCCGGCGACGGTCGCCGAGAGCGAGGAGATCATGAAGGTCGACGTCTTCACCCACCAGTTGCGGGTGCCCGAGAAGCGGGCCGTCGTCGGGTTGTCGCCGAGGGCGATGATCGTGCGCCCGAAGGGCCGTTTCGAGAACCAGATCGCGGCGGCCAGCACCACCGCGAGCACCACGACCGACCAGGGCAGGATGTCGATGACGGGGATGCCGCGGATGCCGCCGCGGCCGATCTCGCGGAATCCGTCGGCGGGGTTGCCCGTCGCCGCGCCGCCCGTCCAGTAGAGGGTGCCGCCGAGCAGCGCGAGCATCATGCCGAGTGTGACGATGAAGCTCGGAACCTTGAGCAGCGTGACGATGAGTCCGTTGACGAGGCCGATGAAGGCGCCGAACGCGAGCATGAGCGCGAGCACCGGCAGCGACTTCGCCTCGTCCTGGCCGATCAGGTTGCCGGCGATCACGACCTGGGCGGTCACGACCGAGCCCATCGAGAGGTCGAACTCGCCGCCGACGATGACGAAGTACTGGCCGATCGCGACGATCGCGACGGGGGCGACGCGCTGGACGAAGCGGATGAACTGCGACGGTTCGGCGAACGACGGGTTCAGTACCGCCATCGCGATGAGCAGCACGATGAGGAGGAGGAACACGGCGCCGCGCGGGCTCACGAGCGTACGGCCGAGTGCGGCGAGGCGGGCTCCCGCGCTCGGGCGTTCGGAGGTCACGGCGCTCATGCCGCGCCTCCCTTCGGTGCATCGGCGGCGGCGACGGGTTCGGCCTGCGCGGGAGGCTCGGCGCCCGCGCTGAATCTCGGTCGTCGCCGGTCGACCGAACGGCTCGTGTACACGGCGACCGCCGCGACGATGACGACGCCGCGCACCACGTCTTTCAGGAACGGGTTCACCTGCATGACGCTCATCACGTTGTCGACGACCGCGAAGATCGCGACGCCGCCGATGGTGCCCCAGATCGAGCCGCGGCCGCCCATGAGCAGGGTGCCGCCGAGCACGACCGCGGCGATCGAGAGCAGGTCGTAGCCGCCCTGGGTGCCGACGACCGGGCTGCCGACCCCGAGCCGGCTCGCGAGGAGCAGCCCCGCGAGGGCCGCGGTCACCGAGCACAGCACATGCGCGACGATGAGCGGGCGAGCCGTGCGGATGCCGGAGAGGCGGGCCACCTGCTCGTTGCCACCGACGGCGAACATGTGGTTGCCGGTCCGGGTGCGGGCGAGGAAGAAGGCGGCGAGGAGCGCGACGGCGAGCATGATCAGCGTCGACACGGGCACCGGGCCCACACCTGTCGCACCGATCAGCTGGAACTCCCACGGCACCTCCCCGCTCGTGCCCTTGTAGTTCGAGTCGAGGTAGCCCTTGATGATGAGTCCTGTGCCGAGCGTCGCGATGAAACCGTTCACCTTGAGCTTCGTGACGATGAGCCCGTTCGCGAGCCCGATGAGCACCGCCACGACGAGCACCACGAGCACCGCGAAAGGGATGTTCGCCGGATCGCCCGCCATCAGCTCGGCCGCGATGAGGCTCGAGAGGCTCACGACGTAGGGCACCGAGAGGTCGAGCGAGGCGCAGAGGATGACGAGGGTCTGCCCGATGGCGACGAAGCCGAGCACGCTCATGCCGGTGAGGATGTCGCGGATGTTGCCGGCGCTGAAGAAGTTGCGGCCCTCGGCTCCGACGAGGACGGCGCCGATGACGATGACGGCGACGAGGGCGATGCCGACGATGAGGCTCGAGTCGAGCCGGCGGCGGGAGCCGGTGCGGCGCGGGGCGCGGGTGGGGGTGGTGGTGCTCATCGCAACTCCTCTCCCCCGACGCGCAGTGTTCCGGTGGCGGCACCGAGGATGGTGGCCTCGTCGCTGCGCGCCGGCAGCTCGGCCGAGGCGCGTCCGTCGTGCATGACGATGATGCGGTCGGACATGCCGATCACCTCGGGGAGCTCGGACGAGATCATGAGGATGGCGACCCCTTCTTTCGCGAGTCGACGCATGAGGGTGTAGACGGCGACCTTCGCGCCGACGTCGATGCCGCGGGTCGGCTCGTCGAGCAGCACCACGCGGGGTTTCGTGGCGAGCCACTTCGCGAGCACGACCTTCTGCTGGTTGCCGCCCGAGAGGTACTGCACCTCCTGGTCGAGGCCGCGGGAGGCGAGTTCGAGCGACGAGAAGACGCCAGGCAGTTCGCGCCGGGTGTCACGGGTGCGTCGCGAGAACACCGATCTGATGACGAGGAGCGCGTTGTCGGCGATCGACTGGCCCAGCGCGAGGCCCTGCGCCTTGCGGTCCTCGGTGATGAGGGCGAGACCCCGTCTCACCGCCTCGCGGACCGTGCCGAGCCGCACGGTCTCGCCGTCGAGGCGCATCTCGCCACGGGTGAAGGGCGCCACGCCGAACACCGCCTCGACGAGCTCGGTGCGCCCCGAGCCCTGGAGCCCTGCGACCCCGACGATCTCGCCCGCGCGCAGCTCGAGGTCGACCCCGTCGACGTACGCGTTGCCTGCACCGCGGAGCTCGAGACGCGGCTCGCCGATCGCGGTGCCCGACTCGGCCGCGGGGAAGTACGCGGAGATCGGGCGGCCGACCATCCGGCGCACGAGCTCGTCGGTGTCGAGCTCGGCGGCCGGCCCGCTCGAGACGAGCGCGCCGTCCTTCAGCACCGTGATCGTGTCGCAGAGGTCGAAGATCTCCTTCAGCCGGTGCGAGACGTAGAGGATCGCGACCCCGCGCGCCTGGAGCCGACGCACGATCGTGTAGAGCAGCGCGACCTCGTGGTCTGCGAGCGCCGCGGTCGGCTCGTCCATCTGGATGACGCGGGCATCGACCGAGAGCGCCTTCACGATCTCGACGATCTGCTGCTCGGCGACCGTAAGGGTGCGCACCGGGGCATCCGCCTCGATCGAATCGATGCCGAGCTCGGCGAGGAGCGCCCGGGTCTCGGCGAGCATCGCCTTCTTGTCGACGAGGCCGTGGCGCCTTGGCTCGCGACCGAGGAACACGTTCTGCGCCACGGTGCGCTCGGGCAGCAGGTTGAACTCCTGGAAGACGGTGGCGAGACCCTGCCGCGCGGCCTGCACCGGGTGGCTGAACTCGACCTCGCCGCCGCCGAGCGTGACGGTGCCCGCGTCGCGTTCGTAGACGCCCGCGAGGATCTTCATGAAGGTCGACTTGCCCGCACCGTTCTCGCCGACGAGCCCGTGCACCTCGCCGGCGTGGAGCGTGAGGCCCACCCCGCGCAGTACGGTCACCCCGAAGAACGACTTCTCGAGGCCCTCGGCCACGAGGACCACCTCGCCGGTCATACGGGCACCTCCACCCAGTCGCGTCGTTCAGCCGAGGCGAGGACCGCCTCGGTGAGGCGCACGGCGCGCAGCCCGTCGGCGAAGCGCGGCAGTCCGTCGGGCGAGGCGCCGTCGATGGCCGCGTAGGCATCGGCGACGAAGGCGTTGAACGCGTCTTGGTAGCCCATCGGGTGGCCGGCCGGCACGACGGCCAGCCGAGCGGCATCGGCGCTCAGGCGACTCGCGTCGCGTTCGATGACGCTGGATGCCTCGGTGCGCCCGAGCCAGAGGGTGTCGGGCCGCTCCTGCTCGAAGCGCACGCTCGCGTCGGTGCCGGCGAGCTCGATCGTGAGGGCGTTCTTGCGACCCGGGGCGACCTGCGAGACGAGCAGGGTGCCGAGTGCGCCCGAGTCGAGCTCGACGACGAGGGCGACCAGGTCTTCGGTCTCGATGCCCGAATGGGTGGCGCGGTCGGCGTAGACGGTGCGACTCGCGGCGTTCAGCCGCGCGATGCGCTCGCCCGCGACGAACTCGACGAGGTCGACGAGGTGCGAGCCGATATCGGCGAAGGCTCGCGAGGGGCCGCCGACGGCCCGGTCGACCCGCCAGTCGTCGTCGTGCGGGGCGGCCAGCCAGTCTTGCAGGTACGAGCCGTTGACGCTCAGGAGCCGGCCGGTCTCACCGGCGGCAACGCGGGCCCGCGCCTCGCGCGCCATCGGGTGGAAGCGGTAGACGAACGGCACCGCGGCGACGAGGCCCCGCTCGCCGGCGAGGGCCACGAGTTCGGCGGCGTCGGCCGCGGTGGTGGCGAGCGGCTTCTCGCAGATGACGTGCTTGCCGGCTTCGAGCGCCGCCCGTGCGAAGCCCGCGTGGGTCGCATTCGGGGTGCAGATGTGCACGATCTCGACGGCCGGGTCGGCGAGCAGGGCTTCGAGCGAGTCGAATGCGGTGCCGAGCCCGAGTCGATCGGCGGCCGTGGCCGCCCGATCGGGCGAGGAGGAGGCGGCGCCGACGAGTTCGGCCCTCGCCGCCCTGGCCGCGCGCGAGTGCACAGCGGCCATGAAGCCGCCTCCGACGAAGCCGGCACGTTTCGTGCGGGCTGGGGCGGTGACGTCCGTTGTCATGGGGACATGCTGACACACACCCGACATCTTTTGCTAGGCATTCGGCAAAAGTTGTTCGCCCAGGATCAACATGTCGCTCGTGTCGGTGGCGAAGTCGGTGTGCTTTACTCAGTGGCATGGTCGACATCAGCCGCGGATCGGCGCTCGGAACGTCAGGGGCGAGCGAACTGTTCCAGCTGCTGCGCGACGGCGCCCCGCGCACGCGCGCCTCGCTCGCGCAGTCGACCGGCCTCGCCCGCTCGACCATCGCCGCGCGGGTCGACGAGCTCATGCGCCTCGGCCTCGTCTCCCCCGTCGCCGACGCCGCCTCGACCGGCGGCAGGCCCCCGTCGCAGTTCGCGCTGAACCCGGCGGCTCGCATCGTGCTCGCCGCCGACCTCGGCGCCTCGCACGCGACCCTCGCCGTCACCGACCTCGCCGGCACCGTGCTCGCCGAGCACTCGCAACCCATGGACATCGCCCAGGGCCCCGAGCCCGTGCTCGGCTGGATGGTCGAGCAGGGGCTCGCCCTGATCGAGGGCCTCGGCCGCGACCGGCACGAGCTCGTCGCGATCGGCATCGGCGTGCCCGGCCCCGTCGAGCACTCGACCGGACGCCCCGTGAACCCGCCCATCATGCCCGGATGGGACCGCTTCGACGTGCCCGGCTGGGTGCAGCAGCACCTCGAGGTGCCCGTGCTGGTCGACAACGACGTCAACATCATGGCGCTCGGCGAGCAGGCGATCGCCTGGCCGCAGACCGAGCACCTGATGTTCGTGAAGGTCGCTACCGGCATCGGCTCGGGCATCATCTCGGGCGGGCTGCTGCAGCGCGGCGCCCAGGGCATCGCGGGCGACATCGGGCACATCCGTGTGGCCCGCGGCAGCGAGGTGCCCTGCCACTGCGGCAATCGCGGATGCCTCGAGGCCCTCGCCTCCGGCCCCGCCATCGCGCGGGCGCTGCGCGAGCAGGGCCTCGACGCGGCATCCGGCAGCGACGTGGTCGAACTCGTGAAACGCGGCGACATCGACGCGATCCAGGCGGTGCGCCAGGCCGGACGCGACATCGGCGAGGTGCTGACCGCGTGCGTGAGCTTCGTGAATCCCTCGGTCATCGCGATCGGCGGGTCGATGGCCCGCGCGGGCGAGCACCTCATCGCGGGCGTCCGCGAGGTCGTCTACACGCGGTCGATGCCGCTCGCGACCGAGCATCTGGCGATCGTGCAGTCGGCCGCGGCCGAGAACGCGGCCGTGCTCGGCGCCGCGATGCTCGCCATCCACCACGCGCTCTCGCCCGAGGGCATCGACGCGCTCGCCGCGCGCTGACCCCGCGGCATCCCGCTGCGTCCCGCTGCTCGCACCCGGCGGCATGCGTGCCGAACTCAGGAACAGCACGGTGTCGCACGGCGTGCCGCCGCCCGACACGCCGCGACACGCCCCATCCTTCCTGAGTTCTGCACACGGGCGGCTGTGCGGGCAGCTGTGCGGGCAGCCGTGCGAGAGCTGTGCGGGCGGCCGTGCGGGCGGCGACCCTCGACGGTTACCGGGCGGTGAGGGGCCAGACCACGAGCACCGCGAGCGCGAGGAGGTTCAGCACGACGCCCGCCCAGAAGACCCGGCGGAAGCTGCGCTTGCGCGTCTTGTGCCGGAACAGCTGCTGCGCGACGAGCGCGCCGGGCCAGCCGCCCGCGAGGTCGACGAAGTGCAGGGCTCGCTCGGGCACCCTGCCCGTCGACCGCTTCGCCGCCGCCTTGTCGAGCCCGTAGGCCGCGAAGGCGACGAGCGAGCACAGCCCGTACCAGGCGCCGACCCACCACGCCACCGCCGCGAGCGCGAGAGCGGTGGCGAGCAGCAGGGCGAAGCCGACGAGCACCCCCCAGCTGAGCGCCGCGGGCAGCGGACGCGAGAGGTCGCGATCGCCCTGCACCGCGCGCGACGCCCCGCGCGACACCGTTCTCTGATCACCTGGCATGCCGTCGATCGTACGGCGTGCGGGGGCGAGTACGCTCGGAGGGTGCCAGAACCATTCGCCCTCTTCGATCTCGAGGGCGACACGTGGGCGCCGCCGGCCGAACCCCGTCCGAGGCATCCGCATGAGACCCGCATCGTCGCCGACTCGGGCGACCGCGTGGCGTGGCTGCGCGCGCGGGCGCAGGGCATCACCGCGACCGACGCGGCCAAGCTCGCCACCCGCGAGTCGGTGCGCACCGCCGCGCACGAGAAGCTGCACGGCGGCCGCCGCAGCTTCGGGGGCAGCCGGTACACCGACCACGGTCGCGCCCGCGAACCCGTGATCGCCGAGTGGGTCCGTCAGACCCACGGGCTCGCGCCGTCGACCCTGCTGTTCCACTCCGAGTTCGAACGCCGCCACCTCGCGACGCCCGACGGGCTGGGCGTCGCCGCGAACGGCACGCTCGAGCTGTGCGAGATCAAGACGACCTCGAAGCCCTGGCGCGGCATCCCCCGCGGCTACCTGCGGCAGGTGTGGTGGCAGCAGTACGTGCTCGGCGCCGAGCGCACCCTCGTCGTCTGGGAGGAGCACGCCGACTTCGTGCCCGTCGACGACGAGCCGAAGTCCCGCTGGGTCGACCGCGACGACGACCAGATCGAGATCCTCGTCGGCCTCGCGAACGAGTTGCTGCGAGCGATCCGCTCCGACCCCGGTGCCGTCGACCCGCGAGCGGTCTACCGCCCGGGGGCGCTCGCGTGACGACGCTCCTGCTGCACGGCCTCGGCGCCGACCGCAGACAGCCGCTCGAACTCCTCGCGCCCGTCGTCCGGTCGGTCGCGGGCGACGACGAACTCGTCATCGCCCCCGACGTGCGGGCCCACGGCGGCTACCTCACGGTCGGCGAACCCGCCGACTTCGCGCTCGACCGCCTCGCGGCCGAGATCGCGGCGACGGTTCGCGAACAGGTCGAGGATGCCACGGGGCGACCGCTCGACGACAGCGGACCGCTCACCGTGCTCGGCATCTCGATGGGTGCGGCGATCACCCTGCGACTGGCGCTCGACGAGCTGCTGCCGATCGACCGCGCGGTGTTCGTCCGGCCGGCCTTCGACGACCGGTCGCTGCCCGACAACCTGCGGGTCTTCCCCGTCATCGGGCAGTTGCTCGTCGACGCCGGCGCCGCGGGTGCGGCCGAGTTCCGCGAGCGCGAGATCTTCCACCGCATCGAGGCCGAGTCACCCGCGGGGGCGAAGGGGCTGCTCACGCAGTTCACCTCGCCCGACGCCGCGCGCCGCGCGATGCGGCTGATCGAGATCCCGCGCAACCGGGCCTTCACGAGCGACGACGAGCTCGCCCGGCTCGCACCCCGAGGCATCCGATCGCTCGTCGTCGCCGCCCCCCGCGACCCCGTGCACCCGGTACCCATCGCCGAGCGCTGGGCCATCGGTCTCGAGGCGCCGCTCGTCATGCTCACCGCGCGCGACGACGGGCAGGCGCAGCAGAACGAGGTGCTCGGGCGGCAGCTCGCGCGCTGGCTCGAGGCGAGCGACGCCCGACGGGCGAAGCGGGACTGAAGCCTCCGGGGCCGCGACCGACCTGCTCAGACCACGGTCGGGGTCAGCTCGTGGTCGCCGCCCGCGGGCACCTCCGGCGCTCCCGCACGATCCGCCCGGCCGAGCCGGCTGAGGCCGACCACCCCTGAACCGACCAGCAGGATGAACGCCGCGATGGCGATGACGTACACGGTGACGCCCTCGTACCCGACGCCGGGGCTCACCGCGGGGTCGAGGAACGGGTAGGGGTACCAGCCGACGATCGCCCCGCGGATCATCGTGTAGACCGCCCAGACGATCGGGAACGCCGCGATCCACCAGAGTCGGCTCCACGCGACGCGGCCTCGGCCGGGCGCCAGCACCCAGTCGAGCACGAGGTAGAGGGGCGCCCACACGTGCAGGATCTCGTTCGACCACGGCAGGGTGGTGGCCTGATCGAGCGAGATGTCGCGCAGCAGCAGGTTGTACACGACGAGCGTCGTCGCCATGTAGGTCGTCACGCAAGCCCGCACGAGATCGAAGAGGGGCGGGTCGCTCGCCCGGCGGAAGGCGTACACGGCGCCGACGAGCAACACGACCGCGGACACCCCGTTCGAGAGGATCGTGAAGAAACTGAAGAAGTTCACGACGAAGACGGTGGGGTCGGGAACCATCGACAGACTCTTTGCGAACTGCCCCACGATGGCGACGATGATCGCCGCGGCCGCCGCGACTCGTAGGACTCCGAAGGTTCGACGCACGATCCACCCTTCCAGGCCGCCCCCGCGACGACACTCCTCGCAGCATAGCCACGGCGGGCAGAATGGAGCCAGACCTACGACGGAAGGCACGGGCATGCAGGCGGAGACGGCGCGGGAGACGATGCAGGCATTGGTGATCGACCGCAGCGGCGATGCCGACGAACTGCGGGTCGCCGAAGTGCCCCGCCCGCTGCGCATCAGCGACGAGGTGCTCGTGCGCGTGATCGCCGCGAGCGTGAACCCGATCGATGTGAAGACCCGGGCGGGCCGCGGCACGTCTGCGGCGATCGGCCACTACCCCGCGGTGCTCGGGCACGACTTCGCCGGCGTCGTCGAACAGGTGCCGTACGCCGCGCACCCCCTGCAACCCGGCGACCGGGTGTACGGCATGGTGCGGGTTCCGCGCATGCCGGGCGCCCACGCCGAGTACACGACGGTGAGCTCGATGAGCCTCGCCCCGATGCCGGCTTCGCTCGACTTCGCGCACGCCGCGGCCGTGCCGCTCGCGGCGCTCACGGCGTGGGGCGCCGTGGTCGACACCGCACGGGTGCACGACGGCCAGCGGGTGCTGATCCACGCCGGTGCGGGCGGCGTCGGGCATTTCGCCGTACAGTTCGCGGCGTATTTCGGCGCGACCGTCACGACGACCGCGTCGGCGCGCAACGCCGAGTTCCTGCGGGGGCTCGGCGTGCACCGGGTCGTCGACTACACGAGCGAACGCTTCGAAGACGAGGTACGCGAGCAAGACGTGGTCATCGATCTGATCGGCAACGTGACGGATGCCACGGGCACGCGCTCGCTCGAGGTGCTTCGCCCCGGCGGGCTCGTCGTCACGGTGCCCACGGGTTCATGGCCCACCATGCGCGACGAGGCCGAAGCCCGAGGCATCCGCTCGACCGGGTACGTCGTCTCACCCGATGCGCGCACCCTCGCGGTGATCACCCGCCTCATCGATGACGGCGCGGTGCGCGTGCACCTCGACCGCGAGCTGCCGCTCGCCGAGGGCGCCGAAGCGCACCGGCTGATCGAGGCCGGGCACGTGCGCGGCAAGCTCGTGCTGCGCGTCGCGCCCGACCCGGCCTGAGCGCCTACCGCCCCGCCGCGAGCAATGACGCGCCGAGTTCGCTGCGCAGGTAGAGCACGCTGTGCCCGTATCGGGTCGAGACGACGAGGCCCGCGTCCCGCAGCACCCGCAGGTGCTGGTTGACCGCCGAGGCCGTCACGCCGAAGCGCACACCGAGCTCGGTCGACGACGCCGGGTCGCCGAGCGCCGAGAGCAGGCGGGCGCGGGTCTCGCCGAGCACCGCGGCCACGGCGGCCGGGTTCGCGACGTGCTCGGCCTCCCAGAGGGCGCCCTGCCCGCGGGCCGGGTACATGATCATCGGCGGGCCGTCGCCGACGGGCGCCGATCCGCGGCGGGTGAACATCGTCGGCACGAGCGTGAGGCCGAGTCCGTCGATCGGCTGCACCCGGTCGTTCGGGTCCTTCAGCCGGACCGAGACCACGCCGCCCTCGTAGTCGACGGTCGCGGAGAGCCCGTTGAGCATCGATGCCACCCCGCCCTGCGCGATCTGCCGGCCTCGGTAGACCACGTCGGCCTCGAGCACGGCGCGCATGCGCGGCCAGTACTCGGCGAACGAGGCGTCCCACAGCTCGCGGAGCGCCCGCACGATGCGCCGCATCGCTGCGCGTCGCGACCCGGCGAACACCTCGGGGACGTCGCCGTGGACGGCGACGAGGTCGCGCTCGATCACGTCGCCGGGGGTGTCGAGGAGCGCCGCGAACTCGTCTTCGAGGCGGGTGAGCGGCGACTCGGGGCGCGGGTTCAGGAAGTCGGGGGTCCAGAGGCGATCGTCGATGAGCGCGGTGAGCGCGTCGAGGTCGAGCGCGGCGCGCGCCTCGGCGGTGCGCTTCAACCACGGCAGCTGCAACGGGAACCGCGACGGTTCGCGGACCGCCCGCAGCGACAGGCTGAGCTCGCAGAGCGGCGAGATCCCGAAGCGCACCGCGCCGACGTCGTCCTCGTTCAGCACGTACCTCAACATGAAGCAGAACGCTACATCAATTTCGCGCCCTCCGGCGTTCTGCCAGAACTGAACCGTGAGCCCCACCACCCCCACCGACACCGACCCCGCTCCGGGCACCGGCTCGGCGCCGGCCGTCGGCCCCGAGGCATCCGCCCCGCCGACGAAGGCCGGCCCCCCGCGCCCGACCTTGCGCGCCCGCCTCGCCGCCTCGGTCGCCGACCCGGTGCTGCGCATCCTCGTGGGCGCGACCCTCATCTCACGCCTCGGCCGCGGCATCTTCCTCACCGTCACGGTGCTCTACTTCACCCTCATCGTGGGGCTCACCCCCGGCGAGGTCGCGATCGTGCTCGCCGCGGCGAGCGGAGCCGGGGTCGTCGCCTCCTTCGCCGGCGGCTGGCTCGCCGACCGGTTCAGTGCGAAGCGACTCATCATCGTGTTCACCGCGATCGAGGGCGTCGCACTCATCGCGTACGTCTTCGCCGCAGACTTCGTGACGGCGCTCGTGATCGCGGTGATCTGCGGACTCTTCGAGCAGGGCGCGAACTCCACCCGCTCGGCGATCATCGCGCGAGCCTTCACCGGCGAGTCGCGGGTGCACGCCCGGGCCGTCCTCCGTACCGTGACGAACGTGTCGATCGCAGTCGGCTCAGGGCTCGGCGCCATCGCCCTCGCGCTCGGCACCGCCGAGGCGTATCGCGGACTCATCATCGGCGCCGGCGTGCTCTTCCTGCTCGGCCTGTTCCAGCTCGTCCGCCTCCCGGCGTACGTCGACGCCCCGGCGCGTGCCGCGGTCGCCGAGGTCGTCACCGCGACCGGTTCGGTGGATGCCACGGCCACCGCGGAGGCGATCGCCGCCGAGCGACGCAGCTGGCGCTCGCACTCCCCCTGGCGCGACCCGCGCTACCTCTGGCTCACCGCGCTCAGCGGGATCTTCGGCATGCAGTTCGGCGTCGGCGAGCTCGGCGTGCCGCTCTGGATCACGCGCGAGACCTCCGCCCCCGAGGTGCTCATCGCCGCGCTGCTCATCCTCAACACGACCATCGTCGTCATCTTCCAGGTGCCGATGTCGAGGGGCACCCACGATCTCCGCGTCGCCGGGCGCGTCTCGGCGATCGCCGCCTGGCTGATGGCCGGTGCGTGCCTCGTCTACGCTGCCGCGGCGGGCCTGCCGACCGGATTCGCGGTCGCGGTGCTCGTCATCGCGGCGACCGCCCACGCCTTCGCCGAGGTGCTCTCGCAGGCCGGCGGCTGGGGCCTCAGCTTCGAGCTGGCCGACCCGGTGCGGGCCGGCACCTACCAGGGCGTCTTCGGCATGGGGTACTCGGTCGGCGCCCTCGCCGCGCCGCTCGTCGTCAACGCGACGGCGATCTCGCACGGGTTCTCCGGCTGGGCGATCCTCGCCGCGATCTTCCTCGCCTCGGGGCTCGGCACCTGGTGGATCGCCCGGCGCGCAGCGGGCGCCGCCGCATCCTCGGCGCTCGCCTGA
The DNA here is from genome assembly GCF_000421545.1 of Agromyces italicus DSM 16388. Taxonomy (GTDB): domain Bacteria; phylum Actinomycetota; class Actinomycetes; order Actinomycetales; family Microbacteriaceae; genus Agromyces; species Agromyces italicus. The sequence goes on from NZ_ATXF01000006.1 coordinate 22,176, forward strand.
GCCCGCATCGCCACGCCCGCATCGCCGCGCCCGTATCGCCACGCCCGCATCGCCACGCCCGTTTCGGGGGTGCTTTTCCGCCAGACCCGTGGCGTGTCGCGCCGCAAAGTTGCGGAAAAGCACCCCCGAAACGAAGGGGGCGCGGGGGCGCGGGGGCGCGGGGGCGCGGGGGGCGGCGGCGAGCGAGGGCGTCAGCCGAGCGGCTGCGCGAGCACCCAGTCGTTCTCGACGCGGCCGCCGACCGTGAAGTGCTTGCGGCCCGCCTTCGCGAAACCCTGCTTCTCGTAGAAGCGGATCGCGCGCGCATTCTCCTCGTTGACGCCGAGCCAGCACACGACGGCGCCCGTCACCCGCGCGGCGTCGAGCGTCGCCGCCATGAGCGGCGCCGCGATTCCGCCGCCGTGCTCGCCCGCACGCGTGTAGAACTTGCTGAGCTCGATCGCCGGTCGCGCCGTGACCGCGGCCGCGGCATCCGCATCACCCGGTTCGCCGCCGATGAGCATGCTGTACCCGACGAGCGCATCGGATGCCCCGCCGCCGCGTGCGGCGACGACGACGCGTCGCGCGGGGTCGTCGAGGTACGCGGCGAAGTGCTCGGGCCGGAAGTGCCGCTCGATGAAATCGGCCATCGCCTCGGGCGTGGTGTGCGGGGGGCACGCCAGCGGGAACGTCTCGGCGGCGAGGGCCGCGAGCGCCTCGACGTCGCCGGCGGTCGCGGGTCGGATCACGGGCTCGGTCACCCCGCGATTCTGCCAGAGCCAGGCGTGTGACATACCGTCTCAGGAAGACGGAAGCCCGTCAGGACGCATTCCCGAGTATCGTCCTGACGGGCATCCCTGTTCCTGAGACGGTGCTCACCCGGGCCTGGGCGGGCCCGCGCGCCGAGCGGGCCTCCCCGACCGCTGCACCTCCGGGGTCGCCGGATGCGGTCGGGAAGGCCCTGGTCTTCGCTGCGGGCGGGGCTCAGAGGTACCTGGCGTACGCCCCCACGGTGAGGAACGTCGGGAACTCGGGCTCGAGCGCCACGGTGCGGAAGACAGAGATCGCGTCGTCGAAGCGGTCGCCCTCGAAGCGGGGCAGCTCGGCGACGGCCGCCGCCATGATACGCACGATCGAGGTCTGATCGATGCGCGTGCCCTCGGCGGTGACGGTGTTCTCGTTGAGCCACTGCCAGATCTGCGAACGCGAGATCTCGGCGGTCGCGGCATCCTCCATCAGGTTGTCGATCGCCGCGGCGCCGGTGCCCCGCAGCCACGACTCGATGTAGCGGATCGCGATCGACACGTTGTCGTGCACGCCGGCCTCGCTGACCTCGCCGCCGCCCGAGGGGATGTCGAGCAGCTGCGCCGCCGTCACCACGACGTCGTCACGCAGGCGGTCGACCTGGTTCGGCCGCTCGCCGAGCACCGCGTCGAACTCGGCGCGAGCCGTGGGGATCAGGTCGGGGTGGGCGACCCAGGTGCCGTCGAAGCCGTCGCCCGCCTCGCGGCGCTTGTCGGCCGAGACCGCGGCGAGCGCGCGTTCGGTCACCTCGGGGTCGCGGCGGTTCGGGATGAACGCGCTCATGCCGCCGATGGCATGTGCTCCGCGCTTGTGGCAGGTCTGCACCAGCAGCTCGGTGTAGGCCCGCATGAACGGCACCGTCATCGTGATCGACCTGCGGTCGGGCATCACCCAGCGACGACCCCGCGAGCGGAAGGTCTTCACGATCGAGAAGATGTAGTCCCAGCGGCCGGCGTTGAGGCCCGCACAGTGCTCGCGCAGCTCGTAGAGGATCTCGTCCATCTGGAACGCGGCCTGGATCGTCTCGATGAGCACCGTGGCGCGCACCGTGCCCTGCGGGATGCCGAGGGCGGCCTGCGCATGGACGAAGATGTCGTTCCAGAGCTTCGCCTCGCGGTGGCTCTCGAGCTTCGGCAGGTAGAAGTACGGTCCGCGGCCGGCGGCGATGAGGGCGTGCGCGTTGTGGAAGAAGTACAGGCCGAAGTCGACGAGCGAACCCGAGGCGTGCATCGCGCGCCCCGCACGGTCGTGGAACCTGAGGTGCTTCTCGACGAGGTGCCAGCCGCGCGGGCGCATCACGATCGTCGGCGTCTCGGCGAACGGGCGTTCGACCCGATACTCCTTGCCCTCGGGGTTCGTGTAGTCGAGGCGATCGCGCACTGCGTCGAAGAGGCTGAGCTGCCCCTCGATGACGTTCGCCCAGGTAGGGCTCGTGGCATCCTCTTGGTCGGCGAGCCAGACCTTCGCACCCGAGTTCAGCGCGTTGATCGCCATCTTGCGGTCGGTCGGTCCCGTGATCTCGACGCGACGGTCCTCGAGACCGGGGGCGGCGCCCGCGACCCGCCATGACGGGTCCTCGCGGATCCACGTCGTCTCGGGCAGGAACTTCGGGTCGCGGCCGTTCGCGGCGTCGACGCGGCTCTGCAGGCGCTCGGCGAGCAGCTCGTGCCGGGTGCCGGCGAAGCGGTCGTGCAGCCCGGCGAGGAACGCGAGCGCCTCGGGGGTGAGGATCTCGTCGTAGCGCGCGCCGAGCGGCGCGGTGACCTCGATGCGAGGTTCGACGGTCTGGAAGCTCCCGCTCGCGGGGCGCGGGGTGGTCTCTGTGCGTTCGAGGGTGATGGTGCTCATGGTTTCGTCTCCTTGGACGTGCCGCCCCGGGGTTCACAGGACATCCGCCGACTTGCAGGACGACTGCTCGTCAACTCGTCCTGCGAACCCCGCGATGTCCTGTAAACCCCATGGGGTGGGCGAACGGGTCAGTGGTTGAACTGGTCTTCCTCGGTCGATCCGACGAGGGCGAGGGTTGCGCTGTTGGGGTTCAGCGCGGTGGCGATCTGATCGAAGTAGCCGGTGCCGACCTCGCGCTGGTGGCGCGTGGCGGTGTACCCGGATGCCTCCGAGGCGAATTCGGCCTCCTGGAGTTCGACGTAGGCCGACATGTGGCGCTCGCTGTAGTCCTTCGCGAGCGTGAACATGCCGTGGTTCAGGGAGTGGAAGCCCGCGAGGGTGATGAACTGGAACGCGTAGCCCATCGAGGCGAGCTCGCGCTGGAACTTCGCGATCTGCTCGTCGTCGAGGTGACGCTTCCAGTTGAAGCTCGGCGAGCAGTTGTACGAGAGGCGCTTGCCCGGGAACTTCGCGTGCACGGCCTCGGCGAAGCGGCGCGCGAGGTCGAGGTCGGGTTCGGCCGACTCCACCCAGAGCAGGTCGGCGTACTCGGCGTACGCGAGGCCACGGGCGATCACCGGCTCGATGCCGTTCGCCACCTCGTAGAAGCCCTCGGCGGTGCGCTCCCCCGTGACGAACGGCTTGTCGCGCTCGTCGTGGTCGCTCGTCAGCAGCGTCGCAGCGAGCGCGTCGGTGCGGGCGATGATGATCGACGGCACGCCGGCGACATCCGCTGCCAATCGCGCCGCGTTGATCGTGCGGATGTGCTGCGACGTCGGGATCAGCACCTTGCCACCCATGTGGCCGCACTTCTTCTCGCTCGCGAGCTGGTCCTCCCAGTGCACGCCCGCCGCGCCGGCCTCGATCATCTGGTGCATGAGCTCGTAGGCGTTCAGCGGACCGCCGAAGCCGGCCTCGGCGTCGGCGACGATGGGGGCCATCCAGTCCTTCACGCCGGTTGCGCCTGCGCCGTCCTGAGCCTGTCGAAGGGTCGAAACCGCATCCTGCTCGATCTGGCCGGCTCGCAGCAACGCGTTGTTGATGCGTCGCACGACCGCCGGCACCGAGTTCGCCGGGTAGAGCGACTGGTCGGGGTAGGTCTGGCCGCTGAGGTTCGCGTCGGCCGCGACCTGCCAGCCCGACAGGTAGATCGCCTTCAGGCCCGCGCGCACCTGCTGCACGGCCTGGTTGCCGGTGAGGGCGCCGAGCGCGGCCGACCACTCCGGGTCCTCCATGCGCTCGAAGGCGTTGCCCGTGTTCTTCTGGATGTCCTGCCAGAGCTTCTCGGCGCCGCGCTTGGCGAGCGTGCGCTCCTCGCGAACCGGGCCGCGGAGGGCGATGACGTCCTCGGCGGTGTAGTCGCGCTTCACGCCCTCCCAGCGGGGGTCGGCGTCCCACTCGAGCTGCAGCTCGGCCGCGGTCTGGGTCTGGTCGCCGGGGCGGTTGGGGGTGCTCATCGTCGTGCTCCTTCGGTGCTGCGGGGTGCATTCTCCGGATGCCTCGTGGCGGGTCATCCGTTCGTCCTGCACCCATGCTGCGCCCGCCTGGAGCACCCGGACCGACGAGTCCGGGGGTGAACTTCTGCGGTATTTCTACTCCGAAGAAGAACCGCGGTCCACCCGTCCGACAGCGGGTCAGTGGCTGGAGCGCACCGTGGCGCGGAGCCCCCGCAGGGCCGCGGTGAGAGCTCGAGCTCGGCCCCGTGCCTGGCGACGATCGCCGCGACGATCGAGAGGCCGAATCCGCGACCCCGGTCGGCGGCGTCGCGCGTGCGCCCGCCGCCCCGGGCGAACGGCGCGGTGAGGGTGGCGACGGTCGCCGCGTCGAGCTCGGCCCCGCCGTTCTCGACGCGGAGGAGCGGGGCGGGCCCCGTGGCATCCGTCGTCACTGTCACGAACCCGCCCCGCGCGTTGTGCCGGATCGCGTTCTGCACGAGGGTGACGACGAGCTGGCGCAGCAGCACCTCGTCGCCCTCGACGGCGGTCGTCTCGAGCGCCGCGGCCGGGCTCACGCCCGCCGGCTCCGCCTCGGGCGCGACCGACCGGACGGACTGTCAGGTCACCCCGCCCCCGTCCGATGGTTCGTCTCATTCGCCGGGATCCGCGTTGCTCCCGCCGTGCCGCAGGGCAGAATGGCCACTGCGCGATGGCGCGCGAGTGAACAGGAGGCGTCGCCGGTGACTCAGGCATCCACGATCGAGGCGGAGTCGGGGACGACTCCCGCACCCGGGAATTCCCGCGGCGAGGCACCCGGAACGGTCGTCATCGACGCCGTCACGAAGCGCTACGGCGACGCGACCGCCGTCGACGGCCTCTCGCTCACCATCAAGGCCGGGGAGTTCATCTCGCTGCTCGGCCCGTCGGGCTGCGGCAAGACCACGACGCTGCGCATGATCGCCGGCTTCGAGCAGCCCGACGCGGGCGACATCCGCGTCTCCGGTCGTTCGCTGCTCGGTGTGCCGCCCTACCGCCGCGACGTGAACACCGTGTTCCAGGCCTACGCGCTCTTCCCTCACATGTCGGTCGCCGAGAACGTCGCCTACGGACTGCAGCAGAAGCGCACCCCCAAGTCGGAGATCCGCGAGCGCGTCATCGACGCGCTCGACCTCGCCCAGATGCGCGGGTTCGCCGATCGCAAGCCCACCCAGCTCTCCGGCGGCCAGCAGCAGCGCGTCGCCCTCGCCCGCGCCCTCGTCAACCGCCCGTCCGTGCTGCTGCTCGACGAGCCGCTCGGCGCGCTCGACCGCCAGCTGCGCGAGGAGATGCAGCTCGAGCTCAAGCTCCTCCAGTCGCGGCTCGGCATCACCTTCGTCTTCGTCACGCACGACCAGGGCGAGGCCCTGTCGATGAGCGACCGCATCGCGATCATGCGGAACGGCGGCATCGAGCAGCTCGCCGACGCCGACACCGTGTACGCGCGACCGGCCTCGGCCTACGTCGCCGCGTTCGTCGGCCAGCAGAACTTCTTCCGCGGCCGGGCCGCCGAGGGCGGCGGCGCCGTCGACTCGACGCACGCGCTCGTGCGCGGCGCCACCCCGGCCTCCCCCGCCCTGCGCGAGGGAGAGGCCGGCCTCGCGGCCGTCCGCCCCGAGTTCGTGCGGATCGAGGCCGCGGCCGGCGACGCGGCATCCGACGCCGTGAACACCGCCCGCGGCACCCTCCTCGGCGTCTCGCACCTCGGCGAGACCATGCAGTACCTCGTCCGACTCGGCGACGACCAGAGCCTCATCGTCCGGCGCCCCACCCCCGAGGCGCCGCAGGTCTCGGTCGGCGACGCGGTCGTGTGCTCGTGGCGCCCCGAGAGCGTGCTCCTGTTCCCGGCCGACGATGCGGCGAGCGACGGCGGGTTCGTCGCCCCGCCCACCGCCTGATCCGCCGAGGAGCCACGATGTCACCCGAACCCGAGATCCGCATCCTCGCGCCCGCCGGCGCCGCCAAGACCATCCGCCGCGAGCTCTCCCGGCGCCGATTCCTGAGCTTCGCCGCCGCGGCGGGCTCGGCCGGGCTGCTCGCCGCGTGCGCGCCGTCCGGCACGCAGAACGCCGCGCAGGCCTCGGGCGGCGCCCTCGAGGACCGCCTCTCGATCTACACCTGGGGCGACTACGACGCCCCCGACGTGCTCGACGCCTTCACCGCCGAGCTCGGGCCGAAGATCTCGCTCAGCGCCTTCAACTCCAACGAGGAGATGGTGGCGAAGCTCGTCGGCGCCCGCGGCACGAGCGGCTACGACATCGTCGTGCCGACCGGCACCTTCGTCGCGCAGATGGCCGAGCACGGGCTGCTGGCCAAGCTCAACCACGACCTCATCCCCAACCTGCAGCACGTCGACCCCGAGTTCCTCGGCCGCGCGTGGGACCCCGACAACGAGTACTCGATCTGCAAGGCGTGGGGGACGACGGGCTTCGTCTACGACACCACGGTGATCGACCGCGAGCTGAAGGACTGGAACGACTTCATCGACGCGGCCAAGAACGAGGCGAGCGGCAAGACCTCGCTCCTCGACGACCCGGCCGAGCTGACGGGCCTCTACTTCTGGTCGAACGGCATCCCGTGGAACACGACCGACGAAGCCGACCTGGCCGCCGCCGAGGCCTTCCTCGTCGAGGAGCTCGCCCCGCACATCTCGGCGTTCGACTCGTACCCGGGCGGCAGCGCCATCCCGCAGGCCACGCAGGCGCTCATGCAGTCGTACAACGGCGACGCGCGACTCGGCATGCTCGAGAGCCCGGACCCCGAGCGCTGGAAGTTCGTGCTCGGCTCGCCCTCGACCGAGCTGTGGATGGACAACTGGGCGATCCCGGCCGGCGCACCGCACCCCGAGGCCGCGCACGCGTTCATCGACTACGTGCTCGCGCCCGAGAACGCCATCTCCGAACTCGACTACATCGGGTACCACACGGGCGCGAAGGACATCGAGCAGGTCGCGGCCGACGCCGGACTGCCGATGCTCGACCTCGTGTTCTACTCCCCCGAGCAGCTCGCGACCATGCAGGAGGGCGAGCTCACCGAGGCGCAGGAGCGCATCGTGCAGATCTGGAACAAGACGAAGGCGGCGGCTGGTGCGTAGACGACTCCCCGGTTTCCTCCTCGCCGCGCCCGCGTGGGCGTGGCTGACGATCTTCTTCATCGCCCCGGTGGCGATGGTGGTGTGGTTCAGCTTCGGCTACAAGCCGAGCATCTTCGCCACGCAGGCGACCGACAAGCTGTCGTTCGACCGCTACGCCGAGGTGCTCACCCCGACCTTCTTCGCGACCTTCCAGAACACGCTGTGGGTCGGCGTCGTCGGCACCGTGCTGTGCTTCCTCATCGGCCTGCCGGTCGCGTACTGGATGGCGGTCAAGGCGCCGCCGTCGAAGCGGGGCCTGCTCGTCGCGCTCGTCATGGTGCCGTTCTGGACGAACTTCCTCGTGCGCACGATCGGCTGGCAGGTCATCCTCGCGCCCGAGGGGGTGCTCTCGACGATGCTGCAGGGCGTCGGCTTCGAGCCGCTCGCGATCCTGAACACCCGCGGCGCGGTCCTGATCGGCGTGGTCTACAACTACCTGCCGCTCATGATCCTGCCGCTCTTCGTCGCGTTCGACCGGGTCAACGGGCCGCTCCGCGAAGCCTCGAAGGACCTCGGCGCGGGCAAGCTGACCACGTTCTTCCGCATCACCCTCCCGCTCGCGCAGCCCGGCATCGTCGCGGGCGTGCTGCTCGTCTTCATCCCCTTGATGGGCGACTACATCACGGCGACCGTGCTCGGCGGGGCGAAGGGCAACATGGTCGGCCAGCTCGTGGCCAGCCAGTTCCAGACCGCGCAGAACTGGGCGCTCGGCTCGGCGATGGCGGTCGTGCTGATCTTCGTCATCCTGCTCACCGCGGCGGCCGGGGCGATCCTCGTGTGGCTCGTCTCCTGGCCCTTCCGCGCGCGCAACAGGCTCGTCATCGGCACAGCGCCGGCTGCGGCATCCGTTCCCGTTCGAGAGGAGGTCGCGGCATGAGTCTTCGACAGGCGGAGCGACCGGCCCGGCGGGCCCGTCCTGCATGGTCGGATGTCGCGTTCAACATCTGGGGCATCCTCGTGCTCCTCTTCCTGTTCGCGCCGATCCTCGTGATCATCGCCTCCTCGTTCAACGTGGGCCGCCTGCTCGTGTCGTGGGACCAGTTCGGCTTCGACTCGTTCCTCGCGCTGCTCGCGAAGCCCGCGCTCCGCGACGCGGTGTGGATCTCGGTGCAGACGGGTTTCATCGCCGCCCTCGTGGCAACGCTCCTCGGCACGCTCGCGGGAATCGCGATGGCGCGGCACGCGGGCAAGTGGGTCTGGTGGTTCCTCGGGCTGCTGCTGCTCGTCTCGGTGACGCCCGAGATCGTCGATGCGGTCGCGCTGCTGCCGTGGATGGTGTTCCTCGGCCAGGACCTCGGCATGTCGATCTTCAACGACGGCATCGTGCGCCTCGTCGTCGGCCACTCGCTCTTCTCCGTGGCCGTCGTCTCCTACCTCGTGCGCGCTCGTCTCGTCGGCCAGGAGGCGAAGCTCGAGGAGGCCTCGGCCGACCTCTACGCCACACCCGCCCGCACGTTCCGCAAGGTGACGCTGCCGCTCGCGATGCCCGCGGTGCTCGCCGGATTCCTGCTGTCGTTCACGCTGAGCCTCGACAACACCGTCATCGCGGCGTTCGTCTCGGTCTCGGGGTCGACGCCGTGGCCGGTGTACGTGCTGAGCGCGCTGCGCAGCGGGCTCCGGCCCGAGATCGCCGCCGTGTCGACGGTGATGCTCGTGCTCACGCTGGTCGCGCTCGGTCTCGTCGCGCTCGTGCTGCGGCGCGCGGGCGATTCTGCCGCCGACATCGCCCGCACGATGGCGGGCAGCTGAGCACCACGCGACCTGGACGCGGAACGGGGGCGCACCGATCGGTGCGCCCCCGTTCTCGTTCCTCGTGCGTCAGGCGCAGACGGTGGTGAGCTCGGTGATGCCCTCGGTGAGCGCGGTGAGGTGGTCGCCCATGGCCGAGACGTCGGCGTTCGCCGGGTCGGCGAGCATGCCGTCGACGTAGGTGACGTACTCGGTCATCGCGGTGGCGGCGCTGCCGGCGGCGGCCTTCACCTCGGTGTTGCTGATCTGGGCCGCGGTCTCGCTGACCGTCTGCTCGGCGCCCTTGAACGCCTCGAGCGCGGCGGCCGGGTCGCTCGTGTCGACCGACGAGAGGCCCTCGAGCTCGGTCAGCGTGGTCTTCACGAGCTCGCAGGCCTCCTCTTTCGACTGGTCGGCGGCGGGTGCGGCGGCGTCGGTCTTGGCGTCGCCCTTCGAGCCGGCGTCGGCCGCCGGAGCGCCCGCAGCGCAGCCGGTGAGCAGGAGTGCGAGCAGCGCGAACGAGGCGGCGGCGAGCGGACGTGAAGCAGTCATCGTGATGATTCCCCTAAAGATCGGTCCCGGGTCGGTCCCGGGCCCCGGTACATCCAAGCAGTCGCCACCGACGAACGGAAATGGGCATGGCTGCCCATCGGCTCGAGTCGCGGCCGCCGCGGATGCCTCGGAACGGCGACGCGGTCGCGCTCATCGGTAGCGCGCGGCGAGGGCGGCGCCGAGCTCCGCGAGCCGATCGCGCAGGCTCGCGGGTTCGATCACCTCGGCCTCCCGCGCCCAGGCCGCGAGGCGCCGTTCGAGCACCTGCTCGCTCGGCGCGGTGACGCGCAGCCGCACCCGGCCGTCGGCCTCCGCCTCGCCGTCGGCGCTGCTGCCGGTGGCCCAGCCCCGGAACTCCTCGACGACCGCCGCGTCGACGAGCACCGTCGCCTCGACTCGATGCCGAGCGGTGTTCGCCGCCGCCCGCAGCGCTCGACTCGCTCGAGACCGCCGTCGCGCGACTCGTCGAGCTCGGCGCAACGCCGCTGCTGCCGATCACCGAGCACGGGCCCGGCTTCGTGACCGCGTCGGTCGTCGACCCCTTCGGCAACGTGCTCGGGGTCATGACGAACGTGCACTACCTCGACATGCTCGCCCGGCCGGCGCGCGACGAACTCGTGCAGGAGGCGTGACGAGCGGCCCCGCCGCCCGCCGGTCAGGCGGCGGAGGCCTCCCGCCCGACGACCTCGTCGAGGACGCTCCCGTGCACGGGCAGCCAGCCGAGCGCCCGCGCCTTCGCACCGTCGGCGCGCTGGTCGAGGAGCAGCGCATCGGCGAAGTCCGCGCCGAGGCGCGAGCGCGAGGCATCCGCCCCCTCGGCGACGACACCGTTCGCGCCGCCCTGCGCGACGACGGCCCCGGCGACCGCGCGCACCGTCGTGGGCGCGCCGTCGCTGCCGATGATGCGGCCCTGGGCGCGGTCGTGCTCGAGTGCGAGCCGGTAGAGGCGGGCGAGGTCGTCGACGTGCACCCAGGTCCAGTGCTGCTCGCCGTCGCCGAGCAGCAGGATCCGGCCGTCGGCGTCGCGCGACGCCTCGGTGATGAGCTGCACGAGCCCGCGCTCGTCGCCGTAGACGACGCCGGGGGCGATGATCGTCGCCGACACGGATGACTCGAGCAGCCGCTCCTCGATCGGCACCCGCCAGGCGACGAGGGCCGGCGCATCGGGCCGGGCGTCGTCGTCGAGCGCGACGCCGGCGCCGTACGCCCAGATGCCGCCGGTGTGCACGTAGCGGCGACCGGTGCCGCCGAAGGCCTCGATGACGGCGTCGGAGATCGCGGTGTCGAAGGCCGCGGCGTCGGTCGCGGGTGCGGCCGCGTGCACCGCGCCGTCGGCGACGGCGAGCAGCGGGCCGAGCCACGCGGCATCCGTCGCCTCGCCGATCGCTGCGGTCGCACCGCGCGACTCGACCGCTTCAGCGGCGCGCTCGCTGCGCACGACCGCGACGACCTCGTGCCCGTGCGCGACGAGCTCCTCGAGCACGGCCGATCCGATGTATCCGGTTCCCCCGGTCAGTAGAATCCTCATGCCTGCGACGCTACGGAGCGGACGCCGGTTACTTCAACGGAACTTCCCTCGAGGGAAGCACGAGCCGTCATCGGGGGTCGGATGTCGCAACACCACGTCACCACCGCGCCCGCTGCCGCGACTCCGATCGACGACGAGGAGCGCGACGTGCTCTCGCCGAACTGCCCGAGCCGGGTGATCCTCAGCCGCATCGGGGAGCGATGGACGATGTTCGTCATCCTCGCCCTCTCGCGCGCGGGAACGCTGCGTTTCACCGAGCTGCGCTCCCGGGTCGGCGAGGTCACCCCGAAGGTGCTGACCGAGACGCTGCGCGCCCTCGAGGCCGACGGGCTCGTCGAGCGGCGCGCGTACGCCGACTCCCCGCCGCGTGTGGAGTACTCGCTCACGCCGCTCGGCGAATCGCTCCTCGAGCCGATCGCCGCGATGCGCGAGTGGGCCGAACGTCACGTGCCCGAGGTGCTGGCGTCCCGCGAGCGCGCGACCGGCTGAGCCGCCGACGGGCTGAACCGCGAGACCGCGCCATCCTCCGCGTCGCTCCTGCCATTCCGGCGAGCGCAGGCGGATTCGACGCGCCACGACCCCGCGGCGCTCGTTACATTGGGCGTGTGACCCGAGCGCTCATCATCATCGACATCCAGCAGGACTACTTCCCCGGCGGCCGGCACCCGCTCGTCGGCACCGACGCCGCGGCGGCGCAGGCCTCGCGACTGCTCGCCGCCTGGCGCGAGCACGGTGATCCGGTCGTGCACGTGCAGCACATCTGGGACGCCCCCGACGCCGCCTTCTTCCAGCCCGGCACCCCGGGCGTCGAGATCCACCCCTCGGTCGCGCCGTTCGCCGACGAGGCGCTCGTCACGAAGGAGAACCCGAACTCGTTCCTCGAGACCGACCTCGACGAGCGTCTGCGCGCGATCGCCCCCGACGAACTCGTCGTCACGGGCATGATGTCGAGCATGTGCGTCGACGCGACCGTGCGCGCGGCGGCCGACTCCGGCTACACGGTGACCGTCGCCCACGATGCGTGCGCCGCCCCCGACCTCGAGTTCGGCGGGGTCGTCGTGCCCGGCGCGCAGGTGCATGCGGCGTTCATGGCGGCGCTCGACGGCAGCTACGCCACGGTGGCGAGCACGGAGGAGATCATCGCGCTGGGCTAGCACTTCGCCGATTCTTCGCGAGCGAGGCATCCGTTTCACCGACCAGGCCTCATGCGCAACGCATCGCCAGCAGAATTTCTGCGATTCTTCCGTTTGCGTGAATGGCCATCGCGTGTGACCATCGATGGCATGATCACCGTCGATGCCACCGCCGCGGCCTCCCCCGCCGAGCAGCTCGATGCGCTCACGCTCGGCCGGCGCATCCGCGACCGGCGCACCGCCCGAGGACTGACCCTCGGCGAGCTCGCCCGCGCGATCGACCGGGCGCCTTCGCAGGTGAGCGCCATCGAGAACGGCAAGCGCGAGCCGCGCCTCTCGATGCTGCGCACGATCGCGCTCGCGCTCGGCACCACGGTCGACGAGCTGCTGCGCAGCGACGCCCCGAACGAGCGCGTCGCCCTCGAGATCGCCGTCGAGCGCGCACAGCGCGGCCCCGTGTTCGCCGCCCTCGGGCTCGACCCCTTCCGCGTCGCGAAGACGATGAACGACCAGACCCTGCAGACGATCCTCGCCCTGCACAACGAGATCGACCGCCTCCACCGCGAGCGCGCGGCCACGCCCGAGGAGGCGCGCCGCGCGAACGGCGAGCTGCGCGCCGAGATGCGCGCCCGCGACAACTTCTACCCCGAGCTCGAGCAGAAGGCGGCCGAACTCCTCGAAGCTGTCGGGCACACCGGCGGGCCGGTCTCGCACCAGCTCGTCGCCGACATGGCCTCGCACCTCGGCTACTCGCTGCACTACGTCGGCGACCTGCCGCACTCGACCCGCTCGGTCACCGACAAGCACCACGGCCGTATCTACCTGCCGACGCAGCTGTCGCCCTCGCGCGACTCGCGCTCCCCCATCCTTCAAGCGCTCGCGAGCCACCTGCTCGGCCACGAGGAGCCGGCGAACTACGGCGACTTCCTGCGCCAGCGCATCGAGACCAACTACCTCACCGCCGCCATCCTGCTGCCCGAACAGGCGGCGGTGCGCTTCCTCTCCGAGGCGAAGAACCTGCGCCGCATCTCCATGGAGGACCTGCGCGACGCCTTCGCCGTCTCGTACGAGACCGCCGCCCACCGCTTCACGAACCTCGCGACCGCCCGTCTCGACATCCCCGTGCACTTCACGAAGGTGCACGAGTCGGGCACGATCATCAAGGCGTACGAGAACGACCGGGTGCGGTTCCCGAGCGACGCGCTCGGCGCGATCGAGGGCACCACGATGTGTCGCAACTGGACGGCGCGCACCGTGTTCGACGTCGAGGACCGCTACAGCCCGTGGTACCAGTACACCGACACCCCGTCGGGTACGTTCTGGTGCACCTCGCGCATCGAGAAGGCGAAAGAGGGCGAGTACTCGGTCTCGGTGGGGGTGCCGTTCGAGCACGTCAAGTGGTTCCGCGGCCGCGAGACACCCCACCGTGCGGTGTCGCGCTGCCCCGACCCGGCGTGCTGCCAGGCTCCGTCGGGCCTCGCCGAGAAATGGGCGGATGCCTCGTGGCCCGCCGCGCGCACGCCGACCTCGCTGCTGGCGGCGCTGCCGACGGGCACCTTCCCGGGGGTCGACCAGACCGAGGTCTTCCAGTTCCTCGAGGCGCACTCGCCCCGCTCGACCACGGGTTGAGGAGCGAGCGACGCGAGCGTCTCGCAACCCACCGCCGTTGCGCGCGACATCCCCGCTGCGCCGGACGAGATGAAGCAGAACTGTCCTGCGAAGCGGCGAATGTCCGACAAACGGGCCGAGCCCGCAGCCGCGTGAGACTGGCGCACGACGGCCGGGCAGCGTCAGGATGGAGACATCCAATTCGCATCGGAGTGATACCCGTGGGCACCACCGTCTTCGAACGACGCATCCCCCAGCCCTCCGTCATCGAGCACGCGCTCGGTGGCACCTCGCACTCGACCTTCTGGATCGACGACCTTCCCGAGGCGCTGAAGCCCTCACGGCCGAAGCTCGGCGGCACCGTGGTCGCCGACCTCGTCGTCGTCGGCGGCGGCTACACCGGCCTCTGGACGGCGCTGCTCGCCAAGGAGCGCAACCCCGACGCGCACATCGTGCTGGTCGAGGCGAAGCGGGTCGGCTGGGCGGCCTCCGGCCGCAACGGCGGCTTCTGCGAGGCGAGCCTCACGCACGGCGACGAGAACGGCAAGGCCCGCTGGCCGAAGGAGATGGACGTTCTCCACCGCCTCGGCATGGAGAACCTCGACGCCATCGAGGCGAGCGAGGCGAAGTTCGGCATGGACTTCCACTTCGAGCGCACCGGGCAACTCGCTCCCGCCGTCGAGGAGCACCAGGTCGAATGGCTGAGGGACTGGGCCGACGAGGCGGCGTCGAATGGCGAGGCCGAGGACATCGTGTTCCTCGACGAGGCCGCGGTCCAGGCATCCGTGAACTCGCCGACCTACCTCGCCGGCGTCTGGGAGAAGCGCACCAACGGCATGCTGCACCCGGCTCGCCTCGCCGCCGAGCTCGCCCGCGTGGTCGAGGAGCGCGGCGTCGAGATCTTCGAACACTCCCCCGTGCGCCGCCTCGAGACGCCGGGCTCGACGGGTGCCGTCAGCGTCGTCACCGACGGAGGCCGCGTCGACGCGAAGCACGCCGTGCTCGCGACGAACGTGTTCCCGTCGCTCCTCAAGCGCAACCGGCTGATGACCGTGCCCGTATACGACTACGTGCTGATGACCGAGCCGCTGTCGGCCGAGCAGCTCGCCTCGATCGGGTGGAACGACCGCCAGGGCATCGGCGACATGGCCAACCAGTTCCACTACTACCGCCTCTCGAAGGACAACCGCATCCTCTTCGGCGGCTACGACGCCATCTACAACTACGGGCGCAAGGTGCGCGAATCGTACGAGAACCGGCCCGAGAGCTGGCAGCGGCTCGGGAGCCACTTCTTCACGACGTTCCCGCAGCTCGAAGGGTTGAGGTTCAGCCACCAGTGGGCGGGCGCGATCGACACGAGCACCCAGTTCACCGCGTTCTTCGGCACGGCCCGCGACCACCGCGTCGCGTACGCCGCCGGGTTCACCGGCCTCGGTGTGGGGTCGACCCGCTTCGCCGCCGAGACGATGCTCGACCTGCTCGAACGCCGCGAGAACGAACGCACCACCCTCGAGATGGTGCGCAAGCGCCCCTTGCCCTTCCCGCCCGAGCCGGCCGCCGCGATCGGCATCAACGCGACCCGCTGGTCGCTCGACCGCGCCGACCACAACCGGGGCAAGCGCAACGTGCTGCTGAAGACGCTCGACGCGCTCGGCCTCGGGTTCGACTCATGAGCGGCGAAGAGGGCCACGGCGCCGAGGCCGCGCTGCGTCTCATCGCCGGCGCACCGACGGATGCCACGGCGCTGGCCCTCGAACACGAGCCCGTGCCGGACGATCAGGTCGTCGCAGGCAGCCCGACGACGGCCTATCTCGCGCTCGACCAGTCGGGCGCGGGTGAGATCGGCGTCTGGGAGATGACGGTCGGCGCGATGCGCGACGTCGAGGTCGACGAGGTCTTCGTCGTGCTCGCGGGCGCCGCGACGGTCGAGTTCGAGCACATGCCCTCGACCGGCCGGCCCGGCGACCCCATCGTGCTCGCGCCGGGCTCGGTGGTGCGGCTCGAAGCGGGCATGAAGACGATCTGGACGGTCCGCGAACCGCTCCGCAAGGTATTCATCGAGCGCTGAGGCGCTCCGCGAAGAACGAAGAAGAGGAACATCATGGCGAAGTACCGGGTGCAGAACCCCGCGACCGGCGAGATCGTCGAGACCTTCGAGTCGGCGACCGACGCAGACATCGAGGCGACCCTCGCCGCCGGCGACGGCGCGTACCGCGAGTGGCGCGAGCGCGGCGTTCAGGAGCGCGCCGCCGCGGTCAAGCGGGTGGCCGAGATCTTCGAGGAGCGCAAGGACGAGCTCGCGCGGCTCATCGCCGTCGAGATGGGCAAGTCGATCGCCGAGTCGCTCGACGAGGTCGAGTTCGCCCGCTCGATCATCGAGTACTACGCGGTGCACGGACCGAGCCTGATCACCGATCGCGAGATCCCGTCGACGATCCCGGGCAAGGCGACCATCGAGCAACTGCCCGTGGGCGCCCTCCTCGGCGTCATGCCGTGGAACTTCCCGTACTACCAGGTGGCCCGCTTCGCGGCGCCGAACCTCGTGCTCGGCAACACGATCATCCTGAAGCACGCCGACATCTGCGCCCGCTCGGCCCTCACGATCCAGGAGATCATGGAGGAGGCCGGGGTTCCCGTCGGGGGTTACCAGAACGTGTTCGCCTCGCACGAGCAGATCGCGACCATGATCGCCGACCCCCGGGTGCAGGGCGTCTCCCTCACGGGATCCGAGCGAGCGGGCGCCATCATCGGCGAGCAGGCCGGCCGGCACCTGAAGAAGTGCGTGCTCGAGCTCGGCGGCATCGACCCGATGGTCGTGCTCGACTCCGACGATGTCGCGGGTGTCGCGAAGGCGGCGTGGGACTTCCGCGTCTACAACGGCGGCCAAGTGTGCAACTCGAACAAGCGCCTGATCGTGATGGACGACATCTACGACGAGTTCGTCGCCGAGCTGACGAAGCTCGCCACCGGCCTCGAGCCAGGCGACCAGCTCGACCTCGGCGACGGCCAGTACGCACCCATGTCGTCGCGCGCCGCCGCCGAGACGGTGGACGCCCAAGTGCAGAAGGCGGTCGCCGAGGGCGCGACCCTCGAAGCGGGCGGCGTGCTCTCCGACGGCCCCGGCGCGTACTATTCGCCGGCGGTGCTGACCGGGGTGCCCCGAGACTCCGAATCGTACGGCGAAGAGATGTTCGGCCCGGTCGCGACCGTGTTCCGTGTGCACAGCGACGAGGAGGCGCTCGAGCTCGCCAACGACTGCGCACTGGGTCTCGGCGGTTCGGTGTTCTCGACCGACGAGGCTCGCGCCGCGCGCGTCGCCTCGCGTCTCGAGGTCGGCATGACGCACGTCAACACGATCGCCGCCGAGGCCGCAGAGCTGCCGTTCGGCGGCGTGAAGCGCTCGGGCTTCGGGCGCGAGATGGGTCCGGTCGGCATCGGCGAATTCGCGAACCGCCGCCTCCGCTTCGTCGCGAAGTAGCCGACGCGGCCCGGCGCTCCCCTCCACGCCACGATTTCGGAGATCGCCACGCTTTCGGATGTCTCACACGGATCGGTCCGAAGCTGTGGCGATCCCCGAACTCCTGGCGGTGCTCAGGCGGCGGTTGCGTCGCTCGATCAGGCGCAGAACGCCTTGGGCACGCCCGCGACCCACTGCGGCCGACGAGCATGACGACATCGCCCGCAACCGAGTGATCGGGCGGCGGAGCCGCGTCGTGTCAACGTAGCCGCCGGGCCAGCGCGAACGAGCGCGGGCCGCGTATCCCTTGGAGTACGGCGGGCATCGCCGGCGCCCCGGAACCCGCCGCGACCTCGGAGATCGCCACAACTTCGGATCGAATGCCCCGATCGGCCCCGATCTGGTGCAGAGTTCCGAAGCTGCGGCGCACGGGGCGCGGGTCAAGCGACCGCCGTGGCAGGCATGACCGGTGCGGGGCCACCCGCGTCGATGCGGAACGTGGCGCAGAACCGGGCCAGCAACTCGCTGTCGCCGGCGAACGACGATGGCACGGATGCCTCGCCCGCGAGCAGCGCGCGCAGCCGCCCCGGTGCCAGCTCGAGCTCGAGCACCGACTGGGGCACGGGCTCGAGCGCCGACCGGCGCGGCTGGGGCAGCGCGCCTGGGCCGACCGGGGCGACGTCGAGCGTCGGGCCGATGACGATCGCCGACACCGAGACGGGTGCCGCCTCGTCGGCCACGTGCAGCACGTACTCGGTGGGCGGCAGCGACGCCGCGGCATCCGGCCGGAACGCCGCCCGCAGCGCGAAGGCGATGGAGTCGGCGCTCATCGTCTCACCGTCGCCGGGTTCGCCGAGCAGCGACCACCCCCAGCGCTCGAGGGCGACGACGACGGGCTCGAGGCCTCGGCCGAGCTCGGTGAGCTCGTAGCCGCCGCGCACGCTCGGCACGCGCCGCAGGACGCCCGCCTCCTGCAGCTCCTTCAGCCGGTCGCTGAGGATGTTCGTGGGGATGCGCGGCAGCCCCGCCTTCAGATCGCCGTAGCGGCGCGCGCCGACGAGCAGGTCGCGGACGATGAGCAGCGCCCATCGATCCCCGACCCGCTCGAGCGCGCGGGCGGCTCCGCCGTACTGGCCGAAGCCGCGCGCGCCACGCGTCGCCACTCGGTCAGACCGTCGCCGACGGCGCCTGCTGGCCCTGGTCGGCCAGGTAGGCGTCGGGGCCCTGCTCGACGGCCGCCTGCTCCATGTACAGGAACCCGAGGATGTTGCCGTCGGGGTCTTCGAGGTCGCGCGAGTACATGAAGCCGTAGTCCTGCGCGTCGCGCGGCTCGGTGCCGCCGGCGGCGAGCCCCTTGGCGAGCACCGCGTCGACCTCGTCGCGCGAGTCGCGGGTGAACGAGATGCTGGTCTGCGCGTGCGTCTTCGGGTCGATGATCTGCTTGTCGGTGAAGGTGCCGAGGTACTCGCGGGTGAGCACCATGAAATAGATGTTCTCGTCGAGCACCACGCAGGCGGCGTTCTCATCGGTGAAGAGTGGGTTGATGGTGAACCCGAGGGCCTCGTAGAACGCCTTGGCGCGGTCGAGGTCGCTGGTGGGCAGGTTCACGAAGATGCTGGTCGTGGTCATGATCGCCTCCGGATCGTCAGTGGTCGAGCGGATGCTTCGCACCCCAGCTTGCTCTTTGCAAGTGCACTTGTCAATAGCAAGTGACCAGTTTTTGCTGTCCCAGCGCACCGCACCCCGGGCCCTCTCCCGGCCCTCTCCCGAGCCCTCTCCCGAGCCCTCGCTCCGCCCCGGGTTTACAGGACATTCGCGCGTGGACAGGACGTTTGCCGGGCGGGTCGTCCTGTAAACGCGTCGATGTCCTGTAAAGGGCGGGCGGGGACGGGCGGGCGCGGCGCGGGCGGGCGGGCGGGCGCGGGCGGGCGGGGCGGGGAGGGCGCGCGGGGCGGGGAGGGCGGGCGGGGCGCGGGCGGGGCGGGCGGGCTACCGCACCGCGCTCCGCCGCACGAGCAGCGCGAGGTGCAGCGCCGTGAGCGTCTCGCCGTCGTCGAGGTCGACGCCGAGGAGTTGCCCGATGAGCGTCAGCCGCTGGTAGAACACCGACCTCGACAGATGCGAGGCCCCCGCCGCGGCGGTGCGGTTGCCGGGATGCGCGAGCGTCGCACCGAGCACGTCGAGCAGGTCGCCGCCGCGGGCGAGGTCGTACTCGATGAGCGGCGCGAGCATCTGCTCGCTGTGCCGCAGAAGCCGGTGGTCGTCGCGCAGCGAGGTCACGAGTCTGATCAACGGGCGGTCTTCGGCCCGACGGATCGCAAGGCCGCGCTGCGACCGGGCACCGGGCACGCGTGCCAGGTCGATCGCCTCCTGCACCGACCCGAGCAGCCCGTCGAGCTCCGAGGCGGCCTGCCCGATCGAGAGCACCAGGTGATCGGTGGATGCCTCGGCGTCGACCACCGCACGGGCGAACTCGCGCGCCCTCGCATCGGCGAACTGCGCGCCGATCGGCAGCGACAGCAGCACGATGCTCGCGTGGGTCTGGCGCGGCCAGCCCGGGGCCGCGGCGGCGAGAGCGCGGCCGCCGAACTGCTGCGCCGCGGCATCCGCTCGCGATGCCGTGACCGGCACGCCCGTGACGACGAGCCCGTGCAGCGTCGCCCCCTCGACGGGCAGACCGGCGGCGGTGAGTCGCGCCGCCGCCGCGGGCAGTCCGGCGAAACGCCCTTCGAGCAGTCCGTCGACGAGTCGCTGCCGCCCCGCGCGCATCCACTCGTCGCCGTCGTCGGCGAGACGGCCGAGCGCGAGGGCGATCGCACCCTGTTCGATGACGCCGGTACGGCCCGCCGGGTGGGCCGGCCCGGGCAGTGCGATGAGGTTGCCCCACCGGATTCCCCTGGCCTCGACCGGCACGATCAGCCAGTCCCCGCGGTTGCGGTGCGCGTGGCGGGAGCGCTGTTCCCAGTTCGCGAACAACTCCTGCTCGATGCCGGCGGGCACCTCGGCGGCGACCACTTCGTAGGCGAGGTTCTCGAGCACGACCGGCGCCCCGAGCGTCTGTGCGAGCTGCGCGACGAGGTAGTCGACGGGCGAGCCGCGAAGGCTCAACGCGGTGAAGCGCTCGCGCACCTCGTCGCGGGCGCGCAGGGCGGCCGTCTGTTCGGAGATGATCCGGCTGTGCACGGCTTCGGTCAGCGCGACGAACTTCACCTCGCGGTGCAGCGCGATGAGTGCCAGCCCGCGCTCGCGCGCCGCCCCTTCGACGACGGCCGGAACGTAGCGGTAGTGCGCGCCGAGTTCGAGCACGAGACCCGAAAGGCCCGCGTCGACGAGGCCCGCGATGAAGTCGCGGAGCTCGCCGGGATCGGTCGGCCAGCCCGAGCCGGTCGACAGGAGCAATTCGCCGCCGTCGAGCAGTCGGGCGACGCCTGCACTGTCGGAGACGTGCACCCAGCGAACCCGGGCGTCGAGCGCCCCCTCGCCGGAGAGCACCTCGGGCACCCCGGCCGCGATGGCCGGCAGCGCCAGGATCTCGCGCACGGTCGGCAGCGCTGCACCGTCGTCGGCCGCGCCCCCGCCCGCACTCGCCTGCGCGCCGTTCGGAACGGCCGGACGATCCGTTCGGATCGACTCATCTTCGCGACGATCTGGCACAGCTTCGCTCTCTTCGCCTCTGCAACACTGGGAATCAAAGCCTAGTCGAGCGTCGGGCATTCTGTCTGAACGCCCACCCGCACCGCCCGGAAGGACCGCAATGAGTATCACCGAGACCGCGACATCGCCCACTTCGAACACCGAAGTGGCGGCGATCGGACACTGGATCGACGGCGCGCTGCGCTCGTCCGCCTCGGGCCGCACCGCCCCGGTCTTCAACCCCGCCACAGGTGCGGTGCGGGCCGAGGTCGCCCTCGCCGACCAGGCCGAGATCGACGCGGCGATCACGTCGGCGCAGGCGGGCTTCGAGGTGTGGAGCGGCTACTCGATCGCGAAGCGCCAGACCGTGATGTTCGCGTTCCGCGAGCTGCTGAACTCGCGCAAGGGCGAGCTCGCCGCCATCATCACCGCCGAGCACGGCAAGGTGCTCTCCGACGCGATGGGCGAGATCCTCCGCGGCCAGGAGGTCGTCGAACTCGCCACCGGGTTCCCGCACCTGATCAAGGGAGCCTTCTCCGAGAACGCCTCGTCGGGCATCGACGTCTACTCGCTGAAGCAGCCCCTCGGCGTCGTCGGCATCATCAGCCCGTTCAACTTCCCCGCGATGGTGCCGATGTGGTTCTTCCCCATCGCGATCGCCGCCGGCAACGCCGTCGTCCTGAAGCCGAGCGAGAAGGACCCGTCGGCGGCCCTCTGGATGGCGGAGCTCTGGAAGGAGGCCGGCCTCCCCGACGGTGTCTTCACCGTGCTCCAGGGCGACAAGCTCGCCGTCGACGGCCTGCTCGCCTCGCCCCTCGTGCAGTCGATCTCGTTCGTCGGCTCGACGCCCATCGCCCAGTACATCTACGAGACCGCGTCGAAGCACGGCAAGCGCGTGCAGGCGCTCGGCGGCGCGAAGAACCACATGCTCGTGCTCCCCGACGCCGACCTCGACCTCGTCGCAGACCAGGCCGTGAACGCCGGCTACGGCGCGGCGGGCGAACGTTGCATGGCGATCTCGGTCGTGCTCGCCGTCGAGCCCGTCGCCGACGAGCTGATCGCCAAGATCACCGAGCGCATCGCCGCGCTGAAGATCGGCGACGGTGCGGGCGTCGATGTCGGTGACGGCAAGCTCAGTGAGCCCGACATGGGCCCGCTGATCACCGGGGCGCACCGCGACAAGGTCGCCTCGTACGTCGACATCGCCGAGGCCGACGGCGCGAAGATCGTCGTCGACGGCCGCGACTTCACCGTCGACGGCCACGACGGCGGCTTCTTCTTCGGACCGACCCTGATCGACGACGTGCCGACCACCTCGCGGGCGTACACCGAGGAGATCTTCGGCCCCGTGCTGTCGATCGTGCGCGTGGCGTCGTACGACGAGGGCCTCGACCTCATCAACTCGGGTCAGTTCGGCAACGGCACCGCGATCTTCACGAACGACGGCGGCGCGGCCCGCCGCTTCCAGCACGAGGTGCAGGTCGGAATGATCGGCATCAACGTGCCGATCCCCGTGCCGGTCGCCTACCACTCCTTCGGTGGCTGGAAGCAGTCGCTCTTCGGCGATGCGAAGGCGTACGGCACCCACGGCTTCGACTTCTTCACCCGCGAGAAGGCCATCACGAGCCGCTGGCTCGACCTGGCCACCCGCGGCGACCGAGCGCACACCGGCATCAACCTGGGCTTCCCCCAGAATCACTGACCCGACCGATCGAGATGACACCGGCTGTCGGGTTCGGTCCGCCGAGCCCTACAGGAAGTGCCATCTGGATTCAGCTGCGAGGAGCAGAGACATGACCGACACCCTCACCACCGAGATGCAGACGACGGATGCCGCGACGGCACGCCGCACCGACCGTCACGGCGCCGTGCACGCGCTGCCCGACGACGACGCCGACGCGCAGGTGCGCGCCGACGACCGGGCCCACGTCTTCCACTCCTGGAGCGCGCAGGCCCTCATCGACCCGCTGCCGATCGCCTCGGGCGAGGGATCGACGTTCTGGGACTATCAGGGCAACGCGTACCTCGACTTCTCGTCGCAGCTCGTGAACCTGAACCTCGGCCACCAGCACCCCGACCTCGTCGCCGCCATCCAGCAGCAGGCGGGGCGCCTCGCGACGATCCAGCCGTCGATGGCGAATGACGTGCGCGGCGTACTGGCTCGCCGCATCGCCGAGGTGGCGCCAGGCGACCTCGACAAGGTGTTCTTCACGAACGGCGGCGCCGATGCCAACGAGTACGCGGTGCGCATGGCGCGCGCCGTGACGGGCCGGCGCAAGGTGCTCTCGATGTACCGCAGCTACCACGGCGGCACCGCGACCGCGATCTCGCTGACGGGCGACCCGCGCCGCTGGGCGAACGAGCCCTCCGACGGCTCGGTCGCGCACTTCTTCGGCCCGTACGAGTACCGCTCCGCCTGGGGCTCGACCACGCCCGAAGAGGAGGCGCAGCGTGCCCTCGCCCACCTCGAGCAGGTCATCGTGCTCGAGGGAGCATCGACGATCGCCGCGATCATCCTGGAGACGATCGTCGGCACCAACGGCGTGCTCGTGCCGCCGCCCGGCTATCTCGAGGGGGTGCGCGCCCTCTGCGACGAGTACGGCATCGTCTACATCGCCGACGAGGTCATGGTCGGCTTCGGCCGCGTCGGCGAGTGGTTCGCGGTGAACCACTTCGGCGTGACCCCCGACCTCATCACCTTCGCGAAGGGCGTCAACTCGGGCTACGCCCCGCTCGGCGGCGTGGTGATCTCGCAGAAGATCGCCTCCCACTTCGACACCGTGGCCTTCATGGGCGGCCTGACGTATTCGGGCCACCCGCTCGCGTGCGCACCGGGCGTCGCGACCTTCGAGGTGTTCGAGCGCGACGGCATCCTCGAGCGCGTGCGCGACCTCGGCGAGCGCGTCGTCGGGCCTCGCCTCCGCGAAATCGCGGCGAAGCACCCCTCTGTGGGCGAAGTGCGCGGTCTCGGCCTGTTCTGGGCGATCGAACTCGTGAAGGATGCCTCGACGCGCGAGCCGCTCGTTCCGTTCAACGCCGCCGGCGCCGACGCGGCGCCCATGGGCGCGGTCGCGGCGGCCTGCAAGCAGGCCGGCCTCTGGCCTTTCATCCATTTCAACCGGATGCACGTCGCCCCGCCGCTCGTCATCACCGAGGAGGAGCTCGTGCGCGGGCTCGACATCATCGACGAGGCGCTCACCGTGGCCGACGGTTACGTCACCGCGTAAAACCGCACCCCGTCGGTCGAGTAGCGCAGCGTATCGAGACCACCGGCCCGGATCGCCCGCGTCCCGGCGGATGCGGGCGATCCGTCGTGCTCTGCCGCACGTTGCAGGACCATTCGGCCGGCACCGCCCGTATGCGGGGTGGTCGTCGCCTGATCCTGCAGCTCTCGGCGAGCAGGTCTCCCCACGAGTCCTCCTTCGTGGGGCGCTCCTCATCCTGCGAGGGCCGGATAGCCTGAGAGCATGCGAGAGCGGGCTGGCGGGGGCGGCGTGAGCCGTCGCGGGCTCCTCGCCGCGGCGCTCGCGGGCACCGCGACGGTCGTGCTCGCGAGCTGCACCGGCCCCGAGCCGAAGCCCAGCCCTACCGGTACACCGGTGCCCACCCCGACCCCCACGCCCACCGCGACGCCGGGCGGTGTGCCGCTGCCCACCGCGATGCACCGCTCGCGCTGGGCGGCCGACCCGTTCGCGCGCGGGGCGTTCGGCTTCCGAGCCGTCGACACGACGCCCGAACTGCGAGAGGCACTCGCCGAACCGGTCGGCGACCGAATCTGGTTCGCCGGAGAGGCGTCCTCCGCCGAGGCGCCCGGAACCCTGCACGGGGCGTTGCGCTCGGGCGTCGACGCCGCCGCTTCACTGAGGGCGGTCGCCGAGCCCGGCGAGCGCGTCGCCGTGATCGGCGCCGGCATCGCGGGCCTCGCTGCGGCGCGCGAGCTCGACCGCGCCGGGTTCGAAGTCATCGTGGTCGAGGCGCGCACGCGCATCGGCGGGCGCATCGAGACGGTCGACGACGAGGCGTTCGGCCGCACGATCGAACTCGGCGCGCTCTTCGTCGGTGACGACGAGGCGCTCGATCGGCTGCTCGACGAGGCATCCGTGACGACCGTGTCGTTCACCCCTCGGGCCGAGACCCGGACGCTCGACGGCCGCACGGTCGCGGTGCCCACGACGGGTCCCGAGGCGATCGACGCGGCCCGGGCCTGGGCGGCCGGGCAGCCCGACGACGTCTCGCTCGCGGCAGCGCTCACGGGCGCCGGCCTCCTGCCGCCCGCGGGCGGCGAGATCGACGGCGTCGAGCCCGGCGAGTGGCTGACCCACACCGTCCGCACCGACATCGAGCCGTTCACGGGGGCGGGGTCGACCCTCGTCTCGGCGAACACCGATTTCGCGAGCCTGGCCGCGACGCCCCGACGACTCGTGACGGGTCGACTCTCCGACGCGGTCGAACTGCTCGCCGAAGGTCTCGACATCGCCGTCGGCAGCGCGGTCACGCGGATCATCGCAACCGACCGCAGGGTCGCGCTGCGCCTCGACTCGGGTGAGTCGGTGTCGGCCGACCGGGTCGTCGTGGCGGTGCCGCTGGGCGTGCTCCAGTCCGACGCGTTCGCCTTCGAGCCTCCGCTGCCCCCGCGCCATCTGCGGGCACTCGGCGAGTTGCGCACGGGCGCCGTCGACCTCATCTGGTTGCGGTTCGACGAGGCGTTCTGGCGACCCGAGCAGCCGGGGTCGGGCGAAACCACGGGCGATGCATCCGCGTCGATGCCCGAGCTCTACGCGGTCGTCGGCGTCGGCACCCGGGTCTCCGCCTGGATCGACCTCGGGGCGGCGAACGGGTACCCGAATCCCGACCCTCCCGAAGTCGACGGCGGCGAGGCGACCGCCCCCTTCGGCGGCGGCCCGCCCGTGCTCGTCGGCATCATCGCCGCGGCGCAGGCTCGCCAGCTCGATGATCTCGACGATCAGGCGTTCCAGGCTGCGGTGCTCGACGATCTCGTGCCCTTCGCGCCTGCCCCGCCCGCTGCAACGAGCGGTTGACGGCGACGAGTCCCGCCGTGATCGTCACGAAGATCACGAGGACGAGCAGGCAGTAGAACGCCACCCCGACAGGCCCGCCGACCTGCGCCTCGTCGAGGAAGAAGTACGGGTACCAGCCGACATCGGCGCCGCGCAGGAGCGTGTAGACGAGCCAGACCGACGGGAACACGAGCACCCACCCGACCGTCGACCACGGCACCGGCGGATTCACCGCGATGATGCTGTCGGCGGTCCATGCGATCATCGCGAGTGCGGGCACGACGAAGTGCAGCAACGTGTCCGACCAGGGCACGTCGACCCGGTAGTCGCGCGTCGACGCCTGCGTCACGATGAGTGCGAACACGATGCCCGAGACGAGCACGTACACGGTGACCATCGTGCGCACGATGCCGAGCCACGGCGGGTCGTGCGGCGCGAGCAGCGCGAACGCGGCGGCAACGCCGAGTGTGATGACCGCGAGGAACGCCGATTGCACCGTGAAGTAGCTGAAGAAGTTCGCGGTCGCGAAGAACCGGAACCCGAGCACGTACTCGAAGTTGCCGACGAGCGCCACGATCTCGAGCGCCGCGATCGCGAGCCGGAAGGCCCCGAGCAGCCGCCGAGCGCGCAGCACACCCGCGTCGTTCGGTGAACGCGGGCCCGGCATGACTCCACGCTATCCGCCCCCGCCGGCCGAGGAGCGAGCGACGGAGTGCACGCGTCTCGAAACCCGCTGCGCGCCGGCTCTCAGTCGAGCGGCCGCAGGATGCGGTCGAGGAATCGCCTCGTGCGCTCCTCGGTCGGCTTCGTGAAGATCTGCTCCGGTGCGCCGCGCTCGACGACGACCCCGCCGTCCATGAACAGCACCTCGTCGGCGGCCTGCCGCGCGAAACTCAACTCGTGGGTGACGACGACCATCGTCCAGCCCTCGTCGGCGAGCTCCTTGATCACCTGAAGCACCTCCCCCACGAGCTCGGGGTCGAGCGCGCTCGTCGGCTCGTCGAAGAGCAGCAGCTGCGGCTTCAGGGAGAGCGCACGCACGATGCCGACGCGCTGCTGCTGCCCGCCCGAGAGCTCGAAGGGGTAGGCATCGCGCTTCTCGGCGAGGCCGACGCGCTCGAGCAGGGCGGATGCCTCGGCCACGGCCCGTGACTTCGGCACCTTCTGCACCCGCACCGGCCCCTCGATGACGTTCTCGATCACCGTCATGTGCGGGAAGAGATTGTGCTGCTGGAACACCATCGCCGACCGGTCGCGAAGCGCGTAGCGCTGGGCCTTCGACACGGGCGTCGCGAAGTCGAGCGACGGCCCCCCAGCGATCGAGACGGTGCCGGCGTCGGGCGTCTCGAGACCGTTGAGCGAGCGCAGCACGGTCGTCTTGCCCGAGCCGCTCGGGCCGATCAGCACGACCACCTCGCCGCGGCGCACCTCGAGGTCGATCGACCGCAGCACCTGGTTGTCGCCGAACGACTTGCGGATGCCGCGGGCTTCGAGCAGCACGCTGTCGTCTGGGGCATGGTCCGGGGCGAGCGGGTCGGGGCCCGAGGCATCCGAACCGTTCGCCGCACCGTCGTTGGCCGACCCGTCGCGATCAGTGGGCGACATAGCGGTCCAATCTCTTCTCGATCAGGTTCTGCCCGCTCGAGAGCACGAGGCAGAAGAGCCAGTAGATGAGGGCCGCCTCGATGTAGATGAGCAGGAACTCCCGGCTGAACGCCGCGATCTGCTGCGCCACCCGGAACATCTCGGTCACGAGGATGAGCGAGGCGAGCGAGGTGTCCTTCACGAGCGAGATGAAGGTGTTCGACAGCGGCGGCACCGAGACGCGCGCCGCCTGCGGCAGGATCAGTCGGGTGAGCGTCGTGCCCGGCGACATGCCGATCGTGTAGCCCGCCTCCCACTGGCCCTTCGGCACCGAGAGGATGGCCGCCCTGATCACCTCGGCGGCGTACCCGCCGACGTTGAGCGAGAACGCGATGATCGCACTCGGCCACGGATCGATCGTGATGCCGATCGACGGCATGCCGTAGAAGATCACGAACAGCTGCACGAGCAGGGGCGTGCCGCGGATCACCGAGATGTAGCACCTCGCGATGGAGCTCAGCACGCGATTGCGGCTGATGCGCATGAGCGCGACGCCGAGCGCGATCACGAGCCCCAGTGCGAACGACGCCACCGCGAGCGGGATGGTGCCGCTCAGACCGCCCCAGAACAATGGCCAGAACGAGTCGAGTACGAGCTGCCACTCGGTCATCGCCTCACCGCCCTTCGGTCGGGGTTCGGCGTCAGACTACTGCGAGACGTCCTCGCCGAAGTACTTCTCGCCGAGCTCGGCGAGCACACCCTCCTCGCGGAGTTCGGCGAGCGCCTCGTCGACGGCCTTCACGAGGGCGGTCTTGTCCTTCGTGAAGGTGAGGGCGCTCTCCGCCGGGTCGGTCTCGGCCGCGACGGCGAGCTTCGCGTCGGGCGTCTGCTTCATGTAGTCGAGGTAGGTGAGCTTGTCGTTGACCGTCGCGTCGACGCGGCCCTGCTCGAGGAGCGCGACGGCCTGCGCCCAGCCCTCGACGGCCTCGACGTTCGCACCGGCGTCGACGGCGAGCTGGTAGAAGTTGCTCGTCAGCGACTGCGCGGTCGTCTTGCCCTTGAGATCGTCGAAGCTCGAGATCGAGTCGTCGCCCTCGTTCACGACGACGACGCTCGGCGACACCGTGTACGGCGTCGAGAAGAGGTAGCTCTCTTCACGGTCGGGGTTGATCGAGACCTGGTTCGCGATGACGTCGAAGCGGCCCGCGTCGAGGCCCGCGAAGATCGCGTCCCACTGGGTCTCCTCGAAGGCGATCTCGAGGCCGAGCTTGTCTGCGACGGCCTCGGCCACCTCGACGTCGTAGCCGATGAGCTCGCCCGCGCCGCCCTCGTGGTACGTGAACGGCGGGTAGGTGCCCTCGGTCGCGACCGTCAGCGTGCCCGCCTTCGCGAGTCCGTAGTCGTCGCCCTTCGCGGATGCCTCGGCGCCGGCGCCGTTCGAACCGCCCGAGCTGCACGCGGCGAGGGCGACGACGGCGAGGGATGCTGCGGCGAGGCCGAGCAGAGTGCGGGCGCGAGACATGGGAGGCTCCGTTCGTGGGGAGAGGTGCGGCCGCGAGTGCGCGGCGTCGATGCGGTCGAGTCCATCACGACCCGGCCTCAGGGTGAAACGGCGTTACCCCGCGTTGCATTCCCTCTCCTCAGCGGGTCGTCCAGCGGGTTGGCGGCAGGCATGACGGCGGGGCCGGGGCGTGATGCCCCGGCCCCGCCGGCATGGATTCTCTACCAATGCTTCCGACCTGTGCAGGTCCTTTGGTTCTGCACGTCGAACGGGTCGGGAACCACGGGCTTCCCGTGGTGTGCAGAGCACGCGTTCGGTGACGCCTTCACGACGACCTGCATCGTGACGGTGGGCGATGCGAGCTCCTCCGACGACTCCATGTCGAGCACCGGCATGCCCTCGGCATCGAAGTGGACGCGGCGCACGAACATGTCGCGTCCGACGGTGTACTCGCCGATGCCCGCGTCGGTCTTCGCGTGGAAGACGTGGACGATGTTGCCGTCCTCGTCCTCCGACCACATGCCGTGCCCGGTGCCGAGCTGCCACTCGCCCTCGAACTCGCCCGACTTCAGCAGCGGGTAGTTGAGTTTCTTCCAAGATGCGGGATCGAGCAGGTTCGCCCCCGAGGTCGGCGCGACCGCGAGGCCCGTGGCGTAGGTGTACCCCACTTGCGAGCCCGCGTACGTCATGAGCAGCTTCCCGTCGCGCGTGAGCACGTTCGGGCCTTCGGCGCAGGAGTTGTCCCAGGCGTACTCCGGCGAGACGATCCGCACGGGATCGCTCGTCACGCGGTTGGGGTGCGCAGGATCGAGCGTCGCAATGTACGTCGAGCAGTTCGACTGCCAGGCGTAGTACGACTGCCCCGCCGCGTCCTGGAAGTAGGTCATGTCGAGCGAGATCTGGTTGCTCGCCGGCACGTCCGTGTTCAGGTTGGTGATCCCGTCGGCGCGGAGGATCCACTCGGGCTTCGACCAGTTCGCCGGATCGGCCGGGTCGAGGGCGTCGCCGGCCTCATCCTGCTGCAGCTGCATGATCGACGCGCGACCCGTGATGTAATCCGGCCCGCCGTTCTGGTCGTAGCAGGGCATGAACAGGATCGACAGCTTGCCGCCGATCACCTGGAACTCGGGTGCCCAGAAGCATCCGGTCATCGCCGTGCCCTGCGCGTCGACGTCGCCCTTCTTCAGCAGGTGGATCTCACCCGCCTGCGGATCGTTCGGGTCGGGCTGCGCAGCGTCGGCGAGCTCGGTGAGCGTGTCGCCGATCCGGACCGGCATGAACGCGTTGCCGTACTGGTCGACGTGCCGCTCGTTCAGGTCGTTCGTCGCGATCATCAGGTACTTCGTCTGACCGTTCCAGTCGTACTTGAACGCCGAGGGGTCGGCGCGCTCCACCGCGAACGGCTTCGGGTACTTCGTCTGCTTGACCGTGCCCGTAACCGTGTAGGTGCCCGGCTTCTTCAAGTTGAGGTCGCTGAGATCCCAGTCGGAGATCGGCAGCTTCGCGGTCGAGCCGTCCGAGTAGTCGAGCGTCACCTGCTCGGGCAGCCCGAGCTCATCGACCGGCGTCTTCTTCACGACGGTCAGATCCTCGAACTCCTGGTACCCCGTGTTCGTGATCCGCCCGAGGCGGTTCTCCAGCCGGTGCGCGACGCTCTCGCGAACGGTCAGAATCGTACCCGCGGCGAAGTCCTCGATCTCGAGGTCCGTCGTGCGATCCGAACCCGTGGCCCGGCCCGATGCGGAATCGCCGCCGGCTCCGCCGCCCGTGCCGGCCACGGCCGCCGCGAGGTCGGTGAAGACCTGGTGCCGACCCGCACCCGAGTCTGTCGTCCACGACACGACGTAGGCGTCGCTCGACGCGTCGTACACGGCGGTCGGAGCGTTGACGCCGCCTGCCTCGTCGAGCGTGAGCAGGCCCAGCTCGGTGTAGTCGAGCAGGTCGGGCGTGGTCGCCACGAGCACCTGATTCGCCTGCGTGCCGTCGTCACCGCCGCCGCGACGCACTCGCGTGCTCACGACGCCGTAGCCCTCGTCACCGCGCAGCTGGAACACTGCGGGATCGATCAGGCTGCGCGTGTAGGTGTTCGGGTTCGGCCCCGTCATCGGAACGGGTTCGGAGGTCTTCGCGAAGAAGACCCCGTAGTTCTCGTTGAGCGGCGTCCACCCGGTCGCTGCCGACGGCGAGTCGCTCTGCACCGCGAGGTGCATGCTGAGCGCGACGTCGGCGTTGTTCGCCTCGAACTCGCTCGTCGGCGTGCGGTGGTAGCCCGTGATGTCCCGCGCGTGCGTCGTGGGCAGCACCCGGACGGTGAACGTCTTGTCGACCGTGGTCTCCGGCGCGGATTCCCGCGCGATCTTAACGGTCACCTGGGCATCGACCCCTGCGTGGCCGTCGAGCACGAGCGCACCGTCGTCGATGGATGCACCACCCGATGCGGAGACGGGGGTGACGATGAGGCCCTTCGGCGCCTCGGGCAGCTTCGTGCCCGAACGCACGAGCGGCGGGATCACGTAGCGCTCGGCCGCCGTCGCCGTCTGCTCTTCGGCGGTTGCGCTCGTGGGCAGCACGGTGACGGTGGTCGTCCGCTCGGCCGTGAGGCCGCGGAAGGTGTAGCTCGCCGTCAGCTCGACGGCGACGGGCTCCGCGCCCGCGTCAGGCTGCGTGACCGTGCCGTCGATGTCGATGACGGAGGGCTTGCTCGACGCCCAGTCGACACTGCCGCCCGCCGTCGGGAGCGCGACGTAGTCTCCGTCGATCTCGCCCTCGGGCACGGTGAGCCCGTCGACCTTCGCCTGGGCGACCGCCTGGAGCTCGGCCTCGTGCAGCTTGGCGTCCCGGTCGCTGGTCTGGCGCACCTCGTCGGCGTCCATCGCCCGGTCGTAGACCCGGAAGGTCGCGATCTCGCCCTTGAACAGCGGGTCCGGCCACGGCGACTTTCCGATGGTGTTCATCGTCTGGTCGGCGATGTCCTTCGGTTCGAGCGTCGTCGGGGCCTCGGCCACGAGTTCGCCGTCGAAGTACAGGCGCAGCTTGTCGGTCGCCCCGTCGATGGTCGTCGTGATCGACGTCCACCGGCCGAAGTCGATGTTGCCGCTCGTGGCCGCGATCGCCTCCGCGCTGCCGTTCCTGATGTCGGCGCGGGGCGGGAACACGTCGTCATCGCGCAGGCCGACGAAGAAATAGTGGGTCTGGTCGTTCTCCGCACCGATGTTCCAGAGGAAGTTGTGCAGGTGCTTCATCGACGGGTCGATCTTCACCTCGGTGGTGACGGTCGCCGCGTCCGCTCCGGTGAGCAGATCGTTGGGCAGCCGCACCCAGTTGCCCGGCCCGCCCTTGGCGCCGCCCGTGAGCGTCAGCGAGTTGCCCGTCCACTGGGCGTCGTCCTGGTTCTGCACCCGCGCGGGCCCGGCGTTGCCGCCGTCGTTGGGCACAGTGGCACCGGTCGTCTGCGTGAACGCGTAATTCGCGAGCAGGCCGTCGACGGCCTCCGCCTTCTCGGCGACGGTCACCGTCACCTCGATCGGGAAGCGCGACGCGTCCTTCGCGACGCCCTGCACGACGAAGGTCGTGCCCGCCTCGGCGTAGTCGGCAGCCGGCACACTGTTCCAGATCGTCCCGACCTCTCTGGTCGCACCGCTCTTCATGTGCAGGGTCACCGTGGCCGGCAGGTCGGGCGTGACGCCCGCCATGGTCTCGACGGCGAGCGGTTCGAACGACTCGACCTCGATGTCACCGAGGTACTCGTCGAGCAGGGCTTCGTGCTCCGCCTTCGTGACGGGCAGGATCGTGCCGTGACGGGGCATGCCGCCGTCGGAGTTCGAGGGGAAGTTGGTCTTCGGCATCTCGTCGCCGACGACCTCCCATTTGGAAGCATCCATGATGTCGTCGGTCGCCATCGGCACGTAGTGGTTCGGACCGTCGTGGTAGCTCGGCTGATCGGCGAACAGGTAGTACTGGTAGCCGTTCACGTCTCCCGGGTTCGCCTTGAACAGCGAGGGGCCCTCGCCACCGGTGAAGGTGCCGCCGTAGCCGTTGTCGCTGCCGTTGCCGATGTCGGTGCCCATCTGCGACCAGCCGCTCGTGGCGCCGGCCGTCGAGGAGTAGTCCTTCACACCCGATCCGCCGACCGTCGCGAGCAGGTCGCTCGACTTCTCCTGGCGGAGCGACATCGTGTTCTCGTCCTTGTAGACGCGCACGTACTCGCCGCCGACCTTCTGCACCGAGACGTCGATCGATCCCGCACCGGCCTGTCCACGGCGGTCGACGTCGATCCAGACCTGCGGCTCCGAGAAGCTGACGAAGTCGTCGGTGGTGACGTACATCATGCGGTTGTAGTTCGGGTCGACGGGGCGGTCGGCGGTGTCCGCGGTGTCGTAGAGGTTCGACGCCCAGTACACGACATACGTGCCCAGCTCGTCGTCCCAGTACGCCTCGGGGGCCCAGGTGTTGCCCGCGAGCGGCGTGTTCACGACCGCGTGGCGCTGCGCCGTCCAGTCGACCAGGTTCGTCGACTCCCAGACCTCGATGCCGAGCGAGCCGTTGACCTGCGAGGTCATGAAGCCGCTGCCGGGGCGGCCGGCGATCTTGAGGTCGGTGGCGAGCATGTAGAACTTGTCACCGTCGTGGGAGCGGATGATGAACGGGTCGCGCAGACCCTTCTCGCCGAGCGTGGAGGTGAACAGCGGCTCGCCCTCGTTCAGGGTGTACCAGTCGAGCGCGTTGTTGCCCTTCGAGGCGGCGAGGCTGATCTTCTCACCGCCGATGCCCTCACCGGTGAAGAAGGCCCAGACGTACGCCTCGGGGTCGCCCACGTCTGCGGGCTTCGGCGCGATCGACACGGTGACGTCCTTCGTCGCTGTCGCACCGTCGTTGGTGACCGTCGCGTGCAGCTCGACGGCCGCGGCAGCGTCGCCGGCCGCAGGACGGGTGATGACCGCGCGCTGCGTGGAGTCGTTGACGCCGTCCTCGAGCGTCGCGAACTCGCCACCGCTCGTGATCTCCCACGCGATGGTGGAGCCCTGCGCTGCCGTGAGCGGCAGGGAGAAGTTGCCGCGTATGTCATCGGCGTTCACGATCACGATGCCGTCGGCATCCTGCTGCGCGAGCACCTCGCTCGGCGGGCGCAGTTCGTCGGCGCTGAGCGCGCGCGGGGTGATCGTCAGGTTGTCGATGAGCCCGGTGAAGTACTCGCCGGCGCCCCAGTTGGCCTTGCCGACCTGCAGCACTCCACCCGTCTCGCCCAGGATGCCGGTGAGCTTCTGCCCCGTCGTGTTCTCGCCGACGAGCGCGTAGTCGACGTAGAGCTTCGCCGTGGCGCCGTCGACGACGAGGTCGACGTGCTTCCAGTCGGCTCGGCTCGCGGCGGCCGTGATGTTGCCGTCGATGTTGCGGAATCCCGCATTGTTGTAGCGCTCGACGCTGATGGCCGATTCGGTGTCGATGACGCCGAGGTAGGTCTCGTTCTCGAAGACGTTCGGGTCGGCCGAACGCGAGGCGGCGATCGTCCAGCCCTGGTTGCCCGCCTCCGGCTTGCGGTCGTACGAGAAGGTGACGGCGTCGAGCCCCTGCAGCACAGCTGAGCCGTCGGTCTTCGCGAGGTCGAGCCAGAACCCGGAGCCGAGCCGGGCCGCCGTGCCCTGTCCCTCCTTGCCCGCGACGAGCGAGGCATCGCCTTGGACCGTCGCGCGAACCTCACCCGAGGTGAACGCACCGCCGGTCGGTGCCTCGTCGAAGGTGAAGTTCGCGATCGCGTCGGTGGGCGTCTCCGCATGCGCCGCGGGAGCGGCGAGGCCGAGTACGAGCGCGCATGTGGCGACGACGGAGCTGAGACCGCGGAGCA
Source organism: Agromyces italicus DSM 16388 (assembly GCF_000421545.1). Taxonomy (GTDB): domain Bacteria; phylum Actinomycetota; class Actinomycetes; order Actinomycetales; family Microbacteriaceae; genus Agromyces; species Agromyces italicus. Next base: position 57,035 of record NZ_ATXF01000006.1, read on the forward strand.
TCGCGCTGCGGGGTCTGGTGGTAGATCGGGTGGGATCGTGCACGGGACATCCTCCTCGATGTCAGGGATTACGGGGGGCGCATCGGGCCGTCACGAGCGGAGGCGGCTGCCTTCGCTCAGAATGTTCCCGGTAACACTTGGCGCCAGGTGATCGTATCCCAAGAGCAGTCGGCGCGCCAGAAGGCGTCGGGGGCACGTCCTTCCGGTCGCCCGCTCGAGTGCGTGAGTACGTCCGGCGTTGCAGCACAGGCCAGCGGATCGGGCGCTGCTGCTCCGCGACCCTTCTCGGCTGCTACGCCTCCGACCGCACCGGCGCGACGAGCACCCCGTCCTCCCGCCGCGGAACGCCGAGCGGGTTGCCGTCGGCGAGCTCGGGCGGCAGCACCGTGGCGGGTGCATCCTGCCAGGTCGCCGGGGCCAGCCAGCGCCGGATCGCCGTCGCGCCGACAGAGGTGTGCACCGACGCCGTCGTCGCGGGCCAGCCGCCGCCGTGGTGCTGGCCCCACGCGATCGCGACGCCGGTCGGCCAGCCGTTGAAGACGAGCCGACCGGCGACCGGTTCGAGCATCTCGGCGAGAGCCGTCACGTCTTCGCCCGGTGCATGCTGGATCGACGCGGTGAGCGAGCCTTCGAGCAGGCCGAGCGCAGCGGTGAGCTGCTCATCGGAGGAGTACCGCACGAGCACCGTGACGGGCCCGAAGCGCTCCTCGAGGAACGTCTCGTGCGCGGCGACGAACGCGCCCACAGACGTCGCCACGACAACCGGCGCGGCGACGTCGGCGGCCCGTTCGCCCGCGAAGACCGGCTCGACGTCGTCGCGTTCGGCGAGCTCGACCGAGCCGCGGTCGAAGGCCGCGGCGATGGCCTCGGTGAGCAGTCGCTGCGGTGCGGGCACGGCGTCGGCGCTGAGCGCCGCGACGAGCGCCGCCTCGAATCCCGAGCGCTCGGGCACGAACACGATGCCGGGCTTCGTGCAGTACTGCCCGCCGTCGCGGGTGAACGAGCCGGCGAGGCCGGAAGCGACGGCTGCGGCGCCCTCGCCACGAGCGACCGCCGCCCGCGTGACCACGACGGGGTTCAGCGAGCCGAGCTCGCCGTAGAACGGGATCGGCGCGGGGCGTGCGGCAGCGAGGTCGAAGAGCGCGCGGCCGCCGCGGGTCGAGCCGGTGAAGCCGACCGCCGTGACCTGTGGGTGCTGCACGAGCGCGAGGCCCGCCTCGATGCCCTCCACGAGCTGGAGCGCAGCCGCGGGGCCGCCCGCCGCGGCGAGCGCCTCGTGCGCGATGGCGGTGATGCGACGCGAGAGCCGGGGGTGACCGGGGTGGGCCTTCACGACGACGGGGCACCCCGCGGCGAGCGCGGAGGCGGTGTCGCCACCGAGCACCGAGAACGCGAACGGGAAGTTCGAGGCCGCGAACACGCCGACGACGCCGAGCGGTCGCAGCATCCTCCTGAGCGAAGGGCGCGGCGGCACGAGCGATGCGTCAGGAGAGTCGATCGTCGCCTCGAGGTACGAGCCCTCGTCGATGACGCCGGCGAAGAACCGCAACTGGTTCGCGGTGCGGGTGACCTCGCCGCCCAGCCGAGCCGACGAGAGGTGGGTCTCCTCGCCCGCGATCGCGACGAGTTCGTCGCGATGGGCCTCGAGGGCGTCGGCGATCGCGACGAGCCAGCGGCCGCGATCGGCCCGGCTCGAGCGCGTCAGGCGGGAAGCCGCCGCGGTTCGCACCGCGAGCTCGACCCTCGCCTCCGCCGGCAGCTCGACGCGGTCGTCGCCGCCGATCGCCGGCTCGTCGCGCGGGGCGATCCCCGTGGCATCCGTGTTCATGTCGTCTCGTCCCCTTCTGCGGACTCGTGCCGAGTCATTCCGAGTCATCCATGCTCGAGTGGGCGATGTTTGCGGTGTTCCGCTTCGCGATACCGCCAACTTCGCCCACTCGAGGAGTTTCTAGAACGCGTTGAGCCCCGTGAGCTCGCGCCCGAGGATGAGCTGGTGGATCTCGTCGGTGCCCTCGTAGGTGCGCACCGACTCGAGGTTGGCTGCGTGCCGCATGACCGGCCACGCGTTCGTGATGCCGTCGCCGGCGAGGATGGCCCGTGCCTCGTGCGCGATCGCGAGCGCCTCGCGCACGCTGTTGAGCTTGCCGACCGAGATCTGGGCGGGCGTGAGGGCTCCCCGCTCCTTGAGGCGGCCGAGGTGCAGTGCCAGCAGGATGCCCTTCTCGACCTCGAGGAACATGTCGGCGAGCTTCGCCTGGATCAGCTGGTTCGCGCCGATCGGCTTGCCGAACACCTCGCGCGAGGTCGAGCGCGAGATCGCGGCCTCGAGGCACGAGCGCGCGGCGCCCATCGCACCCCAGACGATGCCGTAGCGGGCCTCGTTGAGGCAGCCGAACGGGCCGCTCAGTCCGCGGGCACCGGGCAGGATCGCCTCGTCGCCGACGCGCACGCCGTCGAAGGTGATGTCGCACTGCACCGAGGCGCGCATCGAGAGCTTGCCGTCGATCGGTGTCGCCGTGAATCCGGGCGTCGACGTCGGCACCAGGAACCCGCGCACCGCGCTGCCGCCCTCGCCGAAGGCGCCGGAGGGGTCGTCGACCTTCGCCCAGACGACCGCGACGTCGGCGAGCGAGGCGAGCCCGATCCAGCGCTTCGCGCCGTCGATGACCCAGCCGTCGCCGTCGCGGCGCGCGGTCGTGGTCATGCCGGCGGGGTCGGAGCCGCCCTGCGGCTCGGTGAGCGCGAAGCACCCCACGAGGTCGCCCGCGGCCATGCCGGGCAGCCACCGGTTCTTCTGCTCCTCGGAGCCGTACTTGTGGATCGCGCTCATCGCGAGCGAGCCCTGCACGGAGACGAAGGTGCGCCATCCCGAGTCGGCGGCCTCGAGCTCGAGGCACACGAGGCCGTACGAGACGGCGCCGGCCCCGGCGCATCCGTAGCCCTTCAGGTGCATGCCGAGGAACCCGAGCTCGCCGAGCTCCTTCACGAAATCACGGCGGAAGTGCTTCTGCTCGAAGTCGTCCTCGATGACGGGCAGCAGGCGCTCCTGGGCGAAGGTGCGCGCCTTCTGCTGCCACCCGCGCTCCTCCTCGCTGAGGAGGGCGTCGAAGTCGAAGACCTGGTCGATGCTGGGGGCGGTGGTCATGCTCGGGGTCCTTTCGAAGGGGCTGAAACGGGGTCGGATGTCACGGGGCGCCAGTCGGCGCCCGAGTGCTCGTCGAGCCGGGGCGGCGGGGTCTGGTACTCGGCGCGCACCGAACTGAGGCGGATCGGGTTCGCCACGGTGCGGCTGCCGCCGATCCGGGCGACGGGGTCGAGGCCGAGCGACTCGGCGAACGCGATCGCCTCGGCGACGTCGTTGACGAGTCCGGCGGGAACCCCGGCCTCGCTGAACCGCTCGACCCACACGGCGGCGCGGGAGCCCGCGAGAGCACCCTCGATCTCGGCCCGGAGGTACTCGCGGTGGGCGACGCGCGCCTCGTTCGTCGCGTACCGCTCGTCGTCGGCGAGCCCCGGCACGCCGAGGATCGCGGCGAGCGCGCGGAACTGCTTGTCGTTGCCGACGGCGATGACGAGGTCGCGGTCGGCGGCGGGGAACACGGCGTACGGCGCGATCGACGGATGCTGGTTGCCGAGCCGGCGCGGTGCGCGCCCCGTGACGAGGGTCGAGGCGGCCTGGTTGGTGAGCGCCGAGAGCAGGCTCTGCATGAGGTTGATCTCGACGTGGGCGCCGTCGCCCGTGCGATCGCGGTCGCGCAGGGCGAGCAGAATGCCGGCGAGCGCGTTCTGCGCGCACAGCACGTCGACGAGGGCGACACCCGCCTTCGAGGGTTCGCCCTCGGGTTCACCGGTGATCGACATGAGGCCGCCGACGGCCTGCACCAGGAGGTCGTAACCGGCGAGGCCTGCACCCGCTCCCGCGCCGAAGCCCGTGATCGAGCAGTAGACGACACCGGGGTTCGCCGCGCACACGGCGTCGTAGTCGAGGCCGAAGCGGCCCATCACGCCCGGGCGGAAGTTCTCGATGACGACATCGGCCGTGGCCGCCAGGCGGTGGGCTTGCGCGAGGCCCGACTCGCTCGCGAGGTCGAGCGCGACCGAGCGCTTGTTGCGGTTGACGCTGCCGAAGTAGGTGGCGGTGCCGTCGGCGTCGACCGGAGGCTTCCAGTGACGGGTGTCGTCGCCCGTCGGCGGCTCGATCTTGATGACGTCGGCGCCGTAGTCGGCGAGCATCATCGTCGCGTAGGGCCCGGCGAGCACACGCGAGAAATCGGCGACGCGAAGCCCTTCGAGCACTCCGTCGCGCGCACCCCGCGGCGCACCTCCGGTCGTCGCCTCGGGTCGCTCGCTCATCGTCCATCCGCCTTCGCATGTGTCGGCCGTTCGGCCGCGGTGCATTCATCCTATAGTGAATCTTTTTTGCGCGTGCCGCCACTCGGGCCGCTCGCGCTCGGCTATCGTGAACCCATGGAATCGAGGGTGGGCCCCGGCGCGCGCGAAGCCGTGTTCGCCCAGCTCGCCGATGCCGGCCGCGCCGAACAGGTCGCGCAGCGCCTCATCGACGGCATCGTGCTCGGCGTGCTCGACCCCGGCGAGCGACTCCCGAGCGAGCCCGAACTCGCCCGCCGCTTCGGCGTCGCCCTCATCACGGTGCGCGAGGGTCTCGGCATCCTCCGCGAGGCCGGTCTCGTCGAGACCCGTCGCGGCCGCGACGGCGGGAGCTTCGTCGTGCACGACGACGCCGAGCACCGCACCCTGCTCACCGCACGCCTTCGCGGGCTCGCCCAGGTCGAGCTCAGCGACATGGCCGTCTACTTCGGGGCGATCCTCGCAGGAGCGGCCGAGCGCGCCGCCGAGCGGGCGAGCGATGCCGAGGCGAGCCGCCTCGCGGCCTGGCTCGACGGCGCCGACTTCGGCACCGCGGCGACCGCCCGCACGAATCAGGGCGGCTTCTTCCTCGAACTGGCGGTGCTCAGCCAGTCGGCACGGCTCGTGCGCGAGCAGATCCGGCTGCAGGCCGAGTTCGGCCCCCTGCTGCTGCTCGCCTTCGGTGACGATCGGGAGCGAGCGGAGGCCGCGGCGGTGAACCGCCGCATCGTCCGCGCGGTCGCCGCGCACCGGCCCTCGAAGGCGCGCGAGGCCGCTGGCGCGCTCGTCACCTCGCTGGCGACCCACCTGCTGCAGGCGAAGGCCCGAGTCGAACGAGGGGGCGGCATCGATGAGCGCTGACCTCACGTCTCCGATCGGGGCGCAACCGGCCGCCGAGGCCGTCGCCGACCTCTTCGCGCGGGTGTTCGACCGACTCGCCCAGTGGCGCTCACCCATCGAGCAGGCGATCGCCCCGGCGATCCGCTCGCTCGCCGACCCGGCCGCCGTGACCGGAGAGGTGCGCCCCGCCGACCTCGACCAGGTCGTCGCCGGTCTCGTGCTGCCGCGGTTGACCGAGCCCGATCCGCTCCTCGTGGGCGCGGGCTTCATCGCCGACGGCGAGATCGTGCGCGGCCGCGACGTGCACTTCGCCTGGTGGCTCGGCGCGCTCGACGACAACCCCGTGCTCGGCTCGACCGACACCCCGACCCGGCTCGACCTCTCGACCCGCGGGTACACCGAGTACCTCCGCGACTTCCGCGCCCTCGAGTGGTACCGCATCCCGGCCACGACGCGGCATGCCCACGTCACCGGCCCGTATGTCGACCACCTGTGCACGTGCGACTACATCCTCACGCTGACGATGCCCGTGCACGCGCCCGACGGCGAACGCATGGTCGGCGTGGTCGGCGCCGACATCTCGGTGCGCCGCCTCGAGCAGGAGCTGCTGCCCCGCTTCCTCGCCGTCGCCGCCCCGCTCGCGCTCGTCAACGCCGACGGTCGCGTCGTGCTCTCGACCGACCCCGAGCTCCAGGTCGGTCAGCTGGCGGATGCCTCGGCGGCGACCTCCCTCGAGTGCCCGGGCACGCCGTTCCGCGTGCTCGTCGGCGACGAGTAGTCGGGCGCCGGCAGCGGGTCGCCGATCGGCGACGAGCACCGTCGATTCGGGCTGCAGGCTCCGCCCCATGGAGGCGCAGCCGATGCGAGTCGGTGCGGCTGAGCATTCCCTGCGATCGGGTCGAGAAGAATCATCCGTTGTTATATCTTTGACAGACGAGCGTATGCACCGCGGCAGACGACCCCTCAGACAGGCCCCGGCCGACTGGCGTGCGTGCCCCGAGAAGGAGAATCCCCATGCCCTATGCCGTGACCAATCCCGCCACCGGCGAGGTCGTCAAGAGCTTCGACACCGTCACCGATGAGGCGCTCCAGGCCGCGATCGCCTCGGCCGACGAGGCCCACCGCGGCTGGTCGAAGCAATCGACCGTCGCCGAGCGCGCCGCACTCGTCCGCCGCGTCGCCGAGCTCCACAACGAACGCGTCGACGAGCTCGCCGACATCATCGTGCGCGAGATGGGCAAACCGCGCGAGCAGGCCGTCGGCGAGGTCGAGTTCTCGGCCGCGATCTACGAGTACTACGCCGACCACGCCGAGGCGCTCCTGAAGGACGAGCAGATCGAGCTCCTCGCCGGCGAGGGTTCAGCGCTCATCCGCCGTTCGTCGCTCGGCGTGCTGCTCGGCATCATGCCGTGGAACTTCCCGTACTACCAGGTCGCCCGCTTCGCCGGCCCGAACCTCATCATCGGCAACACGATCCTGCTGAAGCACGCCGAGCAGTGCCCCGAGTCGGCCGCGGCGATCGAGCGCATCTTCCTCGACGCCGGCTTCCCCGAGGGCGCCTACGTCAACCTCTACGCCTCGCACGAGCAGATCGAGACCGTGATCGGCGACCGCCGCGTGCAGGGCGTCTCGCTGACGGGCTCCGAGCGCGCCGGCGCGATCGTCGCCGAGATCGCGGGCCGCCACCTCAAGAAGGTCGTGCTCGAGCTCGGCGGCTCCGACCCCTTCATCCTGCTCTCGACCGACGACCTCGATGCCACCGTCGAGGCCGCGACCTTCGCCCGCGTCGACAACAACGGCCAGGCCTGCAACGCCGCGAAGCGCTTCATCGTCGTCGAAGACCTCTACGAGCCCTTCCTCGAGAAGTTCACCGCCGCGATGAACGCGGTCGAAGAGGGCGACCCGGCCGCCGACGGCACCGCGCTCGGCCCGCTCTCGTCGGCGAAGGCCGCCGAAGGTCTCGCCGAGCAGGTCGAGCGGGCGGTCGCGCAGGGTGCGACGCTGCACTCGGGTGGCCGGAAGAACGGCAACTACTACTCGGCGACGATCCTCACCGACGTGCAGCCCGGCTCCGACGCGTTCCACGAGGAGTTCTTCGGCCCGGTCGCGCAGGTCTTCAAGGTCGCCGACGAGACCGCAGCGATCGAGCTCGCGAACGACACCCCGTTCGGTCTCGGCTCGTACGTCTTCACGACCGACGCCGAGCAGGCGCTGCGCGTCGCCGACGGCATCGAGGCCGGCATGGTCTTCGTGAACCTGGTCGGCGCCGACGGCGCCGAGCTGCCCTTCGGCGGCGTGAAGCGCTCGGGCTCGGGCCGCGAACTCGGTCGCTTCGGCGCCGACGAGTTCGTCAACAAGAAGATGATCCGCATCGGCTGATCGCCGCTTCACGGCCGGATGCCCCGGGGTTCGCCCCGGGGCATCCGTCGTTCTCTCTCCCCCCGCACCCCGCGCCCCGCCCCCCGGCCCCCGGGGGTTTACAGGACATCTCGGGATCGACAGGACGATCTAGGCCGGAGTCGTCCTGTAATTCGCGACATGTCCTGTAAACCCGGGGTGGGGAGGGTGGAGAGGGCGGAGAGGGTGGGCGGGGCGGCAGGGCGCGGCTCAGCGCTTGCGCCGGTCGAGCTGGGCGTCGATCTGCGCGATGCGTTCTGTGAAGATGCGGCGCAGCAGCGCGTCGGGCACCGGATGCTCCGCCGTGAACTGGAGGGCACCGGGCGACCACCTCAGGCCCGCCTCGTCGAGCTCGGCCGCGAGCCCCGGCAGAATCGTCCCGTTGAACGGGTAGAGGCCGAGGTGCTGCTTCGCCTCGAGTGCTGCCGCGAGCCCCTTGCCCCGGTGAAGCAGCGCGGGCATGCCGTAGCTCTCCCCCTCCGCGGCATCGGGCGAGAGTTCGCGCGCGACCGCGATGACGTGCTCGAGCGCCGCGCGGTTCTCGCCGTCGCGCTCGGCGAGGTAGTCGGTGACGGTTCCCATGCCCGCATCCTGCCACGCGGCTCGGCACGCGGCATCCCGACTTAATCATTCGGTGCTATAGCTTTAGCGCCGGATGTTTCGTTATGCTGTCCCGTACCGTGCGCCCGCGGGGAGGGTGGGGGCAAGATCAACGCCGATCGAAAGGGCATCATGCCAGCAGAACCCACGCCGAACCAGCTCGGCGACGACGAACATCTGAAGGTCCTCGGCTACGAGGGCTCGTTCAACCGTTCGATGAGCCTCTGGGCGAACTTCGCCCTCGGTTTCACCTACCTCTCGCCCCTCGTCGGCGTCTACTCGCTCTTCGCGACCGCGCTCGCGACCGGCGGGCCGCCCTCGGTCTGGTGGATCGTCATCGTCGGTGCCGGCCAGCTGCTCGTCTCGCTGGTGTTCGGCGAGGTCGTCTCGCAGTACCCGATCCACGGCGGCATCTACCCCTGGGCCCGGCGCCTCTGGGGCCGCCGCTACGCGTGGATGGCCGCCTGGGTGTACATCTGGGCCATGATCGTCACGATCACCTCGGTCGCCGAGTTCGGCTCGGGCTTCGTGGCAAGCCTGTTCGAGCTCGAGCTCACCCCGACGATCAACCTTGTGATCACGCTGGCGCTGCTCCTCGCCGCGTTCGTCTTCAACTTCTCGGGCACCAAGACGCTCGCCCGCGTCGCGCAGATCGGGCTCGCCGCCGAGCTCGTCGGCGTCATCGGCCTCGGCCTCTACCTGCTGATCTTCCAGCGCAAGCAGGAGTTCAGCGTGTTCTTCGACACGATGGGCGTGCAGGGCGACGGCAGCTACCTCACCGCGTTCATGGGCGCCGCCCTCGCCGGGCTCTTCCTGTTCTACGGCTTCGAGGCATGCGGCGACGTCGCCGAAGAGGTCTCGAACCCCGCACGGCGCATACCGAAGGCGATGATGATGACGATCCTCGTCGGCGGCGTCTCCGCGCTCTTCTCCTTCGGCGGCTACGTGCTCGCGGCGCCCGACCTCGCCGCGATCGTCGCGGGCGACGACCCCGACCCGATTCCCAGCATTCTCGAGTCGACGCTCGGGCCGGTCGGCGCGAAGCTCTTCCTCGTCGTCGCCGTGACCGCGTTCGTCTCGTGCGTGCTGAGCCTGCAGGCCGCCGCGAGCCGGCTGCTCTTCTCCTTCGCCCGCGACGGCATGGTCCCGGGCCACCGCTGGCTCGCGAAAGTCTCGGAGAAGAACAAGGTGCCGACGAACGCGCTCATCGTGGCGTGCACCGTGCCGGCCCTGCTCGCCGTGCTCATCTTCCTGAACGACGGCCTGCTCGTGCCGATCACCTCGTTCGCGGTACTCGGCATCTACGTGGCCTTCCAGATGGTCGTGCTCGCGGCGCTCCGCCAGCGCCTCAAGGGGTGGAGGCCGGCCGGTCCCTTCTCGCTCGGCGGGCTGGGCTTCGTCGTGAACGCACTCGCGCTCGCCTACGGCGTGTTCGCCATGGTGCTGCTCGCGACGCCCGGTGCCACCGGCGAGTTCTTCACCGACTACGTCGTGCTCATCGGCCTCGGCATCGTCGTGATCTCGGGCGCGCTCTACCTCTTCATCGCCCGACCCGACCGTAAGTCCGACGCCCCCGCGGGCGACGCGATCGCGGTCGCCGACGAGATCCGCACGCGCACCGGCGCGACCGCCGCGGTCGACGTGCCCACGGCGCGCTGACCCCGCCCTCGCCCGCACGCTCCGTTCCGGGGGCGGCGCCGCATTCGGCCCCGATCGTGGGGCTGATGGCGCCACCCCCGGTTCGCACGTGCGAGCGAGCGCAGGAGCCTACAACCGGGCAGGGCGGATGCCTCGCGCCAGCGCGTCGGCGTAGGGTGACGGCATGAGGGTGGTTCGACGGAACGTGGTCGTGCGCGGGCGAGTGCAGGGCGTCGGATTCCGCTTCGAGACCCGCGCCGCGGCGAAGCGCCTGCACGTCAGCGGCTGGGTCCGCAATCGCGAGGACGGCACCGTCGAGGCCGAGATCGAGGGCCACGAGGCATCCGTCGCTGCGATGCTCGACTGGCTGCACGACGGCCCGCCGGGCGCGCACGTCGTCGGAGTCGACCTGACCGAGATCGAGCCGATCGGCGTGCCCGGATTCACCGTGCGATGAGTTGTTGACCGCGGGATCGCGCGGTCGTACCTTTGAAGTGACCCCCGAATGGGAGCCACCGACCTTGAGGAGGCTGGTTTCTATGAAGAAGTGGACTCGCTGGGAAGACTGGGTCGCGATCGCCGCCGGTGCCGCCGCGGTGATCTCGGCGATGATCCTTCCCCCGATGGGCGCGTCGGTCGCACTGATGCTGGTGCTGGGCGCGCTGCTGATCATCTCCGGGCTGGTCAATCTCGCCATGCCGGGCATGGTCGCGATGGAGTACATCCAGGCCGCGCTCGGCGCCCTGCTCATCCTCTCGCCGTGGATGGGCGGCTATGCCGACGCGATGACCTTCGGGGCTGCCTGGATGTCGTGGATCTGCGGCGCCGTCGCCCTCGTGGTCGCCCTGCTCGCCATCCGGCCGAGCATGCAGGCTCATCACGACGCCGTCCCGCACTGACCCGGCGCGCTGCGCGCGGACGGCGAAGACCCCGCCGGGCATACCGGCGGGGTCTTCTCGGATCTCGATACGCTTCGCTACTCGATCACCGGGGTGATACGCGCTTCGCGCTCCTCGATCACCCGTGGATCAGATGGCGTTGACGTCCAGGGGGATGCCGGGGCCGAACGTGGTCGACACGGCGCCCTTCTGGATGTAGCGACCCTTCGAGCTCGACGGCTTGAGACGGAGGACCTCTTCGAGCGCCGCCTTGGCGTTCTCTTCGAGCTGCTCGGTCGTGAACGAGGCCTTGCCGACGACGAAGTGCACGTTGGCGTGCTTGTCGACGCGGAACTCGATCTTGCCGCCCTTGATGTCGGAGACGGCCTGGCCCACGTTCGGGGTCACGGTGCCGGTCTTCGGGTTGGGCATGAGGCCGCGGGGGCCGAGCACCTTGCCGAGACGACCGACCTGGCCCATGAGCTCGGGGGTCGAGACCGCCGAGTCGAACGCGGTGTAGCCCGCGGCGACCTTCTCGATGAGCTCGGCGCCGCCGACCTCGTCGGCGCCGGCGGCGATGGCCGCCTCGGCGGCGGGGCCGGTCGCGAACACGATGACGCGAGCGGTCTTGCCGGTGCCGTGCGGGAGGATGACGGTGCCGCGCACCATCTGGTCGGCCTTGCGGGGGTCGACGCCGAGCTTCAGCGCGACCTCGACGGTCGAGTCGAACTTCGCCGAGCCGGTCTCCTTCGCGAGGGCCACGGCCTCGCTCGGGGTGTAGAACTTGCCGTCTTCGATCTTCTCGGCCGCGGCGCGGTAGGCCTTGGACTTCTGTGCCATGTTGCTTCTCCTTGAGAGAGTGTGGTCATCTGCGCCTGGCGGGCGCTGCCACTGATGCTGAGTTCTGGTGAACGGATGTCGCGACATCCGTCGATCCACGGGTTTCGAGACGGTCGCTGGGCGACCTCCTCAACCCGCAGATGGTTATTCGACCGTGATGCCCATCGAGCGAGCGGTGCCTGCGATGATCTTCGACGCGGCGTCGAGGTCGTTCGCGTTGAGGTCGGCCATCTTCTGCTCGGCGATCGCGCGGACCTGGTCCTGCGAGAGCTTGCCGACCTTGGTGGTGTGCGGGACGCCAGAACCCTTGGCGACGCCGGCGGCCTTCTTGATGAGCTCGGCGGCGGGCGGGGTCTTCAGGATGAAGGTGAACGAGCGGTCTTCGTAGACCGTGATCTCGACGGGGATCACATTGCCGCGCTGCGACTCGGTCGCCGCGTTGTAGGCCTTGCAGAACTCCATGATGTTCACGCCGTGCTGACCAAGGGCCGGACCGATGGGCGGTGCGGGGTTGGCGGCGCCGGCGTTGATCTGAAGCTTGATCAGACCAGTGACCTTCTTCTTCGGTGCCATGATTTCTCTCTTTCTGATCGAACGCCCTGGCGGGCACTCTCCCGTCGCTCCGGCCGTTCCGGAGGGCGGTGGTTCGTGTGGGTTCGGCGGGCCGAACGCAGCACAACCCTCCGAGTATACCGGAGGGCTGGCTGTGGAGCTTTTGTGGAGTCTTAGAGCTTGGTCACCTGGTCGAAGCTGAGCTCGACCGGGGTCTCGCGCTCGAAGAGCGAGACGAGCACGGTGAGCTTGCCGCTCTCGGGCTTGATCTCGCTGATCGTGCCGGGCAGGCCCGCGAACGAGCCGTCCTTGATGGTGATCGTCTCGCCGACCTCGAAGTCGACCTCGGCGGGGATCTGGCGGGCGGCACCGGTCGCGGCGCCGGCCTTCGCACCCTTGGCGGGAGCGACGTCCTTGATCTCGACGAGGCTCTTCAGCATGCCGAAGGCCTCCTCGAAGCGGAGGGGGGTCGGGTTGTGCGCGTTGCCCACGAAGCCGGTGACGCCGGGGGTGTGGCGGATGACCGACCAGCTCTCCTCGTTCAGCTCCATGCGGACGAGCACGTAGCTGGGGATGCGGACGCGGGTGACCATCTTGCGCTGGCCGTTCTTGATCTCGACCACGTCTTCCATCGGCACTTCGACCTGGTAGATGTAGTCGGCCATCGCCATCGACTCGCGTCGCTGCTCGATGTTCGCCTTGACGCGGCGCTCGAAGCCCGCGTAGGAGTGGATGACGTACCACTTGCCCGGGAGGAACCGCAGCTCGGCGCGGAACTCTTCATACGGGTCGAATTCGGTGTCGGCCTCCTCTTCGACCGCGTCGAGCGCGGCCTCGGCCTCGTCGACGGAGTCGATGTCGAGTGCATCGTCGACGACCGCGTCAGCCTCGGGGTCGTTCGCCTCGGCGAGCGAGTCGAGCACGGCGTCGAGGTCGACGTCGTTGCCCTCGTCGTCGACGACGTGCACGGCCACATGCTCGGCCGGCTCGGAGGACTGCTCCTCGTGCTCGTTGACGTTGCCCGTCTGCGCCTCGTCGTCTTCGGCCGACTGCTCTGCAGCGGTGGCCCAATCGACGTCGTCGTGCTCAGTCCTTGACAATTCTCGATCCTTCTCTTCGTGCGCCTGCGGCGAACGGGTTGGCGAGCCGAAGGCCCCGATCAGACCCCGGTCGTTCCGAAGACGTACAGCACCAGCCACCCGAACAGCTGGTCGAGGCCCCAGACGAGCGCCATCATGATGATGACGAACACCAGCACCACGACCGTGAAGCTGAAGAGCTCCTTCCGCGTGGGGGTGACGACCTTCTTCAGCTCCGCGATGACCTGCCGGATGAACAGGGCGATGCGCGAAAAGGGATTCCGACGCGCGGCGCGGTCGCGCTGCGCGTTGGCGACGACGTCCTCACTCGGTTCGTCGATTACTTTTCGTGCCACCTCGTACACCTTTCGTGGGCCGGCAATCACTGCCGGCTCGCAGGGCGGACAGGACTCGAACCTGCAACCTGCGGTTTTGGAGACCGCTGCTCTACCAATTGAGCCACCGCCCTCGGGCCCTGTTGCGAGGGCGCCTCGGTGTCACCACCTCGACCCCACTCACCTGGAATCGAGATTTCGGGCGCAGTGAAGTTTTGCTGAGGAAAGCAACATCGAACAGTCTATGCGACGCGAGCGGCTCGCGCGAACCGACGCCTACATTGGGTTCATGAGCCCCGATCGCGCCGCCCGCCGTACCCCCGAGCCGAGCTCGAGCGTCGACGTCGTCGGCGAGCACTCGCAGTTCCGCCTCGACCTCGAGCGCATCAGATTCTCGCCGTACTTCTCGCGACTCTCGGCCGTCACCCAGGTCATCGCGCAGCCTGGTGCGGGCCCGCTCATCCACAACCGGCTCACCCACTCGATCAAGGTCACCGCGGTCGCGCGCGCGATCGCGGTCGGTTTCGCGGATGCCGCGTCGCCGGCCCACGCCCTCGCCGCCGAACACGGTTGCGACGCCGTCGTCGTGCAGGCCGCGGCGAGCGCCCACGACCTCGGGCACCCGCCGTTCGGGCATCTCGGCGAGCGCGTGCTCGACCGGCTCGCCCGCGAGACGCTCGGTCTCGACGACGGCTTCGAAGGCAACGCGCAGAGCTACCGAATCATCGCGACCCTCGACGTCAGCGCCGCGGCATCCCATGGCCTGAACCTCACCGCAGCGGTGCGCTCGGCGATCGCGAAATACCCGTGGACCCGCTTCGCCTCCCCCGTGCCGTTCCCCGACGGCGGGCTGCCCCGCGGCCTGCGCCTCGTCGACGGTGAGGCCGTGGCGACGAAGTTCTCGGCCTACGGCCTCGACGCGGCCGATCTCGCGGCGGCACGGGCGGGCCTGCCGCCGATGGTGCAGTCGCTCGAGTGCTCGGTGATGGACACCGCCGACGACATCGCCTATTCGATCCACGACGTCGACGACTTCTACCGCGCGGGGCTGCTCAGCCATGGGGCGGTCGCGCGCGAGTTCCGCGGCTGGGTCGAGGGCTGGAGCGAACTGCGCGGGCTCGGCGGCGAGGAGCTCGCGGCCCGCAGCGCACCCGCCGGTGCCGCGCTCGAGACGCTCCGCCGCAAGCTCCGGGCGAGCGACGCCTGGATCGCCGACGACGACGCCTTCGCCGCCGCGGTCGACACCGTCGCCGACGACCTCGTCGACGGTCTGCTCGCGACGCCGTTCGACGGCTCGATCGCCTCGGAGCGCGCGCTCTCCTCGTTCACGAACCGCTGGATCGGGCATCTGCAGACCTCGGTCGTGCCCGCCCCTGCAGGCGTCGCCCGCACCGGGCTCGTGGCGCTCGACCGCGGGGCCTGGCACGAGGTCGAGATCCTGAAGTTCGTGCACCGGCACTTCATCCTCGACCGGGCCGACATCGCGATGTACCAGCGCGGCCTCAGCCGGGTGCTGACCCGGGCCGTCAAGGGACTCACCGCGTGGGTGACCGACGACTACGACCGTCACCGCGTGCCGCAACGCCTCAAGGAGCTCGTCGACATCGCGACCGCCGACTACGAGCTCCTGCGGGCGGCCCCGACAGCGGGGGTACCCGTGCCCGACGCGGGCGCCGTTCGCCGGCTCGGCGTCGGCCGCGGCGTCGTCGACTACGTCGCCTCACTCTCCGACGACCAGGCGCTCGCAGTCTCGGAGGCGATCGACGGCCGCCCCGACCGGCTGTGGGACATCGGGCAGAACCTCTGATCCCATCGAGCTGCGGCGCGCACCTCCCCCGATCAGCGCGTCGATCCGTCCTCCGGGAGTCGCCGCTGGGTAGCATGTGGCCAGCACCATCGCGCCGACGCCAGCGGGGGCCGACGCATCCCGATTCGACGAGGGAGTGGTTCACATGACTGAGATGCAGACCGGGCAGGCCAGGCCCACCGGATGGGTGGGTTGGGGCGCGTTCGCCGCGATCATGCTGGTCGTCAGCGGCGGTTTCGACCTGCTCTACGGCTTCATCGCACTCTTCATGGCCGACAGCGCCTACTTCGTCCGGACGGAGGGCGGGCTGTTCATCTTCGATGTGCAGGGGTGGGGCTGGTGGCATGTGATCAGCGGCGCGCTGCTCATCGTCATCGGCGCCGTGCTCTTCACCGGCGCGACGTGGGCACGGGTCGTCGCGGTGCTCCTCGTGATCGTCAACGCGATCGGCCAGCTCGCGCTGCTGCCCGTGCAGCCGTGGTGGTCGCTCATCGTGCTCACCCTCGACATCGTCGTGATCTACGCGCTCACCGTGCACGGCAAGGAGCTCGCCGTTCGGCGCTGAACGGCACCCGTCGGGGGCCGGCGCAGCGCGTGAGGCATCCGTCTCGTCCTGTCATCTGCCACCCGCTCGCTCTAGGCTGGTCCCCGTGACCGAACGCGCCCGCCTCTCCGCCCGAATCGCCGCCATCGCCGAGTCCGCGACCCTGAAGGTCGACGCGAAGGCGAAGGCCCTCCAGGCCGAGGGGCGCCCGGTCATCTCGTATGCCGCGGGCGAGCCCGACTTCGCGACACCCGAGCACATCGTCGAGGCCGCCCTCGCGGCGACCCGCGACCCGAAGAACTACCGGTACACGCCCGCGGCCGGCCTGCCCGAACTGCGGGAGGCGATCGCGGCGAAGACCGCGCGCGACTCCGGCCTCGAGGCATCCGCGTCGCAGGTGGTCGTGACCAACGGCGGCAAGCAGGCGGTCTACCAGGCGTTCCAGGTGCTGCTCGACCCGGGCGACGAGGTGCTCGTGCCCGCCCCCTACTGGACGACGTACCCCGAGGCGATCAAGCTCGCGGGCGGCACGCAGGTCGACGTCTTCGCGGGCAGCGACCAGGGCTACCTCGTCACGGTCGAGCAGCTCGAGGCCGCGCGTACCGAGCGCACGAAGGTGCTGCTGTTCGTCTCACCGTCGAACCCGACGGGCGCGGTCTACCCACCCGAGCAGGTCAAGGCGATCGGCGAGTGGGCCCTCGAGCACGGCATCTGGGTCGTCGCCGACGAGATCTACCAGAACCTCACCTACGGCGCCCTCGACTCCGGCGTCGGCAGCGCCGCCCCGCGCGCCGTCTCGATCGTCGAGGCCGTGCCCGGGCTCGCCGACCAGACGATCCTCGTCAACGGCGTCGCGAAGACCTACGCGATGACGGGATGGCGCCTCGGCTGGATGGTCGGCCCCGCCGACGTCATCAAGGGCGCCGCCAACCTGCAGTCGCACCTCTCGTCGAACGTGTCGAACATCTCGCAGCGCGCCGCGATCGCGGCCCTCGCCGGCCCGCAGGAGCCCGTCGAGGCGATGCGGCAGGCGTTCGACCGCCGACGGCGCCTCATCGTCGACGAGCTCTCGAAGATCGACGGCATGATCGTGCCGGTGCCCGAGGGCGCGTTCTACGTCTACCCCGACGTGACCGGCCTCCTCGGTCGCGAGTGGGGCGGCGTGACGCCGACGACCTCGCTCGAGCTCGCCGACCTCGTGCTCGAGCAGGCCGAGGTCGCCGCGGTGCCCGGCGAGGCGTTCGGGCCTTCGGGCTTCCTGCGATTCAGCTACGCGCTCGGCGACGAGCCGCTGCTCGAGGGCGTGCAGCGGCTGCAGCGCCTCTTCGGCTGAAATACGGGCCGGATGCCTCGGGGCGAGGCCGCCCGCGCACCTCGCCCGTCTCCGGCTCAGCCCGCCCGGCAGACGACGTAGGCCGTGAAGAACCTGGGGCTGTGGTCGGGATCGGTGCGCTCGACCTCGACCCGCCAGCCGATCGGGCGGGTGAATCCGCCACTCCCCGCGATCGGTGCGTCGTCGACCATCCGGACACCGCCGCCCGCGCCGAGGCGTCCGCCGCCGAGCGCGAGTTCGCCTCGTTCGCAATATGCCGCGATGGAACCCTCGGGGTCGTACGGCCCGAGCACTGCATCGGCGAAGTTCAGCTCGACGTCGTCGCGCGGGTGCTCGTCGCGCGGGTGCTCGTCGCGCGGGTGCTCGTCGCGCGGCCCCGACGTTCCCGGCGTCTCCGACCTGATCGGAGCCCCGTTCGACGTGGCGATCTGCAGGCCGACGAGGGTCCCGACGCCATAGGCGGCGGCGACTGCGATGATCGTCGCGGCGGTCACCATCGCTGCGACGACCCAGATCCTCATGGGCAGCTCCTCGTCGGATCGGCGGCTTCACGCCCGGGTCGTCGGCGACGCTAGCGCGGGCCGCGACCCACCGCGTGGGTGCCAGCACTGGCACGCACCGCCGCGACTCAGTCCAGGGTGCTCCGTGCCTCGCTCGCGAGCGCGTCGGCGACGGCGTCGAGCAGGGGCGAGCTGAGGTTCCACTGCTGCCAGTACAGCGGCACGCCGACGGGCGGGCCGCCGAGACGCACGAGCTCGCCGCGCTCGAGTTCTGCCGACGACTGGAACTCGGGCAGCATGCCCCAGCCGAGCCCGAGCTTCACCGCGCTCGCGAAGTCGTTCGACGCGGGCACGTAGTGTCGCGGCGCACGCTCGGGGTCGAGTCCGGCGGCCCGCAGCGCGTCGTGCTGCAGGTGATCGCGCCGGTCGAAGTCGACGAGCGGGGCCCGCGCCAGCCAACCGGGCAGTGCGGATGCCGCGGGGTCGGCCGGGCGGCGAACGTCGCCGTGCCCGGCGGACCACCGGGCGACGTACGCGGGCGTCGCCACGGCCTCGTAGCGCATGACGCCGAGGTGGCGCACGAGGCATCCGGCCACCGGGGTCGCCTGCGAGGTGACCGCGCCCATGACGGTGCCCGACTCGAGGAGGCCGGCCGTGAAGTCCTGGTCGTCACGATGCAGGTCGAAGACGACGGGGTGCGCCAGGGCGACGCGCGCGAGCGCGGGCAGGAACCACGTGGCGAGCGAATCGGCGTTGACCGCGAGCGGGATGGAGACGGGCCTCGCCGGGACGGCGGCGTGCCCCTGGTCGGCGTCGAGCCCGAACTCGGCGAGCGCATCGTGCTCGAGGAGCGCCAGCTGGCGGGCGAGCCGCACGACGGCGGCACCCGCCTCGGTCGCCCGCGCGGGCTTCGAGCGCACGACGAGCACCCTGCCGAGCTGCTGCTCGAGGGTCTTCACCCGTTGCGACACCGCCGACGGGGTGAGCCGCAGCCGTCGGGCGGCCGCGTCGAAGGTGCCTTCGTCGATGACGGCGGCGAGCGTGCGGGCGAGGTCGAGCGGAATCTGCATCTGAAGCAAGGCTAATGGTTCTGAAGGATCTTGAGCTGGATTCATGCGATCTCGACTCGTAGCCTCGTTCGCATGCCCCTCTCCTCCGTGCTCGCCGGCTTCGGCCTCGGCCTCTCGCTCATCGTCGCGATCGGTGCGCAGAACGTATTCGTGCTGCGCCAGGGCATCCGTCGCGAGCACGTCTTCGCGGTCGCGGCGATCTGCGCGGTGAGCGACCTCGTGCTCATCGTCGTCGGGGTCTCGGGCATCGGCGCCGTGCTCGCCGCCGTGCCCTGGCTCGTCGACGTGATCCGCTGGGTGGGCGCCGCGTTCCTCGTCGGCTACGGCCTGCTCGCCCTGCGGCGCGCGCTGAAGCCCGGAGGCGAGGCGCTCGTCGCCGAGGATGCGGCGGAGGTCGCCGGGCCCGCGGACGCTCGGGCCGGGACTCCCGACGCGTCCCCGGACTCGACGGCCTCCACCGCCCGGCCGGCTCCCGCCGCGGTGCTCGCGCCGGCCCGCACGCGCCCGGCCCGATCCACCCTCACGGCCGCCGCGCTCACCTGCCTCGCCCTCACCTGGCTGAACCCGCACGTCTACCTCGACACGGTGTTCCTGCTCGGCTCGGTGGCGAACAGCCACGGCGACGGGCGCTGGGCCTTCGCCGCGGGCGCCGGGGCCGCGAGCCTCGTCTGGTTCTTCGCCCTGGCGTACGGTGCGCGCCTCCTCGGTCGGGTGCTCGCCACGCCACGGGCCTGGCGCATCCTCGACGGCGTGATCGCGGTCGTCATGTTCGCCATCGCGGCCTCGCTGGTGCTGCCCCGCTGATCGGGGATGGCGGGTCGCCGGTGCCCGTGCTACCGTTTCCGACATCGTGAGCACCAACACCTGTCGCTGCTGTCGCCGCTAGGCGGTCGTCTCCCCGACGATCCCAGGGCGCGATCCCCCGCGCCGCCGACCGCAGCCCCGTGCTCACGCCGCATCCGACGCGTCCGCGTCAGCTCCGCGGCATCCGCCTCGAACCGATCTCGATCGATCTCGACCCGGATGCCGCGCAGCCGACGTCAACGGATGCCGGGGCCGCCGCGTCGTCGGCGCACCATCCGGCACTCGAAAGGACCATCCCATGTCCGGCATCCCCGTTCTCGACCTCTCATTGCTCAACGGCACGACCGAGCAGCAGGCCAAGTTCCGCGACGACCTCCGCCGCGCGACGCACGAAGTCGGCTTCTTCTCGCTCATCGGCCACGGCGTGCCGACCGAGCTCATCGACCGCGCCTATGCGGCGGCGCGGGCGTTCTTCGCGCTCCCCGAGTCGCACAAGCTCGCGATCGAGAACGTCACGAGCCCGCACTTCCGCGGCTACACGCGCATGGGCGGCGAGCGCACGCTCGGCCGTGTCGACATCCGCGAGCAGATCGACCTCGGCGCCGAGCGCCCGGCCGTTCCGATGACCGCGGACACCCCCGACTACTGGATCCTCGAGGGACCGAACCTGTGGCCAGAAGCGCTGCCCGAACTGCGCACGGTCTCCGAGGAATGGATCGCCCGGCTCGACGAGGTCGGCACGCGCCTCCTGCGCGCCTGGGCCGAGGCGCTCGGTGCGGCCCCCGACACCTTCGACGCCTCCTTCGAGCACCAGTCGCCCTACCTGAAGATCGTGCGCTACCCCGGTGTCGCGGCCGAGCAGCCCGCGCAGGGCGTCGGCGCCCACAAGGACCTCGGCGTGCTCACGCTGCTCTCGGTCGAGGACGGCAAGGCGGGCCTCCAGGTCGAGAAGGACGGCGAGTGGATCGACGTCGTCGCCCCCTCGGGCGCGTTCGTCGTCAACATCGGCGAGCTGCTCGAGATCGCCACCGACGGCTACCTCAAGGCGACGAAGCACCGCGTGGTCTCGCCCGCGCCGGGCACCGAGCGCATCTCGATCCCCTACTTCCACGGGCCCGCGCTCGACGCCGTGATCCCCGCGGTCGAGCTCTCGCCCGAGTTCGCCGCCGAGGCGCCCGGCGTCACCCGAGACCCGGCGAACCCGTTGCACGCGGTGTTCGGCGAGAACTGGCTGAAGAGCCGGCTCCGCGCCCACCCGAACGTCGTCGAGGCACAGCACCCGAGGCTCCTCGTCGGCGCCTGATCACCGTTCCTCTCCTCTTCGCTGCGACTCGGTGCGGGCCGTCGGGCATCCATCGACCGGTGGATGCCGGAATCGACCCGTCGGACGCTGGCCGCCGGGGCGCGCCGCTGCCACGCTGGAGCAATGACGACGAACGACGTGGCCGTGCGGGTGCGGGAACTCCGCAAGCAGTACGGCCGGAAGACCGCGGTCGACGGGGTGAGCTTCGACATCAGCCCCGGTGAGACCTTCGCGCTGCTCGGTCCGAACGGCGCGGGCAAGTCGACCACCATCGAGATCCTCGAGGGGTACCGCAGCCGCACCGGGGGCGAGGTGAGCGTGCTCGGCACCGACCCCGCGAAAGGTGGCCTCGACTGGAAGGCGCGCCTCGGCATCGTGCTGCAGTCCGCCGGAGAGACGGGACTCGTCACCGTTGCCGAGCAGCTGAAACACTTCGCGGGTTTCTACCCGAACCCGCGCGACGTCGACGAGGTCATCGCCGCCGTCGGGCTCGAGCCGCAGGCGAAGACGCGCATCGCGAAGCTCTCGGGCGGCCAGCAGCGCCGCGTCGACGTCGCGCTCGGCATCGTCGGGCGACCCGAGCTGCTCTTCCTCGATGAGCCCACGACGGGCTTCGACCCAGAGGCCCGCCGCCACTTCTGGCAGGTCATCCGCGGGCTCAAGGCCGAGGGCACGACGATCCTGCTCACGACGCACTACCTCGACGAGGCGGCCCAGCTGGCCGACCGGGCCGGCGTCATCGCCGGCGGACGGCTGGTCGACGTCGGCGGCATCGACGAGATCGGCGGAGCAGGCGCCCGCGTGCCGCTCGTGCGGTGGCGCGACCGCGACGGGGGGCTCCGCGAGGAGCGCACCCAGGAGCCGGGCCGGGTCGTGGCATCCGTCGTCGCTTCGCTCGGCGGCGAACCCGCCGACCTCGAGGTGATCCGCCCGAGCCTCGAGGACATCTACCTGCAACTCGTGCGGAGCGTCGATCCGACGGCCGCGCCCGAAGAGGAGGTGCTCGCATGAGCACGATCGCCCTCGGTGCCTCGCGCATCGGCTACGAGACGAAGACGTACTTCCGCTCGCCCGACACCCTGTTCTTCACCTTCCTCTTCCCGTTCGTGATGCTCGCGATCTTCTCGGCCGCGTTCAGCGCACAGGGCGAGGTCGGCCCTCCCGGCAGCGAAATCACGATCGCCGCGTACTACCTGCCCGGCATGATCGCCGCCGGCATCCTGCTCTCGGGGGTGCAGAACCTCGCCGTCGACATCGCGATGGAGAAGAGCAACGGCACGCTCAAGCGCCTCGGCGGCACCCCGTTGTCGGCGACGAGCTACTTCCTCGGCAAGATCGGCCAGGTGTTCGTGACCGGCACGATGCAGGCAGCTCTGCTGGTTCTCGCCGGATGGCTCGTGCTCGGCATCGAACTGCCCACCGAGCCCGAGAAGTGGTTCACGTTCGCGTGGGTGTTCGTACTCGGCCTCGTGACCTGCGCACTCGTGGGCATCGCGCTCTCGGCGGTGCCGCGCAGCGGCAAGAGCGCGGCCGCGGTCGTCATTCCGATCGTGCTCCTGCTGCAATTCATCTCGGGCGTCTACCTCCAGTGGAACATGCTGCCGAGCTGGCTGCAGGACATCGCGAGCCTGTTCCCGCTGAAGTGGATCGCGCAGGGCATGCGTTCGGTGTTCCTTCCCGAGGGCTGGGAGGCGCTCGAGCAGAACGAGTCGTGGAACCTGCCCGGCGTCGCGATCGCGCTCGGCATCTGGCTCGTGGTCGGGCTCGTGCTCAGCCGGGTCACGTTCCGCTGGATCCGACGGGATGCCTGAGACCGGGGCACGCGGGGCACGCGGGGCCCGCGAGCGCCGCGATCGCACCGTGAGAGCATGACGGCATGCTGAACCGCCGCTGGTGGGATCTCGGGGCGCTCGCAGTCGGCGCCGTGACCGTGCTGTTCGGGCTCGCCGAACCGCCCTACGGCCCCGATGACGGGGGCGCATGGGCCGTGTCTGCCGTCTTCGTGCTGGTCTACTTCGTCTACCTGCGAGGTCGCATCGGCGGCGAGGATGCCGCGCACCACGTCGTCATCACGGCGGTGCTCGCCGTCCTGGTCGGCACGGGCGTCGCCTTCGACCCGAGCGCGTCCATCCTCCAGGCCTTCGCCTACCCCTTCATCTGGATCACGGCCCCGTCGACCCGGCGCGCGATCATCGCGAACGTGGTGATCGCGCTCGCACTGCTCGGCGGGTATCTCGTGCACTTCGGCCCAGGGGGCTGGCTCGCGGGCATCACCGTCGCCGCCCTCTCACTCGGCTTCAGCCTCGCGCTCGGCCTCTGGATCACGCACATCGCGGCCGTCGGGGAGGAGCGGGCCCGGCTCTTCGACGAACTGCAGGCGGCGCAGGGCCAGCTCGCCGCGATGCACCGCGACGCGGGCGTCAACGAGGAGCGTGGGCGGCTCGCCCGCGAGATCCACGACACGATCGCGCAGAGCCTCACCGGCCTCGTGATGGTGGCCCAGCGCACCGAGAACCGGCTCGCGGCCGTCGAGGGACCGGCGGCCGCTGCGGCCCGCGGCGACGTCGAGCTCATCGAGCAGATGGCGCGCGAAGCGCTCACCGAGGCGCGGGGCCTCGTCGCCTCGCTCGCACCGGTCTCGGCCGACGGCGGCCTCGTCGCCGCGCTCGGCCGCCTCGGTGAGGCCTTCGAGCGCGAGACGGGGGTACGGGTGGGCATCGCGGCGGATGTCTCGGGCCTCGACCGCGAGCTCGAGGTGGTGCTGCTCCGATGCGCCCAGGAGGGGCTCGCGAACGTGCGCAAGCACGCGCAGGCGAACCGGGCCGAGATCGGGGTGACGGCGTCCGCCGACCGGGTCGAGCTGACCGTGCGCGACGACGGCGTCGGGCCCGGGAACCTCGTCGGCGACCGCGTCGACGGAACGCACGCCGGTGGCTTCGGAGTCGCGGGTGGCTTCGGACTCGCGGGTCTGCGCGATCGCGCGGCACTCGTCGGCGGAGCGTTCGAGTTCGGTGCGGCCGCGGGCGGCGGTGCGCTGCTGCGGGTGACCGTGCCGCGGAAGGAGCAGGGATGATTCCGATCCGCGTCGTCGTGGCCGATGACCATCCGATCGTGCGCGCGGGCATCGTGGGCCTGCTCGGCACGGCTGCCGGCATCGAGGTCGTCGGGGAGGCGTCGAACGGGGCCGAGGCCGTTGAGCTGGCGCGCGCGGAGCATCCCGACCTCGTGCTCATGGACCTGCGCATGCCGGGCGTCGACGGCGCGTCGGCGACCGCCGAGATCGTCGCCTCGGTGCCGGGCACGCGGGTGCTCGTGCTGACGACGTACGAGACCGACGAGCACATCCTGTCGGCGATCGAAGCGGGTGCGGGCGGGTACCTGCTGAAGGCGGCGCCGCAGGAGGAGATCCTCGCGGGGATCCGCGCGGTGGCGAGCGGCGAGACCGTGCTCGCCCCGTCGATCGCGGCGAAGCTCGTCGCCCGGCTGCGAGCGGGTGCGGTGGAGACCGCGGAGGCCGCGCCCTCGTTGTCGCCGCGCGAGCTCGAGGTGCTGCGCCTGGTCGCGGCCGGCCGCTCGAACCCCGAGATCGCGCGCGAGCTGTTCATCGGCGAGGCGACGGTGAAGACGCACCTGCTGCACGCCTTCGAGAAGCTCGAGGTGAGCGACCGCACGCGCGCGGTGACCCGGGCGATGGAACTCGGGCTGCTGTGACCTCGAATGAAACCCGAACTCAGCTCGATTTTGCACTCTTGAGTGGATAGTGCAAAATTGCACTTCATGGACAAGAGTGCAACGAAACCCTCCGGCGTGCGCGAGCAACGTCGTGAGCGCACCCGCCGCGAGCTCACCCGGCAGGCCCGGCTGCTCACCATGGAACGCGGACTCAACGGGTTCACGGTCGAAGAGCTCTGCGACCGCGTCGGGGTCTCGCGCCGCACCTTCTTCAACTACTTCCACGCGAAGGACGACGCGGTCGTCGGCCACCGCGACGACACCCTCGACGTCGAGGCCCTCACCGAGTTCGTGAACACGCGCCCGAGCGAGGCCGCCGGCATCTCGTCGACGCTCATGCGCGACCTCGTCGCGCTCGCGATCGCGAGCATCCCGTTCGACGACGAGCACCCCGACGACGAACCGAACCCCGAGATGCTCGTCGAGCGCGAGCCGCAGCTGCTGCCGAAGTTCATGCGCGAGGGCGCCGAGCTCGAACGCATGATCACCGGCCTCATCGAGACGCGCGAAGGGCTCGAGCCGGGCGACCCGCGTGCCGCCATGGCGGTGCAGCTCATGGGCACGATCGTGCGCGCATCCGCCGCCCGCTACTTCTCCCCCGCCAGCACACCCGACTTCGCGACGCTGCTCCTCGAGTCACTCGACTCGGCGCGCGCCCTCTTCACCCCCACCCCCGAAGGAACCCGATGACGACCGCACCACCCCAGGGCGCACCCCTCCTGCTCACGAAACGACGCATCTGGATCATCTTCTCGGCGCTCATCGCCGGCATGCTGCTCTCGAGCCTCGACCAGACGATCGTCTCGACCGCGATGCCGACGATCGTCGGCGAGCTCGGCGGCGTCGAGCACCAGGCGTGGATCACCACGGCCTACCTCCTCGCGACGACGATCGTCATGCCGATCTACGGCAAGTTCGGCGATGTGCTCGGGCGGCGCAACCTCTTCCTCATCGCGATCGCGCTGTTCACGGTGGCCTCCGTCGGTGCCGCGTTCGCCCCGACCTTCTGGGCCTTCGTCGCGTTCCGCGCCATGCAGGGCCTCGGCGGCGGCGGGCTCATGATCCTGTCGCAGGCGATCATCGCCGACATCGTGCCCGCCTCGGAGCGCGGCAAGTACATGGGCCCGCTCGGCGCGATCTTCGGCCTCTCGGCCGTCGCCGGCCCCCTGCTCGGCGGATTCTTCGTCGACCACATGACGTGGCAGTGGGCGTTCTACATCAACATCCCGATCGGCATCGCGGCGTTCGCGATCGCCTGGTTCACCCTGACCCTGCCGAGCAAGAAGGCCGAGAAGATGGTCGACGTACTCGGCGTCATGCTGCTCTCGGCCGCAACGGTCTGCCTCATCTTCTTCACCGACTTCGGCGGCAACTCCGACCACGGCTGGGGCGCCATCGAGACCTGGGCGTGGGGCGTCGGCCTCCTCGCGGCCGCGTGTGCGTTCGTCTGGGCCGAGGCACGCGCCGAAGACCCCATCATCCCCCTCTCGCTCTTCAAGAACCCCGTCTTCGTCAACGCGACCGCCATCGGCTTCACCCTCGGCATCGGCATGTTCTCGGCCATCGCGTTCGTGCCGACGTTCCTGCAGATGTCGTCGGGCGCCTCGGCGACGGCCTCGGGCCTCTTGATGCTGCCGATGATGGCCGGCATGATGGGCACCTCGATCTGGTCGGGCATCGCGATCTCGAGGTCGGGCCGCTACCGCGCCTATCCGATCGCCGGAACGCTCGTGACCGCGGCGGCCATGTTCGCCATGACGACGCTCTCGGCCGACACCCCGATCTGGCTGATCTGCGTGTACCTGTTCGTGTTCGGCGCGGGCCTCGGCCTCATCATGCAGGTCGTCGTGCTCGTGGTGCAGAACGCCGTGCCGGCCACCCAGGTGGGCACCGCGACCAGCACGAACAACTACTTCCGCGAGGTCGGCGCCTCGCTCGGCGTCGCGATCTTCGGCGCGATGTTCACGACCCGGCTCTCCGAGAACCTCACGAAGATCTTCACGGATGCCGGTGCGAGCGCCTCGCAGGCGGGCGACGCCATGTCGACGCTCGATCCGCAAGCCCTCTCGGAGTTGCCGGGCCCCGTCCGCGACGCCATCGTGACGGCGTACGCCGACTCGCTCGCACCCGTGTTCTGGTACCTCATCCCGTTCATCCTCGCGGCGTTCGTGCTCGCCCTCTTCCTCAAGCAGATCCCGCTCTCCGACCAGGCCGGCATGGTCGCGCGCGGCGAAGCGATCGCCGGTGACGAGGCGGATGCCGCGGAGCGGGCCCTGCGCGACGGCGGCACGGTGGTGACTGGGCCGGCCGACGACGGCGAACCGGCCTCCTCGGCGACGGGGAGCACCCCGTCGCAGCGCTGATCGGCTCGCGGCCGATGCGGTGCGTGCGGATGCACCTACGCTTGACGTGGCATCCGCATGCACCGCAGGAGCGGCAGGGCCGAGCCCGTCCGTCGACGCATGCCGATGGCCTCGAGAGGCTCGCATGACCCCGTATGAACTCCGCCCCGGCTCGCGCACGACGCCGAGGGCGTGCCGCACACCGTCGAGGAACCGAGCCAGACGCTCGACGACATGATCGACGACGCGGTCGCCCGGTTCCGCCGCCGCACCGCGCTCGAGTTCTTCGGCGCGGAGACGAGCTAGGCGAACTCGGCGAGCAGATCGCCCGGGCCGCCGCGGGGCTGCGCCGCGAAGTGCGCGACGCCCTCCTCACGCGGCTGAGCCGTTCGACGGTGCCGTTCGGCAGTCCCGTCGGCCCGCCGCGGCTCGCCCCCGTTCGGCGGCGGTCCCGTCGGCGGTGCCGTTCGGCGGTCCCGTTCGGCGGTCCCGTTCGGGAGGAGTTCGTCGGATTGGGAGGAGTCCTCGGCCGATCCTCTCCTCCGGATCGTGCGAACTCCTCCCGATCATGCGGCCGGGCGCGGCCGGGGCGCGCGGCCGGGGCACGTGACGGCGCGGCCGGGGCACGTGACGGGGCGCGGCCGGGCGCGCGGCCGGGCGCGCGGCGCAGGATGCCTCAGAGCAGGCGCCGCGCGTTCGCCCACGCCGTCAGCTCGTGGCGGCTCGAGAGCTGGAGCTTCCGCAGCACCGCCGAGACGTGCGTCTCGACGGTCTTCGTGGAGATGAAGAGCTCCGAGGCGACCTCCTTGTAGGCGTAGCCGCGAGCGATGAGCCGCATGACCTCCTGCTCCCGGGCCGAGAGCCGATCGAGTTCGTCGCTCGCCTGCGCCGTCTCACCGACCGCGGCGCCGAAGGCGTCGAGCACGAATCCGGCGAGCTTCGGCGAGAACACGGCGTCGCCGCCCGCGACGGCGTGCACGGCCCGGCTGACGTCGGCGCCCGAGGAGCCCTTCGTGATGTACCCGCGCGCCCCGGCGCGGATCACTCCGACGACATCCTCGGCCTTGTCCGAGACCGAGAGCGCCAGGAACTTCGTACCCGGCACGGTGTTCGCCGCGCGGCGGATCACCTCGGCTCCGCCGCTCGTGCCGGCGGGCACCGCCGCCCCGGGCAGGTGCACGTCGAGCAGGACGACGTCGGGCGAGGCATCCGTCACCGCCCTGACCGCCGACTCGACGTCGTGCGCCTCGCCGACGACCTCGATCGTGTCGTCGAGGTCGGCCTTCAGGCCCGAGCGGAAGATCGAGTGGTCGTCGACCACGACGACCCGAACGCGCTCAGCCACGCGGCACCTCCCCGCCGATGCCGCCCGCGTTGCCCGCACGTTCGGCCGGAAAGCGCAGACGCACCTCGGTACCGACTCCGCCCGCGCCCGGCGCGACCGAACCGGAGCCGCCGGCCCGGCGCATCCGCCCGATGATCGACTCGCGCACGCCGAGCCGGTCGCCGGGCACCTCGGCGAGGCTGAACCCCGGTCCGCGATCACGCACGAACACCTCGACCGCCTCGCGGCTCGACTCCACGTACACCGACACCTCTCCCCCGGCGTGACGCGCCGCGTTCAACATGGCCTCGCGCGCCGCCGCCGCGAGCTCACCGCTCGCCCGCTCGCGGATCTCGCCGACCACGACGACGTCGACCGTCACCGCGTAGTCGATCTCGAGCGCCGCCCCGAAGTCGCGGAGGTCGGTGCCGAGGTCGCTGTCGACGGGAGCATCGCCCGCGAACAGCCAGTCGCGGAGCTCCCGCTCCTGCGCCCGCGCAATGCGCGCGACCTCGCTCGTCGCCCCGGCCCGGTTCTGAATGAGCGCGAGCGTCTGGAGCACCGAGTCGTGCAGGTGCGCGGCGATCTCGCTGCGCTGCTCCTCGCGGATGCGCTTCGTGCGCTCGTCGCTGAGCTCGCGCCACTGCGCGAGCAGGGTGGGCAGGTACACCAGCGCGATGCCGACGAGCGCGGCGAAGGCGATGAACGCGGCACCGTACGTCTTCGCCGTGCTCGTCGACCACCCGAGCACCGCCACGAACGTGAGCGTCGTGACGGCGAGCAGCACCGTCGCGGCGATGCGGATGACGAGCTCGTGGCGCGGCCCCCTGGCGGTCTCGCTCCGATCGACGAACGTCGCCCACGCGCCCGCGGCCACGGCGAGGCCGATGCCGGCCAGGGTCGGGCCGAGCCAGCTCGCCACCGGTGCGACGTACCCGGCGCCCGAGGCCTGCGTCAGCCAGACCGGCGCGAGGAAGAACGTCGATGCCGCGACCAGCATCCAGGCGACGGGTGCGCTTCGACTCGGGCGCTCTTCGCCGGGCGACCAGGGAGTCAGGGCCCAGAGCCAGACGTAGAGCATCAGCCCGGCACCTGCGGCGATGTTCGAGACGACGAACCCGGCGCGCACCACCCAGACCGGCCAAGCGAGATGCTCGGCGAGACCCGCCGAGACCCCGGTCGCGACGCAGTCGCGCGGGCGGGTGAGCTTTCGCTCGGGCGGTGCCGACGCCGCGGCGGGCCCTGCGGGCACGGCCGGCGCCGTCGCCTCCGCCGCCTCGGCCGTCCGCTCATCCATGTCTGCAATCCAAGCAGACGGCGGGGCCACGGCCGCGGGCCCGACCCCACCCTCAGGGTCGAATCAGGGATCCACCCCATGGCGAGCACCCCGGCGGGACTGCCAGCATCGAGGCATGGAGACGAACCAGACCGCCCCAGGGGCCGGCCCAGCGCCGGAGGATGTGCAGGGGGACTCCGCGTCCGCCGGCCAGCAGGCCGACGGGGCGGTCGGTTCGGCTCCGAACTCGACCGGCACGGCGGGTGAGCCGGATGCCACGGGCCCCGGCTTCTACGCCTGGCTCCGCCGGCTCGGAGTGCCGCGGCGGGCCGGCTGGCTCGGCGGCGTCTGCGCGGGCGTCGGCGCCCGACTCGGCATCGACCCGATCATCGTACGCGGCATCGTCGTCGTGCTCGCCGTGCTCGGGGCGCCGTTCGTGCTCGTCTACGCGATCGCGTGGCTGCTGCTGCCCGATGTCGAGGGCGAGATCCACCTCGAGCGCCTCACCCGCGGCATCGTCGACCCTGCGGTCGTCGGCATCGCGGTGATGGGCGTCATCGGGTTCATCCCACTGGTGCAGGGCGGATGGCTCGGCTGGCGCTGGTGGCCCGACTGGCCGGTGTCCGACCCGGTCTTCGGGTTCAACTTGACGTGGCCGTTGCGCGTCTTCTGGGTGCTGCTCGTCATCGGTGCGATCGTCTGGTTCATCATCTGGCTCGCCCGTCGGGCCTCAGCAGGCTCCCCGGTCGGCGGTGCGGCGCGAATGGCTTCCGCGCCCGGCGCCGCCGACTCGGGGCCCATCGGAGTCGATTCCCCGGGCGAGGGCGCCGCCGCGTTCGCCGCAGGCACGGCCGCTGCCGGGGCATCCGCCGCCATGCCACCCACGAGCACCGAGCCGCCGGTGCCCGCCGAGGGCGCCGACGCAGCCGCGATCGCCGATTGGCGGGCCCAGCACGAGGCGTGGCGGGTATCTCACGCCGAGTGGAAGGCCGGTCAGGCCGAAGCCGACCGCGCCGCCCGCGCGCAGGCCGCCGAGGAGGCGCGGGTGCGCGCCCTCGAGTTCCAGGCGCAGGCGGAGGCCGCCCGCGCTGCTCGCAAGGCCAGCCGGCCTCGCGCGAGCGCCGCCTACGTGTTCACGCTGCTCGGCATCGCGGTGGTCACCGGAACGATCGCGGCGATCTGGTCGTACGGCGACGCCGACACCGCGGCGTTCAGCGCCGCGATCGCCCTCGCCGCCGCGACCCTCGTGCTCTCGCTCGGCATGGTCGTCGCCGCCCTCCGCCGCCGCCGCAGCGGCATCCTCGCCACGATCACCGCCGCGAGCCTCGTCGCGATGCTCGTGAGCACCGCGGTGTCGGCCTTCGCCCCGTACGGCAGGCTCATCGCCCCGAACCAGTCGATCTCGCTCGGCTACCCGCAGCAGCTCCTGCAGCCCATCGGCGACGCGTACGTCTCGGTCGGGTCGTACGACGGCTACCCGAACGACGCGCAGGTGATCACCCTGACCCAGGGCACGGGCGACACCTACATCACGGTCGAGCCCCGCACTTCGCTCGTGCTCGACGCCGCCGACGCCGGCCCCATCAGCTACATCGTCGTCGGCAGCGACGGCCAGGCCTCGCAGCCGCAGTTCGGCGACATCGACGAGCGCGTCCTGGTGCTCGGCGACGAGCCGGTGAACGACCCGGAAGGAGTCTCGGCCGATGCGCGCCTCGTGCTCCGCCAGAACTCCGGCTCGGTCTTCATCGAGGTGTACGAATGAACGGAGCGACCATGCCCGAACCCACGCCCGACGAGCGCCGCGACGCGACCGAGCAGGACGCGACCGCCGAACTCGCGACCGAGCGCTTCGACACGGCCCGCATCGACGGCACCGCCCAGACGCTCGCCTTCGACCGGATGCTCGCCGACGAGCCGCCGACGGCACTCGTGCCGCCTGTGCCGCCCGCACCCTTCGACGCACCTGCGGCGACGGCGACGCTCGCAACCGCTCCGCTCCCCCGGCCGACCGTCCGCTGGGGCGCGCTCGTCTGGGCGCTGCTGTTCGGCACGATCGCCGGATTCACGCTCTGGACGCTCGTCGACCTTCAGCACCGCGACGAGGTGCTCTTCTGGATCGCCGCGGTGCCGATGCCGCTCGTGCCGCTCTACCTGCTCGCCGTGGCCGGCATCGTCGTCGCGCTCTTCGGCATCGTCGGGCTCATCCGCCGGGGCGAGCGCCAGCGCCGCGCCGCACGCGGCTGAGACTCCTCGGCATTCCGCCTGGCTCGGCCCCTCACCAGACGGGCAGCTCGCGGTCGCCGAGCGGCGTGAGCTCGGCCGGCATCGGCCAGGCGAGCTCGAACCGCATGAGCGGGATGTCGATCGCGCCGAAGTCGTCCTTCTTGACGACGATGCGGTCGGTGCTCACCTCGGTGATGCGCACCCGCAGCTCGGAGCCGTCGTCGAGTCGCAGCACGTACGGGTCGGCGAGGTAACCGAGGCCGTGCGCCTCGAGCCACTCCTCGCCCGCGAGCCAGTCGACGGCGCCGCCGAGCTCGCGGCCGAGCAGGTCGACGGGCACGAAGCCCTCGCCCTCGGGGCGCAGCCAGCCGACGAGCTCGCCGTCGGGGCGTCGATGTTCGATGAAGTCGGTGCGGTCCACCCCACCGACGATAGCCCGCCCCGGCTCACCGTATGGTCACGCCGCTCGCGTCCTCCTCGACAGGTTCTTCGCCATGAGGACGGTTCGAACCGGCCTCGGCGCGCCGAACCTCACTCGGCCGCGCCGGGCTAGAGTTCGACGCCCACGAGCACCGGCTCGGGCCGCAGCACCACGCCGAACTCGGCCTGCACCCGTTGCTGCACGAAGCGCGCGAGCTGCGCGAGCTCGTCGGCGCTCGCGCCGCCCCGGTTCGTGAGCGCGAGGGTGTGCTTCGATGAGATCGCGGCGCGCGACCCGGGCAGGGCGAATCCGCGCGAGATGCCCGAGTGCTCGATCAGCCACGCCGCCGAGAGCTTCACGAGCGGCCCGCGGGCCGTGGCATGCGTCGGTGCCTCCATGCCGGCGGCCTCGGGCTCGGCCTGGAGCGCGAGGAACGCGTCGAGCGGGGTGCCCGAGGCGATCGTCGCCAGCGGGGTCACCTCGTCGGGCTCATCGGGCTCGAGGTACCAACGAGGAGCGTCTGCGGGCATCGAGCGGGCCGTGCGCTCGGTCACGATCGGGTTGGTGAAGAACGAGCCCGCGCTCACCGAATCGGGGTCGGCAGGGTCGAGCACCATGCCCTTCGAGGCGCGCAGCGCGAGCACCGTCTCGCGCACCCGCGCGACCGGCACCCGGTCGCCGAGCTGCGCGTGCAGGGCGCCGGCGAGCTGGGCGTAGGCGATGGGCTGCCCAGGGGCCTCACCGAGCACGGCGAGCTCGGAGGCGGTGTCGTGCAGCTCGAGCTCGACCGAGATCACGATTCCGGGCAGGCCCTGCTTCAGCACCGAGGTGCGGTAGCCGAGCTCGAGCTCCTCGGCCGTCATGCGGCGCGGGCGCTCGGCGCCCTCGTCGAGGAACTCGATCGCGACGAGCGTCGAGGCGAGCTCCTGGCCGTAGGCGCCGATGTTCTGCACGGGCGCGGCACCGACCGAGCCCGGGATGCCCGAGAGCGCCTCGAGGCCCGAGTAGCCGTGCTCGACCGTCCAGGCGACGAGGTCGTCCCACACCTCGCCGGCCTGCACACGGAGGCGCACCGATCCGGTGGCCGAGGCGCGGAGGCCCGCACCGTCGCCCGGCATCACTTCGATGCCCTTCGTCGCGACGCGGATGACGGTGCCCTGGAAGCCCTCGTCGGCGACGAGCAGGTTCGAGCCGCCGCCGAGCGCGAGCCACGGATCATCCGACGACCAGGCCTCCGCTGCGAGGTCGACGAGGTCGCGCTGGGTCGTCGCGGTGACGAGCCGGCTGATCGGCCCGCCGACCCGCAGGGTCGTGAGCTCCGAGAACGAAGTGGCGCCGCTCATGTCAGCCGAGCGCGACGCGAACCTGCGCCTTGCCGAGCACGGTGTCGTCGCCGAGCTTGACGGTGAGGTCGATGCGGGCGACGGCCTGGGCCTCGTCGAGCTGGCCGACCTTCGCGGAGACCGTGACGAGGGCGCCGTCGACGGGGTCGACGACGACCGGGCGGGTGAACCGCACCTGGTAGTCGACGACGCGGCCGGGATCACCGGCCCAGTCGACGACCGGCTGCACGGCGAATCCCATCGTGAGCATGCCGTGGGCGAGGACTCCCGGCAGCCCCACCGACGCGGCGACGTCGTCGCGGTAGTGGATCGGGTTGAAGTCGCCCGAGGCGCCGGCGTAACGCACGAGCGAGTCGCGGGAGAGCGGGAACCCGCGCTCGGCGACCACATCGCCCACGGCGAGGGCGGCGAAGTCGGGAGCGGCGGTTTCGGCGGCCATCAGTCCTCTCCTCGGATGACGAGCGTCGAGATCGCGGTGACGACGTGCTCGCCCGCGGCATCGGTGATCGCCGTCTCGGCGGTGACCATCGAGTGGGCCCCGAGCGTCTTGACGCTCGCGACGGTGAGGGTCGCCGTGAGCAGGTCGCCCGCGATGATCGGCCGCGTCGAGGTGAAGCGCTGGTCGCCGTGCACCACGCGCGAGAAGTCGATGCCCGCGTCGGGGTCGGCGAGCAGCTGGGCGAGCGAGTGCTCCTGCACGACGACGGCGAAGGTCGGCGGGGCGACGACGTCGGCGTAGCCGGCGGCCGCGGCGGCCGTGGGGTCGAGGTTGATCGGGTTCGTCGCGAACACGGCGCGGGCGAACTCGCGCACCTTCTCACGACCGACGAGGTAGGGCTCGGTCGGCGGGTAGACCCGCCCCTGCAGCTCGGGGTTCACAGACACCCCGTCAGTCTATTCGGCGGCATCGGCGGGCTCGGCGGCACGCGCCACCCCCGGGGGATTACAGGACATCGCACGATTGACAGGACGGCCTCGCCCGCGGAGTGTCCTGTAAACCCCGAGATGTCCTGTAAACGCGAAGCGCGCGAGGGGGACCCGGGGCGCACGAGGGGCTCGGCGCCTCAGCCGCCGCGCAGCCGAGCGAGCCGCAGCCGCAGCGCATCGAGCACGAGTTCGAGGCCGAGCTCGAACACCCGCTCGGATCGCGCGTCGCCCCGCTCGGCGGAGGCGATGAGCCGGTCGAGGCTCCGGGTGGGCGCATCGGGCTGCCAGATGTCGTCGGGCGAGGCGACGTCGAGCCCGAATCCGAGGGCGAACGCGTCGAGCACGGCGACGACGGAGAGCACCTCGTCGTCGGGGAACCCGCCGTCGGCGAGTGCCGTCGCGAGAGCGTCGTAGCTCGCGATGACACTGTCGTCGGTGATCGTCTTGCCGACGAGCAGCGGTACGATCGCCGGGTGCTCGGCGTAGAGCCGTCGCAGCCCCTGCATCGTGGTGACGACGACCTCATCCCAGGTGCCCGAGGGCGGCTCGGGCAGGTACCTGCTGCCGAGCCTGCCGCGCATGAGCTCGATGATGCCGTCGCGCCCGTCGACGTGGTTGTAGAGCGAGGACGGGGTGACGCCGAGGCTGCGGGCGAGCGCATTGACCCCGAAGACGGCGCCCGAATCCACGAGTTCGATCGCGGCATCGGCGATGCGATCGGCCGACAGCAGCGGTACCTTCGGCCTCGCCATGCGCACTCCTCGGGTCGGTCGGTCGGTTGACCAGGTCAGCCTACGCGGATGCCCCGGGCCGGGGTTTCGCGATCCGGCATCACGAGGCATAATAAACGAATACCATTCGTTTAGTGCGGCACCGCGCCGCATCATCCCACCCGGCACGCCGCAGTGCCCCGATCCCCCAACCGGAGCCCCCGATGTCGCACTCCGACCTCAGCGCACGCGTCCCGCTGCGCCTGCCCACCGCGACCGCGACCTTCGCGATCGCCATCGCCGGTTACCTCGGCGTCAACCTCTCGCCGTACATGATCACCGCCCTGCAGACCGCGCTCGGCGCCGACGTGCTCACCGCGAGCTGGATCGTGACCGGCGCCCTCCTCGCGACCGCGATCGTCGGCCTCGCGATGGCGCCGCTCTGCGCCGGCCCCCGCAGACTGCTCGTCGCCCGGGCGGGGCTCGCGCTCGGGGTCGTCGGCTTCGGCGCCGCCGCACTCGTGCCCGCGCCGGGCGTCGTCGTGGCCGGGCTGCTCGTCGGCGGCGCCGGGGCCGGCGGTGCGGTCGCCGCCGCGGGCGCCGCCCTCGCGGCATTCCGCAACCCCGACCGGGTCGCGGGATTCAACGGCCTCGCGAACCGCGGCGTCATCACCATCGTGCTCTTCGTCGTGCCGCTCATCGGCCTCGCCCCGATCGACGTGTTCGGGGCACTCGCGCTCTTCAGCCTCATCGGCATCGCCGTGAGCGGCTGGCTGCCCGCCGCGCCGGTGCACGCACCGCAGGCCGGCGCCGCGGTCGCCGAGGCGGTGCCCGTCGAGATCCCGCCGACCGGCGTCGTTCGCGCCGTGCCCGTGCGCAGCGCGGCGACCACCCGCCTCGTCACGATCGCCGGGTTCACCCTGCTCGTGACCTTCGCACTCTGGGCCGCGAGCGAGGACTCGCTCTGGGCGATGGCCGGCGTCATGGGCGCAGAGCAGGCGGCGCTGACCCCCGAGGGCCTCGGCCTCGCCCTCAGCGGCGCGACGGCGGGCGGACTCATCGGTTCGGTGCTGCTCATGATCGTCGGCGACCGCTTCGGGCGCGCACTGCCCCTCGGCATCCTGCTCGGGCTCGGCGGACTCCTGAAGATCGTGGAGGGCTTCACGAGCGACGAGACCTCGTTCATCGTCGTGTTCATCGCGTGGAACTCCATCTACGCCGTCGCCTTCATGTACTTCGTCTCGACCTCGGCGGCGCTCGACGTCGACGGCCGCTGGTCGGGGCCGCTGCTCGCCGTGTACCTCGTCGGTTCGAGCCTCACCCCGGTCATCGGGGCGGGGCTCGTCGAGGTGCTCGGCTACCAGGGCTTCGCCGTCGCGCTCGGCATCGCGAGCTTCGTGCTCGCGGTACCGGCCATCGCCGTCGCCCGTCTCTCGACCCGCCTCCAACGCGCCGAGGCCGACCCGTCGGCCGGCGCGCGCCCCGAGGCATCCACCACACAGACCCAGGAGGTCACCGCGTGAGCCGCACCCTCGTCACCAACGCCCGCATCTTCACCGCGAACCGGCCCGGCGACGGCGCCGAGTGGGCCGACGCCCTCGTCGTCGACGGCGAGACGCTCGCCTTCGTCGGGGATGCCGCGACCGCGGCCGCGACGGCCGGGCCGGGCGCCGAGGTGCTCGACCTCGGTGGGCGGCTCGTGGTGCCCGGATTCCTCGATGTGCACACCCACCTGCACATGCTCGGCGACGCGCTCGGCCGCGTGCAGTTGCGCGACGCGCGCGACCTCGGCGAGATCCAGGCGCGCCTGCGGGCCGCCCGCGACGCGGCTCCCGAGGCGCCGCACCTCCTCGGCGTCTCGTGGCTGTTCGACTCGGTGCCCGGCGGGTCGCCGACCCGGCAGATGATCGACGAGGTCGTCGCCGACGTGCCCGTGTACCTCGACGCCAACGACCTGCACTCGACCTGGGTGAACAGCGCCGCCCTCGCCGAGCTCGGAATCACCCGCGACACCCCCGACCCGCTCGGCGGGCGCATCGGCCGCGACGCCGACGGCGAGCCCGACGGCATGCTCTACGAGACCGCCTCGCAGCACTACGTGTGGACGCACCTCGCCGAGGTCGCGACCGACGCCGACCGCGACGACGCCGTCGAGCGAGCGCTCGACGCCTATCTCGCGACGGGCGTGACCGGAGCGGCCGACATGGCGTTCGGCGAACTCGAGCTCGAGTCGTTCGAGCGCGTCGTCGCCCGGCGCGGCGGGCTGCCGTTCCACCTCGTCGCATATTGGCTCGTCGGCAACACGGGCGACGAGGCCGAGAACCTCGCGCAGGTCGCCCGCGCCGTCGAACTCGCCGAGGGCGGCACGCCGTGGCTGCGCATCGCCGGCATCAAGCTCATCACCGACGGCGTCATCGACGCGTGCACCGCCGCGATGCACGCGCCCTACGCCGACGGCACGAACGCCGACCCGATCTGGCCGTACGAGCAGATGGCGCCCGTCGTGGCCGCCGCCGATGCCGCGGGGCTCCAGGTCGCGCTGCACGCGATCGGCGACGCGGCGAGCTCGTCGGCGCTCGACGCGATCGAGCACGCGATCGAGGTCAACGGCGAGCGGCCCGGCGACCGCCCCCGGCGTCACCGCGTCGAGCACCTCGAGTACGCCGCGCCCGGCACCGCCGAGCGGATGGCGCGGCTCGGCGTCACGGCGTCGATGCAGCCGGTGCACTGCGACCCGTCGATCATGGACAACTGGATGGCCCGGCTCGGCGACGCCCGCGTCGACCGAGGCTTCGCGTGGCCCGAGTACCGCGACGCGGGCGCCCTGCTCGCGTTCTCGACCGACGCGCCGACCGCGCCGCACCTCTCGCTGCCGAACCTCTACATCGCGACGACCCGCAAGTCGGCGCTCGACCCGTCGCTGCCGGCGTACGCGCCGCAGTATGCGCTGCCGCTCGCCGAGGCGCTCGGCCACGCGACGCGCGACGCGGCCGCGTCGATCCGTGAGGAGGACGTGCGCGGGCGTCTCGCCGAAGGGCTCGCCGCCGACTTCGCCGTGCTCGACCTCGACCCGTTCGAGGCCGGCGCGCCCGCGCTGCTCGATGCCCGAGTCATCCGCACCGTCGTCGCCGGCCGCACCGCCTACGAGGCGTAGGCGGTCCCTGATTCGGCGGGCCGCGGTCGCGAGCGGTGTCGTGGCATTGCGAGCTGATGTCCATGGGAGCGCAGCAGCGCGAGGAGACTTAGCGAGATTTAAGGTACGTGTACTGCAGGTTCGGGTTCACTGTGAGGACTGCAAGGGCTCCCCCGACCAGAACCCCGGCCACAGCCGCCAACGCGTGTACCGTGAGTTCCTCCAGCAGGGCAGACGCATCGGGTGGCCGCGCTGACGTCATGACTATCGCGAACCCGATCGACCCGAGCAGGATGCTTGCAGGTAACACCCATGTGGCACCTTCGACGACGTGCTGCAAAATCAGATGTCGCTTGCGGACACCCAGCTGCAGTGAGGTGCTGATCTCAAGTCGACGCATCCAAACAGCAGCGAATCCAACCAGGACGAACAGGCCGACACCTGCTGCGGCGATCAGTTGGGTACCACGCTCGCGGAACTGAGCATCGAAGCCGGGATCGGTTCCGAGCGTCGTGTTTAGCTGATTGACCTCCGGAATGGCGGCATCATCAGCTCCTGAGTCGGCGGCGTACAACACAAGGTCAAGGAGTTTGTCATTGACCGGCCAGACATGGATCCAGCATTCATCGAACGGGCGATGGTCAGCAGTACCAGCGACCGCACTACTTGCGAGCCGGGAATCCCTCCCATCCTCTGGAAAGTTGTATATCCCGCGAACAGCTACTTGTTCGCCGGATGTGAGTGGAAGATTCGATCCACGCTCTGCACCAATGACTGTCGCGAGCCCGTCGGGTAGGAGAAGCCCCGGCTGTGGCGCGGTGCTGGCGCCCAACAACGTGGCCGCGTCCCCGGCCGTCTCAACGACCGGTATCGGGTTGTCCGGCCGAACCACAGGGCTGATGACCGAATCTGTGAACCGGAGCGCGACCGCTCCCTGGACACCCGGAACACTGTCCAGCGCGACGCAACGGTCCGCGTCGATCGCCTGGTCCGATCGCACCTGCACGGTGGATCCTCCGCGCTCGTCGAAGGTGTACGCAGTCTGAAGTACTTGCACCGCCTGGAGGGTGTCCAACAGGTATGTGCCGGCTCCGACAGCGACAGCAACGGCGAGCCAGACGACCGCGCCAGATGCTCCGGACTTGACGTTGCGAATCGCTTCGGTGAGAACTGACCGTAGCTTCACTGTCCCCCCAGGTCGACGAGCGAGTCGCACATCTCGATCACCTGTGCATCGTGTGTGGCGACGATCACGATCCGCCCGCGAGATCGGAGGTTGAGAAGCGAGCCGCTGACGGCCGCTGCGCTGTGGCGATCAAGTTGAGCTGTCGGCTCGTCGACTAACAGGCAGCGAGGGTCACGTGCGACCGCTCGCGCAAGCATCAGCCGTTGGGCTTGCCCACCCGACAGCGCCTTGAACGGCAGGTCGCCGGCCTCTTCGAGTCCAAAGGTCCTCAATATTTCAAGAGCATTCGGCTCCGCATCGGGCCGGGACGCGCCTTTCGCAAGGAGCGGGAGGACTACATGGTCGAGGGCGGATCGATTTGCGACACCATTCGAAGTTTGAAACACCCAGTAGATGTCATCGACCTGGTCTCGGTCCACTGACCCTTCTGCTGGATCCAGCATGCCGGCAAGGATGGCTAGAAGTGTCGACTTCCCGGAACCTGAAGGGCCGACAAGCGCGTAGATCAGCCCGGGCTCGAATGTCAACGTTCGGTTAGAGAACAGTATGTTGCTCGCGAAACGATGCCCAACGTTGCGCAAAACTATCCGCACGCTTCGTCTCTCTTCGGGTTGACTAGAACGGTTTTCGGCGCCTTCCCCTCGACCTCCACGAGAGTGCTGCCGAGCCTCGACGCGACGACCTGGACCACGTAGGTTCGGTTGCCATCGGCGATGCACTGGCGGTCCGTGGTGCCGAACACGCTTGCCGAGGGGACTGCGATCACGTCGAGTGGGGCCGACAAGGCAAGTTTGCCGCCAAGCTTGCCATCCTTGCTCGCCATGTAGGCGATCACATCATCCTCATTGGCGAGGTCGGTTACGGGACCTGTCGACCTGCCGGTAGCGTCGATGGGAACGTGTGTCTCTCCGATAATGAGCACCCGATCTCCTGCGCGAAGGTCCCCGGGCATCGGTGCAATGACTGCCGCCTGAATTGTCTGCTGAAGCTTCGCGAGCTCGCTTCCGGCCTGCACGGATGCTCCGATGCCTGAAGGGCAGTCGCCGAGGGTCACTATTGGCTCGGCAACCCAAATGATACGGTCAAGCCTGAGTCCGTCGAAGTCGTCCTCGATGCCGCGGTCGGAGTAGAACCGGTGCAGTGCTTCCGCTATCCCCCAGTCGAAGCTGCGCGTCTCGGAACTCGTGTATCCAAGTCGAGTGAGTTCTTCGATGAGGGCGTCAACGTCTGCACCTGTTTCACCTCCCTCCATGTCTCGCCACAGCGGTGACTTGGTGTGCAGCAGGGCGATCGGCTGGTCGTTGATGACGGCGATCACCGCCCCGCTGCCGAGTTTCTCGCCGGGGGCACAGTACGTTGCGGTGATCGTTCCTGCGCGCGGGCTAGTGATCGGGGCGGGCGTCCCAACATCGAGCGTGACGTTCACTTGCCGCTCGTCCGTGAATTGAGTGGCTTCGACCGGTATCGTCGCCGCCATTGTTGAGGCTTCCAACGATTCGGGAAGTTGTGGTGGCCGGAGGAGTATGCCTGCGATCAGCCCCACTCCCACCGCGCAGACGCAGGCGAGGAGGAACATGCTCGTGAGTCTTGGCCTAGTGCTGCTTGAAGCCATCGCCTTCGTCCTATGTGCGCCGGGTTCAGTTCTGCGGATTGCTCATACAGAGGTCGAACACCTCGGCGTCAACTTCGAAGGGCAGCGGATCCCCGCTGGTCGACGCATCCAAGTACGCCGTCACATCGGAACCCGTCACTTCCTCATCGACACCGTCGTGACGCACGAAGCACTCCGCGACGATGTCTGGGAAGTCCTGCGCGTCTGGGTTGCGGACGAGATTCACATAGAAAGGTTCGATGAGGACACGCGTGCCGGCTGAGCAGCGGTCGGCGACCGCATCGTAGGCAGCAATGTCACCCGACACTTGGTACGAGTAGTAGCCGCCCTGATCGATTGGGAGGACATCGGCCCCTGCATCCTTTATGCACTTCACATACCGGGCCACAGCTTCCTCGTACTCATCGCGGGACACGGTGAGGTCGTCGAACACGTCCCGTTCGAAGTCGGTTGTCGCTTGGCGCTGTGCATCCCGCGCGGCCTCAGCGTATGGACCGTCAGCCTCAGCCTCAGGAGCGCTGCACGCCGCCAGCAGCAGAAGGGTTGCCCCGGCCGCCATCGCAGCCGGGGCAACCCGAAGGAAACTTGGGATCAAAAGTTGTACCAGCCATCCATGCCCGAGCTGGTGCCAACCCGGGCTGCATGGCCGGCGTTGGTGCCGGACGAATTGGAGACGTACGCGTAGTCGTTTGCCATGATCGCACTGTCGTACGCAGTCGGGAACGAAGCGAGGTACCGGTAGATACGTGCCTGTCCTCGGGAAGTACTGGTGCAGCCGTTCGGGTTCAACCCTGTCCACGTCGAGCCTTTCGACGGGGTCCAGGAACAGATCGCGTTTGCGGGCGCCGCTGCGGTGATGGTCAACCCGCCAGCCAGCAACAGGGCGGCTCCCCCTGCAACGGCTGCCCGCTTCAGACTGCTGAACTTCATGTCGCACTCCCTCACATCGTTGGTCGGTTAGGCGACCCTAACAGGAAAAATCAGGCGTCCATATCATTTATGGGGCGTGCCGGGCTCGCCGTTCCCGTGCTGGTGAACGCACATCGCGGAAGCATCGCGGCGAGGGTGTGCCGGCTCCCAGCGAACCCCCAGACCTCTTAGGCGGTTAGCCGACGGACGGTCTGGCTCCCATCGAGCCCAGTCGTGGCAGGCGTCGAGAATGCATGGCACCCAGGCGCTGAAGGAGTATCCAGGACATCGCCGCAAAGATTGCAGCTGCCATTCTCCCGCCTGAGCGTGTTCTCCTGCCATAGAGCCCGCACCCCTCGTCGTGCGTTCGGAGCACCGAGGGCGAGCCTCGTCAGTCCTCCGCGACCGCGCGCGAGAGCGTCTCGCCGCGGAAGTAGGCCGGGCGCTTCCAGCGCTGCCAGAACATGACGGCGACGCCCGACAGCAGGATGACCATGCCGAGCACGAACACGAGGCCGAGCCCGCCGATGTTCGAGCCCGAGCCATAGCCGGGGTCCATGCTGTCGACGAGCGTCGTGAAGAAGAGCACCGCGAGGATCGTGCCGCCGACGAACGGCGCGATCAGCCGGAAGAACACGTTGCGGGCGCTCGCGAAGAGCGTCTTGCGGAAGTACCACACGCACGCGAACGCCGTGATGCCGTAGTAGAAGCAGATCATCATGCCGAGCGTCGTGATCGTGTCCCACAGCACGTCTTCGCTCACGAAGCGCATGACCGTGTAGAACACCGCGGCGACGACCGCCGCGACGACCGTCGCGTAGCCCGGCGTGAAGAACCGCGGGCTCACCGACGCGAACTTATGCGGCAGGGCACCGTAATGCCCCATCGCGAGCAGGGTGCGCGCGGGCGACACGAAGGTCGACTGCAGCGACGCCGCCGAGCTCGACAGCACCGCGAGCGACATGAA
Source organism: Agromyces italicus DSM 16388 (assembly GCF_000421545.1). Classification (GTDB taxonomy): domain Bacteria; phylum Actinomycetota; class Actinomycetes; order Actinomycetales; family Microbacteriaceae; genus Agromyces; species Agromyces italicus. The sequence continues at coordinate 100,028 of NZ_ATXF01000006.1, forward strand.
GATCGCGAGCGGTCCGAGGATCGGGCCGGCGAGGTAGAAGAACGCGTTCTCCTGGATCGCCTCGTTGCCGAGCCCCACACCCGTCGTTCCGACGCCCGCGAACGCGAGCGAACCCATCGCGACGAAGAGGTAGATCGCCACGACGATCGTCACGGTCAGGGTCGCCGCCCGGCCGGGCGTCGTGCGCGACCCCTTCGTCTCCTCGTTCATCGTGAGCGTCACGTCCCAGCCCCAGAACACGAAGAGCGAGACCGAGAGCCCGGCGACGACGGCCGAGAACGAGCCGACCTCGAAGGGGTTGAACCAGCTGAGCTCGACCGGCGTCGCGTCGAACGCGGTGCCGTTCGCGACATGCCAGAACGCCGCGACGCCGAAGCCGATCATGACGAGCAGCTGGAACCCGACGAGCCAGTACTGCACCTTCTGCGTCGTCTGCATGTCGCGGTACGAGATGAGCGTCGCCCCGAGGATGAACACGAGACAGGTGACGACGTTGACGAACGGGTTCGCGACCAGGCCGGCGACGGCCGCGGCATCCCCGCCGAAGAACCCGACCACCTGCGAGACCGCGAGGTAGAAGAATTCGACCGCGATGCCCGCGAGGTTCGAGAGCACCACGACCGTCGCGGCGATGAGCCCCCAGCCGCCCATCCAGCCGAGCCACGGGCCGAAGGCCCGGGTCGCCCACGTGAACGAGGTGCCCGAGTCGGGCATCGCGCTGTTGAGCTCGCGGTAGCCGAACGCGACGAGCAGCATCGGGATGAACCCGAGCAGGAATATCGCCGGCAGCTGCGTGCCGACTTCGGCGACGGTCGGGCCGAGCGCGCCGGTCAGCGTGTACGCCGGGGCGATGCACGAGATTCCGATGACGATCGCGCCGATGAGGCCGACCGATCCGGCCGAGAGGCCCTTCTTCGTGAGACCGTGCTCGTCGGCGCCGTCGACCGAGGCGCTCGCCGTCGTGAGCGGCGCGTTCGCCTCGGAGTGCGGGATTGCGGGGTGCTGGGAGTGCGTCATCGCGGCGTCTTTCAGTCGGTGGGGCGCGGCACGACGATCATCGGCACCGGCAGTTCTCTGAGCATCTTCGAGCCGGTCGACCCGAGGAAGAGCCGGCTCGGGGTCGCGAGCCGGCTCGAGCCGACGAGCACGATCTCGCCGACGTGCCACTCGAGTGCGCGCACCGACTCCTCGATGCTCGATCCGGTGGCGGTCGACACGGTCGCCTCGACGGCGGCGGGAAGTGCCCGCTGCGCCTCGACGAGCACCTCGCGGGCGTGCGCCGTGCTCGTGAGGTCGGCGAGCTCCTCGTCCATGCCGGAGGGCAGGTCGATGGGCACCAACGAGAGCAGGCGCAGCGGTGCGTGCGTCGCCCGGCCCAGGCGAACGGATGCCTCGAGCACGGCGCTCGCCCCGGCGCGCTGGCCGATCGCCGCGGTGATGCGGGTGACGCCGAGCGAGATCGGCACCTCGCGCGAGCCCGCAGGGGCGAGCGCGACCGGGACATCCGAGGCGTGCAGCAGGGCACTCGCGACCGAACCGATGCGCGAACGCCCGACGATCGCGCCGCGGGCGGAGCCCACCACGATGAGCGACGCGCCGAACTCGTGCGCGGCGTCGACGAGCCCTTCGGCGAACGACTCCGCATACCGGATGTGCAGCGACTGGTCGATGTCGTCGCCGACCTTCGCGCTCGCCTCGGCGAGCCAACGCTGCGAGCGCTCCTTGACGAGCCGTTCGTAGCCGGGGTCGCGAGGCACGACGCCGCCGCGGGCCTCGATCGGCAGGATCATCACGACCTCGAGGATCGCCTCGGTCGCCCCGGCGAGCCGGGCGCCGAACGCGAGCGCGTCGGCCCCGGAGTCGTCGGCCGTGTAGCCGACGACGATGCGGAGGGATTCTGTCATGCGGGTCTCCTTCGGGGTTTGCAGGACATCTCGGGATTTGCAGGACGTCTTGCGAAAGGGAAGTCCTGCAAACGCGCGATTGTCCTGCAAACCCGAATCGGAATCAGTTGGAGAGGATCTGCTCGGCGACGAGGCGGCCCATGCGGATCGCGCCGTCGACGTGCTGGTAGCCCTTGCCGGCCATGTCGGAGCAGGCGAAGTGGATCGGGCCGACGTTCTTGCGGAGGTCGGCGCCGTAGCGGGCGAGGCCGCCCATGTCGAAGCTCGCGGCGTACGCGCCGCGCGTCCACTCCTCGCTGCCCCAGTCGCTCTCGTAGTAGACGACGGGGTCGAGCGCCTCCGGGCCGTAGTAGTGCGAGAGCGACTCGAGGATCTTCGCCTTCCGCTCCTCGGCGGAAAGGGCGAAGACGCCGTCGGCCTCCTCGTCGGAGACGAAGCCGACGAGGGTGCCGCGGGTGTCGCCGTGGTTGGTGTTGTCGTAGGCCTCGTGGCAGAGCTCGTAGGGGCTGAACGCGGTGCCCGACAGGCCCTGCTCGCGCCAGAACGGCGTCTCGTAGACGGCGTGCACCTTGATGACGAAGCCCATCGAGAGGTGCTGGTGGAGCTGGTGCTGGCGGCGGGGCAGCGGCGGCTCGTACGAGATGCGGCTGTAGAGGATCGGCGGCACGGCGAGGATGACGCGCTTCGCGTGCACCTCGATCGAGTCGGTGACCGCGACGACGCCCTCGGCGGGGTTGTCGGGGTTCCAGCGGAGCGTGCGCACCGGCTGGTTCAGGCGCACCGCATCGCCGAGCTTCGCAGCGAGTCCGAGCGGCACCTGCTGGAGACCGCCGACGACGCGCGCGTCGAGGATGAAGTCGGCGTCGACGAGGTTCGAGAACGAGCCGGCCGACGCGGCCATGAGCAGGGCCTGGAGTGCGCTGAACGCGTGCGTCGGCTTCGTGAGCATCGCACCGGCGATGAACATGCCGATGTTGAGCTTCGCCTCCTCGTCATCGGTCTGCGTGCCGAGCCACTCGGCGAACGAGATCTCGTCGAGCTCCTTCGCGCGCGGGTGCTCCCACGGGGCATCCGGGTCGATCTCGGCGACGAGCGCGTCGAGCTTCTCGATGAGACCGACGATCTCGCCCTCGGTCTTCGCGGGGACCGGGAAGATCTCGCCCTCGAACAGGCGCCGCTCGCCGTCTTCGGCGATGTAGACGTTCTTGCCCTCGCGGTAGCGGGTGTAGGTCTCGAGGCCGAGCTCGGCGATCGTCTCAATCAGGGCGTCCTGGTCGGGCGAGACCCACTGGCCGCCGATCTCGAGCATGGCGCCGTCGACGTCGCCGGTCCAGAGGCGGCCGCCGACGCGGTCGCGCGCCTCGAGCACGACGACCGATTCGCCGGCTTCCTTCAGCTTGTTGGCGGCGGTGAGGCCGGCGGCCCCAGCGCCGACGATGACGACGTCGGTCTCGATGCGTTCCATGTGCTTCTCGTTTCGCTTTCGCTGGTCTTGCGGATGGGCGGCGACCCCGGTGGGGTCGGCCCGAAAAGAGGCGAGCGGATGCCGCGGGGCGAGCCCGTGGCATCCGCTCGCGTGGCTCAGCTCACCGGGATGAGCGTGTACTTCGTGTCGAGGTATTCGTGGATGCCCTCCGCGCCGCCCTCGCGGCCGATGCCCGACTGCTTGACGCCGCCGAAGGGGGCGGCCGCGTTCGAGACGAGGCCCGTGTTGAGGCCCATCATGCCCGTGGCGAGCTTCTCGATCATGCGCTGGCCGCGCGCCAGGTCCTGCGTGAAGACGTAGGAGACGAGGCCGTACTCGGTGTCGTTGGCGAGGCGGATCGCCTCGTCCTCCGAGGAGAAGGTGGTGATGCCGAGCACGGGGCCGAAGATCTCCTCCTTGAGGAGGCGGGCGTCGGCTGTGACGTCGCCGAGCACCGTCGGCGCGTAGAACGTGCCCGCGCCGTCGATCACGGTGCCGCCGGTGAGGATCTTCGCGCCCTTGCCGACCGCGTCCTGCACGAGCTCGTGGGTCGTGGCGACCGCCTTCCCGTCGATGAGCGGGCCGATGTTGACGCCGTCCTCGGTACCCCGGCCGACCGAGAAGCCGGCGACGCGCTCGGCGACGCGCTTCGAGAACTCGGCGGCGACCGACTCGTGCACGATGAAGCGGTTCGCCGCGGTGCAGGCCTGGCCGATGTTGCGGAACTTCGCGAGCATCGCGCCGTCGACCGCCTTGTCGAGGTCGGCGTCGCCGAAGACGACGAACGGGGCGTTGCCGCCGAGCTCCATCGAGGTGCGGAGGATGCAGGTCGCGGCCTGCTTCATGAGGGCGCGGCCGACCCCGGTCGAACCGGTGAAGCTGAGCTTGCGGAGGCGCGGGTCCTCGATGATCGGGCCGGAGACGGCCGAGGAGGTCGACGTCGCGATGACGTTGACGACGCCCTTGGGGAGGCCCACCTCTTCGAGCAGCTGCACGAACGCGATCGTCGTGAGCGGCGTGAGAGCCGGGGGCTTGATGACGACGGTGCAGCCGGCCGCGAGCGCGGGCGCGATCTTGCGGGTCGCCATGGCGAGCGGGAAGTTCCACGGGGTGATGAAGAACGAGGGGCCGACGGGGCGCTGGGAGACGACCATGTGGCCGGTGCCCTCGGGATTCAGGCCGTAGCGGCCCGAGATGCGCACGGCCTCTTCGGAGAACCAGCGGAGGAACTCGCCGCCGTAGGCGACCTCGCCGCGGGCCTCGGCGAGCGGCTTGCCCATCTCGAGGGTCATCAGCAGCGCGAACTCCTCCTTGCGCTCCTGCAGCAGGTCGAAGGCGCGGCGCAGCAGCTCGCCGCGGACGCGGGGGGCGGTCGCCGCCCACTCGTCCTGCACGGCGACGGCCGCGTCGAGGGCCTTGAGCCCGTCGGCGACGGAGGCGTCGGCGATCTCCTTGATGGTGTCGCCCGTGGCGGGGTCGATGACGGCGAGGGTCTTGCCGCCCTCGGCCGACACCCACTCGCCGGCGATGAAGAGACCGGTCTCGACCTTGTCGAGCACCGAGGCTTCGAGTGTTGCGTTCGTCATGTGTGTGCTTTCCGTTCGATGATTGCGTGGCGTGGGCGACGCATCGATCAGGGGTAGAGGCCGCGCAGCTTGTGCGCTTCGGCGACGCGCTCGACCGCGAGCGCGGTGGCGGCGGTGCGAAGCGACAGCCCCCGCGAGGTCGCGTAGCCGAGCACGTGCTGCCACGCGCTGAGCATCCGCTCCTCCAGTCTGGCCTCGACCTCGTCGACGCGCCACCAGTAGGCCTGGTTCGCCTGCACCCATTCGAAGTACGAGACGATCACGCCGCCGGCGTTCGCGAGGATGTCGGGGACGACGAGGATGCCGCGCTCGCGCATGATGCCGTCGGCGGCGGGGGTCGTCGGGCCGTTGGCGCCCTCGACGATGACCTTGGCCTGCACCCGCGCGGCGTTGCCCTCGTGGAGCACGCCCTCGACGGCGGCCGGCACGAGCAGGTCGACCTCGAGTTCGAGCAGGGCCGCACCGTCGAGCGCCTCCGCGCCGCTGAAGCCGATGACCGCACCGGTCTCGCGGACGTGGGCGGCGAGCGCCTCGATGTCGAGGCCGGCGGCGTTGAAGACGGCGCCGTACTGGTCGCTCACGGCCTGCACGGTGACGCCCGACTCGGTGAGGAACCGGGCGGCATCCGCACCGACCTTGCCGAAGCCCTGCACGGCCGCGGTGGCCTGCGACGGGGTGATGCCGGCGTGGCGGAGGGCGGCGAGCGCGATGTGCGTGACCCCACGCGACGTCGCGCTCGCGCGCCCCTGTGAACCGCCGAGCGCGATGGGCTTGCCGGTCACGATGCCGGGCACCGTGTAGCCGCTGTTCACGGAGTAGGTGTCCATGATCCAGGCCATCGTCTGCTCGTCGGTGCCGATGTCGGGCGCGGGGATGTCGCGCTCCGGGCCGATGATCGGCAGGATCTCGCTCGTGTAGCGACGGGTCACGCGCTCGAGCTCGGCCTTGGAGTGCTCGCGGGGGTCGATCGCGATTCCGCCCTTCGCGCCGCCGTACGGCACGTCGAGCAGGGCGCACTTCCACGTCATCCACATGGCGAGCGCACGCACCTCGTCGATGTCGACGTTCGGTGCGTAGCGCAGGCCGCCCTTGGCGGGGCCGCGGCTGAAGTTGTGCTGCACGCGGTAGCCGGTGAAGAGCACCGTCTCACCCGAGTCGCGGCGCAGCGGCACCGCGACCGTGAGCTCGCGACGCGGCGTCGCGAGCATCTGGTGGGTGCCCTCCGAGAAGCCGAGCAGGCCGATGGCCTCGGCCAGCTGCGAGCGCGCGTCGGCCAGCGGGGTCGAGACGGGGGCGGCGCCGTCCTGAGCCTGTCGAAGGGATGCCGCGTGGGCGGCGTGCGGGGCGACGGCGTTGTCGATCACGGTGCTCATGCCTGCTTGAGCCCCTCGGCGACGACGTTCAGACCCTCGACGAGGAGCTCGTCGGAGATGGTCAGCGGCGGGAGGAAGCGGATCACGTTGCCGTAGGTGCCGCACGTGAGCACGATGACGCCCTGCGCGTGGGCGAACTTCGCGACCGCGTTCGTGAGGGCGGCGTCGGGGGCGCCGGTGGCCGGGTCGACGAGCTCGATCGCGACCATGGCGCCACGACCGCGGACGTCGCCGATGCGCGGGTCGGCGGTGCGGAGCGCGTTGAGGCGGCCGATGAGCACCGAGCCGATCTCCTTGGCGCGCTCGATGAGGCCGTCGGCTTCGTAGGTCTCGATCGTCGCGAGCGCGGCGGCGCAGGCGAGCGGGGAGCCCGCGTAGGTGCCGCCGAGGCCGCCGGCCATGGCGGAGTCCATGATCTCGGCGCGACCGGTGACGGCCGACAGCGGCAGGCCGCCGGCGATGCCCTTCGCGGTGACGATCACATCGGGCACGATGCCCTCGTGCTCGCTCGCGAACCAGGCGCCCGTGCGGGCGAAGCCGGTCTGCACCTCGTCGGCGATGAAGACGACGCCGTTCGCGTTCGCCCACTCGACGAGCGCGGCGAGGAAGCCCTGCGCGGGGACGATGAAGCCGCCCTCACCCTGGATGGGCTCGATGATGATCGCGGCGAGGTTCTCGACGCCGACCTGCTTCTCGATCTGGAGGATCGCGCGGGCCGCGGCCTCACGGCCGTCGAGGCCGCCGTCGCGGAAGGGGTAGCTGAGAGGGGCGCGGTACACCTCGGGCGCGAACGGGCCGAAGCCGCTCTTGTACGGGATGTTCTTCGCGGTGAGCCCCATGGTGAGGTTCGTGCGGCCGTGGTAGGCGTGGTCGAAGGCGACGACGGCCTGCTTCTTCGTGTAGTGGCGGGCGATCTTGATCGCGTTCTCGACCGCCTCGGCGCCCGAGTTGAACAGGGCTGAGCGCTTCTCGTGGTCGCCCGGGGTGAGCTCGTTGAGCTTCTCGGCGACGGCGACGTAGCCCTCGTAGGGCGAGACGGTGAAGCAGGTGTGGGTGAAGGCGTTCAACTGCGCCGCGACGGCGTCGACGACGCGCGGGGCTGAGTTGCCGACACCGGTGACGGCGATGCCCGAGCCGAGGTCGATGAGCGAGTTGCCGTCGGCATCGACGACGACGCCGCCGCCCGCGGCGACGACCGAGATCGGCAGGGTGTGGCCGACGCCGGCCGCGACGGCCTGCGCCTTGCGGGCCATGAGCTCCTGCGAGCGGGGTCCGGGGATGGCCGTGACGAGGCGGCGCTCCTGGGTGAGTGCGGGGCCGCCGGTCGTGGTGGCCGGGGTGTCGACGAGGGTCATGGCTGCTCCGATGCATGGTGACGGCGGTGGCTGATGCGTCGATGGTAGGTCGGTCGGCACCGATATCTCAGGGCCAGCGTGTACACATAGCACCCACTTCTTGGACGTGACGTACAACGCGAACGCCCGGCTTCTGCGGAGAGGTGACGCGAGACGTCGTGTCAGGCGACCATCGCGAACATCCTCCTGCTGAAGCCGGGCAGTGGGGGGCCGGGGTGATGCGTCAGCGGTCGGCGAACTCCTTCTGCTCCTCGAGCTCCTGCGCCGCGACGGCGCGCGTCGCCGGCGCAGGCGGGTCGTTCGGTGCGGCCGCCGGGCGGGCACCGAGGCCGGGAATCGCCGAACGCCGCCTCGCCCGCCCGATCGCGACGAGCGACACCGCCCACTGCAGTCCGTAGCCGATCAGGAAGACCAGCAGGGTGAAGATGAGCGCCATCGCCGCACCCGCGTCGGGCGCGTAGAGCTGCGCCGAGCGGGGGTTGATCATCGCGTACATGTACACCGACAGCGGCCGCGACTCGGGCGTCGCGAGGAACGCCGGCAGTGTGAACTCGTTCGTGCCGAGGATGAACATCTGGATCCACACCGCGAACACCGTCGGCATGAGCAGCGGCACGACGACCTTGCGGAATCCCTCGAGGGGGCTCGCGCCGCTCACGAGCGCGGCCTCCTCCAGCTCCTTCCGGATCTGAAGGGTCGCGCTGTACCCCGAACGGTAGGCGATCGAGACGCGGTACGAGTAGGCGATCACGAGCGCCGCGATCGTGCCGGCGAGCGGGATCACCGGGTTGATCACCATGAAGGTGAGGAACATCGCGAAACCGGCGATGACCGCGGGGATCGCGACCGAGGACGACGCGAACAGGTCGACCGCCTTCGTCCAGACCGTTCGCCGACCGCGTGCGATGCCGTACGCGAGCACCGTCGCCGCGACGCACGCGATCGTGGCGCTGCCGCCGGCGATGACGAGCGTGCGCCCGAGCGACGCCCAGAACTCGGGGTCGCCGAGCACCTCGCCGAAGGCGGTGAAATGCGTCTGCGTGGCGAGCGCCTCGAACGAGAACGCGATCGGGTAGGGCGTGATCGCCGACCAGAACAACGCGAAGAGGGGCAGGATCGCCGTGAGCAGGGTGAACACGAAGACCGCGAGCAGCACCGGCGGCTTCCAGCCGCCGAGCTTCATGACCGTCGGACGGAAGCCCTTGCCCGAGATCGAGGCCCGCCGCTCGGCGTCGCGCGTGGCCCGCAGGTAGATCACGAACGCGATCGTGGTGATCACGAGGAAGACGCAGCCCCAGGCGGCCGCGAGGCCGTACTGCGGCAGTTCGCCGGCGCTCGCGCTGATGAGGGTCCAGAGCTTCAGGGCGAAGATGTCCTTGCCCGACTCCTGTCCGAACAGGAGCGGCACCTCGAGGCTGCCGAGCCCGAGGATGAAGGTCAGCACGGTCACCCCGAGCAGGCCCGGCCAGAGCATGGGCAGGGTCACCCTGCGGAGCGTCTGCGGCCACGATGCCCCCGAGACGCGGGCCGACTCCTCGAGCGAGCCGTCCATGCTCGTGAGGATCGGCACGATCATCAGGTACGGGAACGTCACGTTCGTGAGCGACTGGATGACGACCATCGTCGAGAAGGCGTAGGGGTCGACCACGAGGTCGCCCGGCAGCAGCCGCAGCACCTGGTTGAGCACGCCCGACTCCGGCGAGAGCATCAGGAGGTAGGCCTGCGCCTTCACGATCGGCGGCACGATGAACGGCACGATCACGAGCACCGAGATCACCCGCCGGAACGGCGCATCCGTGCGCACCGTCACCCACGCGAGCCCGAAGGCCATCAGGAGCGAGATGATCGTCGAGCCGCCGACGAACACGGCGGTCGAGCCGAGCACCGCCCAGAAGTCCTCACGCAACTCCCACAGCGTGACGAAGTTGTCGACCGACCACTTCGCCGATGACACTCCGAACGGCAGGAACGGACCACGGAACGCGGTGATCACCTGCACGGCGAGGGGAATCGCCAGGAGGAGGAAGATCACCGATCCGGCGATGACCGTGGTGACCGTCATCGTGGTCGGCCGAGTCCGCTCGGCCCGCGTGGTCCGTCCTGCCGTCGACACGGGTTACCCGTTCAGCGCCGCGTCGGCGGCGTTGGTCAGGGCGATCCACTCGTCGCGCGTGTCCTGCGTCTCGATCTGCGCTCCGTTGTCGAGGCTCTGCAGCAGGGCGTCGGCGTTCGTCTTCATGAGGCCGGTCGCCTGCTCGAAGACCGAGGAGGGCAGCCCGGGGTAGGGCACCTGCGTCGTCGAGAACTGCTCGTCGGTCATGCGCAGCTCGATCCAGTCGGGGTCGTACGCGTTCCAGAGCGCCCAGAGCATCGCGCCGGGCATGTTGCCGGCGTCGGCGTTCACCCCCGAGAACTGGGCGAACACGGCCGAGTGCTCGAACGGCTGCACCGCGAGGCTCGGGTTCGGGTTGAAGAGCGTCTGGTTGAGCGCGATCGGCACGTCGCCGCTCGAGAGCGGGGAGTTCTGATCCTCGAGGATCTGCATCGTGCCCGACGACTTCAGCTCTCCGATGAGCTCGACCATCGCCTCCTCGCCTTCGCTCATGCCGTAGCCCGAGAACACGATCGGGTTGTAGCTCGCGATCGAGACCTTGCCCTCGTACTCGGGAGCGAGCAGCCCGTCGAGCGATTCGGGCGCTTCGATCTTGTCGGTGTTCACCTGCATGAGCGAGCCGTTGACGCTGTCGGGCAGCATCTCGGGGGCGCCGATCGTCAAGAACTCCTCGGGCACGCCGAACTCGGTCCAGTCGACCTCGGCCCAGTAGCCCTCGTCGGTCATCGCGGCCGCAGAGACGAGCGAGCCCGAGAGGATGTCGGTGTTGCGCGAACCGGTCGCCTCGGCCGAGATGACGGCCGAGGGCAGGTTGTACGTGAGGCCGCGCGTCTCGATCGTGAGGTCGGGGTAGCGCGAGTTGAACTGGGCGATCACCTCGGGGGCGAGCTCGTACCAGTCCCAGATCACGAGGCGTCCGTCGTCGGTCTCCTTGGCCTGCTCGTACAGCGCATCCATCTGGCGGTCGATCTCGGGCCAGAAGTCCTCGTAGAAGTTCTCGCATCGGGTGAATGCGCCGACCTCGACGGCCTCGCACTCGGCGCCCTTCGCGCTGTCGCCGGTCGGTTCGATCGCGCCGGGGGCTTCTGCCTGGGCGGCGCTGCACGAACTCAGCAGCAGCATTCCTGCGGCGGCGAGGGCGATGCCTCCGCCGCGTGCGGTACGTACCTTCATGATCTGTCCTCTCTGACGTGGATCTCTTGGGTGTGGCGGGTGGTGCGGTGATGCGGGCGGAACTCGGGTCGGTGCGGGCGTGGTGCGGGCGTGGTGCGGACTGGGCGGTGCGTGCTCGTTCGGGCGCGTCTACCCGGCGAGCACCCGGCAGGCGTTCGGATCGAGCTCGACGAAGATGCTGCTGCCCGAGGCGGGCGAGTCCAGCGGCGCTCCGCGGGCGACGAGGGTACCGACGACGGTTGCGCCCGCGAGCACCTCGACCTCGACCTCGACGATCTCGCCGAGGAACTCGACGCGCACGACGCGTGCGGGCAGCACGTTCGGGCGGTCGGGCGCCGTCTCGTGCCAGCGCACGCTCTCGGGGCGGTAGGTGACGGTGACGTCGTCGCCGAGCGCGACGCCGTCTGGGCACGGGGTTGCGAGGCGGGTGCCGAAGGCCTCGACGAGCACCTCGCCTGCGCCGCTGCGCTCGCGCACGACGGCGGGGATCATGTTGACCCGGCCCACGAAGTCGGCGACGAAGCGATCGGCAGGCTGATAGTAGAGCTCGCGCGGCGAGGCCTCCTGCACGATGCGGCCCTGGTTCATCACGGCGACGCGGTCCGACATCGAGAGCGCCTCGGACTGGTCGTGGGTGACGTAGAGCGCGGTGATGCCGAGCCGCTGCTGGAGGCTCCGCAGCTCGTTGCGCATGGTGTCGCGGAGCTTCGCGTCGAGGTTCGAGAGCGGCTCGTCGAGGAGCAGAAGCCGGGGCCGGTGCGCGAGCGCGCGGGCGAGGGCGAGGCGCTGTTGCTGGCCGCCCGAGAGTGCGGTGGCCGGCCGGTGGGCATAGGCGTCGAGCTGCACGAGCTCGAGCGCCTCCATGGCGCGGGCCCGCGCCTCCTTCTTCGGCAGCTTCCCGCCCGAGACCTGGAGGGGGAAGACAGCGTTGGCGAAGACGGTCATGTGCGGCCAGATCGCGTAGTTCTGGAAGACCATGCCGACGTCGCGCTTGTCGGGAGGCAGGTGCTCGGTGCCGGTCGAGAGCACCTGGTCGTCGAGCGTGATGCGCCCGCCGTTGCTCGTCTCGAGTCCGGCGACGCAGCGGAGCGTGGTGGTCTTGCCGCACCCCGAGGGCCCGAGCAGCGAGGTGAACGTGCCCGGCTCGATGGTGAAGCTGACGCCCTTGACGACGGGCACCGCGCCGCCGTCGAGCTCGTACTGCTTCTCGAGGCCGTCGACGACGAGGCGGCCGCCTCCGTGTGCTGCAGTCATGTGTCCGCTCCCTGGCGATTTCTGTATTCTGGATCCAATTGGACGATGAGGATGCCCCGCCGCGACGCTGCGGCGACCATCAGCTCGGCGCCGCCTGGGTCGGCATCTCGCCGCGGGCGGGCGTCTCGCGCGCGTCACCCCAGCCCACGGTGACGACCGGCCTGGCGAAGAAGAGCACCACGATCGCACAGAGCGCGAACGCGCCGGCGGCGAGCCAGAGCGACTGCCCCATCGCCGTCGAGAACCCGCCGACCGCCGCAGCAGGCAGCCCTCCGGCCGCCCCGCCCGCCCCCGGCGCGAGCTCCTCGGCCGCGAAGCCGGGCAGCTGCGCCGTGAGGGTGAGACCCATCAGCGCGGCGATCGCCGCGGAGCCGAGCACCGAGCCGAGCTGGCGGGTCATCGTGTAGACGCCCGAACCGGCACCGGCCTCGGCCCGCGGCAGGTTGCGCGTCGCGGTCGAGGCGAGCGGTGCGAAGACCCCCGAGATGCCGAAGCCGAGCAGGGCCGAGGGCAGGAGCAACTGCCAGTACGGGACATCCGGACCGATGAGCAGGCTGTACCAGCAGAGCGCGAGCGCCGAGAGCGAGAGTCCGGTGAGCGCGACCCACTTGGGGTCGATCCGGTCGCTGAAGCGGCCGATGAGCGGCGCGAGCACCCCCGAGATGACCGCCATCGGCACGAACATGAGCGCCGCCTGGGTCGGTGTGAGTCCGCGGCCCACCTGGAAGTAGAACGCGAGCGGCAGCGGCATCGCGGTCATCGCGACGCCGACGAGGGAGATCGCGACGTTCGACAGCGAGAAGTTGCGGTCGCGGAAGAGCCTGAGCGGCAGCAGCGGTTCGGCCCGGTTGAACGCCTGCGAGACGACGAAGCCCGCGAGCACCAGGAGGCCCGCGACGATGAGCCCCCAGACCGTGATCGGCCCGACGATCACCCCCCAGTCGTACGTCTCGCCCTCCTGGATTCCGAAGACGAGGAGGAACATGCCGATCGCGCTCAACACGACGCCGAGCCAGTCGAAGCGGTGCGCGTGCGTCTCGAGGTCGGGCACGAGCCGCCACGCCGCGATGAACGCGACCACGCCGACCGGGATGTTGACGAAGAACACCCACTGCCAGCCGAGCGTGTCGACGAGCACCCCGCCGAGGATCGGGCCGACGAGCGTGGCGACGCCCGCGACGGAACCCCAGAGTCCCATCGCCGCACCCCGCTGGTTCGGCGGGAAGACCCGGGTGATGACCGCCATCGTCTGCGGCGTCATCAGCGCCGCACCGAGCCCCTGCACGGCACGGGCCGCGATGAGCGTGGTGATGTCGCCCGAGAGCCCGCACCAGAGCGAGGCCAGCGTGAACACCACGAGCCCCGCGAGGTACACCCGCTTCGGACCGAAGCGGTCGCCCAACCGCCCCGTGATGAGCAGCGGCACCGCGTAGGCGAGCAGGTACGCACTCGTCACCCAGATCACCGCGGTCAGGTCGGTGTGGAGATCGGCGAGGATCGCCGGGTTCGCGATCGACACGATCGTCGTGTCGACGAGGATCATGAAGAACCCGATGACGAGCGCCCAGAGGGCGGGCCACGGTCTTGCGGTCTGGTTCATGGTCGGCTTTCGCAGGGGGGATGTCTCGGGCCGGGCTCAGCTCGCGGGGGCCGGGGCGGTGGCGGGCGGCAGCCCGACGACGGGGTCGCCGAGCAGCGGCGTCGAGACCGCGTAGATGCCGTGGTTCGCGAAGAGCCAGATCAGGTTGCGGTCCCACTCGACGAAGACGCCGTGCACGGGCGCGGCGAGGTCGTCGTCGTCCTTCAGGCCCATCGGGGGCACGAAGTAGGCGCCGACCTTCGGGTTCTCGGGGTCGCGGACGTCGAAGATCTGCAGGCCCGCGGCGTAGAACGCGTAGGGGATGACGCCGCCGTGCGGGGTGCCGGTGTTCGTGAAGTAGCCCGAGCGCTTCGGCCCGAACGAGCCGCGGCGCTGGGCCCAGTCGGTGAACGCAGCCGTGGCCGGGGGAAGCGGGCGGGGAAGCGTGCGCACGACCTTCGGCTGCGTCGGGTCGCTGACGTCGATCTGGTAGATCTCCTTCGCCGGCTCGTAGCAGTCGGTGTTCATCGGGTAGCCCGAGACGTAGACGTACCCGGTCTCCTCGACCTGGGTCGTGTCGACGTTGTCACCCTCGGTCCCGGCAACGCTCACCGGCAGGTGGCACCAGCCGACGTGACGGATGTTCGCCGGGTCCGACACGTCGAGCACGAAGAAGCCCTGGCCGCCCTGGGCGGCGTAGCCGTACTTCCCGCCCGACTCGACCGAGCGGGGCATGAAGACGCCCATGCGTGAGCCGAACCAGCTCGTCTTGTTGTTCCACCGCTCGTTGCCGGCGAAGTACTCGGAGGTGGCCTCCTCGCCCGCGCGGGTGCCGGGCACCCACCAGTTCGAGAGCAGCTCGGGGTTCGCCGGGTCGCTGACGTCGTAGGCGGCGTGGCCGGCGGCCCACAGCGTCGTCTTGTACGGCTGGTTCGTGAAGGTGTTGTCGGGCGCCGTCGCGACGAAGAGGTACTTGTCGCCGTAGTAGACGGGCAGGTCGAGAACACCGTTGCCCTCCTGGATCTCGCCCGGCTCGTGGTTCGGGTCGGTCGAGACCTCGGTGAGCAGGGTCCAGTCACGGGGGCTCGGTCCGTTCATCTCCCACGTACGGAAGCCCCGGAGGCCCTCCCACTCCTTCAGCTGGCCCTCGACGGTGTCGTCGTTCCATTTGTTGGCGACGCGTCCCTTGAGGAAGTAGCGCGGGGTCTCGCTCGCCTGGATCGCGATGTGCTTGCCGAGCTTCTCGTTCCACTGCACGGTGGTGGCGCCGAACTCGGGGCGGGGGTCGCCCCAGCCCCACTGCTCCTCGTCGATGATCGTGAGGTCACGCGGGTCGGTGATGTCGTAGAGCTTCCAGTGATTGCCCCCGCCGTAGTGCAGCATGTAGCGGGTGCCGTCGAAGTCGTAGATGCACTGCCACGAGTGGCTCGTGTTCACGACGATCGGGTAGAACGCCTCGGCAGTCGCGTTGAGGGCGTACGTCTCGGGGTCGCGGTAGTCGAGCTGACCGGGCCAGTCCACGAACACGTCGCGCGGCACCGAGGGGGTCGAGGCGGGGGGCAGAAAGCTGCCGTCGGGCTGCATGCCCCAGGTGCCCGGTTCGGGGTCGCGGGGTTCTCCCTCGACCCGCTGGAAGTCCTCGGGACGGTACTTCTTCGCGTCGGGAACGTAGGGAGAGCCGGCCATGTCGCCTCCATTGGCACTGGGACTGAGATCGTCACGACGCGGTGCGTCGTTCCATTCAGCGTCGCCAGAAGTTGCGATGCCGTCCAATATCTATTCGGCTCGCAGCCATGACCAATCGGGCATACCACCTCCCGCCGCACCGCCGCACCGCCGCACCGCCGCACCGCCGCACCGCCGCACCGCCGTGACGCCGCACCGCCGTGACGCCGTGACGCCGTGACGCCGTGACGCCGTGACGACCTTTTGCCGGTTCACGCCCGTTCGGCGCGGGCAGCGAGGGGTCGTCGGGCGGCAAGAGGTCGTCACGGCGACGGGTGCGCTTCGCGCGACGGGTGCGCTTCGCGCGACGGGTGCGCTCCGGGCGACGGGTGCGCTTCGCGCCCGCTCAGGGCGCCTCGCCGCGGGCGTGTTCGCGCTCGAACTCGGCGAGCCGGGCGCCCTCCTCGCGCAGGTGCGTCAGCAGGGCGGATGCCGCAGCCGACGGCGCGCGGTCGGCGAGCCGCGTGACCCCGACGGCGCGCCGGATCGAGCTCAGCGGCGTCGGCAGGATGCGGAGCTCGCGGTCGTCGACGGCGATGAACATCGGCAGCGCCGCGATGACGTCGGTCGACACGAGGAGGTTTCGCAGGGTCAGCATCGAGGTGCACTCGACCCGGTCGGCCGGCAGCGGCAACCCCTCGTGGAAGAAGACGGCCTCGAGCTCGGCGCGCAGCGCCGTCTGCGCCACGGGGAAGATCCACGGGTAGCGGACGAGTTCGGCGAGCGCGGTCGACTCGCCGTCGTGCACGGGATGCCCCATCCGCGCCACGAGCCGGATCGGCTCGAGGTGCAGCCGTTCCTGCTCGAGTCGCACCGGCACGCTCGACGAGAGCCGGCCGACGGTGAGGTCGAGGTCGCCGGCCAGCAGCAACTGCTGGAGCGTGTCGGGCGTGCCTTCGCGCACGACGACGGTGAGGCGCGGATGCTCGGCCTTCAACCCCGCGATCGCCCGGGGCAGCAGCAGGTTCGAGCCGGCCAGGTGGGTGCCGACCGTGACCGTGCCGAGCTGCCCCGACTGGAGCAGCCGCACCTCCTCGCCCGCGATGCGGAGTTCGGCGAGCACCGATCGGGCGCGTTCGATGAACGGCCGGCCGTACTCCGTCGGCGTGACGCCGCGCGGCAATCGCTCGAACAGCGGCACGCCGAGGAGGTCTTCGACCTCGCGCAGCCCACGGGTCACGACGGGCTGGGTGATGTGGAGCGCCTCGGCGGCACGCACGAGGGTGCCCTCGTCGGCGATGGTCGCGACGAGGACGAGGTGCCGGATCTTGAGTCGGCCATCGAGGAGTCGGTCAGAGCTCATGCCACCGAACCATAGCCGAACGGGCATGGCAGTGCGGCAACTCGGCATTTGTCGGCATCCCGCCGGGTTCCTAGCCTGAAGCCATGTCCACCCCGACGTCACCGGCGACGATCACCCTGCCGACCACGCCGACGCCTCGTGCGCCCCGACAGATCCGCAACTTCATCGACGGCGAGTTCGTCGACGGCATCCGCGGCTTCGACAAGATCGACCCCGTCGACGGCTCGCTCGTCGGGCAGGTGCACGAGGCCGGCCGGGTCGAGGTCGACCGCGCCGTCGCCGCCGCCCGCGCCGCCCTCGACGGGCCGTGGGGCCGCATGTCGATCATCGAGCGCACCCGGCTGCTTCGGCGCATCGCCGACGTCATCGACCGCCGGGCCGAAGAGCTCGTCGCGGCGGAGGTCGGCGACACGGGCAAGCCCGAGACCCTCGCCCGCGACCTCGATGTGGCCAGGGCGTCGATGAACTTCCGCTCGTTCGCCGACACGGTCGCAGCGGCCGGCCTCGACTCGTTCCTCACCGAACTGCCCGACGGACGCAGGGCGCTGAACTACGCCGTGCGCAAGCCGCTCGGCGTCGTCGCGGTCATCGTGCCCTGGAACCTGCCGCTGCTGCTGCTCACCTGGAAGCTCGCCCCGGCGCTCGCCGCCGGCAACACCGTCGTCGTGAAGCCCTCCGAGGAGACGCCGTCGTCGGCGACGATGCTCGCAGAGATCCTCGCCGAGGCCGGGCTGCCGGCCGGTGTCGTCAACGTCGTGCACGGCTTCGGCGCCGACTCGGCGGGAGGGTTCCTCACGGAGCATCCGGGTATCGACGGCGTCACCTTCACCGGCGAGTCGGCGACCGGCTCGACCATCATGCGCGCCGTCGCCCCGCGGGTGCGCCCGGTGTCGTTCGAACTCGGCGGCAAGAACGCTGCCGTCGTCTTCGCCGATGCCGACCTCGACGCCGCCGTCGCCGGCCTCGCCCGCTCGACCTACCTCAACACCGGGCAGGTGTGCCTCTGCACCGAGCGCATCTACGTCGAACGCGCGGTCTTCGACGACGTCGCCGCCGGCCTCGCCGAGCACGCGCAGCGGCTTCGCCTCGGCCGCCCCGAGAACCCCGCCACCACGACCGGCCCCCTCATCTCGCAGGCGCACCGCGAGAAGGTGCGCTCCTATCTCGACCTCGCCGTGGCCGAGGGCGCGACGGTGCTCGCCGGCGGCGGCATCCCGACCCTCGGCGACGGCCTCGACGGCGGCTCGTGGATCGAGCCGACCCTCTGGACCGGCCTCGACAACTCGCACCGCACCGTGCGCGAGGAGATCTTCGGGCCGGTCGCCGCCCTCATCCCCTTCGACACCGAGGAGGAGGCGATCGCCCTCGCGAACGACACCGACTACGGACTCGCCGCGGTGACGTGGACCAGCGACCTCACCCGCGGCCACCGGGTCGCGCAGCGCATGCGCGTCGGCATGTCGTGGGTGAACACCTGGTACCTGCGCGATCTCCGCAGCCCCTTCGGGGGCGTCGGCCTCTCGGGAATCGGCCGCGAGGGCGGCCACCACTCGCTCGAGTTCTACACCGAGCCGACGAACGTGTGCGTGCAGCTGTGACGGGCGACACGACGGCCGCGGCCCTGCACGCCGCCGAGGAGCGACTGCACACGGCGGCCCGCGACGGCGTCGCGTGCCCGCCCGTCCGCGAGCTCATCGGCGAGACCGACCAGGATGCGGCCTACACCGTGCAGTCGCTCGGCCTCGCCCGTCGGCTCGCCGATGGACGGCGAATCGTCGGCCGCAAGATCGGGCTCACCTCCGCGGCGGTGCAGGCCCAGTTCGGCGTGTTCACGCCCGACTACGGGGTGCTCCTCGACGACATGGTGTTCGCCGACCGCGAGCCGATCGACCTCGGGCGCTTCCTGCAGCCCCGCGTCGAGGCCGAGGTCGCCTTCGTGCTCGGCCGCGACCTCGACTCTCCCACGACGCACGTGGCCGAGGTGCTCGCCGCCACGGAGTTCGTGCTCCCGGCGATCGAGGTCGTCGACTCGCGCATCGCCGGCTGGGACATCCGCATCACCGACACGATCGCCGACAACGCCTCGAGCGGGGCGATCGTGCTCGGCACCACCCCGCGCCGCATCGACGGGCTCGACCTCGCCGAGCTCGGCATGCGCCTCGACCACGAGGGCGAGCCCGTCTCGACCGGGTCGGGTGCCGCATGCCTCGGCAGCCCCGTCATCGCCGTCGCCTGGCTCGCCCGTCAGGTCGCCAGGCACGGCCGACCGCTCCGCGCGGGCGAGATCGTGCTCTCGGGCGCGCTCGGGCCGATGGTCGCGGCGAGCGCGGGGGTCTTCCACGCCCGCCTCGACGGGCTCGGCGAGGTGCGTGCCGACTTCACGACGACCGCTCTCGAAGGAGCCGCAGCATGACCACCGCCGTCGCCATCATCGGTTCGGGCAACATCGGCACCGACCTCCTGATCAAGGTGAAGCGCCTCTCGTCGACCCTGCACGTGGCCGCCATGGCCGGCATCGACGCCGACTCCGACGGCCTCGCGCGGGCGCGCCGGCTCGGCGTCGCGACGACCCACGAGGGCGTCGACGGGCTCGTCGCGATGCCCGAGTTCGAGGCCGTCGAGCTCGTCTTCGATGCGACCTCGGCGGGCGCCCACGCGCGCAACGACGCGATCGTGCGCGATCGCGGCCGCCTGATGGTCGACCTGACCCCGGCGGCGATCGGACCGTACGTCGTGCCCGTCGTGAACCTCGGCGCCGAGCTCGACGCCACGAACGTGAACATGGTGACGTGCGGCGGCCAGGCGACGGTGCCGATGGTCGCGGCCGTCTCACGGGTGGCTCAGGTGGCGTACGCCGAGATCGTCGCGTCGATCTCGTCGCGCTCGGCGGGGCCCGGTACGCGGGCGAACATCGACGAGTTCACCGAGACCACGGCCCGGGCCCTCGAGGTGATCGGCGGCGCCGAGCGCGGCAAGGCGATCATCGTGCTGAACCCCGCCGACCCGCCGCTCATCATGCGGGACACGGTGTACTGCCTCGTCGCGGACCAGGGCGACGGCGTCGCGCTCGACGAGGTCGCCGTGCGCGACTCGGTGACCGCGATGGTCGCGGAGGTGCAGGGCTACGTCGGCGGCTACCGCCTGAAGCAGGAGGTGCAGTTCGACCGCGTCGACGAGCCCTACGTGCCGGCGCTCGACCGGTCGTTCCGCGGCACCCGGGTCACTGTGCTCCTCGAGGTCGCGGGCGCCGGCCACTACCTGCCCGAGTACGCGGGCAACCTCGACATCATGACCTCGGCGGCGCTGCGCACAGCCGAGCGACTCGTCGCCGCCCGCAACGGAGCCGCAGCATGAACGCCACCGCCCCTTCGGTCTACGTGCAGGACGTCACGCTCCGCGACGGCATGCACGCGATCGGCCACCGCTACACGCTCGACCAGGTGCAGGGCATCGCGCGCGCCCTCGAGGCCGCCGGCGTCGACGCGATCGAGGTCGCCCACGGCGACGGCCTCGGCGGCTCGAGCGTCGCCTACGGCCACGGCGCGCACACCGACTGGCAGTGGATCGAGGCGGCCGCCTCGGTGCTCGACCGGGCGAAGCTCACGACCCTCATCCTTCCCGGCATCGGCACGATCGACGACCTCGCGCGGGCTCGCGACCTCGGCGTCGCGAGCGTGCGGGTCGCGACGCACTGCACCGAGGCCGACGTCGCCGCCCAGCACATCGGCTGGGCGCGCGAGCACGGCATGGATGTCTCGGGGTTCCTCATGATGAGCCACCTGAACGATCCCCGTGGCCTCGCCGAGCAGGCCCGGCTCATGGAGTCGTACGGCGCTCACTGCGTCTACGTCACCGACTCGGGCGGCCGGCTCACCATGCGCGATGTCGCCGACCGCGTCGACGCGTACCGCGAGGTGCTCTCGCCCGAGACGCAGATCGGCATCCACGCGCACGAGAACCTCTCGCTGAGCGTCGCCAACAGTGTGACCGCCGTCGAGCACGGCGCCCTCCGCGTCGACGCCTCGCTCGCGGGGCAGGGCGCGGGCGCCGGCAACTGCCCGATCGAAGCGTTCGTCGCCGTCGCCGACCTCCTCGGCTTCCGGCACGGCTGCGATCTCTTCGCACTGCAGGATGCCGCGGAGGAGCTCGTCCGGCCGCTCCAGCGCCGACCCGTCCGCGTCGACCGCGAGACCCTCACGCTCGGGTACGCCGGCGTGTACTCGAGCTTCCTGCTTCACGCCGAGCGGGCCGCCGAACGGCACGGGCTCGACGCCCGCGACATCCTCGTCGAACTCGGCCGACGCCGCATGGTGGGCGGCCAGGAGGACATGATCGTCGACGTCGCGCTCGACCTCGTCGCCGAGCGCGACGCCGCCCGCGCGAGCGGAGATGCCGCATGACCGCCGCGGCCGCCTTCGCCGCCGCGCTCGACCGGGCGCAGCGCACCGCCTCGCCGATCTCGCGGCTCGATGCGGGCGAGGTGATCGGCCTCGGCACCGCCTACGCCGCGCAGCACGCGCTCGTCGCCCGCCGCGTCGCCCGCGGCGAGCACATCACCGGCGTGAAGCTCGGGTTCACGAGCCGGGCGAAGGCCGCGCAGATGGGCGTCGACGACGTGATCATCGGCACCATCACCGACGCGATGCGCGTCGCCGACGGCGGCGACTTCGACCCGCGCGGCGCGATCCATCCGCGGGTCGAGCCCGAGGTCGCGTACCTCCTCGGCACCGACCTCGACGGCTCGCCGGACGCCGAGCTCGATCCGGCCACCGTGATCGCCGCCGTCGCCCCCGCGCTCGAGGTGATCGACTCGCGCTACCGCGACTTCCGCTTCAGCCTCGACGACGTCGTCGCCGACAACGCCTCGGCGGCCGCCTACGCGATCGGCCCCTGGCGGAGCCCCGCCGGGGCGGGCCCGCTCGACAACCGGGCGGTTCGCCTCGAACTCGGCGGCAGGCTCGCGCAGACCGGTTCGACCGCCGCGATCCTCGGCGATCCCGTGCGCGCGCTCGCCGCCGCCCGACGACTCGCCCGCGAACACGGTTTCGCCCTGCGGGCCGGCACCGTGCTGCTGGCCGGCGCGGCGACGGCCGCCGTGCCGCTGCCCGACCACGGCCTCGTCGAGGCGACGATCGCCGGGCTCGGCCGGGTCTCGTTCCGCGTCGAGCGCAGCGCCCCGGCGCGCGGCGCGGCCGGAGCCCGCCCAGCCGCGCGCGGCGCGGCCGAGCGCCACCCCGAACGGCAGGAGGACGCGTGATGACCGAGACCCGTGGCATCCTCGCCGCCGGCAAGGCGACCCCCCGCGGACGCTTCCCGCACGCGCGGGTCTCGGGCGACCTGGTCTTCGTGTCGGGCACCTCGAGCCGCCGGCCCGACAACACGATCACGGGCGCTGACGCCGACGAGTTCGGCGCCACCCGGCTCGACATCGCGGTGCAGACCCGCGCCGTCATCGAGAACCTCCGCGAGATCCTCGCGGAGGCCGGCTGCACGCTCGACGACCTCGTGCAGGCGAGCTGCTACCTCGTCGACATGAACGACTTCGCCGGCTACAACGCGGTCTGGGCCGAGTACTTCGACGAGCAGGGCCCGGCCCGTACGACCGTCGCCGTGCACCAGCTGCCGCACCCGCACCTGCGCATCGAGATCCAGGCGATCGCGCGGCAGCCGTCGGAGGCATCCGCCATCGGCGCCGATATCAGCACCACCACTCTCGAGGAGGAGAAGAAATGACCACCATCCCACCCGTGATCGATTTCCCGGCCTGGATCAAGGAGCACGAGCACCTCCTGAAGCCGCCGGTGAACAACAAGCAGGCGTTCATCCCGATGAACGACTTCATCGTGCAGGTCGTCGGCGGACCGAACCAGCGCACCGACTTCCACTTCGACCCGTACGAGGAGTGGTTCTACCAGTACCGCGGCAGCATGCACGTCAACATCCAGACGGAGGACGGCCCGCAGCGCATCGACATCGAGGAGGGCGAGATGTGGCTCTTGCCCGGCAACGTGTACCACTCGCCGCAGCGCCCGGAGGCCGGCTCGATCGGCATCGTCATCGAGCGGATCAGGGAGGAGGGCACGCTCGAGAAGTTCGCCTGGTTCTGCCCGAACTGCAACGAGAAGGTGCACGAGGTCGAGCTCCAGGTGCGTGACATCGTCGAGGACCTCCCGCCCGTCTTCCGCGACTTCTACGAGAGCGAAGAAGGTCGGACGTGCCCGAACTGCGGCACCGTCCACCCCGGCAAGGGCTGAACCCGTTGGGCACGATCGACATCCACACGCACTATGTGCCGAGCGCCTGGCCCGATCTGTCGACGCAGATCGGGCCGGGGGTCTGGCCGTCGCTGCGGGTCGACTCCGAGCGCGAGGCGATGATCATGCTCGGCGACACCGAGTTCCGTCGCGTGGGGGCCGACTGCTGGGATGCCGAGGCACGCCTCGCCGACATGGACGCCGACGGGGTCGACGTCCAGGTCGTCTCCCCCACGCCCGTGTTCTTCTCGTACGACAAGTCGGGTGACGAGGCCGCGAAGGTCGCGCGCATCTTCAACGACCTCGCCCTCGAGATCTGCGCACCGGCACCGGACCGCCTGCTGCCCTTCGCGCAGGTGCCCCTGCAAGACACGGATGCCGCGTGCACGGAGCTCGACCGGGCGATCGCCGCCGGGCATCGCGGGGTCGAGATCGGCAATCACGTCGGCGATCGCGACCTCGACGACGAGGGCGTCGTCACGTTCCTCCAGCACTGCGCGGCGCAGGGCGTGCCGGTGCTCGTGCACCCGTGGGACATGCCCGTCTCGCGCCGGCTCGACCGCTGGATGGCCCGCTGGCTCGCCGGCATGCCCGCCGAGACGCACCTGTCGATCATCGCGATGATCCTCGGCGGCGTCTTCGACCGGGTGCCGCCGTCGCTCAGGATCGCCTTCGCCCACGGCGGCGGCTCGTTCGCGTTCTGGCTCGGCCGGTTCGAGAACGCCTGGCACCGCCGGCCCGACCTCATCGCGACGAGCGAGCGACCGCCCTCGGCGTACCTCGACCGCTTCAGCGTCGACTCGGTCGTCTTCGACGAAGCCCCGCTGCGCCTCCTCGTCGACACCCTCGGCGCCGGGCGGGTGATGGTCGGCAGCGACTACCCGTACCCGCTCGGCGAACGCCCGGTGGGTTCGGTGCTCGAACGCGCCGGGTTCCTGAGCGACGAGCAGCAGGCGGCGATCCGCCACGGCAACGCCCGCCGATTCCTCGCGATCTGAGCAGGGCGTCCGCACCGCGGGCGCCCCGCCCGGCCCTCCTCGCCCTTCCACGCCCTTCCTCCGCCCCAGACCCAGGAGACCCGCACATGAGCCTTGCGACATCCGCCCCCGACGCGATCGACCGCGCGACCTGCGCCGCGCTCGACGCGGCCGACCCGCTCGCCCGCTTCCGCGAGCGCTTCGCGCTGCCCGAGGGTGTCGTCTACCTCGACGGCAACTCGCTCGGGGCACTGCCACGCGCGACGCCCGAGCACCTCCAGCGGGTCATCACCGAGGAGTGGGGAACGGGACTCATCCGCAGCTGGAACGACGCCGGCTGGTTCGACAAGCCCACCGCACTCGGCGACCGCATCGCCCCGCTCGTCGGCGCCGCCCCCGGCGAGGTCGTGCTCGGCGACTCGACCTCGGCGAGTCTCTTCCAGGTGGTGACAGCCGCCGCGCGGCTCCGGCCGGGGCGCCGGGCCATCGTCTCGGAGCGCGCCAACTTCCCGACCGACCTGTACGTGCTCGAGTCGGTGCAGGAGCTCCTCGGCGAACCCGGCCGACCCCTCGAACGCCGGCTGATCGACGACGACGGCCCCACCCTCGACGAGGTGCTCGACGACGACGTCGCGGTCGTCGTGCTCACCCACGTGAACTACCGCACCGGGCGCATGTTCGACCTGGCCGAGGTGACGAGGCGAGTGCACGAGGCCGGCGCGCTCATGGTGTGGGACCTCTGCCACAGCGTCGGCGCGGTGCCGGTCGAACTCAACGCCGCCGGGGCCGACTTCGCGATCGGCTGCACCTACAAGTACCTGAACGGCGGGCCCGGCTCGCCCTCGTTCATCTGGGCCGCGGCCCGCCACCATGGCGTCGCCCGACCGCCGCTCACGGGCTGGCACGGCCACGCCCGCCCCTTCGACTTCACCGTCGGCTACGAGCCCGCCGACGGCATCACGCGATTCCGCGTCGGCACCCCGCAGCTGCTCGCGGTCGCCGGGCTCGAGGCGAGCCTCGACCTCTGGGCCGAGGTCGATCTGGCCGAGCTCAGGGAGAAGAGCCTGCGGCTGACCGAGCTGTTCATCTGCCTCGTCGACACGAGACTCGCCGAGTGGGGCATCGAGGTCGTGACGCCGCGGCAGTCGGCGCAGCGCGGCAGCCAGGTCGCGCTGCGAGCGGGCGGCGGGGCACGCGTCGGGGGCGGGGCGCTCCGGCCCGGCGACGGCGCACTCACCCCCGGCGACGGCTACGCCCTCATGCAGGCGCTCATCGAGCGCGGGGTGATCGGCGACTTCCGCGCGCCCGACCTCATGCGCTTCGGCTTCGCCCCCCTCTACGTCACGCACACCGACGTGTGGGACGCGGTCGCGGCGCTCGAGGACCTGCTCAGGAGCGGGAGCTGGCGCGAGCCCCGCTTCGCGCGACGTGGGGCGGTCACCTGACCTCCAGCCAGCGATCGCGGCATCACGCAACATTCAACGGATGTCACGGGGCCGATGTGTACACTCAGGGCATCATGTTCGCCGGCGTGTACACCACCTCGCCGGTCGAGTAGGCTCCGTCGGGGCTGACTCGTGACCACCCGGGAACACCGAGGAGCCCCGTGAAGCCCACCGTGCAGACCCTGCTCGCCAACCCCGAGCTCGGCCTCGGCCTGCTGACCGCCGCCGATACCCTGCCCGACGGTGCGCTCGACGCCCCGGTCGTGTGGGCCCACAGTTCCGACCTCGCCGACCCGACGCCGTTCCTCGACGCCGGCCACGTGCTGCTGACGACCGGCACCCAGTTCGCCGAGGGCGTCGTGGGCGACGACAGCGGCGACGCAGGGTTCGCCGAGGCCTACGTCCGGCGACTCCGCGAGCGGGGCATCGCGGCGCTCGGCTTCGGCACCGAGGTGATCCGCGCCGGCACCCCCGAGACGCTCGTCGCGGCGTGCCTCGACCAGGGCCTGCCGCTCTTCGAAGTGCCCTACCGCACCCCGTTCATCGCGATCGCGCGCACCGTCGCCGACCTCATCGCCGAAGACGCCTACGCCAGGCAGGCCTGGGCGCTCTCCGCGCAACGGGCGATCTCGCTCGCGGCCCTCCGCCCCGACGGGCTCTCGGCCACCCTCGCCGAACTCTCGCACCGCCTCGGCGCCTGGGTCGGACTCGTCGACGCGACCGGGTCGCTCGACCGCGAGGCCCCCGAGGGCGGGCTCACGCAGCCCGCGCTCGGCGAGGTCGTCGGCGAGGCCCGCTCGATGCTGCGCCGCGGCCAGCGGGCGAGCCGCACCCTGCTCGCCGCCGAGTCGACCGACGCGCCCCAGCGCATGACCCTGCAGACCCTCGGCGGCGGCGGCGCCCTCCGCGGCGTGCTCGCGATCGGCGATTCGGCCGAGCTCGACCAGGCCGGCCGTGAGGTCGTCACCTCGGTGATCGCGCTCGCGGGGCTCGCGCTCGAGCAGAACCGCGACCTCGACCGCGCACGCGGTCACCTGCGATCGGGGCTGCTGAGCGGCATCCTCGCCGGCGACACCGCGCTCGCCGAGCGCGTCTCGGCGGAGATGTGGGGGCCGCTGCCCGAGCCGCCGCTGCGCATCATGGTGACGGATGCCCCTCTCACCCAGGCGGATCGCCTCACCGAGCTCCTCGAACTCCGCGTCGAGGAGCGCGGCGGGCGACTGTTCTTCGGCCGCGACGACGAGCAGTACGTGCTCGTCGTCGAGGAGTCCGACGCCCCGCTCGCCGAGGAGCTCGCGGCCGAGTTCGAACTGCCCGTCGGCGTCTCCGACCCGGTCGGCGGGGGCGCCGTCGCGCAGGCGCACGAGCAGGCGCTGCGCGCCCTCGACCGGGCCCGTGAGAGCGGAGCCGGCGTCGTGAACTTCGACGAGATCAGCCGTCAGGGCGTGCTCGCGTTCCTCGCCCGCACCGACGCGCGCGCCGTCGCCCTCGCAACCCTCGCCCCGCTCACCGAGCACGACGAGGCGAGCGGCACCTCGCTCGTCGCGACGACTCGCACCTGGCTCGAGCACGGCGGGCAGTTCGACGCGACCGCCCAGGCGCTCGGCGTGCACCGGCACACCGTGCGCAGCCGCATCGCCCTCGCCGAGCGGCTGCTCGGGCGCGACCTCTCGGGGTTCCACGCCCGCGCCGACCTCTGGGCCGCCCTCCTCGCCGTCGAATAGCGCCCGACCCCCACACGCACCCCGCACCCCGCACCCCGCACCCGCACCCGCGCCCGCGCCCGCACCCGCACCCACCACAATTTCGGCGAT
The DNA here is from genome assembly GCF_000421545.1 of Agromyces italicus DSM 16388. Classification (GTDB taxonomy): domain Bacteria; phylum Actinomycetota; class Actinomycetes; order Actinomycetales; family Microbacteriaceae; genus Agromyces; species Agromyces italicus. The sequence continues at coordinate 127,348 of NZ_ATXF01000006.1, forward strand.
CGCCGCGGTTTCGGGCCGCTCGGGGCCCAGCCTCCGAGGTTGTGGCGAACCCCGAGGTCGTGGCGCGAGCGCGGCCGAGCGACAGACGGGGTCAGTGGGGCTGGGCGGCGATGAGGTCGCGGTACCAGACGAACGAGTCCTTGCGGGTGCGGCCGCCCGTCTCGAAGTCGACGTGCACGAGGCCGAAGCGCTGGGTGTAACCCTGCGCCCACTCGAAGTTGTCCATGAGCGACCACGCGAAGTAGCCCCGAACGTCGACCCCCTGCTCGATCGCGGCGGCGACGGCCCGAACATGCCCGTCGAGGTAGGCGATGCGCTCGGCGTCGTGCACGGCGAGTCCGCCGTCGGATGCCTCGACCACCTCGTCGACGAACGACGCCCCGTTCTCGGTGATGACGACGGGCGGCAGCGCGTCGCCGTAGTCGCGACGCAGGCCGACGAGTAGCTCGGTGAACGCGCCCGGCACGATCGGCCAGTCGAAGCCCGTGAGCGGCGTACCGTCGGGCGGCGCAACCGGCTCGAACGGGAGCCCGGCGGCGGCGAACTCCGAGTCGGCGCCCGGCGCCGCCACGTACGTCGGGTTGTAGAAGTTCACCCCGTAGAAGTCGAGCGGCGCCGAGAGCAGGTCGAGGTCGCCGACCTCGAGCCCGGGGAACTCCTCGAGACCGAACCCAGACAAGTCGGGGTAGGCGCCGGTGAGCACCGGATCGGCGAAGATGCGGTTGTAAATGAGGTCGAAGGCGCCCGCCGCCACGAGGTCGGCCGCCGAGTCGCCGGCCGGCACGACGAGGGTGTGGTTGTTCGTGATGCCGACCTCGACCGAGGGCGCGGCCGCCCTGATGGCGGCAACCGCGAGCCCGTGCCCGAGCAACTGGTGGTGCACGGTCGGCAGCGCCCCGAGCATGAGCTGATGCCCGGGCGCCTGCGAACCGAGCGCGTACCCCTCGAGTGTCGTCATCGCCGGTTCGTTGAGGGTGATCCAGCGGCCGACGCGGTCACCCAGCCGCTCGAGCACGAGCCCGACGTAGTCTGCGAACCGCGACGCCGTGTCACGCACGAGCCAGCCGCCGGCGTCTTCGAGTGGCTGCGGCAGATCCCAGTGGTACAGGGTCGGCAGCGGGGCGATGCCAGCTTCTGCGAGCGCGTCGACGAGGCGCTCGTAGTAGTCGAGGCCTGCGGCGTTCGCGGGCCCCGTGCCGGCCGGCTGCACGCGCGGCCAGGCGATCGAGAAGCGGTAGTCGCTCGCGCCGAGTTCGGCGAGCAGTGCCACGTCGTCGCGGAATCTCAGGTAGCTGTCGGCTGCGACGAGCGCGTTCGAGCCGTCGATCACCCGGCCCGGTTCCGCGGTGAAGGTGTCCCAGATGCTCGGCCCGCGCCCCGCGGCATCCGTGGCGCCCTCGATCTGGAACGCGGCCGTCGCCGCTCCCCACCGGAAGCCCGCGGGCAGCCGCAGCGCGGACTCGGCCTCGGCGGCCGACCCGGCCGTCGTCGCACGCGTGGTCGGGGCATCCTGCATCGTGAACCTCACTGTTCGTCGCTTCGTCGCTTCGTCGCGAACTGGGACGCTTGACCCAGTTCGACCCACCCTAGCGGGCCGAGCTCGGACTGGGAAGGCCGCCGCCCCTTCCCGCACGCCGCGCCCGCGCGTACGCTGTAACCGTCGAAGGAGGCTCCGATGAATGCGACGGTCGGCGAACGCCTCGTCATCCACGGCAAACAGGTCGGCCAGTCCGGCCGGCACGGCGAGATCCTCGAGGTGCGCGGCGAGAACGGCGGGCCGCCCTATCTCGTCCGCTTCGACGACGGCCACGAGACCCTGCTCTACCCCGGCGCCGACTGCGAGATCGAGCACGCCGAGCAGTGAGTTCGGCGCGCTAGCGTTGAGGGCATGTTCCACTCCTACGCGGCCATCGGCGACAGCTTCACCGAGGGCGTCGGCGACGAGCTGCCCGACGGCAGCGTGCGCGGCTGGGCCGACTTCGTGGCGCTCGGCCTCGCGCAGCACGCGCACGAGCCGATCGGCTACGCGAACCTCGCGATCCGCGGGCGCAAGCTCGGCCCGATCATCGACGAGCAGCTCGACGCGGCGATCGCGCTGAAGCCCGAGCTGCTGAGCTTCAACGGCGGCGGCAACGACATGCTGCGCCCCCGCATGGACGAGCAGGCGACGGCGATCCGCTTCCGCGACGCGATCCACCGCATCCGCGAGGCGGGCATCCACGTGCTCATGCTGAGCGGAGCGAACCCGACCGAGCACCTGCCGATGGGCAGGGTCTTCGACTCGCGCGGTGCGCGCCTCACCGCCGCGCTCGTCGACCTCGGCACGCTCGAGGGCGTCACGTTCGTCGACAACTTCAACGACCGGGGGCTCCGCGACATCCGATACTGGTCGCCCGACAAGCTGCACCTCAACGCGCTCGGCCACGCGCGCGTCGCGTCGAACGTGCTCACCGCGCTCGAGGTGCCGGTGCCGCCCGAGTGGGGCGTCGCCGAGGTCGCCGCCGCGCCTCCCGGGCCGCGCAGCCGCAACACCGCCGCGTACTACCGTGAGTTCGTGCTGCCGTGGATCGGACGCCGGCTCACCGGCCGCTCCTCGGGCGACGGACGGGCCGCGAAGCGGGCGACGCTCGAGGCGCTCGACGCCCACGCGACGCGCTGAGGCCGGGCGTCGGCCCTACGCCCCCAGCACGTCGGCGACGAACGCCCGGGTGCGCCGCGCGAGCCCTTCGATGCGCTCGAGCTCGTGGGTGCTCGGCATGACCTCCGACGGTGCAGGGGGGCGGCCGAGCCGCACCGTCTCCTGGCAGGCGAGGTCGCCGCAGATGTAGGTGCCGACGCTATCGCCGCGAGCGCCCGCCGCGCCGCCGCGACGGGCCGAGAACAGCGTGACCTGGTCGCCCGGCTGGTGGGTGTGGCACAGGTTGCAGACGGCGGCCCGGTGGCGCGAGCCCGTGCGCTCGGCGCTGCGCAGCACGACGCCCGCGGGCGCGCCGTCGAGTTCGGTGACGAGGTAGCCGCGCGAGGCGATGCGCGGGTCGCGCCACGCGAACGCGTCGAGGTGCGCCCATTCGGTGACGAAGAACTTCACCGGCAGCGAGAGATGTTCGAGCTCGGATGCCTCGGCGTTGCCGAGTGCCGCCCGAACCTCGGACTCGACCAGCGGCTGCATGCGGCTCCCCTCGTACGACTCCCCCAGTCTACGAAGCGGGCCGGGTGAGCGCGTTCAGCTGGCGGCCTCCCTGCTGTTCGACCACTCGTCGAAGGTCATCGGATCGGGCGCCGGCGGGTCGATGAGTACGAGTTCCCAGGTGACGCCGTCGCTCTCGGGCGACCACGAGATCACGACCACGTCGCGCTCCCCGGTGCCGTCGGGCCGGTGCGCGCCGAGCTCGGAGGCGGCGTACTGCACCACGATGCCGTGCTCCTCGAAGCGCGCACGCGAGGCGCACTCGCCGCGCTCGACGAGGCTCGTGCCGACGGGGACGACCGAGAGGCAGACCTGGTCGACCCCGTTGAGGTAGGCCCAGAAGCCGCGCCCGAACACCTCGTCGATGCGGCGAACCGTGTCGGCCTGCGCCCCGAGCGCGACCGTGAGGCTCTCGTCGTCGGGGCGCTGCGGGCGGTCGAACACCGCGAGTCCCCGCTCGGGTGCCGTGAGGTTGACGACCGCGACCCCGCCGACGACCGCGAACCCCGCGATCACGGCCCCGATGGCGAGCCCGCTCGTGACGCGGGTGCCGAGTCGGCCCCATCGAGGTCGGGTTGCGGATGCCACGGGGTGCCCTGCGGCCGACTGGGAACCCGCCTCCGCACCGAGCGGGTGGTCGGCGTCGACGCCGAGGTCGGCCGGGTCGCCCCCGGTTTTCGCCCGCTCGGACGCCTCGCCGGGCCGCCGTTCGTCGGGCCTCGGCTCCTCGGCGCGGGCCGGGAGCGCCGCGCGCTCGCGCTCATCGGCCCGCTGCGCGAGTTCGGCCTCGAGCGACTCGAGCTCGTCGGCGGCACCCGAGGCGTAGCCGTCGGGAGTGCCGTAGACGATCCGGCGCAGGGCGTCGGCCCGCGCCTCGAGTTCCGCGTCGTCGCTCGTCAAGGCCCCTCCGCTGCCGACGCTAGTCCGCGGAAGACCGTTCGAACAGTCCCCCGTCCGCGGCATCCCGGCAGCTGCGCGTCAGCGTGCCGCGCGCGCCTCAGAAGGCGGGTCGGGGTCGATCGTCGGCGAGCGGGTGCCACCCTTCGGGCCCACGGTCGTAGGCGTGGGCCGGTCCGTCGGCGATGAGCCGACCGAGCGCCGCGAGGAACCGGTCGACGTCGTCGGCCGAGGAGCCCGCGCCGAGGCTCGCCCGCAGCCCGTTCGCGCGGCTCGCGACGCGCTCGAAGAACGGGTGCGCGCAGAACCGGCCGGCCCGCACCGAGATGCCGTGCTCGGCGCCGAGCGCCGCGGCGAGCAGCCCGACCGAGCCGCGCTCGAGCTCGATCGTTGCGATGCCGAGCCGATCGTCGGCGTCGTCGAATCCGCGCACGACGCGCACGCCGCGCTGCGCCGCGAGCCCGGCGTGCAGTCGTTCGGTGAGCGCCCGCTCGTGCCGGTCGCGGGCGGCGTCGCCGAGCCGCTCGAATTCGCCGAGTGCTCGGGCGATCGCGGCGATGCCGATGACGTTCGGAGTGCCGGCCTCGTGGCGGGCGACGCCCTGCTTCCACGCGACGCGGTCGAGTGCGACCGACTCGACGGCGCCGCCGCCGGCGAGATACGCGGGAGCGGCGTCGAGCCAGTCGGCGCGGCCGATGAGGGCGCCCGCACCGAAGGGCGCGTAGGCCTTGTGCCCCGAGAAGGCGAGGTAGTCGATGCCGGATGCCTCGAGCGAGACCCTGCGGTGCGGCAGCAGTTGCGCGGCGTCGACGGCGAGCCGGGCGCCGTGCGCATGCGCGAGCGCGGCGAGCCGGTCGATCGGCAGCACCTCGCCGGTGACGTTCGAGGCGCCCGTCACGGTGAGGAGGGCCACGGGGCGTCGGGCGAGTTCGGCGTCCAGCACCTCGAGGGTCTCGGTGACCGTGGGGCGGGCGACGACGACCCGGCGTGCGCCGCCCCGCCAGGGCAGCAGGTTCGCGTGGTGCTCGAGGTCGAGCACGACGGTGTCGCCCGGCACTGCGGCCGCGAGAAGGTTGAGCGCGTCGGTCGTGTTGCGGGTGAAGACGACGAGGTCGTCGTCGCGCGCGCCGATGTGCCTGGCGACGGTCGCGCGCGCGGCCTCGACGAGGGCGGTGGTCTGCTGCGAGGGGTACCCGGTGCCGCGGTGCACGCTCGCGTAATAGGGCAGCACCTCGGCGACGTGCGCGGCGACGGCCGCGAGCGCGGGCGCCGAAGCGGCGATGTCGAGGTTCACGTGGCGCACGAAGCCGCCGCCGAGCACCGGCACCTCGAGCTCGGCGTCGACGAGCCGCGCGAGCGGGCCGAGGGGGCGCTGCTCCGCGGCCTCCGCCATCGCCGCCGGCTCCGACGTGCGCGCGATGCGGGCGGCGGTCGACTCGGTGGCGATCACAGGGCTCTCCTCGGTGCGTGGTCTCGTCGACGCTACGGATGCCCCCTCGCCGCCTCAACCCTCGGCGACGCGGGCCGTCACGGCGCGCAACAATCGGACACACGGACGGGCGAGACGGGCGCCGCCGAGCGAGCCCTGCTGTGCGGGTCGGGGCTGCGCGTCGTACCCCGGGAGATCGTGGTCGTACGGTCAGGGCGGCTTCGGCCGTGCGCTCGAGTGGCCGCCGCCCCGGGGGTCCCCTCTCCACATGGTGTGGTCATGTGGTCAAGTGGCCGCCCAACGTGTGGCCATGTGGTCAAGTGGCCGCCCAACGTGTGGCCATGTGGTCAAGTGGCCGCCCAATGTGTGGCCATGTGGTCAAGTGGCCGCCCCGCTCGAAGGGTGATCTCCCGCTCCCCGTGCGGCTTCGAGGTGCTTCCGCTCGGCGGTCGGCTTCGAGGTGCTCTCGGCGGTCGACTCAGCGGGCGAGCGCAGCTGCCGGGGCGGTCGCACCCCAGCCGAGTGCGGGCGCGACCTCGCGGGCGACGAGTTCGATCGAGCGCAGCACGAGCTCGTGAGGCGGGTCGACCGAGTGCACCTGGAACGCGACCTCGCTCGCCTGCGCGGCCACCGCGTCGCGCGAGAGCGACTCGATCACCTCGTCGGCGGTGCCGACGTGCGTGTCGTAGGCGGCGATGAGGTCGTCGAGGGAGTCGCCGGCGGGCGGCTGCCCCATGCGGGTGAAGCCGACGGCGGCGCGACGCAGCCCGATCTCGGCGTACCGCCTGGCCTCCTCGCGCGAGTCGGCGACGAAGAGGGTGCGCGACGCGACGATGCGCGGCGGCACGCCGTGCGGCAACGCCTCGAGATAGGCGTCGACGACCGGCCGCTGAATGTCCGACAGGCTCGCGTGCGGAGCATCCGTCGCTCTCGGCTGGGTGCGCGAGAGCATGAGGCCGTGACCGGCGCGACCGGCGCGCGTGCCGCCGAACGGCGAGAACGTCGCCTGCCAGACGCGGCCCAGCAGGTCGCGGCCGGGCGGCTGCAGCCGGTTCGCGTCATCGCCGAGCGCGCCGCCCCCGAGCGCCGCGACGAGGGCGTCGATCTTCTCGTCGAAGACCCGGCCCCGCTCCTCCGAGCGTTCTCCGAAAGCGAGGAAGGAGGCGGGCGTCGAGCCCGAGCCGAGTCCGAGCTCGGCTCGGCCGCCCGAGACGAGGTCGAGCACGACCGCGTCCTCAGCGACCCGCACCGGGTTCTCGAGGGGCAGCGTCACGACCCCCGTGCCGAGCCGGATGCGCGAGGTCTGCGCGGCGACGTTCGCGAGGAACACGAACGGCGACGGTAGCCCGCCCTCCGCAGCGTGGAAGTGGTGCTGCGCGACCCAGGCCGAGTCGAAACCGTGTCGTTCGGCGGCGACGATCTGCTCGGTCGCGATGCGGTAGCGCTCGGCGGCGCCGGCATCGTCGAGCAGGCGAGTGAAGAACCCGATGCGGGTCACGCGAGGGCGACCTTTCCCGAGGAGACGAGCGACGACACGTGCACGTTCTCGGGGCGGGCGAGGCCGAGGTGGTCGCGCAGCGTCTCGCCCTCGTACTCGGTCGGGAACACCCCGCGTCGCTGCAACTCGGGGACGACCCCGAGGGCGAAGGCGTCGAACTGGGCGGGCTGGATAGCGGAGAGCACATTGAAGCCGTCGACGGCGCCCGCATCGCCCCAGGCCTCGAACTCGGTCGCGATGTCCTCCGCGGTGCCGACGATCATCGAGGCGTTCACGGAGGCGGCGACGACGAGGTGGCGCAGCGTCGGCGGACGCTCGCCCGAGGGGTTCCGCCCGGTGCGCTCGGCGACGATCTCCACGAGTTCCTGCCCTGGCGCGCTGAACTCGGCGACGATCGCGGGAGTGACCGCACGATCGGGCGACAGCCCCGAGACATCCACCCCCAGGAGGGCCGAGAGCTGGGCCAGTGAACGATTCGCGGGAAACGCCGCGGGCGGGCCGTCGGGCCAGTCCTCGGCGATCTGCACGAGTTCGCTCAACTCGTCGGCGATCGACTGGGCGTGGGCGCGGGTCTCCCCCACGATCGGCAGCACGGGCGCGATGACCTTCAGGGTGCGGTCGTCGCGGCCCGACTCGAAGGCGAGCGCCCGCAGCTCCTCGCGCACCTGCACGGCGTGCTCGAGATCGCTCACCGCGACGAGCGCGAGGTCGGCGTTCTGCGCGGCGAACAGGCGCGAACGCGGCGAGGTGCCCGCGTGCACGATCGGCAGGTGCCCCTGCACGGGCCGTGCGACGTTGAGCGGCCCCGTCACGCTCAGGTGCCGGCCCGCGAAGTCCGTGGCGTGCAGCTTCGCCGGGTCGATGAACACGCCCGCCGCGGCATCCGCGACGATGGCGTCGTCTTCGAAGGAGTCCCAGAGCTGTCGCAGCACCTGCTCGAACTCGACCGCACGGTCGTGGCGGGACTCGTTCGCGGCGTGGGCGTCGCGGCCGTGGTTGCCCGCTGCCCGCGGTTCGGCGCCGGTCACGAGGTTGAGCCCCGCTCGACCGCCGCTCAACAGGTCGATCGACGCCGTTGCCCGGGCCAGCGTGTACGGGTCGGCGTAGCTCGTGTCGGCCGTCGCGATGAGGCCGATGCGTTCGGTGACGCCCGCGAGGAAGGTGACGGCCGACAACGGGTCGACGCGGGCGACGAGGTACGGGTCGCGGTATTCGAGGTCGGGGCCGGTCGAGAGCCAGTCGCCGAAGAAGAGGTAGTCGAGCCGCGCCCGTTCGGCGACCTCGGCGGCGCGGCGGAGCACCGCGGCATCCCCGCGCGGATCGCGGTGCGCACCCGGGTACCGCCAACCGGAGGGGTACGCGCCGATCGCCCTGATCATCGCGCCGATGATGAGTCGTGTCATGTTCGACCTCCCGGCAACCGACGCTAGAGACGGCGGTCGGATGCCGCGAGCCCGCCTGTCACACGGGGGAATCCGAGGTCATACGGGGTCATCCCGAACGTCGCATGACGCTCGTCAGATGCTCGCCCGCTGCGTCACGAGCGGGCACTCGAACGGATCCCGTTCGCCGAGCCCCACCCGGTTGATGTACCGGAACACGATCGCGTACGAGCGCCACAGCGCCAATTCGGTGAAATCGCTGTTGGGGTTCGACCTGACGGGCGGCGCCGCCGGCCGGGTCCCGGATGCCTCGTGCATGAGGCCGTGCTCCCAGCCCGCGCCCGGCGGCGGCGCGAATCAGTTCATCGGTAGCTCGAGCTGTGGGGGTCGAAGCTGATGCGGTTCGCCAGCTTCACGATCGCTGCGGCGCGATCGGACTCCTTCTCGGCGAGCCGCACGCGCTCGAGGTCACGCGAACGACGGCGCGACGCGACCTGCGTCCCGATGTCGGCGAGTATCTCCCCGATCCGCTGCGCGAGCCCGGACTCGAGCTCGAGCAGATTCGTGTTGCCGATGAGCAGCCGGCGGTCGGCGGCCATCAGCGTGATGCCCGGGTAGCCGTCGGCGGCCAGTTGTTCGGTGAGGCCCGCCGCGGCGAGCATCTCGAGTTCGAGCGGGTCGGGACGCCGTGAGAAGACGGCGGTCACGACGTACCGTTCGGGGGCCCCGGGCGTGCCGAGCGAGGCGGGCAGTTCGCTCGCCAGGACGTGGTCGATCGCGAACGGCCCGAGGGTCGAGACATCCGCGTCGGCGCTGATCATGATGCCATCACCTCGGCGGGTCGCCAGTAGGCCGCCGCGCTGTCGACCCAGCGGTTCGGATTCGAGGGGTTCGCCTCGAAGTGCGCCCAGAAGGCTGCGGTCCGGCGGTGCTCTGCGGTTTGGACCGTGACGCGCACGTCTTCTACCAGGGGTGGGCGGGTGGCTCCTCGTGCAGCGTTCATGATCGGACGTTACGCCTCGAACATGTGTGCTCATGCAGGTTCGAGCGCGCGGACTCACCAGAGATCTCATGAGGTCGTCCGTTCATGCGCCCCGAGAAGGTCGCGCTCCACGCCGACGTAGTTTGTAGCTCTCAGCTGGCACAATTTGTGCTAGCTTCACGACACAACCAATCGAGAGAAGAACATGGACCGACTCACCGACCTCCTCGGGCACCCCGGCATCCTGATCGCCGCGCTGTTCTCCCTGCCGCTCTTCAACCTCGGCGTGGCGGCGTTCCTCACCTGGCTCCTGCTCGCGTTCCGACGCGCACGGTCGGCTCCGCCCGTGGCATCCGATCGATTCACCGACACCGTCGCCGGTCGATACCGACCCGAAGTGCTCACCCTCTCGATCGGTGCGATCGCCGTGATCGTCATCTACGCCGTCGAGAACATCGTGCGCGGCTACGTGCTTCACCTCGTCGACATCGTCGAGTGGTGGCAGTATGCGACGCCCGTATTCGCGGTATTCCTGGTCGTGCTCCTCCTGCTCGTCGTGATCGCGCTCCGACGGCGTGCGCCCGAGACCACGAGCCGCTCGACGCTTCGCCGCACATGGTCGAGTTTCGGGTCCCGTGCAGCGCTCATCGGTACAGGCGGGGTGGCGATCCTCCTCGTCGCGACGACCTTCGGCGCAGGACTGGCATCGTCGGCAGACGACCGTCGCCGCTTCATCTACCTCTCGATTCCGGTGCCGAACACCGACATCTCCTCACTTCAACTGTGGTTCTACGGCTGGTCCTTCGGGGTGCCCGTGCTGGTGTGCACCGCACTGCTCATCACCGGCACCTGGGCTGTGCTGCACGTCAGCGCCATTCGGCCGTTCATGCGCGCAGAGACGGTCGCTCCCGAGTCGGCCGAGCGCAGTGGCATCGCGACCGGCACCGCACTCCTCGCCGCGGCGGGCATGCTCCTCGCCCTCGGCGGCGCCTGGCGGTTCATCGCCCGCTCGGGCACGGCCTCGAAACTCGGGGTCGGCGACGACCCGACGATGTACGACGTGATCTGGAAGTATGCCGAGCTGGCGGCCCTCGCCGGATGGCTCGCGCCGGTCGCCGAGATCATCGGCTTCGTCCTCCTGCTGCTCGTGGCGAGCCGGTTGAACCGCGGCCGCGCGCGGCACGGCGACGCTTCGACGTCTTCGGCCGCGACCGACGCGTCGGTCGACGACCTCCTCTCGGGTGCACGGCGATGACACCTTCGCAGCCCAACGAAGCGAACGCGGCGAACACGGCGACGGCCGCGACGGATATCGCGCAGCAGTTCCGGGGCATGATCGCGTCGGGTCAACTCGGCTCCGGCGAGCGCCTGCCGACCGTGCGGCAGACCGCCGCCGATCTCGGCGTCGCACCGGGTACCGCGGCTCGCGCGTACAAGCTGCTCGAGCAGGAGGGCCTCGTCGTCGCACGCACCGGCGCGGGCACCCGGGTCGCCGACGGGGCGGGCGCCCTTCCCGGCGGGATCGTGCGTCGCCTTCGTGAACTCGTCACCGCGAGCGAGGCCGCCGGCGCCTCGCCCGACGACATCGCCACTGCGTTCCGCGCGATCTGGCAGGCATCGCGGGCTGACGCCCGCGACTGACCGGCGCAGCAATGGCTGCCGCCCCGAGCTCAGGGGGCGGGCGCGCCTCGCCGCCGCCCCCGGGTTACCGGCGCGTCGGTGGCTCGTGAAACTCGCACAAATTGTGCCAGTCAAGCGATACAGAATACGCCGGGTGCGGAGCGCGACCTCATGAGATCTCTGGTGAGTCCGCGCCCTCGAACCTGGGTTCTGGGTATCTGTCTAGGTGACGTAGCTGGTTTCGTGGATGAAACCGGCCGTTCGGTAGACGCTGTCGACAGTCTGGGGAACGTGGGCCGCGGTTGCGGATCAACTCAGCCTTGGACAGCGAGTTCAATGCCTCGGCGTGAGTGGCGAGCTCTGTATTTCGCAAGTCGATCAGGCGACCGCCGGCGGGAATCGGACAAACACCACACATCTTCGGGAACGCGGCTTCAGAGCTGATCCGCGTGCTATTGTCGCCGGCGGTGATGAGCATCTCCGCGGCGATGTCGAGCCTCTTCCCGACAGCATCGACGAGCTGAGACGCCGCGGCCCTGGCCTGCATCTTAAGATGTCCGCTGTGGATCTTGATCTCCTCGTGCAAATCGAGCCCGCGTCGCGCGAGCGATCCGAGGACGTGCCGCACGCCGCATCAGGGCCCGTCAAGGAAGCGGCAGATGAGAGTTGAGCGCATGCCACGACGAGCTTGAAGTCGGTGAGATGGGCGGTGTAGCAAGGTCAGCCGGAGGCGCCGCGGCGCTTCCTCAGCACTATGGCGAGGTTCCTGAAGAAGAGGCTGGCCGTAACGATGGTGAGTGCAACCAACAGCAGCGCGGCGCTCAGCATGATCCCGCCCATCCCCGAGTTACCCGCTGATCGATCCGCCGCGTCGACGGCGTTCGCGAATTCTGCACGCACGAGGAGAAGCCCGCCGAATAGAACCACGGACGTGGCACCCCAGATGCTCAGTTTCATGGCATCAGTCATCTTTCACTCCGCTCCATGGACGCTTCAGTTAGGGGTTGCACTGGGCGGCAACGGTGGCAGGGTAGCCAACGTTCGGTCGCCACGAGTCCAGGTTCCACGGACGCTTGTCCCACGCATTCGCAATATGACAGACAAGCTGGTCGCGCCACTTCTGCCCTTCATACGTGCTTGATACCAGAGGCTTGTACTCGTTGTCGTAGACCGCCTGGGCAGCGTTGACGCAAACCGTGCGCGGTGCTGAAGTGCTGCGGTACACAGCCACCGTTGTCCCCTGCGAGACGCCCTTCACCACGGCACTACTCAGGCACGGGCCAGCTGCCGCCGGAGCGACCATGTTCGCGTTCGCGTTCGACGATCGGAACTCATCGAGAAGCTCAAGGTATTCCGCGACGGCTGCAGGATCATCGGGCGGGGGCGTCAACGAACCGATCCCAGCCGAGCCAGCAGCACCAAGGTCGAATGGTCGCACCGAGACCGGTGCGACCTTGGGTACAGCTGTTGGTTCTGCCTGAGCAGCCATAGCCGGTGCGCCTAGAGCGGCTGCCAAGCCAATGGTGAACCCGACCAACTTCAACACACCTGCATGTCGCATGACTCCTCCGAACGTTTGCAGGTCCCCCGCACGGGGTAGCCACCGGATGGCGAAACCACTCGATGCCCTCGGCTGCCCCGACACTCCCATAGCCAGTCGACTTATCGCAAGTCATCTGTTCGGAGGACCGCCCCAAGACGCCGGCGCGATCGAACTGACAGACCGCCCCCAGGTGAGGCTCCAAATGCTCGCCCTCGCCTGCTCATCGGCAACACGAATCTGCACGAGCTCGAGTCCGGGCTCGCGCAGCGGATCGGGGAGATTGGCTATGTGAACCGGCCTGGGTTTCTCGGAGGGCATGATCTAACCAAGGAGAATCATGCCTGCTGTGAAGAAGTACGACGAGGAGACCCAGAAGCGTGCGGTCCGGATGTTCCTGGATCGGGTCGCTGAGGGAGGGATCCGGCCGATCAGCCGCGCCGGGACCGAGTACTTCGCCATCCGGACCGTGAGCAGACTCGAACGGTCCACCCGGGGATGCAACTGCAGGCCGGGATCGAACCGTTCGAACGGCAGCGCCGCCAGGAGCGGTTGCTCCACCGTGAAGTCCTCACCGACGGTCCGGATACGAGTGTTGATGCGGCGGCTGCTGTCGCGGGCGTCCCAGCCGCGGATCTGTTCGTTCAGTTGCGCGAGCGAATCGACTTGGGGCATCGGTGACAGCCAGGTCCGGCGGAACCGGCCGACCTCGCCCTCGACACCGCCCTTCTCATGTGCGCCCTCGATCCCGGGTTGGCAGTAGAATGCGTCGAACCCGTAGTGCGAGCGGAACAGCACCCACCGGTCGTTCTCGACCCGGCTTCGTCCCTTCCCGTAGACGACGGACTGCACTGCGGCGGTCAGGTTGTCGTACTTGATGTGCTTGGTCGGGATGCCGCCGATCTCCTCGAACGCGTCGATGTGGCCTTCGAGGAACGCTTCCTGCGACTGCGTCGAGTAGACCCGGTGCACGGCTTTGCCCGAGTGTGAGAGGCGGAACGTGAACATGTGGCACTTCGTTTTCACCCCGGCCAGGATCACCCACACTTCACCGAAGTCGACTTCGGCTTCCTGCCCGGGGGCGTGCTCTTGCGGGACGAACACTTCGACCCGGCGGCCGCCATCGACGTCGATCTCGGCGCGGCGAATCCGGACGTAGTCTCGGACCGTCGAGTACGACAGATCCCTCGCCCCGTGCTCGTCAGCCAGACGTGCGAGGATCCGCGTGGCGGTGTGACGTTGCTTTCGTGGCGCGTCCAGATCCTGCGTCAGCATCGCGTCGATGACCGGTTTGAAGGGGTCCAGCTTCGGCGCCATCCGAACGGGTGTCTTCCGCGGCGGCGGCTCGGCCTGGGCCAGCGCCAACCGGACCGTGTCCCGGCCGACTTGGTACTTCCGCGCTAACGCGCGGATGCTCAACGACTCGACTCGCGCATCGCGTCGGATGCGTGCGAACAGGTCCACGCGACTTCCCATCTGACCACCTCAGCTCCGCGCCCTCGAAAATGAGAGCACGACAACCGTCGAGGGTGGTCCTGAATCAAACCGTCACAACACACCGGCAATCAGCGAGATGGTCCTGAATCAAGCCGTCATGCCGGTCCTGAATCAAGCTGTCATAGTCAGGAGATGCTCGCCGACATCGGGACGCAGGTCGCGTCGCGCCGTAGCTCGCGGGACCTCGAGCGCGTGCAGATTCGTGTTGCCGATGAGCAGCCGGCGGTCGGCGGCCATCAGCGTGATGCCCGGGTAGCCGTCGGCGGCCACCGGCGCAGCAATGGCTGCCGCCCCGAGCTCAGGGGGCGGGCGCGCCTCGCCGCCGCCCCCGGGTTACCGGCGACCGTGCGAGCGACACGATCCCGATCAGCAGCAGCGCGCCGAGGATGTACCCGACGAAGTCGAGCGGATCGAACGAGCTGCCGAACACGAACCGCAGGAGCGGCACCGCATCGACGAGACGGGCCGGGAGCCTGGCGAGCTGCAACAGCTCGACCGCGCCGGCGACGCCGAACCCGGCCGTCGCGACGGCCCAGCCGGGCAGCCGCGGCCACGCGATCGCGATCGCGAGTCCGGCGAGGCACGCATACAGCGCGCTCCCCGCGAGGTCGACCGCGACCGTGCGATCGGGCAGCTGCAGGGCGAGGCCCATGAGCAGCACGAGCACAGCGGTCGCGGCGAACGTCAGTCGCAGACGCCGGTCACCCGCCAGGCGGGTCACTCGTCGCGCGGACCCTTGTGCCGGGGCTTGCGCGCCGGGCGGTCGTCGCCCGAATCCTCGGCGCGGTCGGCATGCTCGTCACGAGGCGGCCGGTCGTCTCGGGCGTTCCCGCCATCACGAGGCGGCCGGTCGTCTCGGGCGTACCGGTCATCACGACGCGGGCGGTCGTCGCGCTGGTACCGCGACCCTCCGCCGCGGCCGTCGCGGTCGCTCCGGCGCGGGGCACCGCGATCGGGCCGCAGCTCGATGAGTCGACCCGAGATGCGGGTGCCGGCGAGGCGCTCGAGGGTCTCACGGGGCAGGTCGGCGGGCAGTTCGACGAGTGAGAACTCGGGCTTGATCTGAATCGCGCCGAAGTCGTCGCGACTGAGGCCGCCCTCGTTCGCGAGCGCGCCGACGATCTGGCGCGGCTCGACCCGGTGGCGTCGGCCGACGGCGATGCGGTAGGTCGCCATGGGCACTCCGCTGCCGCGTGGGCGGCGCGCCGGTCGGTCGTCGCGGTCGTAGCGGTCACCATACCGGTCGCCGCTGCGCCCCCGGTCGTGGCGTTCGCCGCTGCGCCCCCGGTCGTCGCGGCCCCGGTCGTCACGCCCCCGCTCGCGGTCGAAGCGCGCGGGCCGTTCGGGCTCGGGCTCGAGCAGCAGCGGCGACTCGCCCTGGGCGACCACGGCGAGCGCGGCGGCCACGTCGACCTCGGGCACGTCGTGGTGGCGCAGGTAGTGGGCGATGATGTCGCGGAATCCCTCGATGCGCTCGTTCTGCTCGAGCGCCGCGGTGATGCGGTCGTCGAAGCGGGCGAGACGGGTCACGTTGACGTCGTCGACGCTCGGCAGCGTCATCGGGGTCATCGGCTGCTTCGTCGTCTTCTCGATGCGCGCGAGAAGGCTCCGCTCGCGGGGCGTGACGAAGCTGATCGCGTCGCCCGTGCGGCCGGCGCGGCCGGTGCGGCCGATGCGGTGCACGTACGGCTCGGGGTCGGTCGGGATGTCGAAGTTGACGACGTGCGAGATGCGCTCGACGTCGAGGCCGCGGGCGGCGACATCCGTGGCGACGAGGATGTCGAGCTTGCCGTTCTTCAACTGCTCGACGGTGCGCTCGCGCTGGGCCTGGGCGACGTCGCCGTTGATTGCGGCGGCCGCGTACCCGCGGGCGCGCAGCTTCTCGGCGAGCTCTTCGGTCACGTTCTTCGTGCGGACGAAGATGATCATGCCCTCGAAGTTCTCGACCTCGAGGATGCGGGTGAGCGCGTCGACCTTCTGCGCGTACGAGACGATCAGCGACCGCTGCGTGATGTTCGCCGAGGTCTGCGTCTTCGTCTTGACGGTGATCTCTTCGGGGTCGTGCAGGTACTGCTTCGACATGCGGCGGATCGCCGCCGGCATGGTCGCCGAGAACAGGGCGACCTGCTTGTCGTCGGGCGTGTCGGCGAGGATCGTCTCGACGTCTTCGGCGAAGCCCATCTTGAGCATCTCGTCGGCCTCGTCGAGCACGAGGTACTTGAGCTCCGTGAGGTCGAGGGTGCCCTTGTCGAGGTGGTCCATGATGCGGCCGGGCGTGCCGACGACGATGTGCACGCCGCGGCGCAGCGCCGAGAGCTGCACGCCGTAGCCCTGCCCGCCGTAGACGGGGAGGATGTGCACGCCCTTCAGATGCGCGGCGTACTTCTCGAACGCCTCGCAGACCTGGAGTGCGAGTTCGCGGGTGGGGGCGAGCACGAGCGCCTGCGGCGTCTTCTGCGAGAGGTCGAGCCGGGCGAGGATGGGGAGCGCGAACGCGGCGGTCTTGCCGGTGCCGGTCTGGGCGAGGCCGACGACGTCGCGCCCCTCGAGCAGGGTCGGGATGGTCGCGGCCTGGATCGCGGAGGGGGTCTCGTAGCCGACGTCGTCGAGCGCCTTGAGCACCGCCCCGTCGAGACCGAGGTCTGCGAATGTCGTCGCGGCGGGCTCAGCGGGAGCCGCGTCCGGGGCGGGAAGTTCTTCAGAAGTCACGCTTCAGGGTAGTCCCCGGTGCTGTGAAAGGCCCGGTGGATGCCGCGGGGCGCCGCCGAGACGCACAGGGGGGCGACCCGTGGTCGGCTCCGTCAGCCCTTGGGCTTCTTCGGCCCCTGACCGCGGCCGGGGTGGTCGTCGTCGGACTCGGGCTCGGGCTCGGGCTCGGGCTCGGTAACGGGATCGTCGTCGGGTTGGTCGGCGGGCTCGTCGGCGGCGGGCTCGTCGGCGACGGGCTCGTCGGCGACGGGCTCGGCGGGGCCCGATGCGGGATCGGGGGGTGCGGGCGTCGCCGTGGGCAGCACGGGCGGGAACGCCGTCGAACTCGCCGGGGCACTCGGCGTCGGTCGGGGCGTCTCGAGCTCCGAAGCGGCCTCGGTGCCCGCTGCGCCACCGCCCGCCTGGATGACGGCGACGCCGCCGGCGATGATCCCGACCGAGAGGAGCGCCGCCGCCCCCGTGAGGGCGACGGCGGAGTGCGCCGCCGTCCAGGCCCTGACGCCGGAGACCGCAGGGGCCGATCGGCGTGCGAACGCATCGACCGTCGCCGAGAGGCGTGCCGCGACCGCCGCGACCGGTGAGGCGGGCGTCGTGCGCGGCGCAGCGCGGCGGCCTCGCGGGCGCGGGCGGCCCTCGCCCGATCCGTCGCTCACCTCGACCTCGATTCGTCAGCGGCCGCCCGCACTCGGGGGCCACGTTCGAGGATAGAGGTCGACGCCGTCGCGCGCACCCGCCCGCGGAGGTGGCGCGGGCTCGGCGTCGACGGCGCGAGGTCAGGCGTTGACGATGAGCGCGTAGATCAGGGTGCCGAACTGCTCGAGCAGCACCATCGAGCCGACCGTGGTGCCGATGGCGCCGTAGACCCGGGTGGCTCCGCCTCGCAGGCAGGCGACGACGCCGACCGCGACGGCGGTGAGGGCGAGCACCACCGCGATGGCGGTCATGACGAACGAGACCGTCGAGAGCGAGGTGTAGTCGCCGGATCGGATGAAGGCGGCGTTGATGAAGATGCTCGCGAAGTCGATGAGGACGAGCACGATGCCGAGCACGAACGCGACGACGCCGATCGCTTCGGTCTTGGAGGTGGGCGTGGCGGCGGTCATGGGGCCACCCTAGCTGCGGCGTCGACACCGCGAGCGATCTGTTAGCATTCACGAAGATTTCAACGTTGAAATAGAACCCCCAGAGGACGATGACCACCCGAACCCCACCTCGCGGCCTCCCGACCGCCGGCACCGCGACCGCCCCTGCGCTCGGCCCCCGCACCTGGGCCGCGATCATCCTCGTCGGCCTCGTCGGCCAGCTCGCCTGGGTGATCGAGAACATGTACCTCAACCTGTTCGTCTACGAGACGATCTCGACCGACCCCGCCGTGATCGCGTGGATGGTCGCGGCGAGCGCCATCGCAGCGACCGTCGCGACCCTCATCGTCGGCGCCTGGTCCGACCGGTTCGGCCGCCGCCGCGAACTCATCGCGGGCGGGTACCTCGTCTGGGGTGCGGTGACGGCGACCTTCGGCCTCGTCGGCGCACCGGATGCCGCGGCGGAGGCCGCCCCCGTGCTCATCGGGGGCGTCGTCGCGATCATCGCGCTCGACTGCGTCATGAGCTTCATCGGCTCGGGCGCGAACGACGCGGCCTTCGCCGCCTGGGTCACCGACTCGACCGTGCCCGCGAACCGCGGCCGGGTCGACGGATGGCTCGCGACGATGCCGCTCGTCGCGATGCTGCTCGTCTTCGTGCTGCTCGACCCGATGACGCAGGCCGGGCAGTGGCCGGCCTTCTTCGCCCTGGTCGGCGGCGTCACCGCCGCGACGGGGGTCGCCGCCTGGTTCCTCGTCCGCGACCGCGGCGTCGCACCCCGCGAACAGCACGTGCTGCGTGCGGTCGTCGACGGTCTCCGCCCCTCGACCGTCCGGCGCGAGCCGGTGCTCTTCCTCACCCTCGCGATCTGGTGCGTGATCGGCATCAGCTCGCAGATCTTCATTCCGTTCGTGCTCATCTACCTGCGCTACTCGCTCGCACTCGAGGCCTCCGCGATCGCGCTCGGCATCGTGCTCATCCTGGCCTCGGCGCTCAGCGTCGTCGGCGGGCGCGTGATGGATCGGATCGGCAAGGAGCGGTTCCTGCTGCCGGCCGTCGGCGTCTTCGTCGCGGGGCTGGTCGCGATGGCCTTCGTGCGCGACTTCGCCTGGGTGATCGTCGCCGCGACGTTCATGATGGCCGGCATGATGGCCTCGATCGCCGCCGTCTCGGCGATGACGCGCGACGCCACCCCCGCCGACCGGGCCGGCGGCGTGCAGGGCGCCCGCATGATCTTGGCGGTCATGCTGCCGATGGTGATCGGCCCGGCGATCGGCGCCGCCGTCATCTCGGGCGCGGCGCACAGCTACGTCGAGCTCGGGCAGGAGCGCCCCGTGCCCGGCCCCGAGATCTTCCCGGTCGCGGCCCTCGTGCTCATCGCCGTGCCCGTGCTGGTCGCGCTCCGCGCACGCGTGCTGCGTCGCGCGACCGCGCGCGCCACCGCCGCCGACACCGCGGCCGACACCCATGGGGAGCCCCGCGCATGAGCCGCCGCACCCCCTGGGCCGAGACCCTCGATCCCGACGCCGTGCTGCCCGAGTACCCGCGCCCGCAGCTCGCCCGCGACAGCCACCTGAACCTCAACGGCTGGTGGGAGCACGCGTTCGCCGCCGACGACCGGCGGCCGACCGCGTGGGACGGCCGAATCCTCGTGCCCTTCTCCCCCGAGGCCGAGCTCTCGGGAGTCGGGCGTCAGCTCCGGCCCGGCGAGCACCTCTGGTACCGGCGCACCGTTCGGCTGCCCGAGGGGTTCCTCGTGGGACGGGTGCTGCTGCACTTCGGCGCGGTCGACCAGCGCTGCCGGGTCTTCGTCGACGGGGTCGAACTCGGCGCGCACGAGGGCGGCTACCTGCCGTTCTCGATCGACGTGACCGAGGCCCTCGCCGACGGCGAGCCGCACGATCTGACGGTCGACGTCGTCGACCCGAGCGACACCTCGACCCACTCGCGCGGCAAGCAGTCGCTGAAGCGCGGGGGCATCTGGTACACCGCGCAGTCGGGCATCTGGCAGTCCGTCTGGATGGAGTCGGTGCCTGCGCTGCACGTGCGGGCGCTCGATCTCCGCCCGAGACTCGACGCCGAGGCGATCGAGGTCGTCGTCGAGGCATCCGTGCCCGATGACCCCGCCGCGGGCGAGCCGCCGAGCGACGGCATCCCTCCCCTCGCGACCGTCATCGTGCGCGCCGAGGGCCGCGAGCTCGCCCGGGCCGAGGGCCCGGCGGGGCGCCCGCTCACGGTCCCGCTGCCCGGAGCCCGCCGGTGGAGCCCCGACGACCCCTTCCTCCACGACGTCGAGGTGCGCCTCGGCGACGACGTCGTGCAGAGCTACGTCGGCATGCGCTCGGTCGGCGTCGCCCCCGACGCGTTCGGCCGGCCGCGGCTCATGCTGAACGGCGAGCCGGTCTTCCACGCGGCGGTGC
This sequence comes from Agromyces italicus DSM 16388, assembly GCF_000421545.1. Classification (GTDB taxonomy): domain Bacteria; phylum Actinomycetota; class Actinomycetes; order Actinomycetales; family Microbacteriaceae; genus Agromyces; species Agromyces italicus. The sequence continues at coordinate 147,591 of NZ_ATXF01000006.1, forward strand.
TCGACCAGGGCTACTGGCCCGAGGGCCTCTACACGCCGCCGTCCGACGAGGCGATGGTGCACGACCTCCGCAGCATGAAGGAGCTCGGCTTCAACGCGGTGCGCAAGCACATCAAGATCGAGCCGCTGCGCTGGTATCACCACTGCGACCGGCTCGGCCTCCTCGTCTGGCAGGACATGGTGAACGGCGGCCGCCGCTACAACCCGGCGGTCATCACGCTGCCGGTGAAGCTGCCGGTGCGTCTCGACGACCGCAGGCACCGGCTGTTCGGCCGGCAGGATGCCGCGGGGCGCGCCGAGTTCACCGCCGAGCTCGAGGAGACGGTGCGGCTGCTGAAGAACTCGCCGAGCGTCGTCGTGTGGGTGCCGTTCAACGAGGGGTGGGGGCAGTTCGACGCGCTCGCAGCCGTCGACCGGATCCGGGCGATCGACCCCGACCGGGTCGTCGACCACGCCAGCGGGTGGCACAACCAGCGCGGCGGCGACCTCGAGAGCCTGCACGTGTACTTCCGGAAGCTGAAGCCGAAGCGCGGCTGGGGCCGCGACGGGCGCGCGGTCGTCGTCTCCGAGTACGGCGGGTACAGCCTGCGCGTGCCCGGGCACGAGTTCGGGCCGAAGGAGTTCGGCTACCGTCGCTATCGCTCGATCGACGCGCTCACCGACGGTTTCGTCGAGCTGCATCGTGCCGAGGTGCTGCCCGCGATCGCGGCCGGGCTCTCGGGCGTCGTGTACACGCAGCTGTCCGACGTCGAGGACGAGCTCAACGGTCTGCTCACCGCCGACCGCACCGTCGTCAAGGTCGACCCCGGCCGCGTGCGCGGCGTCATCGGCGAGCTGTTCGCCGCGTTCGACCAGGTCACGGCGCCGGCCGCGGCATCCCCCGCCTCGACCTCGCCGACCTCGCCGGCGCCCACCCGTCCCACCCGCTGACCCGGCCCACCCGGCCCACCCGAGCCCACCCGAGCCCACCCGAGCCCACCCGAGCCCACCCGAGCCCACCCGAGAACGGAACCCCATGGCCCGCACGATCGTCGAGCGCGAGCTCACCGCCCCCGTCGCCCTCTGCGGGCCCGACGGCCGCCTGAACCCCGACGCCGTCGGCTGGACGCGAACGCCGCTGCACGACACCTCGGGCATCGACGGCCGCCGCGTGTGGGGAAGGAACAAGCGGTGGGAGTACTGGGCGATCACGACGCCGACCCACATCGTCGCGCTGACGGTCTCGTCGATCGATTACGCGGCGGTGCACGCGATCCTCGTGCACGACCGCCGCGACGGTTCGACGATCGACCGTTCGGCGATCGCGCCGCTCGGCGGGAGCGCGACCCTGCCCGCCTCGCTCGGCGACGGGCCGGCACGAACGCGCACGAAGGCGATCGAGATCGACCTCGATGAGCTCGCCGACGGCTCGGGCACGCGCCTGCGGGGCCGCGCCGAGGGCGTGCGCTTCGACATCATCGCGCACCGGCCCGCCGGGCACGAGAGCCTCGGCGTCGTGGTGCCCTGGTCGAGCCGTCGCTTCCAGTACACGGTGAAGGATGTCGCGCGCCCCGCGACAGGTTGGCTCGAGGTCGGCGACCGGCCCGTCGAGCGCATCGAGCTGCCCGAGGGCGAGAGCTGGGCGGTGCTCGACCACGGTCGCGGGCGCTGGCCGTACAAGATGATCTGGAACTGGGGCGCCGCCTCGGGCGTCGTCGACGGCCGCACGATCGGCCTTCAGCTCGGCGGCAGGTGGACCGACGGCACCGGCTCGACCGAGAACGCCGTCGTCGTCGACGGCCGCCTGCACAAGATCAGCGAGGAGCTCGACTGGGAGTACGACGAGAGCGACTGGCTCGCCCCGTGGCGCATCCACGGCGAGCACGCCGAACTGCGGTTCGAGCCGTTCTGGGATCGGGTGAGCGCGACCGAGCTCGTCGTGTTCGGCTCGCACGGGCACCAGTGCTTCGGCCACTACTCGGGCTGGGTCGACGCCGACGGCGAACGCATCGAGGTGACGGGCCTGCTCGGCTGGGCCGAGGACGTCAGGAACCGCTGGTGAGCGGACGGGGTCCGACCCTCAAGGACGTCGCGGCAATCGCCGGCGTCTCGTACCGCACTGTGTCGAACGTCATCACTGCGCGAGTGCCCGTGAGCGAGGCGACACGCGAGCGCGTCGAGGCCGCGATCGCCGAACTCGGCTACCGGCCGCAGCTCGCGGCGCGCCAGCTCCGGGTGGGACGCAGCAACCTGATCACCCTCTCGGTGCCGTTCCTCTCGCTGCCGTACTTCGCCGAGCTCGCGCACGCCGTCGTCGGCGCAGCCGAGCGGGTCGGCTACGACGTCGTCGTCGACGAGACCCACGGCGACCCCGAACGCGAGCTCCGCGCGGCGGCGGGGTTCCAGACCCTCCTCACCGACGGCATCCTGCTGAGCCCCATGTCGCTCGGCGACGCACAACTGGCCGACGCCCGCGGGCGCACGCCGCTCGTCGTGCTCGGCGAGCGGATCCGCGCCGCGCGCGTCGACCGCGTCGTCGTCGACAGCGTCAACTCCTCGCGTGATGCGGCAGCGCACCTCATCGCCTCGGGTCGCCGCACCCTCGGCTTCCTGGGCGTGGTGCCGGATGCCTCGTCGGGCGCCGCGGCCGCAGACCTCCGCCTCGAAGGGTTCCGATCTGCGCTGCGCGCGGCCGGGCTCGAGGCGAAGCCGCAGCACCTCCTCGAGGTGTCGCCGTGGGACCCTGCGTCGCCCGTCGGCGACTACTCGCGCGAGGAGGGGTACGCCCGGGTGCGCGCACTGCTCGCGAGCCGCGGGGGCGACGGCGCGCTCGACGGGCTCGACGGGCTCGTCTGCGCGAACGACCTGCTCGCGATCGGCGCGCTGCGCGCCCTCCGCGAGGCCGGCATCGAGGTGCCAGGTCGGGTCGCCGTCGTCGGCTGGGACGACTCGCCCGAATCGGCGTTCGCCGCACCGTCGCTGACGAGCGTCGCCCCGGATCTCACCGAGCTCGCGCGTCTCGCCGTGGCATCCGTGCTGCGCCTCGTCGACGACCCGCACTCGCCGCCGCGCGTCGAGCAGGCCCCGTACCGGCTCGTCGTCCGCGAATCGGCGCCGTAGCGAGGCATCCCGCCCGTTCGCGAACCACTGGCCCCCACCGGCTACGCTGCACCCAGGGGGCGCCGTTGCGGCGCCGTGACGAGGGGACCGCACCGTGAACGAACAGAAGCCGCCACGTGATCAGTGGAAGCGTGCGACCGAGATCGTCGGCGTCTTCCTGCTGTCCATCACGGCAGTGCTGACCGCGTGGTGCGGGTTCGAGTCGTCGAAATGGGGCGGCGAGATGTCGATCGCGTTCAGCCAGGCGTCGAGCGCCCGCATCGCAGCCGCATCGGCCGACGGTGCCGCACGCGACGCGCGGACGTTCGACCTCACCATCTACGGGGCCTATGTCGAGGCGACGGGCGACGGCAACCAGGAGCTCGCCGACTACATCAGCGACCGCTTCACGCCCGAGTTCCGCACCGCGTACGACGCCTGGGTCGCCGACGGCCAGGTCGAGAACGGCCCGTTCGCCCGCCCCGAGTACGTGCCCCCGGGCACCGCCGAGGCCGCGGCGGCGAGCGCCCGGGCCGACGCGAAGTTCGACGAGGCGCTCGAGAACAATGCGCGCGGCGATCGCTACTCGCTGCTCACCGTGCTCTTCGCACTCGTGCTGTTCCTCACCGCGATGTCGCAGCGCGAGAACCCGGTATGGGTCACGCGCACCCTGCTCGGCCTCGCGCTCGTCGTCGCCGTCGTCGGCATCGTCATCATGTCGACGTTCCCGGTGATCATCTGAGCGGGTGCGGACTCTTCTCGAGCAACAGGCGATGCGCCGCTCTTCGAGGTACGGCAAGTAGCCGCATCTTGCAGGATGAGCGCGATGACAGGGCTGGTGAGAGGCCTGTCGAACCGCTCATCCTGAATTCTGCGGGGCGAATGCCGTCGTCGCTGCCGTCACCGCGCACGCGTCGGCGCTGAGGAGCGATCGCGACACGAACGACGACCTCGGGCCCCGTTCACCTTCCGGCCACGACCGCGCCACGTCGCACTCCTACCGTTGCGTCCAGACAGATCACCTCTGAAAGGACCAGCTGCATGGCTTCCGCCTCCCTGCCGGCGAGACGAGCGCTCATCTCGCTCGTCGGCGCCGGTGTCGCACTCACCGCCTTCCTGTACGTGCCGCCGGCGCACGCGGCCGGGGGCTCGCTGAGCCTAGATGCCACGACGATCGCCGCCGACAAGACGGTCGAGATCACCTTCGACGCGGGCGAGGCGGTGCACGAGCGCAACTGGATCGGCATCTACCGCGACGGGGTGATACCCGGGGGTCCCTCCTCGCTCGACTGGCGCTACGTGCCCGAGCCGAGCGGCCAGGTCTCATGGGGGCCGTCCGCGCGCGACGGCTGGACGCAGAACACCGCGACCATGGGCGCCGGAGACTACGACGTCTACCTGCTCGAGGACGACGGCTACGGTGTGCTCGCCGGCCCGGTCGATCTCACCGTCACCGGCGAACCGACCGAGCCGACGACGCCGCCCGCCGATCCGAAGCCCGAGGTCGACGGGGTGAGCGAGCTCGACGTGCTCGCCTTCAACGTCTGGCACGGCGGAACGCAGATCCCGAACGGTGCGCAGGAGATCGCCGACATCATCCGCGAGACCGACGCCGACGTCACGTTCATGCCCGAGGTGGGGCAGGCGCCCGCGCAGGTCGCCGAGCTGCTCGGCTACGAGCACCTCATCGCGACCGACACCGGCGTGGTGTCGCGCTACCCGATCATCTCGAGCGACACGATCGACCGCTGGTGGACGAAGGCCGTGATCGACGTCAACGGCACCGAGGTCGTCGTGTACGGCGGCCACCTCGAGTACCGCTGGTACACCACCTACCTGCCGCGCGGCTACGGCGGCGAGATCCGCGGCGACTGGCCGGCCGGTTGGGGCACCTGGAACAAGCTGGATGCCCCGGTGACCGACGTCGAGCAGATCCTCGCCGCGAACCTGCAGTCCGGGAGGCCGGCGACCGCGGCCGACCTCGTCGAGGACATCGCCGCCGAGCGCGCGGCCGGCCGGATCGCGATCGTCGGCGGCGACTTCAACGAGCCCTCGGCGCAGGACTGGACTGCGGCGACGGCCGGGCTTCAAGACCACAACGGCGTCGTGATCCCGTGGCAGACCACGCAGACCCTGCTCGACGGCGGACTCGTCGACGCGTACCGCGAGGTGCACCCCGACCCGGTCGCGAACCCCGGCATCACCTGGCCGTCCGACAACGAGCGCTTCCCGACCTCGTCGCTGACCTGGGCGCCCGAGGCCGACGAGCGCGACCGCATCGACTACATCTTCGCGACCCCCGACGAGCGGCTCGCGATCGACGATGCCGCCGTCGTCGGCCCGCAGTCGAGCATCGTGCGCGACGAGCGCGTCGACGACGACAGCGCCGACGAGATCCTCACGCCCGACGCCGTCTGGCCGAGCGACCACAAGGCCGTCCTCGCCGAGTTCCGCGTCTGCGACGAGGGATGCGGCACGACCGAGCCGGCGACGCCCGCCATCGAGCTCGGCGCCAGGTCCGTCGTCGCGGGCGCGACGGTGGCCGTGTCGGGCAGCGGCTTCGGGCCCGAGGCCGAACTGCGCGTCGAACTGCACTCGACGCCGGTGGTGCTCGGCACGGCGACGACCGACGAGGCAGGTGCGTTCCGGTCCACGATGACGATCCCCGCCGACACCGCACCCGGCGAGCACTCCCTCGTCGTGATCGGCGCCGACGGCACCGAGGTCTCGGCGGCGCTCACCGTGACCGCCGCGCCCGACGGCGGCGGCGAGACCCCCGGCGACTGGAGCGGCACCCCCGGCGAGGGCGGCTCCGGTGACGCGGACCCCGGTGCCGGGTCGGACACGGGCTCGGAGCCGAGCAGCCTCGCCAGCACCGGGGCGAACGTGCTGCCCTTCGCAATCGGGGGCGCCGTACTGCTGGGCCTCGGCGTCGTGCTGATGCTCGCGCGTCGCCGCCGCAATCAGGCCGGGTAGACCGCAACGACGAGACGCCGGCATGGAGTGACACCATGCCGGCGTCTCGCGCTGCACCCGAGAGACACGAAAAGCCCGGAACTCTCGTTCCGGGCTTCTGGTAGCGAGGGCGGGACTCGAACCCGCGACACCACGATTATGAGCCGTGTGCTCTAACCACCTGAGCTACCCCGCCGGGAGGCTTCGAGTCGAAGCGTGAACGCCACGAACCGAGAACCAGAGCCCCGAGTCAGGATTGAACTGACGACCCCTTCCTTACCATGGAAGTGCTCTACCACTGAGCTATCGGGGCGTGTGCCGCATTCGGCAACCGTACGAGGATATCACCTCTCAGCGGGTGCTTCGAACCACTGCCACGAGGGCGGATCACCAGCCCGGGGCGGCGACGCCGGGCAGGCGCCACGCACCGAACGCGGGCCCGTCGGCGCGCGCCGTCACGACGTCGGTCGATGGCGCATCGGATGCCTCGAGCCGCACCTCTCCGAACGCGACGAGCCGCTCGCCGACGCCGCCGGAGCGCGTGCCGAAGGGCAGGCCGGACAGCCGGGCCGCCGCCGCCGAGCGCGCGGCCACGACGAGCACCGACTCCTCGGCCGACTCGCGCACGAACGCGACGAGCTCGTCGGTGACCGCGAGCCAGCGCATGCCGCCGCTCGCGAGCACCTCGTGCGAGCGCCGCAGCTCGACGAGCCGGCGGTACGCGTCGAGCACGGGCGCGACCGAGGCATCCTGTTCGGTGCCCCAGGGCATCGGCGTGCGCGAGGCCTCGCCGTCCTCGCCGGTGAGTCCGAACTCGTCGCCGGCCCACACCACGGGGATTCCGGGCATCGTGACCGCGAGGCCGAAGCCGACGGGAACGGTGCCGGAGCGCGCATGCGTCGCGAAGCGCGGGGTGTCGTGCGTGTCGAGGGCGTTCATGCCGCCGAGTCGGGTGCGCCACGGGTAGCCCGCCGCGAAGCGCAGGTGCGCCTCGACGAATTGCCGTCCGGTGTACGCGGGCACCTGCGCGAGCGCGAAGCCGATGCCGCCGCCGGCAGGGCTGCCGGGCGCCTGCAGCCAGCTCCAGAGCGGCCGGGTGAACGGGGTGTAGCTCATCGCTCCGTGCCACGCGTCGCCCTGGAAGTCGCTCGCGCCGTCGTTCGTCGACTCGCCGAGCAGGATCGTGTCGGGGTTCACCGCGAGCATCGTGCGCCGGATCGCCCGGCGCACTTCGGCGTTCAGGTCGACGCCGCCGAGACGGCCGGTCATGTTCGCGACGTCGATGCGCCAGCCGTCGAGCCCGAACGGCGCCCGCAGGTACTTCGCGACGATCGAGTCGGGGCCGTCGACGAACCGGCGCCGCAGCTCGTGCGACGACCAGTCGAACTTCGGCAGGCTCGGCACGCCGAGCCACGACTCGTACCCGTTCGGCGCCGTGTCGTCGAAGTAGTAGAACTCGCGCTCGGGCGAGGCCGGCTCGGCCTGCGCGGTGCGGAACCACTCGTGCGCGTCGCCCGAGTGGTTCGAGGTCAGGTCGCCGATGACACGGATGCCACGGGCATGCGCCGCCTCGACGAGGCGCACCAGTGCGTCGTCGCCGCCGAGGAGCTCGTCGACGTGATCGAAGGTCGAGGCGTCGTAGCGGTGGTTCGATCGCGCCGGGAACACCGGGGTCAGGTACAAGAGGTTCACGCCGAGGCCCGAGAGGTGGTCGAGCCTCTCGCGCACCCCGTCGAGATCGCCGCCGAAGAACTGCGCCGAACGACCGGGCGGCTCGGGGTCGAGCGCGTCGCCCCACTCCGCGGGGATCGCCCACTCGGGCGTCGCTCGCGCGTCGGCCGCCGCCGAACGCGCGAAGCGGTCGGGGAACACCTGGTACAGCACACTGCCCGCGATCCACTCGGGAGCCGGGTCGTGCGCGACGATCCTGAAGTCGTCGTCGTCGCGCGTCTCGATCGCCGACAGCCCCAGCTGGTTCAGCCAGTGCTGGCGCCCGTCGACGCCGACGAGCAGCCAGCGGTAGCCGTGCACGGGGTTCTCGACCTCGACGCTCGCCTCCCACCAGCTCCAGCCGTCGCCGACCTCGGCTATGCGCGCCGCCTCGTCGAAGCGCGGCTCGCGGTTCGGGTTCGACCGGGTGCCGACCCAGGCGAGCGGGCCGAAGCTCTCGGGCACCCGCAGCCGAACGCGCACGGTCTCGCCGAGCGCGGGACTCTGCGTCGAGACGTGCAGCGGCGATCCGTCGTGATGGGGGCTCAGCATGGGGTCATCCTCTCGTGGAGCGGCGACATCGTCGCGCGCGTGAGCGAGCGCAGGGTCGGGGCGGCGCTGTTGCAGAATGGAGCGGCGGCCGCGACCGCGACGCGAAGGGAGCGACCGTGACCACAGGGTTCGAGTTGATCGCGAACGACGGCGGACTCGCCGCGTTCGCGGAGGCCAACGGCTGGGAGTACCGCGCCGTCGGCGACCCGCCTGCCCTCGGCGACGGTCTCTGGGAGCGGGTGTCGAACGGCACCGCGTACGACAAGGTCATCGCCGACGGATGGCAGTCCGGTCATCTGCGCGGCGGCACCCGGACCGCCCGGTCCGTGCGCATGAAGTCGGGCGTCCGAGTGACGACGAGCGTGAGCGCGACCGCGAGCGGCATCGACGTCGGGTACCTCGCGATCGACCTGCCGCGGCAACTGCCGAACATGATCCTCGACGCCGGCAGCAACGACGGACTGCTCGGCTCGAGCCTCGCGCGCCCGCCGAAGGAGAACCAGCGGCTCTCGCTCGAAGGAGACTTCGACCGGCACTTCCGCCTCTACGTGCCGAAGGGTTACGAGCGCGACGCGCTCTACGTCTTCACGCCCGACCTGATGGCGCTGCTCATCGACGAGACCGGCGACCTCGACGTCGAGGTGCGCGACAACCTGCTCATCGTCATGAAGCCGGGCGGCTTCGCCTGGGCCGACCCCGCGACGTGGCAGCGGTTCGACCGCATCCGCGCGGTCGTCGGCGCGAAGTTCCACGACCGCACCGACCTGTACGTCGACGAGCGGGTGCCGGGTGCCGAGACGCCCGCATCGCGGATGGCGGCGGTCGCCGCGGGCGGCGCGGCGGTCGCCCGGGCGACACCCGGGGTTCCCAGTGCGACGGGCACCGCCGCCCAGCACACGGTCGCCCCCGCCGGTCGCCGCCTTCGCCGCAAGCTGGACCGCGCCACCGCGATCGGCCTCGGGTTCGGCATCGGCGGCGTGGTGATCGCCATCGCCGCGGTCGTCGTGCCGCTGATCGTCATCGCCGCGTCGGGCATGCAACCCGGCGAATCCGTCTCGTTCTGAGCCGGCGCCCCGAGGCCTGCCGGGTGGTCCCGCAGGCGCGTCGTCTGCGCGGCTCAGCCGCGTAGACGCGTCGTCTCGGCAGCGCTTCTGCAACGCCCTACTTCACCGCGCCGGCGGTCAGCCCGCCGACGATGTACTTCTGGAGGAAGAGGAACAGCGCGACGACCGGCAGCGCCGACATCACGGCCCCGGCCGAGAAGGCGCTCCAGTCGGCGTAGCGGGGGTTCGACACGAGCTTCGTGAGGCCGACGGCGAGCGTCTGCTTCTCGGTGTCGATAAGCAGCACGGATGCCACGACGAACTCGTTCACCGAGGCGATGAACGACAGCAGCGCGACCACCGCGAGGATCGGCGCCACGAGCCGCAGGATGATCGTGAAGAAGATGCGCGCGTGCCCGGCCCCGTCGATCTTGGCGGCCTCGTCGATCGACGAGGGCACCGTGTTGAAGAAGCCGTACATGAGATACGTGTTCACGCCGAGCGCGCCGCCGAGGTAGACCATGATCAGCCCGAGGTGCGTGTTCAGGCCGATCGCAGGGAACAGGTCGCCGATCGTCGACATGAGCAGGAAGATCGCGACCACGGCCAGCAACTGCGGGAACATCTGCACGACGACGATCGAGATGAGCCCGAACCGGCGTCCGGTGAACCGCATACGCGAGAAGGAATATGCGGCGAGCGCCCCGAGGAACACCGTGCACACCGCGGTCGTCCCGGCGATGATCATCGTGTTCGCGAACCAGGTCGAGAACGGCACCTGCGGGTCGGAGAGGATCCGCACGTAGCTGTCGAACCCGATCTTCGAGAACAGCGCGTTCGAGCCGGTCAGGGTGCCGTTGGGGTTCAGCGACGACGAGACCACGAAGACGATCGGGAACAGCGAGAAGACCACCATCACGACGCCGACGATGTGTCGCCAGCCGGTCGCCGCGAACCAGCGGCCGAAGTCGAACGGGCGCTTGGGCAGCACCAGCGGCGCGTCGCCCCGTGAGGAGAACGCCCGCGTCGAGGCATCCGTCATCTCTTCGATCTCGCCCACGGCGAGACCCACGCCCGTGCCGGGCACCACCTTGCGAGCGGCCATCAGTTCAGCTCCTCGAGGCTCTTGGTTCGGCGGAACGCGATGATCGAGATCACCGCGACCACGATGAAGATGATGATCGAGTAGGCGCTCGCGAGACCGTAGTCACGGGTCTGACCGGTGAACGCGACCTTGTAGACCATCGTGATCAGGATGTCGGTGAACCCGACCGGGATCGGCGCGTTCGAGTCGCGCGGCCCGCCGTCGGTGAGCATGTAGATCGTGTTGAAGTTGTTGAAGTTGAAGGCGAACGAGGCGATCAGCAGCGGCGCGACGGTGACGAGCAGGAGCGGCAGCTTGATCAGGCGGAAGATCGCCCACGGCTTCGCGCCGTCGACCTTCGCGGCCTCCTGGATGTCGTCGGGGATCGACTGGAGCGCCCCCATGCACACGAGGAACATGTAAGGGAAGCCGAGCCACAGGTTCACGATGAGGATCGAGACCTTCGCGAGCAGGGGGTCGGTCAGCCACGGTATGGACGCCCCGCCGAACAGCACCTGGTTGATGAAGCCGAAGCTCTCGTTCATCATGCCCGCCCAGACGAGCGCCGACAGGAACGAGGGGATCGCGTACGGCAGGATCATCAGCACGCGGTAGATCTTGCGGCCCCGCATGCGCAGGTCGTTGAAGACGATCGCGAGGAAGAGGCCGAGGAAGAAGGTCGATGCGACCGAGACGAGCGCGAACGCGAAGGTCCACGCGGTCACGTAGAGCAGGGGGCCCGCGAGGCGTGTGTCGGTGACGGCGCGCACGAAGTTGTCGAAGCCGACCGTGATCTGCCAGCCGGGCAGCAGCTGCTCGCCGCCTTCGGCGGTGAACGCGCCGACGCCGGTGTCGGAGTAGACCGTGCCGGTCGAGAGGTCGGTCATGGTGCCGGCGGCCTCGTCGTACTCGAGCGTCGAGACGTACAGGTAGCCGCTCGACCCGTCGGGCGTGCGGATCGCGCCGTCGTTCGGGTCGTCGGAGGCGGGCACCGCGAGCGCGGTCACCTCGTCGGTGCGCTCGAGCACGTCGGCGAACTGGAGCGTGTTCCAGCCGTCGGCCGAGACGGCGACGTCGCCGTCGAACTCGGCCCCGGATGCCTCGGCGAGCGGTTCTTCGTTGGTGCCGACGAGGGCGTCGCCCTCGGGGTCGGTGACGAGCAGCCCGAGCTCGCCGCCGCGCTCGACGACGGTGACGGGGTAGGCGGGCGAGTCCTCGACGCGCTCGAGCGACGAAGCCATGAGCGAGGAGACGGCCTGCTCCTTCGAGCCATTGTGGCCCGTGCCGTAGTTCGTGAAGGCGATGTACCCCGTGTAGAGGAGCACGAACACCTGGAACACGACGAGGAAGATGACCCCCGGCGTGAGGTACTTCGCGGGGAGCCTGCGGCGTGAGAAGTAGATCCAGTTCACGAGCGCCGTGACGGCGGCGACGATGACGAGCACCGCCCACTGCTCGTGCAGCGCGAGCACGAACACGGCGTACAGCGCGAGCGCGTCGACCAGGCCGAGCGCCAGCAGCTTCACGAGCAGCACCTTGATGCCGCCGGAGGCCTGTTCGGCGATGCCCGCAGCGCGACGCTGCTGCTTCGTCTGCTTCGGCGGCGCGTCCTCGCGGACGTCCTCCTCGGTCGCAATGCTCATGTGCCTGTCTTTCTCATCTTCGTCGCCGGAAAGCCGGTGGTCGAGCAGGCCCGCCAGGGCCGTATCGAGACCTGGTGACCAGGTCTCGATACGCGCTTCGCGCTACTCGACCACCGGAAGGTTCAACCGGCGTCGATCGCCGCCTGCACGTCGGCGGCGAGCTTCTGCCACGTGGCGACCGGGTCGGCACCGTTGATGATGTCGGCCTCGGCGATGCCCCAGTACTGCCAGACCTTGCCCATCGCGGGGATGGCGGGCATCGGGACGGCGTCGGCACCGACGGCGGCGAAGCCCTCGATGATCGGGTCGCTCGACGCGGTCTCGGCGGCGCCGGAGTTCGCGGGGAGGATGTTGCCGGCCTCGAACAGCTCGAGCTGGGTCTCTTCGCTGCCCAGGTAGTTCACGAGGAAGTCGTTCGCGGCGACCTTGTTCTTCGATTCTGCGGAGACGAAGAAGCCCTTGACGCCGGCGAACGGCTGGGTGGGGTCGCCGGTGGGGCTCGGTGCCGGGTCGATCGCGACGTTGATGCCGGCGTCGACGGCAGCGCCGACGTTCCACGGGCCGGTCAGCCAGAAGGCCGACTTGCCGGTGAGGAAGCTGTCCTTCGCGATGTCGCCGTCGATGTCGGTGTTGAACGCCTTGGTGCCGTTCTTGCCCTGCGTGCCGAGCCACGCCGCGAAGGCCTCGCCGCCGGCGTTGCCGAGTTGGAGGTCGTCGGCGTTGTAGCCGTTCTCGTCGCTGCCGAAGACGGGGGCGCCGAACGCGGTCTGGAAGGGGTACAGGTGGTACGGGTTGCCCTCGGCGCCCTGCTCGACGACGAACGGCTGGGTGAGGCCGGCCGCGGTGCCCTTGGCGAGCATGTCGTCGAAGCTCGTCGCGGCCTCTGGGATGAGGTCGGCGTTGCGGAGCACCGCGATGTTCTCGACCGCGTAGGGGAGCATGTACGTGGTGCCCTCGTAGGTCGAGGCATCCACGGCGACCTTCAGGTAGTCGGCGGCGGAGTCGCCGAGCTCGATCGGGGCGACGACGCCGTTGGTCGAGAGCTCGCCGAGCCAGTCGTGGGCGCCCATGGTGATGTCGGGACCCTTGCCGGTCGGCACCTGCTGGATGAAGTCGTCCTTGATGTCGGCGTTGTCCTTGCCGACGAGCTTGACCTCGACGCCGCTTTCGTCCTGGTAGGCCTTGGCCGCGCCCTTCAGCGCGTCGACGCGCTCGGCGTCGACCCAGACGGTCAGCGTGCTGCTCGCACTCGACTCGGTGTCGGAACCGCCGTCGGCACCCGCGCAACCGGCGAGACCGAGCGTTGCGACGACCGCGACCGCACCGGCCGCAAGGAGGCTCTTCCTGTTCACCCTCATTGGTGTGTCCTTCTCAGTGTGCGTGAGATCGGCGCCTTCGCCCAGTGGCTCGAATCGCACACCGTACCCGAAAGGCCGTTCTTCCTGTGTCACTCGCGATTGCAAGCGATTACAGGTATACCCTGCTTTCCGTCTCACACCAAACCGGCCGAGCGCGATCGATATCGGTTCGTGACCATCCAGCATCATGCGAAATCTGCAAGCGTTTCCACGCGGTATCGAGATGTCGTACAGTTTCCGTCATGACTTCCGAATGGTGGCGCACCGCCGCGATCTACCAGATCTACCCCCGCTCCTTCGCCGACGCGAACGGTGACGGCATGGGCGACCTGGCCGGCATCACGGCCCGCCTCGGCGAGCTGGCCGAGCTCGGCATCGACGCGATCTGGCTCTCGCCGTTCTACACCTCGCCCCAGCGCGACGCCGGCTACGACGTCGCCGACTACTGCGACATCGACCCGCTCTTCGGCACTCTCGCCGACTTCGACGCCATGGTCGAAGAAGCGCACACCCGAGGCATCCGAGTCATCGTCGACCTCGTTCCGAACCATTCGAGCGACCGGCACGCCTGGTTCGAGGCCGCCCTCGCCGCGCCCGCGGGCAGTGCCGAGCGCGCCCGCTACCTCTTCCGCGACGGCCACGGCGAGGGCGGCGAGCTGCCCCCGAACAACTGGGAGTCGGTCTTCGGCGGCCCCGCGTGGACCCGCATCACCGAGCCCGACGGCACGCCCGGCCAGTGGTTCCTCCACCTCTTCGACTCCTCGCAGCCCGACTTCGACTGGACCAACGAGGAGGTCCGCGAGGAGTTCCGCCGCATCCTGCGCTTCTGGCTCGACCGCGGCGTCGACGGATTCCGGGTGGACGTCGCGCACGGCATGGTCAAGGCCGAGGGCCTGCCCGACTGGACCCCGCCCGCCGAGGGCGGCAGCATGGGCGGCGCGGGGGGCGTCGGCGGTGCCGGCGTCGCCCTCGAGCCCGCCATCTCGACCGAGCCCGGCGACCGCGCCCCCTACTGGGGCCAGGAGGGCGTGCACGAGATCTACCGCGACTGGCGGGCACTGCTCGACACCTACCCGGGCGAGCGCATCCTCGCCGCCGAGGCGTGGGTCGACCCGCTGTCGCAGGTCGCGAAGTGGGTGCGCCCCGACGAGATGCACCAGGCCTTCAACTTCGCCTACCTCGAGACCCCGTGGCAGGCCGACGCCCTGCGCCGGGTGATCGACGACTCGATCGACGCCTTCGCGGCCGTCGGCGCCCCGTCGACCTGGGTGCTCTCGAACCACGACGTCGTGCGCCACGCCACCCGCCTCGCGCTCACCGAGCCGAACCCGCAGGGCCACGGCGTCGGCCCCCGCACCCCCGGCCTCGGCGACCCCGCGACCGGACTCCGCCGCGCCCGCGCGGCGACCGCGCTCATGCTCGCCCTGCCCGGCTCGGCGTACCTCTACCAGGGCGAAGAACTCGGCCTGCCCGAGGTCGTCGAGCTGCCCGACGACGCCCGCCAGGACCCGACCTGGTTCCGCACGAACGGCGAGCGGTACGGTCGCGACGGATGCCGCGTGCCGCTGCCCTGGACGGCCTCCGCGCCGTCGTACGGCTTCGGCCCCACGGATGCCGCGTGGCTCCCCCAGCCCGCATCGTGGGCGTCGTTCGCGCGCGACGCGCAGCGCGGGGCCTCGGGATCGACGCTCTCGCTCTACCGGGCGCTCCTCGCCGGGCGCCGCACGCACGGCCTCGCCTCCGGCTCGCTCGAGTGGCTGGCCGGATCGACCGCCGAAGTGCTGTCGTTCCGCAACGGCGACGTCAACGTCGTGGCGAACACCGGCTCGGCGCCCGTGGCCCTGCCCGCGCGCGAGGTGCTGCTCGCGAGCGGCCCGCTCGACGAGGCATCCGCCCTGCTGCCCGGCGACACCACCGTCTGGCTGCGCGCCGCCTGACCGGGCGCGGTCTGCCGCTCGCGTGCGCTCGCGTGCGCTTGCCGCTTGCGTGCGCTTGCCGCTCGCGTGCGCTTGCCGCTCGCGCTCGCGTGCGCTTGCAGGATGAGCGGGTCACCGCCCCCGTATTTTCGAGGTGCCGACCCGCTCATCCTGCAAGTGGGCCTCAGCGAGCGGCGAACTGCGCGGCGAGCGGCGCGTCGTCGTACCGGCCGAGCCGCTTCAACGACATGCCGAGCCCGTCCGAGGGCGTGCTCCGCGCGCCCCATCGATGCGCTCCGCGCGCGATGAGCTCGAGGATTCCGCGGCTCGTGACCTCCCACTCGTCGACGACCATGGTGTAACTGAGTCGGAGCACGAGGTACCCGCGCATCGCGAGTTCGAAGTCGCGGCGCCGGTCGTTCTCGAACTCGACCGGCCCTGAATGGAATTGCGAACCGTCGACCTCGATCACGAGCCGTTCGCCCACGAGCAGATCGACCCGGCCGACCGGCGGAAGCGACACCTGGGTGCGATGCCGGATGTTCCGCGCGCGCAGCAGCAGCCGGACCTTCGTCTCGATCCCCGACTCCGACCCTTCGGCACAACGGTCGAGGATGCGCCGACGACCCGGGCTCGCTGAGGCGCGGATCTCGTCGAGCCGGACCTCACCGCGGGCGAGTGCCGAATCGATCGTCGTGATCGCGGCATCGCGGTCGGTGCAGTGCAGCATCTCGGCGAGTGCGACCGCGAGCGGGTCTCGCCCGCTCCGGATCGGCGGGTCCGATCGGTAGTGCACGCAGACGCGATCCTTCTTCGCGTCGAGCGGGGCGAGGGCGGGAGCCCGGATCGCGGCGTTCGCGACAGCGCCCTCCGTCGGGCGGGTCGGCGTCGGATCCGCCGGCGTCGGCGACTTCAGGCGTGCGGCCGAACGATGCACCCGGACATGCAGCAGCTCGTCGCCGTCCTCCCACAGCCCATGGATCTTCGCGATGGATGCCGCGGTCGCAGCCCCTCCGACGCGAACCGCCCGCACGATATCGGCCGGTGCATCGGGCACCGCGTACCAGCGCTGACGAACGCGAATCACCGAGCCCGCGGCGACCGCAGAGCCCACCTGCTCGCGCCGGATTCCCACGGCGTCGAGCTCGCGCGCAGGCACGGCGCCGCCGTTCCGTCGAATCCAGTTGGCGACCGCTCGAGTCTCGTTGCTCATCCCTCGAGTCTCGCGGCTCCGCGCCGCGAGGCGGGCCGCTGGCCGGGAACTGTGGAGAACCGGCGCGACATGCAGGACTCTCCGATCGGCACTGCCCCCACAGCCCCTGCCGCCCCGCTCGTCCTGCAAGTTCTATCGGCAGGGCCGGCGAGACTCCCCTGCCCCGCAGGGCGCCCCGGCGTCAGTTGGTGTTGGCGTACAGCCACTCGAGCGGGTCGACCCACTCGCCGTCCATGCCGCCGATGCGGATCTCGAAGTGGAGGTGCGGGCCCGTCGACATACCGGTGTTGCCGGTCTCGCCGATGACATCGCCGACCTCGACGGTCTCGCCGATCTCGAAGAGACGCGATCCCTCGATCATGTGCGCGTAGACGCTCGCGATGGTCTGGCCGTCGATCTCGTGCTCGATCATGATGACCGTGCCGAGCGATCCGCCCGCGTCGGTCGACTCGACCACGACGCCGTCGGCGACGGCCTGGATGTCGGCGCCGTAGCCCGGGTTGAAGTCCTGCCCGTGGTGGTCGCTCGAACAGCCCGCGCAGTCGCGGTAGCCGTAGCGGTCGCCGATGTGCACGCCGACGGCGAAGGGCCACTGCACGGTGCCGGCCGGGTTGTTCGTGAACGTCGCCTCGGCACGGATGCCCGCGGCCTCGGCGTACTCCTCGATGGTCTGCGTCTTGTAGCCCTCGCTCTCGACGCCCTGAGCGAGCACTCCGTCGTTGATCTGCACGCGCTGGCCGTCGATCGTGGTCGTCGTCGCGCCCTCGAGCGCCATCGCCTGCACTTCGGCGTGCGTGAGCAGCGACATCGAGGGCACCGAGGTGGCGACGGCGAGCATCGCCGCGAAGCCCATCGCGACGACGCTGGCGATGCTGCGGGTGCGATTGCGGCGCCGGGCCGGGCGAACCGGCTGCGAGGCGGATGCCACAGGGCGGGCGCCGGCCGCGGCCGTGCGGCCGGTGACGCGCGACGAGCCGCCTGCGGCGCGACGGGCGGATGCCGCGGGGTGGGACTCGGGGCCGTCGCCGATGTTCGCGCGCCGGGAGGCGGGCTGTGCCGCGTACGCCTCGGCCTCGGCACCGGCGGCGGCGATCATCGCGGCGAGGTCGTCGCTCTCCGCGACGCCGCCGCGCGGGGCGGCGGGGGTCTCGCTCGCGCCGGCGAGCGGTTCGGGCCGCGACATCGGCACGACGATCGGTTCGGTGCGCGGCCCGGCCGCGGCGGCGGTGATGAGCGAGGCGAAGTCGGCCGAGGCCGATGCGGCGGCGGCCGCGGTGGCGGCTCCGCCGGTGATCTGAGCGGGCCCGGGCGCGGGCGCGGCAGCGACCTCGGGCTGCGGCTTCGCACCGAAACGACCCTTGGCGGCCTTGGCCGGCTTCTCAGCCTTGCGGCCGCCCTTCTCCGCTTTGCGGTCGCGCGCTCCGCGGTCGGCACGACCCGACCGGCGGCCGGTGTCGGCGAGGTCGGCCGCGCCCTCGTCGCCGAGCCCGGCGAAGAGATCGTCGAAACCGGCGTGCTCCGATGCCGCGGGCGTGGGCGCGACCGCGTGCGGCGCGACCGCGGGCGATTCGACCGCGTGCGGTTGGGACCTGCGTGCGGGGGCGACGGGCGCCTCGGCGGGCTGGGCGCCCGCGGACATGACGGAGGCCGAGCGGCGGGCAACCGGGTGGTCGATCGGCTCGGCCTCGAAGGGCGCTGCAGGGGTGGAACGGAGTGTCTGCCGGGTTTCGGCGACGGGCGACGGGGTCGGGGCTTTCGAGCCCGAGAACAACTCGTCGAAGCTGGGATGGACCGGCCGCGGCTCTGCCGCGAGCTGGGCCGGCGCGTGTGGGGCCGGGGCCGGCTGCGGGGGCACGTGTTGTGCCGGCACCTGGTGAACCGGGGCCTGCTGCGCCGACGCCTGCTGCACCCACGGGGCCTGCGCCGAGGCATCCGCACCGGTGGCCGGCGCGGGCGCCCGAAGAGCGCCGCTCGCCAGCTCTGCCTGCCGTGCCGCCTCGGTCTCGAGTTCGCGCAGCTCGCGACGGGTCAGGGGTCGCCCGGGCCGCACTTCAGCGCGGGTGCCTGGCGTTGATCCGTCGGGCACGAGGGGGGACTCGAGCACGTGTAGGGGCTTTCGGCGTCGGGGGCGAGGGTTCTGTCGGAGGAGGTGCTCACCCCGACGGCACGCGCCGAGGTAACAGGTTGGTAAAGACTACCCGGAATCATCGGTGAACGCCACGCGAATCAGCGGAGACCGGCGGGTGAACGGCCGAATTCCGCGTCGTCACCGCCGACGCGTTCGTCAGGTTCCCGCGCCGGCCGCGGCGAGCGCGGCGACGAGCTCCTCGTAGAGTCCGGGCGCGGCGGCGACGACGAGTTCTTCGCCCTCGCGCCCTCCGCGCGCGCCGCCGACGACCGCGCCCGCCTCCCGCGCGATGAGCGCCCCGGCGGCGTGATCCCACGGCGCGAGCCCGCGCTCGTAGAACGCGTCGAGCCTGCCTGCGGCGAGCGCGCTCATCTCGAGGGCCGCCGAGCCGTTGCGCCGCACATCGCGCACCTGCGGGAGCACCGCGAGCAGCACCTCGGCCTGTTCTCGCCGGCGCTCCGCCGAGTACCCGAAGCCGGTGCCGACGAGTGCGCGTGCGAGCGGTACGCCCGTGTTGACCTGGAGCGCCTGCGGCGCCGACTCCGCCGACGCTGCCGACCCTACCGACCCCGCCGACGCCGCCGACGCCGCCCGGGGCAGCATCCCGCCCACGACACCCCCGCTCACCCGTGCTCCCCCGCCTGCGCTGGCCTCGAAGACCTCACCCGTCGACCCGTTCACGACGACCCCGACGAGGGCGTGCCAGCTCGACGGCTCGGCCGGACCCTCGACGACGGCGATGCTCACCGCCCAGCTCGGCAGCCCGTAGAGGAAGTTCACGGTGCCGTCGATCGGGTCGACGACCCAGGTGAGCCCGCTCGTCCCGACGCGGGCGGTGTCCTCCTCGCCGAGGATGCCGTCGTCGGGCCGCGCGGCGAGGATCCGCTCGCGGATGAGCGCCTCGGTGTCACGATCGGTCGCGGTGACGATGTCGGTCGGCGTCGACTTGGTCGCAGCGACCTCGACTCCCGCGAGCCGGGCCGCGGCCGCGAACTCCGCGGCCTGTACGGCGATGTCGCGCGCGAGCGCGAGCAGTTGAACGAGATCGACGGATGCCACGTGCCCGGTCATGCCCTCAAGCTAGCGCGGCTGGCCCGCGCACGCCCGCGCGATCGGCACCGGAACGCCATCGGATCCACCACCGGAACGCCACCGGAACCGCCCGAACCAGCACCTCATGAAACCACGAAAACCCCGGCGAACCGGGGCTTTCACTGGTGGCGAGTGAGGGATTCGAACCCCCGAATGCTGAGCAGTCTGATTTACAGTCAGATCCCTTTGGCCGCTTGGGTAACTCGCCGTCGCACCCGACCACGTTCTGCACACAACCGGGGGCCTGTCAAGGATACCCGCCGAGGCCGCGTGGAAGAAATCGACGGGCGAACTCGCCCCGGGGCTCAGTTCGACGCTCGCCACCACGGCATCTCGGCCGTGTCGTTCTGGTCGCGCGGGTCGCCGGCATCGGCCGACGCATCGGGCGACACCTCGGTCGGCGCAGCGTTCCGCCGCTGCCCGTGGGTCGACAGCCACCCCTGGTGCCCCTGCGGCGCGGTCGCCTGCGCCTGCACCGGCACCGGCTCGGTGCGCGGCTCCCGCGCATCCCGCCCACTCCCGCGCCCGCCTCGCGAGCTCTGCTCGCGGTCCCACTCCTCGCGGGCGCGGGCCCGCTCGTCGAGCGCGGCCTGCTCGGCGCGCGCCTGCTCGGCACGCGTCCATGCGGCTCGCTCGCGCGAGACTCGGGCGGGCTCCGAACGGCGTTCCTCGGCGGCGGGGCGCGGCCCCCCGCGCAGGCCCGCCCGCTGGATGACCCGCTGGATCGTGAGTCCGCGCTGGTTCGGCGAGGCGACGAAGCGGATCTCACGCAGACCCTGATCCTGCGCGGCCGACTCGAAGATGAAATGGCCGTAGTTGAAGATGCGGCCGATGAGCGGCTTGTGCACCGAGATGTCGAGGATTCGGGCGATCGGCATCGTCGCGATGCGCTGGGAGAGGATGCCATGAACCCGGAACACCCGCATGTTGGTGATGACGAAACGGTCCATGCGTCGCTGAAGAATGCGCCAGCCGCCGTGCAGAACGAGGAAGATCGAACCGAGCAGCGGCACCCAGTACCACTGCGACGGCAGCCACGCGAGCAGGAGGAGCACGGGCACCGCGGCCGCCATCTCGAGCGCGGCGAACACGTTCGACGCCCAGTGCTTGTGCACCTCGTCGACCACCACCTCGCCGTCGTCGGCGATGAGGTGCCGCTCGATGTGCGGATCGAACAGGCTCACGGCATGCTCCGCTCGGGGCTAGGACGCGAGCGAGGTGAAGAACGTGCCGATCGAGGCCGCGGCGTTGAACACCGCATCGACGGCGCCCTGCACGGCGTTGGCGGCGTCTTCGGGGCGGGTGATCAGGTAGAAGGCGGCGAAGACCACGACGAGGCCCAGGACGATGCGCTTGACCCACTTCACGGCGGTGGTTCCCTTCGAGTGACGGATGGCGGGCATGCCGACCACCCCTTTGGGCAAACCCTGACCAAGGCATTCTTGCCCCAACCGGCCGCCCTGATCAACGCGCCGCGCCGTGAAGGAGCGGGTGCGAACGGTAGGATTCCAAGCGGTTACGGGGAATGAGGGCCATGGCCGGCATCGAAGAGGTCGCGAAACTCGCGGGGGTCTCCACCGCGACGGTGTCGCGCGCGCTCAGCGGCCGCGGCCACGTCTCGCCGGGTTCGAAGGCGAAGGTGCAGGATGCCGCGGCTCGCCTCGGCTACGTCGTCTCCTCGAACGCCTCCTCCCTGGCATCCGGGCGCACCCGCAACATCGGCGTCGTCGTGCCGTTCCTCAACCGCTGGTTCTTCTCCTCGGTGCTCGAGGGCGCCCAGCAGGCGCTGCTGCGCCGCGGCTACGACCTGACCCTCTACAACCTGTCGGGCGACGGGCAGGAGCGCTCGAGCGTGTTCGAGCACTTCCTGCTGCGTCAGCGCGTCGATGCGGTCATCGCCGTCTCGCTCGAGCTCACCGAGCACGAGGTCGCCCGGCTGCACGAGCTCGGCAAGCCGCTCGTCGGCGTCGGCGGCCCGATCCCCGGCGTGCGCACCCTCACGATCGACGACGTCGCCGTGGCGCGGCTCGCGACCGAGCATCTCATCGGGCTCGGGCACCGGCGCATCGCCCACATCGGCGGCGACCTCGAGTTCGACGTCGACTTCCACCTGCCGACCAACCGGCGGCTCGGCTACGAGGGGGCGCTGCGCGACGCCGGCATCGAGCCCGATCCGAGCCTGTTCGCCCCGGCCGACTTCACGATCCGCGGCGGGTACCACGCGACGAAACAGCTGCTCGGAGCCCCCCACGACCGGCCGACCGCGATCTTCGCCGCCTCCGACGAGATGGCGATCGGCGCGACGCTCGCGGCCCGCGACCTCGGACTCGTCGTGCCGCGCGACGTCTCGATTGTCGGCATCGACGACCACGACCTCGCCGACTTCTTCGGCCTCACGACGGTCGCCCAGTTCCCCAGGCTCCAGGGCGAGCAGGCCGTCGACATCCTGATGGACGAGCTCGAGCCCCCCACCGTCGACGCGGCCACGCCGGCGGCGACCCAGCTCCCCTACGAGCTGCGGGTGCGTTCCTCGACGGCCCGCCCGCCCGAATAGCGGCGTCCGTGGGTTGAGGAGCGAGCGCAGCGAGCGTCCCGAAACCCGAGTGCATTCCTGCCGGTTTCGAGACGGCGCGCGCCCCGTGGCATCCGTTCGTCTGATTTCGCGCCTCGGTAGACTGGCTCGCATGGCAGATTCAACGTTCGACATCGTGAGCAAGGTCGACCACATGGAGGCTGAGAACGCCGTCAACCAGGCGCGGAAAGAGGTCGAGCAGCGCTACGACTTCAAGAACGTGGGCGCGTCGGTCGAGTGGAGCGGCGAGAAGATCCTCCTGAAGGCGCAGACCGACGAGCGGGTGAAGGCCGTGCTCGAGGTCGTCGAGTCGAAGTTCATCAAGCGCGGCATCACGCTGCGGTCGCTCGACTCGGGTGAGCCGTACCCGTCGGGCAAGGAGTTCCGCATCGAGATCGCGCTGAAGAACGGCATCGACAGCGAGAACGCGAAGAAGATCTCGAAGATCATCCGCGACGAGGCGCCGAAGAGCGTCAAGAGCCAGATCCAGGGCGACGAGCTGCGCGTCTCGTCGAAGAGCCGCGACGACCTGCAGGCGACGATGGCGCTGCTCAAGGGCAAAGACCTCGAGGTCGCCCTGCAGTTCGTGAACTTCCGCTGAGCTCGCGGCCGCCCGGCCCGCGCCCGCGCGCCCAGCCCGCCGCCCGCCCTGCCCGCCGCCCGCCCTGCCCGCGGCCCACCCGCTCTGCCGCCCGCCCTGCCCGCCGCCACGAACTTTTGACGGCACACGTTGCCTGTGCGCGCCGAACGATCTGGCGTCAGGCGGCAAAGCGCCGTGGCGATGGCGCCGGCCCGGTACCCGCGTGGGGCGGCGGCGGCGCCACGCCAGGAGTGGACGGTGCGGCGCCACGCCAGGAGTGGGCGGTGCGGCGCCACGACTTTTTGACGGCACACGCTGCTTCGGCGAGTGCGGATGCCGATCGTGAGGCGTGAAAAGGTCGTGGCGGCAGGCGCGCGAAGCCCGGGGCTCAGAGGAGGGCGAGGCGTCGGGGGCCGGCGGGCAAGCCGAGACCGCGCAGCCGGTGCGCGAGCGGTTCGCCGGCCCACATATGCTGCCAACGCCACCTGTCGAATGCGCCGACCTGTCGCCGTAGCTCCAGCTCGCGCTCCTTCTCGTCGATGAGCGCCCGCACCCCGTCGGTCGTCGTCGTGGTCGACAGATACTTGCCGTCACCGTCTGCCTCGCCGACCGCCCCGTGGTCGGGCCAGTGGAAGTCGACGTAGGCGAACATGCCGGCCTCGGGCAGCCAGAATCGCTGTTGCTGAGCGGGCGTGGGGAATCCGAACTCCTCGAATCGGAGTTTGCTGCACGTCTCGAGCGGTGATCCTGAGAGCGACGATGCTCGCGAGAGCACCGCGAGCACCTTGCGACACCCGGGATACGGCGTGAGCCGATCATGTTCGGCGCGAAGGCGGTCGAGCGTCGTGCGTGGGACCGCGTTCGTCCACGGCATCGCGGCGACCGCGGCTTCGACCGCGACGAGTGCGGCGCCCAGCGTCGCGTGCCGGCACAGCTGGACGAGCGAATGCTCGATCGAGGTCACGACGAGCCCGCCGACCCGGGTGAGGGCGACGTCGTCGAGTCGGGCCACGCCCACCGTGCTGGAGCGACGGTACCCGTGGTCCGCCGGCGCGAGGACGAAGACCTGCTGCGGCCAGCCGCCGATGATCGGCAGCCCGTGCAGCGCGATGGCCGAGTAGGAGGTGAAGATCGGGTTGCGCAGCGTCTCGGATGCCGCGTACACCTGCCTGCGGTGCGCCTCGGCCGCACGCTGTGCTGACGACCATGAGTCGGGGTCGGGCTGCGGCCGGCGGTAGACACCGCGGCGCACCCGTTCGAGACGCTGCGCGTGAACTTCGGTCTCGAGTTCGGACTGTCGTCCGGCAGCCCGTGCATCGCGCGCAAGCACGAAGCCATGTGACGTCGTCGGGAATTCGCTCGGCATCAGAACACCCTCGCGTGGGATGCCGCCCCTCATCCTCGATCCACGGCGCACCCGTGGAAACTCCGCAGGCTCGGTTCCCTGTGGAGGACCACTCGCTCCGCGAGCGACATTGCGGGCGCCGCCGACGCGCCCAGGGTCCGTTGCGCTACCGCTACGACGTTTTGCCGCCACACAATGGTTCGAGCCGTCAGAAGTAGGGGCGTCTGCCGTCACACCGCAGTGGCGACGAACCCGAGAAGGAGAAGGAGGGGAAGGGGAAGGGGAAGGAGAAGGAGAAGGGGAAGGGGAAGGGGAAGGAGAAGGAGAGGGAGTAGAAGAAGGAGGAGGAGGGCCTCAGCGGCGCGGGCCGTAGCCGCGCAGCCAGCGGGTGATGTCGGCGTAGGCGGCGGCACGCGCCGGGCCGCGCGACAGGAAGACGTCGTGCAGGGCGCCGTCGATGCGGGCCACGGTCACCGACGGGCCGAGCTTGAGCGCCCGCTGGGCGATCTCGTCGACGACGAGCACGCTGTCGCTCGAACGCATCGCCTCGTCCCAACGGGGGAGGATCGTCGACCGCGCCGACAGCAGGGTGAGTACCGGCGCACCCACGTCGATGCCGGCGTCGACCGTCGCGTGCCCGGCCAAGATTGCCATGAGCCAGGCCGGCGACGTCGGGAACCCCCGATCTGGCCGCCACTCGTGGTCGTACTCCCACTCACCGCCCTGCTCGCGGGCGACGGCGCGTGTGTAGAAGCCGAGATCGACGTTCGGCAGCGGCGCGAGCGGGTGCACGCGCGCCCCGAGCTCCATCATCGGCGCGAGCGCCTGCCGGCCGACCTTGCTCAGCTGGAACTCGAGCCACGGACTGTTCAGCACGAGCGCCGCCGCACGCCCCGGGTGCCGCGCCGACCAGAGCGAGAGTGTGAGCCCTCCGGTCGAGTGCCCGAGCAGGATCAGCGGGCGGCCCGAGGCCGGGCCCGTGGCATCCGGTTGCCCCATCGCGGCGAGCGCGGCAGCGATGTCGGCATCGTAGGTGGCGAGGTCGGCGACGAACCCATGGGTCTGGCCGGGTCGTAGGCTGCGCCCGTACTTGCGCAGGTCGAGCGCGTAGAAGCGGGCGCCGAGACCGGCCCAGAACTCGGCGATTTCGCGGTTGAAGAAGTAGTCGCTCCAGCCGTGCACGTAGAGCACGTCGGCCCCGGATGCCGCGCCGCGCGCGAGCCGCGGCCGCCACCTCGGGCGATACCGCACGAGGGTCGCGACAACGTCGCCCTCGTCGTCGCTGCCGAGCGGGAGGGTGAGCTGCTCGAAGCGGTCGCCGAGGAGGTCGGGGCGCCAGGTGGGCGGCTGGGCTGCATCAGCGGGGCGCACGCTCGCCTCGGTCTCCCCCACGCCGCCTCCCCTCGTCGCGAAGCCAGCCTATCGAGCGTTGACCGGACCGCTGATGCAAGGCGCGACTGGGTTGCTCCTGGCTGGTTCAAGTGCGGTTGAATGCCTCAATCACGCCGACGACCGCCGGGGTCATGACCACGATGAACAACACAGGGAGGAGGCAGAAGATCAGCGGGAAGAGGATCTTCACGGTGACCTTCTGCGCCTGCTCCTCGGCGCGCTGACGCCGCTTGAGCCGCATCTCGCTCGCCTGGACGCGCAGCACATCGCCGAGGGCGATGCCGTAGGCGTCGGCCTGTACGACAGCTCGCGAGAAGCGACGAAGATCTTCCGAGCTCGTCCGCTGTTCGAGTTCATGGAACGAATCCCGACGTGTCCGACCGATCGACATGTCCTGCAGTACACGCACGAGCTCCGCGGAGAGCGGACCTTTGCCGCCACGAGCGGACTTCGCCATCGCTGCATCGAACCCGAGGCCGGCTTCAACCGCGATCGTCATCTGATCGAGGGTATCCGGGAGTGCGACGGCGATGGCCTCCTGCCGGTCGTGCGCACGTGAATTGATGAGCACGTCGGGGAGAAAGAACGCGAGCACTGTAACGAGAATCGCGAGGAAGATCATGATCGGCTGCGGCCCTGACCGCGAGATCACGAGCAAACTGAGCAGCACCGCAGTGATGGGCAGCAGGATCTTCCACACCGCCAGTGCGTTCGGTGTCCACCCGTTCGGACGGCCGGCGTAGACGATCTGCTTCTCGAGCCAACCGATGTACCCCTTCGGCGCGGCAGCGACCAGTCGAGAACCGATCGACCCCTGCTGCACCGGTCCGACTTGAGGCCCGACGGCCACGCCTTCTTGCATCGGCTCCTGCTTGGCCGACTTGGGGAAGAGCAGGAAGACGAAGAGCCCGAAGCACACCGCAGTGACGACGGCGATGACGATTCCAAGGATTTGCATCTCAGAACTTCACCTTCACCGAGAAGCTCACCCAGACGGTACCGATGATGAGCAGGAGGAACGCCACGACCAGGGCGATGATGCCGATCGGGTTGGTGAAGAAGAACGAAACGTATCCCGGGTTCACGACGAGGAGGAAGAAGAAGACGCCGATAGGGAGGGCGACGAGCACGATCGCCGACAGACGGCCCTCCGCGCTCAGCGCCTTGACGTGACGGCGGATTTGATTGCGCTCGCGGATCGTGCGGCCGACCTGATCGAGCACCTCCGCGAGGTTTCCGCCGGTCTCCTGGTTGATCGCGATCGCTTGGGCGACCCATTCGAAGTCGGCGCTCTTCATGCGTTGCGCGGTGTTCGTGAGCGCCTCAGCGAGGTTACGACCGAGGCGGGTCTCGTTGACAACTCGAGCGAGCTCCTCACTCGTAGGTTCTTCGGCCTCGGTCGCCACCGCACCGAGAGTGCGGCTGAGCCCATGACCCGCACGCAACCCACCCGCAAGCATCTGCACCGTGTCGTCGACCTGGTCGGCGAACTTCGCTTGACGTTGCGACGTGCGGAGCGAGAGCAGGAACTTCACGAGAAACGGGGTTGCCGCGCCGAAAACGACGGCGAGGATCAGCCAAAAACCGTTCGCGAGCCCGAGGAGCACACCGAGGAGCGCCATGACGCTCGTCGCCGATGCGACGAGGATGAGGAACCCCGAGCGCTCGGTCTTGATCCCGGCGAGTTCGAGTGCCTCGGGGCTGAACATGCCGCCGGAGCGGTTCGTCGTCGCAGAGTCGATCGCGGCGGTGGCCCGATCCGTGATCTTGGTGAGCGCGGAGACATGCTCTTCACCGGGCGCAAGGCGCCGGTCGCGCGCGACCCTCGGAGCGGGCGGTGCGATGACCAAGAAGACGAGAACGAGCAATGCGAGCAGACAGATTGCCACGCCGCCGACGATGAGGATCGGGCTCATCGGATTTCTCCGAGCATCTCGATACGGTCGACCTGGAAGAGCGACATCGGCAGGACGATGCCATGGTCGGCGATCCGCTCGGCGAAGCGCGGCCGGACCCCGGTCGGGCCGAGGCGCCCGAGCAGCCGGCCCTCGTGATCGAAACCCGCGGAGTAGTCGAAGCTGAACGCATCCTGCAGGGTGATGATGTCGCCCTCCATGCCGTGCACCTCGGTAATGTGGGTGATGCGGCGTACGCCGTCCTTGTGCCTGGTGATCTGGACGATGATGTCGATGGCCGAGGCGATCTGCTCACGAATCGCCCGCAGCGGGAGGTCCATTCCCGCC
Source organism: Agromyces italicus DSM 16388 (assembly GCF_000421545.1). Lineage (GTDB taxonomy): Bacteria > Actinomycetota > Actinomycetes > Actinomycetales > Microbacteriaceae > Agromyces > Agromyces italicus. The sequence goes on from NZ_ATXF01000006.1 coordinate 175,494, forward strand.
ATGAGCACGAGCGTCTCCATGCGGGAGACCGCGTCGCGGGGCGAGTTCGCGTGCAGCGTCGAGATCGACCCCTCGTGGCCGGTGTTCATCGCCTGCAGCATGTCGAGCGATTCGGCACCACGCACCTCGCCGACCACGATGCGGTCGGGGCGCATACGCAGTGAGTTGCGAACGAGGTCGCGGATCGTGATCTCGCCGCGACCCTCGATGTTCGCCGGCCGTGACTCGAGCCGCACCACGTGCTCCTGCTGAAGCTGGAGCTCGACCGCGTCCTCGATCGTGATGATGCGTTCGTCACCTGGAATGAACGCCGACAGTACATTGAGAAGCGTCGTCTTACCGGTACCTGTACCGCCCGAAACCAAGATGTTCAACTTCGCCCGAACAGCCGCGTCCAGGACCGTCGCTGACTCCCTCGACATGCTGCCGAAGTTGATGAGGTCGTGGACAGTGTAGGGAGTACCGGCGAACTTACGAATAGTCAGGGACGCCCCATCGACCGCGAGCGGCGGGATGATCGCGTTGACACGCGAGCCGTCTTCGAGTCGGGCATCGACAAGCGGCGATGATTCGTCGATACGGCGGCCAACCTTCGCGACGATCCGCTCGATCACCCGACGCAACTGGGGCTCACCGGTGAATCGGTGCGGCGACTCCTGCAGTCGACCATTGCGCTCGACATAGAGACGGTCGAATCGATTGACCATGATCTCGCTCACGGTCGGGTCTGCGAGCAGAGGCTCGAGCGGCCCGTACCCCAGCACGTCGGCGCCGATATCCTCGATCAAGCGATTTCGTTCGGCGGTCGACAGCGCCAACTGTTCGCCCGCGACGATGTCGGCGAGTTCGGCACGCGCGAGGAGGTGGAGTTGCGCTTCGGTCAGGGAGGCGTCATTGAGGCGTGCACCGATACGGCCGAAGAGTTCCTGGGCCGCCTTCTCCTTCACCGCGGACAAGGGGTCCACCGCTCCAGCTGGGCGCGGGTTCGCCACCCGGGGCGGAGTCTGCTGGAAGAACGTGGGCTCCGTTGCTGCCGTGGGGGGCTGCTCGGGCGGTGTCGGCGGAGTTTCGACATCGTCGTGCGCCAGCGATTCGGTGGGCTCCTGCACAGCTGGCCCGAACGGTTCGGCGGTGTCTCGCTCACCGCGGAGGGCATTCAATCGCTCATTCAGGTTCATTCGATCGCCGCCTTCTCTGGATCTTGCTGCGCTTCGGGAAAGCCTCGGGTGCGATGCGGAGCACGATCGATCGGATCGCCTTCGCCGCGGGGTCGCGCACGTCGTCGTGGATGAGCGGCACCCCCCGATTCGAGGCGAGCAGCACCGCCGATGACTTGGGCACCTCGATGTCGACGGGCGCACCGATGATGTTCTCGACGTCCTTGATGGTGAGCCCGCTGTGCTTGTCGACTTGATTCAACACGATGTGTCGATTGCCGGGCATGAGTCCGAGTTTCGTGAGCAACTCGAACTCGGTGCGAGTGGCACGCAGGCTCGGCACACCCATGTTGGTCACGAAGACAGCATCGGTGACGTGCTCGAGAGTGACCAGCGTGTGCTCGCCGAGCCCCGGCGTCGTATCAATGACCACGAATCGGAAGGTCGATCGCAGCCTGCTGATGAGATCTGCGAGTGCGGCAGGCGCCACCTGATCTCCGAGTTCGGGCGACGGCGCGCTGGCGACGACGAAGAAGCCGTCTTCGTGTCTCGTGAGCGTCGTCTTCAGAACGAGTTCGTCGATCGCCGCGTCGGCGACGGCATCGACGATCGTCTTGTCCGGTTGGAGTGCGAGCGTAGCTGTGATATCGCCGAACTGCAGATCGGCGTCGACGAGTACCACCGAGTTCGGTGCGACCTCGGCGAGTCCGGTCGCGAGGTTGATCGCGATCGTCGTCTTGCCCTGTCCGCCCTTCGGGGCAACGACCGCGATGGCCTCCGTCGGGGCCCCGGCCTCGAGCGGTGGGAACTCCCACATCGGAGCCTCGGGTTCGACCTCGTCGCTCGCCGCGAGTTCGGCTGCGAGATCCGAATCGACGACTACTTCATCTGCGACCGCAGCGTCGATGAACGGGGCATCTTCGACCTCCACCGCAGCCGGAACGTCGAAGTCGTGCGACTCGGCATGCCCGTGCGCGACGAGCCACAAGGCGAGGCGATCGAGCAACCCCACTGTGGTCTCGTCAGTGGCGTCGGGGTTCAGTACGGCGTGGAGCGAGAGCTCATCCACCCAGTCTTCGAGGTCAGACCGCTGCTCTCGTACGACGATCAGCCCGAGGTTCGGATGCTTTGCGGTCAACGCGTCGACCAGTCCCCGGGTCTCTTCGTAGTTGAGCACAGGGCCGAGCATCGCGATCCGTGGCACGTCATTCACTCGGCTGACGACCGCTTCAGGGCCGAACGTCAGGAACTCACCCGGGACCACGGCAAGCCGGTCGCCGAGCAGAGCCCGCAACCGGGTCTCGTACTCGGCGGATCGACTGACGAGCAGGTACGGGAGCACTATCTGAGGTTGCTCTCATTTACCGGAGCGGAACCGGAGGTATCGGTCGCCTCGTTCTGCAGGGTTGCCCAAAGTCCGACGTAGGGGATGTAGTCACCCGCCTGCTCGTTCCCTTCCATCGCCCAGACCAGGCGCTCTGCATCGTGGGTCGCGAGCGCAACCGTGAGTAGAATCGTGTCGCCGCTCGTCTCACTCCCCTCCGAGGAGTCGCCGTCGCTCACGTTCTCGCCGATCTGCGCGTTGGTAACCAAGACGCCGTTGAACGAGAACTGGGACTCGGGTACGAAGGTCGGGGTACCGTCCTTTATGTCGACTCCAGCTTCGTATTTCGTAACGACCAGACCGATCTTGCTGCCGGATCGAATCGCGCCTCCGACCATCCGCTGCACGGGGAGGGCGAAGCTGACCTCCTGCATCCCTGCCGGCACGTCCACGTCTCCACGTGAGGCCTTTTCGGCAGGGGACACGAACTGAGCCACGAGCAGTTGCTCTCCGACGAACACCTTGCCGTCGGCGACCAAGCCGTTGAGCTCGGAGAGCTTCGTCACGGCACCTTCAGGGATGTTTCGCTGCGGCGCGCTGTCGAGCTTGACAAAATCACCGACCGACTCGCCCGGGGTGCCGCTGGGGATTTCCTCCGTGACGACGTAGACGTCAGCGAGCTCGGCGCCCTGCTGGGCGCGCGCATCGGCGCCTCTCACGTAGGTGACAAGAAGGAACGCGCCGACGACTGTGAGGATGAGGGCGATGATCGCGCCGATGATTCGGGTCTTCATGATGTTCGGGGTCTTTCAGGGCCGGGGTGAGGGTCGGGCACTAGCTGATCAAGCTGACGGTGGTTGAGATATCTGTGCCGGGCACGGAACCGACCGGTACGTACTCCTGAAACTTCAGGAGTATTGCGCGGCAGTTGCCTGTGCAGTTCAAGTTGTCGACGTCTTGGTTCGTGTTGTCCCAAACGTTCGGGAGCCCGGTACCGGTACCGCCGAACATCCACGCGATGATCTCCACCTTCGCGTAGTGCTTGAGGTGGACAACGGCATTCTGGCCCGAGCCGCTCACCTTCGTGTCGAAAATCGGGACGTAGAGCGACTGCCCGACCAGCGATTCGGTGAACAGCGCGTGGCAGAGCATGCCGTACTCGTTGTCGATGCCGTTGTTGCCGGTATTGCTCCCCGCGGTCGTGCCGTCATTGTTGACCTCCGAGAGGCAGCCGATCGGGTTGCCGTCATCGTCGAGCAGCGGGTCGAGCCATCCAAAGCCACCGGGCACATCGGGCTCAGTCGGATCGTTGTCCCGATCGCAGGGCTTGTTCCGGTCGAACCGCACCCAATGCTCGTCGTTATCCTCCGCGCCCGCCGCCCCGACCCCTCGCTCGAACTCGCACGATGAAAGTGCAAGGGGGATGGTGATGTCACCGGCTGCCCATCGAGCTGTCGCTGTGGCCGTCACTGGGCCGTTGTCTGTGACACCGATCACCGCCGCGAACGGGTGGAACGGTGAGGTCGTGCCGTCGACATTGAGCGTGCTCACGTCAATCCGCACGGTACGAGCGGAGCGATCGATCACCTGGTCGTCGATCGCGACGGCGTCGTCCTCCGAGTTGCCGTTCGCGAAGTTCGAGGCGATCGTCGTATCGCCATTCGTGGGGCAATGACTCACAGAGCACTTCGTGGCGACGGCAAGTGCCGCTGAATCCGCCGCATTCTGGAGCTGGGCACGCTCGTAGTACAGCATCCCGGTGTCGACGCCGATCGCAGCCATCCCGAAGATCGGCACCAACAGAATCGCAACGAGCACCGCGCTCGCACCGCGCTCCCGGCGCATCCGCTCCATCAACCGCCGCATATCATCTTGCTTTCTGCTGACAGCACCCGTTCGGGCGCGAGGAGCCAATTGAACCACCCGGTGAGCCCAGGCGCCTCCAGGGTGGCGACGGCCGTCACCGAGAGCGGTTCATCATCGGGATTCGTCGGTGCGCACTCCATCGACGTGAAGGTGATCGACGCGTCGGGGATGAGAGGTGCTGCGGCGAGGCCCTCCGCGATCGCCTCTGCCTCGGCGCCGGGCTCAGCCCAGTGAATCGCCATGGTGCGCGCCGCTTCGCGCGCCGCGTTGCCGAGCGAGACTTGCTGACCGAACGCCCATCCGAACTCGATGATCCCGAACACGACGGTGAGTAGGACGGGCAGGATCAGCGCGAACTCGACTGCCGCCGCTCCGCGTTCACGTGCTCGATGCGTCGCCATGCGATGCCCTCTCATTGACGCACTCTTTGGTGCCACAGAGTGGCGAGCCGCTCTATGCGGTCCGCCACTCCGGTCGAAACCTCGCCTTAAGGAATCTGCTGTTCGACGGTCGTGAAAGCCCCAAGGATGTCCTGCCCCAGAAGGGCGACGACGCCGACGATGACGGCAGCGATCAGGGCGACGATGAGGCCGTACTCGACCGCAGTCGCGCCCTCCTCTTCGGTACGGAGCGAGTTGACACGCGCCTGGAGACGCGAGAATGCCTTCAGCATGATGGACCTCTTCGGGTAGTGGGACATCTGCACTCCCCGGTCGGGTGGTGCATCCGCCTGCAGGTACATGCGGTGACATGAAGGTATCCACCGCATTCTGGGTGACCTATGCCCCACTTTGGGGGAGGCATCCGCGCCGATACGCAACGATTGGCTCAGATCGGGCGTTCTCGGCGCAACATGCGTGATCGTGACCCCCAATCTGGGGGTTTAACGGGGTACAGGTTTGGGGTACACACGTACCCTGCGATCGGGGTACAGATGTACCCCGATGCGGGGCGGGGGTCTCGATACGCTGGTGAGTTCGCTACGCCGCCGGATTTCGAGACAGTCGCTACGCTCCCTCCTCAACCCACTCGACCGCCGGGTTTCGAGACAGTCGCTACGCTCCCTCCTCAACCCACTCGACCACCGGATTTCGAGACAGTCGCTACGCTCCCTCCTCAACCCACTCGACCACCGGATTTCGAGACAGTCGCTGCACGACCTCCTCAGCCCGCGCTCACCCCGCCAGCAGCACCGCCACGAGCGCCCCCGCGAGCATCGATGGCCCGAATGGAATCGACCCCCGCAACGTCACCCGTTTCAGCGCGAGCGCCACGAGCGAGGCCACGCCCCCGATCACGAACGCGGCGAGCAGGGCGACGAGCCAGGGCGACAGCCCGAACCAGCCGACGAGCAACCCGATCACGAGTGCGAGTTTCACGTCGCCCATTCCCATCGACGACGGCGAGATGAGGGCGAGCACGAAGTAGGCGGCGAACATCGCCGCGGCACCGGCGAGCGCCCAGACGAGCCGCATCCACTCCCCGGCGACCCAGGTCGCCGGGATCAGCAGCACCGCCACCGCGGCGAGCGCCGGGAACACCACCGCGTTCGGCAGCCGCTTCTCGACGAGGTCGACGATCGAGAGCACGGTCGCGCCCGCGGCGAAGGCGAGCAGGGCCGGCAGCATCCAGTCGGGGCCGAAGCGCAGTCCGAGCAGGCCGAAGGTCACCGCGGTCGTCACTGCGGCGGCGAGGCGCAGGGCGGTGCGCCGAGGCATCCGCTCGCCAATGATCGAATGCACCGACCATGCGGCCAGCGGCCACCACCCGAGCGCGAACCCGGCGGCGGCGAGGGCGAGCGCGGTCAGCGGCGCGATCAGGGGCATGGTGGAGAGCGTAGCGCCGCGCGGGCGCGCCGTCGCGCGCGTGTGCACAGGGCACGACGCAGCCGATTCGGCTTCAGAGCGCCTGACGCAGCTTCGACTCGAACCCTGGCAGGTCGTGCACGACGGTCTCACGAATGATCGTGAGGTCGACCGAAGCGTACCCCTGCGCGATTCGGTTTTGGGTCGCCCAGATGACTTTCCAGTCGTCAGCGAAGACGCGGTCTCGAAAGCCAGAGCTTGTGGCCGCGATGGCCTCGATCGCCGCAGCCAATCTCAGGCTCACCGCATCGGCGATCGTCTCGTCATCGAGGTCGCCGCGCGCCAGATGTCGCTGAAGCGCGGCCAGGTGGTCGAGCGCGTCACCCACCAGTTCTGCGTCGGTGCGACTCACAAGGGCACCGCTTCGCTCAGCACCTGGTCTGCGACATTCGATCGTAGCGAGCGGGCCGGCACGACATCGACGTGTGTGCCGAGCAGTTCGGCGAGCTCGACCTCGAGCCGAGCGAGCGAGAACAACCCCGTACCCTCGTCGAGGTCGACGAGCAGGTCGACATCGGATCGGTCGTCATCGGTACCTCGAGCGACGCTGCCGAACACCCGCACGTTGCGGGCGCCATGATCGCCCGCGATCCGCACCACCGACGACCGATTCGCGCCGAGTCGGCGACCGAGTTCCGACCGGCCGTGAAACCGGAGCAGGCGTGAGACCTCAGGCTGACTTCGCCCGATCGCCTCAGCGATCTCACGCTGCGAGAGCCCCGCCGCGGCGCCCGTGCGCACGGCGCCGACGAGTTGGGCTCGCGATCGACGATGAAGCTCATCGGCGCTCGCCGCCTCAGCGCGCAGTCGCGCCACAAGCTCAGCCGAGCCATCCATATAGCAAGTACTATCACTTGCGTCCTGCGTGATGGAGGTGCCAGGTCGGGGTCTCGAGACGCTCCGCTCCACGACCGGCGGGACCCGAGCTCCTCGACCCACGGGACCCGAGCTCCTCGACCGACGGGACCCGCCGCTACGCGACCGGCGAGACCCGCCGCTACGCGACCTCTCCGCGCGAGATGTCGACCATCTCATCGCGGGGCACGACCTTGACCCGCTTGCGGCCTTCGGCGCCGCCCAGCTCCTGCTCGTGCTCGTCGAGGCGGTGCCAGCCGTCGAGATCGGTCCAGCGGATTTCGCGCGACTCGAGCAACTCGATCACCGACTCCTCCGACGGCGACTCGGGCCGCCACCAGTTGCCGAGGTCGTTGATGACGTGCTTGATCGTCTCCATCGCGTCCGACTTGGTGTGGCCGATGAGGCCGACCGGGCCGCGCTTGATCCAGCCGGTCGCGTACACGCCGTACATCTGCCGCGCCTCGCCGGTCTCCTTGTCGCGCGTGAGCACCTGGCCCTCGTGGTTCGGGATGACGCCGAACTTCTTGTCGAACGGGATGCCGGGCAGCGGCGACCCGAAGTAGCCGACCGCACGGTAGACCGCCTGGATGGGCAGTTCGCGGATCTCGCCGGTGCCGACGACCCCGCCGGCGCCGTCGGGGGCGGTGCGTTCCCAGCGGATGCCGCCCACGCGCCCGTTGCCGTCGTCGATGATCTCGAGCGGCTTGGCGAAGAAGTGCAGGTGCAGGCGACGGCTCGCCTCACCGACTTCGCGCTGGCGCCACTGGTTCAGCACCTTGTCGATGACGAAGACCTGCTTGTTGCCCGACACCGCTGCGCGGGCGGCGTCGTCGTAGTCGAAGTCCTCGTCGTAGACGATCATGTCGACGTCGCGCAGCTCGCCGAGCTCGCGCAGCTCGAGCGGCGTGAACTTCACCGAAGTCGGGCCGCGACGGCCGAACACGTGCACGTCGGTCACGGGCGACGCGGAGAGGCCGGCCGCGACGTTCGGGGGGATCTCGGTCGGCATCAGGTCTTCGACATGCTTCGCGAGGATGCGCGACACATCGAGCGCGACGTTGCCGTTGCCGATGACGGCCACTTCGCGCGCCTCGAGCGGCCACGTGCGCGGGAAGTCGGGGTGCCCGTCGAACCAGCTCACGAACTCGGCGGCCCCGTACGAGCCCTCGAGATCGATACCGGGGAGGTTGAGCGACGCGTCGCGAACCGCGCCGGTCGCGAAGATCACGGCGTTGTAGTGCTTCTTGAGGTCGTCGAGCGTGATGTCCTCACCGAAGCGCACGTTGCCGAAGATGCGGATGTCGCCGCGGTCGAGCACCTCGCGGAGGGCCGTGATGATGCCCTTGATACGCGGGTGGTCGGGGGCGACGCCGTAGCGGACGAGCCCGTATGGCGCGGGGAGGTGATCGAACAGGTCGATCGACACGTCGAAGTTGCGCTCGGCCTTCAGCAGGATGTCGGCGGCGTAGATGCCGGCCGGGCCGGCCCCGACGATCGCCAGTCGCAGCTTGTTCCTCGTCACATCTCTCCTCACTTCGAACCTTCGAACCTTCGGACCTCGGAGACGGCGTACGCGTCGGCGCCGCCGTCAGCTCTGCCGCTCGACGATCGTCTCGGCGAATCGCGTGAGCGCCTTCTTCACACTTCCTTCGGGCAGCGGGGCGAGCGCCTCGACCGCCTCGGCGGCCCAGCGGTGCGCCTCGGCGAGCGTCGCCCGGGTGGCCTCATGCTCGCGCAGCTCGGCGACGATCGCGTCGACCGTCGCGCGCGACGGCACGATGCGCGAGGCGAGCGTGTTCGTGTCGAGCGGGTCGCCGAGGTCGGCGGTCGCCGCGGTCACGGTGACCACGTCGCGCTCGATGCGGGCGAGCAGATCGGCGGATGCCTCGTCGGTCTTCGCCATCTCGGCGAGCCGCAGGAGCGGCAGCGTGACCACGCCCGCGCGCAGGTCGGTGCCGGGCACCTTGCCGGTCTCCTCGGGCTGCGGCGACAGATCGATCACGTCGTCGATGAGCTGGAACGCGACGCCGACCTTCTCGCCGAACTCGACGATGGGGGCCTCGTAGGCGGGGTCGGCTCCCGAGAACACCACGCCCGACTGCGCGGCCGCCGCGATGAGCGAGCCGGTCTTGTCGGCGAGCACCTGGATATAGTGCTCGATCGGATCGTCGGCCTCGGTCGGGCCGACGGTCTCGTGCAGCTGGCCGAGCACGAGCCGCTCGAAGGTGTCGGCCTGCATGCGGATCGCCCGCTCGCCGAGGCTCGCCATCAACTGGCTGGCCCGGGCGAAGAGCAGGTCGCCGGTGAGGATGGCGACCGAGTTGCCCCACACCGCGTGCGCGGCCGGGACGCCGCGGCGACGGTCGGAGTCGTCCATGACGTCGTCGTGGTACAGCGAACCGAGGTGCGTGATCTCGATCGCCTCGGCGGCGGTGATCACGTCGTCGGTCGCGCCCGCGCCGAGCTGGGCAGTCAGCAGGGTCAGCATCGGCCGCACCCGCTTGCCGCCGGCTTCGAGGAGATACCTCGTCGAGACGTCGGCGATGGAGTCGGCGAACTGCACCTCACTGACGAGTCCGGATTCGACGCGTTCGATGCCGGCGTCGATCGCCCGCGCCATGGCCTTGTCTGCTGCGGACGCGAAGACCCGCTCGCTCAGACCCAGGTTGGCGGCGAGCGCGGAGCCGCGACGGGCGACCGGGTGGCTCGGATTCACGCTCACCAGCCTACCGGTGCCCGCATGCGCGCTCGCATCAGCGATGCGTCACCCGAGCCGGTTGAGGAGCGAGCGCAGCGAGCGTCTCGAAACCGGCCGCGCGCACGCCCCAGGTTTCGAGACGGCGCCGGCGCGCCTCCTCAACCAGCCTTGCGGGCGCGGTGCAGGGCGACGACGCCCATGGTGAGGTTGCGCCAGGCGACGTCGGTGTAGCCGGCCTCGCGGATCCAGGCGGCGAGCTCGGGCTGCGCCGGCCACGCGTTGATCGACTCGTTGAGGTATTCGTAGGCGGTGTCGTTCGAGCTCGAGAGCTTCACGAGCGGCGGCATCACGTAGCGCTGGTACACGCCGTAGCCGAACCGCACGAACGGCGTGGGCGGCGTCGAGAACTCGCAGATCACGAGCCGGCCGCCGGGCTTCGTGACGCGGAAGAACTCGGCGATCGCCAGCTTCGGCTCGTTGACGTTGCGCAGGCCGAACGAGATGGTGACGGCATCGAAGGCGTCGTCGTCGAAGGGCAGCTTCGTGGCATCCGCCTCGACGAAGACCAGGTTGGGCACCTGCGCCTGCCGGCGACGACCGACCTCGATCATGCCCGGCGAGAAGTCGGCGGCGACGACCGAGGCGCCCGACTTCGCGAGGCTCGCGCTCGAGGTGCCGGTGCCGGCGGCGACGTCGAGGATGCGCTCGCCCGGCTTCGGATCGACCGCGCGCGTCGTCGCGACCCGCCAGAGGGGGGCGTTGCCGACCGAGAGCACGGTGTTGGTGCGGTCGTACGCGGCGGCGACGCGATCGAACATCGCCGACACCTCGCGGGGGTCCTTGCCGAGGTCTGCGCGGGTCATCCCCCGATTCTACCGGGGCTCTCTCGCCGAGCGGCGGATCCCCTGACCACCCGGTCGCCGGCCCGAGCACCCCCTCTCCGGCGCCCCGACGCTGCGTCGACCTCCAGCCGAAACCAGGCGTGGTCGTATGGTCGTGTGGTCGCGCTCTCCAGACGTGCCACTCCCCCAGCCGCGCATGCAGCGGAACTCAGTGAGGCGCAGCATCCCGCGATGCGCATGCAGAAGGCCGCTACCCGCCGAACGCCTCGACGATCGGCCGGAACTTCATGTCGGTCTCGGCGAGCTCGTCGGCGGGCACCGAATCGTGGACGATGCCGCAACCGGCATACGCCGTGACCGTGCCGTCGGGATCGACCTGTGCGCAGCGCAGCGCGATCGCCCACTCGCCGTCGCCGTCGCCGTCGACCCACCCCACGGGGCCCGCATACCGCCCGCGGTCGAAGCCCTCGAGCTCGGCGATCGCGTGCAGCGCGATCTTGCGCGGCGTGCCCGCGACGGCGGCCGTCGGGTGCACGGCCTTCACGAGGTCGAGCGAGCTCGAACCGTCGCCAAGGGTGCCCTTGAGGTCGGTGGCGAGGTGCCACAGGTTCGGCAGCTGGAGGGTGAACGGTTCGGGGCTCGTGTCGAGGCGGGTCGTGTGCGGTTCGAGCCGCTGCACGGCGCTCGCGACGGCGAGCGCATGCTCGGCGAGGTTCTTCTCGCTCGCCGCGAGGGCAGCGGCATGGTCGCGGTCGGATGCCTCGCCGGCGCCCCGCGGCGCCGTTCCGGCCAGCACCCGCGCCGAAACGGTGCCGTGGTCGACCCGCACGAGCGTCTCGGGGCTCGCGCCGATGAGTCCGTCGACGGCGAAGACCCAGGTGTCGGGGTAATCCTCGGCGAGGCGGTTGATGGTCGCCCGCAGCCCGGCGTCGTCGCCCAACGTGCCGACGAGCTGGCGCGCGAGCACCGCCTTCTCGAATTCGCCGACATCGATGCGGCGCACCGCCTCGGCCACGGCCGACTCGTACGCCTCGGGCGGCAGCGAACCCGGCTCGAACGCGACCCGCGGAACCTGCCGCTTCGGTGCGGGCTCGGGGACGGTCACCTCGGTGGGCGTCTCGAAGCCGATTCGCGTCACCCAGGCGCGACCGTCGCGGCGGCCGATGACGAGTTCGGGCACGATGAGCACGCTCGTCGCCTCCGACTCGTCGGCGAACCCGAACGCGCCGAACGCGACGAGGCCGGTGCCCGGCAGCCCGACCCGGTCGTCGATGTCGGCGTCGGCGGCGATCGAGGTCCACGCCGAGGCGGCGTCCTCGATGCGCGAGGGGCCCGACGATTCGACGCGCAGCACCTCGCCGAGTCCGACGATGCCCTCGCCGCGGCGCATCCAGACGAGCGGGTGGCGCGGGTCGGTGCGCGGAATCAGGGGTTCGGTCTCATCGACGGCCACCGTCCTGACGACGAGGCGCGCCGGGGCGTGCGTCTGACTCACCTCGCAAGCCTACGCTCGTGCGGCGGACCTGCGGGTTGAGGAGGGAGCGCAGCGACCGTCTCGAAACCCCGGGAACGGCCCACAGCGGGTTGAGGAGGGAGCGCAGCGACCGTCTCGAAACCCCGGGAACCGCCCACTCCGGATCTCGAGACGCTTCGCTCCTCGATCCACTCAGACGCTCAGCTCGCCGCGAGACGCGCCCGCTGCTCGGCGACGTCGTAGTCGGCCACGGGCCACTCGAGCCCCATCGTCTCGAGCGCGTCGATGAGCAGGTGCTGCACCGCGAGCCGCGCGTACCACTTGTGGTCGGCGGGAACGACGAACCACGGGGCATCCGCCGTCGACGTTCGATCGAATGCCACCTGGTACGCCTCGCGGTACGCGGGCGCGAGCAGACGCTCGTCGATGTCGCCGGGGTTGAACTTCCAGTTCTTGTCGGGTCGGTCGAGCCGCTCCTGGAGGCGCTGCTTCTGCTCGTCGGCCGAGATGTGCAGCATCACCTTGATGATCGTCGTGCCGTTCGCGACCTGCCCGCGCTCGAACTCGTTGATCGCGTCGTAGCGGCGCTCGATCTCGGCGGGCGGGGCGAGTTCGCGCACGCGCCCGATCAGCACGTCTTCGTAGTGCGAGCGGTCGAAGACGCCGATCATGCCCGGGCCGGGCGTCTCCTTGCTGACGCGCCAGAGGAAGTCGTGGCCGAGCTCCTCCTCGGTCGGCTTCTTGAACGCCGCGAGCTGCACGCCCTGCGGGTCGACCGCGCCCATCACGTGCTTGACGATGCCGCCCTTGCCCGCAGTGTCCATCGCCTGAAGCACGAGGAGGACCCTCCGCTTGTGGCCGCCCATGCGGCTGCCTGCGAACAACTGCTCCTGAAGTTCGGCGAGGATGCCGGCGCCTTCGGCGAGCGCCGCCTTCGCATCGCGCTTGCCGCCGTCGAAGCCGGGGTGCGCCTGCGGGTCGACGTCGGCCAGGCGGAACCCGGCAGCGACCCGGAGGAGTTCGGCGGGGTCGGCGGTCCAGAACGATTCGCGGCTCATGCGGCCATCCTGCCGGTCGGCCGGATGCCACGGCAACTCTCGCCCGCCCGCCGACGCGGCACGGCGGCGCGCCGCGCGGCTCAGCGCGGCAGCGGAACCTCGAGGATCGTCGGGCCGTCGACGCGCGTGCCGAGTGCCTCGTCGAGTTCGGCGCGGGTCGACGCCCGCGAGTACGACCAGCCGTAGGCCGTGGCGAGCGCTGCGAGGTCGACCTGCTGCGGCGTGAACTGCACGCGGTCGAAGGCGTCGGCCGGTGCCGTCGCGGCCACCTCCAGGGCGTCGAAGATCGTGCCGCCGCCGTCGTTGCCGACGATCAGCAGGAGCCGGGGTCGCGGTTCGCCCGCGCCGAGCAGCAGCGACCCGACGTCGTGCAGCAGGGTGAGGTCGCCGATCAGCGCGCGGGTCGTGCTTGAGTCGGCTGCACCGCCACGGGATGCCTCCGCCCAAGCCGCGATCGACCGCTCGGCCTGCTCGGCCGCAGCGAGCTTGGCGGTGAGGTCCGATTCTGAGTGGGTTGAGGAGCGACGAAGGAGCGTCTCGAAGCCCTGCTGGTTTCGAGACGCGTCCTCCTTCGTCGTGCGCTCCTCAACCGGCTCTTGAGTCGGGGCATCCGTCTGGCTGGCGATCGCGATGCCGAGCGCGGTCGCGACCGTGCCGTCGATGCCCGCGAGGCCGCGATTGGCGTGCACGGTGATGCGGCGGCCGGGCACGGCCCGGTCGGCGTCGCGAATGAGGCGGGATGCCCCGAACACGAGCCGGTCGTGCGGCCACGTCGCGCCCCAGATGGCGTCGACGAGCATGCGGCGGGTGATCGGCGCGCGGGCGGCGGCGAGCTGGGCGCGCATGAACTCGCGGTGGAGTTCGAGGTCGCCGACGTGCCCCGTCTCGTCGATTCCCTCGGCGACGGCGGGCGCGGCCGGCGGCAGGCCGGCCTCGACGAGGATGCGACTCGTGTGCACCCAGCGGCGCACCCAGCTGCGCTCCTCGGCGGTCTGCGGCGCGGCGGGCGTCACGGTTTCGGCGTGCACGGCGCGCTCGAACCGGCGCACGCGCCTGCCCGGGTTGAACCATTCGATGCCCGACGGCGCGACGACGATCGTCTCGACGTCGTCGCGCTGCACGAGCGCCGGCACCTCGCGCGACAGTGTCGGATGCCCGAACACCACCACCCGCTCGACCGCATCGCCGAAGCCCGGCTCTCGCAGCAGATCGCGGTACGCGACGACGAGGTTCGGCCCGAAATGCGCACCGCTCGTGACCTCCGCCGCGAGCGGCCAGTCGCCGTCGCGAGCGAACGCCTCGGCCTCGGGGCCGGCGCCCGCCCCGGCGACGACCAGGGTGCGCGGTCCGCGGGCGATCAGGGCACCGACGGGTCGATCAGCGGGCTGAGGAGGGAGCGAAGCGACCGTCTCGAAACCACCGGCGCCCGGGCTTCGAGACGCTCCTTCGTCGCTCCTCGACCCACTCCACGGCGAGGACAACGGTTCGCGCAATTGCAGGTTGAGGTGCACCGGCCCGGGGCCGGGGTGGGCGATGAGCCCGCCGTCGGCGTCGCGGCCGAGGGCCGCCGCGACGACCTCTCGGGCGAGCTTCGCCGCGAACAGCGACTCCCCCGGCGCCCCCTCGGGCGCGGTGACGTCCCGCTCGAGGCGCACAGCGCCCGCGAAGATGCCGGGCTGCATCGTGGTCTGGTTCGAGCGGATGCCACGGAGCTCCGCCGGGCGATCGGCTGTGAGGAGCACGAGCGGCACGCCCGAGTGATGCGCTTCGAGCACCGCGGGGTGCAGGTTCGCGACGGCGGTGCCCGAGGTCGTCACGACGAGCGCCGGACGACCCGCCTCGACCGCGAGCCCGAGGGCGAGGAAGCCGGCCCCCCGCTCGTCGAGACGCACGTGCAGGCGCACGAGACCCTGCCGCTCGAACTCCGCCGCGGCGAGCGCGATCGCCTGCGAACGCGAACCGGGGGCGACGACGACGTCGAGCACACCGGCGCGCACGAACTCCTCGAGCAGCGCGACCGAGAACGCGGTCGCCGGTGCCGTCGGCACCGACTCAGGCATTCGGCCGGGGCGACGGGCCGGTCTCACCCGGCGTGCCGGGGGCGTCGGGGTTGTCGGGCCGCTTGCCGGGTTCTGCCTTGCGGCCCGCGCCGGGGCCTCCGGCCGAGGCATCCGTCTCGCCGTCGAGCTCGGCGAGCTCTTCTTCGAGCCGGCGGATGCGATCGGCCTGCACGGCGTCGTCGCCCAGGCGACGAAGGAAGTCGGTGTCGTCGTCGGGGGCGACGGTGCGGCTGCGCCCGGCGGGGCGGTTCACGGAGCCGCCGCGACCGACGAGGAACCAGAGCACAGCGCCGATGACGGGCACGACGAGGATCACGACGATCCACCAGCCGCGCTTCAACCCTCGGATGCGCAGCCGGTCGAGCAGTGCGCAGTCGACGACCGCGTAGACCGTGAAGATCACGGCGGCGACGCCGAGTCCGAAGAGCAGCCGGGCCATGGTGCCAGTCTAGGCTCGCCGGGTCACGGCTGGCTGGGAGCCGCCTTCAGACACCGCACCTACACTGTCAGGGTGAAATCCGTGCCCGTCTGGATCTGGTACACGACGATTCGAGTCCTCCTCTTCGCCGTGCCGCTCGCCGTCCTCCTGATCGCGGGGGTGACCCCGTGGATCTCGGCGCTCGTCGCCGCGGTGTTCGGATTCAGCGCCTCGCTCCTCTTCCTGCGCCGCCCGCGCGAGTCGATGTCGAACGAGATCTACGCCGCGCGCAATCGTGAGAAGCCGCTCGCACGTGAAGACGACGAAGCCGAGGATGCGGCGATCGCCGCTGCAGACGAGCCCGCTGCACCCGAGCAGCGCGCCGCCGAGTGACCGCAGCGCGGTCGGGGCGTCAGAACGCGAAGGCCAGCCCCAGCCCGACCCCGTAGAGCAGTGCGGTGATGCTGGTGAGCTGCAACGCGAGGATGAGTTCGCGCGCCGTCTTCGCGGTGAGCACGATGACGCAGGCCGGCACCGCGGCGAGCAGTGCGAAGAGCACGAGCCACGCCGTCGGGTAGAAGAACGCGAAGAACACGGCGATGCCGAACGGCACGAGCGTGAACAGCACGAACAGGATGCGCCCGGCGAGCGGTCCGATGAGCACCGCGAGGGTGCGCTTGCCCGCCACCCTGTCTTGCTCGACGTCGCGCAGGTTGTTCGCCATGAGCACGGCGCACGCGAGCAGCCCGACGCCGACGCCGCCGAGCCAGGCCTCGAGGTTCACGGTGAGCGCCTGCACGAACGCCGAGCCCGCCGTCGCGACGATCCCGAAGAAGACGAACACGAAGACCTCGCCGAGCCCCGCGTAGCCGTAGGGCCGCTTGCCGCCGGTATAGAACCAGGCCGCGACGATCGCCGCCGCACCGACGGCGATGAGCCACCACTGCTGGGTGATGACGACGAGGGCCAGCCCGGCGAGCGCGGCGAGCGCGAAGAACGAGAGTGCGACCACCAGCACGTGCCGCGGTTTCACGGCGCCCGAGGCGGTGAGCCGCCGAGGCCCGACCCGGTGGTCATCGGTGCCGCGGACCCCGTCGGAGTAGTCGTTCGAGTAGTTGACGCCGATCTGCAGGGCGAGCGCGACGACGAGGGCGAGCAGCGCGCGCGCCGGATGCCACGGCCCGTCGGCCATCGCGATGACCCCCGCCCCCGTGCCGAGCGCGACGGGCGCGATGGCGAGCGGAAGCGTGCGCAGGCGCGCACCCGAGATCCAGTCGGCGGCGGTCGCGGGGCCGGCTGCACCGGCGGCACGCGGGCTCGCAGCCTTCGCGGGGTTGCCCGATCGGCCGTGCGTGCGCGAACGCTTCGCGAGGTCGTCGGCGGGATTCATCCGTTGGGGTTTCGGGCGGGCCACGACACCATGCTAATTCGCGAGGCGTGCCCGAGCCGCTGAAGAGGCGCGCCAGCGCCGTCTCGAAACCGCGCTCCCTCCGCAACCCGGAGAGCTCAGCGCACCTCTTTCACCGCGTCGAGATAGCGGGCGACCACCTCGAGCTCGGCGACGGTGAAGCCCTCATGCACGCGGCGCATGCCCTCGAGGAGGCTGCGGTACGGGTCGTCCTCGCCGCCCGTGCCGGTTCCGGCGAGCGCACCGGGGCGCAGGTGCACGACGACGCGCCGCCGGTCGTTCGGATCGGTCGAGCGCTCGATGAGGCCCTGCCTCTCGAGCCGGTCGAGCACCCGCGTCGTGGTGCTCGTCGGCAGCTCGGTCAGCTGGCTCACCTCACCGGCGGTCATGGGCTCGCCGCTGCGGGCGATGAAGCCCAGTGCCTGGAGGTCGACGACGTTGACGCCCATCGACCGGGCGATGCGCTCGTTGGTCATGACCGACGACGCGATCACGAGCTGCAAGAGCTCGACGATGCGCCCGCTCACCTCGGCCTTGGTTGACATTCGCGTTGGGCTCACTTATTCTCTCCGATATGGGATTATCCCTGTTTGGGATTATCTCGATCCGGGACTATCCCGGCCCGGAACAACTCAAGCTTACGAAAGGACGACGAGGATGACCACCACCACCCCGCGCCGAGGCCTCGCCATCGGCATCCTCCTGTTCGCCTCGTTCATGGATCTGCTCGACGTCACGATCGTGCAGGTGGCCCTGCCGTCGATCGGCGCCGACCTCGAGGCGACCGAGGCGCAGCTCGAATGGATCGTCAGTGGCTACCTGCTCGCGTTCGCGGTCGCGCTGATCACGGGCGGGCGGCTCGGCGACCTGTTCGGCCGCAGGCGCGTGTTCCTCGTCGGCATCGCCGGCTTCACCCTCGCGTCGGCCGCGGCGGCGGCCGCCTGGTCGGGCGACGTGCTCGTGGCCACCCGCATCGCGCAGGGACTGTTCGCAGCCCTCATGGTGCCGCAGCTGCTCGCGTCGGTGCAGGCACTCTTCACGCCGCGCGAGCGCGCGCCGATGTACGGCCTGATCGGCGGCGTGGCCGGCATCGCGGCGGTCGCCGGGCCGGTACTCGGCGGATGGCTCGTCGACGCCGACCTCTGGGGCCTCGGCTGGCGCAGCGTGTTCCTCATCAACGTTCCCGTGGGCATCGTGATCTTCGCGCTCGCCGCGCGATTCGTGCCAGAGACGCGCTCGTCGCGTCCGATGCGCCTCGACCTCGTCGGCGTCGTGCTGCTCACGGCGGTCATCCTCGCGTTCATGGTTCCGCTCGTCGAAGGCCAGACGCTCGGTTGGCCCGCCTGGCTCTGGATCCCGGTCGCCGCCGGCGCCCTGCTGCTCGTGATCTTCGTCGCCTACTCGCGCCGCCGCATGCGCCGCGACGCCTCGGCCCTGCTGCCCATGCCGCTCTTCGCCGATCGCGGATTCTCGGCCGGCATCGTGACCCAGGCCGCCTTCCAGGGCTCGCTCAACGCCTTCACGCTGCCGTTCATCATCTACCTTCAGGTCGGGCTCGGCTTCGATGCGCTGACCGCCGGGCTCAACCTGCTCGCCTTCAGCCTGGGCGCGCTCGTCGGCACGGGTGCGGTGATCCCGCTGGTGGCGAAGGTCGGCAAGTACCTCGTCACGATCGGTGCGGTGATCATGGCCGCCGGCGTGGTCTGGGTGTTCGCCATCGTCGCCGACACGGGGGCAGACTTCACCGGGTGGGCGGCGGTCTGGCCCATGCTCCTGTCGGGCCTCGGGCTCGCGCTGCTCATCATCCCGCTCGTCGACGTGGCGCTCGCGACGGTGCCGGTCTCAGACGCGGGCGCGGCATCGGGCGCCTACAGCACGTTCCAACAGCTGGGCGCCGCGGCCGGCGTCGCGATCTCGACGACCGTCTTCTTCTCGGTGGTCGGCGACGACTGGAGCCGCGAGCACGTGCTCACCGCGCTGCAGGCGTCGGTGTGGGTCGCCGTGGCCGGCTTCGGCATCGCGGCGCTCGCGAGCCTGTTGCTCCCCCGGCGGGCGGCCGTCCAGGCGCACCTCGACGAGGCGCGCCGCCTGGCCGAGGCCGAAACGGATGCGGTGTCCGCGGAGCCTGCGGCGGTCGGCTCCTAGTCCGACAGCAGTGCCGCGATCGCGCGGCGGTCGGGCTTGCCCGAGACGAGCAGCGGCAGTCGGTCGACGGCCACGAGTCGCATGGGTCGGGCGGCGGGGGCGAGGCCCGCGGCATCCGTCGCCGTTCGCAGCGTCAGCAGGGCGGATGCCTCGTCGCCCACGTCGCCCGCGACCGCGACCGCTGCGCGCTCGCCCCATTCGGTATCCGGCACCGCGACGACGACCGCCTCGGCATAGCCCGAAACCGCGCGCACCGCGCGCTCGACCTCGCCGAGTACGACCTTCACGCCGCCCGAGATCATCACGTCGTCGGCGCGTCCGCGTACCCGCAGCAGCCCATCGGCGGTGAACTCGCCGAGATCGCCGGTGACGTACCACCGCGTGCCGTCGCGATCGGTGCGGAACGCCGCCGCCGTGCGCTCGGGGTCGCCGAGGTAGCCGTCGGCGAGGCTCGACGATGCGAGCTCGATGCGCCCGCCGTCGAAGCGCACCCTCGTGTCGCCGATGGGAGTGCCGTCGTAGACGCATCCGCCCGCCGTCTCACTCGATCCATAGGTGCGCACTACGCGCACCCCTGCGTGCTCGGCCCGCTCGGCGAGCGCGGGCGCGAGCGCCTGCCCGCCGACGAGCACCGCGTCGAACGAGCGCAGCGCGGCCCCCACGAAGGCGTCGCGCTCGGCGGCGTCGAGCAGGCGCGCGAGCTGCGTCGGCACCAGCGAGGTGTAGTGGGGCACGTGGTCGTGCATGCGAGCGGATGCCTCGGCGAACGCCGTCGGATCGAATGCCCCCGGCGACAGCGACACGGTCTCGGTGCCGGCGACGAGCCCCCGCACGATCACCTGGGCGCCCGCGATGTAATGACCCGGGAGGGCGAGCAGCCACTGCCCCGTGCTGCCGAGCGCGTCGTGCGTGGCGTCGGCGCTCGCGACGAGCGCGTCGGCCGAGAGCAGCACCCGCTTCGGGGCATCCGTCGAACCGCTCGTCTCCACGACGAGCGCGACCCGGTCGCCGACCTCGCCCGCGATGTCGCGCGAACTGCCGCCATCAGGCGCGAATGCCGACCGATTGTGCGACATCAGATGGTCGGCGGCGGGCTGCGGGGCGGGCCAGACGGCCGGTCCTCCGTCGAGGGCGGCGGCGAGCGCACGCGTCAACTCCGGGACATCCGACGCCCGAACCCCGATGAGCGGTTTCACCGACGCCACCGACACCGGCTCGGCCGGTTCGCGATAACCGGCATCAGTAGTGCCACGGGTAGGGACCCCAATCGGGGTCGCGCTTCTCGAGGAAGGCGTCGCGGCCCTCGACGGCCTCGTCGGTGCCGTAGGCGAGCCGCGTCGCCTCGCCCGCGAACACCTGCTGGCCGACCATGCCGTCATCGACCGCGTTGAACGCGAACTTCAGCATGCGGATCGCAGTGGGCGACTTCGTGAGGACCGTGCGCGCCATCGCGATCGCCTCGCGCTCGAGCTCGGCGTGCGGCACGACCCGGTTCACCGCGCCCATCTCGTACGCGCGATCCGCCGAGTACTCCTCGGCGAGGAAGAACACCTCGCGAGCGAACTTCTGCCCGATCTGGCGGGCGAAGTACGCCGAGCCGTAGCCGGCGTCGAAGGAGCCCACATCGGCGTCGGTCTGCTTGAAGCGCCCGTGCTCGCGCGAAGCGATCGTGAGGTCGCAGACCACGTGCAGCGAGTGGCCTCCGCCCGCCGCCCAGCCTGGCACGACGGCGATGACGACCTTCGGCATGAAGCGGATGAGTCGCTGCACCTCGAGGATGTGGAGACGTCCGAGGCTCGCCGCCGCGGGTCGAGGAGGCGACGAAGGAGACGACTCGAAACCCCCTCGCTCGCCCGGCTTCGAGACGGCGCTTCGCGTCTCCCCAGCCCGCTGGTCGGGTTCATACTTGTACCCGTCGCGCCCGCGGATGCGCTGATCGCCGCCCGAACAGAACGCCCAGCCGCCGTCCTTCGCGCTCGGGCCGTTGCCCGTCAGCAACACCACGCCGATGCGCGAGTTCGTGCGCGCGTCTTCGAGGGCATGAAAGAGCTCGTCGACCGTGTGCGGCCGGAACGCGTTGCGCACCTCGGGCCGGTCGAACGCGACGCGGGCGATGCGTCCGTCGATCGAGTGGTGGTAGGTGATGTCGGTGAAGGATGCACCCGCGGGAGCCGCGGCCCACTCGCTCGGATCGAACAGTTCGGAGACCTCGGTGCTCATGCTCCAAGCCTATTGCGGGTGATCCGACGGGCTGCCCTCATGCCCCGAACCCTGCATGCCCGTAGCCGCCGCCGTCTCCGAGGTGGATACTCGGAGCATGTTCATCACGGGGGTGGCGGAGGCCGAGGCCGACGGCGAGGTCGCCGAGTACTACGAGACCCAGCGGGGCATCTGGGGGTTCCTTCCGAACTACGCCGCGAGCTTCTCGCATCGCCCCGGGGTGGCCGCCGCCTGGCAGACCCTCAACCTGGCGATCCGGGGCGGCATGGATCGCCGCAGGTACGAGATCGTCACGATCGCCGCGGCACGGGCGCGACGCTCGACCGCCTGCACGGCGGCGCACTCGAAGTTCCTGCGCGACGCGTGCGACGACGACGCCACGATGCGGGCGATCTCCGAACGGCCCGACGGCGCGAATCTCGGTGAGCTCGATCGCGCGCTGTACGAGTTCGCGACGGCCGTCGCCACCGATGCCGCGGCGATCCGGCGCGCCGACGTCGAGCGGCTGCGCGCCCTCGGCCTCTCCGACACCGACATCGCCGATGTCGTCTTCGCCGTTGCCGCTCGTTGCTTCTTCACCGCCGTGCTCGACGGCACCGGCGTGCAGCTCGATCCCGAGACCGCCGCCGAGTTCGAACCCGAACTGCTCGCCTCGATGATCGTCGGCCGCCCCGTCGCCGGCACCTGAGTCTGGAGACCGCGCGTCGCGGCTCGCGCAGTGCCACGATGGGTGCATGACCGACGCCAGCGCCGCCGCACCACTGCCGCACCCCGCACCCGTGCCGCGCCTCGACGAGCTGATCGGCACCGCCCGAGTGGTCGCGCTGCCGCTCATCACCCGCTTCCGCGGCATCGAGGTTCGCGAGGCCGTGCTGATCGAGGGCCCGCAGGGCTGGACGGAGTTCTCCCCCTTCGCGGAATACGACGACGACGAGGCATCCGCCTGGCTCGCCGCCGCGATCGATTTCGGCTGGAACGCGCAGCCGGCGGCGCTCCGCGACCGGATCCCCGTGAACGCGACCGTTCCCGCCGTCGACCCCGACAGCGTGCCGGCGGTGCTCGCCCGCTTCCCGGGCTGCCGCACCGCGAAGGTGAAGGTGGCCGGCGCCGACCAGACCCTCGCCCAGGACGTCGCGCGCGTGCGCGCCGTGCGCGAAGCCCTCGGCCCGGAGGGGCGCGTCCGTCTCGACGCGAACGGCGGCTGGAACGTCGACGAGGCCGAGCACGCCATCCACGCGCTCGCGCCCTTCGACCTCGAGTACGTCGAGCAGCCGTGCGCGACGGTCGAGGAGCTCGCCGAGATCCGTCGGCGCACGAGGTACATGGGCATCCCGATCGCGGCCGACGAGAGCGTGCGGCGTGCCGACGACCCGCTCGCCGTCGCCGAGGCGGGCGCGGCCGACCTCCTCGTCATCAAGGCGCAACCGCTCGGCGGAATCCGCCGGGCGCTCGCGATCGTCGAGGCGGCCGGCCTGCCGGTCGTGGTGTCGAGCGCGCTCGACACGAGCATCGGACTCGCGATGGGCGCGCACCTCGCGGCGGCGGTGCCGACGCTCGAATTCGATTGCGGGCTCGGCACGGCGTCACTGCTCGCAGCGGATGTCACGCGCGCACCGCTCGTTCCCGAAGACGGGTCGATCGCGGTGCGCCGCGTCACGCCCGACCCCGAGCTGCTCGACCGTTACGCGGCTGCCGAGGAGCGCGTGGACTGGTGGCTCGAACGGCTCGGCCGCTGTCACGACGTACTGCGGCTCCGCGACGCGCAGTGACCCCTGCACCGACACGGCCCGACCGATCGATTAGGTTTGCCGAGTCCGCCCGATTCGACCCGAAAGCCATGATGACCACCAGAACTCGACGTTTCACGACCATGCTGGCTGCCGCCGCGACGGTCGCCGCCCTCTCCGGCGCCATCGCCGGCCCTGCTGCGCCCGCTTCCGCAGCCTGGGCGCCCCAGATCGAGCGTCTGTCCGGCGCAGACCGCTACCAGACCGCCGTCGCGATCTCGAAGAAGTTCCCGGCCGGACCGACCCATGTCTTCATCGCGACGGGCGAGGCGTTCCCCGATGCGCTGAGCGTCTCGGCGCTCGCCTCGTCGTATGAGAGCCCGCTGCTGCTCGTGCAGAAGAACTCCATCCCCGCGGGTGTGGTGAATGAGATCAAGCGACTGAAGCCCCGTGAGATCCTCATCGCCGGCGGCACCGGCGCCGTCAGCAAGAACGTCGAGAACCAGCTCTCGAAGCTCGTCGGCGAACTCAACCGTGCTTCGGGCGCCGACCGTTATGACACGAGCCTTGCGATCGCGCAATTCGGCCCGTGGTACAACGGCGCAACGTTCGTTGCGACCGGTCGCGACTTCCCCGATGCGCTGACGGCCGCTCCGGTCGCCGGCGATTTCGGGGCCCCGGTGCTGCTCGTCGACGGCAAGCGCTCGTCGCTCGACAGTGCGACGAAGAACGCCATCGTTGCGAACGGCCCCAAGTTCGCCGCCGTCATCGGCGGCACCGGCGCCGTGTCCGCCGGAATCTTCAAGCAGCTCGGCGGCCTGCACGCGACGATGTACCGCTTCAACGGCAGCGACCGCTACGAGACGGGCGTGAAGCTGAACGATCAGCACTTCGGCAGCGACTACGACGTCGCGTATCTCGCCGTGGGCACCGGCTACGCCGACGCGCTCGCGGGCGGCTCGCTCGCAGCTCAGAACGGCCCCCTCTTCCTCGTGCAGCGCAACTGCATCCCGAGTGTCGTGCTCGACTCGCTGAACAAGGCGCAGCCCGCGAAGGTCGTGCTGCTCGGCGGCAAGGGCGTGCTCACCGACGGCGTGGCGAAGCTCAAGCGCTGCGCCTGATCACGGGCGCATCATCATGGGGCCGCGGCGATTCGCCGCGGCCCTTCGATGTCGGTTCCCCCACACCACCCCCAGCAATGGGGGTCGGTGATGTCGACACGATCGCGGCGCATCAGGGTGAGCACGGATGCCGCACCCGCACGCCGGCACGACGGTTGAGGTCGTGCGCGCGCCGCCCGGGCGCGCGCGCCTCGAACCCACCCGAAGGGAATCACATGTCCAAGCGGACCTTGACCAACATCACGGCGGGCGTCGCGCTCGCCGCGGCCGGTGTGCTCGTCACCGGCGCCGGCGCCTACGCGCACGAGTGCTTCAACCCGAACCGCTCCGAGCAGGGCAACGCCGGGGCGTCGAACTCGCAGTCCTGGTTCACCGTGCACGTCGAGGAGCTCACGTTCGGCCTCCCCGAGGCCGATGCCGAATGCGTGCTCGATGCCTACGCCGAGACCGGCGCGCCGAGCTCGTTCACCATCAAGATCAAGGGCGCGAACGGCCAAGACGGCACGCTCGGGTCCAGCAATCCGAACAACGAGGTGAAAGCCTCAGACGGCAAGGGCATCGACGAGATCTTCGCCGCGCACGGCGACGACATCGTCGGCAGTTTCATGTCGTGCGGGGTCGAACCGCCGTTCCCGGCCTGAGCGACTGCGGGAGCGACGAATCCTCGCCGGTCGAGGAGCGCCGACGCGCAGCGGCGACGCGTCTCGAGACCGGGTCACCAGGTCTCGAGACGCGTCCTCCTTCGTCGGGCGCTCCTCGACCAGCAGGGGTCACCACAGCAGGATCGGCACCGGCACGGTCTGCGTGTCGGCGTAGCCCTCGTCACCGGTGAAGACCGCATGCACGAGATGCAGGCCGCGACCGAGCTTCGGCAGCTTGAGGTTCACCCGGCCCTCGTCCTCCGCGGTGAGCTCGACCGTCCCGAGCTTCGTGCCGCCCTCGTACACCGCGAAGGTGCCCGTCGGGGTCGAGCCGTCGAGCGCGACGACCTTCGCGACGTACTTCACGGCCGAGCCCGACTTCGCGACGAGCTTGTTCGGCGCGCCGAGGGCGAGCGTCGCGACCGCGGGCGGAGGCTGCTCGTCGACCAGCACGGCGACACTGCGGGCCGGCACGGTGACGGTGCCCGACGCGGCATCCCAGGCGGTCTGCTTCACGACCTCGTCGGCGCCCGATGCCTGCGCCTCGGCGAGCGCGAAGTCGCGCCCGGCGAGCCCGCCGACCGTCTGGGTGACGGCCGCCGGCGAGGCGTTGAACACCACCAGCGCGCCATCCAGCGACGGGTCGACGTCATCGCCCACGAGATCGTCGATCTGCATGACGATCACGCCCGGCGTCGCGCCCGGCCCGCTGTTCGGGAACGAGACCTTCTGCTCGATGAGTTCGGCGGATCCCAGCTGCAGCAGGTCGACCGACGAGCGCACGCGCAGCAAGTCGAGGGCGGATGCCTCGGCCGCCGCCATGTCGGCCGCGGTCGGCTTCAGCGCGGGGTCGGCGAGGAGCGGCGCCATGACCGGCCACTTGCCGCCGTTGTCGGCCTCGCCCGGCAGGCCCGAGCCGAAGGTCGACTCCTGGCCCGTCCAGTCGACCCTGTTGAACCAGTCGCCCGAGTTGTAGCTGTTGCGGTCGAGCGACTTCGAGCGCAGCAGCTCGGTGCCTGCGTGCCAGAACGAGGGCGACTGCGACAGGGTGACCGTCGCGAGCGACAGCGTGTTCATGCGCACCCGGTCGGCCATCGGGGTGCCCTGCGGCAGCTTGAACACCGAGAGGTCGTACAGCGTCTCGTTGTCGTGCGCGTCGACGTAGTTGATCACCTCGTCGGGCTGGTCGGCGTAGCCGGCCGGCGAACCCCGGTAGTCGAGCTGGTCGCCGCGCACGGTCGCGCCCGTGGCATCCGTCAACTCGTAGCCGCGCAGGTTGCCCGCGAGGCCGAGCTTCACGAGGTCGGTCTGGTGCGCGAGGTCGGCGAGCTGATCGGCCTGCGACGGCGTGCCGGGCCGGCCGTTCGGGTCGGTGCCGAGCCCCGTGCCGAAGCCCTGCGTGAACGTCGACGTGCCGTCGACCGGGCTGCCGCCGTGCACCGCGTCACGCAGCCGGTCGTTGAAGGTCCCGATGCCGGTTCCGCCGAGCTGGCCCTGCGTGGCCTGTTCGAAGAGGGCGTCGTTCGCGACCTCGCCGAAGTTCCAGCCCTCGCCGTAGAGGTAAACGGCCTTGCCATCGACCCCGTCGGCCTCGAGAGTGAGTTCGTCGAGCGCGGCCCGCACGGCGAGCATGTTCTCCTTCGAGTGGTGGCCCATCAGGTCGAAGCGGAACCCGTCGACCTTGTACTCCTTCGCCCACAGCACGACCGAGTCGACCATGAGCTGCTGCGCGACCTCGTGCTCGGTCGCCACGTTCTGGCAGCACGTCGAGGTCTCGACGGCGCCGAC
The DNA here is from genome assembly GCF_000421545.1 of Agromyces italicus DSM 16388. Taxonomy (GTDB): domain Bacteria; phylum Actinomycetota; class Actinomycetes; order Actinomycetales; family Microbacteriaceae; genus Agromyces; species Agromyces italicus. Next base: position 202,164 of record NZ_ATXF01000006.1, read on the forward strand.
CGCATTGAGCCGCTGGTAGTAGCCGGGCACGATGCGGTCGAGCACCGACTTCTGGCCCTGACCCGCCTCGGCGGTGTGGTTGTACACCTCTCGTAGATCGCCCGGTCGACGGGGCGCTCGACGACGGGCGCCGGGGTCTTCGCCCACTGCTCGGGGGCGAGCGCCGGGTCGTCGAGGTCGACGACGACCGTGCGCGCCGAATTCGTCGTGAGGGCCACGGAGTACGGGTCGGTCACCGAGTTGGACTCGACCTTCCCCGTCGACGGCGCGAACACCTCCACCGACCAGCGGTACTCGTCGCCCGCGGCGACGCCGTCGACCGACCAGGTGCCGCTCGCGTCGTTGCGCACCGCGGCGACGCGCTCGGGGTCGCCGATCGCTCCGGCATCCCAGCGCTCGAGCGCGACCTCGCGCGCCGTCGGCGCCCACAGGGTGAGGGTCGCCTCGTCGCCGTTCCAGTCGGTGCCGAGCGGGGCGGATGCCACGGCGTCGGCGTAGAGAGCGTCGAGCACGCCGGGCAGCTGCACCCCGGTGAAGGCGGTGAGGGCATCGCCGTCGCCGCCCGATCCGCCCGTCCGCTGCGCGACCGCGAGCTCCTCGGTGAGGAGGTCGGCGACGTCGGCGCGGTCGGCGCCGACGACCCGCACCGCTAGGTATCCCTCGAGCGCCGGGAACTTCTCGAGCTGCGCCTCGGAGAGGCCAGCCGGGTCGAGTTCGAGCTCGACGGCTTCGCCGCCGCCCGTGACCTCGCCGTCGGTCACCCCGAGGCCCGCGTCAGGTGCGTGCTCGAGCGACCACGTGGCATCCTCGGCCTTCGCACCGCCGAGCAGGGCGGCGGGCCAGGCGATCGTCTGCTCGTCGACCCAGTGCGCCTGCGACTGCCCGCTGCCCGCGAGCGGCGGGTCGGTGACGACGATCTCGAGCACGTGCGTCGCGAGCGTGTAGCGGAACTCGACGAGCTTGCCGCCGGTCGCGGTGAACGTGTAGTTGGCACCCCCGGGGGCGCCGTCGACGCCGTAGTTCTCGTCCCAGCCGAGCCCGTGTGCGACCTTCACCTCGTGGGCCCCGTCGGGGATCTTCGAGGTCGCGAATGTGTAGACGCCGTCCTTGTCGCCGTCCTGCATGAGCGAAGCGAGGCAGTCGGGCTGCCAGTCGCCGGGGCATCCGACCTCCTGCTGGAAGCTGCCGGGCAGCGTCACCGTGGGGCCTTCGGCGGTCGACGAGACGACCTTCGTCGTGGGGTTCCAGTAGAACGTCACCGGCTTCGTGCCGTCGGTCGAGTAGGTGACGTTGCCGCCGTTCTGCTCGCCGTTCGCGCCGTAGTTGACGTCCCAGCTGCCGTTGAGGGCGACCTTGTACTCGTAGTCGCCTGCCGGCACCTCGAACGTGCCGGCGTAGATGCCGTCGGCGCGGAGCGTGAGCTTCGCCGCCTCGCAGCCGGGCGCCCAGTCGCCGGCGCAGCCCATCTCGCTGTTGTGCGAACCGGGCACCGTGACGAGGTCGATCGGCTGCTCGGGCTCCTCGCCGCCGTCGGCGAGGTTCACGGCGTTGCCGACGCTCGCGTACGTGCTCGCCGCCGAGCGGTTGCCCGCTGCGTCGGTCGAGACGGCGCGGTACTCGACGAGCGTGCCCTTCGCAATGCCGGCCGTGTCGTGGAACACCCGCGGGCTCGTGTCCTCGGCGGTGCCGAGCGCGTGCCAGGCGTCGTCGCCAGTCGCGCCGGCAACGCGCCACGCGAAGCTCGTCTCCTGCCAGGTGGCGTCGGCGACGTCGGCGGCGACCGGGGTCACGCCCGAGACGCCGGCACCCGCCGCGGGCACCGCGAGCGAGATCGCCTCGGCCGCGTCGGGGGCGCTCACCTCGCGGTCGGCGCGCAGCACGACGGTGCCGAGGGCCGGCACCGTGACGGAGGCCACGCCGTCGGCGTCGGCGGTGACGGCCGCCGTGCCGGCGCCGCCCGTGCCGCCGTCGTAGAGCACCTCGAACGAGCCGCCCTTCGTGAGCGTCGGCACCAGGGCGGTGCGCGCCTCGCCCGCATTGTTCGCGGCGACGAGGACCTCGCGCTTCTCGTCGCGATCGACCCGGCTGAAGGCGTACACGCCCGCGCCGTTGTCGACGTAGCGCTCGATCTGCGCGCCCGTCGCGAGTGCGGGGTGCGCCTGGCGCAGCGCCGAGAGTGCGGCGATGTGCTCGTAGAGCGGGGCATCCGTGCCGAAGCGGTCGACGCTGCCGGCCTGCTCGCCCGTGACGAGCTGCTGGTTCTGGTACTCGGTCACCTGGCTCGCGAAGAGCGACTGGCGGGCGTCCTTGTCGCCGCCGGTGCCGGCGAAGCCCTGCTCGTCGCCGTAGTAGACGACGGGCTGGCCGCGCATCAGGAAGAGGAGCTCGTGGGCGAGCTCGTCGCGCTCGAGCGGGGCGCCGGTCGACTGAAGGAAATGGCCGACACGACCCATGTCGTGGTTGCCGAGGAAGGTCGGCAGCGCCGTCGCCGAGGAGTCGGGCGTCGTGTAGTAGTCGTCGCCCGCGAAGAGCGACTGCAGGTTCTTCGCCGAGTTGCCGGCCGCGAAGCTCACGGCCTGCGACTGGAAGGTGAAGTCGAGCACCGAGTTCATGTCGGTCTTGCGCACGTAGGGGCTGAGTTTCACCGGGTCGGCGTCGTAGACCTCGCCGAACATGAAGAAGTCGGGTTTTCCGGCGGCGTGCGCGTAGTCGAGCACCTCGCTCGCCCACTGCTGCCAGAACTCGAAGTTCACGTGCTTGGCGGTGTCGATGCGGAAGCCGTCGATGCCGAGGTCGACCCACTGCTCGTACACGTCGACGAAGCCGTTCACGACGGTCGGGTGCTCGGTCATGAGGTCGTCGAGGCCCGAGAAGTCGCCGTACGTGACCGACTCGCCCTCCCACGTCGAATCGCCGCGGTTGTGGTAGAGCGTCGGGTCATTGAGCCACGCCGGCACCTTGAGGTCGGCGTCGTCGGCCGTGAGCTTCGGCGTGTACGGGAAGCTCGTCGCCGCATCGAGCGTCGGGAAATCGGCCCCGGTGTCGGCGTCGGCGAAGTCGGCCGGGTCGAACTCGGCGCCTTCGGTGTCGAGGTAGGGGCTCGTCGCCTGATCGATGTAGTCGTAGTTCTGCTCTTCGTAGTCGATGACGTCGGCGGTGTGGTTCGTGATGATGTCGAAGTACACCTTGATGCCGCGCTCGTGCGCGTCGGCGATGAGCGCCTCGAGCTCGGCGTTCGTGCCGAGGTGCGGGTCGATCTGGGTGAAGTCGGTGACCCAGTAGCCGTGGTAGCCGGCGCTCGCGTTCGCACCCTCGCCCTGCACTGGCCGGTTCTTGAAGCTCGGCGTCAGCCAGATCGCCGTCGTGCCGAGCCCCTCGATGTAGTCGAGCTGCTCGCGGAGCCCCGCGAGGTCGCCGCCCTGGTAGAAGCCCTTGTCGGTCGGGTCGAAGCCGGTCGCGAGGCGGTCGCCGGTGAGCCCGCCCTCGTCGTTCGTCGGGTCGCCGTTCGCGAACCGGTCGGTCATCACGAAGTAGAAGGTCTCATCGCTGCCGGGCTGGCGCACCGGCTCGGCGACGAGCGCGGCGTCGGATGCCTCGTCGTAACCGCCGGCCAGGCTTGCCGGTGCCACCTCGAGGCCGACCTTCTTGAGGGTGTCGTCGAACACGACCCGCACGGTCGTGTCGCCCGCGACCGCCAGCGGGATGTCGTCTCCCCCGCCGTTCAGCCCGTACGCCTCGTCCCACGAGTCGTTCACGGCGACCTTGTAGTTCCAGACGCCCGCGGGGATCGTGAACTCGGCCGCGAAGACGCCGGCGGTGTTCGTCGCGAGCAGTTCGGTCTCGGCACAGGCGGGTGTCCAGTCCTCGGCGCATCCGAGCTCGGACTGGAGGTCGCCGACGAGCGCGAAGCTGCGCTCCTCCGCTGCGACGGCCGCGAGGCCGAGCCCGGGCGCGAAGCTCAACGCCGTGACGGCGAGCCCTCCGGTCACTGCGGCGGCGACCCACCTGCGTACGAGTGAGCGTTGCGTCATCTTCGACTCCCGATTCCCGGCACGACTCCGTGCCACCGACACTGCTCGCGAAGGTAGCAGCGTCTCCACGGTTAATGCAAGCGTTTGCAGTCGGGATGGGCAATGATGACACGAAGGTGAGGTTCCGACTCAGGGCCGGAGTGCAATCGCTGTCACTCCATCGGTCGCAGTCGTCAGTAACCGGCGCCGCAACCTCCCGGAACTCAGCCGCACGAGCGAATGCGAAGCCGGAGTTGCGGCGAACCGGGGCGGAGGAGGGTCGAGCTCACATCATTACGTCACTGATATGCGTCTGGTATCAGCACCGGTGCCCGCGGCGCGCGACGACATCGCTGATCCGCAGACGGTCTCAGTGATACCAAGCACGTATCAGTGACGTAGTCCGTTCCACGGGACGGTCGCGCAGGACGGTCGCGCGGGACGGTCGCGCGGGACGGTCGAGGGAGCCGTCTCACCGATGCGGGCGAACGCGAAGGCGAAGGCGAAAGCGACTGAGCGACTGAGCGACTGAGCGACTGAGCGACGACGACTCAGAGTCCCGAGTAGGCGTGCAGTCCCTTGAAGAAGAGGTTCACCACGGTGAAGTTGAACAGCACCGTCGAGAAGCCGATGATCGCGAGCCAGGCCGAGCGCGAGCCGCGCCAGCCGCGCGTCGCGCGCGCATGGATGTACCCGGCGTAGACCACCCAGATGATGAAGGTCCACACCTCCTTGGTGTCCCAGCCCCAGTAGCGGCCCCAGGCCTTCTCGGCCCAGACCGCGCCGGCCATGAGGGTGAAGGTCCACATGATGAAGCCGATGATGTTGACGCGGTAGGCGAGGTTCTCGAGCGAGACCGCGTCGGGCAGGGTCGCGAGGAAGCTCGCCTTCGCGGCCTTCGCCGAGGCGATCACGGCCTCGCGGCGGGCCTGCATGAGCTGCACGACCGACAGCGCGAACCCGAGGGCGAAGAAGCCGACGGAGGCGCTCGCGACGAACACGTGGATCACGAGCCAGATCGACTGCAGCGCCGGCGGCAGCGGGATGGGGCTCACGTAGAAGTTGATGGTCGCGACGCCGAGCAGCACGAGCACGAGGCCCGTGACGAAGGTGCCGAGGAAGCGCAGATCCTGCTTGGCCACGACCAGCACGAGAAGGAACACCGTCGTGATGATGAGCGTGCCCGTGAGCGCGAACTCGTACATGTTGGCCCAGGGCACGCGGCCCGCGGCGAGGCCGCGCAGCACGGTTCCGGAGAGGTGCAGCAGCCAGGCGAGCACCGTCATCGCGACGCCCACGCGAAGCGCAGGCGAACGTCCGTAGGCGACGGATGCCCCGGCGCCCGGGCCGCCCGCGGCGCCGAGCTTGACCTTCGCCGGCCGCGCGGGCCCTGCGCTCGCACCGCCCTCGGCGGCCGCTGCCGCTGCGCTCGCCTTCGCCGCCGCTGCGGCCTGGAGCACCCCGACGTGCTCGGGCGCCCCCGCCGTCACCTCGGGCGTGGCATCCGCCGCGGCCGTGACCGCCGCCGAGCGCTTGGCGAGGTCGATCGAGAACGCGATGAACGCGATCGCGTACACGACCATGGCCGAGTACACGCAGAGGATGGAGATCTCGTCGAGCTGCACCGTTCTACCTTACGTCGAATGCGGGGTTGGTCTGGGGGTTACTTCGCGTCGTCGGCCGGGCCGGCGTGCTTGTCGGCGAACGCCGACACCGCGTCCTCGAGCGTCGGGTCCTCGCCGCGGGCGAGTGCGGCGTACTCGAGCGCGATGCGCCCGTCGGGCCGCTCGAGCGCCTTCACCCACATGCGCCGGCGCGGCACGAAGAGCGACACGAGCAGGCCCGCGAGGATCAGCACGGCGAACACGAGCACCCAGATCTGCGTGGGGTCGTGATGGATGTCGAAGCTCGCGAAGCGCGGCACGCTCTGCGAATAGTCGCCCTCCGAGGCATCCGGAGAGGCGTTCTCGAAGGTGACCGTGCCGAGCCCGTTCGGCAGCTCGGTCGTCTCGCCCGGCATGAGCTCGATGGAGTCGACGCCGGTGTCGCCGCCCGTGAGCTGCTCCATGGTCGAGGGGTCGAGCGTGTACACCGAGGTCGGCTTGCCCTCGTTGATGCCGAGGTCGCCCTGGTAGACGTTGAGCGTCAGCACCGGGTAGACGAGGTCGGGGTAGGTCGAGGCGTAGGCGCCGGTGTCGAGCGTCTCCTGCGTCGGGTAGAAGAAGCCGACCATGCCGAGCTGCTCGTCCATGCCGTCGGGCACCTTCACGACGCCGATCGAGGTGAGGTTCGCGTCCTGCGGGAGGAACGGCACCGAGTCGGTGAACACGACCTCGCCGTCGGCGTTGCGCACTGTGATCGTCGGGGCGTAGCCGTTGCCGAGCAGGTACACGTCGGTGCCGTGCGTGTAGAGCGGCTCGTTGACCTTGACGGTGCGGTCGGTGCTCTCCTCGCCCTGGCCTTCGACGGTGACGTGCGCCGTGAAGTCGATGGGCTGACCGAAGGCCTTGCGGTTCTCGGTCTCGTATACGGCGTCGAGCTCCTCGAGCGAGAGGCTGTACGGCTGCAGCCGGGTGTCGTCGAAGAAGCGCCCGGGGTTGAACGAGTCGTACGCGGCTAGCGTGTTGACGAAGGTCTGACCCTCGACGATGACCCGCTGGCCCGAGAACCCGAAGCCGCCGCCGAAGCCGACCGCGACCAGCACGCCGAGCAGCGCCGTGTGGAACACCAGGTTGCCGGTCTCGCGCAGGTAGCCGCGCTCGGCCGAGACCGAGAGCACGCCGCGCTGCTCGTAGCGCTCGACGCGATAGCCGGCCTGGCGCAGCTGCGTCGTGGCGGTCGCGATCGCCGTCTCGGCGTCGATGCCCTCGGGCGCGGTGCGCTCGGTGTAGCCCGCGAGCCGACCGAGCCGCGCGGGGGTGCGGGGCGGCCGCGCGCGCAGCGCCTCGAAGTGGTGCTTCGTGCGCGGGATGATGCAGCCGATGAGCGAGACGAACAGCAGCAGGTAGACGGCCGAGAACCACGCCGAGGTGTAGACGTCGAACATCTGGAAGCCGTCGAGGATCGGCGCCAGCGTCGGGTTGTCGTCGAAGTACTGGGTGACGCCGTTGGGGTCGCTCGAGCGCTGCGGCACGAGCGAGCCGGGCACGGCGGCGATCGCGAGCAGGAGCAGCAGGAGCAGCGCGGTGCGCATACTCGTCAGCTGCCGCCACGCGAAGCGCAGCCAGCCGACGACACCGAGCTTGGGTTGGTTGACGGATGCCTCGCCGGGATCGGGCTCGGCCGAGTCGATGTGGTCGGCCGGGCGCGAGGGCGCACCGGGGTCAGATCGGGAGGTCAAAGCCCGTGATCACCGCCTGCAGTTCGTACATCCAGATGGACCAGATCCCCGTCACCATGAGCACGCCGATGAGGATGAGCAGCGCGCCGCCCACGAGGTTCACGACGCGGATGTGACGGCGGAGGAAGGCGAGCGACCCCGTCACCCAGCCGAAGCCGGCCGCGACGAGGAGGAAGGGGATGCCGAGGCCGATGCAGTAGACGAGCCCGAGCAGCACGCCCCGCCACGCCGAGGCCGAGTCGGCGCTGAGCGTGAGCACGACCGCGAGGGTCGGGCCGATGCACGGGGTCCAGCCGATGCCGAACACGACGCCGAGCAGCGGCGCACCCGCGAGCCCGGTGGCCGGCCGCCAGCTCGGCTTGAAGGTGCGCTGCATGAAGCTGAACTGCCCCACGAAGACGAGGCCCATGGCGATGAGCAGCACGCCCGCCACGCGGATGATGACGTCGGTGTACTGCATGAGCCACGCCCCGGCGACCCCGGCGACGAGGTTGAAGGCGACGAAAACGACGGTGAACCCGGCGACGAAGAGCAGCACGCCGAGCAGCAGCCGTCGGCGGTTGCGGCGCTCCTCCCCGGCGTCGGCCGAGGCATCCGTGAACCCGCCGAGAAAGCCGAGGTACCCGGGCACGAGCGGCAGCACGCACGGCGAGAGGAACGAGATCAGGCCCGCCGCGAGTGCGATCGGCACCGCCGCGAGCAGCTGCCCGCTGAGCACGACCTCGCCGACGCCGCCCACGCTACGCCTGCTCGGCGAGGAGGTCGTCGATGATCGACGAGAGGATCGAGGCCTCTTCGAGCTGGCCGAGCACGCGGGCCGCGACGCGGCCCTCCTGGTCGAGCACGATCGTCGTCGGCACGGCCGCCGGCGGCACGCGCCCGGCGAAGGCGAGCTGCACCTCGCCCTCGTTCACGTCGAGGATCGAGGGGTAGGTCACACCGTAGTCGTCCTCGAAGGATGCCGCGGTGCCGGCCTGGTCGCGCACGTTGACACCGACGAATCCGACCTTCTCGGGGTCGACCTCGGAGTAGACGTCCTCGAGGATCGGGGCCTCGACGCGGCAGGGGGCGCAGCCGGCGTACCAGAAGTTGACGACCTGCACCTGCCCCGAGGCATCCGCGCTGTCGTACTCGTCACCCTCGACGGTCTCGCCTGCGAACTCGATCGGCTCGCCCCGCTCATCCGCGGGGTAGACCGAGATGGTGCCGTCGCCGGCGATGTAGTTCTTGCCGCTGCCCTCGCGGAACTGGTCGGCCAACGGGTCGCTCGCGCACCCCGCGAGGGTGAGCATGGATGCCACGGCGAGCGCCGCGACGAGTGCATTCTTCTTCACACCGCTCCAACGTCCGTCGCCTGTGCGGCGAGACCCGCCGCGGGATCCGTGTAGCCGACCTCGGCGAAGCGGTGCCCGGCGGCACTGCCCGCGACCCCCTGCATCTCGAGCGTCGTGATGCTCGACAGCGCGCAGCGACGTCGCCGCGGGTCGTGCGAGAGCCGTTCACCGGCGAGGTGGCGGTGCACCATCCAGATCGGGAGCTGGTGGCTGACGATGACGACGTCGCCGCCGTCGACCGCGTTCCACGCGTCTTCGATGGCCGCCATCATGCGGGCGGCGATCGAGCCGAAGGGCTCGCCCCAGCTCGGCTCCCACGGGTTCACGAGCAGGCCCCAGTTGCGGATGTCACGGAGCGCGCCGCCCGGGCCGCGCATGCGCTTGCCCTCGAAGCGGTTCTCGGGCTCGATCACGCGGTCGTCGAGCGTCGGCTCGAGGTCGAACGCCGCGGCGATGGGCTCGCCCGACTGCTGGGTGCGCTGCAGCGGCGAGGTGATGAGGGCGGAGACGGGGCGCCCGCGCGCGACGAGGTCGTCGGCCGCGGCCTTCGCCATCAGCCGGCCGAGATCGCTGAGCCCGTACCCGGGAAGTCGACCGTAGAGCACGCCCTGGGGGTTGAACACCTCGCCATGGCGCACGAGGTGGATCTGCTCGGCCGGCACGGGTTCCAGTCTAGAGAGCCCGATCCTTTGAATCCGCCGAGTGAGCGCGGGTTGAGGACGGAGCGAAGCGACCGTCTCGACACCCGTCGGTCGCGGTGCGCCCGACGCAGGAGGACGCGTCGGAATGTGATCGGCGATTCATCGACCCAGTACAGCTCGTGGCGTCCAGCGGCGATGAGGGGCCCAGCTCTTGGGTGAATGGTTCTCGTTCCAGCCATGCCAGTTCCCCCTCATCGCCGACTTGATGAGGCGCAACTCGCATAGCCCCGAGAGACGTGCCGGCCGTTGGAGAACCTCGTCGAGCAGAACCGCGAGGCTCTGCTTGCCCGCGTCGTCGCCCCGCATGGCCCGGCCGGGGCCGTGCCAGATGACCGGCGTCAGCGCCCGCACGACCGACGTCACTCGGACCATCGCGCGAGAGCGCTGGTTTCGACATGCGTCGACTTCGTCGGCGCTACTCGACCGGCGGAGAAGTGCCGCGGGTTTCGAGACGCCCTCCTTCGTCGGGCTCCTCAGCCCGCTCAACGAACTGCTCAAGTAGACTTTCCCGCTGTGAACAACCGCACCCTCGTCAAGAACCTCGCCGCGCTCCCCGACGGCCCCGTCACCGTGTCCGGATGGGTCGAGACGGTTCGTGATCAGAAGAAGGTGCAGTTCGTCATCCTGCGCGATGAGTCCGGCGCCGTGCAGCTCGTGAACCCCGCTACGCGCGAGCTCGACGAGAGCCAGCAGGGCGACGCCGAGGCATCCGCCCGCCTGGCGACGACCGAGGTGATCTCGGCCCTCGCGCACGGCTCGTTCATCACCGTGACCGGCGAGCTCAAGCACGACGAGCGCGTCAAGCTCGGCGGCATCGAGGTCAAGCTCGCGACGCTCGACGTCGTCGCCGCTGCGAACCCCGAGACGCCGATCGCGGCCGACTCGAGCCTCGACAAGCGCATGGACTGGCGCTTCCTCGACCTGCGCCACCCGAAGCAGAACCTCATCTTCCGCATCCAGACGACGTTCCTGCACGCGCTGCGCGGCGTCTGGGTCGAGAAGGGTCTCATCGAGATCCAGACCCCGAAGCTCATGGCCTCGGCCTCCGAGTCGCGCGCCGAGCTGTTCGAGGTCGACTACTTCGAGGGCAAGGCGTACCTCGCGCAGAGCCCCCAGTTCTTCAAGCAGATGGCCCAGGCCGCCGGCTTCGGCGGCGTGTTCGAGGTCGGCCCCGCGTTCCGCGCCGACCCCTCGTTCACGTCGCGCCATGCGACCGAGTTCACCTCGATCGACACCGAGATCAGCTGGATCGAGTCGCACGAGGACGTCATGGCCCTCCACGAGGAGCTCATGGTCGCCGGCTTCCAGGCCGTCGTCGACAAGCACGGCGCCGAGATCCAGGAGCTCTTCGGCATCGAGATCCAGGTGCCGTCGCGTCCGTTCCCGCGCATCCCACTGGCCGAGGCGAAGCAGATCGTCGCCGACCACGGCTACGTCATCCCCCGCGCCGACGCCGACATGGACCCCGAAGGCGAGCGCCAGATCTCGGCGTACGTCAAAGAGACCTACGGTCACGACTTCGTCTTCCTCACCGACTACGCGGCGAGCATCCGGCCGTTCTACCACATGCGCCACGCAGACGACTCGAGCCTCACGAACTCGTACGACCTCATCTACAACGGGGTCGAGATCTCGACGGGCGCGCAGCGCGAGCACCGCATCGACGTGCTCGTCGAGCAGGCCCGCGACAAGGGCATGGACCCGGAGGAGCTCGAGTTCTACCTCGACTTCTTCCGCTACGGCGTGCCGCCGCACGGCGGCTTCGGCATGGGCCTGGCCCGCGTCCTGATGCTCATGCTCGAGGAGCACTCGATCCGCGAGACGACGTACCTGTTCCGCGGCCCGACGCGCCTGCTGCCCTGAGTCTCGGCCGAGCCATCCCGCCCGTTTTCATGGCGCGCAACACGGCGGTGTCGCGCAAATCGTCGTCATGGCTCGCGAGTGGCGACCGTTTGCGCGACATCACGATGCGGTGCGGGCCGGGCCTGGCCAACCGCGGGCGACGAGGGCCTCGCGCACGCGATCGAGCTGGCGCTCGCGGGCGAGTCCTCGGTGACGCTTCGTGAAGCGGATGACTCGCCAGCCGAGCCGCGCGAGATCGTCGAGCCGATCGACGTCACGCGAGTACTGACTGTCCTCGGTGCGATGCTGCTCGCCGTCGTATTCGACGAGCACACGGTACTCGGGATACGCCGTGTCACCGAACGCGAACACCCGGCCGCGCTCATCGGAGATCGGCTGGTTCACGATGGGCTCGGGCAGTCCCGCCTCGACGAGGTCGAGTCGAAGTCGCGTCTCCTCGGGCGAGTCCGTGCGGGCGCGCACGAGCTCGAACGCGGCGGCCAGTGCGCGATGGCCGCGGCGGCCGGCGTGACGCACGACCGCAGCCCGCATCCGCTCGAAGGTCGAGAGCGGATGCTTCCGCCTGAGCAGCGAGTCACCGGCGACGACCAGCTCGCGCACCGACGACGTCGAGGCGAGCTGGCACCACGCGTCTTCGGGTGAGACGAGGGGCAGGCCGCGCAGCCTGCCGACTCGGGTGCCGCCCGCGCCCAGCCGGTGGCCGCGCACGCCCTTCCCGCGCGGGATCGCGGCAGGCGCGAACGCGGCGACGTCGAGTTCATCGATCTCGTGGCTCCGCGGTACGACGATGCCGAACAGTCGGCATGCGGTGGCATGGCTGAACACCTGGCCCCGCCGCATGACGAGTAGTTTCGCGCGGCAGCGCGCCTCGAGGTCGACAACGGGCGTCGCGCTGCGAACGCCGTGGAACGGTCTGACAAGATCGCGCCCGCGCAGCCGACGCTCGGTCACCCCGTGCCCGACCGCCCCGGCCGTCGTGAACGCGTGCGCCTGCAGCTTGTCGGGCAGGGGCGCGTGCGGTCGCATCCGCCCACCCTGCCGCCCGAGGTCCGCCCGCAGGGCGCGCCCCAGCTCACCTGTGGACGAACTCCCAGTCCCGCTGCCTGCCAAGGAGAGGAGTCGACCGGCCGTGATGTCGCACGAAACGTCGCCACGTTTCGCACATGACGACCGTCTGCGCGACATCACGATATGAGCGAAGCGCCCGGCCCAGCCCCGGCCCGCGCCGGCCGTGATGTCGCACGAAACGTCGCCATCAGCCGAGCACAGCGACCGTTTGCGCGACATCGCGGGCGGGGGCGGGCGAGGGCGGGCGGGGGCGGGGGCGGGGGCGGGCGGGGCGGCGCCCCATGCCAGCCCGTAGGCTCGAAGCCATGGTCGATCTCACTCCGCTCATCCGCATCGAGGGCGGCACGTTCCGCATGGGCTCGAACGAGTTCTACGCCGACGAGACGCCGGTGCACGAGCGCGAGGTCGGCGCGTTCGAGCTCGAGCAGCACCCGGTGACGACCGAGCAGTTCGCCGCGTTCGTCGAGGCGACGGGCTATGTCACGGTCGCCGAGCGGCCGCTCGACCCGGCCGACTTCCCAGGCGTCGACCCCGCCGACCTCGTGCCGGGCGGGCTCGTGTTCACCCCCACCCCGGGCCCGGTCGACCTGCGCGACTGGCGGCAGTGGTGGCGATGGGGCGCCGGCGCGAGCTGGCGGCATCCATTCGGCCTCGAGGGCCTCGATGCACTCACCGAGCGCCCGACGCACCCGGTGGTGCAGGTGAGCTTCGAGGATGCCTCCGCCTACGCCGAATGGGCCGGTCGCCGACTGCCCACCGAGCCCGAGCTCGAGTTCGCCGCGCGCGGCGGGCTCGAGGGTGCGCGTTTCGCGTGGGGCGACGAAGAGACGCCCGACGGACAGGTGATGGTGAACCGGTGGCTCGGGCACTTCCCCTACGAGACGAGCGTCGGTCACGCGGGCACCTCTCCCGTCATGAGCTTCCCTGCGAACGGGTACGGTCTCTACGACGTCACCGGCAACGTGTGGGAGTGGACGACCGACTTCTACACCGAACGGCATGTGCCGCCGAGCACCGCCGACGCCGCGGTCGCCGCAGGCACCCGCCCGAACCTGCTCGCCGCGGCCTCGGCCGAGCCCGGCTCGCGCATTCCCCGCCGGGTGCTGAAGGGCGGCTCGCACCTGTGCTCGCCCGAGTACTGCCTGCGCTACCGGCCGTCGGCGCGCTCGCCGCAGGCCGACGACACGGCGACGACCCATATCGGGTTCCGGTGCGCCCGAACCCTAGGCTGAGCCCAGGCCGAAGAATCCGGGGCGGCAAGGGGGGCGCGTGGGTGAGCTGATCGTCGCATTGCTGCCCCTCGCGCTCGGGATCCTGCTCAGCCCCCTCGCGTACATGGCACTCGTCGCGGTGCTGCTGTCACGGATTCCGCGCGCGAACGGCATCGCCTTCCTCGCCGGTTGGGCGATCGGCCTCGTCGGTGTGCTCGCCCTCTCGATCTGGATCTTCGGGCTGCTCGGCGCGCAGCCGCCTGGCGAGCCGGCGCGATGGGTCTCGATCGTGCACCTCGTGTTCGGTCTCTTCTTCCTCGGTGCGGCCGTCTGGGTGCACCGCAGGGGCGCCGAGCGGCTGCGCGCCATGTCCGAGGCGAACACCCCCCGCGAGGTCGTCCGCGCGGCCGCACCACGGGTCTCAGCCTCGCCGAGGCTGCCGGGCTGGCTCCAGGCCGTCGATTCGTTCAAGCCCGGGCGCTCGGGTGCGCTCGGGGTCGCGATCTTCGCGCTCAACCCCGTCGACGCGTCGTGCGCGATCGTCGCCGGTCTCGATTTCGTCATCGCCGAGCTGCCCGACGCCGAGACCGTCGCGATCGCGACCGGGTTCGCGGTCATCGGCATCCTGCCCATCGCCGTACCGGTCGTCTACGTGCTCGTGCGCGGCGCGAAGGCGCAGCCGTTCCTCGACGCGACGCGCACCTGGATCGCGTCGCACACCGGCCTCCTCAACGCCGCGTTCCTGCTCGTGATCGCCGTGCTCCAGTTGCAGAAGGGCATCGCCGGGCTGCTGTGAACCGGTCGAGATCTGCGTCGACTTGTCGAGACCCTTCGTCGACCGGTCGCCTTCGTCGAGCGGTCAGCCGATCTTCGCCGCGACGGCCGCGTCGAGCGTCGGGTAGACCCGGCCCTCCTGCTCGAGCCCCCTGAACCATCGCCCCTTGCGCGCGGTCTCGGCCCCCGACTCGGGCACCGCGGCGAGGCGCAGCTCGACGCCCTCGCCCGCGAGCTCGCGGTCGAGCTCGGCGAGCGCGTCGAGCACCGTCACCGACACGACGTCGAGGCGGCCGAGCTCGAGGGCGACCGCGGTCACCGTTCCGGCGTCGCGCCGCGCATGCACCGCGTCGAGCACGGCGTTCTCGTACGCGAGCACGTTCGCGGTGTACAGCGGGCCGAGCAGTCGCACGGGCAGCACCCCGCCGCGCAACTCGCCGACATCGACCCGCAACCGGTTGAGCTCGCGCAGGATCACGACCATCGTCGCGATCACGCCCACGGCGACCGCGAGCAGCAGACCCGCGGTGAGACCCACGATCGCGGTCGCGATCGCGATCCAGAAGTCGTTGCGGCTGATGCGCCAGAAGCGTGCGAGCGCGCCGAGGTCGATGAGCCCGACGACGGCGACGAATACCAGCGAGGCGAGTGTCGCCTGCGGCAGCAGGCTCAGCACCGGCCCGAGGAACAGCGCGACGAGTACGGCGAGCACGACCGTGACGATCGACGAGAGCTGCGTGCGCGCGCCCGCGCCCTGGTTGACCGCGCTCTGCGAGAATCCGCCCGCCGCCGGAAGCACCTGGAAGAACGAGCCGACGGTGTTCGCCGCCCCGGTCGCGAAGAGCTCCTGGTTGCTGTCGATGCGCGGCTCGCCGGGCTTGCGGATGCCCCGGGCCACCGCCGCCGATTCGAGGAACGCCATGATCGCGATCGCGCACGCGCCCGGAAGCATGGGCACGACGTTCGCGAACGTCGGAAGCTCGAGGGGCGGGAACCCCTGCGGCACGGGCGCGATGAGTTCGACCCCCTGCTCGTCGATGCCCGCGAACGCGACGAGCAGGATGCCGACCGCCACCACGAGCAGCGGCGCCGGCACCTTCGGGAGGAACGCCTTCAACAGGAACATGGCCGTGATCGAGCCGACCGAGAGCAGCACCGTCGTCACGTGCGCCGAGGGCAGCGCCTCGAACGCGGCGAGCAGCGAGCTGAAGAAGCCCTCGCCCGACACGTTCGACGTCTCGCCGAGCAGCTTCGGCAGCTGCCCGACGGCCACGGTCGCGCCGACGCCCACCTGGATGCCGACGATCGTCGCCTGCGAGATGTTCTCGACGAGCGACCCGAGCTTCGCGAGCCGGGCGATCAGCAGGATCACGCCGACCACGAGCGTCAGCGCGATCAGGTCGGGCACCGGGTCGTCGGAGCCCGCGGCGACCCCGGCGCTGACCAGCGTCGTCGCGGTGAGCGTCGCGATCGTCGACGTCGTCGACACGCTCATCGCCCGCGAGCCGCCGAGCATCGCGTACACGAACATCGGCACCATGCAGGTGTAGAGGCCGAGCTGCACCGGCAGGTTCGCGATCGTCGCGTACGCCATGGCCTGCGGAATCACCACGGCCCCGGCCGAGAGCCCCGCGATGAGGTCGGCCCCGAGCCATCCGCGCCGGTAGCCCGCGAGCGTCGGGAAGAATCGGCGCCGCCGCTGCACCGGTGCGATGGTCGAGCTCACGTCGTCAGGCCTCGGGGAAGACGCGGGTCCAGTCGCGCTTCACGCTCACGACCGTATAGCCGTTGGCGGACGCCTCGGCCAGCACCTTCTCGGCACCCTTGTCGTACGGGATATCACCGCGATCGGTGTCGTCGTCGTGCCGCACCACGAGGGCGAATCCGCCGCCCTTGCGTGCGAAGTCGAGCATCGCCTGGTCGCCGTTCGAGTTGCCCCCGGCGAACAGCGGCCGTCGGCCGATGCGGCTCCAGATGCGAACGGGCTTCTCGGGGCCGTCATCGAAGAAGTCGAGGCCGGCGGCGTAGTGCACGTCGTGGGTGGCGGGGTCGTACGACAGCCCGAACGCCGAGCCGACCACCCGCTCGGGCGGAATGCCGTAGTTCGCCATCGTCATCGGCCGCATGAAGTCGCGTTCGCCGCCCGACACGATGTACACGGTGAAGCCGTGCGCCTCGAGGTAGCGCATCAGCTCGACCATCGGCGCGTAGATCGTGTGCGAGTACGGCGTGCCGAGCGTCGGGTGCGTCGCGGTGGCGAAGAACTCCTCGACCGAGGCCGCATACGCGTCGATGCTCGTTCCGGCGGTGGCGCCGACGACCGCGCCGATCAGGATCTTCAGGTCGGCGTCGTCGCCCTGGTAGTGCTTCTCGACGGCGCCGGCGAGCCAGCCGAGGTCGCCGCTGACGACCGCCTTGTACGGCTGCCGCTCGGCGAGTGACGGGTCGGCGTCGGCCTGACGCTTCCACTGCTCGACCAGGTAGGCGAGCTGGGTGACGAGCGGCTTCTCGGTCCACAGCGTGCCGTCGTTGTCGAACACGGCGACGCGCTCGGCCTCGGGCACGGCGTCGGGGCCGGTCGTCACCTTCTCGACGAAGTCGACGATCGCCCGACGGGTCTCGGTGTCGGCCCAGGAGGGCAGTTCGTTCGGCATCGCGTTCCTCTCGCGGTCGTGTCATCGACTGGCGACGGCAGGGGCACGAGACATCCGCACCCCCGCCGTCATTCTGTCAGGGCAGGCGATCAGTCTCGCGCGTACGCAGCGGCGACATGCCGTTCGACGTCGATGTAGGCGTCGTCGGCGACGTCGAAGACGACCTTCTCGACCTCACCGCCGCGGTAGGGGAACCTGCCGGTGTAGTCGTCGGCCGAGACGCTGTCGGCAGAGTCGTAGCCGATGCAGAGCCCATCGCCGCAGAGGGTGAAGTGACCCATCTGGGTACGGATCTCCTTCGTGTCGACCGCATGGTCGTCGATGTACAGGGTCGCCGTGCCGAACACCTCGTGCTGCTCGCTCATGCGCTCCTTCGTGAAGTCGATGCCGAGCACGTGGTGGCCCGCCGCGGGCATCGGCGCCGTCAGCCGCTGCACCTCGCCGATGCCGAGGAAGTTGTTGACGTACACCAGCTGTCCGTCTTTCACGAAGAGCGCGTGCCCGCCGAAGCGTGAACCCGCCGCGAAGATGATGCCCTCGGTGTCGGCGGTCGTGACCACGTCGCCGAGCGCCTTGAACGAGACGGCGTGCACGTTGGCGGCGCTGCGTTCGGGGATCTCGCTGGTTCCCGGGTAGTAGGTGTACTGCCCGCTCGGCGGCACGGGGATGTGGAACTCCATCTCGAGGAAGGTTCCGAGGTCTTTGCCGACGACGACGAGGTCGTTGAGCGGCAGCACGTTGTTGGCCTTCGCCTCCGACATCCACAGCGCCTTGAGCTCTTCGAGCTTCTCGGGGTACTGCTCGGCGAGGTCGTGCGCCTCAGCGCGGTCGACGTCGGTGTGGAACAACTGCCACCGGTCGTTCTCGAAGTTCGAGAGTCCCGAGATCGGTCCGTGCTCGGTCACGGCCTTCCAGCCCTCGTGCCAGATGCCGCGGTTGCCGAACATCTCGTAGTACTGCGTCTGCTTGTTCGTCGGGCCGTCGGGTGCGGCATCGAACGACGGCACCATCGAGACGCCCGAGAGCGGCGTCTGCTCGACCCCGTTGTAGGTGTCGGGGAAGGTGACCCCGCACGCCTCGAGAATGGTCGGCACGATGTCGGTCGAGTGGTGGTACTGGCCGCGGACCTCGCCGCGCGCGGCGATGCCCTTCGGCCACGAGATGACGAGCGGGTCGGCGATGCCGCCCTGGTAGACGTAGCGCTTGAACATCTTGTACGGCGTCGAGAACGCCGTCGCCCACCCGGTCGGGTAGTGGTTGTAGGTGTCGGGGGTGCCGAGCACGTCGAGGTACTTGAGGTTCTCCTCGATGGTGTCGGGGTAGCCGTTGAAGAACTTGTTCTCGTTGACCGAGCCGTTGGGCGAACCCTCGCCCGACGCGCCGTTGTCGGCCGCGTAGATGACGATCGTGTTCTCGAGTTGGCCCGACGCCTCGAGGTAGTCGATGATTCGGCCGACCTGGGCGTCGGTGTACTCCGAGTAGCCCGCGTACACCTCGGCCATGCGGCTGAAGAGGCGCTTCTCGTTGTCCGACAGCGAGTCCCACGGGCGAACGCGGTCGCCCTCGTTGAAGGTGCCCTCGGTCATCGGGTTGATGGGCGTGAGCTCGGTGCCCTCCGGCAGGATGCCGCGTTCGATCATGCGCGGCAGCACCCATTCGCGGTAGGCCTCGTAGCCGTCGTCGAACTTGCCCTTGTACCTGTCGATGTACTCCTGGGGGGCGTGGTGCGGGGCGTGGTTCGCGCCGGGGCAGAACCACAGGTACCACGGCTTGTCGGGCTCGGTCTGCTTCGAGTCGCGGATGAAGGCCATCGCCTTGTCGGCGAGATCCTTCGAGAGGTGGTAACCCTCTTCGGGCGTGTACGGCTGGTCGATGTAGTGGTTGTCCTCGGCGAGCGACGGGTACCACTGGTTCGTCTCGCCGCCGATGAATCCGTAGAACCGGTCGTAGCCCTGGGCGAGCGGCCAGTCCTTCTTCGAGCTGCCGGCGGTGAAGGCGTCGATCGGCACGTTGTGGTTCTTGCCGATCCAGAACGTCGACCATCCGGCATCCCGCAGCACGTTCGCCATCGTCGCGTTCGACGGAGGGATATGCGAGCTGTACCCGGGAAAGCCGCTCGACGACTCCGAGATCGACGCGAAGCCGTTGAGGTGGTGGTTGCGCCCGGTGAGGAACGTCGACCGCGTCGGCGAGCAGAGCGCGGTCGTGTGCCACTGCGAGTAGGTCAGGCCGTTCGCCGCAAGCTTGTCGAGCGTCGGCATCTCGATGCGTCCGCCGTACGGCGACCACGCCGCCTGACCGGTGTCGTCGAACAGCACGACGAGCACGTTCGGCGCGCCCTCCGGCGCCTTCGACGGCAGGAAGGCGTCCCAGTCGGCCTTCGAGTCCCGCACATCGAGTTCGATCTTGCCGTTGAATTCACGCGCCACGGCGTCTTCTCCTCTGTGAGCCAAGGGGCGCAGACCCGCATCCCCTGCTCGTCACCCTAGCCACGGGCGTGGTGGGGCACCACAGAATCGCGGTGAACTCGGAGTGATGAGGAGGACTCAGCCGCTCGCGCTCGACGCGGCGATCATCCGGTCGCGCAGATCGCGGTCTTCAACCGCACGGGGTCGACACGCCAGTACGTGTGCACCTCGCCGTCGATGAGCAGCACGGGGATCTCTTCGGCGTAGCGCGCGCGCAGCGCCTCGTCGTCGAGGATCGACTGCTCGTCGAGCGAGATGCGGCACGCGGCATCCTGCTCGAATTCGGCCATGACCGCCTGCACGACCTCTCTCGCGTCGTCGCAGAGGTGGCAGCCGGGCTTGCCGATCAGGGTGAGCTGGATGTCACGGGCCATGCCTCGATGCTACGTCGCCGCCGCGGGCGGGGTGGCGGCGATCAATGTTAGTGACTAACATTAGCGGGGTGAGTCACCCGAAACCAGTCAGCGCCCGGGCCGAGGCGACCCGGGCACGCCTCGAGGCGACGGCCGTCGAACTGTTCGAGGTCCACGGATACGAAGGAACCACCACGGCGATGATCGCCGCGTCGGCCGGCGTGTCCGAGATGACCTTCTTCCGGCACTTCCGCAGCAAGGAGGGCGTGCTGTTCGACGACCCGTACGACCCGCTCATCGTGCAGGCGATCGCCGCGCAGCCGACCGGCCTCCCGCCGATCCGCCGCGTCTCGGCGGGCCTCAGGGCCGCGTGGGCGGCGATCTCGCTGCCCGATGTGGAGACCGTGCGCCGCCGAGTGCGGATCGCCGGCACCACGCCGTCGCTCCGGGCCGGCATGTGGGCGAACATGGCGCGCACGGAGGACGGGATCGTGGAGCAACTGGTCTCGGACGGGACGCCCGAACCGATCGCGCGGATGGCGTCGGCCGCGGTGCTCGCAGCAATGACGGCCGCCCTGACGGCGTGGGCCGCCGACGACTCCACCATGCTGGGCGCCATGCTCTCGCAGGCGTTCGATGTCATCGACGGAGCGTCGCGTGCCTGACGGGATGACACTGGAGCGCGTGAGCCGGAGCTACCGAGGCGGCGCGGGGGTGCACGAGCTCACGATGACCGTCGAGCGCGGCGAGGTGCACGCGCTGATCGGCCTGAACGGGGCAGGAAAGTCGACCCTCATGAAACTGCTGCTCGGAATGCTCCGACCCGACACGGGCGTGATCCGGATCGGCGGTGAGGATTCGAGGCGCACGGATTCCGCGACCTGGTCGCGGGCCGGGCACGTCGTGGAGACACCGCTGGTCTACGGCGAGCTGTCCGTGCGGGCCAACCTGCGAGCCGCAGCAGCGCTCCACGGCGTCGCCCGCAGCGACCGGGAACGCGTCGTCGATCGCGCCCTCGAGGCGCTCGCACTCCGTCGATACGCCGACACCCGCGCACGCACGCTCTCTCTCGGAAACCGCCAACGGGTCGGCCTCGCGATCGCCCTGCAGCACCGGCCCGACTTCGTGGTGCTCGACGAACCGACGAACGCGCTCGACCCGAAGGGAACCCTGCTGCTGCGCGACCTGGTGCTCGAGCGGGCGCGAGGCGGAGCATCCGTGCTGATCTCGAGCCACCATCTCGACGAGGTCGCCAGGGTCGCCGACCGCATCACCGTCATGAACGGCGGCAGGCTCATCGGCGGCCTCGACCCGCATGAGGCCGACCTCGAGGGAGCCTTCTTCGCGATGGTGCTCGAGGACGATCAGGCCCGCGCCACCGACGGGAGCCCGGAGTGAACCGCCGCGAGGCGCTCGGAGCGGCGCTCGGCGTCGAGGGGCGAAAGCTGCTCGCCGCCCGCGTGCCGCTCGTGGCGGCGGCGTTGCTGATCGTCGGCGTCGTCGCGATCTGCCTCGTCGTGGTCGTGACCGCGGCGAGCGGCCCATCGGCGCTGATCGCCAAGCTCGGTCCGCTCGCCGGCCGGGGAGGATGGCCGGGCCTCACCTCAGCGGCCATGCAGGTGACCGCCGCCGGCGGATTCCTCGCCTGCGGCACCGTCGCGGGCTGGCTGTTCGGTCGCGAGTTCGCCGAGGGGACGGTGGCCGGGCTCTTCGCGCTGCCGGTGCGCCGCGCCGACGTGGCGATGGGCAAGCTCCTCGTCTACCTCGCGTGGGCGCTCGTCGTCGCGATGCTGCTCCCCGCGGCGCTGGTCGTCGCCGGACTCGCCGCCGGCTTCGGCGCACCTGGATCGGAGGAACTGGCGGCGCTCGCGCGTCTCGCGGTGCTGATGCCGCTGACGGCGCTCATGGCGACGCCGGCGGCCTTGATCGCAACGCTCGCCCGCGGGCTCCTCGGCGGGATCGCGGCGACGGTGGTGCTGGTCGCGAGTGCGCAGGTCTTCGTGCTCTCGGGCGTCGGCGCGTGGTTCCCGCCGGCCGCTCCCGCGCTGTGGGCGATGGCCCCTGATCAGGCCAACACGACCGCCACCCTCGTCGCGCTCTGGCTGCCGGTCGTGTCGGCGGTGCTCATCGTCGTCGCGTGGCGACGGTTGCAGCTCGATCGCTCGTAGTGGATGCCGCTCGCGGCTCGCAACCCGACCCGATGCCCGGAGACAGCGAAAAGCGCCGAACCCCGGTGGGGTTCGACGCTCAGCCGTCGTCGCTCGCGCGACTACTTCTTGTTGCGACGCTGGTGGCGCGTCTTGCGAAGAAGCTTGCGGTGCTTCTTCTTCGCCATGCGCTTGCGACGCTTCTTGATGACGGAACCCATCAGAACCTCACAGAAAAGATCGTGCCGGCCGCGCGTGCCGCAGCCGAAAGGCAGAATGCCTCGGGGTAGTCTACCGGATTCGCGAGCCACCCCCTTACACGCGCCCGATCCGCGCCCGCGCCATGCGTTAACGTCGAAGGATGCAGGCCTCCGATGTCGTCATCCGCCCCACGACCGCCGACGACTGGCCGGCGGTACGGGCCCTGCGCATCGAGATGCTGCGCGACTTCCCGATCGCCTACGCCGAGACCCTCGAGCATGCCCTCGAGGTCGACGAGGCCGGCTGGCGACTGCGCGCCGCGCGCGGCACCACCGACGGCCAGACCTCGATCGTCGCGATCGAGGGCACGCGCTGGGTCGGCCACATGGGCGGGTACATCCCGGATGCCACGTCGGGCCCCCTGCTCGTCGGCGTCTACGTCGCACCCGACCACCGCGGCGATGCCGCGGGCGTCTCACGTCGCCTGCTCGCCGCCGTGGAGGAGTGGGCGCGCGGCTACGGCAGCACCCTGCGCCTCGAGGTGCACGAGACGAATGCGCGGGCGATCCGCTTCTACGAGAAGCTCGGATTCACCCTCACCGGCCGCAGCCGCGAGTACGAGCTCGCCCCCGGCGGCCTCGAACTCGAGATGATCAAGCCGCTCGCCTGACGCCCCGCCACCCTGGCCCGGCCTGTGCCCGCCGGCCTCCAGACACTCGAGTCGCCGAAAAGTGCTGATCCCCGCGCATGGAGGCGCGGTTTGTGGCGACTCGCGCGTCAGCCGGGCGCCGCGATCGAGGGTCAGCGGGCGAGCGCAGCGACGACGAGGCAGGCGCAAGAGGCAGTCGAGGTGAGCGCTCGCACGTGGTTCCAGGCGAGCCATCCCGAGCGGAACCCGCGCCACGCCGCGCCGAGCGCGGCCTCGTCCGTCGCGGGCGCTGCGGCCAGGCGGTTGTTGCGCGGCACGTTCGCGGCGGCAGTGACACCGATGGCGCCGACGAGGTAGACGGCCGCGGCGGCCAGCATCAGCCAGCCCGTCCCGCCGATGCGGCCGGTGACGATGAACACGAACACGACGAGCAGGACGAGCACGGCCCCAGTGCCGAACAGCGCGAGCATGAGCGGTGGCCGCGGCGCCGTCACGTTGATCTCCCGCATCGCTCGGGCGGCGTCGGCGGGCGGCAGGCGATCGAGCCCCTGCACGACGAATCCCGAGAACGCGAAGAACACCCCCGCAACGAGGCCGGTGCCGATGATGCCGAGAACGAGGAGGCCGTGGAAGGCGACGATCATCGCGCCAGTCTGGCGGAAATCGCCGCGGAGCGGGAGCGTTTCGAGATGCTCCTCCGTCGCGCGCTCCTCGACGGCGGAGAGGGCTACTTGCGCTTGACGACCTGGGTGACCTGGTGGGCCGTGTCGGCGAAGACCTTGCCGATCGCCGAGGCGAAGGCCCATTGGTCTTCATTCAGCGAAGCCTCGTGCGCCTCGGCGCCGGCGAGCGTCGCGGCGTCGGCCGCGGCATCCGATGACATGAACGGGATCAGCCAGTCTTCGAGCGTCTCGAGCGGCCCGCGATCGAGACGGTAGTAGCGATGCTGCCCCTCTTCGCGCACGGTCACGAGGCCCGATTCGCGGAGCACCTTCAGGTGCTTCGAGACCGTGGGCTGACTCGTGCCGAGCGCCGCGACGATCTCGGAGACGCTGATCTCGCCGCCCGACTGCGGCACCGCCGACTCTCGTTCGAGCAGCACGGCGAGGATGTCGCGCCTGGTCGCGTCCGCCACCACGTCGAAGATGTCAGCCATGCCCCAAGGGTAGTCATTCACGGCGGGGAGTACCATGACTCACGCGTTCGATGACGGCACATGAGGGGGGTCGATGCGCGCACAGGGGGTGGCCCGCCTCGGTCGAGTGGACCGTCGCTCGTGGCTCGGCAAGGTGCGCGACGCCATCGACGCCCTCGTCAGGAGTTCGCCGGCGCGCTTCGCGATCCTGATCTTCGCGTCGCTGATCCTCGTCACCACGCTGCTGTTGTCGCTGCCGATCGCGCGGGCGGGCGAACGCAGCAGCACGCCCTTGGCCGACGCCTTCTTCACGGCGGTGTCGACGATCTGCGTCACCGGACTCACCACGGTCGACATGGCGACCTACTGGTCACCCTTCGGCAATGCGGTGATCATCATCGGCATGAACGTCGGCGGCATGGGCGTGCTGACGCTCGCGTCGATCCTCGGCCTCGTGATCTCGCGCCGGCTGGGGCTTCGTGCCAAGCTCATGGCCGCGAGCGACACGAACCCGTCGCGCATCCACGTCGGCCCGGTGGCTGAGCGCCAGGCGATCCGCCTGGGAGAGGTGGGTGGCCTGCTCGTCACCGTCGCAGTGAGCACGCTGATGATCGAGACGGTGATCATGCTCGGGATGATTCCGAGCGTGCTCGCCGCGGGACACGACCTCGGCACCAGCGTCTGGTATTCGGCGTACTACTCGGTGAGCGCGTTCACGAACACCGGATTCGCCCCCAACGTGGCCGGACCCGTCGAGTTCTTCGACGACTACTGGTTCCAGTCGCTCATGATGATCGCGGTCTTCCTCGGCAGCCTCGGGTTTCCCGTGATCTTCGCGCTCGCGCGGGCATGGCGGAGTCCGCGCCGGTGGAGCGTGCACGTCAAGCTCACCCTCGCGACCACCGGAATCCTCTTCGCGCTCGGTGCACTCGCGTTCCTCGTGCTCGAGTACGACAACCCGAAGACCTATGGCAGCTTCGGGTTCGGCAAGACCCTGTTCGAGGCCCTGTTCATGTCGACGATGACCCGCTCGGGCGGCTTCTCCACCATCGACATGGCCGATCTCTACCCATCAAGCCTGCTGGTCTCAGACATGCTCATGTTCGTCGGCGGAGGCTCGGCGTCGACCGCAGGCGGCATCAAGGTGACGACGCTCGCGGTGCTGTTCCTCGCCGCGTTCGCCGAGGCGCGGGGCGCGCCCTCGATGGAGGCGTTCGGCCGGCGCATCCCGCGCGACATCCTGCGCCTCGCAGTGAGCGTCGTGCTGTGGGGCGCCACGATCGTGGCGGTCTCCACGATCATCCTGACCCAGATGACGAAGGCCCCGCTCGACTTCGTGCTGTTCGACGTGATCTCGGGCTTCGCCACCTGCGGCCTGTCGACCGGATTCACCTTCGACCTCCCGCCTGAGGGCAAGTACGTCATGGCCGCGACCATGTTCATGGGCCGCGTCGGCACCGTGACCCTCGCCGCCGCGCTCGCCGCGAGTCAGCGACGACAACTGTTCAAACGACCGGAAGAGAGGCCCATCGTTGGTTGACAAGATCAGGCACGACGCCCCGGTGCTCGTGATCGGCCTCGGCCGGTTCGGCGCAGCCACCGCAGGCCAGCTCGACCGCCTCGGCCGAGAGGTGCTCGCGGTCGACACCGACGAGAATCTCGTGCAGAAGTGGTCGGAGCGGGTCACGCACGCCGTGGTCGCCGATGCGAAGAACCTCGACGCGCTGCGCCAGATCGGCGCCCAGGACTTCTCGATCGCGGTCTGCGCGGTCGGGTCGTCGATCGAGGCATCCGTGCTCATCACCGCGAACCTCGTAGACCTCAAGATCCCGCAGATCTGGGCGAAGGCGATCTCGGCGTCGCACGGAAAGATCCTTCAGCGCATCGGCGCGAACCACGTCATCTATCCCGAGCGCGAGGCCGGCGAGCGAACCGCGCACCTCGTGTCGGGCCGAATGCTCGACTTCATCGAGTTCGACGACGACTTCGCGCTGGTGAAGATGTACCCGCCGAAGCCGATCCGCGGCAAGAACCTCACCGAGTCGGGCGTGCGCTCGAAGCACCGGGTCACCGTGGTCGGCGTGAAGAGCCCCGGCAAGCCCTTCACCTACGCGACCGAGAACACGGTGGTGTCGAACCACGACCTCATCATCGTGTCGGGCACCGAGGGCGACATCGAGAAGTTCGCGGCGCTCGAGTAGGCGAGAACACCGCTCAGCACCGTTCGTGCGACTTCACGATGTGGAATCGCGCGCATGGCTGCACCCACCGGTCTCGAGGAACGACTTGTGCGACTTCACGATGTGGAGTCACACGAATGGCGTGAAGAGTGGTCGCTATGAGCCGTTTGCGCGACGTCGCGCAGGTGGGGCGCCGTGGCGGGCGTTAGGAACCCGTTAGCAAGATTCACAAATTTGTGAAACCGGCGTAGCATCTCGCTCATGACGACAGTGATCAGCGCCGCGGGCCTCCAGAAGCGGTTCGGCCGCACCGTCGCGCTCGACGGGCTCGACCTCGACGTCCAGTCCGGCGAGGTGCACGGGTTCCTCGGCCCGAACGGCGCAGGCAAGTCCACCACCATCCGCATCCTCCTCGGCCTCGCCCGGACCTCGGGCGGCACGGCCGCGCTGTTCGGCGAGAACCCGTGGAAGCACGCCGCAGAACTCCACCGGCGGGTCGCCTACGTGCCGGGCGACGTGAGCCTCTGGCCGAACCTCACCGGCGGCGAGGCGATCGACCTGCTCGCGCGACTGCGCGGTGGCACCGGCGACAGGGCCGGCTACGCCGCCCGCAAGCAGCGGCTCCTCGAGGTCTTCGACTTCGACCCCCGCAAGAAGGGCCGCGCCTACTCGAAGGGCAACCGCCAGAAGGTCGCCCTCATCGCCGCGTTCGCGACACCCGCCGAGCTCTACATCCTCGACGAGCCGACGAGCGGCCTCGACCCGCTCATGGAGCAGGTGTTCAACCGCGAGATCGCGCGCGTGGCGGGCGAGGGTGCGACCGTGCTGCTCTCGAGCCACATCCTCTCCGAGGTCGAGGAGCTGTGCGACCGGGTCAGCATCATCCGAGCGGGCAAGACCGTCGAATCGGGCACCCTCGCCGAGCTCCGCCACCTCACCCGCACCGAGATCGCGTTCGCCGCCGACGGCCTCGACCCCGCCGCACTCGCCGCCGAGATCGACCGCATCCCCGATGCGCACGACCTCGTCATCGACCACGGCCGGGCGAGCTTCACCGTCGACAGCGACCGCGTGGCATCCGTGCTGCCCGAACTCACCCGGCTCGAGGTGCGCGCCCTCACCGTCTCGCCGCCGTCGCTCGAAGAGCTGTTCCTGCGCCACTACGGCGACGAACTGACCGAGCGCGTGGCCGAACCCGTGGAGGGGGCCCGCGCATGACCGCCTTCGGCACGCTGCTTCGGCAGCGGTTGCGCCGCGACCGCCTGCAACTCGCGCTCTGGCTCGTCGGCACCGCGCTGCTCGCGTACTCGTCGGTGGCCGCCGTCGCCGACACGTACGGCAGCGAGTCCGAGCGCAGCGAGATCCTGCAGCTCGCGACCGCGAGCCGCACGATCCTCGTGTTCCGCGGCACGCCGAACGGCCCCGAGCTCGGCGCCTTCCTGTTCTTCCAGATCTTCGCCTGGCTCGCGCTCATGGGCGGCCTCATGAGCACCTTCCTCGTGACACGGCACACCCGCGCCGAGGAGGAGCAGGGGCGCGCCGAGCTGATCGCCGCGACCCCGGCCGGACGGGTCGCACCGACGGTCGCGACGCTCGTGCTCGGCGTACTCGCGAACCTCGCGCTCGGAGCGCTCGTCGCCCTCGCGTTCATCGTCGGCGGGCTCGAGGCCGCCGGCTCGTGGGTCGCCGGCGCGGCGATCGCCGCGAGCGGCATCGCGTTCGTCGCGATCGGGTTGCTCGCGGCGCAACTGTTCCGCACCTCGCGCGGGGCGAACGGGGCGGGTGTCGCAGCGGTCGTCGGCGCCTACCTGCTGCGCGGCATCGGGGATGCCTCGGGCACGCCTTCGTCGGATCTGCTGCACGTGACTCCGGCGTGGCCGAGTCTGCTCTCGCCGATCGGGTGGGGCCAGGCGACCGGCGCGT
This sequence comes from Agromyces italicus DSM 16388, assembly GCF_000421545.1. Classification (GTDB taxonomy): domain Bacteria; phylum Actinomycetota; class Actinomycetes; order Actinomycetales; family Microbacteriaceae; genus Agromyces; species Agromyces italicus. The sequence goes on from NZ_ATXF01000006.1 coordinate 230,175, forward strand.
ACGTGGAGAACGACGTCGCGCCGCTCATGCTCGCGCTCGGGTTCACGGCCGTGCTCGTCGGCGTCGTCTTCTGGCTTCAGTCGGTGCGCGACCAGGGGGCGAGCCTCTTGCCTGGCCGCAACGGACGGGCCGCCGCGGGCCCCGCCCTGTCGAACTCCTTCGGCTTGGCGTGGCGGCTCAACGTCTCGACGCTCATCGCGTGGGCGGTCGGCGGCGCCGTCGCCGGCCTCACCGCGAGCTCGCTCTCAGAACTCGTCGCGCAGCTCGGCGGCGAAGCCCCAGAGATCGCCGACACGCTCCAGGCGGCGCTCGGCGGCGGCGCCACCCTCGAGCAGGCGTTCATCGCCACCTTCTTCGGCATCATCGGGGTGCTCGCCGCGTGCAGCGCCGTGCAGGTCGGAATCCGCGCGCGCCAGGAGGAGGCGCACGGCACCGCCGAGCAGGTGCTCGCCACTGCCGTGCCGCGCACGCGCTGGCTGCTCGAGTACTGGTTCGTCGGGGTGATCGTCATCGTGGTCGTGCTCGCCGCCGCGTGGCTCGCGGGGCTGGCGGGCGCCGCGACATCCGATGGCGCCGATGAACTCGTGCCGCTCATCTCGCAGGCCGCCCTCGCCCAGTTGCCGGTCTCGCTCGTGTTCCTCGGGCTCGTGCTGCTCGCGTTCGTCTGGATGCCGCGCCTGACGATCGTGCTCGGCTGGGTGCTCGTCGGCGGCGCGGCGATCCTCGGCACCTTCGGCCCGCTGCTCGGCGCACCCGACTGGCTCACCGATCTCTCGCCGTTCACCCACTCCCCCGTTCCGACGGGCGATGACGTCGACTGGGCAGGCGGGTTCTGGATGCTCGCGATCGGACTGGTCGCGGCAGCCCTCGCCGTCGCCTCGATGCGACGCCGCGAGCTCACGACGGCCGGTTGAGCCGGGCACCCTGAGAGAATCGAAGGATGGCGCGCGACGAGCAGGCACTGAGCACGGCGGTCGAACAGTCGGCCGCCGTGCTCACCGCCGCGGGCTTTCCGAAGATGCCGGCGCGTGTGCTGATGGCCCTGCTCGTCGCCGACGAGGGCGGGCTCACGGCGTCCGAACTCGGCGAGTCGCTCGGCGTGAGCGCCGCCGCGATCTCGGGCGCGGTCAGGTACCTGCGCTCGCTCGGCATCATCCACCGGATGCCCCATCCCGGTAGTCGGCGCGAACGCTGGGAGATCTTCGACGACGCCTGGTACACGGCGCTCGCCGGCAAAAACTCGGTCTACGGCACCTTCGCCGAGACGGCGGCGCAGGCGATCGATGCGATCGGCGACCCCTCGTCGGCGGGCGCCCGGCGCACGGGCGAGATGGTCGCGTTCTTCCGCTTCATCGAGGGCAGGATGCCCGGACTGCTCGCCGAGTGGGAGGCTCTGCGCGGCGCCGGTGCCCCGGTGGTCGAGTAGCGCCAGCCCGGTGGTCGCGAGCGCCAGGCCGGTGGTCGCACCGGCTCGGTGGTCGAGTAGCGAGCGCCAGCGAGCGTATCGAGACCCCCTCGCGCGATTTCGACCGCGTATGCCACTGCCGATATGGTGTCTCCACAGGTACATGCTGGGGAGGGCACGTGACCGATGTCGCGATCGAGAAGGCGGCGCTCGAGGGCGCGATCATCAACGTCGATGCCACGCTCGGGCAGTACGTCGCGTACGCGAACGATCTGTGGGCGCGCGACACCGGCGTCGGCAACCCGGTCGGCAGGACCGCGCTCCGCGTGATGCTCGAGAACGCATTGGGGCAGGCAGCGCTCGAGGTACGCGATCATCACGCATCCGGGGTCGCGATCAGCGGGAGGCTCCGCGAGATCAACGAGTCGTTCGATGCGCTCGACGTTTCGCTCGGCGCGGGATGGGACGACGACTCTGTCGCTGATTTCGCCTAACCGCGGGTGGTCGCTCGAACGCATCGACTACGACAGTGGTCAGCTCGAGAGCATCCATCGGGACATTTCGGAGCTCATCGACGAAGCCGGCAACGCGCGCATCGTCCTTCGAAACGTCCAGCTCGGGCTCGAGGGTCGCGGCGCCAGCATCAGACGTGTGAAATCCGAGTCGGGGGCGCTGGCCACGAGCATCGTCCCGACCGTCGCATGGCTCCGCCGCGTCGCGAGCGTCGTGCGCGAGTACGGCGAGGCCGTTGCACTGTATGCCCGTGACGCCAACGCTCTGATCGACGAAGTCGAAGCCGCGCATCGTGCGTTCCAAGATGCCGATTCCGCTCTCGGCGCCGCCGAATCCGAGCAAGCGACGACGGAGAACGGCAGCGATGCAGCCGCCGCGCGGCGCGCAACGTCGAACGTCGACGACGCCCAGAGCGCTCTGTCGGGCGCGCAGACCACGCTGAACGATCTCTGGGACCAGTGGGAGAGGGCATACGCACGCTGGGACGATGCCTACGGTGCTGCGATCGCCGCACTGGTCAACGTCGATGGGCGGACCCTCAGCGCATCCCCACTCGGCGCGTCGACCCTCGCCGCGGTCGACGCACTCGCGAACGCCGATTCGCCGGACGAGGTCGCCCGGGTGTGGGACGACCTGTCGGAGGCACAGCGCGACGCGCTGCGGCGCACGCACCCCGAGTTCATCGGCAATCTCGAGGGCATCCCGTACCTGGATCGGTTTGTTGCGAATCGGGCGGTCTACGACGCGACGGTCAAGGCGGGACCCTACGGCGAACCGCTGGACTCGCAACTGGAAAGCCTCAAGCGGGAACTCAACTCCTTCGACGGTCAGCTGCTCATGTTCCACCCCTTGGAAGAGCCTCAGGCGACCGCAGCCGTCATGTACGGCGTACGCATCTCGGACGACGACGGCAACCCGATCGACCCTCTGGAAGGGATCACGAACGTGAACGTCCTCGTGGGCGGGATGTTCTCGAGCCTGGGAGATCTCAAGGCGTGGGGGAAGAGCGCGCGCGACCTCGACGAGTTCGCCGACGCCTACGGCAACGGCGTCCGCTCGGCCACCATCGCCTGGTACGGTTACGATTCCCCGAATCTCGCGACGGAGCACACGATGGGCTCTGCAACCGAAGGCTCCGCGACGCTGACGCAATCGCTGCTCGGACTCGACACCGCGGTGTCGGCGGCGGTCACGACCTCGGTGATCGGGCACTCGTACGGCAGCACCACGGCGTTCCTCGCCGTCGGCGGGGCGGAGGGCGACCTCGGCGTCGACCGACTCGTCGCCGTCGGTTCCGCCGGCGTGCCCGACGGATACCACGCCGGCTGGACGGGCGACGATCCGATGGACTACTCCGACATCGAGGTCTTCGCCTCCCGTGCGCCGGGAGACATCGTCGCACGCTACGGCGAGCACAGCTCGTTCGGGCATGGGACGGACCCGGAGACGCTTCCGGGTGCGATCAGTTTCGAGAGCGACGGGGGCGAGGTACCTGCGCTCAACGGCGGCACGGAGTACGGCCTCGGGACCCCCGGGCATGCCGCGCACGACGGCGGCAATGCCCCAGCATGGGGCTGGTGGGAGCAGGACAACGGCTACCTGTCACGGGACTCAGAATCGTTCCGTAACATTGCCAACGTCGTCGCCAACGGGGAGCCGCTCCGGTGAACACGATGATCGTGACGACGGACGGGCCTCGGGGATGATGAAGCGCTGGAGGATCTCGGCCGCCGCGGGTGCACTGGCATTCGCCCTCGTCGGGTGCGCGAATGAAGGAGGCGGAATGACTCCCACAGGCGATGAACTCGTCACACAGGCGAAGCAGCACTATTTCGACTACCGTGCCGTGACGAACGACATCCAAGCGCTGATCGACGAGGGCCCGTGGGAGGCTAGGATCGGTTCATTCGGAATGCAGCCCTCGAGCGCAGGCTGCCCCGACGGTTCGTACAATTTCAGCCTCACGCGTTCGACGCACGTGGATCCGGCCGAACACGATGAGCTGGCCGACGCCGTCCGCACCTACCTCGAGGACGCCGGATACGAGTACGAGGGAGTGAACCTCGGCTCGGCCGAGTCCGGCTCGTCTGACGTCATCGTCCGCAAGCAGGGCGACTTCTCCCTGCTCATGGTGACGTTCATCCACAACGGCAACGTGCTCGTCTCCGCCGAGACGAAGTGCTGGCCCGGCGATGACAACGAGCTCAGCGACGCGATCTTCGGCGATGCCATCCTCTCAGAGGGGTACCTGCCGCGCGAGGAGGCGCCGAGCGATCCCCTATTCTTCGGCGTCACACCCGGCCAGCCCGAGTTCGGCCCGACACCGACGCCGACCCTCACCCCTTGACGCAGTCACCTTCGTGCGACGGCCAACAATCGAGTTCGTAAGGTGAACAAGCGCTGGAGAGTCGCGGCCGCCGCGGGTGCACTGGCATTCGCCCTAGTCGGGTGCGCGAATGAAGGAGGCGGAGTGACTCCCACCGGCAATGAACTCGTCGCACAAGCGAAGCAGCACTACTTCGACTACCGCGCCGTGACGAACGACATCCAGGCGTTGATCGACGAGGGCCCATGGGACGCTGAGATCGGCACTTTCGGGATGCAGCCATCTGGCGCCGGCTGCCCCGACGGCTCGTACAATTTCAGCCTCACGCGTTCGACGCACGTGGACCCGGCCGAACACGATGAGCTCGCCGACGCCGTCCGCACCTACCTCGAAGACGCCGGGTACGAGTTCGAGGACAAGGAATTCGGCTCGTCGGAGTCCGGCTCGTCGGACGTCATCGTCCGCAAGCAGGGCGACTTCTCACTGCTCATGGTGACGTTCATCCACAACGGCAACGTGCTCGTGTCCGCCGACACGAAGTGCTGGCCCGGCGAACGCGCCGAGCTCAGCCGTGCGATCTTCGGCGGCGTCACCCTCGCCGAGGGATACTTGCCGCACGAAGAAGCGCCGAGCGATCCCCTGTTCTTCGGCGTCACGCCCGGCCAGCCGGGCTTCGGCCCGACACCGACACCGACGCCCGCCCCGGCCCCCTGACAGCTGCGCGCCTCACCCGCCCCATGAGGGTCGCGTGAGGATCTCCGCCGCCGCCCGTTCGGCTCTCGTCAGCGCCGACCTCCGCCGCGGCACATGGGCGTAGACCCGATGACATGTTCATCGCACACCTGCGCTCCCACCTCTCCACCGCACGCCTGTCGACCCGCCCGCTGCGTGCGGGCGTCTGGCCCGCGTCCGCGCGGATCGTCGGCCATGACCTCGTCGTCGACGGCAACTCCATGCTCGAACTCGCCCGGGCGATCGGCACGCCGTGCACCCGTACCTCCGCCGCGGCAGCGGCTGCGACCGCCGGCGGCGAACGATTCGCCTCGGTCATCGTCACCCGGGTACTCGCCGTCGACGAGCTCCCCGAGGGCGTGCTCGCGCCTGGATCGACGCGGTGCTCGACCAGGCGCAGCCCCTCACCGAGGAGTGCACCCTGATCGGCCGCAGCAGCACGGCCGTGACCCGCCGGGTTCGGCTTCGCCCCGACCGGGCCGGCATGCCCGAGGCGACCCTTCCGGCCGACCTCCGCGCGGGCGATGTGATCGCGATCCCCTGCCGCGGCGGTACCGCCCTGGCCGATGTCCGCGGCCGCTCGTCGCGTCCCGCGGCCGAACGACGCAAGCCCCACCAGGGCGGGCACGACGACGAGCAGCCGTGGACCCACTGCGGACGTTGACCCGGACTCCGCAGTGAGACGGGGGTGCACGTCGTCGTGCACCCCCGTCGGCGTGTGCACGGTCAGCGACGCCGCAGCCGCACCGCGGTGAGCGGCACCCGGCACGGCACCGCGACGACGTCGCCCGGCTGGATGTCTCCCGGCAGCCGGGCCGACTCCGCCCCGGCGCCGCGGCTGCCGGTGCGCGCGACGAGGTAGGGGTGCTCGTGGGCGGTCGATGCGCGGCCGATGAGCCGAAGCTCCGACCAGCACGCCCCGATGTCGTCGACCTGGGCGTCGAGGGCGATCACCCGTTCCTCGCCCTCCGTCCGCACCTCGGCGACCTCGAGCACCGCGACCGTGCACTCCGCGGTAGGCGACGGCAGGCCACCGGTGCCCGGCAACGACGCCGAGGCGGTGTGCACGCACGGAAGCCCGCAGAGCTCGGCGAGCCGGCACAGCGAGACCCCTGAGACGATGACATCGTCGGGAGTCGCCGAGGTGTGCTCGGGCCAGCGATCGGCGTCGAGCGGGTCGGGGATCGAGCGGCGCAGCGTGGGAAGGATCGACGTGAGGGTCATGAGACGGTTCTACGACGCGACGACGCTCCCGATGCCGGTCGTGACGGATCCGGAACGGCTCCGGGCGGCATCCTGACGCGTTCCCGACGCCCGGTGTGAGCACCGCGTTCGGATGAGCACGCGCAAGCGTTAGGGATCCGTGAGGACGCGGCCCGAGGCATCCCGCCGGGTGTTGCATCTGACGTGCAGCTGAACGCTGCCCGCCCATCGCGCCCCTGCGGTCCGCGGAATCCCGAACCTGGAGTCTCCGTGCTCGACGTCGTCTACATCCTCGGCATCATCGCCGTGTTCGTGGTCATCGGCCTCATCGCGAGAGGGGTCGAGAAGCTGTGATCTTCTTCGAACTCCTCGCCGCCGCGTTGGGTGTCGCCGCAGTGGTGTACCTGGTGGTCGCCCTCGTCAAACCCGAGAGGTTCTGATGGACGTGTTCTTCGCCGTCCTTCAGGCGGCTACTCTCGCACTCATCCTCGCCCTGCTGTATCGCCCGCTCGGCGACTACATGGCCCGCATCTACACCTCGACGAAGGACTGGAGGGTCGAGCGAGGCCTCTACCGGCTGATCGGGGTCGACCCGCGCTCCGAGCAGTCGTGGCCCGCGTACCTCCGCGGCGTGCTGGCGTTCAGCGTCATCGGCGTCTTCTTCGTCTACCTGCTGCAGCGTGCGCAGGCCGTGCTGCCATACTCGCTCGGCCTGCCTGCCGTGCCCGAGGGGCTCTCCTTCAACACGGCGGCCTCCTTCGTGACGAACACGAACTGGCAGTCGTACTCGCCCGAGGTGACGCTCGGCTACACGGTGCAACTCGCGGGCCTCGCCGTGCAGAACTTCGTCTCCGCCGCCGTCGGCATCGCGGTCGCGATCACCCTCGTGCGCGGCTTCGCGCGCCGGGGCTCGGGCACGATCGGAAACTTCTGGGTCGACCTGTTCCGCGGCTCGTTCCGCCTGCTGCTGCCGCTCTCCGTCGTCGGCGCGATCATCCTGATCGTCGGCGGCGTCGTGCAGAACTTCAACGGCTTCACCGAGATCACGACGCTCGCGGGCAACTCGCAGACACTCCCCGGCGGTCCGGTCGCCTCGCAAGAGGTCATCAAGGAGCTCGGCACCAACGGCGGCGGCTTCTTCAACGTGAACTCCTCGCACCCGTTCGAGAACCCGACCGCATGGACGAGCCTGTTCGAGTGCGTGCTGATGCTCGCCATCCCGTTCGCCCTGCCGCGCACGTTCGGCAGGATGGTCGGTTCGAACAAACAGGGCTACGCGATCCTCGCGGTCATGACGACGCTCTACGTCGTCTCGCTCGTCGCGCTCAGCTCGCTCGAGGCGGCCGGCAACGGCACCGCCCCCGAGGTCGCCGGCGGTGCGATGGAGGGCAAGGAGCAGCGTTTCGGCATCTTCGCCACCACGCTGTTCGGCTCGACGTCGACGCTCACTTCGACCGGCGCCGTGAACTCGATGCACGACTCGTACACCGCGCTCGGCGGCATGATGCCGATGCTGAACATGATGCTGGGCGAGGTCGCCCCCGGCGGCGTCGGCTCAGGCCTCTACGGCATGCTCGTGCTCGCGGTCATCGCGGTGTTCATCGCGGGCCTGCTCGTGGGCCGCACCCCCGAGTACCTCGGCAAGAAGATCGGGCCGCGCGAGATCAAGCTCGCGAGCCTGTACATCCTCGTCACGCCGACGCTCGTGCTCGCGGGCACCGCGCTGAGCTTCGCGATCCCCGGTGTCCGCGAGGACGTCGAGGCGACCTCGATCTGGAACCCCGGAATCCACGGCATGAGCGAGGTGCTCTACGCCTTCACGAGCGCGTCGAACAACAACGGATCGGCGTTCGCCGGCCTCACCGCGAACACGCCGTGGTTCAACACCGCGCTCGGCGTCGCGATGCTGCTCGGCCGCTTCGTGCCGATCGTGCTGGTGCTCGCGCTCGCCGGCAGCCTCGCCGCGCAGGACAAGGTGCCCGCGACCGCCGGCACCCTGCCCACCCACCGGCCGCAGTTCGTCGGCCTCCTCGTGGGCGTCACGGTCATCGTGACCGCACTCACCTACTTCCCCGTGCTCACGCTGGGTCCCCTGGCTGAAGGGCTGAACTGACATGTCCACCATCACGAAGACGCTCCCTGAGCCTGTCGAAGGGCCGGATGCCACGACGCAGGCCGCGCAGCATCCGCACTCATCCCCGTCGAAGCGCCGACAGAGCGCATTCGGAACCGCCCAGCTCGTCCAGGCGCTCCCGGGCGCGCTCAAGAAGCTCGACCCGCGCCAGATGTGGCGCAACCCCGTCATGTTCATCGTCGAGGTGGGTGCCGCACTCACCACGGTGCTCGCGATCGCCGAGCCGTTCCTCGGCGGGCCGCAAGGCTCCGGCGGCACGGCCGTGCCGGTCTCGTTCACCTGGGGCATCGCGGTCTGGCTCTGGCTCACCGTGATCTTCGCGAACCTCGCGGAATCGGTGGCCGAAGGACGCGGCAAAGCGCAGGCCGACACGCTGCGCCAGACTCGCACGTCGACCGTGGCGCACCTGGTCGCGCAATACGACGAGGTGATGGATGCGGCGGCCGAACGGACGCCTCTGACCGAGGTCTCCTCGGCCGAGCTGCGGCTCGGCGACGTCGTCGTCGTGTCGGCCGGCGAGCTCATCCCGGGCGACGGCGACATCATCGACGGCATCGCGACCGTCGACGAATCGGCGATCACCGGCGAGTCGGCGCCGGTCGTGCGCGAGTCGGGCGGTGACCGCTCGGCGGTCACCGGCGGCACCCGTGTGCTCTCCGACCGCATCGTCGTGCGCATCACGTCGAAGCCCGGCGAGACCTTCGTCGACCGCATGATCGCCCTCGTCGAGGGTGCGTCGCGCCAGAAGACGCCGAACGAGATCGCGCTGAACATCCTGCTCGCGAGCCTGTCAATCGTGTTCGTCGTGGTCGCCCTGACCCTGAACCCGATCGCGTCCTACGCGGCGACGCCCGCCTCCATCCCGGTGCTGATCGCCCTGCTCGTCTGCCTCATCCCGACGACGATCGGCGCCCTGCTGTCTGCGATCGGCATCGCCGGCATGGACCGGCTGGTGCAGCGCAACGTGCTCGCGATGTCGGGTCGCGCAGTGGAGGCAGCCGGCGACGTGACGACGCTGCTGCTCGACAAGACCGGCACGATCACGTACGGCAACCGCCGGGCGAGCGAGTTCGTGCCGATGCCGGGGGTCGAGTCGGCCGAGCTCGTGCGGGCGGCGGCGCTGTCGTCGCTCGCGGACCCCACGCCCGAGGGCTCGTCGATCGTCGAGCTGGCGGCGGAACGCGGCATCCGATTCGATGCCTCGACGGGCTCGGCGAACGAGGCGGCGGGCGAGGTCGTGCCGTTCACGGCGCAGACCCGAATGTCGGGGCTCGACCTGGCCGACGGCACGATCGTGCGCAAGGGCGCCGGCTCGGCCGTCATCGCGTGGGTCGAGGCATCCGGTCGAATCGCGTCGTCGACCCTCGACGAACTCGAGCAGCGGGTCGAGGCGATCTCGACCGGCGGCGGAACCCCCCTCGTCGTCGCGTCGAAGGACGCGTCGGGCACCGCACGGATCCTCGGCGTGGTGCACCTGAAGGACGTCGTCAAGGACGGCCTGACCGAGCGCTTCGCGGAGCTGCGGGCCATGGGCATCCGCACCGTGATGATCACGGGCGACAACCCGCTCACGGCGAAGGCGATCGCCGCCGAGGCGGGCGTCGACGACTACCTCGCCGAGGCGACGCCCGAAGACAAGATGGCGCTCATCAAGCGCGAGCAGGAGGGCGGCAACCTCGTCGCCATGACCGGTGACGGCACGAACGACGCCCCCGCGCTCGCGCAGGCCGACGTCGGCGTCGCGATGAACACCGGTACGTCGGCCGCGAAGGAGGCCGGCAACATGGTCGACCTCGACAGCGACCCGACGAAGCTCATCGAGATCGTGCGCATCGGCAAGCAGCTGCTCATCACCCGCGGTGCGCTCACGACGTTCTCGATCGCGAACGACATCGCGAAGTACTTCGCGATCATCCCCGCGATGTTCGCGGGCGTCTTCCCCGGGCTCGCGGTGCTGAACCTCATGCAGCTGCACTCGCCCGCCTCCGCGATCCTGTCGGCGATCATCTTCAACGCGATCATCATCGTGATCCTGATCCCGCTCGCGCTCCGCGGCGTGAAGTACAAGGCCGGCGGTGCCTCGGCGATCCTCAGCCGAAACCTCCTGGTGTACGGGCTCGGCGGCATCATCGCGCCCTTCGTCGGCATCAAGCTGATCGACCTCGTCGTCAGCCTCATCCCCGGGTTCTGAACCCTTCCGCTGGTCAAGGAGCGAGCGCATCGAGCGTCTCGAGACCGGCCGTCTCGAGGGTTTCGAGACGCTCCTTCGTCGCTCCTCGACCCGCTGGACACCTTCGAAAGGAAACCACCATCATGAGCTCCACTCGCACCGCGGCACGCACCCATTGGGTGGCGATCCGCGCGATGCTCATCTTCACCGCCGTGCTCGGCGTCGCCTACACGCTCGTCATCACCGGCATCGGACAGCTCGTGCTGCCCGCCCAGGCGAACGCCTCGGTCGTGCACGACGCCGACGGCGAGGTCGTGGGCTCCGCGCTCATCGGCCAGCCCTTCACCGACGCCGACGGCGAACCGCTGCCCGAGTGGTTCCAGCCCCGCCCGTCAGCGGCCGGCGACGGCTACGACGGCGGCGCCTCGAGCGGCAGCAATTGGGGCCCCGAGAACGCCGACCTCATCGCCGCGATCGAGGAGCGGAAGGCGGCGATCGCCGAGTTCAACGGCGTCGACGAGGCGGATGTCCCGGCCGACGCGGTGACGGCGTCGAGCTCGGGACTCGACCCCCACATCAGCCCCGAGTACGCGCTGCTCCAGGCGGCTCGCGTCGCGGAGGCCCGCGGTCTCGATGAGCGAGAGGTACGCGACCTCGTCGAGACGAGCACCCAGGCGCGCGATCTCGGATACCTGGGTGAGCCGACCGTGAACGTTCTGCAGCTGAATCTCGCGCTCGCGGAGCTCTGACCTCTCGCCCGAAACGCGCCGAGTCGCCCGACTTCGATCGAAGCCGGGCGACTCGGCGCGAAACCATCTGATGGGAGACTGACGACATGAGACGCGGCCGGTTACGGGTGCTGCTCGGCGCCGCACCAGGCGTCGGCAAGACCTACACGATGCTCGAGGAGGGCAAGCGGCTCGTCGGCGAGGGTCGCGACGTCGTGGTCGGCTTCGTCGAGACGCATGGCCGCCGCGCCACCGGGGCGATGACGCTCGGCCTCGAGATCGTGCCGCGCCGCAGCACGACCCATCGGGGCATGTCCCTCGAGGAGATGGACCTCGATGCGGTGCTCGCGAGGCGGCCCGAGATCGCACTCGTCGACGAGCTCGCCCACACCAACGCGCCGGGGTCGCGGCACGAGAAGCGCTGGCAGGACGTCGAAGAACTCCTCGCCGCGGGCATCGACGTCGTCTCGACCGTGAACACCCAGCACATCGAATCGCTCGGCGACGTCGTGCTGCAGATCACCGGGGTGCCGCAGCGCGAGACGATCCCCGACCGCGTGCTGCGCGCCGCCGACCAGATCGAGGTCGTCGACCTCGCCCCGCAGGCGCTGCGCGATCGACTCGCGGGCGGTCTCGTCTACCCGGCCGAGCGCATCGACGCCGCACTGTCGAACTACTTCCGGCTCGGCAACCTCACTGCGCTCCGCGAGCTCGCGCTGCTCTGGCTCGCCGACGAGGTCGACCAGGCGCTCAAGAAGTACCGCGCCGAGCACGGCATCGACCGCACCTGGGAGGCGCGCGAGCGGGTGGTCGTCGCCCTCACGGGCGGCCCCGAGGGCGAGACCCTCCTGCGGCGCGGCGCGCGCATCGCCGCCCGCTCGTCGGGCGGCGAGCTCATCGCCGTGCACGTGACGAATCCCGACGGCATGCGGGCGAGGCATCCCGGCGCACTCGACGCCCAGCGCACGCTCGTCGAGCAACTCGGCGGCACCTTCCACCAGGTCATCGGCGAGGACGTGCCGCGGGCGCTCGTCGAGTTCGCGAAAGCCGCGGATGCCACGCAGCTGGTCATCGGCGTCAGCCGTCGCTCCCGGCTCGCCGCGGCGTTCTCGAGCCCCGGCATCGGCGCGACCGTGATCCGCGAGTCGGGCGACATCGACGTGCACATCGTGACGCACGCCGCAGCGGGGGCGACGTTCTCGCTGCCGAAGCTCGGCGGGGCGCTCAGCCGCAAACGACTGGTCGCGGGCTTCGCGCTCGCGCTCGTCGTCGGCCCGCTGCTCAGCTGGCTGCTCTCCGCGCTGCACACCGAGACGTCGATCACGAGCGACGTGCTCGCGTACCAGCTGCTCGTGATCGTGGTCGCGCTCGTCGGCGGCATCTGGCCGGGGCTCTTCGCCGCGGTGCTCTCCGGACTCACCCTGAACTTCCTGTTCGTGCCGCCGCTCTACACGCTGACGATCGACGACCCGCGACAACTGCTCGCGTTGGTCTTCTACGTCGCGAACGCGCTGCTCGTGAGCTACGTCGTCGACCAGGCGGCCCGCCGTACTCGCGAGGCCAGACGCGCCGCGGCCGAATCGCAGCTGCTCGCCACCCTCGCCGGCAGCGTGCTGCGCGGAGAGGATGCGCTGCAGGCGATGGTCACCCGCACCCGGGAGGCCTTCGGCCTCACCGGCGTACGCCTCCTGGTCGACGGCGAGACCCGGGTCGCCGACGGCGAACCCGCTCGCGACGACCGGGTGACGAACGTGCCCATCGGCCGGCACGGCGTGCTCGAACTGCACGGACAGGACCTCGAGGCATCCGAACGCCGCCTGCTGCAGGTGATCGCGACCCAGCTCGACCAGGCCATCGAGCACGGCGCACTCGCGCGGGCCGCCGAGAGCGCGGCGGGGCTCGCCGAGACCGACCGGGTGCGCTCGGCACTGCTCGCGGCCGTCGGGCACGACCTGCGCCGACCGCTCACCTCGGCGTCGGCGTCGGTCAGCGCGCTGCGCGCGCCCGACCTCGACCTGCCCGCCGTGCAGCGCGACGAGCTGCTCACCACCGCCGCCGAGAGCCTCGACGCGCTTGCCGAACTCGTCACGAACCTGCTCGACGTGAGCCGTGTGCAGGCGGGCGCGCTCGCGGTGACGCTCGCGCCGACCGAGGTCGCCGACGTCGTCTTCCCCGCGCTCGACGAACTCGGGCTCGGCCCCGCCGAAGTCGAGCTCGAGGTCGCCGACGAGCTGGCACCGGTGCTCGCCGACGCGGTGCTGCTGCAACGCGTCGTCGTGAACCTGCTGGCGAATGCGGTGCGGCACACCCCGGCGGGCGAGCGGGTGCGGGTGGCCGCATCGGCGTTCCGCGGCCAGGTGGAGCTGCGGATCGTCGATCGCGGCCCCGGCATCCCGGCCGAACGGCGCGACGAGGTGTTCACTCCCTTCCAGCGGCTCGGCGATACCGACAACGACACGGGTCTCGGCCTCGGCCTGGCCCTCTCGAAGGGCTTCGTCGAGGGGATGGACGGCACACTGGAGGTCGACGACACCCCCGGCGGCGGCCTCACCATGGTCGTCACCCTGCCGGCCGCGCCGAGCGTGCAGGCCGTGCCGCCCGCGCCCGCTCCAGAGGAGGCCCCATGAAGATCCTCCTCGCCGACGACGACGGCCAGCTCCAGCGCGCGCTGCGCATCACGCTGGGCGCGCGCGGCTACGACGTCGTCTCGGCCCGCGACGGCGCCGAGGCGATCGACCTCGCCGCGAGCGCGCACCCCGACCTCGTGCTGCTCGACCTCGGCATGCCGAAGGTCGACGGTCTCGACGTGATCCGCGCGGTACGGGCGTGGTCCGGCGTGCCGATCGTCGTGCTCTCGGGTCGCACCGATTCGGGCGAGAAGGTCGAGGCGCTCGACGCCGGCGCCGACGACTACGTGACGAAGCCCTTCGCGATGGACGAACTCCTCGCCCGAATCCGCGCCCGCTCCCGTCGCCCCGCCGACGAGGTCGACGGGGTCGCGGTGCACCGCATCGGCGAGCTCGAGGTCGACCTCGCGGCCCGTGTCGTGCGGCCCGTCACCCAGGACGGCGAGGGGCACGGGGCATCCGTTCGCCTGACCCCGACCGAGTGGCGGTTGCTCGAGCTCTTCCTCAAGCATCCCGGGCGGCTGCTGACCCGCGAGATGCTGCTCGGCGAGGTATGGGGGCCGTTCCACGCGAACGACGCCGGCTACCTGCGGCTCTACGTGGCGCAGCTGCGGCGCAAGCTCGAGCCGGTGCCGGCCGAGCCGCGGCACTTCCTCAACGAGCCGGGCATGGGCTACCGCTTCGAGCCGTAGCCACGCCCTCGCCCCTCGCCCCTCGCCCCTCGCCCCTCGCCCGCCCGCCCCCACCGAGTCGCCAGAACCGACCACCCCTCCAACGCCCCGCGTTCGATGCGAGTCGCCAGAAACCGATCAACCCGAGCCGGGGTCGAGCGGTTTTCGGCGACTCGACGGCTTACCCGGCGGGGTCGCGTGCGGCGCGTGCCGCGAGGCCGGCGAGGCGTGCCAGCCACCGCGCGGCCGTGGCACCGTCGAACGGGGGCTCGCGGTTCCGCACCGCTCCGAGCACCCGCTCCGCGTCGGACCGAACCCGCCGGATCAGATCGGCGGGGTACCCGAAATCCGCCGCATGCTCTGCGAACTCGTCCTCGTCCTCGATGAAGGCCGGTACGCCCTCGCGTTCGACCACGTCGAGATCGAGGTCGACGTACGAGACCGTCGCGCCCGTGGCATCCGCCCGCCATTCGGGGGTCGTCGCGAGGTCGACGTAGGTGCCGAGCCCACGCGGATGCCCCGAATTGAACCCGGCCGCCCAACCCGCGTGCGGAAAGAGCGAGACCGAATGCCAGGTCGCCGTGAACTCGTTGCCGGGTCGGACGAAGCGCGTGCCCACCGGGAACCCGACCCAGGATCCGTGCTCGTCGTCACCGAGCCAGAGGCCGTCGAACTGCCAGTGCGGCGCGCCGCCCCACTTGAGCGCACGAACGCGCACGGCGTCGCCGGGGTGGAGAAGTGGCGTCGCGGGTCGGTCCATCCGACCACCGTAGCCCGGCCGGCTGCCGCGGCCTGCGATGCCCAACCGCGTGCTGCCCCTGCCCTGGCCCTGCCCCTGCCCCTGCCACTGCCGCCCCCGCGCCACCGATGTCGCGCGAATCGTCGTCAACCGCCGGGGATGGCGACGATTCGCGCGACATCACGCGCAGCGCGCGGTCGGACTCGGCTCAGCTCAGCTCGGCGACCGCTCGGCTCGCCTCGTCGACCGCGGCGTGCGTGTACCCGAAGGCCTGCGCGTCGGAGTTCGCGATCGTGATGTTGCCGTGCCGACGGCGCGCGGCCTGGAACGGCTGCTGCTCGAGCGGCCCGAAGATCGCCGGGTCGGCGATCGAGTTGTACTCGTAGGCGTAGCCGTGCGACCAGCGGTTCACCGTGATCGCGGCGATGTCGTGCTTCGCGTCGAACCCGAATTCGCCGAGCGAACGCTGCATGAGGTCGCGGATATCCCGCTCGAAATCGGCGAAGGACACCTGAAGCAGCTCGCGGCGCCCGGCCTTGTGCTGCTCGCGGGTGATGCGCTCACCCGGCAGGTTCGGCGTCTTCGACAGTGAGACGACGATGGGCTCCTTCGGGTCGCGCGCCGAACGGTACCCGCCCTGGTCGGTCGGCGTGGCGAGGCCGAGGCTGTCCCAGAAGTGGTCGTACGGGGTGACCCGCGAGACGCCGGCGTTCGCCCAGGCCGTCCAGTTCTTCACCGCGACCCTGGCGTAGACGAGCGGCACCTTCACGCCGTAGCGCATCGCCTCGACCTGCTCGCCCGGCAGGCCGTCGACGATGTACGAGGAGACGGCGTTCCAGCACGCCATGACGACGTGCTTCGCCTCGACCCGGTAGGCCTTGCCGCCGTTGACGTAGTCGACGTCGATCGGCCCGCTCGTGCCGGCGCGATGCCGCACCGCGGTCGCCATGCTGTTGAGGCGGATCCGCACCGCGGACTTCGGGTGGTCGAGGAGCGCGTAGTTCGCACGGGCGCCGATGATGCTCTCCTGCGTCTGCACGCCGCCGAACGCCTGCGGGATGAGCCGCGAGACGAGCAGGCGCGATACCGTCGCGCCTCCGTCGGGGAAGTAGTAGAGCTCCTCGTCGGTCGTCGTGAGCGACATCGCCGGTGTGCGGCCGATGCCCGGGTACGGCTCGGGGCTCAGCCCGAGGCCGCGGAATCCCGGGTAGCCGACGCCCCAGCAGTCGCCCGCGGGGACGGCCTCGATGCCGGCGCCCCAGAGCCCGTGCGGCCGCTTCTGGTAGTACACGAGGGCCTCGTCGCCGACGCCGACGAGGTTCTGGAGGTATTCGCGGTAGGTCATGCGCGCGAGGGCCTGCTTCTTCTCGGCGTCGCTGAGCCCGGGCAGGACGTCGTCGTCGAACGTCTCGAGGCGCATGATGTCGTCTCGGGCCCGCTGCGAGAGCGGCAGCCGACCGACGAGCGAGGCGGTCGACTCCCCCGGCGCTCTCCGGAGGAACGTGTCGGCGCCGAACGACTCCTCGGGGAAGAAGTAGCCGTTGGTCAGTCCCATGCCGCCGTAGAGCCCGAGGTCGACGCCCTCGGCGAGTGCGGCGAAGTCGATGCCGAGGTCGTCCATCAACTCGAGCGAGGGCGCGTTCCACGTGTCGGGGCTGTCGAGGTTGACCATGCCGCCGTTGCTGAGCAGCGTGCGACCGCCGACCTTGAACTCGTTGCGGTGCTGGTGTCCGCCGAAGTCGGCGAGCGCCTCGACGACCAGGATCTTCGCATCGGCCCCGTACCGCTTGCGGTAGAAGTGCGCGGCCGCGAGGCCGCTCACGCCGCCACCCACGACTACGAGGTCGTAGGCCTCGCCGGTGGCCTTGGGCGTGCCGAACGAGCCGCCGCCGAAGGTCGCGCCGTGGCCGGCCGAGCGGGCCGAGTCGGTCTGCCCGACGAGGCCGGTCTGCCGAGGAGCACCCGCAGCGCCGTGTCCGCCGCCGCCCCCGCCCCCTTGCGCGTGCGCGGCACCGCCCGGCACCGCGGTGAGTGCGGCGGCGCCGGCCACGACCGCCATGCCGTTCAGCAGATCGCGTCGGCTGATGCCCGCCGACATCCCCAGTTCGTCGTCCCCGTGCTTCGCCATGTCGACTCCTTCGTCTCGTGCCGTCCGTGCCCGCAGGCTAGCGACGCGGCGAACTCGTGGTCAACGATTTCGTTGCACAATCTGCGAAATCGGCTGATCTCGTCTGCGCATCCACGCTCATCCAACGAATTCCGTAGCCCCCCACGAGGTGATGTCGCGCGAATCGTCGTCATCGACCCGGAATCACGGCGATTCGCGCGACATCGCGCGAGGCGCGAGAGGGCGCGAGCCGGATGCGAGGATTGAACCCGTGGACTGCGCGTACTTCGACGCCGGGCGATGCACCTCGTGCGCGCTCATGGGTCGGCCGTACCCCGTGCAGCTCGCGGGCAAGCAGCGGCATGCCGAAGAGCTGCTCGCCCCGTTCGACGTGCCCGAGTGGCTCGCACCGGTCGCGAGCCGGGAGGACGGCTACCGCAACAAGGCGAAGATGGTCGTCGGCGGCACCGTGGATGCCCCGACGATCGGCATCCTCGACGCCGACGGGCATGGCGTCGACCTCGAGGCGTGCGGCATCTGCTCCCCCGGCCATCGGGCGGCCTTCCCCGTGCTGGCCCGCTTCATCACGCTCGCCCGGCTCACACCGTACGACGTACGCCGTCGCACCGGCGAGCTCAAGCACCTGATCGTCACCGAGTCGCCCGACGGCGAGCTCATGATCCGCTTCGTGCTGCGCTCGACCGAGCCGGTGGCCCGCCTGCGCAAGCACCTGCCCGCGCTGCTCGCCGAGTTGCCGCACGCGCGCGTCGTCACGGCGAACGTGCTGCCCGAGCACAAGGCGGTGCTCGAGGGCGAACACGAGATCGTGCTGACCGAGGCCGAGACCCTCGCGATGCGGCTCAACGACGTGACCATGCACCTGCGGCCGCAGAGCTTCTTCCAGACGAACACCGAGATCGCCGCGGCCCTGTACGCCGAGGCCCGCGACTGGATCCGCGACCTCGCGCCCGACACCGCCTGGGACCTCTACTCGGGTGTCGGCGGCTTCGCGCTGCACATCGCGGGGCGCGACGACGCATCGAGCGCCGGCCCGAGCGCCGGCCCCGGCCCCGAGGTCACCGGCATCGAGACGAGCGTCGAGGCGGTCGCGAGCGCCGAGCTCTCGAGAACGGATGCCGCGCTCTCGCGCCTGCGCTTCGCCTCGGGCGATGCGACCGCCTTCGCCGCGGGCGCGGCGACGACCGAGGTGCCCGATCTCGTGATCGTGAATCCGCCCCGCCGCGGGATCGGCTCCGAGCTCGCGGGCTGGCTCGAGGCATCCGCGGTGTCGCACGTGCTCTATTCGAGCTGCAACGCGGCCTCGCTCGCGAAGGACCTCGCGGCGATGCCGTCGCTGCGCCCCGTGAAGGCGCGCGTCTTCGACATGTTCCCGCAGACGACGCACTTCGAGGTGATGGTGCTGCTCGAGCGGTGCTGAACGCGATCGACGCAGCGCGGTCAGCCGACACGCCGACACGCCGACACGCCGACACGCCGACGCGCTGACGCGTGGACCGCCGCAGCTCAGCCGGTTGCACCCGCCCGCGCCAGGCAGAAGCGCCGTACCGACTCCGTCGGGACGACTTCGGCGAGCCGCGCGTAGTGCTGCCGCGCTTCGTCGCGCCGCTCGGTACGCCACGCGAGGTCGGCGAGCGCGAGCTGCGCGTCGACCGCCGCGTACGCCGCCGCCCCCTCCCCGAGTACACGCAGCTCTCGCTCGACGGCTCGCAGCCGCGTGGTCCGTTCCCCGGATGGCGGCGCGAGCAGCGCCCGGTGCAGCTCGGCCGAGAGCCGCGCGACGGTCACCGACGGCGCGCCCCACACCCGCTCGAGCGCGCGGTAGAACGCCACGACGCGGGTCCAGTCGGTAGTGGCGAAACTCGTGGCCGAACTGTGCAGTCCGGCGATCGCCGCCTCGAGCGCGAAGCGACCGTCACCGCGGTCAGCGGCCGCGGCCGCGTCGTCGAGCCCGGCCTCGATCAGCCGGGCGTCCCACCGGCTGCGGTCGACCTCGTCGAGCGGTACCGCCGCACCGTTCTCGTCGAGCCGGCCCGGTCGCCTTGCGAGCCCCAGACGGACGACGGCCCGGAGACCGCGAACCTCGGAATCGTCGGGATACTCCGCGACCATCGAGTCGGCGATCGAGAGCGCCTGGCGGCCGAGATCGTCGAGCGGCGTGGCCGGGTCGAGGACGTCGCGGTGGGCGACCGTGAACATGCCCGCGACCACGGCGAGCACGACGGGCAACCGACCCCGGCGCTCGGGCGCCTCGGGCACATGGAACCGCCCCCTGGCCTCGGCGAGGGCCCGCTTCGCCCGGGTGAGTCGCGCCGCTGCCGCCGACGCCTGCACGCCGAGGTGTGCCGCGATGCGCGCCACGTCGAGTCCGCAGACGACGCGCAGCGCGAGGACGACCCTGGCCTGCTCGGTCAGCGCCGGATCGCACGCGACGAAGAGCAGCGCAAGCCGATCGTCGAGTGCGTCGCCGATGAACGGGTGGGCGGATGCCTCGTCGGCGGGGTCGGGCGACGTGGCATCCTCGACGAGTCGTGGCGCGTTGCGCCGCTCGACGGCCGATCGTCGCCGGTCGTCGAGCCATGCCCGTTTGCCGACGGTCGTGCACCACGCGGCGAGCGAGCCGAGCGGCCTCGCGTCGTCGCCGGCCTGGGCGACGGCCCTCGCGATCGCCTCGGCCGCGTATTCCTGCGCGTCGTCGAGGCTGCCCGTGTAGGCGGCCAGGGCGCGCACGATCCGCGGCCAGGCTTCGACGAAGTCCTCGCCGAGGCCGGCGATCGAGTCGCTCACGAGGTCGGGAACACTTTGCGCCACTCGACGTGTCCGCCAGTCGGAACGAGCGCGGCGATGCGCCGGGCGAGCGCCTCGTCGTCGGTCTCGACGAGGTAGAAGCCCGAGACGACCTCGGTGGTGTCGGGGTAGGGCCCGTCGGAGTAGACGGCGTCGGCTTCGACGCGGTCGCCCGCCCCGGGCGTGACCCGTCCTCCGTGACGGGCATTCTGCAGCGCCGATCCGCCGACGATCCGGGCGCCGAGCCGCTCGACCGCATCCTGGAAGGCCTGGTGCGCCGGGAAGTTCGTCTCCGGGGCCCCGCCGGGCACTCCCCCGCCCTCGAGGTAGTCGTCCGATTCCCAGTCGGGCTCGTGGATGAGGTACGCGTACGTGTCGGTCATGGTGTCTCCTTCGTCGATGCCCGTCGGGGGCCGTGACGACCATCGTCACACCATGGTGACGAAGTCGGACACGTGAATTCGACAGTCTTGCCCAGCACTGAACAAGTGTTTAGACTATTGAACATGCGTACAGCTACGTCCGACCTGACGACTCGCGCCCGAATCCGCGACGCGGCCGTCGTGCTGTTCGGTCGCGACGGCTACGCGGCGACCTCCGTGCGCGCCGTGGCCTCTCTGGCCGACGTCAGCCCGGCGCTCGTCGTGCACCATTTCGCCTCGAAGGAGGGCCTCCGCCTCGCCTGCGACGACTACGTGGTCGGCGAGTTCCTCGGGCGGAAGGACGACCTCTCCCACGGCGACGCCGCGTCGGCGATCCGGCGCTGGCTCGCCGACGTCGACACCTACCGCCCGCTGATCGACTACACCGCGCGCATGCTCACCTCGAGCGGCTCCGCCGGCGACGAGCTCTTCGACGCCCTCCTCGAGGGCACCTCGGCGATGGTCGACGAACAGGTGGCCTCCGGCATCATGCGCGAGCCGAGCGACCGCTCGGCGACCGCGCTCTACCTGACCCTGTACGGCCTGGTCCCGCTCGTGATGCATCGACAGCTGACACGAGCGCTCGGGGTCGAGCAACTCAGCGCGGCCGGCCTCCGCCGCACGACCGTGCCGATCCTCGAGCTGTACACCCACGGCCTCTACGCCGACGACCGGTTCCTCGTCGCCGCGCACGAGGCACTCGCGCGCACGAGCGGTCCCCGCTCCGACAAGGGCGAGAACGACCCGAATCAAGATCCCGACCCGCCGCGCGGCGCCGGCTCGTGATCATTCGGAGACGTTCTCGAACCTGAAAGGAGCATGGGCGATGACCCCTGCCATTGAAACGATCGGCCTGCAGAAACGATACGGAACGCACCCCGCGATCCATGACCTGAACATCTCGGTGGCACCCGGCACCGTCTTCGGACTGATCGGCCCCAATGGGGCCGGCAAGACGACGACGCTGCGCATGCTGCTCGACATCATCCGCCCGTCCGGAGGCGTGGCCCGGGTGCTCGGCGCCGACCCGCGAGCCGGCGGACCGACCCTCCGACGCCGGATCGGCTACGTGCCCGGCGAGTTGCGCCTCGAGGGGCGCATCCGCGGCCGCAACCTCCTGCGCCACTACGCGGAGATCAGCGGTCCGGTCGCACCGGGTGTGATCGAGAACCTCGCCGACCGGCTGGGCCTCGATCTGAACCGGAACGTTCGCACCCTCTCCAAGGGCAACAAGCAGAAGCTCGGGCTCATCCAGGCCTTCATGCACCGCCCCGAACTGCTCGTGCTCGATGAGCCGACGAGCGGGCTCGACCCGCTCGTGCAACGGGAGTTCCTCGAGTTGGTGCGGGAGGCGCGCGCGGGTGGCCAGACCGTGCTGCTGAGCTCGCACGTGCTCAGCGAGATCCAGCAGACCGCCGATCACGTCGCGGTGCTCAGCACCGGGCGGGTCGTGGCCGAGGGCGCGGTCGCGTCACTGCGCCTGGGGAAGATCCGGCGCATCAGGGCGAGCCTCGACGGCGCCGATCCCGGCGGGATCGAAGCCGAACTCGCGACCGTTCCCGGTGTCAGGGAGGTCACCGTGATCGGCGACGAAGCGACGCGGACGACGCGGCTCACCGCGACGCTCGACGGCGAAATCGATCCGCTCGTGCAACTCTTCGCGCGGCATCGGGTCGGCGACCTCGTCATCGAAGAGCCCGACCTCGAGGAGTCCGTGCTGCAGCTGTACGGCGGGTCGACCGGCAGCGCAAGCGGTGAGGAGGTGCGTCGTGGTTAGGGTCCTTCCCGTGTTCCGTCGCTCACTCGGCGACTCCTGGCGATCCCTCATCGGGTGGAGCCTGGGTGTCGCGGCCGCCCTGCTCATGTACCTGCCGCTGTTCCCGAGCCTCGGCGGCGACGGCGAGATGCAGCAGATGCTCGAGACGCTGCCCCCTGAGCTCGTGAAGACGCTCGGCTACGAGCAGATCGCCTCGGGTCCGGGCTACACGCAGGGCACGTTCTACGGGTTGATCGGATTCCTGCTGCTGGTGATCGCGGCCACCTCGTGGGGGTCTTCGTCGATCGCGGGGGCCGAGGAGTCCGGCCGCCTCGAACTGACGCTCGCCCACGCCGTCGGCCGCAGCCAGTACGCCCTCGAATCCGCACTCTCCGTCCTGGTCCGGCTCGCCTGGCTCGGCCTCCTCGCCGCCGGCATCGTGCTGGCACTGAACGAACCGTCCGAGCTCGGCATCGAACCGCCGCAGGTGTTCGCGGTCACGGCCGCGCTCGTCGGTCTCGCGTTCGTGTCGGGGGCGGTCGCACTGCTCGTCGGTGCCGCGACCGGCCGGCGGATCCTCGCGACCGCGGCCGGAGCGGGCATCGCCGTGGTCGGCTACGTGTTCAATGCGATCGCCAACCAGGTCGAGGACGCCGAATGGTTGCGCAGTCTCTCGCCGTATTCGTGGGCGTACCGGGAGCTTCCGCTCGTCGAGGGCGCCGACTGGGCCGGCCTCGGACTGCTCTGGGGGCTCGCCGCCGTCTCCGTCGTCGCCGGCACGCTGATCCTCCGCGAGCGCGACCTCACCGGATGACCCGGGGCGGTGGGGTGCGGCGAAGCTGCACCCCACCGCGATCACCACCCGGTGGCGAGCAGGTGCTGCCCGACGAGCGCGAAGCCGAGTTGGCCCGCGAAGCCGAACCGTCGCCACCGGGCGCCGAGGAGCGCGGTGCCGAGCATCAGCCACGGCACGAACGGCAACCAGATGCGCTCGACCTCGGCCCTGCTCATCTGCGACAGGTCGGCCACGAGCACCGTCAGCATCGCAGCGAGCGCGAGCACGACGATGACGCGCTCACGATGGTCGAGGCGCCCCAGCCGGATGGCGCGGTGCACCGCCACGGCGACCGAGGCCCCCACCATCGGACCGGCGCTGACGGCGAGCGCGGCGAGGTCGCCCCAGATCCAGTACCCGAGCGGCCTGCGGCTCGCGATGCCGTCCCAGTACCGGTCGACGAGCACCGGGTAGGCCTCCCACCAGGCGAATCCGAATGCGGCGAAGGCGAGCACCACAGCGAGGGCCGCCGCGGCGGCGATGGGCAGCGGCCACCAGCATCTGACCGACCAGAGCACGCCGAGCGCGAGCAGCCCGAGCAGCGGAAGCCCGTACGACAGCATCACGCAGTACCCGAGCAGGGCGCCCGCGGCGAGCGCCCACCCGACGAGCGCGACCCGACCGCGGGCGGTGGCGGCGAAGCCGAGGGCGCACAGCCCCCACGCGGCGATCGCGGCGAACATGCCGTCCGCCGAGACCGCGATCCAGATCGCCGAGGGCCCCATGATGAGGAACGGCGCGGCTCGGCGTGCCCAGCGCTCGGCGTCGAGTCGGCGCAGGAGCACGAGCACCGCGATCGGGGTCGTCGCGCCGACGAGCAGCACCACGAGGCCCGCGGCGAACCCGCTGCCGAGGCCGAGCTCCACCAGCACGACGAAGAAGAGCAGGGCGCCCGGCGGGTGGCCGGCGATGTGCACGGGCCAGTTGTCGACCGAGTCGAGCGGGATGCGCGACACGTACTCGCGCAGCGTCGACGGGAGGTCGGTCACCGACCTCGCGGTGTCGAGGTACTCGTACGAGGTCTCGAGGATCACGCCGATGCCGTCCGCCCCGTCGACGGCAGCGAGGCTCGCGAGCCAGGCCGCGCCGACGACGAAGCCGCCCGCGAGCAGCGCCCACCACGGCGCCCTCGCGGCCGCCTCGACGCCGTACACGGCGGCGGCGAGCGCGAGCACCACGGCGGGAAGCGTGCCGGGGCCGACGCGCGGCAGCCACTCCGCGTGCAACGGCGGAAAGGAGCGCACGTGCACGTTCCAATCGAAGACCGCCGGCACGACCACGGCGAGCACGATCAGCCCGACCGCGACGGACAGACCGATCCACGGCACGGCGGCTGGGCGTGCTGGCACGTCTCGACCCTATGGATTCCGGCCTGCCGCGACCCCGGCGAAACCTTACGGAAGTGGAACGGCCCGCCCCGCGGCATCCCGCCGTCGTCGTCAGGCCGGGCGGGTCGACGGCACCGAGCGCACGAAGTGCCGGCCGGCCGCCTCCCAGTGCGCCACCGTCTCGAGTCCGGCCCGTCGCGCCACCGCGACCACGGCGGCCCAGCCGATGCGTGCCCAGGGGAACGGCTCGCTCTCGTTGCCGTCGTCGTCGGCGACGGTGCACATCGCCCGCACCGACAGCTCGGGCTCGGCGTCCGTCTCGATCACGACCGAACCGACGGGCGCGAGCAGCTCGCGGCAGCGCCGGAGCAGCGACTCGGGGTCGCCGCCGATGCCGACATTGCCGTCCATGAGCAGGATCGTCTGCCAGCAGCCCTCGAGCGGCACCCGGTCGAACACCGACCGCAACAGCACGGGGCTGCCGTCGGCCCGGGTGCGGGCGACCGCGAGCGGCGCGATGTCGATGCCGAGCGCGGGGATCGAGCGCGCCGCCGCGGCGCGCACCATGCGACCCGGGCCGCACCCGACGTCGAGCGTGAGACCGGCCGCACCGTCGAGCGCGGTGAGATCGGCGGGGGTCGCCGAGCTGATCCAGCTGCCGGCGTCGAGGCGGTACGGGCCGTGACGGCCGTCGATGCTGCGGAGCACGAGCTCGCGAGCGGGTGCCGGTGCGACCCGGGCGGTGCGCGGCCGGCGCGGCAGCGTCGTGTCGACGACGACGACCGCGGCGGGGGCCGCATCGAGCAGCCGCCCGTACGGCTCGCCTCGTCCGGCGCCGAACGAGCCCGTTCGTCGGCCCTGCGGCGCCTGACCGCTCATCCGCGCGCTCCCGTGAACCGGCGGAACTCCCGCGCGAATCGGGTGCCGGGGGCCTCGCGCGCGACCAGGGCGGCCTCGGCGATCGAGTCGACGTCGGTCAGTTCGGGCAGCACACCGACGGTGAGGCCGGCCGCGACGAGCCGGAGACGCTGCCGTGCCCCGGTGTCGCTGCGCGACATGGGCACACCCCGCACGAGGTCGCCCCTCGGTGCGCGGAGCGCGAGCAGCCAGAACCCGCCGTCGGCGGCCGGGCCGATCCAACCGTCCGCGGCGTCGGCGCCCGCGTCGCCGTCGAACGAGTCGAGCACGGCGGCGAGATGCGAGCCGGTGAGCTGCGGCGTGTCCATGCCGACCAGGAGCACCGGCTCGCTCAGCACGTCGAACAGCTGCGCGAGCCGTTCATCGAGCGTTCCCGATCCCTGCGGCATCACCTCGAAGCCCGCCGCGCTCGCCGGCGGGCGCCCGCCCTCGAAATACAGGACGTGCCGCGACACGGGCAAGCCGGCCACCGCCACGAGCGTGTCATCGAGGCTCGCCGCCGCGAGCTGCGCCGCCTCGTCGAGCGTGAACGGCGGGTGCAGCCGCGTCTTCACCCGGCCGGGTACGCACTCCTTCGCGATGACCGCGACCGTCGTCATCGCGGCACCGCCGCGAACACCCGCGACATGTCGGCGACGGCGGTGACCGTGCCGCGGACCGTGCCGGTGACCTTCGAGCGGCCGGCGCGCGGGGTGTACGGCACGTCGACCTCGCGGATGCGCCATCCGGCGGCCGCCGCCCGGAGCACGAGCTCGAGCGGGTAGCCGCTGCGACGATCGCGCACGCCGAGGGCGCGCAGCGCCTGGGTGCGCGCCACCCGGATCGGACCGAGATCATGCAGCCGCACTCCGGTGCGCCGGGCCACACGCGCCGCCAGCACGCGGTTGGCGAGTCGGGCGTGCACCGGCCACGCCCCCCGCGTCGTCGGACGGCGCCGACCGAGCACGAGGTCGGCATCGCCGTGCTCGACCGCATCGACGAGCCGGGCGAGCTCTGACGGGTCGAGCGACGCATCGGCGTCGCAGACCGCCACCAGCGGGGCCCGAACCGCCGCAAGGCCCGCCGCGACCGCCGCCCCGTAGCCGCGCCTGGGCTCGGCGACCACGAGCGCTCCGCGTTCGCGGGCGAGGTCGGCAGAGCGATCGGATGACCCGTTGTCGACGACGATCGCACGGCACCAGGTCGGCACCCGGTTGAGCACCCACGGCAGCGCCCGCTCCTCGTCGAGGCAGGGCAGCACGAGATCGACACGGGCTCCGGTCATGGTTCGACGCTACGTCCGGCGTGCTCGCCGGTGGCGCGTCAAGTCTTACGGAACTCGGACGGATGCCGGGTTCGCGAACCCGCCGCACCGGCGCGGACGTACCCTGTGAACGTGTCTCCCGCTGCGCCGTCGACGATCGGCAACGAAGACCTCGTGGGCCGACGGGTCCTGCTGGTCGACGACGACCCCACCGTGGCCGAGGTGGCCTCGAGCTACCTGCGCGCCTCGGGGTTCGTCGTCGACGAAGCCGGCGACGGCTTCGCGGCGCTGCACGCGGTGCAGGCTCATGCGCCCGACCTCGTCGTGCTCGATCGCATGCTGCCGGGCATCGACGGGCTCGAGGTGTTCCGCCGGCTCCGCGAGCAGACGGCCGCCCCGGTGATCCTGCTCACCGCCCTCGGCTCCGAAGACGACCGCATCGCGGGTCTCGAGGCCGGTGCCGACGACTACCTCTCGAAGCCGTTCTCCCCGCGCGAGCTCGTGCTGCGCGCGCAGTCGGTGCTTCGCCGGTCGCTCGACGAGTTCGCCCCCGCGCCCGTGCTCGAATGCGGCGACTTCCGGCTCGATCCCTCGGCGCGCACCGCACGTCGAGGAGGCGTCGAGCTCTCGCTCACGACCCGGGAGTTCGACCTGTTCGAGTTCCTGTTGAAGCATCCCAACCAGGTGTTCAGCCGAGAAGACCTGCTGCGCACCGTGTGGGGATGGACGTACGGCGACCTCTCCACGGTCACGGTGCACGTGCGGCGGCTTCGCGAGAAGATCGAGCGCGACCCGCGCACGCCGACCATGCTGACGACCGTGTGGGGCGTCGGCTACCGATTCACGATGGGTGCTGAAGATGCCATGGGCTGACCTCCTCGCGATCGCCGGCATCGCGTTCGCCTTCTCGGCCGTCGTCGGCGCCGTCGGCGTCGCGGCGCTGCTCCTGCTGCGCCGCACCTCGGTCGTGCTCCAGGTCTGCGTGCTCGTGGTCGCCGCCGTCGCCTCGATCGTGGCGAGCATGGTCGGCGTCGCGAACGAGATGTACCTCTCGGAGCACGATCTGACGGTGGCCGTCGCGGTCGCCGCGATCTCGGGCATCGTCTCGCTCGGCCTCGTCGCCGTGCTCGGCGGCCTCGTCGCGCGCAACGCCCGCGCCCTGTCGGCGGCGGCCCGCCGCATCGGCGCGGGCGAGCGGCTCGAATCCGCCGGCCGCTACTCCAACAGCGAGTTGAACGCCCTCGCCGACGAGCTCGTGGCGACGAGCGCGAAGCTCGCCGAGTCGCGCGAGCGCGAGCAGCGCATCGAGGCGTCTCGTCGCGAGCTCATCGCCTGGATCTCGCACGACCTGCGCACCCCGCTCGCAGGGATCCGCGCGATGGCCGAGGCGTTGGAGGACGGCATCGCGCCCGACCCCGAGCGGTACCACCGCCAGATGCGCTTCCAGGTCGATCGGCTCGCGAGCATGGTCGACGACCTCTTCGAGCTGTCGAAGATCGACGCCGATGCGATGCGTCTCTCGCTCGAGGAGGTGTCGCTGCCCGACATCGTGAGCGACACCGTGGCCGATCTGCGGCCGGCCTCACGGGGCCGCGAGATCCGGGTCGAGGCGGCGCTCGCGCACGACCTCGTCGTCATGGCCGACCCGCGAGAGCTGTCGCGCGCCATCGGCAACCTGCTCATGAACGCAATCCAGCACACCCCCGACGGCACCCCCATCACGGTCGCCGTCGACCTCGTGCACGACCGGGCGATGGTCTCGGTGATCGATGCCGGCGGCGGCATCGACGAGGCCGACCTCGAGCGCGTGTTCGACCCGGCCTGGCGCGGATCGAAGGCGCGCACGCCCTCGCTCGAGACCGGGCCCTCGGTCGGCGCCGGGCTCGGCCTCGCGATCGTGAAGGGCATCATGAGCGCGCACCGCGGCGAGGTCGCCGTGCGCAACGTGCCGGGCGGGTGCCGATTCGATCTGCTCTTCCCGCTCGACTCCCCGGTCGGCGCCTAGACCACCCGGTCCGTACTCGCGCCCGCGAACTCGCGGAGGCCCGACTCGAGGTCGATCGCGGCCGACCAGCCGAGCTCTTCGCGCGCCCGCGCCGACGAGGCGGTGATGTGGCGCACATCGCCGAGGCGGTACTCGCCCGTGACCTGCGGGGGCGGGCCGTGCATCGCGCGGGCGAGCCCGGCCGCGACCTCGCCGACGGTCGTGACCGTGCCCGAACCGACGTTGAAGGCGCGCACCGTCGACGGCGCCCGCGCGCCGAGCCAGTCGATCGCGGCGAGGTTCGCCCGGGCGACGTCGTGCACGTGCACGAAGTCGCGCCGCTGTCCGCCGTCCTCGAAGACACGCGGCGCCTGGCCGCGGGCGATCGACGAGCGGAAGATCGCGGCCACCCCGGCGTAGGGCGTGTCGCGCGGCATCCCGACGCCGTAGACGTTGTGGTACCGCAGCATCGCGACCGCGCCGCCCGTCGATCGCGCCCACTCGGCACCGAGGTGCTCCTGGGCGAGCTTCGTGAGGGCGTAGCCGTTGCGCGGGTCGAGCCGGTCGTCCTCGTCGATCAGCGCGGGCTCGAGCTGGGCACCCGACTCCGGGTCGCGCGGCTCGAACCGCCCCGCCTCGAGGTCGTCGGCGGTGCGCGGCGCCGGGCGCCGCCGACGGCCCTGCGCGTCTCGATAGGCACCCTCGCCGTAGACCACCATCGACGAGGCGAGCACGAGCGATCCGCAGCCCGAGCGACCCATCGCGGCGACCAGCTCGGCGGTGCCGAGCACGTTCGTCGACACGTAGTCGGGTGCGTCGGCCAGGTCGACGCCGAGTCCGACCTTCGCCGCCTGATGGCAGACGACGTCGACCCCGCCCAACACCAGGTCGAGCGTCGCGGGGTCGCGAATGTCACCGCGGACGAACTCGACGCCGGGAATCGGTTGCGGCGGCGCGCGGTGCACATCGGGTCGCAGCGCGTCGAGCACCCGCACCGGTCGCCCCTCAGCGACCGCGAGTCGCACGATCTCGTGGCCGATGAACCCCGCACCGCCGGTGACGAGCAGCATCATCGCACCACGGGCCGGGCGAGCACGGCCGCGATCGCGTCGTCGTCGATCAGCGGGCGCGGGGCGTACGAGGCGGGCACCGCCCCGACGATGCGCTCGAGCGCCCCGGCGATGCGGGGCTTCGCGGCCGTCAGACGGCCGAAGACGAGCTCGGCGCTCGCCGCGTCGGGGTCGTCGGCCGAGATGCCGCCGTCGGTGTCGGTCACGAAACAGAGCGCGACGGTGCCCATGCCGAGCTCGGCGGCGAGCGCCACTTCGGGGCACAGGGTCATGTTGACGAGATCGACGCCGTGCCCGCGCAGGATGCGCGATTCGGCCGCGGTCGAGAACCGCGGCCCGTCGATCACCGCGACGGTCGCGGCGGGGGCGGCGTCGGGCATCGCCGCGGCGGCGAGCGCGCGAAGCTCGGGGCAGAACGGCTCGGCGAACGGCACGTGGCGCACCACCCCGTCGGCGCCGTCGAAGTAGGTGCCGGCCCGGGCGGTCGTGCGGTCGACGAGCTGGTCGGCGATCGCGAAGCGCTCGGGGGCCAGTTCGGGCCGGAGCGAGCCGACCGCCGCAGTCGACACGACCGCCCGAACGCCGAGGCGCGCCAGCGCCCACACGTTCGCTCGCGCGTTGATGCGGTGCGGCGGCACGGTGTGCCCCGCGCCGTGTCGGGCGATGAACGCGACCTCGCGGCCGCCGAGCTCGCCGACGGTCACCGTGCACTCGCCGTACGGTGTGGCCACCGGGCGTCCGTCGCCGCCGACCAGGTCGCCCAGCCCGCTGCCGCCGATCACGCCCACCGAGCTCGCCATGCTCCCCACCCTGCCCCGCCTGCCGCGGCCCGGGCCCCTGAATTCCCTTACGATCCCATGACGGCTGCCCCGCGCGGACCCATTCTCCGCCCGTTGCGGCCTACCGTGGAATCGGATCGTGGCGCCCAGCCCCGACCGTGAGGACGACCGAACCATGCGATTACGCACACTCACCATCGTTCCCCTCCTGCTCGGCGCGCTTGCGGTCACCGGTTGCTCCACGATGACTACGGATGCCCCGGGCGCGGGGCCGACCGCGAGCACGAGCGAGTCCGTGGAGACGACGCCGCCGGCCGCGGCGACGCCGACGGGCGAGGCCTCCCCCGAGGCATCCGAACCACCCGCGCCCGCCGGCGCCTATCTCGACTACGAAGACGGTGCGATCGAGGCGACGGCAGGGCCGAAGGCCCTGTTCTTCCACGCGAGCTGGTGCCCGAAGTGCCGCGCCCTCGATGAGGAGCTGCGCGCCGAAGGCCCGCCCGACGGCCTCACCGTGTTCAAGGTCGACTACGACTCGCGCACCGACCTCCGGCAACGTTACGAGGTGACCCTGCAGACCACGATCGTCTTCGTCGACGACCGCGGCGACCTGATCTCGAGCACCGTGCTCTACGACGACCCGTCGATCGAGTCGCTGCGCGCAGCGATGCCCTGACCGACGCCGATCCCGTGACCGCGACCCTCTACCTCAGCTTCGCCGCCGGCGTGCTGACGGTCGCTGCGCCCTGCGTGCTGCCGTTGCTGCCGGTCGTCGCCGGCGGTGCGATCGTGCGAGGCGACGGCGGGAGCGGCGACGCTCGGCGGGCGCGCTGGCGGCCGTACGTCATCGCGGCGTCGCTCGCCGCGAGCGTCGTGCTGTTCACGCTGCTGCTGAAGGCGACGACGGTGCTGCTCGGGGTGCCGCCCCAGGTGTGGCAGCTCGTGTCGGGCGGCATCGTCGTGCTGCTCGGCCTCGACCTGCTGTTCCCCGCCGTATGGGACCGCATCTCGTCGGCGCTCCGGTTGTCGGCCCGCAGCGGCGCGGCGCTCGACCGCTCGGTCTCACGGCAGAGTTTCACGGGCGACGTGCTGACCGGCGCTGCGCTCGGCCCGGTGTTCTCGAGTTGCAGCCCCACTTACGCCCTCATCGTCGCGGCGGTGCTGCCGGTCTCGTTCGGCGAAGGTCTGCTCTACATCCTCGCGTACGCGGCCGGCCTCGCCGGCATGCTGCTGCTCGTCGCCCTGCTCGGGCGGGCGCTCGTGCGGCGGCTCGGCTGGCTTGCGAACCCCCTCGGGTGGTTCCGCCGCACGGTCGGGGCGGTCTTCGTGCTCGTCGGCATCGTCGTGATCGCAGGCTTCGACAAGCAGCTTCAGACGTGGATCCTCGACGCAGGGCTCTACGATCCGATCGCCCGGCTCGAGGAGCTGATCGGCGCGGGATGACCGAGCCCGGCCGACATTGAAGTCGAGGCCTGCGCTCGTCGCTGTCGACCACGCACCGTAGGGTGGAGTTCGCAGGCGCCGCTCGACGGTGCCCTTCATCCTCGGTCCTCGCGCAACGGGGCGCTCGACCCTCGACTCTATCCACTGGTTCCCGAGAACCCTGCCCCGACCTGGAGACCCGATCTTGGCGATCACGCCGCGTTCCGCCGCGCCCGAACGATACCGAGCCGAACCGTCGGTCCTGACCGCGCTGCGAACCCCGCGCCTGCTCACGAAGGAGGTGCTCGCCGGCCTGGTCGTCGCACTCGCCCTGATCCCCGAGGCGATCTCGTTCTCGATCATCGCCGGCGTCGACCCGCGCGTGGGCCTGTTCTCCTCCTTCGTGATGGCGGTCTCGATCGCCTTCCTCGGTGGTCGACCCGCGATGATCACCGCCGCGACCGGCGCGGTGGCGCTCGTGATCGCGCCGGTCGCGCGCGAGTACGGCATGGACTACTTCATCGCGACCGTCATCCTCGCCGGGGTCTTCCAGTTGGTCCTCGGCGCGGTCGGCGTCGCGAAGCTCATGCGGTTCATCCCGCGCAGCGTGATGGTGGGCTTCGTCAATGCGCTCGCCATTCTGATCTTCACGGCTCAGCTCCCCCAGTTGATCGACGTGCCGTGGATGGTCTACCCGCTCGTCGCGGCGGGCCTGCTCATCATGGTCTTCTTCCCGAAGCTCACCAAGGTGGTGCCCGCTCCGCTCGTGTCGATCGTCCTCATCACGGCGGCGGTCGTGACCGTCGGGCTCAATGTGCCCACGGTCGGCGATCAGGGCGAGCTGCCCGAGAGCCTGCCCGAACTGTTCATCCCGAACGTTCCGCTCACGTGGGAGACGTTCACGACCATCGCCCCGTACGCACTCGCGATGGCGCTCGTCGGACTGCTCGAGTCGCTCATGACCGCCAAACTCGTCGACGACGTCACCGACACCCGTTCACGCAAGACCCGTGAGGCGCTCGGGCAGGGCGCCGCGAACGTGCTGTCGGGCCTGTTCGGCGGCATGGGCGGCTGCGCGATGATCGGGCAGACCATGATCAACGTGAAGGTGTCGGGCGCCCGAACCCGCATCTCCACCTTCCTCGCCGGCGTGTTCCTGCTCATTCTGGTCGTCGTGCTCGGCGACCTCGTCGCGATCATCCCCATGGCCGCGCTCGTCGCCGTCATGATCATGGTCTCGGTCGCCACTTTCGACTGGCATTCGATCCGCTGGAGCACCCTGAAGCGGATGCCGAAGAGCGAGACCGCCGTCATGGTCGCCACCGTCGTCGTCGTCGTCGCGACGCACAACCTGGCGATCGGCGTCATCGTCGGCGTGATCGTCGCGATGGTCGCGTTCGCCCGCCGCGTCGCGCACTTCGCCACCGTCGAGCGGAGCATCGACGAGCAAGCCAGCGTCCCCACCGTGAACTACCGTGTCGAGGGCGAACTGTTCTTCGCCTCGTCGAACGACCTCACCACGCAGTTCGAGTACGCGAGCGACCCTGATCGCGTCGTCATCGACCTGTCGAACTCTCACATCTGGGATGCCTCGACCGTCGCCGCCCTCGACGCGATCACCACGAAATACGAGCATCACGGCAAGCGCGCAGTGATCGTCGGTTTGAACGACGCGAGCGCGGCCATGCATCAGCGCCTCGCCGGGCGTCTCGGCGGTCACTGAACGCGGGGCAAGACGGGCGAGAAGCCCCCGGCCGGTTCGATGCCGGGAGGCTACCGTCGAGCGGACGGTAGTCGACGCCCCGCTGGTCGAGCCACACAAGGTAGCCGGGCAGCCGCTCGGCGAACGCGGCCGAGCGGCCCGCCGTTCCAGGCGACCTCGGCGAACGCCCCGAGCCTCGGGGACACGGCGTAGTCGAGCCGCTCGCGCGTGTCGAGGTGCTCGGTCCAGACCTGCCCCCCGCGATGCGCTCGGCATACCATTCGGGCGCATCCGTGGGCACAGGGCCGAAGGTCGAGACATCCCCGGGCGAGAGCACGGTGCCCGCCGAGATCGGCTCCTCCGCGGCATCCGCAACCGAACCTCGCGGCGATCGAGTCGCGTACGCGCGAACCCGGCACCGATTCGAACGAGCTCGAGATGATCGAGCGCAGGCTCAGAGGTTCGCGGTGAGGCGGGCGAGCTCGGCGAGCCGGTCGGCGCGGTCGCGCGGCACGCCGGGCACGCCCGGGCGCTGCTGCTCGGGCCGGGGTCCGGCGAGCGGTCGGTAGTCGACGCCCTGCTCTTCGAGCCACGCGAGGTACGACGGCAGCCGGCCCTCGAAGTCGGACCAGTCGAGCGGGCCGCCGTTCCACGCGACCTCGGCGAACGCGCCGAGCCGCGGGAACACTGCGTAGTCGAGTCGGTCGCGACCGTCGAGGTGCTCGCACCAGACATTCGCCTGCACGCCGACCACGCGGTCGGCGAACCACCTCGGTGCGCCGGCCGGCACGGGGTCGAAGGTGCCGACGTCCTCGAGCGAGAGCACGGTGCCGACGGGGATCGGCTCGTCGTCCCGCTCGGACTGGCGGTAGTCGAAGTACGTCCACAGGTCGGGGCAGAGCACGACCTCGTGCCCGAGCCGGGCGCCGAGCTCGGCGCCGACAGGCCCGCGCCACGAGGCGACGACGGCGTCGGGTGCCGGGTCGCGGCCCTCGAGCATCTCGTCCCAGCCGACGACGCGGCGACCGTGCCCGCGCACCCGATCGGCGATCTGCGCGAGGAACCACGACTGCAACTCATCTTCGTCGGCGAGCCCGCGCTCGACCATGAGCTGCTGCGTGCGCTCGTCACCGCGCCACCGGTCTTTACGCACCTCGTCGCCGCCGAGGCCGACGAGCTCCGAGTCGAACACCTCGCACAGCTCGTCGAACACCGTGCCGATGAACTCGAGCGTCGCGTCCTCGACGTTCAGCACCTCGTCGCTGACACCGAAGCGCGGCCACGGCTCTGCGACGCGCTCGCGCACGGCGTCGGCCCCGCCGACCCCGAACTCGGGATACGCGGCGAGGATCGACTGCGCGTGCCCCGGTACGTCGATCTCGGGCACGATGCGGATGCCACGCTCCGCCGCGAATCGCACGAGCCCTCGCAGTTCGTGCTGGGTGTACCAGCCCTCATGCGGCACGCCGTCGAGCGTCGAGCGCGGCCCGTGCCCGAGCTGCGTCTGCGAGCGCCGCCCGCCGACCTCGGTGAGGCGGGGGTAGGCGCGCACCTCGAAGCGCCAGCCCTGGTCATCGGTGAGATGCAGTTGCAGCACGTTGAGGCCGTGGTCGGCGAGCAGCTCGATGAATCGCTCGAGATCGGCCACGGGGCGGAAGCGCCGTGCCACGTCGAGCATGACGCCGCGCCAGGCGAAGCGGGGCTCGCCGTCGAGCCGGAGACCTGCGGCTCCCGCCCCGGCGGGTTGAGGAGCGCCCGACGCAGGAGGACGCGTCTCGAAACCCCGCCCGCTCATGCGCCCGCCGCCATCTCGCGGGCGCGGGCGAGGGCTGCGTCGGTGGCACGATCGAAGATCTGCTCGAGCGCGGCCTCCTCGAGCACGGCAACTGCGCGCTCGGTGGTTCCCTTCGGACTCGTCACCCGACGGCGGAGCTCGGCCGGATCCTCCCCCGAGGTCGCGAGCAGCTCGCTCGCGCCGCGGAACGTTCCCTGCACCATGAGTGCCGCCTGTTCGGGCGTGAATCCCTTGCCGATCGCCGTCGCGGTGAACTGCTCGATCAGGTAGAAGACGTACGCCGGTCCCGAGCCCGAGATCGTCGAGAGGGCGTCGAGCTGCGACTCGGGTACGACGAGCACCTCGCCGACGGTCTCGAACATCGTCACGGCGAGCGCGAGGTCCTCGTCGCTCGAACGCGTGCCGGCCGACACACCGGTGACGGCCCGGCCCACGACGGCGGGGGTGTTCGGCATGGAGCGGATCACCGAGACCGAGGCGGGCAGCAGTTCCTCGAACGTCGCGACAGTGACTCCGGCTGCGACCGAGACGACGACCGTGCCCGGTTCGAGCACACCGGCGATCTCGCGAAGAAGATCGGGCACCATCGCGGGCTTCACCGCGACGACCACGAGCTTCGCGCCGACGACCGCGCGACGGTTCGCCGCGGCATCCGATTCGGTGGCGTAGGCGGTGATGCCGTCGACGCCCGCGAAGGTCGCGGCCTTCCCGGCGGTGCGGTTCGTGGTGCGGATGCCTCCGTCGACGACGACGCCCGGCCGGCGCAGCCCCGAGATCACGGCGCCGGCCATGGCGCCCGCCCCGAGGAAGGCGATCGCGGGCAGGGTCACGGTCGCTGGCTCGGATGCTTCGATGCTCATGGCGACCATCCTAGGATTGACCGCATGAGCGCATCCGGCGGCACCAAAGCAATCATCGCGGCCTTCCTCGCCAACACGGGCATCGCCCTGACGAAGTTCATCGCATGGTTCTTCTCGGGGTCCGCCTCGATGCTCGCCGAGGCTGTGCACTCGGTCGCCGACGCCGGCAACCAGCTGCTGCTCATCCTCGGCGGCCGCAAGGCCCGCAGGGCCGCCGACAAGGAGCACCCGTTCGGGTACGGTCGCGAGCGCTACGTCTACGCGTTCGTCGTCTCGATCATCCTGTTCTCGGTCGGCGGCATCTTCTCGATCTACGAGGGCGTCGAGAAGCTGACGAACCCGCACGAGCTCGAGAACGCCTGGCTGCCGCTGCTCGTGCTCGGGATCGCGATCGTGCTCGAGTCGTTCTCGCTGCGCACGGCGGTGAAGGAGTCGAACCACGTGCGCGGGCGCCAGAGCTGGGTGCAGTTCGTGCGGCGCGCGAAGGCTCCCGAGCTGCCGGTCGTGCTCCTCGAAGACGTGGCGGCCCTGATCGGCCTCGTCTTCGCGTTCGCCGCCGTGAGCCTCACGGTCATCACCGACAACCCGCTGTTCGACGCGATCGGCACGCTCATGATCGGTACGCTGCTCGTGCTCGTCGCGATCGTGCTCGGCATCGAGACGAAGTCGTTGCTCGTCGGCGAGGGCGCGAGCGACGACGACATCGAGAAGATCGAACAGGCGATCGTCGCGGGCCCCGAGGCCGAGCGCATCATCCACATGAAGACCCTGTACCTGGGGCCCGACGAGCTGCTCGTCGCCGCGAAGCTCGGCTTCGCCGCCGACCAGCGCCTGCTCGAGGTCGCCGCCGCGACGAACGCGATCGAGCAGCGCATCCGCGCCGCTGTGCCGGCGGCCCGCGTCATCTACATCGAGCCCGACGTCTACGTCGAGCCGAACCTGCCTGCGCCGCCGACCGACGCGATCGTCATCAAGGGCCTCGAGTAGGCCCGGCTCTCGCGACATCCGCCGCGGGGTTTACAGGACAAAGGCCGCTTTACAGGACAGTTCTCTTGAGAATCGTCCTGTAAAGCGGCCTTTGTCCTGCACACCCGGCCACCCGAGCGCAGCGGGGGCCGGCGGCCCCGCTAGCCGGGGAGGCTCGACGTCAGAAGTGCGTTCCGCCGTCGTTGCTCGCGAGCCAGCCGGCAGGGGGGACGAGGTCGCGCACCAGCGCGAGCACGTCGTCGACGGACTGCGCGGGGTCGGTGACCGGTGCCTGCACGTGACGCACCACGCCCTCGGGGTCGACCAGCAGGGTGACGCGCTTCAGCCGGTCGGCGCCGCCGGCCCGGAACACGGGCAGCCGCAACGCGGACGCCGCGAGCCCGTCCTGGTCGGAGGCGAGCAGGTAGGGCAGCTCGGCGTGCGTCGCGAACGCCGCG
The DNA here is from genome assembly GCF_000421545.1 of Agromyces italicus DSM 16388. Classification (GTDB taxonomy): domain Bacteria; phylum Actinomycetota; class Actinomycetes; order Actinomycetales; family Microbacteriaceae; genus Agromyces; species Agromyces italicus. The sequence continues at coordinate 267,873 of NZ_ATXF01000006.1, forward strand.
AGCTGGTCGGGATGCTGGGTGCTCACCCCGAGCACGCGTGCGCCGGCCGCCCCGAGGTCGGCGTGCCGCCGTGCGTACGTCACGCATTCGAGCGTGCAGCCGGCGGTGCCCGGCACCTCACCCCATCGCGGCGGATAGCCGTGGGTGCCGGGGGCGTACGCGCCCGGGAAGAAGAAGAGGGCCGTCCAGCGGTCGGGGTCGACGAGGCGCACCGCGGATCCGTCGTGCGCCTCGAGGACGACGTCGGGCACCTGGGTGCCCTCGAGGGCGCGAGCGCGCACCAGATCGCCGTCGCCGAGTGCGCCGCTCAGGCTGCCGTCGCCGCTGACGAACCTCGTCCCCCACTCCTGCAACGCGAGCAGCGTCGGAAGCAGCCCCTCGCCGCTCGGGGTGAGCCGGTAGTCGTGGCGCAGCGGGCGGGCCGAGTACGGCACCTTCTCGAGCACGCCGTGCTCGACGAGCGATCCCAGCCGCTCGGCGAGTGCACGGCGCGAGAGCCCGAGCTCGCGGTCGAAACCCTCGAATCGAGTGACCCCCGCGGCGGCTTCACGCACGATCAGCAGGCTCTGCCAGTCGCCGACGACGCCGAGCGACTGCGCGATGCCGCACGAGCTGTCGGTGAGGTCCTCGCGGCGCATGGTCTCCATCCTCCCGCCGAGCGGAGGATGTGTCCATCCGGCCCGTCGTGTAAGTTCCATTATGAAACTTACCAGTGACGACTCGAGCTCGCCTCTTCCCGCGCGGCTCGCCCCGACCGAGGAGGTGGCCGATGGCCACGAGCGCACGGCCATTCTGGATCTACTGGACCGCGAGCACGACGAGCGGCATCGGCACCGCCGTCACCGCCGTCGCGCTGCCCCTCACGGCCGTGACCGTGCTCGGGGCCGGCCCGATCGAGACGGGCCTGCTCGCCGCGTCGTCGTACCTTGCCTGGGTGGTGCTCGGCCTGCCGGCCGGCGCGATCGTGCATCGGCTGCCGCTCCGCGCCACGCAGGTGGTCGCCGACCTGGTGCGGGCGACGGCGATCCTCACCGTGCCGCTGGCCTGGTGGCTGGGCGAACTCTCGCTCGCCCACCTCGTCATCACGGCCCTCGCGGTCAACGTCGCCGAGGTGATCTATTTCACGGCCAACACGACGTTCCTGCCCTCCGTCGTGCCGAGGCACGAACTGACGAGCCGCAACAGCCTCGTCTCGGGCACTCAGGCCGCGACCCAGCTGGGCGGCCCGTCCGCCGCCGGCCTGCTCGTGCAGGCGATCGGCGCGGTCCCCGCCCTCCTCGTCGACGCAGTCTCCTATCTCGCGTCGGCCCTGCTGCTTCGGCGGCTGCCCGAGCGGCGCGAGCCCGCACCCGTCGACGGGCGGGAGCGGCCGGGGATGCGAGCGATGATCGCCGAGGGCTGGCGGTTCGTGGTGCGGCACCCGGTGATGGCACCGGCCACCTGGTGGGCGTGCGCCGTCAACCTCGTGTGCGGCGTACAGGCCGGCCTGTTCGCGGTGTACCTGGTGCGCGAGCTCGAGGCGCCGCCGGCCATGGTCGGGCTGTTGCTCGCCGCCGACGGCCTGGGCTCATTGATGGCCGCGGCGGCCACGCCGTGGCTCGTGCGCCGGTTCGGGTCGGCGCGGGTGCTGCTGGTCGACGGGCTGATCGGATTCGCCGGGGCCGTGCTCATCCCACTCGGCGCCGGCGCCGTCGGCTGGCTGTGCTTCGCGATCGGCACCCTCGTGTTCGGCGCGTCGGTGGTGCCCGGCAGCGTCGTGACGCGCACCTACCGGCAGGTGGCGAGTCCGCCCGAGCTGCTCTCGCGCGTCATGGCGACCGTGCGCTTCGTCTCATGGAGCATGATCCCGCTCGGCGCCGTCGTCGCCGGCCTGCTCGCCGAGCAGGTGGGCAGCCGGGCCGTGCTGCTGGGCTCGGCGTTCGTCCTGCTGCTCGCCCCGATCATCGTGTGGTTCAGCCCCGTCCGGCGACTGCGCGACCTCGACGACTACGACGAGGGGCGGCGCAGCGGGTCCTCGAAGAATTCGAGCAGCAGCGCTGCGGATGCCTCGGCCTCGACACCCGCGTAGACCTCGACCCGATGATTGAGCCGTCGGTCGCGCAGCACGTCGTAGAGCGATCCGGCGGCGCCGGCCTTCTCGTCCCAGGCGCCGAAGACGACGGTCGGCACCCGTGCGGCGAGGATCGCCCCGGCGCACATGACGCACGGCTCGAGCGTGACGACGAGCGTGCAGCCCTCGAGTCGCCAGTCGCCGGTCGCCTCGGCCGCGCGTCGCAGCGCGAGCACCTCGGCGTGCGCGGTGGGGTCGCCGTGCAACTCGCGCTCATTGCGACTCGACGCGATGACGCGGCCGTCGCGGTCGACCACCACGGCGCCGACCGGCACGTCTCGGGTCGCCGGAGCCTCGGCCGCCTCGGCGAGCGCGAGTCGCATCCACTCGCGGTGGATCGCCGGCCCCGAAGCATCCATGCCGCTCTCCCCTCGCCGAGCCCCTGACGGGAGCAGACCCCCGCAAACTAGAATCAAGCCTATGCGAGTCCACGTTGCCGATCACCCGCTCATCACCCACAAGCTGACGGTGCTCCGCGACGTGAACACCCCGTCACCCGTCTTCCGCGCGCTCGTCGAAGAGCTGATGACCCTGCTCGCCTACGAGGGCACGCGCAACGTGCGCGTCACGCCGGTCGAGATCGAGACACCGGTGGCACCGACGACAGGCGTGCGCATCGCCGAGCCGAAGCCGCTCGTCGTCCCGATCCTGCGGGCGGGCCTCGGCATGCTCGAGGGCATGGTGAAGCTCGTGCCGACGGCCGAGGTCGGGTTCCTCGGCATGGCGCGCAACGAAGAGACGCTCGAACCGGCGACCTACGCCGAGCGCCTGCCCGACGACCTCTCGGGGCGGCAGTGCTTCGTGCTCGACCCGATGCTCGCGACGGGCGGCTCGCTCGCCGCGGCGATGGAGTACCTCTTCCAGCGCGGCGCCGACGACGTGACGGCCATCTGCATCCTCGGCACGCCCGAGGGTCTCGAGGCGGTCGAGAAGGCGATGCACGGCCGCGAGGTCACCATCGTGCTCGGCGCGGTCGACGAGCGCCTCAACGAGCACGGCTTCATCGTGCCGGGTCTCGGCGACGCGGGCGACCGCCTCTACGGCACGGTATAAGCGCGCCCCGAGGCATCCTCTTCGCAGATTCTTCACGCCTCGACACGCCGGAGCGCAGATCGAGTGCGGAAGATTCTCTAGATTCGTATCTGATCGCAGAATCTTTCATGCGTGGCATCGGGTCGCCTGATTCCTCCGTATGCCTCGCGCTGACGCGCACCCACTGCGACGTCACACCCCGTCATCCGAGGGTCATGAATTGACACATGCCCGACCGTCGGATTTACTCGCACCCATGACTGACAACGCACGCACCCTGACCGCCCCCGGCGCTCTCAGGACGAACGACATGATGATGTCGTCGCGTGCACCCATGTGTTGTCGAATGTGCCGCTGACCGCGACCCCTCCGCCGAGTCACGCAGCCGATCAGCATCCCGATCGGCACGGACTCCACTGAACCCGCCGATCTCGGGTTCGCCAGGCCGATCGGCCATTCGTTCAGACCCCGCAGATCGGGGTCTCCTGCAGCACCCTCCGACACAAGGATCCCCGTCATGTCTCTCGCACTCGCTCCCGTCCGCACCGCTCCCGTCCGCGCCGTCCAGGCCCGCACCGCTCCGTCGCTGTCGACCGCCGCCTCGGCCGCTCCGCTCCGCTCGCTCTCGAACGCGGCGGCCGCCGATCTCGCCGCCGCTCACGTCGCGCCCACCGTTGCGGCGTCGGCTGCCGCTCCCGCAGGGCCCCGTGTCCGCGCCGTGCCCGAGGGCACCGAGGCCCGCGGCTTCGTGCTCTACGTCGGCATCGACGAGTCGAAGGCCGCCGAGGACGGCACCACCCTCCACCGCATCGTCGAGGCGCTGCGCGCGCTGACCGCCGAGGTCTCGCCCTCGTCCGAGACGTACGCCGCCGTCGCGCTGGCCCCCGAAGGCGCCGGCGGACGCGACGTCGACGTCGTGCGCCTCGCCCTCCAGGACCCGTCCGCACTCGCGAAGCAGCGCGAGGCGCAGGGCGGCACCCGCGACGACGCCGACCGCCACCCCAACGGGGTCATCATCGACATCTCGCGCAAGCGGGTGCTGCTCGACGGCGATGCGGCCGGCCTCACCTACAAGGAGTTCGAACTGCTCCAGTACCTCGTGCTGCGCGAGGGCCGCACGATCGACCGCCACGAGCTCATCGAGAGCCTCTGGGACGCCGACGACGAGGCGCCCAGCGAGCGCACGATCGACGTGCACGTGCGCCGACTCCGCTCGAAGCTCGCGCACTACCAGGACATCGTGCGCACCGTGCGCGGCGTCGGGTACCGCTTCGACCGTCACGCCGACGTGTCGATCCGCCAGGCTTCCACGCCCTCGCCCGACCTCTACTGAGCGCGCGACCGAGCCCCGACCCACGCGGCCCGGTCGGCTGCAGGAACATCCGGCCGGCAGCGCCGAATACGGGTGTGCCGGTCGGCTCATCCTGCAAGTTCGATCGGGTGCCGCTGCAGATCGCCGCGCGCTGACGAAGTGAGCGGATGCGCGAGACCCGTGAGGAGCTTCGTCTTCACTTCTGAGCTCCCCTCTTCGAAAAATCACGAAACGATAACTAGCGCCTGTTACCGATCCGTTATATATTCGGAAGTGCGCCGAACGTTTGCTGTGGCGGACGGCGCGGAATGTGATTGCAGGACACTCTTGGTGCAAGGGCGAGGGTCGGTCGTCAGCCTCTACGACCGGCCCTCAACCGTTTCCTCCGCCGATTCCCTAATGTTGGATGAGTCGCTGACGAAGGGAGCCCCGATGGCCGAACGCGCACTCACGGTCGCTGCATGGGAGGCGCTCTTCCGCACCCAGGTCACGACCATGCGAGAACTGGCAGCGGAGTTCCCGACCGAACTCATGTCGCTGAACGAGTACGACGTGCTCTTCAACATCTCGCGCGCTCCCGGCCGACGGCTCCGGTTGAAAGAGCTCAATCGCAACTCGCTGATCACGCAGCCGAGCATCAGCCGGCTCATCGACCGGCTCACCGCACGCGGCCTCGTCGTGAAGGAGCCCGACCCCGACGACGGGCGCGGCACGATCGTCGGCATCACCGACGCCGGATTCGCCCTGTTCCGCCGTGTCGCGATCCAGCACATGGACGCGATCCACCGCCGGTTCGGCGCCTCCCTCTCGGAGGAGGAGCTACAGAAGCTCGCCGAACTCAGCGTCCGGGCGCGCCCCGAGTCCGCTCGCGACTGATCCGGGTCGAAGCATCCGCGCCGGCCCGAGCCGGCACGAGCGGGCATGACGACGGGGTGGGAACCCTACCTCCCACCCCATCGCGGTCTCCTGAGGAGACCTTCTCACCGAGCGACCCGAACTGAGCTCGGCGAGCCTGACCCGAGCGATCGAGAGGGACACTCCGATCGCTCGGCCGTCGAGGCATGACCGGCCGGTCCGGTCGGACTCGGGTTGTGATCGAAATCGTAATCCTGCGACGCTCGCCCCGCACCGCCCCCAACAGGGGGTGATTCCGCACCGAGCTGCCGAACAGCCCGCTCAGGGCCAGTCGACGGTTGCCTCGTAGTCGCCGTGACGGCGAAGATATGCCGCGATGAACGGGCATTCGGGGACGATCCGCTCCCCCCGGGCCACCGCCTCGTCGAGCACGTGCTTCGCGAGCCGGCTGCCGAGCCCGCGGCCCTCGTACTCGGGCTTGATGACGGTGTGGGTGAACACCACCCTCCCGGGTTCGAGGCGGTACTGGGCGAAGCCGGCGCGCGCGCCGTCGACCACGAGCTCGTAGCGGTGCCGATCGTCGAGTCGCGTGATCTCGACCGCCCCGCCGGCGTCGCTCACGGCTCTACCGGTTCGACCGGCCCGACGCGATCGCTCGCGGTCGACTCGGTGCCCGAGGCATCCGTCTGCTCGACCGCGATCTTGCGCGGCTTCGCCTTCTCGCTGACCGGAATGGTGACGCTCAGCACGCCGTTGCGGTAGCTCGCCGAGATGCGCTCGGTGTCGACGCCCTGACCGAGGTTCAGCTGGCGCAGGAACGACGCGGCCTCGCGCTCGCGCGTGATCCACTTGACGCCGTCGCCGGTGGTGAGCGTGCGCTCAGCCCGGATCGTGAGCAATTGGCCGTCCACGTCGATGTCGACGGAGCCGGGGTCGATGCCCGGCAGGTCGGCGGTGAGCACGTAGTGGTCGCCGTCTCGGTAGAGATCCATCGGCATGCGCCGCGGCCCGCGGCGGGGCTCGAACAGCGCCGACGCGACTCGGTCGAGGTCGCGGAACGGGTCGTATGCGGTGGCCATCTTTCCTCCTGATCGGTTTTCTTGAGCCATCTCGACTCAACTCTCTACCGAACCCAACGCTGCGCCCGTCGGAGGATTCCGCCCCGGCGTGCGCCGACAGCGAACGGCCGTGACCGTGATGGTGGCCGGAGGTCGTCGCGACGAGCGCGATCAGCCAGGCGAAGACGAGCGCGAACGCGATGATCTCGAAGACCGTCAGGCTGAACCAGCCGAGCGCGTCGTAGCCCGCCATCGCCACGAGCTCGAGCGCCAGCGCGGCGTACGAGAACACGAGGAGCCGACGCGGCAACCGCCGCGCGTACCACCGGGCCCCGACGCACAGGAGCGCGAACGCGAGGGCGGCGCCGAGCGCGAAGGCGTTGTGCAGCTCGGCCTGGCGGTCGATCGGCACCGTGCCGACACCCATGAGCCCGAATCCGACGAGCCCGATGAGCACTCGCATCGTCGTACGCGCCCCTCGCCGAATCGCGAAGGCGCCGAACGCGAGCGCCCGGGTGAGCGCGCCCGAGAGACCCGCCATGCCCGCGCCCGAGACGACCACGGCGACGTTGAAGCAGACGGCGGCGAGGTCGTTCGACGTGCCGAGGGTGCTGAAGTTGTGCGCCCACCAGTCGCCCGTCGGGGTGATGCTCATGCTCGCGAGACTTCCGGCCGCGAGCAGCATCGCGACGAGGTTGAAGGTGCGGTACGCCTCGTGATCGAGGGCATGCCGATGCAGGCGGTACGTGCCGACGCCGAAGGCCGCCCCGAGCAGGCAGCCGATCGTTCGGGGCCCGCCCGGCAGCGGCTCGAAGGCCGCCGCGGTGAAGTGCACGGCGAGCAGCGCGAGCGCCGCCCAGGTGAGTCCGTTGGCGACCGCCCTGGGCCCCGGGCCGAGACCGGGCAGGCGCAGGTGCGCGATCGAGGCGAGACCCGCGTGCGACGCGGAGACGGCGGTGAGCGCAGCACACACCGCCGCACCGCCCGCGAGCGCGGGAATGAGCCCGACGACGTCGAGGGCACTCGCGGGATCGAGCGCGGCGGGCGCGAACGCGCGGGCGAGGACGACCGAGATCGCCGCGGCGATGAGCAGCGCGTAGAGCCGACGCACGAGCGAGACGAGGCGGCCCGGATGCATCGATTCGTGGCTCGGGGGCTCGACCACCGGCCGACCATGCCCCTCATGGTCGGCTCTCCTCGGGTGGTGCATCGCGTCGAAACGCGACGCGACTCCCGAGGCTGACGAGACGGGGAACTCCCTCGCACACACAACCCTCATGGGTCGAACCTCGATCAACGGGAACCAAGCCTGAGGCGAGCCTAGTGACCGCCTCAGACAGCTGTCACCACGCGGATGGCGTCGCTGACTGCATGCGCAGTTGATTCACAGGCGGTGAACACCGAGTGGGCCGCCGCGCAGCCCCGATACGCCGCCGCCCCGATAGCCGCAGCCCCGAGCAGAAAACAGTGAAGGCGGCTCGCAAGCTGCGAACCGCCTTCTTCCGTGCGCCCGGAGGGACTCGAACCCCCAACCTTCTGATCCGTAGTCAGATGCTCTATCCATTGAGCTACGGGCGCATGGCTCGTCGCCTGCCGCATCATCTGCGATCAGGCAACCACGTAACTCTAACGCACCGTTCGCGTTCTCGCCAATCGAGCGGTCGTGCCGCCCCTGCCCGCCGAGCGTGCGAGGACGGCGTCGCTGGATCGTCTCACCCGCCGGCGTGCTCGGGTCGCTGCGCATCGAGCGCGGCGAGCTGGCGGCGGTTCGCGACCTGCCGGTACGAGGTCTCGATGAGTTCGGCGAGCAACTCCCAATCGGTGGCGGGGCCGTCGAGATCGGTCGCGACCCACCTGGCGCGGTCGTAGTACGGGGGCCCGAAGAACCGCCCGTCCTGCACGAGCGCGAGGTGCTCGTCGGGGTCGGTCTTCACGACGATGGAGAGCGGCCGTTCCATGCTCGCCGACACGTGCACGAAGATCGGCTTCGCCGCCCGGAACGTCGGCCGCCCCCACGCCTCGACCTCGACGGCCTCGGGCAGGGCGAGGCAGAGCGCGCGCACGCGTTCGACCAGCGGGTGCTCGGGATCGACGACCCGGGGATGCTCCACGCCGCCACCCTACCCGCGGGCGCCGACACCCACCACGGTGGGGGCCAGGACGGCGCCCCACCGTGGCATCCTCAGCCCTTGACCGCCCCGCCGAGCCCAGCCGAGCGCAGGAACACGCCTTGGAAGAGCAGGAACAGCGCGACCGGGATGAGCGTCGAGATCGCGAGGGCGGCGAGGAACACGTCGAGCTCGATCGACTGCTGAACCGCGGGCAGGCGCACCGAGAGGGGCTGCACCGCGGGATCGGGCAGCACCAGCATCGGCCAGAGGAAGTCCTTCCACGCCGCGATGATCGCGAACACCGACACGACGCCGAGGATCGGCTTCGACATCGGCAGCACGATCGACCAGAACAACCGGAACGGGCCCGCGCCGTCGGTGCGCGCGGCCTCGAACACCTCACGCGGCAGCGCGTCGAAGAATCGCTTCACGAGCAGGATGTTGAACGCGTTCGCCGCGGCGGGCAGCCAGACCGCGAGGTAGTTGTTGAGCAGCGACACGTCGCCGGGCAGCGGCGGATTCACGATCGTCAGGTACAGCGGCACGAGCAGCACGACGGCGGGAATGAACATGGTCGCGAGGATCGCGCCGTTGAGGATCGGCGCATACCTCGGCCGCAGCACCGAGAGCGCATATCCGGCCGTCGTGGCCACGACGAGTTGGAACGCCCACGACCCTGCGGCGATCACGATCGTGTTCCAGAAGAACTGGTCGATGTGCACGTCGTTCCACGCCTGCGGGAGGTTCGCCCAGTCGATGCCGTTCGGCCAGAGCGCGAGCGGCTGGCGCAGCGTGTCCTGGGTGGGCGTGACGGCGGCTTTCGCGAGCCAGAGCAACGGCCCGAGCCCGGCGACGACGAGCCCGACGAAGAGCACGAGATGCACGCCCGAGAGGCCGAGCTTGACGCTCGGCTTCTTGCGTTCGGCCGCCGAGACGACTCCGCGGTCGCCGCCGTCGCTGCGGCGGTCGGCGCGCCGTCGGCCGAACACGCCGCGCAGCCCGCCGGCCGCACGCGGCGCATCGAGCTGTTCGAAGACGGGCGGTCGGGTCGTGGTCATCAGGAGCTCCAGCGTTCGGTGAGCTTGAAGTACAACCAGCTGAGCAGTGCCAGCACGACGGCGAGCATGACGCTGAGCGCCGTCGCCTCGCCGTAGTCGCCGCCCAGGCTGTTCTGGAAGGCGTACCGGTAGATGAGCAGCAGGATCGTGACGGTCGCGTTGTTCGGCCCGCCCCCGGTGAACAGGTACGGCTCGAGGAACACCTGCGCGGTACCGATGATCTGCAAGATCAGCATGATGAAGAGGATGCCCCGCAGCTGCGGCAGCGTGACGTGCCAGATCTTGCGCCAGATCGAGGCGCCGTCGACCTCCGCCGCGTCGTACAGCTCGGGCGGCACGCTGAGCAGCGCCGCGAGGTAGATGATGATCGATCCGCCGGCGGCCGCCCAGGTCGCTTCGAGCACGAGCGACGGCATGGCGGTCGCGGGCGACTGCAACCAGGGCTGCGGGGGGATGCCGACCCAGCCGAGGATCGTGTTGAACAGGCCCGTCGGGCTGGCGTCGAAGAACACCTTCCAGAGGAGCACGGCCACGACCGGCGGGATCACGACGGGCAGGTACGCGAGCGCGCTGTAGAAGCCCTTGCCGCGCCGGACCTCGCTCATGAGCACGGCCATGATGATCGGCAGCGGAAAGCCGAGGACGAGCGCGAGCCCCGCGAAGTACAGGGTGTTCACGACGGCGGTGCCGAGGAGCGGGTCGCTCAGCACGTTGGCGAAGTTGTCGAGCCCGACCCAGGTCGGCGGGTCGAGCAGGTTCGTCTTCTGCAGGCTCATGATCACCGACTGCACGATCGGCGACCAGCTGAAGAATCCGAACACCACGAGCATCGGCGCGAGGAACACGAGCGTCGAGAGGCCGCCGCCGCGCACCCAGGTGCGCGGGTTGCGGGTTCGTTTCGGGCGGGCGGATGCCGCGGGCGGCCCGGGTTCGTCGGCCGACGGCATCGCCGGCGGTTTCGCGGTGAGGGTCATCGGAGTCCTTCGTGCGGTCGAGCGGGTTGAGGAGCGGCAGGCGAAGGAGGACGCGTCTCGAAACCTTGTGGGGTTTCGAGACGGTCGCTGCGCTCCCTCCTCAACCCGCTCGACGTTCATGTCGCGGTTTCGAGACGGTCGCTGCGCTCCCTCCTCAACCCGCTCGACGTTCATGTCGCGGTTTCGAGACGGTCGCTGCGCTCCCTCCTCAACCCGCGAATGGGCTACTGGTCGAGCAGCGCCTGCGCGTCGAGGTCGGCCTGCGCGAGGAGGGTGTCGATGTCGGCGTTCCGATCGGTAAGCACAGCCTGCACCACGGTGTCGAGCAGGGCGTAGATCTCCTGCGTCTTGCTCTTCGGCTCTCCGACCGGGGTCTGCTCCCAGACGCCGTCGATGAACGGGGTCATCTGCTCGCGCGGCACGTTGATGTACGGCTCGATCCAGGTGAGCGACTCCTCGTAGGTCTCGCGATCGAGCACGGGCAGCACCGGCGTGCCGACGGCCTGGTCGCTCTCGGCGAGCGTCTTGGCGTCGAGCACCGCGGCGTCTTCGTCGAGGAGCTTCTGCATGTAGTACCAGTCGATCCAGGTGACCGCGGCGGCCTTCGTCGTGTCGTCGACCGTGGGGCTCACCACGGCGATGTCGCCGCCGCCGAGCGTGCCGCCGCCGTTCTCGACGGGCACGACCGTGAGGCCGTAGTCGTCGGGGTTCAGCGAGAAGTCGCGCACCAGCGCGGTGTAGACGTCGGAGCCCGACGAGTACATGCCGATGTTGCCCGCGGCGAACTCCTGGTTGATGGTGCCCCAGTCGAGCAGCATGTTCGAGCCGAGCGAGTCGTCCTCCCAGCGCAGCGCCTGCAGGAACTCGAGGGCCGACGCGGTGGCGTCGTTCGCGATGGTCGACGTGTACGTGCCGTCGCCGTTGTCCTCCTGGATGCTGCCGCCGCGCGCGACGGTCGCCGCGGTGAGCTGCCAGCCGCCGGTGTTGTTCTGCGTCATCTCCATGAAGCCCGCCTTGCCGGTCTGCTCCGAGATGGCCTTCGCCGCCTCGCGTACCTCGTCCCACGTGGTGGGCGGGCTGTCGGGGTCGAGGCCGGCCGCTTCGAAGAGCGTGCGGTTGTAGTGGAGGCCCATGGCGTAGGCCTGGCGCGGGAACCCGTAGATGCGATCGCCGTCCTTGACGGCGTCGAGGATGATCGGGTTGAACTTGTCGGTGTAGCCGAGCTCGTCGATCTCGTCGGTGACATCCATGAGCTGGCCGTTCTCGAGCAGCGTCTTCGCGTCGGTGAACGGCACGGTGAACACGTCGGGCAGGCTGCCGCCGGCGAGCTGCACGGCGAAGGTCGGTCCCTCCCACTCGTACTCGACGCCGATGATGTCGATGTCCTCGTGCTCGGCCTCGAACTGTTTCTCCTGCTCGGCGAAGGCCGTGTACGCGGCCTCGTCGGCCCCGGGCGGGAACGTCGCGACGCGCAGCTCGGTCTTGCCGCTCTCGCTCGATGCTCCCGCGCTGCAGGCGGCGAGCGAGCCGACCATTGCGATCGCGGCGAGGCCGGCGATCGCGACTGTTCTCGATGACTTCATTGTCCAGTCCTTTCGGTGCTGTGTGGAGCGGTGATGGTGACGCCGCGGGTGATGCAGGTGGTGCAGGGTGCGGCCTCGACGGTCAGGCGGTTCGGTGGAGCCAGGCCGTGGAGTCGTGGGCCAGCAGTCCGCCGACGAGCGGCGCGCTGCTGATGAGGATGCGGTCGTGGTCGGGCAGGGCGACGGGCTCGGCGCCGAAGTTGGTGACGCAGACGACGTCCTCGCCACGGCTGAACGCGAGCACGCCCGGTTCGCTCGGCATCCACGTCATGGGGCCGTCGCCGAGCGAGCGCTCTCGCTTGCGGATGCGCAGGGCCTGCCGGTACAGCCAGAGCATCGAGCCCGGGTCGGCCTCCTGCGCCTGCACCGTGAGCTCCGCCCACTCGGGAGGCTGCGGCAGCCATGGGGCGGCGGATGCCGCGTGGCCGGCGCCGTCGGGACTGAAGCCGAACGGCGTCGCGGCGCCCCGCCACGGCAGCGGCACGCGGCATCCGTCGCGGCCGGGGTCGATGCCGCCCGAACGGAAGTGCATCGGATCTTCGAGCACCTCGCGCGGCAGCTCGACCTCGGGCAGGCCGAGCTCGTCGCCCTGGTAGACGTAGAGGGAGCCGGGCAGTGCTGCGGCGAGCATGGCGGCGGCGCGCGCCCTGCGCGTGCCGAGCTCGAGGTCGGTCGGCGTGCCGAACCGCTTCTTCGCGAAGGCGAAGCCCGAGTCGTCGCGGCCGTACCGGGTGACCGGGCGGGTCACGTCGTGGTTCGAGAGCACCCAGGTGCTCGGCGCCCCGACCGGCGCGTGCGCCGCGAGCATGAGGTCGATCGAGGCGCGCAGCTCGTCGGCGCTCCACGGGCGCGTCATGAAGTCGAAATTGAACGCGGTGTGCATCTCGTCGGGCCGCAGGTAGGCCGCGAAGCGGGAGGCATCCGGCACCCAGACCTCGCCGACGAGCACCCGGGTGCCCTCGTACGAGTCGACCACGCGCCGCCATGCCCGGTAGACCTCGTGCACCTCGTCGCGGTCCTCGGTGGGGTGCTCCCCCTGCCGCGGCTCGGCCGGCACCTCGGGCAGCGCCGGGTCCTTGATGAGCAGGCCGGCCGAGTCGATGCGCACGCCGGCGACGCCGCGGTCGAACCAGAACCGCAGGATGTCCTCGTGCTCGGCGCGCACCTCGGGGTGATTCCAGTTGAGGTCGGGCTGCTCGGGTGCGAAGAGGTGCAGGTACCACTCGCCCGGGGTGCCGTCGGGGTTCGTGGTCCTGGTCCACGTGTCGCCCTGGAAATTCGAGACCCAGTTCGTCGGCATCTCGTCGCCGTTCGGTCCCTTGCCCGGGTGGAACCAGAACCGCTCGCGCTCGGGACTGCCCGGGCCGGCGGCGAGCGCCTCGCGGAACCACCGGTGCTCGGAGCTGACATGGTTCGGGACGATGTCGATGATGGTGCGGATGCCTCGGGCCGCCGCCTCGGCGATGAGCTCCTCGGCGTCGGCGAGGGTGCCGAAGGCCGGGTGGATGCCGCGGTAGTCGGCGACGTCGTAGCCACCGTCGGCGAAGGGCGACGGGTACCACGGGTTGAACCAGAGCGCGTCGACGCCGAGTTCCTGAAGGTAGCCCAGGCGGCTGCGAACCCCGCGGAGGTCGCCCGTGCCGTCGCCGTCGGAGTCGGCGAAGCTGCGCACGTACACCTGGTAGATCACGGCGCTGCGCCACCACAGCGGGTCGCGGGTGAACGCGGTCGGCGCGATGGCGGGGGTGTCGGTGAGCGGCATGGTCACGCGGTCGCTTCTCCTCGAGTCGGGCGGGCTTCGCGCCGGACGGTTCGAGACGCCGGCGTCGATGCGCCTCAACGTAATGAGAGCAACAGAATGATGCAACTATTCAACAATCAAGCATCAGTTTGCGACAACTTGCGTCGATTTGCGGCAGCCGCTTGCGGAAACCGCCGGCTGAGGAGCGCGCGACGAAGGAGCCCGCGTCTCGAAACCCTGGGCTCAGCCCACCGCCGGAGCCGTCGAGGCGCGCACCACGAGCTCGGGCGCGAAGAACACCTCGTCGCCGATCGTCCGCTCGCTCGACATCTGGCGCATGAGCAGTTCGATGATCATCTTGCCCATCGACTCGATGGGCTGCCTGACGGTCGTGAGCGGCGGCTCCGTGCAGTTCATGAGCGCGGAGTCGTCGAAGCCGATCACCGAGACGTCCTCGGGCACCCGGAGGCCGGCCCGCCGTGCCGCGCGCACCGCGCCGAGCGCCATCGGGTCGCTCGCGCAGACGATGCCGGTGACGCCTGCGGCCAGGAGCTTCGTCGCCGCGGTCTGCCCCGACTCGAGGGAGTAGAACGAGTGGACGACCCGCTCGTCGGGAAGCTCGAGCCCGAGCCGCGCCGCCATGGCGATCGCCGCCGCGTGTTTGCGCCGCGACGGCATGTGATCGCCCGGCCCGAGCAGGATCCCGATGCGCTCGTGCCCGAGCTGCGCGAGGTGTCCGAGCGCCTGCTCCATCGACATCGCGTCGTCGCACGAGACGGTCGCGAAGCCGAGGCCGTCGATGGGCGCGTTGACCAGCACCGTCGGGAGCCCCAGCTCGCGGAGGCGCTCGTAGTGGTCGTGATTGACGTCGGCCTGAGCGTACGCCCCGCCGGCGAAGATCACGCCCGAGACCTGCTGGTGCAGCAGGAGTTCGACGTAGTCGGACTCGGAGATCCCGCCCGCGGTCTGGATGCAGAGCACCGGGGTGAAGCCGTTCTGGGCGAGGCCACCGCCGATGACCTCGGCGAGCGCCGGAAAGATCGGGTTCTGAAGCTCGGGCATCACCAGCCCCACGAGCCGGGCGCGCTCACCCCGGAGTTTCGTCGGGCGCTCGTAGCCGAGCACGTCGAGGGCCGTCAGCACGGCGTCGCGAGTCGAGGCCGAGACCCCGGGCTTGCCATTGAGCACCCGACTGACGGTCGCCTCGCTCACTCCGACCTTGCGCGCGACGTCCGCCAGCCTTCTCGACATGGCGCAATGCTACGCGAGGCCACGCAAGAACTCGACAAGATCCCGACCCTCGTGGAAGTCGTCGAAGCCCTTGCCGCCCGGCACCGGCGGAACCAGCATCGGAATGGGACGAAGGGAGTCTTGATGACCCGCGACGCCGCGACCGATCCGCAGCGAGACCCGCAGCGAGCGACGAGGCGCGGCCGCGGACCTGCCCGATGGTTCCACGAGCACGCCCTGTTCCTCGTCTGCATGGCGATCTTCGTGCTGTGTCTCGCCGGCATGGCCGCAAGCGGGTTCCAGGTGACGAACGAGGAACGGTTCGACCACGGCGCCGACCCGCTCGCGTTCGGCGAGTACCTGCGCTCCGGGCAGTTCATCGAGGCGACGTTCGAGAACTGGGAGTCCGAGTTCCTGCAGATGAGCGCCTACGTCGTCTTGACGGTCTTCCTCTTCCAGAAGGGTTCGAGCGAGTCCAAGCCCGTCGGCGAGCGAACCCCGCAGGACGACGACCCCCGGACGGTCGAACACGGCCCTGGCACCCCGTGGCCAGTGCGCCGCGGAGGCATCGTGCTCGTGCTCTACGAGAACTCCCTGGCGATCTTCTTCTTCGTGTTCTTCGGACTCTCGTTCTGGTTGCACGCCGTCGGCGGGGCGGAGGCGTACTCGGAAGAGCAGTCGCTCCACGGACTGCCGGGCGTCTCAGCGTGGGAGTACCTCGGCACGGCGCAGTTCTGGTTCGAGTCGATGCAGAACTGGCAGAGCGAGTTCCTCGCCGTGGCCGCGATCGTCGGGGCCACGGTCTACCTGCGCCAGCGCGGCTCGCCCGAATCGAAGCCGGTCGCGGCGCCGCATCACGAGACCGGCGCGTAGCTTCGAGGGTACTGCTGCGGGCGTCGTTCCGGCGGCGCGCACTCCAGGATTAGAGTGCAGCCATGGGCAAGCTGATCTACAACTCCTCGACACGCGAGCTCGACATCGACGACCGCACCCTCGCCCACCTCCGGGTCGCGATCCTGAACAAGCTGCGACGCTCGGAGAGCTTCGCGATGACGTGGGAGCACGGCATCGAGAACGGCAGCGGTCGCACGACCCTGTGGCTCAACGAATCGATCCCGCTCCAGTTCGTCTTCAGCGGCAATCGCGCGCCGACACTCAACCGCCTCTGGATCGAGCAGTTGGTGCTGACGGCCAACAGCACCAGCGGCCTGCACTTCGTGCCCGAGCCCGCCGAGAGCGAGGAGTTCGAGACCGACTGAACGGTCGCCTCAGTCGACCGGCTCGATCTGCGTGAGCACGAACCGCCGCTCCTCGTGCGAGAGCAGATCGGGTGACCTCATCCCCGAGATGCGCTCGATCTCGGCCGCGACCTCGGCGTGCAGCGGCGCCTCGAGATCTTCGAGGAGACGATGCTTCGCGCCGATCGAGAGCCTCGGCCACCAATCCTCGATCGCCGGCCGTGCCGACTGCGAGTCAGCGAAATCCATCGATCACCACCTCCTACCTCGAGTCCGCGCCCTCGCGCGCCTCGACCGATGAGCGACCCTGCTCGACCTTCTGCACATCGACGCCGACTTGGACCGGTTGTTCGTCGACGGTCTGGATCGCCCCGGTGTCGAGATGCTCGGGAACGAGCTGCACGCCCCCGGTGCTGTTCGCCGACCGCATCAGGTCTTCTATCCACGTTCGGCTGAGTTCGGGCGGCTCGGGTTCGTCGAACACGAAGCGCAGCGGAATGGACTGGTGCACCCAGAGGGTGCTCCGTCCGCGAGGCTGGTCGTCGGTGTGACGCCACGAGAGGGTGAAGCTCTCGCCGCGCCGCAGCTTCGTGATGATCGCGACCTTGAGGTGCGCGAGGGCACGGTCCTCGATGCCGATCGGCGTGCCGGAGTCGCCGTAGTAGAGGGTTCCCACGTGCGTCAGCCTATGCCTCCCGCCCTTCCGCGGCACCTGATGCGAGACGAGTGGCGCGCGATCGAGCGGGGGGCCCGATGGGCTCCCCGCTCGATCGAGAACGGCATGGGTTTCACACCGCGCGGTTGCCGCCGATGTATCGCACCAGGAACGCGATGACGGCGACGACGGCGAGCGCGAGACCGACCCAGAGCAGGAAGTTCAGTGTCGGCACGATCCCGCCCGTGATGAGCAGCGCGACGGCGGCGATGGCGATGATGACGACAAGGATGTTCATGATTCCTCCCTCACCTCTCCGAGGTTTGGGCCAGTCGCCGGCCGACGCGAGGGGTTGACGTTGCGCTGGAGTGCCGTGTACCGCGCACGGGCGCTCCAGCCGGGGTCGATTCATCCGCCTGTCAATCCCCTGCCGCGCGCCCGCGCCGCCGCGTACCGTGGCACGCGTTCGAGGGTCGCGCGGGTTCGAAGGGTGGATGAACATGATGAACGACCGACTGATCGATCCGACGACCAAGCACACCACCGACCGGTTCCCGCGTCAGGAGCAGACGCCACCGGGGCTCACCGATGCGATGTCACCGCGCCCCGACCACGGCGAGCAGAGCTACCGCGGCCACGGTCGGCTCGACGGCCGCTGCGCACTCATCACCGGCGGCGACTCGGGCATCGGCCGGGCGGTTGCGATCGCCTTCGCCCGCGAGGGCGCGAGGGTCGCGATCGCGTACCTGCCCGAGGAACAGCCCGACGCCGAGGAGACTGCGAGCTGGATCACCGACGCCGGCAGCGATCCGCTGCTGCTTCCGGGCGATCTCCGCAGCGAGACGCACTGCACCGAACTCGTCGAGCGCACCGAACGGGCCTTCGGCAGCCTCGACGTGCTCGTGCTCAACGCCGCGCACCAGCGCGACCGCGGGGGCATCGAGCACGTGCCGAGCGATGATTTCGAGGCGGTGATGCGAGTGAATCTGTTCGCCCCCGTATTCCTCGCCCGAGCGGCAGTGCCCCTCATGGAGCCGGGGTCGAGCATCATCACGACCACCTCGATCCAGGCCTCCGAACCCTCCCCGGCCCTCGTCGACTACGCGATGACGAAGGCCGCGCTCGTCGCGTTCACGAAGGCCCTCGCCGAGGAGCTCGGGCCACGTGGCATCCGCGTCAATGCCGTCGCGCCGGGGCCGATCTGGACCCCGCTGATCCCGGCCACGGGATGGCCCGACAAGATCACAGACTTCGGCAGGAACACCCCGCTCGGGCGGGCGGGCCAGCCGGCCGAGCTCGCCCCGGCGTACGTGTACCTCGCATCCGACGACGCCTCGTACGTGTCGGGGGCGGTGCTGCCGGTCACCGGCGGACGCGCGTTCTGACGACCGGAACGCCACGAGAGGAAGGAGCACATCATGCCCGGACGCACGAACGCGTCGCTCGAAGATCCGGAGCTCTACGAAGAGCTCCGCGAAGACGGCGCCTCGAAGGAGAAGGCCGCGCGCATCTCGAACGCCGCGGCGAAGCAGGGCCGGAGCGCGATCGGCCGCAAGGGAGGGCAGCACGGCGACTACGAGGACTGGACGGTCGACGAGCTGCGCAAGCGCGCGCAGGAGCTCGGCCTCACCGGCTACAGCGGCAAGCGCAAGGCCGAGCTGATCTCGGCACTGCGCAATCACTGAGCCGGCCCGCCGGTCTCCCCGAGCGCCACCTCGCGCGCGATCGAGTCGCCAGAAACCGCTGTTCCTCGAAGCAGGAAGAGCGTTTTTCGGCGACTCGATGGCACGCAACGGGCGGTGCGCCCGCGCGCAGTGCGTCAGGACTCCCGAAGCACCTCGTCGGGCGACTTGTCGGGTCGCAGCCCGCGCCAGCGCGGGTGCCGGGCGACGCCCGTGCCCGTCCACTCGCTGAACTCGATCTCGCCGACGAGCTCGGGGCGCACCCAGACGGCGTCGGCGGCGTCCGCGGCCGGCACCTCGGCGAAGGGCGCATCGGGTTGAACCGTCGCGTCGAGCCGGGCGAGCAGCCGTTCGAGCTCGCGCTCCCGGAACCCCGACCCCACGCGTCCGACGTACTCGAGCGAGGGCTCGCCGTCGGCGCCGTCGCGCTCGGCAGGAATGCCGACGAGGAGCGAGCGGATGCGCCCGGCCCGGCTTCCGACGCCGCGACGGTAGCCGCCGACGACGACCTCCTGCGTGCGGGTGAGCTTGAGCTTCACCCAGTCGTCGGAGCGCACGCCGGGCCGGTAGACCGAGCCGGGCCGCTTTGCGACGAGGCCTTCGAGGCCGAGCGCCCGGCTCTCCTCGAGCGCATCCTCGGCATCGCCGGTCGCGGGCGCCGGCACCTCGACCGGCACGCCGCGACGCGGCCGCACGAGCGATTCGAGGCGGGCCCGGCGCACCCGGTACGGTTCCTCGACGAGCGGGGTGCCGCCCGCTTCGAGCACGTCGAAGAGCAGCAGGCGCACCGGCACGGATGCCGCGGCCTCGGCGATCTCGCGCGGCTTCGTGAGGCCCATCCGCTGCTGGAGCACGCCGAAGTCGGGCCGGCCCTCGGCGTCGAGCGCGACGATCTCGCCGTCGAGGAGCGCATCGCCGTCGACCGCCTCCGGCAGGCGGTACAGCTCGGGGTAGCGCACGGTGATGTCGATGCCGTTGCGGCTCAGCAGTCTGACCCGATCGCCCTCCACCCGGGCGAGCGCGCGGATCCCGTCCCACTTCCATTCGAGCACCCAGTCCTCGCCCCGAAGCATCCCGAGCGCGCCCGCGGTCGCGAGCATCGGCTTCTCGGCGACTCTCGCGGGCTGAGGAGGGAGCGCAGCGACCGTCTCGAAACCGGGGTCGCGCGAATTTCGAGACGTGTCCTCCTTCGTCGGGCGCTCCTCAACCCGCTGGGCCGGGCGCTCCTCAACCCGCTGGACGCTCTGCTCCTTCATCCGGTGCAGCAGCCAGGTGCTCTTCTCGCCACTGCCGTCGGTGCGGATGAGCACGAGCCGCACTCGGCCGAGCGGCCCGCCGGTCGATCCCGTGAGCGTGAAGATCACCTCGTCGTCGCGCCATTTCTCGACCGCGTAGGTGCCGGTGTCCCACACCGTCATCGACCCGGCGCCGTACTCGCCGGCGGGGATCGTGCCCTCGAAGTCGAGGTACTCGATCGGGTGGTCCTCGGTCTGCACGGCGAGGTGGTTCTTGCCCGAGCTCTCGGGCACGCCCTTCGGCACGGCCCAGCTCTTCAGCACCCCGTCGCGCTCGAGCCGCAGGTCGTGGTGGAGCCGCCGCGCATGGTGCTCCTGGATCACGAAGCTCGGCTCCTCCCCCGCCCGCCCGTCGCCGGGAGCGCCCGGCATCGGCTCGGGCGTGCGCCCCTCCCGGCGCATCGAGAGGTACGTCGCGAGCGGGCCGGGCCCCGTGGCATCCGCGAGCCCGGCCATCGGGTCGCCGTGCTCGGCGATCCGCGCGAGCACCTCGTGGGCTTCGAGGTGCCGCAGCTCCGGGTCCTCGAGCTCCTCCCAGCTGCGCGGCGCGGCGACCGTCGGCCGCAAGCGGCCGCGCAATGAGTACGGGGCGATCGTCGTCTTCTTGCCGTTGTTCTGGCTCCAGTCGATGAGCACGCGACCGCCCCGCAGCGACTTACGCATGCTCGAGACGACGAGTTCTGGGTGATCGGCCTCGAGGGCGCGGGCGAGTTCGTGGGCGACCTCCGAGACCTGCTGCGAGGTCTGCGAGCCGTCGAGCTCGGCGTAGAGATGCAGACCCTTGCTGCCGCTCGTCACCGGCATCGCCGCGAGGCCCATGCCGGCGACGAGGTCGCGCACGAGCCTGGCGACCGCGGCGCACTCGGAAAGGCCCATGCCGGGGCCGGGGTCGAGGTCGAAGACCATGCGGTCGGGGTTCGACGGCGCACCGTCGGGGGCGAAGCGCCACTGCGGAACGTGCAGCTCGAGCGCGGCCTGCTGGGCGAGCCACACGAGCGTCGCCCGGTCGCCCGCGATCGGGTAGGTCTTCGGCCCGTCGGAGTGCTCGATCACGCCGCGCCTGATCCAGTCGGGGGCGTGGTCGGCGAGGGTCTTCTCGAAGAACGGCGACTCGGGGGCATCCGCCGTGCCCACCCCGTGCACCCAGCGCTTGCGCGTGATCGGACGCCCCGCGACGTGGGGCAGCATGACGGGGGCGATCTCGGCGTAGTACGAGATCACCTCGCCCTTGGTCATTCCCGACTCGGGATACATGACCTTGTCGAGGTTCGTCAGCCTGAGCCTCCGGCCGTCGACCTCGACGAGTTGCCGCTCCCCATCGGCCATTCCCCCATCATGCCGCCTCCCCCACGGGTTTACAGGACATCTCGAGGTTTGCAGGACGTACTCGGCGGCACGTGTCCTGCAGATCGGGAATTGTCCTGTAAACGCGGGGGCGTGTCGGGGGGGGTGTCGGGGGCGTGGATGCCTCGGGGTATCGCCGAGGCATCCCCCGGGTGTCTACTGGAGGGTATGCGAGCCGTCTGGAAGGGGGCGGTCACATTCGGCCTCGTCAATGTGCCCGTCAAGTTGTACAGCGCCACCGAAGACCACGACGTGTCCCTGCATCAGGTGCACGACGAAGACGGCGGGCGCATCAGGTACCAGCGCAAGTGCGAGGTGTGCGGCAAGGTCGTCGCCTACCAGAACATCGACAAGGCCTACGACGACGGTGAACGCACGGTCGTGATCACCGACGCCGACCTCAAGGCGCTGCCCGCCGAGCGCAGCCGCGAGATCGAGGTCGTCGAGTTCGTGCCGAGCGAACAGATCGACCCCATCATGCTCGACAAGAGCTACTACCTCGAACCCGACTCGGCCTCGAACAAGGCCTACGTACTGCTGCGCGAGACCCTCGAGTCGACCGAGCGCACCGCGATCGTGCAGATGGCGCTGCGCCAGAAGACGCGCCTCGCGGCGCTGCGGGTGCACGGCGACGTGCTCGTCGTGCAGACCCTGCTCTGGAGCGACGAGGTGCGCGCGGCCTCGTTCGCCTCGCTCGACGAGCCCGTCAAGATCTCCTCGAAGGAGCTCGATCTCTCGAAGCAGCTCGTCGAGAGCCTCGTCTCCGACTTCGATCCCGAGCAGTACGTCGACGAGTACCAGCAGGAGCTGCGCACCCTCATCGAGGCGAAGCTCGAGCAGGGCGAGGCGCTCGACACCGCCGCGACGTTCGGCGAGGAGCCCGAGGAGGAGGAGGGCGGAGAGGTCATCGACCTGATGGAGGCGCTGCGCCGGTCGATCGCCGAGAAGCGCGGGGGGCCGGGCGGCAAGACGACGGGCGGCGGCAGCGCCGGCACGGCGACGAGGGCGGATGCCTCGGCGACGCCGAAATCGACCGCGAAGGCGAAGTCGTCGGCTGCCGACAAGCCGAAGAAGTCGAAGTCGGCCTGATCCTACCTCCGGCTCCGCCGAACTTGCAGGACTATCCGGCCAGCACCCGTGAATACGGACCTGGTGTATGGATAATCCTGCAAGTTCGCGAGTTCGCAGACCCCCTCGTCCCCGCAGACGCGGAACGCGCGGCACCAGATCGACAGGCGCCGCGCGTTCGCGGGGTACAGCGGTGGCGATTACTCGGCTTCGCACACCTCGGTGACGGTGACCGCGGCGGCCTGGATGTCGCCGGTCACCGCGGCCTGCGCCTCGGCGTCGGCCTCGAAGGTCTCGTCGGGCGCGGTGGGGAGGGTGCCCGCGTAGTCTTCGGCGGCGGTGACCTTCTCTTGAAGGCCCGCGATCGCGTCGGCGATCTTCGGGTTGTCGGCGTTGTCGGCCGCGAGGTCGTCGAGTCGCGTCGAGTAGCCGTCGAGCTTCTCGAGGAGCGCCGCCTGCTCGGTGCCCGTGAGCACCGCGTTCTGCGCGCCGTTCGAGACGTCGCGCACGGCGACCCGGACGATCTCGCAGTTGTCGTCGCCCTGGGCGGTGGTGTCGTCGTTGCTGCCCGCGGCGCAGCCGGTGAACAGCAGTGCGCCGGCGAAGACGATCGCGGCGGAAGTGATGATTCGTTGCATGGTGCAATTCCCCCTGAATTCAGTGACCAGAAGAGTCTAGCGACGCGCACCGACAGCTGCCGCCGAGCCGCCTCCCTCCGGCCGCTACGCCCGACGGGCGCGCACGTCCTTCAGGCGGCGCAGCAGCATCTGGAGGAAGACGAACACGAGGAAGATCGAGAAGACGACGTTCGACCAGAACGGGTCGATCCCAGCCGCAATCAGGGCGCCGAGCGGCGACATCACGCTCGCCGCGATGCCGACGACGGCCGCGGTGCGCAGGTCGACGTTCTTCCGGCGCCAGTTCGCGAGCGTGCCCGAGATCGATCCCGGGATCATCATCGTCAACGAGGTGCCCTTGGCGACGAGGTCGCTCGCGCCGAAGAAGAACATCAGCACGGGAACGACGATGATGCCGCCGCCGACGCCGAGCACGCCCGAGAGCACGCCCGTCACGAAGCCGGTGACCACGAGCAGCGCGCCGGCGAGCCAGGTCATGCCGATCTCGCTGTCGCGCTGCGGCACCACGAACCAGAGGCTCACGATCACGACGAGCAGGAACGCCAGGAAGAACCAGTGCAGCGTGCGCACGGGAAGCTTCGCCAGGAGCGCGCTGCCCACTTGCGAGCCCACGATGATTCCGGCCGCGAGCAGCAGTGCGGCGACCCAGTCGACGTGGCCCTGGATCGCGTAGCTCACCGCCCCCACCGCAGCAGCCGGCAGGATCGCCGCGACCGAGGTGCCCGCCGCGAGACGTTGCGGCATCCCGAGCAGCAGCACGAGCGCCGGCACGATGACGAGGCCGCCGCCGATGCCGAAGAGTCCCGAGAGGAGCCCCCCGAGCATGCCGACGAGGATGAGGGGCAGGACGGCGGGGCGGTGGTTCTCGGTCATCGATTCCGGTTTCGTGGTGATGGTGATCGCGCGGCGACGCGGACGATACGACCGTAGCGAACGCGAGTGACGTCGTCCCGAGATATGGGATGCTTCAGGTCGCCGAGCACCAGGGGCACATGACCGACGCCGAGACGACCGACCGGCCGCGACACCGTGCCCCGCCGCTTCTGGGTGGGGCTCCTCGCCGTCGCGGTGTACGTGCTGATCGCCGGCGTGGGCGCGAACCTGCTGCTCGAGCTCGCCGCGCCGAGCGACGAGCTCGTCGACTTCGCGCTCGGACACTTCATCTCCGTCCCGGTCCTCATCGTCGCCGGGCTCGTCTTCGTACGCCGCTCGGGATGGTCGCGCGACGTCTGGCGCGCCCCGCCTCATGGGAGACCCGGCCTCGGCACTGGTGGCTGCTCGCCATCCCGGCGCTCATGCTCATCCAGTCGCTCGTCCAGCTCGGCACCGCGCCTTGGGGCGACCAGCAGCTCGGCGCGATCGTCGTCGTCGCGGTGGGCCTCGCGCTCGTCGGCATCGGCGAGGAGCTCTACTTCCGCGGCATCCTGCGCGTCAGCGTCCGGGCCCACCACGGAGAGTTCCTCACGCTGCTCGTGACGGCCTCGCTCTTCGGCCTCGCCCACTCCTTCGGCTCGCTCATGCAGCGCATCCCGCTCGAGACCATCGCGTTCCAGGTGAGCGTCACCGCGTTCACGGGCGTCTCCCTCTACGCCGCGTTCCGTGCCACGGGCCGGCTCTGGGTGCCGATGGCCCTGCACGCACTCGACGACTTCTCGATCTTCCTGCACTCGGGCGAGCCAGGCAGCGTGCAGGCGCCCGGCACCCCCGGTGACCGTCACGGTGCAGCTGCTCCTCGGCGTCCTCGCCGTCGTCCTCGTCGTCAGCACGATCCGTGAAGACGCCGGCGCCCGGAGAGCGGCCCGCGCGGGCGCGTGACGCAGAAACGGCGAAAGCCCCGCGAATCGCGGGGCTTCCAGGCGTCTGTTCTGTCTCTGTGCGGAGACGAGGGGATTTGAACCCCTGGTCCCCTTACGGGGACTCCACCTTAGCAGGGTGGTGCACTCGGCCGGACTATGCGACGTCTCCTTGCGGGTGCGCACGCGCACACGCGACTGTCATCATAACCCGACGACGGGCCGAACGACGATTCGAACGAGAACGAGGGGCCGCCGAGCGGCCCGAAGCTACTGGTCTTCGAGGGTTCGACCCGCCGAACAGCGCGTCTCGGCCGCCGTCTGCCCGGTCACGTCGGTCGGCAGCGCCTCGGACGTGGGAGCCGGAGCCTCGGCGGCAGGCTCCTCGGCGACCGGCTCTTCAGCCACCGGCTCCTCTGCGGCCTCCTCGCCTTCGACCGGCACCGCCGTGGGGTCGCCGGCCGACGCGAACGAGGTTTCATCGGCCTCGGGGTCGAAGACCACCGGGGTGTCGTTCTGCAGCGCGAGGTTCACGATCTCGGCCGAGTCGCTCGGGATGACCCCACCGTCGGTGGTGCCGGTCGGGTACTGGATGAACGCGATCTTCGAGAGGTCGATGTCTTTCATCGCCTTCGCGATCGAGACCATCGTGGTGGGGTTCGCGAGCGAGTCGGAGAGCTCCATGTTGCCGAGGGCAGCCTTGGCGATCGAGTAGAGCGCGACGGGGTCGCCGAGGGTGCCGCCGTCTTGCAGCTTGCGGGCGAGCGCCGACATGAAGACCTGCTGGTTCGAGATGCGCCCGAGGTCGGAGCCGTCGCCGACGCCGTGCCGAGTGCGCAGGAACTGCAGCGCCGGGAGCCCCTTGAGCTCGTGCATTCCGGCGTCGAGGTAGAGGTCGGTGTACTCGTCTTCGATGGGCTCGGCCACGCAGACCTCCACGCCGCCCACGGCCTCGCTCATCGCGGCGACACCCATGAACTGCACCGTACCCGCGAAGGGGATCGTGACGCCCGTGAGCTGCTCGACGGTCTTCACGACGCAGCCCAGCCCGCCATAGTCGAGCACCGAGTTGATCTTCACGCCGTACTGCTCGTAGAGCGGCTCGCCGGCGGGGTCTTCGGGGTCGGTGCACGCTGGCACGTCGACGAACATGTCGCGGGGGAAGCTGATGACCTCGACGTGCGAGTGGTCCTGCGAGATGTGCATGAGCATCGTGACGTCGTTGAGCACGGCGGTCTCTTCGTCGGGGTCGCCGAAGCCGTTGCCCTGGCCTTCACGGCTGTCGCTGCCGACGAGCAGCACGTTCACGCCGCCCTCCATCGCCCCGACGTCGGGCACGCCCTCGAGCACGTCTTCGTTGCCGAGCGAGACGGTGGGCTTCAGGGTGTTCGCGAGGTCCCACGCGGCGTATGCGGCGACCGCGCCGCCCGAGACGAGCGCGACCGACAGGCCGATGCCCGCCACCTTCGCGAGCGTGCGTCCGATCGATCGACGACGGAGCTTGCCGTGCTGCGCCACCGCGGGGTTCTTCGCGGCGCGCCGCGAGCTGGGTCGCAACGCTTCGTTCACCGGGATCCTCTCGTGTGTGGTGGTCGCGCGGAGGGCGTGGGATTCGAACCCACGAGACATTTCTGCCCACTGGTTTTCAAGACCAGCTCCATCGGCCGCTCGGACAGCCCTCCTCGCCCGCGCGCGACCCGTCGAGGGGATTCGTCGTGCAGGCAGGCCCCGATTCTAGCCGAATCGCGTTCGGTTCAGCCTCGCAGGCGCTCCTGAAAGAGCGCTGAGGCGAGGTCGGATGCCTCGCTCAGCCGTCGTTCGACGTGGTGCAGCGCACCTCGTCGCCGGTGAGTCCGGTGATGTCGGGCGGCAGTTGCTCGGCGGGCGGCGCCGACGCCGTGGCATCCGGTGCCGGGGCCTCGGTCGCCGGGTCGACCGGTGTCTCGGTCGCCGGGGCGGCCGGGGCCGTGCCGAACTCGGAGTTCTCGTTCGCGCTCGGGTCGAGCACGACCGGGCGGTCCTCTTGGAGAGCCAGGTTCACGGCCTCGGCCGAGTCGGCGGGGATCACGTGCTGGCCGTCGCCGTACTCGGCGGTCGGGTACTGGATGAACGCGATCTTCGAGAGGTCGACGTCTTGCAGGGTACGGGCGATCGACATGAGCACCGTGGGGTTCTGCAGCTTGTTCGAGAGCTCCATGTTCGAGAGCACGGCCTTCGCGATCGAGTAGAGCTTCACCGGGTCGCTCAGCGTGCCGCTCGACTGGAGGGTGCGGGCGAGCGAGGCCATGAACGCCTGCTGGCTCGCGATTCGCGCAAGATCACTGCCGTCACCGACCGCTTTGCGGGTGCGCAGGAACGCGAGCGCGTCGTAGCCCTCGATCGTGCTCGTGCCCGCCGGCAGGTGGAGCCCCGAGTCGATGTCGTCGATGGGGTCGACGAGGCAGACCTCGACGCCGCCGACCGCCGACGACAGCGCGGCGACGCCCTTGAACTCGACGACCCCGCCCACGGGGATCTTCGTTCCGGTGAGCAGCTCGAGCGTCATCACGACGCAGCCGAGGCCGCCGTGTTCCAGCACGCTGTTGAGCGGCACCTCCGACATCGCGGAGAGCGGGCCGGAATCGGGGTCGACGGGGTCGGGGCATTCGGGCACCGCGACCATCATGTCGCGCGGAAAGCTCACGACCTCGACGTGCGAGTGGTCCTGCGAGATGTGCAGCAGCATGTTGACGTCGTTCAGGATGCCGGAGTCGACTTCGGGGTCGCCGAACGAGCCGTCGGCCGGCCGCTTGTCGCTGCCGACGAGCAGGAAGCTGAGCCCGCCGTCCATCGCGCCGATGTCGGGCACGCCCTCGAGGATCTCCTCGTTGGCGAGCTTGACGCCTTCGGTGCCCGTGACGGAGCCGACGAGATCGGCGGCCGCGTAGGCGCCGACGGCGCCCGCACTCACGAGCAGTACGGCAGCGGCGGATGCCACGAGCTTCACCGCGGTGCGAGGCCCCGTGTGCCGGGGCAGGCGACCGTGCCGTGTGGGCACTCCCGACGCGCCCCGCTCCTCGGCCTCATCCGCGGCATCGGTCGACGGTCGGAACGCTTCTGCGGTCTCCTGATCCAACCCCGTCCCCTCCCGACCAATCGATCCTACCGCCGGCCTCTGCTGTTTCTCAGGACGGGGCCGAGCGGCGAGGGCGGGCGACCCGCGTGTTTCCGCGCGACCGAGGCCCCAGGGGTTCCCGCACGCTCCTGAGAAACCCCGTATCGGCCGAATCTCTCCTGAGAAACAGAATCGGGGAGGGGTCAGGGATCAGGGGAGGGAGTCGAGCGCCGAGGCGAGACCCGCTTCACCGACCGGGCCGGTCACCTCGCCGGCGGCGGCCCGCACCTCGTCGGGGGCCTGTCCCATGGCGACGGCACGCCCTGCCGAGCCCGCCCAGGCGAACATCTCGAGGTCGTTGCGCCCATCGCCGGCGGCGAACACGCGCGCGGCGTCGACGCCGAGCCATCCGCGGACCCGCTCGAGCGCGGTCGCCTTGTTGACGCCGTCGGGGGCGATGTCGAGCCACGCCGTCCAGCCGATCGCGTAGCTCACGTGGTGGAGCCCCATCTGGTCGACGATGCCGAAGAACTCCTCGAGCCCGTGCTCGAGGCTCGTCACGACGACGCGCGTCGCGCGCTGGTCGAGCAGTTCGTCGAACACGACCTCGCGGGCGTTCTCGAGGTTCCACTCGGTCATGCCCTCGGTGTAGAGACGGTAGCCGTCGGCGAGCTCGACCATGAACTTGCCCGAGGGCAGGAAGGTGCGGATGCGCTCGAGCACCGCCGTCGGATCGAAGGTCTCGACGTGCGTGCGCACGTACCCGCCGTCGGCGGTGTCGTCACGGCGCATCGTGATGGCGCCGTTCGCGCACACCACGTACTCGGGCGCGAGACCGAGCGCCTCGATCACCGGCCTCGTCGTCGACCACGAGCGGCCGGTCGCGAGCGTGACGAGGTGGCCCCGATCGACCGCGCGGGCGACCGCCTCGGCGACGGCGTCGTCGATCGTGCCGTCCTCGTGCATGATCGTGCCGTCGACGTCGAGCGCGACGAACCACGAGTCGTCCGTGGATCGAGGAGCGTCCGAGGAACGAGGACGCGTCTCGAGAGCCTCGCCACGGGGTCTCGAGACGCTCGCGGCGCTCGCTCCTCGACCAGCGGGGTTCGCCATGCTCACGCGACGGGCTCGAGTCGCTCGAGTCCGCCGAGGTAGCCGCGCAGCGCCTCGGGCACCACCACCGAGCCGTCGGCCTGCTGGTGCGTCTCGAGGATCGCCACGAGCCAGCGCGTCGTCGCGAGCGTGCCGTTGAGGGTCGCGACGGGCGCCGTCTTGCCGCTCTCGGTGCGGTGGCGGATGTCGAGGCGGCGAGCCTGGAACGTCGTGCAGTTCGAGGTCGAGGTGAGCTCGCGGTACGCGCCCTGCGTCGGCACCCACGCCTCGACGTCGTACTTGCGGGCAGCGCTCGACCCGAGGTCGCCGGCCGCGGTGTCGATCACGCGGTACGTGAGACCCAGGTCTTGCAGCATGCCCTCCTGCCAGGCGAGCAGGCGCTGGTGCTCGGCCTCGGCGTCGGCCGGGTCGATGTAGCTGAACATCTCGAGCTTGTTGAACTGGTGCACGCGGATGATGCCGCGGGTGTCCTTGCCGTGGCTGCCGGCCTCGCTGCGGTAACAGGTCGACCAGCCGGCGTAGCGGACGGGCCCGTTCGACACGTCGATGATCTCGTCGGCGTGGTACCCGGCGAGCGCGACCTCGCTCGTGCCGGTGAGGTAGAGCTCTTGTTCGGGCAGGTAGTAGACCTCGTCGGCGTGCGCACCGAGGAACCCGGTGCCGTTCATGATCTCGGGGCGCACGAGCGTGGGCGTGATGAGGGGCGTGAAGCCGGCCGCGATCGCGCGGTCGAGGCCCATGTTCATGAGCGCGAGCTCGAGGCGGGCGCCGACGCCCTTGAGGTAGTGGAAGCGCGCTCCCGACACCTTCGCGCCGCGCGGCATGTCGATCGCGTCGAGCAGCTCGCCGATCTCGAGGTGGTCGCGCGGCTCGAACGCGAAGGCGGGGATCTCACCGACCTCGCGGAGCACGATGTAGTCGTCTTCGCCGCCCGCGGGCACCCCGTCGAGCACGATGTTGCCGAGCTTCTGCACGGCGAGCGTGAACGAGGCCTCGGCATCGCTCACAGCCTGGTTCGCGGCCTTCACCCGGCCCGCGAGCTCTTGCGCCTGCGCGACCAGCGCGGCCTTGGCGTCTTTCGGCGCCTGCGCGACCTGCTTGCCGAAGGCGTTCTGCTCGGCGCGCAGCGCCTCGAAGACGGTGATGGCGGTGCGGCGCGCAGCGTCGGCGGCCACCGCCTCGTCGACGTACTCCGAGGACTCGCCGCGGAGCTCCTGCGAACGCTTGATCAGGTCGGGGTTCTCGCGGAGCAGTACGGGATCGATCACCCGAGCAAGTCTAGCCCGCGACATCCGACACCCTTCTTGGGCCGGATGCGCCGTTCCGCAGCGTTCTCGGGCGGATGGAATACGGTGGCAGCGTGTCGGACGATCAGAACGAGCGCCAGGGGGATGCCACGCACCCGCGCCTGCGCGCCGCCGTGATCTTCAACCCGAGCAAGCAGGGTACCGATGCGCTGCGCGCCGCGGTAGGCCGCGCCGAGGAGCGGCAGTCGTTCGCGCCGAGCCTCTGGATCGAGACCACCCTCGACGACCCCGGCAAGGGTATGGCGCACGAAGCGGTCGACGCCGAGGCCGACCTCGTGATCGCCGCCGGCGGCGACGGCACCGTGCGATCGGTCGCCGCCGCGCTTCGCGGCACCGGGATCCCCCTCGGCATCGTGCCGCTCGGCACCGGCAACCTGTTCGCCCGCAACCTCGGCATCCCCGTGAACGACATCGACGACGCGGTCGTGCTGGCCTTCGCCGGAGCCGACCGTGCGGTCGACGTGATCGTCGCCGACGTCACCCGCCCCGACGGCGACGACGAGACGCACGTCTCGCTGGTCATGGCCGGCATCGGCATCGACGCCGAGATGATCCAGAACACGAACCCCGAGCTCAAGAAGCGCGTCGGGTGGCTCGCGTACGTCGACGCTGGCATCCGCGCGCTGCCCGCCTCGAAGCCGTACCGGGCGATGTACCGCCTCGACTCGAGGCGACACCACCGGGCCCGGGTCGCGAGCATCCTCGTCGCGAACCTCGGCTACCTGCCGGGCAACATCGAACTCATCCCCGACGCCGAGATCGACGACGGTCGCCTCGACGTGGTCGTGCTGCAGCCGCGCAACATGCTCGGCTGGCTCTTCATCTGGCGCACCGTCGTGTGGGAGAACCGGGTGCTGCGCAGATCGGCACTCGGTCGACAGTTCATCGATCTCACGAGCGGCAACCGGCGTCAGCAGATCGTCTACCGCCGCGGTCGTTCGGTCGAGCTCGAGATCGAGGGCGGCCCGCAGGAGTTCGAGATCGACGGCGACGAATTCGGCAGCGTCGTGTCGGCGCGGTTCAGGGTCGACGCGGCGGCGCTCGTGGTTCGTGTGCCTCGCTGACCCTTCGGCGATCGGGCAGCGGAGCGTATCGGGTCCGTCAGCGGTGCGCAGCGCGCGCCGTTCGACCGGCGCGCCCGGCCTCGATGACCGCGATGGCGACGAGCGCGGCGACCGCGGCGGACGCGAACGGCCCGATCAGCATCTGGGCGACCTGACCGAGCGCCATGGTGTCCATCTTCGCCTGCTGATCGTCGGTGACGTTCCCGTCGACGGCGAACGAGAGGGACGAACCTGCCGCATTGCCTTCGGCCGCGCGCGCGACCGCCCACGCGATCAGCACGACCGCGGCCACCGCGATCACCGGCAACGCCCACCACGCGGGGGCACGCCGGAACCCTGGAGCCTCCACCGCCACGGGAGACGGCACGGCATCGTGCAGGCTCGCCGCCACGCCGGTCACCACGACCGCGCCGACGGCACCGATCACGAGCAGGGCCGGCGCGAGGGTCCAGCCGAGGACCCGCAGGTTCTCCGACGCCTGGTCGACGACGCCACTGTAGTAGCTGAAGTCCGAGTTCACGCGCCATCCCAGCCAGGCGCCGAGCAGCATCGCTCCCCCGGTCACCGCCCACCCGGCGAGCAGCCAGTTGCGCACGCGCGCGTGGGCCGCACGGCGACCCGCCTCAGTCGTCGGAACCGGGTTCGGGTCCGGAACCGCGGCCTTTGCCGATTCCGTGGCCTGCTTCGGCGCCGCCGCCGGTTCGCGATCCACGTCGGACGACGGGTCGGGGCCCGGGAGTTCGGCGATCCACTCGGCCGCCGTTTCGCGCACCGCCGCGGGCTCGGCGTCGCCTGCCCGGACGCGCCCCGCTTCGACCCCGGACCCGGCGACCCCTGCGGAGCCGGCGAGCGCCGAGGCATCCCCATCGCCCGACCCGTCGTACCCACGCTGGAACCGCGGATCGTACCTCGGGTCGATACCCCGATCGGTGTCGGTCATCGTCGACCACCCCCTCGCTCGCGACGCGCCACCGTCAGGCGCCGTCGGGCTCGCCGCTCAAGATGCCGCGCAACCAGTCGCGCGCCTCGATGAAGATCTCGTCATCGTACTTCGAGTGGTAGGCGACCTCCTGCTCGTCGGCGCGCGGGTACGAACCGAGGAAGATCACCTTCGGGCTCGTGCGGCGCAGGCCGAGCAGCGCGTCGGCGACGCGTTCGTCGGCCGCGTGCCCGTCGAGGTCGACGACGAAGCGGTACCGGCCGAGGGCATCGCCGATCGGCCGCGACTGGATGAGCGAGAGGTTCACTCCCCGAGTCGAGAACTGCTCGAGCATCGCGAGCAGCGCACCCGGCTCGTCGTCGGGCAGTTCGACGATGAGGCTCGTCTTGTCGGCCCCGGTCGGTTCGGGGAGTGTGCGCGAGCGGCTGACGAGCACGAAGCGCGTCACCGCGTTGGGGTTGTCGCCGAGGTCGCGGGCGAGCACCTCGACGTCGAGATGCTCGGTGATGCCGGGCGGCGCCACCGCCGCATCGGCCTGACTCGATTCGAAGAGGGATGCCGCGGCCGCGACATTGCTCGTCGCCGGGATGTGCCCGTGGTCGGGCAGCTCGCGCTCGAGCCAACCGCGCGACTGGGCGTAGGCGACGGGATGCGCGTTGACGATGCGGACATCGGCGAGGGCGGTGCCCGGGCGAGCGACCAGCACGAAGTTCACCGGCACGAGGTACTCGCCGATGATGCGGAGGCCCGGCACCGTCGCCAGTGCGTCCTGCGTGGCGCTCACGCCGCCGTCGATCGAGTTCTCGATCGCGATCATCGCCGCCGTCGAACGACCGCTCACGACGTCGGAGAGCGCCTCGCCCACGTTGTTCACCGAGCGCCAGTGCCTGCCCGCGGCCTCGGGTACCTGCTTCAGGGCCGCCTCGGTGAAGGTGCCGGCCGGACCGAGGTACGAGTACGTCTCGTCGGGGGGTGTCGGCGTGGCATCCGTGGTCATGCGCCAAGCCTAACGAGCGCCGCGCGAGGCTCCTGAAATACTGCGGAGATGGATCCCGCGACGACGAGGGCCGCGTCGCCCGCGCCGGGCGACGCGGAGCGGCTGGCCGCGCTGCGGCGCATGAAGCGGGTCGCGACGAGCCTGCTCCTCGTGGCCGCCGCGGTATTCGCCGTCTCGTTCGCCCTGCAGGACGAGTTCGCGTGGCTCGGGTACGTGCGCGCCGCCGCCGAGGGCGCGATGGTCGGCGCGATCGCCGACTGGTTCGCGGTGACGGCGCTGTTCCGGCACCCGCTCGGCATCCCCATCCCCCACACCGCGATCATCCCGAAGCGCAAGGACGAGATCGGGGCGAGCCTCGGCGCGTTCGTCGAGCACGAGTTCCTCTCCGACGAGGTCGTCCTCGGCAAGCTCCGCTCGATCGGCATCTCGCGGCGGGTCGGCGGATGGCTCGCTTCGCCCGAGCATGCAGAACGGGTCGCCGCCGAGGCCTCGGTCGCGGCCCGGGGCATCCTCACCCTGCTCGGCGACGACGACGTCGAGGACGTCATCGAGCGCCTCGCCCGCCGCCACCTCTTCGAGCCCGAGTGGGGGCCCGCGATCGGGCGGATCGGTTCGAGCCTCGTCGCGGCCGACCAGCAGCGCGCCGCCGTCGACGCCGTGCTCGAGAAGGCGTCGTCATGGCTGAGCGCGCACCCCGAGGCGTTCGGGCGCATGGTGTCGGAGCGGCTGCCGCGATGGATGCCCGGCTTCGTCGACCGCCTCGTCGACGACCGCGCCCACCGCGAGGTGCTCGCCTTCGTGCGGGCGGTGCGCGCCGACGACGCGCACCCGCTGCGGCTCGCGATCGACCGCTACCTCGCCGAACTCGCCGACGACCTGCAGCGCGACCCCGGAATGATCGCCCGCGTCGAGCGGCTGAAGGCCGAGCTGCTCGCGAGCCCGCGCGTGCGCGAGTTCGCCGGCGAGGCCTGGGGCGCGGTGAAGTCGACGCTGCTCGACGGGCTCGGCGATCCTGCGAGCGAACTGCGGACGGGGCTGCGGGCGGCGATCATCGAGGTCGGCACCCGCCTCGCGAGCGACGAGGCGCTCGCCGCGAAGGTCGACGCCTGGCTCACGGATGCCGCCGCCTACGTCGTCCGCAACTACCGGCACGAGATCGCCGGCGTCATCACCGAGACCGTCGAGCGGTGGGATCCGCGCGAGACGACCGAGAAGCTCGAGCTTCAGGTGGGGCGCGACCTCCAGTTCATCCGCATCAACGGCACCGTGGTGGGCGCCCTCGCCGGGCTCGCGATCTTCTCGATCGCAACCGCCCTGCACGCGCTCGCCTGACCTGACAACCGCCACTCGCCCTCACCCCGCCCTCACCCTCGCCCCATCCCCGCCCTCACCCCGCCCGGGGGTGCATTTCCGCAATCTCAGGGCATTCGAACCCGGTTCAGTTGCGGAAATACACCCCCGTGACGCACCTGTCGGCGGGAGGGGCGCGATGCCAGACTGGGGGCATGCATGAGCGCGCAGGAGAACCGGCTGCCGAATCCGACCTCATCGACGTGGAGGCCCTCGTCCGGGCCTACTACGAGCAGAAGCCCGATGCCTCGGTGCCCGGCCAGCGCGTCGTGTTCGGCACCTCGGGCCACCGCGGCTCCTCGCTCACGACGAGCTTCAACGAAGACCACATCCTCGCGACGACGCAGGCGATCGTCGAGTACCGCGCCGCACAGGGCATCACCGGGCCGCTCTTCATCGGCGCCGACACCCACGCGCTGAGCGCACCGGCGCAGACCACGGCGCTCGACGTGCTCGTCGCGAACCGCGTGCGGGTGCTTGCCGACGAGTTCGACGACTACGTACCCACGCCCGCGCTCTCGCACGCGATCCTGAAGTGGAACAACGACCCGGTCAGGCGCGCCGAGGGCGAGGCCGACGGCATCGTGATCACCCCGTCGCACAACCCCCCGCAGGACGGCGGGTTCAAGTACAACCCGCCGCACGGCGGCCCGGCCGATTCGGATGCAACGAAGTGGATCGCAGCCCGGGCGAACGAGCTCATCGAAGGCGGCCTGCGCGGCGTCCTCCAGGCCGAGCCGAGCGCGGTCGAGACCTACGACTTCCGCGGCGCGTACGTCGCCGACCTCGCGAACGTAATCGACTTCGGCGCGATCCGGCGCTCGGGCATCCGCATCGGCGCCGACCCGCTCGGCGGGGCGTCCGTCTCGTACTGGGGCGCCATCCGCGACGCCTACGAACTCGACCTCACGGTCGTCAACGAGCGGGTCGACCCGCGCTGGGCGTTCATGACGCTCGACTGGGACGGCAGGATCCGCATGGATCCGTCCTCGCCGAGCGCCATGGCCTCGGTGCTCTCGCACGAGGGCTACGACATCCTCACGGGCAACGACGCCGACGCCGACCGGCACGGCATCGTCACCCCCGACGGCGGCCTCATGAACCCGAACCACTACCTCGCGGTCGCGATCGAGTACCTGTTCGCGCACCGTCCGGGCTGGCGGTCGGATGCCGCGATCGGCAAGACCCTCGTCTCGTCGTCGATGATCGACCGCGTCGCGGCCTCGCTCGGCCGCCGCCTCTGGGAGGTGCCCGTCGGCTTCAAGTGGTTCGTGCCGGGGCTCGTCGACGGCTCGGTCGGTTTCGGCGGCGAAGAGAGCGCGGGCGCGTCGTTCCTGCGCTTCGACGGCAGGGTCTGGACGACCGACAAGGACGGGATCCTGCTGTGCCTCCTCGCGGCGGAGATCCGCGCGGTCACCGGCAGATCGCCGTCGGAGCTCTACGCGGAACTCGTCGAACGGTTCGGCGACCCCGCCTACGAACGAGTGGATGCCCCGGCGAACGCCGCACAGAAGGCCGCACTCGGCCGGCTCGACGGTGACGCGATCGCGGCGACCGAGCTCGCCGGCGATCCGATCACGGCGAAGCTCTCGCACGCGCCCGGCAACGGGGCCGCGATCGGAGGGGTGAAGGTCGAGACGGCCGACGCGTGGTTCGCCGCCCGGCCGAGCGGCACCGAAGACGTCTACAAGATCTACGCGGAGTCGTTCAACGGCGCCGACCACCTCGCGGAGGTGCAGGCCGAGGCGAAGCGCATCGTCGACGCGGCGCTCGCGTCATAGCGAGGGCGGGATGCGGAGCGAGCGCCTCGGAACGCGGTGGACGCGGTTTCGAGACGGCGCTGGAGCGCCTCCTCAACCCACCGGGTTTCGAGACGGCGCTGGAGCGCCTCCTCAACCCGCTTCGGCGGTTACTCCAGCGAGAAGTAGCTGACCGAACCGCCGCCGGAGGCGAGGGCCTCGTCGACGTTCCAGTAGTCGGCGTCCTTGGTGTGGCCGCCCACCCAGACGGCGGTGCCGTTCGCCGAGTGCTCGACCCGGGTGACCACCGCGGTGTGGTCGCGGTCGCCCGAGCCGTCCCAGTCGAACTGGGCGATGTCGCCGACCTTCACGAGGCCGCGGTGCGAGTCGTCGAGCGGGGTCGCGAGGTCGGGTCGCGAGGTCAGCCAGTCGCGCATCGCGGTCGAGCTCGACCAGCTCGGTGACATGGCGCCGGTCGCGCGGTCGTAGTACCAGCCCGCGTCCATCGCCCAGCCGCGGGCGATGAGCGACTGGCTCGTGAAGTTCGCGCAGTCGACACCGCTCAAGACGGTGTACTCGGCGGAGTTGTAACTGCTCCAGTAGGTCAGCACATAGCCGAGCTGCGCGTCGATGGCCCGATTGCTCGTGTAGGTGAGCGTGAGCGCGTCGAGCTGCTCGGTCGGGGCGACCGTCGTCGCCTTCAGTTCGACGCCCGCGGCGGCGATCGATGCGACGGTCTCCTCGACGGGCACGGGCTCGCCCGAGACATCCGAGAACTGCACTTCTGCGCCGCCGAGCGCGTCGGCGGTGGTTGCGGGCACCGCGAAGGTGACCGCGCTCTCGTCGGCGGCGACGATCGTCGCGGGAACGCCCGCAACGCTGACGGCGCCGACCTGGTCGAGTTCTTCACCGGTGACGGTGATCTGCTGGCCGCCGGTGAAGGGCACCGAGGCGGTCGAGAGCCCGCTCGTGACGGTGGGCCCGTCCTCCTCGGCGACGACCGGGGTGGAGACGATCTCGTCGGCGGCTCCCGCCGCGACCGAGCTCTCCGCCGCGACCGACTCCTCGGCGAGCAGCGAGGCCCCGCCGGGGGTGTCGGTCCACGCGGCGACGGCACCGAAGGCGCTCACGCCGAGGATCGCGGTGCTGCACGACAGCGCCATGAGCCGGCGGGCGGCGCCGCTCGACGGGCGTCGGTTCCGCACGTGATCGGCGCGGTGGCGCGGCTGGTGCTCCTGCGCGCCGGCCGGTTCCGAGATCGCCGCGGCGGCCTGTTCCGAGATCGCCGCGGCGCCCGAGACAGGGCTCGGCGCGGCGTCGGGCTCGGAGCCGACGGATGCCGACGATTCGGGGGCGGCTTCAGTTCGGCTGCCGGCAGCCGGGTCGCGCTCGGCTGCTTCGGCGGCCGCGCGGAATCCGCGGCGACGACGCGGGGCCGTCGACGTCTCGACCGGATCGGATGCGGTCGAACGCACCTCACCCTCGGCGGCCGTCGCCGGGTCGGGCACCGTCCCGTCGGTCGTCGCCCCCTCCGCGAGGAGGGCGGTGTCGATCGCTCCGGGCGCGCGGAAGGTCGAGCGACGGCGTTCGGGCATGGAGGCAGGCGGCGTCTTGCTGAGGCGTTTGAACACGAAGGGGGATTCCGGGTCGGCGTTTCGGAGGACAGGACACCTCATCACGCGATTTTGTGAGGAAGCCTCCTGAACTCTGGGAGAGCGGTGAGAACGCTCTCCTGAAAGGCGAACGGAGCTCGGCTTCGCGATCGGTCCCGGCCATCCCCAGAACTGTTCTAGTATTTATAGAACAGTTGTGAAGGAGTACCGGTGCTGATCCGAGTCGATCCCTCGAGCGAGACCCCGATCTTCGCCCAGGTCGCGGCGTCCGTCCGCGCCGACGCCGCAGCCGGCCGATTGCGCTCGGGCGACCGTCTGCCGTCGGCCCGCGAGGTCGCCGCCTCGCTCGGCGTGAACCTGCACACGGTGCTGCGCGCCTACCAGCTGCTGCGCGACGAGGGGCTCGTCGACATGCGACGCGGTCGCGGCGCCGTGGCCACCGACGCGGTCGAACCGCTCGCCCGGCTGCACCACGACATCGAGGCGCTCGTCGCCCGCGCTCGCACCCTCGCCCTCTCGCCCGACGCCCTCGCAGCCCTCGTCAAGGAGACGTACCGATGACCCGCTCAGACGAATTCCGCACCGCCCGCCGGCGCTTCCTGCTCGTCGCCGCCCTCGCGCCCGTGCTCGTCACGATCGTCGGGGTCGCTCTCATGCTCGCCTGGCTGCCCGAGGTGCCGTCGACCATCGCGACGCACTGGAGCGGTGGCGGCGCCCCCGACGGCTTCGCCCCGGCGTGGACCGCGCCGCTGGGCGCGGCACTGCTCGGCCTCGGCCTCACCGCGCTCTTCGTCGGAATCATGTTCGGCGGCACCCGCGACGGTCGCTGGGGGCCGATGATGCGGCTGCTCGGTGCGTTCT
Source organism: Agromyces italicus DSM 16388 (assembly GCF_000421545.1). Classification (GTDB taxonomy): domain Bacteria; phylum Actinomycetota; class Actinomycetes; order Actinomycetales; family Microbacteriaceae; genus Agromyces; species Agromyces italicus. Next base: position 306,728 of record NZ_ATXF01000006.1, read on the forward strand.
CGCTCGGCACGACCGTGCTGCTCGTGGTGCTGCTGACCTGGTCGCTCGGCATGCAGCGCGGACTCGACGACCCCGCCGAGGCGCCCGGCATCGGCGTCCCGCTGCTGGTCTCGGCGGGGCTCGCCGTGCTCTCGGGCGTCGTGGCCTGGTTCGCCCAGCCCCGCACGACCCTCGCCGGGCCGCACGCGAGCGAGTCGGTCGCCCCGCTCGAGCTGAATCCGAACGAGCGTGCCGTCTGGGTGCGCACCACGACGATGTCGCGTGCCGCGATGATCGCGATCGGGGCGGGCGTCGCGGGGCTGGCCATCGGCTCGATCGTCGCGGCGGCGGTCGGTTCGCCGGCCTGGTGGATCCTGCTCGCCACGAGCCTGCTGCTCGCAGCGCTCGCCGCCACGACCTTCGTGTTCCGCGTGCGCGTCGACGAGCGCGGCCTCGAGGTGCGTTCGTCGATCGGCGCACCCTGGTTCAGAGTGCCGCTCGCGCAGATGCGCCAGGTGTCGGTGACCGACGTGAACCCGACCGCCGAGTTCGGCGGGTGGGGCATCAGGCTCGCCCCGGACGGCGCGTTCGGCGTCGTGCTGCGCAGCGGCGAGGCGCTGCAGCTCGTACGCGAGAACGGTCGGCGCTTCGTCGTGACGGTCGACGACGCGGCGACCGCAGCCGCGCTGCTCGAGGCGCTCAGCGCACGGGCTCGCGAGGCGCGTCACTGACCTCGGCACCGGCGCCGCCCGACCGGGCCGCACGCACGCCCGCGACCACGAGCGGCACGAGCACCAGCACGGCGACCATGTTCACCCCGGCGAAGCCGCCGACGCCGAGCACGAAGCCCGAGAGCGCGGCCGCAATCGCCGCAGCGAGGTTCATCGCCGCGTCGGTCGCACCTTGCAGCGGCACGCGGATCGACGGGTCGACGGCGCTCGTGACGAGCGTCGAGCCGCCGATGAGTCCGCACGACCAGCCGAGCCCGAGCAGGCCCAGCGCGAGCGGCACCATCAACATGTCGTCGGCCGGCGCGAGGATGCCGGTGCCGGTCGCCGCGAGCAGCACCCCGACGCCGAGGTAGATCACGCGCGACGGGCCGATGCGGTCGACGAGCCACCCGACGAGCGGGCTCGCGCCGTACATGCCGAGGATGTGAATGCTGATCACCACGCCGACGAGCGTGAGCGAGAGCCCGTGCGCCATCATGTGCACGGGCGTCATGACCATGACCCCGACCATGACGGTGTGCGAGCAGACGATCGCGAGAATGGCGAAGAGCGCCCGCGGGTTCGCGGCCGCGATGCGCAGCGCACCCCACGCGCCGATCGGCCTCGCCGGGTCGGGGGCGGATGCCTCGGCGACCGTCGAGGCGGAGACCTCGGCCCCGATCGGCTCGGCGAGCGCCGCCTCGGGTGCGCCGCCGCCGCCCGCGCCGGGTGCGACCTCGGTGGGCGACACGGCGGCACCCGGCACCGCATCGGCCGCGAGCTGCCCCGCCTTCGGCAGTCGCAGCAGGGTCGCGACGAGCAGGGTCGACAGTCCGAACGCCGCGCCCGAGAACAGGAACGGGCCGACGAGCGGCGGGAGCCCGAGCGCGAGCCCCACCGTGTCGCCGGTCTCGGAGAGCAAGGGGCCCGCGACCGAGCCGAGCGTCGTCGCCCAGAGCACGAGCGACATCGAACGGGCCTCGAACCCGGGCGCGGCGACCTCGGTCGCGGCGAAGCGCGCCTGCAGGCCGGCGGCTGCGCCTGCGCCGAACGCGGCGAGCCCGAGGAACACGAGCGGCACCCATCCGCTCGTCGCCGCGACGACGATGAGCACGGCGCCGATCATGCCGAGGGCGTAGCCCGTTGCGAGGGCGACGTGACGGCCCGAGCGCACCGCGAGGCGCGCGAGCGGGATCGCCGTGATCGCCGCGCCGAGCACGCTCGACGACTGGGCGAGCCCACCGAGCACGGCGGCACCGGTCAGCTCGCCGATGAGCAGTGCCGCGACGGCGATGCCCGAGGCCACCCCGACTCCGGCGAGCAGCTGGTTGACGATGAGCACCGCGAGCGACAGACCGCGGTGCGGTACGGGGGTCGCGCGAGGCATCCGGCTCATTGCGCTGCGCCGCCCGGCACGTCGAAGAACTCTTCGAGAGTCGTGATGCCGCGGTCGTGCATCTCGGTGGCGAGCTCGACGCCGACGTAGCGGAAGTGCCAGGACTCGTGGGGGTATCCGGTGATCTCGACCTTGTCGGCGGGGTAGCGGAGGATGAAGCCGAAGCGATACCCATTGGCCCTGAGCCATTCGCCTTCGGCGCTGTCATCCATGCACTCGAAGGTGCAGCCGCCCTCGGTGCCGATGTCCATCGCGAGGCCGGTCTGGTGCTCGGAGTGCCCGGGCGGCGCGGTCGTGGGGTCGTCGCCGTCGCCGTAGAGCTCGACCTGCGTGTCGTAGCTGCGGAAGGCGCTGTTCGAGGCCAGGTAGTAGTCGGCCTCGTCGGCGGCCGCGGCGAACATCGCGACGACGGCATCGGAGGCCTCCTGCCGGAGTTCGGGCACCCAGGTGTGGGCCACGGGCACCTCGACGAGGTCGTCGGGCACGTAGTCCTCGGGGTTCAGCGCGCGCACCTGGTTGACCACGACCCAGATGCTCGCCGGGTCGTCGAGCGAGTGGGCGGACTTGTCGAAGGTGTCGACGACGGCGGGCTCGGGCGGTGCGGTGGGCGCCGGTCGCGGGGTGGTTGACTCCTCGGCGGATGCTTCGGGGCCGGCGTTCGCACCGCCGCCGCCGGCGCCGACGACCGCGCCGATGATGATCACGGCGATCGCAACGAGCACCGCGATGAGCGAGAGCGCGATCGTCATGCGGCGTCGCTGAGCCGTCTCGTCGATGGGGGGCAGGCCTGCGGGATCGGACACTCTCACGAGTCTACGCTCGGCCCCCGGGGCGCTCCGGCCCGGAGGCAGAGTCGTTCCCGGCATCGCGCGCATCGGCCGTGCGAGGGCTCCTCGGCAGCCTCCATGAGAGCGCTCTCTTGACATCGCGCAGAATCCCTCGTAGAGTCACCTCCCGACAGCGTGAGAGCGCTCTCACATCGACGTGAGAGAGCGCTCTCATCCTTGGCACCGATACACATCCCGTAACCACAATCCACGCACACAAAGGAGTGACCGTGAAGCTCTCACGACGCACCCGCGGTGCCGTCGCCCTCGCCGGCGCGGCATCCATCGCCCTCCTCGCCACCGCATGCTCGACGGGTGGCGACCAGGGCTCCGACGGCGAGGACATCACCCTCACCGTCACCACCTTCGGCACGTTCGGATACGACGACCTCTACACCGAGTACGAGGAAGCGAACCCCGGCGTGAAGATCGAGGCCACCAACATCGACACCGGTGGCAACGCCCGCACCGATGCGTTCACGAAGATCGCCGCGGGCTCCGGCCTCAGCGACGTCGTCGCGATCGAGGAGGGCTGGCTCGGCGCGATCATGGAGGTCTCGGACCAGTTCGTCGACCTCACCGAATACGGCATCGAGGACCGCAAGGGCGACTGGGTCGACTGGAAGTACGACCAGGCGACCGACGCCGACGGCCGGGTCATCGGCTACGGCACCGACGTCGGCCCGACGGGTCTCTGCTACAACGGCCCCGCGTTCGAAGCCGCCGGTCTGCCGAGCGACCGCGAAGAGGTCGCCGCGCTTCTCGAGGGCGACTGGGCGCACTACTTCGACATCGGTCGCCAGTACCAGGCGGCGACCGGCAAGGCGTGGTTCGACCAGTCGGGCTTCGTCTGGAACTCGATCGTGAACCAGATGCCCGAGGGCTACTACACGAGCGACGGCGAACTGAACGTCGAAGACAACGCGGAGCTCAAGGCGAGCTTCGACCTGCTCGCCGCCGCGGTCGGCGACGGCCTCTCGGGCGCCCAGGCGGAGTGGGACTGGAACGGCGGCAAGTCGTTCGTCGACGGCACCTTCGCGACGGCCGTCTGCCCGGGCTGGATGCTCGGCGTCATCCAGGGCAGCGCAGAGGCCGGCGGCGCCGACGCCTCGACCGGCTGGGACTTCGCCGACGTGTTCCCCGGCGGCCAGGGCAACTGGGGCGGCGCATGGCTCTCGATCCCCGAGACCAGCAAGCACAAGGAGGAGGCCGCGAAGCTCGCCGACTGGCTGACCCAGCCGGAGCAGCAGGTGAAGCAGTCCGCTGCCGCCGGCAACTTCCCGAGCACGCTCGGCGCCCAGGAGGAGCTCGCGTCCGCAGCCGAGCCGAACGAGTTCTTCAACGACGCGCCCACCGGCGCGATCCTCGCCAAGCGCGCGGAAGGCATCGTCGCCCAGTTCAAGGGCGCCGACGACTCGGTGATCCAGGAGAACGTGTTCGGCCCCGTGCTCGACGCACTGGACCGCGGTGAGGTCGACGCCACCACCGGGTGGGACCAGGCCATCGAGCTGCTCCACGAGCTCGTCGAGGACTGATCGGCCCCTCGCAGGTCGAGTAGCGAGCGTCAGCGAGCGTATCGAGACCCGGTGACCCGATCTCGGGTCTCGATACGTCGCTCCGCTCCTACTCGACCTGCGGTTCCAGAGAGGACTTCCAGATGACCACCACGCTCCGCACCCCCCGCGCGGACGCGGCGCCGACCCCGCCGCCCGCGGGCCCGCCCCGACCGACGTTCAGGCAGCGACTGTCCAGGTTCGACCTGAAGGCCTCCCCCTACTTCTACGTCTCACCGTTCTTCCTCCTCTTCGCCCTCGTCGGCCTCTTCCCGCTCGCCTACACGCTCGTCGTCTCGATGCACGAGTGGGACCTGCTGAAGGGCCAGGGCCCGTTCGTCGGGCTCGACAACTTCGTCGAGATCCTCGGCGACGGCATGTTCTGGAACTCGATCTTCAACACCGTGAGCATCTTCCTGCTCTCGGCCATCCCCCAGCTGATCGTCGCCATCGTCGTCGCGTATCTGCTCGACCAGGGCCTGCGCGCCCCCACCTTCTGGCGCATGGGCGTGCTGCTGCCCTTCGTCGTGACGCCCGTCGCGGTCGCCCTCATCTTCTCGAGCATCTTCAACGAGGCCGACGGTCTCGCGAACAACCTGCTGAACCTCATCGGCATCCCCGACCAGGCGTGGAAGCACGACACCTTCCTCAGCCACTTCGCCATCGCCACGATGGTGAACTTCCGCTGGACCGGCTACAACGCCCTCATCCTGCTCGCCGCGATGCAGTCCGTGCCGCGCGACCTCTACGAGTCCGCCGCGATCGACGGCGCCGGCAGCATCCGCCGCTTCTTCTCGATCACCATCCCGTCGATCCGCCCGACCCTGATCTTCGTCATCATCACGGCCACGATCGGCGGCCTCCAGATCTTCGCCGAGCCGCGACTCTTCGACGTATCGAGCGCGGGCGGCATCGGCGGCAGCGACCGCCAGTTCCAGACGACCGTGCTGTTCATGTGGGAGCTCGCCTTCTTCCGCCGCGACTTCGGCGAGGCCGCCGCCGTGGCCTGGCTGCTGTTCCTGCTGATCGTGGGCTTCGGTCTCGTGAACTTCCTGATCTCGCGGCGGATCGCCACCGGAGAGGGTCGCCCGAACCGCCGAACCCGTCGCGCGCTCGCCCGAGGAGGGAACCGATGAGCACCGCCACCCCCCAGCCGATTCCCGCGGTCGAGGTCGACGTGGTCGCCCCCGAGACCGCCGCCCACCCCGAGGTCACCGGAGGGCGCCCGATCGACCCCCGGCGACGTCGCCGCGGCAAGGGCGGCACCGCCGGCCTCGGCAGCCGACCCGGGTTCCTCACCTACGGCCTGCTCACCGCGTTCCTCATCGGCAGCGCCTACCCGCTGTGGTGGTCCTTCGTCGTCGGCAGCGGCACCAACAGGACGCGTGGCGAGACCCTGCCCCTGATCCCGGGCGGAAACTTCCTCGCCAACGCGCAGAAGGTGCTCGACGCCATCCCGTTCTGGCTCGCGCTCGGCAACTCGATCCTGATCTCGACGATCATCACGATCTCGGTCGTGACCTTCTCGACGCTCGCCGGGTACGCCTTCGCGAAGCTCCGGTTCAAGGGTCGCGACGGGCTGATGGTCTTCGTCGTCGCGACGATGGCGATCCCGACCCAGCTCGGCATCATTCCGCTCTTCATGATCATGAAAGAGCTCGGCTGGACCGGCACGATCGGCGCCGTCATCGTGCCGACGCTCGTCACCGCGTTCGGGGTCTTCTTCATGCGGCAGTACCTCATCGACGTCATCCCCGACGAACTCATCGAGGCGGCACGCATGGACGGCGCCAACCAGTTCCGCACCTTCCTCACCGTGGGCCTGCCCGCGGCGCGACCGGCGATGGCGATCCTCGGCCTGTTCACGTTCATGACGGCCTGGACCGACTACCTCTGGCCGCTCATCGTGCTGAGCCCCTCGAACCCCACCCTGCAGACCGCGCTCAGCCAGTTGCAGTCGGGCTTCTACATCGACTACTCGATCGTGCTGACCGGCGCGGTGATGGCGACGATTCCGCTGCTGATCCTGTTCTTCGTCGCCGGCAAGCAACTGATCTCGGGAATCATGGCAGGAGCAGTGAAGGGATGACCGTCGAGATCCGAGAGGACCACCCCATGACCACGACGACGGATGCCACGCGCCGCCGTTTCCCCGAGCAGTTCCTGTTCGGCGCGGCCACTGCCGCGTACCAGATCGAAGGCGCCGCGCTCGAAGACGGCCGCCGCCCGTCCATCTGGGATGCTTTCGCGCGCGTTCCCGGCGCCGTGTTCGGTGCCGACAACGGCGACATCGCCTGCGACCACTACCACCGGATGCCGCAGGATGTCGCGCTCATGCGCGAGCTCGGCCTCCAGACGTACCGCTTCTCGACCTCGTGGGCGCGTGTGCGCCCCGACGGCGGCGCGGTGAATCCTCTCGGCATCGACTTCTACTCCCGCCTCGTCGACGAACTGCTCGGCGCCGGCATCAAGCCGTGGCTCACGCTCTACCACTGGGATCTGCCGCAGGCGCTCGAGGAGCTCGGCGGCTGGACCGCGCGTGAGACGAGCGACCGCTTCACCGAGTACGCGCTCTCGCTGCACGACGCGCTCGGCGACCGGGTCACCACCTGGACGACGCTCAACGAACCGTGGTGCGCGTCGTTCCTCTCGTACACGGGCGGCGAGCACGCGCCGGGGCACCAGAGCGTCGCCGAGGGACTGCTCGCCTCGCACCACCTGCTGCTCGGCCACGGGCAGGTCGTGCGCGAACTGCGGGCGCGCGACGCCTCGCTCGACCTCGGCCTCACCCTGAACCACACCGTCGCCGACCCGGCCGACCCGCAGAACCCCGCCGACATCGATGCGGTGCGGCGCCTCGACGGGCAGTTCAACCGCTGGTTCCTCGACCCGATCTTCCGGGGCTCGTACCCGGCCGACGTCATCGACGACATCCGGGCCGTCGACGCCCCGGCCGTCGAGCGATTCGAGGCCGCTGTCCACGACGGCGACCTCGAGGTGATCGCCACGCCGATCGACACACTGGGCGTGAACTACTACCACGGCGACCTCGTCTCGGCCGAGCCGCCCGCGCCGGCGGACACGCCGGCCTCGGGCGCCCCCGCGAACGCGCGCCCGACGCGCAGCCCTTACCCGGCGCCCGACGGGCTGCACTCGGTCGAGCGGGGCCTTGCCCGCACGGCGCAGAACTGGGAGGTGCAGCCCGAAGGGCTCACCCGGCTGCTGCGACGCATCTGGAGCGACTACGCCGCCGCTGCCGGCGCGGTGCTCTACGTCACCGAGAACGGCGCCGCCTACGACGACGCCGTCACGGTCGACGCGGGCGCCGGAGGCATCCGCATCGACGACGCCGACCGGGCCGAGTTCCTTCGCGCGCATCTCGCAGCGACCCTCGACGCCGCCGACGCCGGGGTCGACGTCCGCGGGTTCTTCTACTGGTCGCTGCTCGACAACTTCGAGTGGGCCTGGGGCTACGACAAGCGCTTCGGCATCGTGCACGTCGACTACGACACCCAGGTGCGCACGGTGAAGCACAGCGGACGCGAATATTCGCGGATCATCCGCGACCGCGCGCTGTGACCGTCGACCTAGACTGACGACATGGCGATGGATGCCGCGGGATCGCCCCCGACGCTCGAGATGGTGGCCCGCGTGGCGGGCGTCTCGCGCGCGACCGTGAGCCGGGTGGTCAACGGTTCGCCGAAGGTCAGCGCCGACATCGTGGAGGCGGTGAACGCCGCCGTCGCCGAGCTGCGGTATGTGCCGAACCGTGCGGCGCGTTCGCTCGCGCGGCGCTCGTCGAACGCGATCGCCCTCGTGGTGCCCGAAGACGTGACGTGGTTCTTCAGCGACCCCTACTTCGCGACGATCGTGAAGGGCATCACGAGCCGCGTCGACGACAGCGAGTTCGTGCTGAACCTGCTCGTCGCCTCGACCGACCCGCACCAGAAGACGCTTCGCTACCTGAACTCGGGCGTGGTCGACGGGGCGATCGTCATCTCGCACCACGTGGGCGATGCGATCCTCGCCGACACCCGGCCGGCGGTGCCGCTCGTGTTCGGCGGCCGGCCGGCGCTCGCAGCAGGCCAAGACGACTACTTCGTCGACGTCGACAACCGTGCCGCCGCCGCGGCGGGCACCCAGTACCTCATCGACCGGGGGCATCGCCGCATCGGCTCGATCTCGGGACCGGTCGACATGCCGGCCGGCATCGACCGACTCGACGGCTACCTCGACGCGGTGCGCGGTGCCGGCCTCTCCGACGAGTTGTTCGAGACCGCCGACTTCACGTCCTCCGGGGCGGCGCTCGCCGCCCGACGTCTGCTCGACCGCGTCGGCGACGACGGCCTCGACGCGCTGTTCGTCGCGAGCGACCTCATGGCGACCGGGGTGATCGGCGAACTGCGCGAGCGCGGCCTGCGCGTACCCGACGACGTCGCCGTGCTCGGCTTCGACGACAGCCCGGCGGCGGTCGCCGGGCCCGTACCGCTGACGACCGTCGCACAACCCTCCGAGGCGGCGGGCGCCGCGATGGCCGACGTGCTGCTCCGACTCATCGCCGGTGAAACCGAGGTGCCGCACGCGACGATCCTGCCGACCGAGCTCGTGGTGCGCGAGTCGGCGTAGGGCCCATTCCAGTTCTTCCCAGGACTCCCACATCGACCGATGCCGCCATCAGCCCGCCCGCTCCTCCGCATACCGCGGCGCCATCGACTCCATCTGGTCCATGACGAGCTTGATCGCCTCGGGCTGCTTGTCGGGCGGGTACCCCTTCAGCACCAGCAGCCGCTTGATCGACGAACGCAACTTCGCCTTCACGTCGGCGCGCACCGTCCAGTCGGTGCGCACGTCGCGGCGCATGATCGCGACGAGCTCGCGGGCGATCTCCGCCAGCACGCCCGAGCCCTGCTCGAGCACGGCCGATTCGTTCTGCGAGACCGCATCGTAGAAGGCGAGCTCGTCGTCGTCGAGCGGCGGCGAGAAGGATGCTCCGCGGTTGCCCTCGGCTGCGACCTCACGCGCGAGTTCGACGAGCTCGGCGATGACCTCGGCCGAGGTGAGCTGCTGGTTCGTGTACTTGTTCATCAGCTCGGCGATGCGCTCTGAGAACGCTCGCTGGCGGATCACGTTGCCGCGGGTGACCGCGGCCGACTCCTCGAGCAGCTGGGCGCGCAGCGCCTCGATCGCGAGCTGCGGATTGCGCGCCGCCTGAGCGGTTCGCACGAGCTCGGGGGTGAGGTCGGAGAGTGAGGGCCGAGGCATCCCGGCCGCTTCGTAGATGTCGACGACCCCGCCCGCGTCAGTCGCCTCGGCGATGAGCCCGCCGAGCAGTCGCTGCACCTCTTCGGGAATCGGCTGGCCCGACGCCTTGCGCTCGGCCGCGTCGTATTTGGCCATCCACACCCGCACCTCTTGGTAGAAGGCGAGCTCGTCGTGCACCTCGCCGAGGGTCTTGCGCCCCGAGGCGAGCGCCCAGGCGCGGGCGAGCTGGCCAGACAGCCGCCGGTAGCGGGCGGCGAGCGTGTCGGCGCCGAGCGCCGGGTCGTTGAGCGGGTTCCGCGCGTCGCGCAGGTGGTCGACGGTGCCGGCGACGGCGTTGAGGTACGGCTTCGGCCCGCCCGCAGCGAGCACGGCTCTCCAGTCGAACCCGGCGACGAGGCTGCGCACCTCGCCGACGATCTGCATCGCGAGCGCGGCCGCCTCGTCGACGTCGCGCCCGACGGGCCGCTCTTCACGGTCGGTCACCGTGTACTCGGCGAGCGCGGCGGCGAGATTCTCGGCAACCGGCGCGTAGCCGACGAGCAGCCCGTCTTCTTTGCCGCGGAACGTGCGGTTCACCCGGGCGAGCGTCTGCATGAGCAACGCGCCCTTCAGCGGCCGGTCGAGGTACAGCGTGTGCAGCGGCGGCGCATCGAATCCGGTGAGCATCATGTCTTTGACGATCACGAGCTCCAGCGAGTCATCCGCGTCTTTGAGCCGTTCTTTGATCGCGGCATTCGCGCTGTCGCGCCGCACGTGTTCGACAATGGGCGAAGGGTCGGCAGGCACCCCGGAGTAGACCACCTTGACGACCCCGCCGGCGAGGTCGTCGGAGTGCCAGTCGGGCCTGAGTTTCACGATCTCGTCGTAGAGCAGGGCGCAGATCTCGCGGGTCCCTCCGACGATGAGCGCCTTGCCGGGGCTCGCGATGAACGGCTGCATTCGCGCGCGCCGCTCCTCCCAGTGGGTGACGAGGTCGGCGGCGAGCGCTTCGAGGCGTTCGGGTGCGCCGTAGACGGCGTTCACGACGGCCACGGATGCCTCGAGCCGGGCCCGCTCGTCGTCGGAGAGCCCGATCGTGGCCTCGTCGGCGGCGAGGTCGATCGCCTCCTCGGTGAGTTCGTCGGCACGAGCGACCTTGATGAGCCGCGGCTCGAAGTACACCGGCACGGTCGCCTTGTCGGCGACCGAGCGAGTGAGGTCGTAGATGTCGATGTAGTCGCCGAACACCTCTCGGGTATCGCGTTCGTCGAACGAGACCGGGGTACCGGTGAACGCGATGAGCGTCGCGTTCGGCAGGGCGTCGCGCAGGTGGCGGGCGTAGCCGTCGAGGTCGTCGTAGTGGCTGCGGTGCGCCTCGTCGACGATGACGATGATGTTGCGCCGGTCGCTCAGCAGCGGATGGGTCTGGCCCGTGCGCTTCTCGTCGATGCTGAGCCCGAACTTCTGGAGCGTGGTGAACAGGATGCCGCCGGTGACCCGGTTGGCGAGCTCGTCGCGCAGTTCGCTGCGCAGGCGGATCTTCCTCGGCTTCTCGGGCAGCAGCAGGCTGCGGGCGAAGCCCTCGTAGAGCTGGCCGTCGAGCTCTTTGCGGTCGGTGATGACGACGACGGTCGGGTTCTTCAGTGCGGGCTCGCGCATGACGAGCGCCGTGTAGAGCTCCATCTCCATCGACTTGCCCGAGCCCTGGGTGTGCCAGACGACGCCGGCCTTGCCGTTGGTGCGCACCGCGTCGATCGTGGTGCCCACCGCCTTCGCGACGGCGAAGTACTGGTGCGGCTTCGCGATGCGCTTCGACAGCCCGTCGTCGCCCTCGTCGAAGGCGGTGTAGTCGCGCATGAGCTGCAGGAAGCGCTCTTGGTTGTAGAGGCCGTCGACCGCGTCCTCGAGCGCGGTCACCACCTCGCCGGCGACGATGCGGTTCGCCTCGACCGGGCGCCCGTCATCGTCGACGTTCCACGGTGCGAAGTGGTTGAGCGGGGTGAACGGCGTGCCGTAGATCGCGTCGACCCCGTCGCTTGCGAGGGTGAACACGCAGAACCGGAACGCCATCGGAAACTCGCGCAGGTAGCTCGCGAGCTGGGCGTGCGCCGACGAGGCATCCGCTTCGCCGGCTCCGGCTCGCTTCAGCTCGATGATCGACACCGGCATGCCGTTGAGGTAGAGCACGAGGTCGAAGCGGCGCATCCCCTCGCTCCCTGAGCCTGTCGAAGGGCGCCGGATCGTCACCTGGTTCACTGCGAGCCAGTCGTTGCGGTCGGGGTCGGGGCTCACGAGGCGGATCGACGGGTGCCGTTCGGTGCCGTCGACATCGAGGTAGCTCAGCCGGTACCCGTCGATGAGGATCTTGTGGATGCGCTGGTTCTCGGTGATCGCATCTTGCGAGCTCGGCGTGACGATTTCGGCGAGTGCCTGCTCGAGGTACGGCGCCGGCACCGCCGGGTTGAGCTGCTGCATCGCCTGCAGCAGCCGCGGTCGGATGACGAGGTCGTCCCAGCTGTCGCGCTCGCCCGAACCGGGCGCGATCTCTTCACCCCGCTTGGTCTGCCAGAGCAGCGGCTCGGCGAGCTGGTCGAGCAGGTCCTGCTCCCACTGGGCCTCGCTGTATCCGCTCACGCGCACTCCCTTGCTTCTCGCTCGTTCCGCCCGATTTCGATGACGGATGCCTCGTGGCCAGCGTATGAGGCATCCCACCGACGTACTCGCAGGGCGCTGATAACGTGGGTCATCAGCCGATCCAGCCGCGGGCCTTCGCCCTGGCGGCGATCGCGTCGACGAGTTCGGCCACGTATTGCGACCCTGCGGGATCAGTCAGAACGTCATCACGTGCGCTGAGATAGGCGGCTGCGACCCCGCTTCGGATTCGTTCGATCACGCCCTCCGCGCGCTCAGCCTCGAGTCCGAGCGTCTTGGCGACCTTGAGTAGTTCACGTCGCCCGATCCGGTCCATGACGCGCTCTCCGCCCATCGTCACCGCGGAGGTGATCGGCTGCCCTCCCTGGTACAGCACATTGCTGCCGAGGTCATAGAGCGGTGCAAGTCGCATCTGCGTCCGGTAATGGATGACGGAATAGTTCTTGGCGTGGGCATCGGTGTTCACGCTCGCGATCGAGAAGACCAGCGCCTCGAAGAGACGCATGCGGGCGGTTTCACGAACGGTCGCCGGGAACGCATTCAGGACGCGTGCGAAGTCGCCGACACCAGGTCCACCATCGATCTGGTACTTGTAGGCGGGATCGACGGCGAGCGCCTGAGCGAAGTCCTCTTGGTGCAATCTGCGGAGGGCGCCATCGACCACGACTCGGTCGTAGCGTTGGCCGATGAACACATGGTCACCCCGCTCGGTGGTCAGGATTTCGTGGTCGGCGACGTCGAGTCCGAGAATTCGCGCAGCCCGCATAGTGACGAATTCATTCAGATCGTGGCGCCGGCCTCGTGCGGCGGGCTTGAGAATGTGGGTGGTCGGTGTCGAGTCTTGCGGAACACCCCAGCGCCCGTCAGCCGCGCGGTAGAGCGCGACCTTCGGTTGCGCCCCTGCAAGGCTCCAACGAATCTCGTCTCGATTGCGCACCCAGTCGCCGGCTTCGCTGGCCACATCGGCGATGAGGTCGTCGAAGTCGTCGAGATATCGGACGTCACCGGTTCGCAGAGCAGCGTCGTCGGAATGGACACCTGGCGGTAACAACTGCAGCGCACCGGCCGTGTCTCGGCCGACGTACCGCAGAAGGTTCATCGGCCCCGGGCTCGTATGATGCGCCGCAGCGAGCGCCTCGAGGGTCTCGGGGTTGTCGCTGAGCAATCCTTGAAGGAACGGTCTCGCAACTCGATTGCCGTAGCGCGCGCCGCCGATCGACGGCATGGAGATCGAGAGCCGTGTCATCTCGGGTCGGCGGTCTTCGCCGTAGACGAACTCGATGGCTCCCGCGGCGTTCTGAGTGAAAAGCCCCACTTGCTCCCCATCGATGTAGGCGACCAGCTCGCGACCGCGTGACCGCTGCGCACTCATGAGCGCCCCATCAGTTCGTCGAGGCTCGGCTCGCCTGCAGGGTCCGCTTTCATCGCGAGTTCGAGTTGACATCCGAGCGCATCGACGACATCGAGCACCTTGCCGAGCGTCGGATTGTCGAGCCTGCCGGTCTCAAGCCTGACCAGCCAGGGTCGCTCGACCCCAGCCTGCTGCGCGAGCTGGGTCTGCGAGAGTCGGCGACGTTCACGAACTGCCCGCACTGCGGCGCCGAGCTCGCGTGAGCTGAAAACCGGTATCTGCATATCGCCTCCTTGTGCGTTCTACCGCACATCTCGAATTGTACGTTTAAACACACTTTCTGTGAAGTGCGTTTAAACGTACTCGGCTTCGGCGGGCAAGGCGAGAGGTTCCGCACAAATGCCATCCTTGATGCATGACCCTCGCCCGCGACATCCCCAATGTGCTCGCCGACTTTCGCACGACCTCGCGCGATCTCTACAACTGGCGCAAGGTCAGCGACTACGCCTTCGAGGCCGAGAACGCGGTCGAGCTGCTGCAAGACATGGCCGACGACTACGGTGCGGCCGGCGTCATCCCGGTGGTGCAGAAGGCGATCGCGAGCACCTTCCGCGTGCTCATGCGCGCCGACGATTCGGGCGGGCTCATTCAGGTCGTGATCGACAAGCTGCTCGCGCTGCACGCGAAGCTCTGCGCCGAGGCGCCGCCGGCCCCCGCGAAGCTCGTCGCCTGGATTCAGAAGCAGCAGTTCGGCGAGCTCGGCGAGTACTTCGAGCTCGACGTCGTCGACTATGCCGACGCGCTCGGCGAGAAAGGTGTCGCACGGTTCGAATCCGAGCTGTTCGTGCGGCGTGCGGCGCTCACGCTGCCCTTCGACGGTCGCCCCGACGCAGAGTTCTCGCACGACGACGAGTGGCTCGCCCGCCATGCCGTGCTTGCGAACATGCAGCGACTCGCCGTGCTGCACCGCGACGAGGAGGCGATCGTGCGCACCCACGGCGGCGACTTGCCGAAGGCGCACCGACGAGCCGACGCCGCGAAGGCCCTCGCCGAGGCAGGCTTCACCGCGCGGGCCGCGGCGGTCGCGCACGAGGGCATGACCCTGCCCGGCGGGCCGCACCAGCAGCAGGAGTGCGGCGAGCTGTGGCGTACGCTGGCCGTCGAGGCCGACCCTGCACAGGCGGCGGATGTCGCGACCGAGGTGTTCGAACGCTGGCCCACCGCGGCGAATGCATCGGCGCTCGAACGTGCCGACGAGGCATCCTGGCCGTCACGGCGCGAAGCGGCGATCGAGCGGATGCGAGCCCGCCCATGGGAGCTGATCGCCTATCTGATGGATGCCTCGGACGTGCGCCGCGCGTGGAGCGAAGCGTTGCGCTCGCTCGACGAGGCGACGGGTCGGCTGGACCCCGACCGGTGGGACGAGCTCGTCGACCGCTACCTGCCCATCGACCCCGCCGCGGCGCTGCCGGTGATGGCGCAGCTCATCGACGACCGGCTCGTCGAGGCGAACACGCGGGTCTACCCGGGTGCGGTGCGGCGCATGAAGAAGCTGCGCGAGGCCGCGGTGCGCGCGGGGATGCCGGAGTTCGGCGACGAACTGCTCGCTCACCTGCGGGCGAAGTACGCGCGGCGCCCGTCGCTCATCAAGCGGATGGATGCGGCGCGGGTGTAGCTCGGGTGGGCCGGGGTCGGACCATGCAGAGCAGGTACCGTCGCGTCACGAGAGGGCCTCGCCGCCGAGCCCGAAGCGGCGGCGACGCTCGTCGCGCTCCCTCGCTGCGCGGGCCTCGCGCCGCTGCTTCCAGCGGTAGTTGAAGGTCGAGGCCGCGCGTCGGCTCTCACGATGAGTGCTTCCGGCCGTGATCGCCGCGACCAGTGCCGACACGACGGCGAGCGCATCGGCGTCGGCCAGCTTTTGCTCGGCGCCGTGTGCGTCGAGTTCGGATGCCGCGGTGAATGCGAGATCGCTCGCGGGCTCGTACAGCGGCTCGGTGCGATAGCTCGTGACGAGCGCGGCGAAGAGCAGCACCGGTGCGAACGCGGGGGCGAAGAAGAGCGCGAGCACGCGCGTGACGTACTTCCAGAACATTCCCTCGCGGTGGTAGAAGGGCGACGTGTGGTCGTCCCACTCGCGCTGATCGGGAAGGAACGACACGAGCAGCGCCACGACAAGCGGGATCGCCGAGAACAGCATGATCTGCAGCACCGGCGACGCCGAGGCATCCACCTCGTAGGCGAGCACCGCACATGCGAGCGAGAGCACGCGCAGCCCGCTGTGGCGGTAGCTTCGCGCCGCGAGCGTCGCGGCGGCCGCCGCGGCGATGACGAATATCTGCAGCAGCCAGGCGCGGTCGGGCGCGGTGAGCCAAGCGGGGATGCCGAGCAGCCAGGCCGCAGGTTCGACGTCGAGTGCGCGGAGCACGTCGGCGATCCATTCGATGGGGCCGACGGTCGGCAGAGTGAGCGAGTTCGAGACGAGCCACGAGGTCCAGAGCCAGAGCGAGAGCCAGCCGATCAGCGTCCACTCGATGAAGCTGTCCCACCGGAGCCCGAAGAGGTGTTGCACCTCTTCTCGCAGTGATTTCGCCTGCTCGCCGATGTCGAATGCCGCCATGGTCGTCTCCTGTCTCGATGCGCGATGCGGTCGAGATCACGGTAGCGGCGGCCTCCCACCGTTCGCGGATGCCGGCTGATAACGCCTGTGATCAGCTTTTCCGCGTCGAGATCGATCACCGGTCGGGCGCGGTGGACGCGCTCTGCCCGACCGGCCTTCGCTCGCGGCTTCATGCAGCGGTCGCGTCAGGACTCAGGCGCGCCTTCGTCTCTCACGAGGGCGCTGACCTGCGCTTCGGGCGCCTTCACGGGAAGCGCGATCTCAGCGTCGGTCAGCGCGAGCACCGAGCGAAGGCTCACTCTGGCGAAGTCGTAGAGGGTCTCGATGGCATCTGATGCTTGGAGATCGGCCGCGAGGGTGTCGAGGTTCCACGGCGCATCGGTTGAACGCCAGAAGAGTGCGCTGACTTCGATATCACCGCCGCCGCTTGCGCCCGCCGCGTGGATCGTAGCAAGGACGACACGCGCGTCGAGGCCTTCGACGAGATCGGGCGCGTAGCCGACGTTCCAGTGAAGGTGGGGCGTCTCGGCCTCGGCACGGTGCGCCGCGACGAACGAGACCTCGGGGTCGGTGATGCGAAACCGTGTGTTCATTTGGCCGCTCCAGCAGGGAGAGCCCACCCGCGTACGCCGCGACGATGCGGTGCGCTGTGTCGCGCGTCATCAGAACTGAACTTCCAGATCGAGCGCTCGGATGCCTCGGGCGCGCCCACTCCTGACTCGAGCGCCAGCTCGAGCCGCTGCCCGAGCGCGTGAAGTGTCGCCGCGAGCGTGCGCACGGTGATGTTCCGTTCGCCGGCGAGGCGGGCGGAGACCTCGCTCTTGCTCACGCCGAGGCGTGCCGCGAGTTCGGTCTTCGTCATGCCGCTCTCGATCAGCGCCGCGGCGATCAACTCGCTCGCGTCGACCATCGCCGCCTCTTCGGCGTAGACCGCGTCGAACTCCGCGTCATCCGTCGGGAACACGGAATCGGTGTTCATCTCTGTTCTCCTCGCGCCTCCCAGAAGATGACTCGCGCCTTCTGGGCTTCTCTCGCTACCTGGCTGTCTTTGGGTTTCTCGCGGCCGTGCGTGACGAACCAGCGTGGCCCCACCCTGATGAGGTAGAGCCGGTACTTGTCAGCCTTCAGTTCGTGCACCACCGGCTCGCTGCCATCGTTCAGCCGCCGGATGTGTTGTGGTGACTGCATGGCGTGGCCATCGCGCAACCGTTCGAAGTACCGCTTGAACCGAGCCTGGTAACGCCGGTCGAGTTCATGTATGAACTGCAAAGCATCGGAACCCCCGTTCGCACGGACGACGAGCACGACGATGTCGCTGTCGGCGAAGACGCGAATCACGTGCTGTTCAGTCAAAACTTAACACACCCTCCGATGGGACTCAAGATAGGGAATCAGTCACCACCGACGTCACGAGACGGCCTGTGCGGCATCTCGGACGCGCAGCTTGCCGGACATGAGCTGCGGGAGGAGTGTGTCGCGGGTGGCGGCGAGGGTGCGGTTCTCGGCCTTGAGCGCGTCAACCGGGCGGAGAATCGCGTTGAGCTCGTCATGGAGCGGTGATGGAATCTCGCGGGGGTCGAGAATCGAGGTGCCGAGCACGTCTGCCGGCCTCACACGCTGGTGACTGCCGGTGGTGCCCGCGACCAAGCCCTGTAGGTAGCGCGAGAAGTCTGGTTGGTTGAGGATCGCCCAGAGGACCTGAGGAGTGCAGGTGAAGGGTTCGAGCACCAAGAACTCTGTCGACGCCAAACGCGTTGTCGACGGATCGAATTCGACCCGCCAGATACGCGGGGTCTGCGGGTTCAGCTTCGACACCAGCACGGCCGGCGTGTCGACGACGAATTTTCCGCTCTTGATCAACCCCGGGTCGACGGTCTCGGGCACGGCCCCCTGATCGAACGCAGGGAGGCTGTAGTGAGCGACCGTCGATTCACTCAGCTGGGCAGGGTTGACCTGCGACCGACGGTGGAAGACCACATTGCCGAGGTGAGTCCGCGGCGCATCGGGCCAGTGCAGTTTCGCGATCGCAAGCTCCTCGGCTGCTGCGATCAGCGTGGTGTTGGCGGCGATCTTGTCGTCGAGGGCGCCGAGGACTTCGGCGATGGCGCGCTGCTCGCGCAGCGGCGGCACCGTTACCGACATCACTCTCAGATGTGACGGGCCGAAATGTTTCATCACGCTACCGACGCCCATGGCCTCGATCTGATCCCTGAAAGCCCTCTCACGGAGCATCAGCGGGATGAACCCCGGGTGGACGACGTTGTAGTTCTTCGGGCGGAAAGCGATCAATCCCGTGTATGGGACGGCCCCCACGGCTGACTCGCCCACGACCGCGACCTCTCCAAGCGACGCGGATGTGCTCAACAGTACGTCGCCCTCACGAAGCCGGAACTGGCTCCAGCGCGCCTCTACCTTCGCGGGGTCCAGAAAGTTGCATCCTTCGAGAAGGTCACGTCCGCGCTTGAGCCCAGCAAGTCGTACTAGCGGGATACCAGAGTCGTGAAAGTCAGCTGCGAGGATCCCGGGGCCTTCGCGGAATTCGAGGACGTCAGCGAGTGGGAGCTTGGGCCACGTCATTAGAGCACCCGCCCCAACTGCTCCTTGACGACACCCGCGAGCCGCTCCGACTCGGCGAACTGTTCGAAGAGCTCCTTCGTGAGGCGGTCGATTTTCAGCTGGATGTCTTCGCCGTCGCCTTCGACCTCGGCGGCGCCGACGTAACGGCCCGGGGTGAGGGCGTAGTCGGCGGCCTTGATCTCATCGAGGGTGGCGGAGTAGCAGAAGCCGGGGATGTCGGCGTAAGGGGTCTCGAGACGCTCGCTGGCGCTCGCTACTCGACCGACGGGGGCCGTGCCGCGCCAGGCGTGGAAGGTGCCGGCGATGCGGGCGATGTCGTCATCAGACAGCGCGCGCTCGGCGCGGTCGACCATATGGCCCAAGCCCCGCGCGTCGATGAAGAGCACCTGTCCGCGACGGTCGACCGAGCCGCCCGGTCCGGCGGCCTTGTCGCGCGCGAAGAACCACGTGCACACCGGAATCGCCGTCGACCTGAACAACTGCGTCGGCAGCGCGACCATGCACGACACCAGATCGGCCTCGACGATCTCGGCCCGAATCCTGCCTTCACCGCCCGAGTTCGACGACATCGACCCGTTCGCCATCACCACAGCACCCTGCCCGCCGGGCGCGAGCTTCGAGAGGATGTGCTGGATCCACGCGTAGTTCGCGTTGCCGACCGGCGGCACCCCGAACCGCCACCGCGGGTCTTGCTCGTTGCGCGCCCAGTCCTTGATGTTGAACGGCGGGTTCGACATCACATAATCGAACTCCACCCCGGCGTGCAGGTCGCGGGCGAAGGTGTCGCCCCAGCGCGCGCCGAGATTGCCGTTCAGCCCGTGAATGGCGAGGTTCATCTGCGCGAGCTTCCACGTGCGTTCGTTCAGCTCTTGCCCGTACACCGAGATCTCGCTGCCCTCACGGTCGTGCGCCTCGAGAAACTTCTCGGCCTGCACGAACATGCCGCCCGAGCCCGCCGCCGGGTCGTACACGCGCCCGCGCGTCGGCTCGAGCATCTCGACGAGCACCCGCACCACCCCGGCCGGCGTGAAGAACTCGCCGCCGCGCTTACCCTCGGCGCGGGCGAACTTCTCGAGGAAGTACTCGTACACCTCACCCAACAGGTCGCGCGCCCGCGCCGCACCCTGCCCCGAGAACCGTGCCGAGTTGAACAGGTCGATGAGCTCGCCGAGCCGGCGCTGATCGACATTGTCGCGGTTGTAGATGTGCGGCAGCACACCGCTGAGCGAGGGGTTCGCCGTCATCAGCTCGCCCATCGCCTCGTCGATCAACTGACCGATCGAGCGGGTGTGGCCCGAGGCATCCACCGCGCCCTTCGCGTTCTCTGAGAGGAACCGCCACCGTGCCGCCTCAGGCACCCAGAACACCCCGCGCCCCGTGTACTCGTCGACGTCGTCGATGAGCTGCGCCACCTGCTCGGCGTTCATGCCCTGTTCGCCGAGCTCGGCGGCGATCTGCTCGCGTCGCTCGTCGAAGGCATCGCTCACGTACTTCAGGAACACGAGCCCGAGAATGACGTCTTTGTACTGCGACGCATCCATCGAGCCGCGCAGCTTGTCAGCCGCCTTCCAGAGCGTGTCTTTCAGCTCTTTCATGGTCGACGGCGCCGTGGGCGCGGCCTTGGTCTTCGGGGGCATCAATCGTTCCTCTCGGTGGTCGTCAGGGTGCCGGCGGTCACGCCGGAGATCAGGAGGCGCTCGACTTCGGCGAGGCGCTCGGCGCGGCGTCGGGCCGCCGCGATTTCGGCATGGATGTCGCGCAGCGCCGCCGTGAGCCCGCCGGCCTCGTCGGGCCGAACGCGGCGACCGCGCCACGACCGCCAGTCTCGGCTTCGTTCGGGCTGCGACGAGATGTCGGCCGCGAGCACCTCGGCGACGAGTCCGGCCGGGTCGGCACGGTTGATCCGCAGCACCCGGGCGGGAGCGACGACCACCGAGGCGCCCTCACCGTCGACCCAGGCGCGGGGTCGGGGCGAGGCGACGAAGACGACGTCGCCCGGCTCGGTGAGCCTCGCGCTCGGGTAGCGATCTGCCAGCAGCAGCCGATCGACCCGCCGTGAGCCGAACGGCACCAGTTCATCGAGCTCGTCGCGCCCGATGACCGTGTAACCGTGTTCGGCGACGAGATCGGCCTCGTCGATACGGCTGCCGGCGACGCACCGAATGTGACGGTCGCCCGCGAGCACGCCGAGCGCCGCTTCGGGGAGCGCCGCAACCCGTCGAGCGGGGCCGACTGCTTCGAGCGAGCTCGGAACTCCGGCCCCGAGCGCGTCGCGCGCGACGTCGAACTCCGCCGGCACCGATCGGGCGGCCGGGCCGGCGCCGGTACGCGGCGTGTGCCCGACCGGCGCCGGGTCGTCGAGCAGCGACCCCTCGCGAGCGAGCAGCCGGCGGGTGGGCACGAGCCTCGGACCCCTGAACGCGTGGGCACGCACGCTCTCGGGCCCGCCCATCGACGCCGCCAGGTCACCGACGAGGTCAGCGCGCACCGCAGCGTCCAGCGGCGACGCGGTGAGGTCGGCGACGAGGGTCCACCGCTCGGCGAGGGGCACGTCGCGGTGCGCCGGTCCGAGCACCCACAGTGCCAGCCGCTGCCTCGGCTGCGCCACGACGAGCCCGGCCGGCAGCGCGACGATCGCACGCACACGCCCCGAGCGCAGCAGTTCGGCACGGCGGCGGGATGCCTCGCGCTCGAGTCCGCCCTCGATGAGCACGCCGGCCGGCGCGACGACGACGCCGCGCTGCGCATCGCTCATCTGCACGACGATCTGGTCGATCGCGTCGAGCATCTCGAGCGGGGTCGACGCCGAGCCATCCGGCGTCGGGTACTGCGCCACGTGCACCACCGAGCCGTGCACCTCGAAATCGCCCGCGACACCGATCTGCAGGCCCGAGCGCGCGATGCCGAGCACCGCGATGCGCCGACGCAGCAGGCGTGCCGCATCGCCCCCGGCATCGGCGGAGACGATCGAGACTTCCGCGATCTCGTCGAGCCGCCCGGCCAGGTCGACGAGCCGGTCGCCGCCGACACCGGTCGGGTCGACGAAACACGGCGCCGAGGCATCCGTGGTGTCGTTCGTCAGTGCCAGTTCGATCGCGACCTCGCTCACGAGCGCCGACGCCTCGGGAATCAGGGCGACGCGCGCGAGCGCGGAACGCCCGTCGCGCAGGTGTTCGGCGATGAGTGCCTCGAGCGCGGTCGCCGGGGTGTACGCCGCCTCGACGAGCTGATCGGCCCGGCGCGCGACCGCGGAGGCATGCTCGCCGAGCGCCTCGAGCTCGCTGAAGAGCAGCTCGTCGTCGGAGTCGGCCTCATCGGCGAGGTCGAGCAACTCGTCATCATCGAGTTCGCCCAGCGCTGCGCCGTGGATGGCCCGCAGGGCGAGCATCGCGGTCAGCCCGCCGAAGTCGTGCGAGGCGGCGTCGAGCGCGAACAGCGGGGCGTCGTCGATCGCGTCGGGATTGTTGCCGTGCGACGTCTCGCTGAGCCAGCGGGCGACCTCGGTCGCGTCGAAGAGTTCCATCGCGCCGTCTCGGCCGACCGGCTTGGGAAAGCGATCATCGCCCGAGGCGAAGCGCTTGCGCCAGGTCGTGACGACCGGCCGCTGCACCCGCGCGAGCCGGGCAGTGCCGGCGAGCGTGATGCGAAGGTCGGTGGTCGTTGCCACACTGGTGTTCATCGGCCCTCCCTCGCGGTCGCCTCCATTGCCCCGTCAGCGTATCGAGATCTGCGCCGCCTGCCCATTGAATCGCCGATAACCCTCCTTATCAGTACGCCGGTGCGGCGCGTCGTGGTTGCCGGCCTAGCGTTTCGTCATCCGCCGAACTCCTCGGCGCGACATCCGAATCGAGAGGCCGCCAGTCATGCCGTACATCCGCCGCGTCCGAGTGCAGTCGCCCGGCACGCACGCTTCGCACATCACCGCCGTGCAGTACTCGACGACGACCAACGGGTCGCTGACCGTCGCGACGCCGGCCGCCATCGCCCGCTCGATCGAAGCGGGAACGCCGTTCTGGAGCCACAACGACGTGACGAGCACCCGCACGCTCGTCATCGGGCGCACCGGCGGCAACGGCGACCGCTACATCACGACCGTCGCCAACGGCCGCGAGTCCGACAATCTGCTGCGACTGCCGCAGTTCTGATCCAGAAGCATCCGGACCGTCACCAGATCACCACAGTGAAAGAGAACGACACCATGATCAAGCACACCTCCATCGCCGCCCTGCTCTTCGCCGGAGCGCTCGCGCTCACCGGCTGTTCCACCGGCGGAACGACCACTTCGGCCGAAGAGCCCGCGGCGGCCGCACCCGAGGCAGCGACGCCCGAGGCACCCGCACAGCCGGGAGTCACTCTGCTCGGCGGCACCTTCACCTACGACGACGGCGTCGCCATCACCGTCGCCGCCCCCACCCCGTACACGCCGTCGGAATACGCCGCCGGCGCGACCCTCGCGAACAACGTCACGATGACCTTCACCGTCGCGAACGAGAGCGAAGAGACGCTCGAACTGCTCGCCATGCCCGAGGTCACCTCGGGCGGCGTGGCCGGCGAATCGATCACCGATCTCTCGAACGACCAGGTCGCGCTCGAACCGTTCGGCGGCAACGCGAACGTACTGCCCGGCCAGTCGTTCTCCTGGACGATGGCGTACTCGCTCGCCGACCTCGCCGACGTCACCGTCTCGGTGTCGCCGGCGCCGTTCTCATACGACACGGCGATCTTCTCGACCACAGTCGGATAGGGCGGCAGTCGAGGAATCTGGGGCAGGGGCGGATGCTCCGGGCGGGGGCCGCTCGGAGCATCCGGTCATTCGTCGCGCGCCCGCCGCTCCGTCCACGCGACGATGTCGCGGGCGATCGGGGCGCGTATCGCTGCGCCCATGTGCCCCATCCCGGCGTAGCGGATCACGGTGCACTCGGGGATGAGGCGTTCGGTCTCGGCGACGATGTCAGCGGTGAAGAATCGGTCGTCCTCGGCGACGAGCAGGAGGACGGGCATGTCGAGCTTCCCGAGTTGGTCTCGTGAGTCGAAGGCGGCTTCGGCGGATGCTTCGATACGCAGGTCATCGGCCGACGTCTGCTCGCTCGCGAACATGCGTCCGGCGAGCGGGCCGAGCCGGTGCCGCAGCCGACGCCATCGCCCATTCGGCAGCACGGACTCGAGGAACACTTCACCGGCCTCGGCCATGCGGCCGTCCGCACGGGCGCGAGCCCATCGGAGGTCGACGTCGCGGCCCCAGTCGGACACCCGCACCCCCGACAGCGCCAGGACGACCCGTCCGACTCGACTGGGATGACGCGCGGCAAGACACTGTGCGATCAAGCTGCCGTACGAGATGCCGACGACGAGGTCCACCCTCCCGAACCGGTCTTCGATGACCTCCGCGACGTCATCGGCCATGTCGGCGATGGTGTGGCCGGGCGGCATGCCGCGCCTGCGAGTGAGACTCCACACCGTGTATCCCTCGTCGATGAGCGGACGGAGCTGGCGGGCGGCGAGCCGCGCGAAGAATCCGCGCGGCAGCTCGCTGCCCGGCCCCCCGGGGAGCCAGAGCATCGTCTTGGGGCCGTCGCCCCACGACGCGAACTCGATGCCGTTCGTGAAACGCCCGTATCGGGGCTCCTGAGAAACGGCCGCCCCGGTCGTGCGACGACGCAACGCAACCGCCGCGACCACGAGCGCGGCGGCCGTCGCCGTCACGAGCAGAGCCATAGTGCGTCGTTGCATGTCAGGATCTCCCGCACCCCAGCGTAGACACCGCCGCTGCGCCTGACCAGACCTCGGCGCGCTCCGCCAGAACCGACGCCATCGTGCGACTGACCCCGCGAGTCGCCGAGAAACGCTGTTCACGACGCGGTTTCCGACGGTTTTCGGCGACTCGATGGTCGCACGATCCGGGTGAGCGGCCTGCGCCCCGGCGACGGCCTCAGCTCGCCGCCGGCCCCGACGAGAATTCGACCCCCGCGACCTCGGCGAATCGGGCCTGCATGATCGCGATCGCGTCGGCGTGCTCGTCGATGAGCACGAATCGGCGGCCGAGCGTCGCCGCGACGGCGCCGGTCGTGCCCGAGCCGGCGAAGAAGTCGAGCACCCGGTCGCCCTCACGGGTCGAGGCCTGCACGATGCGCCGCAGGATCCCCTCGGGCTTCTGCGTCGGGTAGCCCGTCTTCTCACGCCCGGTGGGCGAGACGATCGTGTGCCACCAGACGTCGGTCGGCAGTTTTCCCAGTTCGGCTTTCTCGGGCGTCACGAGCCCGGGCGCCATGTACGGTTCGCGGTCGACGGCGGTCGAGTCGAACCAGTAGGCGTCGGGGTTCTTCACGTACACGAGGATCGTGTCGTGCTTCGTCGGCCAGCGCCGCTTCGACTTCGCACCGTAGTCGTACGCCCAGATCAACTCGTTGAGAAAGCACTCGCGCCCGAACAGCGCGTCGAGCAGCACCTTCGCGTAGTGCGCCTCGCGGTAGTCGAGGTGCAGGTAGAGGGTGCCGTCGTCGGCGAGCAGCCGCCACGCCTCGACGAGGCGCGGCTCGAGGAACGCCCAGTAGTCGTCGAAGCGGTCGTCGTAGCGCAGCAGGTCGCCGCGAATCCGCTCGTACTGCCTGCCGGCGAACCCGGTGATGGTGCCGGATGCCACGGGCCCCGAGTCATCCGTCGCGCCCTGTCGCACGTGGCGAGTGGCCTGCCGTGCCTGCGCACGGCCCGTGTTGAACGGCGGATCGAGATAGATGAGGGTGAAGTGCCCGTCGGGGAAGGTCGGCAGCACCGCGAGGTTGTCCGCATGGATGATGCGGTTCGGTTCGTCGGGGGCCACGCGCTCCAGTCTGCCAGCACGCCGGGGTCTCGATACGCTGCGCGACTCGACCGCCGACAGCTCAGACGTCGAGGCGAATGGAGCCCTTGAATCGCTCGGCCCGCGCCGGAGGCGCCCCCGAGGCATCCGACCCCTCATCGGCGAAGGCGATGCCCTTGTCGCCGTCGGGGGTCGGCGCCGGCGTCGGCAGACGCTTCTGCCGGTCGAGCTCGACCTGGGCCTCGTACTTGCGCGGCGCGAAGACCTCGTCGCCGATCATCATCACGGCGCTGCCGCTCGGGCGGCCCTTCTTCGTCTTGTCCGAGAGGTCGACCCAGCCACGCTTCACCGCGACGCCGAGCACGGCGACGGCGATGAGCGCACAGAGGAGCCAGATCCACCAATCCACCCGGCGAGTCTAGCGGGGTGACCCTGAGACTTCCTCCGCTCCGATTGCGGGCCGTTTGCGGGGGCGGAGTAGGGGACTACGTCACTGATACGCCGCCGGTATCGCCGATACCACTCGCGTATCAGTGACGTAGTACGGCGATCACGGCACCCGGTAGAGCCACTCGCGGGTCGCGAACTTGGTCTCGACGAGTGCCTCGGCCTCGGCGAGCTCGTCGGCCGAGACGGTGCCCGCCGTCGCCCCGGTGAGCGAGGCGAAGGTCTGCTTCAGGCTCTCGATGATCGCCGAACGGCTGAGCCCCGTCTGCGAGCGCAGCGGGTCGACCCGCTTCGCGGCCGACGCGATGCCCTTGTCGCTGATCTTCTCGCGGCCGATGCGCAGCACCTCGAGCATCTTCTCGTTGTCGAGGTCGTACGCCATTGTCACGTGGTGCAGCACGCCACCCGAGCCGAGCCGCTTCTGCGCCGCGCCGCCGATCTTGCCCGCCGGGCTCGCGATGTCGTTGAGCGGCTGGTACGTCGCCTCGATGCCGACATTGCGCAGCCCCTGCAGCACCCAGTCGTCGAGGTAGGCGTACGAGTCGGCGAAGCTCATGCCCTGCACGAGCTCGGCCGGCACGTACAACGAGTAGGTGACGACGTTGCCGCGCTCCATCATCATCGCGCCGCCGCCAGAGATGCGCCGCACCACCTCGAAGCCGTGCTTCTCGGCCCCTTCGGGGTCGACCTCGTTCTTCACCGACTGGAACGAGCCGATCACGACCGCCGACTCGTCCCACTCCCAGAAGCGCAGCGTGGGCCTCCGCCGCCCCTCCCCCACCCGCGAGGCGAGCACCTCGTCGAGCGCGAGGTGCGTGCGAGGCGGCACGGCGTCGTCGTGCACGATCTCCCACTCGTAGTCGGCCCAGCTCGTCGCCTCCGTGAGTGCACGGCGCACGGCGACCGCGACCGCTTCGGCCGAGAAACCGAGCATCACGGCATCGCTGCGGATGCCCGCGGTGATCGCGGCCGTGATCTGCTTCGCATCGGATGCCGCGGGCAGCCCCTCGAGCGCGGCGTTGATGTCATCGAGCGCCTCGTCGGGCTCGAGGAAGAAGTCGCCCGCGACGCGGACGTTCTGGAGGGCACCCCCCTCGACGTCGAAGTCGACGATCACGAGCTTGCCGCCGGGCACCTTGTATTCACCGTGCATGCGGTACAGCCTACGGATGACGACGCCTCTGCAGTGGGGATCGCCGCGCGGGACCAACGCCGCTCCACCGCGAGCGGGGCCACCTGCACGGCTCACGGAAGCAACGGTTCCCGTTGGTCGACCCCCTGCGTACGCTGGGCCCATGACGACGTTCTTCCTGGCCAGGCATGGCGAGACCGTCTGGCACGCCGAGCACCGCTACGCGGGCAACTCCGATGTGCCGCTCACGCGCCACGGCTTCGGCCAGGCCGCGGCGCTCGGCGCCTGGGCGGTCGGCGCGCGACTCGACGCGATCGTCGCCTCGCCGCTCAGCCGCGCGCAGAGGTCGGCGGCACCGGCCGCCGAGACGACGGGCCTGCCCGTGCGCAGCGAGGCGCGGCTCGTCGAGATCGACTTCGGCGCCGCCGAGGGGCTGACGCCCGAGGAGCTCGCCGACGAGTTCCCCGAGGAGTGGGCGGCGTTCCGCGAGGCACCGGCGTCGAACCCCTTCCCCGGCGGCGAGACCGGCCGCTCCGGCATCGCCCGCGCACTGCCCGTCCTCGACGAACTCGCCGACGAGTTCCCCGACGGCCGGGTGCTCATCGTCGCGCATGCGACCCTCATCCGGCTGCTGTTCTGCGAGCTCGCCGGCATGGACCCCGACGGTTACCGCGACCTGCTTCCAGTGCTCGGCAACTGCAACGTCACGACGATCGTCTACCCCTGGGCGAGCGAGTCGCGGGCGGCCCATCACCCGCGAATCCGGCTGCTCGGCTACGACGTGCCGCCCTGGCACGCCGGTGTCTAGCCCGGGCGCGCGGGCCCGCGTAGGCTGTCGACATGAGCGAGCAACGGCGCGACCTCGACGACGAACTCGAGCGCGGAAACGAGCCCGGTGACCCGCCCGAACCGAGCAGCCCCGCCGAGCCGCCCTATCAGGCGGTCGCGCCGAACCTCGACCGGCTCTCGCGCGACTCGCTGAAGCCGGGCACGATCAGCCGCCGGCGCATCGGGCGCGCGGCGATCGGGCTCGTCATCGTGCTCGCCGTCGTCGGGGCGATCATCGTCTGGACGCTCGTGGCCTGAACGGGCGCACCCCGCGCGGTACGCGCGCGACTCCGGCCTGCGCCACTCCGGCCTGCGCAGCGGCCCGCGCGGGCCGGAGCCACGTGAATCACCCGAACGACGGAACCGCGAACTCGATCAGCTCCCGCGCCTGCTCGGGGAACCACTGCCCCGCCGCCGGGTCCTCCATGTCGCGGATCGGGTCGAGCGGCCCGCCCGTGCCGCGGAAGCACTTGCCATCGCTATCACCCGGCACCTTGATCCAGAGGAAGGCGTCGATCAGAGGCGAGCCGGTCGTGGTCGTCGGCCGCGCCCCCGCACCGCGGTCGGGCGGGTTGCACCACGCCTCGGCGTCGCCGGGCCACCCGGCGGGCGCCGCCCACGGGCCCCGCCCGTTGCGGCTCGTGTCGATCACGAAATGGGCCTGGGACGCTGCATCACGGGTGAGGCCGGCGCCGGCGAGATCGGCGTCATACTTCCGGTCGGTGAGCTGCCACGTGGAGAAGTCGGCGGGGTCCGCCGGGTAGTACTGGCTCGCGCACCACGAGGCATCCCACCATTCGACCTCGGTCTCGAGCAGCAGGCAGTCCGCGACCCAGCTGCCGTACTTCGCGAGCCGCCCGGTCTCGATGTAGTTCGACGCGTTCAAGAAGAAGCCGTCGGCCCGCTCCACGCCCGCTTTGACGAGGCGGTCGGTGATGTCGCCGACCCCGAGCCACCCGCTGTGGGTGCCGTCGAGGTAGACCGCGGCGCTCGGCAGTGCGGCGAGGGCGTCGACCGCGTGGTTCAACATGCTGAAGCGGTCGGATGCCGCAGTGCCGGCATCGGCCTCCGCGGGCTGGCACCACTCCGTGGCTCCCTGATTCGAGGTGTACCAAGGAATGATGCCGAGGCCGTCCGGTTCGAGGATCACGACGGCGCGCTTGTTGCCGATGCCCTGGGCGACCCCGTCGATCCACGCCGTGTACTCGGCGACGCTCGTGGCGCCCCCCGCGGAGTACTGGGCACAATCGCGGAAAGGCAGGTTGTATGCCACGAGCACCGGCACCTCGCCCGCCGCGTGCGCGGCGGCGACGACACGCTTCACGTCGCGCTTCGCATCGCCGGGCGTTCCGCCGTTGATCCAGTTCGCGCTCGGCAGAGAGCCGAGGAGCAGCGCGTCGGCGGCCGCCTGACCGTCGAGGGTCGCGGCGGCTTCGATGGTCGTGCTGCCGGGGTTCGCCCACAGCGGCACGCCCGGCTCGAGCACCCGATCGATCGAGTGCCCGGGTGGGGGCGCCGGGGTGGATGCGACGGCGACGGCGGTGCCGACCGGCATGAGCATGACCGCACACAGGGCGGCGGCCGCGCCGGGCCAGCGGCGGGGGGTGGGAAGCGACATCGGTTCCTCCTGGTTCGGCGCCGTGCAGGGGTCGGCGGTTCGATTCACGCTCGTCACCAGATACGTGAGAGCGCTCTCACAATGGGTCCGCGATCAGAGTGGCCCCACTTCGCCCGGTTGTCAAGGGCCGGCTGGTCACGCCCACCGCACGCCGCACGCACGCCGGCCAGGCCGCGCTCAGTCGACCGCGAACCGCTCGTCGAGCCAGCGCACGAGGTCGGCGCGCACCTCGTCGCGGTTCGTCTCGTTGAAGATCTCGTGCCGGGCGC
Source organism: Agromyces italicus DSM 16388 (assembly GCF_000421545.1). Classification (GTDB taxonomy): domain Bacteria; phylum Actinomycetota; class Actinomycetes; order Actinomycetales; family Microbacteriaceae; genus Agromyces; species Agromyces italicus. The sequence goes on from NZ_ATXF01000006.1 coordinate 336,721, forward strand.
CCTCGTAGACGACGACCTCGACATCGGTGAGCCCCGAGTGCCGCACGTAACGTTCGGCGAGGAGGCGCACACTGCGTTCACCGCCGAGCGGATCGTCTGAACCGATCATGATGAGGAGCGGCAGCTCGGGCGGGAGGCCCCTCACCGGGCGGCCGAGGAGGCGGGCGGCGTCGACCAGGCCGAACAGCTTCCGCAACGGCACGGCGGTCGTGTACGGGTCGGCCATGAAGGCCGGCGCGACCGCGGGTTCGCGGCTCAGCCACTCGACCGGCGTCGGTCCGAGCTTGCGGAAGCGCGCGTTGAGGTCGCCGCCGTTCATGTGGAGCAGGGTGCGGTAGGCCGTGCCGGTGAGCACGAAGGCGTCGTAGTGTTCGGCCGCGCGATTCATGATGATCTGACCCACGAGCGAACCCCACGAATGTCCGAGGTAGACGAGCGGCACCTCCGGTCTCTCGGCGGTGCGAATCACCCCGGTGAACTGCTCGACGGCGTCGACGGTGGCCCGAAGGCCGCCCGGCCCGAGCCGGCCCATGCGGGTGAGGTCGCCGCCGTGCTGCTCGAATCCGGTCTTGCCGTGGCCCCCTGTGGTCGTCGGCCCAGACCGAGTACCCGGCGGCGTTCAGCATCTCGACGAGCTCGGTGTAGCGCCCGATGTGCTCGCCGACGCCGTGCGCGAGCTGGATCACCGCATGCGGCTGCGCGACGCGCCACGACTCGTAATGGACTCGAACCCCGTGCGCGTCGGTGAAGGTCGGCATGAGGTCATTGTGGCAGGCCGTTCGTCTTGAACTCGGCGCCTCCTTGACGGGGGTGATCGCAGAGTGAACCTATTCGAGCGTTGTGCGCGTGAGAACGTCGCAGTCGACGGCAGCGCCCGAGTCGCTGAACGTCGACCTCACCGGCGCGCAGTACGTCGACCTGATCGTCGAGGCGCCCGGCAGCATCAACGGCGCCCATGGCGTGTGGGACGACGCGAAGTTCACCTGCGACTGAGGCGTACCCGCCTCCGAGGGGCTCGCGCGATCGCGCGGGCCCCTCGTGCGGGCCCCTGCCCCGCTAGCGTGGGCGTCATGCTCTTCGTCGCCTCGGCACTCATGGTCGTGCTCGCCGTCGGCCACTCGATCTTCGGCGAGCGGTTCATCCTCGGCCCGCTCGGCCGCCTGCCGGAGCCGCCACGGCTCGCAGGGCAGGAGTTCCCGCTCGCGACGGTGCGCTTCGCCTGGCACGTGGCGTCGGGCCTCTCGATCACGATCGCGGCGGCGTTGTTCGCTGTCGCGGTCGGCGCGGGACCCGCTGCTGCGATCGCGACAGCGGGCTGGTGCCTCGCCGCGACCGCCGTGCTCCCTTTCGTCTACAGCCGCGCCCGGCACCCCTCGTGGATCGTGCTCGCCGCCGCCGGCGCGTTCTGCGTGCTGTGGTCGTTCAGCGTCGGGTGAGTCGTCCGAAGCGACACGAGCTCTTCCTCAGAGCTCGACGCGCCCCACGAGGTTGACCTTCACGCCGAGCCGGTCGAGCATCGCGGCCTTCGCGACGAGCGCCTTGTCGGCGGTGTCGGCATCCGGTGCGTAGACCAGCTGGGCGTGGTTCGCCTTGTGCCGGGCCATGAACTGGTCGCGGCTCACCTCGTGCAGCACGACATGGGCGATCGGCCACTCGGGGTTCGTGGCCTCCTTGCGGCGGCGCGTCTCCTCGGCGGGGAGTTCGACGACGGTGCCGCGCAGGAGGTCGGCCTGGAGGATGCCGTCGGCGATGAACACGCGCGAGAGCACGACCTCGCCGGGCTTCGAGACGCCGTTGACGGTCGAGCCGCCCGCCGGGAAGAAGACCGGATCCTGCCGCCAGCCCTCGGCGTGCTGCCAGCCGCCGAGATGCGAGCCGGGCACCGAGCCCGAGATCTCGTAGACCCAGACGAACTCGCCCGCGAACTCCTCGCCCCAGCGCACGTCGTGCAGGGTGTTGTCGGGCACGAGGCCCATGGCGCGCCACACGCGGTCGGTGACGAGCGCGTCGACCGCGACGCCCTCGTCGGCCTCGTTGAAGTGCGGGAACGCGCGACCCTCGTGCAGCACGCGCGAGCCGTCGCGCGAGGTGACGGGCGGGCGCTCGGTCGAGTTGAGCAGGCCCTCGGCGAGGTCGGAGGCCGGCACGAGGTCTTTCAGCCCCTGCTGGTACTGGATGCCGACCGCGTCGAGCCCGAAGTCGTCGGCGATGCGCAGCGCGGCGATGTACATCTTGTACTGCCAGCGCAGCTGTGCCTCGGTGAGCTCGGTCGCCTCGTCGTCGCCCAGCCTGAACGTCATGCCGTGCTCGACGAGCCAGGCGCCGACCGCGTCGGCCTCGTCGTCGCCGACCTTCAGCATCTCGGCGTAGAGCGCCGACTGGCTCAGCCGCTCCTTGTAGATGCCGAGACGGTTGACGAGCTCGTCGTCGAAGATCGCGTTGTACATGCCCATGCAGCCCTCGTCGAAGACGCCGATGATCGCCTTGTCGGCGAGCAGTTCGTCGGCGAGGGCTCGGCCGAGCTCGACCTCGGGGGTGTCGGGCAGCGCGGGCAGCGGGCGCACGTGCGAGGCGTCGTGCTCGATGCGGCCGGTCTCGACCCATTCGCGGAGGCCCTGCTTGAACCAGTCGTCGGTGAAGTCGACCGACCAGATGGTCGAGTACTCCTTGCCCATCTTCGTGAGGCCGGCATTGAGGCCGAGGAGCCCCACGAGGCCGGGCCAGTCGCCCGCGAAATTGGCGACCGTGAGAATCGGGCCGCGATGCGTGCGGAGCCCGGCGAGCACGTGGTGCGAGTACTGCCACACCGCCTCGGCGACGACGAGCGGGGCGTCGACGGGAATGCCCTTGAAGACCTCGAGCCCCATCCGCTGGCTCGAGATGAAGCCGTGGCCGGTCTCGGGGTCGATGCCGTTCGCCCGCTCGACCCGCCAGCCGAGCTCGCCGAGCGCCGCGGTGACGTCGGCCTCCATCGCCGCCTGCGTCGGCCAGCCGGCCGTGTTGGCCGACTCGCGCAGGTCGCCCGAGGCGATCAGGTAGGCGGTGTTCGGCTCGGCCGCCGGGCGGGATGCCGGGCGCGGGATCGCGTACCGGGTCGGTGCGGTGTCGGTCATGGATGCCTCCTGGTCGGTGCTGCAGGTCGATGGTTGGGTCGAATCGTGGTCATGCGCGGGCGCGCTGCTCGGCAGCGAGCTCGTGAACGACCGGCTTGGTCGCCTCGTAGAGCCGCAGGTAGCGGTCGAAGAGCGCGTCGTAGGCGTCGCGGGTCGAGGGGTCGGGCGTGATCCTGCGGGTCGTCGGGTTCCAGTCGGTGATCAGCGGCGCGGCGACGCCGTCGCGCCCGGCGACCGCGACGGCCGCGAGGAAGGCGGCGCCGAAGCTCGCCCCGATCGTGATCTCGGGCACCTCCTGCACGAGCCCCGTGGCATCCGACACGATCTGCAGCCAGAGCTCGCCCTGGGTGCCGCCGCCGACCGCGACGATGCGGCGGACCTCGGCCCCGGCGGCGCGCATCGTCTCGACGTTGTGCCGCACACCGAGCGCGGTCGCCTCGAGCGCGGAACGGTAGAGGTCGCCGCGGCCGTGCTCGAGGGTGAGGCCCGCGATGACGCCGCGCGAGTCGGGATCCTGGATGGGGGTGCGCTCGCCCGCGAAGTAGGGCAGGGTCAGGAGGCCGCGCGCGCCCGGCCCGGACTCGGCCGCCTCCGCGAGGAGTCGCGGGTAGTCGGCGGCCGTGAGCTTCGCGATCCAGGCGGTGAGGGCACCGCTCGTCGAGAGGCCGCCGGCCAGGTTGCGGGTACCGGGGAACGCTCCGACGGTGGTCCACATGGAGGGTGTGCGGAGCGTCTCGTCGCCGGTCGCGATGAGGAACATGGTCGTGCCGTACATGAGCATCAGGTCGCCGACCTCGTGTGCGCCGACGCTCACCGCCTCGCTCCACGCGTCGATCGTGCCGACGATGACAGGCGTGCCCTCGGTGAGCCCGGTCGCGGCGGCGGCTTCGGCGGTCACGAGTCCCGCGAGGTCGCCGGCCCACGCGAGCGTCGGCGCCTCGAGCGGGGCCGCGTAGCGCTGCCACCACGGCTCGTGCCACGCCTCGGACTCGACGTCGTAGAAGGGCGAGGTCTGGCTCGCCGACTGGTGATCGAGCACGTACGCGCCGGTCAAACGGCGGGCAAGCCACGAGGCGGGCATGTAGAGCCGGCGGGCGCGCGCCCATGCCTCGGGCTCTTCAGCCGCGACCCAGGCGATCTTCGGGCCGGCGGCCTGCGACGTCAGCTGCGAGCCGCCGACGCGGGCGATCTCTGCTGCCCCGAGCTCGCGGTTCATACGTTCGATCTGCTCGCCCGCACGGGCGTCGACGCCGTAGAGGATGGCGGGTCGCACGGGCTCGTCGTCGTCATCGCAGAGCAGCACGCACGGTCCCATACCGCTGACGCCGACCCCGACGATCTCGGCCCCGGGCGCGCCGTCATGCAGCTCGCGGGCGAGCTCGACGAACTCGCGCCACCAGATGCGCGCGTCCATCTCGACCCACCCGGTGCGCGCGCGGTCGACCTCGTGCTGGCGGGTGGCCGTGGCGAGCAGGGTGCCGTCGCCCGCGACCAGCACGCCCTTGCTGCTGGACGTGCCGATGTCGACCCCCAGCGTGCATCGCACCGACATGGCGCTCCTCCTCGATCACCGTCGTTCAGGCCTGCGGGCCACTCTATGCGAAATCGATTTCATGATCAACCGCAGGGCGCCATGCCCCATCGCCTCACGGCGCGGGACAGTCGGCCGCGCGCGGGACCGTCGGCCGCGCGGCCGGGTCAGTCGGCCGGGCGAGCCGGCTGCAGCTCGCCGCGCAGCACGACCGTGCGCGCGGGCTGGTCGTCACCGGCGATGCGCTCGAGGAGCATCTTCGCCGCCGTCACGCCCATGTGCCGCGCCGGCAGCCTCACGAGGGTGACCGCACTCGGCGACAGCGTCGTGAACGGCAATGAACCGACCACGGCGACCCCGAGCTTCGGTGGAGTGAGACCTCGCTCGGTGAGCACCTGGATCGCTCCGACGCCGAGCAGGTTGTTGCCGGCCACCATCGCATCGGGCGGCTCTGGGAGCTCCAGGAGCTCCTCCATGACCTCGCGCCCGCCATCAACGCGGAAGGTCGAGTAGCGCAGCAGTTCGTCGGGGTCCGCGTCGGGGAACTGGCGGGCGATCACCGCCCGCCAGCCCTGCGCGCGCTCGTACGCCGTCTCGATCAGCCGCGGGCCCGTGATGCAGGCGATGCGCCGGTAGCCGGCGCGCACGAGGTGCTCGGTCGCCGCCTGGCCGGCCATCCGATTCGCCATGACGACGCCGTCGATGTCGTACCCGGTGCCGCGGTCGACCGCGACGACCGGGCGGCCGGCGGCCTGGATGTCGTCGAGGTTCGTGGTGTCGGACGCGGCGGCGAGGATGACCCCCGCCATGTGCTCCGAGATCGCGATCTGGAGGTAGGTCGCCTCTTTCTCGAGTTGCGAATCGGTGTTGCACAGCACGACCGAGTAGCCCGCCTTCTGGGCGACGTCCTCGACGCCGCGCGCGAGCTCGGTGAAGTACGGGTTCTCGATGTCGGGGATCACGAGCGCGATCACCTCGGACTCCTGCTTGCGCAGGGTGCGGGCCGTGCGGTTCGGCGTGAACTTGAGCTGGCGCGCCGCCTCGCGCACCGCGGCGAGCTTCTCGTCGGAGACGGCCACGCCGTTGAACACGCGTGAGACCGTCGCGGGTGAAACCCCCGCGAGCTTCGCCACCTCGTAGATCGTCGCCATGCGCCCTGCCCCTGCGCCGGCCCGCGTTGACATGCCGGTGAGGCCACTTTACAGTGTTGAAATCGATTCCAAGCGCGCGGAGCGTCGCGCCGCGCCGAACACGAGGAAGTGGTCGAAACGTGAACGCCCCGCACCCGCCGAGTCCCGACCTCTCCTCGATCGCCGCGATCCGGCCCCTTCAGACCCGGTCGATCTCGCCCGAGAACTTCGACGGCGCGAAGGGCGGCGGTGCCCGCGCGACCGAGGGCACCGGAGCGTCGTGCGCCCGCGACCTCGGCCCGGGGTGGAAGATCTCACCGAGCGTCGATGTCAAGGCCGGCGAGACCTTCGACCTCGCCGCGATCGACGGCGCCGGCAAGATCACCCACATCTGGATCACGACGCACACCGACAACTGGCGCACACTCGTTCTGCGGGCCTATTGGGACGGCGCCGACGAGCCCGCCGTCGAGGTGCCCTACGGCGACTTCTTCTGCAACGGCTGGGGTGTGTTCGCGCAGGTGAACTCGCAGGTCATCGCGGCCAACCCGCACGGCGGCTTCAACTCGTACTGGCCGATGCCGTTCAAGCGCGGCGCCCGCCTCACGATCGAGAACACCTCGGTCGTCGACGTGCGCGTCTACTACCAGGTCACCTACGAGATCGGCGGCGACTACGCGAACGACGGCTACTTCCACGCCCAGTGGCGCCGCTCGAACCCGCTCGGCGAGCTCGTGCCGCACACGATTCTCGAGGGCGTCGAGGGGCAGGGCCAGTACGTCGGCACGTACCTCGCCTGGGGCGTCAACTCGAACGGCTGGTGGGGCGAGGGCGAGATCAAGTTCTACCTCGACGACGACACCGACCACCCCACGATCTGCGGCACCGGCACGGAAGACTACTTCGGCGGCGCCTGGAACTTCGACGTCCCCGGCCAGGGCTACACGGCCTTCTCGACGCCGTACCTCGGCATGCCGCAGGTGATCCGCCCCGACGGGCTCTACGTCTCGCAGCAGCGCTTCGGCATGTACCGTTGGCACCTGCTCGATCCCATCCACTTCACGACCGGCCTGCCGAAGGTCGACATCCAGGCCCTCGGTTGGCGCAGCGGATGGCGCTACCTGCCCCTGCGCGACGACATCGCCTCGACCGCGATGTTCTACCTCGACCGGCCCACCGCACGCCGCCCGAAGACCCCGTCGGCCGACGACCTGGAGGTGCACCTGGGCTCGGCGCCGGTGCCCGATCTCGGGGCGACGCCGCCGCGCGGCTGACGCGGGTCGCGGCGCAAGCAGGGGGCGACGCGCCGATGCACGCCACCCTGGACCCGCGTCGGTCGATCAGTCGCGCACGACCTCGAGCCCGAACTCGCCCTCGGCGACCTCGACGGCGACCTGGTCATCGGTCACGACGACCGTGCCGTAGCCGGTCGAGGCGATCCACGGCCAGCGCCCGTTCACCGCGACGTGCAGCGTGCCCGTCGCCTCGTCGACGCGCACGCCCGAGCGCGCTTGCAGCACCGTCCACCCCGCCATCGCCCGCGCATAGTGGTCGCCGCACTCGATCTCGTTGTACGGGTTGCGGCGCGAGCCGTCGTGCCGGGCCCACAGCCCGTCGAGCACGGCCTGGCCCGCGTCATCCATGCCCTCGAACAGGCAGTGCGCGGCGACCTGAGCCTCGATGCCCGTCCATACCTCGTCGGCGTAGCGCGTCGGCACCGCGGGGCGACCGCTGTCGGGCCACGAGCACATGAGCAGCCCGACGTCGTCGGCCATGTCGGCGTAGACCCGGTAGGGGTGCGCGAAGTCGGCGAACCCGTGCCGCAGGTTGGAGTCGACGACCTGACGCAGGGCGCTGCGCACGTGCTCGGCGGGCAGGATGTGCCCGAGGCCGAGCTGATGCGCCCACCACTGGCCGATCACCTGGTCGCTGAGGATTCCCGTCAGCCACTGGAAGTCGGTCGGGTCGCCTTCATCGAGACGCTGGATGTAGTGCGTTCCGTCGAAGAGCGCCTCGTCGTAGCCGTGCGAGCCCCGTTCGAAGCGCGCCCGTGCCTCGGCGGCCGCGTCGTCGTCGCCGGCCAGCAGGGCGAGCTCCTCGTAGGCCCGCAACGCCGCGAGCCACAGCGTTCCCATGAACGGGTTGACCCCGGCGAGGTCGATGTCGTGCGTCGACGGCTGGATGCCGCGCAGCACGCCGTCGCCGTCGGCGTCCCACTTCTCGGCAATATGGCGGTAGAGCCGCACGAGCGCCGGCCAGCGCCGGTCGAGCCACTCGGTGCCCGCGCCGCGCTGCACGTCGCGCAGCGACTTGAGGATGGTCGCGAGCATGCCGTCGAGCGCCGGCTCCTCGGGCCCGCCGATCGCCTCGTCGATCATCTGCGGCAGGTAGGCCGGCACGCGCAACCGGTGCGGGATCGCGCCGTTCGGCGCCTGCATGACATCGAACTCGGTGTCGCGCATGTCGCGCTCGAGCGCGGGCCAGAGCCCCGCGAGCGCGGCCTCGTACTGCCAGACGTGCGTGCAGTTGAGCGGGCACGAGCCGCCGAACACGCCCGACCACATCCAGGTCGAAGCGCCGAGCGAGCCCTCGTACCCGTAGAAGCGCCCGTCGGCGCCGATGAAGCAGGTCGGGCTCCGCACGTAGGCGGCCTGAGCGGCGAGGTAGTCGGCCTCTCGCGGCGCGAGGCTCGAGCTCGTGATCGTCTCGGTCCAGCACGACGTACGGACGACGAGGTCGTCCCACCGCTCCTCGACCTCGGCCTGCACGTCGAGCGCGTCTCGGAATCGCAGCCCGTACGCGTTGCCCAGGTAGAAGCGCGACGCCCCGGTCTCGGGGTGCAGCCGGCCGAACTGCTCGATGTCGACGAAGCGATTCGGGAAGTGCCACGACATCGAGAATCGGATCGTGCGCGACTGGCCCGGCTCGAGCCAGAACGGCACGCCGACGACGCCGAGCCAGGAGCGGCCCGGCGCACTCGCACCCGAGCCGCCGCGCGGCGCGTTGAGCTGCGGGTCGCCGACCGTCGGCGCGGCCTCGAGCCGCGACCGGCCGTCGTTGAGCGCCCGCGAGTCGAGAAAGGCGCGCAGATGCTCGACCCCCGTGCACCGCGCGAGCACGGCGGCGCTCGGGTCGTCGGCGGCGAGCACGAGCTGCCCGGCGAGCTGGTCGGCTTCGTCGAGCGAGGGGTTGTCCATCACGACCCTCGACCACCCGCGCCCGCGCAGCAGCCGGTTGACGTTGCCGCCGAGGCCCGGCGTGTGCTCCCCGATCGGGGTGATGCCGTCCCACCCGGCCGCGTTCAGCAGCGACCCGGCGAGCGTGCCGTGCACCGGGTACTCCCCCGTGTTCGTGAGCGTGAACGAGAACAACCCCGTCGGCATGCCGCTCGTCTCGACGTCGCCCGGCACCATCGGGTTCAGCGTGCGCATCGTGACCGCGATGGGATGACTCGGATCGGTCAGTTCGATCTCGGCGATCGGGTAGGTGCCGCTGAACCGGGCCGACTCGAACGTCGCGAAGCGTTCGGCCGCCGCGGCCATCCAATCGGGCACGACGGCGTCGGTCGTCAGTGAGGCGCGCGGGTCGTCGACGGGGTTGCCCTGCACCATCGACACGACGTCGAGCGGCGGCTCGATCTGCGTGACGCGCAGCCAGAAGCCCGTTCCCGGCAGGGCGCCGACATGGTTCGGCATGCCGTGCAACTGCCATTGGCGCAGCGACCCGTCGGCGTTCACGGCGAAGCCGCCGGTGCCGATGCCGCCGATCGGCATCGCGAGCGCGGGCGCCTCGGTGTGCGGAAGATCCTGCTGGAGGATGTCGGTCATGCCTCTCCTTGCGTGACGAGCGTGACGGGGGCGCCGGAGCGCCGGCTGCGCAGCGGCGCGAGCGGAGGCAGCGCGACCCCGAAGGCGGTGAGCGTCGGCCAGGCGCAGGCGACTGCGAGCACGGCGAACACGGATGCCGCGAGGGCGAGCAGCCCGGTGAACCAGGTGAGCCCGAGCCAGACCACGGCCGCCGTGGCCGCGACTGCGGCGATCGGGCCGAGCGGGCGTCGGACGGCGGCGAGGAACGCCACGAGCACGATCGTGCGAACGCGCACGTCGGCGCGCGTCGAGCCGAGCGGCACGGCGACGGCGGCGACGAGCGCGGCGACCGCGACGAGCACCGTGCCGGCGACCGCGAGCACTTGGAAGAACGGCGAACCCGAGGCGTCGGCGACGGCTGCGACGAAGCTGCTCCATGCCGCGAGTACGCACAAGGCGAGCGTGCACGTCCAGGCGACCGCGAGTCGGCTCCCGAGTCCAGGCCGGCGGTCGTCGAGCTCGAAGAGTTCGCCCTGCAGCCGGTCGATCGCCCACGCGAGCGGCGGTGCGACGACCACGCCGACGGCGATCCAGGTGAGCGGTGAGCCGGGCCCGAGCAACCACCCGGCACCGACGTACGCTGCGACGTTCACGACGCCGAGTATCGCGAGCGCCGGCAGCGTATGCCATGCCGCCGATGGCAGGCGGCGCAGCACCGGGTCGACGGCCGCGTGCCCGCCGGCGGCCCGCTCGGCGACCGGGCGGATCATCCCTTCAGCCCCGTCGACGCGACCGACTCGACGATCTGCCGCTGGAAGGCGAGGAACACCACGAGCAACGGCAGCACGACCATCGTGATCGCGGCGAACACGACGACCGCCGGCGCCGCGCCGAAGCCGTTCTGCAGGGTGACGAGCCCGAGCGGGAGGGTCATGTTCTCGGGGCTCGACAAGAAGATGAGCGGACCGAAGTAGCCGTTCCACGAGGCCTCGAATCCGAGGATCGCGAGCGCCGCGATCGCCGGCGCCGAGAGCGGCACCAGCATGCGGAAGAGAATCCACAGGTGCCCCGCTCCGTCGATCCGGGCGGCCTCGTCGAGCTCGCGCGGGATCGTCTTGAAGTACTGCGAGAGGAAGAAGATCTGGAACACGTTGATGAGCGCCGGCAGCCACAGCGACGCCAGCGTGTCGACGAGCCCGACCTGCCGCATCATGATGAAGATCGGGATGATCACGAGCTGGGCCGGCACCATGAGTGCCGACAACATGATCACGAGCAGCAGCCGGCTGCCGCGGAAGTCGATGCGCGCGAACGCGTACGCGGCGAGGATCGAGAACAGCAGCGCGCCCGCCGTCGAGATGGCGGCGAGCAGCAGCGAGTTTCCGAACTGCTGGAAGAACGGCATGTAGTCGAGCACATCCGCGAAGTTCTGCAGCGTGAACGGGATCGGCAGCCAGCTCGGCGGGCTCGCGAACGCGAACTCGGGCACGGTCAGGCTCTGCACGATCAACCACACGAGCGGCGAGATCATGAGGATGCCGAACACGACGAGCACGACGTCGACGACGACGCCGCCCGGGGTCCGCCGCCGGGACTTGCGGCGACCCGCCTTCTCGAGCGCGACGAGCACGTCGTCGCCCGGTACGGGCGGCGCGAGCGGGATGGTCGTCATGATTCGTGCACCCACTTTCTCCGGCCGATGAACTGCAGGAGCGTCACGCCCATGATGATGACGAAGACGAGAAGCGCGACGGCGGCGGCGTAGCCCATGTCGAACGCCTGGAAACCCTTCTCGTAGAGGTACATGATGATTGTCGTGGTCGACCCCTGCGGCCCGCCCTTCGTGATGATCTGGATCGGGTCGAAGATCTGGAACGCCCCGATGAACGTGATGATCGTCGCGAAGAACAGGGTCGGCGACATGAGTGGCAGGGTCACGTTCCAGAAGATCTGCCATCCGGTCGCCCCGTCGGTACGTGCCGCCTCGACGAGCTCCGACGGCACCGTCTGCAGACCCGCCAGCATGATGATGAAGGTGAATCCCAGGGTGTGCCAGAGGTCGATGAAGATGATCGCCGGCAGCGCCCACGCGGGGTCGGCGAGGAAGTTCGGCAGTTCGATGCCGAACATCGCGGCGTACTGCCCCACATAGCCGAAGGTCGGGTCGAGCACGTACTTCCAGAGCAGCGAGACCGCCGCCCACGAGATCAGGAACGGGAAGAAGATCGCGACCCGGGCGAAGTAGCCGATCGAACGGCTGATGAGGTTGTTCACGCCGAGCGCGAGCAGCAGCCCGAACACGAGGTGCGTGACGATCGAGGCGATCGCGAACACGAAGGTGTTCCAGAGCACCTGCGGCAGCTCGGGATCCGTGAACAGCTGCTCGAAGTTCGCGAGGCCCACGAACTGGGGCGGGGTCAGCAGGTCCCATTCGAGGAACGCGAGCGCGATCGCGAAGACGAACGGCGCGGCCACGAAGACGATGAAGAGGAGAACGGCGGGGCTGACGAACAGCCAGCCCGCCGCCTCGGCGCGGCGCCGCTGGAGCAGGGCTCCTGGGCGCCGCGCCGTGATCGTGTCGCTACTCACCGACCAGCGACCCCAGCTCGTCCTGCGCGGCGTCGAGCGTCGGCTGGGCCTCGCCCTGGCCCGCGACGATCGTGCCCCAGGCCTCTTCGATGACCTTCTGCGCCTCGGCGCCCTGGTCGATCGACGGGATGGGCGTCGCGAAGCCCATGGCCTCGCTCAGCCGCACGGTGCCCTCGGGCGCGTTCCCGGTGAACGCCTCCGAGTTCGCGACCGATTCGCGCGCCGGCACGATCGTGCCGCCGATGGTGGCGAAGTACTCGCCCGCCTCCTTCGACATGAGGAACTTGATGAATGTCCAGGCGGCCTGCTTGTTCTCGCTGTTCTTCGTGATGTTCCAGGCATCCCAGCCGACCGGCGAGCCGTTCTGGGCGTTGGTCGGCCAGTTCACGACGACGGTCTGGTCGACCATGTCCATGTCGCGGACGCCGAGCACCGGCCAGCGGCCGCCGTTGAGGGTGGCGAGCTTGCCCTGCTTGAACGCGGTGTTGCCGTCGAACTGCCCGCCGGGCTTGGGCGCGAGGCCCATCTCGACGAGGCTGCGGGCGAACTCCGCCGACTCGACGGCCTCGGGGGTGTTGTAGGTCGGCTCGCTCCAGTCTTCGTTGAACGTGCTGGCGCCGTTCGTCGTGAGCCACGGCATGACGTCGACGAAGTAGCCCGAACCCGCTCCGGTGAGGTAGGCGCCCGTCTTCTCCTTGATCTGCTTGCCGGCCGCGACGAACTCGTCCCACGTCCAGTTGCCGTCTTCGGGAATCGGCACACCGGCCTTCTCGAACACCGACTTGTTGAGATACATCGCCATGGTGTTGAAGCCGCCGGGGATGAAGACGGTCTCGCCGTCGGGACCCGAGGCGTACTCCTCGTTGAACTTCACGAGGTTCGGGCTGAGGTCGGCCCAGTAGTCGTCGACGACGTCTTGGTCCTGCTCGATGTACGGGGCGAGGTCGGTCAGGATGCCCTTCGAGGCGAACAGCCGCTGCCCCTCGGTCGCCACCTGGATGATGTCGATCTTCTGTCCGCCGGCCAGTCGCGTGGCGACCGTGGTGGAGAACGTCGCCCAGTTGCCGCTCGGAATGCCGACGGCCTTGAGCTTGATGTCGGGATACTCCTTGTTGAACTCCGCGAACAGGGCGTTGAACGCCTTCTGCTGGTCTGCGTCGCCCATGTACACGAAGCTCAGGTCGCCGCTGTCGGGGCTGCCCTCCGATCCGCCCCCTCCGCCGCCTCCGGCGGTGCACCCCGTCATCAGCAGTGCCGCGGCCGCGGTGACCGCGGCGGCCTTGGCGAGACCCTTCATTCTCTTGTGCATTCGTCCCTCCTCAGGAACTCGACTCGTCGATGAGTCGATGCTGTGGCCGGGTCAGGAACCCCGGTTCGGTCGGGCGAGGCCATGGGCGCTGGCAGGTTCTCGGTACGCCGTTGACCTCTCCTGCGGTCAGGTTATGCGAAATCGATTTCAAGCGCAACGATCGGATGTCTCGGCCGCAGCCGAGGCGACGGTGACGCCTCGGCTGCGGCTGATCACTCCCCCTTCTCAAGCTCCGCCGAGAACCAGTACACGTTGTACGGCCCCCACAGCGAGAGCGTGAAGTAGATCGTGCGCCCGCCGTCGGCGACGTAGCGCGGGTTCAGGTACGGCGAGTAGAGGCCGGGGTACTCGTCGCCCGGCACGAGCTCGACGGGTTCGCCCCATGGCCCCCACGGGGTGGCGCCCTCGCGCAGGTACGCGTTGCCCGCGTCGGAGTAGCTCATGAGCCAGCGGTCGAGGTAGTCCGACCACATCACCGAGAGCTCGCCGATCGTGCCCTCGACGATCGTGGATGCCTCGGCGGGGTCGGTGCTCCAGACCGGCATGTCGTCGGCACCCGTGCCGGCGAAGTACTCGTACGCCGAGGCATCCTCGACCGCCTCGACCGCCGCGGGCACCCGCATGAGTTGCACGCTGCCGAATCGCCCGGCGGGGATGCCCCAGAGGTAGACGTACTCGGCGCCGTCTTCGACGACCTGCGCGGTCGCGACCTGCACGAAGTTCGAGTCGCCGGGCCAGGTCGGCGCATCGAGCGCCGCCCAGGTCTCGCCCTCGTCGGTCGACTTCGCGAGCCCCGCGAAGTTCGCGTCCCACGCGCCCGGCTCGCCCCAGAACTTCACCGACATGTACGAGAGGTAGAGGGTGTCGTCGATCGCGAAGCCATACGTCGGGATCTTCGTCACCTCGCCCGTGCCGTCGTTGGCGTCGTGCTCGCCCTCGACCATCGCCGACGCCATGCCGATCCCGTCGACGGGCGCCCACCCGTCGAAGGTGATGCCGTCCGACGGGTCGTCGTCGGTCGTCCACGCCGACACGTTGGATCGCCAGAACCCGCCCTGCCCGCCGTACGCGTCGGGGTCGCGTTCGCCGAAGGTGTCGCCGAACAGGAAGAACGTCTTGTCGCCGAGGTTCACCATCGAGCCGAGGTCGGTGCCGGCGACCCCGACCGCCTCGGTGTCGTTGATCGCGTCGGGGCCGGTGAGCTTCGCGATCTCGGTGAGGTCGCGCACCCCGGTGAGCACGAACGGCTTGTCGGGGTCGGGGTCGACGGTGACGGGGCTCATCGGGTCGCCTCCCCCACCGGTCGCACTGCACGCGCAGAGCGCGACAGCCAGGGATGCCGCGACCGCGGCGATTCGGATGGGATGACGGGTTCGGGCATGGCGCATGATCCTCCTCGATCTCCCGATACCCTACGCGCGACGCGCGATTTTAGAAATCGATTTCAGGTTTCAGACGGGTTGCGGGCGCTGCGCACCCGGGTGCAGCTCCGCGATCAGACCGTCGATGCGGGTCACGACGCTTCTCCGGTCAGCATGCTCATGAGCAGGGCCACCATGAGGTCCTTCTCCTTCGGGTCGCTCATCGCGACCATCAGGGTGATCGCCGCGAGCGCCGTGTTCGAGATGCGCGGGGTCCCCGAGGCATCCGCCAGTTGGCCGTTCTTCGCGAGGAAGTGCACGAAGAGCGCCGCGCCGCTGCGCTTGTTTCCGTCTGAGAGCGGGTGATCTTTGACCACG
Source organism: Agromyces italicus DSM 16388 (assembly GCF_000421545.1). GTDB lineage: Bacteria > Actinomycetota > Actinomycetes > Actinomycetales > Microbacteriaceae > Agromyces > Agromyces italicus. The sequence goes on from NZ_ATXF01000006.1 coordinate 351,938, forward strand.
AGGTAGAGGAGATTCGCCGCCTTCTCTTGCACCGTCGGGTAGAGCTCTTGACCGGCGAAGCCCTGGTAGATCGTCGCGACGACTCCCTTCAGCGCGGCGCCGCGTTCGCTGCCGAACAGTCGGTCTTCGGGAAACTCGGCTCGGACGCCGTCGATCACGACTCGTGCCTCGTCGTACGTGAGAACCCAACTGGGCTCAACGCCGCGTGCGAGGTCGATCGACCCCTCGTCGTAGTCACGCAGCGTGCGCAGACTCGGCAGGTACCGGGCCAGTACCTCGGCGGTGCCGACGATCATGTCGTCGCCAGACCGGGCGAGGATCTGCACGAGCGAACCGAGCTGTTCGAGGCGACGTTCATTGATCGCCGCGCCCTCGATCACGTAGCGTCGGAGCACGTCGGTCGCCCACCGACGAAATCTCACGCCCTCGACGGACTTCACCCGGTAACCAACCGAGATCACGACATCGAGGTTGTAGTGAGTGACAACGTAGGTCTTGCCATCCGACGCAGTTGTTGCAAAATCTGCAACCACTGAATCCCGCTCGAGTTCGCCGTCCTCAAAGACGTTGCGCAAGTGGCGTGAGATCGTCGATTTGTCGCGGCCGAACAGAGCAACCAACTGGTCGGCGGAGAGCCAGACCGTCTCCGCATCGGTCCGGACGTCGAACACGATGCTGCCGTCAGAAGATCGATAGAGCTCGATGTGGTCATCAAGTGGGGATTGCGCCATGGGTTCTCCTTCGATTCGACCCCGGCACGAGTTCGTTCACCACGACCATAGACCGCGCCACCGACATCCACCCACACGACCCACTCGACGTCAGCCCGATGAATACTTAGCCACACTAATTTGTTAGACTAAGCATCATGCCCGATGCCACGACCACGACGAGCGCCGCCGCGAACACCCCGGCGAACACGACCGCGCCCGAGCGGCCCGCCCCCGCGGCATCCACCCGTCGTCTGCCGGGCGCACGCAGAAGCACCCTCGCCGAGCAGTCGACCGAACTCCGCATCGCGGTCATGCGCCTCTCGCGGCGCCTGCGCCAGCAGCGCAGCGACACCGAGATGAGCGGGTCGCAGTTCTCGACCCTGGGGCGGATCCACAGCGAGGGCCCGCTCACGATCGGCCGGCTCGCCGAGCTCGAGAGAGTGACCGCGCCGAGCATGAACCGCACCGTCAACTGCCTGGTCGACGCCGGCTACGTGACCCGACGCACCGACGACGACGACCGCCGTAAGGTGCTCGTCGAGGTCACCGAGGCGGGCGACACGACCGTCAGAGAGACCCGCAAGCGTCGCGACGCGTGGCTCGCGAAGCGCTACGCCGCCCTCGACCCCGCCGACCGCGAGGTCCTCGCGCGCGCCACCACCATCCTCGGGAGGCTCCTCGACCAGTGAGTGCCATGTTCCGCTCCCTCAGCCACGTCAACTACCGAATCTGGTTCATCGGCGCCCTCGTCTCGAACGTCGGCGCCTGGATGCAGGCCACCGCCCAGAACTGGGTCGTCCTCACCGAGCTCACCGCCAATGACGCCCTCGCCGTCGGCGTCACGATGGCCCTGCAGTTCGCCCCGCAGCTGCTGCTCGTGCCGGTCACGGGCCTCATCGCCGACCGCTTCGACCGCCGCAAGATCCTCATGTGCACCCAGACGGCGCTCATGCTGCTCGGCCTCGCACTCGGCCTGCTGCTGCTCTTCGGGCACGCCGAGCTCTGGCACCTCTATGTCTTCGCGGCCCTGCTCGGCATCGTCAACGCGATCGACAACCCGGCCCGCCAGACCTTCGTCACCGACCTCGTGTCGAGCACCGACATGTCGAACGCGGTGGCGCTGAACTCGGCCTCGTTCAACACCGCGCGCCTCATCGGCCCGGCCGTCGCCGGCGTGCTCATCGTGCTCGTCGGCTCGGGCTGGGTCTTCATCATCAACGCGGTCACCTTCCTCGCGGTGCTCGGCGCCCTCGTCATGCTCAAGGGCAAGAAACTGAAGCGGATGCCTCGGGCCAGCCGCGAGCGCGGCGCCTTCGTCGCGGGTTTCCGCTACGTCTGGAGCCGGCCCGACCTCGTCGTGGTCTTCGTCATCGTGTTCCTCGTCGGCGCGTTCGGCATGAACTTCCCGATCTTCTCCTCGACGATGGCGGTCGAGTTCGGCCGCGGCGCCGGCGAGTACGGCCTGCTCAACTCGATCCTCGCGATCGGCTCGCTCGCCGGGGCACTGCTGGCCGCCCGCCGCGAGCGCGCACGCATGCGCGTCGTCATCCTCGCCGCTGCGGGCTTCGGCGTGGCCGCGGCGATCTCGGCCGTGATGCCCACGCTCGTGCACTTCGCCGCCTCCACGGTGCTGATCGGCTTCGCCGCGGTCACGATGCTCACGACGGCGAATGGCTACGTGCAGACGACGACCGAGCCCGCGCTCCGCGGCCGCGTGCTCGCGCTGTACTTCGCGATCCTCTCGGGCGGCACGCCGATCGGCGCGCCGATCGTCGGTGCGGTCGCGAACAGCTGGGGCCCGCGCTGGGGCCTCGGAGTGGCTGCGATCGCCGCCGGCGTGGCAGCCCTGATCGGCGCGATCTGGCTCGTCGTCTCGCGCGGCATGCGCGTGACGAGGCATCCCGAGCGCCGCTGGGCCGCCGCCGTTCGCTTCGACGCGCCGCCGACTGCCGCGATCGCGGTCGTGCCGACGTCGGCGATCGCGGTGCCGACCGAGGCGCTGCAGGTACCGACCGGGGAACTCACGGTGCCCACCGGGGCGGTGCCCACCGGGGCGCTGCCGCCCGGGGCGCTGCCGGCGCACCCCGCACACCGCGGCTGACGGAGGCTGCCCGTACGCCACCCGCGAAGTCGCGCAGACCCTGCCCGGGCCGGCCGCCCCGGGCTCAGCCGTCGAGCGCCGACTCGGGGTCGGCGAGCAGCGGCGCGAAGGCCAGCTCGGCCGCGCCGATCGCGAGCCGGTCTTCGCCGAGGGCTGCGACGACCAACTCGACGCCCTCGGCCGCGGCGGGCATCGCCTGGGCGAGCACCGCGGCCGTGAAGGCCCCTGCATCGCTCTCGGCGATCGTGGCGAGGAACCCACCGAGGATCACGCGCGACGGGTTGAGCACATTGACCGCGTTCGCGAGGCCGGTCGCGAGAATGCGCCGCTGTCTCGCCAGCTCGGCCTCGACCTCGGGCGCGTCGGATGCATCGAGCGCGGCCCGCAGGGTCGGCTCGTCGGCGGCGACGAGCCCGACGACCTCGAGCAGCCGTGAACGGGCGACCTCGTCTTCGAGCACGCCGCCCTCGGCCCGGCGGTCGTCGGCCACGGCGATGCCGGGCCGATTCTGTCCGAACTCGCCCGCGTAGCCGTTGGCTCCCGCGACCGCGACCCCGCCGACGACGAGCCCGCCGCCGATGCCGCTCGCGCCGCCGTTGAGGTAGACGAGGTCGTCGATGCCGCGGCCCGCACCGAAGAGATGCTCGGCGCGGGCGCCGAGGCTCGCGTCGTTGCCGACCGCCGTGGGCAGCCCCGTCGCCGACTCGACGAGCTCTCGCAGCGGTGCATCGTTCCACTCGAGGTGCGGGGCCAGGCGGACGAGCCCGTCGGCTGCGCGCACGAGGCCCGGCACTGCGAGGCCGACCCCCACGATGCGCGCCGATCGCAGCGGCCCGTCGCTCCAGCGGGCGACGGTCGACGCGACGATCGCGGCGACCTCTTCGGGCGAGACGAGGTGGTCGACGTCGATGCGCTCGCGGATCGGGATCCGCCCGTCGAGCCCGACCGCGGCGAACGTGACCGCATCGACTTCGGGGTTCACGGCGATCGCGGTGACGCCGGGGTGAGCGGCGATGACCGGCGAGGGCCTGCCGACGCGATTCGTCGGATCGGGGGCGCGCTCTTCGACGAGCCCCGCCTCGGCGAGTTCTGCGGCGAGCGCTGCGATCGTCGAGCGGTTGAGGCCCGTCGCGGCGGTCAGCGCGGCGCGCGATCGGGCACCCTCGAGGTGCACGAGCCCGAGGACTTTCGCGAGGTTTCGAGAATGCACACCGTCGAAGGTGCCGCTGCGCTCTGCCACGCGACCACTCTAGGCGGGGCTGGGCGCGCGGCATGTCGCGACGCACCGAATATGTTGCTCTTGACGCGAAATAGCGCGCGTCGTATATTCGAGGCGTCCAGATCACTTTCGACGTAGATGTCGAAACTTTCGAGAGGTTCAACGATGAACAGACGCAGCACCATGCGCCTCGTCACGCTCACGGCAGCGACCGGGCTCGCGGTCGCCGCGCTCACCGGGTGCACCGCGGGCGGCGGCGGCGAGGGCGAGGCCGGCGATACGACCATCACCTGGTGGCACAACGGCACGGGCGACCCGCTGAAGTCCTTCTGGGAGGAGGTCGCGAGCGAATTCGAGTCCGAGAACCCCGGAGTGAAGGTCGAGGTCGAGGCCTTCCAGAACGAAGACCTGCAGCGCACGCTCATCCCCAACGCCCTCCAGGCCGGCGGCGACGCCGCACCCGACCTGTTCATGGTGTGGGCCGAGGGCGAGATCAAGGCCCAGGTCGAGGCCGGCTACCTCGAGGACCTCAGCGGTCTCACCGGCGTCATCGAGAGTGTCGGCACGGCGGGCACCGGGTGGAACGTCGACGGCAAGCAGTACGGCATCCCCTTCCGTTACGGCATCGAGGGCATCTGGTACGACGCCGACCTCTTCGAGCAGGCCGGCGTGACCGAGAACCCCGCGACCTTCACCGAGTTCGGCGACGTGATCGACAAGCTCGCCGCATCGGGCGTCTCGCCGATCGGCGTGGGCGCGGCCGACGGCTGGCCGGCGGCGCACTGGTGGTACCAGTTCGCGATCAAGACCTGCTCGCCCGAGTCGCTGCAGACCGCGGCCGAGACGCTCGCGTTCGACGACCCCTGCTTCACCGAGGCGGGCGAGAACCTGAAGACCTGGATGGATGAATTCGACGGCGACCTGCCCTTCCAGGCGAACCCGACCAGCACCCCCGCGCAGAGCGTTCCGAACAGCTCGGCGGGCCTGCTCGCGTCCCAGACCACGGCGATGGAACTCATGGGCACCTGGCACCGCGGTGAGGTCGCGAAGCTCGTTCCCGGCGCCCCCGCCGAGAACCCGCCCGCACCCGAGTGGCTCTCCTGGATGCCCGTGCCCGACATCGAGGGCGCCGAGGGCGCTCCCGGCGCCGCACTCGGCTCGGGCGACGCGTGGGGCGTGTACGCCGACGCCCCCGAAGAGACCCTCGAGCTGCTCGAATACATCATGAGCGTCGACGTGCAGACCCGCCTCGCCGAGACCGGTGAGATCCCGACGGTCGCGGGCGCCGAGGCCGGCATCACCGACCCCGTGCTACAGCAGATCGCCGAAGCCACGCAGAGCGCGGGCGTCGTCGTGACCTGGCTCGACACCCAGTACGGCCCGGTCATCGGCAAGGCGATGAACGACGCGATCGTGAACCTGATGTTCGGCGACGGAACCCCCGCGTCGGTTCCCGAAGCGATGAACGCCGCGGCGGCCACGCTCTGACATGACCGCACTCGACACGGCCGGGCCCGCGGTGACCGCGGGCCCGGCCCCCACCCGCTCCACGAAACGATCCGCACGGCGCCGCGCCCGCACCTGGGGCGAGATCGCCCTGCTCGCCGGCCCGGCCGTGCTCGTCTACCTGTTCTTCGTCCTGCTGCCGGTGCTGCTGGCGGCCTACTACAGCTTCTTCAATTGGAACGGCCTCGGGCCGCTCGACCAGTTCATCGGCTTCGACAACTACACGCGTCTGCTCGCCGACCCGGTGTTCCATCGCTCGGTGTTCAACAACTTCTTCATCGTCGTGATGTCGCTGCTCATCCAGGGCCCGCTCGCGATCCTCATCGCGCTGCTGATGAACCGCCGGCTGCGGTTCCGCGGGCTGCTTCGAGCACTGATCTTCGTGCCCTACGTGCTCAGTGAGGTCACCGCCGGCCTCGCCTGGCAGATCCTGCTGCAGTCGGTGCCGCCCACGCGCTGGGGCCCTGTCGACACGCTGTTGCGCACCCTCGGCATCGAGGACCCGCCGTCGTGGCTCGCCGACCCCGACGTCGTCATGTGGACGATGTTCGGCATCCTCACCTGGAAGTACCTGGGCCTCGCGATCATCCTCATGCTGGCCGGCCTCGCGAGCGTGCCCGACGAGCTCCACGAGGCGGCGGCGCTCGACGGCGCCGGCTGGTGGCAGACGCAGTGGCACATCACGGTGCCCCTGCTCGGGCCGACCATCCGCATCTGGGCGTTCCTGTCGATCATCGGGGCGCTGCAACTGTTCGACATGATCTGGATCGTGACCGGGGGCGGACCGTTGAACGCCTCGTCGACGATGGCGGTCTACATGGTCGGCAACGGCCTGAACGTCAGCCAGATCGGCTTCGGCAGCGCCGTCGCCGTGGTCCTGTTCCTCATCTCCCTGATCGTCGCGCTCGTGTACCAGCGGTTCGCGCTGCGCCGCGACCTCGCGGGAGCCCTCACCGGAGGAGTTCGCTGATGACCGCAACGACCGCGATCACCGTCGCCCCCGGCAAGGCCCGGCCCTCGCGCCGCGCCGGCCAGCGGTTCGACTGGGGCCAGCCCGTCGTCTACCTCGTCGCCCTCGCCGTCGCTGCGATCGCGGTCGGCCCGGTGCTGTACGTGTTCATCTCGGGGTTCCGCACGAACCCGGACTTCTTCACCGACCCGGCGGGCATGCCGAACCCGTGGACGACCGACAACTACGCCCGGGTGCTCGGCGACCCCACGTTCTGGCGACAGGTGCTCGCGAGCACGGTCACGGCGCTCGGCACGACGATCGGCGTGATGCTGCTCGGCGTGATGGCCGCGTTCGTGATCGCCCGCTACGAGTTCAAGGGCCGCGGCCTGTTGTATGCGCTGTTCACAACGGGCCTGCTGTTCCCGCTCACGATCTCGATCCTCCCGCTGACGGTGCTGCTGCGACAGCTCGACCTGTTCGGCACGTGGTGGGGGCTGATCATCCCGCAGGTGGCGTTCGCCCTGCCGACGACGATCATCATCCTCGTCCCGTTCCTGCGCGCCATCCCCGGCGAGCTGGAGGAGGCGGCACTGATCGACGGCGCGAGCCGCATCGGCTTCTTCTGGCGCATCGTGCTGCCGCTGTCGATGCCGGGGCTCATGACGGTCGGCGTGCTCGCGTTCGTCGGCAGCTGGAATGCGTACCTGCTGCCGCTGTTCGTGCTGCAGGCGGGCGGCGCCGCATCGGAGGACTACACGCTGCCGCTGGGCGTGCAGTTCTACTCGACTGCCTATGGGCAGGACACGACGGGTGTGCTCGCGTACACCGCGCTCGCGATGCTGCCGGCGATCCTGTTCTTCACGCTCGCCGAGAAACGCATCGTCGGCGGCCTCCAAGGGGCGGTGAAGGGATGAGGACCATCGAAACCAGCGCAACGGATGCTCCGTGGCGCGACCCTTCCCGGCCCGCCGGTCAGCGTGTGGCCGCGCTGATCGGGGCGATGACCCTCGAGGAGAAGATCGCCCAGCTCTACGGCATCTGGATCGGCGCCTCGGCCGACGGCGCGGACGTCGCCCCCCACCAGCACGAGATGAGCGGCGACATCGATCTCGACGCCCTGCTGCCGAAGGGGCTCGGTCAGATCACGCGCGCCTTCGGCACCGCGCCGATCGACCCGGCGCTCGGTGCGCAGTCGCTCGCGCGGCTCCAGGAGCGCATCGTCGGCTCGAGTCGCCTGGGCATCCCCGCACTCGTGCACGAGGAGTGCCTCGCCGGTTTCGCCGCCTACGGCGCGACGGCCTACCCGGTACCCCTGTCATGGGGTGCGACCTTCGACCCCGAGCTCATCGAGCGGATGTCTCGCCGCATCGGCGGCGACATGCGATCGGTCGGCGTGCACCAGGGTCTCGCGCCCGTGCTCGACGTCGTGCGCGACGCCCGCTGGGGCCGCGTCGAGGAGACGATCGGCGAAGACCCGTACCTCGTCGGCAGCGTCGCCACCGCGTACGTGCGCGGGCTCGAGGCATCCGGAATCGTGGCCACCCTCAAGCACTTCGTCGGCTACTCGGCCTCGAGGGCGGGCCGCAACCTCGCACCCGTGTCGGTCGGTGCGAGGGAGCTCGCCGATGTGCTGCTGCCGCCGTTCGAGATGGTCGTCCGCGAGGCGGGCCCCCGCTCGGTGATGAACGCCTACACCGACCTCGACGGCGTGCCCACCGCCGCCGACCGCGAGCTGCTCACGTCGCTGCTGCGCGACACCTGGGGATTCGAGGGGACGGTCGTCGCCGACTACTTCTCAGTGGCTTTCCTCCAGACGCTGCACGGCACGTCCGGCGACCTGGGCGACGCGGCCGCGGCCGCGCTCGAGGCGGGCATCGACGTCGAGCTGCCGACCGTGCACGCCTTCGGCGAGCCACTCGTCGCCGCCGTCGCCGACGGTCGCCTCGACGAGGCGGTCATCGACCGGGCGCTCGGTCGGGTGCTCATGCAGAAGGTCGGGCTCGGGCTGCTCGACTCCCCCGCCGCACCTGCGGCCGCCTCCTCCCCGAAGGGTTCCGTCGACCTCGACTCCGCCGAGAACCGCGAGCTCGCGCGCCGCATCGCGGAGCAGGCGATCGTGCTCCTCCGCAACGACGGCACCCTGCCGCTCGCCGCACCGGCGCGCATCGCCGTCATCGGGCCGACCGGCGACGACCCGCTCGCCGTGCTCGGCTGCTACGCCTTCCCGACGCACGTCGGCGTGCACCACCCCGAGAGCGGCCCGGGCATCGAGCTGCCGACCCTCGTCGAGTCGCTCCGCGAGGAGTTCCCCGGCGCCGAGATCTCGCTCGCCGCGGGCACCTCGATCGACGGCGGCGAGACCGGCGGCATCGCGGAGGCGGCCCTGCTCGCGGCATCCGCCGACCTCGTGGTGCTCGCGCTCGGCGACCGTGCCGGCCTCTTCGGCCGTGGCACGAGCGGTGAGGGATGCGACGCGGAGAGCCTCGAGCTGCCGGGCGCGCAGGGCGCCCTGCTCGAGGCCGTGCTCGATGCGGGCACACCGACCGTGCTCACCCTGCTCTCGGGCCGCCCGTACGTGCTCGGCTCCGCCCCCGATCGCGCCGCGGGCATCGTGCAGGCGTTCTTCCCCGGCGAGGAGGGCACGCGCGCCCTCGCCGCCATCCTGTCGGGACGGGTGAACCCGAGCGGCCGCCTGCCGGTGAGCGTGCCGGCGACCCCGGGCGCGCAGCCGTCGACCTATCTGGCATCGACGCTCGCGCGGCGCAGCGAGGTGTCGAACATCGACCCGACCTCCCGGTACCCCTTCGGGCACGGCCTCGGCTATGCACCGTTCGCCTGGAGCGACCTGGTCGTCGAGACGGCCGAGGCGGCGACCGACGGGGCCTTCCGGCTGTCGCTGACCGTTCGCAACACCGGCGACCGGGCGGGCGCCGAGGTCGTGCAACTGTACCTGCACGACCCGGTGGCATCCGTCGTACGACCCCGGCAGCGGCTCGTCGGCTTCCGGCGTCTCGAGCTCGAGCCCGGGGCATCCGCCCGGGTCGCCGTCGAGGTGTCGGCCGACCTCGCCTCGTTCACCGGTCGCGACGGGCTCCGCATCGTCGAACCCGGTGCGCTCGTGCTCGGCTTCGGGCGCTCGAGCGGCGAGCTGCCGCTCACGGCGACCGTCGAACTCACCGGGCCGGTGCGCGTGGTCGACCACACGCGACAGCTGCACCCCGCCTGGGCCGTCGAGCACCCCGAGTCGACGTGACCGCTGCGGCCGGCGGGCGACCGCCGGCCGCAACTGTGAGCTCGGTCGACTTCGAAGACGACGACCCTCGCAACGTCCGCGGGGAGGAACACGATCAGGTCAGGCCGGCGGCGCCGTGCTCTCGCGCACGACGAGGTTCGTCGCGAGGTCCATGCGGGGGGTCGCGGCAGGCTGCTCGCCGCTCAAGCGGATCGCGAGCCGCGCGGCCTCCTCGCCCATGCGGCGGAGCGGTTGGTGCACGGTCGTGAGCGGCGGGCTCACCCACGGCGCGAGCGTGATGTCGTCGTAGCCGACGATCGAGAGGTCGCGCGGCACCGAGAATCCGGCGTCACGCGCCGCATCGATCGCGCCGAGCGCCTGCAGGTCGCTGCCAGCGAAGATCGCGGTCGGCCGACGTTCGGCGGGCAGGGCGAGCAGCTCGCGCGCCCGCTCGCGGCCGCCGCCGACCTCGAAGTTGCCGTAGCCGACCCAGGCCGGGTCGATCTCGAGGCCCGCTGAGTTCATCGCGCTGCGATAGCCGTCGAGCCGAGCGAGCGAGCACATCATGTCTTCGGGCCCGGTGACGGCGGCGATGCGCCGGTGGCCGAGCTCGATGAGGTGACGGGTCGCGGCGAGCCCGCCCGACCAGTTCGCCGAGCCGACGCTCGGCATGTCGGGCGACGGATCGCCGGCGGGGTCGACGATGACGTACGAGATGGCCCGTGCCCGCAGCCGCTCGCGGTACTCGGGCGAGAGTTCGGAGAAGACGAGCACGACGCCGATCGGACGGCGCCGGATGACGCCCTCGATCCAGTCGGGATCGGGCGCGTGGCGGTCGCCGCTCACGGTCAGCACGACGCTCAGCCCGTGCTCCTTCGCCACGGCCTCGACGCCGCCGATGATCTCCATCGACCAGATGGGGTCGAGGCCGTGGAAGACGAGCTCGAGCAGCTCGGGTCGCGATTCGGAGCGACCTGCGCCGCGGCGCACGTACCCCCGTTCGCGCATCACGCGCTCGACACGCTCCCTCGTGGCTTTCGAGACGTCGGTACGCCCGTTCAGCACCTTTGAGATCGTGGACAGGCTCGTGCCGGTCTCGTCTGCGAGCTCGGCGAGCGTCACCCGTTCGCTCGCGGCATCCGTCTTCATCTTTCGAAGCCTAATCACGAAAGTTGCGGTTTGGAAGACTTGCGAACACCGAGTCGAGCGGTTTATGTTGTATATGCCAACAAATCATCGACGACGCTGAAAGGCGGACCCCAATGGCCAGCGCGCCCACCCGCGACGACAAGTTCTCCTTCGGCCTCTGGACGGTCGGCTACAACGGCACCGACCCGTTCGGCGGCCCGACCCGCAACGCCCTCGACGTCGTGCACGTCGTCGAGAAGCTCGCCGAGCTGGGCGCCTACGGCCTCACCTTCCACGACGACGACCTCTTCGCGTTCGGCTCGACCGACACCGAGCGCCAGAAGCAGATCGACCGCCTCAAGGGCGCCCTCGAGTCGACCGGGCTCATCGTGCCGATGGTGACGACGAACCTCTTCAGCGCCCCGGTGTTCAAAGACGGCGGCTTCACCGCCAACGACCGCGACGTGCGCCGCTATGCACTCCGCAAGGTGTTCCGCCAGCTCGACCTCGGCGCAGAGCTCGGCGCGAAGACCTTCGTCATGTGGGGCGGCCGAGAGGGCGCCGAGTACGACGCGGCGAAAGACATCCGCCAGGCGCTCGAGCGCTACCGCGAGGCCGTGAACCTGCTCGGCGACTACGTCACCGACAAGGGCTACGACATCAAGTTCGCGATCGAGCCGAAGCCGAACGAGCCGCGCGGCGACATCCTGCTGCCGACGCTCGGCCACGCGATCGCGTTCATCGACTCGCTCGAGCGCCCCGAGCTCGTCGGCCTCAACCCCGAGGTCGGGCACGAGCAGATGGCGGGCCTCAACTTCGCCGCCGGCATCGCGCAGGCGCTGTACCACGGCAAGCTCTTCCACATCGACCTCAACGGCCAGCGCGGCATCAAGTACGACCAGGACCTGGTGTTCGGCCACGGCGACCTGCACAACGCGTTCGCGCTCGTCGACCTGCTCGAGAACGGCGGCCCCGGCGGCATCCCGGCCTATGACGGCCCCCGCCACTTCGACTACAAGCCGAGCCGCACCGAAGACGAGAAGGGCGTGTGGGAGTCGGCCGCGGCGAACATGCGCACCTACCTGCTGCTCAAGGAGCGCGCCGCCGCGTTCCGCGCCGACCCCGAGGTGCAGGAGGCGCTCGAGGCCGCCAAGGTGTTCGAGCTCTCGACGCCGACGCTGAACCCCGGCGAGTCGTACGACGACTTCCTCGCCGACCGCTCGGCCTACGAGGACTTCGACGCCGACGCGTACCTCGGCGGCAAGGGCGGCGGCTTCGTGCGTCTGCAGCAGCTCGCCACCGAGCACCTGCTCGGCGCCCACTGAGTCCGCGCGAGGAAGCAGGCATGCCACTCGTCCTCGGGGTCGACTCGTCGACCCAGTCGTGCAAGGTCGTCGTCGTCGACACTTCCACGGCCTCTCCACGCGCCGTTGGCGCGTCGCGCGGAGCCTCTGACCGCGTGGGCCCAGCCGTCGTGCGCTCGGGCCGTGCCGCCCACCCCGGCGGCACCTCGGTCGACCCCGAGGCGTGGTGGCTCGCGCTGCAGACCGCGATCGACGAAGCCGGCGGGCTCGACGACATCGCCGCCTGGGCGATCGGCGGCCAGCAGCACGGAATGGTCGCGCTCGATGCATCCGGCGAGGTGATTCGCGACGCCCTGCTCTGGAACGACACCCGCTCGGCCGGTGCCGCCGCCGACCTCATCGCCGAGTTCGGCGCGGCCGAGCTCGCGGCGCGCACGGGCCTCGTGCCGGTCGCCTCGTTCACGATCACGAAGCTGCGCTGGCTGCGCGACCACGAGCCCGAGAACGCCGCCCGCGTCGCCGCCGTCGCCCTGCCGCACGACTGGCTCACCTGGCGGTTGCGCGGCTACGGCCCGGCCGGGGCGTCCCCGCTGGGCCCGGTGCTCGACGAGCTCGTCACCGACCGGTCGGATGCCTCGGGCACCGGTTACTGGAACCCCCGGTCGGGCGGGTACGACCGCGAGCTGCTCGTGGCGGCGCTCGGCCACGACGCGGTGCTGCCCCGCGTGCTCGGCCCCGCCGATTCGGTGACGGATGCCTCGGGCCGACGTGTCGGCCCCGGCGCAGGCGACAACGCCGGCGCTGCGCTCGGTCTCGGCGCCGTGCCGGGCGATGTCGTCGTCTCGATCGGCACGAGCGGCACGGTGTTCTCGGTGAGCGAGACCCCGACGGGCGACGCCTCGGGCACGGTGGCCGGCTTCGCCTCAGCCGACGGGCACTTCCTGCCGCTCGTCGCGACGCTGAACGCGGCACGCGTGCTCGACGTCACCGCGGCGCTGCTCGGGGTCTCGCACGACGAGTTCAGTGCGCTCGCCCTCCAGGCTGCGCCCGGCGCGGGCGGGCTCGCTCTGCTGCCCTACTTCGAGGGCGAGCGCACTCCGAACCTGCCCGAAGCGACCGCGTCGCTCAGCGGAATGACCCTCGCCTCGACGACCCGTGAGAACCTCGCGCGGGCCGCCGTCGAGGGCATGCTGCGCGGGCTCAGCGCCGGTCTCGAAGCGCTGCGCGCTCTCGATGTGCCGCTGCGGCGCGCGCTGCTCATCGGCGGCGGCGCGCAGTCGGATGCCGTGCGCATCATCGCGCCCGAGGTGCTCGGAATCCCGGTCGAGGTGACCGAGCCCGGCGAGTACGTCGCCCTGGGCGCGGCGCGCCAGGCCGCGGGCGTGGTGAGCGCATGACGTCGCTGGGGTCACGCCCGCATCGCCGCGATCGAAGGACCCAGATGCGATCGGAGAGCGAGTAGCCGAGGTCGCCGGTGTTGAAGACGACGCCTGCGGTGAACGCATCCCCGAGCCGGTCGCGGAGCCAGACGAGGTGCCGTGCGTCACCCGCGTCTGCTCCTGCCGCTGCTTCAGTTCGATCGCCGCGGCTGCCCCGCCTCGTCGCTCCAGGATCAGATCGATCTCGCGCCGGGCCGAGGTACGCCGAGCACCACCGCTCGTTGAGCGTCGTCCACGTGTGCACCCGGTCGCCGAGGGCGTCGACGGCGTGCCCGCGTACTCGGCGAAGCGCAGCGCGGTGTCGCGGTTCGTCCAGCCGCCGGCGTCTTCGAGCTCCTGAGACAGGTCCCAGTGGTAGAGCGTCGCGATGGGCCGGATGCCTCGGGCGAGCAGCCCGTCGACGAGGCGCGAGTAGAAGTCGACGCCGGCGGGATTCGGCCGGTCGCCCGCCCCTGGCAGCAGCCGCGACCACGAGATCGAGAACCGGTACGCCTCGAGCCCGAGCGAGGCCATGAGGTCGAGATCGGCGTCGAGCCGGTGGTAGTGGTCGCACGCGACGTCGCCCGTGTCACCGTTCCAGGTGCGCCCCGGCGTTCGGCTGAACGTGTCCCAGATCGACGGCGTTCGCCGATCCGATCACGAAGTCGCGGGGATCGAGGTGCGCTGCGCTGGTCACGACGCCCATCCTCGCACCTCGCCCGGCGTCGACCCAGTGGTGCGCGATGCCGCGAAGTTGCAGGACTATCCGGCGACCACCGCTCATATCCGGGGTGCCGGGCAGATAGTCCTGCAACTTGCGCACCGCTCGTCGGAGCGGGCCGACCGGCGCTGCACCTCGAATGCGTTGTCCCCGGTTGGGTACGGACGACGGGCGCCGCTGTCAGCGCCCGCCGCCCGAGTCGGTTACCGCGCCCCGATGCGCCACGACGCGGAGGATTCCGCGCCCGGCTGCAGCACCACGAGGTCGACGCCCGAGTTGAACGCGTCGGGCGGGCAGGTCATCGGCTCGACGGCGAGGCCGATGCGGTGCGTCGCGTCGGCGGCCGGGGTGTCGGCGGTGTGCACCTGCACCCACGGGCACGCCGCGTCCCACACCATTTCGACACCGGTGCCGTCGGGCGCGGTCAGCACGACCCGGTACGTGGATGCCTCGGCGCCGACGTCAACCGCACCGTCGACGTCGCCCGCGGGCGACGCCACGAGCCCGGTGAAGGCGTGGTCGATGAACGTGCCCTCGATCGCGCGCGGAGCGCGGAAGTCGAACTCGGGGTGCGCCTCGACCGGCTCGACCGCGACCGGGCTCAGCCGGTCGGGAGTGACCGTGAGCACCTCGGCGGCGGGAAGTTCGAACGTCCAGTCGTCGACCCGTCCCGCGCCGGCGATGAGGTACGGGTGCGGGCCGGTGCCCCACGGTGCCGCGTCGGCACCGAGGTTGCGACCGGTCACGGTCTGCGTGAGTCCGTCGGCGCCGAGCGCGTACTCGACCTCGACCTCGACGCGGAACGGGTAGCCCGCCTGCGGCTCGATCACGGCCGCGAGCACGACCCGCGACGCCTCCACCACGCGCGGCGCGAAGTCGAGCCACGACGCGAGCCCGTGCAGGGCTTGCCCCCGGGAGGGTTCGGTGAGCGGCACCTGGTACTCCTCGCCGCCGAACGTGTAGCGCCCGTCGACAATGCGATTCGGCCACGGCGCGAGCGTCACGCCGCGATAGCCGGGGCGCACCTCGTCGGCGTCGAACGGCACGACGAGATCGCGGCCGTCGAACCGCAGCGTGCGCAGGCTCGCGCCGACGCTCGCGATCTCGGCCGTGTACCCGTGCGCCGCGATCGAGAACTGCCGCCCCGAACGGGGCACTGCGACTGTCACAGCCCCTGCGCCAGGCGGTAGTACGCCTGGTTCCAGCGCACCTGGCGGCCGAACTCGGCCGTCGTGGTGTCGTCGTCGATGACGAGCAGCTCGAGCCCGGCCATCTCGGCGAAGTCGCGGAAGACCTCGATGCCGACGGCCGTCGACATGACGGTGTGGTGTGCGGCGCCGGCGGTGAGCCAGGCGGCGGCGCTCGTGGCGAAGTCGGGGGCTGGCTTCCAGACGGCGCGGCCCACGGGCAGCTTCGGCAGCGCACCGCGCGGCTCGACGTTCTCGACGACGTTCGCGGTGAGGCGGAACCGGTCGCGCAGGTCGCTCATCGCGACGACGACGGCGGGGCCCGGGTCGGCGGTGAAGACGAGACGCACCGGGTCGTCCTTGCCGCCGATGCCGAGCGGGTGCACCTCGAGCGAGGGCTTGGCCGAGGTGAGCGAGGGCGAGACCTCGAGCATGTGCGCGCCGAGGATGACCTCGTCTCCGGGGGTCAGGTCGTAGGTGTAGTCCTCCATGAGCGAGGCACCGCCGGGGAGACCTGCGCCCATGACGTTCGCGATGCGCACGAGCACGGCGGTCTTCCAGTCGCCCTCTGCGCCGAATCCGTAGCCCTCGGCCATGAGTCGCTGCACGGCGAGACCGGGCAGTTGCTTCAGCTCGCCGAGGTCTTCGAACGAGGTCGTGAAGGCGCCGAAGCCGCCCTCCTCGAGGAACGAGCGCAGGCCGAGCTCGATCGCCGCGCCGTCGCGCAGCGACTGGTGCCGCTCGCCGCCACGGCGCAGCTCGGGCGCGACCTCGTAGAGCTCCTCGTACTCGGCGACGAGCGCGTCGACGTCGGCCTCGGGGGCCTCGGCGACGGCCGCGGCGAGCTCGTTGACGCCCCACGTGTTGACCTGCACGCCGAGCCGCAGCTCGGCCTCGGTCTTGTCGCCCTCGGTGACGGCGACGTAGCGCATGTTGTCGCCGAAACGGGCGAGCTTCAGGCTGCGTGATGCGGCGAGCCCCGCCGCCGCCCGCTGCCAGGTGCCGAGCTCGCCCTGCACGCGCGGGTCGCTCGCGTGGCCGACGATCGTCTTCCGAGGCACGCCGAGCCGGGTCTGGATGTACCCGAACTCGCGGTCGCCATGAGCGGCCTGGTTGAGGTTCATGAAGTCGAAGTCGATGTCGCTCCACGGCAGCTCGACATTCGCCTGGGTGTGCAGGTGGGCGAGCGGCTTCTGGAGGGCGTCGAGGCCCGAGATCCACATCTTGGCGGGGCTGAAGGTGTGCATCCACGCGATGAGCCCGATGACCCCGTCGGCGGCGTTCGCCTCGAGCACCGTGCGCTTGATTGCGGCCGAGTCGGTGAGCACCGGCTTCCACACGATCTTGACGGGCACCGCGGATGCCTCGTCGAGCAGCCGCGCGATCGCCTGCGACTGCTCGGCGACCTGGGCGAGGGTCTCTGGCCCGTAGAGGTGCTGGCTGCCGGTGAGGAACCAGACCTCGTAGCCGTCGAGCGAGGTGGTGAGCTTGGTGCGGGTCATGCGCGTTCCTTCTGCGTGGGCTGCTGATCTGTTCGGTCCGGATGCCGGTGTCCCGAGACCGGCGGGGGCGCGAGGCCCCCGCCGGAAGGGTGGTGGCGCGCCGCGGCCACCGAAGTCGACTACTTACGTTTCGTCGACTCGTCCGTGAAGTTCATGGGGCCGGCCGGTTCGAGCGCCGCGACCGCGGCAGCCTCGGCGGCGACGCCCGCGAGGTAGCGCTCGAGGTAGACGGTGAATCCCGCGACATCGGCCGGCTCGGGTTCGACGACCTGGATCGCCGAACCCGCGAACACGCGGTCGTCGAGGTAGCTGCCGAGCGCGGTCTCGTCGTGGGCGGCGCCCGTCCGCTCGCGGAGGTACGCCGCCAGCACCGCGATGCCCCACGCTCCGCCCTCGGCGGCCGTCTCGCCGACAGCGACGGGAGCGTCGATGGCTCCCGCGAGGAAGCGCTGCGCGACGCCCGCCGTACGGAAGATGCCGCCGTGCGCGAACATGCGGTCGATGTCGACGCCCTCGCCGTCGAGCACGCGCATGCCGAGCGCGAGAACGCCGAAGACGCCGTAGAGCTGGGCCCTCATGAAGTTCGCGAGCGTGAACCGGCTGTCGGGAGTGCGGACGACCATCGGCCGCCCCTCGTCGAGCTCGACGATCGGCTCGCCGGCGAGCGTGTTGTACGCGAGCAGCCCGCCCGCATCGGACTCGCCGGCGAGCGCCTCGCGGAAGAGCGTCTCGAATACGGCGTCGCGCCCGAGCGGTGCACCGTCGCGGGTCGCGCCGGCCGCGTCCGCGAAGCGGCCGAAAATGCCCGCCCACGCGGCGAGCTCGGAGGCGCCGTTGTTGCAGTGCACCATGGCGACCGGGTCACCCGCTGGCGTGGTGACCAGGTCGACCTCGTGGTGCGCACCGGCGAGCGGGCGTTCGAGCACGACCATCGCGAAGATGCTCGTACCCGCGCTCACGTTGCCGGTACGGGGCGCGACCGAGTTCGTCGCCACCATTCCCGTGCCGGCGTCGCCCTCGGGCGGACAGAGCGGCACGCCCGGCCGCAGCCCGCCCGTCGGGTCGAGGAGCGCCGCACCCTCGGCGGTGAGTTCGCCCGCGGGCTCGCCCGCGGCGAGCACCCGGGGCAGCAGTTGGGCGACCCGAAGGCCGGTCTCGCGACCGGCGCGTGCGGCCGGCTCGGCGACGAGGGCGTCGAAGCGCGCGAGCAGCCCAGCGTCGTAGTCGCCCGTCGATGAGTCGATCGGGAACATGCCCGAGGCGTCTCCGACTCCGAGCACCTTCCGGCCCGTGAGCTTCCAGTGCACGTAGCCGGCCAGTGTCGTGATGAAGCCGAGCTGCGGCACATGCGGCTCGGCGTCGAGCACGGCCTGGTGCAGGTGGGCGATCGACCAGCGCAGCGGGATGTTGAGCCCGAACGCGGAGCTCAGCTCGGCCGCGGCGCGACCGGTCGACGTGTTGCGCCAGGTGCGGAAGGGCACGAGCAGCTCGCCCTGGTCGTCGAACGCGAGGTAGCCGTGCATCATCGCCGAGATGCCGATCGCGCCGAACGACGTCGGTCGCGCACCGTGACGACGCTCGGCGTCGGCGACGAGCTCGGCGCAAGCGCGCTGCAGGCCCGACCAGACGGCGTCGAGCGGATAGCTCCAGCGGCGGTCGGCGGTGAACTCGTTCTCCCACTCGTGGCTGCCCGCGGCGAGCACGCGCGTCGGGTCGTCGGCGTCGACGAGACACGCCTTGATGCGAGTCGACCCGAGCTCGATGCCGAGCGCGGTGCGCCCGCCGATGATCGCCCGGGCCGAGGCATCCGATTCGGTGTCGGAGGTGCCGGTGGCTTCGCTCATCGCGACACGTCCCCCGCCTGCCCGTAGACGTTCTGGTACCGGTCGTAGAGACGGTCGATCGACTCCTGCGGGAGCGGGATGAGCGGCCCGGCCTCACGGGCGTGGTGCACCGTGCGTGCGACATCCTCGAGCATGACCGCCGCCTTGACGGCGTCTTTCGCGTCCTTGCCGATCGTGAACGGGCCGTGGTTCTGCATGAGCACCGCGCGCGAGCGGTGGCCGGTGAGGGTTTCGACGATGCCGCGGCCGATCGAGTCGTCGCCGATGATCGCGAAGGGTCCGACGGGGATCGGACCGCCGAACTCGTCGGCCATCGCGGTGATCGCGCACGGGATCGCTTCGCCGCGGGCGGCCCAGGCGACCGCGAAGGTCGAGTGGGTGTGCACCACTCCCCCGACCTCGGGCATATTGCGGTACACGTACGCGTGCGCCGCGGTGTCGCTCGACGGGCCGCGCTCGCTGCCGGGAGTGCCGGGCACGACCTCGCCGTCGAGGGTGCAGAGGATCATGTTCCCGGGTGCGAGCGCGTCGTACGAGACGCCCGACGGCTTGATCACGAAGAGCTCGGCCCCGGGCACCCGCCCCGACACATTGCCGCCAGTCCACACGACGAGGCCGTAGCGCACGAGCTCGCCGTGCAGACGGGCTACCTCGTTGCGCACGCGGGCGATCGCGGCCTCGACCTCGGGCGCGAACGCGGCTGCACTGCCGGGGGTTGCGGCTCGGGCCGTTCGCTGGGCTTCATCGCTCATCGGAACCCCTGATCACTCGTTGTCGAACTCTGTCCGTGACCGGTCACTGTGACCGGTCACGGAAATGAAACCACGATCATCGCACGGCGTCAAGCGGGCCGCGTCGACCCGCCCACCCGAGTGGGGTTCGTGCCTCTGAGCGTGGTTCGAACTCGCCTCAGCGGCGCGAACCTCACTCACGCCTACTGGGGGTCGCGGCGCGGCGGAACGACCGACGCCCGCACGACGAGCTCGGGGACGATCAGCGGCGCCTCCTCGCCCAGCGACGACCGCGCGCGCGATCCGGCGATGCCGGCCCCGGAGCCGGCGAGGGCCACGAGCCGCTCGACCGCATGATGCGCGAGTTCCTCGAAGTCCTGCCGCACGGTCGTGAGCGCCGGCCACAGGTACGCCGCATCGGGCATGTCGTCGAACCCGACGATGCTGAGGTCTTCGGGCACGGCCACACCGACCGCCCGCAAGCCGCCGATCAGCCCGAGCGCCATCTGGTCGTTGGCCGCGAACACGCCCGTCACCCCCGAGTCGACGACCGCCGCGGCCGCCGCGAACCCGGATCGCGCCGTCCAGTCTCCGGCGATGACGGGGCCGGTCTCGAGGCCCCTCGTCTCGAGCTCGGCGAGGTAGCCCGCGCGGCGCGCCTCGGCCTCGAGCCAGTCGGCGGGCCCGGCGAGGTGCGCGACGCGACGGTGCCCGGCGTCGGCGAGGCATCCGACCGCTGCCCGGGCACCGGCCGACTGGTCGACCGAGAAGCTGCGGGCGTCGTGCCCCGCCGAGTGCAGGGTGACGACGGGAACGCCGATCTCGAGCACGTCGAGCGTCTCGATCGTGCGCGCGTGCGGCGCCACGACGACGAGCCCCTCGACCGACTGCGCGAGGAGGTGCTCGACCGCCGCAGTGACGGAAGCTGCGTCGCCCGAGTCGACGAACGCCGCGCTCACCCAGTACCCGGCAGCGCGAGCCGCCGATTCGACCGCGGCGATGCTGCGCGAGGGGCCGTACTGCAACGCGTCCGAGGCGAGCACGCCGAACGTGCGCGAGCGACGTGTGCCGAGGGCTCGCGCCGCGTTGTTCATTCGGTAATCGAGCTCGCCCATCGCGGCGAGCACCCGCTCCTTCGTGGCGGTGGCGACCTCGGGGTGGTCGTTGAGCACGCGCGACACGGTCTGCCGCGAGACCCCCGCGAGTGCGGCGACCTCGCGCACGCCGACGGCGCGGGCGGTCGCCTGGCGCAGTGCCCCGACGGGCTCGCCGGCGGCGCCGGCCGCGGCCTCCGGCACCCCGTGCTCGACGTCGCTCACCCGGCCACCTCCATCGCCCGAGTGTACGACCAGCACGAGGCGACGCGGGGATGCGACCTCAGAGCCCGAGCCGTTCGAGGTACGCGTTCGTGAAGCACCGCTCGGGGTCCATCCGCTCGCGGAGCGCCGCGAAGTCGGCCCAGCGCGGGTACCGACCGCGCAGTTCCTCGGCGGGCAGCGCGAACAGCTTGCCCCAGTGCGGCCTCGCCGTTTCGGGCAGCGCAGCCTCGATGACGGGCAGTAGCGCCTCGACCGCCGCCTGCTCGGGCCGCCACGTGAAGTGGAGGGCGACGGCGTCGGCCCCGTGCGACAGGCTCAGCCAGAGCGGGTCGGCCGCGACCGTGCGGATCTCGCACACGAACAGTAGCGGCGCGATACGACCCGCGAGCGAGCGCACCGCCTCGATCGCCGCGATCGCGTCACGGCGCGGCACGAGGTACTCCGACTGGAGCTCCTCGCCGGCCGACGGCGTGAACGCCAGCCGGAAGTGCGGCAGCCGCTCGTGCCACGGACCGGCGACGCCGAGCTGCTCGGTCGTCGCCTCGGTCGCCCCGCCCGGCACCGGATGCCGCGGCCGATCGGCGGGCGTCGCACCGAGCCGCTCGACCACGAAGGCGGATGTCTCTTCAGCGGGCGTCGGCCCCGAGGCATCCGTGCGCTGCTTCACCCAGAGCAGCTCGGCGGTGTCGGTGGCCTGCCAGGTCGTGAAGATGCTCACGCTCGTCGCGAGCGAGGTCACCCGGTCGAACTCGGCGAGCATCGCCTCCCATCTCGGGCGATCGAACACGTGCTGCGCGACTTCGTACCTCGGCTCGACGTCGAGCTCGAACGCCGTGACGACGCCGAGAGCGCCGAGGTGCACGACCGCGCCGTCGAAGTCGGCGTCGTCGCGCTGGAGGGTGCGGGACGAACCGTCGGCCGTCGCGAACCCGATGGCGCGCACCGCGGTCGCGAGTGAGCCGATGCGGTCGCCGGAGCCGTGCGTGCCGGTCGCGATCGCGCCCGCAACCGAGATGTGCGGCAGCGAGGCGAGGTTCGCGAGGGCGAGCCCCCGGGCATGCAGCGCCTCGGCGAGCGCGCCGTACCGCACGCCGCCCGAGACGCGCACCACGCCCGGGGCGCTGCCCGCGTCGATCACGACGGGCAGCCCGTCGGTCTCGATGAGCGTGCCGTTCGTGTCGGCGAGGTCGTTGAAGCTGTGCCGCGAGCCGAGCGCGCGGAAGCGCCCGGTGCCGCCGGCCCCTGCTCCGCCGCCCGCGAGCAGCTCCTGCAACTCGGGCACGGAGCGCGGCCGCACGACCCGCGCCGCCCCGTACTCGAGGTTGCCTGCCCAGTTGCGCCCAGCGCCCGCACTCGTGTCCTGCATGGTCACCACCGTACGGTCGGCCAGCCCTCGCCGTCCCCCTCGATCGGCCGCGGCGCGAGTTCGAACGCCCCACCCGCGTCGCCGCCGTAGTCGTGGATCGCGAGAATGTCGCCCCAGACCTCGCCCTCGTACCGCCAGCGCACCCCGTCGCTCGACGACCGGATCTGGACGCTGCCGTCGGCCACGGTCCCGTTGACGGTCGAGTAGACGTACCAGGTGCCGTCATCGCCCTGCACGAGCGCGGGGTGGTGCGTCGCGAGGTCGCCCGAGAGTTCGCGCGCGCGGCCAGCACGCCGAGGCATCCGTCGCGGTTCTGCGCCGCTCACCCGAGCGCGATCGCCGACCACGACACTGGAGGCAGCATCACCGAGAGCACGCCGTCGACGAGCCTCGCCCCCTCGAGATCCTTGAGCCCGACCCGGTGCTGGTCGGCGAGGGTGTTCTTCGCATACACGTCGTCGTCCCAGAAGGTCACGGCCTCGGTGATGCCGTGCACACCGAGCTGCGCCACGTCGACCTGCACCTCGACGGGCGTGCGGCCGCGGTTCACGAGGAAGACCGCCGACGAGTCGTCGTCGTGCGTCACGACGGAGTCGACGAGCGGGGCGTCGCCGTACGCCACGGTCTTGTAGGTGCCGACCTCGATGCGCGGGCGCAGCACCTCGCCCCGGGCGAGGCGGGAAGTCACCGAGAACGGGAAGAAGGTCGTCTGCCGCCATGCGTCGCCGCCGGGCTCGGTCATGATGGGCGCGATGACGTTGACGAGCTGCGCGAGCGAGGCGCTCGCCACCCGGTCGTGGTTCTTCAGCAGGGTGATCAGCAAGTTCCCGAGCACGACGGCGTCGGCGACCGAGTAGACATCTTCGAGCTGGCGAGGTGCGTAGCGCCACTGGTCGTTGACCTCGTCGGACTCGCGGTGCTCGTCGAGGTACCAGATGTTCCACTCGTCGAACGAGAGCTTGATCTTCTTCTTCGACTTGAGCTTGTTGCCGACGTGGTCGGCGGTCGCGACGACAGTCTCGATGAAGTACTGCATGTCGAGCGAGGCGGCCAGATAGGAGTCGAGGTCGCCGCCGCGCTCCTGGTAGTACGCGTGGCACGAGATGAAGTCGACGTGGTCGTAGGCGTGCTCGAGCACCGTGCGCTCCCAGTCGCCGAAGGTCGGCATCGATGACGACGACGAGCCGCACACCACGAGCTCGAGGCTCTTGTCGGCCGCCTTCATGGCCTGCGCCGTGCGGGCGGCGATCTTGCCGTAGTCGTCGGCGGTCATGTACCCCGTCTGCCACGGGCCGTCCATCTCGTTACCGAGGCACCACATGCGGATGTCGTGCGGTAGGGCGGTGCCGTTCGCGATGCGCTGGTCGCTGAGCGCCGTGCCCGACGGGTGGTTGCAGTACTCGAGCAGGTCGAGCGCCGCCTCGATGCCGCGGGTGCCGAGGTTCACCGCCATCATCAGCTCTGAGCCGGTGAGCTTCAGCCACCGCGAGAACTCGTCGACGCCGACCTGGTTGGTCTCGAGCGAGTGCCATGCCAGGTCACGGCGCACCGGTCGCTCGTCGCGCGGTCCGACGCTGTCCTCCCACCGGAACCCGGACACGAAGTTGCCGCCGGGGTAGCGGATGGTCGACGAGCCGAGCTCGCGCACGAGGTCGACGACGTCCATGCGGAACCCGTCGTCGTTCGCGGTCGGGTGCCCGGGCTCGTAGATGCCGTCGTACACGCACCGGCCGAGGTGCTCGACGAACGATCCGAAGATGCGACGGTCGACCGGGGCGACGACCGCCTCGCGGTCGACGCTGATGAGTGCCTTGTTCACTGGATTTCCTTTGTCGAGGCCGGGGCCATTGGCCGTCGGCCGGGAGTGACCGGATGCCACGTGGCATCCCTGATTCGTCTGGGGGCTGCGCCGCTACTTGATCGAGCCGACCGAGAGGCCGCCCTGCCAGTAGCGCTGGAGGAAGAGGAAGGAGAGCACGAGCGGCAGCACCGAGATGAAGGCGCCCGAGGTGATGAGGTTCCACACCTGTTCGCCGCCGGCGCCGGCGTTCGAGAGCGCCGTCCAGCGGTTGAGGCCGACCGTGACCGGCAGCAGCTGCGGGTCGGTGAGCACGGCGAGCGGCAGGAAGAAGTTGTTCCAGGTGCCCACGACCGAGAGCAGCAGCACCGTGACGATCGCGGGCCGCAGCAACGGCAGCGCCACTTGGAAGAAGGTGCGGATCTCGCCCGCACCGTCGATGCGTGCGGCCTCGAGCATCTCGTCGGGCACCGCGTCCTGCGTGTAGACGCGCATCAGGTACACGCCGAACGGGCTCAAGAGGCTCGGCAGGATCACGGCCCACGGGGTGTTGATGACGCCGTACTGGCTGAGCAGCATGAATGTCGGGATGACGAGTGCCGTCATCGGCACCATCACCGAGCCGAGCACCATCGTGAAGACGGCGCCGCGCCCCCTGAAGTCGTACTTCGCGAAGCCGTACCCGGCGAGGACCGCGAGCACCGTCGCACCGATGCCTCCGGCGAAGGCATAGAGGAACGAGTTGCCGAGCCATCGCCAGTAGATCCCGCCCTGGTGGGTGAACAGCTCGGCGATGTTCGAGAACAGCGCGAAGGTGTCGGCGAACCAGAACGCCGGGCTCGAGAACAGGCCGGCCGTGTCTTTCGTCGCGGCGACGACGAGCCACCAGATCGGCACGATGAAGTAGATCGCGAGGATCATTAGGAAGACGTGCGCGCCGATGCGTCGCGTGCCGCGGCCGCGCCCGTGGCCGCGCACGCTGCGGTCGACGTGCGAGGGTAGGCCCGTGGCAGTGGTCGGCGGATCGGTCGAGGCCGGGTCGCCTGCGCTGGTGTTCGTGCGTTGGGTGAAGATCGACATCACTTCAGTCCGCTCTGCTTGCGGGTGAGGAAGAGGAAGAGGAAGGAACCGGCGAACACGAGCGCGCCGAGCGAGAACGCGATGGCCGAGGCGTAGTTGAACTGGCTGTACGAGAAGGCCAGCGAATATGCGTACATGTTCGGCGTGTAGGCCGCGTCGATGGCGCCCTGGGCGACGTTGCGGAGCACGACCGGTTCGGTGAAGAACTGCAGGGTTCCGATGAGCGCGAACATGATGACCATGACCATCGAGGAGCCGATCATCGGCACTTTGATGCGCATCGCGGTCTGCCAGCCGTTCGCGCCGTCGATTCGGGCGGCCTCGTAGATCGACGGGTCGATCGATCGCAGTGCCGCGTAGATGACGACCATGTAGTACCCGGCCCACTGCCAGGTGACGATGTTCACGAGGCTGCCGAAGATCGAATCGGCGGCGAGGAAATCGGGGGTCTCGAGCCCGAAGGCGCCGAAGATCGTCGCCCCGGGGCCGAAGCGCGGGCTGTAGAGGAAGCTCCACATGAGCGCGCCGATCACGCCGGGGATGGCGTAGGGCACGAAGATGAACAGTCGCGAGAGCTTCGAGAGCCGGGTCGCGAGGGTATCGAGCACCAGGGCGGCCGCGAGCGCGACGATGAGCTGCGCCGGGATCATGACGACCGCGAAAGCGAGCACCCGCAGCATTCCCTCGAGGAACAGCGGGTCGCTGAACGCCTTCACGTAGTTGCCGACTCCGGTGAAGTCGGTGCCCGTCGCGAGGGTCGAGGTGAACAGGCTCATGCCGAAGGCGTAGACGAGCGGGAAGACGAGGAACGTCGCGAAGACGATGAGGAACGGTGTCACGAAGAGCCATCCCCAGCGCTGCCGTCGGCGCAGGAGGGTCGAGCCGCCTGCGCGCGGTGCGCGGCGTCGACGCGTCGCGACGGGTGGCGCCGCGGCGGTGGTGTGGGTGGTCATGCTCGCGCTCCTCGTCGAGGCGGTCGGTCGTCGGTGGGTGGTTTGCACTGAAGAGCCGGGCGGATGCCTCGAGGCCGGCCCGAGGCATCCGCCCTGCCCGTTACTTCAGCGTGAAGCCCTGCTCGGTCGCGTACTTCTCGAGCGAGATCTGGAGGTCGTCGAGTGCGGTCGCCGAGTCCTTCTCGCCCTCGACCATCGCGAAGAGCTGCTCGGTGAGCTGGTCGTACGCGTAGTTCTGGAAGGGGCTGAAGGTGAAGCCGGTGTAGCCGCCGGCCGCTTCGAGGAAGACGTCCTTGTTGATCTGCTGCCCGCCGAAGAACGGGTACTCGAGGTCGCGGAAGTAGTCGGAATCGAGGATCGGCTTCCACAGCGGGAACAGCGCGGCCTGCTCGATGCCGAGCTTCCAGGCCTCCTCCGTGCCGAAGATCTCCTTGGCGACGAGGGCCGCGGCTTCCTTGTCCTTCGCCTGGCTGGTCACCGAGAACGCCGAGCCGCCCCAATTGATCTGAACCGGGTTCGCGGCATCCCACTGAGGAACCGGAGCGGCGCGCCACTCGGCGTCGCTGTCGGCATCCGAGAGTCCGCCGAGGTAGCCGGGGCCCCAGGCAGCGGCCACGTAGATCGCGTACGAGCCGTCGACGAGCTTGGTGTTGTAGTCGGCCGTGAAGGCGTCGTCGGTGGCGACGAGCCCCTTCTCGACGAGGTCGTTCCAGTATGCGAGGACCTTCTTCGAACCCTCATCGTTCACGTCGATGCCGATCTTGGTGGGGTTCGCGTTGTCGTAGTCGAACGGCACCGAGCCGGCCTGGGCGAACAGCGCCTGGTTGTAGGCCCGGCCGTTGGTCGGGAAGTCGGCCAGCACGCCGGGGGCGCCCGCGTCCTTCAGCGCCTGTGCGGCGGCGGCGAACTCGTCCCACGTGGTGGGCGCGGCGATGCCGTGCTCGTCGAGGATGTCCTGGCGGTAGAGCATGCCCATCGGGCCGCCGTCGACGGGGATCGCGTAGACCGCGTCGCCGCTCGAGACGTCCTTCCACGCGCCCTCGGTGTAGTCGCCCTGTACGTCGCTCGCGCCGTAGTCGGCGAGGTCGACGAGACCGTCGCGGATCGAGAAGCTCGAGATCACCTCGGACTCGAGCTGGATGACGTCGGGAGCGCCGGAGCCCGCTTCGAGGGCCGTCGAGAACTTCGTGTACTCGTCGTTGCCCTGGCCGGCGTTGGTCCAGCAGACCTGGACGTCCTCGTGGGTCTCGTTGAAGAGGTCGACGACCGCTTCGAACTCGGGGTACCAGGCCCAGACGTCGACCTGGGTCGCGTCGGCGTTCACGATCTCGTTGGTGCAGGATGCCTCTTCGGCGCCGCCGGCCGAGCAGCCGGTGAGCGCGGCGGCGACGACGGCGACGGCGCCGCCCGCGGCCAGGAACTTCGACTTCATTGTGCTGTGCTTCCTCTCGCGGTGGTGGACACCGATGTCTGTTCCGTCACGAGTGCGCCGGTCGGCGACGGTGGCGGTTCCGCTTGCTTTACAACGTTGTACGTAAACGTTGTAGAGACATGATGCACCGGCAGGCCCGGGGTGTCAACCCAGGCTGGACGAGCGGACGGCCGGTGAGCGACCGCGGCGTGCGGTTGCAACTCGCGCAACTACGCTGCGTGGGTCGATTCGCGTGCGACGACGCTGAAGTCGGCGAGCAGCAGGCGCGGCGGAACGTCGCTCTGCGGATGCGCGATGCGCTCGAGCAGGGTCGCGACCGCGGTCTCGGCGATCCACGCGCGGCCCGGATCGACCGTCGAGAGCGACGGCACCGTGTACTGCGCCTCGTCGATGTTGTCGAACCCGATCACGGCGACGTCGTCGGGCACCCGCCGGCCCGCCTCGAGCAGGGCGCGCATCGCCCCGAGCGCGAGGGTGTCGTTGAGGGCGAACACCGCGTCGAACCCGACGCCGCGCGCGAGCAGCTCGCGCATCGCCCTGGCGCCGCTCTCGCGATGCCAGGCCATCGACGGCCCGATGATCGACTCGTCGTATGCGATGCCGTGCGCCTCCAGCGCCTCCCGATAGCCGCGCAGGCGCAGCCCGGCCGAACCGATCACCTCGCCCTCGTGCGAGCCGATCACCGCGATGCGGCGACGCCCCGCAGCGATGAGATGCTCGGTCGCCGCGCGCGCCGCCTCGACGTTCTGCATCGTGACGTGGTCGCTCGGCCCGTCGAACATCCGCTCACCGAGGAGCACCAGCGGATACGGCACCTCGAGTGCGGCGATGTCCTCCTGGCCGAGACCGAGCGGGCTGAAGATGAGCCCGTCGGTCATCTTCAGCCGGGGGCTTCGCAGCAGCTCGCGCTCGCGCTCGGGGTCGGCACCGGTCTGCTCGACGAGCACCACGAGCCCGGATGCCTCGGCCGCCGCGATGACGGCCGCCGCGAGCTCGGCGAAGTAGGCGAGAGCCAGATCGGGTACGGCGAGCGCGATGGCGCCCGTGCGGCCCGAGCGGAGGCTCCGCGCCGTCAGGTTCGGCGTGTAGCCGAGCTCGGTGATGGCGAGCTCGACCTTCTCACGGGTCGCCGGGCGGATGTGCGGGTAGTCGTTGATGACATTCGAGACCGTCTTGATCGAGACCCCCGCGAGTCGGGCGACGTCGTGCAGCGTGACCGCCATCGGGCTCTCCTTCACCATCCATTCGACCCGCAACACTGTACAACGTTGTAGCCCCTCGGCTGGGGAGGCGCGGGCCAAGGCGCCCGCACGCGATGCCGGCTCAGATCACCCCGAGCGCGAGCATCGCGTCGGCCGCGCGCACGAAGCCCGCGATGTTCGCGCCGACCACATAGTCGCCCGGCGCACCGTACTCCTCGGCCGTGCTCGCGCAGCGCTCGTGGATCGAGGCCATGATCTCGGCGAGCCGCTGCTCGGTGTGCTCGAAGCTCCACGAGTCGCGCGAGGCGTTCTGCTGCATCTCGAGCGCGCTCGTCGCGACGCCGCCTGCGTTCGCAGCCTTGCCGGGGCCGAACAGCACTCCCGCCTCGCGGAGCACCGAGATCGCCTCGGGCGTGGTCGGCATGTTCGCACCCTCGGCGACCGCGACGACGCCGGCGGCGACGAGCGCACGCGCATGCGTCTCGCCGAGCTCGTTCTGCGTCGCGCACGGCAGCGCGACCTGCACGGGACCGCGGCCGGCGAGGTCCCACACGGTGGCGCCGGCGACGAACTCGGCACGGCCGCCGCGCTCGTCGACGTAGCGCTCGATGCGCTCGCGACGCACCTCCTTCACCTCGCGGAGGAGCGCCACGTCGATGCCGTCGGGGTCGTACACGGCGCCCGAGGAGTCGGACGCACCGACCACGACGCCGCCGAGCTCGTGCACCTTCTCGATCGCGTAGACCGCGACGTTGCCCGAGCCCGAGACGAGCACCCGCGCGCCGTCGAACGACCGGCCCCGGGTCTCGAGCATGTGCTGGGTGAAGTACACGGCGCCGTAGCCGGTCGCCTCGGTGCGCACGAGCGAGCCGCCCCAGGTGAGGCCCTTGCCGGTGAGCACGCCCGACTCGTACTGGTTGGTGATGCGCTTGTACTGGCCGAAGAGGTAGCCGATCTCGCGCGCGCCGACGCCGATGTCGCCCGCAGGCACATCGGTGTACTCGCCGAGGTGCCGGTACGCCTCGGTCATGAACGACTGGCAGAAGCGCATGACCTCGGCGTCGCTCTTGCCCTTCGGGTCGAAGTCGCTGCCGCCCTTGCCGCCGCCGATCGGCATGCCGGTGAGCGAGTTCTTGAAGATCTGCTCGAAGCCGAGGAACTTCACGGTGCCGAGCAGCACGCTCGGGTGGAACCGCAGCCCGCCCTTGTACGGGCCGAGCGCCGAGTTGAACTGCACGCGGAAGCCGCGGTTGATCTGCACGCGCCCGGCGTCGTCGACCCACGGCACCCTGAAGATGATCTGCCGCTCGGGCTCGCAGATGCGCTCGAGGATCGACGCCTGCACATAGTGCGGGTTGCGTTCGAGCACCCGGTCGAGCGAGCCGAAGACCTCGCGCACCGCCTGGTGGAACTCGAACTCGCCCGGGTTGCGGGCGAGGATCTGGGCGTAGACGTCGTCGATGGCAGTGCGAGATGCGGTCACGCGCGCTCCTTCATGGTCGAACGGATGCCACGTGGTGCAGTCGCGCGCGGCGCTCTCCACCATACCCACGGCACCGGATGCCTCGGTCGAGTGCGACATCGTCACCCTCCGCCGCGCAGGGACCGATCTGCAAGGATCGGAGCATGCCGGCCCCGCTTCTCGTCACCGTTCCCGGCGCCACGTTGCGCGACGCAGTGCTCGCCCTCGGGCCGCTTCCCGATGGGGTCGAGGTCGCCGTCTGGGCCCTCGACTCGCCGCCCCCGGCCGAGCACCTCGACATCGTGGTGCCGCCGTACATGGGCGCCGCCGACCGGCTCGGGGCGCTCGCCGACGTCACCACCCGGCTCGTGCAGTCGCAGTCGATCGGCTACGACGACATCGCCGACGCCCTGCCGCCGGGGCACGTGTTCGCGAACGCCGCGAGCGTGCACGAGCCCTCGACGGCCGAACTGACCCTCGCCCTCGTGCTCGCGGCCCAGCGCGGCATCCCCGACTTCGTGCGAGCCGCCGGAGAGGGCCGCTGGGCGCCCGCACGGTACGAGAGCCTCGCCGACCGGCGCGTGATCGTCGTCGGCTACGGCGGGGTCGGCCGCGCGATCGAGGCGCGGCTCGAGCCCTTCGAGGTCGAGATCACGCGGGTCGCCGGGCGCGCGCGCGACGACGAGCGCGGCCGCATCCACGGGGTCGACGAACTGCCGGCGCTGCTGCCCGAGGCCGAGATCGTCATCGTGGGCGTGCCGCTCAACGACGCGACGACGGGTCTCGTCGACGCCGACTTCCTCGCGGCGCTGCCCGACGGCGCCCTCGTCGTGAACATCGCCCGCGGCAAGGTCGCCGACACCGAGGCGGTCCTCGCCGAGGCGAGCTCGGGGCGCCTGCGCTTCGCCCTCGACGTCACCGACCCCGAGCCGCTGCCCGACGGCCACCCGCTCTTCGCACTGCCGAACGTGCTCGTCTCCCCGCACGTCGGCGGGGCGTCGACGGCGATGATCCCGCGCATGGCGCGGCTCCTCCGCGAGCAGATCGAGCGGATGCTCCGGGGCGACGAGCCCGCGAACGTCGTGCTGCGCAGCTGAATCAGGACGAGGCGTCGGCGAGGGCCTCGAGCTCCGCCGCGGTCAGCTCGAGCGGGATCGAGGCGAGCAGGTCTTCGAGCTGCTCGACGCTGCGGGCGCTCGCGAGGGGGGCGACGACCGTCGGCTGCTGCCGGAGCCACGCGAGCGACACCGAGGCCACGGAAGCCCCGTGGGCACCCGCCACCTCGTCGAGCACCGCGAGCACCCGGCTCCCGCGCTCGCCGAGGTAGGGCGCCACCCCGCCCGCCCGCACGCTCGCGCCCTCGGCGGTGATGTCGCTCTCGGTACGGTACTTGCGCGCGAGGAAGCCCTTCGCGAGCGAGAAGTACGGGAAGACCGCGAGCCCCTCGCGCTCGGCGCGCTCGCGCAGCCCGTTCGTCTCGAACTCTCGCTCGACGAGGTTGTAGTGCGGCTGCAGGGCGACCGCGCGGTGGAGGCCGTGCTCCTCGGTGACGCTGAACCACTCGTCGATGCGCTCGGTCGAGTAGTTCGAGATGCCGATCGCGCGCACCTTGCCGGCGTCGACCAGCTCCGAGAACGCGCCGACGGTCTCCGCAAGCGGCACCTCGGCGTCGTCGAAGTGGGCGTAGTAGAGATCGATGACGTCGGTGCCGAGGCGGTGGAGCGAGGCATCCGCCGCGGCGCGGATGTTGGCCGCCGAGAGGCCCGGGTACTCGGGGTGGCTGCTCACCTTCGTCGCGATGACCACGTCGTTGCGCGCGCTCCGCGAGGCGATCCACTCGCCGATCAGGCGCTCGCTGTCGCCGCCGGTGTTGCCGGGCACCCAGTGGGAGTAGCCGTCGGCGGTGTCGAGGAAGTTCCCGCCGCCGGCCGTGAACGCGTCGAGCACGGCGAAGGTGGCGTCGCGGTCGGCCGTCCAGCCGAAGACGTTCGTTCCGAGCGAGAGCGGGGCGATCTCGAGGTCGGATGCGCCGATGCGGGCGCGTGCGGCGGGGGTGGCGGTCTCGGGCATGCGTGCTCCAGTCGGGTCGGCCGTCAGGGTCGGCACCGGCGACGCGCGTGCCTCCGGCAGTGACCACAACGACGGGCGGATGCAGGTATTCCCAGCTGTCGCCGGGTGTCGCCGGCCCGCCCGGAGTGCCCGGCGTGCCGTCTCCCGGGTTCGCACAGCTCGGCGGCGTAGCATCGGAGGCACACCCTCGATGGAAGGTCTCCATGCCCATCTCGGCAGAACCCCGCGTGGCCCTGTACTTCGACTTCGACAACATCGTCATCTCGCGCTACGACCAGTTGCACGGCGATTTCGCGTACCGCAAGGACACCTCCCGCTCCAAGGCGCCGACCGCCGGCACGAAGACCGCCGAGAAGCTGCGGGAGGCGACGGTCGACATCGACGCCGTTCTCGACTTCGCCGCGACCTTCGGCACGATCGCGATCGCCCGCGCCTACGCCGACTGGTCGACGCCGGTGAACGCGAGCTACCGCGGCCAGCTCATCGACCGCGCCGTCGACCTCGTGCAGCTGTTCCCGCTGTCGTCGACGAAGAACGGCGCCGACATCAGGCTCGCGGTCGACGCGGTGGAGGACATGTTCCGCATCGACGACCTCACTCATATCGTGATCGTCGCCGGCGACTCCGACTACGTCGCGCTCGCGCAGAAGGCGAAGCGGCTCGGCCGCTACGTCGTCGGCATCGGCGTCGCGGGCGGCACGAGTCGGGCCCTGACGGCGGCGGTCGACGAGTTCGCCGACTACGACGCCCTGCTCGCGACCGACGCCGAGGTGACCGACGACGCCGACGAGACGGTGGCGGCCGCACCTCCGGAGCCCGCGCCCAACCGGCGCCGCCGGGCATCGACGAAGACGGTGGATGCCACGGCCGACGACGCGCCCGAGGCATCCGGCCGTGCCCGTGGTTCGCGGCGCGCGAAGAGCGAACCCGTGGAGGCCGACGAGCCCGCCGAGCCGGTCGCGTCGGTCGAGCGCCTTTCGCCGCGCGTGCTGCAGTTCGTGGCGCCGGGCGATCCCGTGCCCGAGGAGGGCAGCGGCAGCCCGCGTAATCCCGGACGTCTGCTGCAGAAGGCGATCGAGCTGCTGCACGCGAAGAACGACGAGGAGTGGCAGTCGTCGAGCGCGGTGAAGAACCAGATGCTGCGCATGGACCCGTCGTTCCAGGAGCGACGCCTCGGGTTCGCCTCGTTCACCGAGTTCCTGAAGTCGCGCGGCGGTGTCGTCGAGCTCGACGAGACCGGGCGCGGTCGAGTGCGCATCCGCCCGAAGAAGGACTGAGCCTCGCGCCTGACCTCGCGGCTCCCTCCGGTGGCGGGCCCCGAGGCGCGTATCGTGCCGCCCGTGCGCCTCGTGCCGCCCGCGCTTCGCCCTCGTGCCGCCCGCGCGCCTCGCGCCGCCCGCGCTTCGCCCTCGTGACGACGTTTTGCCGCCCCACGTCCTTTCGCCGTCGGCCGCGATCCGTCGTGCGCCCGCAAAACATCGTGGCGGCGGGATGGGGCGCGCGCGCAGGGGGGGGGCGCGGGGCGCGCGCGCGGCGGGGGGCGCGAGAGAACGGCGGGTGGATGACGCGGCGAGACACCGGCACTGTGTGGTCTGACCACATCTGGTAACCTGTGGCCTGACCACACCGGGCGGTCGGGCATCCGGTGAGCTGACACATGAGCACGGAGGCGGCCATGAGCGAGACCCGCGCCTGGCGCACCGTGCTCGAGCACATCGAGACGCAGCTCCTCGACGGCGCCCTCCGCCCCGGCGATCACCTCCCCGGCGAACGCGCCCTCTCGGCCGAGCTCGGCGTCGGCCGCTCGAGTGTGCGCGAGGCGCTGCGGGTGCTCGAGGTGCTCGGCCTCATCCGCACGCAGGCGGGCTCGGGCCCCAGCGCGGGCGCCGTCATCATCGCAACGCCCGGCGGCGCCATGAGCGCCCTCATGCGCCTTCAGGTCGCGGCGAGCGGGTTCCCGGTCGCCGACATCGTGCGCACCCGGCTCATCCTCGAGAGCACGGTCGCGGGCGAGCTCGCCGAACGGCTCGGGCGCGAGGCATCCGAGCCGATCGATCTCAGCGCGGCCGATCGCCTGCTCGACGCGATGGACTCCCCCGCCCTCGCCCCCGCCGAGTTCCTCGCGCTCGACGCCGAGTTCCACCTCGCGCTGGCCGAGGCCTCCGGCAACCAGGTGATCACCGCCACCATGGCGGGGCTCCGCAGCGGTATCGAGGGGTACGCCCTCGAGGGCCTCGCGCACCTCGACGACTGGCAGGCGACCTCGCAGCGGCTCCGCGGCGAGCATCGCGGCATCGTCGCCGCGATCAGGGCGGCGGATGCCTCGTCGGCACGCGCTCGCACGCACGATCACATCTCGGGGTACTACGCCGAGACCTCGATCCACCACTGACACCCACGCAGACCCCCACCGATACCACACGCACGAGACACGAGAGGCAGCACCCGATGGTCCAGCGCCAGTTCCCGAACCCGAGAGAGCTCGCCGAGCTCATGCGCTTCAAGAAGCCGACGTTCGATGCGAAGCGGCGCCGGCTCGATGCCGCGCTGACGATCGCCGACCTCCGCGCGATCGCGAAGCGCCGCACGCCGAAGGCGCCGTTCGACTACACCGACGGCGCCGCCGAGGGCGAGCTGTCGCTCGCGCGCGCCCGGCAGGCCTTCGAGGACATCGAGTTCCACCCCGGGATCCTGCGCAACGTGCCCGAGGTCGACACGAGCCGCGAGGTGCTCGGCGGGCCCACCGCGCTGCCGTTCGGCATCGCCCCGACCGGCTTCACCCGCATGATGCAGACCGAGGGCGAGGTCGCGGGCGCCGGCGCGGCGGGCGCCGCGGGCATCCCGTTCACGCTCTCGACCATGGGCACGACCTCGATCGAAGACGTCAGGGCGGCGAACCCGAACGGGCGCAACTGGTTCCAGCTCTACGTCATGCGCGACCGCGATCGCTCGTACGAGCTCGTGCACCGCGCGGCGGCCGCCGGGTTCGACACGCTCTTCTTCACGGTCGACACCCCGGTCGCCGGCGCGCGCCTGCGCGACACCCGCAACGGCTTCTCGATCCCGCCGCAGCTCACGCCCGGCACGGTCATCAACGCACTCCCCCGCCCCGCATGGTGGGTCGACTTCCTGACGACGCCGAAGCTCGAGTTCGCCTCGCTGCAGTCGACCGGCGGCACCGTCGGCGAGCTCATCGACGGCATGTTCGACCCGACGATCGGCTGGAACGACCTCGACACGATCCGGGCGATGTGGCCGGGCAAGATCGTCGTGAAGGGCGTGCAGACGCTCGCCGACGCGAAGGAGCTCGCGAGCCGCGGCGTCGACGGCATCGTGCTCTCGAACCACGGCGGCCGCCAGCTCGACCGCGCGCCGATCCCGTTCCACTTGCTGCCCGAAGTGGCGCGCGAGGTCGGCGGCGACCTCGAGGTGCATCTCGACACCGGGATCATGTCTGGTGCCGACATCGTGGCCTCGGTGGCGCTCGGTGCGCGCTTCACGCTCATCGGCCGGGCCTACCTCTACGGCCTCATGGCGGGTGGCCGCGAGGGCGTCGACAAGACGATCGAGATCCTCTCGAAGCAGGTCGTGCGCACGATGAAGCTGCTCGAGGTGCAGACGCTCGACGAGCTCGGCCCCCAGCACGTCACGCAACTGGCGCGCCTCACGCCCATCGCGCGCCCGATGCAGGATGCCGCGGAGTCGGCCTCGTCGACGGCGCCGAAGACGGTGCGGGCGCCGCGTGCGACGAAACCGACCGCGGCGAAGGCCGCAGCGGCGAAGCCGGCCGCGAAGCCCCGCACGGCCGCCAAGAGCTGAGCCTCCGGCCGCCGGCCGTGGGCCGGGCGCCGCTCAGACAGACCGGGCGTACTCGCCGATGGTCACCCCCGACTCGAACGCACGCGCCTCGAGGGCCTCGAACGCCCGCGGTGCATACGGCCGCAGCCCGAACAGCGGGACGCCCGCTCCGAAGATCACGGGGTAGCGCTTGATCACGAGGCGGTCGATCTCGTCGGCGAGCACCGAGGCGAGCGCCCCGCCGCCGCAGAGCCAGATGGAGTTCCCCTCCTCCGCCTTGAGCTCGCGCACATACTCGACGGGGTCGCGATCGGTCACCTCGACGCCGTCGGCCGGCTCAGCCGCGGACGCGTGCTCGAGGGAGAACACGATCTGCCGGAGGTGCCGGTAGGGGCTCGTGATGCCGAACGGCAGGCCGACGGCGTAGGTGTTCCACCCCATGAGCACGGTGTCGAACATGTGCCCGTCGGCCTCGACCCCGAAGGCCTCTGCGACGTGCGTCGCCACAGTGTCGGAGTACCGCTCGTTGATCGCGGTCATGTGGTCGCCCTCGACGGCGAAGGCGTCGTATTCGCCGTTCGGGCCGGCGATGAAGCCGTCGAGGCTGACGGCCACGTAGTACACGAGTTCTCGCATCATCTTCCCATCCACTACTGATGTCGTGGTTGCGAGACTACTACAGCTGTCGTGATGGTGTCTAGACTCGGAGCCATGGCCCGAAACGACGACCGCCGCCGAATGCTCGCCGACGCCGGGCTGTCCGTGCTCGCCCGCGAAGGCGCCCGGGGGCTCACGCACCGGGCGGTCGACGACGAGGCCGCCGTCCCGACCGGCACGACCTCGAACTACTTCCGCACCCGCGACGCGCTCATCGCAGGACTCGTCACCCGCATCGGCGAGCGGCTCATGCCGACCGAGGCCGACCTCGCGCGCCGCGCTGCTCGGCCGCCGAGCCGCGCGCTCTTCGCGGACTACGTCCGCGACATCGTCCGGCGGCTCGGCGAGCACCCCGACGTGACGCTCGCACTCTTCGAACTCCGCCTCGAGGGCGCCCGACGACCCGAGGTCGCGGCGACGCTCGCCGAGTGGCAGCGGGCCGCCTTCTCGGCCGACGTCGAGTTCAACCGCTCGGCGGGCCTCCCGGGCGACGCGCGCGAGATCGCGCTCTTCCACTACGCGATCGACGGCCTCATGCTCGACCGGCTGACGACGCCGATCGATCCCGGCACGACGACCGACGAGGTCATCGACGATCTCGTCGCAGGGCTCCTGCCCGGCTCCTGACCCGCGACTCGCCGACGCGGCACGTCTCGAGCGTCGAGCGCCGAGTGCTGCGGCCTCGGCCGACCCCCGCCTACGATGAGGCGGGGAGGTTCGTATGTCGGATGCCACGGGCGGGACGGGGTCGGAGGACCCCGCCGCCGAGCCCGAGGGCACGACGCCCGCGGCGCCCGAGGCACGCGTCGAGCCTGCGACGCGCCGCCGCGTTCCCGGCTGGCTGCGCCGATACCTCGCCCGATTCGGCACGCGGTGCACGGTGCTCGCCGACGCCCGCGCCGGCCTCGTCCTCGGCGTCGAGAGCATCCCCGACGGCCTCGCTTCGGGCGTCCTCGCGGGGGTGAACCCGGTCTACGGCCTCTACGGCTATCTGTTCGGCACGCTGGGCGGGGCGCTCGCCACGGGCTCGGTCTTCATGTCGGTGCAGGCCACCGGGGCGATGTCCGTGATGATCGCCGATGTGCCGGCGGTCGTCGGCGCCGATGACCAGGGCGTCGCCATCGCCACGCTCGCGATGCTCACCGGCGTCGTGATGCTCGCACTCGGGCTCGCCAACCTCGGCTCGCTCGTGCGCTTCATTCCGACGGCCGTGCTCGTCGGCTTCATGAACGCCGTCGCCGTGAACATCGTGCTCGGCCAGCTGACGAACCTCACGGGCTACGACGCCGAGGGGGCGAATCGTCTCACCCGGACCTTCGACACCGTCTTCCATCTCACCGCCCTGCACTGGCCCAGCGTGATCGTGGGCGCGATCACGGTCGGCGTCATCCTGCTGCTCGAGCGCACCTTCCTCGGCGCGCTCGCGATGGTCGTCGCGGTGGTCGTCGCCTCCGCCCTCCCGCTCATCCCGTGGTTCGGCGAAGTCGCACTCGTCGGCGACCTCACCGAGGTGCCGAACTCGCTGCCCCTGCCCGGGCTGCCAGACCTCGCGCTCGTGCTCGAGCTCGCCGTGCCCGCGCTCTCGCTCGCGCTCGTCGGACTCGTGCAGGGCGCCGCGATCTCGAGCGGGATCGCGAATCCCGACGGCCGCTTCCCCGATGCCTCGGCCGACTTCCGCGGTCAGGGCATCGCGAATCTCACGAGCGGGCTCTTCCAGGGCCTGCCGGTGGGCGGGTCGATGTCGGCGACGGCCATCGTGCGCTCGGCAGGCGCCCGCAGCGCGCTCGGCAACCTGGTCGCCGCTGTCGTCATGATCATCGGCATCCTCACGCTCGGCGGCCTCATCGGCTCGGTCGCGATGCCCGCCCTCGCCGGACTCCTGATCCTCGTCGGCGTGCGAACGTTCAAGCCGCACGACCTCGTCATGGTGTGGCGGACGGGCCCGATCCAGTCGAGTGTCGTCGCGGTCACCTTCGTGCTCACGCTCATCGTGCCGCTCCAGTACGCCGTGCTCGTCGGCGTGGGCCTGGCGGTCGTGCTGCACGTGGCTCGGCAGTCGAACCGGGTCGTGATCCGTCGCTGGGTGTACGACGACTCGAGCCC
Organism: Agromyces italicus DSM 16388; assembly: GCF_000421545.1. GTDB lineage: Bacteria > Actinomycetota > Actinomycetes > Actinomycetales > Microbacteriaceae > Agromyces > Agromyces italicus. The sequence goes on from NZ_ATXF01000006.1 coordinate 390,736, forward strand.
GCACCCGGCCGAAACCGACCCGCCCGCCACGCTCGCACCCGGCGAGGTCGTCGTGCTCGTCCCCTACGGCAGCCTGTTCTTCGCAGCCGCGCCGGTCTTCGCCCGTCAACTGCCCGAGATCCCCGAACGATGCGATCGCGCGGTGGTCGTGCTCCGCATGCGCGGCACCGACGAACTCGGCTCGACGTTCATCCGCGTCGTCACCGACTACGCCGAGCGCCTGCGGCGCGCGGGCGGCGCGCTCATCCTCGTCGGCCTCGGCGATCGCGTGATGACCCAGCTCGACGCGACCCGCGCGAGCGTGGTGATCGGCCGCGACCGGGTGTTCGCCGCGACCCCCCGCATCGGCGACTCGCTCGACGCGGGGCTTGCGGCCGCCCGCGCCTTCGCCGCCGATGCCCCCGAACGGTAGTTCACTCCGCTGCGGCGGCCCGCACGCGCCGTCGATCAGGCCCACCGCACACGAGTCGTGTCCGCCCGCTCCGTCGAATCACCGATGCGAGCGCGCACGATCACGCCCGAACCCGGCCCTCTGCGAGCACGACCGGCGCGAGCTGCGGCCGCGGCATCCGCCTCGCGAGGTGGCGCGCGTCGCGGCCGATCCCGGGCAGCGTCGCCGAGAAGAGCGCGTACAGGAACTCGATGCCGATGAAGTACAGCCCCGGAACGGCCTCGACCACGCCGCGGTGATGCAGCGGTTCGCCGTTGTCGTCGAAGGCGGGCAGATCGATCCATCCGAAGTCGTTGCGGTACCCCGTGCACCAGATCACGCTCGACACGTCGCACGACGAGCCGTCGGCGAAGGCCGGACGCCCGTCGCGCACACCGGTGATACGCGGAACGACTCGCACGCCCGCGGCGACGAGGTCTGAGACCTTGGTGCGGATGAGCGGAGCGGCAGCCATCTTCACGGCCGACCTGCGACCGAGCGGGTTCGCCGTCGTCAGCACGTGCAGCCCCACGAATCGGATCACCGGGTAGAAGAAACGTGCATTCGCGCGGTTCGGACGCACCGGGGGCTGGGCGCTCGGCCTTCCCGCGATCAGGGTCTCGTGCGACGCGGCGATCTCGCGGGCGATCTCGGCGCCGGAATTGCCGATCCCGACGACGAGCACCGGGCCCGCGGGCAGCTGAGCCGGGTTGCAGTAGTCGCTCGAATGCAATTGGTCTATCTCGTCGCCGAGTCGCTCGGCGAGGCCGGGCACCTTCGGCGCCTGACACCCGCCCGTCGCGACGACGACATTGTGCGATTCCCAGCTGCTGGCGCCGGAGGTGGTCACGAAGCGGTCGCCGTCGCGCCGCAGCCCGTCCACCCGCACGCCGCTGCGCACCGGGAGCCCCCGGGATGCGGCGTATTCCTCGAGGAACGCGGCGAGCTCGTCTTTGGCGGGGAACGCGAACGGGTCGCCGGGGAAGGGCATCCCCGGCAGGCCGTCGTAGCGGGCCGGCGTGTTCAGCCGCAGCGAGTCCCACCGCTGTCGCCAGGAGTCGCCCACCCGCTGCGCTGCGTCGAGGATGACGAAGAGACGCCCCTGGCGAGCCAGTTCGGCCCCCATCGCGAGCCCCGCCTGCCCGCCGCCGATGATCACGGTGTCGACGAACTCGGTGCTGCCGGTGCTGTCGGTGCTGTCGGTGCTGTCGGTGCTGTCGGTGCTGTCGGTGCTGTCGGTGCGCATTTCGGGCCTCCGTCATGCGATGGTGCGAATTGATGTATGCATGACCGTAGAAGCCGCGAGCGCCGCCCGCATCGGACGAATTCCCCATCCTGCACGCGGGAGCAAACGGCCCCGGCGGCGTCTCACACCAGGGCGTGCTCGTACGCGTGGGCCGTCAGCGCCGCCCGCGAGGCGAGGCCGAGCTTGACGAACACGTTGCTGAGATGGTGCGCCACGGTCTTCTCGCTGAGGTAGAGCTCGCTCGCGATCGCACGATTCGTCTTGCCGGCGGCGACGAGTCGCACCACCTCGACCTCGCGTGCGGTCAGTGGGCCGAACGCGGCGTTCGAGATCGAGCGAGCGAGCGCGTCCAGCCGGGTGAGGTCGACTGCCGCTCCGAGTTCGGCGAACGCGGTACGCGCAGCATCGAATTCCATCGAAGCGGATGCCTCGTCGCCGAGTGCGCGGCATGCCCGGGCCGCGAGCACCCGGCATCGGGCGGCCTCGTAGGGGACGTCGAGTTCATGCCAGGTCGCCCACGCCCGGCGCAACCGCTCGAGGGCGTCTCGCGCAGCGCCCTCCTCGAGCAGCACTGCACCTTCGGCGGCGTCGACGACGGCCCGGAGCATCGGTTTCGGGGCGACCGGGAGCGTCGCGATCAGCTCGTCGACGGCCCGGCGGGCGGCGGCGAGGTCGTGCATCGCGAGCGAGATCTCGATCATCGCGGGAAGCAATCGCCGCCGGTCGGCCGGATCGGCGTCCACCATCGCCTCACGGATCAACGACTGCGCGGAGCGCGCCCTGCCCTGCGCCAACCGGAGCAGCGCGAGTCCGGGCTCGGGCGGGTATCCCGTCTCGCTCGCATGACGGTACGACTCCTCGGCCGCGGCGCCCTCGCCGCGCAGGCGCTGGATCTCGCCCTGCTCGTACCACGCCCCGTAGAAGGCGTCGCGATTGCCGCGGCGCGCACGCGCGAGTGCCGCGGTCGCCGCCTCGAACGCGTCCTGCCAGGCACCATGCAGACGAAAGAGCGCCGCGCGCTGTGCGTGGCACTGCCCGCTGAATGCGACCATGTCGGGTTGGGCACGGCACCAGTGATCGAAGGCGAACGTCCATTCCCGCGCCCTGCTGAAGTCGAAGGCGACCTGACAGAGCCCGATGACCTCGCAATAGGCGATTCCCGACGGCACTGGTGAGAGTTCGCCGGCCGTGACCGCCACCATCACCTCGTCGATGAGCGCGAATCCGGCTTCGGACTCGCCGCGAGCGATCTCGATCTCGCCGAGCCCCATTCGCGCGAGAGCGACCGCGTCACGATCCTCGAAGCGCTCGCCGAGCGCGAGGGACCTGCTGAACATCTCCCGGGCAGTCGACTGGTCCCCGCCGTACAGGGCGCCGAGCCCCTGCGGAATGAGCAGCAATCCACCGACCGACTCGGCCTCGCCGCCCGCCCCGACGATGCGCTGGGCGCGCGCGATCCAGCCGCCCGCACGCGCGAGCTCGCCCTCGTCCTGCAGGTGCATGCCGATCCACACCGCGGCCCGCGCGGCGGCCGCGTCGTCGCCCTGACGCAGGAACGCCTCGTGCGCCCGGGTCGCCGTCTCGATTCCCGACACGTCACCGATGAGGATCGCCGCGGTCGCGAGCTGCGAGATCTGCTCGGGACCGAGTTCGATCTCGGCATCCGCGTCGGCCTCGGTCAGCGCGTCGAAGGCCTCGCGCCACCGCTGCCCGGCGAAGGCCTCGAGTCCGCGTTCGAGTGCGCGTGCAGACGTCATGGCACCTCCGTGGCGGCGCACCTGGCTCGGCAGCTCGCGGTGCACCCGCCGGATACGGTCAAGCTACCCCCGGTGCCTGGTCGCGGCAAGCCCGCCCCTCGTCGTCCCGCGGGAGACGAACCGACGCCGGGTTCCGCCCCAGAGGAGGAACCACACGAACATGAGGCCGCACGCGGCGAGGTAGAAGGAGTGCAGGAACCAGACGGGCCCGAAGGGCAGGCTGAACACGTAGACCGAGTACACGACGTTGCCGAGATTCGTGATGGCGAGGTTGCCGAGGCTGTACGACGAGAGGTCCTTGGTGCGCGCCGCCTTCACCAGCATGGGCAGGTAGCTCATGGCGAAGAGGCCGGTCGAAACGACGCCGGCGATCACGGCGACATCCATGACACCGAAGGTACGGAGCGCGGGGCGGTCCCGCATCGGGAGAAGCACCCATCGTGCGGATGCCACGACGAGGACGATTCCGAGCCGAACGGCGCACGACGTGGGTGGTCTGTCGTCCCGTGGAGTGGGGCGACTCGCTCGACGCGGGCTTGCGGCCGCCCGTCCCTTCGCGTCCCGGCGCCTCCGGCGCGACCTCGCGGTCGCCCACACCCGGCACCCGACTCGTCGCCGTCCGAACGACGCCGATCCTCGCGCGGTGACCACGACCCGTCACGCACTACGTCACTGATTCGCCTCTGGTATCACTCCCAGCGGACACGCCTATCAGGACCTACGTCACTGATTCGCCTCTGGTATCACCCCGGTGGACACACGCCTGCCGCGGACTACGTCACTGATACCACCGACGAATCAGTGACGTAGTCCGCCGAGGCCGCACCTGCCCTTCCGGCGCGGCGAAACGACCGGGCAGAGCGACGCCCGCCCGCCCGGGCAGGGCGAGCTACCGTGCGCCGTCGGCGCCGTTCGCCGCGTCGAGGAGCTGCTGGATCTGGTCGGGCGTGACCGGCACTCCCGGGAACCCGGCGAGCTTGCCGATCGGGAACGACGCCATCATCTTCTCGAGACCGTCGGCGTCGAAGATGTCGGTGTCGGCCATGCCGGCCGCGAACGACCCCATCGCCTGCATCACGATCGGCCCGGCGATCGGGTCGGCCGCCACCTCGGCGATCGACGACCCGAGCGAGAGCGGGAGGCGCACCGTGTCACCGGCCACCTCGGCCGTGGCCGACAGGCGCACGTCGCGGCTCGACGATCCCACCTCGACCGTGTATTCGCCGCCCTCGACGATCCAGCGGTCGACCCGGAGATCCCAGTAGGCGAGATCCTCGCGGCGCACCGTGATCTCCACCTCGCGCGACTCGCCCGCGGCGAGCTCGACCGAGGCGAAGCCCTTGAGTTCGCGAGGTGCACGCTGCACCGCCGAAGCCGTGCGGCCCGTGTACACCTGCACGACCTCGCGGCCCGCGCGCGAACCGGCGTTCGTCACGGTGACGCGCACGACGAGCCCCGAACCGGGCCCGCCGGGCCCCGCCGCCTCGACCTCGAGCCCCGAGTACTCGAACGTCGTGTACGAGAGTCCGTGCCCGAAGGGGTACCGCACGGCGGCGTCGCGGGCGTCGTACCAGCGGTAGCCGACGAAGAGCCCCTCGCCGTAACGCACATGCCCGAACTCGCCCGGGAACTCGAGGAACGCGGGGGTGTCCTCGAGGCGCAGCGGGATGGTCTCGGCGAGCCGGCCCGAGGGGTTCACGGCACCGTAGAGCACGTCGGCGATGGCGCTGCCGCCGGCCTGCCCGCCGAGCCAGCCCTCGAGGATCGCGGGCACGTCGTCGGCGAACGGCAGCTCGACGACGCCGCCGCCCGCGAGCACGACCACGACGTTCGCATTGGCGGCCACGACGGCGTCGAGCAGGGCGAGCTGCTCGACCGGCAGCCGCAGGTTCTCGCGGTCGAAGCCCTCCGACTCGTACGAACCCGGCAGGCCGAGGAAGAGCAGCACCACGTCGGCGTCCGCGGCGGCGGTCACCGCGGGCTCGACGAGCCCCGCGGCATCCGAACCGTCGATCATGAAGCCCGGCGCGAACGACACCCGCTCGGCGCCCGCCACCTCGATGACGGCGTCGAGCGCGTTGTCGAGGCGGGTCGGATTGATGAGCGAGGAGCCGGCGCCCTGGTAGCGCGGGGTGCGTGCGAACTCGCCGATGACGGCGACCCGCGTTTCGGCGGCGAGCGGCAGGATGGCGTCGTCGTTCTTGAGCAGCACGGCGCCGCGCCCCGCGGCCTCGCGGGCGAGGGCGTGGTGCGCGTCGGCGTCGTAGGTTTCGACAGGCTCAACCGACGACGAACGAGCCCCGGCCACCGCCTTCTGCACGAGTTCGACGACGCGGCGGGCGCCGAGCTCGAGCGCCTGCGCGTCGAGCGAACCGTCGGCGACGGCGGCGACGAGCTTCGCCGCCGAGCGGCCGTCGTTCGAGGGCATCTCGAGGTCGAGGCCGGCCGGCAGGCCGACGACACGGTCGTTCACGGCCCCCCAGTCGCTCACGACGAGACCCTCGAAGCCCCACTCCTCGCGCAGCACCGAGGTCAGCAGCCACGGGTCCTCGCTCGTGTAGACGCCGTTGAGCCGGTTGTACGAGCACATGACCGTCCACGGCTGGGCGTCTTCGACGACCCGCTGGAAGCCGCGCAGGTAGATCTCGCGGAGCGGCCGCGGGTCGACGTCGCTCGACGCGCTCATGCGGTCGTGCTCCTGGTTGTTCGCGGCGAAGTGCTTGAGCGAGGCGCCGACCCCCTGCGACTGCAGGCCGGTGACGAGCGCGCTGCCGAGCACACCCGACACGATCGGATCCTCCGAGAGGTACTCGAAGTTTCGCCCGCACAGCGGCGAGCGTTTGATGTTGATGCCCGGGCCGAGCAGCACGCCGACGCCTTCGGCGCGGGCCTCCTCGCCGAGGGCGCGGCCGACGCGCTCGAGCAGCTCGGGGTCGAACGTCGAGCCGAGGGCGACCGCGGGCGGGAAGCACGTCGCGGGCACGCTGTCGCCGATGCCGAGGTGGTCGGCGCTGCCCTTCTGCAGTCGCACCCCGTGCGGGCCGTCGGTGAGCACGATCGCCGGGATCCCGGCGCGCTCGACGGCCTGCGTCGTCCAGAAGCTCGCGCCGCTCGTGAGCGCCGCCTGCTCCTCGAGGGTGAGCTCGGCCACGATCTCGGCGGCGCCGCGCGCGGCGAAGGTCGTGGCGTCGGCAGCGGTCGGTTCGAGGGTGTCGGTCATGTTGCTCCTTCGTTCGCCGGCGCGACGGTCGTGCGCCGGAAGAGGGGTCTGCCGTCGTCCTTCGCGAGCAGTGTCGCGAAGAGCCACCAGACGATGAGGGTCGCGCTCGCTCCCCCGATGACGCCGACGACGGCGTCGGAGAACCAGTGCGCGTTGATGAGGGTGCGCTGCCAGATCATGCCGACCGCGATGAGGCCGCCGACGATCCACCACCAGCGACGCATCGCCGCGGGCAGGATCGCCGCGACCGCGACGAGCAGGATGCCCGCGCTCACCGCGTGCCCCGAGGGGAACGAGCCGTGGTCGACCGAGAACAGCGGACCGGACAAACCCGCCGCAAGGTCGTCGGCCGGTCGGGGGCGGTCGACGAGGTTCTTCACGAGCTGGGAGACGAGGAGCGTGCCCCCGAGCTCGGCCGTGATGAAGAACAGCGCCGACCGCCAGCGGCGGATCACGAACAGCCAGATCGGGATGAGGAGGATCGTGAGGACGGCGCCGGGCAGTTCGCCGAGGTACTGGAAGAACATCGGCAGCGCCCAGGCCTCGCCGCCGGTGCCGGGCACGAGCCCCACGAGGGCGCGCCAGGCGTCGTCGAACGGCTGGGTGAACGGCGCGTCGACGTTCTGCGCGACGGCGAAGGCGAAGGCGAAGGCGACGAAGACGACGAGCCCCGCGATGCCGGTCACGAGCAGCGCGCGCGGCCGCGTCTGGCGGGATGCCTCGCCGGCCTCGGCCCCGAGCGGCACGGATGCCGACGCAGCAGTGGTGTCCGTGGCATCCGCCATCACTTCACCGCCTTGATCGGCCAGACCGCGAACGCGCCGATCACCGAGAGCACGATGCCGACGGGGAACAGCGCGGCGTAGCCGAGCGTGAGCACGATCGCGCCCGCGACCCCCGGAGCGAGGGTCTGCGGCAGGGTCGCCGCGATGTTCACGACGCCGAGGTCCTTCGCGAACGACTTCGCCGACGGCAGCACCTCGCTCATGAGCGCGGTGTCGACGGCCTGGAACATGCCGAAGCCGATGCCCGAGATGAACGTCATGATCATCCAGGCGGTGAGGTCGGGCCACATCCACGGCACGACGAGCGCGAGACCCGTGACGATCGACGACGCGAAGACGAAGGGCTTGCGGCGACCGACCCGGTCGGACAGCGGACCCGAGACGATGGTCGAGATCAGGATGCCGACGAGGCTGATGAGCCCGAGCATCGGGATGACCTCACCGGGCTTCTCGACGCCGAAGTAGTCGGTCAGCAGGAAGAACTGGAAGCCGGTGACCGCGAAGTAGCCGGTGTAGAGCAGCAGTCGCCCGGTGAACGCCCAGAAGAAGTCGGGGTGCTCGACCGGGTTCACCCAGAAGGTGCGGAGGAAGTCGACGAACCTGAAGGGCTCGGGCTCGAGGTCCTTCGAGGAGTGGTCGGGGTTGAAGACGACGAACAGGCTGAGGACCACGAGCGAGATCACCGCGAAGGTGACGTAGCCCGCGGCGATGGAGCCGAGGAACATCGATCCGACGACCTGGCCGCCGAGCGCGCCGACCATGAGGCCGATCCCCGAGAGCGCGGCGAACGTGCCGCGACGGCTGCGGGGCACGCGGTCGGGCATGACCGCACTGAGCGGGCCCTGCGCGATGTTGTACGCGATCTGTACGAGGCTCCACGCGATGATGACGCCGACGAGGCTGTTCGCGAACGCGAGACCGATCAGCGCGAGGCCGCCGGCGAGCGAGCCGATGATGATCCACGGGGCGCGACGGCCGAACCGCGAGCGGGTGCGGTCGGAGACCTGACCCGCGATCGGCTGGGCGAGCATCGAGCAGAACGCGCCGATCGTCGCCACGATCGTGAGGTTCGCGACCTTGTCGGCCTCGCCGAAGAGGGAGGCGATCTGCGCCGGCAGCAGGAGGCCGGGGACGGCGCCCCAGATCATGTAGATGCCGAGGTTGGCGGGGATGATCCAGCCGAGCAGGCGTCGGACGCCCGTGATCGGGGCAGGCGGGTCGTCGGTGCCCGCGGCCGCTTCGATGAAGGCGGCCGCGTCGTCGGGTTCGTCGGGGCGGAGGTCGGTGGCGGGTTCGGGGGTTGACGCCGTTGTCATCTGGGGGATCCTTCTCGAGCGGCCTCGCCGATGAGACCGAGTTCGAAAACCATACGCCACTCGGTTTTGCTTGGCAAGCAACTACCATTGCAGACATGGCACGACGAGGTTCGTACGCGAAGGGGATCGCGAAGCGGGAGGAGATCCTCACCGCGGCGCTCGAGGTCATCGCCCGAAACGGCTACGGTCGCGCGTCGGTGCGCGAGCTCGCCGAGGCCGTGGGCCTCAGCCAGGCGGGCCTCCTGCACTACTTCTCCTCGAAGGAGGAGCTGTTCGCCGAGATCCTCCGCAAGCGCGACGAGGTCGACCGCGACACGATCGCGGCGGCCCACGCCGACCACGAGCTCGGCGTGCTCGACGGATTCGTGGAGGTCGTCCGCCACAACATCGACGTGCCCGGGCTCGTGCAGCTCTACGTACGGCTGTCGGCCGAGGCGACCGAGCCCGAGCACGCCGCCCGTCCGTTCTTCGACGAGCGTTTCAGGGCGTTCCGAGAGATGGCCGCGGAGGGAATCCGCGAGCGTCAGCGCGAGGGCGGCCTGCCCGCCGAACTCGACCCCGGTCGCGTGGCGACGATGCTGCTCGCCCTCGCCGACGGGCTGCAGACCCAGTGGCTCATGGACCCGTCGATCGACATGGCGGCGCACATCGAGGAATTCATCGGCATCCTCGGCCGGCCGGCCGCGCCATGAGCTCGCTCGCGAGCGCCGACGTGCGCCGGCACAACCTCGCGCTCATCGCGACACGTCTCGCCGAAGTCGGGGTCGCCTCGCGCAGCGACCTCGCCGATGCCACCGGGCTCGCCCGCGGCTCGGTGACGGCGCTGGTGCGGCGACTCGAGGCCGATGGCCTCGTGCGCGAGACCGTGCAGGTCGCCGCCGAGGGCAAAGGCCGGCCGCGCACGATGCTCGAGCTCTCGGCCGATCACCTGGCGATCGTCACGCTGCTCATCGACGCCGACCATGCGGCGGCGGTCGCCTCGACGCTGGGCGGCCGTCGGCTGGCTCGCGTCGAACGCCGTCACGGACGACCGATGGGCGACCCCGCCCGGGTGCTCGACGTGGCGGCGCAGGCGCTCGACGCCGTGGTCGGCGAAGTCGGCGAGCGCAAGATCGCCGAGGTCTCCGCGGTGGTCTGGGCACCCGTCGGCGGCGACCCGGCGATCGTGCTCGCCGACACCGACCTGGGCTGGGGCACCGTCGACCTCCTCGCGCTGCTCGCCGAACGCTCGCCGGGGTTCGCGTCGCTGATGCAGGCCGGCCGTGCCCGCCTCGTCGCCGACACGCAGGTGGCGGCGCTCGCCGAGCACGCGGCCGCCGGGCGGCCGAGCGAGCTCGTCTACCTCAAGAGCGACTCGGGCATCGGCGGCGCGGTCGTCGTCGCCGGCCTGCCGCTCGACGGCAGCCATCACCTGGCCGGCGCGCTCGGGCACCTGCCCGTCGTTCCGGGCGGGGCGCCGTGCGCGTGCGGCCAGCACGGGTGCCTCGTCACGGTCGCCGGGCCCGATGTGCTGCTCGAGCGGGCAGGGCTGTCGGAGCTCGCTCGAGACGACGGCCTGACCGCAGCCCTCGACGAGTTCGTGCGACGAATCCGCGCGGGCGAGCCCGCCGCGGTCGACGCCTGGGAGGCCGGTGCGGCCGAGCTCGCCCGCACCCTCCAGATCGTGACCCTGACGGTCGACCCCGCGCTCATCGTCGTCGGCGGTTACCTCGCGGCCCTCGCCGACGACCTGGGCGATCGGCTCGCGAAGATCCAGCCGAGCGTCGAGCAGGCCTTCCTCACGGCCCCTCCGATCGTCGGGAGCCTGCTGGGGCGCGACGCCGCGCTCATCGGCGCCGAACGGGCCGCGATCGCGCGGCTGCTCGCCGACCCCACGACACTCGCCCGGGCCTGACGCGGAGCCGCGCGACCCTGCATCGGCGCACGCGCGTCCCGATATAGTTCGAGACTTGAATTTAACCCCGCTTCGCGTCACACTGAAGCCGAACACCACTCGGTATTCATGCCTGCACCTTCCCCGACGACCACGGACGTCTCGACGATGAGGAGCCCCATGTCACTGCAACCGCCCCTGCCCGACCCCACGACGGAGGTGGCACCGACCGGTGTCATCTCGGCCACCGCGCCCGTTCCGGGCGAACCGCCGCAGAGCCCGCCGCCGACCAAGCGCACCCTGCCCGGCATCCTGCTCGTGGCACTCACACTGTTCGCCACCTACGCCGGTCTCATCGCCATCCTGCTTCCGATCCAGGTCGCCATGATCGACGAGGCGAACAAGGTCACCAACCTCGGCATCATCATGACCGTCTCGTTCGTCTTCACGCTCTTCGCCCAGCCGATCGTCGGCGCGATCAGCGACCGCACCCGTTCACGCCTCGGCCGCCGTGCCCCCTGGATGGTCGGCGGCGCGCTCATCGGCGGCGTCCTGCTGTTCGGCATGGGCTTCCTCGACTCGATCCTCTGGCTCACGATCTTCTGGGTGCTCGTCCAGGTCTCGCTGAACGCCGTGCAGGGTCCGCTGTCTGCGATCACCCCCGACCGCTTCCCGCGCGACAAGCGCGGCGTCGCGAGCGCGATGTTCGGTCTCGGCATGCAGATCGGTGCGACGCTCGGCATCGTGCTCGCCGGGCAGTTCGCGACGAACTTCGGCGTCGGCTACTCGGTGTTCGGCGTCATCGTGATCGTCGTCACCGTCGCCTACGTCGTCATCGACCGCGACTGGTCGTCGAAAGAGGCCGCGGTCGCCCCGTGGAGCTGGAGGGCGTTCTTCGCCGGATTCTGGGTGAGCCCGAAGAAGCACCCCGACTTCGCCTGGGCGTTCACGGCCCGATTCCTGTTCATGCTCGGCTACTTCGTCGTCACGGCGTACGGGCTCTACATCCTGACCGACTACATCGGCATGTCGCTCGCCGACGCGGCGGGAGCGCAGGCGACCCTGACGCTCGCCGGGCTCGTGCCGACGCTCGTCGCGGTCACGATCTCGGGCTGGTGGAGCGACAAGATCGGCCGGCGCAAGGTGTTCATCTACGCCTCGTCGGCGATCATGGTCGCGAGCCTCGCCTTCCCGCTCTTCATGCCCGACATGACCGGCATGCTCATCATGAACATCATCATCGGCTTCGGGTTCGGGTTCTACATGTCGGTCGACACCGCACTCATGACCGAGGTGCTGCCCGGCGGCGGCAAGGACGCCGGCAAGGACCTCGGTATCCTGAACATCGCCACCAACATCCCCCAGGCCATGAGCGCAGCGGTCGCCGCCCTCATCATCAGCGCCCTCGGCGGGTACGCGATGCTGTTCGTCTTCGCCATGGTCTTCGTCTTCATCGCCGCGATCGCCGTGGCCCCGATCAAGAGCGTGCGTTAGGAGCAACACATGTCGCACACCCCCGTCCAGCCCGGCACGAGCACCGAGCAGGATGCCTCGGCGGCATCCCCGTTCGTCGAGGTCGACACCCTCGCGGGCCGCGTGCGCGGCCGGTGGCGCCCGACCGTGCGCCACGCCGGCGACGCGGCCGGAGGCCGCGGTGCGGAGAGCTCGGCAGCGTTCCTCGGCATCCCGTTCGCCGAGGCGCCCGTCGGTGAGCTGCGCTTCGCCGCTCCCGTGCCGAAGGCGCCGTGGGCGGGGGTGCGCGACGCGCTCGAGTTCGCACCGACGGCGCAGCGCGGCGACCCGGGAGTCACGCTCATCCCCGAGCCGAGCATCGAGGGCGACTCGACGCTCAACGTGAACGTCTTCACGCCGAACCCCCGAACGGTCGCGCCGGGCACGGCCGAGGCGCTGCCGGTGCTCGTCTGGATCCACGGCGGCGGCTACTTCGCGGGCTCCCCCGCGAGCCCCTGGTACGACGGCCGCAACTTCAACCGCGACGGCGTCGTCACCGTGTCGATCTCGTACCGGCTCGGCTTCGACGGCTTCGGCTGGATCGCGGATGCCCCGTCGAACCGCGGCGTGCGCGACTGGCTGCTCGCCCTCGAGTGGGTGCAGCAGAACATCGCCGCCTTCGGCGGCGACCCCTCGCGGGTCACGATCGCCGGCCAGTCAGCGGGCGGCGGCGCCGTGCTGACGCTCCTCGGCATGGAGGCGGCGCAGCACCTCTTCCACGGTGTCTACGCCATCTCGGGGGCGACGGCCGACGTCGCACCCGAGCGCGCCGAAGCGCTCGCAAGCAAGATGGCCGGCGAGCTCGGCGTCGAGCCGACCCTCGCGGGGTTCCGCTCCGTCGACGAGGAGCGACTGCTCGAGGCGCAGAAGACGGCGACCGCCCCCAGCGGCTCCGACGCGATGAACGAGATGCTCGAGCTCGGCCTGCCGCTCGGCCCGACGATCGACGGCGATCTGCTGCGACGCCCGACGACCTGCTCGCTGACGGCCGGCGTCGGAGCCGACAAGCCGCTCGTACTCGGGGCGACCGACGACGAGTTCGCGATGGCGCTCATGAACGCGCCGAAGCTGCTGCGGTTCGTGCCGAAGTCGAAGCTCCTGAAGAAGTCGGGCCTGTCGAAGCAGGTCGCCCGCGACTACCTCGCGGCCAACCGCGCGGTCGCGAAGCACGGCAACGCCAGGCTGCTCGGCCGGCTCATCACCGACCGCATGTTCAAGGTGCCGATGCTGCGAACGGTCGCCGCCCGCGCGACGGCCGCGGGCACCGCAGACGTGGGCGGTGCGGGCCCGGTTGGCGCGGCCGGGCGCACCGTCGCCGCCGGCACCTGGCTCTACCGCTTCTCATGGCCGAGCGGCACGTTCGGCTTCGCCGAGCACTGCCTCGACGTGCCGTTCTTCTTCGACTGCCTCGACGGGCCGGCCATGGTTCCGCTCGCCGGCCCGAACCCGCCGCAGGCGCTCGCCGACGAACTGCACGCCGCCGCGGTCGCGTTCATCGCGAGCGGCGACCCGGGCGCCGGGTGGCCGAGATGGTCGGATGCCACGCGCGCGACCCGGGTCTACCACACCCCGTCGCACATGGTGGACGACGGCTTTGCAAGCGTCCGCCCGCTGCTGTGAACCTCGCCCGCGCATCGGCCGTGCCCGCGATACGAGGTGTCCCCCGAACGGGGTACGTGACCGCACGTCCCGAGCCGAGCATGCTTACGACATGACCGCGGCCGGCGAATCCTCCGTACCCACCACCACCGGACCGCTCGACGAGGTGCACCGGGCGCAGTCGGCCCGCCTGCTCGACCACCTCGTCGTCCACGGGCCGGCGACCCGCTCCGAACTCGCCTCGGCGACGGGCCTCGGGCGCGGCACCATCGCCGGGCTCGCCTCGCGCCTGCTCGACGCGGGCGTGCTGCGCCCCGGCGGAACGGCGGCCTCGGGCGACGGTCGCACCGCACCGCTCGCGCTGACCGCCGCCGACCGGGTGCTCGTCACCGCGATGCTCACTCCCGACGAGGCCGTCGCCACCGTCGCCGGGCTCGGCGGCGACGAGATCGCCCGGTTCGTCGAACCGCTGATCGATGCCGGCAGCGGCTTCGCCGACCCGCTCGAGCTCCTCGCACTCGTGCTCACCCGCGCCGTGGCCAGGGCGCAGCGCGGGGAGCACCCCGTCGCCGACCTCACCGTGCTCGTCGACGGCGCCGTCGTCGGGCGCCCCTCGGTCGTCATCGCCGACGCACGCATCGGCAGCGAACCCGTCGACGTGCTCGCGGCGCTGCGGAGCCTCGCCCCGACGCTCGCCGAACTCGAACCCGGGTTGTCGCTCCCGATCACCCTTCAGAGCGCGGCCGCGGCGGCCGCGTCCGCCGAACACGCCGAGCTGCCCGGCATCGACGAACTGCTCTACATCGCGGGCGACGATTCGGTGACGGCCGCTGCGATCGCGGGCGGTCGCCCGCTCACGGGAGCCCACGGTCTCGCGGCCACCTTCGCGCACCTCCCGGTCGTGCCCGGCGGCGCACGCTGCACCTGCGGACAGCTCGGCTGCCTCGCCACGGTCGCGGCCCCCGAGCTCGTGCTCGAGCGCGCCGGCCTCACCGAATACGCCGCCGCCCGCGGTCGCGCCGCCGCCCTCGCCGAACTCGTCGAGCGCGTCGCGGCCGCCGACGACCGGGCGCGCTGGTCGTGGCTCGACGCCGCGCACTGGATCGGCCGTGCACTGCAGCTCGTCGTCCCGACGCTCGACCCGTCAGCGGTCATCGTCGGCGGCTACTGGGGCGTCCTCCTCGGCGACATCGATGCGGCGTTCCGCGCGAACCGGCCGACCATCGGCGGCGGTGCGCTCGAGGCGATCCCGACGCTGGCTCCCGCCCGGCTCGGCCCGGGCGCCGTGTTCGCAGGGGCCCGCCGTCAGGCGCGCGAACGACTGGTCGCCGAGCCGTCGCTGCTCGCCGGCTGAGCACGGCGCGCCGCTTGTTGCGCGCGACAGTCCCGGCTGCGCGCGACCGACACGGCGTCTCAGCGCGGGGTGCGCCGGAACCGGCTCGCGATGCCCCATGCGGTGACGTGCAGCATCGCCTCGACGACGATGCCGAAGCTCATCTTCGACCGCCCGCGCTCGCGTTCGACGAAGGTGACGGGCACCTCGGCCACGGTGAGCCCCGCCTCGCGGGCACGCCACAGCATGTCCACCTGGAATCCATACCCGCGCGTGTGCACGTCTTCCAGCCGGATGCGTCGCAGCGCGTCGGCGCGGAACGCCCGGTACCCCGCGGTCGCGTCGCGGGTCGGCAGCCGCAGCACCCAGCGGGCGTACGCGCTGCCGCCGCGCGAGAGCAGTTGCCGACGTCGGGGCCAGTTCTCGATCGATCCGCCCGCCACCCAGCGCGAGCCGATCACGAGGTCGACGGGCTCGCCCGCGGGGTCGCTGCCCGCGAGCGCGACGAGCAGCGACGGCAGCTGTTCGGGCTGGTGGGACCCGTCGGCGTCGAGCTGCACGACGGGGTCGAACCCCTGCGCGAGCGCCCACTCGAAGGCGTCGAGGTAGGCGGCGCCGAGGCCCTCTTTCCCTCGGCGGTGCAGCACCTGCACCGCCGAGTCGCCCGCCGCCAGTTCGTCGGCGATCGCCCCGGTGCCGTCGGGCGAGGCGTCGTCGACGACGAGCACCGAGGCATCCGGAACCGCCGTGCGCACCCTCGCCACGATCGCGGCGAGGTTCTCACGTTCGTTGTACGTGGGGATCACCACGAGCGGTCGGGACATCCCCAGAATCGTAACCGGGTTTCGGGATGTCGCCGCGCTCCATCTCGACCCGCGAAGAGGTCAGCGCACGCCCGCCATGAGCTTCAGCACGCCGCGGCTGCCGAGCGCGAGCGCGCCGCCGAGCACGATCGCGATGCCGCCGAGCACCCCGAAGTAGGTGGCCTGGTTCACGACCGTGTAGAACTCGGCGAGCAGGCCCGCGATCGCCGTGCCGAGCGCGACCGAGAGGAAGAACAGCGCCACCATCTGCGTGTGGAACCGCTGCGGCGCGAGCTTCGTCGCGACCGACAGCCCCACGGGCGAGAGCAGCAGCTCGGCGACGGTGAACACGAACAGGATCAGCACCATCCAGAGCAGCGGTGTCGAGGCCTCGCCGCCACCGGCGAACGGCAGGAACAGCAGGAACGCGAGCCCCATGATCGCCGTGCCGAGCGCGAACTTGATCGGCGTCGACGGCTGCCGGTCGCCGAGCTTCGTCCAGATCGCGGCGAAAACGCCCGACAGGATGATGATGAAGATCGGGTTGATCGACTGCACCCACGACACCGGCATCGTCCAGCCGAACAGGTCGCGGTTCAGCTGTTCGTCTGAGTAGATCGTGAGCACGGTGAACTGCTGCTGGTAGAGCGACCAGAACGCGACGCTCGCGATGAACAGCGGAATGAACGCGTACACCCGGCTGCGCTCGGTCGTGGAGATGTGCCGGCTCGCGAGGATCACGATGAAGTACGCGACGGCCGCGACGACCGTTCCGCCGATCACCCAGGTCACGAGGTTCGTCGCGGTGACGAGCCCGGTGAGCACGAGCACCGCGATGACGATGACGGCTGCGACCGCGACGCCGATCACGAGACCGATGCGGTCGCGCGGCAGTGGGTTGGGCACCACGGATGCCTCGGGCGGCAGTTTCTTGCGGCCGAACGAGTACTGGATGAGTCCGAACGCCATACCGAGGGCGGCGAGCCCGAACCCCCAGTGGAAGCCGAGCGTGGTCTGTGCGAGCCCCGTGAGGATCGGCCCGAGGAAGGCGCCGAGGTTGATGCCGAGGTAGAAGATCGAGAAGCCGGCATCGCGGCGCGGGTCATGCTCGGAATACAGCGTGCCGACGACGCTCGTCGCGTTCGCCTTCAGCCCGCCCGAGCCGAAGGCGACGAGCACGAGCCCGACGCCGACGCCCCAGAACCCCGGGAGGAACGCGAGGGCGAGGTGCCCGGCCATGATGACACTCGCGCTGTAGAAGAGCACGCGTTCGCTGCCGAGCAGCCGGTCGGCGATCCACGCGCCGAGGATCGTCGAGAGGTAGACCGTGCCGCCGTAGGCGCCGACGATGCCAGCTGCGGCGGTCTGGTCCATGCCGAGCCCGCCGTCGGCGGTCGAGTAGTAGAGGTAGAGCAGCAGGATGCCCTGCATGCCGTAGAAGCTGAACCGCTCCCACATCTCGACGCCGAAGATGTGGACCAGCGGCCGCGGCTGCCCGAAGAATCCGTGGTCACCCCGGGTGTCGCGCTCGCCACCGTCGCCCACGCCCGGCTCCGGTGGCCCGTACTCCCCCGGGGCAGGTTCGGTGACACTGCCCATGGGGGTCACCTTACTCCCCGTCGCCATCCCCCGACCGGATCCGGGGGTGAGCCCCCGTTCCCGCGCCGGGAGGGCTGGTTAGCATCGGTCGTGGGGGCGGAAGCACCCGATCGCAAGGGGGAGCATCATGACTCGAATGACGCGCACGGGCCGGACGATCGCGATCGTCGCGATCGCAGCCGCCGCCACGGCGGCGACGAGCGGATGCGCCTGGCTCGCGCCGACCGAGCGGTTCAGCGACGACGCCACCCTCGACGGGCCGGTTCGGTCGATCGAGATCGATCACCCCGAGGGTCGCGTGACGATCGAGGGCGTCGAAGGCGCCTCGTCGATCGCGGTGTCCCGCACGGTGTCGTATCGCGGCGATCGGGAGGTCGGCGAGACGACCGAGATGCACGGCGAGGTGCTCGTGCTCGGCGGATGCGGGCGCGACTGCTCGGTCGACTACACGGTCGAGGTCCCGATCGGCGCGGACGTCAGCGGGGCGACCTCGAACGGAGCGATCACCCTCACCGGCGTCGACGACGTCAACGTCGAGACGAGCAACGGACGGATCGAGCTCGACGACGTCACCGGAGAGATCGAGGCGAAGACGAGCAACGGACGCATCGAGGGCCGCGGGCTGAGCGGCCGCGGCGTGTTCGCCTCGACCTCGAACGGCGCGATCGAGCTCCGCCTGGCGACACCGCAGGACGTCGAGGCGCGCACCTCGAACGGTTCGATCGACGTCGCCGTGCCGACCGCCGAAGCAAGCTATCGGGTCGAGACCGACACTTCGAACGGTTCGATCGACGTCGACATCGACGACCTCGCCGACGGCGAGTTCCTGCTCGATCTCTCGACCTCGAACGGCGCGATCACCGTCGTCGGGCGCTGACCCCGAGGCTACGCGCTGGGACTGGCCGGACGAAAGGCCGACACGGGCAGGCAACCGAGCTACCGCGCGGCTCACCCATCGATCAGCCTGCCCGAACGCGCGACCTCGCCCAGCCAGGCGAGGCTCGGTTTCGGCCGCCGTTCGAAGGTCAGCGGATCCCAGCCGATGAGCCCGAAGGTCGGCCGGAAACTGCCCCACTCGTAGTTGTCGAGCGCGCTCCAGTGCAGGTACCCGCGCACGTCGATGCCGTCGGCCATGCACGCGGCGATCGTCTCGAGCGCCCCGCGCGTGTAGTCGATGCGCCGGGCGTCGTCGGCGGTCGCGATGCCGTTCTCGGTCACGTAGACCGGAAGGCCGTTGCGGGCCCACGAGTTGCGGATGCCGTCGCCGATCGCCGGCGGGTAGTACTCCCATCCGGTAAGCGTGCGCTCGGCGCCCTCGGGAATCGGGAGCGGACCCTCGGCACCGATCTTCGTCCGCGTGTACGCCTGTACCCCGACCCAGTCGTCGCCGGATGCCGCGTCGAGGAACACGTCCTCGCGCGAGCGCCCGTAGTCGGCAGCGACCTGCTCGGCCCCGGGTTCCGGCTGATACGCCTGCGTGGCGACCGACCAGCCGGCCTTGCCGCCGATGCCCTGCACGAGCTCGACGGCGCGCTTGTGCGCCGCGATCAGCCGGTCGGTCACGTGCGGCACGCCCGGCGGCAGCCCGATCGACGGGAAGCCGACCTCGGGGTCGGCGAGCACCGAGACCATGTTCGGCTCGTTGATGGTGCACACGAGGTCGACGCCGACGATCACCGGGAGTGCGGCCTCGACGAACCGGGTGAAGCGATCGACCGAGGCATCCGTCAGCCAGCCACCGGCCTTCGCGAACCAGATCGGATTCGTGAAGTGGTGGAGCGTGACCATGGGCTCGAGGCCGAGCTCGCGCGCGGTGTCGACCATGCGCCGGTAGTGGTCGATCATCGCCCGCGAGACGAAGCCCTCTTCGGGTTCGATGCGTGCCCACTCGACGCTGAACCGGTAGGAGTTGAGCCCGGCGTCGGCCAGCAGCGCCATGTCTTCGGGGTAGCGGTGGAAGCTGTCGGCGGCGTCTCCCGACGGTGCTTCGACGGGCGCGCCGGACAGGTGCCCGTGCTCGCGCTGCCACCAGTCTGAATTGATGTTGTTGCCCTCCACCTGGTGCGCGGCGGTCGAGGCCCCCCAGAGAAAGCCGTCGGGGTAGCGGATGTCTGCCATCCAGGTCTCCTTGCTTCTTGTTTCTTGCCGGCCGGAGCCGTCACTTGATTCCGGTGAGGGCGATGCCCTGCACGAAGTAGCGCTGCAGCACCACGAATATGAGCAGCACCGGAACGACGACCACGACGGCGCCCGCCATCATGAGGCCGTACTGCGCCGCGTTCTGGCCCACCGAGTAGAGCGCGAGCGCCACCGGGAGGGTGTACTTGTCCTCGGTCGTCGCGACGACGAGCGGCCAGAGGAAGTTGTTCCAGCTGCCGAGGAAGGTGAGGATCGTGAGCGTCGCGACCGCGGGGCCGCAGAGCGGCATGATCACCCGCAGGAAGATGCGCCACTCCCCCGCCCCGTCGATGCGGGCCGCCTCGATGATGTCGTCGGGCAGGCTCAGCATGAACTGGCGCATGAGGAAGACCCCGAGCGGCGTGATCAGGAACGGCAGGATCAGGCCCGGATACGAGTTCACGAGGCCGAGGTTCGCGGTGAGCACGAACAGCGGCACGAAGGTGACGACGCCCGGCACCATGAGGGTCGAGAGCACGACCGCGAACAGCAACTTCTTGCCACGGAACTCGAGCTTCGCCAGCGCGTAGCCCACCATCGACGAGAACACGATGTTGCCGGCCGTCACGAAGAACGCCACGATGATGCTGTTCGTGAAGAACGCCGTGAAGTCGAGCCGGCCGAACAGCTGCGCGTAGTTGTCGAGCGTCGGATCGATCGGCCAGAAGTTCGTCGGGTACTGCCGGATCTCGGCGGTGGTCTTGAACGAGCCGAGGATCATCCACACGAACGGCATGACCATCGCGACCAGACCGAGCACGAGCACGACGTAGAGCCACCAGCGGGTGCGAGTGCGAGTCATGTCAGTCCTTCCTTCCGAGGAAGCGGAACTGGATGAGCGAGAGCACCACGATCGCGAGGAACAGCACGTAACTCGCGGCCGAGGCGTACGAGTAGTTGCCGAAGCCGAACTGGTTGTAGGTGTACATCGCCGTCGAGAGGGTCGAATCGAGCGGGCCGCCGCGCGTCATGACGAACGGCTCCTCGAAGAACTGCAGGTAGCCGATGCCGGTGATCACGGCGGCGAAGAGCAGGGTCGGGCGCATGGCCGGCAGCGTGATGCTGCCGAAGCGTTGGAACGCGTTCGCACCGTCGACCATCGCGGCCTCGTGGTGCTCCTTCGGCACGCCCTGGAGGCCGGCGAGGAAGATCACCATGAGGGTGCCGATGTTGCGCCACACCGCCATGAGGATGAGCGAGGGCAGCGCCCAGGTCGTCGACTGCAGCCAGTCGGGGCCGGTGATGCCGAACCAGCCGAGGAAGGCGTTGAGCAGGCCGTCGGGCTGGAGGATGAACCGCCAGACGATCGCGATCGCGACGATGCTCGTCACGACCGGCGCGTAGTAGCCGACCCGGAAGACGGTGCGGAACTTCGAGATGCCCGTGTTCAGCGCGAGCGCCACGGCGAGCGCGAGCGCCATCGTGAGCGGGACCCCGACGAGCACGAACGCCGCGGTGTTCAGCAGCGAGCGGAGGAACCGTGGGTCGTCGAAGAGCTTCGCGTAGTTCTCGAAGCCGACGACGTTCACGTTGAACGGCGTCTGCAGGTCTCGTGTCGTGAGGTCGGTGAAGCTCATGAAGAACGACGCCACGATCGGGCCGGCCATGAAGACGAGGAAGAGGATCACGAATGGGGCGGCGAAGCCCCAGGCGATCAGGGTGGTGCGTCGGCTCCGACGCGACGCGCGAGCGCGCGTCGGAGCCGACGGGGTGAGTGCGACCATGTGACTAGAAGCCGGTGCCGATCGACTCGGCCTGCGACTGCATGGTGGCGAGCGCGTCCTCGACGCTCGTCTCGCCGCGGGTCACCTTCTCGAGTTCCTGGTCGATGACGGCCGAAACCTGCGCCCAGGTCGGGATCGCGGGCGGCGCCTTGGCATCGAGGAGCTGCTCGCCGAAAACGCTGAGGTACGGGTCGTCGGTGAAGGCCTCGGCCTCCCACGCGGCCTCGACGCTCGGCATGACCGCCGCGATCTCGTACCAGGCGACCTGGGTCTCGGGCTCGGTCAGCCAGCGCACGAACTTCCACGCGGCATCCCGGTTCGCGGCCTCATCGAACACCGCCAGGTTGCCGCCGCCGGTGAAGCTGGTGCGGCTGTCGGCGCCGGGCACCACTGAGAGGGCGAACTTGTCGGCGAACTCGGGGCCGCCCTGGTCGAGCAGGATGCCGGTGTGCCACGGGCCACTGTAGAACGCCCCCAGCTCGCCGCTGATGAACTTCTGCTCGAGCTCGCCGCCCTCGAGGCGCACCGGCTCGGCGAGGCCCTCCTCGAAGAAGCTCGCGTAGTACTCGAACGCCTCCTGCCATGCCGGGCTGTCGAGGGTGAAGGTCTCGCCGTCGGGGTCGAGGATGTCGCCGCCCTGCTGCCAGGCGAACGGCGAGATCGACTGCCACGAGTCGAACCCGCCGGGCGGGAGCGAGAGCCCAGAGGTCGCGCCCTGCCCCTGCAGCGCCGTCACGAACGAGGTGAGCTCCTCCCACGTCTCGGGCGCCTCGACACCGGCCGCTTCGGCCAGGTCGGTGCGGTAGTAGAGCACGCGGGTGTCGACGTACCACGGCACGCCGTAGGCGACGCCGTCGACGACGGCGGTGTTCCAGGAGCCGTCGAAGAAGTCGCCCTCGTCGACGAGGCCCTCGGGCGTCGGCTCGAATGCGCCGGTCGCGCCGAACTCGCCGACCCAGGTCGTGCCGAGCATCGAGATGTCGGGCGTCTTGCCGCCGGCGATGGCGGTCGCGATGCGATCGTGCGCGCCGTCCCACGGCACGGCGGTGACGTCGATCGTGACGTCGGGGTTCTCCTCTTCGAACTTGGCGGCGAGCTCGCTCAGCAGCTCGCCCTCGTTGCCCATCGCCCAGATCTCGACGGTGCCCGTGGCGGGCTCGTCGTTGATCGCGCCCTTGCTCTCGGCGTCGCCTCCACCTCCGCCGTCACCGCGCCCGCAGCCGGTCAGCACGATCGCGCTCGCGGCGACGACCGCGCCGGCCATCGCCACCCGTCGCAGGGGTCGGTGTGATCTCCATCGATTCATCGGTTCGGCCTCCATTGGTCGCTGTCCGCCTTCCAGCGGATTCTCGTCTGTTGCAGGTGTCCGTGGCGAATCCCGCCCGGTCGACTCACACCATACTCATAAAACCTTGCAGGCGATAGGTTTTTGTTTCGCATGCGATAGATTCATGGCATGGGCGAGGGAGACACCACAGCCGAGATCGCGGCGCGCGAGGCATCCGACCCTCGCACGGGGCGACGGGCGCGACGGGGAAGCTATGCGAAGGGCCAGGCGAAGCGTCAGGAGATCGTCGACGCGGCGCTCGTCGTCTTCGGGCGCAGCGGATTCCACAGCGGGTCGCTGAGGGAGATCGCCAAGCGCGTCGATCTCACGCCGGCCGGGCTCATGCACCACTTCTCCGGCAAAGAGGAGCTCTTCACCGAGGTGCTTCGCCAGCGTGACGCGCGGGTCCAGGCCGCCGCCGGCGACGTCTCCGAGCTCACCCTGCTCGAGCAGGTGCGCAAGGTCGTCGCCTACAACCAGACGACTCGCGGCCTCACCTCGCTCTATACCGTGATCTCCGCCGAGGCGACCGACCCCGCCCATCCCGCTCACGCGGAGTTCGCGCGCCGGTACGCCGAGAACGCCACAGGCACCCGCGACGTGCTGGCCGACGCGCAGCGCGACGGGCTGATCCGCGCCGACATCGACACGGCCCACGCGGCGCGGCTCATCTCCGCCGTCATGGACGGCCTGCAGCAGCAGTGGCTGCTCGACCCGTCCGTCGACATGACGGCCGCCTTCGACGAGTTCGTCCGCGGATACCTCCTCGACCCGGTCGGCAACGATCACGCCGGCCCCCCCGAGAGCTGACGCGACACCGACGCGACCCGGCATCGCCGGGTCGCGTCGTGAGCGCGCTGCGGCGTGCGCACGACGCCGAACACGGTCGATCAAAACCTTTCGCACGTTAGGTATTCGTGTCATACTCGCCGCACGCGTTCCCGCCGGGAACCATGACGAAGGAGTCACCATGCGATCGAGTCTCCGCGCGCTGATCGGCGTCGCGTTGACGGCGGCACTGCTCGTGCCGCCGACCGCCGCATTCGCGGGAAACCGCGGAAGCAAGGCCGACGACGACACGCTCAAGCGCTACGCGTCAGACACCTGGGCCTCGCTCACCGCGATGACCGACCCCGACACCGGGCTGGTCGCCGACAACATCGAGGGCGACCTCACCGCCGCGAGCGGGTACACGAGCCCGACGAACATCGGCGGGTACCTCTGGTCGACAGTGGTCGCGCGAGACCTGCACCTCATCACCCGCAAGGAGGCGCGCCAGCGGATGTCCCTGACGCTCGACTCCCTCGCGACGATGGAGCGCCATGAGCCGAGCGGCATGTACTACAACTGGTACTCGCCGGCCGACGGCTCGAAGCTCACGACCTGGCCCTCGAGCGGCAGCGCGGTGGACCCCTTCCTCTCGACCGTCGACAACGGCTGGCTGGCGGCCGCGCTTCGCGTCGTGGCATCCGCCGAACCGAAACTCGCCGACGAGGCATCCGCTCTCTACGAGAGCATGGACTTCGGATGGTTCCACGACCTCGAGGCGCGCCCGGACGTCGGCATCAACCGCGGTGGCTTCTGGGTCGAGGCCCCTGCGGGCTGCTCGGTGCCCGGCAACTACGGCGACGACGGGCCCGACGTCTTCTACACCTGCCATCACTACGACACGACCGTGAGTGAGTCGCGCATCGCGACCTACCTCGGCATCGCCAACGGGCAGATCCCCGCCGAGGGGTACTACGGCACGCTCCGCACGATGCCCGACCGGGGCTGCGACTGGGCCTGGCAGGAGCAGAAGCCGAGCGGTGAGATGCGCGAGTATCTCGGCGTGCCCGTGTACGAGAGCGTCTACGAGTACCGCGGCATGAAGCTCGTGCCCGCGTGGGGCGGCAGCATGTTCGAAGCGCTCATGCCCGACCTGTTCGTGCCCGAGTCCGACTGGGGCGCCGACTCGTGGGCGGTCAACCACCCCGCGACCGTGCGCGCCCAGATCGAGCACGGGCTCGACGAGGCCGAGTACGGCTACTGGGGCTTCTCGCCGGCCTCCGACCCGTTCGCGGAGTACCGCGAGTACGGTGTCGAGGCGATCGGCATCAGCTCAGACGGGTACGCGAGCGACGTCGAGCGCACGAACGTCGACGGCGGCTACGAGGGATGCCGCGAGGCGACGAACCCGACGCCCGACTTCGGCGACGGCGTGGTCACCCCGCACGCCGCGTTCCTCGCACTGCCCTATGCGAAGCGCGAGGTGCTCGACAACCTCGCCGGGCTCGAGCGCGACCTCGGCGCCTACGGCCCGGGCGGGTTCTACGATTCGGTCGCCGTCGGCAGCGGCACGATCGCCGAACGCTACCTGAGCCTCGACCAGTCGATGATCATGGCCGCGATCGGCAACGAGCTGAAGGACGATCGACTGAAGGACTACTTCGTCGACGACGCGTTCACGGCAACGGTGCGGCCACTGGTGGAAGCACTCGAGTTCGGCTCCGAGCTGCCGTCGTCGGCTGACTGAAGCATCGCGTCGGACCGTATCGAGGCCGCAGGCAACTCGATACGGTCCGCCGCGGCATCCTGCCCGAGTACATCTGATGTTCTGCTCCTTGCCCAGCCGACATGCGCCCCACCCAGGCGCTCGCTTTTGACGGAAGAGAGCGGATCTGAACCGATCCCTGACACTCGACCGGTTTTCTCTTGACAATAGAACATCTGATCTTTCAGACTTCGACTCATGATGAAACGAACATGGCGCGGCATCGTCGCCGCGGCCGCCACCACGAGCGTGATGCTGTTCGGCGCCGCCGCCGCCGCTGCGGCCCCCGCGGCCCCCGCGGCCCCCGCGACCGATGCCGACGCCTACGAGCCGACGAAGGAGTCGCTCTCAGGCCACTCTGCGCCGCAGTGGTTCGACGACGCGAAGCTCGGATTCTTCGTCCACTGGGGGGCGTACTCCGTCCCGGCGTACGCGCCGCTCACCGGCACGGAGAACAAGTACTCCGAGTGGTACTGGGCGCAGATGAACACCGCCGGCAGTTCGACGCAGAAGTACCACGAGAAGACCTACGGCCGTGACTTCGCGTACGACGACTTCCTGCGTGAATGGAAGGCGGAGTCGTGGGACCCGAACGCCTGGCTCGACCTGTTCGAGCGAGGCGGCGGCAAGTACTACGTGCTGACGGCGAAGCATCACGATGGCATCGCGCTCTACGACACCGATGTCAGCGACCGGAGCACCGTCGAGTACGGCCCGAAGCGCGATTTCGTCGGCGAACTTTCGGCCGCCAACCGTGCCGGCGACTACGGACTCAAGGAGGGCGTCTACTTCTCGCTCCCCGAGTGGCACAATCCGGCGTCACCCGTCCAGTGGGGCGGGTGGTTCGGCAGCGGCG
Organism: Agromyces italicus DSM 16388; assembly: GCF_000421545.1. Lineage (GTDB taxonomy): Bacteria > Actinomycetota > Actinomycetes > Actinomycetales > Microbacteriaceae > Agromyces > Agromyces italicus. The sequence goes on from NZ_ATXF01000006.1 coordinate 416,827, forward strand.
CGCCGCGCAATCCGTTCACCCAGGAGGAGGTTCCGTACACCGGGTACCTCCCCGTCGACGACTACGTCAAGGACTTCCAACTGCCCCAGATGAAGGAGCTGGTCGACAAGTACGACCCCGACATCATGTGGTGCGACATCGGCGGGGTCAACGACAGCAACGACTTCATGGCCTACTACTTCAACAACGCGGCGGGGCGGAAGGACGTCACGATCAACGATCGCTGCGGCAACAACGTCTCCGACTACAGCACCCCGGAGTATTCCGTCGAACCCGACATCAAGGCATCCAAGTGGGAGGCGAGTCGCGGCCTCGGCCAGTCGTACGGGTACAACGCGCAAGAGGGCGTCGCGCAGACGCTCACTCCCGATGGTCTCGTCGACAGTTTCGTCGATGTCGTCTCGAAGAACGGAAACCTCCTGCTGAACATCGGCCCGAAGGCCGACGGAACGGTGCCCGAGCTTCAGGCGTCGCGCGTACGCGCCCTCGGCGACTGGCTGGACGTCAACGGCGAGGCGATCTACGGCTCCCGCTACTGGACCCAGGCGGAGGACGCCGGCGCAACCGTCCCGGTCCGCTTCACCACGCAGCCCGAGGCGTTCTACGCGACCGCCCTGGATTGGCCCGGGGAGAAACTGACGTTGAGCGCCGACGTCCCGATCGAGCGGGGTGACACCATCACGCTGCTCGGTCAGGACAAGCCGCTCAAGTGGACGAAGCGAGCCGACGGGCTGCTCGAGATCACGACCCAGGGCACGAGGGGCGCCCAGCCGTATGCGTACACCTTCCGCATCGCATCGAAGGGCTATGACGCGGAGACGGCCACGCTGCTCGGCGTCGAGATGCAGGCGGACGCCGCCGCGGTGGGCGAAACCGCGCAGGTCACCGTCACGCTCGCCAACCGGGGCGACCAGAAGGTCAACGCGGGAACCCTGTCGATCGACGTGCCGTTCGGCGAGCCCGTCGTGCACTCGTTCGACGCCCTCCCGCCGCACACGCGCACGACGTTCACGATCGACGTCGACGTCCCCGCGACCGCCTCGCCGGGGTCCGCTGCCATCGAGGTGACCGCGAAGCCACGCAAGCAGGGCGAGTTCACCGCCTCCACCGACCTCGCGATCGTCGGCGAGTCGGTTCCGGTGACCCTGCCCTACGACTTCGACTCCATCGCCACCGCCGACGCCCCGAACGACGGCAGCTTCGGCAGCGCCCCGGTCGCGTATCCCGCCGACGAGATCCCGGCTCCCGGCGAGTTGATGTACGAGAAGGTGCGATTCCTCTGGCCCTCCGGGGAGAACGGCGTGAACAACAACCTCAATCTGAACGGCCAGGCGGTGGACCTGCCGCCGGGCCAGTACCGGCGACTGCACCTCCTCGCCGCCGCGGCCGACGGGCCGGGTACCAGCACGGTCACCGTGACGTATGCCGACGGCACCACCACGGATGAATCGGTCACCGTCGCAGACTGGATGACCGGCGGCGACCCCGCGGTGTTCACGACGGCGCATCGGTACGCATGGGGGTCGAAGGCCGACGCAGTGACGAAGATGTACCGATACGAGGTGGCGATCGACCCGGAGAAGACGGTCGCGTCGGTCGCGTTCGCGAAGCCGAGCGGCGCTCCGAGCGTCGCGGCGCACCTGTTCGCCCTCACCGCCGAGCGATGAGCGAGAGATCACTCCCCCTGTCGGACCGACCCGTGTGACACGCGCGGGCGGGAGAGGGTGGGGCGAGGCGCCGGCCGGAACATCGGTCGGCGCCTCGCCGCGTCACCGCGTCGCCCGCGCTCAGCCGTTGCGTGCGTCGCGCCACGCGAGCCAGCGCTTCACCGGCCCGAGGTCGTAATCGGGCCCGTCGACCCCCACGGTGAACAACCGCACGCCCGCGTCGTAGAGCGCGTCGGCGTGCTCGAGATCGACCCCGTGCCGGTCGAGCTCGTTCGAGACGGTGATCTCCGAGACATCCCGGCCGACCTCGTCGCCCCAGCGACGCAGTACGTCGAGCTTGTGCGCGATCTCGTCGGGCGCGACGAAGGAGTGCCAGATGTCGGCGTGCTTCGCGACGAGCCGAAGGGTCTTCAGCTCGCCCTTGCCGCCGATCATCACGGGGATGCGCCGCGTCGGCGCCGGGTTGAGCTTCGCCCAGCGCGCCTCGATGCGGGGCAGCGCCCGGCCGAGGTCGTCCAGGCGCGAGCCGCGGGTGCCGAACTCGTAGCCGTACTCGACGTAGTCGCGCTCGAACCAGCCGGCGCCGGTGCCGAACACGAACCGCCCGACGCCCGTGCCCTTCGCCGAGATGTGGTCGAGCGTGCGGGCCATGTCGGCCTGGAGATCGGCGTTGCGGTACGAGTTGCAGTTGACGAGCGTGCCGAACTCGATGCGCTCGGTCTGCTCGGCCCAGGCGCCGAGCATCGTCCACGCTTCGAAGTGGCGGCCGTCGGGGTCGCCGTGCAGCGGGAAGAAGTGATCCCAGTTGAAGACGAGGTCGGCGCCGAGCTCCTCGAGCCGGAGCACCGCGTCGCGGATGCCCGGGTAGAGGGCGTGTTCGGGCTGGAGCTGCACGCCGAGGCGCACACGGTCGTCGTAGGGCATGCGCTCCAGCCTATGACGCACCGGGCGTGCACCCGGGTCGCCGGGTCACTCCTTCAGGTCGAGCATCGGCGTCGGACGACGGAACCCCTTCGTCGCGATCGCGAGGATGATCACGCCGACGAGGAGCCACGAGAGGCCGATGGCGAAGGTGCGACCCGACAGGCTCGTCCAGAGCCAGACCGTCAGCCCGAAGCCGATGAGGGGCAGCACGAGGTTGTTCAGCGCGGCGACGCCCGAGCGCGCGCGGCCGTCGACGAAGTAGTGCTTGATCACCGAGAGGTTGACGACCGAGAAGGCGATGAGCGCGCCGAAGCTGACCATCTCGGTGAGCAGCAGCAGATCGAGCACGAGAGCGAGCATCGAGAGCGCCGACACCACGAGGATCGCGACGACCGGGGTGCCGAAGCGCTTGCTGAGGTGCCCGAAGACCGCGCGCGGCAGCACGCCGTCGCGGCCCATCGCGAAGAGGATTCGTGCGACCGAGGCCTGCGAGGTGAGCGCCGAACCGGTCGCGCCGGCGACGTAGCCGGCGATGAACAGCGCCGAGAGCCATTCGCCGCCTGCGGCCGCCACGACGTCGAGGCCAGCCGAGTCGACGTCGGTGAACTCGTTCGAGGGGAAGACGAGCTGCGAGGCGTAGGAGATCACGATGAAGATGACGCCCGCCGCGAGGGTCGTGATCATGATCGCCCGCGGCACGGTGCGCGTGGAGTCCTTCGCCTCCTCGGCGAGCGTCGACACGGCATCGAACCCGAGGAACGAGAGGCACAGGATCGCGGCGCCGGCGAACAGCACCCCGATTCCCGAGGCCGAGCCGTCGCCGGTGAACGGCAGCAGCGGGTCGACGCCGTTGCCCGCCGCTCCGCCGAACGCGAGCACGAGGAACACCACGATGAAGATCGCCTGCATCGCGATGATCACGATGTTCGTGCGGTTCACCGAGGCGATGCCCACGATGTTGAGCACGGTGACGAGCGCGATCGCCCCGACGACGAACACCCACGCAGGCACGGCGGGGAAGGTGGCGTTCAGATAGATGCCGACGACGAGGTAGTTGATCATCGGCAGGAACAGGTAGTCGAGCAGCAGCGCCCACCCCGAGAGGAAGCCGACGGCGCCGCCGAAGCTGCGCTGCGTGTACACGTAGGCCGAGCCCGCGTACGGGTAGGCGACCGACATCCGCGCGTACGAGCGGGCCGTGAACACCATTGCGACGAGCGTGATCAGGTAGGCGACGGGCACCCGCCCGCCGGTGAGCTGGGTGACGATGCCGTAGGTCGTGAACACGGTGAGCGGCACCATGTAGACGAGGCCGAACAGCACGAGCGACGGGGTGCCGAGCACCCGTTTGAAGCGGCCCTCGGTGACCTGGGCGGTCGCCGAGGTGGGCGAGATGAGCGGTTGGGGAGCGGGCTGGGACATGACGGGGGTCCTTTCGTGGCGCGCGGCTACGTTGCGGCGCGGTATCGGGGGCTTCCTGCGAGATGGGGGGTTCCTGCGAGATAGGTGGCGAGGACGGCGATGCCGGCCAGCTCGCCGGCGGGGACGTCGCGCGGGTCGCGCGCGAGGTGGACGAGGTCGGCGCTCGCACCGGGTTCGATGCGACCCCATGGGGTGGATGCCTCGTCGGCGAACGCCTGGTGGGCGACGGCCGTCGAGTACGCAGCGAGCGCGCGTTCGACCGGCAGGATCTCCTCCGGCGTCCACCCGCCCTCGGGGTCGCCCGCACTCGTTCGGCGCGAGACGGCGACCGCGAGGCCGTCGAGCGGGGCGCCCGAGCTGACGGGCCAGTCCGAGCCGAACGAGAGCACGGCGCCCGAGGCGTCGATCGTGCGGAGGCGGTACTGGCGGTCGGCGCGCTCCCGCCCGAGGCGGGGCACGGTGAGCACGGTCATCAGCGGGTCGAGCTGCGCCCAGAGCGGCTGCATGCACGCGACCACGCCGAGCCCGGCGAAGCGGCCGAGGTCGACCTCGTCGACGAGCTGGGCGTGCGCGATCACCGGACGCCGGTCGCGCGGTCCGTTCGCGTCGATCGCGCGCTCGACGGCGTCGAGGGCCTGGCGCACGGCGGCGTCGCCGATCGCGTGGATGTGCACCTGGAAGCCGGCGGCATCGACGGCGAGCACGGCGTCGCGGAGCGAGTCGCCCTCCCAGACCGTCATGCCGCGGCCGCGTTCGCCGTGGTCGTGGAGCCCCGTGCAGTACGGCTCGAGCAGCGCGCCGGTCTCGGACTCGATGACCCCGTCGGCGAAGAACTTCACGGTGTTCGCGGTGAGCATCGGCGACCCGAGCGCGTCGACGCGGCGGCGCGACTCGCGCATGACCGGCAGCTGAGCGGCGAAGTGCCGGGGGTCGGCGTAGAGCGCGAGGTTGAATCGCACGGGCAGGATGCCGCGTTCCGCCGCGTCGAGGTAGCTGTCGACGTCGCCGGGCTCGACCCAGGCATCCTGCACCCAGGTGACGCCCCGCTCGAGGTAGTACTCCCCCGCCCGTCGCAGGGCACGCATGCGCTCCTCGGCGGGCCTGACCGAGGCGGCGTCGAGGACGAGGTCGACGGCCCCCCACTCGCGCAGGGTGCCGAGCGGGCTGCCGTCGGCACGGCGCATGATCTGACCGAGCTCGGGCTCGGGGGTCTGGGCGTCGATGCCGGCGAGCTCGAGCGCCCGCGAGTTCACCCACACCGTGTGATAGTCGTAGGCGCGCAGCACGACCGGGCGATCGGCGACGGCCGCGTCGAGCCAGTGCGCGTCGAAGAGTCCCTCCTCGACGAGGCTGGGGTCGTAGGAGGCGCCGATGATCCACTCGACCTCGGGGTTCGCGGCGGCGAACTCGGCGACGGCGGTGACGATCTCGTCGACGGTCGCGCAGTCACGCACCGCCGGGCCTTCGGCTTCGAGCCCGCCGAACAGCGGGTGGGCGTGGCCGTCGCCGAACGAGGGCATGAGGAATCCGCCCTCGAGGTCGACCGACTCGACGTGCTCCGTCTCGCGTGCCGCGTCGGCCGTGGCATCCGCCTCGTCATCGAACGCGACGATCACCCCCGCCTGGACGAGGAGCGACCGCGCCGTGGGCGCTCCCGCGCCGCGCCAGATGGTTCCGCCGGAGAAGTGGAGTGTCGTCATGCACCGTTGCCTTCGTGAGCCGAGCGCCGTACGAACAATGTTCATACGAACACTGTTCGTATCAGTGGTGAGAGGTTACACTCTCCGCAGAGCTGACGGAAGAGTCGAGGGGAATCCATGTCGACGGTGAATCGCGAGCAACTCGTGCGCGTCGCCCTCGACCTCGTCGACACGCAGGGCAGTGACGCGCTCACCATGCGCACCCTCGCGAAGCGCGTGAACCGGCAGGTCTCCTCGCTCTACAACCACGTCGGCAGTCGCGACGAGCTCATCGAACTCGTGCGCGCCCGCATCGTCGAGGGCATCGACACCTCGCCGTTCGCCGAGAACTCGTGGGACGTCGCGCTCGAGGCCTGGGCGCGTTCGTACCTCACGGTCTTCGCCGCCCACCCGAACCTCATCCGGCTGCTCGCGACGACCCCGATCCGCGACGTCTCGACCTTCGTGATCTACGACGTCGTCATCGGCGCGCTCATCGACGGCGGCTGGCCCCACGGTGACGCGGTCGCCGTGATGCGTACGGTCGAGGCGCACGTGCTCGGCTCGGCGCTCGACATCGTGGCCCCGAGCGACATGCTCGACCAGGCCTCGGTGCCCGCCGAGCTCGAGCGGGCGCATGCCGCGCTCGACCCGCGCTACGAGGAGTCCACCAGCGCGATCGCCGCGTTCGAGCTCGGCATCGCCGCGCTCCTCGACGGCCTGCGCGCGCGGCGCGCCACCCTCTCGGCAACCGACTGACACCGCGCGCTCCGCACGAATCCGCCGTAATCAGAGGTCACGGCGCAAAGAACCCGCGTACACTCCCACCATGGACAACCTCGATCGCGCCATCCTCGACCTGCTCCGGCAGAACTCCCGGGCCGGGTACGGCGACATCGGGTCGTCCGTCGGGCTCAGCGCCTCGGCGGTCAAGCGCCGCGTCGACCGGCTCGTCGCCGACGGCGTCATCCGCTCGTTCACGATCCAGGTCGACCCCACGGTCGACGGCATGTCGACCGAGGCGTACGTCGAGCTGTTCTGCCGGGGCACCGTCGCGCCCGACGAGCTCAAGCGCATCCTCCAGGACGTGCCCGAGGTCGTCTACGCGGGCACCGTCACCGGCAGCGCCGACGCGATCGTGCAGATCCGCGCGCGCGACATCGCCTCGCTCGAAGACGCCCTCGAGCGGGTGCGCATCGCCCCGAACGTCGATCACACGCGCAGTGCGATCGTGCTGTCGCGCCTCGTGAACCGCAACCGCGACTGACGCCCGCGACTCCGACATGGATGCCTCGAGCCTCGGCCTCTCGATCGACGCGAGCGCGGCGCCCGCCCCCTACGAGCAGCTGCACGGCGCCGTCGTCGCCGCGGTCGCCGACGGAAGGCTCGCGCCCGGCTCGAAGCTGCCGACCGTCCGGGCCCTCGCCGAGGTGCTCGGGCTCGCGGTGAACACCGTCGCGAAGGCGTACAAGGCGCTCGAAGCCGACGGGGTCATCGAGGGGCGCGGCCGCAACGGCACCTTCGTGGCCGAGCACGGCGACCCGGCCGAGCGAGCCCTCCAACTCGCCGCCGCCGACTACGCGGCGCTCGCGCGCAGACTCGGAGCCGAGGCATCCGCCCTCGACATCGTGACCACCGCGCTCCGGAGCCACTGACCCCCCGGGGGGGGGTTTACAGGACATCGGCCGATTTGCAGGACGGTTGAGCGCAGAAGCCGACCTGTGCAGCCCGATTTGTCCTGTAAACCCGAAAGGCGCTACTCGTTCTGCTGGAGCGGCTGCTTCGGGAGCTTTCGCACCTTCGCCCGGCGGCGACGACGCTCGGGGATCATCGAGCGCATCTCCTCCAGCCTGCCGAAGCAGAGCAGCCGGTCGTCGGCCTCGAGCACGACGCCCTTGCGCGGGTTCGGGATCACGTTCGTGCCGCGGTGCAGCGTGAGCACCGTGATGTCGCGCTCCCACAGGCCCGATTCGCCGAGCGTCTTGCCGACGAGGTCGGCGTTGCCGTGCACGAGCAGCTCGGCCACGCCGTACCCGGTCGAGACGGTGAGCCGCTGGCGGACGTCGATCTCGGGGAACGCGACCTGGTTCGCGATGTAGTCGATGATCGCGCCCGCGATGTCGAGGTTCGTGGCCGTCTCGATGCCCTGGAGGCCGGGCGAGGAGTTGACCTCCATCACCAGCGGACCGTCGTTGCCCTCGAGCATGTCGACCCCGGCGACCTTGAGTCCCATGATCTGCGCCGAGCGCACCGCCGCGAGCTCGTACTCGGGCGAGAGTTCGACGGCCTCGACGCTGCCGCCGCGGTGCACGTTCGAGCGGAACTCGTCGCCGCTCGCGACGCGGCGCATCGCGGCGACGACGCGGTCGCCGACGACGAGGGCGCGGATGTCTCGGCCACGGCTCTCGGCGATGAACCTCTGGATGAGCACGTTCTGCTTCGTCGAGTGCAGCGTCTCGATGATCGCCTCGGCGACCTTCACCTGCGGCGCGAGGATCACGCCGATGCCCTGGGTGCCCTCGAGCAGCTTGATGACGACGGGCGCACCGCCGACCTGTTCGATCGCAGGTCGCACGTCGGCACGGTTGCGCACGAACGCGGTCGGCGGCAGCGCGATGTTGTGGCGCGAGAGGATCTGGTTGGCGCGCAGCTTGTCGCGGGCGTTCGAGATGCCGTTCGCGGTGTTGGGCGTATAGACGTCCATCTGCTCGAACTGGCGCACCACGGCCGTTCCGAAGTACGTGATCGAGTTGCCGATGCGCGGCAGGATCGCGTCGTAGTCGGAGAGCGGGCGGCCGCGGAACTGAAGGTCGGGCTCGGGCCCCGAGAGATCGATCGCGAAACGCAGGGTGTTGAGCACCTTCACCTGGTGACCCCGCTGCTGCGCGGCGGCGCGCAGTCGCTGGGTCGAGTACGCCTGCGGCGCGCGCGAGAGGATCGCGAGTTTCATCGGGTGAGCCCTGCCAAGATGGTCGAGTGAACGAGGAATCCCATTCAAGCACCATCGCCGGGTGGCGAGAATGGGTGAGCCTGCCGGACGCCGGGGTGCCCTGGATCAAGGCGAAACTCGACACCGGGGCGCGCACCTCGTCGTTGCACGCCTTCGACGTCGAAGAACTTCCCGACGATTCGGATGACTCGGCGGGGGCGTCGCTCGGCCGCGTGCGTTTCGGCATCCGCCCCTGGCAGGAGAGCGACGACGACGCCGTCGTCGTCGAACTGCCCGTGCACGACCGCCGTCAGGTGCGCAGCTCCTCGGGCCACTCCGAGGAGCGGATGGTCGTGCTCCTCGACCTCGTGCTGCAGGAGCGCACCGTCACCGCCGAGGTGACCCTCACGAACCGCGACGAGATGGGCTTCCGCATGCTCATCGGGCGCGAGGCGCTGCGGCAGGGTTTCGTCGTCGATTCGGCCCGGTCGTTCGTCGGTGGGCGGGCACCCCGGGGCATCCGCCGTCGCAACCGCGGGCGCTGAACCCGGGCGCCGAGGCTGAACGGCGTGCCCACGAATGCAGGACGAGCCGGCAGGCACCTCCGGATTCCGGGGGTGCCGACCCGCTCGTCCTGCAACTGATGACGCCTGAAAGGGTTTCGAGACGCTCCTTCGTCGCTCCTCCGCCCACGGGGTCCGCTCAGATCACCCCGTCCGAGAGCGTCGTCGGGTTGCCGAAGCGGTGGTTCGTGATCGAGATCGCCTGCTCGTGCAGGAACGGCAGCAGCTCGACCCGGCCCGACGGGGTCACGGGGTGCGACCACACCGCGACGTCGGGCGTTCCGCCGAGCGCCGAAGCCAGCGCCTTCGCATCCCCCCCGACGAGCCGCACCCGGCTCGCGCCGACGAGCGCCGACGAAGCATCCTTCGCCACCCGGCCGAGCCAGGCGGCGTCGCCCTCCCGCACGATCTTCACCTCGCGCGCGGCGAGCAGAGTGTGGACGCCCTTCGGCAGTTCGACCGCCGACGACACGGTGAACGCCGACTTCGCGAGGAGTCCCGCCGCGATGACGCGCAGGCCCTCGGCGAGCGAGGCGTGTTCGCCGATGCGAACCGCGACCGGCAGCGAGCGGTAGCGGAAGAGGTTGCGCTCGACGCCGACGCCCGAGACGTCCTTCACGGTGCCGTACTCCTCGGCCCATGCGACCTCGTCGGAGAGCGCCGAGCGGCGCAGCACCTCGAACGAGTCGTAGTCGAGCGCCGACTGCGAGGCCTCGATGAGCTCGGAGACGCGGCGCTCGAGTCCGCGCAGGTGCAGCGACTTCGAGGATGAGCTGCCGCTCGCCGGAACCCAGTCGCCGAGGCCGAAGAGGTAGTTCGGACCCCCGGCCTTGGCACCGGCGCCGACGGCCGACCGCTTCCAGCCGCCGAACGGCTGCCGCTCGACGATCGCGCCGGTGATGCCGCGGTTGACGTAGAGGTTGCCCGCCTCGACCTTGTCGAGCCAGGTCGCGAGCTCGCCCGCATCGAGCGAGTGGAGGCCGGCGGTGAGGCCGTAGTCGACCGCGTTCTGGAAGCGGATCGCCTCATCGAGGTCGCGGGCGTGCATGATGCCGAGCACCGGCCCGAAGAACTCGGTGAGGTGGAAGTACGAACCGGGCGCGACTCCCGTGCGCACGCCGGGCGACCAGAGCCTGCCGCTCGCGTCGAGCTGCTCGGGCTCGACGAGCCACTCCTCGCCGATGCCGAGCTGGGTGAGGGCGTGCAGCAGCTTGCCGTTCGCGGGCTCGATGATCGGGCCCATCTGGCTCTGCGGGTCGGCCGCGGAACCGACGCGCAGCGAGGTCGCCGCGTCGACGAGCTGCCGGTGGAAGCGCTCGGACTTCGCGACCGAGCCGACGAGGATCACGAGCGAGGCCGCCGAGCACTTCTGGCCGGCGTGGCCGAAAGCGCTCTTCACGACGTCGGAGGCCGCGAGGTCGAGGTCGGCCGACGGTGTCACGATGATGGCGTTCTTTCCGCTCGTCTCGGCGAGCAGCGGCAGATCCTCGCGGAACGAGCGGAACAGCTCGGCCGTCTCGTAGGCGCCCGTGAGGATGACCCGGTCGACCGCGGGATGCGAGACGAGCTGCCTGCCGAGCTCGCGTTCGCCGATGTCGACGAGCGCGAGGAGGTCGCGCGGGATGCCCGCCTCCCACAGCGCCTCGACCATGACGGCGCCCGAGCGCTGGGCGAGCTTCGCGGGCTTGATGACGACGCCCGAGCCTGCGGCGAGCGCGGCGAGCACGCCGCCCGCGGGGATCGCGACGGGGAAGTTCCACGGCGGGGTGACGACGGTCAGCTGGGGCGGCACGAAGACAGCGCCTTGCACATGGTCGAGCTCACGGGCGCGCTCGGCGTAGTAGTGCGCGAAGTCGATGGCCTCGCTGATCTCGGGGTCGGCCTCGGCGATGGTCTTGCCGGTCTCGGCGGCCATCACCTCGATCAGGCGGTCGCGGTTCGCGGCGAGCGCGAGTCCGGCGCGGTGCAGCACGGCGGCGCGCTCGGCGCCGGGCAGTTCGCCCCAGGCCTTGCCCCGGGCCGCGACGGTCGCGATGATCTGCTCGAGATCGGCCTCGTCATCGACGCGGGCGGCCTCGATGGTGGCCAGGCCGAGCGTCGTGTCGGGCACGCGGGCGAGAATCCGGCGGCCCCACTCGCGGTTCGGGGCGAGGGCCGGGTCGGTGTCGGGTTCGTTGCGGAAGCCGGGGGTCACGCCCGGACCGCTCGGCACGAGGCCGGATGCCGCGGGCTCGGCGAGCTCCGCACCGCCCGAGCCGCGCGTGATGCCGAGCACGACACTCGTGAGCGAGGCGTCGTCGTCGTGCTCGGTGCCCGGCGCCGGAGCCTCGGGCGCGGCGAGCGCGGCGGCGAGCGCGTCGCCCTGCCACTCGGTGCGGCGGTTCTGCGTGCGGTTCGGGGCCGGCACCGTGGCATCCGGCTCCGCGAGCAGCACCGCGAGCGAACGCTCGTAGCGGGCGCGCTCGCGTTCGAACAGGCGCTCGTTCGCGGCGAGCTCGAACACGGCCGACATGAAGTTCTCGTCGCTCGCGTTCTCTTCGAGTCGGCGGATCAGGTACGCGATCGCGACATCGAACTCGGAGGGGTTCACGACCGGCGTGTAGAGCAGCAGCTTGCCGACGTCGCCGCGCACCGCCTCGGCCTGGCCGGTCGCCATGCCGAGCAGCATCTCGAACTCGACGCGGCTCTCGACGCCGCGCTCGCGTGCCGTGAGCCAGGCGTGGGCGACGTCGAAGAGGTTGTGGCCGGCGACGCCGAGCTTCACCGCGTGCGTGCGCTCGGGAGTCATCGACCAGTCGAGCACGCGCTTGTAGTTCGTGTCGGAGTCCTGCTTGGTGCCGAAGGTCGCCACCGGCCAGCCGTGCACGGCGGCGTCGACGTGCTCCATGGCGAGGTTCGCTCCCTTGACGACGCGCACCTTGATGGGGGCACCGCCGCCCGCGCGGCGCGCGGTCGCCCAGGCCGTGAGCTCCTGCATCGCGCCCAGCGCGTCGGGCAGGTAGGTCTGCAGCACGATGCCCGCCTCGAGGCCGCGCAGCTGCGGCTGGTCGAGCAGGGTCGTGAAGACCGCGATCGTGAGGTCGAGGTCGCGGTACTCCTCCATGTCGAGGTTGATGAACTTCTTTCCGGAGGTCGAGCCCGTCGAGACCCCGCGGGCCTCGCTCGCCGCGGCGAGCTCGTAGAGTGGCGTCAGCTTCTCGACGACCTTCGCGACGGCCTCGTCGAACGACCACATCGAGAGTTGGCTCACGACCGACGACACCTTGATCGAGACGTAGTCGACGTCGTCGCGAGCGAGGAACTCGAAGGTGCCCATGAGGCGGCGGTCGGCCTCCTGCTCGCCGAGCACGGCCTCGCCGAGGAGGTTCAGGTTCAGGCGATTGCCCGACTGCTGCCCGCTCCCCTGCCGCAGCTTCGCGATCGCGGGGCCGAGCTTGTCGGGGGTCGCGTCGAGCACGAGGTGCCCGACCATGGCGCGCAGCACCCGGCGCGCGATCGGGATGACCGCCCAGGGCAGCACCGGGGCGACGACGCCGCCGAGGCGGATCGCGGCCCTGAGGTACCAGGGCAGGAACTTCGGGGTGAGCTTCGCGACCTGCTCGAGGTTGCGGCCGGCGACGCCGAGGTCTTCGGGGCGCATGACCCCGTCGACGAAGCCGACGGTGAAGGCGAGTCCGTTCGGGTCCTTCAGCACGCCCGCGAGCCGCTCGGCGGCGGGCTCGACGGGGTACTTCGCGCTCTCTTCGAGCCAGCGGCGCACGAGGGCGACGACGTGATCGGTATCCGGCCGGGCATCGGTGGCGGCGTTCGACATGGTCACGAGGGTAGTGTCCTTTTCTTCGGGCACGCCGGGGGTACGCGCGCCTGTCGGATCAAGTGTGCGCCCGAGACATCCATTCGGTACAGCGAATGATTCTGATGGATACTGTTCGGAAGAACCGAAAGATTTCGCGTTCGTGAAGCGGATGCCACGGAGGCCCCCATGCTCGATGTCCGCCGCCTGCGGCTGCTCGTCGAACTCAGCCAGCGCGGCACGCTCACCGCGGTCGCCGAGGCGCTCTCGTACAGCCCCTCCTCGGTGTCGCAGCAGCTCAGCCTGCTCGAGCGCGAGGCCGGCGTGCCGCTGCTCGTGCAGGTCGGCCGGCGTGTGCAGCTCACCCCGCAGGCTCTCGTGCTCGTCGAGCACGCCCGCGCGATCCTCGACCGGCTCGAAGAGGCCGAGTCCGAGGTGGCGCGCTCGCTCACCGCCGTCGGCGGCACGGTGCGCGTCGCGGTCTTCCAGTCGGCGGCGCACGCGGTCGTGCCGCAGGCGCTCACCCTGCTGCGCGCCGAGCACCCGGCGCTGCGCGTCGAGATCACCGAGCGCGAGCCCGACGTCGGCCTCTTCGAGGTCGCGGCGCGCGACTTCGACCTCGTCGTCGCCGAGCAGTACCCCGGCCACACCCGCGCGCACCGCGCCGAGCTCGATCGCGTGCACCTCGCCGCCGACGCGATCCGGCTCGCCCTCCCCCCGCACCCCTCGAGCTCCACAGTCGAGTGGGCGAAGTTGGCTGTGTCTCGCCGCACGACTCCGCCAACATCGCCCGCTCGAGAGCCGCGGCACGAACTGTCCGCCGCGGCCCGCATGCCGTGGGTGCTCGAGCCGCAGGGCACGGCCTCGCGCGAGTGGGCCGAGCAGCTCTGCCGCGAGGCGGGGTTCGAACCGGATGTGCGATTCGAGACGGCCGACCTGATGGCCCACATCCGGCTGATCCGCTCGGGGAACGCGGTGGGGCTGCTGCCCGACCTCGTGTGGGCGGGCGAGGCGCCGAGCGTCCGGCTCGTCGACCTGCCGGGGCATCCCGAGCGCGAGGTCTTCACCTCGACGCGGCACGCCGCGGCCGCCCGCCCGGCCGTCGTCGCCTGCCGCGACGCCCTCGCCCGCGCTGCGCGGGCGACCGCGACGCCGGGCCATCGCTGACGACGCGCGGGGCGACTGCTGCGGACATCGGGACGGAGGGTTACGCTCGGCCCATGAGCACGTCATCGATCGATCGGCGCTCCGCCCGCGCGGGGCTCGCAGGTTCGGTCGCCGTCGTGACGCTCGTACTGACTGCGGCGTGCACGAGCACCGGCACCTCGAACACGCCCCCGGCGAGCGTGCCCGCGACGACGCCATCGCCGTTTCCGGTCTCGATGAGCCCGGTGGGCGCCTGGGGCGATACGAACGACGCCACGGTGCCGTCGCTCTCGCTCGCCGCCGACGGCACCCTCTCGGGCACCGACGGCTGCAACCGGCTCATCGGCCGCTGGGAGGACGAGGGCGGCGGCCGCATCGAGTTCGACGATGTGGCCTCGACGCGCATGGCGTGCGGGGGCGTCGACACCTGGCTTTCGGCGCTCGACGAGGCCACGATCGACGGCGACACGATGACCGTGCTCGGCGACGACGACGTCGTGATCGGCACCCTCGAGCGCACCGGCTGAGCGCACCGGCTGAGCGCACCGGCTGAGCGCACCGGCCGAGCGCACCGGCCGAGCGCACCGGCTGAGCGGCTCGGCGCCGGCCCACCCGGCACGGCAGAGACGCCGTCTCAGCCGGCGAGCAGCACGGCGAGCCGCGCGGACATCGCCTCCGGATCCCAGCTGTGCCACGCGCCGGCGAGCTCTTCGCTGAGGCCGTGCGGGGCCGCCGCGGCGATCGCGTCGGCGGCTGCGCCCATGCCCGGGAACGTCTCGGCGCCGACGACGGCGAGCACCGGCACCTCGAGCTCACCGATCGATGCGGCCGCTCCCCGCGATTCGACGGCGGCGAGCGCCTCTCCGTCGGGGATCCAGCTCTGCACGAGTCCGGGATAGTCGGGCGACCGCTGGAGTTCCTCGATCCATTCGGGCGGCATGTCGACCATGTAGGCGGCGACGGCCTGTTCGAGTTCGCCGGCGTCGAGATGCCGCTCGACCTCTGCCCACCAGGCCGGCGCGCCGTCGGGGAACTGGCCGAGCGGCGCCTCCCACAGCACGAGCCCCGCGAGTCGCTCGACCCGCGACGCGGCGAGCATGGCGATCGCGCAACCCGAGGAGTGACCGACGAGCACGACCGGGCCGGCCGCCGATTCGGCGAGCGCCCCGATCGCGTCGAGCTCGCGCTCGAGCGGGATCGGACCGGCCGCGGGCGATTCACCGCGGCCGATGCGGTCGTGCACGAGCGCCTGGAACCCCCGCGCGGCGAGCAGTTGCGCGGTCTCGGCGGTCACGGGATCGTCGGCGCGGGTGGGCCCTGCGCCCTGGATGAAGAGGGCCGCGGGTGCGCCGACCGCACCGTGGCGGTCGAACACGACGCGGTCGCCTTCGCGCGTCTGTACGGACTCGAGCGTTGACTTCGGTGACATGATCGCCCCGTTTTCTAGACCGATGAGTCTTGTTACCCCAGAATATAGACCCGTCGGTATGATGTTGCAAGGAGGTCGTCCCATGCGTCCGAGTTCCAGGCAGAAGCGCGAGGCCGCCCTCCGCGCGGCCGAGCGGCAGTTCCTGTCGACGGGGTACGAGTCGGTGACGATGGACTCCATCGCGAAGGAGTGCGGCGTCGCCAAGCAGACGCTGTACAGCCATTTCGGCTCGAAGCGCGCGCTCTTCCTCGAACTCGTCACCGCGAAGACCGTCGCCGCCAGACGCGCCGTCTCACCATCCCTCGACTCCGTCGACGGCCCCCGGCCGGTGCTGCGCGAGCTCCTGATCGCCCAGCTCACGACGGTCATGTCGCCGGGCATCCTCAGCCTGCGGCGGCTCGTCATCGGCGAGCTCACCCGCTCCCCCGAGCTCGCCGCCGCCCTCTACGAGCAGGGTCCGCGGCGCGCGATCGTGAAGCTCGCCGCGCTCATCGCCGAACTCCGAGACGCCGGGGCGTTGCGCATCGACGACCCCGAGCGCGCCGCCTCGCAGCTGAACTGGCTGGTCATGGGCGAGCCGCTCAACCGCGCGATGCTGCTCGGCGACACGGCGATCCCGTCGGCGTCCGAGATCGAGGCCCAGGTCGACTCGGCGCTCGAGGTCTTCTTCGCCGCGTTCGGTGGCACGCTCGAGGGCCGACCGATCAGGCCGACGCCCTCGCCGCCGCGGCGAACCGCTCAGCCTGCGCCGTGAGGTACGCGCGCAACTCCGGCGAGTCCTCGACGCGATAGGCCACCCCCGCGGGAAGCCAGATGAGTGCCATGCCGAGTGCCTCGACCGACTCGGCCTCGATCGGCCAGGCGCAGTGCGACGCGTCGACCGCTTCGACCTCGCGGCCGTACCAGCCGAGGTGCTCGGCGAGCTCGGCCTGCGGCAGCTCCACGACGATACGGGCGCGGATGCTGCGGCGCCGGTGCCGCACGGCACGCTCGACCCGCTCGCGGGCGGCCTCCTCGCTCATCTCCTGCGGCTCGAAGCGCACGCGCGTCGAGAACACCTCGCTGATGCGGTCGAGCCGGAAGGTGCGCCAGTCGAGTCGCTCGCGGTCCCACGCGAGCAGGTACCACCGGCGTGCGACGGGCACGAGCCGGTACGGCTCGACGACGCGCGCCGAGGCCGCGCCCGTGGCATCCGTGTACCTGAATCGCAGCCGCTCGCTGTCGCGGCTCGCGAGTGCGAGGAGGCCGAGGAGCTCGGCGTCGACCTCGGGCGTGGGCCGGCCGGAACGGTTCCACGCGCCGCCCGCCCCGACCGCGGTGTGCGACTGCAGCGCCTCGATGCGGCGACGCAGCGCGGGAGGCAGCACCTGCTCGATCTTCGCGAGCGCCGAGAGGGTCGTGTGCTCGGCGCCGCGCAGCCCGGCGGTCGCCTGCGAGCGGAGCCCCAGGGCGATCGCGACCCCTTCGTCGTCGCTGAGCAGCAGCGGCGGCAGGCCCGTTCCGGCTTCGAGCCGGTAGCCGCCCGCGCTGCCGCGGAGCGATTCGATGCCGTAGCCGAGCTCGCGCAGGCGCTCGACGTCGCGGCGCAGGGTGCGGTCGCTCACGCCGAGCCGACCGGTGAGTTCGCGCGCCGACCAGTGCCGATGGCTCTGGAGGAGTGAGAGGAGTTCGAGGGTTCTCGAGGTGGTCGCGGCCATGTCTCGATTCTCTCGCCAATGCGGACGAAAAGTGACCGGATGTCTCGAGAAACTGGCCCCATGACGAACCAGATGATCACCGCACAGGGCCTCACGAAGACGTTCCGCTCGAAGGGGCAGACCGTCGAGGCCGTCCGTTCACTCGACCTCACCGTCGGCGAAGGCGAACTCGTCGCCTTCCTCGGCCCGAACGGGGCCGGCAAGTCGACGACCCTTCGCATGCTCACCACTCTGCTTCCCCCGACGAGCGGCGACGCCGTCGTGGCCGGATGCGATGTCCGCCGCGATCCCGCCGGCGTACGCCGCCGCATCGGCTACGTCGGCCAGGGCAGCTCGGGCGGGCACACCCAGCGCGTGCGCGACGAGCTGCATGCCCAGGGCGCGTTCTACGGGATCGGCCGTCGAGAGACGCGCACCCGGGCCGCCGAGCTGATCGAGTCGCTCGAGCTCGGACAGGTCGCGAACCGCACGGTGCAGTCGCTCTCGGGTGGGCAGAAGCGCCGGCTCGACATCGCCCTCGGGCTGATCCACCGGCCCGAGCTGCTCTTCCTCGACGAGCCGTCGACGGGGCTCGACCCGCACAGCCGGGCGAACCTCTGGCAGCACATCGTCGAGCTGCGCCGGGCCACCGGCACCACCATCTTCCTCACGACGCACTACCTCGACGAGGCCGATCGGCTCGCCGAACGCGTCATGGTGATGGACCACGGCTCGGTCATCGCCGACGACACCGCGTGGGCCCTCAAAGGGTCGCTCGCGGGCGACCGGGTCACGCTCACCTTCGAGAACGCGACGGATGCCTCGGCCGCCGCCGCACGCCTCGGCGGTGAGATCGGCGGGGCCGAGGGTGCCTCCGCCCACGTGGTGAACATCACGGCGCCCGGCGGCGACCTCGCGCTGCCCCGGTACATCCTCGAGCTCGCCGAGCTCGGCATCGAGGTCGCCGCGGCCACCCATCGGCAGCCGACCCTCGACGATGTGTTCCTCGCGCTCACCGGGCGCAGCCTCCGCGACGAGGCGGCGCACGCCGAGCCCGCCCTCGTCGGTTGAGGAGCGGCGCTCCGCTCCTCCTCAACCCACCCGGTTTCGAGACGTCGCTCCGCGCCTCCTCAACCCACCCGGTTTCGAGACGGCGCTCCGCGCCTCCTCAACCCACCTCCACCGAAAGGACCACCCTCATGACCACCACCACCACCCGCCCGACGGGCTTCGTCCGCGACACCGCCGCCGTCTTCGTCCGCGAGTCGAAGCCGCTCGTGCGCGACCCGTTCAGTGTGATGTTCTCGCTCGTGCAGCCGCTCGTCTTCCTCGGCCTCTTCGGGCCGTTGCTCATCGGCGCCGCCGGCGGCGACGTCGCCGGCACCTTGCAGTGGTTCGTCCCCGGCATCCTCGTGATGGTGGCGCTCTTCGGCACCGCCTCGACCGGGGCGAACCTGCTCTTCGAGATGCAGACCGGGTCGCACGAACGCACGCTCGTCGCCCCGCTCTCCCGCAGCGCGCTGCTCGTCGGCCGCGCCCTCAAGGAGGTGGTGCCGCTCGTCATCCAGGGCACGATCGTCGTCGTCGTCGCGGTGCCCTTCGGCTTCGCGGTGGATGTCGCGGGGCTCATCCTCGGCCTCGCGATCCTGGCCGTCTTCGGTATCGGCTTCGGCGCGCTGAGCTATACGCTCGCGCTCTCCTGCCGCAACCGCGACTGGATGTTCTGGATGGTGCACCAGACCCTGCTGTTCCCCCTGATGATCCTGTCGGGCATGCTGCTGCCGCTCGACGACGGCCCGGACTGGATGAAGGTCGCCGCCGCGGTGAACCCGCTCAGCTACCTGGTCGGCGCCGAGCGGGCGCTGCTCGCGGGCGACTTCGCCGACCCCGCCGTCATCGGCGGCGCGATCGCCGCGGTCGTGACGTGTGCGATCGGCGTGCTCGTCGGCGTGCGGGCGATGCGCCGAGCGAGCTGAGCCGGCCTCGGCCGATGCACCGTATCGACCCCGGCCGAGAACACCGCAAGGGCACTACGTCACTGATACCACAGGCGAATCAGTGACGTAGTGCCGCCCGAGCGGCCCGCCGCCTCGCATTGCCACAGCAGGCCGCTGCCGATACCTTGTTTCGGATACCGTATCCAGAATCAAGGAGAAGACCGATGACGTTCGAATCCGCATCCCACTCGGGGCTCACCCGCCGCAGCATGCTCACCGGCGCGGCCGTGATCGGCGCCGGCGGCGTCGCCCTCGGGTCGGCTCCGGCTGCGGCGACGCCGCTGACGGCCCGCGGGTACCGCACGCGCGTCGTGCTGGCCGGCACCGCCGGGGGCCCGCCCCCGCAGGACGGGCGCCTGGGCATCTGCACCGTCGTGCTGGTCGAGGAGCGCGCCTACCTCGTCGACCTCGGGCCCGGCGCCGTGACGGCGTACGCGAGGGCGGGCCTCGCGATGGAGCAGATCCAGTCGGTGTTCGTCACCCATCTGCATTCCGATCATCTGGCCGAGGTGTACAACCTGTTCTGGCTGAACTACGGCGCCCCCGGCGCCCGCGGCAGCGTCACACGACCGGTCGGCATCTACGGCCCCGGCCCGGCAGGGAGCGCACCCCAGGCGCCCGGAGCCCCGGTCCAGCAGCCCGACGCGCCGACGCCCGGGCTCACCGACTTCCTCCGCGCTTCGGTCGCCGCCACCGCCTACGACCTCAACACCCGAATGGCCGAGAGCCGCAAGCCCGACATCTGGAACGTGCTCGACCCGCACGACATCGACCTCCCCGACATCGGCGCGAGTGCGGCGAACCGGGCGCCCGAGATGGAGCCGTTCGAGGTCATGGACGACGGCTTCGTTCGGGTCACGGCGATCCTCGTCGATCACCCGCCGGTCTTCCCCTCGTTCGCCTACCGCTTCGACACCGCCGACGGTTCGGTCGTCATCAGCGGCGACACCGCGCCGTCGGGCAATCTGGTCCGCCTCGCCGAGGGTGCCGATCTCCTCGTGCACGAGGTGTACGACCACCCCTACTTCGCCGCCATCAACCCCCGTCTCGCCGAGACGTTCTCACGCACGCACACGGCGTCCGATCGCGTCGGCGAGGTGGCGACCGCCGCGGGCGTCCGAACGCTGGCGCTGAGCCACCTCGTGCCCGCCGGCATCCGCGATGTGCCCGACCACGTGTGGAAGCGGCAGGCGCGGAAGGGCTTCGACGGCACCGTCCTCGTCGGCCGCGACGGCGACGCCATCGGCATCGGCCGCCGCGCGAACTGAGCCGGGGCGGCTCGGCCGTCGGACCGCCACCGCCTACGCTCGACTCATGCCCAGCACCGAGCACGCCGGGGCCCCCGCGCCCTCCGCCCACGACGTCGTGATCGTCGGCGGCGGCCACAACGGCCTCACCGCGGCCGCCTACCTCGCCCGGGCCGGGCTCGACGTGCTCGTCCTCGAGCGCGACGACCACCTGGGCGGGGCGGCGATCTCGGCCGAGGCCTTCGCGGGCGTCGAAGCGCGACTCTCGCGCTACTCGTACCTCGTCAGCCTGCTGCCGCAGCGCATCATCGACGATCTCGGTCTCGACGTCGAGCTCGTGCGCCGGCGATTCTCGTCGTACACGCCCGCCGATCGTACGCGCGGCCTGCTCATCGACAACGAGGCAGACGCCGCAGCATCCGCCGCCGCCTTCGCCCGAATCGACGCCGAACCCGACGCCGCGGCGTGGCAGGCGTTCTCCGCCGACACGACCCGCATCGCCGAGCGGCTCTTCCCGACCCTCACCGAACCGCTGCCGACCCGCGCCGAGGCCCGCGCGCTCGTCGGCGACGACGACGTCTGGCGCGCATTCGTCGAACGCCCGCTCGGCGAGACGATCGACGCGCGCTTCACGAGCGACCTCGTGCGCGGCGTCGTCGCGACCGACGGACTCATCGGCACCTTCACCTCGCTCGACGACCCCGCGCTCGACGCCAACCGCTGCTTCCTCTACCACGTGATCGGCGGCGGCACCGGCGACTGGGACGTGCCGCTCGGCGGCATGGGCACGGTGAGCGGCGAGCTCGCCCGCGCGGCGCGCGAGGCCGGGGCCGAGCTCGTCACCGGCGCCGAGGTGCTGGGCATCGACCCCGCCGGCAGGGTGCGCTACCGCCTCGCGGGCGAGGAACACCATGCGAGCGCGGGCACACTGCTCGCGAACGTCGCACCCGCCGTGCTCGAAGTCCTCCTCGAGGCGGGCGCAGCGGATGTCTCGGCCGAGACCCGCACGAGCGCCGTACCGCCCGTCGTCCGCGAGCGCCTGCGGGCACTGCACGCCCCAGAGGGCGCGCAGGTCAAGGTGAACCTGCTGCTCACCCGGCTCCCCCGCCTGCACGACACCGAGGTCGCCCCCGAGCAGGCCTTCGCGGGCACCCTCCACATCAACGAGCTCGCCACCCAACTCGACGCGGCATACGCGACGGCGGTGCGCGGCGGCATCCCCTCGCCCCTCCCCTGCGAGGTCTACTGCCACACCCTGAGCGACCCGTCGATCCTGTCGCCCGAGCTCGCCGCCTCGGGCGCGCACACCCTCACCGTCTTCGGCCTGCACGTGCCGCACCGCCTGCTCGAGCGCCACGGCAACGACGAACTGCGCGCCCTGCTGCAACAGGCGGTCATCGATTCACTCGACTCGGTGCTCGCCGAACCCGTCGAATCGGTGATCATGACGGATGCCTCGGGCCGCCCCTGCATCGAGACCAGGACGACGCTCGATCTCGAGGCCGCGTTGCGGATGCCCGGCGGCAACATCTTCCACGGTCCGCTGTCGTGGCCGTGGGCCGAGCCCGGCGCACCGCTCACGACGCCGGCCGAACGCTGGGGCGTCGCCACGCTGCATCCGCGCATTCTCCTGTGCGGATCGGGCGCGGTGCGCGGCGGCGGCGTCAGCGGCATCGGCGGGCACAACGCCGCGATGGCCGTGCTCGAGGGGTTCGCCTAGAAGACGAAGAGCTGGCCGAGCACCAGGATCGCGATGACGAACAGCGCGATGATCGCACCGGCGACCGCGAGGGACTTCGCCGAGAGCTTCGCCACCACGTAGCCGACGAGGATCGGCAGGGCGACGAGGAAGAGCGTCACGATCCACCAGAAGGCCTGGTAGGCGCCGTTTCCGACCTCTTCGAGACGACCGGCGAACAACTGCTGCGAGTGCGGGTGCGTCGCGAACGCGAAGGAGGCCGAGAGCGGCACGGCGATGAGCGCGAGCACGATCAGGCCGACGAGCCAACCCCACAGGCCGGACTTGCCGTCAGTGACATCCATCGCTTCTTCGTGCGCCACGCGCGCCGTCCCCTTGGAACTCATGCTCCGACTCTAGTCGTTCGCGCGCGCGGCTCTAGTGCTCGGCACCCGCCCGGATTAGCCTGAAAGTCACGAGCGAGTGGGGGCGATGATGACCGCGAAACCGACCGGACACTACGTGCTGAAGGCCGACGGCCTGTACTTGCAGTTCGACCGCCTGTTCCACGCGCCGATCGAAGACGTGTGGTTCAGCCTGACGAACCCCAACGCGATGAAGGGGTGGATCGGCACGTACACGGGCAGTCCGTCGACGGGCGGCGTCCGCTTCCAGATGAGCGAGGAGGGCGCCGAGTGGATGAACGTCTCCATCCTCGAATGCCGCGCGCCGCACAGCTTCACGGCCGACTCGGGCTCGGGCCCGACGGGGGTGCGCGTGTTCTGCCACCTCGTCGAGGGCGGCGGCATGACGACGCTCACCCTCGGCCAGCGCGTGAGAGACGCGGCCGACGCGGCGAGCATCGGGCCCGGCTGGGACTTCTACCTCGATCGGCTCGCCGCCGCGCGCTCGGGTGCGGAACTGCCCGTCTGGGAGGTCTACTACCCCGGTTTCTCGCCCCACTACCGCGAGCTGAAGGTTCCCGATGCGGCGAAGGGCTGAGCGTCGCCGGTCGAGCATCGCGGATGCCTCGGCCACGCGGCATCCGCCATGTCGACTCTGCCAGCCCTAGACTGGCGCGGTGAACCCGATCCAGCGCCGCGCGCACGAGACCGCCTCCGAGACGCCCGGCGTCGGCCGCGCCGCCGACTTCATGGCGAACCGCCCCTTCCAGTGGGCGTTCGTCGCGACGCTCGGCGTCGTCGTGGCGCTCGGCATCGCGGCGGCGTTCGCGAGCATGTCGAGCGTCGTGTTCTCGGTGCTCGCCGCGGCGTTCATCACGCTCGGGCTCGACCCGCTCGTGCGCTGGTTCGAGCGGCGCGGCATGAAGCGCGGCCTCGCGATCCTGACCGTCATCATCCTCTTCGTACTGGTCATCGTCGGCATGCTCTGGCTCGTGCTGCCGCTCGTCATCGGCCAGGCCGTCGCCTTCGTCAGATCGCTGCCCCAGGCGTACGAGAATCTGCAGCAGCAGCAGTGGTACCAGGACGCGGTGAACGGCTCGGGCGGCGTCGTCGGCTCGATCTACGAGTGGATCGTGGAGACGATCAGCGACCCCACGTTCTGGACCACGATCGGCGGCGGCGCGCTCAACTTCGGCTTCGCCCTCCTCGGCGGCCTGTCGAGCGCGTTCTTCGTCTTCATCCTGACCATCTACTTCACGGCCACGCTCGACCCGTCGAAGGCCGCGATCTACACGCTCATCTCCGCCTCGCACCGCGAGCGGGTCGTCGGGTATGCCGAGCGGATCATGCAGAACGTCGGCCGCTACCTCAGCGGGATGGTCGTGCTCGCGTTCTTCAACGCCCTGTACAGCCTCATTCTGCTGACCGTCGCCCAGGTGCCCTTCGCGCTCGTCATCTCGGTCGCGGCGTTCTTCATCACCCTGATCCCGCTCATCGGCACGGTGCTGACGACGGCCGTGATGACCGTGCTGTCGCTCTTCGTCTCACCGGTCGCCGCGCTCATCGTGCTCGTCGGCATGCTCGTCTACATGCAGGTGGAGGCGTACATCCTCACCCCGAAGGTGATGAGTAAGGCCGTGCAGGTTCCCGGCTCGATCGTGCTGATCGCGGCCCTCGCCGGCGGCACCCTCGCCGGCCTGCCCGGAGCGCTCGTCGCGATTCCGGTGGCGGCCGGCATCCTGCTCATCATTAAAGAGGTCGTGGTCCCGATGAAGGCGCGGAGCTAGCGCCGCTCCGCACGCGCCGCGCGCTCCGAGAAGCTTCCCGGGGTGCTTTTCCGCAAGCTGGGCAGCTGACTCAGTCGTGGTGTTGCGGGAAAGCACCCCCGGGACGGTCGCAGAGCCGGCACTGCACGGGCTCAGTCCCAGATCGACGGCGCCGCCGCGCGCATCGGGGGCAGCGCGACATCCTGCCCCCAGCGTTCGATCCACTCGGGGATGCCGTCGAAACCCTCGACCCCGAAGGCTTCGACGAGCTCGGTCATCGGCACGGTGCCGCCCGCCTTGCGCAGGAACCGCGCACGGATGTGCCCCGTCGCGTAGATCTCGGGCGCGCCCGTGGCATCCGGCCGGACGAATCGCTGCTCCATGTAGACCGCCTTGTCGTCGTGGCCGACGATGCGCGACTCGATCGTGAACCGGTTCCAGGGGTTCAACGACTTGCGGAAGGTGATCGTCTCGCTCGCGACGACCGGGTACCAGCCGCGCTCGCGCATGAGCTGCCAGACGCCGTTGCGCACGAGCATCTCGAACCGCGCGACATCCATGATCGAGAAGTAGACCCCGTTGTTCATGTGGTTGAGGATGTCGAGGTCGGTCGGCAGCGTGATGAAGTTCGTGCGGGCGACGTCGCCGTGGCCGAGCCGCGAGCGGAAGCGGGCGAGCACCAGATGCAGCATCGTGCGGAAGAACATGTGCATGATCCACGACTGTAGGCCGAGATCGCGGTGCGTCTCGAGATTCCGTCGATCCTGACAACGAAGGGCCGGATGCCTCGCGCCCGACTTGTGGCCGACGGGCAGCGAGCGGCCCGCCGTAGACTCCGAGCATGCCGACCGCAGCCACGACCACCGACCGCCTCCGCCGCCTCGCCGATGCCGCCCGAGACGCGGGCATCGACGTGGTGCTGGTGGCTCCGGGCCCAGATCTCGCCTACCTCGTCGGGCACTCGGTGCCCTCGCACGAGCGGCTCACGCTGCTCGCGGTGCCCGTGAGCGCCCCGCATGAAGCGGTCATGATCCTGCCCGCCCTCGAACGCGGCGGCTGGGAGGGCAGCCCGGCCGAGGTCGCCGGGGTGCGTTTCGTGACCTGGCTCGACGGCGAGGATCCGTATGCGGTGCTGCTCAGCGCGCTCGATGCGGGCGCCACTGCCGCAGGCGCCGCGATCGGCACCGTCGCCGTCGACGACCACCTGCCCTACCTGCACGCCTTCCGGCTGCAGCAGGCCCGGCCCGAGCTGCGGATGCGGCCGGCCGGCGAACTCATGTCCGAGCTTCGCATGCGCAAGCAGCCCGCCGAGGTCGACGAGCTCGCCTCGGTCGGCGCCGCGATCGACCGCGTGCACCGGCGCATCGGCGAATGGCTGCGAGCGGGCCGCACCGAGAACGAGGTCGCCGCAGACATCGCCGCCGCTCTCGTCGAAGAGGGGCATCGCACGGCGGACTTCGTCATCGTCGCATCCGGCCCGAACGGCGCGTCGCCGCACCACGAAGCCGCCGACCGGGTCATCCGGGCCGGTGATCCCGTCGTCGTCGACATCGGCGGCCCGAACCCGGCCGGGTACAACTCCGACAGCACCCGCACCTACCTCGTCGCGGGCGGCGAGCCCGACCCCGAGTTCGCGCGGGTGCACGAGCTCGTACGCACGGCGCAGCGCGCCGCCGTCGACGCCGTGCGGCCCGGGGCGACGGCCGAGTCGATCGACCGCGCCGCCCGCGAGGTGATCGAGCAGGCCGGCTACGGCGAGTACTTCATCACGCGCACCGGCCACGGCATCGGGCTCGAGGTGCACGAGCACCCGTACATCGTCGCCGGCAACACCCGCCAGCTCGAACCCGGTATGGCGTTCTCGATCGAGCCCGGCATCTACCTGCCGGGCCGGTTCGGGGTGCGCATCGAGGACATCGTCGTGGTCGGCGACGACGGCGCCCGGCTCATGAACACCTCGCCGATCGGGCTCCTCGTCGTGTAGAAGTCCCTGCGAGGGCGCCTTCACCTCTGCCGCAGGTGTGGTCAAGTGGTCATTTGGTCGCCCCACCTGTGGTCATGTGGTCATGTGGTCGCCTCCGCCAGATCGACCCCGTGCCCCGGCGGTCGAGGCGGGATCACCCGAACGTGCCATCCGGAGGACCCTCCGGAGGACCATCCACGACTGCGGGCGGGTGCAGCACCCGATAGCGCAGGTGCGTCGCCTTCGCGCCCTGGGCGACGCTGATCGGCACGAGCTCCACGCGGCGAGCGGCCGAGTCGGGGAAGAGCCGCGACCCGCCGCCGAGCAGCACGGGCACGAGGTGCAGCCGCGCCTCGTCGACGAGGCCCGCGGCGAGCGCCTGGCGCGCGACCTCGGCACCGCCCATGACGCACACCGAGGCCGCGCTGGCGACGTCGCTCGCACGTGAGATCGCCTCGGCGACGCCCCCGGTGACGAACTCGAACCGCGACCCGCCCCGCTCGAGCGGCTCACGATCGCGACTCGTGACGACGAAGCACGGGCGTCCGCCGAACACCGGTGCGTCGCCCCACTGCGACTCGCCGACGTCGAACGTGCGCCGTCCGAGCACGAATGCGCCGGTCGACTCGAACATCCGCTCCGCGGCCTCCCGGTCGACGCGTGCTGGCTCCGTGTCGACGAGGCCGTCGCTGTCGCCGCGCGGGACGGTTCCGTCGAACACCGAGTTGTGGATCCACTCGTTCACCCGCTCGCCGCCCAGCCCCAGCGGGTGCTCGAGGCTCACGCCCGGAGCGGCCGTAAAGCCGTCGAGGGTCATCGTCATCTCGAGGAAGACGTGCGACACGGCTCAGTCCTTGACCGGCACGTGCCGCTCATCGACGCCGTTGTAGACCGACAGCGGGCGGATGAGCGCGTTCGCGGCGGACTGCTCCATGATGTGCGCCGTCCACCCCGTGATGCGCGACGCCACGAACAGCGGCGTGAACGTCAGGGTGTCGAAGCCCATCAGGTGGTAGGCGGGGCCGGCCGGGTAGTCGAGGTTGGGTTTGATGCCCTTGCGCTCGCCCATCGCCGCTTCGAGCGCGACATAGAGCTCGAGCAGCTCGGCGCGGTCGTAGTGCTCGACCATGCGCTCCATCGCATCGCGCATCGTCGGCACCCGCGAGTCGCCGTTCTTGTAGACGCGGTGCCCGAAGCCCATGATCTTGCGCTTCGAGGCGAGCGCCTCGTCGAGCCAGGCGACCGCACGCTCGGCGCCGCCCGGTCCGGCGCCGATCTCGTCGAACGCGTGCATCACGGCCTCGTTCGCGCCGCCGTGCAGTGCGCCCTTGAGCGCGCCGATCGCGCCGGTCACGGCCGAGTACAGGTCGGAGAGCGTCGAGGTGATCACGCGCGCCGTGAACGTCGAGGCGTTGAACGAGTGCTCGGCGTACAGGATCATCGACACGTCGAACGCGGTGACGACCTCGAGCTCGGGCGCTTCGCCGAAGGTCTGCCAGAGGAAGTTGGCCGAGTAGCCGAGGTCGTCGCGTGGTTCGACGAACTCGAGCTCGTGGCGGCGGCGCTGGTCGTAGGCGACGATCGAGGGCAGCTTCGCGAACAGCCGGATGGCCTTGTCGAGGTTGGCCTCGGGCGAGTCGTCGGGCGTCGCCGGGTCGCTCGCGCCGATGACGCTGACCGCCGTGCGCACGACGTCCATCGGGTGGGCCGTGAGCGGCAGCTCGTCGACGATCCGCTTCACGTCGTGGTCGAGCCCTCGCAGCGACCGCTCGCGATCCTCGAAGGCGCCGAGCTCCTCGTCGTTCGGCAGCTCGCCGTACCAGAGCAGGTAGGCGACCTCCTCGAAGGTGCACGAGGCGGCGAGCTCCTGCACGGGGTATCCGCGGTAGAGCAGCGAGTTCGTGTCGGGGTTGACCTTCGAGACGGCGGTGTAGTCGACCGGCACACCGGCCAGGCCCTTGTAGATCTCCTGCTCGGCCAATTGGTGCTCCCTTGCGTTCGGCGTCAGCGTGCGACGGTGAAGTTGAAGATCGAAGTGTCGAAGTGGTTGTAGCCCTCGTAGTCGATCAGATCGTAGAGCTCCGTGCGGTGCTGCATCTCGCCGAGGCGGGCGGTCAGCGAACCGGATGCCTCGAGCTCGTCGAGTCCGCGCATCGCGCTGCCCATCGCGAGCCGCAGCAACGACACCGGCCAGATGACGATGTTCATGCCGACGTCGGCCAGCTGCTGCACGGTGAACAGCTCGCTCTTGCCGAACTCGGTCATGTTCGCGAGGAGGGGCACGTCGACCGCGGCGCGGATCGCCGCGAACTCCTCGAGCGAGCGCATCGCCTCGGGGAAGATCGCGTCGGCGCCCGCGTCGACGAGGGCCTTCGCCCGGTCGACCGCGGCCTCGAGCCCGTCGACGGCGGCGATGTCGGTGCGCGCCATGACGAGGAAGTTCGGGTCGCGGCGCGCGTCGACCGCCGCGCGGATACGGCGCAGCGCCGTCTCGTCGTCGACGACCTGCTTGCCGTCGAGGTGCCCGCAGCGCTTGGGGTTGACCTGGTCCTCGATGTGGAGGCCGGCGAGGCCGGCGTCCTCCATCTCCTGCACCGTGCGGGCGACGTTCATCGGCTCGCCGAAGCCGGTGTCGGCGTCGATGATGGCGGGCAGCTCGGTCATGCGGGCGATCTGCCTGCCTCGGCCCGCGACCTCGGTGAGGGTCGTGAGCCCGATGTCGGGCAGCCCCAGGTCGGCGCTCAGCACCGCACCCGAGATGTAGACGCCCTCGAAGCCGCGTTCGCCGATCAGCTTCGCCGAGAGCGGGTTGAACGCCCCCGGGAACCGCATGATCTGGCCGGTCGCGAGCCGCTCGCGAAACAGGCGCCGCTTCTCGTGCGCGGGAAGAGATGAGTAGAGCATCAGCACGCTCCTCCGGGGGTCTCGATACGCTTCGCTACTCGACCGGGGGGTCGCATCAGAACAGCCCCTCGGGGATCTCGACTCCGGTGAGCGCACCCGGCGCGACCGTGAAGGTGAGCCCGCCGAGCTCGTCGGGCGAGAGCTCGGGCAGACGCTGCGCGAGGTCGAGGAACCGCTCGATCTCGTCGGGCGTCACGGCCCACTCGGCCAGGGTGCGGAACTTGTGCACGTACTGCTCGCGGGCGAACGGCCGGGCACCGAGCGGGTGCGCGTCGGCCACCGCGATCTCGTCGACGATCTCGCCGCCGTCGGCGAGCTTGATGACGACGCGGCCGCCGAAGGCCTTCTCGGCGATGTCGAGCGAGTGGTAGCGGCGCGTCCACTCGGGGTCCTCCACGGTGGTGACCTTGCGCCACAGTTCGACCGTGTCGGCGCGGTGGGCGCGCTCGGGCGAGTAGGAGGTCTCGTGGTCCCACGCGCCGTCTTGCAGCGCGACGGTGAAGATGTACGGGATCGAGTGGTCGAGCGTCTCGCGCGAGGCGTCGGGGTCGTACTTCTGCGGGTCGTTCGCGCCCGAGCCGATCACGTAGTGCGTGTGGTGCGAGGTGTGCAGCGTGATCGACTCGATGTGCTCGGCGTCGAGGATGAGCGGGTACTCGTCGTGGAGCTTGCGGGCGAGGTCGATCCACGCCTGCGCCTGGTATTCGGCCGAGTGCTCCTTCGTGTACGAGTCGAGGATCGCCCGCTTCGCCTCGCCCGCATCGGGCAGCGGCACCTCGTACGAGGCATCCGGCCCGTCGAGCAGCCACGCGATGACGCCGTCCTCGCCCTCGTAGATGGGCACCGGGCTCGTCTCGCCGCGCATCGCGCGGTCGACGGCCTCGATCGCCATCTTGCCGGCGAACGCGGGGGCGTGCGCCTTCCACGTCGAGATCTCGCCCTTGCGCGGCTGACGGGTCGCGGTGGTCGTGTGCAGCGCCTGCCCGATCGCCTGGAAGATCGTCTCCTGGTCGAGGCCGAGGAGCGTGCCGATGCCCGCGGCGGCCGACGGGCCGAGGTGGGCGACGTGGTCGATCTTGTGCTTGTGCAGCGAGATCGCCTTCACGAGGTCGATCTGGATCTCGTACCCCGTCGCGAGGCCGCGCACGACGTCGCGCCCGGTGAGTCCACGGCTCTGCGCGAGGTGCTGGGCCACCGCGACGATCGGGGGGATGTTGTCGCCGGGGTGCGAGTACTCGGCGGCGAGGAAGGTGTCGTGGTAGTCGAGCTCGCGCACGGCGACCCCGTTCGCCCAGGCGGCCCACTCGGGGCTCGTGCGGCGGGCCGCGTCGGCGCCGAACACCGTCGCGCCGTCGCCGCCGATCGAGACCGGGTGCGAGAGCGCCTGGCTGCGCGCGGAGACGACGGGCCGGCGGGCGATCGCCGCCGCCGCGACGGCGGCGTTGTCGATCACCCGGTTCACCACCATGTCGACCACGTCGTCGTCGAGCTCGACCGGGTCGGTCGCGACTCCCGCGAGCTTCCAGGCGAGCTGTCCTTCTCGGGTCAGGTTCTCGTCGCTGCGGTGGGTGCGCACGTGGTGGAGTTGCATGGGGTGGACCTTTCTGAAGTGTTCCATCGGTCAGGCTACGCGGTGGCCGTCGGGGTGACGAGCCTCGATCGAGGCGAGCGCATGGCGGAGGCTCAGGTGCAGGTGCACATGGGTGGCATGGGCCGCGAGGTCGGCATCGCCGGCGATGATCGAATCGACGATGAGCAGGTGCTCGGATGCCGCGGCGCGGAGCCGCTCGGGATGGTGGCGCGCGAGCCGGCGCACCCGGGCCGAGTGCAGGCGGACGCTGCGGAGCGCCGCGCCGAGCATCGCGTTCGCGGCGGCCGACTCGATCTCGTCGTCGAGCGCGTCGACGGCGCCGTAGTAGGCGCGGAGGCCCTCGTCGCCCGAGTCGAGCAGCTCGGGGGCGCCGGCGATCCGCTTGCGGAGCGCGGTGAAGCGCTCGGGCTCGCGCCGGCCCGCGGCGAGGCGGGCCGCCTGGCCTTCGAGCGCCTCGCGCAGTTCGTAGAGCGAGACGATGCTCGCGGCGTCGAGCGCCGAGACCTGGAGCACTCGCGCGGAGGCGGCGGTCGCGAGCCCGTCGGCCTCGAGCCGGGCGAGCGCCTCGCGCACCGGGGTGCGGGAGACGCCGAGCCGGTTCGCCTGTTCGACCTCGGCGAGCGCGGCGCCGGGCTCGAGGGCGCCGTCGAGGATCTCCTCGCGCAGTGCGCGGTACGCGCGTTCACTCGCTCGCATCGACCCCCCTCACTCTTATGTATACATTCACGCACTCAGGCGCGCGATCCGCCACTTGTATGTGGCTTGGTGTATACATCGTACCGTTCTCGACCGTCGGGCGTCGCGGCATGCCCGCGGCTGGACATCTCCCGTGACCGGCCTCCGGCACCGCTGCGCGTGGGACGATGGAAGTGATGAGCACCAGCGACCTCGACACCATCGGGCAGCGCGCGGTCACCGACCTCCGCCGCGACTTCCCCGCCTTCGCCGACGGCGCCGCCTACGGCGCCCGACCCGACGGCGGCGCGCCGGTCGCGTACCTCGACTCGGCCGCGACCGCCCAGCGCCCCGCTCGCGTGCTCGACGCCGAACGCGAGTACCTCGAGCAGCACCTCGCCCCCGTGCACCGCGGTGCGAGCGCCGCCGTCGGCCGCTCGACGACCCTCTTCGAGGACGCCCGCGCCACGGTCGCCCGATTCGTCGGCGCCGGCGAGCGCGAGATCGTCTGGGCCGAGAACGCCACCGACGCGCTCAATATCGTCGCGCTCGGCATGGCGGATGCCTCGGCCGGACTCGGCGGGCCCGAGGCATCCCGGTTCGCCCTCGAAGCCGGCGACGAGATCGTCGTGACCGAGGCCGAGCACCACGCGAACCTCATTCCGTGGCAGCGCCTCGCCGCACGCACCGGCGCGCGCCTCCGGGCCGTGCGCATCGACGAACGCGGGCTCTGGTCGGTCGACGCGCTCGCCGCCGAGCTCTCGGAGCGCACGCGCGTCGTCGCGATCGCCGAGGTGTCGAACGTGACCGGGTACCTCGCACCCGTCTCCGACGTCGTCGCGCTCGTGCGCGAACGCTCGCCGCGCGCGTTCGTCGTGCTGGACGCCTGCCAGTCGGTGCCGCACCTGCCGAGCGATCTCGGCGCGCTCGGCGTCGACTTCGCCGCGTTCTCGGGGCACAAGATGCTCGGCCCCAACGGCATCGGCGTGCTCTACGGTCGCGCCGAACTGCTCGACGCACTTCCTCCCGCACGCACCGGCGGCTCGACGATCACGCGCGTGACGATCGATTCGGCCGAGTTCCTGCCGGCGCCGCACCGCTTCGAGGCCGGCACCCAGCCGGTGTCGCAGGTCGTCGCCCTCGCCGAGGCGGTACGTTACCTCGAGTCGCTCGGCATGGCCGCGGTCGCGGCGCACGAGCGCTCGCTCGCCGAGCGGGTCGCCGTGCAGCTCGCCGAGGTGCCGGGCGTGCGACTCATCGGGCCGCCCGCGGGCTCGCCGCGCGCCGGCCTCGTCTCGGTCGCCGTCGACGGGGTACACGCGCACGACGTGGGGCAGTTCCTCGACGACGCCGGCGTCATCGTGCGCGTCGGCCACCACTGCGCGCAGCCCCTGCACCGTGCACTCGGCATCACCGCCACGACCCGCGCGAGTGCGCACGTCTACACGACCGCCGACGAGATGGACCGCTTCGTCGCGACCCTCGGCGAAGTGCGGAGCTTCTTCGGCGTCGCCGACGAGGTCGCGGCGGTGATCGCATGAGCGGGCTCGAGGGGCTGTACCAGCAGATCATCCTCGACCAGGCGAAGCGTCGCAATGGCGACGGGCCGCTCGACGGGGCCGACGCCGAGCACCACGAGTTCAATCCGACGTGCGGCGACGAGATCACCGTTCGGGTGAAGCTCGACGACGATGGCGTGCGCCTCGCCGAACTCGCGTGGCAGGGCGACGGCTGCAGCATCTCGATGGCCTCGGCGTCGACGCTCGCCGAGCTCGCGGTGGGACGCCCGGTCGACGAGGTCGGCGGGCTCATCGAGGGGTTCCGCGCTATGCTGCGTTCGCAGGGGACAGGTGAACCCGACGAAGAGCTGCTCGGCGACGCGATCGCGTTCCACGGCGTCTCGAAGTACGTCATGCGCGTCAAGTGCGCGATGCTCGCGTGGGTCGCGCTCGAGGCGGCGCTCGCGAAGGCGGCGCCTGCCGCACCGGTGGTCGAGTAGCGACGCCCTGCGTGTGAACCACACCGTTTCGGGGGTGCTTACCCGCAAGATGGTGCCGCGATTCCGTGCCGAGGTCTGCGGGAAAGCACCCCCGAAACGAGCAACGGCCAGCTCAGCGCCTACGGCCGCTGAATGCGATCGGACTCATTCATCTCGTCGAAGACGGGGCCGAAGCGCGCCTCGTCGAGCACGCTCGCCGCGAGGCGGGGGGGCACCTCGCCGAGCTCGGGCGGGTCCCACCGGGGCGAGCGGTCCTTGTCGATCACCTGCGCCCGGATGCCCTCGCGCAGGTCGTGCTGCTCGATGAACCAGGTCACCGCCCGGAACTCCTGTTCGAGCGCGGCCTCGAGGTTCGGCAGGGTTCGCGCCCGCCGCACCGACTCGAGGGTCACCGTGAGGGCCGTCGGCGAGAGCGCCTCGAGCTCGTCGGCGGCCTCGGCGGCCCCTGGGTGCGCGTGGGCGCGCAGTCGCGAGATGATCTCGGTCACCGTGTGCGCCGAGTAGCAGGCGTCGACCCAGTCGCGCGAGAGCGCGAGCGCGGACGGGCCCGGCGTCTCGTCGAAGAGCATGACGATCTCGGCGGGGCTGCCGGGGTCGGCGCGCTCGGCGAGCGCCTGCAGCACGTGCGGGATGCGCTCGGAGGGCACGAAGGCGTCGGCGAAGCCGGCGTGCAGGGCATCGGCCGCGTCCATGGTGCGCGAATTGAGGGCGAGGTGCACGCCGAGTTCGCCCGGCGCCTTCGCGAGCAACCACGATCCGCCCACGTCGGGTGTGAAGCCGATGCGGGTCTCGGGCATCGCGATGCGCGAGCGCTCGGTGACGATGCGTACCGAGGCGTGCCCGGCGAGGCCGATGCCGCCGCCCATGGTGATGCCGTCCATGATGGCCACGACCGGCTTCGGGTAGCGGGCGATCGCCGCATCCAGCCGGTACTCGGCACGGAAGAACTCGCGGGCCTCCGCGTGGTCGTCATTCACGGCGTAGCGGTGGAGCTCGCGTATGTCGCCGCCGGCGCAGAAGCCGCGTTCGCCGGCGCCGTCGAGCACGACGAGCGCGACCTCCGAGTCGTGCCGCCAGGCCTCGAACACCTCGGCGAGGGCGCGGATCATGTCGTACGAGAGCGCGTTGAGCGCCTGGGGTCGGTCGAGCGTGACGTGGCCGACGCCGTCGGCCACGCTCGCGGAGATGTGGTCGCTCACGCCTGCCACCGTATCGCCCCGGCGGAGAACGCGAATAGGATTCCGAGATGGTCCCCGTCGAGAACCTCTGGGCGTTCGTGCTCGCCTCCGTCGTGCTCATCGTCATCCCCGGCCCGAGCGTGCTCTTCGTCATCGGCCGCTCGCTCGCCCTCGGGCGCCTCGGGGGTTGCTCAGCGTCGTCGGCAACGCGCTCGGCATGGTGCCCCTCGTCATCGCGGTCGCCCTCGGTGTCGGCGCGATCGTCGCGCAGTCGGTCGTGCTGTTCACGATCATCAAGTTCGCCGGTGCCGCCTACCTCGTCTACCTCGGCGTCCAGGCGATCCGGCACCGCAAGGAGGCCGCCCGCGCCGCCGAAGGCGAAGTCGCCCCACGCTCGCACTGGCGGCAGCTCGGCGAGGGCTTCGTCGTCGGGGTCACGAACCCGAAGACGATCGCCTTCTTCGTCGCGGTGCTGCCGCAGTTCGTGTCGTTCGAAGCCGGGGTAATTCCCATGCAGCTCTTCGAACTCGGCATGGTCTTCATCGTGCTCGCCCTCGCCTGCGATTCGATCTGGGCCCTCGCCGCGAGCGCGGCCCGCAACTGGTTCGCCCGATCGCCGAGGCGCATCGAGCACCTCTCGGCCACCGGCGGCGTCATGATGATCGGCCTCGGCGGCGTGCTCGCGCTCAGCGGCAACAAGCACTGACGCGCGCCGCTCCTCCCCAGACGGACGGGTGGCCCCAGTGCGCACGACGCGTGCCGAGACCCGTCGGCGTGGTGAATCGCACACGTAGCCTGCGGCCATGATGCATCCGTTCGAGATCCTCGCCGAACCGGTCCGGCGACGCATCGTCGAAGTACTCGCCGTCGGGTCGCACCCCGTCGGCATGATCACCGACGTCATCACGATGGAATTCCAGGTGTCTCGCTCGGCCGTGTCGCACCACCTCAAGATCCTGCGCGAGCAGCAGGTCGTCAGGGTCATCCCCGCCTGCACGGAGCGGCTCTACCTGCTCGAGGAGGAATTCATGCTCAGCCTCGACCAGGCGGTCGATGAGCTGTTCAACCTCTGGGATCACCGCTACGGCTTCGGTAACGACCGCGCACCCCTCCCACCGGAACACCCATCGCGCGCGCCGAGGATGCCTCACCCGCCGCGCACCCGGAACGCACCGCACCCGCACCGAGCGGGGCGCAAGGGCCGTCGCGGATTCGAACCCGGCAAGTGGCTCGATGACGCCGAGGGCGAGTGACCCGTCCCGGCCGGCCTGCGGCGAGCGTTTCCGTTTCGAGCTATGCCAGTTCCCCCTCATTCGGGAAGATCGCAGCCCGCGGGTGCTCATCCCAGTCAAGCCCGCGCAGGGCATCGCCGCACACCCCCTGATCACTGCCCCCTGC
The DNA here is from genome assembly GCF_000421545.1 of Agromyces italicus DSM 16388. GTDB lineage: Bacteria > Actinomycetota > Actinomycetes > Actinomycetales > Microbacteriaceae > Agromyces > Agromyces italicus. Next base: position 452,855 of record NZ_ATXF01000006.1, read on the forward strand.
CCACCCGCTGCCCCTGCCCATTGCCCCCTGCCCTCTGCCCAACGGCCCCGCCGCCCCACCGCCCCACCGCCCCACCGCCCCACCGCCGACTTCCCCCTGCGACGTTTCGATTTCGTGCTGTGCCAGTTCCCCCTCATCCGAGGGCGAGCGCAGCCATCCCTTCCCGGCTTCTCCTCTGAACGGGCCCATGTCCGGCGGCTCCGGCCGCTCTCCCCGATGAGGGGGAACTGGCACCACTCAAAACGAAGAACCTCACGCCCCCACTCCCCGATGAGGGGGAACCGGCACCACTCAAAACGAAGAACGTCACGCGCCCAGAGTTCCCCGCGGAAGAACGGCGGCGAACCGAGCTCCCAGGGGCGACCGGATGCGCGGCTACGCGTCGGCCGGATTCACCGCTGTGCCGACGAGCACCGCACGGCCGATGCCGCGGAAGAAGCACTGGATCGCGAGGTTCGCCGGCGTCGCCTCCGGGTCGATCGTCAGCCGCGGCACGTCGAGCGCGTGCACGGCGAACATGTAGCGGTGCACGCCGGTGCCCGGCGGCGGCGCCGAGCCCGCGTAGCGCCGCTCCCCGTCCTCGTTGGGCAGCACGAGCGCGCCCGCGGGCAGCTTGAGTGCGCCCGGTTCACCCGCATCGGCGTCGAGGCTCGTGACCGAGGCCGGCAGGTTCGCGACGGCCCAGTGCCACCATCCCGAACCGGTCGGCGCATCGGGGTCGAAGCACGTCAGAGCGAAGCTCCGCGTCTCGGGCGGGAACCCCGACCACGACAGCTGCGGCGAACGATCGCCCGCGCCGGGCCCCGCGGCGCGCAACGGCAGCGGCATTTCGGCGCCGTCGACGAGGTCAGCGCTCTCGAGCGAGAACTCGGCCATCGGCTTCAGCGCCTGCAACGCGGCGTACGGGTCGTGATCGAACATCGGCGTTCCTCTCGACGGATGCCTCCAGCCTATGCCGGAGCGCACACGGCGAGCGCGGAGCATCCGCTCGTAGACTCTCGTGGTGCCGATCGCCAAGATCCTCCTCTACTACGCCTTCACGCCGCTCGCCGACCCCGACGCGGTGCGGCTCTGGCAGCGCGATCTCGCCGCCTCGCTGGGACTGCGCGGGCGGATCCTCATCTCGAAGGACGGCCTGAACGGCACCCTGGGCGGCGAGCTGCGCGCCCTCAAGCGCTACGTGCGCTCGACTCGCGACTACCCCGCGTTCAAGCACATCGACTTCAAGTGGAGCGAGGGCACCGGCCTCGACGAGTCGGGTGCGAGCCTCGACTTCCCGAAGCTCAGCGTCAAGGTGCGGGACGAGATCGTGAGCTTCGGCGCACCCGGCGAACTCGCGGTCGACGCCGCGGGCGTCGTCGGCGGCGGTACGAGGCTCACCCCCGAAGCGCTGCACGAACTCGTCGCCGAGCGGGGTGACGAGGTCGCCTTCTTCGACGGCCGCAATGCCCTCGAGGCCGCGATCGGCCGTTTCCAGGGCGCCGTCGTGCCCGACGTCGAGACGACGCGCGACTTCGTGCGGTTGCTCGACTCGGGCGAGTTCGACGAGCTCAAGGGGCGCCCGGTCGTCACCTACTGCACCGGAGGCATCCGGTGCGAGGTGCTCTCGAGCCTCATGGTGAGTCGCGGGTTCGGGGAGGTCTACCAGCTCGACGGCGGGATCGTCCGTTACGGCGAGCGCTTCGGCGACGACGGGCTCTGGCAGGGCTCGCTCTATGTCTTCGACGGCCGCGGCTCGATCGACTTCAGCGACCACGCCGCTCTCGTCGGCGAATGCGCGCGCTGCGGCGACGCGACGAATCGCACCGTCAACTGCACGGATGCCTCGTGCGACGTCGAGTTCGTCCTGTGTGCGTCGTGCGACTCGACCACCTGCCCAACGCACGAGGCCGAGCCCGCGGGCTGACGCTCGCTACTCGCCCGCGATGGCCGAGATCGCGCGGGCGAGCTCGTCGCCGCTCGGCAGCCGTTCGGGGTCGACGAGCCAGAGGATGCCGAGGCTCTGCACGAGCGCGAAGTCGAGCTTCGCGATCGCATCGACGTCGGCGGCCGACAGCTCGGGCCGGTTCTCGCGCAACTGCTCGGCGATGCCGAGGTAGCCCTCCCCCACCGCGGCCGCAAGGCCGCTCGTCGCCTCGGGGTCGCGCAGCACCCGGACGGTGTTCTCGAGACTCGCGATCAGTGCTTCGCGATTCTCGGCGAACACCTCGGGCATGCGGTTCCAGAGTGCGGCGAAGCCGTCGACGAGCGGCATCCCGGCCGTCTCGCCGACGACCGCCTCCATGCCGTCGCCGATGCCGTCGCTGAGCGATTCGGCGAGCGCCGCGGTGATCAGCGCCTCCTTCGAACCGAAGTGATAGCCGATCGCGGCGAGACTCACCCCCGCCTCCGCGGCGATGTCGCGCGCGGTCGCCTTCGCGACGCCGCGTTCGACGATCACCCGGCGGGCGCCGGCCAGCAGGTCTTCACGATTGCCCATGGCACCATGGTAGCCGCCCTCTTAGACATTCGTGCTAGACAAACGTCTCACTCACCTGTTAGACATCTGTATTAGACATTTGTTTCATTCGGAAGGGACACCACGATGACCACCACCTCCTCACCGCACGTCCTGGTCTCCGGCGCCGGCATCGCCGGCCTCGCCCTTGCACTGCAGCTCACGCGCAGCGGCATCCGCTCGACGATCGTCGAGCGCGCCGACGCTCCCCGGCCCGGCGGCCAGGCCGTCGACCTGCGCGGCGCGAGCCGCGAGGTCGCCGAACGCATGGGGCTCATGGCCGGCATCGAGCCGCGCCGGGTGCACGAGCTCGGCATGGCCTACGTCGACGGCCGGGGCCGCGCATTCGGCCGCATGTCGATGGAGGACTTCGACGGCGAGGGCGCCGTCGCCGAGATCGAGATCGCCCGCGGCGACCTCGCCGAGGTGCTTCGCGAAGCGCTCGATGAGGCGGCGGCGGCCTCCCCCGGCCTCGTCGAACTGCGCTACGGAGACCGCATCACCGCGCTCGAGCAGCACACCGGGCGGGTCGACGTCGAATTCGAGCACGCCGGATCCGCCTCGTTCGACCTCGTCGTGGGCGCGGACGGCGTGCACTCGGCGACCCGCCGCCTCGCCGTCGGGCCCGAGGAGCTGTACGCGACCCCGCTCGGCGGGTACGCCGCGTTCTTCACCCTGCCGACTCCGACCGACCTCGAGCCCGGCTGGTTCGCGATGCGCTTCGTGCCTGGCGCGACCTTCGGTCTCCGACCCGACCTCGACCCCGCGACCTCCAAGGCGATCGTCACGCTGCGGGTCGATCGCGACCCCCGCCTCCGAGGCGACCGCGCCGCGCAGGAGGCGCTCATCCATCGGGCGCTCGAGGGTGCCGGCTGGCACGCCGAGACCATCCTGCGCGCGATGCCCGGGGCATCCGATTTCTACTTCGACGAACTCGTGCGCATCGACCTCGACGAACCGGTGAAGGGGCGGGTCGCCCTCCTCGGCGACGCGGCGTCGTGCGGGTCGCCCATGACGGGCATGGGCACGGCGACGGCGATCATCGGCGCCTACCTGCTCGCCGAGCGGATCACCGAGGACCCTGAGGCACTGCCCGACGCCCTCGCCCACTACGCGGCCGACATCGCCCCGTTCGCCGAGCTGGGCAAGCGGATCCCCGGCGGCGGCATCGAGCGCATGGTCCCCGCGAGCCGGTTCGGGGCGGCGATCTCGCGGGCGATGACCGGGGTGATGCTGTCGAGGCCGTTCCGGCCGATCGTGCGGCGCATGTTCGCGGCCGGGAGCGGCGAACCCGCGCTGCCGATCGGGCGGGCTGCCGAACGGCACGCCGGCGCCCACGCCGGAGCATGATGCGACGGGCAGCGGTCACTCCAGCGGGGGGCGGGCATGGGCGCGCGTTGCGGCTCGAGCGCGAGCAGCAGCAGGCCGACGGCCCGCTCGAAGGTGCCGTCGGCCCGCGGATGACTCGGCCGACGTGTCCCCCATGCCGGAATGCTCCTGGGCGGGCAGGTTTCGAGCCGTCGCTGCGCTCCTCCTCCTCGACCCGCCGGGAGCGAGGAACACTCAGTTGGTCATTCGCGGCCACTTAAGGTTAGCCTTACCTTGCTTAGGATTCCCTAAGCCGCCGCACGGCCGCGGCCCTCCTCCCTCCCTGGAAAGCGAGTGTTCACCATGCCCAGACGCCGTTCGGCGCTGACCGCCACCGCCGGTCTCCTCACGATCGCCGCCCTCGGACTCGCCGGCTGCGCGAGCTCCGCCGAGGCCGAACCCGAGGCCGCCGCCGCGAGCGGCACGGTCACGATCGTCGACAACCACGGCGAGATCGAGGTGCCGGTGAACCCCGAGCGGGTGGTCGCGCTCGACAACCACGTCTTCGAGACGCTCTCGGCCTGGGACGTCCCGCTCGCGGCCGCGCCGAAGCAGATCATGGGCACCGACATCTGGCCCGAGTACACGGGCGACGAGGCCGTGCTCGACGTGGGCGCCCACTTCGAGCCGAACCTCGAGTCGATCGTCGCCGCGCAGCCCGAGCTCGTCATCGGCGGTTACCGCTTCGCCGAGTCGTACGACCAGATCGTGCAGCGGAACCCCGACGCCGCCGTCATCGAGATCGCCCCGCGCGAGGGCGAGGACCCGAACGCCGAGCTCACCCGTGAGATCGAGATCCTCGGCCAGATCTTCGACCGGGAGGACGAGGCCGCCGAGCTGATCGCCGCCTTCGACGACGCGACCGCCGCAGCCGCAGACGCCTACGACGGCACCTCGACCGTCGCGACCCTGCTCACCTCGGGTGGCGAGATCTCGTACATCGCCCCCGTGACCGGCCGCAGCCTCGGCGTGCTCTACCCGACCGCGGGCCTCACCCCGGCGATCGAGCAGGCGGCAGACGACACCTCGCACGGCGACGACATCAGCGTCGAGGCGATCGCCGCGGCGAACCCCGACTGGATCGTCGTGATGGACCGCGAGGGCGCGATGACCGACGCCGAGGGCTACGTGGCAGCGGAAGAGCTCATCGAGGGCTCGGAGGCGCTCGCGAACGTCACCGCCGTGAAGGAGGGCCAGGTGCTCTACGTCGACCCCGCCTTCTACCTCACCGAGGACATCCAGTCGTACACGGCCCTCTACGAGCAGCTCGCGAAGGCCTTCTCCGACGCGGCGTAGTCCTCGCGTGTCGCAGCAGTCCGTGGCATCCGCCGAGAGGCCCGAGGCGCGCACCCGACCGGGTGCGCGCCTCGGGCGCGCGCGCCGCGCCGCACTCCCCCTGGCGATCCTCGCCACCCTCGGCCTCCTCACGCTCTCCCTCTTCGTCGGCGTCTACGACGTCGTCGGCGCCGACGGCGGTGCCGAGATGTTCGCCATCACCCGCGTGCCGCGCACGATCGCCCTGATGCTCGCGGGCTGCGCGATCGCGGTCAGCGGCCTGGTCATGCAGATGCTCACGCAGAACCGCTTCGTCGACGCGACGACCGCGGGCACGACCGAGTGGGCTGCGCTCGGCCTCCTCCTCACGGTGCTGCTCTTCCCCGGCGCCGGCCTCGAGACCCAGATGGTCGCCGCGAGCCTCGCCGCCTTCGTCGGCACGCTCGCCTTCCTCGCGATCCTCCGCCGCGTCGCGATCCGCACGACCCTCGTGGTGCCGCTCATCGGCATCATGCTCGGTGCCGTGGTGAGCGCGTTCACCACCTACCTCGCGGCATCAACGAACTCGCTGCAGATGCTCGGCACCTGGTTCATGGGCAGCTTCACGAGCGTGGTGCGCGGCCGCTACGAGGTGCTCTGGGTGGTCGCGATCGTGACCTTCCTGATCTTCCTCGTCGCCGATCGTCTCACCGTCGCGGGCCTCGGCAGGGACGTCGCCACGACCGTCGGCGTGCGCTATGAGGCCGTGCTCGTCGTCGGCACCTCGCTCGTCGCGATCGCCACGGGCGTCACGACCGTCGTCGTCGGGTTCCTGCCCTTCCTCGGGCTCGTCGTGCCGAACGTCGTCTCGATGATCCGCGGCGACGACCTCCGCGGCAACCTGCCGTGGGTGTGCGTGGGCGGCGTCGCCCTCGTCACCGTGTGCGACCTCATCGGCCGCACGATCCGCATGCCGTTCGAGATCCCGGTGTCGATGGTGCTCGGTGTCGTCGGCAGCGCCGTGTTCATCGCCCTCCTCCTGCGGAGGCCGCGTGGTTGAGATCATGAGCCGAGCGGGCCGGATGCCCCGTGCGGCGACCCGCACGCGGCGCCATCTCGGGGCGATCATCGCGGGCGCCGCGGCGCTCGCCTTCATCGCCGGCATCCTCCTCGTCGACAACCCCGTGCCGTTCGGGCTGCCGGGCTTCTGGATCATCGTCGAGTCGCGGGCGGTCGCCGTCGCGACGATCGCGCTCGTCGCGATCTGCCAGGCGATGGCGACCGTGCTGTTCCACACGGCGACGGGCAATCGCATCCTGACCCCGTCGATCCTCGGCTTCGACGCGCTCTACGCGCTCATGCAGACCGCGCTCGTGTTCGTGTTCGGCATGGCTGCGACGCAGGTCGAGGGCCCGGGCAAGATCGTCGTGCAGAGCGTCGCGATGATGCTCTTCGCCACCCTGCTGTACGGCTGGCTGTTCTCGGGCCGGCGGCAGAACCTGCACGTACTGCTGCTCGTCGGCGTGGTGCTCGGGGTGGGCTTCGGCTCGGTGTCGACCTTCATGCAGCGCCTGCTCACGCCGAGCGAGTTCGACGTGCTCGCCTCGCGGCTGCACGGCTCGATCGGCAACGCGAACCCCGAGGTGCTGCCGTGGGCGGCGCTCCTCGTCGCGCTGATCGCGGTCGTCGTGTGGCGCCGGCGCAGGGTGCTCGACGTGCTCGCGCTCGGGCGCGACACCGCGGTGAACCTCGGCGTCGCATACCGTCGCGAGGTCGTCGGCCTCCTCGTCGTCGTCGCCGCGCTCATCGCGATCTCGACGACGATGATCGGGCCGATGACCTTCTTCGGGTTCCTCGTGGCGACGCTGACGTACCAGTTCGTGCGCGCCGACCACCACGGCGCGGTGCTGCCGCTCGCCGTGCTCATCGGGCTCGCCTCGCTCACGGGCGCGTACTTCGTGCTGCAGCACGTGTTCTACGCGGCCGGCCTCGTCACGGTCGTCATCGAGTTCGTCGGCGGCCTCGCCTTCCTCATCGTCATCCTGCGAAAGGGGCTCAGATGAGCACCACTCCCCCCGCGCCCATGATCACCCTCGACGCCGTGGCCAAGGGCTACGGCTCGACCCGCGCCCTCGGGCCGGTCGACCTCGAGATCGCCCACGGCGGCATCACCGCGCTCGTCGGTCCGAACGGCGCCGGCAAGTCGACGATGCTCACGATCATCGGGCGGCTGCTCGGCGCCGACGCGGGCGCCGTGCGGGTCGGCGGGCTCGATGTCGCGACGGCGAAGCCGCGCGAGCTCGCGAAGGTCGTGTCGATCCTCAAGCAGGAGAACCACTTCGTCGCCCGCCTCACCGTGCGCCAGCTCGTCGCGTTCGGGCGGTTCCCCCACTCGCAGGGCCGGCTCGCGGCATCCGATCACGAGGCGATCGACGAGGCCGTCGCATTCCTCGATCTCGCGCACCTCGAGCACCGCTTCCTCGACGAGCTCTCGGGCGGGCAGCGCCAGCGCGCCTTCGTCGCGATGGTGCTCGCGCAGGACACCGAGGTGCTGCTGCTCGACGAGCCCCTGTCGAACCTCGACATGCGGCACGCCGCACGCATGATGCAGCAGTTGCGCGACGCGGCCGACGTGCTCGGCAAGACGATCGTGCTCGTCGTGCACGACGTGAACTTCGCCTCGGTGTACGCCGACCGCATCATCGCCCTCGCCGACGGCGAGATCGTCGCCTCGGGCACGCCGGACGAGATCATGCGGCCCGAGGTGCTCTCGCGCGTGTTCGACACCCCCGTCGACGTCGTCGAGCACGCCGGCCAGCGCCTCGCGGTGTACTACCGGCCCGTACCCGTACCGACCGGATCCGACCCGTCCAGATCCGAACCGACCGCATCCGAACCGACCAGAATCGAGACCCGATGACCGCCTTCTCTCTCGCCCGCCGCCCGAAAGAGCTCGTCTTCCGGGCCGCCCGGCTCGCCGAGCGGCGCTTCCTCGCCGCCGACTACGTGCGCGTCCGGCTCGAGGGCGAGGCGCTCCGCGGCTTCGACTCGCCGGGCGCAGACGACCACATCCGGGTGTTCTTCCCGGGCGCCGACGCCGCGGCACTCTCCGTCGACGAGCTGCGCGCCGCACCGAGCCGCGAGTACACGCCGCTCGCGTGGGACGCCGCGGCCGGCACGCTCGACCTCGAGTTCCTCGTGCACGGTGACGAGGGCATCGCGGGGCGCTGGGCCGTCGACGCCGCGATCGGCGACTCGGTCGGCGTCGGCGGTCCGCGCGGCTCGCTCGTCATCGAGGGCGAGCCCGAGGGGTGGCTTCTGGCGGGTGACGAGACTGCGCTGCCCGCGATCCGTCGCCACATCGGCGGGATGCCGCGTGGTGCGCGCGGGCTCGTCGTCATCGAGGCGAGCGGGGCGGGCACCGAGTACGAACTCGAGACGCCCGAAGGCGTGCGCATCGAGTGGCTCCGGCGCGACGCAACGGCGCCCGCCGCGGCACTCGCCGCCCGGCTCGGCGCCCTGACCGGCGACGAGCGCCCCGCGGGCGACGTCTTCGCGTTCGTCGCCGCCGAGCAGGCGATCGTGAAGCCGGGACGCGAGCTGCTCGCCCGCTGGGGTCTCGACGCCGAGCGCGCCGTGATCAAGGGCTACTGGCGTCGCGGTGATGCCGGGTACCACGCCCCGCACTGAGCACCGCAGTGGCCCGTTCATCCGCGTTACGCTCCGAATCGGAAGCGATCTCCCATAGTGTGGAAACTATGACCCTCGTCGAAACCGCTGCCGAACTCCGCCGCCTGCACACCGCCCCCGAACTCCTCCAGGTGGTGAACGTGTGGGACGTCGTGAGCGCGCGCGCCGTCGCCGCCCTGCCCGAGACTCGGGCGATCGCCACCGCCAGCCACTCGATCGCCGCGACCTTCGGCTACGACGACGGCGAGCAGATCCCCGTCGAGCTCATGCTCGACATGGCGGGCCGGATCGCGCGCGCCGTCGACGTTCCCGTCTCGGCCGACCTCGAGGCCGGCTACGGCGACCCGGGCTAGACGATCCGCCGCGCGATCGGCGAGGGCATCGCGGGCGCGAACCTCGAAGACCAGCTGAAGCCGCTCGCCGAGTCGGTGGCCGCGGTCGAGGCGGCCGTCGCCGCGGCCGAGGCCGAAGGGGTGCCGTTCGCCCTCAACGCCCGCACCGATGCGTGGCTGCGCGGCCACGACCGCCCCCGAGGGGAGTGGATCGCCGACGCCATCGAGCGCGGCCGCGCCTACCTCGCCTCGGGGGCGACGAGCGTGTTCGTTCCCGGCGCCTTCGGCGAGACCGAGGTCGCCGAGCTCGTCGACGGCATCGGCCGGCAGCGGGTGAACCTCATCGGCCTGCCCGGCGTGCCCGCGCCCGGCCGGCTCGAAGACCTCGGGGTCGCACGCGTCTCGTACGGTCCGACGACTCAGCGCATCGCGCTCGGCGCCCTGCAGGACCTCGCCGCCGAGCTCTACGCCGGCGGAGTGCTCCCCGACGGCATCCGCCCGCTCAACTGAATCCGATCTCGACGCACATCGACTCGCCTCACCTCGTCTCGGCGACCCCGCGCGAGACGCTCGAGAAGCAGGCGGCCGGTCGGCGACGATGGCATGACGGCTTCCCTTCGGGCTATGCCAGTTCCGCCTCATCTCGAGAACGGATGAGGCGGAACTGGCATAGCCCCGAGAGAAATACTGTCCGGGAGAACCGGGTCGCCGACCGGGATGGCCATGCAGGCGAATCGCCTCGCGGGGCGATGGGCTCGATGCGAGACTTCTGCGCTGATCTGCGAATCCCCCGCGTGATGGATGCCACGGGCCCGCCCCGCTCGCTAGGGTGAGCGTGAGGCGGCCCGGCCGCCTCGGGTCGTGCGGGGGCGCGGCCCGACTGCGGCTCACGACGGCCCCCGATGTGAGGAGCGCGCATGGCCGACGGCATCCCCATCGAGATCACGGGGCTCAGCAAGCACTTCGGCGCGGTCACGGCCGTCGACGATCTCAGCTTCACGGTCGAACCCGGAAGGGTCACCGGGTTCCTCGGGCCGAACGGCGCAGGCAAGACGACGACCCTGCGCGTGCTGCTCGGGCTCGTGCACGCGTCGAGCGGCACCGCGACCTTCGGCGGCACGCCGTACCGCGCGCTGCCGCGCCCGCTCGAGACCGTCGGCGCGGCGCTCGACGCGAACTTCCACCCCGGGCGCACCGCGCGCAACCACCTGCGGGTGTACGCCACCGCCGCCGGCCTCCCGTCGGCGCGCGTCCCGGTGGTGCTCGAGCAGGTCGGCCTCGCCGAGTTCGCCGACCGCCGCGTGGGCGGGTATTCGCTCGGCATGCGCCAGCGCCTCGCCCTCGCCTACACGCTGCTCGGCGATCCCGGCGTCTTCGTCCTCGACGAACCGATCAACGGCCTCGACCCCGAGGGCATCCGCTGGATCCGCGTGTTCCTGCAGACCCTCGCCCGCGAGGGCCGCACGGTGCTGGTCTCCTCCCACCTGCTCAGCGAGGTCCAGCAATCGGTCGACGAGGTCGTCATCATCTCGCGCGGGCGTCTCGTGAAGCGCGGCACGCTCGCGAGCCTCGAGCTCGACTCGGCGCCGCGCACGATCGTCGACTCGCCCGACCGGGCGGCACTCGCGACCGCTCTCGACGACGCCGGCCTCGAGTACGACGCGGGCCGCAGCGGTTTCATCGTCGATGAGCCCGACCCGGCGCGGGTCGGCCACGCGGCGTTCGTCGGCGGGGTCGAGCTGAGCGCCCTGCACCGCCTGAAGTCGGGCCTCGAGGAGTCGTTCCTCTCGCTCGTGGGCGAAGAACCCGGCGATGAACCCGGCGAAGCCCCGCCCGTCGACGAAGCACCATCCGACGAGGAGGGCGCGCGATGACCTTCTTCCGCGCACTCGGCGCCGAATTCCAGAAGCTCCTGACCACCCGCATGTGGTGGCTGCTCGCGATCCTGCTCGCCGCCTACGTCGCGTTCATGGCGGGCGGCCTCGGTGCGCTGTTCAGCTGGCTCGCCGCGAACCCCGACGCCGCGGCGCCATCGGGCGGCACGCCGCTGCCGGCCGACGTCGAGCTCGCACCGCTGCTCTACAGCTTCGCCTCGAGCATCGGCTACGTGTTCCCGCTGCTCCTCGGGGCGCTCGCGGTCACGAGCGAGTTCCGGCACAAGACCCTCACGCCCACGTTCCTCGCCGACCCGCACCGCACCGTCGTGCTGTCGGCCAAGCTCGTCTCGCAGTTCATCGCGGGTGCCGTGCTCGGCGTGATCGGCTACGCGGTGTCGGTCGGCTCGGCAGCGGCCGCCCTCTCGGGCTTCGGCCTCGAGACCGGACTCGACTCGAGCGACACCTGGGCGCTCATCGGCCGCGGCATCCTCGCGATGGCGCTCTGGGGCGGCATCGGCGTCGGACTCGGCGTGCTCGTGACGAACCAGGTCGCCGCGGTCGTGATCGTGATCGCGTTCACCCAGTTCCTCGAACCGATCCTGCGGTTCGCCGCGTCGCTCAACGACGTCACCGCCGCGGTGGGCCGGTACCTGCCGGGCGCGGCCAGCGACGCCCTCGTCGGGGCGTCGTTCTACACGGTCGCCTCCTTCGGCGGCACCGAGGCGCTCGACTGGTGGCAGGGCGGGCTCGTGCTGCTCGCGATCGCCCTCGCGACCACCGCGATCGGCGGGGCGACGACCTGGCGAAGGGACGTCTCGTAGGTGGACGCCGCCGAGCTGCGCTCGCGCCGGCTGTTCGCGCAGGGCCTGCGCGGCACGGTTCAGGGCGGCTCGGATGCCACGTGGTCGGCGCTGCCCGAGACGCCCGACGCCGTCGTGGCGAGGGCGCTCGCCGTGCAGTCGCAGGAGTACCTCCCCGCCCAGTGGGGACTCGCCCAGCGCCTACCGGCGCGACCCGACGCGGCCGCTGTTGCCGCCCGCATCGACGACGGCGCGATCCTCCGCACGCACGTGCTGCGACCCACCTGGCACTTCGTGACGCCGGCCGACGCCCGATGGCTGCTCGAGCTGTCGGCGCCGCGGGTGCGGCAGCAGATGGCGGGGACCATCCGCAGGGCCGGTTGGGATGGTGAGGCCGGCCGCAGGGCCGTCGACGTCGTCGCCCGCGAACTCGCGGGCGGCCACCGCACCCGGGGCCGGCTCGGCGAGGCGCTCGTGGATGCGGGTCTCCCGAGGGATGGGCTGATGTTCGTGCTGCTCCTCGCGGAGCTCGAACTCGTCGCGATCTCCGGTGCGAGCGCCGGCCGGCAACGCAGCTACGCGGCCTTCGACGAGCGGGTGCCCGCGGCCCCGCCGCGCGCCAGGGAGGAGGCGCTCGCCGAGCTCGCCGAACGCGCACTGCTCAGCCGCGGGCCGGCGACGACGCGCGACCTGGCGACCTGGTCCGGATTCACGCTCGGCGACCTCCGTGCGGCGCTCGTCGAGGCATCCGCTCGCACGGCCGGTCGCATCGAGCAGCTCGACGACCCCGACGAATCCGAACTCTGGCACGACGCCGCCGTCACGGCCGCCTGGACGTCGCGCAGCGGCGAGCGCGCGGTGGTCGACGACGACCCCGCACGCGTCGACCTGCTCCAGGGCTACGACGAGTACGTGATGGGGTACGCGATGCCGCGCGCCTACCTTCAGCCGCCGGGCGTGGCCACCCCGGTCATTCCCGAGTTCCCGCTGCATGCGATGCTCGTCGGGGGCACCATGGTGGGCCGGTGGGCCCCCGTCGTGCAGGGCGCGTGCGTCACCCTCAGGGTGGTGCCGTGGCGCGAGTTCTCGCGCGCCGAACGCCGCTCGCTCGACGAACGACTCGCCGAGGTCACCGAGTTCCTCGGGCTTCCCTCGCAGATCGACGTCGAGCCGGTGGGGGCCGTCGAACCGGCGTGAGCCGCGCGGGGCTCGTCAGCCGAACAGCTCGCCGAGCGCCGTCACCACGAGGGCGACGAGCCCGCCGACGCTGATGAGGCACGCGCCCGCGAACACGCCGATCGACACGATCGCCGTGCGGCGCGAGCGGCGCGCGACCGAGGGCAGCGCCTCCGTCGTGTCGCGGGTCGGCGGCGGCCCGGCCGCGAATCGAGGGGGCGACGGCAGCGGGGATGCCTCGGGCGCCCGCGCCTCGTAGCGGTCGAGCACTCCGGGGCCGGCACCGGGTTCTGCGGTGCGCAGCACCTCCTCGGAGACGGGTGCGGGTGCCGGCCGGCGACGATCGCGACGGGTCGGTGCGCGCATGACGGACGCACCCTGATGCGTGAGGCGGGGTTTCGACGCGTCGGCCCGATCGACGACGACCGTGGCCTCGTCTGGTCCGGACGACCGCGGCACGACCACGGTCGCATCGGCGGCGGCGTCGGCGCGCACGACGGTGCGGTCGACGACCACGGTCTCGTCGTCCGTCCGCGAGACGACCACGGTGGCTTCGTCATGGAGGTCGGCGTACTCGAGGTCGTCGAGCATCGCACGGGCGGGATCGTCGTTCACGAACGCCTCCGCACGGGGATCGTCGTCTCATCGTCGGCCTCGGGCGAGCCGCCCTCGTCGGGCGCCCTCCGGGGAGCGCCGGTCGTGGCATCCGCATGCTCGTCGAGACCGCCGGCGAGGACGTCGACGACCACGACCGTGATGTTGTCGCGCCCGCCCGCCTGGCGCGCCCGCTGCACGAGCGCCGCAGCGGCCGACTCGGGGCGGCCGCTCATCGTGAGCGTCGCTCTGATGCCCTCGTCGCTCACCTCGGAGGTGAGGCCGTCGCTGCAGATCAGCAGCCGCTCGCCGTTCACGACGGGCAGCAGCCAGCTGTCGGCGGTGCTGTCGGGAGCGCCGATCGCCCGCGTGATGACGTTGCGGCGTTCGAAGGTCGCGAGATCCTCGGCGCGCATCGAGCCGCCGTCGACGAGCTCCTGACCGAGTGAATGGTCGACCGTGAGCTGCTCGAGCTCGGTGCCGTGGTGCCGGTAGACCCGCGAGTCGCCCACGTTGAAGATGAGCCAGGCGGGCTCGCCCTCGTCCTCGACCAGCGCGACCCCGGCGACCGTGCTGCCGGCCCCCCGATCGGTTCCGGCCGCGACCTCGGCGACGCGCCCACTCGCGCCGGCGAGGGCCTCGCGCACGCCGACGAGCGTCGCGACCGGGCGGCCGACGACGTGCTCGCGGAACGCCTCGACGACCGCAGCACTGGCTCGGTCGCCCGCCTCGTACCCGCCCATGCCGTCGGCGACGAGGTAGACCGGCCACTCCGCGAGGGCGGCGTCCTCGTTGGTGCGCCGGACGAGCCCGACGTCGCTCGCGGCGGCCGCGGCGAGCTTCACGCGGTGTTCCGGCATCAGCGTGGAGCCCCCTGCTGACCGTCGCGCTCGAGCGCGACGGCGAGGGTGCCGAGCACCAGCCGATCTGCGACCGGCGTGGGCACGCCCGGGTCGATCAGGCGGTCGACACCGCCCGCGTCGGGCACCATGACCCCGTTCGTCGAATCGAGGTCGGTGACGCTCCACTGCTCGCCGTCGAGGCGCAGCACCGCGTGCGTCTTCGAGAGGGTACGACTCAGGTCGGGCACGACGAGTCGCTGCTCGCCCGTGAGGGCGGCACGCGGATTGCGGCCGAGCACGACGACGGGCGCATCGAGCTCGAGGACGCTGCCGTCGTCGAGCACGAGCCGCCAGCGCACGAGCGGACGCCGTTGGACGACGACGGTGCGGTCGAACGCGTCGTCATCGCCTTCGCCGGTGACGATGGTCGGGGCGTCCGCCGGTTCGAATGCGTCGAGCCCGGGGTTCGGCACCGCGGCCGTGGCCGGCGGTGTTTCACGGGGGGCGGCGAGTGCGGCGTAGGCGGCCGCCGCGCCGCCGGCCTGCGGCACGGGCGCGGCGGGCGCGGGAGGGAGCGGCGGGAGCGGTTCGATCCGCCCGGGGACTCGCGGTGCCGCGACCTCGTGGCCGGCGGTCGGTGCCACCGGCGGCTGGGCGCTCGGCGGGGCGAAGAGCGATGAGACCGAATCGGCCGGCCCTGCAGGAGGCGCCGCCGGCACGGCGGGCGCGGGGGGCACGGGCGCGTCGGGCGCGTCGTTCAGCGGAGACGCCCAGGCCTGCGCGGCCGCCGACATGTGCACCGGCGGGGTCGCGGGCGCTGCAGACGGCGTCGCGGCCGGCGGGGTCGCGACCGGCGGCGCAACCGGTGCGGCGGTGACGAACGGCGCGATGAGCGGCGCGGGCTGCGGCGCGGCGGCGACCGGCGGCGCGGCCAACGGCCCGCCCGGGAATCCGGGCGCGACCGGCGGGATCTCGCCGGTGCCTGATGCCCGCATCGGCATGCGACCGAGCTCGGGGTCGGGCGAGGGGCCCGTCGCGAGCACCGTCGCCCAGACCGGCGGCAGCAGCACGCCGAGCACCGTGGTGCCGACGCCCCGCCAGCTCTGCGTGCTGATGCGGTGCAGTGCGAACACCTTGAACACGAGGCCGACGATCTGCACGAGCGGCAGGTACATCAGCAATGCGAGCCAGGGCTGCTGCCGGCCGATCTTGAAGAGCTGCATCTCGTTGTACACCGGCACCCAGGCCGACCACGCGGGCTGGCCGAAGCGCGCGAAGACCTTCGCGAGCATCGCCGCGTACCAGACGTACAGCCCGATGCCGATGAGGAGCGAGAAACCGACCGTCATGAACGTGGCGGCGATGAGCTGCTGGGAGTCGACTGGGGTCATCGTGCGGGCTCCTCGAATGGTGCGCGAGCTGGGCGGAGGGGGCGGGTCAGGGAGGCGAGGGAGAGCATCGCCGCGAACCGGCGGCGGGCTCGGGACCGGGCACGCAGTTCGGCGCGTTCGGCGTCGACGATCGCCCAGGCCGCGTCGGCGTCGGCGGCGCCGGGCGGGTCACCGGCGAACACTGCGCCGTCGACCCTCGCGGCGAGTTCGACGGCCGCCCGGCGGCCGGAGGCCCGTGCGATCGCCGCGCGATCCGCGCTCGACCCGAAAGGCACGTCGTGGTCGGCGTACAGGTCGATGAGTTCGTCCCATGCTCCGACGATACGCAGTTCGGGCACCGGGTCGTGCCGACGGCGGCGCGAGCGCGCGCCCTTCGCCACGATCAGCGCGATGAACGGCAGCAGCAGCAACAGCAGTGCTGCGGCGCCGAGTCCGATCCACTTGAGAATCGTGAACAGCGAGACGAGGCCGAGGTCCGCCTCGTCCGGCGACGTCGCCGCGGTGTCGCTCGACTCGCTCTGCGCCGCGGGCGGGTCGACGGTCGCTGTGTCGGCGCGGTCGGGCGTCGTCGGGTGCTCGGGAAGCTGCTCGCCCTCCTTGATCAGGCTCGGCGCGACTTCGTGCTGGGGCGTCACCTCGATCGGCGTCCATGCGCCGTGCTCGCCCGCCACCTCGGTCCACACCGTCAACGCGCCGCCCGTGCAGACCTCGGTGCACGCGACGGCGCCCGACACCTCCTCAGCGCCCGCGAGCCGGAAGCCGAGCACCACGCGCGACTCGTAGCCGAGCGCACGCGCGAGCAGCGCGACAGCGGTCGCGAACTGCTCGTCGTCACCGACGGCGGCGACGAGCGCGGCGTCGGATGCCTCGGGCCCGGCCAGTCGCTGCTGGTCGACGAGCTGGGTGAAGAGGGCTTCGATTCGTGCCGCCGAGTGCCCCGAATAGCTCGGAAGGAAGGTGTACCCGGCGCCGAGGCGGGTGATCCACTCGGCGGCATCCGGCCCGTCGACGGCGGAATGGCTGAGATACCCGCGGCTTCGCAGGCGTTCGACGAGTTCGGTGAAGCCGGCCGCGGTGCCGGGCTGCTCCTGCATCTCGAGCCACTCCGCGAGTGCCGGGTACTCGTCGAGGTCGAGTCGGGCGGCCGAGCCCGGCTCGCCGAGCGCGGCCGGCGCATCGGGTGCCGAGACGAGCGAATACGCATCGCCCGGCAGCAGACCCCGCTCGGCGGCCGACGCCGACGCCGAGGCATCCGGCACCGCGGCGATGTCGATGGAGGTCGCGCCGTCCGCGGCGCGGTGGAAGCCGTCGGCGAGCGCCGCTCGACGAGGGCCGTCGAATTCGGGGGCCGCACGGAGCCCGAGCGGGGCGGGCACCCAGACGCCGGCGTAGCCGTCGTCGACGGTGAGCCCGAAGACGACGTCGCCCGGCATCCGCACGGCGGCGCGCGGAAGCCGGCTGAATCGGCCCGACGTCGCGTCGCCCCGCGAGGCCGCGACGTGGAAGGTCTCGCCGTCGTAGGTGTCGAGGGTCGCCAGACGGAGGCGGTCGACGCCACCGGAGTCGCCATCGAGCACCAGCCAGGGCTCGTCGATCCGGTCGGCCTCGAACGCCGCCCGGAAGCTCGCGAGCGGAGTGGGCGTCTGTCTGAGGACGACGGCGGGCTCGATGCGGTCGCGCAACGCCCCGCGGTCCGCGAACTGGGCGGCCGCCGGGGTGACGACCGCACCCACGACGAGCGCGATCGCGACGAGCACCGCCGCGAGCCCGCGTCGGCGCAGCGCGGGCCAGCCCGACAGGCCGGCGCGCTGCACGGTGCCCGCGGTCGCGCGTCGCAGCGCGAGCGCGCGGGCGGACCGCGAGCGCAGCAGCAGCCAGACGAGCGCGGCCGCGAGCCCGCCGATGCCGACGGCGAGTTCGCGCGGAGCGGGCACGACGAGGGGGCCGACGACGAGCGATGCGCTCAGCGAACTCGAACCGAAGGCGAGACCGAACCCCGACATCGCGAAGCCGACGACGACCGCGAGCGGAGAGCTGCGCCGGTCGGGCACCACGAGGAGCGCGGCGGTGAGCGTGCCGACCAGCATCACGAGGAAGAACGGCACGAGGACGGCCTGGTACTCGCCCAGCGGGAGCGAGAGGGTCAGCAGCTGCTTCCAGCCGACGATCACGCCGACGAAGCCGTCGCGGATGCCGCGCATCCACGTCGGGGCGTCGCCGACCGAACCCGGAACGGCGACGGGCACCACGAGCAGGGCGTACACGACGGCGGTCGCACCGACGACGAACAACGCCGCGAGCGCCCCCCGCAGACGCAGCAGCCGCGTGACGAGCGCGAGGCCGACGCCGGCGACGAGCCCGACGGCGGCGACCAGGATCATGCGGGGGGCGGCGTGGACGGGCCAGGCGGCCACGGTCGCGAGCGCCGCCGCGACCACGACGTAGCCGATGCCCAGCGTGGTACGCAGCGGATCGATCTCGGTGACGGGGACATCGCTGCGCCCGCGGGTGACGGGCGCGCTCACCGGAGGGCCCCCCTCGCGAGGAGCTGCCCGAGGTCGCCGAGTTCGCCGAGCGTGAGCACGGTGAGCTCCTTCGAGCGACGGGCCGCGGGCTCCGCACCGGGATCGCACCGCACGGCGACGACCGCGATGCCCGGCGGCAGCGTGACGGCCGCGCGACGGAGTCGCTGCAGGGGCACGAGCGATCCGGTGACGAGGTAGGCGATCGAGAGGTCGCCGAACGACTGGGCGACGAGGGCCGCGACCGACTCGAGTCGGATCACCCCGGCGCCCGCGCCGGCGGCGGACGCGCCCTCGAGGCCCGAGATCCCGTCGAGGAGCACCCGCGACGTCACGGTCGGCAGCGCCCGCATCGACTGCACCGCCCCGCGGTCGGCTGCGTCGAGTTCTGCGCTCACGCCGACGAGCACGTCGCGCCCCTCGCGAACGCCCTGCACGCCGAGCGAGGCGGCGGCGCTGACCGCCTGCTCGAACTCGTCGTCGCCCGAATAGCCGTCGAGGTCGAGGTCGAGGAGCACCGCGATGCGCGCGTGGCGCGACTCCTCGTACTGGCGGACCATGAGCCGGCCGGTGCGCGCGGTCGACTTCCAGTGGATGTGCCGCTGCGAATCGCCCGCGACGTACTCGCGCACCGCGTGGAACGAGAGATCGGCGTCGACGAGCTGATTCGACGGCGCCCCCTCGAGGTCGCGGATGAGCCCGGCGCTCGACGGCGGCAACGCCACGGTGACGGGATGCACGTGCACCCGCTGCACCTCGGGCCAGCGCATCTCGCGACGCAGCACCCTGAGGGGGTCGCCTCGCGAGACCGTCATCGGGCCGACGTCGATGATGCCGCGGCGCTGCGCGGCGATGAGGAGCTCCTCGCGGTGGTGCCCGCCGCCGCGGAGGAGCGGGACGTGGGCCTCGACGAGCCCGTCGCCCACGGGGATGTCGACGACGCCGGGCAGCGCCGGGCGGGCTCCGCCGTTGACGAGATCGAGCGTGCCCCGGATCTCCGACCCGGCGACGACCCGGTCGCGGTCGAGCTCGAGCTTCACCCGGTAGTCGTGCGCGCCGAGGAGGAACGGCACGCACACGAGGAGCAGCGCGCCCGCCATCGCGGCGACCACCCATCCCTCGAACCAGCCGAATGCCGCGCCGGCGGCGGCGCCTGAGATCATGAGGCCGACGAGGAGCATCCCCGCCGGTGAGACCGTCTCCCGCACCCAGCCCACCGCGCGCGCGAACGCGCCGCCCACCGAGCGCGTGGCGCGACGAAGGCGGGCCGCGCCCTCGGCCACCGGGCCGCGGCGCGTGCGAGCGAGCCGCGTGACCGTGGCGCCACGGGTCGAGGTGACCGTGTCGGTGGTCGCGGGCTTCGTGAGGAGATCGGTCGGTCCGGTCACGCCACCCCGTTCTCCCGGGGAGCGGGCACGTCGAGGAGGATCTGGTTGACGATCGCGACCGCCGTGACTCCGTCGAACTCCGCCTCGGGCTCGAGCACGAGCCGGTGCGCGAGGGCCGCGACGGCCAGCTCGCGGACGTCGTCGGGGGTCGCGTACGTGCGCCCCGCCGCCGCGGCCCACGTCATCGCGAGTCGCGAGAGGGCGATCGCCCCGCGCACGCTCACGCCGAGGCGCACCTCCGTCGCACGGCGCGTCGCATCGACGAGGCGCATGACATAGTCGGAGACGAGCGGATTCACGTACACGCCGCGAGACAGTTCGGCCATCGCGACGATGGTGTCGGTGCCGACGATGCCCTCGAGCTGCGGCTTCGGGGCACCGACCGCCTGCAGGATCCGCATCGTCGAGGCCTCGTCGGGGTACCCGATCGAGGTCTTCACGGTGAAGCGGTCGAGCTGCGCCTCGGGCAGGCGGTACGTGCCGCCCTGCTCGATGGGGTTCTGCGTCGCGATCACGAGGAAGGGGTTGCCGACCGGGCGCGTGACGCCGTCGGTCGTGACGTTGCCCTCCTCCATGACCTCGAGCAGCGCCGACTGCGTCTTGGGGCTGGCGCGGTTGATCTCGTCGGCGAGCACGATGTTGGCGAAGACGGGCCCGGCGTGGAACTCGAACCGTCCGGCCTTCTGGTCGAAGACCGTGATGCCGGTGACGTCGCCGGGCAGTAGGTCGGGCGTGAACTGGATGCGCGAGCTCGTGCCGTGGATCGTCTGCGCGATGGCCCGCGCGAGTGCGGTCTTTCCCGTGCCGGGGGCGTCCTCCAGCAGCAGGTGGCCGCCGCTGACGGCGGTCGCGAGCACGAGCTCGACCACGTGCCGCTTGCCGAGCACGGCCTGCTCGACGTTGTCGGCGATGAGCGAGAACGTCTCGGCGAACCAGGCGGATTGCTCCGGGGCGATCGTCACGGTCGGTGGTCCTCTCGAATGGGGCTGGTTGTCTGGGGCCGGATGTCTCGGGCCCGGGTCATGGGGTGGGCGGTTCGCCGGCGGTGCACGGCACGCCCGTGCGGGTGATCGGGGTGAGCTTCGCATACGCACCGGTGAAGGAGACGGTGAACGAGACGTTTCCTGCGGTGTCGGGTGCGGTCACGTCGGAGAGCACCGCCGAGCCGGCCGCGGCCGGTGAGACCACGACGCCCCGTTCGTCGTCGGGCTTCTTCGGCACGACGACGCAGCTGTCGGCGAAGTCGACGTCGACGATGGTGGGCGCCCCGGCCGGGGTGATCGGGATGCCCGACGAGCAGCGCCAGGCGTCTTCGTCGTGGCACTGCCGCGCCACGATCGACGGCGCGTACGACGTGCTGAAGCCCGAGGCGAACGCATCGGCTGCGACGGGCGTGCCGTCGAACAGGTACTCGAGGTGGAAGTTCGGCGAGGGGGTCAGCGACGGCGTCGCGGTCAGGCGGTACGTGAAGGAGTTGCCGCCGCCGCCCACCGCCGGGCCGACGGTGTACGTCGTCGAGCTCGCCTGCGGCTCGTCGATCCAGCTCGATACGAACACCCGCGCCTCGCCCGACACCGCGACGCCGTAGCCGTTCGAGGTGCAGGCCATGACTCGGTAGTTGCGCTGCTCGAGGCCGCCGATGCTGGGGCTGCTGCCGACGGTCGCGCTGCCGGCGTCGTAGCCGAGCGCGCCCGACGCATCGGCCCAGCACTGCGGCGCGCCCTGGTTCTGGCGCCAGGCGAAGTAGACGGTCTCGGCGGCTCGCGGACTGTGGTTCGCACTCGGGGTGACCCCGGTCACGATCAGCGAACTGTTCGACGTCGCGGTCGCCCCGATGCTGTTCGGATCGAAGAACGGCCCGCCGGCCACCGTCACCGGCGTCGAGACCGAGCCGCCTTCGCTGCCGCCGCGCCCCGTGGGCGGTTCGAAGACGCTGATCGGCACGAGGGTGACCGTCTGCGGTCCGGGTGCGAGCACGAGATCGGCCCGGGTCTCCTGACCTCGACGGTCGATCGTCTGGCCGGTCTCCACCACCCGGAACGCTCGCGCGTCGGCCTTCGCGGTCACCACGAGTTCGACGACCCCCGCCGACGGCGAGGTCGTGCCCTCGCGGTAGACCGGGGTGAGCGAGACGCCCCCGACGCTCGGCGCGCTGTACGACCACGTCGTCACGGCATTCGTCGGCGACGAGGTGCCGACGCTGTTCACCGCACGCGCGGAGTAGTCGTGCCGCTCGCCGGGCGTGAGCCCGCCGACGGTGCACCACCAGACGCCCGGGGCGCCCGCGGAGCAGTCGGCGGGCACCGTGCGGCCGCCCTCGAGGATCTCGAGGCCGGTGATCGCGGGGTGGGCGCGCAACGCCTCGCCGAGCGAGACCTCGAGGGTCACGCTCGTCGCGGTGAAGTCCGCGGTCGAGATGGATGCGGGCGGCTGCGGGAGCCCGAGGAGGTCGACCGTCAGACGCCCCTCGCCCGGGCGGCCCTGCGCGTCGGCCACGATGTACGGCACGACGCACTCGCCGCCGAAGGCGTTCTGGCCGCTCGGCCAGGTGACGGTGATCGAGCGGTCGTCGACGGCGCGCACGGTCGCGACCTGGCAGCTGTTGGCACCGGCGCCGAGGCCCTCGAGCTTCAGCCCTGCACCGGTCTTGCCCGCGAAGGGGTCGTACTCGCCCGCCACGCCGATCACGGTGACCGTGCAGGAGGCGCCGTCGCCCACCGAGCACTGCTGGGTGAACACGGCTCCGCGAGGCGCGTCGGCCGGGGCCTGGCCGACGACGAGCGTGATGGCCGAGGAGATCCCGCCGAAGGCGCTGATGCCGACCGTCGCGGTCTCACGGGTGCCGGGGCGGGCGTCGGCGCGAGCCTCGAAGCTGACGCGGTCGCCCGACTGCACGACGGTGAACGCGCTGCCCGAGTACTCGACCGAGTAGTCGAGCTTCGATCGGTCGCCCTCGCGCCCGCCCTCCCACGTCGTCATCTCGTCGTAGAGCTTCACCGATTCGGTCGCGCCGGGCGCCACCGTCCGGCTCACCGGGGAGAGGATCGCCTGCGGGTCCTTCGGGATGATCGCGATGGGAACGCCGACCCACGACCAGGTCTTCTGCCCGTCGAGACGCACGGGGATGAGGCAGCTGTCGCTCCACGGGGCATCCGCGCCCGCCGAGTAGCTCGCGCGACCGCCGGAGGCGGGCGAACAGCTCGCCGCCGCCCGCTGCACCGTGTACCCCTCGGTACCGATCTCGACCCGATCGCCCTTCGGCAGGTCGAGGAGCTCGCGCACCTCGAACTCGAGCTGCGCCTCCTCTTTCACCTCGAGCTGTTCGACGTCGGCGCGCAGCTGCACCCGGAGATCGTCGGCGGCCGGCACGACGAGGAACCCGAACGCCTCGGCCTCACGGCCGGCCCGATCCTCGCCGTGCAGGCGGAACGGCACGAGCGCGCCGTCATCGGGCAGCGGGCCGATGATGCGGTGCCCGTCGACCCGGTAGTCGCCCGTCTTCTCCCCCCAGAGTTCCAGCTCCAGGTCGCCGAGTTCGCCCGACGCCCACACGACGTGGCCGGCGACGACGTCGAGCCCCTCGGTGCTGAGGTCGGCCCGCGACCGCGCGGTGACGACGGTGTCGGTCACGATCGGCGCATCCGGCGATTCGCCCTCGATCACGTTCACGACGACGAGCCCCTCGGCGGTGCTCGAACTGCGCAACGACTTCACCGTGTAGCGGTACGAATTGGCGCCGACCACGTCGCCCGGGCGCAGCACGGCACGGCCGTCCTCGAGCGAGGTCGTCTCGTCGACGAGCGCCTCGAGTCGCCGGTATTCGGCGCTGCCCTCGGGCGCGTTCGGCACGAGCCTCACGAGCTCGAGCTCACCCTGCGCGGGGTCGAGGTCGTTGCCGGCCGGTTCGACCGTCACGGGCGCGGCAGCCGACTGCTGCACCCGCACGTAGTCGCTGAAGGTGACCGGCGCCGTGTCGGTGACGGCGGCCGCGAGCACGCCGACGCGCACGCGGGCCGTGCCCTCGGCACCTGAGGCGTCGCGCACGGTGTACTCGAACGCGGGCTGCACCTCGCCCGCGGCGTTCTCGGGCGCCGTGTACACGATCGCATCGCCCTCCGCCGAGATCGTCGCGGTACCGAGCCCGGCCTTCGGCTGCGTCACCGAGGCGAGCACCGTGCGGTCGCCGTCGGGGTCCATGCCGGTCGCGGCGACGGGGATGCGCACGCTCTGGCCGCTGAGCACCCGGGCGACCAGCGGGTGCGGCTCGGGCGCGCGGTTCGCACCCTCGGGCAGCACCGTGACCGTGACGGTCGAGTGGTCGAGCCGCTCGGGCGCCTGCTCGAGCCCGACGGCGTAGCCGAGCTCGTAGGTGCCCGGCGCGGTCGGGGCGAGGTAGCGCACCTCGTCACCGGAGGCGAAGGCCAGCTCGCCCTCGGCGCCCGACGAGGTCACCTCGGGGTGCACGACGAGCCGCTCGGCCCGGGGGCTCACGTCGTTGGCCGTCACCGGGATGGAGATGAGCTCGCCCGCGCGCATCGTGACGGTGTCGGGCATCGCGATGGGGCTGAGACCGGCCGAGGGAGCCACGAGGAAGACGTTGAGGTCGCCGACCGCGGTCGCACCGGCCCCGTCTGCGACGGTCACCTTCGCACGGCCGACCAGCCCGGGCCGGCCGTCGCGCGTCACGCCCGTCGCCCTCACCTGCGACTGCGCGACCACGCCGACGCCGAGCTCGGGCGTCATCGCGACGGCGTCGGTCACCACGAGCACGCGCCCGCTCGTGTTCTGCGCTGCACCGAGCACGTCGACCATGGCGTCCTCGCCGACGCGCACGAACGCCGTCATCGGGGCGAGGGCGAGCGGTGCACCCGGAGCGGCGACCGTCACCCGGATCGTCGCCGTCTGCTCGGCGCGCGTCACCACGTCCTGCACGGTGAAGGTCGCGAGGTAGGCGCCTGGCTCGGCGGCCGAGAGCTCGACCTCGCCCGCAGCCGCGTTCGGCGCGACGACGAGCCCGCCGCTCGCCGCCGCCGCCGTCGGAACCGCGTCGAGCAGCCGCACCGACCCCGATCCGCCGCTCACATGCTCGACGATCTCGACGATGGCGGTCTCACCGGCGCCCGTGGTGACGGCGACCGGGGTGACGGCGAGCGATGCGCTCGAGATCACCCTGAGGTCGAGGGTCGCCTCGGCCTCGGCGCCGTGCACGTCGGCGACCGTGACGCGCACCTGCACCTTCTCCGCGGCGGCGTTCGGGTCTGTGTGCCTGACGGCGACACGGCCGTCCGACATCGGCACGATCGAGACCGGCGCGCTCGGGTCGATCGGCTGCGCATCGGCGAGCACGAAGGCGTCGCCCTCGGGGTCGACCCAGCCGGGCAGCACGGGCACGAGCGCCGTCCCTCCGGGCATGAGCTGCGGCTCGGGCCAGCGCTGGGCGCAATCGGCGACGCCGCACCAGACGGGCGCGCTGTTGACCTCGTCGGGAACGACGGTGAGCGTCACGGTGGCCGGCGCGGACGTCGCAGCGCCGTCGGTCACCGCGTAGCTGAACGTCGTCGAACCCGAGGTCGCCCGCACGCGGACCACGGGCGTCTGGTCGTTCGAGGTGAGTGAGAGTTCGCCGAAGCCACCGTCGGCGAGTCCTTCCGAGATCGACGCCGGGTCGACCGTGAGCACGTCCTTGGCGTTCGGATCGTGGTCGTTCAGCAGCACGGGCAATTCGACCTGCTGCCCGGCGCGCACGCCGAAGCCGTCGGCGACCGCCACGGGCGGCTCCTGCCGGGCGAGGTCCTCGACCTCGCGAGTGCCGACGCGATCCTCGACCTCGTCGTCGAGCGCCCACTCCTCGATCGGCACCATCCGACCGTCGGGCACCGTCCAGACGAGCCCCGAGGAGGTCTCGTTGAGCACGGCGCGGTCGCCGTTGCCGCGCAGCACCGGCGTGATCGCCTGCGGCCCCTCGGCATCGCGCTCTCCTTCGGGCGCCTCGAGCGGCACGGTCGCCCCGGTCGCGCTCGTCCAGATCGTGCCGCCGTCGACGCCGAGCCAGGCCGCTGCGAGTTCGCCGCCGACGACGATCGGAGCGGCCGGGGTGCCGCTCGCATCGACGACGCGCTCGCCGCCACCACCGTCGAGCGCCAGCTCCACGAGCCCCGCCGAGTCGGCGATGTGCACGGACTCCCCGGATTCGGAGCCCTGCTGCAAGCGCGCGTCGGCCGCCACGTCGACCGGCACGACGTCGTCGCGACCCGAGACCCACGCCCGCGAATCGGCGGCGTCGAGCATGACCCAGCGCTCACCGACGACGGTGAGTTCGAGTCGCGCGTCCGCAGCGGGCGGTTCGGCGATCGCCGACGCGCGCCCGACGAACTCGCCGGTCGCGACGTCGAAGACCCGCACCGCCTCCTCGCGCGCCGAGTACATGGCCATCAGTCCGTCGGGCGAGATCCCGACGGCGGCGGCGGCGTACGTCTTCTCCTCGTCGTCCTTCGCGCGCTCCTCGGCGTACGGGTCGACGGGGAACGCGTCGTCGGCGTCGAGGCGACCCGCGTGCACCGTCCCGGTGTCGGTGCGGTAGGCGATCCAGTCTCCGGCGGCGACGACGTCGCGCGTGCCGACGGGCGTCGGCATCGATCCGCCGCCGTCCTCGGCGACGAGGTCGACCGGGCCGGCGGGATCGATGCGCCACCGCTGGCGGAAGCCCTGGCTGAAGAGTGAGGTCTCGGAGCCCGCCTGGACGACGCCGCTCGGGTCATCGACGTCGCGCACGAGGTCGATCTCGGCGAGGTCGGTGTTGACGCGGGCGTACTGACCGCTGTCGCGCGTCACCCACACCGAGGTCTCGAGCCGGGGAATCTCCTGCGCTTCATACCCGTTCGCCGTGACCGCGAGGGTGACGACGGTCGCGACCGCGGCGAGGCCCGCGACCGAGGCGATGACGGCTCCGCGCCGACCGCGCCGGCGACCGCCGCGTGCGCGTTCGACGCCCACGCCCGCCATCAGATCACCCCCGCGACCGTGAGCCCGACCGCACCGGCGACGAGCACCGCGACGGCCGATCCTGCGCCGATCAGCACGGGCTTCAGCCACCCGGTGCGTGCCCGGGCCGGGGCGAGCCCGCCGTCGTCGACCACGGGGCCGGTCGGGCGTGCCGCGGCGACCGCCGCGGCTCGGCCCGCTCGACGGGAGTCGGAGTTCACGGTGGTCACGACCGGGCCTCGCTCCGCGCCATCCGCGAGGCCGAGCGGCGCAGCCGCCGCCCATTCGGGCGAGGCGACCTCGAGACTCGTGGGGGCGACGCCGAGCTCGTACTGCGCCCAGCGCAGCGCCCCGCCGAACTCGGTCATCGACGGGTAGCGGCGGGCGGGGTCGCGCTGCATCGCCGTGGACAGCACGGTGTCGATGCGCGCCGGCACCCCTCGCGGCGCGAGCGGGGTGTACTTCGCGCCGAGCACCCGACGTGAGAGCTGGTCGACGCTGTTGCGGCTGCGCTCGGCGAGCTCGAACGGACTGTGGCCGGCGAGCAGCGTGTAGAGGGTCGCGCCGAGCCCCCACACCTCGGTGGCGACCGTGCCGGTCGTGCGTTCGCCGAGCACCTCGGGTGCGCTCCACGGGATCGACATCGCGAAGATGTCGCCGGCGCCCCCGTCGCCGATCGTTCCCGCGATGCCGAAGTCGGCGAGGACGGGCGCGCCGAGCGAGTTGACGAGCAGGTTCGAGGGCTTGATGTCGCGGTGCAGCAGGCCGGAGCGGTGCGCGGTCTCGAGTGCGCCGGCCATGCGCACTCCGATGTCGAGCACCTCTCCCACCGGAACCGGTCCGCGCTTGGCGCGGGCGCCGAGCGACTCGGGGCAGTACTCCATGACGAGGTAGGGGCGCCCGTCGGCGGAGATCGACGCCTGGTGGATGGTCACGATCGACGGGTGGCCGCTCAGCCGCGCCATCGCGTCGGCCTCTGCCGTAAACGCGCGACGCGCCTCGGCGTCGACGACGTCGACGAGCAGCACCTTCACTGCGGTCACGCGGCGCGGCAGGTCCTGCTCGTAGAGGAACACGTCGGCGAAGCCGCCGGTGCCGAGGGGGCGGACGTAGCTGTAGCCCGAGAGCACGGGCGGTGGGGAGGGCAGACGCTTCGCCACGAGCGGGGGGCCTCCTGCCGGCTTGTCGGGTCACCGGCGCGCCGGGAGCTGTTCGGGTCTCGGATGCCTCGCCGACACCGGCGGGGATCGCGAAGGCCCCCCGGCGGCGGCGCGGTCGAGCCGCGGCATCCGGGGGACATCCTAAACGAGGCGGATGCCGCCGCCGAATCGGCTGTGGAACGTGACGCGGCGCGTTATTCGCCCGCGGGGTCGGCCGGCTCGCCGAGCGGTGTCAGCCGCAGCCGGTCGATCAGCTCTGCGGCGTGGTTGGTGCTCAGGATGATGCGGGCGAATTCGCCGTCGGCGAGTTCGAGCACCACCGCCTGCCGCTTGCCCTTGACGATGACGAAGTCGCTGCCGCCGTGGTACTTCCAGACGCCGACGGCCACGACGAGCGGCACCTCGGTGCCGCGACGGCGGATGCCGCGGATCCAGATCCACGGGTCGTCGGTGATCGTCGCCGATCGGATGTCGTCGCGCCGCACCACGAGGTCGTCGGCGCGGAGCGCGAGCGACTTCTCGGCCGCGGTGAGGTGGACCTCGACCCGGTCGCTGTGCACTCGGAGCTTCGCCATGCCCTCCATACTGCCGCATCCGTGCCCGCGCCTCACCCGCCCTGCCGCCCCTACCCCGAACCAGGAGGAACGAGCAGGGTCAGGGGCGGGGGCGGGTTGCGGCGGCGGCCGCGCGCGCAGCCGCCGGAAGCGCGGCGACGATGCGCGCGACCGCCCCGTCGTCGTGCGCGGCGGTGACGAACCAGGCCTCGAAGACCGACGGGGGCAGTGAGACGCCCTGGTCGAGCATCGCGTGGAAGAACGGGGCGTAGCGCCACGACTCCTGCCGAAGCACGGTCGCGTAGTCGCGCACCTCGGCGCCCGCGAGTTCCTCGCCGAAGACGAAGCTGAAGAGGTTGCCGGCGCGCTGCACCCGGTGGGCGACGCCCTCGGCGGCGAGCGCGGCCGAGGTCGCCTCGCTGATCGTCACGGCTGCCGCATCGAGCGAGGCGTACACCGAGGCATCCGCCGCCCGAAGCGTCGCGACGCCGGCCGCCACCGCGACCGGGTTCCCCGAGAGCGTGCCGGCCTGGTACACGGGGCCGAGCGGCGCGAGCCGCTGCATGATGTCGGCACGGCCGCCCAGCGCGGCGACGGGCATGCCGCCGCCGATGACCTTGCCGAAGGTCATGAGGTCGGGGGTGTACGCGGATGCCTCGTGGCGGGCCTCGAGCCCCCACCATCCCGCCTCCGACACACGGAACCCGGTGAGCACCTCGTCGCTGATGACGAGCGCGCCGTGCGCATGGGCGAGCTCGACGAGCGCGCGGTTGAACCCGGGCGCGGGCGGCACGACGCCCATGTTCGCGGCGGCCGCCTCGACGATGACCGCGGCGATGCGGTCGCCGTGCTCGGCGAACACCGCGGCGAGCGCGTCGAGGTCGTTGTAGGGCACGACGAGCGTGAGCGCGGCGATCTCGGCGGGAACCCCCGCCGATCCCGGCAGGGCGAAGGTCGCGAGGCCCGATCCGGCCTCGGCGAGCAGCCCGTCGGAGTGGCCGTGGTAGTGCCCGGCGAACTTCACGAGCAGGTCGCGGCCGGTGAATCCACGGGCGAGGCGGATGGCGCTCATGGTCGCCTCGGTGCCGGTCGACACGAGCCGCAGCTGCTCGACCGGGGCGACGCGCGCCTCGACGAGTTCGGCCAGCTCGGTCTCGGCGGGCGTCGACGAGCCGAACGAGAGGCCGCGGCCCGCGGCATCCTCCACCGCCTCGACGACGCGCGCGTCGGCGTGACCCAGAATCGCGGGCCCCCACCCCGCGACGAGGTCGACGTACTCGCGCCCCTCGACGTCGGTCACGTAGGCGCCCCGCGCGCTCACCAGGAACCGCGGCGTGCCGCCGACCGAGCGGAACGCGCGCACCGGCGAGTTCACCCCACCCGGGATCGCGGCCTGCGCGCGGGCGAAGAGCTCGGCGTTCGTGGCGTTCATGCTGCGTCCCCCTTGCGGATCCATTCGGCCAGTTCGACGGCCCAGTACGTGAGCACGACGTCGGCGCCGGCGCGCCGGATCGCGCGCACCGACTCGATGACGGCGCGCGTGCGGTCGATCCAGCCGTGCGCGGCGGCGGCCTCGATCATCGCGTACTCGCCCGAGACCTGGTACGCCCAGACGGGCACCTCGCTCGCGGCGGCGACGTCGGCGAGCACGTCGAGGTAGCTGCCGGCGGGCTTCACCATCACGATGTCGGCGCCCTCGTCGATGTCGATCATCGCCTCGCGGAGACCCTCGCGGCGGTTGCCGGGGTCGAGCTGGTAGCTGCGCCGGTCGCCCTCGAGGGTCGACTCGACCGCGTCGCGGAACGGCCCGTAGAACGCGCTCGCGTACTTGGCCGAGTAGGCGAGGAGAGCGACGTCGCGGTGGCCGGCGTCGTCGAGCGCGTCGCGCACGGCGGCGACCTGCCCGTCCATCATGCCGCTGAGGCCGAGCAGCTCCGAGCCGGCCCTGGCCTGGGCGAGCGCCATCGCGGTGTACCGCTCGAGCGTCGCGTCGTTGTCGACGCGCCCGCGCTCGTCGAGCACTCCGCAGTGGCCGTGGTCGGTGAACTCGTCGAGGCAGAGGTCGGTCTGCACCACGAGACGGCCCGCGGATGCCCCGGCTGCGACCCGGGTCGCGAGGTTCAGGATGCCGTCGGGGTCGGTCGCGCCCGAACCGCGGGCGTCGCGCACCTCGGGCACTCCGAACAACATCACGCCGCCGATGCCGGCCGCCGCGGCCTCCTCGATCGCCTGCGGAAGGCTCTCGAGCGTGTGCTGCACGACCCCCGGCATCGAGGCGATCGGCAGTGGCGCCACAGCGCCCTCGCGCACGAAGATCGGCAGCACGAGTTCGGCGGGGTCGAGGCGGGTCTCGGAGACGAGGCGGCGGAGCGCCGGGGTCTCACGGAGTCGGCGCGGACGGATGCGGGGCGCGGGCGTGGAACTCACCGAACCAGCCTACGCGCACCCGCGCGGCGTTGTGGGGGTGCATTTCCGCAACGAACCGCTCCGAATCGCGTCCGGAGTTGCGGAAAAGCACCCCCGCAACGGAAAGGTCGCGGTCAGGCCAGCGCGGTCGCGGCGAGGACGACCGCGTCGATGAGGGACTCGGCCGTGCGCTCGCGGGCCACGACGTCGACACGGAGGCCGACGGCCCCTGCATCTTTCTTGGTCTGCGGGCCGATCGCCGCGACGAGCGTCGACTCGGGCAGGGGGCCGAGCTGATCCTGCACCTGTTCGGCGACGCTGCCCGAGGTGACGAGCACCGCGTTCACGAGGCCGGCCCGCACATCGGCGGCGACCTTCGCGGTGACGGGCACGCCCACCGTACGGTAGGCGACGACCGCCTCCACGTGGTGGCCCATGCGCTCGAGGCCGATCGAGAGCACCTGCTTCGCGATGGCCGAGCGCAGAGCGAGCACGCGCAGGCCGTCGGCGCCCTCCGTGGCCGCCTCCCACTCCTCGAGCATGCCGCGCGCCGAGTTGTCCTCGGCCGGCACGATGTCGGCGTGGTACCCCGCGGCGACGAGCGCGGCAGCGGTGGTCTCGCCGACCGCTGCGACCTTCGTCGTCTCGGGGATCACGGCGCCGTACGAGGAGAGCACGTCGACCGTCGTCGCACTGGTGATGGTGAGCCAGTCGAACCCGCCCGCGGCGAGCTTCGCGAGGGCGGCCTCGAGCGCCGGCTGGTCGTCGGCGGGTGCGAAGTTGATGAGCGGCGCGATGATCGGAGATGCTCCGCGCGAGCGCAGTGCCGCGGCGACGCCGTCGCCCCAGGGCCCGCCACGGGGCACGAGCACGCGCCAGCCGGCGAGCGGCTTGGCGATGCCGGCCGACGCGGGCAGCCTGATGGCGCCCGTCATCGGTTCGAATTCAGTCACGGCTGCTCCTCAGGGGGAACGAGGTCTGCGGCGCCGTTGCCGAGGAGTTCGTCGACGACGCGGTCCGCGACGTCGCGTGCCGCATCCGCCAGATCGGCGGCCGAGCGGCTTTCGGGTGTGGCCGCGTGCGAACTGGTGAGTCGCCGCGTCCCGTCGGCACTGTACACGCTCGCCGTCAGGAACAGAAGTTCGTCCTCGAGGAACGCGGTCGCCCCGACCGGGGCCGCGCAACCCGCCTCGAGTCCGGCGAGCACCAGGCGCTCGGCGAGCACGGTCGCCCTCGTGGCGGCGTGGTCGATCGCCTCGAGCGCCCGTTCGAGGTCGGGTCCGCCGCGCTCGCGACGCACCTCGATCGCGAGTGCGCCCTGGCCCGGTGCGGTCGGCCAGTCGTCGAGCGAGAGGTGGTCGGTCGCGGCATCCAGGCGCCCGATGCGGCCGAGCCCGGCCGCGGCGAGCACGACGGCGTCGAGCCGCTGCCCTGAGCCCGTCGAAGGGTCGCCTCCGAAGACTCGGCCGAGCCGGGTGTCGATGTTGCCGCGGAGGTCGACCGCGACGACGTCGGGCCGTGCGGCGCCGAGCTGCGCGATGCGTCGCGGCGAGCCGGTGCCGACGCGCGCGCCCTCGGGCAGCGTCGCGAGGGTGAGCCCGTCGCGGGCGCACAGCACGTCGCGGGCGTCGACCCGCTTCGGCACGGCGCCGAGGCGAAGGCCTTCGTGCTCCGCCGTCGGCAGGTCCTTCAGGGAGTGCACGACGAGGTCGCACTCCCCGGCGAGCAGCGCCTCGCGGAGTGCAGCGGCGAAGACGCCGGTGCCGCCGATCGAGGCGAGGGAGGCGCGCGAGGTGTCGCCCTGGGTCGTGATCGGAACAAGCTCGATCTCGGCCCCTGCGGCCTTCGCGATCCGCTCGGAGATCTGACGCGTCTGCGCCATCGCGAGTGCACTGCCGCGGGTTCCGACCCGGATGACGGCGGTCATCGCGACGCCGCCTCCAGCGACTCGGCCGCCTGATCGACGACCGCGCCGCCCGCGATGCGCGCGTGGTCGGGCCAGGGGCCGAGCGCGGTGAGGTGGGGCCGCTCGGCGTCGGGCACGTCGTTCACGCGTTCGAGCACGAGGTCGACGAGGCCGGCGACGTACGCCGGATGCACCCCGGGCGTCGGCACGCGCCGCGCCTTCAGGCCGTGCTCGCCGGCCGTCTCGAGCGCCTCGTTGTCGAGGTCCCACATGACCTCCATGTGGTCGGAGACGAAGCCGAACGGCACGATGACGACGGCGTCGGTCTGGCCGCGCTCGGCGAGCTCCTCGATCGCGTCGTTGATGTCGGGCTCGAGCCAGGGGGTGCGCGGATCGCCCGAGCGCGACTGGTACACGAGCGACCACGGCGACGAGGGCGCCGCCTGCTCGCTGATGACGGCGGCGACGGCGAGATGCTGGGCGACGTACGCGCCGCCCTCGCCAAGGCCCACCCGGTCTTCGAATCCTGCGCCCGAGGCCTTCGCCGCGGTGTTCGGGATCGAATGGGTGACATACATGATGTGGGTGCGCTCGGGCGCGATGCCCTCCGCCGCGAGCTCCGCCGTGGCATCCGCGACGCCCTCGACGAAGGGCTGCACGAAGCCGGGGTGATCGAAGTACTCGCGCACCCGGTCGATCGCGACGTCGGTGCCGGCCGTCGCCTTCTCGAAGTCCTCGCGGTACTGGCCGACGCCCGAATAACTCGTGTAGGCGCTCGTGACGAGCCCGAGCAGGCGGGTGTGCCCGGCCGCCGACGCCCGGGCGACGACGTCGCCGAAGTACGGTGCCCAGTTGCGGTTGCCCCAATAGACGGGCAGCTCGATGCCGCGTGCGGCGAGCTCGGCCTCGAGCGCGGCCTTCAGCTGCCGGTTCTGCTCGTTGATGGGGCTCACGCCGCCGAAGTGACGATAGTGGTGGGCGACCTCTTCGAGGCGCTCATCGGGGATGCCGCGGCCGGCGGTGACGTTGCGGAGGAACGGGATCACGTCGTCCTGGCCCTCTGGGCCGCCGAACGACGACAGCAGGATCGCGTCGTACCGGGCCGATTGCTGCTGGGCCATTACTGCAGGACCTCCACGAGCTCGGCGGTCGAGATGCGTCGACCGGTGTAGAACGGCACCTCTTCGCGCACGTGCCTGCGCGCGTCGGTGGCGCGCAGTTCGCGCATGAGGTCGACGAGTTCCGTGAGCTCGTCGGATTCGATCGGCAGCAACCATTCGTAGTCGCCGAGCGCGAAGGCGCTGACGGTGTTGGCGATCGCACCGCGGAACGCGGCGCCCTTGCGGCCGTGATCCGCGAGCATCCGGCTGCGCTCGGCCGGGTCGAGCAGGTACCACTCGTAGCTGCGCACGAACGGGTAGACCGTGAGCCAGCTCTTGGGCTCGATGCCGCGCAGGAACCCGGGCACGTGCGCCTTGTTGAACTCGGCATCGCGGTGCACGCCCATGGCGTTCCACGTCGGCAGCAGCGCCTTCAGGAGTCGGGCGCGGCGCAGCTCGCGGAGCGCCCATTGCAGGCCCTCGGCGGTCGGGCCGTGCAGCCACAGCATGACGTCGGCGTCGGCGCGGAGGCCGGAGACGTCGTAGATGCCGCGGAGGGTCACGCCCTCGTTCTCGACGAGCGAGATCACGCCGTCGAGCTCTTCGACGACGCGGCGCACGTCGTGCCCGTCGAAGTCGTCGGGGCGGGCGGGGTCGCGACGGAGCACCGCGAAGACCGTGTAGCCCTCTGGAGGCTGGCCGTCGGCCCCTGCAGCATCGGAATGGTTCTGGAACGCGTCGGCTGCCGCTTCGGCAGCGGGGGAAGACATGACTCCAGTCTCCCCCTTTCGGAGCGAACGGCCAAAAGCATCATGGATGCCGCATGCCCGCGCCGCTCGTTCGCCGCGCCGCCGGCGCCCCCCGGCTCCCACCGCAGGCCCGACCCCCGCCATGCATTCGGCGATCGCCACGATCTCGGATCAACCGGCAGGCATCGCCCCGAGATTGCGGCGATCTCCGAAACCGTGGCGGGTCCGAGCCCCCTCGACACGGGAGTGCGCGCGCCCTCAGCTCTCGAGAAGCTGCTCGGTCGAGTGGGCGATGTGCTCCCGCATGGGCTCGGCCCCTCGCGACTGCACGGCCTCGAGCAGTTCGCGGTGCTCGGCGATGAGCCCCCTGAGGGTGTGATGGGGCCGGATGTGCAGCAGGAACAGCAGCAGCTCGCTGCCGATCGCGTCGTGCTCCTCGATGATGCGAGGGCTCGCCGAGACGGCCACGACCGCACGGTGGAAGTCGGCGTGCAGTCGCTCCACCTCGAGCCAGTCGACTCCGTCGCCGCCCTCGGGTGGATCCGCAGCGCCGGACGAAGGAGGACGCGTATCGAGACCCTCGAGCTGCTCGAGCACCGCGAGCGCCGGCGCGAGCACCAGCTCGGGCCACACCGCACCATGGAGTTCGCCCGCGATCCGCACCGCCTCGCCCTCGAGCGCCGCCCGCAGTTGCTGGAGGGCGACGAACTCGTCGCGGTCGAAGCTCACGACCCGCACCCCGCGGAACGCCTCGGCCACCGCCAGCCGCTCGGCGACGAGCCGTTGGAACGCCGCCCGTACCGTGTGCCGCGACGCCCCGAACCGTTCGGCCGCGGCCTCCTCGCGGAGCGGTGAGCCGAGCCCGACCGCTCCGCTCAGGATCTCGGCGCGCAGCGCCTCAGCCACCCGTTCGACGGCGGTGTCTGCGGAGGACGGCGACACCGGGGCATCCTCTCTCGTACGGCTCAGTCGCCGAGCTTCGATCGGACGATGAGCCAGACGAGGCCGCCGACCGCTGCGGCGACGCCGACGGCGGCCGCGATCGCGACGCCCGGCTGCTCGTCGTAGAACGCCTTGAGCGACACCTTGGCCCGGTCGACCCTGATGCCGACCTGCTTGGGCACGTTGAGCTTGTCTTCGAGCGCGTCGAGCGTGCGGGCGAACTCGTCGCGAGCCCGGCGCGAGGCGACGCGCGCCTGCACCCTCGTGAGGTTGCGCTCGCGCTGCGCGGTCTCGCGCTTCGAGGGCCGGGGCGCGTCAGTAGCGGCGGTCATAGTCACCCGTCCCCTTCAGTGCGTCGAGGTCGGCCTTCAGGCTCTCGACCGATTCGAGCGGTTCGGAGCCCCGCTTGAAGTTCACGATGCCGATCCACACGAGCACGGCGATGATCAGCAGCAGCACCCCCGAGACCACGAGCGCCGCCGCCCACGCCGGCATGACGAGTGCGAGCGAGA
The DNA here is from genome assembly GCF_000421545.1 of Agromyces italicus DSM 16388. Classification (GTDB taxonomy): domain Bacteria; phylum Actinomycetota; class Actinomycetes; order Actinomycetales; family Microbacteriaceae; genus Agromyces; species Agromyces italicus. Next base: position 488,896 of record NZ_ATXF01000006.1, read on the forward strand.
AGATCGCGGCGGCGAGCAGGGTGAAGATCAGGAAGGGCAGCACGACCAGGGCGACGACGAAGAAGCCCGAGCCGATGCCGAAGTGCTTCACCTTGTACGTGACTTCGGCCTTGATCTGGTCGATCTCGGCGCGCACGAGGCTGGAGATCGTGTCGGGCAGTTCGCCGATCAGTGTGAAGAGCGAGCGTTCGTCGTTCGTCGGTGCGGCCATCGCGCGGTCACCTCGGTTCTCTGAGTCGGATGCCGCGGGCTAGGCGCCGCGCGACGTGCTGCCACGCTTCGGGGCTGCGGTGGTCGGCTTCGCGGCGGACTTCGCCGGCTTCGCGGCGGACTTCGCCGGCTTCGCGGCGGACTTCGCCGGCTTCGCGGCCTTCTCGGCCGCGTCGGCGGCGGAGTCGATCGCCTCGCTCAACGTGTCGGCCACGTTGTCGACCGCCGACTTCGTCGCACGCGCGCCGCTCGAGACCCCCTCTTTGGCCTTCGCGGCGGCGTCGGAGACGTCGCGCTTCGTGGCGCCCGAGCCGCGGGTCGCGTTGCCGATGAACGACTTCACGCCGTCGAGCACGGTGTCGGAGAGATCGCCGACCTTGTCGGCGGCGAACCCCTTGACCGTGTCGACGCCCTGCTGCACGGCCGGGGTGTTCCAGACGCCCTCGGCGGCGCGCTTGATCTGCTCGTAGCGTTCGCGGCCCGCCCGGGTGCCGAGGACGTACCCGACTCCGAGTCCGACGACGAAGAGGACCTTGCCCTTCATGTGCACCCCCGACTTCCCGCGCTGCGGCGCATGCAGCGACCTCTCCAGCGTAGACCCCGCGCGGGGCCGCGCAAGGGGGTTGCGTCGAAATATTCCGTTTCGGCTATGCAGTGCCGTCGGGCGCGACCCGCCGGTGCCGGACATGCGCCGCAGCGCCCTTCGCATGCGGCACGACCGACGCGAGCCCCGTGCCCGACACCCACGACCCGGTCACCTCGATGCCCGGTTCGGCGGCGATCGTCTCTTCGAGCGAGCGCACCCGCTCGTGCTGGCCGAGGGCGGCGTGCGAGACGGCGTCGCGCCAGACCGTGCGGCCTGCGGCACGGAGCATCCCCGTCTCGAGCGGCACGCCCAGCAGTGTGCCCGCGTCGGCGAGCGCGAGCGCCGTGACCTCCTCGTCGCTGCGCCCGTCGAGCGGGTTCGGCTGCCCCGCGCGGCCGTAGGAGAGTCGCACGACGTGGCGCCCGCCCGCGGCCTCGGCGAGCCACGACCACTTCGCGGTCGAGTGGGTGAGCGCCTTCGCGGCGACCCCGGGCGTGTCGGCGGCGACGAGCACGCCGGTTCCGCGGGGTGCCGCATCGAGGGCCGGCGCGTCGAGCACGAGGGTCACGAGTTCGATGGAGGCCCCGTGCGGCCAGTCCGCCGTCGACTCCCAGCCCTCGACGGCCGCCTCGAGCAGGCCGAGCGAGGTGTGCGCTGCGGCGGCGAGCACGAGGTCGGGCGCGCTGAGCTCGACCTCCGTCGGTCGAGGAGCGCCCGACGAAGGAGGACGCGTCTCGAGACCCTCTTCGCCGTGGGCGGCGGCGCGGACGAGCCACCCGTCGCCGTCGCGTTCGAGCCCGGTCGCCTCGACCCCGGTCAGCACGGTCACCCCGAAGCGCTCGAGTTCACGCGCGAGCGCGTCGACGAGCGTGTGCATGCCGCCGCGGAGGCCGCGGACGGCGCCGCCCGCCTTGCGCTGCTCCACCAGCTGGCCGACGCCGCCCGAGAGCGAGCCGGTGCGGGTCATCGCCTCGTTGAGCCCGGGGGCGACCAGGTCGAGGTCGAGCAGCTCGGGGTCGGCCGAGTAGACGCCGGAGGAGATCGGCGCCACGAGCCGGTCGAGCACCGCCCGGCCCATGCGCGAGCGCACGAGCTCGCCGAGGCTGTGCGCCCGGCCGATGCGGAGGATCGGCTTGAGCCGGTCGAGGTAGGCGCGGGTCGCGCCGCTCCAACCGATGATGCGGCGCACGTCGTCGCCGAGCGGGTTCGCGGGGATGCCGAGCACGCCCGTCTTCGGCAGCGGTGCGGCGTCGAGGCCGCTGCCGCCGCCCCAGACCAGCCAGGCGCCGGCGCGGTTCGGGTCGACGACGTCGTCGGCGAGGCCGAGGGAGGCGAGCAGCCCGGCGACCCCGTCGCCGCGGGTCGCGAACGACTCGGCGCCCGAGTCGAGGGTGAGCCCGTCGAGCACGATCCGGCCGACGCATCCGCCGAGCTCGTCGCGCCGCTCGACGATCGTGACGGCGAGGCCGATCTTCGCGCACTCGAGGGCGGCGACCATGCCGGCCACGCCGCCGCCGATCACGACGACGTCGGCCGAGCGCCGCTCGACCCCCGCCGGCGCCGGGTCGCTCACGCCGCACCCGCCTCGTGCACGAGCTCGACGACGCGCGTGAGCACCGTCGGGTCGGTGTCGGGCGGCACGCCGTGGCCGAGGTTGAAGACGTGGGCCGGCGCGGCTTCGGCCTGGCGCAGCACCTCGCGCACCGCGGCCTCGAGCACGGGCCACGGCGCCGCCAGCAGCGCGGGGTCGAGGTTGCCCTGCAACGGCACGTCCGCGCCGACCCGTTCGGCCGCGATCGAGAGCGGCACTCGGTAGTCGACGCCGACGACGTCGACCCCGACCTCCTTCATCGCGCCGAGCAGCTCGCCGGTGCCGACGCCGAAGTGCACGACCGGCACCGGGCGGGCGGCCTGCGCCTGCCCCGCGGCATCCGTCGTCCGGTACTCGAGGTCGTGCACGTGGCTGAGCGCCTTCGCCGAGGCGGGCGCGACGTGCGTCTCGTAGTCGGCGAGCGAGAGCGCGCCGGCCCACGAGTCGAAGAGCTGGGCGGCCGAGGCGCCTGCGAGCACCTGGGTGCGCAGGAAGCGCCCGGTGAGTTCGGCCGTCCACTCCATGAGCGCGCGCCACGCGCCGGGGTCGGCGTGCATGAGGGTCCGGGCGGCGAGGTGGTCCTTCGAGGGGCCGCCCTCGGTGAGGTACGCCGCGAGCGTGAAGGGCGCACCGGCGAAGCCGATGAGCGGGGTCGTACCACTGCTGGTCGAGGAGCGCCCGCCGAAGTCGGACGCGTCTCGAGACCCGGCCACCGCAGTCGTGTTGAGCTCGGCGATCGTGCGCTGCACCGCCTCGGTGATCGGGCCGGATGCCTCGTCGAGGCGTGCGGGGTCGATCGCCGTCAGCTCGGCGACCGCAGAGGCATCCCCGTAGCCCTTGCCGAAGACGGGCCCGCGGCCCGGCTGAATCTCGACGTCGACGCCGACGAGCTTCAGCGGCACGACGATGTCGCTGAAGAAGATGCCCGCGTCGACCCGGTGGCGCCGCACGGGCTGCAGGGTGATCTCGCTCGCCATCGCCGGGTCGAGGCAGGCGTCGAGCATGCGCGTGCCGACTCGCAGATCGCGGTACTCGGGCAGCGAGCGGCCGGCCTGCCGCATGAACCAGACGGGAGTGGTGTCGGCACGTTCTCCGCGGTAGGCCCGCACGAGTCGCGAGTCGGAGGTGAGGCCTGCGGAGAGCGGGTGCTGCGGGGAGAGGATCACGCCCGACATTGTCTCGCATCGGGCTGGGAGGGCGGCCACCGACCGACAAGAGGAAGGAAAGCTCACAGATGCTTCCCCCGGCGGCGCTCGGCGCGCTAAGGTCGGAGTCGTTGTGCGCCACCCACGCACGGCGACGCACCCGCCGCGGTGCGCCTCCGCCCCCCACGGAGATCCGCATGTCCCGAACGATGTCGTCCGCCCTGCCCGTCGCGCCCGCCCCGAGAGGCGCCCGATGAACGCCGCCGCCCCCCATCGCGCTGCGCTCACCGTCATCATCACGCTCTGCGCGGCGCTCGTCGTCGGCGGGCTCGTGTTCGGCGCCGGCCGCGTCGAACACCTCGTGCCGCTGCTGCCCGCGATTCCGACGGGAGGCGCCGCCGCCACCGTGGCCGCAGGGGTCGCCGTCGGCGCGGCGATCTGGCTGTTCGTGCGGCTCGCGCAGAGCGCACGCTGCCGGGCCCGCAGGCGAGCGCTCGAGGCGAGCGTCCGGGGGCACGTGAGCTGCGGCATCCGCACCCGTCTGCTGGTCGCGGAGCTCAACGAGCTGCGCACCGCCGAACCGCGCGAGATCCGTCTCGCCGCACGGTACTCGATCGTCGTCGACGAACTCGGCGTCTCGTTCTGGAACGGCGGGCGCCGGCCTCGCCGCGCGGCGCTGTTCCCCTGGCGCGAGGTGCGCAACATCCGCAGCGACTCGATCGTCGTCGGCGGTTCGGTCGTGCCGGCGCTCGTGCTCCGCGTGCGCCGCGGCGGCACCAGCGCCGAGTTGCCGATCATCTTGAGCGCACCGCGCCCGGGTGCGTACGCGCTGACGGATGCCCCGTTCTACGCGCTCGTGCGCAGCTGGAAGGCGCTGCACCGAGAGGCGCTGCGCGCCGAGGGCATCGAGCCGCCGCCCGTGACCGGGGCCATCCCGGTGATCCGACCCGGGCAGGCCTACGCCGAAGCCCGATAACCGAAGCCCGAGAACCGAAGTCCGAGCGGGGCGTTCGACGCAGCGTTGCCCCCCGAGTCATCCTCGCCTTCGACGGCGGGTAGAATCTTCGCGTGCTCATCTGCCTGACCGCGAGCCACAAGAACGCCGGGTTCGCCACACTCGAGCGTCTTTCGGCGCACGCGGACTCCGCCGCGCCGCGCATCCTCGACCGTCATGACACGCTCCAGGGCGCGGTCGTCGTTGCGACCTGCAACCGCTTCGAGGCCTACCTCGACCTCGACGCCCCCGAGGGGCACTCCCCCGTGCCCGCGGTGCACGAGGCCATCCGCGCCGTGAGCGACGTCGCCGGCCTCGAGCCCGACGAACTGCGCGCGACCTTCGGGTTCGTGCACGGCAACGCCGTCGCGGGCCACCTCTTCTCCGTGGCATCCGGTCTCGAATCGGTCGTCGTCGGCGAGGGCGAGATCGCCGGCCAGGTTCGCCGTTCGCTCGAGCGCGCCCGCGCCGAAGGCACCACGACCCCCGAGCTCGAGCGGCTCTTCCAGCGCGCCTCGCAGACCTCGCGTCGGGTGAAGAACCAGACCGGCGTCGGCGGCGCAGGCCGCTCGCTCGTGCGCCTCGCCCTCGAGCTCGCGTCGAGCCGCGTCAGCGACTGGTCGGCGGCGCGCGTGCTGCTCGTCGGCACCGGCCAGTACGCGGGGGCGACGCTCGCCGCGCTCCGCGACCGCGGCGCGAACGACGTCCGCGTCTACTCGCCCTCGGGGCGGGCCGCGAAGTTCACCCGAAGCCACGAGATCACCGCCGTCTCGCACGCCGGCTACGCGGTCGCGGCGGCCGCCGCCGACGTCATCATCACGTGCACGACCGCCGACCACCACGTCGTCGACGGGGTGCTGCTCGAGGGCGGGCGCGCGACGCTCGCCGCCTCGCACAGAGCAGCGGATGCCTCGTCGTCGGCCGTGCTCGCCGAGTTCCGCGCCTGGTGCCCGGTGCCCGAGGCCGCGCACGACGCGCGCCAGCTCGTCATCGACCTCGGCATGCCGCGCAACGTCGCGACCGATGTCGCGGGCGTCGACGGCGTCGAACTCCTCGATCTCGAGACGATCCGCCGCCACGCCCCGCTCGAAGAGCTCGGCGCGACCGACGACGCCCGCGTCATCGTCGACCGCGCGGCCCGCAACTTCGGCGCGGTCGGCGAAGAGCTCGACCTCGCCCCCTCGGTCGTCGCACTGCGCTCGCACGTGCAGGAGGTGCTCGACGCCGAGATCGCCCGGGCGCGCTCGCGGAGCACCGGCGACGCCGCGGCCGATGATCGCGTCGAGGCGGCGCTGCGGCACATGGCGGGCGTGCTTCTGCACACCCCCATGGTGCGCTCGCGCGAGTACGCCCGCTCGGGCGAGCAGCGCGCCTGGATCGACGGCCTCGAGGCCGTCTTCGGCGTGCGCGCCGACGAGCTGCACTGACCCCGCGACCTCGAGCTTCGCGATGGCGGCCGTTCAGACCCGGCGCCTGACCTCCTGCGCGACCCAGCGGTTCGACCGCGCCGGGTCGACCACGGCGCGCCCGTCCAGTGGTCGCGCCCGAGGTGGAGTGAGGTGCTCGACCGGGAGCCCGGACCCGTCGATCTCGATGATCCGGCGCTCGATCTCGTCGGCGTGCGCCCTCGGGTCTTCAGCCGGGCTCGTGACGAGCAGCGCGAGCACGGCTCCGGCCGACGCCGCGGCGTCCGCGAGCTCCCCCTGCGTGCGGCGGCCGGACGGCCACCACAGCTCGACCCCGTCGTACCCCTCGGCCAGCGCGGCCGCCGGCAGCGCCGCCGGCTCGAGGTCGCTCCCCCAGTCCGACATGAGCACGAGCGGCGGCGGAGCCGCTGCGCCTCCCGGATACGCGGCCGGCGCGCTCACAACCCGTCGTCCAGGTGCCAGTGCTCCTGCCAGCGCCAGTCGATCGGCTCCGACCTGCGCTGGTAGCGGATGTCGGTCGACAGGCGCATGCGGCCCCCCGCGTCGACGTTGTCGAGGCCGGCGTGCACCATGTGCGCCGAGTGCACCATGACGTCGCCGGCGGCGTAGTCGGTGACGAGCCAGCGCGCGTCGTACTCGTCGGCGAGACCCGGCAGGTCGGCGGTGATCGACGCGGCGGGGTGTCGGAGCTCGCCGGCGGCCTCCTGCGCCATGACCCGCCGATGGCTGCCCTCGAGGTAGGCGAGCCCGCCGCGTTCGAGCGGGATGTCACCGAGCGGGATCCACATCGACAGCACCCGGTCGCTGCCCTCGCGGAGGTACACGAGGTCGTAGTGGGCCTGGGTGGCGGTGCCGATGCCGCGCTCGCCCGGCTTGGTGTGACGGATGATCTTGCGCCGGTGCAGGTGCACGTCGTCGCCGAGGAGCCAGGCGAACCACTCGGCGATGCGCGGCGACCGGCAGAGCGCCTCGTACCGGGCACCCGGCACGATCTGGTCGAACAGGATGCGCCGGTACGAGGCCCGGTCGACGTCGTCGCTCGCGGCGATGCCCTCGACAGGGTCGGAGCCCTCGGCGATGAGCCCGGCGCCCGAGAGCGCCTCGAAGTAGTAGCGGCGGAACTCGACGACCTCCTCGGGCGCGAGGTGCCCCGTGAGATAGAGGTAGCCGTCGCGACGCAGTCTCGTCCAGAGGGCGTCTCGATCTCCGCGCTCCGCGGTCGGCACCGGCTCGAGCTCACCCAGACGTGATGGAGTTTCTTCGAGCACATACCCGTTCGACGTCAGCATGAATCCATCTTGAACTCGGCGCACGCCGGGCGGAATAGACTTCCAGAACCACAGAATTGGATTTTCATGACCGACTGGGCGATCTACTCGCAGTCGCATCGGCTGCTCACCGAACATGGCCTGGCGTGCCTCGGCGCCGGGCAGCACTCCGGTCCTTCGTCGGGGTTCGGAGGCCGACGCCGCCTCGGTGACTACGCGATCGTCTTCATCTCCAGCGGCACGGGCGTGTACCGCGATCCGTTCGTCGGTCGCCTCGACGTGAACGCGCCCGCGACGATTCAGGTCTTCCCGCAGCGCCCCCACGACTACGCCTCGCCGCACGGCTGGACCGAGCACTGGGTGCTCTACTCGGGCGCGACCGTCGCCGCATTCGAAGGCATGGGCGTGCTCGACCGGCGCCGGCCGGTCCAGCACGGTGCGCGACTCCCGTCCGACTTGGCCGGTCGATTCGAGCGGCTGCACGATGCCCTCGGCCGCCCCGGCTGGCGGGCCGCCGTCGAGGCGTCGACGCTCACTCAGCAGCTCCTCGCCGACTCGGTCGCCGACCGTGCCGCATCGACGGCGAGCGAGGCGACGGTCGCAGCTGTGCAGGCCGACGCGGCCCTGCACCGCTCAGTCGCAGCCAGGGCCGCGCTGGCGGGCGTCAGCGTGAGCGCGCTCCGCGACCAGGTCCGAGAGGTCACCGGCGGCACCCCCAACGAACTCGTCATCGGCACGCGGATCGACCGCGCCTGCGGGTTGCTCGCATCCACGCAGCTCTCGGTGCAGGCGGTCGCGGCGAGCGTGGGGTACGACGACGCCGCGTACTTCTCTCGACTGTTCGCGCAGCGCGTCGGCATGGGACCTGCGCAGTTCCGCAAGCGGCACCGCCGGTAGTCGCACACCCGGTCGGCGCACCGCCGCTCGCCGCGCCGCGCGCGAACGCCCCCGCGGTGAGGATCGCGGGGCGTTCGCGCCGGATGGTGCCGAGCGGGCGACGAGTCGGCCCCGCCCGGCACCGGTCGTTCACTCGGTGCCGAAGAACTCCAACTCGGCGAGCGCGGCCCACGGCTGCCCGTTGTGCGAACTCGTGCCGACGACCTTGACGAAGCCCGCCGTGACCGGTGCGTCGAAGGTGACCTGCTGCGGCGCGTTGCCGGCGCCGAGCTCACCGCGTGCGACGGGCGAGCCCCAGTCGGTGCCGTCGGCGCTCACGAACACCTCGTACCCCTTGATGCGGCCGTTGGGCTCCGAGCCCTGACGCTGCTGGATCGAGATGCCGCGGAGCTCGTGCGAGCCGCCGAGGTCGACCGACACGTGGTGCGGGTAGTCGGGCGACCCGCCGAGCCACTCGGAGGACCAGATGGTCCCGGCGTCACCGTCGAGCACGTTCGCCGCGGCCCCGTTCTCACCCTCGGTCTCCTCGGAGGAGACGTCGGCGATCGACATCGCATCCCGCGGCAGCGGGGTCGGCGCTGCCTCGCGGGTGCCCCAGACGTTGAGCTCGTTCGCTCCCGCGAACGCCGCCCCGTTGATCGCGCTGAGTCCCACGAACTTGACGTACCGCGCGTCGGTCGCGTCGAACGACAGGTGCTGCACGCCCGTGGTGCTCGCGAATGCGCCGGTCTTCACCGGGGTTCCCCAGTTCGTGCCGTCGGCGCTGAGGTAGAGCTCGTAGTTCTTGATCGAGCCGTTGCCCACGCGCACCTGGTAGTCGAACCCCTCGACGGCGTACGTGTCGCCGAGGTCGAGCGCGATCCAGTGCGGGTACGGGGCATCGGGGTGCACCCGCGACCAGGCCGAGTGCCACATCGTCGCCGCGTTGCCGTCGATCGCCGCCTGTGCGCTGCCGTCGCCGGTTCCGGGCTCGGCGTCGCTGACTCCCGCGATCGCGAGTCGCGACTGCGGGATCAACCCCGGCGGCAGGGTCGGCACCGAGACGGATGCCTCGACCGTCCGTGTTCCGCCCGCGACGCCGTAGCCGGTGGTGGCCGAGACCTCGTAGCCGCCCTGCTCGATGTCGGCCGGGGCCGACACCCACCACGTGGTCTTCACGGTGGCGCCCGGCGCGACCGACTCGAACGAAGCTGCACCGATGGGTGCGACCTCCCACCCTTCGGGCGCGGCGAGCGTGGTCTCGACCTGGGTGGCCGATTCGGCCTCATGGTTCGTGAAGCTCGTCGTGAAGGCGTTGGCCTCGCCCGGGACGAGCCCGCTGGCCGGACCTGCGAGCGTGAGCCGGGCGCAGGCGCCCGAGGTCTCGCTCTCGCCGAGGTCGACGATGCGCAGGTTGTCGAGGATCAGGTCGGAGCCGGTGCCGCCGGCCGCGTTGCGACGAAGACCCACGAACGGGTCGCCGCACGCCGGCGCGTCGAACTCGTGCACGAACTCGGTGGTCTCGTGCACGGCCCCGAACTCGGTCGAGGTGAGGTCGACGGCCTTCGGTGCGCCGGCGGCGATCTGGTCGACGCCGGTCACGAACGAGTAGGCTCCCGCGACGCCGCTCTGGTAGTCGAACGAGACGCGGTAGCGGTGTCCGGCTTCGAAGGGCGCGGTGTACTCGCTCGTGCGATACACGAGTCCGCGGTTCTCCTCGTGTGCCATCAGCGAGTAGTCGCCGCCGAGCACCATGTCGAACTTGCGACCGTTCCAGCCCTGCTGGGTGAAGGGCTCGTTGCGCTTCGCGATGTGCGTGCGCGGGTCGGTCGAACCGCCGGCGTCGCCCTTGAAGAACGGGCCCCAGCCCTGGTCGACCTGCTCGAAGTCCTCGTCGACGAGCACTCCCTCGCCCGTGGCCGGGTCGTCGGTCGCGACGACGCGCACGTTGTCGATGCGCACCGCGGCATCGCCCTCAGCCGCGGCGATCGTGAGCGTCGGCCGCGTGTCGTCGGTCACCGTGACGTACGTCCGCAGGCGCTGGAGGGTCGTGTCGCGCCACTCGTCGGCCGCCATGAGGTTGACGGCACCCGAGCTGTCGACGCTCGTCGCGGCATCCTCGCCGTCATCGCCGCGTACGTCGACCGAGAGGGTCGTCGCACGCGTCTGGCCTGCTGCGACGCCGAGGTCGGCCGAGACCGCGTAGGTGCCGGGCTCGAGCTCACCGAGCCGCTGGCTGATGGATGCCTCCCCTGCGCCGAGCACCGCCGCGCGGCGGCCGCGGTCGTCGCGTTCGACGGTCGCGGCGCCCTTTGGGTTCCACCCGTCGAGGGTCGTCTCGTTGAAGCCGGGGTCCTCGACCGAGGTGCCCTGACCGAACGACGCCTTCTTCGGCAGCGTGGACGCCCCGGTCGCCTTCTTGCCGGGCACGAGCACGTAAGCCTGGCCCGCCTCGGCGTCGATCGTGACCGCACCGTCCGTGACGGGCAGGTCGGCGACCTTCGTGCGTCCGGCGTCGCCGAGCGCGAAGAGCTGCAACGACGAGGCATCCGCGAACTCGTCGGTGAGCTGCCAGCTGGTCTGCCCGCCCGCCGGGTTGACGTGGTACAGCTTGTCGGCGTCCTTGTCCGGCTTCGACGACCACGGCAGCAGGTAGGTGCCGCCACGCAGCACCTCGGCGCCGTCGACGGTGATCGAACGGTCTGCGGCACTCGTGCCGGTCACGCTCACGCCGTCCTCGAAGTCGATGCGATCGGCCGTCCAGCGCGTGATCTCGTGGTGCTGGAGGAACTTGGCCGGCACGTTCGCCGTCCACACGTTCTCGAGGAACCCGGGGAGGTCGTTCTGGCCCGTCCACCCCTCGAACTCGACGATGTGACTCGTGCCGAGCAGGGGATGCGGGTTCCAGACGTCGGCCTGCGTGTTGTTCACGAAGCGCAGGATCTGCGAGTTCACCCCCTTGTTCGACGAGCCGCCGTAGTTCTCGTCGTTCGCCCAGTGCGACCAGGTGTTGTTCTCAGAAAGCTTGTCGGCCCACTCCGAGCCGACGCGGAAGCCGTGCTTCACGAGCGAGTCCTGGATCTTCTGCGCGAGCCACCCGTACTGGTAGTACACGTCGATGTACGCGAAGTCGAGGTTGTCGTCGGTCGCCTCGGCCAGTTCGCCGATGCGCTCATCGAGCTCGCCCGAGACGATGTCGAAGCGCTGGTCCATGTAGTACGACTGGTCGAGCCAGTTCCAGCCCTTGGCGCCCTCGTCGGCGAGATCGTCGCTGAACGAGTTCGCCTCGGGGTAGATCTCGGTCGCGTTGAGGTGCACGCCGAACGAGGCGTTCCACTTCTTGCCCGCCTTCACCGTGGCGTTCAACTCGTCGAGTCCGCCGGCTCGCTCGTTGAAGTTGTCGCCGTAGTCGGTGTTCGCCGAGTCGTGGCCCTCGCTCGTGTAGCCCTTGAGCATGGCCACCTGGCCGAGCCCGTCGGTGTTCAGCGCGATGCGCTTCACGTCGTCGAGCGTGCGCAGGAACGGGTGCGTGGCCTGCGAGGCGAAGTTGAACGGAATGTGGGTGATGACGTTCTCTGGTGTCTGCTCGCCCTTGTAGGGGGCGATGCGGATGTCGCGCATCGCGATCGCGCCGTCCTGCCAGTCGACGACGTCGTCGTCGTTGGCGTCTGGCGTGATCGCCACCTTGACCCACGGCAGTTCCTCCGTGGCATCCGACCGCTGTGCGCGATACAGCCAGGGGCCGCTCGCGATGCCCACCTCGACCCCGTCGCCGTCGGCGACCGCCTGACGCCAGAAGTTGCCCGAGTCCTTGTTGCTGGGGCCCGAGGAGGTGTCGTAGAGCGCATTGGTGGCGAAGGCCGCGGCGAGCTCGCCGGTGTTGGCGATGACGGTGTTCGACCCCTTGGGGGCCGCGTCGAGCGGGGTGTCCGCGGTCACGGGAATGAACGCGTCGCCCGACACGCCGCGGTCGACCGACAGGTTCGCCGCCGCGACCGCCGCGCCGGCCTCGTCGGACGAGACCGTCACGAGCCGGTGGTCGGGGATCTGCAGGGTCTTGACGACCCCGTCGGGGTCGACGATCTTCGTGACCTCGATGGTGACGACGTTGCCCTTGACCGACAACCGCGCCTCGATCGAGACGCCGGGCAGCGCCGTCGGGGTGAGCACGTATTCGACCGCGCTGCCGCCGTCGGCCTGCGACACCACCTCGACGGGTCGCGCCTCGCCGTTGATCGTCACCGACGAGATCGTCGTGTCGTTGCCGCGCATGACGGCGCCGGTGTCGCGGTCGGTGTACGCGATCACCTGCGGGAACGCGGCATCCGCGGTGACGGCGAGGTCACTCGTCCGCAGTCCGAACGAGGCACCCGGTGCGGGCGCGTTGAACCCGTCGGCCGTGGCGGTCTCGGTCGCAGCGGCGGGTGTCGCCACGATCGGTACGAGCATTCCACTCGCTACCGCGCACGCGAGCCCGAGGCGCCAGAGGCGGCCCGGTGGGCGTGATGAAGGCATCTTCGTCTCCATTCCCGCGTCGAGTCGACGCGTCCATATCGACCCGCGCCGACGGCGCAGTTCAGTCGAAGGTCTCGATGTACTCCTGTTCGGGTCCGAGCTCGGCCGCTTCACGCAGCTCGACGTGGTCGCCGAGGTGTTCGAGCTCGAGCACGGTGATGGTGTTCTCGCCCGCGCGCACGAGCGGCGCGGGCACGTAGTACGTCAGTTGCGGGCCGATCTCCCAGTAGCGACCGAGCAGGAACCCGTTCACCCAGACGAAGCCCTTGCCCGAGCCGGGGAACGCGAGGAACGCATCGGCCGGCTGGTCGACATGCAGCGTCGCGCTCGCGAGCCCCGCCCCATCGTGTTTCTCAGGAGAATCTGGCCCGTGGCCGGGATTTTGCCGGGACTCGTCCTGAGAAACCGCAGAATTCGGGCCGGCATCCTGAGGAACAAGATGCGGGGCGGGCTCGGCGAGCGCCTCCAGAACTTCCGCGTCCCACTCGTCGAGCGGCAGCGCCCGCGTCGTCCAGCGCTGCACGAGCCTGCGGTCGAGCTGCACCCCGCCGAGGATGCCCTTGCCCTCGCCGAGCAGCGGCCCGTAGTTGATGCGGCCCTGGTTCTCGACGAGGAGTTCGAGCACGACGGCCCGCCCCTCGCCCGCGATCCGCACGCCCGCGGCCGCCTGCTCGGCGTCGAGCACGGCGACGCGGACGCCGTCGGCGAAGACGACGGCGCGGTCGCGGAGTCCGCGCACGGTGAGTAGCGCCCCGCCGCGCGGCACGATCGGATCGGCCCGGTAGAGCGCGAGCCCGGCGTCGAGTCCGAGCTCCTCGAAGCTCGGCGGCATCGCGGTGCGCAGCTCGCGGCCCGCCCGCCGCACCGTCTCGAGGAGGCCCGCGACCGGGCGCAACGCCAGCCTCGCGGCAGGCAGCACGGGCGGCGTCGGGGATGCCTCGTCCGGCACCCGCCCCGCGGCATCCACCAGCACCTCGCGGATCAACCGGAACTTCTCGGTGATCGCGCCGTTCTCGGCGACGGGCGCGTGCGAATCGTAGCTCGTCTGCGTCGGCTGGAGCCGCACGCCGTCGTGGTTCGCGCCCGACCAGAGTCCGAAGTTCGTGCCGCCGTGGGCCATGTAGAGGCTCAGCGAACCGCCCTCGGCGAGGATGTCGGCGACGACGCCTGCGGCCCCGGCCGGCGTGCGCACGTGGTGCGGGTCGCCCCAGTGGTCGAACCAGCCGTTCCAGAGCTCGGCGCAGACGAACGGTTCACCGTCGCGCCGCGCGCGGAGCATCGACGCCGCCGGCGCCGCGCGCGAGCCGAAGGTCGCCGTGGCCAGCACGCCCGGCAGGCTGCCGCCGTCCTGCATGAGCTCGGTGGGGCCGTCGGCCGTGTAGATCAGTTCGGAGATGCCGCCCGCGACGAGACGGTCGCGGAGCCACTCGAGGTAGTCGGCGTCGTCGCCGTAGCTGCCGTACTCGTTCTCGAGCTGCACGGCGACGATCGGTCCGCCGTGCGTCGCCTGCAGGGGCACGAGGCGCGGCAGCAGCTCGTCGAACCAGGCGTCGACCGCGTCGAGATAGGCCGGATGACTCGACCGCAAGCGCATGCCGGGCGAGCCCGAGAGCCAGGCGGGGAAGCCGCCGTTGTCCCACTCGGCGCAGATGTACGGGCCCGGGCGCACGATCACGTCGAGGCCCAGTTCGGCGGCGAGCGCGATGAAGCCCTCGAGGTCGCGCCAGTCGCTCCAGTCGAGCTCGCCGCGACGGCGCTCGTGGAAGTTCCAGGCGACATACGTGTCGACGGTGTTGAGGCCGAGCGCGACGAGCCGCTCGAGGCGGTCGCGCCACTGCTCGGGGTGCACGCGGAAGTAGTGCAGCGAGCCCGAGAGGATGCGGTGCGGGCGGGCGTCGCGGTGGAGCTCGCCGTCGACGATCGTGAGCAGCGGCTGCGGATGCTTCGGCGCGGGCCCCGTCGCATCCGAATTCACGATCGTGGTCTCGCCCGCGCTCACTTGACCGCCCCCGCGGTGAGGCCGGCGCGCCAGAAGCGCTGGAGTCCGAGGAACGCGATGATGAGCGGCACGACCGAGAGCAGCGCGGCGACCACGACGGTGCCGGCGGGCACCTGCCCGTTGCTGCCCGCCCAGCCGACGAGGCCGACCGTGACCGGCTGCAACGAGCTGTCGTTCAACACCATGAGCGGCAGGAGGAAGTTGTTCCACACCTCGACGAACTGGAACAGGAAGATCGTGACGAGGGCCGGCGACATGATGCGCACACCGATCGAGAAGAAGATGCGGAATTCGCCCGCACCGTCGATGCGCCCGGCCTCGATGAGCTCGTCGGGCACCGACTGGGCGGCGAACACGCGCGCCAGGTACACGCCGAACGGGCTCACCACGCTCGGCAGCAGGACGGCGAGCGGGTTGTTGAGCAGGCCCACCTGGTTGAAGAGCAGGAAGAGCGGGAGAGTGAACATCACCTTCGGGATGAGCACCGCGGCGAGGATGACGCCGAAGACGACGCCGCGGCCGCGGAAGTCGTACTTCGCGAGGGCATAGCCCGCCATGGCCGAGAGCAGGGTTCCGACGAGCGCCGACGTGCCCGCGTAGAAGACGCTGTTGAGCATCCACTGACCGAAGATGCCGTCGGATTCGGCGAACACGAGCGCGATGTTGTCGAACAGGCCGAACCCGTCGAACCAGAGCCCCGGCTCCGAGAACTGGTGCCCGGCGGGCTTGGTCGAGGCGACGACGAGCCACCAGATGGGCATGATGAAGTAGAACGCGGAGAGCCCGAGCAGGGCGAAGACGCCGAGGCGGCTCGCGAGGTTCGCGTCGCGGTTCGAGCGGCGGGGGCGCGAGGCATCCGACCGGTCTGAACGCGGCGTTCGCGTCGCCGATGCCAGAGTGGGGGCGGTCATCGCTCGCCTCGATTCGTGAGCTTGAAGAAGGTGAACGAGAGCACGCCGACGACGAGGGCGAGCACGACCGACTGGGCTGCGGCGTACGGGTAGTTCTGCGCGGTGACCTGCGCCTGCGCCGCCATCAGCGGGGTGAAGGTGTTGCTGATCGCACCGCCCGAGATGGTCTGCAGCACCTTGGGCTCGTTGTAGAGCTGGGCCGAGCCGATGATCGAGAACACGGTCGTGAGCACGAGTGCCGGGCGGACCATCGGGATCTTGATGTTCCACGCGATGCGGAACGCGCCCGCTCCGTCGAGGCGGGCCGCCTCGATCGTCTCCGCGGGGATCGTCTGGAGCGAGGAGTAGATGATGAGCATGTTGTAGCCCGTCCACCCCCACGTCACGATGTTGGCGATCGACCAGAGCACGAGTTCGGGGCTGAAGAAGGGGATGCCCGCGCCGACGGCGCTCTCGAGGAAGTTGTTGATGGGGCTCGTCACCGGCGAGTAGAGGAACGACCACATGACGGCGGCGATGACGCCCGGCACCGCGTACGGGAGGAAGGCCGCGAGCCGGAAGAAGCCCTTGCCCCGGGCCGAGCGCGAATCGAGGAGGAGCGCGAGCAGGAGCGCGAGGCCGAGCATCACCGGCACCTGCACGATGCCGAACAGGGCGACCCGGCCGAGCGAGGCGAGGAACTCGGTGTCGCCGAAGAGGCGCGCGTAGTTCGCGAACGGCGTGAAGTCGAGGGTCGGCGCTTCGAGCCCGAGGCCCGAGCGCCGCAGCGTGAACAGGCTCTGGACGAACGCGAACACGATCGGCACGAGGTACATCGCGATGAACAGCACGCCGAAGGGCAGCAGGAACAGCAGCGGCGTACGCCAGCGGCCGCCGGAGCGGCGCGTGGTGCCGCCGGGTGCCGGGGCGCCGGCGCCCGAGCGGCCGATGCCGCGGCGCCCGCTGTCGGCGGTGGTGACCGCCCGAGTCGATGAGGTGTCCATGTCGTCCTGCGTCAGTGCGATGGTGGGCCCGCCCGGGTCGGGTCGGGGGCTGCGTGGGTTCGGCGCGGATGCCCCGGGGTCGGGCCGGGGCGACGGCGTGCGCCGCCCCGACCGGGCCCTCGGTGGGTTATTCCGCGACGGAGAGGCCCTGGGCCTCGAGCGCGTCGACGGTCTGCTGCTGGGTGCTCGCCAGCGCGTCGGCGAACGTTCCCTTGCCCGACCAGGCCTTGCCGAGCCCGTCGTCGAGGAAGCCGACGGTCTCGGGCATGTTCGGGCCCCACGTCCAGCCGGTGGTGACGAGCGGCGAGGCCTCGGCGAAGACGTCGAAGATGACCTGGTCGCCGAAGTACGGGTCGGGCTCGGTGAGCGCCGGCAGGTCGAGCAGCTCGGTGGCCGCCGGGTAGAGCGCGGCCGCCTCGATGAGGCCGGTGTAGATGTCGGGGTCGGTGCTCATCGCGTGCGCGAACGCCCACGCGGCCTCGGGGTTGTCGCAGCCCTTCAGCACGGCCGTGGCCGAACCGCCGACGTTGCCGACCTTGTCGTCGCCGGCCTCCCACTGCGGCATGGGTGCGACCGCCCACTTGCCGGCACCGTCGGGCGCGCTGCCCTTCAGGATGCCCGCGATCCAGACCGCTCCGACGTGCGTCGCGATGCTGCCGTCGCCGAGCCCGGTGTACCAGGACTGGTCCCACATGGGGGCCTGGCTGATGAGGCCGGCGTCGGTGAGACCCTGCCAGTAGTCGGCGACCTTCTGGCCCTCGGCCGAGTCGATCGAGACCTTCCAGCTGTCGCCGTCGACCGAGAACCATGGGGCCTCGGCCTGCCAGTCGAAACCGGCGTAGTCGTAGTTGAGGTAGCTCGCCGAGAGCGACTTGCCGGCGGCTTTGAGCTTCTCGCCCGCGGCCTGGTACTCGGCCCAGGTGGTCGGCACGGCGATGCCGAGCTGGTCGAACACCTCCTTGTTGTAGAACAGCGCCATCGGGCCCTGGTCGACGGGGGCGCCGTAGACGCCGTCGCCGATCGAGACCGACGACCACGTCGCGGGGGTGAACTCGTCCTTGTTCGCGTTCGCGAACTCCGACACATCTTCGAGCGCGCCCTGTGCGGCGAAGCTCGTGAGGGTCTCGTAGCCGACCTGCGCGAGGCAGGGGGCGTTGCCGGCGGTGACCGCGTTCAGCATCTTGTCGTACCCGCCCTTCGCGCCGGGGGCGACCTCTTCGTAGGTGACCACCACGTCGTCCTGGGAGGCGTTGTACGCGTCGACGGCGTCGGCGTAACCCGGGGCCCAACCCCAGAACGTGACCTCGCTGGGGCCCGATGCCGCGGGCTCGGCTGCTCCGGAGCATCCGGCCAGCGCCAGGCCGAGGCCCAACGCACCGGTGATGCCTACCGTGCGCATGACTGTCTTCTTCACTGCTGCCTCTCCTTTGAATGAGCTCGGAATGCGTCGTGCAACGATCCATACCGTCGCGGTCTCGGGTGCGGGTTCCGCGGGGCGTGTTCCGATGCTGCCACATGTTGTTATCGATAACAAGCCTGATTTCAAATGGGAGCTTCACTGTCGAATGCTCCTGATGGCGATAGTATGTTTCCGCTACCACTGGGAGGGGCCACGTGACGACCAACACCCGGCGGCTCGACGCGAGCGGCCGAACACGTTCGCCGAGCATGGCCGACGTCGCCCATCACGCCGGGGTCTCGGCGCAGACGGTCTCGCGCGTGCTCAGCGACCACCCCAACGTGCAGTCCGCGACCCGGGAGCGGGTGCTGCGCTCGGTCGACCAGCTCGGCTACCGCATGAACAGTGCCGCACGCGCGCTGTCGTCGGGTCGCACGCGCACGATCGGCGTGGTGGTGCTGCCCACGGCCGACTACTCCGGTTCCGCGGTCACCCACGGGGTCGAGTCCGCCGCCCGTCGTGCCGGCTACGCCGTGAACATCTCGACCGCGAGCTCACTCGACCCTGCCGCGATCGCCGCGGCGATGACCCGCCTCGACGAGCAGTCGGTCGAGGGCATCGTGCTCGTCGTCCCCGTTCCGACCGGCACCGACGCCGTCGAGACGATCGCCCGGCGCATCCCGACCGTCACGATCGACGGTTCGCGCACCGTGTCGAGCGAGGTCGTCGCGATCGACCAGTTCGAGGTCGGCCGACTCGCGACCGAACACCTGCTCGAACTCGGGCACCCCACGGTCTGGCACCTCGCCGGCCCCGACGAGTGGCTCGACTCGACGGGGCGCGCTGCCGGGTGGCGTGCCGCCCTCGCCGAGGCGGGCCGCGAGATCCCCCCGCTGCTGCACGGCGACTGGTCCCCCGAATCGGGCTACCAGGCCGGCCTGCTGCTCGGCCGCATCCCCGAGGCGTCCGCCGTGTTCGTCGCGAGCGACGAGATGGCGTTCGGCGCGATCCGCGCACTGCACGAACTCGGCCGCCGTGTGCCCGACGACGTCTCGGTCGTCGGCGTCGACGACATCGCCCTCGCGGCCTACTGCAGCCCTGCCCTCACCACCGTGGCTCAGCCGTTCGGCGAGATCGCGGCCCTCGCCGTCGAGCACCTGCTGCGTCGTATCGACGACCCGAGCTCGCCGCCCACGTCGACCGATGTCGAGGCCTCGCTCGTGATTCGCGCGAGCACCGCGCCGTTCGCCGGCTGACCGCGCACGATCGATTCGCGAACCGGCCCGGCGCGCCGCTCACTCGGGCCGCTAGCGTCGGAGGATGACCGACGATCACGGCGCTGCTGCCGCCACCACTGCCACGGCGGCCCGCGGGCCCGCCATGGCACTCCCCTTCGACGCCGACTCGCTCGCGGCCCCGCTCGGCACCGCGCGAATGACGCTGCGTCCCATCGAACCCCGCGACAGCGACGACATCTGGGAGTACCAGCGTCTGCCGGAGGTGCTGCGTTACATCCCCTGGCCGGTGCGCAGCCGCGAGGAGGCGCACGTGCACACGCTGAAGCGCGCCGGCATGCGTCGGCTCGGCGAGGACGGGGACGCGTTCCACTTCGCCATGTCGCTGCGCGGCGAACGATCGCTGGCGCGCGGCGAGGGGTCCGAGCCCCGCGATCGCGTCGTCGGCGACATCATGCTGCGCGTGACGAGTGCCGAGCACGCCCAACTCGAGCTCGGGTGGGTGCTGCACCCGGCATTCCAGGGCCGCGGGCTCGCCGCGGAGGCGACGAGCGAGGTCGTGCGTTTCGCGTTCGAGTCGCTGAACCCGCATCGGCTGAACGCCCACGTCGACGTGCGCAACACGGCCTCGGCCGCCCTCTGCCGCCGGCTCGGCATGCGCCTCGAGGCGACGCTCGTCGAAGACGTGTGGGACGAGGGCTGGCAGGACAGCGCGATCTTCGGGTTGCTCCGTGGCGAGTGGGAGGCGCGCGGCGGCGCGACGGCCTCCTGAAGTTCTCCACAGGCTTATCCACACCTGTTCGAACTCGCATTCGAATGTAACCCGACAGGGTGGATCACCGCGCGAGCGCGGCGAGCGACGGCGCGTCAGCGACGGGAAGCGCGCACACGAACTCGCGGCAGCGGTATGCCGCCGCTCGCCCCTCGAGCAGCCGTCGCCCCGCGAAGAGCTCGAAGCCGGCGTCGGCGAAGGCCGCCGCCTCCGCCGCGGTGACGATCACGGTGATGGATGTCTCGGTCCGCCACGCCGCACCGACGAGTTCGTCGCCGCCTCGGGGCCTCCCTGCTCCGTCCCGCTCGGGTGCCACGACGACCAGCTGCACGACGGGTGCGGCGAAGCGCGTCATGAGCTCGAGTGCGGCGCCGAAGGCGATGGGGCGCTCGAGCGCGGCACCCGCGAGCTGCCGCATCGCCCGCTCGGCCGCCGCACGGTAGCGTTCCCCCGCACCGAGAAGCCAGAGTTTCCAAGCGGCGCTCGCGCATGCGGTGATCCCCGAGGGCACCGCCCCCTCGGCTGGATCGGTCGGCAGCGCGAGCCCCCGCTCGGCGAGCACCGGGTCGGCACCGCCCGGCACTGCGAACACGTGAGGCGCGGCATCCGGCTCAGTGGCACCGACACCGGCGTCGCCTGGACCTCTGGCTGCATCGCGGGCCGCGTCGAGCGACGCATCGATGAGGGTGCGCGCGATGACCGCATCCTGGGCCGCACCGCTCGCGACGGCGAGATCGAGCAGACCGTCGGCCAGCATCCCGACGTCCTCGAGCGCGGCTCGGGCCGATGAGACGATCCCGTCCCGCGAGGTCCGGCGCACCACCCCGCCGGACTCGAGATGGCCGGCGAGCACGAAATCGGCTGCGCGTCGGGCCGCGCCGAGCAGGTCTGGGGCGTCGAGCGGCGCCGACGCCCGAGCGAGAGCGCCGATCGCCAGGCCGTTCCAGCCGGTGAGCACCTTCTCGTCGAGTGGGGGCGGCTCGAGCGTGCGCCTCCGCTCGGCGTCGGCGGTGGCGTAGCCGCCTTCGGTGCGTACGCCGTCGACCATGCTCTCCGAATCCTGCGCCGCGGCGAATCCGCCCCCGGGCAACTGCAGCGTCTCCACCAGGTAGTCGGCGATTCCGCGCCCGACCGCGAGGACCTCGTCACCGCCGCTCGCACCGCGGGCGAGCTCGGACGCGACGCCGAGCAGCAGCGCATTGTCGGTGAGCATCCGCTCGTAATGCGGCTCGCTCCAGTCGACGCGCGTCGCGTATCGGAAGAACCCGCCGTCGACGGCATCGCGCAGCGGCGAGCCCGCCATGGCGAGCAGCGTACGACGCGCAAGCGCCCGCCCCTCGCCCCTGCGCTGCGCCAGGAAGCCGAGCACCGGCGCGATCGGGAACTTCGGGGCCCGGCCGAACCCGCCATGCACCCGATCCTCATCGGCCACGAGGGCGGCCACCGCCGAGCGGAGCTCCGCGTCACCCGGCAACGGCCCGGCGGTCGGCGCGAGGGAAGCCTCGGCCAGGGCGCTCGCCACGGCCGACGCCGTCTCCTCGAGCTGCCCCCGACGCTCGCGCCACGCCTCAGCGACCGCGGCGATCACCTGTCGGAACGACGGCATCCCGCGTTGCGGGAGAGGTGGGAAGTAGGTGCCGGCGTAGAACGCACGGCCTCCGGGCGTCGCGAAGACGGTGAGCGGCCATCCCAGCTCGCGGGTGAAGGCGGATGCCGCGGCGAGATAGCTCGCGTCGACATCGGGATGCTCCTCACGGTCGACCTTGATCGCGACGAAGAGCTCGTTGAGCTCGTGCGCCGTCAGGGCGTCGCTGAAGCTCTCGCGGGCCATCACATGACACCAGTGGCACGTGGCGTAGCCGATCGAGATCAGCACCGGCACGTCACGCCGGCGGGCCTCCGCGAAAGCCGCGTCTCCCCAGGGGAACCAGTCGACGGGGTTCCCCGCGTGAGCCCGGAGGTAAGGACTCACGGCGTCGGTGAGTCGAACGCCCATGATCCCCAGAGTACGTGCTCACGAAGAAAGCCGCCCAGCCGCCCCATGACGGGGATGCTGTGCGGCTCAGTTGTGGTGGTTGGTGTTAAAGGCGAAGAGCCGCCCATGACGGGGATGTTGTGCGGCTCGGGTTGGTGTTAAAGGCGAAGAGCCGCCCACGTGGTGGGCGGCTCTTCGTAATGTTTGTCCGGCGGTGTCCTACTCTCCCACAGGGTCCCCCCTGCAGTACCATCGGCGCTGCGAGTCTTAGCTTCCGGGTTCGGAATGTGTCCGGGCGTTTCCCTCGCGCTATGGCCGCCGAAACTCTAGAACCAACTGGGCCACACGTGGTGTGGGGTTGGTGGTCTCGGTGGGACCCCGCACCGTGGCGGGGGTCGTGTTGAGTTGTTGTGTGTTTTCCGTCTGAAGGGAACCACAGAGTGGACGCGAGATATCTTGGGCCACGCACACGGCCTTTACTTGAATGAGTTCAAATCGTGTGGGTGTAGTGATTATCAAGTTATCGGCTTATTAGTACCGGTCAGCTCCGACAGTCTTTAGTCCTGTCTTCCACATCCGGCCTATCAACCCAGTCGTCTGGCTGGGAGCCTCTCCCCCGAGGGGATGGAAATCTCATCTTGAGGCC
>NZ_ATXF01000007.1 GCF_000421545.1 Agromyces italicus DSM 16388
GCCCCCGAGCCCGCGCCCCCCCCCGAGCCCCGAGCCCGAGCCCGATCCCCCCGACCCCGGGCCCCGCGACTCACCGCCACGCTTTCGGCGATCACCACGATTTCGGATGCCTCGGGCCCATGCCGTCCGAATTCGTGGTGATCTCCGAAATACTGGCGCGGCGGCCGCGCAAGTAGGCTTGACCACGCACGATTCCGCCCGCACGGGCGCCGACGAGAGAGAACGATGGCCGACGAGACGCCGAACCAGACCGCCGAACCCACTGCCGAAGAGATCAGTGAGCAGAAGGCCGTGCGGCTCGCCAAGCGCGCGCGGCTCATCGACGAGGCATCCGACCTCGGTCTCGGTGCCTACCCGGTGCGTCTGCCGATCACGGCGACGATCCCCGAGGTGCGCGACCGCTTCGTCGGCCTGGGCGTCGACGAAGCCTCGGGCGAGTCCGTCGGTCTCGCCGGCCGCGTCGTGTTCTCCCGCAACACCGGCAAGCTCTGCTTCGCGACCCTGCAGTCGGGCGACGGCAAACGCATCCAGGCGATGGTCTCGCTCGCCGAGGTCGGCGAGGAGTCGCTCGCGGCGTGGAAGGAGCTCGTCGATCTCGGCGATCACGTCTTCGTCGCCGGCGAGGTGATCACGAGCCGCCGCGGAGAGCTCTCGATCATGGTGCGCGAGTGGCGCATCGCCTCGAAGGCGATCCTGCCGCTGCCGAACCTGCACAACGAGCTGAGTGAAGAGAATCGGGTGCGCTCGCGCTATCTCGACCTCATCGCCCGCGAGCAGGCACGGCGCAACGTGATCGACCGCGCGAAGGTCAACGCGAGCCTGCGGGCGACCTTCACAGGCCTCGGCTTCGTCGAGGTCGAGACCCCGATGCTCCAGGTCATGCACGGCGGCGCCTCGGCCCGCCCGTTCGTCACGCACTCGAACGCCTTCGACACCGAGCTGTACCTGCGCATCGCCCCCGAGCTCTACCTCAAGCGCGCCGTCGTCGGCGGCATCGAGCGGGTGTACGAGATCAACCGCAACTTCCGCAACGAAGGCGCCGACTCGACGCACTCGCCCGAGTTCGCGATGCTCGAGGCCTACGAGGCGTACGGCGACTACAACACGATCGCCGACCTGACGCAGCAGCTCATCCAGGATGCCGCGAAGTCGGTGTCGGGTTCGCACGTCGTCACCTGGGCCGACGGCACCGAGTACGACCTCGGCGGCGAGTGGGACCGCATCTCGATGTACGGCTCGCTCTCGCAGGCGGTCGGCGAGGAGATCACCCCCGAGACCCCGATGTCGCGCCTGAAGGAGCTCGCCGACGAGGCCGGCATCGAGATCGACCACCCGATCCCCGGCAAGTTCGTCGAAGAGCTCTGGGAGCACCACATCAAGGGCGGGCTCGTGCGGCCGACCTTCGTCATGGACTTCCCCGAAGACACCTCGCCCCTCGTACGCGGTCACCGCGAGATCGCCGGCGTCGTCGAGAAGTGGGACCTCTACATCCGAGGGTTCGAACTCGCCACCGGCTACTCCGAGCTCGTCGACCCCGTGATCCAGCGCGACCGCTTCGTCGAGCAGGCGAAGCTCGCCGCGGGCGGCGACCCCGAGGCGATGCGCCTCGACGAGGAGTTCCTGCGGGCGCTCGAGTTCGGCATGCCGCCGTCGGGCGGCATGGGCATGGGCATCGACCGCCTGCTCATGGCGATCACGGGTCTCGGTATCCGTGAGACGATCCTCTTCCCGCTCGTCAAGTAGCGACCAAGAGACGGATGTCACGGCGATGAACGATTACCTTCCGAAGGACCAGCTCGAACCCGAGCAGGACCCGAAGCGGCCGTCGAACACGCGGCTCGCGATCTGGATCGTGGTCGGGGCGATCGGGCTCTACCTCGTCGGTTCGGGCGTGTGGGGTCTGCTCTCGCAGGGGTGACCGGTCGCCGTACGCACCCGTCGTGCACCGGCGCCGGGCACGGAGCCCGGCGCCGCCGCACGGCCGGCGGTCAGCGGCGCCCGACGAAGACGACGCCGCGGTAGCCGGCTTCGCCCCACGCCACCATTCGGTCGAGGTCGGCATGGGCGACCGGCAGCTCGTGCGAGTCGACCCAGGTCTCGCCCTCGTCCGAGCTGATCCACGGGTCTTCGATCACGATGACGCCCTCACCCGCCGCATGAGCGAGCACCCAGTGCGGGCCCGTCTCGCCGTGCATCGGCGCCTCGTCGACGAGCAGCAGGGCGAGCTCGCCGCCGGCGATGCGCCGCGCGATCTCGTCGATCGTGATCCGGCTGCGGCGCACCGGCAGCCCGGCCGCCTCGGCCTGGCGCAGCGACTCCGCCTGCAGCTCCGCCCGGAAGTCGCGTTCGAACCCGGTGTACGCCTCGATCAGCACGGGCCCGTCGTGGTCGAGGAACACCTCGACGCTGACCTCGCCGGGCACCGTCTCGCGCATGACCACACCGAGGCCGACGGGTTCGATGGCCGGGTAGTTGCTCGCCCGCCGCCAGAACGCGAGCTCGAGGTCGCGGTCGGCGAGCGACGGCGTGGGGAGGCTGTCGGCCGAGGCGTCGGATGACTCGCCTGACGCGACATCCGACGCATCGCCGAAGCCGACCGCGCCGATCGCCTCGGTCGCGAGCAGCCCGCTCACCGCGCCGCAGGTGTAGAGCGTGGTCTGCGCATAGTAGGGCGCTTCGTCATGGGGCACGTCGCGCAACCAGCGCACGTACCCGCGCGATCCGAGCGTGCCGGGTGCCGAGGGGTGCGGCGCGGCAAGGGGCACGAAGCCCTGTTCGACGGCGAACGCCGGCAGCTCCCGGCCGAACGGCACCTCCCACTTCACGGCGGCGTCACCCGCCGCCACCGCGCGAGCGACGATCTCGTCGACGAGGGTCGCGGCCGCCACGGCATCCGCCTCCGTGCGCCACCAGACATCGACGATCTTGACCGCGGCGGTCGCACTCCGTCGGGAGGTGAGCGCCGCCGCCGCGGGCCGGTCGTCGCGGTGGGCGACGTCGACGCGCGGCGAGTACGGCGTTCGCGGCGCGGCCCATCGTTGCGCGCGGGTCTCGCCGAGCGCCGCTCGCAGCTCGTCGTCGAGCAGGGTGTCGGTGATGGTCGTCATGCGACGGTGGTCCTTCCTGTGGTGTCGCGGCGTGCCGCCGCGACCAAGAGTTTCGTGTAGTCCTCGGACGGTTGGTCGAGCACCTGTGCGCATGAGCCGTGTTCGACGACGTGGCCCTGCCAGACGACCGTCACCGTGTCGGCGATGCGGCGCACGACGGCGAGGTCGTGCGAGATGAACAGGATCGCGATGTCGAGCTCGTCACGCAGTCTCCCGAGCAGGTCGAGGATCTGCGCCTGCACCTGCACGTCGAGGGCCGAGACCGACTCATCGCAGATCAGCAGGCGCGGTCGCGGGGCGAGCGCGCGGGCGATCGCCACGCGCTGGCGCTGGCCGCCCGACAGCTGAGCCGGTCGCTTGGCCGCTGCGTCTGCGGGCAGGCCGACGAGCTCGAGCATCGCTGGGACCTCATCGGGCCGGCGACCGCCGACCCCGAGTGCCTCCCGCAGGATCGCCCCGATCGTCATCATCGGGTTGAGCGACGAGTACGGATCCTGGAACACGATCTGCATCTGCTCGGGCGTGCGCGAGCGACGGCCCGGCGCGAGCGGCCGACCGTCGAAGACGATCGACCCGCCGTCCTCGCGTTCGAGGCCGGCGATGCAGCGGGCCAGCGTCGACTTGCCCGATCCCGATTCGCCGACGACGCCGACGACCTGCCCGGGGGCGATCGAGAGGTCCACCCCGTCGAGCACCGTGCGCAGGCCGAAGCGCTTCACGACACCCGTGGCCGAGATGAGGGGTGCGCGGCCGGCGACCCCGAGGTCCGCATCGTTCCCGAGCGCGTCGTCGGGCCGCTCGGCGTCGAGGGCGAGCACTGGATCGGCGGCGATGAGTGCGCGGGTGTACGCGTGCTCCGGCGACGAGAGCACCGTCGCCGTGGCGCCGCGTTCGACGACCTCGCCGTGCCGCATGACGAGCACGTCGTCCGTGCGACCGCGGACGAGCCCGAGGTCGTGCGAGATCAGCAGCATCGCCATGCCGCGCTCGAGCTGCAACTGGCGAAGCAGGTCGAGGATCTCGGCCTGGTTCGACGCATCGAGCGCGGTCGTCGGTTCGTCGGCGATGAGTAGGCGCGGGTCGCTCGCGAGTGCAGCGGCGATCGCGACTCGCTGACGCATACCGCCCGACAGCTCGTGAGGGTACGCCCGGGCGACGCGCGCCGGCAGGTTGACCTCGGCGAGGCGCTTCGCCACGGCGAGGTCGAGCTCCCGCTTCGGAAGCCGCCGGCCCGCCTTCGCCTCCAGCGTCCAGGCGATCTGGGGCCCGCACCGGTGCACCGGCGAGAGGCTCGTGAACGGGTCCTGCAGCAGGAGCGACACCTCGCGGCCGCGCACGCGGCGCCACGCGGCATCCGTCGCGTCGAGGGGGTGCGCCCGGCCGTCGACGCGCAGCACGCCCCTCGCGCCGAAGCCGCCCGGAAGCAGGCCGACGAGACTCTTCGCGGTGAGCGTCTTGCCCGAGCCCGACTCGCCGATGAGCGCGAGCGAGGCGCCCGGCTCGATGCCGAAGGCGACCGCCGCGACCATCGGCCCGGCGGGGCCGTCGATGCCGTCGATCGCCACCTCGATTCCGGTCATGCGACACCTCCTGAGCGGGTCAGGCGCTGGCCGAGCCAGTCGCCGACCAGGTTGACGCAGCAGGCCACGGCGATGATGAGCACCGCCGGCACGATCACCGCAGCCGGGTTGTCGAACATGATCGCCCGGTTGTCGGTGAGCTGGCGGCCCCAGTCTGCCGTGCCCGGCGGCACGCCGACGCCGAGGAACGACAGCGACGAGAACGCGACGAGCGCGAACGCGACATTGAGCATCGCATTCGTGATGACGAGCGAGGAGACGTTCGGCAGGATGTGCCGGAACATCACCCGCCAGCGCGAGAGCGAGAGCATCTGCGCGGCCTCGATGTACGGGCGCGCCGCCTGCTCGAGCACGCCGGCGCGCACGATGCGGATGTCGGACGGCGAGAAGAGCAGGATGAGCAGCGCGACCGTGGTCCAGTAGCCGCCGCCGAAGACGCCCGAGACGACGATGGCGGCGAGCAGTACGGGGAGCGCGAGCAGCAGGTCGGTCCACCGGCTGATCGCGAAGTCGAGCGGGCCGCGCTCGTACCCCGCGAGGGTGCCGAGCAGGATGCCGAGGAGCATCGAGCCCACCGCGACGCAGACGGGGCCCACGAGCGCCGACGCGGCGCCCGCGACGGTGAGCGCGAGGATGTCCCGGCCGAGCTCGTCGGTTCCGAGCGGGTGCCCGGGGGAGCCCGCGGGCATGAGGCTCGAGAGGATGTCCTGCTTCGTCGCGTCGGGGAAGAGCAGCGGGCCGAGGAGCACGGCGAGCAGCGCCACGGCGAGCACCACGAGGCAGGCGACGATGGTCGCCGGGATGCGCCGACGCGAGCGGAAGCCGACGCCGACGGGGCCGAGCGCGGCGGTCATGCGGCACCTCCCTGATCGCGGACGCGCGGATCGAGCATCAGGTAGGCGAGGTCGGCGAGCAGCGCGATCATGGCGATGACGAGGGCGACGAGCAGCGTGAGCGCCTGCACGACGGCGAGATCCTTGAAGAGCACCGAGTCCTGCAGCAGGGTGCCGAGGCCGGGGAGCGCGTAGGTCGTCTCGGCGAGCACGGTGCCGCCGACGAGGAAGGTGAGCAGCAGGCTCGCGCCGGTGACGATCGGGATGGCGGCGTTGCGGAGGGCGAGCCGGCGGGTGCGCGACTCGGGGATGCCGCGGGCGCGCGCCGAGGTGACGTAGTCGGCGTCGAGCTCGCGCAGCATCGCCGTGCGGGTGAGCTTCAGCACGATGGCGCCGAGACCCGCCGCGAGCGTGACCGCCGGCAGCACGAGATGGTAGAGCGTGTCGAGCGGGCCGCGTCCACCTCCGTACACCGGGAAGATCGGCAGGTAGTAGGCGAAGACGTAGAGCAGCAGCAGCCCGACCGCGAAGGTGGGTGCGCTGAGCCCGATGACCCCGAGGGTCGTGCCGGCGCGGTCGAGCACGCCACCGGCGCGAACGGCGCTCTGCACGCCGAGCGGGATGCCGACGGCGAGGGCGATCGCGAAGGCGAGTCCGCACAGGGCGAGCGTCAGCCCGAGCCGCGCGGCGATCGCGTCGGAGACGGAGGTCTGCAGGCGGATCGACTCGCCGAAGTCGCCACTCAGCACGCCCCCGAGCCAGCGCAGGTACTGCACCGGCAGCGGGTCGTCGAGGTGGTACTGCTCGCGGATGGCGGCGACGGCCTCGGGCGAGGCGGGGCGTGTGCCGAGCAGCGTCTTGACGAGATCTCCGGGGGCGAGGTGCAGCATCGAGAAGACGATGATCGACAGCACGAACAGGATCGCCGCGGTGCCCAGCACGCGCACCGCGAGCATCCGGCCGATCGGCCGGAGTCGCGGCGCGCGTGCAGCGGGAATGGACTCGGTCACGGCGCGGTCCGGTAGATCTGGGTCGGCCACGACGAGATGAAGGCGAACGAGCTGTAGTCGTCGAAGCCGAGATCGTTGCCGAAGGCGGTGGCCGACTGGCCCCACCAGAGCGGCACGTTCACGACGTCCTCGGCCTGTAGCGTCTCGGCCTGCACGAGCAGCTCGACGCGTGCTGCCGGGTCGGACTCGGTTCCGGCCTGCGCGAGCAGTTCGTCGATCTCGGGATTCGAGTACGCCGAGGGGTTGCCGGCGCCGAGCAGGTAGCTCGGCACCTCGGCGGGGTCGCCGAGCGTCGAGAAGTACCACATCATCCCGACGCCGTAGCTCGACGAGGCGTCGAGGCTCGCGAGCCACTCCTCGATGGGAACCTCTCGCACGTTCAGCGTGATGCCGATCGACGAGAGGTTCTCGGCGAGCGACTGCGCGGCGGTGCCGAGCTGCGGGCCGGTCGAGGGCGTGAGGAGTTCGGCCTCGAAGCCGTCGGCGTGCGCGGAGGCGGCGAGCGCCTCCTTCGCCGCGTTCAGGTCGAAGTCGTACTGGGGGATGCCGGCGAGCACGTCGCGGGCCTCGTCGGCGTCGTACGCCTTGCCGAGCGACTCGGGCGTCATGATGGCGGTCGCGGCCTCGCCGTGGCCGCGCAGGAGCTTCTCGACGACGGCGTCGCGGTCGACGGCGTGCGCGAAGGCCTCGCGCACCTTGGGGTCGTTGAACGGCGCGAGCGAGGTGTTGAAGTAGAGCCCGACGTACGAGAGGTCGTTGACGTACTCGACGCGCATGGTCTGGAGCTGCTCCCACTGCGTGGACTGGGCGAGCGGCACGTTGAAGGCGACGTCGACGTCGCCCGACTGCGCGGCGAGCAGGCGGGTCGACTCGTCGGGGATGAACTCGACGGTGATCGACTTCACCTTGGGCAGCTCGCCCCACCAGGTGTCGACCCGCTCGAACTGCACGTGCGAATCGGGCACGAACTCGGTCACCTGGTACGGCCCGGTGCCGAGCAGCATCGAATCGGCTGTGCCGACCTTGCCACCGTGCTCCTCCCAGAAGGCCCGCGAGGTGATGAAGGCGGCACCGCCCGAGCTCATGTTGGCGGCGAAGGCGGCGTCGGGTGCGGTGAGGGTGATCGTCACCTCGTTCTCGTCGGTCTTCTCGATCGTGTCGACGCCCGCCAGGTAGTACGCGAGGCCCGGGGAGGCGGTCTCGTCGCGCGCCTGCTCGAGGCTGAACACCACGTCGTCGGCGGTGACGGGCGTGCCGTCCTGGAACTCGGCGTCGTCGCGGAGCTCGTAGACGAAGGTGACGTCGTCGGTCTGCTCCCATGACTCGGCGAGGCCGGGCTGCACCCGACCCTGGGCGTCGACCGAGACGAGGCCCTCCTGTGCGATCGACGCGATGTAGTAGTTCAGGATGCCGGACTCCTGGCCGACGTACAGGTTGGAGAGGGAGCCCGGCAGCGCGACGCTGATGTGCTCGATCTCCTCGCCGGTGTCGGTGCCGGCACCCGACTGGGGTGTGCCGCTCGTGCAGGCGGCCAGCAGCAGCACACCGGCGGCTGCTGCGCTTGCGCGCGCGACGCGGGAACGGGATGTTGCGGACATGAGGGGGTCCTCCTCTTGCAATTGGGGGAGTGTTGCGAGGGCGATCGGACGCGCGAAGCGCGCGCGGTGACCGTTCGAGCGACGACGGGCGTCGGCGAGCGCCTCCACCTCGTAGCCGCTCGGACGGCGCGCGGCGAGCATGCGCAGGCTCGCCGCGACGGCGGGGATCTCGCTCGCCTCGGCGAGCGTGACGGCGACGGTGCGAAGGCTCAGCGCCGGGCTGAGCCCGAGCACTCGCACTCCGGCCGGAGGGGCCGTCGCGAAAGCGCTCTCGGGCAGGAAGGCGACGCCGACCCCTCCCGCGACGAGCGCGAGCGCCGCGTCGGGGCGGCTGACCGCGAGGTCGGCCGGGCCGCTCGTACGGCCGACGGCGCCGGCGACGACCGCCGATCGGGTGCCGTCGCCGAAGATCCAGGGCAGGTGGGCCAGCGCGGATGCCTCGACGCGCACCCCGGGCTCGGGCATCTCGTCGAACGGGAGCACAGCGATGAGCTCCTCGCCGTAGAGGAACGTCGATCGGAGGCCCTCGCGACGCAGACGCTGCCCGCGCTCGCCGGGAGCGCCGGCGGCGCCGGTGGTCACGGCGACGTCGACGCGGCCGGAGCGCACGAGCTCGAGTGCCTCGTCGGTCTCGGCCTCGACGAAGCGCACCTCGATACCGGGGATGTCGGCCGCGATGCGGGCGAGTGCCGGGGCGATCGTGCCGACGACGGCTCCGGCGGGGGCGGCGATGCGAACGGTGCCGACACGATGTCCGAGGGCCCTGGCGAGTTCGGTCGCGGCGGCCGTCAGGCTCGCGTCGATGCGGGGCGCATGGGCGGCGAGCAACTGCCCGATCGCGGTGAGGCTGGCCGAGCGCGCGGTGCGGGCGACGAGCGGGGTGCCGAGGCGCGACTCGAGGCGCTGCACGTGCTGGGTGATGGTGGGCTGGCTGAAGCCGAGCGAGCGCGCGGCCGCGCTGATGGACCCGGTCCGGTCGATCGCGACCAGGATCCTGAGCGAGTGGACATCGAGCACACGGGTGAGGGCATCGATCTCGATGAGTCCTGCGTTCTCCAGCTCCATAGGCACAGGCTATATATCCGAAGGTTTCGATGGTGTAACAATATGTACACGGACGTCAGGTGACGTCGAAGCCGGAGGACGACGGGAACCGTATGGAACTGCGAGCGGCGCACGAACACTGGATGGACGAGCGGGAGACGCGCGTATGGGGCGAGTGGGGGCTCGCGACGCTCGCTGCGACGCACTGGCTCACGGCCGACGCCACCGAGCTCGAGGGGCTGCCCGGCCGCTGGCGTGCGAGCGACGGCGAAGTGCGCGGCGAGGTGCACGGCGAGGACGTGCGGCTCGCACCGGGTCAGCAGCTCGAGGCGGCGGGCCTGCTGCTGCGCGGATTCGAGCGCGACGGCTCGATCGCGCTGCGGGTGCTCGATCCCGCGGCGCCCGCGGCCCGGGGCATCTCGTCGATCGAGCGATTCGAGTTCTCAGAGACCGCCCGGCTCCACGGCCGGGTGCGAGGTGAGGCGGCCACGGCGGAGACGCGATCGGTCGACGACCACGCCGCCACGCTGACGTTCGACGCGATCGTCGAGCTCGAGTGGGAGGGCGAGCCCTTCTCGTTGACCGTGCAGGAGGACGACGGCTGGTATTTCGCGGCCTTCGCCGATGGGACGGCCGGGCGCGAGAGCCACGCCTTCCGGTTCATCCGATTCCCGGTACCGGCCGACGGCGAGGCCGTCGTGGACTTCAACCGCGCCTACCTGCCTCCGTGCGCGTTCTCGGACCACTACGTCTGCGCGATGCCGGTGCCGGGCAACCGGTGGTCGGTGCCGATCCGGGCGGGCGAGCGCCTCGTGCGGTGACCACGGCCCGCACGCCGGTGGAACTCGCAGGGAAGCCGTATATCCTGAGTGCACTATGGACGACTACTGGGCGAACGCGATCTGGTCGCTTGCGCCGACCGTGCTCATCGGACTCATCTTCTGGTTCGTGATGCGCTCGATCATCCGCGCCGACCGCACCGAGCGCAAGGCGTATTCGCGTATCGAGGCCGAAGAGCGGGCGAAACTCGGTCGCGACCGGCCTGCAGCCTAGTCCGCATGGAGGCCGGGCTCTCGCAGACGGCGCTCGTCGTCGCAGCGCTCCTCCTCGTCCTCGACCTCATCGTCCGTGTCATCGCGGTGATCGTGGTGCCGCGCAACCGCCGTCCGACGGCCGGTATGGCCTGGCTCCTCGCGATCTTCTTCATCCCGTTCCTCGGGGTGCTGTTCTTCCTGCTCATCGGCAATCCGAAGCTGCCGAAGCACCGCCGCCGTAAGCAGGCGGAGGTCGACCGCTACATCCGCGAGTCCACGCACGGTGTCGAGCGCGTGAGCGACTCGAGCGCGTGGCCGAGCTGGTTCGAGGGCGTGGTGCGCCTGAACCGCAACCTCGGGTCGATGCCGCTCATCGGCCAGAACAGTGCGAGCCTGATCGGCGACTACGAGGGCTCGCTCGCGGCGATGACCGACGCGATCCGCGATGCGAAGCGCTATGTGCACGTCGAGTTCTACATCTTCGCGCTCGACGCCACGACCGAGCCGTTCTTCGAGGCGTTGGGCGATGCGGTGGCGCGCGGTGTCGAGGTGCGTGTGCTGCTCGACCACATCGCCTCGCGCCGAGCCGCCGGGTATCGGAAGACTCTGCGGCGCCTCGATGAGATGCAGGTGCGCTGGCAGCTCATGCTCCCCGTGCAGCCGCTGAAGGGCAGGTACCAGCGGCCCGACCTGCGCAACCACCGCAAGATCCTCGTCGTCGACGGCGAGGTCGGCTTCATGGGATCGCAGAACGTCATCGACCGCAGCTACAACAAGCGCAGCAATCAGCGGCGCGGGCTGAAGTGGAAGGAGCTCGTCGCCCGCGTCGAGGGCCCGATCGTCGCCGGACTCGACGCGATCTTCGCCACCGACTGGTACCTCGAGACGGGCGAGGAGCCCACGCGCGACCTCGCCGCGTCGCTCACCCAGCCGGGCGAGGCGCAGGATCTCGACTGCCAGGTGGTGCCGAGCGGGCCGGGGTTCCGCAGCGAGAACAACCTCAAGCTCTTCCTGGCGCTGCTCTACGCGGCGCGGGAACGGATCATCATCACGAGCCCGTACTTCGTGCCCGACGAGGCGATGCTGTACGCGATCAGCGGGGCGACCCAGCGGGGCATCCATGTCGAGCTCTTCGTCTCGGAGATCGGCGACCAGGCGCTCGTCTACCACGCGCAGCGCTCGTACTACGAGGCGCTGCTGCGGGCCGGCGTCAAGATCTACATGTACAAGGCGCCGTACATCCTGCACGCGAAGCACTTCACGATCGACGACGACGTCGCGGTGATCGGGTCGAGCAACATGGACATCCGCTCGTTCGAGCTCAACATGGAGGTGTCGTTGCTCGTGCGGGGGCGCTCCTTCGTGCGCGAGATGCGCGCCGTCGAGGACGGCTACCGGCGCGACAGCCGCGAACTCACCCTCGACGAGTGGCTGAAGCAGCCGCTCGGTGCGACGGTGCTCGACAACCTCGCGCGGCTCACCTCGGCCCTGCAGTAGCGATCGAGCGCCGGATGCCTCGGGGCGAGGTGCGGGCGGTGCATCCGGTGCCCGGGCGGTACGGCTATGGGAGCCCGACCACCGTCGCCCGCCCGACGAGCCGGATGCGGTCGTCGTAGCCGCCGACCACGAGCGCATCGCCCGAGCGGAGGAGGGTCACGGAGGCGAATGCCGCGCGACGGTCGGTCTCCTCGATCACTTCCGACGTCTCGGCGGAGACGTCGATGACCTCGACGGTCCGACCGCCGGCTGCGACCAGCACACGCCCGTCGGGCAGGAGCAGGGCCCCGTCGGGCAGCTTGTAGCGAGGCTCCTGCAGCTCGGGCCCGCGCTCGAAGCGGCCCGAGACGGGGTCGTACAACTCGGTCGAGGCGAGCAGAGCGGCATCGTCGGGGGTGCCGCCGATGACGAGTGCTCGGCCGTCGGCGAGGGCGACGACGGCATGCTTCATGCGGGGCTCCGACATGGGGCTCGTCGGTGTCCATCTGCCGGTCGAGGGATCGAAGACCGCGGCCTCGGAGCTCGCGACGCCGGGTTCGACCTGTCCGCCCGTCACGAGCACGCGGCCGTCGGCGAGGACGGCCGCGCCGAGTGCGTCGGCCGCCCAGGGCAGCGACTCGGCAGGGCCGATCGTGCCGGTGCCCGGATCGAGGATCTCGGCGGATGCGCTGGAGCGCTGCGGGGCGATCCAGCCCCCGACGATGAGGATCCGGCCGCCTGGGAGCAGCGCGGCGACATGGCCGCCGCGGGGCTGGAGGAGGTCGGGGAGGCGGGCGAAGGACTCCGCATCCGGTCCGATCGACTCCGCCGACCCGGTGACGCCGGCATTCTCTCCGAGGAACCCGCCGACGATCACGATGCGGCCGTCGGGTAGTGCAGTGGCGGTGTGGTTCGTACGGGGGGCGGCCATCGACGGCCCCTCGACGGCGTTCGTTCCCGCCGCCGAGACGAGGGCGGTTCGCGCGGTGGCTTCGCTGCACCCGTCGGTCACGCACCCTCCGGCGATGAGCACCCGCCCGTCGGGCAACGAGGTCGCGGAATGTGCGGCGCGCGCGGCGAGCTCAGCCGACGGCACCCGCGTGGTCGTGGGGGAGGGCTCAGGCGTCGTCGTGGTGCTGCCCGCCGTGCACCCGGCGAGGGCTGCGACGGCGGCGGCGGCCAGGACCATTCGGAGCTGCACGATGCCTCATCACGTTCGTGGTTTCAGGCGAACCGTCGGCAGTTCTGGTGCGGGCAGTGCGTCGCCGTCGTAGTCGACGC
Organism: Agromyces italicus DSM 16388; assembly: GCF_000421545.1. Classification (GTDB taxonomy): domain Bacteria; phylum Actinomycetota; class Actinomycetes; order Actinomycetales; family Microbacteriaceae; genus Agromyces; species Agromyces italicus. Next base: position 12,964 of record NZ_ATXF01000007.1, read on the forward strand.
GCCCGAAGCGGCCGTCGGGGTTGTCGCGGCCGATGACCTCGGACTGCCACTGCCGGCGGAACTCGACGATCTCGTCGTGGTCTCCGCCGATGAAGTTCCACCACATGACGAGCTCTTCGCCGAACGGCACGCCACCGAGGAGGACCACGCGCACCGGGCCGTCGCCCGCGGTCAGGCGCACGCCGTCGTGGCCGGTCGGCAGGTAGCCGAGCTCACTCCGCTCGAGCGTCGCAGAGTGACCTGCGACGGTGAGTCCGTCGGCGTCGGCGGGCCGGTCGGCGACCTCGTCGTCGGTCGCCGCGATCGTGACCCTGACGGGCCCAGCATCGACGAGCACGCCGTGCTCGAAGGCGGGGTCGAGCTCGATCCACGCCTCGCCGCCCGCGGCAAGGTCGATCTGGGCGCCGACGAGCGGGCTGAAGAGCGTCACGGCGCCGTCCTGAATGGGGCGAACGGATGCCTCGTCGCCGACACCGGGCAGGGAGCCCGCGAACACGCGCACGACGGCGTCGTCGACCTCTTCGGCGACGATCTCGGCGTGCTCGAAGAACGGGGCGACGTCGCGGGAGGCGCCGGGGAGGGCGATCCAGAGCTGGACGCCGTGCAGTCGGGTCGTGGCGGGGGTCGAGACCTCGGAATGCGAGATGCCCCGGCCGGCGGTCATGAGGTTCACCTGACCGGGCCGCACGAGCTCGCGGCTGCCGGTGGAGTCACGGTGCTCGATCTCGCCCTCGAAGAGCCAGCTGACGGTCTGCAGCCCGGCGTGAGGATGGGGCGGCACGACCATGCCGCCCGACGCGGCGACGTCGTCGGGGCCGTAGTGATCGGCGAAGCACCAGGCGCCGATCGTGGTGCGCCCACGTTGCGGGAGCGTGCGCCGCACGCGCATCGCGCGCGGGCCGCCGAGCGGCACGTCGCGCGCCGCGAGCACCTGCACGCTCGGGCCCTGCCGCCCCTCGGGCGGGCAGAGCAGCTCGAGCGGGTCCTTCTCGAGATTGCTCATGACGCCAGCGTAATCCGGGCATCGGACGGCGGCCCGTTGGAGCGGTGCGGAGGCGGTGCGCAGGGTGTCGAACCGATATCATTGCGGCATGGCTACCTCCGTGCGTCTTCGCCGTGCCGGCCTCGCTGCCGCGGCCCTCGCTTCCGTGTTCCTCCTCGCCGCGTGCGCTCCGCCCACGCGAGCGGCCGAGAACTTCCCGGGCGAGCCGGTCTCCGAGCACGGCGAAGAGGGCGGCGAAGCGGGCGGCGACGTCACGGGCGAGCCGCAGGCCGCGTGGGTCGGTCAGGGCGGCCAGCTCGCGGTGACCATCTGGGGCAGTTCCACATGCCCGGCCGTCGGTGAGAGCATCCGTGTCATCGAGCCCGCGGGCGAGGGCAACCGGGTCGCGATCGACCTCGTCGAGCGGCCCGCCGACGAGATGTGCACGGCCGACCTCGTGCCGCACACGACGGTCTTCTGGACGCCGATGAACGTCACGACCACCGAGGAGCTCGTCGTCGAGGTGCAGGACACCGAGGTCGCCGTTCCGGTCAAGTAGTCGGCGGCTCGTACCCCGGTGGCCGTTCGGGGTGTCCCCCGTTGCGAAAATGGCCCCTGAACTGGGGCCAAGACATTCGGCAGCCGACGGGTACATGAGGAATCCTGTTCGATTAGCGTTGCCCGCACGTGCGCCGTCCATCCGGGACGGCAACCCGACACGTGAGGACGCTGACCCGTGCCCCGACGCAGACTGCCTGCCGCCGCCGTCGCCATCGCCACGATGGTCGGCGCACTCCTGACCCCTCTGCTCATCGCCTCGCCCGCGGTCGCCGTGACGCTCCCGAGCGGGCTCGCGACCGGATTCGAGATCGACGGCGATCGTACGGGCGGCACGCCGCCCGACACCTACGACTGGGACAGCTTCCTGTCGCCGCTCGCCGATGACGGGTCGCACACCTTCACGCCGACCGGTCCGTACACGACGACGCAGGGCTTCGACTCCACCGGCATCGTCGACGGCGACCAGGGCTGGGACAACGGCTCGCTCGCGACCTCCTGCGATGTGCTCGACGCGACCGGCTCACCCGGCAGCCAGACGCAGGCGACGAACCCCTGGGAGCCGGCCCCGGCGAACGTCAACGCCAAGGGCGACCTGTGCAGCGGCGGCGCGGCGTTCGAGATCATCACCGATGACCTGGGCGTCGAGCACGTCGTGTTCTACCTGTATTGGACACGCCTCGAGGGCAACGGCGACATGAGTACCTTCACGACCCTGCAGGGGCCGGAGGCGGGGCGCTGCGACGACTTCGCGATCGAGTTCGACTACGCGTCGGCCGGCAGCGTGACGAGCGCTGCGGTGCTCACGTGGGCGCCCGACAGCGGTGACTGCACCGACCCCGACGGGCCGGGCGAGTGGGTCGACACCGGCGACCCCCTCGACTTCGCGGCCGTGGTCGGTCAGCGCACCGAGGGCCCCGCCCCGCTACCCGGCGACGACGAGACCTTCGGCGAGCTCGCCGTCGACCTCACTGCGGCAGGCCTCTTCGAGCCCGACTCCTGCGAAGGCTTCGCGACCGGCACCTCGTTCTCGCGCACGGGCAATGCGCCGACCGCGCAGATCCAGGACTTCTTCGAGCCGCAGGATCCGCTGGTCATCACCAACTGCGGCGGGCTGAGCATCACGAAGCTCTCCGACCCGCCGGCGATCACGAGCACCGACGACTTCGACTACGAGGTCGTGCGCACCGGGGGAGGCGCGATCTTCGAGGGCGGCGAGACGGCGATCAACGACACCCTCCGCATCGGCGACACCGATGTCTGGTCCGACGTGCTCGCCGGTGACGACTACACGCTCGACGAGACGATCGCCGACGGGCTGCCGTGGGCGGAGCTCTCGATCACCTGCGAGGTCGGCGGAGAGACCTTCGAGATCACCTCGCCCACGACCGAGTTCCCGGTCGTCACGGGCGACGTGACCGAGTGCACGATCGTCAACACCACCTCGTGGGTCACGGTTGAGAAGCAGACGCTGCCCGATGCATCCGGCCAGACCTTCACCTTCGACGTCGGCGGCACCGCGGTGCAGCTGACCGACGGACAGACGAGCGACCCCGTGTACTTCGTACCGGGCAGCGAGGTGCCGGTGACCGAGACCGTTCCCGACGGCTGGAATCTCACCGAGGTCGCGTGCACCCCGGCGGGCACGGAGACGGCCGACGGCGAGACGGTGACGACGGTCGCCGGCGAGGGCGTGCACTGCGTGTTCGAGAACACGCAGAACGGCGAGATCCAGGTGCACAAGGTCGTCGACGGCCCGCAGGGCGCGGTGTTCGAGTACACCGGCAGCTGGCTCGAGGACCCGTCGACGTTCACGATCGACGCGAGCGACGGAGCGGGCGACAGCGAGGTCTTCTCGGTCGAGCCCGGCAGCTACGACCTCGCTGAGTCACCGCTCGAGGGCTATGACACGACCGATCTCGTCTGCATCGACCCCGACCAGGGCACGATCGTCGACGACGCGGCCTTCACGGCGGTGCTCGACGTCGATCCGGGCGAGTTCGTCGAGTGCACCTACACGAACACGCAGCGCGGCGAGATCCGCGTCGACAAGGAGACCATCCCCGACGAGTGGGACCAGGACTTCGACTTCTCGCTGGTCGGTGAAGACACCGATGAGCAGTTCACCATCAACGACGCGACGGACGACGAGGCCGACCCGTGGAGCTCGGGGCTCATCGTCCCGGGCGACTACACGGCGACCGAGACCGTGCCGGAGCACTGGGAGCTCGAGTCGATCAGCTGTGGCACGCCCGAAGGCGCGTCGACCGCGATCGTGCTCGCGCCGGGCGCTGTGATCACCTGCGTGTTCACGAACGAGGCGCTGCCGGGATCGGTCACGGTCACCAAGAACGTGGTCGGCGTCGCCGACGGCTTCGAGTGGGCGTTCGACCTGACCATCTCGCCGGTTCCGGGCGTACAGCCGGGCACGCAGACCGTGACCGGTGCCGGCGACGGCTCCGACACGGCGACGTGGACCGACCTCGTGCCCGGTGAGCAGTACACCGTGACCGAGACCGCGGTGGACGGCTGGAACCTGGGCGAGATCACCTGCACGGGCGGCGGCGGTGAACTCACCGACCTCAACGGCGACGAGCCCGGGTTCGCGTTCGTGGCCGAGATCGATACCGAGATCGACTGTGCACTGACCAACGAGGCGGTGCCCGGTGAGATCGAGATCGCGAAATCGACCGTCGGCGGTGACGGGACCTTCGACTTCGAGCTCACCCCGCTCGACGCCGAGGGCGTGCCGTCCGGCGCGCCGATCGTCGAGAGCGTCACGACCGAGGCCGGCCAGGGCACAGCGGTGTTCGAGGGCGTGCTGCTCGGCAGCCGATTCTCCCTCGGCGAAGCCGACCCCGGTGAGGAATGGATCGCGGGCGACCTCGCCTGCACGGTCGACCCAGCCGGCGAGGCCGGCCCGGCACCGATCGATGCGAGCGACTTCACGGTCCAGCCGGGCGATCTGATCGCGTGCGAGATCGAGAACGTCCTCAGGGGCCCGCTCGTCATCGACAAGACCGTCGACGGTCCGGCCGTCGACAACGGCGACGGCACGTGGGATGTCTCGTACACGATCACGGTGACGAGCCAGTCGGCGACCGACGAGTCGTACGACCTCACCGACGAACTGAAGTTCGGCGACGGCATCACGCCGATCGCGGCCGAGATCGCCGGGCCCGAGGGCGTCGTCATCAATCCCGGCTGGAACGGCGTCGACGACCTCGCCGTCACGACCGCGGTGCTGCCGGCCGGCGGTGAGCACGTCTACGCCGTCGCGGTGACCGCCGAGGTCGACGAGGAGATCACCGTCGATGAGGCCGACTGCACCGTCGGCATGGGAGAGGACGGCAGCGGGCTGCTCAACTCCGCGACCATCGAGTTCTGGAGCGGTTCCGCATCGAGCGAGGACTGCGCCCCGGTCGTACCCGAGCAGCCCTCGCTGCCCGCGACCGGTGCGAGCCTCACCGCCGGCTGGATCGGCCTCACGGTGCTGGCGGCCGGCGGGCTGCTGCTCTTCCTCCGCCGTCGGCGCCAGGCGGCCGAGGCGTAGATCGCTCGAGCGCTGATCGACGGGCCGTCGGGGCGAGTCCCGGCGGCCCGTCGGCGTTTCACCCACCCCGAACCGTGATGCGCCCACGGCGAACAGCGCCCCACGGGGCATCCGGCTTGTTTACGCTCGATGTATCGACGTCCCCCGCCCAGTGGGGCCGTGAGGAGTAGAGCATGTTCGAGAGATTCACCGACCGAGCCCGTCGTGTCGTCGTCCTGGCCCAAGAAGAGGCCAAGATGCTCAACCACAACTACATCGGCACCGAGCACATCCTGCTCGGCCTCATCCACGAGGGTGAGGGCGTCGCCGCCAAGGCGCTCGAGTCACTCGGAATCTCGCTCGATGCCGTGCGCGAGCAGGTCCAGGACATCATCGGCCAGGGCCAGCAGCAGCCGACGGGGCACATCCCCTTCACGCCGCGCGCCAAGAAGGTGCTCGAGCTCTCGCTCCGCGAGGCGCTGCAGCTGGGCCACAACTACATCGGCACCGAGCACATCCTGCTCGGCCTCATCCGCGAGGGCGAGGGCGTCGCGGCCCAGGTGCTCGTCAAGCTCGGCGCCGACCTCAACCGGGTGCGCCAGCAGGTCATCCAGCTGCTCTCGGGCTACCAGGGCAAAGAGCAGGTGCAGGTCGGCGCGAACGAGCAGCAGACCCCGCAGGGCGGATCGCAGATCCTCGACCAGTTCGGCCGCAACCTCACGCAGGCCGCCCGCGAGTCGAAGCTCGACCCGGTCATCGGGCGCGAGAAAGAGATCGAGCGGGTCATGCAGATCCTCTCGCGCCGCTCGAAGAACAACCCCGTGCTGATCGGCGAGCCGGGCGTCGGCAAGACCGCCGTCGTCGAGGGCCTCGCGCAGGCCATCGTCAAGGGCGAGGTGCCCGAGACGCTGAAAGACAAGCAGCTCTACTCGCTCGACCTCGGCTCGCTCATCGCCGGCTCGCGCTACCGCGGCGACTTCGAGGAGCGCCTGAAGAAGGTCACCAAAGAGATCCGCACGCGCGGCGACATCATCGTCTTCATCGACGAGATCCACACCCTCGTGGGTGCGGGTGCCGCCGAGGGCGCGATCGACGCCGCCTCGATCCTGAAGCCCCTGCTCGCCCGCGGCGAGCTGCAGACCATCGGTGCGACCACGCTCGACGAGTACCGCAAGCACTTCGAGAAGGACGCCGCGCTCGAGCGCCGCTTCCAGCCGATCCAGGTCGCCGAGCCCTCGCTGCCCCACGCGATCAACATCCTCAAGGGCCTCCGCGACCGCTACGAGGCGCACCACAAGGTGTCGATCACCGACGGCGCCATCGTCGCCGCGGCGAACCTCGCCGACCGCTACATCTCCGACCGCTTCCTGCCCGACAAGGCCATCGACCTGATCGACGAGGCGGGCGCGCGCCTGCGCCTCTCGATCCTCTCGTCGCCGCCCGAGCTGCGCGAGTTCGACGAGAAGATCGCCGTCGTGCGCGCCGCGAAGGAGACCGCGATCGAGGAGCAGGACTTCGAGAAGGCCGCGTCGCTGCGCGACGAGGAGAAGAACCTCCTCGGCGAGCGGCTGCGTCTCGAGAAGCAGTGGAAGTCGGGCGACGTCAAGACCACCGCGGTCGTCGACGAGGGCCTGATCGCCGAGGTGCTCGCGCAGGCCACCGGCATCCCCGTCTTCAAGCTCACCGAAGAGGAGTCGAGCCGGCTCGTCTTCATGGAGAAGGCGCTGCACGAACGCGTCATCGGCCAGGAGGAGGCGATCTCCGCCCTGTCGAAGACGATCCGCCGCACCCGCGCCGGCCTGAAAGACCCGAAGCGCCCCTCGGGCTCGTTCATCTTCGCTGGTCCCACCGGCGTCGGCAAGACCGAGCTCGCCAAGGCGCTCGCCGAGTTCCTCTTCGACGACGAGGCGGCGATGATCTCGCTCGACATGTCGGAGTACGGCGAGAAGCACACCGTCTCGCGGCTCTTCGGCGCCCCGCCCGGGTTCGTCGGCTTCGAAGAGGGCGGCCAGCTCACCGAGAAGGTGCGTCGCAAGCCCTTCAGCGTGGTGCTCTTCGACGAGATCGAGAAGGCGCACCCCGACATCTTCAACTCGCTCCTGCAGATCCTCGAGGAGGGTCGCCTGACCGATGGCCAGGGGCGCGTGGTCGACTTCAAGAACACCGTCATCATCATGACGACGAACCTCGGCACCAAAGACATCTCGAGCGGCCCCGTCGGCTTCGCGCTCGAGGGCGACACCCGTACCGGGTACGACCTCATGCGCGGCAAGGTCAACGAAGAACTCAAGAAGCACTTCAAGCCCGAGTTCCTGAACCGCGTCGACGAGATCATCGTGTTCCCGCAGCTCTCGAAGCCCGAGCTGCTGCAGATCGTCGACCTCTTCCTGAAGCGGCTCAGCGAGCGCATGCTCGACCGCGACATGACCGTCGAGCTCACCGTGCCCGCGAAGGAGCGCCTCATCGAGGTCGGCTTCGACCCGGCGCTCGGCGCCCGGCCGCTGCGCCGTGCGGTGCAGCACGAGATCGAAGACCGCCTGAGCGAGAAGATCCTGCACGGCGAGCTGAACTCGGGCGACCACGTGCACGTCGACTTCACCGACGGCGAGTTCGTCTTCACCACCACGCAGCGCGAGCTGCCGGTGAGCGTCGGCGTGAACACGAACGCCGCGATCGGCACCGGGCCGGCGACGCCCGACCTCGCCGCGGCATCCGGCGAGTAGACGCGAACGATACGAGGGGGCGGATGCCGCGGCATCCGCCCCCTCGTCGCGCCACCCCGCCCGCCCCGTGTTCGTCTGGCGAAGAAGGTGTGTGGCGGGAATACGATGAACGGATGACGACCGAGTTCCACGTGCGACGGGCGCGCACGAGCGATGTGCCGAAGATCATCGACGTGGTGGAGCCGCTCGTCGGCCGACGAATCCTGCTCGGCAAGGAGCGGGTCGACCTGTACGGGGCGATCCAGGAGTTCCGCGTCGCGGAGGCCTCCGACGGGCGTGTGATCGGCGCCGGCGCGCTGCACGTCATGTGGGAGGATCTCGGCGAGGTGCGCACCCTCGCCGTCGACGACGCCTGGCTCGGCAAGGGCGTCGGGCACGCACTGCTCGACAGCCTCGAACAGGAGGCGCGCGAGCTCGGGTTGAGCCGGCTGTTCTGCCTCACGTTCGAGACCTCGTTCTTCGGACGCCACGGCTTCGAGGACATGGGCGCCGAGACGGTCGCGCCCGAGGTCTACGCCGAACTCGTGCGCTCGCACGACGAAGGCGTGGCCGAGTTCCTCGACCTCGCGCGGGTCAAGCAGAACACGCTCGGCAACACGCGCATGCTGAAGCGGCTCTGAGCTCACTCCGGCGCGCCGCGCGGATGCCTCGGGGCGAGCCCCTGCGGCCGTACCCTGTGAGCATGTCGACGAATTCCGAACCCTCCGGGCGCCAGACGCCGCAGGTGTATCGTCGGCGCCGACTCCTCGTGCTGCTCGGAATCGTCGCCGTCGTCGTCGCGATCGTGCTGATCATCGTGCGGCCGGGTGCGAGCTCCGGAGACGAGGGCTCGCAGAGCGCACCCCCGGCCTCCGAGTCGGCGGCACCCGAGACGGCGATCCCGACCGAGCCGACCGCGGTCGACGGCGACCCGTGCGGGCCAGAGCAGATCACCGTCGAGGCGATCACCGACAAGAGCTCGTACGCGGCGGATGAGCAGCCGCAGCTCTCGGTGACGATCACGAACACCGGCAAGAATGTGTGCGTGCTGAACGCCGGGACGAAGGCGCAGGTCTTCACGGTGACGAGCGGCGACGAGGTCTACTGGACGTCGACCGATTGCCAGACCGACCCGGTCGATGCCGAGGTGTCGCTCACACCCGGAACGCCGATCAGCTCGAGCGCCCCCATCGTCTGGGACCGCACCCGCTCGAACCCCGAGACCTGCACCGGTCCGCGTGAGACCGTGCCCGGCGGCGGTGCGTCGTACCACCTCGCGGTCGCCGTCGACGGATTCGAGTCGGCCGAGCAGAAGCAGTTCCTGCTGTACTGAGCGGGCGTCGCGGTCGGGCGCATCCCCCAGGAGCGGCAGGGCGGGCGTGCCGAGCAGCGGCGAACGCTCGGTAGCCTTGAGGCATGGCAGGCAAGGCACGCAAGAAGCCCGCGGGCGACCCGCTCGAGTTCCGATCCCAGGCACTCGCCGAGGCGCTCGAACGCCAGGACATGGCGGCCGTCGCCCTCGCGTTGCGCAACGGCAACACGGTCGTGCCCCTCATCAAGCCGGGGCCGCGCGACAAGCCGCTCGACGGCGGCGAGGTCTGGACGTTCCGCGACCCGAAGACGGGGGAGGTCGCGCTGCTGCTCTTCAGCGACGCCGCGAACAAGCCGGCGAACCTGCCGCCGGCCGTGGGCCTGCAGAGCCCGGGGTGGTTGCGCGCATTCTTGAAGCGACACGAGTCGACGATCACCACGGTGTTCCTCGACATCGCCGGACCGCACCCGATGCAGGCACCGCCCGGCGAGCTGTTGCGGGCGCTCGACGCCTGACTCGGTCGCTCAGAACGCCGCGTCGAGCTCGCGCGCGCGAGCGTCGTCGGCGACGAGCATCGCCCGGGTGACGGCCGCTCGCACGCTGCCCGCCTCGACGTCGAGGATGGTCGTGTAACCCAACCGGCGCGCTTCGGCCGCCCGCTGCTTGGCCGCGGTGACGGGGCGCACCTCGCCAGCGAGGCTGATCTCGCCGAAGGCGGCGAGTTCGTGCGGCACCGCGGCGTCGCGCATGGCTGAGGCGATGGCGACGGCGATGGCGAGGTCTGCGCCGGGTTCGCTCAGCTTCACCCCGCCGACGGTCGAGACGTAGACGTCGTGCTCGCCGAGCGCCTTGAGGCCGGCGCGGCGCTCGAGCACGGCGATGATCATCGCGACGCGGGCCGGGTCGACCCCGTTGACCACCCGGCGCGGTTGCGGCGCCTTCGTCGACACGACGAGCGCCTGCACCTCGACGGGGAGCGCACGACGGCCCTCGAGCGCGACGGTGACGCAGGTGCCGCTCACGAGGCTGCGGCCGCTCGAGAGGAAGAGGCCCGAGGGGTCGGGCACCTCGGCGATGCCATCGCCCGTCATCTCGAAGCAACCGACCTCGTCGGTGGGCCCGAAGCGGTTCTTGAGCGCTCGCACGAAGCGCAGCGCGGTCTGCCGGTCGCCCTCGAACTGGCAGACGACGTCGACGAGGTGCTCGAGCAGGCGTGGGCCCGCGATGGAGCCGTCTTTGGTGACGTGCCCGACGAGCAGCACGGGCAGCTGCCGCTCTTTCGCGACCCGGATGAGGGTCGACGCGACCTCGCGCACCTGGCTCGGCTGGCCCGGCAGCCCGTCGGAGAGCGAGGACGACACCGTCTGCACGGAGTCGACGATGAGGAGGTCGGGGCGGGTGACGTCGACCTGCCCGAGGATGGTCGCGAGGTCGGTCTCGGCGGCGAGGTAGAGCTCGCCGTGCAGGGCGCCCGTGCGGCCGGCTCGCAGCCGAACCTGGGCCACAGACTCCTCCGCGGTGACGTAGAGCACGCGGCGGCCGGTCGCGGCGACGCGGGCGGCGACCTCGAGCAGCAGCGTCGACTTGCCGACGCCGGGCTCGCCCGACAGCAGGATCGCGGCACCTGCGACGATGCCGCCGCCGAGCACCCGGTCGAACTCGCCGATGCCGCTCGGCCGGTGGGCGGCATCGCTCGTCTCGACGTCGACGATCGGCCGGGCGGCGCGGGCTTCGCCGAGCTGGACGGCCTGCACGGCGCGCACGATGCCGGTCTTCTCGGCCGCCTCGACGACCGTGCCCCACTGCTGGCACTCGACGCAGCGACCGACCCACTTGACGGTCGACCACCCGCACTCGGTGCAACGGAACGCGGTGGTGGGTCGGGCCATGCCCCGAGACTACCCGCGGGCTCCGACATCGACGGAGGCGGCGACGGCGACCGGGGCGAGGCGGCCGGTCGCGAGCGCGTCAAGCCGCGCACCCACGTGCGGCCGGAACGCCTCGGCCCACACGGCGTATCCGCGGTCGTTCGGGTGGAACATGTCGCGCGCGAACTGCGTCAGGATGCCGGGCAGACCCTGACGGCGGGTCGCCTCGTGCAGCGGCGCGACCGCGAGTCCGCGCGAGCGGGCGGCGGCGCGGAGCATCCGATTCGCCTCGGCGACCCTGCGCTCGTTGCGCGGGAAGTGAAAGCAGGGCAGCTCGCCGACGATCGCGTGCTCGGGAAGCTCGTCGAGAATCGTCCGCAGGTGGCGGTCGAAGGCCGCGGCATCCCAGCCGGCGATGTCGTTGGCGCCGATCGCGACCGTGACGACGTCGGGCGAGAGGCTGCGCAGGCGCGGCAGCTGGTCGCGCACCGCGAGCGCGGTGGTCGCGCCCGAGACACTGAGGTTCACGGTGCGGATGCTGCGCGCCGACGCCGCCCGCATCGCCTCCGCGAGCACGCCGACGTAGCTTCGGTCGGGTCGCGACGCACCGATGCCCTGGGCCGCCGAGTCGCCGAGGGCGACATAGAGCAGCTCGCCCTCGGCCGCACCGTGTTCGCGCCACCATTTCGAGTGCACCGGCAGGGTGTCGTCGAGTGCCGAGCGGCGGAGCTCCACCTGCGCGCGGAAGGGGCGCACGCCCGCGGTGCCGAGCACCGTCGACATCGCGAGCGAGGTGCCCGCGGCGAGGGCGCGCGCCGAGCCGCGCGGCCGGGGCGGCGCGAGCGCGGTGGCGAGGGCGGTGGTCATGTCGAGACGCTATCCGTGCCCGCTTCGAGTCGACTGGGCGCCGGCTGGGGGCCGGCTGGGCTTTCGATGACGAAGGGATCACGGCTCGTTTTGGCAGTCTTGCCCTCGTCGCCTACTATTGATCCCGGTACCGTGTCCGAGCGGCCGAAGGTGCAACTCTCGAAAAGTTGTGTGCGTGAAAGCGCACCGTGGGTTCAAATCCCACCGGTACCGCCACAGAACCCCGCGATCGTATGATCGCGGGGTTCATTGTTTCTCGGGAGGCCGAATGTTCGACGCGGTGGAACTCGACGACGGGGTCGTCATGCGGCTCGTCGCCGCGGGCGACGGACCCGCACTCGCCGCGGCCTACACGCGCAATCGGGAGCACCTGGCCCCGTGGGAGCCGCTGCGCACACCCGAGTTCTTCACCGCGTCCTGGCACCACCGCGACGTCGCAGGGGCGATGGCGCGCCTGGGGGCCGGCACCTCGGTGCCGTTCGTGCTCGTGCGGGGCGAGGAGATCGTCGGCCGGGTGAACCTCTCGGATCTCGTGCGCGGGGTGTTCGAGAACGCCAACCTCGGCTACTGGGTCGACGAGCGGTTCGTCGGGCGCGGGCTCGCCACGAAGGCGGTCGGCATGGCCGTGCACCACGCGCGTGCAGCCGGCCTGCATCGGGTGCAGGCCGGCGCGCTCGTGCACAACACGGGCTCGCAGCGGGTGCTCGAGCGCAACGGCTTCGAACGCTTCGGGCTCGCCCGCCGCTACCTCCGCATCGCGGGGGGAGTGGCAGGACCACGTGATGTACGAGCGCCTGCTCGACGAATGAATCGGGGCGCCGGGCATGTCTCAGGCCGCCGGTGGTAACGTGACTGCGTCGGGAGGAGGCATCGTGATCGAGTTCGTCGGCGCGCTCCTCCGTTCTGTGCAGGCCTCGCTCGAGCTCTCGCTCGCGTCGAACGGCGTGCTCGCCGTGCTCCTCGTGGGTGTCGTCGGCGTCGCGGCGGTCGCGCTCGTGGTCGTCGCATGTCGCGCGATGCCGGCGCTCGTCGCGGCCGACGCGAGCGGCGCCGCGCGCCGGCTCCGGCAGACCGCCGACCCCGGGCTCCTGCTCTCCCAGAGCGACCCCGACGCGCCGGGGCGTGCCCGGCCGAGGGCGCCGGGTCGCGGCCTCGCGGCCGCGTAGCGCCCTCTCGCCTCCGCCGAGCCCCGCCCGTCGTGTCAGACGTGCGCCGCCGGCGACTCCTCGGCGATGTTCGGCGTCCCGTCGCGGCCAGACGGACCCCGTTTCGCCGACCGCAAAGGACGCTCACCCGCCATGGATCTCTACGCCTTCCCGCCCCTCGCCGCCCTCCTCGACGGTGCGCACGCCGTGCTCATGGGCCTCGCCGACCTGATCGCACCGTTCACGGGCGCCGCGAGCGCCGCCGCCGCGATCGTGCTCGTGACCCTGCTCGTCCGCACCGCGCTCATCCCCGTGGGCGTCGCGCAGGCCAAGGCCGAGCAGGGGCGTGCCCGGCTCGCACCGCGGCTGGCCGAGCTGCAGCGCACGCACGCCAAGAACCCCGAACGACTGCAGCGAGAGATGATGGCGCTCTACCGCGACGAGGGCACGAGCCCGTTCGCGGGCTGTCTGCCGATGCTCGCCCAGGCCCCCGTCGTCGGCGTCATCTACGCCCTGTTCATCCTCCCGACGATCGCCGGACACGCGAATGCGCTGCTGCAGGAGACGCTCGCGGGTGTCCCGCTCGGCACGAGTCTCGCGGGCTCGATCGTCGACGGCACGCTCACGCCAGGGGGGCTCGCGGTGTTCGCCACGATCATCCTCTCGATCGCGCTCGTCGGCGAGGTGACGCGGCGGGTGTTCCGCGCGCAGGCGAACGGCGCGGCGAACGCGGCCGACGGCGCGGCGAACGCGGCATCCCCGTCGCCGCTCGCCACCGCCGGCGCCCAGCGGATGCTCGGCCTCCTGCAATTCGTCACCGCGATCATCGCGGTGTTCGTGCCGCTCGCGGCGGGTCTCTACCTGCTCGTCACCGTCGCATGGACGCTCGCGCAGCGGGTGCTGCTGCGTCGCGTGTACCCGCTCCCGCAGCCGAATCCCGCCTGATCCGTGCGCGTCGAACGCCCGGGGCGTGCGGCCGACACGCGCGACAAGGGCTTGCCCAGCTGGTCTCGCGGTGCCAACGTTGGAGGATCGAACGAAGGAGCAACCATGAGTTTCCTCGCGTTTCTGATCCTCGGCCTGATCGCCGGGGCCATCGCCAAGCTGATCCTGCCAGGCAATCAGGCGGGCGGCTGGTTCGTCACCCTGCTGCTCGGCGTCGTCGGGGCCCTCCTCGGCGGCTGGCTCGGCAGCCTCATCCTCAACCGCCCCTTGACGGAGTTCTGGGACCTCGGCACGTGGCTCCTCGCGATCGGCGGCTCGATCATCGTGCTGCTCATCTGGGGTCTGGTCACGCGCGGAAGCCGGAACAGCGCGGCCTGATCGCCGTCGGCGAAGGCGGATGCCCCGTGCGGCATCCGCTTTCGCTGCGGCGCGTACCGCGCCGGTTCAGCCCCAGCCGGTGTCGACGAGTTCGACGAATCGGGCGAGCAGTCGCTGCGGTTCGGTGACGCTCGCCGAGTCGAGCCGTGCGCTCACCTCGCGCAGTTCGCTCGCCGGGAAGTAGCCGTGGTGACGGTACACCTGCGCCCGGGCGATGAAGTCGGCCGTCGACACCTCGGGGTGGAACTGCGTCGCATACAGGCGGGCCCCGACCCGATAGATCTGCACGGGGCATCCGGCCGAACTCGCGAGCAGCACCGCACCGCCCGGTAGCGTCTCGACCGACTCCTTGTGGCCGACGAGGGCATCGAAGCTGGGCGGCAGCGCGCCGACGAGCGGGTCGGCGGCGCCCTCGGCCGTGAGGGTGATCTCGACCGCCGCGGCGTTCTCGCCGTGCAGGGTGCCGACGGCGCCGCCGAGCACCTGCGTGAGCACGCCGATGCCGTAGCAGGTGAACAGCAACGGGAATTCGGCCTCGAGCGCCCACTCGGCCAGCTCGGCGAGCTCGCTCTCGACCCGGCGTTGAACCGCGTGCTTGTTCGCCTCGGGCGTCGTCACGTTGTACGGGCTGCCGCCGACGATGATGCCCGCGTACGCGGCGAGCGGCACGCGGCCGAGCGACTCGACGTCGAGACGATGGTGTTCGAGCCTGCCCGCATCGAGGCCGGTCGCGCGACGGACCGATTCGTACTCGGGGCCGACCGCCTCGATCTCGGGGCGTGCAGAGAGGAACAGGAACGGCGCTGCCGCGGTCATCGGCCCTTCCTCCGCCCGCGCTGCGAGGCGGTCCGGCCGGATGCCCCGCGGCCCGAGCCCGAGCGCCCGGACACGCCCTTGGCTGAGCCCTTTCCGGCGGTCTTGCCGGTGGGCCTGCCCCCCGCGCGAGCCGCCTCGGCGGCCCGACGCTCGGCGGCCGCCTTCTTCGCCGCCTTCGCGGGCGAGAGCTCGGGCGTCTCGTCGGCCCGCGAACTGCGTGCGGTGCGGCCCCGCACGACGCCGACGAACTCCTGGATGTCGTCGTCGTCGCGTTCGATGCGCCAGACGAGCGCGATCCGCGTGGGCGGGGCGTCGGACAGCGGAACGGCGACGACGTCGCGCCGTTGGTGGAGCCGCGCGATCGAATGCGGGACGATCGCGTAACCCGTGCCGGCCGCGACGAGTTCGAGGGTCATCGCCGGGTCGAGCTGCACGGGCGCGGGCGATTCGCCGTCGAGATCGGCCACGGCGAGCTCGGCTTCGTCGGCGAAGGGATGCTCCTTCGGCAGCGCGACGACGGCGAGCTCCTCCCAGAGCGGGATGACGTGGAGTCCCTCGGTCTCGACCGGCAGCCGTACGAAGGCGAGGTCGGCCTCGCCCGTCCGCAGGCGCTCGAGCTGCAGGTGCTCGTCGACCCGCTCCGCCTCGAGCGGCAGGTCGGCGCGGCGCTCGCCCCACGCGCGCAGCCACTTCGACGGCGAGACGCCCGCGACGTAATCGAGCCGCAATGCCATTCGGCGCCCCCTTGTTTCCTGCGTGCGGATGCCTCTCAGGCTACCGTCGGCTACGGTTGCAGGGTGAGTGAGAAGCAGCCGAAGGCCATGAAGCCGCAGTCCATGAAGGCAGAGACGGCGGCGAAGAAGCTCGGCATCCTCCTCGACGCCGCACCCGAGGAGTTCCGCGCCGCGGTCATCACGCGCGACGAGCTCGCCGCGTTGCAGGCCGACCCGCCCGAGTGGCTCGAGACCCTGCGCCGTGAGGGGCCGCACCCGCGCCCCGTCGTCGCCGCGAAGCTCGGTGTCTCGAACTCGGGCCTCGCCCGAGGCGGCGTCACCGAGCCGCTCACCACGACCGAGATCAAGGCACTCCTCGTCGCACCGCCCGCGTGGCTGGTGCAGGAACGCGCCACTCAGGCGGCCGTCCGCGCCGAGAAGATCCGCGTCGCCGACCGTGACAAGGAGCGCGCCGCGCGTCGCGCCGCCGGCGGCGGAGGCGGCAGCGGGGTCTGACCCGGCCCTCCTATCGCTCCGCGGCGGCGTAGCGCTCGCGGAGGAACCCCGCGACATCGGCGAGCTCGCGCTCGGACACCGAGTGGCCGAGGCCCTCGTAGATGCGCGCGTCGAGCGTCGAGTGTTCGGGCAGCCACGCCAGGGTGCGCGAGACGGATGCCTCTGGCACCACCTCGTCTGCGGTGCCGCGGCCCCAGAATACGGGCGGCGCGAGCCGTGACATCCGACCGTCGCCCTCGCGCTCGCCCGGGAGCGCGAAGCCGGCGAGACTGACCGCGAATGCGAAGCGCTCCGGCGCGCGGCGCAGCAACTCGAGCGCCATCGCACCACCCTGCGAGAAGCCGAGAAGGCCGATCGGCCCCGCGTCGGGTGCGGCGCGATCGAACCAGGCGAGCAGCGCGTCGACCGCGGCGTCTGCGCCCTCGACCGAGAGCTCGGCGCCCTCCGCGAGCAGCGGGAACCAGGCGTAGCCGTATCCCGCGAAGATCGGCGCCCGCAACGAGGCGACGGCGGGCTCGAGCGGCAGATACGGCGTGAGGCCGAACAGATCGCCCTCGTTCGAGTTGTAGCCGTGCAGCAGCACGAGCAGCGGCCGCCCTTCGCGGTCGGCGGAAGAGGCCGACCAGAGCACGGCGTCGTCGTCGATCAGCACACTCGTCATGCGACAACGCTATCGGCGTGGGGCAGAATCGAGGGCATGAGCGTACGCACCCCCGATCCCGACTGGAATCCCGACGATGAGCCCGTCGTGCGTCCGCCGGCGAACCCGGGCTGGTTGAGCGACCTCGAACTCGCGGAGGTGCGCGGTCGACTGCCGCTCCTCTACGTCGAAGCCGT
Organism: Agromyces italicus DSM 16388; assembly: GCF_000421545.1. Classification (GTDB taxonomy): domain Bacteria; phylum Actinomycetota; class Actinomycetes; order Actinomycetales; family Microbacteriaceae; genus Agromyces; species Agromyces italicus. The sequence continues at coordinate 30,135 of NZ_ATXF01000007.1, forward strand.
TCCGGTGCGCGTCGACGGACTCGGGCAGGTCACCGAGGTGGGGGTGCTGCTGCGCGCCAACGCCGTCGGCGAGATGACCCGCACGCTCGTCTCGGGGCGCGTGATGTACGGCGAGACCATCCGCGACGCCCTGTTCCGGCACCTCGAGAAGGATCTCGGGCCGATGGCGTTCCCGCTGCTTCCCGCGAGCCCGGTGCCGTTCGGCGTCGCCGAGTACTTCCCGCTGCCGGGCATCACCCCGTTCACCGACGAACGACAGCACGCGGTGTCGCTCGCGTTCGTCGTGCCCGTCACGGGCACCTGCGAGCCGCGCCAGGACGCGCTCGAAGTGACGTGGATGACGCCGGAGGAGGCCGTGGGTGAGACGGTCACGAGCGAGATGGAGGGCGGGCGGGGCCTGCTGGTGAAGCAGGGCCTCGCCTCGGTGGGCGCCCTGCGCTGACGGTCTCGACACGCACCGCCACCCGACCACGGGTGGGGACTCAGCGAACCAGCCGCACCTCGTGGATCTCCTCGCCGAGGAACGGCACGTGCTGGTCGGCGCTGTCGGCGGTGAAGCCGTTGCGCGTGTAGAAACGATGCGCGCGGGGGTTGTCGGAGGCGACCCAGAGGTAGACCGGTTCGGTGCCGACGGCGGCATCGAAGAGCTTCTGGCCGATGCCGGTGCCGTGGTAGGCGTCGAGCAGGTAGATGAAGTACAGCTCTCGCTCGCGCGGGGCGCCGTCGTCGCGGGCGGGGCCCGAGCCGACGAAGCCGACGATCTCGCCGTCGACGAGGGCGGCGAACTGGGCGTACTCCTCGCCGCGTTCGGCGTAGTGGTTCCATAGTTCGGCCATGCGGCGCGGCGAGAGCTTCTCGAACGCGGCGGCGCTGATCAGGTGGTCGTAGGTCTCGTGCCAGCAGGTGGCGTGGACCCGGCCCAAGGCTTCGACATCGGAATCGCGGATGGGACGGACGACGACTTCGGCAACGACTTCGGTGCTCATGCCCCCGAGACTAAGCCAGTCCGTCGTCGGTGCGAAATCGGGCCCGCATGACGGATCGGGAACCTCGGCGGGTCATCCGGACATATCAGTGCATGGCAACTCCCACGAATCCCCGATCGGCGGAACGCCCGGTTAGGCTTGCCCGAGCATGGGCGAAGACGGGCGGACCGACGCGGCGCTCTGGCTCGAGGCGACGTCGGGCACGGAGGCCTCGTTCGGCGTGGTCTACGATCGCTACCGCGCGCGCGTATTCCGCCGCGCCTACGCGCAGGTGCACGACGTCTCCGACGCCGAGGACATCGTCGCCGTGGTCTTCCTCGAGGCCTGGCGTCGTCGAGGCGACGTCCGCTTCGTCGACGGTTCGCTGCTGCCCTGGCTGCTCGTCGTGACCACCAACGTGACCCTCAACACCCAGCGCGCCGCGCGGCGCCACAAGCGGCTCCTCGCGGCCATCCCGGCCGCCCGGCACGCCGTCGACCCCGGACGAGAGGTCGAGGAGCGCCTCGACGGGCAGCGGCTCACCGGCCGCCTGCAGCAGGCGCTCCAGCGGCTGAACCCCGCCGAGCGGCGAGTGGTCGAATTGTGCTTCATCGAGGAGTTGCCGCTCGCCGACGCGGCGGCCGCGCTCGACGTCCCGCTCGGCTCGGTCAAGTCGCGCCTGTCGCGCGCCCGTCGCAAGCTCCAGGTCGAGCTGGGCGACGCGGTGTGGCCCGAGTCGCGTGCGGCGGCAGCCGAAACGCGTGCGGCGGCAGCCGAAACGCCGTCGCACGAGGCCCGCCCGCCCCGACCCGCGCACGCCGCCGACGACCTGGAGGTGACCGGATGACCGAGCCCGAGATGCGGCCGGATCGCGCCGACGCGATCCGGGCGATGCTCGTCGACCACGTGAGCCGCGAACCGGCCGTGCGCGCCGCCCGCCGGCGGCGGCGGGTCATCGGCTGGGGCGGGCTCGGGGTGCTCGCCGCGGGCGTCGCGGTGACGGCCGGCACGGTGCTGCTGGCCCCGGGCCCGGTCACGCAGAGTACCTACGTGCAATGCCTGAGCGAACCGACCCGAGCAGCCGACGGCAGCTATCCCGGTTCGGGCGCGTCGGTCACCGAGAGCGACGAACAATGGGGCGACCCGATTCAGATCTGCACCCTCATGTGGGAGCAGGGGCTCTTCGAGCCGGGGTACGACCCGCTCGCCGAGCACAACCCCCCGGGCAGGGTGCCCGAGGAGTTGCAGCTCTGCGTCATGGAGGACGGCACGGCCGCAGTGGTGCCCTCGCCCAACGAGTCGATCTGCGCGGCACTCGGGATGGCACCGCCCACCGGCTGATCTCCTGAGGCCCGGAGATCGACCGATCGGCGGGCGTCAGCCCAGCGTGCCCTTCGGGCGGAAGACGAGGGACTTGATCCGGTCGTTGTAGCTGCCGAGGGCGCTGCAATAGGGCATGCAGTTCATGCGCGACCCGCCGTAGCTCGTGGCCAGGTACCCCGTCGCCCAGCACCCGTTCAGGCCGATGATCGAACTCACCGACGTGTTCCAGCTCGACGAGAGCGACGGGAAGCCGAAGGTCGCGCCGTCGCACCCGCTGGATCCCCAGAACGTCAGGCTCGACCCGCCCTTGTTGATGTCCTTGTAGATGCGGCCGACCGCGACCGATGCGGCTGCGACCGACCCGGCCGCGAGCGAGCGGGAGCCGACCGCCGCCGAGCGCTCCTCGAGGTAGCGGTCGACCTCGTCGACCGAGGAGAAGCAGACGGGCTCGGGAACCTTCGCGCGGGGTGCCTCGGCCGAGCCGATGTCGAGCGCGCAGTGCAGCTCGGCGCCTGCCGGCGCGCGGGCGGACAGCGCGGATTCGGACAGCTCGAGCGCTGCGGGGCTCGCCGTTCGCGGCTCGGCGCTCGCCGGCATGGCCGGTGCGAGCACGCCGACGGCGAATACGAGCGCGGTCGCTGCGGTCAGTGCGGACTGACGGATGGACATCGATGACTCCTTCGGGATCGGGTTCGGCGCGGTCGTCACCGACCGGCCGCACTGATATGTCCGGACCTCAGAAGAAAGTTCCACGAATCGGGAACCTTTTCGCCCCACCCGGACATATCCGTGGTGAGGGAAGGAGTGGCGATGCGACGCACGAAGTCGATGGCCATCGTGTTGCTGGCGTTCGCCGCCGCGGCGATGGTCGCGCTGGCGATGGTCGTCGGCGGCGAGATCGGCCGCGCGGTCATGCCCGCCGGCTGAGGCGACGCATCGCGATCGACCCGGGCCGAGGGGACACGGCCCGATCCCGTCGGGGGACGGGAATGCGGGGTCGACGATCGGGGGAACGCCGACCCGCAGCACCGGGGCCCGTGGAGTCGAACTCCACGGGCCCCGGTGCACTCGACGGGAGGGTCAGCCCTGCGCGCGCCGGTTGGTGCGCGTGTTGCGCGACGGCGAGACGAGGCTGCCCACCCGGATCGGCTGCTTGGCGCCGCCGCGCGAGCCGCCGCTGCGCTGCGCGCCCGTCGACTGGGCGCCGCGGCTCTGGCCCGAACCCTGCTTGGGTGCGCTCGACTTGGCTTCGGCGGAACGACCCGAGCGATCGCGGCGCGGAGCGCCGGCGGGGACATCCGACTGGCCGGCGCGACCGCGACCGCGACCTCCCTGCGACTGGCCCTGGCGTTCGCCGGCCTGGCCGTCGCGAGCGGCGCGCTTGCGCTGGGCGTTCGCGCCCTGCGAGCGACCGCCGCCCTGCTGCGGTGCAGCAGCGCGGGGAGCAGGCTTCACGTACGGCGCGACGTCGCCGACGAGCTTCACGACCTGGGGAGTGGTGGGCACGGCCGGCGACGGGGTCACCGTGATGGCCGCCTTGCGGAGCAGCTGCTTGAGGTCCTGGAGCTGGCCGGGCATGGCGATCGTCACGACGTCGCCCTCGCTGCCGGCGCGCGCCGTGCGACCCGAGCGGTGCAGGTACGCCTTGTGCTCCATGGGCGGGTCGACGTGCACCACGAGCTCGATGTCGTCGACGTGCACGCCGCGCGCCGCGACATCCGTCGCGACCATGACCTTCGCCGTGCCGTCGGCGAAGGCCGCGAGGTTGCGGTCGCGCTGCGGCTGCGACAGGTTGCCGTGCAGGTCGACGGCGGGGATGCCCTGCTCGGTGAGCTTCTTCGCGAGCTTCTTCGCGTGGTGCTTCGTGCGCATGAAGAGGATGCGACGGCCCATGCCGCTCGCGAGCGTCTTCACGAGTTCGAATTTCGTGTCGGCGTCGTCGGTGAGGAAGACGTGGTGGGTCATCGCCGCGACGGGCGAGTTCGCCTCGTCGACCGAGTGCAGCACCTCGTTCTCGAGGTAGCGCTTGACGAGCTTGTCGACCCCGTTGTCGAGGGTCGCCGAGAACAGCAGGCGCTGGCCGCCGCGCGGGGTCTTGTCGAGGATGCGGGTGACGACCGGCAGGAATCCGAGGTCGGCCATGTGGTCGGCCTCGTCGAGCACGGTGATCTCGACGGCGTCGAGGTGCACGAAGCCCTGCTTCATCAGGTCTTCGAGGCGGCCGGGCGCCGCGACGACGATGTCGACGCCCGCGCGCAGTGCCTCGACCTGACGCTTCTGGTTGATGCCGCCGAAGATCGTCGTGACCTTGAGGCCGTACGCGTCGGCGAGCGGCTCGATGGCGCGTGCGATCTGGGTGACGAGTTCGCGGGTCGGGGCGAGCACGAGGCCGAGGGGGCGCCCGGCGCGGCGCTGTCCGCCCGCGAGGGTCGTGCCGAGACGCGCGACCATGGGCAGGGCGAACGCGATGGTCTTGCCCGAGCCGGTCTTGCCGCGGCCGAGCACGTCGCGGCCGGCGAGGGTGTCGGGCAGGGAGTCGGCCTGGATGGGGGTGGGGGTGGTCTTGCCGTCGGCGGCGAGGATCGCCACGAGGGGGGCGGGCACGCCGAGGCTTGCGAAGGTGGTGTCGGTCACTGGTGCCTTTCGGGGGCATGGCACGGCCGGGCGCGTCGCGCTTCGCAGTGCGGAGAGCGACGGAGTAGGCCCGGCGGTGGGAATTGGCGAAGGCGCCGGTCGGCGCATCCGTTCGCCGTATGAGAGTCATCGGGCGGCTCGGAGTTCGAACCCGGCCCGGAAGCGTTTCTACGACGCAGGCGGCGCGATCATCGCGCTCGCCGTCCGCCAGCATAGCGGATGCCCCTGTGCAGGCGCTGTCAGCGGGGCATCCGCTCGCCGACCGGCACCTCGGCGCGAAGCGTGCTGCCCTCCAGGGCGAGCGGGCACGACCACGAGGGGTCGTAGGCGCACGAGGGGTTGTACGCGAAGTTGAAGTCGACGACGAGGGTGTCGGTGTCGGCACCCGGCCCGAGGTCGGCACCCTTGACCGTGTCGAGGAGGTACCTGCCGCCGCCGTAGGTGCCGCCGGGCGCACCCGCGAGGGCGTCCTTCACGGGGAGGAACAGGCCACCGCCGTATCCGCTGAGCCGCCAGACGTCGAGCGTGCCGAGGTAGGGCACTCGCACCGCGCCGACGAGCGCGAACGGGATCTCGCCGTCGGTCGCACTGTCGACCGTCATCCGCTGCGGCTCCTCGGTGCGGCGCACCTCGAGTTCGAAGCGCCAGTCGGGGTCGTATCGGGCGACGGTGAGGCCGGTGAATCGCGCGCGGTCGTCGGGCAGCAACGGTGACTGGGGATGCCCCGCGAAGAGCTCGTCGCGGCCCGAGATCCACAGGGCGTGGCCGGCCGCAGGGTCATGCACGCTGAGCTGCCGCACCCCCGCGTAGAGGCCGAACACGCGGCGGCGCCAGTCGGCGAGCTGGAGTGCGCCGATCGAGGCGGTCATCGCCGGGGCTCCGACGCGCGGGCGTCGGCATCGGCGGTGCCGGGCGGATCGTACGACCAGCCCGGGGCGAGTTGCCTGAGTCGCCGGCCCCGCCACTGCCAGAACAGCCAGGTCGGGTACCACGCGGCGGGCTCCCAGGGGCCGGCGCTCGCGAGCAGCCGGTCGCGGTAGAGCGTGCGGCCGTCGGGGAGGGCGGAGACCGCCATGCGGTGATCCCATCGTCGGAACACCGCGAGCGGCCCGGTGATCGCGCCGCCCCCGTCGCGGAGCATCCGCACCCCCTCGGGCAGGCCGCCGGGGTAGCTCACGTGGACGAACTCCTCGCCCGCGGAGAAGCGGCGGAAGGCGAGCGCGCGCACTCGGTGCGGGCCCTCGGGCCAGATCGTCGGGAGACCGCCGGGCTCGAGGGACTCGAAGTCGAGCCAGGGCGTCACCACCTCGCGCAGCACGGCGGGACTCCGGATCGCACGCCACGCCGCGTCCGGTGTGCAGTCGAGCGTGAGTTTCAGGAGCACCCGCATGTGCCGAGAGTAGGACGGAGCACTCGTCGGTGCCAAGGGATCCGGGGTGATTCCCCGGCTCGTGCTCGGCGCCGCCGCGGTGAGCCTGCGCCGGCGCCCGCCCCGGCGGGTAACCTGTCGCGGTGAGCGCGACGACGGATCCCTTCGGACAGGCCAAGTACCAGGTGCGGTTCGACTGGGGCGCGGCCGGTGCCGATCGGATCGCTCCCGGGGTGCACGCCGTCGTGCTCGTCGACGCCCTCTCCTTCACGACCGCGGTCGTCGTCGCCGCCGAGCACGGCACGGCCGTCGCACCGTGGCCGAGCGACGATCTCGCGGGCGCCGCCGCCTTCGCCGCAGCGCACGACGGCGTCGTGGCCGTGCGTCGGGGTGAGGCCGGCCCCAGCCTGTCGCCCTCGAGCTTCATCGGGGCGCCCGAGGCCGCACCGCTCGTCGTGGTGCCCTCGCCGAACGGCGGCGCGCTCGCGCACCGGCTCGGAGTGCTCGGCGTCCCCGTCATCGCCGCCTCGATGCGCAACCGCACGGCGGTCGCCGAGCGACTCCTCGCGATGCAGGCCGAGCACGGCGACCGGTTCATGATCGCGGTCGTCGCCGCCGGCGAACGGGCCGGGATCGGGTCGGCAGGGTCCGGCGGACTCGCGCCCGACGCGGTGGAGCGCCGCCCGGCCGAGCCCGGCTCGCCGCTCGCCGACGGCACTCGTTTCGCGATCGAGGATCTGCTGGTCGCGGGCGCCGTCATCGACGCGCTCGTCGCCCGTGGCATCGATCACACCTCGCCAGAGGCCGCGGTCGCGTGCGCCGCCTACGAGGGGCTCTCCCGGGCGACCGGGCATCTCATCAGCGCCTCGGGCAGCGGTGTCGAACTCCGCGAGCTCGGCTTCGCGGGTGACGCGCGACTCGCCGCCGAGCGCGACGTCACCCCCGTCGTGCCGGTGCTGCGAGGCGGGGTCTTCGTCGCCGAATAGGATCTGTTCATGACGACGGCGACCAGGCGAGGCATCCTCGCCGTGGTCACCGCCCTCGTGCTCGTCGCCCTCGGTCTCGGCGTCGCGTACGCGGTGGGCGACGCGCTCGGCATCCGCACCGAGCCGAGCGAGCAGATGCGGCCGGCCGCGGCCGGCGTGCCCGAGGTCGCGCCGGCGGCGGCACCGCCCGAGTTCACGATGCTCGACGTGCCCGAGACGGCACGGTTCGGGGTCGCCGTCGACGAGCTGCGCGACGCCGTCGCCGACGCGTCGGCGCGCGAAGGCGAGGCACAGGTCTCGGTCGAGCTGATCGAGGGGCAGGAGGCCGATTCCGGGCCAGGCGACGACGGGTACGAACTCCGCGGGGATGCCTCGACGCTGCGCATCGTCGCGTTCACCGAGGTCGGCGCGGTTCGCGCGATCTACGACCTCGCGGCGCAGGTGCGTGCGGGCGCACCCGTCGCCGACCTCCTCGGCGTGCACGAGCCCTCCCGGCTGCCGCTGCGCATGACCGACCTCGGCGCCGTGGGCGTCGAGCCCGACCCGGCCGAATGGCAGTCGGGCGACGACTACTCGCACGCGTCGAAGGCCTTCGCCGGCGTCGTGCAGCCCGAGGCGCCCTACATCGACGAGACCGCGCTCGCCGCGGCCTACGACGATTTCGAGGCGTTCCTGCGACACTCTCTCGCGAACGGGTCGAACGCCGTCGCCTTCCCGGGGTTCGTGGAGTTCGCGACCTTCGACGACGCGCCGGGCGGCCCGGTGTATGCCGAGGGCGACGAGCACCGCGACCGCGCCCTCGCACTCCGGGCGGCGTTCGCCCCGTTCTGGGAGCGCGCCGACGAGCTCGGCGTGCAGGTGTTCCTGCGTACCGACATGCTCGCCCTCACCGCTCCGCTCGAGCGGGCCCTCACCGAGCGGTTCGGCTCGCTCGACACCGAGGACCCCGAGTTCTGGGGCGTGTACACCGCGGGCCTCGACGAGTTGTACGCGGCCGTGCCCGCGCTCGACGGCGTGCTCATACGGATCGGCGAGGCCGGTGCGATCTACGACGTGGGCGGCTGGGACTCCTACTCCGCGCTGAAGGTGACGACGGTCGAGGCGGTGCGCGCGATGCTCGGGGCGTTCACCGGGCAGGCCGAGGCGACCGGTCGTGAGGTGATCTTCCGCACGTGGAGCGTCGGCGTCGGCGCCGTCGGCGACATGCACACCAGCGACGCGTCCTACGAGGCGGTGCTCGGCGGCGTCGACTCGCCCGCGCTCATCGTGTCGACCAAGTACACGCTCGGCGACTTCTACAGCTGGCTTCCGCTCAACCACACGCTCGAGCAGGGGTCCCAGCGTCGCATCGTCGAGTTCCAAAGCCGGCGCGAGTTCGAGAACTTCGGCGCCTTCCCGAACGACCTCGGCACGCAGTACCAGTGGGCGCTCCAGCAGTTGCTCGCGGCGAACGACCGCATCGAGGGCGTCTGGGTGTGGACGCAGGACGGCGGCCCGTGGCGCGCCGGACCGATGTCGCTCTACCTCAAGGCGGGGTTCTGGCAGCTGTACGAGCTCGACACGCAACTCGCGACCGACCTCGCTCGTGATCCCGACGCCGACGTCGCCGCCATCACCGCGGCATGGGCGCGGGAGTGGTTCTCCGACGACCCCGGCACCGTCGAGGCGATCGTCGACGCGATGACCCGGTCGCGGACGGCGATCGAGCAGGGCATGTACCTCGAGCAGTTCGCGGAGCAGCGTGTCTTCGCCATCGGCCTCGAGCCGCCGCCCATGATGTGGATCTTCGAGTGGGACATCCTCACGGGCGACTCGGCGGTCCTCGACGTCATGTACTCGATCGTGCGCGACTCGGCCGGCGGCGGCGGCGGCGTCGACGGCATCGAGGCGGCGATCGCGAGCGGCGCCGAAGCGGTGGGCGCGGTCGAGCAGATGCGCGAGATCGTGGCGAAGACGGATGTCTCGAGCTGGCGCTCCCCGGAGCTGAGGGAGGCGTTCGTCTCGACCCTCGACTACGAGCTCGGAACCCTCCGTCTGCTCGCGGCGTACCGCGCGCTGATCCTGCACCAGGGGCAGTGGCACGATACCGGCTCGCCCGAGGCCCGCGCGGCGTGGGAGTCCGACCGGAACCGCTTCGACGAACTCGCCGCGGAACACCTCGCCCGATACGACGGCGACCTCGACCACCCCGCCTTCAACCTCACCGCCGCGCAGCTCGGCGTCGATCGCGCCGAGCGCGACCCCGCCATGGCGTGGGCGGCGCGCGGGCTGCTCGTGCTCGCCCTCGCCTGGGTGGTGATCGGCATGCTCGCCGCGCGGACGCGGCTCGTCGCGAAGCCCGGCGCCACGGCGGCGCGCGCAACCTGGGTGGCCTCGACACGCCCATGGCGGGCCCGCGAGTCGACCCTCGGCCTTCTGGAACTCGATCGCAGGCTGCTGTTCCTGGTGCCGGTCGCCCTCCTCGTGGCGACCCGCGCCGTGCAGACGTCGTTCCTGTCGTGGACCCATCTCGCGGTCGTGATCGGCGCGTGGACCGTGTTCGCCGGCGTGCTGCGCCTGTGCGTCCGTCGGCGCTCGCCCTGGCCCGTGATCGCGGCGGTCGGCGGGGTCGTGGTGCTGCGCTGCATCGTGACGCTCGTCGCGCTGTCGTTCACCGGGCCCGGCGGCTACTGGTTCGCGTTCTGGACCGACCCACCGCTGCGTACCGGCTACATCGTGCTCGCGTTCGCGCTCTTCGTCTGGGTCTTCGTCGTCGCCGGCTGGACGCTCGCGACGCAGGTCGGCGCCAGGCGCGCGACCGGCTTCGTGCTCGCGGCGGTCGGGGCGGGGCTCGTCGTGCCGTCGTTCGTCATCGGGGTGATCGGCCTCGAGCGCGCGCTCACGCTCTGGAACGACGAGCTCGGGCTCTTGCCATGGGGCCTCGCGCGCATCCTCGGCATCACGACCTACCTCGACATCCCGGGCGAGGCGGCCTGGTTCGCGGCCGCGCTCGCGTCCGCCCTGCTCGTCATCGGGGCGCTTCTGGCGCTGCCGCGGCGCAGGGGAGCCGCCGCGCGCAGCTGACGCACCGCGCCCGGGCGGCGCGCAGCCGCGCGACCCTGGTACGACGCCGTCAGGCCGCGCGTTCGGGTTCTGCAGGCGTGGGCTCGACGGGCGCGGACGCCGAAGGTTCGGGCACTGCGGACGCGGGCTCGCCGACGATGGGGTCGCCGAAGAGCGGTTCGGCGAGTCCGTTCGACGCCGGCGCGCGTCGGCTCTTGCGGGCTCGGTGAGCACGCACCTTCGCGCGGTTGCCGCAGCGCTGCATCGAGCACCAGCGGCGGGTCGCGGCGCGCGAGGTGTCGAGGTACACGACGTCGCAGTCGTCGCCCGAGCAGGCGCGGATGCGTTCGAGGTTGACCGGGCCGAACAGGTCGACCGCGTCACGGGCGATCGTCGACAGCGCCTGCGGCACGGTGTGCACCGAACGGCCCGCCTGACGGGAGCCGCCCGCGAGCGAGGGCGGGACGTCGGGCGTCGCCGCATAGAGGTTCACGACGTCGACGTCGCCGGCACGCGGCGCCTCGCGGCGGCTGGCGGCGAGGGCCATGCGCGCGATCGAGTCGCGGAGCGCGACGGCGTCGAACAGGTCGCGAGATCGAGCGGCGCCGACGGGGACCGGGAATCGTTCACGGAGCCAGGCGGTGAGGTCGTCGGGGGAGTGGAGGCGTTCGACGCCGGCTCCGGCCGCGGTGCCCCCGATCGACCCGGTCGTCGCGAAATCGAGCGCGAACGAACCTGAGTCGAACCACCAGCGGACGCCCTCGGCGGGAATGAGCCACTGCCCGATGGGAATCGAGACGGTGGAGACGGGCATCCGTCCAGCGTAGTGGTTCGCCGGGCTCAGCCGACGGCCGCGCTCGCGGCCCTGCGGCGCACCGCGGGGGTGATCTCGCGGTGGTGCCAGACGATGAGATTGGCCCGATCGAAGCCTCGTCGGCAGAGCCCGCAGCTGAGTGCCCGGGTCGGCTGTCGGTAGCGGAAGTGCTCGTGCCCGGCCGGGCAGTTGCCGACCCAGGGCGCGAGCTCGTGGGCGACCTCGCCGTCGTGCGTGCGGCGCCCGATGTAGCCGAGTTCGGCGCCGACGGCGGCCCACTTCGGCCCGTGCGCCGCGCGCGGGCCCGCGATGGCGTGGGCGACCTCGTGCAAGAGGATCTGGTGGATCTCGTCGTCGTCGTAGCGGGCCGCCAGGTAGCGGGACACCGAGATGCGCTTGGCCGTGTAGTTGCAGAGACCCGCGCGCTTCTTGGCGTTGTCGAACTCGAAGCTCCACACCGCCGGGTCGAGATGCAGCACGATGAGCGCCTCCGCCCACCGTCGCACCCGCTCCAGATCCGCCATGGGATGAGAATAGCCCCGGCCGGCCACACGGGGGAGGGGTTCGCGACCCCCGAACGGGGCAGAGCCGCCACCGCATCGGTGTTCGCCACGATTTCGGGCGGCGCAGGGGACAACGGCCCGATCCTGTGCAGATCTCCGATTTCATGGCGGCGCGATCAGCTCATGGCGGCGTGATCAGCTCGCGGCGGCGCGATCAGCCCGTGGGCGCCAGCCCCACGGCGAACAGCCGGTCGTCGCCGTCGCGCGGCGAACCTCGCCCGTCGGTGTTGTTGCCGATGAACCAGAGCCCGCCGTCGGGTGCTGCGGCGACATCGCGGATCCGCCCGAACTCCCCGACGAACCAGGCCGTCGACGCGAGGTCGCCGGCGCCGGTCGCGGGGGCGATCGTCCACAGCCGCTCGCCGCGGAGTGCGGCGAGGAAGAGCGTGTCGCCGATCGCGGCGAGACCGCTGGGGCTCGCCTCCCCGGTCGCCCACTGCTGCACGGGATCGGTGAAGCGCGGATCACCGGCTGCACCCTCGACGATCGGCCAGCCGTAGTTGGCACCGCGTTCGATGCGATTGAGCTCGTCCCACGTGTTCTGGCCGAACTCCGCGGCCCACATGCCGCCAGAGGCATCCCACGCGAGACCCTGCGGATTGCGGTGACCGATCGACCAGGCGAAGTTGCCGAAGGGGTTGCCCGGGGCGGGTTCGCCCTCGGGGTCCATTCGCAGGATCTTGCCCGAGAGCGAGTCGGGGTTCTGCGCGGCATCGCGGACGCCGGCGTCGCCGGTCGTCGCGTACAGCAGTCCGTCGGGGCCGAACGCGAGGCGTCCGCCGTTGTGGTTCCCGGCCTTCGGGATGCCGGTGAGGATCTCTTCGGGCGCCCCCAGCGAGAGCGAGCCCCGGGCGCCGTCGAGCGGCATCCGCACGATGCGGTTGTCGTTCGCCGCGGTGAAGTACGCGTAGACGTACGGCGGCCGGTCGGCGTCGCCGGGCAGCAGCGCGAGCCCCATCAGTCCGCCTTCCCCGGCGGCGGCGACCCCCGGCACCTCGGTCACGACGCGGAGCGCGCCATCGGGCAGCACCTCGACGATGTCGCCGCGATCGCGCTGCGAGACGAGCGTGCCGCCGCCCGGCAGCACGAGGATCGACCACGGCGCATCGAGCCCCTCGGCGACGACCGACACCTCGCCCGTCGGCTGCACCGCCTCGGGCGCCGGCGGCTCGCTCGGAGTCGGGGGCGAGGTCGCGCTCGCCGAGGGTGCGGGCGTCGGCGTGCGGGTCGGCGTCGCCGCGGGTGGGTCGGCCGTGCAGCCGAGGAGCACCGCGAGCAGGGCCGCCGAGCATGCGGAGCCGAGCACGCGACCCGCGATCGGATGCCGGGGGAACGGGCGGGGCCTCACCGAGGCATCCACCGCCACGTCGCCGTCTGCCCGTCTCATGCCGCCTCCCAACCCCCAGTCTGCGCGCCGCAGCGGCAGAATGGGAGGATGCGGCCCGCGATCGACCTCAACAGCGACCTCGGCGAGTCGTTCGGCGCCTGGCGCGTCGGCGACGACGAGACGATGTTCGGCCTCGTGTCGAGCGCGAACGTCGCGTGCGGGTTCCACGCCGGCGACCCGGCCACCATGCTCGAGAGCGCCCGCCGCGCGGCGCGCCACGGCGTCGCGCTCGGCGCGCACCCCGGCTACCGCGACCTCGTCGGCTTCGGCCGGCGCGCGCTCGACGTCGCCCCCGGCGAGATCGCCGCCGAGCTCGTGGCGCAGCTCGGCTCGCTCGACGCCCTCGCCCGCCTCGCGGGCACGCGGGTGCGCTACGTGAAGGCGCACGGGGCGCTCTACCACCGCCTCGTCACCGACCGGCCCGCGGCGCACGCCGTCGCCCGGGCGATCGCGGCCTACGACCCGACGCTCGCGTTGCTCGGTCCGCGGGCGAGCGAGATCGAGGCGGCGGCGGATGCCGCGGGGCTCGTCTTCGCCCGTGAGGCCTTCGTCGACCGCGGCTACGCGGCCGACGGCTCGCTCAGCCCCCGCGGTGAGCCCGGTGCGATCATCGACGACCCCGCCGCCGCCGCCGACCGGGCGCTCGAGCTCGCCGAGACGGGCGGCCTCGTCGCCGACGACGGCAGCCGGCTCGAACTCGCCCCCGACTCGCTCTGCCTGCACGGCGACACCCCCGGCGCGGTGGCGATCGCCCGCGCCGTGCGGGCCGCGCTCGAGGGCGCCGGCTGCCGAATCGAGGCGTTCGTGTGACGAGGCGCCTGCTGCCGAGCGGCGAGTCCGCGCTGCTCGTCGAGTGCGACGGGCTCGACGAGGTGCTCGCCCTCCACGATGCGCTCGCCCCCGAGCGTCGGCCCGGCGTGATCGAGCTCGTGCCCGCTGCTCGCACGCTGCTCGTCGTGGTCGACCCGGCGGTGCTCCCGCTCGAGTCGCTCGCGACGTGGCTGCGGCGCATCAGGGTCGACGATGCGCCGGCGACCGATGCTGCCGCCTTCGGCGAGGCGGTCGTACCCGTGGTCTACGACGGCGACGACCTCGACGAGACCGCGGCCCTGCTGCACGTCTCGCCCGAGGAACTCGTCGCCCGCCACCTCGCCGCGTCGTGGCGGGTCGCCTTCGGCGGCTTCGCCCCCGGATTCGGCTACCTCGTGAGCGACGACTGGTCCTTCGAGGTGCCGCGACTCGGCGCACCGCGCGCACGGGTGCCCGCGGGAGCCGTCGCGCTGGCCGGAGCCTTCGCCGGCGTCTACCCGCGGCAGAGCCCGGGCGGCTGGCGCCTCATCGGCCGGACCGATGCGGTGCTCTGGGATGCCGGGCGGCCGGAGCCCGCCGTGCTCGCGCCCGGCCGACGGGTGCGTTTCGAGCGGGTGCGCGGATGACCCGCGCCCTCGTCGTCGAGCGGGTGCGCGGATGACCCGCGCCCTCGTCGTCGAGTCCCCCGGCGCGCTCGCCCTCGTCGAAGACCTCGGTCGGCCGGGCTTCGCCCACCTCGGGGTGACGGGCTCGGGGGCCCTCGACCGCGGCGCAGCCCGGCTCGCGAACCGGCTCGTGGGCAACCGCGACGGCGACGCGATCGTCGAGGTGCTGGTCGGCGGGTTCCGGGCGCGGTTCACGGGCGGCGACTGCTGGTTCGCGGTCGCCGGCGCCTGGGGCCCGGTCGTCCTCGACGGGCGCACGGTGGCGCCGTACACGGCGGTGCGAGCCCCCGACGGCGGCGTGCTCGAGCTCGGCCCGGCCGTGCGCGGGCTCCGCTACTCGCTCGCGGTGCGCGGCGGCATCGACGAGGCGCCGGTGCTCGGCTCGCGTTCGCGCGACACGCTCTCGGGCATCGGCCCCGAACCGCTCGCGCCGGGGAGGGTGCTCGCGATCGGCGCCGAGCCCGAGGCATCCGTGCCGCTCATTGACCAGGAGGCCGCGTTCGCACCGCCCGACGGAGCGGTGACTCTGGCCCTGCGCCCGGGCCCGCGCGCCGACTGGTTCACCGACGCGGCCGGGGCGACGTTCTTCGAGGCGTCCTGGCGGCTCTCGGAGCAGGCCGACCGCATCGGTGCGCGGCTCGTCGGCCCGACGCTCGAACGGCGCGATGCCGGTGAGCTCGCGAGCGAGGCGACCGTGCCGGGTTCGGTGCAGGTCGCAGGCGACGGGCGGCCGACGATCCTGCTCGCCGATCGACCGGTGACGGGCGGGTACCCGGTGATCGCGATCGTGGCGCTGTCGTCGCTCGACGCGGTCGCGCAGTTGCGGCCGGGGCAGGAGCTGCGCTTCCGGCACGCCTGACTCCCCGCTGGAAACTACTCTTCACAACTTCGAGTGAGTATGGAAGTATCTTCCAAAACCCCACGACTCGGAGGATCGAAGATGCCCCTCGACGACACGCACGACGACCACGCGAGGCACGCGAGGCACGCGATGCACCTCGATGGCGGAGACCCTCCGGCCGTTCCCGCTGGAGTTCTCCACCGCCGCGGCTTCCTCACCCTCGCCGTGGCCGGCGTCGCCGCATCCGCGTTCACCGTGACGGTGGGCAGCCTCGCGCCGACGCCGGCGTTCGCCGCGGGCGCGGCAGCGGGCACCGCCGGCGCCGAGACCGCGGCGGGTCCGCGCAAGCGCGAGCTCCGCGCCATGTGGATCTCCTCCGTCGTCAACATCGACTGGCCGAGCCGCACCGGACTCACCGCCGATGAGCAGCGTGCCGAGTTCGTCCACTGGCTCGACGTGGCCCGGCAGTTCAAGCTGAACGCGGTGTTCGTGCAGATCCGGCCGACGGCCGACGCGTTCTGGCCCAGCCCGCTCGAACCGTGGTCGCAGTACCTGACGGGGGTGCAGGGGCAGGATCCCGGCTACGACCCGCTCGCCTTCATCGTCGAGGCGGCGCACGCCCGCAACCTCGAACTCCACGCCTGGGTCAACCCCTACCGCGTCTCGATGCAGGCCGACCCGGCGAAGCTCGTGCCCGAGCACCCCGCGCGCGTGCACCCCGAGTGGGCGTGGGCGTACGGCGGCAAGCTCTACTTCGACCCCGGACTGCCCGAGGTGCAGGAGCACATCCAGCGCGCCATCCTGCACTCGGTCGAGCACTACGACCTCGACGGCGTGCACTTCGACGACTACTTCTACCCCTACCCGGTCGCCGGTCAGACGGTGCCCGACGCGGCGACCTTCGCCGCGCACGGCGGCGGCTTCGACGACGTCGCCGACTGGCGGCGGCACAACGTGGACACCTTCGTCAGCTCGATCTCCGAGCGCATCAAGGCGTTGAAGCCGTGGGTGAAGTTCGGCATCAGCCCGTTCGGCATCTGGCGCAACCGCGCGACCGACCCGCGGGGCTCCGAGACGGGCGGATCGCAGTCGTACGACCTCCAGTTCGCCGACACCCGCAAGTGGGTGCTCGAGGGCTGGCTCGACTACATCAACCCGCAGATCTACTGGCAGATCGGACTCGCGGTCGCCGACTACGCGAAGCTCGCGCCCTGGTGGGCCGACGTCGCCGCGACGTCGGGCACGCACCTGTACGTCGGGGAGGCGCTCTACAAGGTGACCTCGGGAGCGTTCACCGACCCGGCCGAGCTCTCGAACCACCTCACGCTCGGCCGCGAGATCGACGCGGCGGGAACGCCCGTGCACGGCAACGTGTACTTCTCGGCGAAGCACGTTCCGGCCGACCCGAAGGGGTCGATGTCGCGGGTGCTCGCCGACCACTACGCGCACCCGGCGATCGTGCCGGCGATGGAGTGGCTGCCGGCGACGGCGGTGCGGGCTCCCGTGCTCACGCCCCCCGTGCGCGGCGACGCCGGCGTCGAACTGCAGTGGCAGGATGCGGCGCCGCCGACGAGACGGGCGACTTCCTTCGCCGTCTACCGCGTCGAGGGCGACGGCGTCGGCATCGACGTCGAGGATGCCACGGCGCTCATCGCGACCGTTCGTGCGAGTGGGGGCGTGGTCCAGCGATTCGTCGACGACTCGGCGGAGGTGGGCCGCTCGTACACGTACGCGGTGACGGCGCTCGATCGGGTGTGGAACGAGAGCGCGCCGAGCCGGGTGCACTCGGTCGGCTGAGCCGCCACGGATTCGGGGATCGCCACGACTTCGGAGCCGATCGGGCGAGTCGGTCCGATCTCGTGGCGATCGCCGATCTTGCGGCGCGGGGCGGGTGAGGCGGAGCGGGGCGTCAGCGCCCGGGCTTCGCGAGGAAGATCGAACGCGCGGGCGGTGGCGACGGCACCGCGGTGGCGTCGGTCACGATCGGGGCGCCGGCGATGAAGCGGCGGAGCTCCTCGCCGTCGACGAGCTTCGCCGGGGCCGGGTCGCTCGCGAGGCGGCGCGGCAGTTCGTCGAACGGCAGCGGCGCGTTCGAGGCGTACATGACGACGTTGCCGAAGCGGCGGCCCTTCAACATGCTCGCGTCGGCGGCGATCGCCACGTGCGCGAAGACGTGCGCGAGGGTCGCCGCCTGCGATCGGGCGAAGGCGAGGCCCGCGCCGTCGGCGACGTTCACGGCGACGATGCCGCCTGGGGCGAGTCTCGGGGCGATGAGTTCGTAGAATTCGACGCTCGTGACGTGCGCGGGCGTGCGGGCGCCGGAGAAGATGTCGACGATCGCGAGGTCGACGGCGCCGTCGAGCCCGCCGGGCAGCTTCGCGACGACCTCGCGCGCATCGCCGTGGCGGATACGGAGTTGCGCACCTCGCGGCAGCGGCAGGTGCTCGCGCACGAGATCGACGAGCTCGGACTCGAGCTCGACGACCTGCTGACGGGAGCCGGGCCGGGTCGCGATGACGTAGCGCGGCAGGGTCAGCGCCCCGCCGCCGAGGTGTACGGCGGTGATCGGCTCGCCCGGTTCGCGCACGAGGTCGGCGGCGTGCCCGATGCGGCGCACGTACTCGAAGCCGAGCCAGTCGGGCCGCTCGAGCTCGACGTGCGACTGCGGCGTGCCGTCGACGTAGAGGGTCCACGAACCCGGTGTCTGCCGTGACTCCTCGAGCCGGGCGAGGTGGCCGCTCACGGCGAGGCGGCGTTCGAACGAGTCGTCGGGGGAGGGCACGAGGCCACGCTACCCGCTCGCTCAGCAGCCGCCCCACAGCACGAAGTCGAGTCGTTCGCCCGTCAGCACCTCGGCCGGGTGCGGCCCCTGCGCGAGCAGGCGCTCGCGCAGGCCGGGCGGCAGCTCTCCGCGTGCCGCGACGAGCACGGCGTTGCCCTCCTCGGCACCCGAGAGCACACTCGGATCGCCGGCGACGAGAATCGCCGCGGCAGGGTCGGCCCGTGCGATCGCACGGGCCTGGTCTCGGAGCCGGCCGAGCCCTGCCGCGTCGGCCACGTTGACCGCGAGCACGCCGCCGGAAGACAGGAGCCGGAGGCATCCGCCCATGAAGTCGACGGTCTCGACGAACGCAGGTGCCTCCAGGCGCGAGTAGAGGTCGACGATGACGAGGTCGAACGGCCCGTCGACGGTCTCGATGACGGATGCCGCGTCGCCGACGACGAGCTCGATGCGCGCCCCCTCGGGCAGCGGCAGCCGCTCGAGCACCGTGTCGAGCAGTTCACGATCGAGTTCGACGACGAGCTGACGAGCGCCGGGGCGCGTCGCGGCGACGTAACGGGCGAGCGTGAGGGCGCCGCCGCCGAGGTGCAGTACCCGAAGCGGTACTCCGGGTGCACCCGAAGCATCGATGACGTGCCCGAGGCGACGGGTGTACTCGAAGAAGAGGTGGGTCGGGTCGAGGAGGTCGACGTGCGACTGCGCCGTGCCGTCGACGAGCAGCGTCAGCCCGTGCTCCGAGAACACGTCGGCGCCGAACTCGATGTGTGCCGCCATGACGGCATCGTGCCACGGATGTCGCGTCGGCGGATGCGGGCGCTCCCCGAATCGCCGGCGCTGAGTCGACTGATCGGCACCTGACTCCGCCAATCGGTAGCCGACCGCCCCGGATGTGCGATCGATCGCTCGAAGGCGCCTCCTCGGCGCGCGCCGATCCGTACGGGCGCGCGGGGGGCGGCCGTACCAAGGGCGTCGGGTTCGGGACTTGACATACATCCGATGACTGTGGTTCACTCATGCTGGTAATTACACAAGTCACTTGCGTAATTTCTGATTCGCGGGACATCGTCCCGAAGAACCTCGATGGAGCGGCGAATGGAATCACGAACGCACGAGCACCGGCTGGGCGCCCTCCGCAGGTCGAACACTGCTCGTTGCGCGCTCCACCTGCGCGACATCGGCCCCGCCTCGGTCTCGGAGGTCGCCCAAGCCACAGGCCTGTCGCGCCCGACCGTCGAAGCCGCGTTCTCCGACCTCGCCGGTCGCGGACTGGTGGCGACGAACGAGACCAACGGCCACCGCGGCGCAGGTCGGCCTGCTCGCGTCTCGCGCTTCGTGGGCAACGCCGGCTACGTCGCGGGCGTCGACGTCGGTTTCGCCGGCATCCGCGTGATTCTCGCCGATCTCTCCGGCACAGTGGTGGCCCGCGTCGAACATCGGGGTGAGGTTCCGGCCGACGGCGGAATGCGCATCGACGCCGTGCGTGCGCTGATCGCCGACGCGCTTCGTGTCGCCGATGCGCCCGCGGAACGCCTGCTGTTCGCCCATGTCGGGGTCACGGGCTTGGTGAGGGCCGACGGTCGCATCTGGATCTCGCACGGGTTCCCCGACTGGGAAGGTGTCGACGTCGGTGGCGAGCTCGCGAAGCAGATCGGCTGCGCGGTGTCCCTCGACAACGATGTGAACCTCGCGGCCCTCGCGGAGCAGCGGCTCGGCGCAGCTCATCTCGCCGACGACATGCTCTTCGTCTTCATCGGCGGCCAGATCTCCGCGGGACTCGTCCTCGACGGGCGGCTCCGGCGTGGCAGCCACAACGCTGCGGGCGAACTCGGCGACGCGAGCCTCCGGGTTCCGCTCGACGAGCGCGGCCACCTCGTCTGGCGTTCGGCCCCGAGCGCTCGCAGCGTGTTCGAAATGGCAGATGCGGGCGATGCCGGTGCCGTGGCCGAGGTCGAGACCTTCGTCGCGGGCCTCGCCGACACGGTCGTCGTGCTCGCCCAGACGATCGACCCCGACCTCGTCGTCATCGGCGGCCCGATGTCGCGCGCAGGCGACCGGCTCGTGACGCCGCTCAACGAGCGGGTGGCCGGCCTCGTCTCGCTGCCGTTCGCCCCGACGATCGTCGCTTCGCGACTCGGCATCGACTCGATCGCGTTCGGGGCGCTGTCGCGGGCGTTCGACCTCAGCTCGGAGCTGGTCTACGGGGTCCACGAGGTGCCGATGCCGGCGCTGCGCCGGCCCGACGGCGGCGACGCGCTCGACTCAGAGGGAAAGGACTTCGAATGGTGAACCTCGACGAGCCGGCGCGTCCGCTCCGGCTTGCCGTGATCGGATGCGGCGCGAGGTCGAACCTCGCAGTTCATGCTGCGGCCTCGGGGCTCGGTGAGATCGTCGCGCTGGTCGATCCCGACCCGGCGGCGCTCGCGCGCGGGAACGACGCGCTCTCGGCCACCGCCGAGGCGTTCGCGAGCACTCGTGACTTGCTCGCATCGGGCGACGTCGTCGACGGGGCCTTCGTGCTCACGCCCGACGACACGCACGCCGAGGTCGCCGTGGAGCTGCTCCGTGCAGGCGTCGCCGTCTACCTCGAGAAGCCGCTCGCCACCACCACGGAAGACGCCGACGCCGTGCTCGAGGCTGCCGTCGCCGCCGGGGCGAAGCTCTACGTCGGCCACAACATGCGCCACATGGCGGTCATCCGCACGATGCGCGACGCCATCGCGCGCGGCGAGATCGGCGAGGTCAAGGCGGTCTGGTGCCGTCACTTCGTCGGCAACGGCGGCGACTACTACTTCAAGGACTGGCATGCCGAGCGGGCGAGGTCGAACGGGCTGCTGCTGCAGAAGGGCGCGCACGACCTCGACGTCATCCACTGGCTCGCGGGCGGGTATACGACCCGTGTCGTCGGCATGGGCGGCGACACCCTCTACGGCGGCATCGCCGATCGGCGCGACAACTCCGACCGCACGATGCCCGAGTGGTTCAGTCTCGACAACTGGCCGCCGCTCGAGCAGCGCGAGCTCAACCCGGTGATCGACGTCGAAGACCTTTCGATGGTGCTGATGCAACTCGACAACGGGGTCTACGCCTCGTACGAGCAGTGCCACTACACGCCCGACTACTGGCGCAACTACACCGTCATCGGCACGAAGGGCCGGCTCGAGAACTTCGGCGACACCGACGGCGGAGTCGTGCGCGTCTGGAACGAGCGGCGCCTCTACCGGCCCGAGGGCGATCTGGAGCATCCCATCGTCGGCGACCAGGGCGGACACGGCGATGCCGACCTCCGCACGGTCACCGAGTTCCTCCGCTTCGTGCGCGAGGGCATCCCCACCGAGACCTCGCCCATCGCCGCACGTCACGCAGTCGCGACGGCGGCGGCGGCGACGGACTCGCTTCGAAACTCATCGGAACCCCGAGACGTTCCTGCGCTGCCCTCGGGCGTCGCCGGCTACTTCGAAGGGCCCGGAGACCCGGTCGGCGCGGCGCACACCGCGCCGACCGGTGGGTGACTCGTCACCCGCAATCACCTGCAATCGGGCGATCCCGCCCACTCTAACCGGAGGAGAACACCCATGCGCCGCACAGCGCTACTGGCCGGAGTCGCCGCCACGGCACTCCTGCTCACCGCCTGCTCGTCCAACGACGGCGGGTCGACGTCGACCGCCGACAAGGACATGACGGCAGAGATCAGCTACGCCTACTGGGATGCCACCCAGGAGAAGGCGATCGACCAGATCATCGAGGAATTCAACGAGGAGTACCCGAACATCACGGTGAAGACGGATGTCACGCCGTACTCCGAGTTCTTCGGCAAGCTCCAGACCCAGGCTTCGTCGGACACGCTGCCCGACGTCTTCTGGATGAACGGCCCGAACTTCCAGCTCTACGCCTCGAACGACAAGCTCGAGCCCGTGACCGACGCCGTCGACCCGGCGAACTACCCGCAGGCGCTCAACGACCTGTATTCGTTCGACGGCACCCAGTACGGCGTGCCGAAGGACTACGACACGGTCGCGGTGTTCTACAACAAGGCGCTGTTCGACCAGGCGGGCGTCGAGTACCCGACCGAGGGCTGGACGTGGGACGAGTTCCACGAGAAGGCCAAGGCCATCTCCGACGCGCTGAAGGCCGACGGCGTCTACGGCACCGTCAACGGTCTCGCGGGCGGCCAGGAGATGTATTACAACACCATCCTCCAGGCCGGTGGCGAGGTCATCTCGGCCGACAGCACGACGTCGGGTTACGACAGCCCCGAGGCGATCGCGGGCCTGCAGTTCGTCGCCGACCTCATCGCCGACGGCTCGGCTCCGACGCTCCAGCAGCTCTCCGACACCCCGCAGAACGTGTGGTTCGTGAACGGCAAGTCGGCCATGTTCTGGTCGGGCACCTGGTCGAACGCGGAGCTCCGCGAGTCCGCGATCGTCGACGACATCGAGGTCGCGCCCCTGCCGAAGGACGAGCGGGAGGCGACCGTGATCCACGGTCTCGCGAACGTCGTCGCGAAGTCGTCGAAGAACAAGGCCGCCGCGCAGGCGTTCCAGAACTTCCTCGCCTCCGACCGTGCCGCAGTCATCCAGGCCGAGGCGGGAGCCGCTCTCCCCGCGTTCAACGGCACGCAGGAGGCGTTCGTCGCCTCGGCGCCGTACAACCTGCAGGTCTTCCTCGACGAGGCCGAGAACTCCTCGTTCCCGTACCCCGTCTCGAAGAACACCGCAGCGTGGAACCAGCTCGAGAACGAACTGCTCCCCGCCGCGTTCTCGGGCGAGCGCCCCGTCGCCGAGGTGGCGAAGGAACTCGCAGAGAAGATGAACGAAGCACTGGCCGAAGAGAACGAATGACCTCCTCAGCAGTCCACGAGGTCGGCGTCGCAGCTCCCGCTGCGGCGCCGGCCCCGCCGGCCGGTCGCAGCAAGCGGCGCGGCCGCAGCGACCTCGGCTGGGCGCTCGTCTTCGTGCTGCCGCTGTTCGCGGGCGTCGCCCTGTTCTACCTGTGGCCGATCGTGCGCAACTTCTGGTTCAGCTTCACCGAGTGGGGCCCCTTCGGCGATTCCGAGTGGGTCGGGTTCGACAACTACGCAGAACTCATCACCGATGCCACGATGGGCCGCGCCATTCTGAACACCCTCGGGTACACGGCGATCCTGCTCTGCGGCATCCCGCTCGCCGTCTATTTCGCGAGCCTCCTGAACCGCCCCGGCCTTCGATTCGCCAGTGTGTTCCGTGCCGCGTTCTTCCTGCCGTACGTCGCGATGCCCGCGGCCATCTCCATGGTCTGGCGCATCATCTACAACGGCGACTTCGGCATCTTGAACTACATGCTCTCGCTCATCGGCATCGACGGCCCGAGCTGGCTCTCGACCGAGGGGGTGGCCCTCGTCGCCGTGGCCCTGGTCGGCGTCTGGATCTCGCTCGGCTTCAACCTCATCATCCTGTCGGCGGGCATGAAAGGCATCCCCGTCGAGCTCTACGAGGCTGCGTCGCTCGACGGCGCGACGCGATGGAAGCAGTTCACGACCATCACCGTGCCGCTGCTCACCCCCTCGATCTTCTTCGTCTCGGTGATGACCGTCATCTCGGGCTTCCAGCTCTTCGACCTGCTGTATGCGCTCATGGGCACGACGAACCCCGCCATCGACAAGACCCAGTCGGTCGTCTACTACTTCTTCACGAACATCAAGACGGGCGACAACGGGTATGCGGCGGCCATCGGCGTCGTGATCCTCCTCCTCGTCGGCATCTTCACGGTGTTGCAGTTCCGACTCCAGAAGAAATGGGTCACCTATGTCTAAGCGCCCAGTCGGCGCGCGCGAGTCGAACACCATCGCGTATGTCGTGCTTACGGTCGGGGCGGTCGTGATGATCTTCCCCTTCGTCTGGCAGCTCATCATGTCGCTCGGCACGAACGCCGACGTCATCTCGATCCCGCCGTCGTTCTGGCCGTCGGAGTTCAAGCCCGAGAACTACGCGAACGTGTTCGACCGTGTCCCGTTCCTCAGCCAGTTCGGGGTGTCGGTCGCGATCACGGTGATCCGCACGATCGGTCAGCTCGTGCTGTGCTCGATGGCGGGGTACGCGTTCGCGCGCATGTACTTCCCGTTCAAGGGCGTCGTGCTCGCCTTGATCCTCGCGATCCTCATGGTGCCGCCGCAGGTCTATCTCCTGCCGCAGTACCAGATCATCCAAGGGCTCGGCTGGCTCAACACCGTCATCGGCATCGCGGCACCAGGCATCTTCAGTGCGTTCGGCACGTTCATGATGCGGCAGTTCTTCATGGGCCTCCCGCCGGAGCTCGAGGAGGCAGCCCGCCTCGACGGAGCGAACCAGTTCCAGATCTTCTGGAAGATCATGCTGCCGCTCGCGAAGCCCGGACTCTCGGCGCTCGCGATCATCACCGTGCTGTGGTCGTGGAACGACCTGCTCTGGCCGCTCATCGTCGCGACGAGCGCCGAGAGCATGCCGCTCTCCGCCGGTATCGCGACCCTCACGAGCGGTCGCACGATCACCGACTATCCGATGCTCCTCGCGGCGGCGATGATGGCGATGGCACCGGTGCTCCTCCTCTTCCTCTTCATGCAGCGCCGAGTCATCGACGGCGTCGCATTCTCCGGACTCAAATGAACGGCGTTGCTCCACCCATGACCACACCCCTCCGCGTCGGCCTCATCGGCGCCGGCGCAATCTCCCACGCGCATGTGCCGGGCTGGCTCGCGCTCGGCGCGCGGATCACCGTGTACTCGCAGGCGGGCTCGCACGAACTCGCCGCGCGCTACGGCCTCGAGGTCGCCGAGTCCCTCGACGAGCTGTGGCCGGGCGTCGACGTGATCGACATCGTCACCCCGACGTCGACGCACGCCGAGTTCGCACTCGCGGCCATCGGGCGCGGCAAGCACGTCGTGTGCGAGAAGCCGCTCGCGCGTACGGCTGCCGACTCGGCCGCGGTCGTCGAGGCGGCGGAACGCACCGGAGTACGGCTCTTCCCGGCGCACGTCGTGCGCTACTTCCCCGAGTTCCTCGCGGCACGCGGGGCGATCGCGGCGGGGCGCATCGGGCGGCCCGCGGTGTTCCGGTTCCGGCGCCAGAGCGCGGCGCCGCAAGCGGCCTGGTTCTTCGACGACGCCGTCTCGGGCGGCATCGTCATGGACCAGATGATCCACGACCTCGACCAGGCCGAGTGGCTCGGCGGCCCGGTGCGTCGCGTCTTCGCTCGGCTGCAACGCCGGGGCGGGGCGGTGGCCCCGGTGGTCGCGGCCCAGGTCGTGCTCGACCACGAGTCGGGCCTGATCAGCCACGTGCACGGAACGTGGGGGAGTCCGGCGCTGCCGTTCTCGTACTCGTTCGACCTCGCGGGCGACACCGGCGTACTGCGCTTCGACTCCGCGCGCGACGACACCGTGCGGGCGGTGTTCCCGCCCGTCGAGCCCGGTGGGTACCTGCCGGAGACGAGCGGGGCCGAGAGCCCGTATTCCGTAGAGATCGCCGACTTCGCGCGGGCCATCCGCTCCGGAGGACCTGCTCGGGTCGACGGGGCCGACGGCGTCCGCGCGGTACGCATCGCCGAGGCCGCCCTCGAGTCGATCGAGCGCGGCCTGCCGGTCGAGGTCCAGCCGACCGGCGAGGTGGATGCCTCGACCGACGACACCCTGATCGGAGCCCGCGCATGAACCGCACGACCGAACCACTGCGCATCGGCATCCTGTCGTTCGCGCACCCGCACGTCGAGGCGTACGCCCGTTCGCTCCTCGCACGGGGCGTCGAGGTCTTCGGCACCGACCTCACGCCGTACGACGCGGGGACGCAGCGCGGCGCCGAGCTCGCCGAGCGCCTCGGCATCGAGTACCTCGACGACGTCGACGCCGTGCTCGCCCGCGCGCCGCACGGCGTCATCGTCACCGCAGAGAACGCGAGGCATCGCGAGCTCGCGCTCGCGGCATTCGCCGCCGGCGCACATGTGCTCTGCGAGAAGCCGATCGCGACCGAGCCGGCCGACGCCCTCGCGATGGTCGAGGCCGCCGATGCCGCGGGAGTCACGCTCATGACCGCGTACCCGGTGCGTTTCGCGCCGTCGTTCCGCGAGCTCGTGGCCCGGGTGCGTGCAGGGCAGTTCGGCGAGATCCTCGCCGTCTCCGGCACGAACAACGGCAAGATCCCGCTCGACCGCAGCTGGTTCACCAACGAGGCCGCCGCCGGAGGCGGCGCACTCGTCGATCATGTCGTGCACTGCGCCGACCTCCTCGACGAACTGCTCGGCGAGACCGCCCAGGAGGTCTACGCGACGGCGAACCGCATTCTGCACGCCGATCGTGGTGTCGAGGTCGAGACGGGGGGCGTCGTGTCGATCGCCTATCCGTCGGGGGTCATCGCGACGATCGACTGCTCGTGGAGCCAGCCCGACTCGGCGGCCACCTGGGGCGGGCTCACACTGGAGGTGCACGGCACGCGAGGGTCGATGCGGATCGATCCCTTCGCCGCTCACATCTCGGGGTACGGAACGGGCGGTGCGACCTGGGACGCGTTCGGCTCCGATCTCGACGAGCTCATGATCGACGAGTTCCTCGGGGCCGTCGGCGACTCGCGGGCACCGGTTCCCGACGGCTCGGTCGGGGTTCGCACGCTCGCAGTCGTCGACGCGGCGAAGCGGTCGGTGCGCTCGGGGCTGCCTGAGGGCGTGCACGCGACGGCCTGAACCGATGCCGTAGACGGCGCCCCGCAGCATCCGCCCACCGACACTATCGGGGCCGCTGCGGGGCGCCGCTTCGCATCTCACGGGCGCGGGATCCCGGTTATACCGGACATCCGCGAACAAATCAAGAATCCGGCTGGACTTGGCGCGTCGGATCGCATATAGTTGAGCTTTGCGCTCCCAGACCCTGCATGCCTTCATATTGCGGTCGGCTTCGTGTGTGCCGAGATCCTGTGATCTCCGGCGTCGCACCATGTCTGAGGGGTACTGAACTCTCTCCGCTACCGACAGTGAACCGGCCCGACGGGGCCATGGAGGTTATTCACTTGGCTGCTGCGCGCAACGCGACCACGCCCACCCCCAAGAACGGACGCGGTGCAAGCCGCCTCTCGTTCGCGAAGATCGCCGATACCCTCACGGTACCCGACCTCCTCGCACTCCAGACCGAGAGCTTCGACTGGCTCGTCGGCAACGACGCGTGGAAGGCGCGCGTCGCCGAAGCCCAGTCGGCCGGTCGCACCGATCTGCCCGAGGCCACCGGTCTCGAGGAGATCTTCGAGGAGATCTCGCCGATCGAAGACCTCGGCGAGACCATGCAGCTCTCGTTCACGAACCCCGAGCTCGAGCCGCCGAAGTACACGATCGACGAGTGCAAAGAGAAGTCGAAGACCTACTCCGCCCCGCTCTACGTGAACGCGGAGTTCATGAACCACCTCACGGGTGAGATCAAGACCCAGACGGTCTTCATGGGCGACTTCCCGCTCATGACCCCCAAGGGCACCTTCGTCATCAACGGCACCGAGCGCGTCGTCGTCTCGCAGCTCGTCCGTTCGCCCGGCGTCTACTTCGAGCGCACCCCCGAGAAGACCAGCGACAAAGACATCTACTCGGCCCGCGTCATCCCGAGCCGCGGCGCCTGGCTCGAGTTCGAGATCGACAAGCGCGACCAGGTCGGCGTCCGCATCGATCGCAAGCGCAAGCAGTCGGTCACGGTGTTCCTGAAGGCCCTCGGCCTCACCTCGGAAGAGATCCTCGAGGAGTTCGCCGGGTACGAGTCGATCGCCCTCACCCTCGAGAAGGACAACATCCTCACGAAGGAAGAGGCGCTCAAGGACATCTACCGCAAGCTCCGTCCGGGCGAGCAGGTCGCCGCCGAGGCCGCGCGTGCGCTGCTCGACAACTTCTACTTCAACCCGAAGCGCTACGACCTCGCGAAGGTCGGCCGGTACAAGATCAACCAGAAGCTCGGCCTCGAGGCCCCCCTCACCGACTCGGTGCTGACCGTGCAAGACATCGTCGCCACGATCAAGTACCTCGTCGCCCTCCACGACGAGCGCGAGACGCTGCCCGGCCGCCGCGGCGGCAAGGCGGTCGACCTCCGCCTCGACGTCGACGACATCGACAACTTCGGCAACCGTCGCATCCGCGCGGTCGGCGAGCTCATCCAGAACCAGGTGCGCACCGGCCTCAGCCGCATGGAGCGCGTCGTCCGCGAGCGCATGACGACGCAGGACATCGAGGCGATCACCCCGCAGACCCTGATCAACGTGCGACCCGTCGTCGCCGCGATCAAGGAGTTCTTCGGCACCTCGCAGCTCTCGCAGTTCATGGACCAGAACAACCCGCTCGCGGGTCTGACCCACAAGCGCCGCCTCTCGGCGCTCGGCCCCGGTGGTCTCTCGCGCGACCGCGCCGGCGTCGAGGTCCGAGACGTCCACCCCTCGCACTACGGCCGCATGTGCCCGATCGAGACTCCCGAAGGCCCGAACATCGGCCTCATCGGCTCGCTCGCGTCGTTCGCGCGCATCAACTCGTTCGGTTTCATCGAGACGCCGTACCGCAAGGTCGTCGGAGGCCGGGTCACCGACCAGATCGACTACCTCACCGCGATGGAGGAGAACGACTTCATCGTCGCTCAGGCCAACGCACCGCTCAAGGCCGACGGCCACTTCTCGGAGGAGCGCGTGCTCGCCCGTCAGAAGGGCGGCGAGGTCGACCTGATCCCCGCCGACGAGATCGGCTACATGGATGTCTCGCCGCGCCAGATGGTGTCGGTCGGCACCTCGCTCATCCCGTTCCTCGAGCACGACGACGCGAACCGCGCCCTCATGGGTGCGAACATGCAGCGTCAGGCGGTGCCGCTGCTCCGCAGCGACTCGCCGTTCGTCGGCACCGGTATGGAGGGCTACGCCGCGATCGACGCCGGTGACGTCATCACCGCCGACAAGGCCGGTGTCGTCGTCGAGGTCTCGGCCGACTCCGTCACGGTCCAGCTCGACGAGGGCGGCACGCAGAGCTACTTCCTGCGCAAGTTCGACCGCTCGAACCAGGGCACCTCGTACAACAACCGCGTCATCGTGAACGCGGGCGACCGCGTCGAGGCCGGCGAGGTCATCGCCGACGGTCCTGCGACCGACAACGGCGAGCTCGCGCTCGGCAAGAACCTGCTCGTCGCGTTCATGCCGTGGGAGGGCCACAACTTCGAGGACGCGATCATCCTCAGCCAGAACCTGGTGAAGGACGACGTCCTCTCCTCGATCCACATCGAGGAGTACGAGGTCGACGCGCGCGACACCAAGCTCGGCAAGGAGGAGATCACCCGTGACCTCCCCAATGTGAGCCCCGACCTGCTGGCCGACCTCGACGAGCGCGGCATCATCCGCATCGGCGCCGAGGTCCGCCCCGGCGACATCCTCGTCGGCAAGGTCACGCCGAAGGGCGAGACCGAGCTCTCGGCCGAAGAGCGCCTCCTCCGCGCGATCTTCAACGAGAAGAGCCGCGAAGTTCGCGACACCTCGCTGAAGGTTCCCCACGGCGAGCAGGGCACGATCATCGCCGTCAAGGTGTTCGACTCCCAAGACGGCGACGACGAGCTCGGCTCGGGCGTCAACCAGCGCGTGGTCGTCTACATCGCCCAGAAGCGCAAGATCACCGAGGGTGACAAGCTCGCCGGCCGCCACGGCAACAAGGGCGTCATCTCGAAGATCCTCCCGGTCGAAGACATGCCGTTCCTCGCGGACGGCACGCCGGTCGACGTCGTGCTCAACCCGCTCGGCATCCCCGGTCGAATGAACTTCGGCCAGGTGCTCGAGACCCACCTGGGCTGGGTTGCGAAGCAGGGCTGGAAGGTCGAGGGCAAGCCCACGTGGGCGAAGCGCCTGCCCGAGGCCGCCCACGAGGCCGCCCCCGGCACCAAGGTCGCCACCCCGGTGTTCGACGGTGCCTTCGAAGAGGAGATCGCGGGTCTGCTCGACTCGACGCTCCCCAACCGCGACGGCGAGCGTCTGATCGACTCGAGCGGCAAGACCCAGCTCTTCGACGGTCGTTCGGGCGAGCCCTTCCCGTACCCGGTCTCGGTCGGCTACATGTACATCCTGAAGCTGCACCACCTCGTCGACGACAAGATCCACGCGCGTTCGACGGGCCCGTACTCGATGATCACCCAGCAGCCGCTCGGTGGTAAGGCGCAGTTCGGTGGCCAGCGATTCGGTGAGATGGAGGTCTGGGCGCTCCAGGCCTATGGCGCCGCATACGCGCTGCAGGAGCTCCTCACGATCAAGTCCGATGACATCCTCGGCCGCGTCAAGGTCTACGAGGCGATCGTCAAGGGCGAGAACATCCAGGAGCCCGGCATCCCCGAGTCCTTCAAGGTGCTCATGAAGGAGATGCAGTCGCTCTGCCTGAACGTCGAGGTCCTCTCGGCAGACGGCACAGCGGTCTCGCTCCGCGACACCGACGACGAGGCCTTCCGCGCTGCGGAAGAGCTCGGCATCAACATCTCCGCGCGCTTCGAGTCGTCGAACATCGACGAGATCTAAGCCTGGCCAGTAGACGACTACAGAGACTTTCCAAGGAGAGAAATTGCTCGACGCAACGACTTTTGACGAGCTTCGCATCGGCCTGGCCACCGCAGAGGACATCCGCAAGTGGTCCTACGGCGAGGTGAAGAAGCCCGAGACCATCAATTACCGCACCCTCAAGCCCGAGAAGGACGGTCTGTTCGGTGAGCAGATCTTCGGCCCGAGCCGCGACTGGGAGTGCGCCTGCGGCAAGTACAAGCGCGTGCGCTTCAAGGGCATCGTGTGCGAGCGCTGCGGCGTGGAGGTCACCAAGTCCTCCGTCCGCCGTGAGCGCATGGGCCACATCGAGCTCGCCGCCCCGGTCACGCACATCTGGTACTTCAAGGGTGTGCCCAGCCGCCTCGGCTACCTGCTCGACATGGCACCGAAAGACCTCGAGAAGGTCATCTATTTCGCCGCCTACATGGTGATCGACGTCGATGAAGAGGGCCGTCACGCCGACATGCCCGGGCTCGAGAACGAGCTCCGTCTCGAGATCAAGACCATCGGCGACCAGCGCGATGCCCGCATCGCGACGCTCATGGCCCGCAAGGAGGAGGAGCTCGCGACGCTCGAGGCCGAAGGTGCCAAGAGCGACCAGCGCAAGCGCGCAGAGGCCGCCGCCGACAAGGAGATGACGCAGGTCCGCAAGTCGGGCGACGAGCAGGTCGCGCACCTCGAACGCGTGTGGGAGGCCTTCCGCACGCTCAAGGTGGGCGAGCTCAAGCCCGAGGACGCCGACTTCCACGAGCTCCAGGACCGTTTCGGCATGTACTTCGACGCCTACATGGGCGCCGAGGCCATCAAGAAGCGTCTCGAGGCGTTCGACCTGGCCGCCGAGGCGGAAGACCTGCACCTGCAGATCGCCGAGGGCAAGGGCCAGAAGAAGATCCGCGCGATCAAGCGCCTCCGCGTCGTCAACTCGTTCCTCGCGACGGGCAACTCGCCCGCCGCGATGGTGCTCGACGTCGTCCCGGTGATCCCGCCCGAGCTCCGCCCGATGGTGCAGCTCGACGGCGGCCGTTTCGCGACCAGCGACCTCAACGACCTCTACCGTCGTGTGATCAACCGCAACAACCGTCTTCGTCGTCTGCTCGACCTCGGTGCCCCCGAGATCATCGTCAACAACGAGAAGCGGATGCTGCAGGAGGCCGTCGACGCGCTGTTCGACAACGGTCGCCGTGGTCGCCCCGTCACCGGTACCGGCAACCGCGCCCTCAAGTCCCTGAGTGACATGCTCAAGGGCAAGCAGGGTCGCTTCCGCCAGAACCTGCTCGGCAAGCGCGTCGACTACTCGGGCCGTTCGGTCATCGTCGTCGGCCCGCAGCTGAAGCTGCACCAGTGCGGTCTGCCCAAGCAGATGGCGCTCGAGCTCTTCAAGCCGTTCGTGATCAAGCGCCTGATCGACCTGAGCCACGCGCAGAACATCAAGGCCGCCAAGCGCATGGTCGAGCGTTCGCGCCCGCAGGTGTGGGACGTCCTCGAAGAGATCATCCGCGAGCGCCCCGTGCTGCTGAACCGTGCACCCACCCTGCACCGTCTCGGCATCCAGGCGTTCGAGCCGCAGCTCGTCGAGGGCAAGGCCATCCAGCTCCACCCGCTCGTCTGCGCCGCCTTCAACGCGGACTTCGACGGCGACCAGATGGCCGTGCACCTTCCGCTCTCGGTCGAGGCTCAGGCCGAGGCGCGCATCCTCATGCTCGCCTCGAACAACATCCTGAAGCCGTCCGACGGCCGCCCGGTGACCCTGCCCTCGCAGGACATGATCATCGGTCTGCACCACCTGACGACCGAGAAGCCCGGCGCAGCCGGCGAGGGCCGCGCGTTCTCGTCGATCGCCGAGGCCATCCTCGCGTTCGACCAGAACCGTCCGGGCGAACTCGAGCTCGACCTCGGCGCCAAGGTGAGGATCCGTCTCGACGGCCTCTACTTCGGCGAGGGCGACGAGCCCGAGGGCTTCGTGCAGGGCAAGCCGTTCCTCATGGAGACGACCCTCGGTCGTGCGCTCTTCAACGAGGCGCTCCCGGTCGACTACCCGTACTTCAACCGCCAGGCCGGCAAGGGCCAGATCTCGGAGATCGTCAACGACCTCGCCGAGCGCTACCCGAAGACCGAGGTGGCCGCGACCCTCGACCGGATCAAGGACGCCGGCTTCCGCTGGGCGACCCGTTCGGGCGTCACCGTCGCGCTCTCCGACATCATCACGCCCCCCTCGAAGGGCGAGATCGTGTCGAAGTACGAGAAGCAGGCCGCCAAGGTGCAGTCGCAGTTCGAGAAGGGTCTCACGACCGACCTCGAGCGTCGTCAGGAGCTCATCCAGATCTGGACCAAGGCCACCGACGAGGTCGCCAAGGCCATGCAGGAGAACTTCCCGACCGACAACACCATCAACCGCATGGTGACCTCGGGCGCTCGTGGTAACTGGCTGCAGGTGCGCAACATCGCCGGCATGCGTGGTCTCGTGAACAACCCGAAGGGTGAGATCATCCCTCGCCCGATCATCTCGAGCTACCGCGAGGGCCTCTCGGTCGCCGAGTACTTCATCGCGACGCACGGTGCCCGCAAGGGTCTGGCCGACACGGCCCTCCGTACGGCCGACTCGGGTTACCTCACGCGTCGTCTGGTGGATGTCTCGCAGGACGTCATCATCCGCGAGGAGGACTGCGGCACGTCGAAGGGCCTCGAGCTCCCGATCGCCACGGTCGATTCCTCGGGCGAGCTCGTCCGCGACCCGAACGTCGAGAACTCGGTGTTCGCCCGTTCGCTCGCCGCTGACGCGGTGAACGCCAAGGGCGAGGTCGTCGCCGAGGCCGGCAGCGACGTCGGCGACGTGCTCATCAACGAGCTCATCGCCGCGGGCGTCGAGTCGATCCGGGTCCGCTCGGTCCTCACCTGCGAGTCCGCCGTCGGCGTCTGCGCGAAGTGCTACGGCCGGTCGCTCGCGACCGGCAAGCTCGTCGACATCGGCGAGGCCGTCGGCATCATCGCGGCACAGTCGATCGGTGAGCCCGGCACGCAGCTGACGATGCGTACCTTCCACACCGGTGGTTCGGCCTCGGCCGATGACATCACGCAGGGTCTGCCCCGCGTGCAGGAGCTCTTCGAGGCACGTACCCCCAAGGGTGCGTCGCCCATCGTCGAGGCTCCCGGTCGCATCACGATCGACGAGACCGACAAGCAGCGCAAGGTCATCCTCACGCCCGACAACGGCGACGAGCCGATCGCGTACAACGTGCTCAAGCGTTCGACCCTCCTGGTCGAGGACGGCCAGCACGTCGAACTCGGTCAGCAGCTGATCGTCGGCACCGTCGACCCGAAGGAGGTCCTCCGGGTCAAGGGCGTCCGCGAGGTGCAGAAGCACCTCGTGAACGGCGTGCAGGACGTCTACCGTTCGCAGGGCGTGCCGATCCACGACAAGCACATCGAGGTCATCGTGCGCCAGATGCTGCGCAAGGTCACCGTCGTCGACCACGGCGACACCGACCTGCTTCCCGGCGAGCTCGTCGACCGGCTGAAGTACAACGGCATCAACCGTGCGACGCTCACCGAGGGCAAGAAGACGGCGTCGGCTCGCCAGGAGGTCATGGGTATCACGAAGGCCTCGCTCGCGACCGAGTCGTGGCTGTCGGCCGCGTCCTTCCAGGAGACGACCCGCGTGCTCACGCAGGCCGCCATGGAGGGCAAGAGCGACCCGCTGGTCGGCCTCAAGGAGAACGTCATCATCGGCAAGCTGATCCCCGCCGGCACCGGTCTGCAGAAGTACCGGAACGTCGCGGTGGAGGCCACGGAGGAGGCGAAGGCGGAGCGCTACCCGAACCGCATCTTCACCGACGACGCCGCCTTCAGCGAGGGCGACCTCAGCTTCGTCGACTTCGACGCGTTCTCGAGCGACGACTTCACGCCCGGCAACTACAGCTGATCCCGGTCTCACGAGCCGGCGTGCGCTCCGGCTCGTGAGCCAGACGAAGGGCCTCGGAGCGATCCGGGGCCCTTCGTCGTTCCCAGGGCGTGGACGAGCACGAGGTCGAGGCGAAAACGCCGCGGGATCCGCGCGGCGCGGAGCGGCGGCCGCCGTGCGGCGATACAGTTGGCGCACCGCGGGCGCGTGGGCGCCCGGAAGGAGCGCGATCATGAGCAGCACGACTCCCGGACCCGGGTCGGACGACGAGATGCGAGGCGACGAGGCCATCGAGCCCGAAGCGTCCGCCGAGCCGAACAGCGGAGTGGAGTCGCCGGTCGCGGACGACGACCGGCCGGCGCCTGCGGACGACGGGGCGGAGGAGCCCGGCGAGCCCGCCGCGGCCACGTCTGCGACGCCCGCAGAGACGACCGGGTCGGCTGTCGACGACGGCGGTGACGCGGCGACGGTCGCAGACCCCATCGAGCCGGATGCCACGACGCCGGCGTCGTTCGACGAGCCCGAGCGTGAGCCCCTCGACGAGCCCGAGTCCGCCGAGGCATCCGAGACGAGCGCGCTCGACGCCGCGGTGCTGCGGGCGAACGCCCGAGCTGAGGCCTCCGCACCGGTCGATGGCGAACCCAACGGAATCGACGACGCCGAAGCGGCGCCCCAGCCGGTGCCCGCGGGGTCCGTCCGTCGCGAGACCTTCGTGCCTGCGTCGACGGCCGCCGTCGCGGCGGCGTCGGGTGCGGCCACGCTCTCGCCGGAGACGGTGGCCGAGCCGACCACCCCGTTCGGCGCGCAGACGGTCTACGTCCAGGCGCCCGATCAACCTCGGGCGCAGGGCAATCGGGCGTTCGGGGCGCTCGTCGCGCTCATCGGCGCCGCCCTGTTCGCGGCGCTCTACGCGGCGGTCGCCTATCTGCTGCTGCTGAGTCAGGGCGATGCCGCGGAGGTGAACACCGTCTTCCTCGAGCGGTTCCTCGCGAAGCCCGTGTACTGGGTGCCGATCGTCGCCTTCTTCGTCGGCTTCGCGCTGCTGGCCGCGATCGTGAATCGCGGTCGATGGTGGGCGTATGTCGTGTTCGGTCTGCTCGTCGGGGTCTTCGTGTACTTCTCGTACCTCGGCGGGGCGCTGCTCACCGTCGAGGCGTGGACCCTCACCTTCGACGAGGCGCAGACGTTCATCGCGCAGCGCTGGCTCGACCCGTTCGCGATCGTGGCGGGCGTGATCGCTCGTGAGATCCCGATCTGGCTGGGCGGGTGGATCGCGGCGCGCGGGCGCACGGTGACCGAGCGCAACCGCCTCGCGCTCGAGGCGTACGACCGCGAACTCGCCGCCGGGCCCCGTCCGCAGTCGCTCGGCTGATCGCGACCGCCGCGGGCGGCTGTGCAGAACGCACGGCGGAGACGGAGCCTGCGGGTACGCTCGTCAGACGGGGATGGTGACTCCTCCCCATCGACAGCGTGCCCACGATCGCGTTGGGTAGCAGCTTGGACCACCCTGCCGACCTGCGGACTCGAGGAGCGACGTGAGCGTCACCATGGACATCGATGACGAGCCGACGCCCGGTCTCCGACCCGATGGTCGGCCTGATCCCGGGTACGCTCGCGCGATCGGGCTCGTGCCCGCGCCGAGCGGACGCCGCGCCGGAGCCTTCGCGCTCGACGCCGTCATCTGGGCGGTACTCGCGACGCCGACCCTGATCGGGGTGCTGCTGCTCATCGACCCGGTGATCGCCTCCGGCGGCGACCCGACTCGCCTCGGTTCGGCCTCTGCGGGCCAGCTCATCGCGATCGCGATCGGGCAGACGCTCGTCTTCGTCTTCGGCCTCGTGCAGCTCGTCCTGCACGGCCGGCGCGGGGTCACGGTCGGCAAGGCGGCGGCGGGCCTCCGGTCCGTGAGCGTCCGCGACTTCGGGCCGGCCGGCTTCTGGCGCATCGTGCTGCGCGCGCTCGTGCTCTGGGCGGGCCAACTCGTGGTGCCGCTCGTCGGCCCGGCGATCCTCTTCGCCTCGGGCGCCTGGGATCCCGAGCGGCGCGGTCGCTCCTGGCTCGATCGGGTCGGCGGATGCTACGTGGTCGACGCGCGACGCGCGCTCGACCCGTTCGACGCCCGGGCCATGCGACGGGCCCGACGGGTCGCCGCCGCACCGCCCGAGGCCGAGGCGGTCCGACTCCCGTCGCTCGCGAGCGACCGCGCGCCGGGCGCCGGCCTCCACGTTCCCGCCGAGCGCTCGAGCTCAGGTGTCGTCTCGTCGGGGGCGTCGAGCCACGGCGAGTGGGCGCCGCCGCCCGTCGGTGTGCCGGCGGGGCCTGCACAGGTCCGCCCGGTCGCCGCTGCGGTTGCGGCGCCTGCCGCATCCTCGCCGCCCGCTGCACGCGCTGCGCCGCCGCCGTCCGCTGCACCCCTGCGCGTCATCCTCCGTTTCGACGACGGCACCTCGGTCGAGGCATCCGACTTCGGACTGCTCGGCCGCGCACCCGTCGGCGGGGCGACGCCCGCCCAGCTCGTCCCGGTCGATGACCCCACGAAACGGATCTCGAAGGTGCATGCCGAGTTCGGCGCACGCGACGGGGCCTTCTGGCTCGCCGATCGCGGGTCGACCAACGGCACCGAGGTGCGGCATCCCGACGGTCGCGCCGAGACGTTGGAACCCGGGGTCCGGGTCGCGCTCGGAGCCGGCACCGTCGTCGTCATCGGTGGGCGCAGCTTCACCATTGAGACTGAGCCCGGAAGGTAAGGCATGAAGCTCAAACTCGGACTCCGCCGACAGCAGGGTGCGCCCGTCGATCTCGTCATCACTGCGGACGCGACGGCGACGGTCGGCGACGTCGCCCGCGCTATCGCGACGAACGACCCGACGTCACCGCTGATCGGCGCTGCGTCGGGCGTGACCCTCGCCGTCGCGCCGCCCACATCGAGCGAACCGGTCGTTCTCGATCCGCAGGTACTCATCGGCGACGCCCCCATCGGCTCGGGCTTCAATGCCGCGGTCGTCGCGCACGCGCCGCGGCCGAGTGGCGCGGCGGCGGCGGCGATCGCCGTGATGCGGATCCTCTCCGGGCCGGATGCAGGCCGTGAGTTCGGTCTTCCCCGAGGGGCGAGCATCATCGGCCGTGCGGCGGACGCGGAGCTCGTACTGGCCGACTCGCTCGTCTCGAAGCGGCATGCGCGCGTCGAGGTCGACAACTCGATCGAACTCGTCGACCTCAATTCGGCGAACGGCCTCATCGTCGACGGAGGGCTCGTCCAGCGTGTCCGGGTGATCCCGGGTCAGGTCATCACCATCGGCGGTACCGATGTCTCGTTCGACCTCGCCGTGAGCGCCGCCGACGCGCCCGACGACTCGGTGCTCGAGCGCGGCGGCGCCCTCATGTTCAACCGGTCGCCTCGCGTCGAGGTGCGGTATCCCGGTACCGCGCACAAGAAGCCGCAGGTTCCCAGCGAGGCGAACCCCCGCATGTTCCCGTGGCCGATGGTGGTCTCGCCGGTGCTCATGGGTCTCGCGATCTTCGCCTTCACACAACGTCCGATGTCGCTGCTGATCGTGTTCATGTCGCCGCTCATGATGCTCGGCAACTTCATCGGCCAGCGCACCCAGAGCGGCAAGAAGCTGGCGCAGGAGGTCGAGACGTTCGAGATCCAGATCGAGGAGCTCGAAGAGAAGCTGACTTCGGAGCGCTCGGTGGAGCGCGCGCGCCGTCACGCCGAGTCCCCGGCGGTCGCCGTCGTCTACGAAGGGGCGATGCGTCTGGGCCCCCTGCTGTGGACCAGACGCCCCGAGCACTGGAACTTCCTCGCGCTTCGGCTCGGAATCGGACGTGCCTCGAGCCGCAACTCGATCGACGACACGAGCGCATCGACGAACGGCATCGCGAAGTACGAGCGGCAGGTGACGAAGCTCAGGGAGCAGTTCGCCGAGATCGATGACGTGCCGATCGTCGAGCTCCTGCCCAGCTCGGGCGCGATCGGGGTGGCCGGGCCGACCCACTATTCCGCCGACGTCGTTCGCGGGCTCTGCATCCAGTTGTTCGGCCTGCACGCACCGCACGAGGTGATCGCGGCCGCGATCGTCGATCCGGTGTGGTCGCGCGAACTCGAGTGGCTCAAGTGGCTGCCCCACACGTCGAGCTCGCGCAATCCGTTCGCCGAGTTCGCGCTCGCCGACAGCCAGTCGGCCGGCACCGCGCTGTTGAACGCCCTCGAGGAGGCGATCCTCGATCGCCTCGCCGGGACGGCGTCGCGACGGGGTCCGCTTCGCGAGGACGACACCACGATGACGCTCGGAGCCCAGGTCGGATCGGCGAGCGACCGGGTGCCCGGGGTACCCGGCGATCTCGCCATGGTGCTCATCGTGTCGGCGGACGCTCCGGTCGATCGGCCGCGGCTCACCCAACTCATCGAACGAGGGGCCGACGCCGGCATCTACACGATCTTCGTCGGCCCGAGCGTCGAATCGCTCCCTGCAGCCTGCCGCACGTTCATCGACGCCGGCCAGGGCCTCGACGACGCACGCATCGGGTACGTCCGCGCGGGCGAGGAATACGCAACGGTCCGCGTCGAGGGCGTCTCGAACCAGTACGCCGAGCTGTTCGCGCGACGGCTCGCCCCCGTCGTCGACGCGAGCACCGTGACGGTCGACTCGAGCGATCTCCCGCGCAGCGTCTCGATGGTCGGACTCATCGGACACGAACTCGTCGAGCAGCCCTCGTCGGTCATCGAGCGCTGGAGGCAGAACAACTCGGTGCTCGATCGTTCGGGCGTCGCGCTGGGCAGGCTGAAGCGCGCGGGCACGCTGAAGGCCTTCATCGGCCAGGGCAGTCCAGATGCCATGTCGCTCGATCTGCGCACGCAGGGGCCGCACGCGTTGGTCGGCGGCACGACGGGTGCCGGCAAGAGCGAGTTCCTCCAGGCCTGGGTACTCGGCATGGCTGCGGAGTACAGCCCCGACCGGGTCACCTTCCTCTTCGTCGACTACAAGGGCGGTTCAGCCTTCGCCGACTGCGTCGACCTCCCTCATTGCGTCGGACTCGTCACCGACCTCAGCCCTCACCTGGTGCGCCGTGCTCTGACCAGTCTTCGAGCGGAGCTTCACCACCGTGAGCACCTCTTCAACCGGAAGAAGGCGAAGGACCTGCTCGAGCTCGAGAAGCGGCGCGACCCCGACTGTCCGCCGGCGTTGGTGCTCGTGATCGACGAGTTCGCGGCGCTCGCCGGCGAGGTGCCCGAGTTCGTCGACGGCGTCGTCGACATCGCGCAGCGGGGCCGGTCGCTCGGCATCCACCTCATCATGGCGACACAGCGCCCCGCCGGCGTCATCAAGGACAACCTGAGGGCGAACACCAACCTGCGGGTCGCGTTGCGCATGGCGGACGAGTCCGATTCGCGCGACGTGGTCGGAGACGGTGTCGCCGGAACGTTCGACCCGTCGCTTCCGGGCCGCGGAATCGCGAAGACCGGACCCGGTCGACTCGTTCCGTTCCAGTCCGCGTACTCAGGCGGCTGGACGACCAACGAGGTCGCCGAGGCGGAGGTTCGCGTGGCAGAGCTGCGTTTCGGTTCGATGATCCTCTGGGAGGCGGAGTCCGAGCCCGAGTCCGATTCGCACGACGAGGATCTCGGGCCCAATGATCAGAAGCGGATGGTCCGGAGCTTCGTGGCGGCGGCGGTCGAGGCCGGAATCCCCGCCCCGCGTCGACCCTGGCTCGACGATCTCGCGACGACCGTCGACATCCAGGATCTTCCGGTCGGCGGCGATTCGAGTATCACACTCGGCCTCGCCGATGTCCCGGAACGTCAGCTGCAGGAGGCGATGTCGTTCGTGCCCGACCGCGACGGTGCCATGCTCATCTACGGCACGAGCGGCTCCGGGAAGTCGACCGCGTTGCGCACGATCGCCGCGGCCGCAGGCATGCGTCCCGACCTCGGCTCAGCCGAGGTGTACGGGCTCGACTTCGGCTCGGGCGCGCTGCGCTCGCTCGAGGCGCTGCCGCACGTGGGCTCGATCATCGCCGGCGACGACGCCGAGCGCGTCCAGCGCCTGCTTCGCACACTCAACGAGCTGCTCGACCGGCGCGGGAAGCTGTTCAGCGACGCGCATGCCGCGAGCCTCAGCGAGTACCGGGCGATCACCGGGCAGGACGAACCCCGAGTCATCCTGCTCATCGACGGGTTCGGACAGTTCAAGGCCGAGTGGGACTCGACGACCGTCCGGATGCCGTTCTACAACGTGTTCATGCGCATCCTCGGCGAGGGCCGCCCGCTCGGCGTTCATGCGGTCGCGACGGCCGACCGTGCCGGCGCAGTGCCGACGGCGGTGAGTGCGAACATCACCAAGCGCATCGTGCTCCGGCTCTCCGACGAGTCGGCCTACCAGGTGCTCGGGGTGCCCAAGGACGTGCTCGGAGAGCGCTCGGTGCCGGGTCGTGCGATCGTCGAGGGGCTCGAGACGCAACTGGCCGCCGTCGGCGGCTCGTCGAACGTCGCGGAACAGTCGAAGGCCTTGGAGCAGCTCGCCGAGCGGCTTCGCAGTGTGGGTGCCCGGGAGGTGCCGGCGATCGGTGCGCTGCCGACGTCGTACCCCGCGGCCTCCCTGCCGGACTCGGTCGGCGAGTGGCCGGCGCTCGGGCTCGGCGACGACACCCTCGCGCCCGTCGGTTTCGAGCCGGTCGGCACCTTCATCGTCACCGGGCCGCCGCAGAGCGGCAAGACGACCGCGATGCGGGCGCTCATCGACTCGGTCCGCCGTTTCGACCCGGAGGTGCAGCTCTTCCACATTGCGGGACGTCGGGCGCAGCTCGCCGACTACGCGCCGTGGGTGCGCAGCGCCACCGCGGTCGACCAGGTGAAGCTGCTCGCGAAGGAGCTGGCCGAGGTGTTGGTCGACGAGACCATGCCGAAGCGGATCATGATCGTCGTCGAAGGCGTCACCCAGTTCGCCGATTCCGATGCCGAACGGTCGATGAAGGAGATGTTCCAGGCCGTGAACCGCAGCGATCACTTCCTGATCGGCGACGCCGATGTGTCGATGCTGTCGAGCGGGTTCGGATTCGTCGGCGACTTCAAGGCCGGTCGCCGCGGTATCGCGCTGCGTCCCGACTCCTTCGACGGCGACTCGGTGTTCAAGACGCCG
Organism: Agromyces italicus DSM 16388; assembly: GCF_000421545.1. Lineage (GTDB taxonomy): Bacteria > Actinomycetota > Actinomycetes > Actinomycetales > Microbacteriaceae > Agromyces > Agromyces italicus. The sequence goes on from NZ_ATXF01000007.1 coordinate 71,871, forward strand.
TTCCCGAAGGTCAAGCGCAGCGAGTTCCCCGAGGGCCGCGGGATCTTCGTGCAGAACGGCCGCACCATGATCGTGCAGATGCCGACGGTCGACGCGCCGAGCGCCTGAGGATGGGGAGTGCTGCCCATTCTCGGTCGCGGCGCGATTCGCTAGCGTAGTGCGTGGCCGGTCGCTCGAGCGGTCGGTCCGGTGAAAGAGAGAGGTGTGATGATGGCTGATTTCGGCGCATCGTATGGCGAGATGGAGGCGATGGCGAACAAGCTGTCGGACGCTCGTGATGACATTCAGGGGCAGCTCGACCAGCTGAAGAGCTCGGTCGACACGCTGCTGGGCAACGACTTCAAGACGCAGCACGCGTCGGGCAAGTTCGGCCAGGGCTACGAAGAGCTCACGACGGGGCTGAAGAGCGCGGTCGACGGTATCGGTGAGATGGGCGAGGCGCTGCGCGGCATGATGCAGGCGATCCAGGACCTCGACCAGCAGCTCGCCGGCGGCTGAACCCGTGCGGCGCCGGGGCGGGGCGATGGTGCTCGCCCCGGAGGGCTCCTGGGGCGACAAACGCGAAACGGTCAACGGGCACCTGGTGAAGCTCCAGGAGGAGGTCAGCGGAATCAAGCAGTCGTGGCAGGACGGCATCGGCTCGCTGAGGCTGATCGGGTGAGGGCGATCGAGTTCGCCCGGGTGGCCACGGAGACCGGCATCCGGAAGGATCCGACGTCGATCGAGCGGCTCGCGCTCGAGGTCACTCCCGAGTTCGGCGAGCGGGTCACGGCGATCGCCGGGGGGCCACGCGGAGTCCATCCGCGGGCTGCGCAAGAAGCTGGTAGCCGAGTTGCGGGCGGTCGACCCGGTCGCCGCGGCCGCGGCGACCATGCCGTGGCCGAAGAAGTTGAGCCTGCTCGTCTCAGTTCTCGCGGCGGCTTCGGCGTTCGCCCTGTACTTCTCGCGAGCGCAGCTCGACATCGAAGCCGTCATTCCGCTCGCCGCAGTGCTCGTCATCGTTGCGGCGCTCCTCTACGCCGTCGCGGTGCTGCCGGTCCGGCGTGAGCTTCCCCCGCCGCCGAACACCGTGGTCGGCGGTTGGATCCCCGCAGGGCTCGCGGGTGCGACGACGTTCGCGATCGGTCAGCTGATCTCGACGACGCCGACGCGGAACTCGAGCGCCGGAGCATCCGGTCGCCTGATCGCCTGCCGGTGCCCGGGGCGCGCATGATCGCCGTGGAACTCGACCTCGCCGCGGCGGTGATCGGGGTGCAACTGGATCGCGCCGAGCTCGCCGCGATGGTGGGGGAGCGACCGGGCATGGGGAGTGCTCCCCATTGGGACGAACGACCGACGACCGATAGCGTGGCTCAGGCAACGGCCCGATGTCGACGACCGCGGGCGATCCGAACACGAGAGAGGTGTGATGATGGCTGATTTCGGCGCATCGTATGGCGAGATGGAGGCGATGGCGAACAAGCTGTCGGACGCTCGTGATGACATTCAGGGGCAGCTCGACCAGCTGAAGAGCTCGGTCGACACGCTGCTGGGCAACGACTTCAAGACGCAGCACGCGTCGGGCAAGTTCGGCCAGGGCTACGAAGAGCTCACGACGGGGCTGAAGAGCGCGGTCGACGGTATCGGTGAGATGGGCGAGGCGCTGCGCGGCATGATGCAGGCGATCCAGGACCTCGACCAGCAGCTCGCCGGCGGCTGAACCCCGGTCTCGCGACGGGGGGGCGAGAGCCCTCCCGTCGCTGTGTCTCCATCGAGGAGATCGAACCCCTCCGCTCCATAGCCGAAAGGAACCGAGATGACCGACGTCCTGATCGAGTACAGCGTGCTCAACGAGCTCAACGGATCGTTGAAGCAGATCATCGTCGAGCTCGAGAACGCCGAACATCGTGCCTCGGATCTCGAGGGCGATATCGGTGATCCGTACGGCCGAAACCGACTCCGTGAAGCTGCGGAGGAGTTCGAGGACGGATGGAACGATCGGCGCGGGGCGCTCAAGGAGGATCTGATGAAGATCCAGGAGCGGGTCGAAGCAACCGGCAAGGCGTGGGCGGATTGGGACAGCGAGGCAGCCGCGTCGCTCGCCGTCGAGGCGAATGAAGTCGACACGATGCCGCGCGCCTGACGCGCGCACCCGACGAGCACCAGAACCGACGAGACACGGCAGGGAGCAAGCAGATGGATCCGTCCCCCGCGGGCAATGAGATCGAGGTCGTGACGGGCAACGCCTTCGGCATCCGATCGCGCGGCCAGCAGATCGAGAGCCTCGGCGAGCAGATGATCGGCGCGGCGGGCGTGCTGCGTGCGATCGCCGGCAACGGCGTTCCGCAGGAGGGCCTCTCGATCGAGAAGATCAAAGAGGTCATCGGTGAGATCGACGAAGAGCTGAAGCTCGCCGGCGAGCGGTATCGCCCCTCGGGTGCGGCGCTCATCGTCTATGCCGACGCGCTCACCGACGTGCAGGCGCAGATGCGCCTGATCGTGCCGCGCTGCCAGACCGCCTGGGACGACTACATCGATGCCCGAGCCGCCTATCAGGACGCGAACCGTCCGCTGATGCCCTGGGAGACAGGAACGCCGCCGCTCGGGGGAGGGCTCTCTCCCGAGCAGGAGGCGCACAACGACGGCGTCGCCGCAGCCCAAGTGCGCTCGGACGACGCCTACGACGCCTTCACTGACGAGGGCCGCAACTTCGACGCCGCGTACGAAACGTGGGAGTCGGCCTTCAACAAGGCGGCCGACGACATCCAGGGCGCAACCGACGGCGGAATCTCCGATGGATTCTGGGACAACGTCGACGGCATCGTCGCCGCGGTCACGGTCGTGCTGCAGTGGGCCGGAATCGCGCTCGCCGTCCTCGCGTTCGTCATCGGCGGCCCGATCATCGCGCTCGCCGGTGCCATCGTCGCGGTCGCAGCCCTCGCCCTGACCGCCTATCAATTCGGGCGCGGTGATGCGAACGGCTGGGATCTCGCGCTGGCGATCGTCGGCGTGATCCCATTCGGGAGCCTCGCGAAGTTCTCCGGCGGTTTCTCCAAGGGTGCCACCGGATTCGTCGAAGGACTCACCGGCGGTCTGGCGACCTCCGCGGGGCGCTCCACGCTCAGGACGGCGTTCTCGACGATGCCGGATGTCTTCGCGACCAGTCGTGTCTTCGGCGCGAGCCGATTCACGGCGTTCACGGCGGCGATGCGCGGCAGCTACGAGTCATGGGACCTCGCGCCGCGCATCATGGGCATGGCTGACGCCGGTGAGATGCGTGACGCGCTCGCGGGAAGCGGCTGGGGTGTCGCCGGCATCGTCACCGGCCACTACGGCTGGATCGTCAATGCGCCGTTCACGGCGGGCAAGGCCGTGTTCGACACGATCGGCGACCTGGTCTCCGCTGGTACCGTGCAGACGTGGGAAACGCAGCTCGCGAATTCGTGAGGTGTCCGATGAGTCGGCCCTTCGTTCGTTCGACGGTGCGGCGGAACAGATGAGTGGAGAATCGGTGACGGGAGACGCATCCGCATACGCGCGGGACGTCGTGGCAGGGCGGCGACCACTCCGCTGGAGCGAGTTGGAGGCGCGCGCGTTCGGGTCGTTTCCCGATCAACTGGCCGCGATCACCGTCGCGAACGGCGATCTGGCGGGCGGATCCTCGCGAGAACGGGCGCGCTCGTTCGCCGCGTTCGCGGTCATGTTCGCGCCGCTCCTGCTTCCGCCCATTGTGATCCTCGCCGTGCGGTTTCCCTCGGCTCAGGGGTGGTGGTTCGCTGCCGCAGCGGCGATCGCGCTCGCGCACACCGGGTTCCGCGTCCTCGAGTGGCGCCGCGCGGCGGGGAGCGGACCGGCGCCGACCGCGCAGGAAGCGCTCCTGGCCGTATTCGAGATCGTGTTCGGCCTGATCGCGGGTATCATCGTCGTGGTGGCGACGATCTTCGTCGCGGCACCCGGCGGATGGCTCGTGGCAGCCGCTCTACTCGTGATGTGTATCGCGTGCGTGGTCAGCATCGTCGTGGCGAAACGCGCTGCGTCGTCTGCACGCACGGGTGTTGTGCAGACCAGCTTCGAGCGGTCAGTCGACTCGGTCGCCCACCTCGCAGACGCCGAGCGCTCTGCGATCGCCGCCGAGCTCACCGAGGCGGTCGACGTTCTGGCTTCGGCGGGCGTGATCGACGGCGAACGCCGAGCGCAGGCGCTTGAAGCTCCGCTCGGTGGGCTCGCACGACGCATGTGGGCGATCGATCAGGCAGGACGGAACAAATGAGTCTCAGAGACGAACTTCTCGGAACCGCGTCAGGAGTTCCGTCGTTCTCGATCGTGCTTCCGAACGGGTGGGAGGAGTTCGCCCCCGATGCCGTCGCCGAGCAGCACCTGCTCGGCCTCGCCGGTGACCGACTTCGCACCGCACATCGCCCCGACCTGTACGCGCAACTCCGTGCGATCACGGGCCGGGCATTCGCCGGTCTCCGCGCATCGAAGGCCGAACGCATCTATCTGCAGACGACCGAATGGGAGAGTGGCCTGCTGCTGCCGCTCTCGATCACCGCGGCAGTGCGGACCGCGCCGGATGGAGGAACCCTCGACCCGATCGTCACCGACCTGATCCGGACGAAGGGTGCCACGGCGCTCCGGGGGGACCAGCGCTTCGTCCGCTGGGAGTCCGATTCGACGATGTCCATGGGATCTGCGCTCGTGGGCCAGCACACCGTCTCGTACCTGACCCCGTTCCCCGAGCCCGGTCGGCGACGCGCGCTGCAGTTCACCGCAGTCGCGGTTCATCCGCCCACCGGCGACGGCGACGAGTCCTGGCGACCACTCGTCGATGGCATGGCCGAGCTCACCGACGCAATCGTGAGCACCTTCGAATGGCACCCCGTATGAACGTCGAGGTCGACGCCGATGATCGGTACTGGGCGCTCGTCCCGCGCGCGTTCCTCGATGGCGCGTACGGCGAGGCCGCCGGTTGGGTCGAGGGCACGCTCGCACGATACCTGTCCGTCCGTCCCGAGGCGGACGCCGAGGAACGCGCGGCGATGCGCTCGATCCTCGAGCGGGCGGTGCGAGAGCTCCTTCCGGATGCGGCGTTCGGTCTGCTCTTCCTCCCGCTCGCGGCTCCGACCGCGGCGTTGGTGCACGTCGAGATCGGCGCGCCCGGAACGGGAAGTGAAGACCTCGTCGCGAGCCTTCTCGACGGCGTGCCCCTGGGCCGTGCCCCCGAAATCGAGACCGTCGACGTTCCGGCGATCGGTCGAGGCGTCTCCGCGCGGTTCATCAGCGGACAAGCCGAGCCGGGTGCGGCGGCCGTCGCGGGTATCGGCTATCTGATCTCGGGTGAACGCTGCGCGGTGCGCGTGACGAGCGCACCCATGACGACGACGATGGTAGGACTCATCGACCAGCCGCTCCGGCACGTCATCGAGACTCTCCGAGTGGGCGTGTGACCGTCGCAACCGACTCTGCGCAGGACGTCGACGCACCTCGGACATGAGGTCGTTGTGCGGGTGCGCGCCGCACCGTGCGATGCTGTACCGGTCGACCCGAGACGAGAGGTGAGGCATGAGACTTGACATCGATGCGCCGAATGACGCATGGATCCGCGTGCCGGCCGATCATCCGTCCACGGGCGAGGAGGCCGAGGCCTGGGCCGATGACGTGGTGGCCGGCTTCCATCGCCGCCATCCCGACACCGCGCCCGACCGCCTCGAGGCCGTCCGCGGCCTCGCGATGGCCTCGCTGTCGGGAGCCCTGCCCGGCGCCGCCGCGACCCTGCTCTACCTGCCCGGCCCCGGCGCTGCGGGAATGATGGTCGGGATCGGCGTCTCGGGCCCTCAGAAGGTCGAGGGATCGCTCGTCCGCGCCCTGCTCGGCGACGCTGAGCTCCTCGGGCGACCGATCGTCGACCCGGTCGAGGTTCCCGGTCTCGGCACCGGCATCTCGGTGCGCTGCCTGTTCGCGCCCGCCCCAGAGCAGCGGCCCGCTGCGGGGCTGGCGTATCTCCTGCAGGGGGAGCGGGCGACCGTGCGCGTGATGGCGAGCCCCGCCCCCCAGGACCTCGTCGCGCACGCCGGGCCCTCGCTCGCCAAGATCGTCTCGTCGCTCCGCCTCGTCGACTGAGCTCTCGGCTCGGGCTGGCGAACCGGCGTAGCCTCGGAGGATGAGCATCGATCGGCGGGAAGGCGAACCGCAGCCCGCCCGCGGCGCCTGGGTCGTCGCGAGCTTCGCGACCGCACTCGACCTCGCGCTCGTCGTGTGCGCGTTCGGCTTCGTGAGCCTGCTGCTCGACCTCGACATCGTCGGGGATCCGTCGGTCGGCCTCTTCGTCGGGCCCGCGGCCGTCGGGGCATCCGTCATCGTGTTCTTCATCGCGCTGGGCGTGCTGCTGCGGCGGCCGCAGCGGATGGCCGGCACGGTGCTCGTCGCCGCGGTCGCGAGCTGGCTCGCCTTCGTCGCGGTCGCCGCGATCGGACACCTGCTCGGCTCCTCGTCGGCGGTGTTCGCGAGCCTGCGTTTCGCGTTCGTCCTCGGCGCCGGCTGGTTCGGCCTGCTCGTACCCGCGTGTGCGGCGCTCACGGCGTCGCTCGCCGTGCTCGTGGCGCGCGGCCGGCAGGGCGGCATGGAGCGCCCGCGCTGGCCGTGGGAGCGCGACGACCGGTGAGGGATGCCTCGCGCGGCACGCCGTGCGTCCGTCGCAAGGCCGCGCCGCGGCATCCGGCGCAGTATCGTGAACCCGATGGAGGGATCGGTCGAGGCGCGCGTGAGCCACGAGGTCGACCGCTGGCTGCAGTGGCTGCCGCGGTGGCGACCCGGCACGCATCGTGCTCGCGTGCGGCTCTGCCAGCGCTGCTTCGGCTCGCCGATCCTGGCCGCGGCGGGTCTCGACATCGACATCCCGCATCCCGTGCAGCACGCCTTCTCGATGCGCATGAAAGGCGTCATCGACGTGTCCGTCGACGACTACACCGCGCGCAACCTGCCGATGCTCCACCGCGAGATCCGGCTCGCCGAAGAGCGCAAGGCCCGGCGTCCGTACCGCGCGGGCGAAGGCCTCGACCCCGAGTACGCCGGTCTCGATGTCGACCCCGAGCCGGTGCCCGACCAGCCGTTCCTCTTCACGCTCGGCGGGCTCGAGGCCGTCACGGCGGCCGAGGCGAACGAGCCTTCGCCGCGCCCGTTCACCCTGGAGGAGAAGGAGGCGTTGCGCGAGGAGGTGCGACTCGCCGACGAGTTCGCGAAGCAGCTCGGCCGCCGCATCTGCATCGAGCTCGCCCAGCACCGCTACCGCATCGGCAATGCGATCGAGCGGCTCGTCGAGCCGCAGGTCGCCGAGATGCTCGCCGATCTCGACCGCGAACTCGATGCTCCGGGGTGGCCGGGGTGAGCCATCGGGCATCCGCCCTCATTTGACCGCGAGGTTACGTGCGATTACCATAGATCGAGTGTGTGCGCTCTGGCGCGCTCATTCGGGTGCCCGCGCTGTTCAGCGGGTCGCCCCCACGGCATACCCACCACCGAAGGTTCCGCAGCTCTGCGGTGCCGGTGGGTCTGATGTGAAATCCATCACCGCTGTCACCGTGCAGCACCAACAAGGAGAAGCAGTGCCAACCATTCAGCAGTTGGTCCGCAAGGGTCGCTCGCCGAAGGTCACCAAGACCAAGGCTCCCGCCCTGAAGGCCAACCCCCAGCAGCGCGGCGTGTGCACGCGTGTGTACACCACCACCCCGAAGAAGCCGAACTCCGCGCTCCGCAAGGTCGCTCGTGTGAAGCTCTCGAACGGCACCGAGGTCACCGCCTACATCCCCGGTGAGGGCCACAACCTGCAGGAGCACTCGATGGTGCTCGTGCGCGGCGGTCGTGTGAAGGACCTCCCGGGTGTCCGTTACAAGATCATCCGCGGCGCCCTCGACACGCAGGCCGTGAAGAACCGCAAGCAGGCTCGCAGCCGCTACGGCGCGAAGATGGAGAAGAAGTAATGCCTCGCAAGGGACCCGCTCCGAAGCGCCCCGTCGTCGCAGACCCCGTCTACGGCTCGCCGGTCGTCAGCCAGCTCGTCAACAAGATCCTCGTCGACGGCAAGAAGGACCTCGCGCAGCGCATCGTCTACGAGGCGCTCGAGAACGTCGCCGCCAAGTCCGGCCAGGACGCGGTCGCCACCCTCAAGAAGGCGCTCGACAACGTGCGCCCCACCCTCGAGGTGCGCTCGCGCCGCGTCGGCGGCTCGACCTACCAGGTCCCCGTCGAGGTCAAGCCCCACCGTGCGAACACCCTGGCGCTCCGCTGGCTCACCAGCTACGCCAAGGCTCGTCGCGAGAAGACCATGACCGAGCGTCTCACCAACGAGATCCTCGACGCGTCGAACAGCCTGGGTGCTGCGGTCAAGCGCCGCGAAGACACCCACAAGATGGCTGAGTCGAACCGCGCATTCGCCCACTACCGCTGGTAGTAGGCGGGGTGGATGCCTCCGCATCGCGCCGAGGCATCCACCCGCCCCCCACCTTCGCTTCCTGATCCTCCGGAGGAACCCCCGTGGCACAAGACGTGCTCACCGACCTGAACAAGGTCCGCAACATCGGCATCATGGCGCACATCGATGCCGGCAAGACCACCACGACCGAGCGCATCCTGTTCTACACGGGCGTCAACCACAAGATCGGCGAGACCCACGACGGCGCCTCGACGACCGACTGGATGGAGCAGGAGAAGGAGCGCGGCATCACGATCACGTCTGCCGCCGTGACCTGCTTCTGGAACAAGAACCAGATCAACATCATCGACACCCCGGGCCACGTGGACTTCACGGTCGAGGTGGAGCGTTCGCTCCGCGTGCTCGACGGTGCGGTCGCCGTCTTCGACGGCAAGGAGGGCGTCGAGCCCCAGTCCGAGACCGTCTGGCGCCAGGCCGACAAGTACAACGTCCCGCGCATCTGCTTCGTCAACAAGATGGACAAGCTCGGCGCCGACTTCTACTTCACGGTCGACACGATCATCTCGCGCCTCGGCGCGAAGCCGCTCGTGCTCCAGCTCCCGATCGGTGCGGAGTCCTCCTTCGAGGGCGTCGTCGACCTGGTCGAGATGCGTGCGCTGACCTGGCGCGGTGACGCCAAGGGCGATGTGCAGATGGGCGCGAAGTACGCCGTCGAGGAGATCCCCGCGGATCTCGTCGAGAAGGCCGCCGAGTACCGCACCGCGCTGCTCGAGACCGTCGCCGAGACCGACGACGCGCTCATGGAGAAGTACTTCGGCGGCGAAGAGCTGACCGTGGCCGAGATCAAGGCCGCGATCCGCAAGCTCACCGTCAACTCCGAGATCTACCCGGTGCTCTGCGGCTCCGCGTTCAAGAACCGCGGCGTGCAGCCGATGCTCGACGCGGTCATCGACTTCCTGCCGTCGCCCCTCGACGTGCCGGCCGTCGAGGCCCGCGACCCGCGCGACGAGGAGAAGATCATCCTCCGTCACGCCGACGCGAAGGACCCCTTCGCCGCGCTCGCGTTCAAGGTCGCCGTGCACCCGTTCTTCGGTCGCCTCACCTACGTGCGCGTCTACTCGGGTCGTCTCGACTCGGGCGGGCAGGTCGTGAACTCGACCAAGGGCCGCAAGGAGCGCATCGGCAAGATCTTCCAGATGCACGCCAACAAGGAGAACCCGGTCGACTTCCTGACCGCGGGCAACATCTACGCCGTCATCGGTCTGAAGGACACCACGACCGGTGACACGCTGTGCGACCCCGACAACCAGGTCGTGCTCGAGTCGATGACCTTCCCCGACCCCGTGATCGAGGTCGCGATCGAGCCGAAGACCAAGGCCGACCAGGAGAAGCTCGGAACCGCGATCCAGAAGCTCGCCGAGGAGGACCCGACCTTCCGCACCGAGCAGAACCAGGAGACCGGTCAGACGGTCATCAAGGGCATGGGCGAGCTCCACCTCGACATCCTCGTCGACCGCATGAAGCGCGAGTTCAACGTCGAGGCCAACGTGGGCAAGCCCCAGGTGGCCTACCGCGAGACCATCAAGCGCGCGGTGGAGCGTCACGACTACACCCACAAGAAGCAGACCGGTGGTTCCGGCCAGTTCGCGAAGATCCAGTTCGCGCTCGAGCCGCTCGAGATCGAAGGCGACAAGACCTACGAGTTCGAGAACAAGGTCACCGGTGGCCGCATCCCGCGCGAGTACATCCCCTCGATCGACGCCGGCTTCCAGGACGCCATGCAGTACGGCATCCTCGCCGGCTACCCGATGGTCGGCGTCAAGGCGTCGATCCTCGACGGTGCCGCCCACGACGTCGACTCCTCGGAGATGGCGTTCAAGATCGCCGGTTCGATGGGCTTCAAGGAAGCCGCTCGCAAGGCGAACCCCGTTCTGCTCGAACCGCTGATGAGCGTCGAGGTCCGTACTCCCGAGGAGTACATGGGCGACGTCATCGGCGACCTGAACTCGCGCCGCGGCCAGATCCAGTCCATGGAGGACGCCGCCGGTGTGAAGGTCGTGCGTGCGCACGTCCCGCTCTCGGAGATGTTCGGCTACATCGGTGACCTGCGGTCGAAGACCTCGGGCCGTGCGGTGTACTCGATGGAGTTCGAGAGCTACGCGGAGGTCCCGAAGGCTGTCGCCGACGAGATCGTCCAGAAGAACAAGGGCGACTGAGTCTCCCTAGCGGGGGCTCCGGCCCTTCGCCCGCACGAACCTTCCGGTTCGCGTAACATATCAACACAACCCCCGTAGGCCACCGGTCGCAATCCAGCGCCCGGCGGCTCTACACGAGTCCTGAGGAGGACCCACAGTGGCTAAGGCCAAGTTCGAGCGGACCAAGCCGCACGTCAACATCGGAACGATCGGTCACGTCGACCACGGCAAGACCACGCTCACCGCTGCGATCTCGAAGGTGCTTGCTGACAAGTACCCCTCGGCGACCAACGTTCAGCGCGACTTCGCGTCGATCGACTCGGCTCCCGAAGAGCGTCAGCGCGGCATCACGATCAACATCTCGCATGTCGAGTACGAGACGCCGAAGCGTCACTACGCGCACGTCGACGCCCCCGGTCACGCCGACTACATCAAGAACATGATCACCGGTGCGGCTCAGATGGACGGCGCGATCCTCGTGGTCGCCGCCACCGACGGCCCGATGGCCCAGACGCGTGAGCACGTGCTGCTCGCCAAGCAGGTCGGCGTGCCCTACCTGCTCGTCGCGCTCAACAAGAGCGACATGGTCGACGACGAGGAGATCCTGGAGCTCGTCGAGCTCGAGGTCTCGGAGCTGCTCGCCAGCCAGGGCTTCGCCGAAGACGCTCCGGTCGTTCGCGTCTCGGGCCTCAAGGCGCTCGAGGGCGACGAGAAGTGGGTCAACTCGATCCTCGAGCTCATGGAGAAGGTCGACGAGTTCATCCCCGACCCCGTGCGCGACAAGGACAAGCCGTTCCTCATGCCCGTCGAGGACGTCTTCACGATCACCGGTCGTGGAACCGTCGTCACCGGCCGCGCCGAGCGTGGCACGCTGAAGATCAACTCCGAGGTCGAGATCGTCGGCATCCGCCCGACGCAGAAGACCACCGTCACCGGTATCGAGATGTTCCACAAGCAGCTCGACGAGGCATGGGCCGGCGAGAACTGCGGCCTCCTGCTCCGCGGCACCAAGCGCGAGGACGTCGAGCGCGGCCAGGTCGTCGTGGCCCCGGGCTCGGTCACCCCGCACACGAACTTCGAGGGCACTGCCTACATCCTCTCGAAGGACGAGGGCGGCCGTCACAACCCGTTCTACGCGAACTACCGCCCGCAGTTCTACTTCCGCACCACCGACGTCACCGGCGTCATCACGCTGCCCGAGGGCACCGAGATGGTCATGCCCGGCGACACCACCGACATGTCGGTCGAGCTGATCCAGCCGATCGCCATGGAGGAGGGCCTCGGCTTCGCCATCCGCGAGGGTGGCCGCACCGTGGGCGCCGGTACCGTCACGAAGATCATCAAGTAACGGTTCTCGAGTAGCGAAGCGTATCGAGATACGCGATACGCGACCTGTGAGGGGGTCGGGCTTCGGCCCGGCCCCCTTCGTCGTACCCGGGCCTCGTCGGTTCGCCGCGCTCGAATCGCTTGGGCGAATCATCCCATTCGCCGTATGGTTGAGCCGATGGTCGATTCACCCTCGCCATTCGCTCGATCCACGGTTCGCCCCGAGATTCAGGCTCTTCGGGCCGTCGCCGTTGGCGCGGTCGTGCTCCATCACGGCTGGCCGGCCGTGGCGCCTGCGGGGTACATGGGCGTCGATGTGTTCTTCGTCGTCTCGGGGTTCCTCATCACGGGCCTGCTCATGCGCGAGATCGAACGGACGGGGCGACTCTCGCTGCGCGACTTCTACCTTCGCAGGGCACGGAGGATCCTGCCGGCGGCGATCGCGACGCTCGCGACCGTCTCGCTGCTCACCCTGCTGCTCGTTCCGCAACGCGAATGGCGCCCCTGGTTCCGCGAGATCGTCGCCTCCACGCTCTACTACGAGAACTGGCAACTCGCCGTCGACTCCCAGATCCCGAGGCGCGCCGATCTCGAGTCGACGCCCGTGCAGCATTTCTGGTCGTTGTCGGTCGAGGAGCAGTTCTACCTGTTCTGGCCGCTGCTGATGATCGTGGCCCTCTGGATCGCGGTCCGGCGGGGCGCGGCATCCTCAACCGTGGTGCTCGTGATGCTCGGCGTGATCACCATCGCCTCGTTCGCGCACTCGGTGATCCTGACCGCGCAGGACCCGAACCTCGCGTACTTCTCGACGTTCGCCCGCACGTGGGAGTTCGGCGTCGGCGGCATCCTCGCGATCGTGAGTCGCGCGCCCCTCGCTGGCCGGGAGGGACTGCGCTCGGTCGTCTCGTGGACCGGCCTCGCGCTCATCGCGGTGCCGATCGTCGCCTTCCGTTCGCCAGAGGTGTTTCCGGGCGTCGTCGTGCTGATCCCCGTGGTCGGGACGCTCGCGGTCATCTGGGCGGGGATGCCCGCGCGCGTCTGGTCGCCGGCGAGCGTCGCGCGGCTGCGCGCGGTGCAGTGGACCGGCGACGTCTCGTACTCGCTGTACCTCTGGCACTGGCCGATCTTCATGTTCACCCCGTACCTGACGGGGATGCCGAGCCCGCCGTGGCTGATGGTGATCCTCGTCGGGGTGTCGCTCCTCGTCGCCGGGTTGTCGAAGCGATGGATCGAGGATCCGTTCCGGCAGGGACGCCGAGGACTCGGACGGCGCCCCGTCTTCCTGCTCAGCGGCCTCGCCGGGCTGATCGCACTCATCGTGGGCGCGGGGGTCGTCGCCCCCAGCGTCGCCGGCGAGCGGGCGGTCGCGTGCGAGCGACCCGCCGCAGAGTGATCGACTGCGTGACTAGGCCGGCGAACCGTCGATGGTGGTCTCGAGGTCGATGCTGTCCTCGACGCTGCGCGCCACGGTGCATCCCCGTTCGATCGCCCGCGCCATGATCTCGATGAGCTTGGTGCGATCGGATGCCTCGAGCCCGCCGAGATCGACCAGCAGCTCCTCATCGACCCTGGTGTACCGATTCGTCTCGGGGTCGCTCAGTCCGTGCGCCCAGATGGTGATCGCATAGTCGTCGCCGAGACGGCGGGCGGCCACCCGGTCGGTGCTGAGTCCGGCGCAGCCGATGAGCGCGAGCTTCAGCAGTTCACCGGGCGAGAAGTGCTCACCCTCGAGTTCGTCGCCGCCGATGCGCACCGTCGCGCCGCGTTCGTTCAGGCCCTCGTAGCTGCGGGGACCGATGCGCGTGACCGAGACGCTGCCCGGGGCGATCCGATCGCTGACCTGATGCGTGTGCTCGCTCATTGCGCCTCCAGACGGGGTCGTGGACTCTCCCTCCATCATGCGCCATCGCGCCGAGCGGGGCCGGCTTCCTGCGACGTCGCTGTGAGGACGGGCGGGTGCGACACGCCCGGGTTGCACGGACGCCAGGACTGTGGCAAACTCGTTGAGTTCAACATTTCGAACGTGTGCCCTCGTGCGCGCGTTCGAATCACTGTCAGGCAGTGCATAACCACTCGAGGCGAAGCCCCGGGGTCAGGTTAGGCGGCAGGCAGCAGAACACACAACCGACAACCACCTGGCTTGGGCCTTTCCATGCTGCGCGCGCGCCGGTTGGGGCTCGAAGGTCGAGCGTGTCGAGGGCACCGCCCCGGGTCATCCGGGCGGGTGGCTTCGACAGGCTCGATCACCGGCCTTTGACAGAAGAACAGTGGTGCTTCACACGGAGTAGCTACGCGGCGTCCGATGCCCTCGGAAGGGGTAAGACGCCTTGACAGAGAGAGAGTCAGCAATGGCGGGACAGAAGATCCGCATTCGACTGAAGTCGTATGACCACGAGGTCATCGACACCTCGGCGCGCAAGATCGTCGACACGGTGACCCGCGCGGGTGCCACGGTCGTCGGCCCCGTGCCGCTTCCGACGGAGAAGAACGTGGTGTGCGTCATCCGCTCGCCCCACAAGTACAAGGACAGCCGCGAGCACTTCGAGATGCGCACCCACAAGCGTCTCATCGACATCGTGGACCCGACGCCCAAGGCCGTCGACTCGCTGATGCGTCTCGACCTGCCCGCCGACGTCAACATCGAGATCAAGCTCTGAGGTAACAGATGTCTTCCGCTACCAAGAACGTGAAGGGTCTGCTCGGCACCAAGCTCGGCATGACCCAGGTCTGGGATGAGAACAACAAGCTCGTTCCCGTGACCGTCATCGAGATCGCCCCGAATGTGGTCACGCAGCTCCGCACCGTCGAGAAGGACGGCTACGAGGCCGTGCAGATCGCCGCCGGCGCCATCGACCCGCGCAAGGTCAACCAGCCCGCCGCCGGCCACTTCCAGGCCGCAGGCGTGACTCCCCGCCGCCACGTGACCGAGGTCCGCACCGCGGACGCCGCGTCGTACGCGCTCGGCCAGGAGCTCGCGGTCGAGGGCGCCTTCGAGGCCGGCCAGCTCGTCGACGTCGTCGGCACGAGCAAGGGCAAGGGCTTCGCCGGCGTCATGAAGCGCCACAACTTCAAGGGCGTCTCGGCCTCGCACGGTTCGCACCGCAACCACCGCAAGCCCGGTTCGATCGGTGCTTCGTCGACGCCCAGCCGTGTCTTCAAGGGCATGCGCATGGCCGGCCGCATGGGTGGCGAGCGCGTGACCGTGCTGAACCTCCGCGTGCACGCCGTCGACGCCGAGAAGGGCCTGCTGCTCGTCAAGGGCGCGGTTCCCGGTGCTCGCGGCCGCCTCGTTTTCGTCCGCAACGCAGTGAAGGGGGCGTAGTCCATGGCTACCGCCAACACCATCGACGTGCTCGACGCGACCGGCAAGAAGTCCGGCTCGTTCGAGCTGCCCGCCGAGCTCTTCGACGTGCAGACCAACGTCCCGCTCATCCACCAGGTCGTCGTCGCGCAGCTCGCTGCGGCACGCCAGGGCACGCACAAGACCAAGACCCGCGGCGAGGTCTCGGGCGCCGGTCGCAAGCCGTTCAAGCAGAAGGGCACCGGCCGCGCTCGTCAGGGCTCGATCCGCGCCCCGCAGATGACCGGCGGTGGCGTCGTGCACGGCCCGCAGCCGCGCGACTACTCGCAGCGGACCCCGAAGAAGATGATCGCCGCGGCCCTCCTCGGCGCGCTCTCCGACCGCGCACGCGGCGGCCGCATCCACGCGGTCTCGGGCTTCGTCGCCGGTGACGCCCCTCGCACGAAGGACGCCCTGGCGCTCCTCGACGGCATCGCCCCGGCCAAGCACTTCCTGATCGTGCTCGCGCGCGACGAGGCGCTCGCCGAGCGCGCCGTCCGCAACATCCCGACCGTGCACGTGCTGCCGGTCGACCAGCTCAACGCCTACGACGTGCTCGTCGCCGACGACATCGTCTTCAGCGCCGCCGCGCTCGAGGCCTTCGTGGCCGCGAAGTCGGCGAAGAAGGAAGAGGTCTCCGCATGAGCGCCGCACACAACAAGGACCCGCGCGACATCATCATCGCGCCGGTCGTCTCGGAGAAGAGCTACGGCCTGATCGACGAGGGCAAGTACACGTTCACCGTGGACCCCCGCTCGAACAAGACCGAGATCAAGCTCGCCATCGAGAAGATCTTCAACGTCCAGGTGGCGTCGATCAACACCCTGAACCGCCAGGGCAAGACCCGCCGCACCCGGTTCGGCATGGGCAAGCGCAAGGACACGAAGCGCGCGATCGTCACCCTCAAGTCCGGCTCGATCGACATCTTCACGGCTGTCGGCTAGGGAGCAGAGGTAGAAAATGGCTATTCGTAAGTACAAGCCCACGACCCCGGGTCGTCGCGGTTCGTCGGTCGCCGACTTCGCGGAGATCACGCGTTCGACTCCTGAGAAGTCGCTGCTCCGCCCCCTGTCGAAGACCGGTGGTCGCAACAACCAGGGCCGCATCACGACCCGTCACATCGGTGGTGGCCACAAGCGCCAGTACCGCGTGATCGACTTCCGTCGCAACGACAAGGACGGCGTCAACGCCAAGGTCGCTCACATCGAGTACGACCCCAACCGCACCGCGCGTATCGCGCTGCTGCACTTCGTCGACGGCACCAAGCGGTACATCCTGGCTCCGAACAAGCTCTCGCAGGGCGACATCGTCGAGTCGGGCCCCGGCGCCGACATCAAGCCGGGCAACAACCTGCCGCTGAAGAACATCCCCACCGGTACCGTCGTGCACGCCATCGAGCTGCGCCCCGGTGGCGGTGCCAAGATGGCTCGCTCGGCCGGCGCCTCGGTGCGTCTCGTCGCCAAGGACGGCCCCTACGCGCAGCTCCGTCTGCCCTCGGGTGAGATCCGCAACGTCGACGCGCGCTGCCGCGCGACCGTCGGCGAGGTCGGCAACGCCGAGCAGTCGAACATCAACTGGGGCAAGGCCGGCCGCAAGCGCTGGAAGGGCGTCCGCCCGACCGTCCGCGGTGTCGCGATGAACCCGATCGACCACCCGCACGGTGGTGGTGAGGGCAAGACCTCCGGTGGTCGCCACCCGGTCAGCCCCTGGGGCAAGGCCGAGGGCCGCACTCGTCGCCCCAACAAGGAAAGCGACAAGCTCATCGTCCGTCGTCGCACCGTCGGCAAGAAGCGCAAGTAGGAGTAAGAGAAGATGCCTCGCAGTCTCAAGAAGGGCCCCTTCGTCGACGAGCACCTGCTTCGCAAGGTCGTCGTCCAGAACGAAGCCGGTTCGAAGAACGTCATCAAGACGTGGTCGCGCCGCTCGATGATCATCCCGGCCATGCTCGGGCACACGATCGCCGTGCACGACGGCCGCAAGCACATCCCGGTGTTCGTCACCGAGACCATGGTGGGTCACAAGCTCGGCGAGTTCGCCCCCACCCGCACCTTCCGTGGTCACGTGAAGGACGACAAGAAGGGCCGCCGCCGCTGACGCGGTGGCGTGAAGGAGGAAAGAAATGGTGGAGTCGATTGCACGCGTGCGTCACATCCGCGTGACCCCCATGAAGGCCCGTCGTGTCGTCAACATGATCCGCGGCAAGCAGGCTCAGGAGGCCCTGGCCATCCTGAAGTTCGCCCCCCAGGGTGCGAGCGAGCCCGTGTACAAGCTCGTCGCCTCGGCCATCGCGAACGCTCGCGTCAAGGCCGATGCAACGAACACCTATCTGGACGAGCAGGACCTCTACATCAGCCGCGCATTCGTCGATGAGGGCACCACCCTCAAGCGTTTCCAGCCGCGCGCGCAGGGTCGTGCCTTCCGCATCAACAAGCGAACGAGCCACATCACCGTCGTGCTCGCCACGCCCGAGGAGGGTACGAAGTAATGGGTCAGAAGGTCAACCCGTACGGCTTCCGTCTCGGCATCACCACCGACCACGTGTCGCGGTGGTTCTCCGACTCGACGAAGCCCGGACAGCGCTATGCCGACTACCTCGCCGAGGATGTCAAGATCCGTCGTCTGCTGCAGACGTCGCTCGACCGCGCGGGGGTCTCGCGCATCGAGATCGAGCGCACCCGCGACCGCGTCCGCGTGGACATCCACACGGCGCGTCCCGGCATCGTGATCGGCCGCCGCGGCGCCGAGGCCGAGCGCATCCGCGCCGATCTCGAGAAGCTCACCGCCAAGCAGATCCAGCTCAACATCCTCGAGGTGAAGAACCCCGAGGCCGACGCCCAGCTCGTCGCGCAGGGCATCGCCGAGCAGCTCTCCGCTCGTGTGGCGTTCCGCCGCGCGATGCGCAAGGGCCTGCAGGGCGCGCAGCGCGCCGGCGCCAAGGGCGTCCGCATCCAGGTGTCGGGCCGTCTCGGCGGCGCCGAGATGAGCCGCTCGGAGTTCTACCGCGAAGGCCGTGTGCCCCTGCACACGCTCCGCGCGAACATCGACTACGGCTTCTACGAGGCCAAGACCACCTTCGGCCGCATCGGCGTGAAGGTCTGGATCTACAAGGGCGACATCACCAACAAGGAACTCGCGCGCGAGCAGGCGGCTCAGAAGCCGTCCCGCGACCGCAACGACCGTCCCCGCCGCGACCGCGCCCCGAAGGCCGAGCCGGCGACCGCAGGAGTTGAGGCATAACCATGTTGATTCCCCGTCGAGTCAAGTACCGCAAGCAGCACCACCCCGGCCGCTCGGGCCAGGCCACCGGCGGCACCAAGGTGTCGTTCGGCGAGTACGGCATCCAGGCGCTCACGCCCGCTTACGTGACCAACCGTCAGATCGAGTCCGCTCGTATCGCGATGACGCGTCACATCAAGCGTGGCGGCAAGGTGTGGATCAACATCTACCCCGACCGTCCGCTCACGAAGAAGCCGGCCGAGACCCGCATGGGTTCCGGTAAGGGTTCGCCCGAGTGGTGGGTCGCCAACGTCAAGCCGGGTCGCGTCCTCTTCGAGGTCTCGGGCGTCTCCGAGGAGCTCGCCCGTGAAGCCATGACCCGTGCCATCCACAAGCTGCCCCTCAAGGCACGCATCATCAAGCGCGAGGAGGGCGACGCATAATGGCCGTCGGCACCAAGGAGCTCAGCCCCGCAGAGCTCGACACCTTTGAAGACGAGCGACTCGTCGACGAGCTGAAGAAGGCCAAGGAGGAGCTGTTCAACCTGCGCTTCCAGTCGGCCACCGGCCAGCTCGAGAGCCACGGCCGGGTCAAGGCCGTCAAGCGCGACATCGCCCGCATCTACACGGTCATCCGTGAGCGCGAGCTCGGCATCCGTGCCACGCCCGCGCCGGTCGAGGCGGCCCCCGCCAAGGCCGAGAAGAAGACGAAGAAGGCCAAGGCCGAGGCATCCGCTGATGCAGCTGCCGAGGCAGAGACGAAGGAGGCCTGATCATGGCTGAGACCAAGAAGGCTGCGAAGCCCGCGGTCGAAACCGCGACCGACCTCGCGGAGTCCAACGAGGTTCGCGGTTACCGCAAGGTCCGTCGCGGCTACGTCGTCAGCGACAAGATGGAGAAGACCATCGTCGTCGAGGTCGAGGACCGCGTGAAGCACCCGCTGTACGGCAAGGTCATCCGCCGTACCTCGAAGGTCAAGGCGCACGACGAGCAGAACACCGCCGGCATCGGCGACCTCGTCGTGATCAGCGAGACCCGCCCCCTTTCCGCCACGAAGCGCTGGCGTCTCGTCGAGATCGTCGAGAAGGCCAAGTAAGCCTCGGGCTTGCTTGAAAGAAGGAGTTCGAAGTGCTTCAGCAGGAATCACGAGTCAAGGTCGCCGACAACACCGGCGCCAAGGAGCTGCTCACGATCCGCGTTCTCGGTGGGTCGAAGCGTCGTTACGCCGGCATCGGCGACACGATCGTCGCCACCGTCAAGGACGCCATCCCCGGCGGCAACGTCAAGAAGGGCGATGTGGTCAAGGCCGTCATCGTCCGCACCGTCAAGGAGACCCGTCGTCCCGACGGCTCGTACATCAAGTTCGATGAGAACGCCGCGGTCATCCTGAAGAACGACGGTGACCCCCGCGGTACCCGCATCTTCGGGCCGGTCGGTCGCGAGCTGCGCGACAAGAAGTTCATGAAGATCATCTCGCTGGCACCGGAGGTGCTGTAAACATGGCCAACATCAAGAAGGGCGACCTCGTCCAGGTCATCTCGGGCCGCAGCCAGGCTCGCGGCGGAGACCGCGGCAAGCAGGGCAAGGTCCTCGAGGTGCTCGTCGCCGAGAACCGCGTCGTCGTCGAAGGCATCAACTTCGTCACGAAGCACGTTCGCGTCGGCCAGACGCAGCGCGGCTCGAAGACCGGCGGCATCGAGACCCACGAGGCGCCGATCCACGTTTCGAACGTCGCGATCGTCGACCCCGAGACGAAGAAGCCGACCCGCGTCGGTTTCCGCACCGAGCAGGTGACGAAGGACGGTGTCTCGAAGACCGTCCGCGTCCGCTACGCCAAGAAGTCAGGTAAGGACCTGTAATGACCGACACGGCTACGCAGGCTGGCAAAATCCAGCCGCGACTGAAGACCAAGTACCGCGGCGAGATCGCCAAGGGCCTCACCGAGCAGTTCGAGTACACGAACCCGCACCAGGTGCCCGGCCTCGTGAAGATCGTCGTGAACATGGGCGTCGGCGAGGCCGCACGCGATGGCAAGGTCATCGACGGCGCGATCGCCGACCTCATCAAGATCACCGGCCAGAAGCCGCAGGTGACCAAGGCCCGCAAGTCGATCGCGCAGTTCAAGCTGCGCGAGGGTCAGCCGATCGGTGCGCACGTCACGCTCCGCGGCGACCGCATGTGGGAGTTCCTCGACCGCCTGCTCTCGCTCGCCCTGCCTCGCATCCGTGACTTCCGCGGACTCAGCGACCAGCAGTTCGACGGCAACGGCAACTACACCTTCGGTCTCACGGAGCAGTCGATGTTCCACGAGATCGACCAGGACAAGATCGACCGCGTTCGCGGCATGGACATCACCGTGGTGACCACCGCCAAGAACGACGACGAGGGTCGCGCGCTGCTCAAGGCGCTCGGCTTCCCGTTCAAGTCGACCGACGCCGCGTAGCAGCCATCTGTAGTAGGCTCTACGAGTTTGTGCTCGCGTCTGCCGGTCTCCGATCGCTCGGAGGCCGGCGGGTGCGGGACTCCGGTCTCATGCAATCGCTGAGGCCACACCACAGGTCAGTCCCCGTGTAACGGGTCCTGAAACCTGGTGAACGTAAGGAACGAATCGTCATGACGATGACCGACCCGGTCGCTGACATGCTGACCCGCCTGCGGAATGCGAACTCCGCGCACCACGACTCCGTGTCGATGCCGAACTCGAAGCTCAAGGCGCACATCGCCGAGATTCTGAAGCTCGAGGGCTACATCGCAGACTTCGAGGTCACCGACGCTCGCGTGGGGAAGACCCTCACGCTGAAGCTCAAGTTCGGCCCGAACCGCGAGCGCTCGATCGCCGGCATCAAGCGGGTCTCGAAGCCCGGCCTCCGCGTGTACGCGAAGTCGACCGAGCTGCCCAAGGTCCTCGGCGGCCTCGGCGTCGCGATCCTGTCCACCTCCAGCGGTCTGCTGACCGACCGCCAGGCCGAGAAGAAGGGCGTGGGTGGGGAAGTCCTCGCCTACGTGTGGTAATCCCATGTCACGAATCGGACGACTTCCCATCGACATCCCCGCGGGTGTCGACGTCAAGGTCGACGGCGCCGCTGTCACCGTCAAGGGCCCGAAGGGCGAGCTGTCGCTCAGCGTCGCGTCGCCCATCGAGGTCAAGCTCGAGGAGAACCAGGTCGTCGTGACCCGTCCCGACGACGAGCGCTCCTCGCGTTCGCTGCACGGCCTCACGCGCACCCTCATCGCCAACGACATCATCGGTGTGACCCAGGGCTACTCCAAGGGCCTCGAGATCGTCGGCACCGGTTACCGCGTCGCGCAGAAGGGCAGCGCGGTCGAATTCGCGCTCGGCTTCTCGCACCCGGTCACGGTCGAGGCGCCCGAGGGCATCACGCTGACCGTCGAGGGCAACAACAAGCTCACGGTCGCGGGCATCTCGAAGCAGGCCGTCGGCGAGACCGCCGCCAACATCCGCAAGATCAAGAAGCCCGAGCCGTACAAGGGCAAGGGCATCCGCTACGCCGGCGAGGTCGTGCGTCGCAAGGCCGGAAAGTCAGGTAAGTAATCATGGCTGTGAAGAGCAAGACGGCCGCGCGTTCGCGCCGCCACACCCGCCTTCGCAAGAAGATCGTCGGCACGGAGCTCCGCCCCCGTCTCGTCGTCACCCGCTCGGCCCGCCACGTCTTCGTGCAGGTCGTCGACGACGCCAAGGGTCACACCGTCGCGTCGGCGTCGACCATGGAGTCCGACCTCCGCGCGTTCGACGGTGACAAGACCGCCAAGGCGAAGAAGGTCGGCGAACTCGTCGCCGAGCGCGCCAAGCAGGCCGGTGTCGACTCCGTCGTCTTCGACCGCGGCGGCAACAAGTACGCCGGTCGCGTCGCAGCGATCGCCGATGGAGCGCGAGAGGCAGGGCTCAACCTGTGAGCACAGCATCTGTTGAAAATGGCACTACGAAGGAGCCCGAGGTGATTGCAGAGGCACCCGTCGAGACGGCAGCCGCCTCCGAGCCGGCGCGCAACGAGCGCGACGGCCGCCGCGGCGGTGGCCGCGACCGCAACCAGGGTGGCCGCGATCGCGGTGGCCGCGATGCCGAGAAGAGCCAGTTCCTCGAGCGCGTCGTGACCATCAACCGCGTGTCGAAGGTCGTCAAGGGTGGTCGTCGCTTCAGCTTCACCGCGCTCGTCGTCGTCGGTGACGGCAACGGCCTCGTCGGTGTCGGCTACGGCAAGGCGAAGGAAGTTCCCACCGCCATCTCCAAGGGCGTCGAGGAGGCGAAGAAGAACTTCTTCCGCGTTCCCCGCGTCGGCGCGACCATCCCGCACCCCGTCCAGGGTGAGGCCGCGGCCGGTGTCGTGCTCCTCCGCCCGGCGTCGCCCGGTACCGGTGTCATCGCCGGTGGTCCGGTGCGTGCGGTGCTCGAGTGCGCCGGCATCCACGACGTGCTGTCGAAGTCGCTCGGCTCGTCGAACACCATCAACATCGTGCACGCCACGGTCGAAGCGCTGAAGCAGCTCGAAGAGCCCCGTGCGGTCGCAGCTCGTCGTGGTCTCGACTACGACCAGGTCGCCCCCGCGCGTCTCATCCGCGCCGAGGCGCAGGCGGCCGAGGCTGCCGCAGCAGCGAAGGCAGGTGCCTGATGGCCAAGCAGCTGAAGGTAACCCAGATCAAGTCCAAGGTGAGCGAGAAGCAGTACCAGCGTGACACGCTGCGCAGCCTCGGGCTCAAGCGAATCGGCCAGTCGGTCGTGCGTGAGGACACCCCGCAGAACCGCGGGTACGTCAACACCGTCGCTCACCTCGTGAAGGTTGAGGAGATTGACTAATGGCTGACGAGAAGAACGACGCCACCACCGAGGCCCCGAAGAAGGCTCCGGCGAAGAAGGCCGCCGCGAAGCCCGCCGCCGAGAAGGCCGCCCCCAAGGCGGCTGCGGCGAAGAAGGCTCCGGCCAAGGCCGCTGCTGCGAAGGCCGACGACGCGAAGGCCGAGAAGGCCCCCGCGAAGAAGGCCCCCGCGAAGAAGGCGGCTCCCAAGGCCGACGTCGCGGAGAAGCGCGAGCAGGTGCTGAAGGTCCACCACCTTCGCCCCGCTCCCGGTGCCAAGAAGGACAAGACCCGCGTCGGACGCGGTGAGGGTTCGAAGGGCAAGACCGCCGGTCGCGGCACCAAGGGTTCGAAGGCCCGCAACAACATCCGCCCCGGCTTCGAGGGTGGACAGCTTCCGTACCACATGCGTGCGCCGAAGCTCCGCGGCTTCAAGAACCCGTTCCGCGTCGAGTACCAGGTCGTGAACCTCGACAAGCTCGCCGAGCTCTACCCGAAGGGCGGCGATGTCACCATCGCCGACCTCATCGAGAAGGGCGCAGTGCGCAAGAACGAGCGCGTCAAGGTGCTCGGCAACGGCGACATCCAGGTCAAGCTCAACGTGGCCGTCGACAAGGTCTCCGGCTCGGCCGAGCAGAAGATCGTCGCCGCCGGCGGCTCGGTCAAGTAAGACCGGAAAACGATTGGTTCGAGCCAGTCGGGACCTCGCGTAGGATAAGCGGGGTCTCGACTGGCTCGAGTCGTATAACGAACCAACTCCCTGCGAGGCGCAGTCGCACCGCACGGAGCAACAGGAGGACGAGTGTTCAACGCCATCGGGCGGATCTTCCGCACGCCGGATCTTCGCCGCAAGCTCGGGTTCACGCTGGGCATCGTCGCCCTGTTCCGGCTCGGATCCTTCATCCCCGCGCCGTTCGTCGACTTCGGCAACGTGCAGCAGTGCCTTGCGGCGAACCAGGCGGCAGGGGCATCCGGCCTCTACGACCTCGTGAACCTCTTCTCGGGCGGTGCACTGCTGCAGCTCTCGATCTTCGCGCTGGGCATCATGCCGTACATCACGGCGTCGATCATCGTGCAGCTGCTGCGCGTGGTCATCCCCCACTTCGAGACCCTCTACAAGGAGGGCCAGGCGGGCCAGGGCAGGCTCACCCAGTACACCCGCTACCTCACGATCGCCCTCGGCGTGCTCCAGTCCACGACGCTCATCACGGTCGCCCGCTCGGGCGCCCTGTTCCCGAACAGCGACCCCTCGTGCTCGGCGCTGATCACGAACGACGCCTGGTACGCGATCCTCCTCATGGTCATCACCATGACCGCCGGTACCGGCCTCATCATGTGGATGGGCGAGCTCATCACCGAGCGCGGCATCGGCAACGGCATGTCGTTGCTCATCTTCACCTCGATCGCCGCGACGTTCCCCGGCTCGCTCTGGGCGATCGGCATCGCCCGCGGCTGGGACATCTTCGCGATCGTGCTCCTGATCGGTCTCGCGATCGTCGTCGCGGTCGTGTTCGTCGAGCAGAGCCAGCGGCGCATCCCGGTGCAGTACGCGAAGCGCATGGTGGGCCGGCGAACCTACGGCGGCAACAACACGTACATCCCGATCAAGGTCAACATGGCCGGCGTCGTGCCCGTCATCTTCGCCTCGTCGCTCCTGTACCTGCCCGCCCTGATCGCGCAGTTCAACCAGCCTGCGGCCGGTGAGGACCCCCAGCCGTGGGTGCTCTGGATCACGAACTACCTGACCAAGGGCGACCACCCGCTCTACATGCTGCTGTACTTCCTGCTCATCGTCGGCTTCACCTACTTCTACGTCGCGATCACCTTCAACCCCGACGAGGTGGCCGAGAACATGAAGAAGTACGGCGGCTTCATCCCCGGTATCCGCGCGGGCCGCCCGACGGCCGAGTACCTCGACTACGTGCTCACCCGCATCACGGCCCCCGGCTCGCTCTACCTCGGCTTGGTCGCGCTCATCCCGTTGATCGCGTTCGTCTGGGTCGGCGCGAACCAGAACTTCCCGTTCGGCGGCGCGTCCATCCTGATCATCGTCGGCGTCGGGCTCGAGACGGTCAAGCAGATCGACGCCCAACTCCAGCAGCGACACTACGAAGGACTTCTCCGATGACGCCCCCCGCCAACGGCGATGCCGCAATCAGCTCCGCCCGTTTCCTGATCGTCGGCCCGCAGGGCTCCGGCAAGGGCACGCAGGGTGTGCTCGTCGCCGCGGCGTTCGGCGTGCCCCAGGTCGCGACGGGCGACATCTTCCGCGCCAACGTCGCCGGCGGCACGGAGCTCGGCAAGCGGGTCC
This sequence comes from Agromyces italicus DSM 16388, assembly GCF_000421545.1. Taxonomy (GTDB): domain Bacteria; phylum Actinomycetota; class Actinomycetes; order Actinomycetales; family Microbacteriaceae; genus Agromyces; species Agromyces italicus. The sequence continues at coordinate 97,476 of NZ_ATXF01000007.1, forward strand.
AGGTGATCATCGAGGCGGGTGATCTCGTGCCCGATGCGCTCACCAGCGAGCTCGTGCGCGACCGTCTCGCGCAGGCGGACGCCGCGGAGGGCTTCCTGCTCGACGGCTATCCCCGTAATCGCGGCCAGGTCGACGACCTCGACGCGTTCCTGACCGGTCGCGGCGAGGCGCTCGACGCCGTGATCGAACTCGAGGTTCCCCGAGACGAGTCGATCTCGCGGCTCACCCAGCGCGCGGTCGAGCAGGGCCGCACCGACGACACCGAAGAGGTCATCGCGAATCGTCTCGCCATCTACGAGCGCGAGACGGCTCCGATCCTCGACGTATACCGCGAACGCGGCCTCGTCGTGCGCATCGACGGCGTGGGCACGCTCGCGGAGGTGACCGAGCGCATCTTCGAGGCGCTCGCCGCACGGGGGCTCGCTCCGCGGCACCCCGGCGCCGCGGCCTGAGTCGCGTGTTCCGGCGTTCGATCTACAAGTCGCCCGCCCAGTTGCGATCGATGGTCGCGGCGGGTCGCGTGACGGCCGCGGCACTCGGTGAGGCTCGACAGCGTGCCGTGCCCGGCGCGACCGGCCTCGAACTCGATGCCGCCGCGCAGCGAACGATCATCGCGGCAGGCGGCCGCTCGAACTTCCAGCTCGTCCCCGGGTATCGCCACACCCTGTGCGTCTCGGTGAACGACGACGTGGTCCACGGCATTCCCGGTGATCGGCGCTTCCAGCCCGGCGATATCGTCTCGGTCGACGGCGGCGCGGAGGTCGACGGGTGGAACGGAGACTCGGCGTTCACGATCGTGCTGCCCGACCCGGCCCGGCCCGAGATCGTCTCGGCGAGGGAGACGCTCTCGGCGGTCACCGAGAACGCGCTCTGGCACGGCATCGCGACGCTCGCCCGCGCCTCGTACCTGAACGAGGTCGGCGCGGCGATCGAGGACTACGTGCTCGGCGAGGGGGAGTACGGCATCCTCACCGAGTACGTCGGCCATGGCATCGGCCGCACGATGCACGAGGAGCCGCCGGTGTTCAACTACCGCGTCGACCGCCGCGGCCCCGCAGTGAAGCCCGGCCTCGTCGTCGCGATCGAACCGATGCTCGTCGCCGGCGCGGTCGACACCTTCGTACGCGACGACGACTGGACCGTCACCACCGCAGACGGCGCCGACGCGGCGCACTGGGAGCACAGCGTCGCCGTGCACGCCGCGGGAATCTGGGTGCTCACGGCCGCCGACGGCGGCGCCGAGGGCCTTGCGCCGTTCGGCATCGTGCCGGCGCCGATCGACTGAGCGTTCCCGACCCGTCGCAGGGCCGTCGGGGATAGGCTGAACGCGGGCGCCGGGGGATCGCAGTGGTGCCGATCGAGCCGGGGGTGATCGAGGTGGAGTTCATCGGGATCGGGGTGGGACGCGGGATCGCGATCGGCCCAGTCGCCTGGATGTCTCCGCCGCCGCCTGAACCGTCGGTCGCGCCGAGTGCGCTCCGCACCGAAGAAGAACTCGAGCGGGCGCGGGCCGCTGCGGCGGAGGTCGCGCGAGAGCTCCGACGCCGGGCGGAGGCCGCCGAGGGCACCACGGGCGAGGTGCTCGAAGCCCAAGCGCTGATGCTCGAGGATCCCGCGGTCCACGCGAGCGTCGCCGAGCACGCGGCCCGCGGCCAGACCGCCGAACGGGCAGTGTTCGAAGCCTTCGACGGATATCGTGAGCTGCTCTCCGGCATGGGCGGGTACCTCGCCGAACGCGCCGCAGACCTCGCCGACGTCGCACAGCGGGTGATCGCGGTCCTGTCCGGTGCGCCCGCTCCCGGAATTCCAGACCCCGGGCATCCTTTCGTGCTCGTGGCGAACGACCTCGCCCCTGCCGACACCGCGACCCTCGACCTCGGTCGGGTACTCGCCGTCGTGACGCTCGAGGGTGGGCCGACATCGCACACGGCGATCCTCGCGCGCGAGAAGTCGCTCGTCGCGATCGTCGGCGCGGATGCCGCGGGGCTCGTCGAGGGGGAGACCGTGATCGTCGACGCGGCGAGGGGGCGCATCGTGCGCGATCCCTCCGGTGACGAGATCGCCGCCGCGTCAGCGCGGAAGGCGGAGCTGGAGGCGGAGGCGATGGCGCCGATCGCGCCGGGACGTCTCGCCGACGGCACACCCGTTCCGTTGCTCGCCAACCTCGGGGACCCGGCCGGGGCCGAAGAGGCCGTCCGTCTCGGCGCGGAGGGCGTCGGATTGTTCCGGACCGAGTTCCTCTTCCTCGGGTCCGATGTCGAGCCGTCGGGCACGGTGCAGCAGGAAGCCTACGAACGCCTCCTCGCAGCCTTCCCCGGGAAGAAGGTCGTGGTGCGGGTGCTCGACGCCGGCGCCGACAAGCCGCTCGCCTTCCTCGGCGTGCGGCACGAGGAGAATCCGGCACTCGGGCTGCGGGGCATCCGTGCGCTGCGACGCGCCGAGCCGATGCTGCGCGGGCAGCTCGACGCCCTCGCCGTCGCAGCTTCGCGGACGCAGGCACGGCTCGAGGTGATGGCGCCGATGGTCGCGACGGTCGAGGAGGCAGCCTGGTTCTCAGCGCTCGCCCACGAGGCGGGGCTCCCGGTCGCCGGCATCATGGTCGAGGTGCCCGCCGCCGCGCTGCTCGCCAAGCGCTTGCTCACCGCCGTCGAGTTCGCGTCGATCGGCACGAACGACCTCACGCAGTACACGATGGCTGCCGATCGCCTGCTCGGCGATGCGGCCGAACTGCAGGACCCGTGGCATCCGGCCGTGCTCGGCCTCGTCGGCGCGGTGGGCGAGGCAGGGGCGGAGCTCGACAAGCCGGTCGGCATCTGCGGCGAGGCCGCCGCCGACCCGCTCCTCGCGGTCGTGCTCGTCGGACTCGGCGCGACGAGCCTGTCGATGGCGCCCTCGGCGCTCGCCGGGGTGCGGGCGAGGCTTCTCCGCTATTCGGCTGCGCAGGCCCGAACGATCGCCGAGGCGGCGCTCGGCGCCGACGGGGCGGCATCGGCGCGGTCGGCTGCGGAATCCGCGGCGGACGCGTTCGGCTGAACGGGTCCCGAGGGGTGCTCGCCGGGGGGACCCACCCGGCTGCATGCTCGACTGGCGAAAACGGTTGAAATAGCCTAAAGTTGACCCTTGGTGTTCTGCACGCCTGCCTTGGCATGCCCGACGACCTCGTCCGAGGGCATCGCACATGGTACGCGTGCAGCAGTCATCGCACGACCAGCATCCCCAACTCCAAGCGATAGTGAGGCTATGGCCAAGAAAGACGGCGTCATCGAGATCGAAGGCTCGGTCATCGAGGCTCTTCCGAACGCAATGTTCCGGGTGGAGCTCACGAACGGCCACAAGGTCCTCGCGCACATCTCAGGGAAGATGCGCCAGCACTACATCCGCATCCTCCCCGAGGATCGCGTGATCGTCGAGCTGAGCCCCTATGACCTGACGCGCGGGCGCATCGTCTACCGCTACAAGTAAGGGCTGCCGGAAAGTAACGGCCCGTGGCATTCCGCGGGTACGAGGACAGCGAATCAGAGGAACCACTGTGAAGGTCAACCCCAGCGTCAAGCGCATCTGCGAGAAGTGCAAGGTCATCCGCCGCCACGGCCGCGTGATGGTCATCTGCGAGAACCCGCGCCACAAGCAGCGCCAAGGTTGAGCCGAAGGTCGACGTCGCGAAGCGGCATCGACCGAAGGCTCAAGGTCGAGCAAGGCGCCCCGGCGCTGCATCGAGACCTCGGCGCACGAGCAGGCTTCACACGAGGCATCCGCTCACCACAACTGAACACCGCATCGGCACTGCCAGATCCCGCTCGCGCGGGTGACACCTCGGGACGGAGGCCCGGGCACCGGCAGTGCTCCACACCTCCACTTCGAAACAGGAGAAGCCACACATGGCACGTCTGGCAGGAGTCGACATCCCGCGCGAGAAGCGCGTGGAGATCGCACTGACTTACATTTTCGGCGTCGGCCGCACTCGCGCGCTGCAGACGCTCGCGGAGACCGGTATCGACGGGAACATCCGCGTGAAGGACCTCAGCGACGACCAGCTGGTCGCCCTTCGCGACTACATCGAGGGCAACTTCAAGGTGGAGGGCGACCTCCGCCGCGAGGTCGCCGCCGACATCCGCCGCAAGGTCGAGATCGGCTCGTACGAGGGCATTCGCCACCGTCGCGGCCTTCCGGTCCGCGGACAGCGCACCAAGACCAACGCTCGCACCCGTAAGGGCCCGAAGCGCACCGTCGCCGGCAAGAAGAAGCCCGGCCGCAAGTAACCGCTCGTCGCCAGATCTAGGAGATTTCACACATGGCAGCACCAAAGGCGGCTACTCGCAAGCCGCGCAAGAAGGAAAAGAAGAACATCGCCGTGGGCCAGGCTCACATCAAGTCGACGTTCAACAACACGATCGTCTCGATCACCGACACCAACGGTGCCGTGATCAGCTGGGCCTCTTCGGGCGGCGTCGGCTTCAAGGGCTCGCGCAAGTCGACCCCGTTCGCCGCGCAGCTCGCGGCCGAGTCGGCTGCGCGCCAGGCGCAGGAACACGGCATGAAGAAGGTCGACGTCTTCGTCAAGGGCCCCGGCTCGGGCCGTGAGACCGCGATCCGTTCGCTCCAGGCCGCCGGCCTCGAGGTCGGCAGCATCAACGATGTGACGCCGCAGGCGCACAACGGCTGCCGCCCGCCGAAGCGCCGTCGCGTCTAAGGCTCTCCGGGCCGGTGGTCGGGCCGGGCTCTTCGGAGCCCGCCCGGCCACCGGACATCCGTTCTCACACAACTCAAGATCCTCGACCTCGCAGGTGTCATATAGCGGACACCCTGCCGAAAGGAATCAACAGTGCTGATCGCACAGCGCCCGACGCTCACCGAAGAGAACATCTCGGAGTTCCGTTCGCGTTTCGTGATCGAGCCCCTCGAGCCGGGCTTCGGTTACACCCTCGGCAACTCGCTTCGCCGCACCCTCCTCTCCTCGATCCCCGGCGCAGCCGTGACGAGCATCCGCATCGACGGGGTGCTCCACGAGTTCTCGACCGTTCCCGGTGTGAAGGAGGATGTCACCGAGATCATCCTGAACATCAAGAACCTGGTCGTCTCGAGCGAGCACGACGAGCCCATCACCGCGTACCTGCGCAAGCAGGGTGCGGGTGAGGTCACCGCCGCCGACATCTCCGCTCCTGCGGGTGTCGAGGTGCACAACCCCGAGCTGGTCATCGCGACGCTCAACGACTCGGCGAAGTTCGAGCTCGAGCTCACGATCGAGCGCGGCCGTGGCTATGTCTCGGCTTCGCAGAACCGCAACGAGTACTCGGAGGCCGGCCAGATCCCGGTCGACTCGATCTACTCGCCGGTGCTCAAGGTCACCTACCGCGTCGAGGCCACCCGCGCCGGCGAGCGCACCGACTTCGACCGCCTCGTGGTCGACGTCGAGTCGAAGCCGGCCATCTCGCCGCGCGACGCGATCGCCTCGGCCGGCCGCACCCTCACCGAGCTGTTCGGCCTCGCGCGCGAGCTGAACACCGCGGCCGAGGGCATCGAGATCGGCCCCGCGCCGGTCGACGCGGTGCTCTCGAGCGAGCTCTCGATCCCGATCGAAGACCTCGATCTCTCGGTGCGCAGCTACAACTGCCTGAAGCGCGAAGGCATCAACACGGTGTCGGAGCTCGTCGCCCTGAGCGAGTCGCAGCTCATGAACATCCGCAACTTCGGTCAGAAGTCGGTCGACGAGGTCAAGGACAAGCTCACCGAGATGAACCTGTCGCTCAAGGACTCGGTGCCCGGCTTCGACGGCGCCCACTTCTACACCGGCTTCGACGACGAGAACTAGTCGCTCGCGCACGTAGCACCGACCCCCACACACTGGAGATAACGAACCATGCCGAAGCCCACCAAGGGCCCCCGCCTCGGAGGCGGCCCCTCGCACGAGCGGCTCATGCTCGCGAACCTCGCGGCTGCGCTCTACACGCACAAGAGCATCACCACGACCGAGACCAAGGCGAAGCGGCTCCGCCCGCTCGCCGAGCGCCTCATCACGTTCGCGAAGCGCGGCGACCTGCACGCCCGCCGTCGCGTGCTCGCCGTGATCGGCGACAAGGCCGTCGTGCACGAGCTTTTCGCAGTCATCGCGCCGCAGGTCGCCGACCGTGAGGGCGGCTACACCCGCATCACGAAGATCGGCAACCGCAAGGGCGACAACGCGCCCATGGCGGTCATCGAGCTCGTGCTCGAGCCGGTCGTGAAGAAGCAGCGCGCCACCAAGCCCGCCGCCGCGGCGCCCGTCGCCGTAGAGCCCGAGGCCGAGGTCGTCGAGGAGGCCGCTGAGGCCCCCGCCGCCGAGGAGGCCCCCGAGGCCCCCGCCGCCGAGGAGGCCACCGAGGCCCCCGCCGCCGAGGAGACCGAGGCGGCCGAGGCCAAGTAGTCTCGCCCTGCAGAACGGGCCCCTGTGCAGAACGCACGGGGGCCCGTTCGCGTATCTCCCGGGCCTCGCATCGGCACGCCAGAACGGGCCGGACCTTGGCCGAAGCGGTGCGCGCCTAAACTCGATCCATGCCCGAATCCGTTCACGCGTCGACGCCCGAGCGCACCGACCCCGTGGCCGGCACGGCAGCAGCCGGCACCGCGAGCGAGGCGAGCCTCAGGATCCGACTCGCGATCGCCTACGACGGCACCGACTTCAAGGGATGGAGTCGCCAGCCGGGTCTGCGGACCGTGCAGGGCGTCATCGAAGAAGCACTCGCCACGCTGTTCCGCCGTGAGCACGTCGTCCCGAGGCTGACGGTCGCGGGCCGCACCGACGCCGGAGTCCATGCCGTCGGGCAGGTCGCGCATGTCGATGTGCCGCTCGCGGCCTTCACCGCGGTGACCCGGCCGCGACGCGGCGAGGTCGCAGGCCTCGTGGCCACCGATCCTCCGACGGTGCTGCTCCGCCGCCTCGGCGGCATCCTCGGTGCCGCTGACGCCGATGTCGTCGTCACGAGCGCCGAGATCGCGCCCAGCGGCTTCGACGCCCGATTCTCCGCCGTCTGGCGGCGCTACGAGTACCGCATCGCCGACGCCTCGGCGACGAAGGATCCGCTGCAGAGACTGCGCACGGTCTGGTTGCCGCGCGGGCTCGACGCGGGTGCCATGGATGCCGCGGCCGAGAACCTCACCGGTCTCCACGACTTCGCGGCGTTCTGCAGGCCGCGCCCCGAGGCGACGACCATCCGCACGCTGCAGGAGTTCAGCTGGCATCGCGGTCCCGACGGCGTGCTCGTCGCGCGGTTGCAGGCCGATGCCTTCTGCCACTCCATGGTCCGGGCGCTCGTGGGCGCCTGCGTCGCGGTGGGGGAGGGGCGGCTCGAGCCGGACGGTCCTGAAGCACTCCTCGCGGCCGGGCGGCGCACGAGCGAGTTCAAGGTGATGCCGGCGAAGGGGCTCGTGCTCACCGAGGTCGGCTACCCCGACGACGCCGAGCTCGAGGCCCGCGCCGCGCAGACGCGAGCGAGGCGGGAGCTCCGGCCGCGTGGCATCCGCGACCCGGCGGAGGAGCCGCGATTCTGATTCGCGGGTCGAAGCTGCTAGAATCTCCCTTTGGTGCCGTTCTCTGCAGCGGTGCCCGAAGTTGAGCCCTCCACCAGGCGTTCGTCAGCGTGAGCGATCGAACTCCCCCGGAGTGGGATTCACGAACCCCTCACTCGATCAGAAAGCAGCACTTCCGTGACGCGCACCTATACCCCGAAGTCGAACGAGATCCAGCGCGACTGGGTCGTCATCGACGCGACCGACATCGTCCTCGGCCGTCTCGCGAGCCACTCCGCAGCCCTGCTGCGCGGCAAGCACAAGGCGATCTTCGCCAACCATGTCGACACCGGTGACTTCGTCATCATCGTCAACGCCGAGAAGGTGGCACTCACCGGACAGAAGCTCGAGCAGAAGAAGGCGTACCGCCACTCGGGCTACCCGGGCGGTCTCAAGGCCGTCGGCTACGCCGAGCTCCTCGAGAAGAACCCCGTTCGCGCCGTCGAGAAGGCGATCCGCGGCATGCTCCCGAAGAACTCGCTCGGTCGGGCCCAGCTGAAGAAGCTCAAGGTCTACGCGGGCCCCGAGCACCCGCACGCCGCGCAGCAGCCCAAGCCGTACACCCTCACCCAGGTCGCCCAGTAATTCCGGCACCCTCGACGTTCTCGAAATAAGGATTCACACCAACATGGCGAAGATCGCAGACCAGATCGAAGCGGCTCCCGAGAGCTACACGACCGAGAGCGCCCCCGAGGCCGCTCCCACCACCCCCCGTCCCGTGCTCAACGTGTCGGGCGCGGCCGTCGGCCGTCGCAAGCAGGCCATCGCCCGCGTGCGCGTCGTTCCCGGCGCCGGCACCATCACGGTCAACGGCCGCGAGTTCGCGGCGTACTTCCCGAACAAGCTGCACCAGCAGCTCATCACCGACCCGTTCACCGTGCTCGAGCTCACCGGCTCGTACGACGTGGTCGCGAAGATCACCGGCGGCGGCCCCTCGGGCCAGGCCGGTGCGCTCCGCCTCGCGATCGCCCGTGCACTCAACGAGATCGACCGTGAGAACAACCGCCCGACCCTGAAGAAGGCCGGATTCCTCACTCGCGACGCCCGCGTCATCGAGCGCAAGAAGGCCGGTCTCAAGAAGGCGCGCAAGGCTCCGCAGTTCTCGAAGCGTTAATCCGCTCCGCGAATCCGTATGCCTCGGCTTTTCGGAACGGACGGGGTCCGGGGCCTGGCCAACCGTGAACTCACGGCTGACCTGGCCCTGGGCCTCTCCCAGGCGGCTGCGGCCGTCCTCACGCAGGGGCGTCACGCCGACGAGAACCGCGCAGCGGGGCGGCGCCCGGTCGCCGTCGTCGCGCGCGACCCCAGGGTCTCCGGTGAGTTCCTCACCGCCGCGGTCTCTGCGGGCCTTGCGAGCTCGGGTGTCGACGTGCTCGACGCCGGGGTCATCCCGACGCCCGCGGCCGCATTCCTCATCGACTCGATCAAGGCCGACTTCGGTGTCATGATCTCGGCGTCGCACAACCCGGCGCCCGACAACGGCATCAAGTTCTTCTCCTTCGGCGGTACCAAGCTGCCCGACGAGGTCGAAGATCGCATCGAGTCCTACCTCGGCAAGCAGAAGCTGGCTCCGGTCGGCGACGGCGTCGGGCGAATCCGCCGCTTCGCCGACGCCGAAGACCGCTATGTCGTGCACCTGCTCGGCACCCTCCCGAACCGTCTCGACGGCATCAAGGTCGTGCTCGACTGCGCCCACGGCGCCGCCGCCGGAGTCTCGCCCGAGACCTTCAAGGACGCGGGGGCCGAACTCGTCGTCATCGGGGCGGACCCCGATGGTGTCAACATCAACGACGGCGTCGGTTCGACGCACCTCGACAAGCTGCAGGCCGCCGTGCTCGAGCACGGCGCCGATGTGGGCATCGCCCACGACGGCGACGCCGACCGCTGCCTCGCCGTCGACGCCGACGGCAACATCGTCGACGGCGACATGATCATGGCGATCCTCGCGCTCTCGATGAAGGAGCGGGGCAAGCTCACCGACGACACGCTCGTCGTGACGGTCATGTCGAACCTCGGCCTCAAGCGCGCGATGGCCGAGCACGGCATCGACGTCGTCGAGACCAGGGTCGGCGATCGGTACGTGCTCGAGGCACTCGGCGCCGGCGGGTTCGCCCTCGGCGGCGAGCAGTCGGGCCACGTCATCATGAGCGAGTACGCGACCACCGGCGACGGGGTGCTGACCGGACTGCATCTGGTCGCCGAGATGGCGCGCACCGGCAAGTCGCTCGCCGAACTGGCCAGTGCGATGACGGTCTACCCGCAGGTGCTGGTGAACGTGCGCGGCGTCGATCACCACAGTCTCGGCGGCAACGAGCGCATCGCCGCAGCCGTCGCCGAGATCGAGGCCGAACTCGGCGACTCGGGCCGGGTGCTGTTGCGGCCGTCGGGCACCGAGCCCATGGTGCGGGTCATGGTCGAGGCATCCGATCAGACCGAGGCCGACCGTCATGCGGCGACCCTGGCCGAGGTCGTGAAGACCGAACTGGCCCTCTGAGCGCTGCTTCGTTTCTCAGGAGCCGAACCCCGGAACGCCGCGTTGCTCAGGAGAGAACGCGGCGTGTCGGGGTCGCTGCCGCTGTTCCGTCCTGAGAAAGCCCGGATTCTTCCTGAGAAGACTCAGCGACGTGCTGAGAGGCTCAGAGTTTGCGCAGCAGCACGCTCGAGACCGTGTGGTCGGCGCTCTTGCGCAGCACGAGCGAGGCGCGCGAACGGGTCGGCCGGATGTTCTGCAGCAGGTTCGGCTCGTTGATCGATTTCCAGATCTCGCGCGAACGGTGGCGTGCCTCGTCCTCGGTGAGCGAGGCGTAGCGGTGGAAGTACGAACGGGGGTTCGCGAACGCGCCCCGCTGGAGCTTCAGGAAGCGCTCCTCGTACCAGCGCGCGATGTCGCTCGTGCGTGCGTCGACGTAGATCGTGAAGTCGAAGAGATCGCTGACGGCCAGGCGGTGCCCGGGGCCAGGCGGCTGCAGCACGTTGAGACCTTCCACGATGAGGACGTCGGGTCGACGGACGGTCACCTGGGCGTCGGGAACGATGTCGTAGGCGAGGTGCGAGTAGAACGGCGCGCGAACCTCGGCGGCGCCGGCCTTCACCTCGCTGACGAAGCGCAGGAGCGCCCGGCGGTCGTACGACTCGGGGAATCCCTTGCGGGCCATGAGTCCGCGGCGCTCGAGCTCGGCGTTCGGGAAGAGGAACCCGTCGGTCGTCACGAGTTCGACCCGGGGCGTGTGCTCCCAACGGGCGAGGAGTTCGCGCAGGAGCCTCGCGATGGTCGACTTGCCGACCGCGACCGAGCCAGCGACGCCGATCACGAACGGGGTCGACTCGAAGCGTTCACGCAGGAACTCGCTCGCGACCTTGTGCAGCGACTTGGTACCGCCGACGTAGAGGTTCAGCAACCGGCTGAGCGGCAGGTAGACCTCGGCCACCTCGGTCGGGTCGAGCGGCTCGCCGAGGCCGCGCAGCTGCACGATCTCGGTCTCCCGGAGCGGCGACGGCATCGACGGCGCGAGCGCCGCCCAGTCGGCTCGATCGAGTTCGATGAACGGCGAGATCTGCGTCGGGTGCGACGACGGGCTCTGCTGATCCGGCACCGTGCCAGTGTAGTGCGGTGCACGGCGCCCGCAGCGGCATCCCGCCCGATGGCCACAGGGCGGCGGCTCAGCCGTTCGCCAGTAGAATCGCCCCCATGTGTGGAATCGTCGGATACGTCGGAGAGCGCAACAGCCTCGACGTCCTCATGGGTGGCCTGCGCCGCCTCGAATACCGTGGCTACGACTCGGCGGGGGTGGCGGTCGTCGACGACGACGGCGCCATCGAGACCGCGAAGCGGGCCGGCAAGCTGAAGGTCCTCGCCGACGAGCTCGAGCGGAACCCGCTGCGCCATGGCGGCACCGGCATCGGCCACACCCGCTGGGCGACCCACGGCGGACCGACCGACCGGAACGCGCACCCGCACCTCGGCGACGAGGGCCGGCTCGCGCTCATCCACAACGGCATCATCGAGAACTTCTCCGAGCTGAAGGACGAACTGCTCGCCGAGGGCTTCACCTTCGAGTCCGAGACCGACACCGAGGTCGCCGCCGTGCTCCTCGGTCGCGAGTACCGCGACGCCGGCGACCTCCGCACGGCATTCCGCAACACCGTCTCGCGCCTCGAGGGCGCCTTCACCCTGCTCGCCGTGCACCGCGCCGAGCCCGGCGTCGTCGTCGGCGCGCGCCGCAACTCGCCGCTCGTGATCGGGCTCGGCGAGGGCGAGAACTTCCTCGGTTCCGACGTCGCCGCATTCGTGGAGTACACGAAGCAGGCCGTCGCCGTCGGCCAGGACCAGATCGTGACGATCACCGCCGACGAGGTCGTCATCACAGGTTTCGACGGGTCGCCCGTCGAGGTCGAGGCCTTCGAGGTCGCCTGGGATGCCTCGGCCGCCGAGAAGGGCGGATGGTCGTCGTTCATGCGCAAGGAGGTCTCGGAGCAGCCCGAGGCCGTCGCCAACACGCTTCGCGGCCGCGTGGTCGACGGAGCCGTGGTGATCCCCGAGCTCGAGGGCTTCGGCGACGACGAGCTCCGCGGCATCCGACGCATCACCGTGATCGCGTGCGGCACCGCCTCCTACGCCGGCATGGTCGCGAAGTACGCGATCGAGCAGTGGGCGCGCGTCCCGGTCGAAGTCGAGCTCAGCCACGAGTTCCGCTACCGCGAGCCTGTGATCGGCGACGACACCCTCGTCGTCTCGATCAGCCAGTCGGGCGAGACGATGGACACGCTCATGGCGGTCAAGTACGCCCGCGAACAGGGTGCCCGCACGATCTCGATCTGCAACACGCAGGGTGCCACGATCCCGCGCGAATCCGATGCGGTGGTCTACACGCACGCCGGCCCCGAGGTCGCGGTCGCCTCGACGAAGGCGTTCGTCGCGCAGATCACGGCGCTCTACCTCTTCGGGCTGCATCTCGCGCGAGTGCGGGGCACGCTCGGCGAGGCCGAGCTCGCGGCCCAGCTCGCCGAACTGACCGCGGTGCCCGAGAAGATCGAGCAGGTGCTCGGCGAGGCCGACAAGGTCGCGCAGCTCGCACACTGGATGGCGGACACCCGTTCGGTGCTCTTCCTCGGCCGCCACGTGGGCTACCCGATCGCACTCGAGGGCGCGCTGAAGCTCAAGGAGCTCGCGTACATCCACGCCGAGGGCTTCGCCGCCGGCGAGCTGAAGCACGGGCCGATCGCGCTCATCGAGCCGGGGCTGCCGGTGTTCGTCGTCGTGCCGAGCCCGCGCCACGACCGGAGCCTGCACCCGAAGGTCGTCTCGAACATCCAGGAGATCCGTGCCCGCGGCGCCCGCGTCATCGCGATCGCCGAGGCCGGCGACGCCGCGGTGCTGCCGTTCGCCGACGAGGTCGTGCGCATCCCGCTCGCGGGCCCGCTCTTCGAGCCGTTGCTCGCGGTGGTGCCGCTCCAGATCTTCGCGATGGAGCTCTCGCAGGCGAAGGGGCTCGACGTCGACCAGCCGCGCAACCTCGCGAAGTCGGTGACGGTCGAGTGACCATGGGCGCGGGGGCCGCGTGATCGCCGGCATCGGCATCGACGTCGTGGACATCGGGCGCTTCGAGCGTTCGGTCACCCGGACCCCCGCGCTCCTCGAACGTCTGTTCGCCGAGAGCGAACGTGATCGTCCGGCACGATCGCTCGCCGCACGTTTCGCGGCGAAGGAGGCGCTCATCAAGGCGCTCGGCGGGCACGCGGTGATCCGCTGGCACGACATGCGGATCGTGCAGGACGCCGAGGGCAACCCCGACTTCGCGCTCTCGGGGGCGCTTGCGCGGCACGTCGCCGAGCTCGGCATCGATCGGGTGCATCTTTCGATGAGCCACGACGCGGGCATCGCGAGCGCCTTCGTCGTGCTCGAGAAGGGGAACGAACGATGAGCCGGCAGGATGCCACGGGGTCGCCGTTCCGCGAGGCGGTCATCGACCTCGACGCGCTCACCGGCAATGTGCGCACGCTCGCCGCTCGCATGGCCCCGGCCGAGATCATCGCGGTGGTGAAGGCCGACGCCTACGGGCACGGCGCGGTCGCCGCCGCTCGTGCCGCCCTTGCGGGCGGCGCGACCCGCCTCGGTGTCGCCGACCTCGACGAGGCGCACGAGCTGCGCGACGCCGGCATCGATGCTCCCGTGCTCGCCTGGCTGCACGGGCCCGACGCCGACTTCGCCCGCGCGGTCCGCGCGGGCATCGAGCTCGGCATCTCCAGCCGCGCACAGCTCGAGCGCGCGGCGGAGGCCGCGGTCGAACTCGCCCGCGGCGGCGGTGCCGTCGCGCCCGCGTGCGTGCACCTCAAGATCGACACCGGGCTCAGCCGCAACGGCGTGCCCGAAGCGGAGTGGGCCGACGTGGTCGCCGTGGCCGCGGGCCTCGAACGCGACGGGCTGGTCGAGGTGGTCGGGATCTTCAGCCACTTCGCGAACACCTCGCGCGAGGTCGACAGCGCTCAGCTCGAGGCCTTCGAACGCGCGCTCGCCGATGCCCGGGCAGCCGGACTCTCGCCGCGGATCCGGCACATCGCCTCCACCGAGCAGGCGCTGCGCGACCCGGCCTCCCGCTACGACGCGGTGCGCATCGGGATCGGCATGTACGGGCTCACGCCGTTCGGAGACGGCACGACCTCGACCGAGCTCGGGCTCACCCCAGTGATGACGCTCCGTGCCCGAGTCGCGGCCGTGCGCCGCGTCGAGTCGGGCGCGGGCGCCTCGTACAGCCACATCTGGCACGCCGAGCAGGCGAGCACCCTCGCCCTGGTGCCGCTCGGCTACGCCGACGGGGTGCCGCGTCAGGCGTCCGGCAACGGGGCGGAGGCGCTCCTCGCCGGTCGCCGCCGGCCGGTCGCCGGTCGCATCGCCATGGACCAGTTCATCCTCGACGTCGGCGACGACGAGGTGTCGATCGGCGACGAGGTCGTGCTCTTCGGCGACCCGGCGACGGGGGCCCCGACCGCAGACGAGTGGGGCGCGGCGGCGGGCACGATCGGCTACGAGATCGTCACCCGCATCGGCCCTCGCGTGCCGCGCCGATACGTCGGCGGTGCCGGTGCGAGCCAGGCTGCGAGCACGACCGAGGTCCGCCCGTGACGCTGTCGGCCACTTTCGCGACGGCCGAGGAGATGGGCGAGTTCGGCCGCGACCTCGGGCGCGGGCTCCGCCCCGGAGACCTGCTCGTGCTCACCGGGCCGCTCGGGGCGGGCAAGACCACCCTCACCCGGGGCATCGGCGCAGGCCTCGGCGTGCGCGGCCCCGTGCAGAGCCCGACGTTCGTCATCGCCCGCACCCACCCGAACCTCGGCGACGGCCCGCCGCTCATCCACGTCGACGCCTACCGGCTCGGCGAGGCGGCGCTCGTCGACGACCTCGATCTCGACGTCGCACGCTCGGTCGTCGTCGTCGAGTGGGGCGCCGGCCTCGTCGAGGAGCTCAGCGACTCGCGGCTCGAGATCGTGATCGAGCGCCCGACCGGTGCGAGCGAGGCGCGAGGCGAGGCTGACGGCGAGGAGGCCGGCGACGACGAGCTCGACGCCGACGAGCCGCGCACCGTCACCGTGCGCGGCATCGGACCCCGGTGGGCGGGCACCCTGTACGCCGTCTCGGCGTAGGCTTGTCCCCATGCTCCTCGCGATCGACACCTCGACGGGCACGAGTGTCGCGATCGTCGATCGCGACGCCGCGAGCGGCGAACTGCGCGTCCTCGCCGAGACCGGCACCGACGACACCATGCGCCACGCCGAGGTGATCGGCGGGTTCATCCGAGATGCGCTCGACGAGGCCGGCATCGCCCCCGATCGCCTCTCCGGCGTCGCCGCCGGCATGGGCCCGGGGCCGTTCACCGGCCTCCGGGTCGGCATCGCCGCGGCGCACGCCTTCGCCCTGGGCGTCGCCCGCCCCTTCGTGCCCGTGCCGAGCCACGACGCGATCGCCTGGTCGCGGTACACCGCGGGGGAGACCGGTCCGCTGCAGGTCGTCACCGACGCGCGGCGCCGGGAGTTCGCCGTCTCCGAGTACGACGGGCTCGACGTGGCCGGGCTGCCGGTGCGCGTGACCGGCCCCGGGCTCGCGCCACGCGACGCACTGCCCGAGCCGCGAGGCATCCGGTTCGAGGCGGCCGTCGTCTCGGCGGGCGCCGTGGGACTCGTCGCCGAACTCGCCTTCGCCGCCGGTCGCCTGCCGATCGCCGCCGACGCGCCCCTCTACCTCCGAGCCCCCGACGTCACCCCGTCGGCCGGAAGGCGGGTGCTCCGGTGAGCGTGTTCATGCGCCGCGCCCGGCTCGGCGACCTCGACGCGATCATGCGGCTCGAGCGGGCCACCTTCACCGAGGACGCCTGGCCCGAAGACGCGATGCGCCGCGAACTCGAGAGCCCGCACGGCTACTACCTGGTGGCGGTCGACGACGAGCTCGCGTCGCGTCAGGCGCACGCCGGGTCGGGCGGTGCCGACGAGGTCGACGACGAGGCATCCGAGGCGCAGCATGACGAGTCGGATGCCGCGTGGCCCCCGCTGCTCGGCTACGCCGGCCTGCTGGCGCCCTCGGGCGGCGACCAGGGAGACATCCAGACGATCGCCGTCGACCCGGCCGCACGCGGAATCGGCCTCGGTCGAGGGCTCATGCATGCGCTCATCACCGAGTCGCGGCGCCGCGGCATCGCGCAGCTCTTCCTCGAGGTGCGTGCCGACAATCCGATCGCCCGGTCCTTGTACGAGTCGCTCGGCTTCGTGGAGATCGGGGTGCGCCCGAGGTACTATCGGCGCGGCGTCGATGCGATCATGATGCAGCTCGCCGTACCCCCGGCGGTCACACGGCCGGCGGGCGGCGCCGGCGGCGCGACCATCCGAGGGGTGAGCCGATGAACACCGGCGACCCGCTCATCCTCGGCATCGAGACGTCCTGCGACGAGACCGGCGTGGGCATCGTGCGCGGCACGACGCTGCTCGCCAACACGATCGCCTCCTCGATGGAGGAGCACGCGCGCTACGGCGGCGTCGTTCCCGAGGTCGCGGCCCGCGCGCACCTCGAGGCGATGGGGCCGACGATCCGTGCGGCGCTCGCCGAGGCATCCGTCACGCTCGACGAGATCGACGCGGTCGCCGTCACGAGCGGGCCGGGCCTCGCCGGGGCGCTCATGGTCGGCGTCGGGGCCGCGAAGGCGCTCGCGCTCTCCCTGGGGGTCCCGATCTACGCGGTGAACCACCTCGTCGGGCATGTGGGGGCCGACCTCCTCGACACGTCCGACCCGCTCGAGACGCCGACGGTGGCACTGCTCGTCTCCGGCGGACACACCTCGCTCCTCCTGGTCCGCGACCTCGTCTCCGACGTCGAACTGCTCGGCGAGACCATCGACGACGCCGCAGGCGAGGCCTTCGACAAGGTCGCCCGCGTGCTCGGCCTGCCCTACCCCGGAGGGCCCGAGATCGACCGCGCAGCGGTGGGCGGCGACCCCGAGGCGATCCGCTTCCCGCGGGGACTCACCCGTCCGAAGGACCTCGCGGCGCACCGCTACGACTTCAGTTTCTCAGGGCTGAAGACCGCCGTCGCCCGCTGGGTCGAGCAGCGTGAGGCCGCCGGCGAGCCCGTGCCGGTCGCCGACGTCGCCGCGAGCTTCCGGGAGGCGGTCGTCGACGTGCTGGTCGCGAAGGCGATCGACGCGTGCACCGAACTCGGGGTGCCGCGACTGCTCCTCGGCGGCGGGGTCATCGCGAACGCGCGCCTGCGTGACGTCGCCGCCGAACGGGCCGAGGCGGCGGGCATCGCACTGCGGGTCCCACCCCTCTCGCTCTGCACCGACAACGGCGCGATGATCGCGGCACTCGGCGCGCAGCTCGTGATGGCGGGCCATGCGCCGTCCGACCTCGGCTTCGGCGCCGATTCGACGCTGCCGGTGACCGAGATCCAGGTCGTGTGACGGCCGAAGCCTGTGCACGCGGGCCCTCGCGCGATAGTGTGGGGACGAAATCACCGGAGCGCGGCGTCGATCGTGCGCGCCCGGAGCGTCCCTCAACCCGAGGGAGCGCTGCACACACAGCATCGAGGGGAACCACCGTGACCGACCCGAACCTTCCCGAGCAGCCCGCGGGCGCCGTTCCGCCCGTGCCCCCGGCTGCTCCCGCAGCCCCGGCCGCTCCCGCGTACGGCGCGCCGCCGGCTGCTCCGGCCTACGCCGCGCCCGCCTACGGTGCACCTGCTTCGACCAAGACCAACGTGCTCGCGATCGTCTCGCTCGTCTCGGCATTCTTCGTGTCGCTCGTCGCGATCATCACCGGGCACATCGCGCTCGGCCAGATCAAGAAGACCGGCGAGCAGGGGCGTGGGCTCGCCATCGCCGGCCTCATCCTCGGGTACATCGGCCTCGTCGTGGGCATCATCCTCGTCATCGTGTGGATCGCCGCCTTCGCGTTCGTCGCCTCGAACCCCCAGATCACCACGTACTGAGCCGCGCCGGTACCCGCATCAAGCAGAGCAAGGAGCACCGATGAGTGATCCGAAGAACCCCGAGGAACTCCCCGGCGAGCCGGTCGAGCCGACGGTGCCGAACGTGCCCGAGCCCGTCGTTCCCGACGCGCCCGAGCCCGAGGTGCCCGGTGCGCCCGAGCCGGTCGTCCCGGTGGATGCGGCCGCGACCGGCCCCGAGGTGCCCTCGGTACCCGAGCCGCCGGCCGCGCCCGAGGCGCCGACCGCGCCGCCGGCTCCGCCCGCCCCGCCGGCTCCGCCCGCTCCGCCCGCCTACGGTGCAGCGGCACCCGCGGCGCCGCCGAGCTATGGCGCCGCCGCGCCGCCCCCCGCGTACGGTGCTCCGGCGCAGCCCGGTTACGGTGCTCCGGCGCAGCCGGGTTACGGTGCTCCGGCGCAGCCCGCGTACGGTCAGCCCGGGTACGGTGCCTACGGCACCGCACCGAGCAAGCCGACCCCGGTGTTCAGCTTGATCTCGCTCATCGCCGGCGTGCTCGGCATCGTGGGGGGATTCGCCGTCGTGTGGATCCCCTTCGTCGGCGGCATCATGCAGCTGTTCATCCCGGCCGCGGCCGTGGTGCTCGGCTTCATCGGCAAGCGCAAGGAGCCTGCTGCGAAGGGCATGTGGCTGACCGGCATCATCACCGGCTTCGTCGGGATCGCCATGGGCCTGCTGTCGATCGTGCTCTGGAGCGTGCTCTTCGCGAGCGTTCCCTACGGCGATTACGACGTCTACTGAGGGTGCCATGAACGACCGTGCGGGGGTCTCGCCCGAGGGCGGGGCCCCCGACCGCCGTTCTCGGGCGGAGCCTCCGGCGCCCCGGGCTCCTTCCGAGTCCGCGGGTGCGTCGGCCGCGCCGCCCCGATCCGAGGCCGGTGTCGCCGATGCGACCGTGCCGGCGATCGACGACCGCCCGACGCTCGAGCCCTCGTCCGAGGGCGAGTCCTCGTCCGACGACCCGCTCGCGCCCTACCGACCCGCAGAACCGACCCTGCGCGCCGATCCCGCCGTCCGCGAGTTCGACGTGCCCATCGACACGGGTCAACTCCGGCGCATCTCGACCGGGCAGCTGCTCGTCGTGCATCGGCCCGAGTACGACCAGCGCGAGGTCGTGGAGGCGCAGCAGCAGAGCCGCGCCTACAGCTGGGTCGCCGCGGTCACGGGCACCGTCGGAGCGACGGCATCGCTGTTCGTCGGGTGGATGCTGCCGCTCTCGATCGCGGCCATCGTCTTCGGCGTGCTGGGCCTCCGCCGCGAGGAGCACGGGCGAACGCTCGCGTTCGTCGGCATCGGCACCGGGCTCGGCGGACTCGTGTTCTCGGCGCTCTGGATCGGCTATTACGCGATCGTGTTCGGCGCACTGCCGTCCTGACGAGCGGGGTCTCGAGACGCGTCCTCCTGCGTCGGGCGCTCCTCAACCCGCGGTTTCGAGCCGTTCGACGAGCAGCGTCACGTGGCGACCCTGCTCGCGGGTGAGCACGACGGTCGCCCGCTCCGAGCCCTTCAGCTTCAGGCGCGTCCGCAGCGCGGCGGGGTCGACGTCGACACCGCGCTTCTTGATCTCGAGCGCGCCCACGCCGCGGGCGTGCAACGCCTGACGCAGCCCGCGCTCATCGGCGGGCAGCCGTTCGATCACCCGGAACCCGCGGGCGAACGGCGATGCGAACGCGGTGTCGGCGGTGAGGTAGGCGATGCCGGGACTCAGCATCCAGGCGCCGTTCGACCGGGCGAGTTCGCCGATGAGCCGCGCTCGGATGACCGCGCCGTCGGGCTCGTAGAGGTAGTCGCCGAGCGGGCCGTCGGGGGCGTCGGGGGAGTCGGCCGCCGCGCTGAGCTCGTGCGCCAGCTCGCCGCGGATGACGAGCGCCGAACGGCCGATGCCGGGGCGTGCGAGCGCGCCGAGCCAGACGCCCAGTTCGACCACGTCGCCGTCGACGGAGACCCACTGCGCCTCAGCGCCTGCGGGGATCACGTCCCGGTCGGTGCCGGGGCCGAGCTTCACGCCCACCGGCAGCCGGTCGGCGAGCCCGAAAGCGAAGTCGAGGCTCGGCGAGTACGCCGAGGCATCCGCGATGCGCGTCGTGGTGCCGCCCGCGGTGGTGCGACGCGCCGGATCGAGCCAGACGCCGCCGACGCCGCCGAGCGCGACGTCCCCCGCGCGCTCGTGCAGCACCCGGGCGTGGGGGAACGGGGTGAGGTTGTAGGCCGCGATCGCAGCGGTGACCTCGTCGGCATCGGCGGCGGTCACCTCGAGGTCGATCGCGGCCATGGCGAGGGCGTCCCCGCCGATGCCGCAGCCGAGGTCGGCGACGTGGTGCACCCCGGCTCGTGAGAACCGGCCGGCGTGGAGTGCGGCGACCTGCAGCCGGGTCGCCTGTTCGAGTCCGGCTTCGGTGAAGAGCATGCGTGCGGCGAAGGGGCCGAACTTCGCTGCGGCCTTCGCACGGAGCTTCGCCTGGCTGAGCACGGTGGCGACCAGCGAGGCCGGATGCCCCTGGCGGCGGAGGGCGGCGACCGTCTTCACGATGTCGGCCTTCGAGTCCCATTCGGGCAGGCCGTCGAGGAGCCGCAGCCCTTCGGGTGAGAGGAGTTCGACGAGCTCGGAGCGTTCCACCCGGCCACGCTAGCACCGTGGCGCGGCCGCCGAGCGGCGACGGTGCGGGGCATCCGACCGCCGTGTTCGCCCCGCGTGAACGGACTGGCACTCACGTTGCACGAGTGCCAAAACGCGCCTAGACTCGGCTTAGCACTCTCACTCAGAGGCTGCTAATCAGTCTTCGCAAGACAGTTTCTTCATCAGAGAGATAGGGGCAACCGTGTCGGTTTCCATCAAGCCGCTCGAGGATCGCATCGTCATCAAGCAGGTCGAGGCCGAGCAGACCACCGCGTCGGGCCTCGTGATCCCCGACACCGCCAAGGAGAAGCCCCAGGAGGGCGAGGTCGTGGCGGTCGGCCCCGGCCGCATCGACGACAACGGCAACCGCGTCCCGCTCGACGTCGCCGTCGGCGACAAGGTGATCTACTCGAAGTACGGCGGCACCGAGGTCAAGTTCGGCGGCGAGGACTTCCTGGTCCTCTCGGCCCGCGACGTGCTCGCGGTCGTCGTTCGCTGAGCGACTCGATTCATTCCAGAACGGCCCGGGTGCAGCGCATCCGGGCCGTTCTGCGTCTTCGCCCTCGGCCGCCGCTGCCACCTCGCGGGGGCGTAGTCTGTATCGGTGAATCCCGCCCCTGAGACCCCTGCTGCGACGACGCGAGCTGGCATCAGCAGGCCCGGACTCGCGTACGCGATCTCCTCCTACCTTCTCTGGGGCTTCCTCCCCATCTACTTCATCGCGCTCGCACCCACGGGCTCGCTCGAGATCGTCGCCTGGCGGATCCTCCTCTCGCTCGTCTTCTGCGCGCTGCTCATCACGGTGACGCGCGGATGGGGCGCACTCTTCGCCCTGCTCCGCGACCGACGGGTGCTCCTCACAATGGCGGTGGCGGGCGTGCTCATCTTCGTCAACTGGCAGACCTACGTCTACGCGGCGGTCTCCGAGCAGGTCGTCGAGGCTTCGCTCGGATACTTCATCAACCCGATCGTGACCGTCTTCCTCGGCGTCCTCGTGCTGCGCGAACGGTTGAACACGACGCAGTGGGTCGCCGTCGGCATCAGCATCGTCGCGGTGGTCGTCCTCGCCGTCGGCCACGGGCAGTTCCCGTGGATCGCGCTGCTGCTCGCCTTCTCGTTCGGCTTCTACGGACTCATCAAGAAGCGGGTCGGTCCTCGCGTCGACGCCGTCTCGGGCCTGACGCTCGAGACCCTGTGGCTCGCACCCCTCGCCGCAGTGCAGCTGTGGTGGGTCGCCGCGACCACGGGGCTCACGATGGGCGCCGAAGGCACCTGGCACACCATGCTGCTGCTCGGCGCCGGCGCCGTCACGGCGGTGCCGCTGCTGCTGTTCGCGGCGGCCTCGCGCAGGCTTCCGCTCATCTACATGGGCTTCATCCAGTACTTCGCCCCGTTCATCCAGTTCCTCGTCGGCGTGGTGCTCCTCGGCGAGCCGATGCCGCCCGAGCGATGGATCGGGTTCGCGCTCGTCTGGGTGGCCCTCGCCGTGCTCACGGTCGATCTCCTCCGTGGAGTTCGGCGGGCGTCGAGGCGTGTCGTCGCCGAGCCGGTCTGAGCACGCGCCGAGTGCGGGTTCCGCGCATGATGACGCCGAATGACGCTGATTTCGTGCGTGGAGCCGCGGAAGGGTGTCGATGAGGTAACAATCCCGACGGGTGTTACCGGGTTGTGACCGGGGTGACTTGTGTCCGCCGATGCCCCGGAATACTGTCAGACAACGGCGTCCCCGTGACGCTGCTTTGTGTACCGATTCCTTCAGTCCCAAGGAGCAACATGAGCGTATTCGCGAAGGCCACGGCCAAGCGCTCGACGCGCGCAGCCTGGACGGGTCTCGCCATCGTCGGCGTCAGCACCCTTCTCCTGACCGCGTGTTCGTCGGGCGAGACCCCGTCGACCGAGTCCGAGGAGCCCGCCGACACCGGCGACGCACTCGCCATCGAGGCCGGTGAGCGCGACCTCACGCTGAAGGTCGGTCAGCTGGCCCCTCAGAGCGGCACGCTCGCCGTGCTGGGCCCGCCCCAGATCGCGGCGGCGCAGCTCGCGGTCGACGACATCAACGCGGCCGACCTCGGCATCACGCTCGAGCTCGTGCTGCGCGACGAGGGCGACACCACGATCGACGTGTCGACCGGCTCGGTGACCGACCTGCTCTCGCAGGAGGTCTCGGCGATCACCGGTGCAGCCGCATCGGCGCAGACGCGCAACGTCTACGAGCAGGTCACCAGCGCGGGCGTCGTGATGATGTCGCCGTCGAACACCGGTCTCGACCTGTCGACGATCGACGACAACGGGCTGTACTGGCGTACCGCGCCCTCCGACCTGCTCCAGGGTGAGGTGCTCGGCAACCTCGTCGCCGACGACGGCAACTCGACGCTCGGCGTCATCTACCAGAACGACGCCTACGGCACCGGCTTCGCCGACGCCACGAAGACGGCGTTCGAGAGTGCCGGCGGAGAGGTCGTCGCGGAGTCGTCGTTCAACACGGGCGACACCAACTTCACGACGCAGATCGCCGACGTGACGGCGCAGAACCCCGACGCGATCGTGCTGATCACGTTCAACGAGGTCCTGACCATCATCCCCGAGCTCGTGGGCGGCGGCTTCGCCGGTGACAAGATCTATCTCACCGACGGCAACCGGCTCGACTTCAGCGAGTCCTTCGCCCCCGGCCTGATCACGGGTGCGAAGGCCACGACCCCCGGTCTCGACCTCGCGAGCCTCGGTGACTTCACCGAGCGCCTGCTCGAGATCGACCCGAGTCTGACCGACTTCACCTACGCGGCGGAGTCGTACGACAACATCGTGCTGTTCGCGCTGGCGGCCTACGCGGCCAACGACACGGCCGGCCAGTCGATCGCCGACTACCTCACGCAGATCTCCGGCACCACCGGCGGCGGAGAGAAGGTGACCGACTTCGAGTCGGCCGCGGCGCTCCTCGCCGAGGGCGAGCAGATCGACTACGACGGTCTGTCGGGTCCGATCACGTTCGACGAGAACGGTGACCCGACCGGCGCGACGATCGGTGTCTACGAGTACAACGACAACAACGTCTCCGAGCGCATCAACTGATCTCAGTTCGCTCGAAGACGGCGGCCCCGGTGCGAGAGCACCGGGGCCGCTCTCGTACCCGGGCACCCGGCGCCAGTACGGATTCGACGCCGATGCTGCGGGGGCGACATGGGGCAGGAAGACCGAAGGGCGAACGCCGCACGGCGTCCGCCCTTCGTCGAGTCCGGAGAGGGCTCAGTCGTCCTCGTCCTGGCCGAGGGTGCCGAGATACAGGCCGATGACCTTGGGGTCGTTGAGCAGCTCGCGGCCGGTGCCCGTGTGGGCGTCACGGCCCTGGTCGAGCACGTACCCGCGGTGGCAGATCTGCAGGCAGCGCCGCGCGTTCTGCTCGACCATGATCGTCGTCACGCCCGCCTTGTTGATCTCCTTGACGCGGAGGAAGGCCTCGTCCTGGCGGACGGGGGAGAGTCCGGCGCTCGGCTCGTCGAGCAGCAGCACGTGCGGCCCCATCATGAGTGCTCGTGACATGGCCACCATCTGCCGTTCACCGCCCGAGAGCGATCCGGCGCGCTGCTTCAGGCGTCTGCCGAGCTCGGGGAAGATCGCGGTCACGAACTCGAGACGCTCGGCGAGACCCTTCGGCCGCAGGTAGATGCCCATCTCGAGGTTCTCCTGAATGGTGAGACTCGGGAACACGTTGTTCGTCTGCGGGACGAAGCCGACGCCCTTCGCCACGAGTCTGTTCGCCTTCAGGTTCGTGATCTCCTCGCCGTTCAGGAAGATTCCGCCGTCGCGCACCTTCACGAGGCCGAAGATCGACTTGAGCAGCGTCGACTTGCCCGCCCCGTTCGGGCCGATGATGCCGATCAGCTCGCCCTGCCGGGCGACGAGCGAACAATCGTGCAGGATGTCGACGCCGGGCAGGTAGCCCGCCGTCACGCCGCGCACCTCGACGACGACCTGGTCGGCCGGGGCGCCGGGGCCGGGCGCGTCGACCACGGGGCTACTGTTCGTCATCGATGAGCTCCTTCAATGCTTCGACGTGACCGGTGTCGGTCTGGCCGAGGTCGGTGTCGTGGTGGGCGCCGAGGTAGGCGTCGATGACCGCCTGATCTTCCATGACCGTGCGCGGGTCGCCCTCGGCCACCACGCGTCCCTCGGCCATCACGATCACCCAGTCGGCGATATGGCGAACCATGTGCATGTCGTGCTCGACGAAGAGCACCGTCATTCCTTCGGCCTTGAGGCCCAGGACGTGGTCGAGCAGCGACTGCGTGAGGGCAGGGTTCACCCCCGCCATGGGCTCGTCGAGCATGACGAGCTTCGGGTCGCTCATGAGCGCCCGGGCCATCTCGAGGAGCTTCCGCTGCCCGCCCGAGAGGCTCGCCGCGTAGTCGTCCTTCTTGGCGTCGAGCTTGAACCGGGCGAGGAGTTCGAGGGCCTTCGCCTCGATGTCCTCATCTTGCTTGCGCCAGAGGAACGGCAGCAGGGCGCGGAAGATGTTCTCGCCGAGCTGTCCGGTCGCACCGAGCTTCATGTTGTCCATGACGCTCAGGAGCGCCAGCGCCTTCGTCAGCTGGAACGTGCGGATGAGGCCCATCCGCGCCACCTTGAACGCAGGGACGTGTGCGAGCGACGTGCCGTTGAAGCTCCAGGTACCCGAGTCGGGCTTGTCGAAACCGGTGAGCAGGTTGAAGAAGGTCGTCTTGCCGGCGCCGTTCGGGCCGATGAGGGCTGTGATGGCGCCGCGCGGGATCTCGACGTGCTCGACGTCGACCGCAGTGAGCCCGCCGAAGGTGCGCTTCACGCCGTCGGCGATGAGGATCGGATCGACCTTGCGGCACCCGGGCGCCGCGTCGCCGACATGCAGGCCGACGGTCTTCACGGGCTTGTTCGTTGGGGTGATGTCACTTGACAAAGGCCATCTCCTTCTTGTTTCCGATCAGACCTT
This sequence comes from Agromyces italicus DSM 16388, assembly GCF_000421545.1. GTDB lineage: Bacteria > Actinomycetota > Actinomycetes > Actinomycetales > Microbacteriaceae > Agromyces > Agromyces italicus. The sequence goes on from NZ_ATXF01000007.1 coordinate 123,079, forward strand.
GCGGTCTGAACACGACCATCAGCATGATCGCCACCCCGACGAGGATGAATCGCAGCTGACCGGCCTGCACCGCTGAGATCGGGATCCACCCGGCCTCGACCGCACGGGCGATGAATCCAGAGAAGAACGAGAGCAGCACCCAGAACACGACCGAGCCGACGACCGGGCCGAGCACGGTGGCAGCGCCGCCGAGCAGCAGGATCGCCCACACGAAGAAGGTGAGCGAGGTGGCGTAGTTCGACGGGATCACCGCGCGCGGCATGATGAAGATCATGCCGGCGAGGGTGCCGAACACGCCACCGAGGATGAGGCTCTGCATCTTGTACGAGTAGACGTTCTTGCCGAGGGCGCGCACGGCGTCCTCGTCTTCGCGGATACCCTTGAGCACACGGCCCCACGGGCTGCGCATGAGAAGCCAGACGAGCACGCAGGCGAGGGCGACGACGCTCCACCCGACGACGATGTTCCACCAGTCATTCGCGCTGAACATCCACGGGCCGAAGCCGGCCTTGCCCTCGAAACTGAAGGGGTTCAGCGCGCGGTATCCGTCCTTGTATTCACTCAGGCCGTTGGCCGACCCCGTGACATCCACGAAGGTGTTCGTCGTGAACAGGAGCCGTACGATCTCGGCGGCCGCGATCGTCACGATCGCGAGATAGTCGGCGCGAAGCCGCAGCGTCGGGATGCCGAGTATCAGTGCGAAGACGACCGACGCTGCGATGCCGACGAGCACGGACGCCCAGACCGGGAACCCGAAGGTGAGTACCGAGATGGCGTAGCCGTAGGCGCCGAGCGCCATGAAGCCGGCCTGACCGAAGTTGAGCAGGCCGGTGTAGCCGAAGTGCACGGCGAGGCCGAGCGCCGCGAGCGCGTACGCCGCGGTCGTCGGGCTGATCAGCTCGGCGGCTGCGTTCGAGAAGAGTGTTCCCCAGTCGATCATGTCCTGCCTCCTAACCGATCCGCTCTCGTCGACCCAGGATGCCCTGCGGCCGCAGCAGCAGTACGAGGATCAGCACCACGAGCGCGGCGACGAACTTCATGTCGGCGGGCAGCCAGAGCGTCGAGAGTTCGACGAACACGCCCACGATGAGCGACCCGACGAGGGCGCCGAACGCGGTGCCCAGACCGCCGAGGGTGACCGCGGCGAACACGAGCAGCAGGATCTGGAAGCCCATGTCCCAGCTCGCGCCAGGCCGGTAGTAGGCCCAGAGGATACCGCTGAGCCCGGCGAGGGCGGAGCCGAGCACCCACACGATGCGGATGACGCGGTCGACGTCGATGCCGCTCGCGGAGGCGAGGCTCGGGTTGTCGGAGACCGCCCGGGTGGCCTTGCCGATCCGGGTGCGGAGCAGGAGCCACGCGACGCCGAGCAGCACCACGATGCTGACCCCCATGCTCGCGAGGTCGATCCACGAGAGCGAGATCGGGCCGAGGTCGAGATCTCCCGGCGACGCCCCGGGCAGCTGCCGGGTGCGACCGCCGTAGAAGAACTGGTACGTGTACCGCATCGCGAGGGCGAGGCCGATGCTCACGATCATGAGCTGGATCGTGCCGACGCCACGTCTGCGCAACGGCTTCCAGAGTGCGGCGTCGAGCGTCCAGCCGAGGGTCGCGCTCAACGCGACGGCGACCAGGATCGCGAACCAGACCGGCACCAGCCCCGAGAACGTGAACGCCATCAGCGCGCCGAAGGTGATGAGCTCCGAGTGCGCGAAGTTGCTGAGGCCGGTGGTGCCGTAGATCAGTGAGAGCCCGATCGCCGCGAGGGCGAGGAGCAACCCGAAGTTGAGACCGTTGACGAGCCGGTTGACGAGCTGGTCGAAGAACGAGACCGTGACCCGCGTGCCCTCCCCGAGGAAGAAGTTCACCGACTTCGAGTTCGTGAGGCCGAACTCGGCCGTGCGGGGGTTCTGGCCCTCGGCGACGACCACACCGTCGGGCAGTGTGTCCTCGTCGAGTTCGATCGTGTACTCGATCTTCTCGGGCACGCCGACGCGCCACCTGCCCTCGGCGTCGCTTTCGGCGTCGGCCGAGAAGCCGCCGCCCTTGACGCTGATCTTCACGCCTTCGAGCGGCTCGCCGTCGAACTGCACATTTCCCGTGAAGGCGAACTCGTACTCCTCGGACTCCGCGGCCGTACTCCCATCCTCCGCCATCGCAGGGGACGCTGCGATGCCGGACAGAGTGAGTGCGGACAGAAGGAGTCCGAAGAGGAGAAGCCACCTCCCGCGAGAGCGTGTCTGGGCTGATCTCGTGGGTTCCACTGCACCTCCAAGGGGTCGCGGAGGCCTCGTGGACCTCCGGGACCGGTCCTTTCCCGTCGACGACGTCGTCGACGGTACGTGCCGATTATGTCTCATGTGTTTCGGACATGAGCACAACAAGCCCTCGATTGTTATCCGGGGAATGCCCGCGGTGCAAACTCGCTTAACATTGATGCACCGCCAACTCGCCGACGACGCGCCCTGCGCGGGCGCACTCCACACGAAGGGAAGTCATGGATCAGGCAGATCCGTTCGGATTCACGGGACTCACGTACGACGACGTCCTCCTCCTGCCCGGTCACACCGACGTGATCCCGAGCGAAGCCGACACGCACTCGAGGCTCACGCGTCGCATCACCGTCGCCACGCCGCTGCTGTCGGCCGCGATGGACACCGTGACCGAGTCGCGCATGGCGATCGCGATGGCGCGCCAGGGCGGCATCGGCATCCTGCACCGCAATCTCTCGATCGCGGACCAGGCCGAGATGGTCGACCGGGTGAAGCGCAGTGAGTCGGGCATGGTCTCGAACCCCGTCACCACCACGCCGGATGCCTCGGTCGCCGACGTCGATGCACTGTGCGCGACCTACCGCGTCAGCGGACTGCCCGTCGTCGACGACGACGGCAAGCTCGTCGGCATCATCTCGAACCGCGACATGCGCTTCGTCTCCGACTTCGACAAGCCCGCCACGAAGGTCAGCGACGTCATGACCAAGATGCCGCTGATCACCGGGCGAGTGGGCATGAACCCAGATGAGGCGCTCGCGATCTTCGCCGAGCACAAGGTCGAGAAGTTGCCGCTCGTCGACGACGACGGGCACCTCACCGGGCTCATCACCGTCAAGGACTTCGACAAGTCCGAGCAGTACCCGAACGCCACGAAAGACAGCGAGGGCCGCCTCCGCGTCGGTGCGGCGATCGGCTTCTTCGGTGAGGCATGGGAGCGCGCCGAGGCCGTCCGCGACGCGGGAGTCGACGTCATCGTCGTCGACACCGCGAACGGCGAGTCGGCGGGCGTGCTCGACATCATCCGCCGCCTGAAATCCGACCCGAGCTTCGCCCACATCGACGTGATCGGCGGCAACGTCGCGACCTACGAGGGCGCGAAGGCGCTCGTCGAGGCCGGCGCCGACGCCGTCAAGGTCGGTGTCGGGCCCGGTTCGATCTGCACCACCCGCGTCGTCGCCGGCGTCGGCGTGCCGCAGGTCACGGCCGTGTACGAGGCATCCAAGGCCACGAAGCCCGTCGGGGTGCCGCTCATCGCCGACGGCGGCCTGCAGTATTCGGGCGATATCGCGAAGGCGCTCGTCGCGGGTGCCGACACGGTGATGCTCGGCTCGTTGCTCGCGGGCACGGCCGAGAGCCCGGGCGAGCTCGTGTTCCAGAACGGCAAGCAGTTCAAGGCCTACCGCGGCATGGGGTCGCTCGGCGCGATGCAGACCCGTGGCAAGAAGACCTCGTACTCGAAGGACCGCTATTTCCAGGCCGACGTGCCGTCCGACGACAAGCTCATCCCCGAGGGCATCGAGGGGCAGGTGCCCTATCGTGGCCCGCTCTCGGCGGTGGCCTACCAGCTCATCGGCGGCCTCCGTCAGTCGATGTTCTACGTCGGCGCGCGCACCATCGAAGAGCTGAAGACGAAGGGCCGCTTCGTGCGGATCACGCCGGCGGGCCTCAAGGAGTCGCACCCGCACGACGTGCAGATCGTCGTCGAAGCGCCGAACTACACGCGCTGACGGCTCGGCTGGAGCACCCGACACGGGCGGCACGACTTCGGTCGTGCCGCCCGTTGCCGTCAGCGCCCCGCCGCGTCAGCCAGCCGGGTGACGGCCTCGCCGAGCACCTCGGGGGTGCACGCGAAGTTCAGGCGGGCGCGCCCGCGCCCGACCTCTGCGCCGAACATCGTGCCGACGCCGAGCGCGACCCGCGCGTGCTCGAGGGCGTGGGCGGCGGGGTCGTCGCCCCAGCCGAGGGCCGAGAGGTCGAGCCACGCGAGGTAGGTCGCGTCGGGGATGCGGTACCGCACGCCCGGGAGTTCGTCGGCGAGCAGTTCGGCGAGCAGTCGCCGGTTGTCGTCGAGGCTCGCGAGCACGCCGTCGAGCCAGTGCCCGCCCTCGCGGAACGCGGCCACCGAGGCGATCGAGCCGAACTGGCTCATCCGCCACTCGACCTCGTACGGGAATGCGCGGCGCACGGCGTCGCCGCGGTCGGAGCCGGTGACGACCATCGCGGCCTTGAGCCCCGCGAGGTTGAACGCCTTCGAGGCCGCCGTCACCGTGACGCCGTGCTCGCGAGCGGCGTCGGAGACGGTGAGGAACGGCGTGTAGATCGAGCCGGGCTGCGAGAGCGGGCCGTGCACCTCGTCGGACACGATCGTCGCACCGTGCTTCGCCGCGAGCTCGGCAAGCGCCGCGAGCTGCTCGCGGCTCGGCACGAGCCCGATCGGGTTGTGCGGATTGCAGAGCAGCATCGCCCTGGCGCCCCCCGCGAACGCGGCGTCGACGGCGCCGAGGTCGAGCGACCAGCCCTCGTCGATGCCACCGAGCATCGGCACGTCGACGACCGTCGCTCCGGCCTCGGTCACGATGTCGAAGAACGGGGGGTAGATCGGCGGGGTGATCACGACGCCGTCACCCGGCTCGGTGACCCGCCTGAGCACCTCGACGAGCCCCATCGCGACGTCGGCGGTGCACGTGATGCGCCCCGGGTCGACCTCCCAGCCGAAGCGCTCCGCGGCGAAGGGGGCGAAGGCCTCCGCCACCGCGCGGCTGCCCGCCGCGTAGCCCGTGTCGGAGCGGTCGACCGCGGCGTGCAGCGCGGCGGCGATGGGCTCCGCGAGCGGGTAGTCCATCTCGGCGACCGGCAGCGGCAGCACGTCGGCGTCGTAGTGGCGCCACTTCTCGCTCGTACGGGTGCGGAGGACGTCGAGGGGCTCTGCGGCGATGCGATGCATGCTTCCAGCTTGCCGCAGAACGGGCGAGGGTGGCAGGGTCGGCGTCCACCTTGTATCCTGATCGGCTGCCCACCCGGGCGGCGCGACCGCGGGACACCCGAGACCGGTCGCGAACCGATCGGAACACCTTCATGGGCTTCATCGACGTCAACGGCGTCTCCTTCTCGCTTCCCGACGGGCGGCCGCTGCTCGCCGATCTCGCATTCCGCGTCACCGACGGAGTGACGACGGCCCTGATCGGTGCCAACGGCGCGGGCAAAACGACGCTGCTGCGGATCATCCGCGGCGAACTCCGCCCCGATGAGGGGAGCGTGCAGCTCGACGGCGGACTCGGGGTCATGGACCAGTTCGTCGGCACCGGGCAGACGATCGACGGCGCGGATGCCACGGTCGCGGGCCTGCTCGTCTCGGTGGCGCCCGCACGCATCAGGTCCGCCGCGCTGGAGCTCGTGGCATCCGAGAACGCCCTCATCGAGCGCGACGACACCGTCGCGCAGATGCGGTACGCGACCGCGCTCGCCGAGTACGCCGAAGCCGGGGGTTACCAGCAGGAGGTCGTCTGGGACCACTGCACCCTCGCGGCGCTCGGCATCCCGTTCGAACGTGCGAAGTGGCGCGAGCTCTCGACGCTCTCGGGCGGCGAGCAGAAGCGGCTCGCCCTCGAGGCGCTGCTGCGCGGGCCCGAGCAGGTGCTGCTGCTCGACGAACCCGACAACTCGCTCGATGTGCCCGGCAAGCGGTGGCTCGAGGAGCAGCTGCGGCAGACCCAGAAGACGGTGCTGCTCGTCTCGCACGACCGCGAGTTGCTCGCGCGCGCCGCCGATCGCATCGTCACGATCGAGCTCGGTGCGGCGGGCAACACCGCCTGGGTGCACGGCGGCAGCTTCGAGGGGTACCACGCGGCGCGCGACGACCGGTTCGCGCGACTCGACGAGCTGCGTCGCCGCTGGGACGAGCAGCACGCTGCGCTGAAGACCCTCGTGCAGACGATGAAGGTGAAGGCGACGTACAACGACGGCATGGCCTCGCGGTACCAGGCCGCCGTGACCCGACTGCGCAAGTTCGAGGAGGCCGGCCCGCCGGAGGAGCGCCCGCCCGCGCAGGCGGTCTCGATGCGGTTGCGCGGTTCCCGCACCGGCAAGCGCTCGATCGTCTGCGAGGGGCTCGAACTCACGGGGCTCATGCGCCCGTTCGAGCTCGAGGTCTGGTACGGCGACCGCGTCGCGGTGCTCGGCTCGAACGGCTCGGGGAAGTCGCACTTCCTGCGGCTGCTGGCGGGTGGCGGCACCGAGCCCGACCGCACCCTCGGCCACGTGACGAGCGTGGGCGAGACGCTCGCACGGGTGCCGCACGAGGGGCGCGCGGTGCTCGGCGCGCGCGTCGTACCGGGGTGGTTCGCGCAGAATCACGAGCATCCCGAGTTCAGGGGGCGCACGCTGCTCGACATCCTGCACCGCGGCGATGCGAACCGGGAGGGGATGGCCAGGGAGGCCGCGAGCTCGGCCCTCGACCGCTACGGGCTCGCGGGGGCGGCGCTGCAGAACTTCGAGCGGCTCTCCGGCGGTCAGCAGGCGCGCCTGCAGATCCTGCTGCTCGAACTCTCGGGGGCGACGCTGCTGCTGCTCGACGAGCCCACCGACAACCTCGACCTCGTCTCGGCGGAGGCACTCGAGGAGGCACTCGAGCGTTTCGACGGAACCGTGCTCGCCGTCACCCACGACCGCTGGTTCACCCGCAGCTTCGATCGCTTCGTCGTGTTCACCGCGTCGGGGGAGGTCGTCGAGGCGGATGCCCCGGTGTGGGACGAGGGACGCGTCGCCCGGGTGCGCTGACCCGACCCCTTTCGGGTTTACAGGACATTCGCCGATTTGCAGGACGGGTGGATGCACAAGGCGTCCTGCAAACGCACCGATGTCCTGTAATCCCGAGGAACCGGCCCGGTTGGGGCCGACCGATAGGCTGGGACGGTGAGCCAAGAGATCGAGATCGGCCGCTCCAAGCGGGGCCGGCGCGTATACGCATTCGACGACATCGCGATCGTGCCGAGCCGGCGCACCCGCGACCCCGAAGACGTCTCGGTCGGCTGGGCGATCGACGCCTACCAGTTCGACATCCCGTTCATCGCGGCGCCGATGGACTCGGTCGTCTCGCCGCAGACGGCGATCATGATGGGTGAGCTCGGCGGACTCGGCGTGCTCGACCTCGAAGGGCTGTGGACCCGCTACGACGACCCGGCCCCCGTGCTCGCCGAGATCCGCAGCCTCCCGGCCGACCGCGCGACCGAGCGCATGCAGCAGCTCTACTCCGAGCCGATCAAGCCCGAACTCGTCACGGCCCGTCTCGCCGAGATCCGCGCCGCCGGGGTCACCGTGGCCGCAGCCCTCTCGCCGCAGCGCACCCAGGAGCTCTACGAGACCGTCGTCGCCGCCGGCGTCGACCTCTTCGTGATCCGCGGCACCACGGTGTCGGCCGAGCACGTCTCGAAGAACCAGGAGCCGCTGAACCTCAAGAAGTTCATCTACGAGCTCGACGTGCCCGTGATCGTCGGCGGTGCCGCGACCTACACGGCGGCGCTCCACCTCATGCGCACGGGCGCGGCCGGCGTGCTCGTCGGCTTCGGAGGCGGCGCCGCCTCGACGACCCGCGCGACCCTCGGCATCCACGCCCCGATGGCGACCGCGGTCGCCGACGTCGCCGGGGCCCGCCGCGACTACCTCGACGAGTCGGGCGGCCGCTACGTGCACGTCATCGCCGACGGCGGCGTCGGCACCGGCGGCGACATCGTGAAGGCGATCGCCTGCGGCGCCGATGCGGTCATGCTCGGTGCGGCGCTCGCGCGCGCGACGGATGCCCCGGGCGGCGGCTACCACTGGGGCGCCGAAGCGCACCACCCGAAGCTCCCGCGCGGCCGACGCGTGCACGTCGGCCAGGTCGCACCGCTCGAAGAAGTGCTCTACGGGCCGGCCCCGGCCGCCGACGGCACCGCGAACCTCGTGGGTGCGCTGCGCCGCTCGATGGCGACGACGGGCTACTCCGACCTGAAGGAGTTCCAGCGCGTGGAGGTCATCGTGGAGCCGTACCTGGGGTCGTAGCACCGGCGCGGCTGCCCCGCGGGTCGCCGCCCTGCCGGATGCCGGTTCGTCGCCACCGGCTCTACTCGTTCGCCGGGGTCTCGGGTAGCGTGGAACCGGATCACGCGGCCCAGCCACGAGGCCGCGGGGATGGGGTGGCACGATGGCTCGGAACAAGTCGGTGACGCGTTCGCAGAAGCTCGGACCCGAGGAACGCGCGGCCGCGATCGCCCGGCTCAAAGAGAAAGAACTCGACATCCTCGTCGTGGGCGGCGGAATCGTCGGCACGGGTGCCGCGCTCGACGCCGTCACCCGAGGGCTCTCGACCGGGCTGCTCGAGGCCCGCGACTGGGCCTCGGGCACGTCCAGCCGATCGTCGAAACTCGTGCACGGCGGCATCCGCTATCTCGAACAGCTCGACTTCCGCCTCGTGCGCGAGGCGCTCATCGAACGCGGGCTCCTGCTGCAACGCATCGCGCCGCACCTCGTGAAGCCCGTCAGGTTCCTCTATCCGCTCCAGAAGCGGGTCATCGAGCGTTTCTATGTCGGCGCCGGCATGCTGCTCTACGACATCTTCAGCTACACCGGCGGCCGGCCGCCGGGCGTGCCGCACCACCGGCATCTCTCGAAGCGGCAGGTGCAGCGTGCCATCCCCTCGCTCGCGCCGAACGCCCTCGTCGGCGGCCTCACGTACTACGACGCCCAGGTCGACGACGCCCGCTACGTGGCATCCCTCGCGAGAACCGCGAGCTTCTACGGCGCGCACGTCGCGAGCCGCGTGAAGGTCGACGGCTTCATCAAGGTGGGCGAGCGCGTCGTCGGGGTGACGGCGCACGACCTCGAGACCGATGAGCACTTCGAGGTTCGCGCCAAGCAGGTCGTGAACGCGACCGGCGTCTGGACCGACGACACGCAGCGCATGGTCGGCGAACGCGGCACGTTCAAGGTGCGCGCGTCGAAGGGCATCCACCTCGTGGTGCCTCGCGACCGCATCCAGTCGGCGATGGGCATGATCTTCCGCACCGAGAAGAGCGTGCTGTTCGTCATTCCGTGGGGCCGTCACTGGCTCATCGGCACGACCGACACCGACTGGAACCTCGACAAGGCGCACCCGGCGGCGACCGCCGCCGACATCGACTACCTGCTCGAACACGTCAACCGGGTGCTTTCGATCCCGCTCACGCGCGAAGACGTCGAGGGCGTGTACGCCGGGCTCCGGCCGCTCCTCGCCGGCGAGAGCGACCAGACCTCGAAGCTCTCGCGAGAGCACCTCGTCGCGCACACCGTGCCGGGGCTCGTCGTCATCGCGGGCGGGAAATGGACCACGTACCGGGTGATGGCGAAGGACGCGATCGACGCCGCCGTCGACGCGCTCGACGGCCGAGTCCCGCCGTCGACCACGCAGGACATCCCGCTCCTCGGTGCAGAGGGTTATCAGGCCGCGTGGAACAAGCGCGGCAAGATCGCGCAGGCCTTCGACGTGCACAAGGTGCGCATCGAACACCTGCTGAACCGCTACGGCACGTTGACCGATGAACTGCTCGACCTGATCCGCAGCGACCCGCGTCTCGGCGAACCGCTGCCGGGGGCCGACGACTACCTCGCCGCCGAGGTCGTGTACGCGGCCTCGCACGAGGGCGCGCTGCACCTCGACGACGTGCTCGCGCGGCGCACCCGCATCTCGATCGAGGCCTGGGATCGCGGGGTCTCGGCCGCGCCGGTCGCGGCGAAGCTGATGGGCGAGGTGCTCGGCTGGGATGCGGCGCGCGAGACGCTCGAGGTCGAGCGCTACCTCGAACGCGTCGCCGCCGAACGCGCCTCGCAGGAGCAGCCCGATGACGAATCGGCCGACCGGGTGCGGCTCGAGGCGCCTGACATCGTGAAGGTCGACTGAACCCGGCAGCCCGACCGAACCCCGTTCTCGTGCGTGAACCCGGTGCATCCGGGCCCATTCACGTGAACGGGGTTCGGTGGTGCTGGGGCCGAGGGCACGCACAGGTGGGGCCGGGTAGGCTTGTCCATCGTGTCAGCCGAGTCCCGACGCGCCACCGTGCGCATGATGGTGCGCCCCCGCTGGGTGCTCGCACTCCTCCTCGCACTCGGCATCGCGGCGGCGTTCGCGGTGCTCGGCCAATGGCAGCTCGAGCGGGCGGTCGAGCAGGCCGTGGTCGTCGAGCATCCGACCGAGGAGCTGCGGCCGTTCGCGGGCGTCGCCGAGCCCGGCGCCCCGACCGCGCAGGCCGTGACCGGCCAGAAAGTCGAGGTCGCCGGGGCATTCGTGCCGGGCGACACCGTGCTGGTGGCCGACCGCCGCAACGACGGCACCTCGGGCTACTGGGCGGTCGCGCATCTCGAGGTTGCGGATGCCCCGGAGGGAGGCCTGCCGGTCGCACTCGGCTGGGCCCCCGATGCGCAGGCGGCGCAGGCCGCAGCCGATCGGTTCGACGCCTCGATCGATCCCGAAGCGCGGGTGGCGATCGTCGGTCGGTTCCTGCCGAGTGAAGCACCGGTCGCCCCCGCCGACGACGAAGACCCTTTCCTCATGCGCTCGGTCGCGGTCGCGCAGCTCGTGAACGTCTGGGTCGACTACGACGACCGGCCCGTGTACTTCGGGTATGTGACCGCAGCCGAGCCGGTCGAGGGGCTCGAGGCGATCTACTCGCCGCCGCCCCAGCAGAACACCGAGCTCAACTGGCTGAACATCTTCTACGCGGTCGAGTGGGTCGTGTTCGCGGGCTTCGCGATCTACCTCTGGTACCGGCTCGTGCGCGACGCCGTCGAGCGCGAGCGGGAGGAGGCGGCAGAGGCCGAGGCGGCCGCCGGCCACGCCCCGGTCGACGCCGGATAGCCCGAGCCGACCCCGGTCGGCCGGCACGGCCGCCCGGTCGAACCGCGCGGGCTGTGCCGCGTCGCGCATCCGCCCGGCTCAGCGACCGAACGCCGCCGCGAACTCGGGGGCGGGCTCGATCTCGGTGATCACGTCGACGAGCACTCCGCCCGGATCGCGCACGATCACGTGACGCTGGCCGAAGGCCTCGCTGCGGAGCGCCTGTACGGTCGGCACCCCGGCGGCGTCGAGTCGGGCCGCGAGTTCGTCGACGTCATCGACCTCGAGGTTCACGAGCATGCCGCGGGCGGCTTCGCCGTACCCGGCGGGGATCGACTCGTGGCTGGCGTCGAGCAGTGCGAGCTCGTGACCGCGGTCGGGGTGGCGGAGGCTCACGTACCAGTCGGATTCGAAGGTGGTCGCGAATCCGAAGTGCTCGCGGTAGAAGCGCGCGCTCGCGGAGACATCCGCGGTGCAGAGGACGGGGTAGCAGCCGGTGAGCATGATCTCTTCTCCTTCTCGCAGATGCATACAGGCTGTATGTATCTTTCCTCAGCGTGACTGACGTACAGTGTGTATGTCAAGCAGGGAGGGTCGCATGGCGACGAAGGCGGAGCAGCGCGAACGCACGCGGGCCGAGATCGTGCGGCTCGCGACCGCTCGGTTCGCCGAGCACGGTTACGCGGGCGTCGCGCTCGAAGAGCTGATGACCGAGGCCGGGCTCACCCGCGGCGCGCTCTACCACCACTTCGGCAGCAAGCAGGGGCTGTTCCAGGCTGTCGTCGAGCAGGCGCAGCACGGGGTCGCACAGGCGGTCGAACAGGCCTCGACCGGCCACGGCGACGTGCTCGACGACTTCCTCGCGGGGTGCCGCGCCTTCCTCGAGGCGAGCCTCGCGCCCGAGGTGCGTCGGATCCTGCTGATCGAGGGCCCGGCCGTGCTCGGCTGGGGCGAGTGGCGCGAGGGCGACCTCGACACGAGCGTGCGTCTGCTCGACGAGGGCGTCGCGGAACTCGTCGCCGCCGGGGTGATCGAGACCAGCTCGCTCGACACCGTCTCGACGATGCTCTCCGGTGCGCTCAACGAGGTCGCGATCGCCAATGCGGCTTCGCCCGACCCCGCTCGCGGCATCGACGACGCCGTCGAGACCCTGGCCCGGTTCCTGCTGGGTCTGCGCCCAGCCGCGGCCACGTAGAATGTACCCATGCCCCTCGAGCCGAAATCCGCCGATCTGCCGCGCATTCGCGGGGCGCTGAAGTTCTACAAGGTCGCCTCGGTGATCACCGGCGTCATGCTGCTCCTGCTCTGCGCCGAGATGCTGCTGAAGTACGTGTGGCACCTCGAGCTCTTCGCATTCGGGCCCAATGGGCTGCTGAGCTTCGAGCCGGTCATCGAGACGGCGGCCGGCCTCGAGTCGACCGGCTCCGGAGTGAACCTCTCGACCGGCATCCTCATCGCCCACGGCTGGTTCTACGTCGTGTACCTCTTCAGCGACTTCCGGCTCTGGAGCCTCATGCGCTGGCACTTCGGCCGGTTCATCCTGATCGCTCTCGGCGGCATCATCCCCTTCCTCTCGTTCTTCCTCGAGGTTCGCGTCGCACGTGAGGTGACCGCGTACCTCGACCGCCGCGAATCCGCAGAGGCGGCCGCCGCGAGCGCCGCCCCCGAGGCATCCGAAACCACCCCCGATTCCGTGGAGGCCCAGTAGTGACCGACCAGCAGACCGAGCAGCGGCCCGTTCTCGTCGTCGACTTCGGCGCGCAGTACGCGCAGCTGATCGCACGGCGAGTGCGCGAGGCATCCGTCTATTCCGAGATCGTGCCGCACACGATCACGGCCGACGAGGTGCGCGCGAAGAACCCCATCGGCATCGTGCTCTCGGGCGGGCCGTCGTCGGTCTACGAGGAGGGCGCGCCCCGCCTCGACGAGGCCGTCCTCGAGCTCGGCGTGCCGACGCTCGGCATCTGCTACGGCTTCCAGGTGATGGCCCAGCACTTCGGCGGCGAGGTCGCGCACACCGGCCAGCGCGAGTACGGCGCGACCGATGCGACCGTCGCGGATGGCTCGGGCAACCCCCTCGTCGTCGAGCAGCCCGCCGCCCAGACGGTGTGGATGAGCCACGGCGACTCGGTCGCCCGTGCGCCCGAGGGCTTCGAGGTGCTCGCCTCGACCGCCTCGACCCCCGTCGCCGCCTTCGCGAACGACGAGCGCAAGCTCTACGGCGTGCAGTGGCACCCCGAGGTCAAGCACTCGCCGTTCGGCCAGGGCATCATCGAGAACTTCCTGCACCGCGCCGCCGGCATCCCCGCCGACTGGAACCCGGGCAACGTCATCGCCGAGCAGGTCGCCCGCATCCGCGAGCAGGTCGGCTCCGCCCGCGTCATCTCGGCCCTCTCGGGCGGCGTCGACTCGGCCGTCTCCACGGCGCTCGTGCAGCAGGCCGTCGGCGACCAGCTCACCGCCGTCTTCGTCGACCACGGCCTCCTCCGCAAGGGCGAGCGCGAGCAGGTGCAGAACGACTACGTCGCCGCGACCGGGGTGCGCCTCGTCACGATCGACGCGGAGGACACGTTCCTCGACGCGCTCGCCGGGGTGACCGACCCCGAGGAGAAGCGCAAGATCATCGGGCGCGAGTTCATCCGCTCGTTCGAGGCCGCCGAGCGCGACCTGCTCGCCGAGGCCGCCGCCGACGGCACGCCCATCAAGTTCCTCGTACAGGGCACGCTGTATCCCGACGTCGTCGAGTCGGGCGGCGGTTCGGGCACCGCGAACATCAAGAGCCACCACAACGTCGGCGGCCTTCCCGAAGACCTGCAGTTCGAGCTCGTCGAACCGCTGCGCACCCTCTTCAAGGACGAGGTACGCGCCATCGGCCGCGAGCTGGGCCTGCCCGAGGCGATCGTCGGCCGCCAGCCGTTCCCCGGCCCCGGGCTCGGCATCCGCATCGTCGGCGAGGTCACCCGCGACCGGCTCGAGCTGCTGCGCGACGCCGACGCGATCGCTCGCGAAGAGCTGAGCGCCGCCGGCCTCGACCAGGAGATCTGGCAGTGCCCGGTCGTGCTGCTCGCCGACGTGCGCTCGGTCGGCGTGCAGGGCGACGGCCGCACCTACGGCCACCCGATCGTGCTGCGCCCCGTCTCGTCGGAGGACGCGATGACCGCCGACTGGACCCGCCTGCCGTACGACGTGCTCGCTCGGATCAGCAATCGCATCACGAACGAGGTGCGCGAGGTCAACCGCGTCGTGCTCGACGTCACGTCGAAGCCGCCGGGGACCATCGAGTGGGAGTGACCCGCTCCTGACGTGCGCGAAGGGCGCCGGCCGCGTGGCCGGCGCCCTTCGGCGTCTCGGGGGTGGCCCGCGGGCTGCGCCGCGAGCAGTGCGAGGGCATGACGAGTCGTCAGCACCGCCGGCCGGATCGCCGACGGGGCAGGCCGCTGGTGCCGTGTGTCGAGGCGCCGCGCCGACGACTCGTCACGACACTCAGCGGCGGGCTGCTCGGGCGAACGCGCCCGAAACGACGAACGGCCGCCCTGGGGCGGCCGTTCGAGTGTGTGCGGGAATCGCTAGTCGCGCGCGATCGCGATCATGCGGAGGATCTCGAGGTAGAGCCAGATGACCGTGACCATGATGCCGAAGACGCCGGTCCACTCGTACTTCTTCGGGGCGCGGTTGCGCACGCCCTGCTGGATGAAGTCGAAGTCGAGCACGAGCGAGTAGGCGGCCATGATGACGACGAGCACGCCGAGGATGAGTCCGAACGGGATGCCCATGATGTCGGCGCCGCGCATGCCCCAAGGGTCGTCGTTCACGCCGAAGAGCATGAGACCCATGTTGATGAGCGAGAACACGAGGTATCCGACCATCGCGATCATGAATACCTTCGTCGCCTTCTTCGACGCCCGGATCTTGCCCGACGCGAACAGCGCGAGCGTCACGCCGAAGACGACGAGCGTCGCGATGACGGCCTGAGCCACGATGCCGCCGCCGTACATCATCTCGTACCAGGCCGAGATGCCGCCGACGAAGACGCCCTGCACGCCCGCGTAGGCGAGGATGAGGCCGGCCGACGGCTCGCGCTTGAAGGTGTTGACGAGGGCGAGGACGAAGCCGACGATGCCGGCGCCGATCCAGAGGAAGGGCACGCTCTCGACCGTCAGCCAGCCGAGGGCGGCGCCGACGAGGAGGAGGCCGAAGCCGGCGACCGACTTGCCGAGCGTCGACTCGACCGTCATCGTCTCGCCCGCGGGCGGCGTCGAGGGCTGGTTGTACATCTCCTGCAGCTGCTGGGCCGAGACGTCCTGCGCTGCGGCCACGGCTCCCTGCTGCGAGAAGGCGGAGTTCCGCGAGAATGCGGGATTGTCGAGAGCCATGGTTTCCTCTGCTTTCGGCTGTCGTCGGATGCGGGGGATCGGCGACCGGATGCGGCATCCGTGCCGTGAACAAACCTACCTGAATACTCCGAGACAACGCCGTGAGTTCTCGCGGAATTCCGCGGAAGCGACGGCGGTGCTGGCTACGCTGGGCCCATGCAGCTCGATCTGGCCCCGCGCCCGCTCGTCATCGGCCACCGCGGCGCCCCGGGCTACCGTCCCGAGCACACCAAGTCGGCGTACGAGCTCGCGTTCGCGCTCGGCGCCGACGCGGTCGAGCCCGACCTCGTCGCGACGCGCGACGGCGTGCTCGTGCTGCGGCACGAGAACGAGATCTCGGGCACCACGGATGTCGCGTCGCGCCCCGAGTTCGCGGGTCGCCGCACCACGCGCGAGATCGACGGCAAGCCGCTCACGGGCTGGTTCACCGAGGACTTCACGTGGGCGGAGCTCGCGACCCTGCGGTCACGCGAGCGGCTCGGCGCGCTGCGGCACGCGAGCGCGAGCTTCGACGGCCGATACCCGATCATCCGCCTGCGCGAGCTGTTCGAGCTCATCGACCGCGCGGCCGACGAGCAGCGGCGGATGCTCCGGATGGTGGCCGAGTTCAAGCACGCCGCCCATTTCGACGCGCTCGGGCTTCCGCTCGACGAGCTGTTCGCCGCCGAGCTCGGCGCCGCCGGGTGGGGTGCGGGCGACGAGCGCCTGATCATGGAGGCGTTCGAGCCGACCCTGCTCGACCGGCTCGGGGCTCGTGGCATCCGAGGGCGCCGGGTGTTCCTCATCGAGAACTCGGGCGCCCCCTGGGACCTCGTGCTCGCCGAGGGGCGCCGCGCGCCGCGCTACGACGACTTCGTGACCGAGCGGGGGCTGCGCGGCCTCGCCGGCCGCTTCGACGGAGTGAGCGTCGGCAAGGCCCGGCTCGTCGGCCCGGCGCCCCGACGTTCATCGGATGCCACGGGGTCGCCCTTGCGCGGTGCGGCGCTCGTCGCGGCGGCGCACGCCGCGGGGCTCGACGTGTACACGTGGACGCTTCGCCCTGAGAACCGGTTCCTCGCGTCGGCGCGTCGACGCGGTTCCGCGCGAGCCGGTTACGGCGACTGGGCGGCCGAGTTCGCCGAGGCGCTCGCGACCGGGATCGACGGCATCTTCGTAGACCACCCCGATCTCGGGGTCGAGGCGCGGCGGGAGTTCACGGAGCAGGCCCGGTAGCGAGAATCCAGGCGGTCGAGGAGCGCCCGGCGGAGTCGGACGCGTCTCGAGGACCGCGACCCGGGCTCGAACGCTGCCGGGTTTCGAGACGCGTCGCCGCTCCGCGTCGGCGCTCCTCGACCAGCGAGTCTCGTGTCAGGGGCCGCGCCTAGACTTGAAGGCGACATGACGCTGATCCTCGACCCCGACGACCCGGCCGGCTGGCGCGAGGCGCCTACGGCACGCTCCGACGACCCCTCAGGCGCCGGTTCGCCGCTCACCGAGGGTCTCAACCCCCAGCAGAAAGAGGCGGTCGAGTACCGCGGCCCGGCGCTCCTGATCGTCGCGGGCGCCGGCTCAGGCAAGACTCGGGTGCTCACGCACCGCATCGCGCACCTCATCGAGACGCGCGAGGCGTGGCCGAGCCAGATCCTCGCGATCACCTTCACGAACAAGGCCGCCGCCGAGATGCGCGAGCGCGTGCAGGCGCTGCTCGGCGACAGCGCGTCGGGCATGTGGATCTCGACGTTCCACTCGGCGTGCGTGCGCATCCTTCGTCGCGAGGCCGAGTCGCTCGGCCTCTCCTCGACGTTCACGATCTACGACTCGGCCGACCAGCGCACGATCCTGAAGCGCATCATCAAGGGCCTCGACGCCGACACCATGGGCTTCACTCCCGCGAGTGCCCAGTCGAAGATCTCGAAGCTCAAGAACGAGCTGGCCGATGTCGAGAGCTACGCACGCAATGCGAACATGAACGACCCGCAAGAGGTCATGTTCCTCGAGATCTTCCGGCAGTACACGCGGCGCCTGCGCGAGGCATCCGCCCTCGACTTCGACGACCTGATCGCCGAGACGGTCTATCTCTTCCGTGCGTTCCCGAAGGTCGCGGCGCTCTACCAGCGGCGGTTCCGGCACATCCTCGTCGACGAGTACCAAGACACGAACCACGCGCAGTACTCGCTCATCCGCGAGCTGACCCGGCCGGTCGAGCCGGCGATCGTCACCGAGCTCGACAGCCACGGCATCCTCGTGCGGGGAATGACCGATGCGACGGGCGCGATCCCCGGGGCGAGCCTCACCGTCGTCGGCGACTCCGACCAGTCGATCTACGCGTTCCGCGGTGCCGACATCCGCAACATCTCCGAGTTCGAGCGCGACTTCACGGGTGCCAAGGTGGTGCTGCTCGAGCAGAACTACCGGTCGACGCAGAACATCCTGTCGGCAGCCAACGCCGTCATCTCGAACAACTTCGACCGCAAAGAGAAGAAACTCTGGACGGCCGACGGAGACGGCGAGCAGATCGTCGGCTACACGGGGTACACCGCGCACGACGAGGCGCAGTTCATCGCCGACGAAATCGAGTCGTTGCACCGCTCGGGCGTCGCCTACCGCGACATCGCCGTGTTCTACCGCACCAACGCGCAGACCCGTGCGCTCGAAGAGATCTTCGTGCGCTCGGCGCTGCCCTACCGCGTCGTCGGCGGCACGAAGTTCTACGAGCGCGCCGAGATCAAAGACGCGATGGCCTATCTCATCGCCGTCGCGAACCCACTCGACGAGCTCGCGCTCCGCCGCATCCTGAACACCCCGAAGCGCGGCATCGGCCCGGCGACCGAGACGACCATCGCGCAGTTCGCCGAGCAGAACGACCTGACGTTCCGGCAGGCGATGCGCTCGGCCGGCGGGCTCGGGCTCGGGCCGAAGGTCACCGGGGCGATCTCGGCGCTCGCCGACGTGCTCGACGAGGCGGCCGCGATGCTCGTGCCCTCGCAGGCGGGCATCGATGCCGGAACGAACGAGGGCGCGTCGAAGATCTCCGAGGTGCTCGTCTTCCTGATGGAGCGCTCCGGCCTCCTCGACGCGCTCCGCAACAGCCGCGACCCGCAAGACGAGACGCGCGCCGAGAACGTCGAGGAGCTCGTGGCCCAGACCCGCGACTTCGACCGCGAGAACCCCGGCGCCACGCTCGTCGACTTCCTCACGCAGGTCTCGCTCGTCGCCGCCGCCGACGAACTCGACGACGCCTCGGGCACGGTCTCGCTGATGACGCTGCACACGGCGAAGGGGCTCGAATACCACGCCGTCTTCCTCACCGGCATCGAAGAGGGGCTGCTTCCGCACCAGATGTCGGCCTCCGAGCCGGGCGGCCCCGCCGAAGAGCGGCGGCTCTTCTACGTCGGCATCACCCGCGCCCGCAAACGCCTCTACCTCTCGCTCGCGATGAGCCGTGCCCAGTTCGGCGAGGTCGCGGTCGCGATGCCCTCGCGGTACCTCCAAGAGATCCCCGAGGGGCTCATCGACTGGCGCCAGTCGCCCGGCATGGCGACGAGCCGCGGAGGCTCGCAGCCGCGGGCGCTCAACGCCCGCCGCGGCTTCGGTCAGGGCGGGGCAGCGGGTGGCGGCGCCTGGGGCACCCGCGACCGCGACCTCGAGCGCTTCAGCGTCACCCGCTCCGAGAAGCCGAAGACCGAGTGGGCGAACAAGGTCACCGGCACCGTGCGCGACAACGGCGACCTCACGCTCGAGGCGGGTGACCGCATCCGGCACGCCGACTTCGGCGAGGGCAAGGTCACGCAGGTCACCGGCGAGGGCACGAAGCGCATCGCGCATGTGTCGTTCGACCGCGCCGGCCAGAAGAAGCTCCTCATCAAGATCGCGCCCATCGAGAAGCTGTGAACCCGGCCCGCGACCGGTTCGTCCGTTGGGCGGGCGCGCTGCGCGCGCTCGACATCGAGGTGGCCCTGCGCGCGGCGATCGCCGCAGCGGTGCCGCTCGCCATCCTGGTCGCCGTCGGCCGGGTCGACTGGGCCTCGTACGCCGCGTTCGGCGGCATGGTCGCCATCTTCGGTCGCAGCGAGCCCTACCGAACTCGACTGCGCACCGTGAGCGCGGCTGCGGCGGCCCAGCTCGCTGCGACGGGGCTCGGCATCCTGCTGTCGGTCGCCGACGCGCCGGTCGTGATCGAGGCCGGTGCCCTCGTCATCGTCATCGTCGCCGTCATCGTGGGGTTCAACATGCTCGGCGTGACGCCGTCGACGCCGCTGTTCGCCGTGTTCGGGCTGCTCGTCTGCGCGGCACAGCCCGTCGACGACGGCACGGGTTGGCAGCGCTGGGGCGTCGCCTGGGCGGCGGCCGCGTTCGCCTGGTTGCTCGCGATGTCGGGCTGGCTGCTGCGTCGGCTCTCGGGGAGCCGGGCCGAGCGTGCATTCAGATCGTTGCCGCGGCGCACTCCGAGTCGACGTCGCGGGTACACCGATCCGCGCCTCTGGCTCAATGTCGCGCAGAACGTGCTCGCCGCGCTCCTCGCCGGCGCCATCGCGCTCGCGCTCGGCATCGGGCATCCCTACTGGGCGGTGGTCAGCGCGATCGCCGTCATTCCGCCGGCGCGCGCCGCGCACACCGTCTCTCGTGCCGTGCACCGGGTCCTCGGCACGATCGCCGGGGTGGTCGTGACCGCGCTCGTGCTGTGGCCCGAGCCGCCGGTCTGGGTGCTCGTCGCGGTCGTCGCCGTCTGCCAGTTCGCCGCCGAGCTGCTCGTCACCCGGCACTACGGCACGGCGCTCGTCTTCGTGACGCCGCTGGCGCTCACGGTCGCCCACCTCGCCTCGCCCGCGCCGATCGCCGAGCTCATCGGCGACCGCGTGCTCGAGACCGCGCTCGGCGCGGCGGTCGGCGTCGTCATGGTGCTCGCGGCGCGCCGCCTCGTCGAGGTAGTGCCCATGCCGCCCCCGACGACGGCGACGCCGAGCATCGGCCCTCGCGACGGCTGACCCACCGGAGCGAGACTAGACCACCCCGCCGAGCGCCGCACCGATCACCCAGGTCACGACGAGCGCGAGCGCCCCTCCGGTGACGACCCGCACGATGGCCCGGCCGCGCGGGGCCCCGCCGATCCACGCCGAGAGCCAGCCGGTGATCGCGAGCGCCACGATGACCGCGACGAACGTCGTCGCGATGCGCCACTCGGGCGGCGGCAGGAGGATCGCCAGCATCGGCAGCACGGCTCCGACGAGGAAGGACAGCGCGGATGCCCCCGCCGCATGCCATGGGTTCACGACCTCGTTCTGGGAGATGTGGAGTTCGGCCTCGAGGTGCGCGGCGAGCGCATCGTGCGCGGTCAGTTCGCGGGCGACGCGTTCGGCGGTCTCGTCGCTGAGGCCCTTGGCCCGGTAGATGCCGGCGAGTTCGGCGAGTTCCTGCTCGGGCATCTCGGCGAGTTCACCCGTCTCCTTCGCGATGAGTGCGTTCTCGGTGTCGCGCTGGGTCGAGACCGAGACGTACTCGCCGAGGCCCATCGAGATCGCCCCGGCGACAACCGACGCGACGCCCGCGATCACGATCGCGGCGACGTCCGTCGTGGCCGCGGCGACACCGACGACGAGTGCGGCGACCGAGATGATGCCGTCGTTCGCCCCGAGCACTCCGGCGCGCAGCCAGTTGAGCTTCTCTGGCACGTTCGCGTCGTGGGGATCGGCGCCGTGGGTCGGTTCGTTCGAGGCATCCGTCATGTCCGAAGTGTCACACCGAGGGCCGCCGCCGGTCGGGAGCGGTCGCGGCGAGCCCTGCCGTCCGGGCGGCCGGACACCGTGGCATCCGGTCGATTCTCGGCGTCCCGGCGCGGGGAGTAGCATGGTGGATGGCCCACTTATCTTGACGTCGAGATGTTTTTCGTCGCCCTCCGGGCCGAAACCCACCAGCCCCTGTGCGCGATCGCGCGTGCGGACCGATTGGAAGTAGAGCGTGGATCTTTACGAGTACCAGGCCAGAGACCTGTTCGAGCAGTACGGGGTCCCGGTGCTCCCGGGCATCGTCGCCGACACCCCCGACGAGGTGCGTGCGGCCGCCGAGAAGCTCGGCGGCGTCGTCGTGGTCAAGGCCCAGGTGAAGACCGGCGGCCGCGGCAAGGCCGGCGGCGTCAAGGTTGCGAAGACCCCCGACGAGGCGTACGAGGCGGCGAAGGCCATCCTCGGCCTCGACATCAAGGGCCACGTCGTCAAGCGCGTCATGGTCGCCGGCGGCGCCCGCATCGCGCAGGAGTTCTACTTCTCGGTGCTGCTCGACCGGGCCAACCGCTCGTACCTCTCGCTCACGAGCGTCGAGGGCGGCATGGAGATCGAGGTGCTGGCCGTCGAGAAGCCCGAGGCGCTCGCGCGCATCGAGGTCGACCCGATCGCGGGTGTGACCGTCGAGAAGGCGAAGGAGATCGCGGTCGCCGCGAACTTCCCCGCCGAGCTCGTCGACAAGGTCGCCGACGTCTTCGTGAAGCTCTACGAGGTCTACACGGGCGAAGACGCGACCCTCGTCGAGGTCAACCCGCTCATCCTCGACGAAGACGGCAACGTCATCGCCCTCGACGGCAAGGTCTCGCTCGACGAGAACGCCGAGTTCCGTCACCAGAACCACGCGCTCCTCGAAGACAAGGACGCGGCCGACCCGCTCGAGGCCGCTGCGAAGGCGCTCGACCTCAACTACGTCAAGCTCGACGGCGAGGTTGGCATCATCGGCAACGGCGCGGGCCTCGTCATGTCGACCCTCGACGTCGTCGCCTACGCGGGCGAGAACCACGGCAACGTGAAGCCCGCGAACTTCCTCGACATCGGCGGCGGCGCCTCGGCTGAGGTCATGGCCAACGGCCTCGGCATCATCCTCGGCGACCCGCAGGTCAAGAGCGTGTTCGTGAACGTCTTCGGCGGCATCACCGCGTGCGACCAGGTCGCCAAGGGCATCGTGGGGGCGCTCGCCGAGCTCGGCCACGCCGCGAACAAGCCGCTCGTCGTGCGCCTCGATGGCAACAACGTCGCCGAGGGCCGGCGCATCCTCGAGGAGGCGGCGCACCCGCTCGTCACCCTCGCCGAGAACATGGACCAGGGCGCCGACAAGGCCGCCGAGCTGGCGAACGCCGCGTAGTCGCGAGAAGGAACAGACAAATGACGATCTTCCTCAACAAGGACTCCAAGGTCATCGTCCAGGGCATCACCGGCGGCGAGGGCTCGAAGCACACCGCGCGCATGCTCGCGGCCGGCACCCAGGTGGTCGGCGGCGTGAACGCCCGCAAGGCGGGCACCACGGTGCTGCACACGGATGCCTCGGGCAGCCCCGTCGAGCTCCCGGTGTTCGCCTCCGTGGCCGAGGCAATGGCGCAGACCGGCGCCGACGTCTCGATCGCGTTCGTGCCCCCGGCCTTCACGAAGGACGCCGTGATCGAGGCCATCGACGCGTCGATCCCGCTGCTCGTCATCATCACCGAGGGCGTCCCGGTGCAAGACTCTGCAGAGTTCTGGGCCTACGCCAAGGAGAAGGGCGAGAAGACCCGCATCATCGGCCCGAACTGCCCCGGCATCATCAGCCCCGGTGAGTCGCTCGTCGGCATCACCCCGGCGAACATCACGGGCAAGGGCCCGATCGGGCTCGTCTCGAAGTCGGGCACGCTGACCTACCAGATGATGTACGAGCTGCGCGACCTCGGCTTCTCGACCGCCATCGGCATCGGCGGCGACCCGATCATCGGCACCACGCACATCGACGCGCTCGCCGCGTTCGAGGCCGACCCCGAGACGAAGGCCATCGTCATGATCGGCGAGATCGGCGGCGACGCCGAAGAGCGCGCGGCCGACTTCATCAAGGCGAACGTCACGAAGCCCGTCGTCGGCTACGTCGCGGGCTTCACCGCACCCGAGGGCAAGACGATGGGCCACGCGGGCGCCATCGTCTCGGGCTCGGCCGGTACCGCGCAGGCCAAGAAGGAGGCCCTCGAGGCCGCCGGTGTCAAGGTCGGCAAGACCCCCAGCGAGACCGCGCAACTGCTGCGCGAGGTCTACGCGGCACTCGGCGCGTAGGCACGAGACCGCGGCCGGGCATCCCGGCTGAACCGACAGAACCCCGCAGGCGAAGGCCTGCGGGGTTCTGCCGTTCGGCGGGGTGGATCGGGGGCGCACCCCGGCCGTTCGGTTCAGTCCTCGGCGACGAGCGGGTTCATGACCCCACTCAGTCGCTGCTGATGTCGCCTCCGTTGGTGATGGTCAGCACCGACGTCTCGTGGCAAGTGGCACCGATGTCCTCCTGAGCCAGGTTGGTGCTGTCGTAGCTCACCTTCCACGAGAACGAGCCGGACGCCAGCACGGGCGTGGTGTTGGACGTGGACACGGTCTGCGGAGACGCGCCGGCCACGGCCGCCGTCGTGCTGTAGACCGCGCTCCCGGTGCAGTCGGCCGTCGCGTACAGTGCGAACGAGACAGTGCCTGCCATATCGCCGCCTGCACCGGCCGACACCGTCACCGAGTCGTTCGGCACCCACTTCTGCGCGCTCGACAACGTCGAGGGCACGGTGTTGACCACCACATCCTCGTCGACATCGGTGCATCCGGTGTTGTGGGTGAGTCCGACGGTGTTCGGCAGGTTCCCGCTGTACACAGCTACCCAGTGATACTCGCCGGGAGTTGTCGGCGTGAACTCAGGTGAGTCGTAGTCGCCGTCGCCGCTGACGTCCACGGGGTCCGAGGTGAAGGCGACGGTCTCGCAATCATCCGGCCCGTACAGCGTGAAGGTGATCGTGCCTCCGGCCGGGTCGCCGGCCGTGCCGTCGAGATTGATGACCGGGTCGGCCGGTTGGCTGGCCGTCCCGTCCAGTTCGGCCGAGTCCGTGACGGCGTTGCCGAGGAGGACGTCCGCACCAGCGGTGGTCGCCAAGGTCGCATCGACCGGGTTCACCACGAAGCACTCCGTCGCGCTCGCATCGCTGGAGCCGGGGATGCCGTTGGCTGCGTCGCCGCTGAACTCCGCGCGCCAGCAGTACCGGCCGGCGGACGTGACGTAGGCGGTCGGCGACGAGACCGTCGCCGGGTACGCAGCACCACTGAGGTTCGTCGAGCCGACGCTCGTTCCTCCGGTGTCGCACAAATCGGGTGAGTCGACCTTGCAGAGGTGGAACGCCACCGAGCCCGCCGGAGTGGCGGTGCCGCCCGTCAGGCTCACGACAGCCGAGTCCTTCACCGACACGACGCCGGTGCCGATCGACAGGCCTCCAGCGGGGATGCCGGCCCCGGCACCGGTCTTCGGTGTGGTCACCGTGGTCGATTCGCAGTTGCTGATCGGCGGCGTCGTCGCGAGGATCGTGTCCTTGTAGTCGGCGGTGTCGGAGTTGCCGGTCACCGTGCTCGGAATGGTGTTGGCGAAGGAGAGACACGCGGTGGACCCACCGAAGATGGTGTCCGTCAGGTTGACGGCGGCCTCACCGCGGAACCCGTCATCGCTGTAGGCCACCTCCGACACCGTGTCGTCGAGTGGGATCGGCGAGCCCAGGGTCAGGTTCGGCGCGGTGCCGCTCCAGATTCGGAGGTACCGGTCGAGACTGCCGCCCTGTTGATCCCAGAGGATCAGGAAGTCACCGGCTCTGCGGTTCTCCCAAGGATTGCAGCCGGCGATCAGTTGCGCTGGGGTCGACGTCTCGTACGCGCATTCGGCGGGCGCCGGGTCCTGCATGAACTCGTAGGCGATGAAGCCGCTGCCGGTGTTCTTGTCACGCTCCCAGGCGAAGTACAGCCAGTCCTTGTCTCCTTCGCGCTCGGTGTCCAGCCATGCTCGACGCAGGTCGACCTGGGCGTTCGGGTTGGTCTCGCCGAGCGTCGGGACGGCGTCGTTGTGGATGACGCCGATCTTCGTGCTGCTCGAGTTGAGCGGGCCGAGTTCCTTCACGCTGCCGAACGGATCTGCGATCTCGGTGGTGCCGGCATCGGGCACGGTGCCGTCGATGTCGAACGGGCCGTCTGCCGCGAGGGCGGGGCCCGCCATCAGGATCATTCCGACCGCGAGAGAGCCCGCGGCCGTTGCAGCGAGCGCTTTTCGTGTCCGCGAAGTCCTCCAGGACCCTCGCGTCGAGTGGGTGCGCAGTGGCATCGTCGCCTCCAGGTTCGCGCATTTCGACCGGTCCGGATGGCCCGGTCGATCCCGTCGGGGGCGATGGGTTGGGGCGGCAGTGCGCGGGCGTGGCAGGGCGTGCGGGTGACGGTCGTCTCTCGCCGCCGTGGGTGAGGCGGTGGCGGGATGCATCGGACCCGGGGGAGTCTCAGGTTTTCACTCCGCACGCTACTCCGATGGGGCGCAGTCCGACAGTGAAATTGAGAGAATCTCATAACCCAGAACGGGGGGCTCTTCGCGACGCGCGTGAGAAGGTGGCTGGATGAAGGTCGAAGATTCGGATGCCGGGCCCGCGCCCCGGTGGCGGACGAGCGCCGCCGAACTGCGCGATCAACTCGTCCGAACCGCTTTCGTGACCGAGGAGTCGGTCTACGGCGTCGTGCTCGTCTCAGGCATGATCGTGGTGGCGGGCGCCCACGGGTCGAGTTCGTGGGAGGTCTTCTGGATCGTGGTCATCACCGTCGTGGTGTTCTGGGCCGCGCATGTCTATGCAGGCACGGTCGCCCGCCACGGCCTCGCCGTCGATCACGTGATGCCGCTCAGGCAGGCCTTCGCGACGGCGCTCCGCCACTCGCTCGGGCTGCTCGCCTCCGCGCTGCTGCCGTCGTCGATCCTCCTGCTCGGAGCGACGCGGGTCGTGCCCGACGCCCTCACGATCTGGTTGGCGCTCTGGGTCGGTGTCGTGGTGCTCGCAGCACTCGGGTTCATCGCCTACCGTCGCCGCGGTGCACCCTGGCCGATGCAGCTGCTCGGCGCGCTCACCACAGCGGCCTTCGGGCTCGTCATGATCGTCTTGAAGGCCGTCATCCACTGATCCCGCACCGAGTGACCGCCCGAACCGCTATCGTCGTGCCTGAGGGGGACACATGACGAAGATGACCAGTGCCGAGCTCGAGGCCCGGGTGGCCGAACTCGAGTCTGAGAACGCGCGCCTCCGCAGCGCAGAGACGACGATCGTGTCCGGAACGCCGGCCGCCGCCGAGGGCCGTCGCGGTCGCGGTCGGGGCCGCACCGTCGTCGCGGTCGTGCTCGTGGTGGTCGGGTTGCTGCTCGCGCCGGTCGCCGTCGTCGCCGGCTGGGCCCGTCTCGAGCTCGTCGACACCGACCGCTTCGTGCAGACCTTCGCCCCGCTCGCCGAGGACCCCGAGGTGCAGGAGTACGTCTCCGACCAGGTGACGGCGGCCATCGAACGCGAGGTCGACATCCCGCAGCTCACCGCCGACCTCTTCGACGGCATCCGCGCCCTCGATCTGCCGCCGCGCGCCGAAACGGCGCTCGGCCTCCTCGAGGCCCCCGCGACGCAGGGACTGCAGTCGCTCGTCGCCGATGTGGTGCACCGTCTCGTGAGCTCCGACGCCTTCGCCGACATCTGGCGCACGGCGCTGCAGACGACGCACACGCAGTTCGTCGCGGCCGTGCAGGGCGACCCCGACGCGATGCTCGAGATCGGCGGCGACGGATCGTTGTCGGTGCAGATCGGCCCGATCATCGAGGCGGTGAAGGAGCGCCTCTCGGAGCGCGGAGTCGGCTTCGCCGACGCGATCCCGACCATCGATCAGAGCATCGTCATCGCGCAGGGCGACGCCTTCGTGCTCGTCAAGACGCTGTACGGGTTCGCGGTCGGCATCGGCACCTGGTTGCCCTGGGTCGCGCTCGCGTTCCTCGTCGCCGGCGTCTTCGTCGCGAAGCGCCGATCGACGGCGTTCGTCTGGACGGCGGGCGGATTCGCCCTCATGATGGCCCTCCTCGCGGCGGGCTTCGAAGTCGGCAAGGTGGTCTTCCTCGCGGCCCTCAGCCCGAGCATCATTCCGGGCGACGCCGCGACGGTCGTCTACGCGCAGCTCACCGAGGCGATGCGTTCGACGACCATCGCGCTGCTCGTGCTCGGACTGTTCGCCGCGGTGATCGCCTGGGTCGCGGGGCCCTGGGCGCCGGCTCGCTCACTCCGTGGATTCGCGGGAAGCGGCTTCGCCGCGCTTCGACGCGCCGGCGACCGCCACGGGCTCTCGACGGGCTCGTTCGGCCGCGCGCTCGACCGCTCGCACGGGGTGATCGCCGGAGCGATCGCCCTCATCGCCACCGCGGTCATCCTGCTCAGCCGGCCGGTGACGACGGCCTCGGTCGTGACGACCGTCCTCCTCGCGCTCCTCGCGCTGCTCGTCCTCGAGGTGCTTCGCCGGCCCGCCGACGCGCCCGGCGAGACTGATGCGGCGGAGCCGCTCTCGGAGCCCGGCGACGACGCCTCCGGCGGGAAATCTGGGACAGCCGGGGCGGCCGCCGCAGCCGATGGCGACGAATCCGACGGGCTGCTCGCGACCGAGGGGCGTTCGTGAAGAACTGTTCCTCGACGGTCGTCGGCAGAAGGTGGAGCCTTCGCGTCTCCAGAACGGTCCCCATGAAGAGCGTGCCGGGTGCGTTCATCGCGATCGGCGTGGCGACGATGGGCGGCGGCTTCCTGTGGATGCAGTTCGCCGGGTTCGGCCTCGTCGCGCTGATCGTCGCGCTCGGCGGGGCTGCGCTCTGGGTGACCGCCGCCGCGGTCGTGTTCCTCTCGCCCGATCGCAGCACGGTCGGCGGCCCCGAGTCGAGCTGACGTCGCGCCGCCGTGGCGGGCGGGTTCCCCGGCGGGTTCCGCTAGGCTCGGCGAGGTCATGAGACGTACGACGATCGCCCTGCTGGCCGCCCTCGAAGCCGCCGTCTCCGCGCTCATCGGCCTCGGCGTCGTGCTCGTGCCGCTGCTCATCGTCTGGGCGGTGCATTTCGGCCTCGCGGTCGACGCGGCCGCATTCTTGCGGGGCGCCGCCGACCTCTGGCTGCTCGGCCACGGGGTCGACCTCGTGCTCCAGATCGACGCCGTCGCGGCGGCGCGGACGGGAGTGCCGGGGGCCGGCGAGCCGTTCCCGGTCACGATCGCACTGCTCGGCTTCGCGCTGGTCTCGGCCGCCGTCGGCCGGCGCATCGGGCGTCGATCGGCCGCCGCAGGTCACTCGATGACCGGTTCGATCTCGGCGATCGTCGTCTACGCGATCGTCGGCGCCGTACTCGGCCTCTCCGCCGACGCCGAGGCGGCAAGGGCATCGCTCTGGCAGGCGATGCTGCTTCCCGCGTTCGTGATGGCGGTCGGTGTCGCCGTCGGCGCCGTGCTCGAAACCCTGCGGGAGGCGAATCAGGGCGACCTCGCGGGCGGCTGGGTGCGCGAGCGGCTCGAGGAGCTCCCGCCCGCCGCCGTCGACGCCGTGCGTCGGGCGGTGCGGATCGGCGGCGCCGCCGCCATCGGCGTGCTCGGTGTCGCCGCGGTGCTCGTGGCCGCGCTCATCGCCGTCGACTACGCGACGATCGCGGGACTCAGCCAGTCGCTCGGCGCGGGCGTCGACGGCGGCATCCTGCTCACCGTCGTCGAGCTCGCGTTCATCCCCAACTTCGTGATCTGGGCGGCGGCGTGGCTGCTCGGGCCCGGCTTCGCGATCGGCGCGGGCACGACCGTCGCACCGGGCGGCACCGTGCTCGGGCCGATTCCCGGCATCCCCCTGCTCGGTGCGCTGCCTGGCGATGCGCCGATGCTCGGCGCACTCTGGCTTCTCGTCCCGGTCGTGCTCGGCTTCGCGGGGGCATGGTTCGTGCTCGCGAGGGATGCCGCGGCGGAGGTGCGGCGCGACGATGGAGCCGCGGCACCGTCACCCTGGTGGTATCCGGTCGCCGTGGGAGCCGGTGCCGGCGTCGTCGCGGGAATCGTGATGGGACTGCTCGCGTGGTGGTCGGGCGGAGCCGCGGGCCCCGGACGCCTCGCCGTCGTCGGTCCCGACCCGTGGGCCGTCGCCCTCGTGGCCGCGGCGACGGTCGGCATCGGCGCGATCGCGGGCGGCGTGGCGGCGTGGGTTCGCCTCCGGGAGCCGATTGACGTCGGGCCGTCTCGAACCCCTCCCGGCCGGTAGGCTCGAGGGGTGCTGAAGCTCGTCGTCCTGATCTCAGGTGGAGGCTCGAACCTCCGGGCCCTGCTCGAAGCCGCCGAAGACGCCGAGTTCCCGGCGCGCGTCGTCGCGATCGGCGCCGACCGCGAGGCATCCGGTCTCGTGCTCGGCGAGGAGTTCGGCGTGCCCACCTTCACGGTGCCCTTCACCGCCTACCCCGACCGTGACGCCTGGGGCGCCGCGCTCATCGACGCGGTGCGTGGCTGGGAGCCCGACCTCGTCGTGCTCTCGGGGCTCATGCGGCTCGTGCCGCCCGCCGTCGTCGACGCGTTCTCGCCGCAGCTCATCAACACGCACCCCGCATACCTCCCCGAGTTCCCGGGCGCGCACGGCGTGCGCGATGCGCTCGCCGCGGGGGTCGCGCAGACCGGGGCGAGCCTCATCGTCGTCGACAACTCCGTCGACGGCGGCCCCATCATCGCGCAGGAGCGCATCCCGGTGCTGCCGGGCGACACCGAGTCGAGCCTCCACGACCGCATCAAGCCCGTCGAGCGGCGCCTGCTCATCCAGGCCGTGCTCGACATCGCCAATTCGCACCTCGACTTGAAAGGCCTCGCACGATCATGAGCGGCCACGCCATCGACCCCAGCCTCTACCGCGAACGCGACCTCGTGCCGGTGCGCCGAGCGCTCATCGCCGTCAGCGACAAGCGCGGTCTCGTCGAACTCGCGGGCGCGCTCGTCGAGGCCGGCGTCGAGATCATCTCGACGGGCGGCACCTCCAAGGCGATCGCCGACGCGGGGCTGCCCGTCACGCAGATCGCCGAGGTCACGGGCTACCCCGAGCACCTCGACGGTCGGGTGCGCACCCTGCACCCCGCCGTGCACTCGGGCCTCCTCGCCGACCTCCGGCTCGAGCACCACGAGCGCGAGCTCGCCGGACTCGGCATCGCGCCGTACGAACTCGTGGTCGTGAACCTCTACCCCTTCGTCGAGACGGCCGCCTCGGGCGCCGCGCCCGACGCCGTCGTCGAGCAGATCGACATCGGCGGCCCCGCGATGGTGCGCGCCTCGGCGAAGAACCATGCGAACGTCGCCGTCGTGGTCTCGCCCGAGTGCTACGACGAGGTCGCCGCCGCGCTCGCCGCGGGCGGCACGACGCTCGCGCAGCGGCGCGAACTCGCCCGCGAGGCGTTCCGGCACACCGCGTCGTACGACGTCGCGGTCGCCTCGTGGATCGGCAGTGTCGTCGCCCCCGACCAGCCGGCCGAGGTCTCGCCCTTCCCGGCGTGGGTCGGCGGCACCTGGCTGAAAGACGCCGATCTCCGCTACGGCGAGAACTCGCACCAGCGGGCGGCGATCTACTCCTCGCAGGGCGGGCGGCCGGGCATCGCCCAGGCGGTGCAGCTGCACGGCAAGGAGATGAGCTACAACAACTACGTCGATGCGGATGCCGCGGTGCGGGCCGCCTTCGACTTCGACGAGCCCGCCGTGGCGATCATCAAGCACGCGAACCCGTGCGGCATCGCCGTGGCGGCGGCCGGCGCCGCCGACCCGATCGCCGACGCCCATCGCCGCGCACACGAGTGCGACCCGGTCTCGGCGTTCGGCGGCGTGATCGCGGCGAACCGCCCCGTCACCCGCGAGATGGCCGAGACCGTCGCAGGAATCTTCACCGAGGTGCTCGTGGCACCGGCGTTCGAGGCCGAGGCCGTCGAGCTCCTCACGCAGAAGAAGAACCTCCGCCTGCTCACCCTGCCCGAGGGCTTCGTGCCGACCGCGGTCGAGCTCAAGCAGATCTCGGGCGGCGTGCTGCTGCAGCAGGCCGACCGGCATTTCGCCCCCGCCGCCGAGTGGACGCTCGCCGCCGGTGAGGCGGCCGACGCCGAGACCCTCGCCGACCTCGAGTTCGCCTGGCGGGCCTGCCGCGCGGTCAAGTCGAACGCGATCCTGCTCGCCTCGGGCGGTGCCTCGGTGGGCGTCGGCATGGGCCAGGTCAACCGAGTCGACTCCTGCAAGCTCGCGGTCGAACGGGCCGGCGACCGCGCCGCGGGCTCGGTCGCGGCATCCGACGCGTTCTTCCCCTTCGCCGACGGACTCCAGATCCTCCTCGACGCGGGTGTGAAGGCGGTCGTGCAGCCGGGTGGCTCGGTGCGCGACGAAGAGGTCGTGGCCGCGGCCGCCGCAGCCGGCGTCACGATGTACTTCACGGGCGAGCGCCACTTCTTCCACTGAGTCGCCCGCTGCGGCGGCGCCCGCCCCACTGCCCGCCTCGCACCCTCCCGCCCGTCCTCGCGGCGCGGTCCGCACTCGGCGGCCGCCACAACTTCGGCGATCACCGCAGAATCGGATGCTTCAGGGGGGCGGGACCGAATCCGTGGTGATCGCCGAAGTGGTGGCGGGCCGCACGCCGCGGGTGGCCGCAGAACCCTGGCCGGGAGCACCGGTGACCAGGAGCGCAGGCCATGGCCCGCCGGAGGTACCCTTGGATCGAGCCTGCACACACCCCGCGCAGGCCAGGTTCCGCCCACGAAGCGGATGATTCGAGGAGAACGATCGATGTCGATCACCCATGCCCCGGCGCCCGCCGCCGAGGTCAGCGCCACCCTGCCGAGCGACGCCCCCGACCATGAACGGGTGCTCATCACCCGCGGTCCCCGCTCGGGACTCACCGTCATCGTCGCCGTGCACTCCACGCGCCTCGGCCAGGCGCTCGGCGGTGCCCGCGTCTGGAATTACGGGCACTGGACCGACGGCCTCGCCGACGCGCTGCGTCTCTCGCAGGCCATGACCATGAAGAACGCCGCGGCCGGCCTCATGCGGGGCGGCGGCAAGTCGGTCGTCGCGGTCCCGGCCGGCGTCGTGCTCGACGAGGCGCAGCGCCGCGACGCGATGCTCGACCTCGGCGACGCCGTCGAGTCGCTCGGCGGTGCCTACATGACCGCCGAAGACGTGGGCACGAGCGCCGAACTCATGGCCGTCGTGCACGAGCAAACCTCCCACGTCTGCGGCCTGCCGCCCGAGCAGGGCGGCGTCGGCGAGCCCGCCGACGCGACCGCCGCGGGCGTGCACGCGTCGATCCTCGCGACGCTCGCCCACGTGTTCGGCTCGAACGACGCCGCCGGTCGGCACTTCGTCATCTCGGGTCTCGGTCAGGTGGGCGGCCGCCTCGCGCGCAGCCTCGCGGCCGCGGGCGCTCGGCTCACGGTGACGGATGTCGCGGAGCACAAGCGCGCCCTCGCCGACGAACTCGGCGCGGCTTGGGTGGGGCCCGCCGACGCGCACCGCGTCGAGGCCGACGTGTTCGTTCCCTGCGGGCTCGGCGGCGTGCTGACGCCCGACGTCGTCGACGAGCTGCGCGTGCGCGCCGTCGTCGGCGCCGCGAACAACCAGCTCGCCTCGCGCGACGTGGCCGAGCTCCTGCGCGACCGCGGCATCGTCTGGGCGCCCGACTTCGTGGTCAACGCCGGCGGCGTGATCTACCTCGACGTCGCCGGTCGGCCAGGTGCCGACGCAGCCGGCCTCGACGCGCGCATCGCGGGCATCGGCGACGTCGTCGCCGCCGTGCTCCACGACGCCGTGGCGACGGGGTCGACGACGCTCGATGCCGCCGAGCGCCTCGCCCGCGCCCGCCTCGACGCCGGCCGCTGAGCCGGGGGGTCCTGCGACGATACCCGGTCGCCGTCCGACCGTGACGCGAGTCCGCTCGCGACGCATCGTCGGGCGGCGACACGGCGTCGCGTGTCCGCCGGGCGCGCCGCGGGGCAACGCGACTCGGGGATCGGGGTGCGGCATGAGGGCAGGGGAACGCTGACCCCGGGGCATCCGCCCGGCCAGTAGGCTCGTGCTCATGACCTCCCCCGCTCCGCCGGCTTCGCCCCTGCCCGCATCACGCTCAGCGGCTCGATTCATGCCGGTCGCGACCCGCGGGCGCCGGGCATCGGCCGCCCTCGTCTCCGCGGCGGTCGTCGCGATCATCGCCATGAGTGTCGCGGTGCTCGCCTTCTTCATCGGCAATGGGCAATCGCCGGCCGTCTTCGCACAGGTGTTCGGCCACTTCGCACTCGCCGCGTTCTTCGCCTGGGCGCTGCTCTCGATCGCGAACGCGCTCGGTGCGACCCGCGCGTGGTTCCTCGCCCTGATCACCGGGTTCACCTCGGCGTGCCTCGCGGCGCTCGTCGCCACGACGGTCATGGTGGCGCTCACCGCGCGGTCGCCGTTCGGTCCGCAGGCGTTCCTCTTCGTCATCGGCTCGCTCGTGAGCCTCAACCTGATCTTCGTGATCGCTGTCGTGCTCGGCCAGGTGCTGCTCGCGCCGCGGGTCATGCACGGGGTGCTCGGCTACGCGCCGGTGCGCGAGCCGCGGCGGATCGCTCTCGTGCGCATCCCGGCCTCGAACCTCGATGAGGCCGAGCTCACCCACCTCGAACGTCGTCCCGTCGACCAGTCGCTCGCCGACGAGCAGTGGGACAACTACTGCGCCGCGCTCGTCGCCGAAGGGTGGGAGACCGTCGAGGTCGATGCGGCACCCGAGCTCGCCGACTCGGTGTTCGTCGAGGACACGGTCGTCATGTTCGACGACCTCGCCGTGCTCACCCGGCCCGGTGCCGAGTCTCGCCGCGCCGAGGTCGAGGCGGTCGAGCGTGCGGTGCGGTCGATCCCACGGCTGAGCGTCGCCGGCATCGAGGAGCCCGGCACCCTCGACGGCGGCGATGTGTTGAAGGCGGGCGACGTCGTCTACGTCGGGGCCTCCTCGCGCACGAACGCCGAAGGCATCCGCCAGCTCCGCGAGCTCCTCGCGCCGCACGGCTACACCGTGGTCGGCGTGCCGATGTCGAAGGCGCTGCATCTGAAGAGCGCCGCGACCGCGCTTCCCGACGGCACGGTCGTCGGCGACCCGGCGCTCCTCGACGTGACCTCGCTGTTCCCGAGGTTCCTGCCGGTGCCCGAGCGCGAGGGCGTCGCCGTCGTCGCGCTGTCGACCACCTCGCTGCTCATGTCGGCCTCGGCGCCGCAGACTGCGGCGATGCTTGCGGGGCTCGGCTATCGTGTCGTGACCGTCGACATCAGCGAGTTCGAGAAGCTCGAGGGTTGTGTGACCTGTCTGTCGGTGCGAGTGCGCTGACGGAGCCGCGGGCGTCGCTCCGGGTGGCGCCGGGTCGACCCGGCCGGCTCAGCCCCGGTCGACGGCGCGGCCGTCGTGGAGCTCGATCACGCGATCGGCCCGGCTCACGAGTGCCGCGTCGTGGGTGGTCACGACGGCGGCGACGCCCTGCGCGTGCACGAGGTCGCCGATGAGATCCATCACGGTCGTCGCCGTGCCGCTGTCGAGCTGCCCGGTGGGCTCGTCGGCGAGGAGCAGCTGCGGGCGCGCGGCCAGCGCCCGCGCGATGCCGACGCGCTGCTGCTGTCCGCCGGACAGTTCGTACGGACGCTGGGCCGAGTGGCCGCCGAGCCCCACGAGCTCGAGCGCCTCGGCGACGCGTGCGGAACGCTCCGCGGGCGGCGTGCGCTGGAGCCGGAGCGGGACCTCGACGTTCTCGGCCGCCGACAGCACGGGGATCAGCCCGAACGACTGGAAGATGTAGCCGACCCGGTCGCGGCGCACGGCGGCGAGGGCCTCCTCGCCGAGCTTCGGCAGTTCGTCGTCGCCGAGGAAGACCGTGCCCGAGCTCGGGCGGTCGAGGCCCCCGAGCAGGTTCAGCAGCGTCGTCTTGCCGGCGCCCGAGCGGCCGGTGACGACGACGAGTTCACCGGGGTGCACCTCGAGCGAGACCCCGTCGACCGCGTGGACGCCGCCGCCGCGGCCCTCGAAGACCCGGCTGACGGATTCTGCGCGGAGCGCACTCATCGTTCCTCCTCGGTTCGATCGGATGCCTCGGCGCCGGCGGCGTGCCGCGCCCGTCGCGGGGGCGTCGCGGACGACGGGGGCGTCGCGGCATCCGGTCGCCGTTCATGACCGGGCCAGACGCCGACGTGATCACTCTCGAGCGCGAGCCGCACGCGGTCTCTCAGCTCGAGGCTGTGCATGAAGTCCTGCGGCAGTTGCAGGCGCCCGACGCGGTCGAGCACCGCGAACTCCTCGGCGACGTGCTGCTCCTCGCCGTGCTCGTCGACGCGCGTCGAGCGCAGCACCTCGGTCGAGGTGCGGCCGTCGCGGATCTGCACGGTTCGCCGCACATGGCCGGACACGGCCGGGTCGTGGGTGACGATGAGCGTCGTCACGCCGAGCTCGTCGTTGACGCTCCGCATCGCCTCGAGCACCGCCGACGA
The DNA here is from genome assembly GCF_000421545.1 of Agromyces italicus DSM 16388. Classification (GTDB taxonomy): domain Bacteria; phylum Actinomycetota; class Actinomycetes; order Actinomycetales; family Microbacteriaceae; genus Agromyces; species Agromyces italicus. The sequence goes on from NZ_ATXF01000007.1 coordinate 158,854, forward strand.
CATGGCCTCGTCGAGCTCGCCGGTCGGCTCGTCGGCGAGGAGCACGAGCGGGTCGTTCGCGAGCGCCACGGCGATCGCGACGCGCTGCTGCTGGCCGCCCGAGAGTTCGGCGGGCCGCCGGTCGCGCTCGGCGCCGACCTCGAGCAACCCGAGCAGCTCGTCGACGCGGCGGGCGCGTTCGGCGCCGCGTCGCGTGCGCGCCACGTTCATCGCGAGCGCGACGTTCTCGGCCGCGGTGAGGTACGGCAGCAGGTTGCGCGACGTCTGCTGCCAGACGAACCCGACCGTGCGCCGGCGGTAGGCGACCCGCTCGCGCGAGCCCATCGTGAGCAGGTCGTGGCCCGCGACCCGGGCGACACCCGCCGTGGCGGTGTCGAGCCCCGAGAGGATCGTCAGCAGGGTCGACTTGCCCGAGCCCGAGGCGCCGACCACGGCGACCATCTCGCCTGAGTCGACCCGCAGGTTGAGGCCCTGCAGCGCCTGCACCTCGACGCCGTCGGCGGTGAAGATGCGCACGAGGTCGGTGCACAGGATGTGCGGTTCCTGGTCGATCGGCATGGGTCAGCCCTCCTCTTCCTTGCGCATGGCGCGCGCCGCGCTCGCTTCGCCGCCGACGCGCGACGCCAGCAGCACGGCGAGCCCGGTGACGAGCATCGAGCCCGCGAGCACCCCGCCGATGAGCCACGGGTCGAAGACGACCCCGGGCTGCTGGTCCGCGCCGGTGAAGGCGCGGAGGTCGATGCCCTGCAACACCACGAACGGCAGCACCACGCCGAGCAGTGCGCCGGCGACGAGCGCCACGATCACGACCGGGCCGACCTCCCACGCGACGAGTGCGCGCTCGCCGCGACGGCGCAGCCCGAGCGTCGTGAGCAGCGGGAGGAGGCGTTCGCGCGCCGGGCGCCCGACCACGAGGGTGAGCACGATCGCGAGCGCCGTGAGCAGGCTCGAGAGCACGATGGCGCCGACGAGGAAGACCACGAGCCCCTGGGTGACCGACGTCGAGGCGAGATCGTCTCGCAGCATCGTCGGCGTGGTCACGGTGGCGCCCTCACCGGCGATCTCACCGAGCGAGGCGGTCACGGCCGCGGCATCGGCTCCGGGTTCGAAGCGCACGAGCACGCGGTCGGGAACGAAGGTCCCGACGAAGCCGTCGGCGTTGGCACGGTCCATGAGCACCCAGCTCGTCCGCGGCCAGAACGCCGTGCGGCCGTCGACGACGCCGAGCGTCTCGAACGCATCACGGTCGAGCTCGACGTCCTCGGCACCCTCGATCGAATCGGCGATGACCTTCGAGATGACCACCGGCACGGCGTCGCCGCCCGTCTCCGAGAGCCCCTCGGGCAACGGCGTCGCCCCCGAACGGCCGGCCTGCACGGCGCGCATCTCCTCGGAATCGACGACGACGAGCGTCGTCGTGCGCAGACGCCCGTCGATGCCGACCTGGATCGAGTCGGTCGCGTACACCGGGGCGATCGCCTCGACCCCGGGCACGGCGGCGAACGCCTCCTGCTGCTCGAGCGTGAACGGAACGCCCGCCACCGCGGCATCGGCGCCGACGCGGGCGTCGGCCGCGTGGTCGACGCCGGCCTGCACCGTGCCGAGCAGCACTGCCGAGAACATCGCGACCGAGACGCCCACGACCACGGTGAGCACGGGTACGACGCCGGCTGAGGGATCACGCAGCGCGCGCGCCGAACCGAGGAAGGCCACGAGACCCCGCCCGCGGGATGCGGCCCGCACGGTCGCGGCGAGCGGCAGCGGATAGAGGCGCAGCACGACGAGGCAGGTGAGCACTGCGAGGAGGAGCGGCACCGCGGCGAGCAGGGGATCGACGCCGACCTCGCCCGCCGAGGTCGCGAGGCCGCGCCGGAGGAGCAGCACCACCGCGGCCACGGCGACGATCGCGACGAGGGCCTCGAGGATCCATCTGATTCGTCCGCCTCCGCGCGTCGCGAAGTCGGCACGGGCGCGGCGGAGCGGGCTCAGTGCGGGTGCGGAGCTCACGAGGAGCAGCGCCGGGGTCAGGGCGAAGAGCGCCGCGATCACGAGGCCGGCCGCGCCGCCGTCGGCGGGGACGGCGAGCGTGCCGAGCAGGGCGCCGAGCACGGCGGCGGGCACGCCGACGACGGCGCCTTCGACGGCGAGGATGCCACGGAGCTGGCCCATCGACGCCCCGCGGGCCGCGGCGAGCTCGAGCCCTTGCCTGCGCCGCTCGAACACGACGCGGGCACCGAGCACGAGCACCGAGACCATCACACCGATGGGGCCCGAGGCGACGGTCGCGAGCACGGTGTCGCTGGCCCCGGCCGCGGTCGCCGCCGTCGTGAGGGCGTCGCCGAGCCCGCTCGAGAATCCGATCACCCCGATGGTCCTGTAGTAGTACACCCAATCGCCTGAACCGACCGGGTACCCCACGCTCGCGAACTCGTCGAGGTCGGCGCGGAGCTCGGCCGAGCGATCGGCGCGGATGCGGTCGTCGGCGACCGGGAACCACAGCTCGAGCGTGGTCGGCAGCTGCGAGCGTTCGAGCGCCGCCCACGAGTTCGGGTGCGCGAAGCCGAGCCCGGTGATGCGCAGGGTGCCGTCGGCGGTGAAGGCGACCGAGGGTTCGAGCGGCACCGGCAGATGCGTCCAGAAGCCGTCGTCGGGGTCCTTCGCGTCGAAGGTGCCGACGAGCACGACGCGCTGCGTTTCGGCGCCGAGCGGGATGCTGCGTTCCTGGCTGATCTCCCAGTCCATCTCACGGGCGAACGGCTCGGAGGCTACGAACTCGAGCGGCTTCGCACTGGGGGCGGGCGCGGGCGGCGCCTCGGGCATCGGCAGCGAGCCGGGTTCGCCCTCGGGCTCGGCCGGCGGGGGCGGCGCCTCGAGCGCAGTCGGCCAGGTGCCCGCCGTCAGTTCGATGTGCTCGTCGAGTCGGGGGTCGAAACCCGCGTAGAAGACGTAGTCGGTGGAGCCGGGCCCGGCGCCGTCGGGCTTGGCCGAGTTGGGGCCGGCGATGACGGCCTGCAACGGATCGTCGCTCACCCGCGCGAGTTCGTCGGGCATCTGCTCGCGGATCGCGAGCAGGCGCTCCTCCTGTCCGCCCCACACGGCGTCGACGTCGTCGGCGAGGGTCGTGCCGCCGCTCGAGGGGCCGAGCTCCGGGAGCGTCGAGCGGTTCGCCGACAGGAGGTCGAGCTCGCGCGCCGGAAAGCCGGCGAGGTGCTCGGCCAGGGCCGCGGTGTGCATCGCCGCGACGGCACGGGGGAGCGCCGTGGCGAGGAACGCGCCGGCCGCGACGAGCAGGGCGAGCATGACGGAGGCGAACGGCGCGGCGAAGAACTGCCGGTGGAAGAGGCCGACGGGAGTCAGCGCCGAGTGGTGCCGCGCGCTCATCGCTCCTCCTCCCTGAGGCCGGGCCTGCTCGCCGTCCGGCGCACCGCTCGGGCCGCCGACGCGGCGACGAGCCCGGCGAGCAGCGCGAAGGCCGCCAGCCCCGTGAGCCAGGGCCAGAGCTCGACCCCGAGCGTCGCCTCGAGCGAGGCGGGGGCATCGCCGATCGCCGCCCGGGCGAGCTCGCGGGCGGTCAGCCATGCGGTCGCCGCGCCGATCACGGCACCCATCACGATCGCGGCGAGCACGGTCGCGGCGAGTTCGGCGAATCGGGCGCGTGCCTGCACGCGCGGGCCGACGCCGAGCACGCGCAGCACGACGATCTCGCCGAAGCGGCTGCCGGCGAGGGCGCTCGCGAGCGCCGTGAGCGCGATGAGGGCGAACAGCAGGGCGCCGGCCGCGGCGAGCCAGAACGTCGTGATCGCCGGGCTGATGAGCTGCGCCGACGAGGCGTCCGCCCGGGTCGTCGAGACCGTCGCGGTGCGCTGGCCTCGATCGATCGACTCCGCAGTCGCCATGGGATCGCTCGATGCGAGCCAGCGTTCGCCGAACTGCGGTACGCCGCCTCCGGCGTCGAAGGCGGCGCGTTCGAGCGCACCGAGATCAGCGAGGATCGCGTTGTCGCCCGCAGTGGGCACGGCCCGGACGACCCCCACTACGACGGCGTCGATCTCAGCACCGCCCGACATGATCCGGAAGTCCACGGCCTCGCCGACCTCCGCCGAGATGCGGGTCGCGAGCTCGGCGGCGAGCACGACCTCCAGGGGCTCGGCACCCGACGCGAGGGGCGCCCGTGCCTCGGGGTCGCTCGCGGACAGCTCGACGGTCTCGAACGCGCCGGCGAGCTCTCGCGACGGGGTCTCGCCGTCGACCGCGACGCCGCCGAACGAGACCTGCACCCCACGGGCGCCGGGGGAGTCGACGAGCCCGGCCGAGAGGCCGAGGAGGCGGAGGCCCGTGGCATCCGGCAGTTCGAGTTCTGCGATGCCTCCCCCCGCGGCGATGCCGATCGAGCCGGCGGGCAGCCTGATCGCGGCGCCGTCGGACGTGAGGAGCCAGACCGAGACGCCGACCTCGCCCGGCGTGCCTCCGGGTGAGCGCACACCGACCTCGATCTCCAGCGTCGTGGCGCCTTCGGGCAGCGGCACCGCGGCCGCCTCCGCCGAGGGCGCCAGTTCGTCGGCCGCGGCCGCGAGTCCGGTGCCGGGGGCGAACGCCTCGAAGCCGCTCGCGGGTGCCGCGACGAGCGTCGCGGCGTCGGAGCCCAGCCGGACCTCGCCGCGGAACACCGGACCGTCGGCCACGACGCCCGGGACCTCGGCGAAGAGTTCGCCCGTCGCGAGCGGATCGGCGCCGCGCACGACGTCGCGGCCCGGAAACGAGACCCGGACCTCACCGCCGGTCGCGAGGGCCGAGGCCTCACGATCGACGGACTGCCAGGCGCTCGCGAACACCGCGGAGAGGGTGAGGCCTGCGACCGCGAGCATCGTGACGAGCGAGGCCGAGGCGAATAGGGATCCGCGCCGGGCGAGCTGCCGCATCGGCAGGGCGGGGATGAGGGCCGGTCTCGCGGCCGCCAGGCGTTCGAAGAGCACGCCGATCGGTCGTGCGAGGCCGAGCGCGAGGAGCGAGAGCGCGAGCAGGACGAGCACCGGGGCGAGCACCGCGAGCGGATCGACCTCGACTGCGCCCGTGGTGCCGGTCACGAGGGGCGAGCCGTACAGCCTGAACTGCCACAGCGAGATCACGGCGGCGACCACGATCAGCACGACGCCGCCCGCGACCGCGGCTCGCGGCATCCGCCCGTGTTCGTCGCCCGACCCGCGCTGCACCGGCCGGCGCGCGTCGGTGAACGCCCGGCCGGCGACGAGCAGCACCGCGATCGCGACGCTCGCCGCCGTGACCAGCCAGGCGATCGACGGGTCGCGCGCCTCGCCGGGGCGGAGGAGTGCGAGCAGCAGGAGCGCGGAGAACGTGCCGACCGCGGCGGCGGGGATGCCTACCGCGAGCACCTCGAGCCCCGTGTCGCGGGCCAGGCGCGTCGCCGACGCCCCGCGAGCCCGGAGGAGGAGCGACTCACCGCGACGGGCGGCTCCGAGGAGCGCGGCGAGGCGGGCGAGAGTGGCGACGCCCGCGATGGCGAGCAGCAGCACCGGAACGGGGGCGAGTGCCCGTACCGCACCGAGACCGGCCAGGAGCCGGGTGAGGGTGCCGTGGAGGCCGCCCGAGGCGGCGAGACCGCTGGAGCCGAGGTCGTCCTGGTTGCGGAGAGCGGGCTCGACGTCGGGCAGGGCCGCACGCAGCGCGGTCGCCTCCTCGGGCGTCGTGGTGGGGTCGACGATCGCCGTCCACCGCACGACCGCCGCCGACGGCGACGCGATGACGGTGTCCTCGTCGACGAGGAAGGGCCCCGCGGCCCCGTCGGCGAGTCCGGTCGCCACGACCGCCTCGCCGAACCAGATGGGATCGGTCGGGTCGACGGGCTCCCAGATGCCGACGACGAGCAGGGTCGGGCCGTCGTCGACGGTGACGAGCGAGCCCGGCTCGAGACCGAGCGTCGTCGCAGCGGTCGCATTCACCGCGGTCGGCACCGCGCCCAGCGCGCCGGCATCGTGCATCGACGAACCGGCACCGGGCCAGTCGCCGGCGAGCAGTTCGGCTCGCTCCGCGACGGCGGGGTCGGCCCACAGCGCGGCCTCGAACGGTTCGCCGCCAGCGATCGCCGGGGTCGGCAGAGCCAGTGTGCTCCGCTGCCAGCTCGCGCCGTGCGGCACGATCATGCGGTCGAGCACGGCGGCGGCCGCCGCCGACTGCGCGGCGGCCTCGTTCGCGAGGCGGATCTGCCAGCGTGCGGCGCCCGCGACACCGGTCGCGGACTCGAGGCCCGAGCGCAGTCCGCTCGTCGCGGCCCCGGCGAGGGTGTCGAGCGCGGCGGTGCCGATGCCCGAGAGCAGCAGCACGACGGCCGCGATGCCGCTGAGCACGCCGAGACGGGCGTTCGCGCGGGCGAGCGCCGTCCGTGCACTTCCCACGCGGGCTCCTCATCGATCGGGGCGGCACGCGGGGCGGTGCAGGGCCGGCGTGCGGTCGCCTCGATGCGGCGGCGGCACGCGAACCCGCGTGGCGACGAATTCGCACACTCTACTCCGGATCAGGGCCTTGCATACCAGCGCGTGCACCCCATATTCTGAAGGGCTGGCCGCCGCGTCCCTACGCGAGCGGCCTCGAGGGTATCGAAGACGATGACGCAGGAGGACACCATGCAGACAGACATCAACGCCCGCCAGGTCGCGGTCGATGGCGCTGCCCGCCGTACGTCCCCGGTCGTGCCGTCCGTGGGGTAGCGCACCCCGACAGCCCCGCAGGCGCTCAGCCTGCACGTTGCGCGGCCGTGTCGCGCCCGACGCCTCCGCGTCGACATTCTCCGTTCGTTCTCCGCCGTTCCGCGTCGCGTCGCGACCCCGATCGGCCACTCCTCCGAGAGGAATCCGGCTTTGTCCGACACCGTCCAGCCGCAGCAGCCCGCTGCGACCGAACCTCCCCCGCACGAGCAGCTCGGGGCGCTCCGCGCGCTCTGGCGCCTGCGCGAATACGCGGGGCCGGCGATGCCGGCGTTCGCCGGGAGCATGGCCGCGGCGCTCGTCGCGCAACTCATCGCGCTGACGATCCCGCAGGTCCTCCAGCAGATCGTCGACGGCCCGCTCGCCGACGGCGATGCCTCGGCGGTCGTGCCGCTGGCGATGCTCGTCTTCGGCCTCGGCGCCGCCGAGGCGCTCCTCTACGCGCTGCGGCGCTGGCTCGTCGTCGGCCCCGGCACGAAGGTCGAGGCGCGCATGCGCAACGCGCTCTACGCGAAGCTGCAAGACCTGCCGGTGAGCTTCCACGACCGCTGGCCGAGCGGCCAGCTGCTCTCGCGCGCGGTGAGCGACCTCGGCCTCATTCGCCGCTGGCTGTCATTCGGGCTCGTGCTCACCGGGGCGAACCTCGTGATCATCGTCGTCGGCGTCGGCATCCTCATGTCGATGAACTGGATGCTCGGGCTCATCTTCCTCGTCTGCTCGCTCCCGCTGTGGTGGGCTGGCTGGCGGTTCGAGGGGCGCTACTCCGAGAAGTCGCGGCTCAGCCAGGACCAGCAGGGCGACCTCGCCACCGCGGTCGAGGAGTCGGTCCACGGCATCCGCGTGCTGAAGGCGTTCGGCCGGGGCAAGCACGCCCTCTCGAGCTTCCGCGCGCAGGCCGAGTCGCTGCGCCGCACCGAGATCGAGAAGGCGCGCCTCGACGCGAACATCTGGGTCTGGATCATGGTGGTGCCGACGGTGGCGCTCGCGCTGTGCCTCGTGGTCGGCATCTGGCTGGCCGCGAACGGACAGCTCACGGTGGGCGAGCTCGTCGCGTTCTTCGCGACGGCGGCGGTGCTGGCGTGGCCGATCGAGTCGATCGGCTTCATGCTCGCCTTCGCGCTCGACGCGCGCACCGCGACCGATCGCTTCTTCGACATCCTCGACAGCGAGAACACCATCGTCGACCCGGCCGAGCCGCGGCACGACGAGCGGCCGCGCGGCGAGCTCGCGTTCTCGAACGTGCACTTCCGCTACCAGGATTCGCCCGATCGCTTCGGCGACCTGCTCGACGGCGTCGACCTCGTGGTCGAGCCGGGCGAGACGATGGCGCTCGTCGGGCTCACCGGCTCGGGCAAGACGACCATGACGGCCCTCACCACACGTCTCTACGATGTCACGGGCGGATCGGTCGAGCTCGACGGCGTCGACGTGCGGGCCTTCACCCGAGATGAGCTGCGCCGACACATCGCGATGGCCTTCGAGGATGCGACCCTGTTCAGCGCCTCCGTGCGCGAGAACGTGCTGCTCGGCCGGCCCGAGCTCACCGGCGATGCGGCCACCGACCCCGCGGTCGCGGCCGAGGCCGAGCGGGTGCTCGACGAGGCGCTGCGCATCGCGCAGGCGGGTTTCGCCTACGACTTGCCCGAGGGCGTCGACACGAAGGTCGGCGAAGAGGGCATGAGCCTCTCGGGCGGCCAGCGGCAGCGGCTCGCACTCGCCCGTGCGGTCGCGGCCAAGCCCGCGGTGCTCGTGCTCGACGACCCGCTCTCGGCGCTCGACGTCGCGACCGAGGCACGGGTGGAGGCCGAGCTCCGCTCGGTACTCGCCGACACCACCGCGCTCATCGTGGCGCACCGCCCGTCGACGGTCATGCTCGCCGACCGGGTGGCGCTGCTCGAGGCGGGCCGCGTGACGGCGGTCGGCACCCATTCCGAACTGCTCCGCGAGAGCGAGCACTACCGATTCGTCATCTCGAGCTTCGAGGACGACGAGCGTCGCGGTGTCGAGACGCGTCCGGGTCTCGAGACGCGTCCTCCTTCGTCGGGCGCTCCTCGACCAGCAGGTCTCGAGCGAGAGGAGGCGGCATCATGAGCGTCACCGGTGTGCAGGGAGAAGAGCGCAACGACTACTCGAAGGCGGAGTCGCGGCACATCAGGGCCCGTTCACGGCGCCTGCTGGGCTCGCTCCTGAGACCCCAGCAGGGCAAGCTCTGGCTGACCGCGGCCGCGGTCGTCGTCTCGTCGGCCGCGCAGGTCGCCGGCCCCGTGATCATCGCGTACGGGATCGACCAGGGCATCCCCGCGCTCATGGAGCAGGACTGGATGCCTGCGGCCTTCGCCGGACTCGCGTACCTGCTCACCGGGCTCGTGGGCGCGTTCCTCATCTCCGTCTACATCAGGATGTCGGCGCGGATCAGCCAGGCCGTGCTCATCGACCTGCGGACCCGGGTGTTCCTGCACACGCAGAAGCTCTCGCTCGAGTTCCACGAGTCGTACACCTCGGGCCGCATCATCTCGCGGCAGACGAGCGACCTCGACGCCATCCGCGAGCTGATGGACGAGGGGCTCACGATGCTCGTGCGCGGCCTCATGTACATGGTGTTCACCGCGATCGCGCTCCTGTTGCTCGACTGGCAGTCGGGGCTCGTGCTGCTCGTCGCGCTGATCCCCCTCGGCATCCTGACCCGCTGGTTCCAGGTGCGCTCGCAGGCGCTGTTCCGGCGCTCGCGGGTGGCGTCGGCGAAGCTCATCGTGCAGTTCGTCGAGACGATGACCGGCATCCGCGCGGTGCAGGCGTTCCGCAAGGAGCGCCGCAACGAGCAGGAGTTCGGCGGCCTCGTCGAGGACTACCGCGATGTCAACGCGAAGGTGCTGGGCCTCTTCGCAGTGTTCAACCCGGGCCTCGCGCTCATCGGCAACGCGGCGGTCGCGGTGACGATCGTGCTCGGCGGGTTCCGGGTCATCGACGGCACGCTCGGGGTCGGCGTGCTCCTCGCGGCGGTGCTCTTCACGAAGCGCTTCTTCGACCCGATGGAGGACCTGGCGATGTTCTACAACGGGTACCAGTCTGCCTCCTCCGCGCTCGAGAAGATCTCGGGCGTGCTCGAGGAGGAGCCGAGCGTGCCCGACCCGGCGAAGCCGGTCGACCTCTGGAACGCGGAGGGCCGGGTGCGTTTCGACGGCGTCGAGTTCGCGTACACGCAGGGCCGGGTCATCCTGCCCCGCTTCGACCTCGACGTGCCGGCGGGCCAGACGATCGCCCTCGTCGGGTCGACGGGCGCGGGCAAGTCGACGCTCGCGAAGCTCATCGCGCGCTTCTACGACCCGAGCGAGGGCGTGGTGTCGCTCGACGGCGTCGCGCTCAGCGACCTGCACCCGAAGGACCTGCGGCGCGCGATCGTCATGGTCACGCAGGAGGCGTACCTCTTCTCGGGCTCGGTCGCCGACAACATCGCGCTCGGCAAGCCCGACGCGAGCTTCGACGAGATCGTGCGGGCGGCGCAGGCCGTCGGCGCGCACGAGTTCATCGAGGGGCTGCCGAACGGCTACGACACCGACGTGAACAAGCGCGGCGGCCGGGTGAGCGCGGGCCAGCGACAGCTGATCTCGTTCGCCCGTGCCTTCCTCGCGAACCCCGCGGTGCTCATCCTCGACGAGGCGACGAGCTCGCTCGACATCCCGAGCGAGCGACTCGTGCAGGAGGGGCTGACGAAGCTCCTCGCCGACCGCACCGCGGTGATCATCGCGCACCGCCTCTCGACGGTCGCGATCGCCGACCGGGTGCTCGTCATGGAGCACGGCCGCATCGTCGAGGACGGCGCGCCCGCCGAGCTCATCGGCGGCACCGGCCGCTTCGCCGCGCTGCACGCGGCCTGGCGGGACTCGCTGGTGTGAGCGGCTCGCGCGCAGCGCGCCGCGACCACGGCAGACGGATGCCTCGCGCCCCACTCGGGCACGGGGCATCCGTCGTCGTGGGCCGACGTCTCAGCGCGGCGCGACCACCACGGGGGCGACCGCGCTCCCGTCGAATCCGGTCGTGGCCCGGATCGTGTAGGCCCCCATCCCGGGGCTCACGACGAGGTCGCCCACGCCGAGCGGCGGCAGCGGGTGGTCTCGCGCGACGAGGTCGCGAGGGTCGTTCGCCGGACCCACGAGGGTCGTCGGCACCCGGTGCCGGGTGAGGAGCCGACGGGTCGCGCGATCGGTCGCGCCGTCGGGGAGCGGCTGGCTGCCGAGCTCCTCTGCGGCGATGATCGGGCGGCGGCCGTCGTGTCGCATGGCAGGGAGGAACTCGTGCACCTCGCAGTCGAGGGCGAGCCATCGGCCGTCGGAGCGGTCGGCGCCGGCGACGACGCGCGCGACGAGGGTCATCGCGGGTGCGGCGACGAACCGGCCGGGGGCGATCACCAGCCGCAGGTGCGCGGGCGCGCCCGCGAGTGCGGCCCTGATGCGTGCGGCGACCCCGAGGAACGCGGCGGCCGGGTCGTCGGCGAGGGGGAGCCCGCCGCCGAGGTCGAGCATCTCGAAACGCGTGCCGTGCCGGCGCTCGAGCGAGCGGATGAGCGCGAGCGTACCGCGGATCGCGCGCTCCCAGACCGCCGGGTCGCGCTGCCGGTCGCCGAGGTGGAAGGTGAAGCCCGCGACCCGGAGTCCGACCCGTCGGCAGTGCGCCACGAGTGCGGGCGCCTGCTCGGTGGAGACACCCGACCCGGACTCCCCGCCGGGGAACGCGAGTCGCACGAGCACGGCGACGTCGCGGGGGAGTCCCGCGAACTTGGCGACCTCCGAACGGGCATCGACGACGAAGGTCCGGATGCCCCGGAGGTAGGCGCTCGTGAGGTCGTCGACGCGTTTGACGGGGGCGACGTGCACGACGTGCCTGAGCGGCACGCCCTCGCGCTCGAGCAGCGTGATCTCGCCTCGCGAGGCGACGTCGAAGCCCGCGCCGAAGGCGTGCACCGCTCGTATCGCGGCGGGGTGCGGGAGCGCGCCGAGCGCGAAGTGGAGGTGCACGCCGGGCAGCTCGCGCCGCAGGGCGAGCAGTCGCGTCGCGATCCGATCGGTGTCGAGCACCAGGAGCGGGCTGCCGTGCGCTTCGACGAGCTCGGCGATCCGCATCCTGGCGGCGTCGGCGGCGACTTCGCGGCGGATGAGCTCGCGGCGGGGCGGGAGCTCGGGGGCGGGCAGGGCGCTGCGACGTCGAGGCCCGGAGCGCCGGTTGCGCTCGAGCGTGGGAGTGGGAGTGGGGGTGGGGGTTGCGCCGAACATGTGACCGATACTCGCCGAGTCGCTCGCCGTCCGGATCAGGAACGACCACGGATCCGACTGGGTGCACACCCTGAACCCTCGTCGGCACGCACGTCGCGCGGGCAGTATGCCACGTCGAAGGGCTGCCCGGATCCGGGCACCCCCTGAACCGGGGGAGCGGCGCGAGTGCCGAACGCGATACGCTCACGACAGGCGGGGGCGACCGGTTCGGTCGCCTGTGCCCGTTTCACGGCTCGAATCGAATCGGTTCGGCGCCCCGGCGGAAGAGGTGTGCATGGACGAGACGTCTCGACCGTTGCGCGTCGCCATCGCCGACGACGCGCTCCTCCTCCGCGAGGGCATCGCGAAGGTGCTCGAGGGCGGCGGGCTCGAGGTCGTCGCCTCGGTCGGCACCGGTGAGGAGCTCGTCGAGGTCGTGCGCGCCGGGGGCGTCGACGCGGCCGTACTCGACATCCGCATGCCGCCGAGCTATCGCGACGAGGGCATCCTCGCGCTCGAGTCGCTTCGCGCGAGCGGGTCGACGATCGGCGTGCTGCTGCTCTCGATGTACGCGACGCCCGAATACGCCCTGCGCGTGATGGGCGCCGGCAGCGGCACCGGGTACCTCTTGAAAGAGCGGGTCTCCGAACCGCAGACCCTCGTGCGCGCCGTCGAGACGGTCGCGTCGGGCGGCTCGGTCGTCGACCCCGAGGTCGTCGAGCAGCTCGTGCAGCGCACCCGCGCCGACGACCCGCTGTCACGGCTCACCGAGCGCGAGCGATCGGTGCTCGAGCTCATGGCCCAGGGCTATTCCAACGGCGGCATCGCCCAGACCCTCTTCCTCGGCCTGAAGACGGTCGAGACCCATGTCCGCTCGATTCTCCAGAAGCTCGACCTCGAGGAGTCGCCCGAGCACCATCGGCGGGTGCTCGCGGTGCTGACGCTCCTCGGCGCGAGGTGATGGCGCCCGGCCGACGCGGCCGGATCATCAGACGAACGATCACCATCGCGTCGGTCGTCGCGCTGAGCCTCGCGATGGAAGTCGCCGGGTTCCTCGCGGCCGCCGAGTCCGAGCGCCCCGAGGTGAGTTACGTCACCCTGCATGCGATCGTGCCGCTCGTCTTCGCGGCCTGCGCGGGCGTCGCCTGGGCGATCGGGCCCTCGCGCGTGCCGGCGCGGCTCATGGTGCTCTTCCCGGTCGTGTGGATCCCGCTCACCTTCCTCCGGGTCATCGAAGACCTGGGCTGGCTCTGGCCGTTGCTCTACGGCGTTCACCTCTGGTGGGGCCTGCTCACGGGCATCCTCGTGCTGCTCTACCCCCGCGGCGACTTCGGCGACCGTCTGGCCAGGGTGCTCGGCGCGATCGCGCTCGCGGCCTCGGTCACCTACCTGCTCGGCACCGTGCTGCTCGCCGAACCGCCCGCCGCGCTCTGCGACTGTGCGCCGAACCCCTACCGCATCATCGACGCCCCCGTCGTCTCCGGCGTCATCGACATCGGCTATCGCCTCATCGGCGTCGTCCTCGCGCTCGTCATCGCCGTGCGCTTCCTCGTGCGCTGGATCCGCGGCAGCGTGCCCGCCCGGACGGTGGCCTTCCTCATGCCGCTGGCGCTGCTGGCCTGGGCGACGACCCTCGCCGCGCAGGCGGTCACCTACGCGGCCAACGCGACCGCCCCGCTGGTGCTCGCGACCGTCTCGCTCGTGGCGATCGCCTCCATCCCGGTGAGCTTCGTCGCCGGCATCTCGCACACCCGGAACATGCGTGCCCGCGTCGCCGACCTGATGCGCATCACCCGTGAGGGAGCCGATCGCGGCCTCTGGGCCGAGTCGCTCGCGCGCACCCTCCGGGACGCCTCGGTGCGGGTCTACTGGTGGGACGAGGAACGGGGCCGGTACGCGGATGCCTCGGGCGATCCCATCGAGCACGATCCCGCCGACCGCCACGGCGACCACAGCCTGCTGCCGGTGGCCTCGCCGACGGGCATGCCGATCGCGCTCATCCGGCACGACCGGGTGCTCACCGACAACATGCGCCTGCTCGACGGCGTGTCGAGCGCGCTCCGGCTCTCGGTCGACAACGGGCGCCTGCGCTCCGAGATCGAGCGCACCCTCGAGCAGGTGCGCCAGTCGCGCGCGCGCATCGTCGAGGCCGGCGACGAGGCACGACGCCGCATCGAACGCGACCTGCACGACGGGGCGCAGCAGCATCTCGTCTCGCTCGGCATGCGGCTGCGGCTCGCCGCGAACCAGGCGCGCGACCGCGGGATCGAACCGCTCGGCGTCGAGCTCGACGGCAACATCGCGATGCTGAACGACGCGCTGAAGGAGTTGCGCGAACTCGCACACGGCATCCACCCCTCGCTGCTCTCCTCGGGCGGGCTCGCGCTCGCCGTGCCCGAGCTCGCGGGTCGCTGCCCGGTGCCGTTCGAGATCGACGTGCAGGCGGAGGGGCGGCTGCCCGAGGTGATCGAGTCGACGGCGTACTTCGTCGTCGCCGAGGCGCTCGCGAATGTCGCCAAGCACGCGCAGGCGACTCGGGGCTGGGTGCGCGCGCACCTCGCTGACGGCGTGCTCGAAGTCGTCGTGCGCGACAACGGCGTCGGCGGCGCGGCGCTTCACGGCAGCGGCATGCTCGGCATCTCCGACCGGGTCGACGCCGTCGGCGGTGAGCTCGCGATCGAGAGCCCCGTCGGCGCCGGCACGACGATCACCGTGCGCATCCCGGTCCCCCTCCCCATGCCCTGACCGCCCCCGCCCCGCACCCGCACCCGCCCCGGCCCCCGCCCCGGGTTCACAGGACAGTTTCGGGTTTACAGGACGTCGAATCGATGCAGCTGTCCTGCGAAGGCGGGATTGTCCTGTAAACCCTCTGACGGGCGACGGGCGACGGGCGACGGGCGAGGGGTGGGGCGAGGGGGAGGGGGCGTGGGGGCACGAGGGCTCAGGGGCGCCAGCGCGCGGCGGCGAGGTCGACGCGGTAGCCGTCGTCGCCGGCCGACGGCCGCAGCGGAGTGCCCTCGAGTTCGTAGTGCGCGCGGGCGCGCTCGGCGTGCCCCGCAGGCGGGTGCCCGTCCGCCCGGATGACGCGCCACCACGGGGCATCCGCACCGTACCTCGCCATGACCTGGCCGACGGCGCGCGCCCCGCGGGAGCCGAGTATCGCCGCCACGTCGCCATACGTGGCGACCGAGCCGGCCGGGATGTCGGCCACGACGGCGAGCACTGCGTCGACGAACCCTTCGACGGGCTCAGGACGGCGCCCGGCCGGCTGCTCGCGAAGTGCGCGGGCCACGGTCTCAGAGCTCGAGAGCGCCGATCACATCGCCGTAGGCGGTCTCGCCGACATCGACGAAGCCGACGCGGTGGAAGAACTTCTCGGGGCCTTCGCTGCCCGGCTCCCACAGCACGGTGATGCGGTCGAAGCCGCGACGCTTCGCCTCTTCGGCGAGCGCCTTGGCGAGGAAGCGGCCGACGCCCTTGCCCTGCACATCGGCGTCGACGTTGATGCGCCAGATGCAGGCGCGGAACTCCTCGTGCGGGTTCTCGGGGTCGAAGTTGCCGTGGATGAAGCCGACGACCTTGTCGCCCTGGAGGGCGACGCGCTGCCACGCGGTCTCGGGATTCACGACCGAGGCCTCGGCCGAGTAGGTGACCGGTGCGATGAACTGCTCCTGGCCGGGCTTCAGCGAGAGCGTGTTCGCCGCCACGATGTTGGATGCGGACAGATCTTCCAGTCTCAGCTCAGCCATAGCGCCAAGGCTAACCCGACAACCGCGAGTCGAGGTAGCGGGGATGTCCCTGAGTCGACCCCGAGTGGCCGACCTCGCCGCCGCGGCGTGCCGACGAGGCATCCGTTTGTCTCGATGTCGAGATATTCTGCCGACGCGGTAAGCTGGCAGACGGCGTGTCCGCCCACGAGACTTCCTCAAATTCCCCGAGAGATCCAAGGAGAACTCAACTTGTCCAAGATCAAGGTTGAAGGCACCGTCGTCGAGCTCGACGGCGACGAGATGACCCGCATCATCTGGCAGGCCATCAAAGACCAGCTGATCCACCCGTACCTCGATGTGAACCTCGAGTACTACGACCTCTCGATCCAGAAGCGCGACGAGACCGACGACCAGATCACCGTCGACGCGGCGCACGCCATCCAGAAGCACGGCGTCGGTGTCAAGTGCGCGACGATCACCCCCGACGAGGCCCGCGTCGAGGAGTTCGGCCTGAAGAAGATGTGGCGTTCGCCCAACGGCACGATCCGCAACATCCTCGGCGGCGTCATCTTCCGCGAGCCGATCATCATCTCGAACATCCCGCGTCTCGTGCCAGGCTGGAACAAGCCGATCATCGTCGGCCGCCACGCCTTCGGCGACCAGTACCGCGCCACCGACTTCCGCTTCGAGGGCGAGGGCACCCTCACGATGACCTTCACCCCGAAGGACGGCTCGGAGCCGCAGCAGTTCGAGGTCTTCCAGTCGCCCGGCTCGGGCGTCGCGATGGGCATGTACAACCTCGACGAGTCGATCAAGGACTTCGCGCGCGCCTCGCTGAACTACGGCCTCTCGCGCAACTACCCCGTCTACCTCTCGACGAAGAACACGATCCTGAAGGCGTACGACGGACGCTTCAAGGACCTCTTCCAGGAGGTCTTCGACACCGAGTTCAAGCAGAAGTTCGACGAGGCCGGCCTCACGTACGAGCACCGCCTGATCGACGACATGGTCGCCGCTTCGCTGAAGTGGGAGGGCGGCTACGTCTGGGCCTGCAAGAACTACGACGGCGACGTGCAGTCCGACACCGTCGCGCAGGGCTTCGGCTCGCTCGGCCTCATGACGAGCGTGCTCGCGACGCCCGACGGCAAGGTCGTCGAGGCCGAGGCGGCGCACGGCACGGTCACGCGTCACTACCGCCAGCACCAGCAGGGCAAGCCCACCTCGACGAACCCGATCGCCTCGATCTACGCCTGGACGCGCGGCCTCGCGCACCGCGGCAAGCTCGACGGCAACCAGGAGCTCATCGACTTCGCGCACACCCTCGAAGACGTCGTCATCAAGACCGTCGAGTCGGGCGCGATGACGAAGGACCTCGCGGCCCTCGTCGGCCCCGAGCAGGGGTACCAGACGACCGAGGAGTTCCTGAACTCCATCGACGCGAACCTCAAGGCGCGTCTCGGCGCATAGCCGACACGCCTCGACACGGGGTCGGATGCCACCGGCATCCGACCCCTTCGTGTCTCCCCCTCAACCGTGTTTCTCAGGAGCACACCCCCGGGATTCTGCGTTTCTCAGGAGAACCCGACCCGATTCGGCCATCCCGGCCGAGATTCCTCCTGAGAAACTGTGGGCACGGGAGGATGGGCGCATGGGACGTGTTCTGAAGCTCGCCCGCAGGTACTGGGTCGTCAGCCTGACGCTCGCCATCGGCCTGCTCGGCATCGTGCTCGCGCTCACCGGAGCGGGGGTCGCCGTGCCCTGGATCTTCAGCGGCTACGCGCTCGTCATCGCCGCGTGGCAGGCCGTCGGCATGGTCCGCGACATCCTTCGCGGACACTGGGGCCTCGACATCCTGGCGATCACCGCGATCGTCGCGACGGTGCTCGTCGGCGAGTACATCGCCGCGCTCCTCGTCGTACTGATGCTGACGGGTGGCGCCGCGCTCGAGGACTACGCGAACCGGCGCGCCAAGCGCGAACTCGACTCGCTGCTCACGCGTTCGCCGCAGCTGGCCCACCGCCTCGACGGCGACGACCTCGTCGACGTGCACGTCGACGAGGTCAGGCCGGGCGATCGGCTGCTCGTGCGGCCGAGCGAGATCGTGCCCGTCGACGGCGAACTGCATTCGGCCGAGGCCGCATTCGACGAGTCGTCGCTCACCGGCGAGAGCGTGCCGGTCGAGAAGCAGCGCGGCGACGCCGTGCTGAGCGGATCGGTCAACGGGCAGGCGGCGATCGAGATCGTCGCCACGGCGACCGCCGCCGACAGCCAGTACCAGCAGATCGTCGCACTCGTCGCGCAGGCCGCGGAGTCGAAGGCGCCCGTCGTTCGGCTCGCCGATCGCTACGCCGTGCCCTTCACGGTGTTCTCGCTCGCGCTCGCGGGCGTCGCATGGTGGGTCTCGGGCGACCCGGTGCGCTTCGCGGAGGTGCTCGTGCTCGCGACGCCGTGCCCGCTGCTGATCGCTGCGCCCGTCGCCTTCATCGGCGGAATGAGCCGGGCCGCGCGCAACGGCGTGATCGTGAAGGGCGGGGGAGTGCTCGAACTGCTCGCCCGGGCGAAGACCGCGGTGTTCGACAAGACCGGCACCCTCACGCACGGTGAGCCGCGGCTCGTCGCGATCAGACCGGAGACCGGCTTCTCCGATGACGAACTGCTCGGCCTCGTCGCCTCGGCCGAGCAGTACTCGTCGCACGTGCTCGCAGCATCGATGATCGAGGCCGCGAAGGCGAAGCGGCTGCCCCTGGGCGAGGCCGAATGGGCGCGCGAGGCCGCGACGAACGGCGTCACCGCGAAGATCGGCGGGCGCGAGGTGGTCGTCGGCAAGTTCGCCTTCGTGGCATCCGTGGCGCCCGAGGCCGAGCGCACCGCGATCGCGCCGGGCGAACTCGCCGTCTACGTCGCCGTCGACGGGCGCTACGCCGGGGCGCTGCTCGCGAGCGATCGGCTGCGCGAGAACGCGAAGGCGACGCTCGAGCGCCTGGGCGAGCTCGGCGTGCACGACACGATGATCCTCACGGGCGATGCGAAGGCCACCGCCGATCACATCGCGGCCGAGCTCGGGATCACCCGGGTCATGGCCGACTGTCTGCCCGGCGACAAGGTTCGCGAGGTCGCCGCGGTCACCGCGCGCCCGGTGATCATGGTCGGCGACGGCGTCAACGACGCCCCGGTGCTCGCGGCCGCCGACGTCGGCATCGCGATGGGGGCGAAGGGGGCGACGGCGGCGAGCGAGTCGGCCTCGGCGGTGATCCTGGTCGACGACATCTCGCGGACGGCGAAGGCCGTCGAGATCGGACGCGACACCGTGCGCATCGCATTGCAGAGCATCTGGATCGGGATCCTCGTGAGCGTGGGACTCATGGTGATCGCCGCATTCGGTGTGATCCCGGCGACGGTCGGCGCACTGCTCCAGGAGGTGGTCGACCTCATCGCGATCCTGGCGGCGCTTCGCGCCATCGGAGGACGGCTCGACGCCCGGCGTGCGGCCGGCGTCGTGGCATCCGATTCGCACGTCGTCGCGGCGTAGATCACGAATCGATAACGCGGGCGCGAAATCGTGTCGCGCACTTGCATCTGGTTTGTTCGTAAGGTTTACTAACAAACGTGACTGCAACGGATGCGCAGCGAGGCCCGGTCACCACGGAGCCGACGCCCCCCACTTCGGTGGCGCATTCCGACCTGCTCACGGTACCGTTCGCCGGTGCCCCGATCTTCACCAGATCGCGCGCGCTCCGGCCCACGGGCAAGGTGCTTCCCGAGCATGCTCGCAGCCACAATCGTGCCCTCGTGCTCCAGACGCTCTACAGCTCGGGCGCGCGGAGCCGCGCCGACGTCTCGCGTGAGACCGGCCTCACGCGCGTCACGATCTCCGACCTCGTCGCCGACCTCATCGCCGAGGGGCTCGTCGTCGAACTCGGTCAGCGCGAAGCCGCCCGGCCCGGCAAGCCCGCCACCCTCATCGACGTCGCCCGCGACGCGTTCCAGATCATCGGCCTCGACCTCTCCGAGCACGAGGTGTTCCGCGGAGCCGTCACCGCCCTCGACGGCACCATCGCCGAGCGCATCGAACTCGCCCGCGGCGGTGCGACCGGCGAGGCGGCCGCCCTGCTCGTCGAGCAGCTCGTCGATCGGCTGCTCGCGCTCGCCACGATCCCCGTGCTCGGCATCGGCGTCGGTTCGCCGGGCGTCGTCGACCCGCTCGGCGTCGTGCGCTCGGCGCCGAACCTCGGCTGGGTCGACCTGCCGCTTCAGGCCCGGCTCGCCGCCCGCACCGAGCTCCCCGTGCACGTCGCGAACGACGCGAACGTCGCGATCCTCGCCGAACACGGCGAGACCGCGCCGGGCGAGCTGCTGCTCATCAAAGTCGGGCACGGTGTCGGCGCCGGCCTCATCGTCGGAGGCCGTCCCGTCATCGGCGGCGGATTCGCCGCCGGCGAGATCGGCCACGTCGTCGTCGGCACCGACGGCGGCCCGCGCTGCGCGTGCGGCAAAGACGGATGCCTCGAAGCCTGGGTCGCCGAGCCCCGCCTCACGGCGCAGCTCGCGGCCGTCGGCGCCTCACGCGGTTCGAGCGTCGGGGCCGGTGACGGCGACACCGATGCCGCTGCCGCCGCCGCGCGCGACGAGATCCTGCGCGAAGCCGGCCGTCGGCTCGGTATCGTGCTCGCGCCGGTCGTCGGCGCCCTCAATCTGACGGAGGTCGTGCTCAGCGGCCCCGCCGATCTGCTCGACGGCGCCTTCCACGAGGCGACCGTCGACACACTCCGGCAGCGGACGATGGCGGAACTCAACCGTGATCTGAGGCTCCGGATGTCCGAGCAGGCGGAGGACATCGTCCTCCGCGGCGCGGCCGTCATGGTCCTCTCCGGACAACTCGGAGTCTCGTGAGGGACTCCAGGCACCAAGGGTGACAGCGAACCCCCGCTGTTTCCCCACCCCCATGAAAGGAAACGACAAATGAGGAAACTCGGCATTGTGGCGCTCGGCGCCGCTGCTGCCCTGACCCTCGCCGGTTGCAGCACCGGTGGTGGGAACGAGTCGGCCGACGGTGGCGACATCACCGTCTGGGTCGTCGGAAGCGACACCCCTGAGGACGCGCGCGCCTACCTCAAGGACACCTTCGAGGCTGAGAACGACGGTTGGACCCTCACGGTCGAGGAGAAGACCTGGGCCGACGTGAGCGACACCTATGCAGCTGCGCTCCAGTCGAACGACTCGCCCGACGTGGTCGAGGTCGGCAACACCCAGACGGCGAGCTTCGCCGACCAGGGCCTGTTCCTCCCGCTCGACGACTTCGCGACCGACGACTACCTGCCCGGTCTCGTCGAGTCGGCGACCTACGACGGCGAGCTCTACGCCGCGCCGTACTACGCCGGTGGCCGCATCGTGTTCTACAGCGAGCAGATCCTCGGCGACACCCCCGTGCCGACCACGCTCGACGAGTACGTCGCCACGGGCAAGGAGCGCCGCACCGACACCGTCTCGGGCATCTGGGCTCCGGGCCGCGACTGGTACAACGCGCTTCCCTACGTCTGGGCGCACGGCGGATTCATCGCCGAGCAGGACGGCGAGGAGTGGAAGGCCGGCTTCTCGAGCGAAGGCGGCGTCGCGGGGCTTACCCAGCTCCAGGACGTCTACCTCAACGCCTCGAACGCGGCGAAGGACGGCGACGAGACCGACCCGCAGGTTCCGTTCTGCGCCGGTGAAGACGTCTTCCTCTCGGCGCCCGCGTGGGTGCAGTGGTCGATCACCGCGCCGGCCGATGCCGAGGCCCCCGGCTGCCCCGACACCTACGGCTCGGACCTGAAGGCGTTCGCGCTGCCGGGCCTCGAGGCCGGCGAGACCGCGCCGATCTTCGCGGGCGGCTCGAACGTCGCCGTCGCGACGAAGAGCGCGAACCCCGAGCAGGCTCGCGCCGCGCTCGACATCATGGCCAGCGCCGGCTACCAGGACCTCCTGGCCGCCGGTGGCCTGACCCCGGGCCTCACCGCTTCGGCGGCGAACCTGCCCGACACCGAGATCGCGAAGGCCCAGGCCGTCGCCCTCGCCAACTCGAAGGTGACCCCGACCACCCCGAAGTGGGCCGAGGTCGAGGCTGCGCAGATCATCCAGGAGGCGCTCGTGAAGATCGCCCAGGGTGGCGACGTGGCGGCTATCGCGGCCGACCTCGACGCGCAGATCGAGGAGATCCTCAACAGCTAGCCTGTTGAGCCCCGGCGGGGGCGGAGTCCCACACAGCTCCGCCCCCGCCTCACCGCAACGAACTCGAACGGCGCCGGTGCCGCGAGACGTACCATCAGTCATACCCCGCGTCCCCCCGCGGACACCCGGAGGAAGAGCCATGAGCGCAACCCTCGCCGAGCCTGACGCAACGCCGCGCACGCCGACCACGAAACCGCCCCGTCCCCCCAAGGGCGCCCCCGCTGGACCTCGCAAGAAGAAGCCGGTGCAGTGGGCCCCCTGGGCGCTGCTCGCCCCGAGCATCGCACTCCTCGTCGTCATGGTCGTCTACCCGACGATCGTGATGCTCGTGACCTCGTTCACGAACCTCGAGATCAAGAACAAGATGCTGGGCACGGCGCCCGACTTCGTCGGGTTCGACAACTACATCGAGATCTTCACCGACTCGCAGTTCCCGCAGGTGCTCGCCCGCAGCCTCGGCCTCATGGTCGTGCTCACCGCGCTCATCGTCGTCTTCGGCATGCTCATCGCGCTCACCCTGACGAAGCTCTCGAAGGCCTGGCGCATCGCGGTGTCCGTCTCGCTCCTCTTCGCCTGGGCGATGCCGCCCCTGGCCGCCACGGTCGTCTGGGGGTGGATGTTCGACACCGACTACGGCGTCATCAACTGGGCCCTCAACACGATCACGGGCACGCAGGATTGGCGAGGACACGGCTGGCTCGAGAACCCCTGGTCCTTCATGATGGTGCTCGTCATCATCGTCACCTGGCAGAGCATCCCCTTCGCCGCGATCACCTTCTACGCGGGACTCGGCCAGGTGCCCGAGGAGGTCATCGAGGCCTCGTCGCTCGATGGCGCCAGCGCGTGGCAGCGGTTCCGGCTCATCGTCCTGCCGTACATGCGCAACGTGATCACGGCCGTGCTCGTGCTCGAGACCATCTGGAACCTGCGCATCTTCACGCAGGTGTATGCACTGCAACAGCAGGGCGGCCTCGCGAGCGAGACGAACGTGCTGCCGACCTACCTGTTCCGGCAGGGGCTCGGCGAGTTCGGCACCACCGCGGCCATCGGCGTGTTCATGGTGATCCTGCTCATGGCCATCTCCTACTTCAACGTCCGCAACTCCCTGAAGGATGAAGAGCTGTGAGCATCAGTCCTGGAATGCAGCTCGCCGAAGAGCCCCGATCGATCGCGGCCGAGACCCGCGCCGCCACCACGATCGGCAGTGGAGGCCGCCCCGGCCGTCGCGCCGGCCGCCGCAGGGGCCTCGTCGGCCGCATCGGCCTCAACGTCTGGGCGCTCGTCATCATCGTGTGCTCGATCTTCCCGGTCTACTGGATGGTGAACATGTCGTTCACGCCCTCCAACCAGATCATCAGCCGCAACCCGAGCCTGCTGCCGCTCGACTTCACGTTCAAGAACTACATCACTGCGTGGACGCGCGAGGCTGCACCGGGCCAGACCGACTTCCCGCACGCGCTCATCTCGAGCATCACGGTCGGTCTCGCGGTCGTCGTCGTCTGCGCGATCCTCGCCTTCCTCGCGTCGATCGCCCTCGCGCGATTCGCATTCCGCGGACGGGTGTTCTTCATCGTCGCCGTCCTCGTGGTGCAGATGGTGCCCGGCGAGGCGATGATGTTCACGATCTACAACATGATCGACGACTGGCGCCTCATGAACACCCTCCTGGGTCTGTTCATCGTGCACCTCGCTGCGGTCGTGCCGTTCACGATCTGGACGCTGCGCGGCTTCGTCAAGGGCGTGCCCGCCGAACTCGAAGAGGCCGCGATGATCGACGGCTGCACCAAGGCGCAGGCATTCTGGAAGGTCACCTTCCCGCTCATGGCGCCCGCGCTCGTCTCGACCGGCATCTTCGCCTTCATTCAGAGCTGGAACGAGTTCCTCATGGCGCTCCTCCTCCTCAAGGGCTACAACCTCACCCTGCCGCCTTGGCTGAACTCGTTCCAATCGGCCACCGAGGCGACGAACTGGGGCGCGGTGATGGCCGGCTCGACGCTCATCGCGCTTCCCGTCGTCATCTTCTTCCTCTTCGTGCAGGGCCGCATGGTCGGCGGCCTGGTGAACGGGGCCGTCAAGGGATGAGCGCCGAGAACCCCACCGGTGCCGCCGCACAGCTGCACCGGGACATCCTGACGACCCTGCTGCCGGGCTTCGACGGCCCGGTCGCCCCCGACTGGCTGCTCGCCCGACTGCGTGAGGGCCTCGGCGGAGTGTGCCTCTTCGGCGAGAACATCGTCGACCCCGAGCAGCTGCGGGCCCTCAACGAGAGCCTGCGCGCGGCGAACCGCGACGCGGTCATCGCGATCGACGAGGAGGGCGGCGACGTCACGCGGCTCTTCTACGACCGCGGTGCGCCGTTCCCCGGCAACGCGGTGCTCGGCCGCATCGACGAGCTCGAGCTGACCCGCCGCGTCGCGGCCGAGGTGGGTAGAGCCCTCGCGGCGACCGGGTGCACCGTGACGTTCGGCCCCGACGTCGATGTCAACGCGAACCCCGACAACCCCGTGATCGGCGTGCGCAGCTTCGGCGACGACCCCGAGCTCGTCGCCCGTCACTCGGCCGCCTGGGTCGAGGGACTGCAGCAGACCGGCATCGCCGCGAGCGCGAAGCACTTCCCGGGCCACGGCGACACCGCGACCGACTCGCACCTCGCGCTCCCGGTCGTCGACGTGCCGATCGAGACGCTGCGCGAGCGCGAGCTCGTGCCGTTCCGTGCGGCGATCGCGGCGGGCACCCGCACGATCATGACCTCGCACATCCTGCTCCCTCAGCTCGACGCCGAGGCTCCAGCCACCCTCTCCCCGCATGTTCTGCACAGCCTGCTCCGCGGGGAGCTGGGTTTCGAGGGCGTCATCGTGACCGACGCCCTCGACATGAAGGGGGCGAGCGGCGTGCACGGCATCCCCCAAGCCGCTGTGCGCGCCCTCGCCGCCGGTTGCGACCTGCTCTGCATCGGGTCGAAGAACACCGACGCCCAGCTCGAAGAGATCGTCCAGGCGATCGCCGAGGCGATCGACGCGGGCCTGCTGTCCGCCGACCGCGTCCGCGACGCGGCGGAGCGCGTGCGCGCTCTCGCGGCGACGGCTCCCGCGGTGCCGGCCGGTCCCGCCGAACCGAACGTGATCGAACCGGCCCACGACGAGGAGGAGATCGCCCGGGTGGTCGCCTCGTTCGAGGTCGCCGACGCCGTGCGAGAACACCTGCTCGGCGCAGCCGGCATCGGCACCGTCGTGCGCATCGACACGGTGGCGAACATCGCCATCGGCGAGTCGCCGTGGGGTCCGTTCGCCGCCGAGACCGTCGCCCGGCGGCCGTCGTGGCTCAGCCGCGCCCGTCGCGTCGCGATCGGCCCCGGCGAGGTGCTCGCCGACCCGGCGGGGCTCCCCGGCCCCGTGCTCGTCGTGGGCAAGGATCTGCACCGCCACGGCTTCGCCCGCAAGGCGATCGATGCCCTCCGCGCCGTGCGCGACGACGTCGTGACGATCGACATGGGCTGGCCGTCGCACGACCGCGGCTACGCCGACGTCGCGACGTACGGCGCCTCGCGCCTGCTCGGCGACGCGGTGCTCGCGTTCGTCGACGGCGCGCTCGCCCCTGTGGCTGCGCGGTGAGACTCGGCATCGACATCGGCGGCACGAAGACCGCGGCCGTCGCACTCGCCGAGAGCGGCGAACTGAGCGATCAGGTGCGCATGCCGACCGGATTCGGCGCCGAGGCGGTCGTCGAGACCGCGCTGCGGACCGTCGAACGGATGGCGGAGCTCTCGGGCGTCGGCCAAGCCGCCTTCTCGTCGATCGGCATCGGGATCCCCGGCGCGGTCGACACGGCGACGGGTCGGGTCGCGCACGCCGTCAACCTCGGTCTTGAGGGGCTCGACCTCGGGCCTCGGCTCGCCGACCGGCTGGGCGTCGACGTTCGCATCGAGAACGACGTGAAGGCCGCGGCGCTCGGCGCACACCACCTCCTCGGCGTGGGAGGGTCGCCGGCCCCGTCGGCCGACCGCTCGATGGCCTACCTCAACCTCGGCACCGGCCTGGCTGCCGGGATCGTGCAGGGCGCTCGGCTGCTGCGCGGCGGGCACGGCGTTGCGGGCGAGATCGGGCACATCCCTATCGACCCCGCGGGGGAGCTGTGCGGCTGCGGCCAGCGGGGCTGCCTCGAGACCGTGGCTTCGGGGTCGGCGATCGCGCGCATGTGGCCGACCGAGGCCGAGCTGCCCGCCCGCGAGCTCTTCGATCGGGCGGAGGCGGGCGACGCCGAGGCGGTCCGCGTCCGCGAACGCTTCCTCTCCGGCGTCGCGGCGGCGGTCCGTCTGCTCGTGCTCACCACCGACGTCGACGAGGTCGTGATCGGGGGCGGGCTCGCCGCACTCGGCGAACCGCTCGTCGACGGAACTCGCCGTATCCTGAACGGGTGGGCCGCCGACTCGGCGTTCCTCGCCTCACTCGGGCTCGCGGAGCGGGTCAGGGTCATTCCCCTCGGATTTCCGGCAGCCGCCGTGGGCGCTGCCCTGGTAGGAGTTGCGCAATGGCAGAAGTCGTAGTCGTCGAAGACGAGCGGGCGGCGGGCGAGCTCGTCGCCGGGTCGATCGTTTCGCTGATCCGGCAGAAGCCCGACGCAGTGCTCGGGCTCGCGACCGGCTCGACGCCGCTCGCGAGCTACCGGGCGCTCGCGGCAAGGATCGGCGCCGAGTCGATCGACGTTCGCGGGGTGCGCGGCTTCGCGCTCGACGAGTACGTGGGCCTGCCCGACGGGCATCCAGAGAGCTATCGTGCGGTGATCACCCGTGAGGTCGTCGAGCCGCTGGGGCTCACCCCCGAACTCGTGCGGGTGCCGAACGGCGACCCGGCGACGATCGAGCACGCCGGCGCCGATTACGAGGCGGCGATCACGGCCGCCGGCGGCGTCGACCTGCAGATCCTCGGCATCGGACGCACCGGTCACATCGGATTCAACGAGCCGGGCTCCTCGCTCGCGTCGCTCACGCGGGTGAAGACGCTCACCGAGCCGACCCGCGTCGACAACGCGCGCTTCTTCGACTCGCCCGAGGACGTGCCCATGCACTGCATCACCCAGGGCATCGGCACGATCCTGCGGGCCCGCCACCTCGTGCTGCTCGCCTTCGGCGATGCGAAGGCCGAGGCCGTCGCCGCTGCGGTCGAGGGCGGCGTCTCCGCGAGTCAGCCGGGTTCGGCGATCCAGCTGCACCCGCACGCGACCGTCATCGTCGACGAGGCGGCCGCGTCGCGGCTCGCGAACCTCGAGTACTACCGGCACGCCTGGGCCAACAAGCCGGCCTGGCAGGGCATCTAGCCCGCTGCGAACGACCTGGATGCCTCGGGCGGGAAGCCGCCCGAGGCATCCGGCGTTCTCGCGACCCGACGGCGCCGCGAGGCGGTCATAAGGCCTGACCGGGCGGGCAGCCCTGCGAACGACGCGGATGCCTCGGGCGAGATCTCGCCCCAGGCATCCGCGTCATCGGCGTCGCAGCTTGGGCGTTTCAGCGGAGATCGGCGAACCCGAGGAGCTCCGCGACCCGGACGATCTTCGGGATCGCCGATCGGGATCGAGCGCGGAGCGGGCTTCGGACGGCGCCGGGATCGGGGGAGCCGGTCGTCAGCCCGCGAGCTCCTTGCGGCCGTTGATGATGCCGCTCACCGCGGCCACCACGGCGAAG
Source organism: Agromyces italicus DSM 16388 (assembly GCF_000421545.1). Classification (GTDB taxonomy): domain Bacteria; phylum Actinomycetota; class Actinomycetes; order Actinomycetales; family Microbacteriaceae; genus Agromyces; species Agromyces italicus. The sequence goes on from NZ_ATXF01000007.1 coordinate 186,410, forward strand.
ACGACCGCGACGACGGGCTGCCCCAGCATCCACCAGCCGATCGCGGCGGCCGAGAAGATCGCGATCTCGACGAGCGCCTTGCCGAATGGGTCGATGCGGAAGACCGCCTTCGGCGACATGAACAGCGCCCAGGCGACGATCGCGACCAGCGGCGCCCCGATGCCGATGAGCACGCCCGGCCACGGCAGCGGGAAGGCCATGAACCCCCAGATGCCGAGCGACACGAAGGCGAACAGCTCGAGGAAGAACCGGAGGATGTCGTTCGGGCCGATCTTCGGCTGGGCCTGCTGCGGGGTCTCGGGTGCGGTGCTCACAACCCTCTAGCGTACCCGCGCCTCAGCGGAAGATGATCGTGCGGGCCCCATCGAGCAGCACCCTCCGCTCGGCGAACCACTTCACCGCCTGGCTGAGCGTGCGGCTCTCCTCGTCCTGCCCGATCGCGACGAGCTCGCTCGGGCTCCGCGAATGGTCGACCCGCACGACGTTCTGCTCGATGATCGGCCCCTCGTCGAGGTCGCTCGTGACGAAGTGGGCGGTCGCGCCGATGAGCTTCACGCCGCGGGCGTGCGCCTGCCGGTAGGGGTTCGCGCCCTTGAAACCCGGCAGGAACGAGTGGTGGATGTTGATGCAGCGCCCGGCGAGCTCTTCGCAGAGCTCGGGGGAGAGGATCTGCATGTAGCGTGCCAGCACCACGAGCTCGATGTCGTGCTCGTCGACCGCGTCGAGGAGGCGTCGCTCGAACTCGGCCTTCGACGCGGCGTCGGTCACGGCGGCGGCCTCGAACGGCACCCCGTAGAAGTCGACGAGGTCGCGGAGCGTGCCGTGGTTCGAGAGCACGAGGGGGATCTCGACCGGCAGCTGGCCTGCGCGCTGGCGGAAGAGCAGGTCGTTCACGCAGTGGCCGGCGGTCGAGGCGAGCACGAGGGTGCGGAGCGGCCGCCCCACTTCGTCGAGGTGCCACTGCATGCTCCAGCGCTCGGTGACGGGCGCGAGCGCCGCCTCGAACTCGGCTCGAGTCGCCCGCGACTCGACCTGGAGTCGCATGAAGAAACGCCCGGTGTCGAGGCTCGCGAACTGCTGGCTCTCGGTGATGTTGCCGCCCGAGGCGACGACCGCGCCCGAGATCGCGTGCACGATGCCGGGGCCATCGGTGCAGCTCAGGGTCACGACCCAGTGGTACAGGTGATCGGGCGCGGCAGCGGTGGTCATCCGCCCAGATTACCGGGCGATGGATGTCTCAGCCGCCGGCCGGGAGGGCGGAATCGGGCCGGTCGTTCGAGAAGTACGCCGACCCGCTCGGGCCGACCCGCTCGCCGACCCGGTATCGCACCGTCATCGGCTCCAGCCGATCGGCGTCCTCGAGAGGCCAGAACCTCGCCGACCCGCGTCGGTCGAGCGGGACCGTGGTCCACGTGTCGCCGTCGGCGAGGAGTTCGGCGTCCGCTCCGGCCAGGCCGCCGGTGAGGTCGATGCGCCAGAGAACGCCCTTCCAGACGAAGAGCTTGAGGGCGGGCGGTGCTGCGAGGCGCACGGTGAAGGCAGTGGGGTCGGAACGATTGCCAGCGCGGTCGAGTTGCGTGACCTGGTACGCGGATTCGCCCGCCGGAGTCCCGGTGAGCGTGAGCGACCACCTGCCGTCGCCGCCGGCCGTCGTCTGCCAGCCGGCGTCGCCCGCGGCGAGCCCGGTCTGGGCGCCGGCGCGCACGGTGACGGTCGCGCCGGGTTCGGCGGTGCCCGAGACGATCGGCTCCACCCGGTTGCCGCCGGTGTCGGGCTCGAAGACGACGGGCGGCAGCGCCTCCGTGTCACCTGGCTCGGGGGTCGGCGTCGGCGTGGGGGTCGGGGTCGGCGTCGGGGTCGGCGTGGGGGTCGGTTCCGGGGACGGCGTCGGTATGGGGGTCGGCGTCGGCACGGGTGGAGCCGGTTCGAGCGGCGGCCGAGCCGGTGATCTGTCGGCCACGTCGTCGTCGCCGGTCGCCTCGTCGATCTCGGGCGCGCGCGACGGGATCGGGGCGGGCACGGTGGGCTCGGGGAGGACAGCGGGCACGTCGGCCTGGTCGTCGGGCGGCGCGGGCTCGCGCACCTCACCGATCGGCGCCGCGAGCGGCTCGTTCGTCGGTGTGAGGCTCGGCGCGACGACGGCGACCGCGACGACTGCGGCGGCGAGGACGAGGGCCCCGGCGCCGATCGCGACGCCGGTTCCGCCGATCGCGCCGACGAGCCCGCCGCCGGCCGCAGTGCTTCCGCCGGCCGCGCCTCCGGCCCCGGCCGTCCCGGTGCCTGCGCTTCCCGCGCCGCTGGTCGCCCCAGCAGCCCCCGCGGCGATGCCGCCGGCGCCCATCGCGTACTCGGCGACGGGTGCGCCTTGCGACAACCAGGCGGAGTACGCCGTCGCGCCGCCGACGCCCGCGGCGAGAGGCAGCAGCACGAGCGCGAGCCGCGAGCCGACCTCGCGCGCCTCGGCGGCGACGATCGTGCAGCGCGCGCAGTCGTCGAGGTGCGATTCGAGCTTCGTGGTGTCGCGCGGCCGCAGCTTGCCGCGCGTGTAGCTGCCGAGCCGGTCGATCGTCCAACGGCACTCGGGCTCGGTGGAGTTCTTGAGGTGCGCGCGGATCCACGCCTGGCGGAGCCCTTCGCGGGCGCGATAGGCGAGGGCAGCCGTGCTGTTCGCACTCATGCCGACGAGCGGGGCGACCTGCTGCGGGGTCATGCCCTCGACCTCGCTGTACCAGAGCACCTCCTGCCACCTGGTCGGCAGCGACCGGAACGCCTGCGCGGTGGTCGAGCGGTCGAGGGCGTCGAGCGTCGCCGCCTCGTTCGTGTCGGGGTCTTCGAACGACTCGAGGGTCTCGAGGTTCGTCTCCTGGCGGGCCCGGCCCCAGCTCGCCGCCGTGTTGCGGATCGTCGTGAAGAGGTATGGACGGAACGCGGCGGTCGGCCCCTTGCCGGCGAGGATCGCGTCGTAGATGCGCGTGAACGACTCGGCGACGAGGTCGTCGGGATCGAGCGAGCTGTAGGAGCGCGCGACGGTGCGGCCCGACGCCGCGTGGCGCTGCCAGAGCTCGGCGTAGGCGGAGGGATCGCCGCGGCGGGTGCGCTCGATGAGCGCGGCGTCGGCGGTCGGGTCGGTGCGCACGGGGGGCACGCGCGGCTCCTTCTGGGTGATTCGGGTGGGTTCACCTGAGAGACGCGTCGGAGGGGCGATCATGACGCGGATCGGGGTTCCGGACAATTTCACCAGATTTTCGCGAGATTCGCGTCATAGATCCGTTCGCGGCACGTCTTCTCCTGTGAGGGCATGCAACTCGCCCTCGCCTACCGCTGTCTCGTCGGCCCGAATGTCGAGACGGAAGCCGGGTACCCGCCGGCGAAACCGGAGGCGCCCGGGGGAAGGGCGGCTCCGCGAACGGCCGGGTCTCGAGGCGATGGGGAACACGCCTCGAGACCCCGCCGTCACGTCCGCCGCTCGTTCGTTGCGCGTCGAGGGGTAGGGTATCGAGCGATGCGGATGCCTCGGGGCAGGCGCTGCAGATCAGCGCAGCCGGCCGCCAGCCGCCCAGACCGCCTGCACGTCGAGCTCGTCGCCGAGCAGCACCGCGTCGGCGGCGTAGCCGCGATCGAGCCGGCCGAGGTCGTGCGCCCGCCCGACGGCCGCAGCGGGCACCGTCGTGAGCGCGGCGATCGCCTGATCGAGCGGGATGCCGCAGTCGACGACGGCGCGTCGCAGCGCCTCGTCCTGCAGGAGGGTCGACCCCGCGATCGAACCGCCCTCGCGGAGGCGTGCGACGCCCTGGTCGACGACGACCTCGAGGGTGCCGAGGAGGTACGCGCCGTCGGCCGAGCCCGTCGCCGCCATCGCGTCGGTGATGAGGGCCACACGGCCCGGCGCGCCCGCGAAGGCGAGCTTCACGACGTCGGGGTGCACGTGCACTCCGTCGTTGATGATCTCGAGCGTGACGTGGTCGGCGTGCATCGCCGCGACGACGGGGCCGGGTGCGCGATGGTGGATGCCGCGCATGCCGTTGAACGCGTGCGTCAGGATCGTCGCTCCGGCGCCGAACGCCGCGAGCGCTGTGTCGAAGTCGGCCCCGGTATGCCCGACGGCGACCGCGACGCCCGCGTCGACGAAGCGGCCGATGGCCTCCGTCGCGCCGGCGTGCTCGGGGGCGATCGTGATCTGGCGCAGCGTGCCGTCGGCCGCGGCGAGGAGGCGCTCGACCGAATCGGCGTCGGCCGTGCGCAGCAGCGACGGGTCGTGCGCGCCGCGGAAGGCATCGTCGAGGAACGGCCCCTCGAGGTGGGCGCCGAGCACGCGCGGGTCGCGGCGTGCCAGGCGCGCGATGACCGCGAGCTGCCCGGCCAGCCGGTCGACCGAGGCCGTGACGAGCGAGAGCACCGTGCGGGTCGTGCCGTGGGCGTTGTGCACCGCGAGCACGCGTTCGATGGCCGCCTCGCCCTCGTCGGCCGAGGCGCCGCCGGCGCCGTGGCAGTGGAGGTCGATGAAGCCGGGCACGAGGAACCGCCCCGAGGCATCCGTCACGCTCGAATCGGAGGTGAGGAGGGCGCGCCAGTCGTCGCCCAGCCCGCGCTCGGCGACGCTGCCGCCCTCGAAGCGGACCCAGGCGTCGGGCACCGTGTCGAAGCCGCTCACGAGCCGCGCCGAATGGATGATCGTGGGCCCGTGCGGGCCGGGGGCGGGGATGGTCGGGACGACGGGGGTGCTCACCTAAGCAACGATAACGTCGTAGCCGTGGTCGGCGAGTCGTGCGAGCTGCGCCTCGGTCACGCCGGAGTCGGTGATCAGGGTCGAGAAGAGGCGCCGCGAGCCGATCGCCGCGAACGCCCGCTTGTCGAGCTTCGACGAGTCGGCGACGAGCACGGGGTGCGTCGCCCGCGAGGCCATGAGCGCGTTCACCGCGGCCTCGCGCTCGTCGTGCGAGGTGGGCCCGATCGTCGGATCGATGCCGTTGACGCCGATGAAGGCGTAGTCGAGCGTTACGCTGCCGAGCACCGCATCGGTGTAGGCGCCGACGAGCTCGTACGAGCGCGCGTGCACCACGCCGCCGGTCACGACCGTCTTGATCTGCGGCCGGATCGCGAGCTGCATGGCGATGTTGATCGCGTTCGTGACGACGGTGAGGCTCGGGTCGTTCGCGGGCTCCATGATGTCGGCGCGCGACATGAGCGCCTCCACGATCGCCGTGGCCGTGGTGCCGCCGCAGAGGCCGATCACGGCGCCGCGGGGCACCATCGCGCTCGCCGCCCGCGCGATCGCCGCCTTCGATTCGGGGTTCTGCTGGTTCTTGTACCGGATCGGCAGGTCGTACGCCACCGAGTGGGCCACGGCGCCGCCGCGAGTGCGGGTGAGCAGCTGCTGGCTCGCGAGCGCATCGAGGTCGCGCCGGGCGGTCGCCGGCGACACGCCGAGCTGGTCGACGATCTGCTCGACCTCGACCTGGCCGCCGTCGGCGAGCAGGTCGAGGACGGCGCTCAGGCGCTCCGCGCGATTCATCCGATCCCGTCCTTCCCGGTGGTGCCCGCCGTCACCGGCGAGGCGAACAGCCTCAGCATGCGGCCCGCTTCGATGCGCACCGCGTCGCGGCCCGCCGCGAAGTACTTGCGAGAGTCTACGGCCGTCGGGTGCTCTGCGAGGTAGCCGCGGATCGCGCCGGTGAAGGCCGCATTCAAGTGCGTCGACACGTTGATCTTGGTGAGGCCGGCGGCGATGCCCGCCACGATCGTCGCGTCGGGTACGCCGGAGGAGCCGTGCAGCACGAGCGGCACCGGCACGGCGGCGTGGAGCCGTGCGATCAGCTCGAGGTCGAGCGCGGCGACCCGTTCGGTCATCGCGTGCGACGAGCCGACGGCGACGGCGAGGGCGTCGACCCCGGTCTCGGCGACGAACAGCGCCGCTTCGGCCGGGTCGGTGCGCACGCCGGGCGCGTGCGCCCCGTCCTTGCCGCCGATCTCGCCGAGCTCGGCCTCGACGAGCACGCCCGGCCCGGCCGCACGGGCGACGACCCGTCGGGTGGTCGCGACGTTGTCGGCGAAGTCGAGCTTCGCGCCGTCGTACATGACCGAGCCGAAGCCGCGGTCGATCGCGAGGAGCGCGAGCTCGATGTCTTCCGCGTGGTCGAGGTGCACTGCGACGCTGGCGCTCGAGGCCTCGGCGACGGCGAGCGTCGCCCGTGCGATCGGCTCGAAGGCGCCGTGGTAGCGCACGCAGTTCTCTGAGAGCTGCAGGATGACCGGCAGCCCGGTGTCCTCCGCTGCGCCGACGAGGGCCTCCGCCGTCTCGAGATGCAGCACGTTGAACGCGCCGACGGCGGTTCCGGCCGACGCCGCGGCCTCGAGCACCGTGCGGGTGGGGGTGAGCGTCATGCGGTGGTCCTCGGGTCGGTTTCGGGCGCCGGCTGCGCCTGCGCGGTGTCGGCTGGGTCGGCGGCGGATGCCTCGTGGTCGCCGGTGACGACCTCGGCTTCGAGCCGGGCGTGGTCGGGGGAGAGCGCGCCCGCGAGGGGCATCAGCACGGCCGAGGCCGACCATGCCGTCGCGCGCCGGGCGAGGGCCGCGCGGGCCGCGACGCCCTCGGGGCCCGGGTCGCTCACGAGTGAGGGGGTCGCGGCGATCGCGGCGGCGATCGCCGCGACGGCCGCGTCGCCGGCGCCGGTCGCGTTGCCGTGCAGCGGGTGCGGCAGGCGGGCGCGGACACCGTCGGAGCGGTCGGCGTGCGAGAGCACGAGCAGTCCCTCGGCGCCGAGCGAGACGAGCACGAGCCGCGCGCCCGCGTCGAGCAGCACGCGGCCGCCCGCGACGGGGTCGTCGTGCCCGGTGACCTCGGCGAGCTCGTCGCGGTTCGGCTTCAGGGCGGTCGCGCCGGCGCGGGCGGACGCGAGCAGTCCGGGGCCGCTCGTGTCGACGATGACCGGGGTGCCGGCGGCGACGAGCTCGGCGACGAGCCCCGCGAGCTCGTCGGGGCCGAACCCGGGCGGCAGGCTCCCGCTGATGATGACCGCCTGGGCGCGTCGGCCCAGCCGGGCCGCCTCGGCGAGGAGGGTCCGTGCCTCGTCGTCGGCGAGGGGTGCGCCCTGCTCGTTGAGGACGGTCGTGTCGCCGCTCGCCTCGTCGACGAGGGCGAGGCTGCGTCGCGTCTCGCCGTGCACGGGCACGAGGCGGTGGGGGATGCCACTGCGTTCGAGGTCGTCGGCGAGGCGAGCGCCGGCCGCGCCGCCCGCGGTCGTGAGTGCCAGCACGTCGTGGCCCTCGGCCGCGAGGACCCGCGCGACGTTCAGCCCCTTGCCGCCGGCGCGCGAGACCCCGGTCGGCACGCGGTGGGTCTCGCCGGGGCGGAGCGCAGCGAGGTGCCAGGTGAGGTCTTCGGCCGGGTTCGGGGTGACGGTGAGGATCACGGTGCCGCCGTTCGTGCCGCCGCGAGGTCGCGTGCGGCGAGTGCGGTGCCGAGCAGTCCCGCGTCGTCGCCGAGTTCGGCACGGCGGAGCACGGGCCGGCGATGGAAGCTCAGCAGCTCGTCGATGCGCTCGCCGAGCGGCTCGAAGAGCGCCGGTCCCGCCTGCGAGAGGCCGCCGCCGATCACGACCGCCTCGGGGGCGAGGGTCGCGACGAGTCGGGCGATGCCCTCGGCCAGCGCCTCGATCGCGGCGCCCCAGATGCGCTGCGCGAGGGGGTCTCCGGCCTCGGCCGCGTCGAGCACCACGCGAGCCCCGGCTGCCTCGCGACCGCTCGCCTCGCGGTAGCGGCGCGCGATCGCGCCCGCCGAGGCGATGGTCTCGAGACATCCGATCGCACCGCAGGGGCAGCGCTCGCCGCGCGGGTCGGCGAGCGAGTGCCCGAACTCGCCCGCGTAGCCGCCGCCCGAATAGGGCTGACCGCCGATCAGCATCGAGCTCGCGATGCCGGTGCCGATGGCGAGCACCACGGCGTCGTCGTGGCCGCGGGCGGCGCCCAGGCGGTGCTCGGCATCGCCCGCGGCGCGCACGTCGTGGCCGAACGCGACGGGCAGGCCGAGCGCGCGTTCGGCGAGGTCTCGGATCGGGGCGTCGCGCCATCCCAGGTTCGAGGCGAAGAGCCCGAGCCCGCGCACCTCGTCGACGAGCCCCGGCACGCTCACGCCCGCTGCGGCGACCTCGATCTCGGGGTGGTCGTCGCGCAGCGCACGGGCGAGCTCGGCGAACGATTCGGCGATCGCGCGGGCGGGGTCGGCGTCGTCGCGCGCGGTCGGCGTGCGGCGGAGCCCGAGCACCTGCCCCGAGACATCCACCATCGCCGATTTCGTATCGGTGCCGCCGACGTCGAAGGCGAGGACGGCGGCACCAGGGCCAAGCGGTGCCGGCCGCGCGGTGTCGGTCATCGGGTCAGCCCTCGAGGATCACCGAGCGCGTGAGGTTGCGCGGCTGGTCGGGGTCGAGGCCCCGGGCGAGGGCCCGGGCGAGCGACACGCGCTGCGCGCGCACGAGGTCGGCCATCGGATCGAGCGTGCTCGTCTCGAATCGCGCGCCGGTCGCGGCGACGTCGCCGGCGAGCCCCTCGGGTGCGGCGCCGAACTGCCAGGTCACGCGGCCGGGTGCGGCGATCGAGATCGGGCCGTGGCGGTACTCCATCGACGGGTACGACTCGGTCCACGACTGCGAGGCCTCGCGCATCTTCAGCGCCGCCTCGTGCGCGAGGCCCACCGAGAAGCCGCGGCCGAGGAAGGTGTATTGCTCGGCGTCGACGAGCGTGGGGTCGAGGTCTTCTGCGAGCGCCCGCTCGGCGTCGGCGATCACGGGGTCGAGGTCCTCGCCGAGCGAGGACCGGAAGAGCGCGAGCGCCGTGGTCGCGAAGCGGGTCTGCACGACCGACTGCTCGTCGGCGAAGGGCAGGGTGATCGCGTCGTCGACCAGATCGACGAGCGGGGAGCCGGCGTCGCCGATGACGCCGATCGTGCGCACCTGCCCGCGGACGTCGCCGACGAGCTGGAGCACCTCGGTCGTCGTGCCGGAGCGGGTGAGCGCGACGACGGCGTCGTAGCCGCGGAGCGGGAACGCCTCGGACGCCGCGAACGCGTCGGTCTGGCCGTGCCCGCCCGACTCGCGGAGCCAGGCGTAGGACTGGGCCATGAACCACGAGGTGCCGCAGCCGACGACGGCGATGCGCTCGCCGCGGCGCGGGAGGCGCGACTGCTCGTCGCGGAGCTCGGCTGCGTGAGCCCACGTCTCGGGCTGCGAGGCGAGCTCGGCGGCCATGTGTGCGGCGGGGGCGGAAGCGGAAGACAGACTCACGTGGGCTCCAGTCGATGGTGCGGTCGCCGGGTGACGACGATGACGCTTCCAATGATTGCAGATGACTGCAACTGGTGTCCAACGATCATCGAAGAGATCGTTTTCGACGATGGCCCGGAATCGAGGAGGATTAGTGAGGGATCTGAACAAATTCGGTAACAAATGGCTCCGCGGTCTTGACGGCCGCGCGGAGCTCGGAATAGATTTCCCAGCGTCGAGTGAACGTACCTGATCGTTTGCTCGGTGAAACGTTCATGAAACTGCACGGATCGCCAAGATCCATGCGGTTTGGACGATCGCATCGGTGCGTGGGACTCTCTCATTCGTCGATGCGCCACCCAACACAGTGAGGAAGCATTCAATGAAGAAGTCACTGCGCTTCGGCACCGCGCTCGCGCTCGCGGCCACCGCTTCGCTGACGCTCGCGTCCTGCGGCTTCGGCGGCGGCGACGGCGGCGGCGACTCGGCCGGCGGCAAGACCACACTCGACCTGCTCGTGCCGAGCTACTCCGACAACACCCAGGGCCTCTGGGAGGACGTGATCACGGGCTTCGAGGCCCAGAACGAGGACATCGACGTCAAGCTCGAGGTCCAGTCGTGGGACAACCTCGAAACGGTCATCACCACGAAGATCCAGGGCGGAGAAGCCCCCGACATCTACAACGGCGGCCCCTTCGCCGGCTTTGCGGCGGATGAGCTGCTCTACCCGGCCGAAGACGTGGTCTCGCCCGAGACCTTCAGCGACTTCCAGGACTCGTTCCTCGCGAACGCCGAGGTCGACGGCACCGCCTACGCCCTCCCGCTGATCGCCTCGGCGCGTGCCCTGTTCGTGAACAACGCCCTCCTCGAGCAGGCGGGCGTGAGCGCGGCGCCGACCACCTGGGACGAGCTGCTCGATGCGGCGACCAAGGTCTCGAAGCTCGGCGGCGGCGTCGCGGGTTACGGCATGCCCCTCGGCTCCGAAGAGGCGCAGGCCGAGGCGGCCGTGTGGCTCTGGGGCGGCGGCGGCACCTTCGGCGACGCCGAGGCGATCACCGTCGACGACCCGGCCAACCTCCCCGGTGCCGAGCAGATCAAGAAGATGATCGACGCGGGCGCGACCCAGGCCGACCCCGGCTCGACCGACCGCACCCCGCTCATGGAGATCTTCGTCCAGGGCAAGATCGGCATGCAGGTCGGCCTCCCGCCGACCGTCGGCCAGATCGAGGACGGCAACCCCGACCTCGACTACTCGATCGTCCCGATCCCGACGAAGGACGGCTCGCCCTTCACGCTCGGCGTCATGGACCAGCTCATGGCCTTCCAGAACGACGGCGACAAGCAGGAGGCGATCACCAAGTTCTTCGACTACTACTACTCGGCCGACGTCTACGTGCCGTGGGTGCAGGCCGAGGGCTTCCTCCCCGTCACGAAGTCGGGTGCCGAGCAGCTGCAGGACGACGAGGCGCTCGCACCGTTCCTCGCGGTGCTGCCCGACGCGCAGTTCTACCCGAGCTCGAACCCCAAGTGGCAGGCGACCGACGGCGCGTTCAAGTCGCTCTTCGGCCAGATCCAGTCGAAGCCGGCGCAGGACGTGCTGACCGAGATCCAGAAGCAGGTCGACGCGAGCTGACGCTCGCCTTCCTCCCACACGGAAAGGGTTCGGTGAACCTCGCACCATGAGCTCCACGACCGACGTATCACCGAACCCGACGGGGGCGGCCGCAGGCCGCCCCCGTCCCGGGGGTGCGAAAGCGCCCGCGCGCCGCGGCAAGCCCGGGGGGCGCGACCTCGCGGCCGCGCTGCCCTGGATCACGCCCGCGCTGATCCTCATCTTCGGCGTCGTGCTGTTCCCGGCCGTCGTCATGTTCTACAACTCGACCCGCGACATCTCGCTGTCCGGGCTCGACAAGGGATCCGTCGGCTTCGACAACTACGTCGAGGTCTTCCAGTTCCCCTACTTCTGGCCGATCTTCTTCCGCACGATCGTCTGGGTCGTCGTGGTCGTGGCGTTCACGGTCGTGATCTCGCTCGGCCTCGCCCAGATCCTCAACAAGGCCTTCCCGGGTCGTCAGCTCGTGCGGCTCGTCGTGATCATCCCGTGGGCGGCCTCGGTCGTCATGACGACGATGGTCGTCTACTACGGCCTCGAACCGTACTTCGGCATCATCAACAAGTTCCTCGTCGACATCGGACTCGTCGACACCCCCGAGGGCTACGGCTGGACGAAGAACCCGGCGACCGCGTTCATGTGGTCGATCATCGTCGCGATCTTCGTGTCGCTGCCGTTCACGACGTACACGATCCTCGCGGGACTCGCGACGGTGCCGGGCGACACGCTCGAGGCCGCGAAGATGGACGGCGCGGGCGCCGCGCGCACCTACTTCACGATCGTGCTGCCGCAGCTGCGCGGCGCGCTCAGCGTCGCGGTGCTCATCAACATCATCAACGTCTTCAACTCGCTGCCGATCCTCCGGGTGATGACCGGGTCGATACCCGGCTACGACGCCGACACGATCATGACGATGATCTTCAAGTACATCCAGAACCAGCACAAGGTCGACGTCGCGTCGGCGCTCTCGGTCGTCGCCTTCATCATCGTCATCGTGATCGTCGCGGTGTACGTGAAGGTCGTCAAGCCGACGAAGGAGGTCTGACCGTGACCGTCACCGAAACCCGCGCGATGCTCGCGAGCGACGCCGGCCACGGGGCATCCGGCCGCCAGACCCCGCCGCGCAAGCGCCGATACACCGCCGACCAGGTGCCCCTCGGCAACGTGCTGCTGCGCATGTTCGCCGGGCTCGTCGTGCTCGCCGTGTTCGTGGTGCCGTACCTCATCATGTTCTTCGGCTCGGTGAAGACGAAGTCGCAGATCCTGTCGGTGGACCCCACATACTTCCCCACGGAGTGGCACTGGGAGAACTACCTCGACATGTGGTCGACGCCCGAGACGCCGCTGCCGCAGAACATGATCTCGACGATCGTGATCTCGGTCTTCGCGACGCTGCTCGTACTCGCGGTCGCGCTGCCCGCGGCGTATTACACCGCGCGGTTCAAGTTCCCGTTCCGCATGGTGTTCCTCTTCCTCGTGATCGTCACGCAGATGCTGCAGCCGGCGGTGCTGACCTCGGGCCTGTTCCGCCAGTTCACGGCGCTCGGCATGATCGACACCTGGGCGGCGATGATCTTCATCAACGCGGCGTTCAACCTGTCGTTCGCGGTGTGGATCATGCACTCCTTCTTCGCGGGCATCCCGAAGGAGGTCGACGAGGCCGCCCAGATCGACGGTGCCGGGCGGCTCACGGTGCTCTTCAAGATCAACCTGCCGCTCGTGTGGCCGGGCATCGTGACGGCGATCGTGTTCACCTTCGTCGCCTGCTGGAACGAGTTCGCCGCCTCGCTCGTCATCCTCTCCACGGCGGGCAACCAGCCCATGTCGGTCGCGCTCACGAAGTTCGTCGGCCAGTACTCGACGAGCTGGCAGTACGTCTTCGGCGTCTCGATCGTGGCGATCATCCCCGTCGTCGTGCTCTTCATGCTCATCGAGAAGCGCCTCGTGGGCGGCCTCACGGCGGGCAGCGTCAAGTAGCGCTCGCCGGGCAGACAGCGGGCGGATGCCTCGGGGCCGGCCTCGAGGCATCCGCCTTCGTCGTTCGCCGCGGTCGTCCGCGCGCGCGGGCGCTCCGGATGGCGCGGGCGCGCGGCGCCGAGGCGTCGTTCGCGAAGCGGGCCACCTCACCCACTGCGGTCGAACTCCGTAGGCGGGGATGCGACCAGGTCCGGCTGTTCCGGCGCCGCTGAGTGTTCGCGCTGTACATCCGATTCCAGGCGCAAGGCTTTCCGGCTTGAATTGGCGGCCATTCGGAGTATTGTGAACGCAAACATTCATCCCGTTCGAACGGACGTGGTGCCCAGTGCGCCGCGGAGATTCGACGGAAGGAGCCGCCACACGCACCGCGGCGGCGACATCTCAAAGAGGAGCCATACATGACATCGAGGAAGCGCTTCGCGCGTTCGGCGATCGCCGTCACCGTGACGGCGATCTCGGCCTTCGGCCTCGCGGCCTGCAGCGCGGGCAGCGGTGCGGACGAGTCGGCGGCCGAGGGGCCCGTCGAGATCGCCTATCTGCACCGCCTGCCCGACGGTGAGGGCATGACGCCGGTCAGCGAGATCGTCGAGCGCTGGAACGAGGAGCACCCCGACATCCGGGTGACTGCGACCAAGTTCGACGGCGCGGCGAGTGACATGATCCTGAAGCTCGAGACCGATGTGAAGGCCGGTAGCGCGCCGTGCCTCGCCCAGGTCGGCTACTCGGAGGTGCCGCAACTGTATGTCAAGGGTCTCCTCGAAGACGTCGCCGGCGAAGCGGAGCAGTACGCGGGCGACTTCTCCGCAGGCGCCTACGGCATGATGAAGGTCGGTGACGCGGTCGTCGGACTTCCGCAGGACACCGGGCCCCTCGTGTACTTCTACAACGAAGCGGAGTTCGAGAAGCTCGGGCTGGACGTGCCGGCCACCCTGGCCGACGTCACGGCCGACTCGGCCGTCGCAGCCGCCGCGGGCAAGTACGTGACCGCGTTCACTCCCGACGAGGCGCTGAACTGGCTCTCCGCGCAGTCGGCTGCCGCCGGCGACACCTGGTTCTCGACCGAGGGCGACGCGTGGTCGGTCGATGCCGAGGGTGAGGGATCGCAGGCTGTCTCGGCCTTCTGGCAGCAGCTGCTCGACACGAAGCAGACGCTCGCCACCGAGCGCTGGGGCGAAGCCTTCACCAAGGCGCTGAACGACGGTGCGCTCATCGGGCACATCGGTGCGGCGTGGGAGGCGGGATTCCTGCTCGACTCCCTCGACGGCACCCCGGCCGAGGGCCAGTGGCGGGTCGCCCAGCTGCCCGACTTCGGTGCCGGCGAGATGACCGGTCCCGACGGCGGATCCGGCGTCGCAGTCACCAAGGGCTGTGAGCACCCGGCCGAGGCGATGGAGTTCAACGCCTGGTTCAACACGCAGATCGACGATCTCGCCTCGCAGGGCCTCGTGGTGGCGGCCGCGGGCACGCCCGAGACGAGCGAGAAGATGCTCCGCCAGTTCGGCGGCCAGGACGTGCTCGCCGAGCTCGCAACCGCGTCGGCGAACCTCAGCCCGACCTTCTCGTACGCCCCGGGATTCGCGTCGCTGACGAAGATGAACGAGACGGCTGCGGAAGTCGTCGCCGGATCGGCCGAGGTCGCCGACATCTTCGCGACGGGGCAGAGCTCGGCGGTGGCCGCGCTCGAAGACCTCGGCCTGCCCGTCGCGGAGTGATCGAGTCGCCCGCCTGACATCCAGTGGCGGAGGGCGCGACGACGTCGTGCCCTCCGCCGCACCTCGGAAGGGGAGAACCACATGACTGCGACCATGACCGTGACACCGCAGACGACGCCGTCGCCGTCGCCGGGGTCGACCCGGCGCCGCAACGGTCGGCGACGACGCGAAGGGCTCACCGGGTGGCTGTTCATGCTTCCATTCGCCGTCCTGTTCGTGTTCGTCTTCTTGATCCCGATCATCGTGTCGGTGCAGTCCTCGATGTTCGCCCAGGTGCCTGCGGGCGACGGACTGTACGGCGGTGGCGAGCTCGAGGACCGCTTCGTCGGGTTCGACAACTTCGTCACGGCGGCCTCGAGCGGCGCGTTCTGGGTGGGCATGGGCCGAGTCGTGCTGTACGCGGCATTCCAGATCCCGGTCATGATCGTGGGCGCCCTCGCCCTCGCGCTCCTGCTCGACTCGTTCCTCGTGAGGCGACCGGGTCTGTTCCGGATGGCCTACTTCCTCCCATACGCCATCCCGGGCGTCATCGCGGCGATGATCTGGCTCTACCTCTACACGCCGGAGGTCTCGCCGTTCATGCCGTTCCTGCCCGAAGGCACAGACCTCATGGCACCGGGCACGATGCTGCTGTCGATGGCCAACATGACCACGTGGACCTACACGGGATACAACATGCTGATCTTCCTCGCGGCACTGCAGGCCGTTCCGCGCGAACTGTACGAGGCGGCGCGACTCGACGGCGCGACCGGCTGGCAGATCGCGACGAGGATCAAGATCCCGCTCGTGCGCAACGCCGCCCTGCTGGCGGTGCTGCTGTCGATCATCGGCACGATCCAGTTGTTCAACGAACCCGTCGTCATGGAGAGCGCGAACTCCTGGATGGGCCTCGACTACACGCCGATGATGCTCACCTACAACTCGCTGATGGGTACGGTCTCGCCGTCGGGCACCGGCATCGCCTCGGCCTATTCGCTGCTGATGGCCGTCATCGCCGGGGTGCTCGCGATCGTGTACGCGCTGGTCCAGCGCCGTAAGGGGGATGTGTGATGTCCACGGCCACTCCGACGCGCGCCGACCGCCGCGCCGCCGCCCGCGCCGCATCCGCGGCGGACCTTCCGCCCCGCACGCTCCGCCCGTCGCCCACCGCCAAGGGCTTCGGGATGGTCGCGCTCGTCGCGGCTGCGGTCTACTTCCTCGCGCCCGTGCTCTGGGTGCTCGTAGCTGCGACGAAGAACAACCGTGACCTGACGAACAGCTTCGGATTCTGGTTCGCGGAGTGGAACCTCGGCGCGAACTACGACAGCCTCATGGGCTGGACGCAGGGGATGTTCTGGCGCTGGGTCGGCAACTCGATCTTCTACTCGCTGAGTGCGGGCGTCATCGGCACGCTCTTCGCCGTGATGGCGGGGTACGCGATCGCGAAGTTCGCGTTCCCGGGCAAGAAGCTCGCCGTCGGCGTCATCATGGCGGGCCTGCTGCTGCCCGTGGCCATCCTGACCGTCCCGCTCTACGTCGAGTTCCACGCGATGGGGCTGACCGACACCGCGTGGGCCGTCATCATTCCCTCGGCGGTCTCACCGTTCGGTGTCTTCCTCGGTATGGTCTACGCGCAGGCGTCCGTCCCCGACGAACTGCTCGAGGCGGCGCGCATAGACGGCGCGGGTGAGGCGCGCATCTTCTTCACGATCGTGCTGCGGTTGCTCGCGCCGGCGATGGTGACAATCTTCCTGTTCATCTTCGTGGCGACGTGGAACAACTTCCTGTTGCCGCTCATGATGCTCTCCTCCGCGGACCTCAAACCGGTCACGCTCGGACTGTTCGGCATGGTGAGCTACTTCGCCCCCGACAAGGGGGCGGTCATGCTCGGGGCGCTGCTCGGCGTCGTGCCGCTCATCGTGCTGTTCTTCAGCCTGCAGCGCTACTGGCGTTCGGGACTCGCCGCCGGCGCGGTGAAGGGCTGATCGGCGCGTTCCGATCCGAAGCACAGAGGGCCTGGGTCCGGTATTCCACCGGGCGCAGGCCCTCGATCTCGTTCGCGCGGACGATCATCGCCCGCGACCCGGATGAATCCCTTGTGCGGCGTCTCGGCGACCCGCTATTCTGAAAGCCCTATTAATAAATAGGTTTAGTGAATTCACTTGCGTTCTACACTGCCGGACGCGCGCACGTCCGGCATCATCCGTCCGTCCCGGCATCGTCGCCTTGAACACCACGGAAAGACAGCAACCATGAACACTCGACTCCTCAGCGGGCTCGCCGCAGGTGCGGTCGCAGCCGCGTGTCTGACGCCGGCCGCAGCAGCCAACGCGGCCGAACCGCCCCCGGCCTATCACGAGCAGGTGCTCGCCGTCGGCACCGGCGGCATGAGCAACCAGCAACCGCCCTACGGCCACGAGCTGGGCGCCTTCTTCAACTACCGGATCCCGGCCGTCGTGCAACTGAACGACGGCGACCTCCTCGTCTCCTACGACGGTCGCCCGACTGCAGAGGATTCGCCCGGTCCGAACTCGATCCTCCAACGACGGTCGACCGACGGTGGTGTCACCTGGGGTCCTGAGACCTTCATCCACGAGGGAGTCATCGACGATCCGACGATCGCGGACGACCGGAAGTCGGGCTACTCCGACCCCTCCTACGTCTACGACGAGGAGACCGGCACGCTGTTCAACTTCCACGTCTTCTCCAAGGACGCGGGCTTCGTCACCGGTGCCTACGGGAACGACGACGCCGACCGTGATGTCGTCAGCGCCGAGGTCTCGGTCTCGAGCGACGGCGGCGAGACGTGGGAGCACCGATCGGTCACCGGCGTGTTCAAGGGCGAAGATGTGCGGGCCGCCTTCGCGAGTTCGGGCCACGGCATCCAGATCGAGAACGGTCCGCACGCGGGTCGCCTGGTGGTGCAATTCGTCGGCAGCTTCTCCGACGCGACGCTCAAGGCCTTCTCGCTGTACTCCGACGACCACGGCGAGACGTGGCAGCGGGGCACGCCGGTCGGCACGAACATGGACGAGAACAAAGTCGTCGAGCTTTCCGACGGCACACTCATGTTGAACTCACGGATCCACTCCGGCCACAAGGCGCGCTACGTCGCGTACTCCGAGGACGGCGGCGAGACCTGGAGCGAGCCGGAGGTCGACGCCGCACTCGTCGACCCGGTCAACAACGCCTCGATCATCCGCAAGAACGCGGATGCCGAACCCGGCACCAGCAGATCCAAGGAGTTGCTGTTCAGCAACGCGGCATCCGCCGTCAGTCGATCCAACGGCACGGTCCGGTACTCGTGCGACGACGGCGCGACCTGGCCCGTCGAACGGGTGTTCGCATCGGGCGGCATGTCGTACTCCGACCTCGTCGCCCTCGACAGCGGCGGGTACGGCCTCTTCTACGAGGGTGAGAGCGGGCAGCTCCGCTATGCATCATTCAGCGAGGAGTGGCTGAACCCGTTCTGCGCGAACATCGCGCCGATCTCCCTCGATGTGACGGCGGGTGTGCCCGCCACCGCCACGGTCACCATCCGCAACGACGATGACCGCGACCTCCCCGCCGGTGAGGTCACTGCGAACGTCGCCGAGGGTTGGACCGCCGACATCGCCGAGATGCCGGCCCTCGCTCCGGGCGAGGAAGCCACGGTCGAGGTCGAGGTCACCGCCCCTGCGACGACGCGAGTGACCACGTCGGCCATCCCGGCCGACATCGTGGTCGCGGCGGGGGAGTACTCGTTCCGGGGCAGCCTGAACGTCGACGTCACGGTGGGCTCCACGGTGCCCGGGGAGGACGGCGACCACGGCGTGCGGACCTGTCTCGAAGGACAGAGTGAACCCGCGCTCGACGCGCCGGTCGCGCTGAACGTCGTCGCCAACTGCAGTTTCGAGGCGAAGGACTCCGTCTCATCCAAAGCCGAATGGGAGTGGTTCGGCGCGGGAGACACGTCGCATCCTGCGACGGAGACGCTGGACGACGGCAGCGAGAACACGTACGCGCTGATCGACGCGGGCGCCATCGACAACCACATCTGGCAGGCGGTTCCGACCGTTCCCGGTCGCTCCTACGTCGTCTCGGCCGACGTGAACGTCGGGGCCGCCGACGGATACGTCCCGAGCGCGGTGTTCCTCACTACGAAGGGGATGAACCCCGACGGTTCGCAAAATCAGGGTGCCACCACGCAGTTGTCCACCGGTGAGCTGATCTCGAACGGCTGGAGCCGCAAGACGTTCACATTCACGGCGAAGAATTGGAACACGTTCGTCGGCATCGTGAAGTGGGCGGCACAGGACGCCGAGCGGCACGTGGCGAACACCACGATCGCGATGGACAACCTGACGGTGTACGAACAGGAGTCCTACGACCTCGTCTGGAACGACGAGTTCGACGGCGACGCGCTGAATCAAGAGGACTGGGGCTATGAGCTCGGCAACGTGCGCGGCAACGAGCAGCAGCACTACTCGTCGAGCACCGACAACGTCGACGTGGCCGACGGAGCCCTCATCCTCGCGGCGACCGACCGGCCCCTGGCCGACCAGTACCGGAACACCGCCCGTTGGGGCGACCGGGCTCGCGTCGTGAAGTACAACTCCGGATCGGTCCGCACCGAAGGGCGCGAGGAGTTCCTGTACGGGCGTATCGAGGCGCGGATGTCGCTCCCCGAGGGCAAGGGCGTGTTCCCGGCGTTCTGGATGCTCGGTGCCGACTTCCACATGGACGGCCGTGTGAACATGGAGCACGGCTATTCGTGGCCCTCCACCGGCGAGCTCGACATCATGGAGATCATCGGGGCACCGACCGAGGAACGAGCCGCGCAGGGCGAAGTCGGCAAAGCCGGCAACTCGAACGCGGTCACTTACGGGACGCCGCACTTCTACTACACGGGCGGTGACGCGGACGGAGACGGCTCATACGCGCCGACCGCGCTCGGCGGCAACCTCTCCACCGCGGAGAGCCTGTCGGAGGGCTATCACGTCTACGGCATCGACTGGAACCCGGAGTACATCGCCTGGTACGTCGACGGGGTGGTGTTCAACATCATGTACTTCCCCACCGACTCGACCACGGCAGCCGGCAACGAGGCCTTCATCGCGAGCGAGGTGGCCCGCTTCCAGGCGGCGGCCGACTCGTTGAATCGCCCGCAGTACCTGCAGCTCAACCTCGCCACGGGCGGCAACTGGGCCGGCGACGCCGGCGACCACCTCGCCGAGGACGGCGCGGCGTTCAAGGTCGACTGGGTGCGCTACTACCGCAGCGCCGCCCAGCAGGCGGCGGCCGACGCCTACTACGCGGGGCAGCCGGAGATCACGGGCGCCGTCGACCGCGTGATGCGCGCGGGTGAGGCCGCGGACCTGCTCGACGGTGTCGGCGTGAGCGAGGGATACGTCGTCGAGTACAGCATCAACGACGAGCAGATGTTCGTGAACGGCGGTGTCGAAGGCGGCCGCAACGAGGTGCACCTGGTCGTGGCCGACGCATCGGACACGGCCGCGTTGCAGTCGCTCGCGCCGGGGGTCTACTCGCTGCATTACAGCGCACTCGAGGAGGGCGTCGCGTACAGCGGCGGCATCACCCCGGTCGCCCGTGCGGCCCGGCAGAGGGTGCTGCTGACCGTGCTGCCCGGGGCGGGCCTGCAGGCCGAGGGGGCGACGCTCGCCTCGGTCGCGTTGCCCGACGGCTGGTCGTGGAGCGACGAGACCCAGTCGCTCGACGGGGACGAGACGGCGTATGCCGCCGTGTTCACGCAGGCGGGCGACACGGGGGCCGATCCTGCGAAGCGTCGCGCGGTGCGCATCGAGATCCCTGCTGACCAGATCGCGCGCGTCGACGACGGCGCCCCCGCGGTCACGGCGTCGCTGACGCAGCGCAACGAGATCGTCCTGGCGGCGACGGATGCCGTCTCGGACGGCATTCGGATCGAGTACTCGACGCAGAAGCACGCGAAACCGGCGTTGGAGTGGCGCGAGTACTCCGAACCGTTCCGCGTCGATGCGAAGACCGTGGTGTCGGTTCGTGCGACCGACGGCGCGGGCAACACGAGCGAGATCCGCACGTTCACCCGCAACGATCTCGACTGACCACTCGCGCGGGCCGGTCGCGATCCGGCCGGCCCGCGCGATAGTGGGCGAACCGGGGCTTGCACTTCTATTAATAAAGCTTGATACTTAATTAATTCGACCACCAGGCACGTGACACCGTCGCGCAGGCCCGGGGAGAACCTGCACAGCACGACGACGTGATCACGCTCACGCGCCGTGAGCGCGGCTCCTCCGGCCGAGCAGGAGGCCGAATGCACACCGACAGAGGAGATCACATGCGAAAGAACGCTCGCGCGGCGGCCATCGCCACGGCCGGAGTTGCGGCCCTGCTGCTCGCCGGATGCTCGACCGGCACCGGCACCGGCACGACCGCCGCCCTTCCCGACGGCATCCCCGACACCGTCGAAGCCGACGGCGACACGCTCACCGTCTGGGTCATGCAGGACGACTACAACGACGAGACGCTCGCCGCCATCAACGAGCGGTTCACCGAGCGCACCGGCGCGGAGGTCGACGTCCAGATCCAACAGTGGGACGGCATCACGACCAAGCTGAGCACCGCGCTCGCCACGACGACTCCGCCGGACGTCGTCGACATCGGCAACACGCAGGTCGCCGGGTACGCCGCGAACGGCGCGCTGCTCGACATCACCGACTACCGCGACGACCTCGCTCAGGACCAGACCTGGCTGAGCGGCCTGGAGGAGCCGGCGACGGTCGACGGCACCCTGTACGGCATCCCGGGCTTCGCCGGGAACCGCGCCGTCATCTACAACAAGACGCTCTGGGCCGACGCCGGCATCACGGAGGTCCCGATCACGTGGGAGGAGCTGACCGCCGACCTCGACGCGCTGGCCGCGGCCAACCCCGCGCCGGACTTCTCCCCGCTGTACCTGCCCGGTCAGCACTGGTACGTCGGTCTGCAGTTCATGTGGGACCACGGCGGTGAGATCGCGGCACTGGAGGACGGCGAGTGGTCCTCCACCGCGGGCTCTGACGCATCGCTCGAGGGCATCGAGGCGTGGAAGGAGTTCCAGAACGCGTACTCCGCCGAGTCGTCGCGGACGGTCTCCGCAGACAAACCCGAGCAGGAGCAGATCTTCGCCGACGGCAAGGCGGGCGCGATCATCGCCACGAACGGTGCGATCAACGCCATCCTGAACGCGAACCCCGAACTCACCGAGGCAGACCTCGGCACGTTCGCGCTGCCGGGGCAGATCGACGACACGCAGCCGGTCATGCTCGGCGGGTCGGTCTGGGGCATCGCCGCGAAGAGCGCGCACCCCGACCTCGCCCTGATCTGGACGCAGATCGCAGTGAGCAGCGACATCCAGGTCGACTTCGTGTTCGGCGGCCAAGGCCTCATGCCCAACAGCGAAGAGAACATCGCCGCCGTCGCGGGCGACCTCGGCGAGACCAAGATCGGCTTCTTCGACGCCGCACTCAACTCGCGTGCGACGCCGGCCTCGCCGGGCTGGACCGAGGTCGAGGGCGCCAACCTGCTTCAGGATCTGTTCTCGACCGTGGCATCCGGTGCGGCCACGCCTGAAGAAGCCGCGGCGACGTACGACAGCAAGGCCGACGAGGCCCTGAACTGACCCAGGGGGTGGGCGCTCGCTGTGAGCGCCCACCCCTTGTCCGACCCGCACCCGATCCGGAGAACGCCGTGACCACTCGACCCCGTACCGGGCGCGCCTTCGCCGAGCGCCGACTGCCGCCGGTGCTGCTGATGGCACCCGCAGGCCTCGTGCTCGCGGCGGTGACCTTCGTGCCGCTCGTCGTCATGGTGTTCATGGCGTTCACCGACTACGACCAGCGATCGCTGTTCACGGGGGAGTTCTCCTTCGTCGGCGTGCAGCAGTTCGCCGACATTCTCACCGACGGCGACTTCTGGGCCGCCTTCTTCCGCACGATCTGGTTCACCGCGGCACTGGTCATCGGCAGCATCGTCATCGGCGTCGCCATCTCGCATCTGATGACGAAACTCGGCGGCGGCATGCGCACCGTGGTCACGGTCGTGCTCGTGTTCGCGTGGGCCATGCCGAACGTCGCCGCCTCGCTCGTGTGGAACTGGATGTTCCAACCCGGCTACGGCGTCGTCAACTGGCTGCTCACGCAACTGCGCGTCTTCGGCGACATGACCGCGACCGACTGGGGCGCGAACACCGGGCTCGCGTTCACCTCGATCTGGCTGCTCGTCGTCTGGCAGGCCGTGCCCTTCATCGCCCTCACAACCTACGCCGCCGAGACCCAGGTCGGCCCCGAGTACATCGAGGCCGCCAGGCTCGACGGGGCATCCGAGCCGCGCATCTATCGCACGGTCACGCTGCCGTTCCTGAAGCCCACGATCCTGCTGGTCACGATTCTCTCGGTCATCTGGGACTTCAACGTGTTCAACCAGATCTGGCTCGTCTCCAAGGGCGGCCCCGACGGATCGACCTCCACACTCGGCGTCTTTACCTACATCACCGCCTTCGTCGGACTCGACCTCGGCACCGGTGCCGCGCTCGCGCTCATCACCGCACTGCTGCTGGCCGCCATCACGAGCGTCTACATCCGCCATCTCATCCGCTCGGGGGAGGACGACCTGTGAGCGTCGTACGTCGCCGCCGTCTCGGCCGGCCGTCATCGGTCGCCACGGTCATCGCCATCGTCTTTTGCGCCGTCTGGGCGTTTCCGACGTACTGGATGGTGAAGACCGCGTTCACACCCCGCCCCGATGCACTCAGCTCCACGCCGACCTTCCTGCCGCTGAACCCGACACTCGAGAACTTCGAGACCGCGATCTTCCAAGCCGGGTTCTTCGACAACCTGAGGAGCTCGCTCATCGTCACGGTGGGCGCGGTGGTGTTCGCGGTGCTGCTCGGACTGTTCGCGGCCGCTGCGCTGTCGCGCTTCCGCTTCGGCGGGCGCCGCACGATTCTCGTGATCGTCCTGCTCATCCAGATGATCCCGGGTGCCGCGACCCTCATCCCGCAATACCTCGTCTTCAACGAGGCCGGGCTTCTCGGCACCTATGCGGGCCTCATCCTCGCCTACGTGTCGATGACCCTGCCGTTCTCGATCTGGATGATGCGCAGCTTCTTCCTCGCCCTCCCCGCCGAGCTCGAGGAGGCGGCTCAGCTCGACGGCGCCAGCACCTGGCAGGTGCTCACCCGAATCCTCTTCCCGCTCGTGCTGCCCGGCGTGATCGCAACGAGCGTGTTCACCTTCATCAACGCCTGGAACGACTACCTCATCGCGTACACGTTCATGAAGGACCAGAGCATGTACACGCTCCCGGTCTGGCTCGCCTCGTTCACCTCGCCGCTGACCGGTACCGACGTGAGCGGGCAGATGGCGGCATCCGTGCTCTTCTCCCTCCCCGTCGTGGTGTTCTTCGTGCTCCTCCAACGCAAGCTCGTCACCGGCATGTCGGCCGGTGCGGTGAAAGGATGAAATTGGATCCGGTTCTGCTCCCTCGGCCGCAGGTTTTCGAACGAACGGCGGGCGAGTTCACCCTGAATCGCTCCGTGCGTGCCGCTGGCGTCGCGGAGGCCGTCGACGCGATCGCGCTCGTGAGCGAGCGGCTCTGGTCGTCGTCGCGAATCCGCGTCGACCATGCAGAGACGGATGCCGCGGGCCTCCGCTTCATCGCCGATCCGGCGCTCGCGGCGGAGGCCTACGTCCTCGAGGTCGGGCCGTCGTGCGTCGAGGTGCGGGCGTCGTCGTCGGCGGGGTTCGGTCATGGTGCCGTCACGCTGCTGCAGCTCATGGGCGACGGGGTGTGGCGTTCGGCCACGGCAGGCGCACGCGCGATCACCATCCCCGCGTGCCGGATCGAAGACGAGCCGCGTTTCGGATGGCGCGGGCTCATGCTCGACGTGGCACGGCACTTCCTCCCGGTGCGCGAGGTGCTTCGTCTGCTCGACCTGATGGCGATGCACAAGTACAACCGGCTGCACTTCCACCTCACCGACGATCAGGGCTGGCGCGTCGAGATCAAGGCCTGGCCGCGTCTGACGGAGGTGTCGTCGTGGCGCAGCCGAAGCCAGGTGGGCGCCGATGACGCCACCGCGCCCGAGAACGACCGGCCGCACGGCGGCTTCTACACACGGGCCGACATCGCCGAGATCGTCGCCTACGCGGCGAGCCGCGGCATCACGGTCGTCCCCGAGATCGACGTTCCCGGGCACTCGCAGGCCGCCATCGCCGCGTATCCGCACCTCGGGATCCCGACGGCCGACGGTCGCGACCCCGAGGTCGAGGTGTGGCCGCGGTTCGGGGTGAGCGGCTTCCCGCTCAACGCGGAGGAGCCGACCGTCGAGTTCTTCCGCACGGTGCTCGACGAGCTGCTCGAGTTGTTCCCATCGGTCGACATCGGCCTGGGCGGCGACGAAGTTCCCTCGGGGCCCTGGGAGGCGGATCCGCGCTCGTGGGAGCTCGCGCGCGTACGTGGACTGGGACATCCGCGCGAGCTGCAGTTCTGGTTCCTCGACCAGCTCAACGCCCATATCCGAAGCAGGGGCCGGCGCATGCTGGCGTGGGACGAGATCCTCGAGCACGACGAGCCCGAGGGCGTCACGGTGCTCGGCTGGCGCGGCGAGACGGGTGTTCGCACCGCGTTGCGGCGCGGGCTCCCGGTCGTGGCGTGTCCGGACAACGCGCTCTACTTCGACTACCGGCAGTCGGACGACCCTCGCGAGCCGGTCCCGGTCGGCGTCGTCGTCGATCTGCGCACCGTGTACGCGTCCGATCCCATTCCGGCCGGAGCGACGGCCGAGGAGGCGGCGCTCGTGCGCGGCGCGCAGGCGAATCTCTGGACCGAGCACCTCGACTCGTCGCGGGCGGTCGACTACATGCTGTGGCCCCGCGCGTGCGCGCTCGCCGAGGTGCTGTGGAGCGGCCCTGGCGGAGACTTCGACGAGTTCGACCGCCGCCTCGAGACGCATCTGCGACGTCTTGCAGAGCGTGGCGTGGAGTACCGCAGGGCCGATGGCCCGCTACCGTGGCAGGAGCGCCCCGGTGTGGCCGGGCGCGTTCAGGATCAGGCGGAACGTCAGCGGGAGATCGACCTGCTGACCGCGACGATCGCATAGCCGGGAGTCGGCGTGCGCGTCGCTCAGGTGGTGCGAGGAGGAGGCACAGCGTGCGAGATGCTGGGGAAGCGGAAGCCCCGCGCGCCGATCGGGCGACCGACATCCTCTCGCTCACTCCGGCGGACCTTCTCGAGATGCGGCGCAGCGACCCCAAGCCCACGGCGTCGGCGCACGAGGGCCGTCAGCACAACCTCGCGGTGATCCTGCGGCTGCTGTATCAGCACGGTCCGAAGTCCCGTCCTGAGCTTGCACGTCTCAGCGGGCTGTCCACGCCGACGGCCTCCGCGCTCGTCGCCGAACTCGTCGATGCGGGCACCGTGCGCGACCTCGGCATCGTAGCCGAGGCACGGGTCGGAAAGCCCGCCGCCAAGGTCGACATCGCCGCGGACCACAACCTCTGCATCGTGCTCGACCTCACGCATCACGGGGCTTTCACGGGGGCGGCGATCGATCTGAACGGCGCCGTGGTCGACCGGGTGCAGGTCGACATCGGCGACGCGCAGGGCGAGACGGCCGTCGAGCATGCCGTCGAGCTCGCCAACCTGCTCATCGAGCGCGCCGCCGCTCAGGTCATCGGCATCGGCGTGGCCTCGCCGGGGCTGGTCGACGATGAGGGGCGCGTCCGCGTCGCCGACGGGTTGCGGTGGCGCGACGTGCGTCTGGCAGACGTGCTGCGCCGCCGCACCGGAGTTCCCGCGGTCGTCGGCAACGATGTGAACCTGCTCGCTCTGGGGCTGCGCCGGTTCCGTGCGCGTTCCGGTCGCGATGCCGTCGTCGTCGCGATCGACAACGGCGTCGGCGCGGCCGTGCTCGTGAATGGGCAGCCGGTGCTCGGTGAGCAGTTCGCCGCGGGCGAGATCGCGCATCTCACGGTGGATCCGGGCGGTGCGCCGTGCGCGTGCGGCCGCCGGGGCTGCCTCGACGTCGTCGTCGGCGCGCCGCATCTGGCGCGCAGCCTGGCCGCGGAAGGCGCGGGGATCCTCGAACCCGCCGGGCGGGTGCTGGGCGAGGTGCTCGCTCCCGTGCTCAACATCCTGAATATCAACGTCGTTGTCGTGCTGGGCCCGCCCGCGCTCGTCGACGGCCCCTTCGCGCGCGGGGTCGTCGACGGTGTGGCCTCGCGGCTGCGGCCGACGATCGTCGAAGGCCTGGAGATCGAGGTCAGGTCGGGCGACCCGGATCTCGTGCTGCTCGGCGCAGCCGCCGCGGTGATGGAGACGCAGCTCGGCGTGCATTGAGGGCGGGAGGCGTCCAGCGAGGCCGACGCGATCAGGAGCCGATGAACTCCTCGGTGTCGCCGAGCGACGCCGACGCGCGCACCTCGACGGTAGTGCCGAGACGCTCGAGGTCGAGCACCCGCACCTCGTTGCGGCCCGCTCGCCAGAGCGGGGCGGGGGCGTAGAGGGTCTCCTGCGGTCCACGGCTCCAGTACCTGCCGATGAGGAACCCGTTGACCCAGACCATCCCCTTCACGCCTCCCGGGAACGCGAGCCAGGCCTCGGCCGGCGCGGCGACGTCGATCTCCGCGCGCGCGTAACCGTCGACGCCGACGGGTCCGTCGGCCGCGGCTCCGTCGAGCGGGAGGATCCGGTGCGTCCAACCGTGGGCGAAGCGTCGGCCGAGCCGCACCCCGCCGAGGATCCCCTTCTGCTCGCCGAGCTTGGCGCCGTAGTTGATGCGGCCGAGGCTCTCGACGACGATCGTGATGACCAGGCGCCGCGCCGGGCCGGTGATGACGGTGCTCGTGCGACCGTCGCGCTCCAGGATCGCGTGCCGCCGACCGTCGAGGAAGACGACCGCGCGGTCGTGCAGGCCCTCGATGACGAGTTCGGTCTCACCGGTGACGTCGGCGACGGTCTCGTAGGCCACGAGGCCGTCGCCGACACCGAGCTCATCGAACGTCGCGGGGTGGGGTGCTGCGGCCGTGGCGGGCACCGCTCGAACCGCAGCGATGAGGGAGGCTTCGGGCGTCAGGGGAGCGGCCTGGGGCGGTTGGAAGACCGGCTCCGGGGGGAGCTCCGGCAGCGGCCGGTCGTGGCACGGTGCGAACGCGGCGCGTAGTGCATCGAACTTCGCCCCGACCCGACCGTCCTCGGCGATCGGCGCGTCGGAGTCGTAGCTCGTGACGGTAGGCTGCAGCGTGCCGTCCCAGTTCGCGCCGTTCCAGAGCCCGAAGTTCGTGCCGCCGTGCGCCATGTACAGGCTGACGGACCCTCCGGCGGCGAGCAACTCGTCGACGGTGCCGATCATGCTCGCGGCACTGCGGACGTGATGGCGCTCGCCCCAGTGGTCGAACCACCCGCCCCAGAGCTCGCTGCACAGGAGCGGGGTGTGCTCGGGGAGCAACTCGACCGCTGCGGCGACGCCGGTGCCGAAGGTGAAACTCGGCATCGCGCCCTCGACCGAGCCGTGCGCCAGCATGTCGGAGGTCGTGCCGTCGGCCGTAGTGAGGAGCTCGACGATGCCGAGGGAACGCAGCAGGTCGCGCTGGTGCTCGAGGTAGCGCCGATCGGAACCGTAGGAGCCGTACTCGTTCTCGACCTGCACCGCGACGATGGGACCGCCCTCTGCGGCCTGGAGCGGGACAAGCCGGGGCACGAGCTCGCGATACCACGCCTCGACCGCGCGGATGAACGCAGGCTCGCTCGACCGCAGCCCGCGCGTGCGTGCCGTGAGCCACCAGGGCAGGCCGCCGTTCGACCACTCCGCGCAGATATACGGGCTGGGCCGCACGTAGACGTCGAGGCCGATGTCGGCCGCGAGCCGGAGGTACCGTTCGACATCGCGCCAGCCGTCGAACCGGCGCTCGCCCTCGACCTCTTCGTGGAAGTTCCAGGGGATGTACGTGTCGACCGTGTTCGCGCCCATCGCCGCGAGCCGTCGGAGCCGGTCCTCCCACTGATCGGGGTGCACCCGGAAGTAGTGAACGGCCCCCGACAGCATCCGATGCGGGCGCCCGTTCCGCAGCAGCGTGCTGTCGCGGAATGTGAGCGCTGCGTGGTTACCAGCTTCGACCCGAACGTCGGTCGCGGTCATTCGGGCGGCCTCCCAGAGATACAGGCACCGGAAGCGGATCGCGACCGGAAATGTTTGCGTTCACATTATGACGCATTCCTGCCGGACTTTGCGCAGCTTCAGCCGCGCGGTCGTGAACGCTCATTACGATGGGCGCATGCCCCGCCGTTCAGCAGAGGATCGCGCTCCGAGCCAGGTCGACGTCGCACGCGCCGCCGGTGTGTCGACCCAGACCGTCTCCCGGGTCATCTCGGGGCACCCGAACGTGCGCCCCGAGACCGCGCGCCGCGTGATGGCCGCCGTCGACGCCGTCGGCTACCGGTGGCACGCTGCAGCGGCGTCGCTCGCGTCGGGGCGCACGCGCACGATCGGAGTCATCCTCGTCTCCACCGCCCGCTATTCGACCAGCGCGATCCTGCTCGGGGCCGAGGGCGCCGCCGCCGAGGCCGGCTACACCGTCATCACCGCGAGCGTGCCGCAGCACTCAGGTCCGGCGGCGTTCACCGACGCCTTCGACCGGCTGGAACGTCAGGGCTCCGAGGGCATCGTCGTGCTCGCGCCGGTCGGGTTCCTCGCCGAAGCCCTCGGCAGCCGGGTGGAACGCACGCCCACGGTCGGTCATCGGCAATCCGACGGCATCGGCGCGGATGCCCTCATCGATCAGCGCGCCATCGCGCGCATGGCGACCGAGCACTTGCTTGATCTCGGGCACCGCACGGTCTGGCACGTCTCGGGCGACGAATTCTGGCAGGAGTCCAGCGCCCGTCGCGACGCATGGGAGGCAGTGCTCCTCGAGCGCGGTGCGACGCCGCCGCCGGTGATCCCGGGTGACTGGTCGCCCGCGTCGGGCTATCGCGCTGGTCGCACGATCGCCGCGATCCCCGATGCCACCGCGGTGTTCGTCTCGAGCGACGAGATGGCGTTCGGCGTGATCCGAGCACTGCACGAGGCCCGACGAGCCGTGCCGGGAGAGATCTCGGTGGTGAGCGTCGATGACATCGCCCTTGCCGCCTACGCCACCCCGGCGCTGACGACCGTGCGCCAGCCCTTCGAGGAGGTCGGCCGAGCCGCAGCCATGCGCGTGATCGAACTGATCGAGCAACGCGAACCCGTCTCGGTCGAACCGCTGCGACCCGAGCTCGTCCTCCGGGCGTCGACCGCTCCGCCCAAGGGTTGACGCCCGGCGCGCGGTGATCGCGTCGCGACCTCGCGCGTGACGTCGGCGAAAAACCGGTCGATGGCCCCGGCGCGCTCCGTCGGTGCGGGAACTCCTGAATCGATGTCTTCGAGCCGGGCTGCAGCGCAGGGCGGCGCCGCGAGCGCGCCGCTACTCGGCCCAGTCGACCCCGCCGACCTTGCGGTAGGCGACGCCCAGCCCGTCGAGGTGGGCGCCGAGCGTCGGCAGCCGTGAACGGAAGTCCTCCTCGTCGCGGGCGTCGGCGGGCGACCAGGCGACCTCGGCGATCGCGGCGATGCGGGGGAACACCATGAACTCGAAGTCGGGCGGGTTCGAGAGCGTCTCGGTCCAGACCGAGGCGACGACCCCGAGTATGTCGGACTCGTCGAGCCCGCCGACCGTCTCCTCGGGTCGCCAGGCGTAGGCCTCCTCGAGCGTGATCGTGTCGGCCCACCGCGTGCCGAGCTCGGTGCCGAGGGGGCCTGCGGGGCGGTCGGGGTACATCATGTCGAGATAGGTCCGGTCGGCCGGCGCGAGCACGAGCCGCCCGCCCTGCTCGAGGAACGAGTGCGCCTGCCCGGCAGACTCCGGGTACGGGCGCGCGGGTTCGTCGCGACGGTTCGCGGGCATCTCGTGCGCGGCAGTCAGATCCCAGTAGTGCCCGACGGTGCCCGGCGGCAGCTCGTTCGAGGCACCCATCTCGTGGTAGGCGATGACGGTCTTGTCCGTCGCGGCGGCGGCGGCGGTGATGCGGCGCGTCAGGTCGAGGTAGTCGTCGGGCCTCGTCGCGAGCGGTTCGTCGCCGCCGACGTGGATCCAGGGACCGGGCGTCATCTCGGCCACCTCGCCGAGCACGTCGGCGAGGAACCGGTCGGTCACCTCGGCACGCGCCGGGTCGGCGCAGAGCGACGAGAACCCGACCTCGATGCCCTCGTAGGGCGGCGGGGCGACCCCGTCGCAGTTGAGCTCGGGGTATGCGCTGAGTGCGGCGTTCGTGTGTCCG
The DNA here is from genome assembly GCF_000421545.1 of Agromyces italicus DSM 16388. Classification (GTDB taxonomy): domain Bacteria; phylum Actinomycetota; class Actinomycetes; order Actinomycetales; family Microbacteriaceae; genus Agromyces; species Agromyces italicus. The sequence continues at coordinate 217,264 of NZ_ATXF01000007.1, forward strand.
GGCAGGTCGATCTCGGGCACGACGGTGATGAACCGCTCGGCCGCGTAGTCGACGATGCGGCGGTAGTCGTCCTTCGTGTAGAAGCCGCCGCCGTCGCCGCCGACCGAGGTCGAGGCGCCGATGCCGGTGAGCTCGGGCCACGAGTCGATCCGGATGCGCCAGCCCTGGTCGTCGGTGAGGTGCAGGTGCAGCACGTTCAGCTTCATGAGCGCCATCCGGTCGAGGTGCTTCTCGATGTAGTCGACCGGTGAGAAATGACGGGCGACGTCGACGAGCGACGCGCGGTAGGCGAAGCGGGGCTGATCGACGATGGATGCCGCCGGCACCCGCCAGCCGCCCTCGGGCTCGCCGGCGCCGGACTCCTCGATCGCGCCGGGCAGCATCTGCCTGAGCGACTGGGTTCCCCAGAACAGGCCGGCCGGTTCACCGGCGGCGATGCGCACGCCGCCGTGACCGCTCTCGAGCACGTACGCCTCGTCGCCCTCCACCGCCGGGTCGATGACGAGTTCGATGTCGCCGTCGGGGGATGCCTCGGGCTCGGCCTCCTCGACGGGCAGGTCGTACCCCGTCGCCGCCCGCAGCGGGGCCGCGAAGGTCTCGGCGACGGCGGCGGCACCGTCGCCCGACACGACGAGCCGGGTGCGCTCGCCGAGCGTGAAGTCGCCTCGGTCGGTCAGCTCGAACCGCGCCGGCGCGGGCACGAGCCCGGAGAACGGGTCGTCGCCGGAGTCGGCGGAGCAGCCCGTGAGCGCGAAGAGCGACGCGGCGGCGACGACGACGGCGGTGCGGCTGACGGAGGCACTCGGCATCATTGCATCCTCGAAGTGAAAGACAGGAGTCTTGACGAAATCGGCTCGGGGACATCCTGCCACGCGACGACTCCCGCGCGGAAGAGGCTTCCGGCGCCCGACGCCGGCCACGACCGGGCATTCGCGGCGCGACCGGCGGCGGCGCGAGGCATCCATTGCTATGCTTGCCAGCGTCGCGACTGGCGTTGAGATGGATTCCCATCGGGGAGCGACTGGCACGGACCGACCGCACGCCTGGGCCGGTACGCCTGCTGCTGCGCGAGTCGCAGCGGCAGCACCCCCTAGGTCCGTATGTCATGAAGGAGCCAGTCTTGGCCGAATCCATCTTCAACGCGCCCCTCTCCGAGGTCGACCCCGAGATCGCCGACGTTCTCGAGCTCGAACTCGGTCGCCAGCGCGACTACCTCGAAATGATCGCGAGCGAGAACTTCGTTCCCGTCTCGGTGCTGCAGTCGCAGGGCTCGGTGCTCACCAACAAGTACGCCGAGGGGTACCCCGGCCGCCGCTACTACGGCGGCTGCGAGTACGTCGACGTCGCCGAGTCGCTCGCCATCGAGCGTGCGAAGTCGCTCTTCGGCGCCGCGTACGCGAACGTGCAGCCGCACTCGGGCGCGACCGCGAACGCGGCCGTGCTCTCCGCGATCGCCACCCCCGGTGACACGATCCTCGGCCTCGAGCTCGCCCACGGCGGCCACCTCACCCACGGCATGAAGCTCAACTTCTCGGGCAAGCTCTACAACGCCGTCGCGTACGGCGTCGACCCCGAGACCTTCCTCGTCGACATGAACGTCGTGCGCGAGAAGGCCCTCGAGCACCGCCCGCAGGTCATCATCGCCGGCTGGTCGGCCTACCCCCGCCAGCTCGACTTCGCCGCGTTCCGCGAGATCGCCGACGAGGTGGGCGCGAAGCTCTGGGTCGACATGGCGCACTTCGCGGGCCTCGTGGCCGCGGGCCTGCACCCGTCGCCGGTGCCGCACGCCGACGTCGTGTCGTCGACCGTGCACAAGACGATCGGCGGCCCGCGCTCGGGCTTCATCCTGTCGCGCGACACCGAGCTCGCGAAGAAGCTCAACTCGAACGTGTTCCCCGGCCAGCAGGGCGGCCCGCTCATGCACGTGATCGCCGCGAAGGCGACCGCGTTCAAGATCGCGGCCTCGGCCGAGTTCAAGGACCGCCAGGAGCGCACGCTCCGCGGCGCCGCGATCCTCGCCGACCGCCTGACCGCCGACGACTCGCGCGCCGCGGGCATCGACGTGCTCACGGGAGGCACCGACGTGCACCTCGTGCTCGCCGACCTCCGCAACTCGGAGATCGACGGCCAGCAGGCCGAAGACCTGCTGCACGAGGCGCTCATCACCGTCAACCGCAACGCCGTGCCGTTCGACCCGCGCCCGCCGATGGTCACGTCGGGCCTGCGCATCGGCACCCCGGCCCTCGCGACCCGCGGCTTCGGCGACGCCGAGTTCACCGAGGTCGCCGACATCATCGCGCTCGCACTGCAGGGCGAGGCGGATGTCGCGGCGCTCCGCGCCCGGGTCGAGGCGCTCACGGCGGCGTTCCCGCTGTACCCCGGCCTGCAGCAGTAGGCCACCCACGCCGGGGCGACGATCGTCGCCCCGGCGTCGCGCCCGCCCCGAGGCATCCGCCCGCCTGTTCGCCCGCCCGCACCGAGGAGCACCATGACCGCCATCACGCTCGACGGGGTCGCCACGGCGTCCGCCGTGAAGAACGAGCTCGCCGCACGCATCGCCGGGCTGAAGTCCCGCGGCGTCATGCCCGGACTCGGCACGCTGCTCGTCGGCGACGACCCGGCGTCGCGCTCGTACGTCGCCGGCAAGCACCGCGACTGCGCCGAGGTGGGCATCGAGTCGATCCGCGTCGACCTGCCGGTGACGGCGACCGAGGCCGATGTGCGCGCGGCGATCCGCGACCTCAACGCCGCACCCGAGGTGACCGGCTACATCGTGCAGCTGCCGCTGCCCGCGGGGCACGACGAGAACGCGATGCTCGAGCTCATCGACCCCGACAAGGACGCCGACGGGCTGCACCCCACGAACCTCGGCCGCCTCGTGCTCGGCATCGAGGGCGAGCTGCACTCGCCGCTGCCGTGCACGCCCGCGGGCATCGTCGAGATGCTGCAGCGCTACGACGTGCCGATCAGGGGCCGCCACGTCACCGTCATCGGGCGCGGCCTCACCGTCGGCCGGCCCCTCGGCCTGCTGTTCACCCGCAAGGGCCTCGACGCGACGGTCACCCTCACGCACTCGCGCACCCGTGACCTCGCCGCCGAGGTCCGCCGCGCCGACATCGTCGTGGCCGCCGTCGGCGTGCCCCACCTCGTGAAGCCCGAGTGGATCAAGCCCGGTGCCGCCGTGCTCGACGTCGGCATCACCCGCGTGCAGGACGAGGAGACCGGCAAGGCCCGGCTCACCGGCGACGTCGACCCCGGTGTCGCGGCGGTCGCCGGGCACCTCTCGCCGAACCCCGGCGGCGTCGGCCCGATGACCCGGGCGATGCTGCTCGCCAACGTCGTGAAGGCGGCCGCGCTGGGGCTGCAGGGCTGAGAAAGTCTCCTCGCGCCACGCACCTCACCGCGTGAGGGTTGGCGGTCGCTCCTCGAGGATCATTTGTATCGTGCGACGGCCTCGCGAATAGGCGATGCAAACTCGTAGATATCCTCGAGCCCGTCGATCGGGTACTTCGTTTCGACCTTGTCGCCGTCGAGCAATCCGATGTATTTCTGCTTCTTGGAGTTGAAATGCAGCCGGGCGATGGGCTTGCGGTTGTTGTCATCCAGCAGGATCGCGAAGTACGACTTCGAGTCCCGCTGAGAGACTCGCTGAGGTTTGACATCGCTACAGGCGATCGCCTTGACGATCTGGTACGCCTCGAGTTCCTCGAGCGTCGTTTCGATCTCGGTATCACGATCGAGATCCTCGGCCGAAGGGTCTTGGCTCGTCACGGTGGTTGGAGCTTCCTCGGTGGCGTAGGTTCCGCCCCGGAGGGCTGCCTTCAGTCGCTCGTTGACCTGATCGTTCAAGAACTGCGCTGCCGCCTTTTTGACGAGCGGGGTGAACTGGTCGCGCACTCGCTGGGTGATCGCACCGTCGTATACCTGTGAGATGAACAGGCGCGACCAATCGTCCGACGGCGTGCGGAACTGTTCACCGATCGCGCGCTTGAGCTCTCCGATGTACTTCAGTTCGCCGGCGGCACTGATCACCGATTCGAGATCGAACGAATCCTTCGAGAGTTTCCGGAGCTCATCGACGAGGCTCTCATCGATGTCGAGCAGGTCGAGTACAAGGAACGGCTTCTCGTCCATGCGATTCGGAGCGTCCAGGTCTGTGAAGAAGTGATAGAGCCTGCCGTTGGTCAGTACCGCAATTCGCGCATTCGTGACGGCGAAGTACCGGAAGAGCTGAGACGCGTGTTCGATCTTGAGTCCGTTGGTGCCGGTCTTGCACTCGACGAGCATCTGAACCTCGCCGTCGCGCATGATCGCGTAGTCGATCTTCTCTCCACGCTTGATACCGACGTCTGCCGTGTACTCGGGCACCACCTCCAGGGGATCGAACACGTCGTAGCCGAGCACTGACGAGATGAAGGGCATGATGAACGCGTTCTTCGTCGCCTCTTCCGTCTGAATCGCTTCGCGCTGATTGTGAACCTTCTGGGCGAGGGCGTTCAGGGCGTCAGGGAATTCCATTGGATACCTCTCCGTAGCAATACGCGCGACTCTATCGAGAGCGACCAATCTGTCACGGCGGCGACTCGGCCTCGATCCACCCCCCTTTCAGGGGACGGCGCGTGAGGGCGTAAGCGCAGTCGGCCACCGATGTGCCCGCACCGCACGCTGTGTCACGAGGTGTCCGTTCACCCCGCCGCCACACTCGCGCCACCCCGGCGCCACCTCCGCTCCGTAGCCTGCCCGCATGGGCGAGTCGAAGATCGATCAGCACGCCGTCGCCGTCGCGATCATTCCGGCGCGCGGCGGGTCGAAGGGCCTGCCGGGCAAGAACCTGATGCGGCTCGGCGGGGTCTCGCTCGTCGGCCGTGCGATCGCCGCCGCGCATGCCGCCCGCAGTGTCGGCGCGGTCGTCGTCACGACCGACGACGACGAGATCGCCCGGGTCGCACGTGCCGCCGGGGCGACCGTCGTCGATCGACCGGCCGAGCTCGCGGGCGACACCGCGTCGAGCGAGTCGGCGCTGCTGCACGCACTCGACGAGCTCGAGGAAGCCCACGGCCCGCTTCCCGCCGTCACCCTCTTCGTGCAGGCGACGTCGCCGTTCATCGACCCGTCCGACCTCGACGCCGCCGTCGCACGGGTCGTGAGCCATGAGGCCGACAGCGTCTTCGCGGCGGTCGAGAGTCACGCGTTCGTGTGGCGCGCCGCCGGAGACGGGTCGGTGTTCGGCGCCAACCACGATGCCGCGGTGCGCCGCCGCAGGCAGGAGCGCGAACCCGAGTTCCGCGAGACCGGGGCGTTCGTCGCGATGCGGACGGCGGGGTTCCGCGCCGCACGGCACCGTTTCTTCGGCCGGATCGCGTCGCAGGTCGTGCCCCAGCTGCACGGCATCGGCATCGACATCGACACCGCCGCCGACCTCGTCGTCGCGCGGGCGCTCGTCGAACTCATCGACCGGCCGGCCCGGGTCGTCGACGTCGATGCCGTCGTCACCGACTTCGACGGCGTGCACACCGACGACACCGCGTGGATCGACACCGAGGGTCGCGAACTCGTGCGGGTGAGTCGCAGTGACGGCCAGGGCGTCGCGCGCCTGCGCGCGGCGGGCGTCCCCGTGCTCGTGCTCTCCGCCGAGACGAACCGGGTGGTGACGGCGCGCGCCGCCAAGCTGCGCGTCGACGTGCTGCAGGGCATGCACGACAAGGCCCCGGCCCTTGCCGAATGGGCCGAGGCCCGAGGCATCCCGCTCGAACGCATCGCGTACCTCGGCAACGACCTCGGCGACCTGCCGGCCATGTCGCTCGTCGGCTGGCCGCTCGCCGTCGCCGACGCGGTGCCCGCCGTGCGCGACGCCGCCCGCCTCGTGCTCGAGGCCCGCGGCGGCGAGGGCGCGGTGCGCGAGCTCGCGGACCTCGTGCTCGCGGCACGCGAGGGCGCGCCTGGAGACGGCGCCCCGGCCGCACCCCGACCGACCACCACCACGTCAGCACCGCAGGGAGCCCTCGCATGAACACCGTCCGCATCGGCCGATCGATGATCGGCCCCGGCCAGCCCGTCTACGTCATCGGCGAGATCGGCCTGAACCACAACGGCGACGTCGAGATCGCCAAGCGCCTCATCGACGTCGCCGTCGAGGCGGGCGCGCAGGCCGTCAAGTTCCAGAAGCGCACGCCCGAGATCGCGACCCCCGAGCACATGCGAGACGTCTCGCGCGAGACGCCGTGGGGCACGATGAGCTACCTCGACTACCGGTATCGGGTCGAGTTCGGCGAGTCGGAGTACCTCGAGATCGCGTCGTACGCGATGCGCTCGGGGCTCGACTGGTTCGCCTCGCCGTGGGACGTGCCCTCGGTCGCGTTCCTCGAGCGCCTCGACGTCGTCGCGCACAAGGTCGCCTCGGCCTCGATCACCGACCTCGCCCTGCTCGAGGCGATCGCCGCGACCGGCAAGCCCGTCATCTGCTCGACCGGCATGTCGACGCTCGACGAGATCGACCGCGCGGTCGAGGTGCTCGGCACCGAGCGGCTCGTGCTCATGCACGCGACCTCGAGCTATCCGATGCCGCCCGAGGAGGCGAACCTGCGCACGATCGACACGCTGCGGAGCCGCTACCCCGGGGTTCCCGTCGGGTACTCCGGGCACGAGCGGGGCCTCCAGATCTCGCTCGCCGCGGTCGCCCTCGGCGCCGTCGCCGTCGAACGGCACATCACGCTCGACCGGGCGATGTGGGGCTCCGACCAGGCGGCGTCGCTCGAACCCGCCGGCTTCGAGCACCTCGTCCGCGACATCCGGGTGATCGGCGACGCCATGGGCGACGGCGTGAAGCGCGTGTTCCCGGGCGAGGAGGCGCCGCGCGCGAAGCTCCGGCGCGTGCCGGCGCTGTGAACGCGGCGACGCCTGCCGCAGCGGCCCCGACCGGGGCCCGTCGCCGCTTCGTGGTCGTCGCCGACTCGGACTCGTACGTCAAATGGGGCGCGGCGTTCGCGTCGCGACTGCCGGCCGGATGGGATGCCGAACTCGTCGTCGTCACGACGCCCGTGATGCCGAGCGACCGGCAGCTCGGCGCTGCGCTCGACGGATCGCGCTTCACCGCGAAGGGCGTGCGCCGGCTCGACCTGCCGTCGCTCGAGCGCCGTCTCGCCGCCCGCCGCCCCGATGCGGTGCTGCTCGCGCTGCGCGGTCCGTTCGTGCGGGTCGTCGCGCCGATCGTCGCGGCGCTGCCCGGGCGGCCGGTCGTGCTGAGCGGGTTCCCGGGACTGACGATCCCGGCGGCCGCGAAGGCGGTGGTCTACCGCGAACAAGTCGACCTCGTGGTGCTCCACAGTCGCCGCGAGGTGCGCGAGTTCGAGCAGCTCGCCGCGGGGCTCGGCGTGCCGGTCGAGTTCGGGCTCGCGACGCTGCCGTTCGTCACCGGCAGCGGGCCGGGGGCATCAGGCGGCGGGGATGCCTCGGCGCCGGCGCCGCACGACGGCGATCTCGTGTTCGCCGCACAGGCGAAGGTGCCGGTCGGCTTCGACGATCGGGTGCGGATGCTCGGCCTGCTGGCGGATGCCGCACGACGGCGTCCGACCCGCCGCGTCGTCGTGAAGGTCAGGGCGAGGCGGGGCGAAGCGCAGACCCACGCGGAGGTGCACGACTACGCCGAGCTGCTCGCCGATCCCGACGTGCGCGCCCGCCTCGGCGGTGTCCCGCCGAACCTCGTCGTCGAGGACGGACCGATGGCGAAGCACCTCGAGCGCGCCTCGATGCTCGTGACGGTGAGCTCGACGGCGGTGCTCGAGGCGGTGGGCGCCGGGGTGCCGGCGGTCGTCGTCGACGAGTTCGGGGTGGGTCCCAAGCTGATCAACACGGTGTTCGACGGCAGCGGCCTGTTCGGCGGCGGTGAGGCGGTCGTCGGCTGGATGGCACGGACTCCCGCGGACGGCTGGCTCGACGACAACTACTTCCACGGCGAGGCGTTCGACGACTGGGCCGATCGGCTCGACGCGTTGCTCGAACGGCGTGCGGCCGGGCAGCTGCCGGCCCCGGCGCGTCGGTACAACCTCGTCGGAGGGGCGGTGCGACGGGCGTTCGAACGCAAGCGGATGCTCGGCCCGTACGACCGGTCGGTCGCCGGAGCGCTGTCGATGGTCGTCGCGGTGCCGTCGCGCTGGGCGGTGCGCCGGGTGCGGGCGGTTCGGCGTGCGTTCGCCCTGCCGCTGGTCGAGTAGCGCCGACGCGGAGCGGCGACGCCCTCCGCTGGTTGAGTAGCGCCGACGCGGAGCGGCGACGCGTATCGAAACCTGGTGAGCCGGTCTCGAGACCTGCCCACCATGGTTTCGATACGCGTGCTCCTTCGTCGCGCGCTACTCAACCAGCGGAGTGGTGCTCCTTCGTCGCTCGCTACTCAACCAGCGGAGTGCCGGCGGTGTGCTCGCCGACGTGGGTGAGGTAGGAAGCGGCATTGCGGCGGATGCCCTCGCGCTCGGCATCGCTGAGTTCGCGGCGTACCTTCGCGGGAACTCCGGCGACGAGCGAGCCGGGCGGCACGATCGTGCCCTCGAGCACCACCGCGCCGGCGGCGACGAGGGAGCCCGCGCCGATGACGGCGCCGTTGAGCACGGTGGCGTTCATGCCGACGAGGCTGTCGTCTTCGACGGTGCACCCGTGCAGCACGGCGCCGTGGCCGACCGAGACGCGACGGCCGACGGTGAGCGGGTACCCGGCGTCGACGTGGCAGACGACCGTGTCCTGCAGGTTCGACGCCTCGCCGAGCACGATCGGCTCGGCCTCGGCACGCAGCACCGCGTTGTACCAGACGCTCGATTCGGCCTCGAGTCGCACGTCGCCGACGATCACGGCGCCGGCTGCGACGAACGCGCTGTCGGCGACGACGGGGGCGGCGATTCCGGCCAGTGGGATGAGGCGTGCGCTGGGATCGACGGACATGCCGACAGCCTATCGGCGGTCGCCGCGGCGTCGTCTGATCGCCCGCGTCGCGAGGCGCCAGACGATTCCGACGACGAACACGGCGACGCCGGCGACGATCGCGGTCTGGGGCAGGGTGACGACGAGCACGATGCAGCCGATCGCGCCGAGCACCGACAGCGCGCGGGGCGTCCGGCGTTCGTTCGCGGGTTGCGTGATGGCGGCGATGTTGGCGACGAGGTAGTAGCCGAGCACGCCGAACGACGAGAAGCCGATCGCGTCGCGCAGGTCGACCGTGAGCACGAGGGCGACGATCGCGACGGCGACGACGATCTCGGCGACGTGCGGCACCCGGTATTCGGGATGCACCGAGGCGAGCGGCCGCGGGAGCTCGTCGTCGCGGGCCATGGCGAGGGCGGTGCGGCCGATGCCCGCGATGAGGGCGAGAAGTGCGCCGAGCGCGGCGGCGGCGGCGCCGACGCGCACGATCGGGGCGGCCCAGTTCCAGCCGACCTCGTCGACGAGGTCGACGAGGGGTGCCGTCGACGACGCCAGGGCATCGGCGCCGAGCGTGGCGAGCAGCACCGAGCCGACGAGGGCGTAGAGGGCGACCGCGATGCCGAGGGCGATGGGGATGGCGCGGGGGATCGTTCGTGCGGGGTCGCGCACCTCCTCGCCGAGGGTCGCGATGCGCGCGTATCCGGCGAAGGCGAAGAAGAGCAGGCCGGCAGACTGCAGGATGCCGGGCCAGCCGGCATCGAGCAGCCCGTCGAGGGGGATGCCGCCCTGGAGGAGCGGGCCGGCACCGGCCGCGATGACGAGCAGCAGCACGGCGAGCACGGCCGCGACGATGACGCTCGCGGCACGAGCCGTGCGGGTGATGCCGCGGAGATTGACGGCGGCGAGCACGATGACGGCGACGGCGGCGACCGGCCGCTGCCATGCTTCCGGCACGAGATACGCCGCGAACGTCATCGCCATCGCGGCGCAGCTCGCCGTCTTGCCCACGACGAACCCCCAGCCGGCGAGGAACCCCGGCCATGCTCCGAGCCGCTCGCGCCCGTACCGATAGGCACCGCCCGACTCGGGGTATCGTGCGGCGAGCTGCGCGGTCGAGCTCGCGTTCGCGAATGCGACGATCGCGGCGATCGCGAGGCCGATGAGCAGTCCTTCGCCCGCTGCAGCGGCGGCGGGTGCGAATGCGGCGAAGACGCCGGCACCGATCATGGCCGCGAGACCGATCACGACGGCATCGCGCAGGCCGAGTCGGCGGGCGAGCGAGGGCTGTGGCACGGGCGAACTCTACGCCATCGGGATGTCGCGTCGACGACGCCGCCCGCCGGGCTCGCGACCACCGCCATAGGATCGGAAGATGAGCGCATCGCCGACCTCCCACGCCGCCGTCGACCGCGTCGCGGCGGCGCTCGCCGCGCAGGGTCTCGAGCCCGAGATCGTCTGGTTCGACGACGCCGTGACGACGGCCCGGCTCGCCGCCGACGCACTCGGCGTCGAGGTCGGCCAGATCGCGAACTCGCTCGTGTTCACGCTCGACGACGAGCCGATCCTCGTGCTCACTTCGGGCGCTCATCGCGTCGACACCGAGTGGTTGGGATCGGCACTCGGCGGCGTCATCCATCGCGCCTCGAAGGAGACGGTGAAGCAGGCGACGGGACAGGTGATCGGCGGCGTCGCACCGCTCGGCCACCCCGCGCCGGTACGCACGATCGTCGACACCGACCTCGCCGCATTCCCCGTCGTCTGGGCCGCCGCCGGTCACGCCAAGACCGTGTTCTCCACCACCTTCGACGATCTCGTGCGCATCACCCGCGGCACGCCCCACGCAGTCGAGCCCGCCGCCCTCCCCATCGTCGAGCCCGCCGCTGTCCGCGAACGGTCCTGATCGACAACGGATCCGGCGATCCCCGCTCCCGGGTCTCGCTGTGATTCCGCCTTCGTCGGCCCGCCTCCGAGTACTACGTCACTGCCCCGCGAGGCGGGGCAATGACGTAGTACTCGGAGGGTGCAGTCGGGTCGCGGCACGGTGCGCCGGACTCGGTGTCGGCGGATTGGTGCAGACTCGGCGCATCATTCCGCGGTGACCGAGGAGGCTCGAATGGATGGCGTGGTCGGTGCGACGCTCGAGACGGCCGGGATCGTGCTGCGTGTGCGTCGGGAGTTGGATGTGAGCCAACGCGAACTGGCGGCGATGATCGGGGTCGGGCACAGCACGGTCGCGCGCATCGAGGCATCACAGGTCGACATCGGACTCGCCGCGTTCCAGCGATTGATCGCGCTCGCCGGGATGCGCGTCTCGGTGTTCGACGCGGATGGCGAGGAGGTCGTCCCGGTGCCGCAGGACGCGATCCGCGACAATGCGGGTCGACGCATGCCGGCTCACCTCGACGTGAGGTCGCCGGAGGATGTGCCGCGGTCGAAGCTGGCGGATGTCCGCTACGACCGCGCCGAGCCGACCGGCTGGTACCACCACAGGGCTGCGCGAGACGAGCGGCGTTCGAGACTCGGACTCACCGCCGGAGACGACCACCCGACTCGGAGTTCGATGCAAGCGGAGGCTCGTCGCCGGCTGGTCGAGCGACTCGAACACGCCAAGCGGCTTGCGGAGCGAGACCTGATGACACTGGGGGATTGCGTCTGTCTCTCCGCCTGCTGGGAGTCGGGCGATTGCACGGGCGACTGTCGTTGCGATTGCGGCGCTTGAGCGAGGCCTACGCGTCGCGGCGGGCGCCCTCCGATGCGCGAACAGTGAAGACGACCGGCTCGCGGTAGCCGTGATCGGCGAAGGCCGCGGCCACCGCGCGGGTCACGTCGGGCACCAGGGCGTCGGGGACGAGTGCGATCGCCGATCCGCCGAACCCGCCACCCGTCATGCGGGCGCCGATCGCGCCCGACGACTGCGCCGTCGAGACGGCGAGGTCGAGCTCGGGCACCGAGATCTCGAAGTCGTCGCGCATCGACACGTGCGAGGCATCCAACAGCGCGCCGATCGCCCCCGCACCGCGCTCACGGAGCGTGCGCACCGTGTCGAGCACCCGCTGGTTCTCGGTGACGACGTGGCGCACCCGGCGGAAGGTCTCGTCGTCGAGCACCTCCGCCGCGCGGGCGAGGTCGTCGACACGTACGTCGCGGAGCGACTCGACGCCGAGCCCGCGGGCGCCCGCTTCGCACGACGCCCGGCGCGCGGCGTACCCGCCCGAGGCGTGGGCGTGCGTCACGCGGGTGTCGACGACGACGAGTGACAGGCCCTCGGCATCGAAGCCGAGCGGGATCACGTCGGCGTCGAGGCTGCGGCAGTCGAGGAACACCGCCGAATCGACCGCACCGAGCAGCGACGCCGTCTGGTCCATGATGCCCGTCGGGGCGCCGACCACGCGGTTCTCCGCGAGGCGTCCGACCTTCGCGAGCGCCGGCCGGTCGAAGCCGAGTCCCCAGTGCTCGTCGAGCGCGAGCGCCACGGCGCACTCGATCGCCGCCGAGCTCGACAGACCTGCGCCGATCGGCACGTCGGACGCGATGTAGAGGTCGACCCCGCGGGCGAGGTCGAGGTCGGCGCCCGACTCCCGCAGCGCCCACGCGACTCCGAGGGGGTAGGCGGCCCACCCCGACACGGCGTCGGGCGCGAGTGCGTCGAGGTGGATTTCGACGGCCTCGGGCTCGTGGCTCGTCGCAACGCGCACGACCCGGTCGTCGCGGTCGCCGAGCGCGACCGACGTGCGACGATCGATCGCGAACGGGAACACGAAGCCGTCGTTGTAGTCGGTGTGCTCGCCGATGAGGTTCACGCGTCCGGGCGCCGACCAGACCCCCGCCGGGCGCCTGCCGAACCACTCGGCGAATCCGTGGGCGGCGTCGGCGACGGTCATTCTGCGGCTCCCTCGATCGCGGCGCGCAGCGCCTCGGCCTGTGCTTCGGGCGGGACATCCCCGACCCATGCTCCCATCGCGGCCTCCGAGCCGGCGAGGTACTTCAACTTGTCGGCGCCGCGTCGCGGGCTCGTGAGCTGCAGCATGAGCCGCACCTCGTCGCGCCGCTCGTGCGCCGGGGCCTGGTGCCAGGCCGCGATGTACGGCGTCGGCGTGTCGTAGAGCCGGTCGACGCCGCGGAGGAGGCGGCGGTACAGCACCGCGAGCTCGTCGCGCTCGGCGAGGGTCGTCTCCGCGAGGTCGGGCACATGGCGGTGGGGGAGCAGATGCACCTCGATGGGCCAGCGCGCTGCGAACGGCACGAACGCGGTCCAGTGCTCGCCCGCGAGCACGACGCGGGGCCCGCCGCGCTCGCGGTCGAGCAGGTCGGCGAAGAGCCCGGGCCCGTAGTCGTCGATCGAGGCGAGCAGTCGCTCGGTGCGGGGGGTCACGTACGGGTACGCGTAGATCTGACCGTGCGGATGCCCGAGCGTCACGCCGATCTCACGCCCGCGGTTCTCGAACGGGAACACCTGCTGGACGCCGGGCAGCGTCGAGAGCTCGGCGGTGCGGTGCGCCCACGCCTCGATCACGGTTCGGGCGCGCGAGACCGTCTGGGTGCCGAACGAGCCCTCGTGCTCGGGGCTGAAGCAGACGACCTCGCACCGGCCGAGCGACGGCAGACGCCGTTCGATGCCCACGCGGCGCAGTTCGGCGAGCGGATCGGCGACACCTGCTTCGGCAAGGGCGGGCCCGAACGACGGCGACCGGTTCTCGAACACCGCGACGTCGTACCGGCTCGGAATCTCGGACGGGTTGCCGGGCGCCTGCGGCGCGAGCGGGTCGAGCTCGGCGGGCGGCAGCACGACCCGGTTCTGGCGGGCGGCGGCGATCGAGATCCACTCGCCCGTGAGCATGTCCTGCCGCATCTCGGCCGTTGCCGGGCGCGCGCCGAGTTCGCGCTCGTCGATGGCGCGCTCGGCGGGCAGGTCGGTGTCTGCGTCGTCGAAGTACAGCAGCTCGCGACCGTCGGCGAGACGTGTGCGTCGCACGGCGATGCGCGGGTCGACGGGGTGTCTGTCGGCGGGAGAGATCTCGGTCACGCCGCACACCCTACGCGACTTTCGTTTCGCAAACAAACTCCTTTCGTATTGCAAAGTGCGGCTCGAGGCCGCATGATTCCCGTATGAGCGACCAACCCCGGCTCGACGTTCAGGTCGATGCACCGCGCCGCCGCGAACTCGCGCGCGCGCTCGTCGCCGAACGCGGGTTCGTGCGCGTCGCCGAACTGAGCCGCGCGTTCGGCGTGACGACCGTCACCGCCCGTGCCGATCTCGACGCGCTCGAGCGCCGGGGACTGATCCGCCGGGTGCACGGCGGCGCGGTGCCCGCCGGAGCGCCGGGCGCCGCACGGCCCGAACGCGAGCCGAGCTTCGAGGAGGCGCTCGAGGCATCCGTCGAACCGAAGCGCCGCATCGGCGCGCACGTGGCCGGGCTCGTGCGCAGCGGGCAGAGCCTCATCCTCGACGTGGGCACGACGACGCTGCAGGTCGCCCGCGCCCTCACACAGCGCACCGAGCTCGACGACGTGGTCGTGTTCACGAACGGCCTCTCGATCGCCCTCGAGCTCGAGAGCGAGATCCCCCGGTTCCAGGTCGTCGTCACCGGCGGCACGCTGCGGCCCCGCCAGCACTCCCTCGTCGACCCGCTCGCCGGTTCGATGTTGCGCGACGTGCACGTCGATCTCGCCGTCATCGGCTGCAACGGGGTCGATCCGGTGCACGGCGTCACGAACGCGAACCTGCCCGAGGCGCAGGTGAAGGCGCTCATGCTGCAGCGGGCGGCGCGCGCCGTCGTCGTCGCCGACGGGTCGAAGATCGGCGAGGTGCACCTCGGCCGTGTCGGCCCGGTCGACGCGTTCGACGAGCTCGTCACGGATGCCTCGGCCCCGCACGCGGTCGTCGCCGAGCTCGAGGAGGCGGGACTCGCGGTCGTCACCGCACATGCGTCCGACGCAGACCATAGAGTTGGTCCATGACCCTTCCCACGGGCGAGCAGTTCGAGCTCGAGACGACGACGTCGAGCGGCGAGATCCGGGCCACCGTCACGGCCGTGGCCGCCGGGCTCCGCAGCCTCAGCATCAACGGCATCGACCTCGTTCCCGCGTACGGCGAAGACCAGTCGCCGCCGATGGGCGCCGGCATCGTGCTCGCGCCCTGGCCCAACCGCATCCGCGACGGCCGGTGGAGCCACGACGGCGTCGACCATCAGCTCGCGATCACCGAACCCGCCCGCGGCAATGCGATCCACGGGTTGCTGCGCTACGCGGAGTACACCGCGGTCGATCGCGAGCGCGACTCGGTGACGCTCGCAGCGCGCATCTACCCGCAGCTCGGCTATCCGTTCCTGCTCGGCACCGCCGTGCACTACGAGCTCGTCGCCGACGGCCTGCGCGTCACGCACTTCGTCGAGAACCTCGGCGCCGACGCGGCGCCCGTCGCGATCGGCACCCACCCGTACCTCAAGATCGGCGGCGTCCGCACCGAAGACCTCGTGCTGCGCCTCGACGCAGCGAGCCACATCGAGGTCGACGAGCGCCTGCTGCCCACCGGCGAGGTGCCGGTCGACGGCACCGAGTGGGACTTCCGCGAGGGGCGCCGGGTCGGCGACATCCAGCTCGACGACGCGTTCGGCGAGCTCGCGAGCGACGACGGCCAGGTGCTGCACACGCTGACGGCGCCCGACGGGCGGAGCGTGTCGGTGTGGGCCGACGACGAGTTCGGCTACGTGCAGGTGTACACCTCGCGCGCGTTCCCCGGCGAAGACGGCGACGTGGCGATCGCGATCGAGCCGATGACGGCGCCGGCCGAGGCGTTCAACTCGGGCCGCGGGCTGCGCTGGCTCGGCCCGGGCGAGGAGTGGCAGCTCAGCTGGGGCATCCGCTTCGAGGGCTTCTCAGCCGACTGAGCTCACGCGGCGCACGCCCCCGAATCGACGGCGTCGTCGAGGGCGGATGCCTCCGCCGCGAGCGGCGCGAGCGTCGAAACGGGAACCGCGAAGCCCACGGTCGCGACGGTCTCCGATCTCGCGAACACGACGCCCGCGACCTCGCCGTCGGCATCGAGCACCGGGCCGCCGGAGTTGCCGGGATCGACCTCGGCGGACAGGGTCATGACGTCGCGTGTCGACGACGCGCCGTCGGTCGAGATCGTGAGCGGCCCGCTCGCCGCGACACGGGCAGGGCGGAGCTCGAGCGGTCCGCCGAACGGGTAGCCCGCGACGGCGACCTCGTCGCCGACCGCGGGTTCGTCGATGACCAGCGCCGGGGCGTCGAGTCCGTCGACCGCGATGACGGCGAGGTCGTGCTCGGGGTCGAACGCGACGACCCGGCCGGCGACGGCCGCCAGGCCCGGCGCCTCGACGATCGGCTCGTCGACGCCCGCCACGACGTGCGCGTTCGTCACGATGCGGTCGTCCGAGACGACGAACCCCGAGCCCGAGACGTTGCTGCCGCACTGGAACGCCGTGCCCGTGATGCGAACGACCGATCGCGACGCCTCGACGATCGCGGGGGAGTCGACGCCGCCCTGCGGCGGCGGGTCGGTCGGCAGGGGCGTGTCGAGCACATCGACGAGCCAGGGCAGCCCCTCGCCGAGCGCGGCGGCGCGCAGTTCGGCGAGCGCAGACCTCGCGGGCGGCGGCGTGACCTGGTCGAGCGCGCGCACGACGGCCGATCCGGCGACGGCGGGCGAGAGCACCGGCACGCCCATCGCCGAGACCCCCGATGCGACGAGCGCGACGACGAACGCGGTCACGAGCAGGTTGCCGAGGAGCCCCAGCACCCGGTCGAGCACCCCGAGCTTCACCCGGTGGGCGCCGCGGCGGAGCGCCCGTCCGGTGATCGCGCCGAGCCACGCCCCGAGCGAGAGCAGCACGATCGCGGTGGCGATCGCGACGGGTGCGCGCAGTTCGGGCAGCGGCATGAGCCCGGCGAGCCAGGGCATCACGAACCAGGCGGCGATGCCGCCCGCGACGAGCCCGATGAGCCCGGCCGCGGTGCGCAGCAGCCCGGCGCGCCAGCCGTTCACGCCGGCTCCGATGAAGACGAGCACGAGCAGGATGTCGAGCACGAGGCTCCAGCTCACGGGTCCTCCTCACGGTCGGGGTTCGATGCCGGTCGTTTGGAGTCCAGCCTGCGGCATCCGTCTCGGAGCAAGCTGAGGGTCGTCGGAACCCCACAATCGGCGCGGCGATGCGCGGGCCGTCGGTTACCCTCTGACATGCCCGTGCGCCAGTTCGCCGGGCGAACACGAACCCCACACGACGAGGAGTGACGGATGCGCGTCGGCATGTTCCTGAACTACGCGGGCGGCT
Organism: Agromyces italicus DSM 16388; assembly: GCF_000421545.1. Classification (GTDB taxonomy): domain Bacteria; phylum Actinomycetota; class Actinomycetes; order Actinomycetales; family Microbacteriaceae; genus Agromyces; species Agromyces italicus. The sequence goes on from NZ_ATXF01000007.1 coordinate 234,465, forward strand.
TCCGCGAAGCGGCCGACGAGGTCGCCGAGCTCGAGGCATCCGGCATCGATCTCATCGCGGTGCCCGAGGCGTACTCGTTCGACGCGGTCAGCCAGCTCGGGTTCCTCGCCGCGCGCACCGAGCGGCTCACGCTCATGAGCGGCATCCTGCAGCTGTACACCCGCACCCCCACGCTCACCGCGATGACGGCCGCCGGCCTCGACCACGTGTCGGGCGGGCGGTTCGAGCTCGGCATCGGCGCCTCGGGGCCGCAGGTCATCGAGGGGTTCCACGGCGTGAGGTACGACGCGCCGCTCGGCCGCACCCGCGAGATCATCGACATCTGCCGCATGACCTGGCGGCGCGAGCCCGTCGTGCACGAGGGCCGCAACTACACCATCCCGCTGCCCGCGGGCGAGGGCACCGGGCTCGGCAAGCCGCTGAAGCTCATCAACCACCCGGTGCGCGAGCGCATCCCGATCACGGTCGCGTCGCTCGGACCGAAGTCGGTCGAGCAGACCGCGGCGATCGCCGACGGCTGGCTGCCGATGTTCTACCACCCCGAGCGAGCGGGCGAGGTGTGGGGTGCCGCGCTCGCCGCGGGCACCGCGAAGCGCGACGCCGCGCTCGCGCCGCTCGACGTGTTCGCGAGCCCCGCGCTCGCGATCACCGACGACCCCGCGCTCGAGGCCATGGCGCTCGCCGCGGCCAAGCCGCACCTCGCGCTCTACGTCGGCGGCATGGGCGCCCGGGGCAAGAACTTCTACAACGACCTCATCTCGAGCTACGGGTTCGAGGCCGAGGCGGCGCGCATTCAAGACCTCTACCTCGACGGCCGCAAGCAGGAGGCGGTCGCGGCCGTGCCCGACGAGCTCGTGCAGGCGATCTCGCTCATCGGGCCGGCCGGGCACGTCGCCGAGCGGGTCGCTGCCTTCGCCGAGTCGGGCGTGACGACGCTCGCGGTCACGCCCCTCGGGCGCACCTCCGCCGAGCGGGTGGCGCTCATGGCCGGGCTCCGCGCGATGGCAGGCTAGCGGGCATTCATCGAGTGGATGGCCCTGCCGCGAGGCTCCCCGAACTGGGGCCCGTCGACTCTGGTGCTGAGGAGTACTCGCGGATAGCGTGGGAACCGGCACGCGAAGGTGCGTGCAGGGGAACCAATGGGAGGGGCCGCGTGGGCGGCGCCGCACGGCACCGACCACGCGACATCCGCGCACTGCTCAGTCGAGCGCGCCGCCCGTATCGACCGCTTCGTGCTCACCGCGCCGCCACGCCGCGTAGGCCCAGACGGCGAGGGCCAGCATCGGCCCCCAGAACCAGAGCGGCAGCACGAGGTTGAAGACGACCGCGTCGAGGAGCGAGTCGGCGTCGAGCGACATCAGCACGAGCGGCACAGCGGAGATCGTGATGATCGTCGCGGCCATGAGGCCGGGAACGACCGCGAGCGGAGCCGGAACGCGTCGGCCGCCGATCCGAGGCATCCAACGCGGGAACACGCGGCCCCACGGCAGGATGAGTCCGAGCGTGAGCACGCACGCGGCGACCGCGCCCGAGCCCAGCATGAGCCCGGTCGCCAGCACGGCCGGCGACATCTCGCCGACGGCCGGGGCGAACAGGGGCCACGGCGTGAGCCAACTCGCCCGCATGAACGCGTACGGCAGCGGCCCGAGTGCTGCGAGCACGGTGATGGCACGGCGGTGGCGCACGAGCCGCGCCTCGAAGCCGCGCATCTCGCGGGTCGTGCGGCCTGCGACGACCGCCACGGCGGTCCACGCGAGCACTGCCGCGACCGAGACGGCCGAGATGAGAATGAGCAGCGCGTTGTCGATGAGCCCGGAGCCGAGATTCTCGAGGAAAGTCGTGACACCCGCCCAGGTCAGCCCGGCCCACCACACAGCGACCGCGATGAGGGCGGCGAGCAGCGCGAGCAGCGGCACGCCGAGCCTGGGCGCCCGCACGACGAGGACGGCGGTCGTGAGCATTCCTGCGACGACGGCGGAGAACCCGAACAGGTAGCCCGCGAAGGTCACGGTGCCGGCGTCGCCGAGGACGACGATGACGGCGGCGGTGAGCACGGCCGCGGCGCCCGCGATGAGCGGCGCTCGTCGGTCGAGTGCGCCGCGCGACGCGGCGGCGGCGGCGACGACGAGCCCGACGGCGCCGGTCGCGACCACGGCCGCGGCGAACTGTGCCGGGTCGAGCAGTGCGCTCGCGAGGCTGCGCGAGCTCGACGTCGCATACGGATTCCAGCCGGGCAGGAGCCACCAGGCGAGACCGAACGCCGTGATCGCGGCGGAGGTCACGAGCGCGAGCAGTGCGAATAGGTGCAGCAGCCGGGCGACGGCGTCCGGAGGGGCGACGGCGACCGAGCCGGTGGCGGGTCTGGTGGAGGTCATGGTTCACTCCTCTGCATCAGCCGGGCACCTCGTCGAGGCATGTTCCCGGCGTGCCCGCCGACCATCGGCGGGAGTCGTCGCCAGCGTGCCGTCCCGAGCGGGTCGCGCGCCTCACCCGATCGGGTGAGATGCGACCCGGCGACCCGCCGGTAGCGTGGGGCAGATGCTGGATGCCACGACCGCGCGCCGGGCGCCGGGCCCCGCCGACTGGGCCTGGGCCGCAGTCGGTGCGGCAGCGCTGCTGCCGATCACCGCTGCCGAGGTGCTGCGGGAGGCCGGACCCGCGGGCACCGCCTGGGCGAGCGTCGTGCTCGTGCTCTTCGTGCTGCTGCACCTGTTCGTCGCAGTGCGGCCGCGGTGGCCGCGGGCGGCGATCGCCGTGGCATCCACGCTCATGCTGGCGCTCGCCGTGCTGAGTCTGCCCGGCATGCCGGGGCTCGCCGTGCTGCAGGCCAGTTCCGTCGTCTACCTCGCGTTCGTCTACGCCGCCGCAGCGAGCGATGACCGCGTCGCCGGAATCACCGGGCTCGCCCTCGGACTCGCCGGCGTCGGAGTCATCACCGGGGTCGTGCTCCTCTCGAATCGCCCGAGCGACGTGGGGATGGTTGCGAGCCCGGGGGCGGTGCTGGCGCTCGCCGGCGCGCTCGGGGGCGGGATCGGAGTCGCCTGGGCGCTGGGCCGCTACCGCAGGGAGACGCTCCGCAAGCGCGCGGCGCAGGAACTCGCGCTCGAGCAGGCCGCCGAACTGCGCATGCAGGGCGAGCTGCGCGCGGTCGCCGAGGAGCGGCGCAGGATCGCCCGAGAACTCCACGACGTCATCGCGCACTCGCTCGCCGTGATGGTCGCGCAGGCGGAGGCGTCGCGGCTGCTCCTGGGGCGCGACGACGAACGGGCCCGTGGGACGATCGAACATGTCGTCACGACCGGGCGTGCGGCGATGGGCGACATGCGCGGGCTGCTCGGGGCGCTCGCCGCGGCACCGCGCGGCGACTCGGCGCCGCGTGAACCGAGCCCCGGTCTCGACGCCCTCCCGGCGTTGGTCGAGCGCTCGCAGGCGCCGGGGCGCACCGCCGAACTGGAGGTCCTCGGCGTGCCCGCCGAGGTGCGACCCGGGGTCGGGCTCGCCGCGTACCGGGTCGTGCAGGAGTCCCTGACGAACACGATCAGGCATGTTTCGCCGCCGACGCATTCGCGGGTGCGGATCGAGTGGGGGGACGTGCTCACCGTGACGATCGACGATGACGGACGCGACGTCGCCGCACTGCGGGGCTCCGCCGACGGGCGGGGCCTGCACGGCATGCGCGACCGCGTCGGGCAGCTCGGCGGCGGCTTCGAGGCCGGCCCCCGGAAGGATGCCCAGGGTTGGCGTGTCGTTGCGCGACTCCCACTCGGCAGCGACGCCCACGACGAGGCATCCAGATGACGGACGGTGCCCGAATCCGCGTCGCGCTCGCCGACGACCAGGAGCTCATGCGTCAGGCGCTCGGGATCATGCTCGAGGACCCGCCCGACCTCGAGCTCGTCGCGCAGGCCGCCGATGGGGCAGAACTCCTCGAACGCCTGCGCGCGCACCGCGCCGACGTGGTCGTGATGGACGTGCGGATGCCGCGGATGGACGGCATCGAGGCGACGCGTCGAGTGCGGGCGGAGCATCCCGGCACCCGCGTGCTCGTGCTCACCACCTTCGACCTCGACGAGGTCGTGTTCGCCGCCATCCGGGCAGGTGCCAGCGGGTTCCTGACGAAGGACGCCTCGGCCGAGGAACTGGCGGCGGCGATCCGCGCCGTCCACGCGGGCGACGCGACCCTCGCGCCGCGGGCGACGGCGAGTCTCATCGACTTCGTGGCGAGGGCGCCGACCGCCGCCGACGCCGAGACGCTGCTCGCCGCGCTCACCGCCCGCGAGCGCGACGTGCTGGCCGAACTGGTCGTCGGCGCCTCGAACGACGAGATCGCCGAACGCCTCTATCTCACCGGAAACACCGTGAAGACGCACGTCAAGGCGATCCTCGCGAAGCTCGGGCTGCCCGACCGCGTGCACGTGGTCATCTGGGCATACGAGCACGGGCTGGTGGTGCGCTGAGCGGGTGGGAGCAATCGAGTTCGAGTGTCAGTGGTCGAATATACCTTCGAATGAAGGAGGTTTTCGATGATGAGCATCCGCACAATGGAGCCCGACCGTGGTGGTGCCCCCGGGGAATTCCGACATCCCGACCCGCTGATTAAAAGTCAGCTGCTCTGCCTCTGAGCTACGGGGGCGTGAACGTGACGCAGAAGCGCTGTTATCGCTGCAAGCAGTCTAGGCCACTCGAAGAGTTCAACCGGCTTCGCTCATCCCGAGACGGCCTTACGACGCTCTGCAAGGAGTGCAATCGTCAGAAGGCGCGCGAGTACTACGCCAAGAACCGTGAGGCTCATGTGCGGGTGATCATGGCGAGAAAGGCACAGCAGAGGCGTCTCGCACTCGACGCAGTCGGCGACTACCTCAGCGCCCACCCATGCCTCGACTGCGGCGAGCCCGATCTTCGTGTGCTCGATTTCGACCATCGGGTGGGCTGCGAGAAGTCCGCCGAGGTGATGCGTCTGGCGCAGAACGGCTATTCGGTGCGCAAGGTCATGAGCGAGATCGCGAAATGCGACGTGCGCTGCCGCAACTGCCACGCGAAGATCACCTACGAGCGCTCAGGCGAGAACTGGCGGACGGCATTCATGCGGCGGGCCGCCGAGGGGGAGTGAGACGGGCAGGCACGACGATGCGGCCGGCCGCCGGCTCTCACCGGCGTCCGGCCGCTCGCCACCCCGGGTCGGGCCGATGCGGAGCCTCGACGGCTGCGCACAGGGCCTTCGAGCGGCACAACGGTCAGCTCGCCGCCCTCCTCCGAGGTCGCCAAGATGCTTGGGCGCTTGTCCCGCAGGCTATCCCGATGCCGCGGCCCATGCGCCCCCAATGCGGGCGCCCCCAGTGCGGGGACCACTCGTTTCGGGGGCACGTGCAGGGCGTCCGGGTATCCTGTTCCGAATGGCCGCCGACTTCCATCGCCCCACCCGGTTTCCCCCCGCGCTGTTCGACGGCTTCATCGGCGGTGATGACCCGGCCCGCCTGAACCGGGCGGCGCACGACACGGCGGCGGCGCTCCTCGCCCGGGTGCGCGCGAACCCCGACCCGGAGATCGTCGGGCGGCTGATCGCGTACACCGATCTGCACGGCATCGACGCGATCGCCGAACTCTGGTCGGGGTCCTCCGCGAAGAGCCTCCCGGGGGCGCTCTGGCGCATCTACCTCCTGCGCACACTCATCGGCCAGGATGCCGAAGCGCTGAGCCTCGCGTACCGGCGCGGATCCGAGGGCTCGCACACGATCGACCAGGTCGTGGCGGGTGCGGCGTCGCCCACCGGGCCCGACGAGGTGCGCGAGCTCGCCGACCGGGTGCTTCACGGTGTCTTCACCGGTGATTTCGCCGTCGCGCTCGAGCGCGCGGCGGCATTCGCGCGGGTGAGCGCGGCGGGGTTCACGAGTCTCGCCGACGACGCGGATGCCACGGACGCCGCCCACCCCGAGCGCTCGGGCGCACTCACTCGGCGCGCACTGCGACTCGCGGAGCTCGCCGACGAACTCGGCGCCTGCGCCCGGCTGTGGCGGCGTGACAGCCTCGACTGAGCGGGGCGCGGCGCCGGTGCTCAGCGCCGCGAGCGGCGGCGTCGCCGGCGTCGCCGGCGCCGGGAATGAACGGGCCCGCGACGTCGTTTAGACTGACTGAGGCCGGCCGCAGTAACCCCGGGCTCCAAAATTCGCCGCTCCGAGCGGCCTCGCGCCGAGAGGCGTTCCTGCGGCCGGCCTCGTCGTCTCCTCGGCCGGGTGGCGCCCGTCAATCTGCAGCAGCGGCCCACTCGGTGGTGCGGCCCTCGAGGTCGGTCCGACCGACGCGGCCGGTGGGAGACCAGGTCTCGACGAACCGTTCGGGGCGCACCCGGGAGTCGGCCGCCCAGAGCTCGTCGAGCCGGGTCTCGGCCGCCTCGTCGCCGGCGTCGGCCGCGACGGTGAGCTGGGCGACGGCATCGGTGAGCTCGACCTGCTCGGCCGAGAGTTCGGCGCCCGGCAGGGCCATCGCGCCCCAACCGTCCCACAGCAGCACCTCGCAGCGCTGTCGATGCGCCAGGTCGGCGATCACATAGCGATGCACGAACGAGGGGCCCGAAAGCGGGGTGTCCGGTCCGACGCCGTGGTCGTCGAGTTCGGTGCGGCCCGCGCGGTACGCCAGCCAGGCCTCGGCGGCGGTGCGGAACACGGCCTCGTCGCCGCGCGGGAGGTCGTCGACGGCGAACGCGTACGCGGCACGGTCGAGTTCGGGGTCGAAGCGCAGCCAGCGATGGACCGTGGCGTCCCACCGCTCGGCCACGACGTGGTCGTTGCGATAGCCGGGCGTGAAGTAGCCGGCGAAGCCGAGCCGGGTGCGCGCGGGAACACCGTGCTCGCGGAGGATCGCCACGGCGAGCACCGAATGATCACGGCAGCAGCCGCCGAGGCGATGCTCGGGTGCCCGCTGGGCGTCGAGCGGCCCGGGCTGCCGCTTCGCGAGCGCGTCGAGCTGCGAGGCGACCCACCGCCGATCGATGTCGTGGAGCTGTTCGCTGCTCACCCCTCCGGGTGTCGCCCGGTAGTGGTCCACGAGCCGCTCGACGGTGCGGTGCAGGGCCTCGAACCCGGTGCCGACGTCGCGCAGGAGTTCGGCGTGGCCGCCGGGATCGGTGACGGCGGAGTGACTGCGGTAGCGGTCAGCACGGGTGGCCGCGACGGAGGCTTCGGCGGATGCGGATGCGGATGCGGATGCGGATGCGGATGCGGATGCGGATGCGGATGCGGATGCGGCGAGTCGATCGGTCATGACTCGAGCCTCCGGTCTGCCCCGGGGGCAGAGTCAAGTGCGGCTCCGGACACCACCGCGATGGGGGTCGCGATCGTGGCAACGACGTCGCCCGGCGCGGTCGACCAGGGCTGCTCGTAGAGCTCGCGAGGGGCGCCGAGTGCGCCGCCGTGCCGCTCGGCGGCGCGGGCGATCACATCGTAGAACCGCAGCAGCGCGGGGTACACGAGCTCTTCGGCGGTGACATCGATCGCGACGAAGGCGCCCGCAGGCACCGCGCGCAGCACGATCTCGCCCGCGGGATCGCACGACCCCGCGTACGGCACCGCGGTCTCGATGCGGCCAGGAAGCGCCATGCCCACGGGCTCGTGGAAGATCAGCTGATGCGCCGCGAGCGGGCCGGCGTCGGGCCGGGCGAGGTGGTGGCGGAGCGCGATGACATCGGCGATCGTCGTCGGCACGAGCTCGGACTGTTCGACGACGCGCGTGATCGACGCCGTCTTCTGCGCCGCGCGATGCACCACGCGCACCCGTGCGTCGAGGGCGGATGACGCGGCGGAACCATGCAGCTCGGGCTGCACCGAGACCTCGGTGACGACGTCGACGACCTGACTGCGTCGGGCGAACGCGCTCCGCTCCGCCGACCACCAGACGGCGAGCTCGGCGCGCAGCCGTTCGGGCGGGGCATCGATGAGTTCGCGCACCCGGCGAAGCGGCAGCCCGACCCGGCGCAGCGCTTGGATCGATCGGGCGCGGGCGAGCTCGGCCTCGCCGTAGCGACGGTACCCGGTGCGCGCGTCGACCTCGGCGGGCACGAGCAGGCCGCTCGCCGCGTAGAGCCGCAGCGCCTTGAGCGACAGGCCGGAGGCGCGGCTCATCTCTCCGGTGCCGAGCGTCTGCATGCCCGTACGGTAGCGCATCGGCGCGGGGCATCCTGCATAGCATTGGTGCATGACCCCGACCGTGACACTCCTCATCGCCCCGCTGCCCGCCGACGCGTCCGCAGACGGTGTCGATGCGACCTTCCACGAGGTGGATGCCTCGGAGCCGGCGCTGCGCGTCGGCGAACTGTCGACGCAGCGCGGCGACGGCATCTTCGAGACCCTCGCGGTCGTCGACGGTCACGCCCAGGAGGCGCAGGCCCATCTCGTGCGCCTGCGCAACTCGGCGGCGATCTGCGAACTGCCCGAGCCGAATCTCGAGCAGTGGCACGCGGCCATCCGGCGGGCCACGGCCGCGCTGCCCGCGACGGGCACCTTCGCGCTGAAGCTCGTGCTGAGTCGCGGCGTCGAGCACGGGCCTGCGCCGACGGCGTGGCTGCATGCCTCGCCCGCGGCCGACTTCACGGTGCCGCGCGAGCAGGGCATCCGGGTCGTGACGCTCGATCGCGGTCTCGCGCACGATGCGGCGGCGAAGGCCCCGTGGCTCCTCCTCGGGGCGAAGACGCTGAGTTACGCGCCGAACATGGCGGCGCTCCGCGAGGCGAAGCGTCGTGGAGCCGACGACACGATCTTCGTCTCCTCCGACGGTTTCGTCATGGAGGGGCCGACCTCGAGCGTCATCCTCCGCCGCGACGGCGTCTACTCGACCCCCGCGCCGAGCGGGGCGATCCTCCACGGGACGACCCAGCAGAGCCTGTTCGAGCACCTCGAACAGGCGGGGGAGCGCACCGAGTACCGTGACATCCCGGTGGCCGAGCTCGCGCTCGCCGACGCGATCTGGCTCGTCTCGAGCGTGCGGCTCGCTGCGGGCGTGACAACGCTCGACGGGGCATCCGTCGCCTTCGACGAGGCGACCACCCGGCGCTTCAACGACTATCTCCTGAGCCCGCGCGACTGAGCGCCGCGCCCGAACCGGCGCCCCCGAAGGGGGAGTTGCGCTCGGCGTGCCGCGCACTCGCGCCGACTTTGTAAATGTTGCTAACATAACCCCACGCGACCGAAGTAGTGAGCGGAGGGGCAATGGCTTCCACACCGGAACGGCCCCGCCAGGCCCCGCGTCATCGCTCATCGACCGAGGTCTTCGAAGACACGCGAGCGGTGGTCGAGCTGCTCGCGAGGCACCGCCTCGTCGTCGCTCCGCACGTCGCCGCGCGGCTGGGTCTCGCCCTCAGCGGCGACGCCGACGCGATCATCGAGGTGACCGGGCGGCTCCGCGCCGCGCAGCGACTCGGCCACGCCGTGCTGCCCGACCCGCTGCCGCTCGTGCCCGCGATCGAGGCCGCGGTCGGCGCCGAGGTGCAGCGGCTCGCCGAGTGGGAGCGCACGCTCCTCGTCACCGCCGCGGTCTGCGTCGACGACCGGGTCGACGTGCTGCTCGCGGCATCCGGCCGGCCGATGTCGGCACTCGTCGCGGGCGAGGTGAGCCGCCATCTGCTGCTCGTCGCCGGCCACTTCGCCTTCGCCGACCCGCGCACGCGGGTCTGGGTGCACGCCGTCGCCAGCCTCGCCGACCGCACCGGGGCGCACGCGACGCTCGCGCGGGCCTACACCGAGCTCGGCGACGACGGGCGGGCCACCTGGCACCGTTCCCTCTCGACGCTCGAGGGGTCCGAGGCGCTGGTCGCCCCGCTGCTCGAGCTCGCCGAGGCCGCCGATGCGGCCGGGGAGCCCGAGTGGGCGCACGCCGTCGCCCGCGAGGCCGCGAGCCACGCCTCGGGCCGCGCCGAGATCGACGCGTGGCGTGTCGCCGGCCGCTCCGCGCTGCACGGTGGGCACGTCGACGACGCCAGGTGCTGGCTCGGCGCGGTGCTCGAACACGGCGACGAGGACGAGCGCGCCTCGGTGCTCGCCGACTACCTCATCGTGCGCGCCGCGCTCGAGGGCGACGTGCCGCTCGGCGAACTCGACGATCGGCTCGCCGCGACGGGCGACGACGCGGTCGACGCGTCGGATGCCTGGGGCTCGCTCGCGCGGCGAAGGTCCGATCTCGCCCGTGCTTCGGCGACGGCGGCCGGGCTGCTCGCCGAGCGCGGCGCTCCCGCGGCCGCGTCGCGGCGGCTCGCCGACGCAGCTCGGATGACCGCGCGGCACGGGCTCGACGACGCGCCGCTCCTGGCGGCCGCCGCCTGGTGCGCGATGTTCGGCGTCGGGAGTGCGCTCGACGGTGTCGCGTCCTCCGAGGGCGCCGAGGGAGGGGTGGTGAACGGTGCGCCGAACGGCTCAGCGACGCCCGGGGCCTGCGCGATCGCGCTTGCGATCGAACAGGGGCTCGCCGGGCACCCCGAGCGTGCCGCACGCTGGCTCGACGCGCTTCGCGACACCTCGAGCGATCCGCGCCTGGCCGGCGACGAGCGGGCACCACTCATGCGGGCCGCCCGTGCCGTCGCCGCCGCGTTGCTCGTGCTGTGGTCGGGCGAAGTGGGTCGGGCGGGGCGGCTGCTCGCCCGCGCAGCGACCGATCTCCCCATCGCCCTGCCGTTCGGAGGTCTCGGCGCGACGCTCGCGCGACGCATCGACATCATCACCACCGGTGAGATCGGCGCATTCGCCCTCGCCGTCGAAGCCGCGCAGCCGCCGTCGAGGGTCTCGATCCGGGCGGAGGAGCTCGTCGACCGCGCCGTCGCCGCCCAGCTGCGAGGCGCCAACACGGAGGCGGCGACGCTCGTCGCACTCGCGGCCGAACGCGAGCAGACGGTCGGGTGCGGACTGCACGTGCCGGGGCTCGACTCGGTCGCGGGCTGGGAGGGAGGCCCATCGGCTCCGTCGCCGGGCGGCGCCCCGGTGCCGGAGGCCGGAGTTCGGCGACCACTCGATGCCCGGCTCGCCGGCGAGCTCCATCGGCGCATGCGCAGCACCGACCGGCACCGCTTCGAGGTCGACTACCGCGCGGCGCTCGAGACCAGCCGGGCGATCGGCTCGCACTACGAGCGCGCTCGTACCGAACTCATGCTCGCGAGGGCCTGCGGCGAGGCGGGCGCCTTCGATCGTGCGCAGCGGCACCTGCTGACCGCAGAACACCTCTTCGACGAGTCCGGTGCGCGGGCGTGGCTCGCGGTCATCGACGGCGAGCGGCGCGTGCTCTCTGCCGCGGTGGCCTCGTCGGCCGCGCCGGCGGGGGAACGCGCGATGATCGGGGCGGGCGGAGACCCGGCATCGGGGCGTGCGGCGGCGCGCGTGACGGCGCCCTCGGCCGACGGCACGGCGCGGGCGGCGGTGGCCCCGGTCGCCTCCGCTGCTGCGGCCTCCGATCCGACACTCGCCGAACCGGCCGACGTCGACGATCCACTCGTCATGTGCCGCGCTGTCTGGGCCGACGTGCTCACCGAACGCGAACTCGAGGTCGCCATGCTGGTCGTCGGCGGGGCGTCCAACCGCGATGCTGCTGCGCGGCTCTACGTCTCGGTGCGTACCGTCGAGGTGCACCTCGGCCGGGTGTTCACGAAGCTCGACGTGCATTCGCGGGTCGAGCTCGCGGTGCTCGCCTACCGCATGCGCGGGCTGTCCCCCTCGCGCACGACGTAGCCCACGCAGCGCCGAATCCGCGTCCCGTCGGCGAGCAGCGTACGTAGTACCGCGTATGCGGGGATGTGCGGATTCGGTCGCCCCGGCTCCTCGGTAGCGTCGGGCTGCCCGTGGACTGCGGGCGGATCACAGGCAGACAGGAACGAGATGCGAACACTGAAGTTCGGGCGCGGCCGGAGGGCCGCCGTCGCCGCCGCGGGGATCGGACTGCTCATCGCAGGCCTCCTCCCCGCCGCGGTCGCGAGCGCCGCCGAGGCGTGCGCCCCGGCGTGGAGCTCGACCGCCGTGTACACGGGCGGCACCGCCGCCTCGCACGGCGGCATCAACTACACCGCCAAGTGGTGGACCCAGAACAACGAGCCCGGGGCGGGCGACTCGGGGCCCTGGGCGGCGGGCGCTGCGTGCGGCACCGGCACACCCGAGCCGACGCCGACGCCGACGCCGACGCCGACGCCGACGCCGACGCCGACCCCCGAACCCGGCACCCCGTGGACTTCGAACCCCGACGAGAAGTGCCGTCCCGACGGCCTCTACCAGACCCCGGGAGTCGATGTCCCCTACTGCACGATCTACGACGAGCAGGGGCGCGAGAAGCTGCCCAACGACCTCGAGCACCGCGTCATCGGCTACTTCACGAACTGGCGAACGGGCCAGAACGGCCAGCCGCGCTACCTCGCGAGCGACATCCCGTGGAAGAAGGTCAGCCACATCAACTACGCCTTCGCCCACATCGACGGGCGGGGCGAGGTCTCGGTCAACCAGGATGTCGCGGGCAACGCCTCGACGAAGATGACCTGGCCGGGCGTCACCGGTGCCGAGATGGACCCGACGTTGCCGTACCAGGGGCACTTCAACCTGCTCAACAAGTACAAGCAGCAGAACCCGGGCGTGAAGGCCCTCGTGTCGGTCGGCGGCTGGGCCGAGACCGGCGGCCACTTCGACGCGAACGGCGAGCGGGTCGCCGACGGCGGCTTCTACACGCTGACCGACTCGCAGGCCAAGATCGACGCCTTCGCCGACTCGGCCGTGGAGTTCATCCGCAGCTACGGCTTCGACGGCGTCGACATCGACTACGAGTACGCGAACTCGAACGGCAAGGCAGGCAGCCCCGACGACTTCGCCTTCTCCGAGCCGAGGCGCGCGAAGCTCTGGGCCGGGTACGAGTCGCTCATGAAGACCCTCCGCGAGAAGCTCGACCGCGCGGGCGCGGCCGACGGCACGCACTACCTGCTCACGGTCGCCGCGCCCGCCTCGGGCTGGCTGCTGCGCGGGGCCGAGATGTACCAGGTGACCCCGTACCTCGACTACGTCAACATCATGAGCTACGACCTGCACGGTGCGTGGAACGACTACGTCGGCGGCAACGGCCCGCTCTTCGACGACGGCAAGGACCCCGAGCTCGCGGCCGGCGGCGTCTACGGCGCCTACAGCAACATCGGGTACCTGAACACCGACTGGGCGTACCACTACTTCCGCGGGGCGATGCCTCCCGGTCGCATCAACGTCGGCCTGCCGTTCTACACGCGCGGCTGGGACGGCGTGCAGGGCGGCACCGACGGGCTCTACGGCAAGGCTCCGCTCGCGGATCAGACGAAATGCCCTCCGGGCACGGGGCCGTCGAACGGCGGCACCTCGAAGTGCGGCAACGGCGCGGTCGGCATCAACAATCTCTGGCACGACCTCGACAAGTCGGGCGCCGAGGTCGGCGCGGGTGCGAACCCGATCTGGCACGTGCTGAACCTTCAGAAGGGCATTGTGGGCGACTACACCGCCTCCTACGGATCGCCGACCTCGATCAACGGCACCTACACGCATCACTTCGACCAGACGACGAAGACGGAGTGGTGGTGGAACTCCACCACGAAGACCTTCCTCTCGGGCGACTCCGACCAGGCGATCACGGCGAAGGCCGAGTACATCGCCGACAACGGCATCGGCGGCGCGATGATCTGGGAGCTCGCGGGCGACTACGAGTACGACGCGCAGAAGGGCCAGTACGAGATGGGCTCGACGCTCGTGTCGATCCTGCACGACCGGTTCGCGGCATCCCAGCCGTACGATGCGGTGAAGGCGAACGTGCCGATGCCGACGAAGGCGATCGACCTGCAGGTGTCGTTCGGCGATTTCGCGCTCGGTGACAACAACTACCCGATCAACCCGAAGGTCACCTTCACCAACCGGTCGAAGACCGCGATCCCCGCGGGGGCGACGATCACCTTCGACACCGCGACGAGCGACACCGGCGCCCTCGGGGAGCAGAACGGCTGGGGCATCACCAAGGTGTCGAGCGATCACACCGGATCGAACGTGGGGGGTCTGAAGGGCGACTTCCACACCTACACGATCACGGTGCCCTCGGGCGGCATCCCCGCAGGCGGCAGCGTCTTCACGAAACTCTCGTGGCGCCTGCCGATGACCGAGATCTCGAACCTGCGGGTGAAGATCGGCTCCGAGACCTTCGCGACGCTCGACGACCTGCCGCGCGGCGTGACCGTCGTCGAACCCACTGCGGGATCGGGCGGCGGCTCGGGCGGCGGTGGAGGCACCGGCACGTGCGACGCGGCGGCCTGGAGCGCGACCGCGGTCTACACCGGCGGCCAGCAGGTCTCGTACAACGGCTCCGAGTACACCGCGAAGTGGTGGACGCAGGGCAACACCCCCGGCACGAACGACGTCTGGGGTCAGCCGGTCGGCTGCTGAGTCGGGTGCGGGCGTACGTAGTTCTACGTACGCCCGCACGCGCTCTCCGGATCGTGTGGATCGTGCGGACGCCGAGCTGCGGCCGCTCTCCATAACGTGAGCATGTCCAAGGGCGCACGCGCCCGTTCAGTTCCCCTTCACCGAAGGACGCCATGAAGAATCAGAGAACTCCGGGGCGCGGTGTGCGCGCGGCGCTCGCCGCCCTCGCGACCGGTGCGATGGTCGCAGGCCTCGCGGCGGTCGGCGCTGCGCCGGCCGTCGCGGCCGAACAGACGCCGAGCGCCGTCAACGGCTACCGCAACGTCGGCTACTTCGCCCAGTGGGGCGTCTACGGCCGCGACTTCAAAGCCAAGCAGTTGCAGACCTCGGGCACTGCGGCCGACCTCACCCACATCAACTACGCGTTCGGCAACATCAACTACCAGACGCTCGAGTGCTTCATCGCGAACAAGGCGCAGGGCACCGGGCCGAACGGCTCCGACGGGGCCGGCGACGCCTGGGCCGACTTCGGCATGGGCTACACCGCGGCGAACTCCGTGGCGGGCACAGCCGACACCTGGGACCAGCCGCTGGCCGGTTCGTTCAACCAGATGAAGCAGCTCAAGGCGAAGAACCCGAACCTCAAGGTCATGATCTCGCTCGGCGGCTGGACCTGGTCGAAGAACTTCTCGAAGGCCGCCGCGACGGATGCCTCGCGCAAGAAGTTCGTGAAGAGCTGCGTCGACCTCTACCTGCGCGGCAACCTGCCCGTCATCGACGGCCGCGGTGGGCCCGGTGCGGCGGCCGGCGTCTTCGACGGCATCGACATCGACTGGGAGTGGCCCGGTTCGCAGAACGGCGAGGTCGGCAACCACGTCGACGAGGTGAACGACAAGGCGAACTTCACCGCGCTGCTGAAGGAGTTCCGCACGCAGATCGACGCCCTCACCGCCGAGAACGGGCACCCGTACCAGCTCTCGGCGTTCCTTCCGGCGAACCCGGCCGACATCGCGGCCGGCGGGTGGAACGACCCCGAGAACTTCAAGTACCTCGATTTCGGCAACGTGCAGGGCTACGACCTGCACGGGGCCTGGAACCCGACGCTGACCGGCCACCAGGCGAACCTCTTCGACGACCCCGCCGACACGCGTGCGGCGCACCAGCGCTTCAGCGTCGACAAGGCCGTCAAGGAGTACCTGAAGACCGGCATCTCGCCGAAGCAGCTCGGCATCGGCCTCGCCGCGTACGGCCGTGGCTGGCAGGGCGCCACCTCGGCGGACGCGTGGGGCCCGGCGACGGCGGCCGGCCCGGGTACCTGGGAGAAGGGCAACGAGGACTACGACAAGCTGAAGACCCTCGGCACCGAGTACTACGACCCGGCGATCGGCGCGGCATGGCGTTACGACGGCAACCAGTGGTGGAGCTACGACAACGCGCAGTCGACGACCCGCAAGGGTCAGTACATCGCAGAACTCGGCCTCGGCGGCGGCATGTGGTGGGAACTCGACGGCGACCGCAACGGCGAACTGATCGGCACCCTCGCCGACAAGCTGCGTGCCTCGGCGACGGGCCCGGCGACCGATCCGGTCTACGACGGCGGCGGCGGCGGCGACGGCGGCGGCGGCGACGGCGGCGGTGACGGTGCCTGCACCGCACCCGCGTGGAACTCGACCGCGGTCTACACGGGCGGTGCGAAGGTCTCGCACGAGGGATCGGAGTACACCGCGCAGTGGTGGACCCAGGGCGGCGTTCCCGGATCCGACTCCGCCTGGAAGCTCGTCGGCGCCTGCGAGCCCGGCGGAGGTGATGGCGGTGACGGCGGTGACGGTGGCGGCGAGACCGCGCCCGCGTGGAACGCGACGACCGCCTACACCGGCGGCCAGGTTGTGAGCCACGAGGGCGCGAGCTACCGGGCCAAGTGGTGGACGCAGGGCGACGAGCCGGGCGCCTCCGCGTGGGGCCCGTGGGAGCTGCAGTGACCGTCGCGGCGGTCGTGTAGCGTCGCGCGGTCGCGTCTCGAGGACACGACCGCGAGACCACGACCCCGAGATCGGGGATGCCACGGAGCGAGGTCGCTCCGTGGCATCCGCGGTTCGTGGTTCAGATCACCCGAAGCGCCCCGACACGTAGTCCTCGGTCGCCTGCACGGAGGGGTTCGAGAAGATCGTCGTCGTGTCGGCGTACTCGATGAGCTTGCCCGGCTTGCCGGTGCCCGCGATGTTGAAGAACGCGGTGCGGTCGCTGACGCGCGACGCCTGCTGCATGTTGTGGGTCACGATCACGATCGTGTACTGCTGCTTGAGCTCCTCGATGAGGTCCTCGATCGCGAGCGTCGAGATCGGGTCGAGGGCCGAGCAGGGCTCGTCCATCAGGATCACCTCGGGGGAGACCGCGATGGCGCGCGCGATGCAGAGACGCTGCTGCTGGCCGCCCGAGAGGCCCGATCCGGGGCGGTCGAGGCGGTCCTTCACCTCGTTCCAGAGGTTCGCGCCGCGCAGCGAGCGCTCGACGAGATCGTCGGCGTCGGACTTCGAGATGCGCTTGTTGTTGAGCTTCACGCCCGCGAGCACGTTCTCCTTGATCGACATCGTCGGGAAGGGGTTCGGCCGCTGGAACACCATGCCGACCTGACGGCGCACGAGCACCGGGTCGACCGCGGGGTCGTAGAGATTGTTGCCGTCGATGAGCACCTCGCCCTCGACGCGTGCGCCGGGGATGACCTCGTGCATGCGGTTCAGGGTGCGGAGGAAGGTCGACTTGCCGCAGCCCGACGGTCCGATGAACGCGGTGACGCTGCGGGGTTCGATCTCGAGGGTGACGCCCTCGACGGCGAGGAACTTGCTGTAGTAGACGTTGAGGTCGCGGACTTCGATGCGCTTGGACACGAGGTTTCCTTCTTGCTTTCGGTCGACGGGCTCAGCGGCCGAGCTTCGGCGCGAACAGACGGGCGACGAGCCTCGCGATGAGGTTCAGCGCCATGACGATGAGGATGAGGGTGAGGGCGGCGGCCCAGGCGCGGTCGAGGAACGCCTCGGCCGGATTGCCCTGGTTCGCGTACTGCGTGTAGACGAACACCGGCAGCGACTGCATGCGCCCGTCGAAGAGGTTGTAGTTCATGCTCGCGGTGAATCCCGCGGCGATGAGGAGCGGGGCCGTCTCGCCGATGACCCGGGCGATCGAGAGCATGATGCCGGTGGTGATGCCCGCGATCGAGGTGGGCAGCACGACCTTCACGATCGTCAGCCACTTCGGCACGCCGAGTGCGTAGGCCGCTTCGCGGAGCTCGTTCGGCACGAGTCGCAGCATCTCCTCGCTCGAGCGGACCACGACCGGGATCATGAGGAGCGAGAGCGCGACGGCGCCGGCGATGCCGGTGCGGGTGCCCGGGCCCCAGAAGATCGCGAAGAGCGAGTAGGCGAAGAGCCCGGCCACGATCGACGGGATGCCGGTCATGACGTCGACGAGGAAGGTCACCCCGCGCGCGAGCTTGCCGCGGCCGTACTCCACGAGGTAGATCGAGGTCATCAGCCCGATCGGGATCGAGATGATCGCCGCGGCACCCGTCATCAGCAGGGTGCCGACGATGGCGTGCAGCGCGCCACCGCCCTCGCCGGTGACGTTGCGCATCGACATCGAGAAGAAGTCGGCGTCGAAGCGCGCGAGGCCGAAGGTCACGACGGTGATCGTCAGCGAGACGAGCGGGATCATCGCGAGGAGGAACGCACCCGTCACGAGCGCCGTCACGAGACGGTCGGTCGCACGGCGGGCGCCCTCGACGAGGCGCGAGAAGAGCCAGATCGAGGGGATGTAGAGCAGGGCGCCCACGACGAGTGCACCGCCCCAGTCGAAGCCCGAGCCCGAGCCGATCGCGACCACGCCGAAGACGGCGGCCGCGACCGCGACCGCGGTACCGAGGATGACCCAGGGTGCGGATGAGGGCAGACGGCCGGCCGTGAGCGAGTTCGCGATCGGGGTGCCCGTCTCGGGCGAGGGGTTCATGGTCTGCAAGGTCATCAGTTCGCTCCCGAGAATTCCTTGCGGCGACTGATGATCCAGCGCGCGAAGGCGTTGACCGCGAAGGTCACGACGAAGAGGATGAGGCCGGTCGCGATGAGCACGTTCACGTTGAGGGCGTAGGCCTCGGGGAAGCTCAGCGCGATGTTCGCGGCGATGGTCGTGGGGTTGACCGAGGTGAGCAGGTCGAAGGTCACTACGTGCGCGGCCGAGAGCACCATCGCGACGGCCATCGTCTCGCCGAGCGCGCGGCCGAGGCCGAGCACCGAGGCCGAGATGATGCCCGAGCGGCCGAACGGCAGCACGGCGACCCGGATCATCTCCCAGCGGGTCGCGCCGAGCGCGAGCGCCGCCTCCTCGTGGAGGACCGGCGTCTGGAGGAACACCTCGCGGCAGATCGCGGTCATGATCGGGAGGACCATGACGGCGAGGACGAGTGCTGCGGTGAGGATGGTGCGGCCGGTGGCCGAGACGGTGCCGCTGAAAAGCGGGATCCAGCCGAGGTGCTCATTGAGCCAGGTGTAGACCGGCACGACGGCCGGCGCGAGCACCCCGATGCCCCAGAGGCCGAAGACGACGGAGGGCACGGCGGCGAGCAGGTCGACCACGTAGCCGAGCACGGAGGCGAGTCGGCGCGGCGCGTAGTGCGAGATGAAGAGCGCGATGCCGATCGAGACCGGCAGGGCGATGACGAGGGCGAGCGCCGCCGCCCAGACGGTGCCGAAGACGAGCGGCCCGACGTACGCCCAGAAGTTCGTGTCGAGGATCGACGCGTCGTCCTTCGTGGCGGAGAGCGCGGGGATGGACTGGACGATCAGGAAGACCGCGACGGCGGCGAGCGTCACGAGGATCATCGAGCCGGCGAAGACCGCCGAACGCGAGAAGACGAGGTCGCCGACGCGGAGCTTCGCCTTGATCGGGGCTGGTGCGGAGGTCATCTGGTGCGATCCTGGGGGTCGGGTTGCGGTTCTTCGGTACGTCACCCGGACGAACCGGAGGACGCGGCTGTGCCCGACCCCGTCGCTCCTCGCGGAATTCGGGGGTCGGGCACGAAGCTACTACTTGATCGAGTCGATCGCAGCGGTGACCTTCTCGCGGAGCGAGTCGGAGATCGGCGCCGAGCCGGCGTCGGTGGCCGCCGTCTCCTGGCCCTCGACGCTCGCGAGGTACGAGAGATACGACTTCACGAGCTCGACGTGGTCGGTCTCGGCGTACTCGCCGCAGGCGATCAGGTAGCTGACGAGGACGATCGGGTAGACCCCCGCCTCCTCCGAGGTGCGGTCGATCTCGATCGCGAGGTCGCCGTCGGCCCGGCCCTCGGCGAACGGCGAGGCGTCGACGATCGCGGCGGCGGCCTCGGGCGAGTACGGCACGAACTCGTCGCCGACCTTGATCGCCACGGTGCCGAGGTCGCCGGCGCGCGAGGCGTCGGCGTAGCCGATGGTGCCGTTGCCGTTGGTCACGGCGTCGACGAGGCCCGAGGTGCCCTGTGCGGCTTCGCCGCCGTCGAACGGCCACACGCCGTCGGCCTCCCACGACCAGACGCCGCCCGAGGCCGCACCGAGGTATTCGGTGAAGTTCTCGGTCGTGCCCGAGTCGTCGGAGCGGTGCACCGGGGTGATGGCGAGGTCGGGCAGCTCGACGCCCTCGTTCGTCGCGGCGATCGCCGGGTCGTTCCACTTGGTGATCGTGCCGGCGAAGATGCCGGCGACGGTCGCCGCGTCGAGGTCGAGCGAGTCGACGCCCTCGAGGTTGAAGATGACCGCGATCGGCGAGATGTAGAGGGGGAGCTCGACGATGGTCGAGTCGGGTGCGCACTTCTGGAAGCCGCCCGCGGCGAGCTCCTCGTCCTTGAACGCGCGGTCGGAACCGGCGAAGTCGCTCGCGCCCGAGAGGAAGGTCTCGCGGCCGGCGCCCGAACCCGAGGGGTCGTAGTCGATCGTGACGTCGGGGTTCGCGGTCTGGAAACCGGCGATCCACGACTGCTGGGCCGCGTCCTGCGACGAGGCGCCCGCGCCGACCAGGTTGCCCGCGAGGGTCGAGGCCGACTCCTCGGGGGCGGCGCCGCCTTCGTTCGAAGCACAGGAGCTGAGCGCGAGCGCCGCGGTGACGGCGACGGCTGCTGGCACGCCGAAACGCTTGAGGTTCACGTGATTTCCCTTCCGGGGATCGTTTGCAGGAGTTGTGGGCCGGTGCCGACCCGCCTGCGACGCTAACGAGCGCGCCTTACGAGCATCCGCCACCTCGGTAAACGGGAGGTGAACGGATCTTGGCGGGTTGAGGAGGAGCGAAGCGACGTCTCGAAACCCTTGATGCACCCTGGCGTGGTTTCGAGACGGTCGCTTCGCTCCCTCCTCGACCCGCTGTGCCGGTCAGGCGCGCGGCGGGTGCGTCTCGATCGAGATGATGCCCGAACCCTGGTTCGTCGCCGAGAGATGCACGACGCTGAACGCGCCCGGCTCGAGTTCGGCGGCGTCGCCGACGTAGGTGCCGAGCGGGGTGGCCGTCGCGAGCGCCAACTCCGTGAGGAGGTCGGGCAGCAGCGGTCCGTGGCTGCAGATCACGGCCGACCGGCCCGAGCGCACGCGCTTGCCGACGACCCGGCGCACCTCGCCGTCGCCGGCCCGCCACGCATCCTCGCTGATTCCGGCGTCGCGCTTGATCTCGATCCCGGTCGCGGCGGCGAGCGGCGTCACGGTCGTGATGCACCGCACCGCGGGGCTCGACACGATGCGCTTCGGCCCCCAGGCGGTGAGCGTGCCGACGAGCCCCGCCGCCTGGTCGACGCCGCGGGCCGAGAGCGGGCGCGAGGCATCCGGCCCGTCGAACCCGCTGCGGCCGACGGCCTTGCCGTGGCGGAGCACGGTGAGGCTGAACGTGCGGGTGACGCCCTGCTCGACGAGCGCCATGAAGTTGTCGAGGATCTCGACGTCGGGCTGGTAGCTGAGGTACCCGCGGGCGCGCTTGGGCGTCACCCACTCGAGCGCCGCGACCTCGGCGTTCGGCTTGAACGTCGAGCGCTGCACCGCCTTGTCGCTCACCTCGGCCGCCCAGTAGTGCACGATCTTCTCGCGCCCGCTCGGCAGCGGATAGCGTGAGACGCCGAGCGGCACGCCGAGGGCGACCTCGAGCCCCGTCTCCTCGGCGATCTCACGCACCGCGGTCTGCGGCAGCGACTCGCCGGGGTCGACCTTGCCCTTCGGGATCGTGACGTCACCGTAGACCGTGCGGTGGATGACGAGCACGTGCAGTCTGCCGTCGATGTTGCGCCAGCACACGGCGCCGGCGGCGTAGACGGCCGTCGTCACCGGCGTTGCCCCGTTCGCGGACGCTGGGCCGATCTCGTGCGCCGGGCGACCTCGGCCATGAGCTGGTTCTGCAGGTCGGAGAGCGGCTGCCCCGAATCGTCGGTCGAACGGCGGGTCCAGACACCCTCGCCGTCGAGGTGCCACGAGCTCGTCGACTCGTCCATCGCCCGGTCGAAGAGCCCCTGCACCTCGGCGAGGTGCATCGGGTCGGTGAGGCGCACGAGCGCCTCCACGCGGCGGTCGAGGTTGCGGTGCATCATGTCGGCCGAGCCGATGAAGACCTGCGGATCGCCGTCGTTCTCGAAGCAGAAGAGCCGCGAGTGCTCGAGGTAGCGTCCGAGGATCGAGCGCACCCGGATGTTCTCGCTGAGCCCGGGGATGCCGGGCCGCAGGCTGCAGATGCCGCGCACCCACACCTCGACGGGCACCCCCGCGTTCGAGGCGCGGTAGAGCGCGTCGATGATGGCCTCGTCGACCATCGAGTTCACCTTGATGCGGATGCCGCTGGGCCGACCTTCCTCCGCGTTGCGGATCTCGGTCGCGATGAGCTTCAGGAGCCCCTTGCGCAGGTGCAGCGGTGCGACGAGGAGCCGCTTGAACTTCTTCTCGATCGCGTAGCCCGACAGTTCGTTGAAGAGGCGGGTCAGGTCTTTGCCGACCTGGTCGTCGGCGGTGAGGAGGCCCAGGTCTTCGTAGATGCGGCTGGTCTTCGGGTTGTAGTTGCCCGTGCCGATGTGGCTGTAGTGGCGCAGCACGCCCTTCTCCTGGCGGATCACGAGCGCGAGCTTGCAGTGCGTCTTCAGACCGACGAGGCCGTAGACGACGTGCACACCCGCCTTCTCGAGCTTGCGCGCCCACGTGATGTTCGCCTGCTCGTCGAAGCGGGCCTTGATCTCGACGAGGGCGAGCACCTGCTTGCCCGACTCGGCCGCGTCGATGAGCGCCTCGACGATGGGGCTGTCGCCCGAGGTGCGGTACAGGGTCTGCTTGATGGCGAGGACGTCGGGGTCGGCCGCCGCCTGCTCGAGGAACGCCTGCACGCTCGTCGCGAACGACTCGTACGGGTGGTGCAGCAGCACGTCCTGGCGGGAGATCGCCTTGAAGACGTCGGCCCGCAGGTTCGACTCGGTCGGCTGCAGCTGCACGGCCGTCGTCGGCACGTGCGTCGGGTAGTGCAGTTCTGGCCGGTCGAGGCGCGAGAGGTCGAAGAGGCCGCCGAGGTCGAGCGGCGCGGGCAGGCGGTACACCTCCTGGTCCGTGACATCCAGTTCGCGGACGAGGAGGCCGAGCGTCACCTCGTCCATGTCGTCGGTGACCTCGAGGCGGATGGGCGGTCCGAATCGGCGCCGCAGCAGCTCCTTCTCGAGCGCTTTGATGAGGTTCTCGGTCTCGTCCTCCTCGATCTCGACGTCCTCGTTGCGGGTGACGCGGAAGACGTGATGCTCCACGATCTCCATGCCGGGGAAGAGGTCGCCGAGGTGGTTCGCGATGAGCTCCTCGAGGGTGAGGTACCTGGCGCGCTCGATCGATTCGCCGGGGTCGACGCGCACGAAGCGCGGCAGCATCTGCGGCACCTTCACGCGCGCGAACTCCTGCCGGCCGGTGCGGCTGTTGCGCACGCGCACCGAGAGGTTCAACGAGAGGCCGGAGATGTACGGGAACGGATGCGCCGGGTCGACGGCGAGCGGCATGAGCACCGGGAAGATCTGCTTCGAGAAGACGTCGTGCAGATGGGCGCGCTCCTCGTCGCCGAGCTCGGCCCACGAGGCGATGCGGATTCCGGCCGCGGCGAGGGCGGGCTTCACGAGGGACTGGTACGCGGCCGCATGCCGCTCCTGCAGCTCGTGCGCCTGCTTCGAGATGTCGCTCAGCACGTCGGCGGGAGCCCGGCCGATGTTGGTCGGCACCGCGAGCCCCGTGACGATGCGGCGCTTGAGGCCCGCCACCCGCACCATGAAGAACTCGTCGAGGTTCGACGCGAAGATCGCGAGGAAGTTGGCCCGCTCGAGCACCGGCAGGGTCTCGTCCTCGGCGAGTTCGAGTACCCGCTGATTGAACGCGAGCCAGCTGAGCTCGCGGTCGAGGTAGCGCTCGGCCGGCAGCTCGGGGGCGCCTTCGATGTCGAAGGGCTCGAAGTCGTCGTCGAAGTCGCTCGCCGTCCGGTCGGAGGTGCGGTCGTCCTCGAGGATGCTGTCGGGGCTCATCTTGACATCATGGCATGCAGGCCGAAACGGGCCGATGAGGGCACGGTGAACGGGCGGTGACGGGGCTGCGCCCGCGCTCTGCGGAATTCGGCGCTCCGAAGGGCAGGCACGAGGCCTCGGCACGCCACCGATGGGTCGGGCGCGAGTTCGAGCCCGGCGCGATTCCACGACCTGCGAGGATGGTCGGATGATCGAGGTGGACGAGGTGGCTGTGATCGCGGGCGACGTGACGCTGCTGGCCCCGATCTCGACAATGGTGCAGCGCGGCGAGGTACTGATCGTGCGCGGTCGGAACGGGACGGGCAAGTCGACGTTGCTGCGCGTGCTGGCCGGTGCCCGGAAGCCGTCGAGCGGGACGGTGCGGATCGGCGGCGCCGGCGCGGTCGAGCGTGACCGTGGTTTCCGGCGACGGGTCGCCGCGATGATCGGCCTGCCGCCGATGGCCTCTGACCTCACGGTGTTCGATCACGTCCTGTTGGTCGCAACGACGTGGACGGATGACCAGGCCGCGGCCGCGGAGCTCGCGCGTGGCGTGCTTTCGGAATTGGGGCTGGATGCGCTGCACGGACGGTTCCCCCACGAACTGTCCTCCGGGCAGATGCAATTGTTCGGTCTCGCCCTGGTGCTGGCCCGTCCGTTCGAGGTGTTGATCCTCGATGAACCGGAACAGCGGCTGGACCCGGAGCACGTCGAGTCGGTGATCCGTGTGTTGCGTGCGCGGCGCGATGGCGGCGCGACGCTCGTGGTCGCCACGCACAGTCCGCTGCTCGCGGACCGGTTGGCTGATCACACGCTCCGGTTGGATGCTGCGTGAGCACCGCCTCTGGTGCGGCGATCGGGATCTGGCGTGCGCGCAACGTCCGCACGGTCGGTGACCGCTGGTTCCTGGTCTACCTGGTTCACATGGTCGCCTTGGTCACCGTGGCACCCCTCGCTCGCGCGGTGTGGCTGAGCGCGACCAGCGCGGAAGGTCTCGCCCTGTTGGCATCGCCTGCTGCCCCGGAGGTGACGATGCTCGTCGTCGCGGGCCTGTGGGCGGGTGGCCTGGTGCTGGGCCGTGACCGTGGCCCGGCACTGCATCCACCGTTCCTGACCCACGCCCTCGCCGCCAGCGATCTGCCCCGTTCGGACACGTTCCGCGGCCCCTTGCTGCGCGCCGGCGTGCGGGTGACCGCGACGACCACACTCGTCGCCGGCCTGGTCGCCGGCAGCCTGATGAGCCATGGCCTGGCGGACCCGTTCAGTGCCGCGAGCTTCACGGCGGTCGGTGCCCTCGTCGGAGTTCTCGCGACCGTGACGTGGCTGGCCGGGCAGGCGTTCCCACGCGCCGCGGTGCCGGTGGCGGTCGGTGTCCTGGGGCTGGGGGCGACCATCGCCGCCATCCCTGCCGCGCAGCCATTCACCCCCTGGGGCTGGGTCGGCCTCGCGTACCCCGCGAGCAGTGCGTCGCACACCCCGGTCGCGCTGGTCGCGCTGGCCGCTCTGACGGCTTCGCTCGTGGCTGCGGTGCCGATGCTGATGAACCGGCTTGGCCTCACCGCGTTGGCAGCGCAGGCCGCGCGCTGGGACTCGGCGACCGCTCTGGCAATGGGCATGGACTTCGACACGGCAGCCGCTCTTTATCGAGGGCGCGCGCATACCGGTCGCCGCGCCCTCGCGGTCCGCCCGAGGAATCGCCTGGCGTGGACGTTCTTGATCCGTGACGCGATCGGCGCAACCCGCACACCGGGCCGTCTCATCGTCGGCGTCGTCGCCCTCGCCGCAAGCGGGGTGCTGATCACGCTCGCGTTCGCGCCAGCCGCACCCGGCTGGCTGCTCGGAGCCGCCGCAGGGCTGATGGTCTTCGCAGGCATCGGCCCGCTCACCGACGGCATACGGCACGCCGCGAGCGTTGCCGGGGACTTCCCCCTCTATGGGATCAGCGACGAACGACTGCTCGCCAACCACGCACTCTTCCCGCTCGCCGCCGTCGTGCTCGTGTTGCTCGCGGCGGTCATGGTGTGCTCGATCCTGACCGGCACCGCGGCCGCCGCGCCGCTGGTCAGCGCGTTCGTGCTCGGGTTGCTCGCCCTTTTCGCACGTGTCGACAACGCACTCAAAGGTCCGCTCCCGCCCGCGCTGCTCACCCCGATTCCCACGCCGATGGGTGACCTCGGCGCGGCTGCACGGATAGCCTGGGCGCTGGATGGCATACTCCTCGCGGCGTTGGCCGGCGCATCGGCGGCCCTCGCCTTCGAAGCTCCTCTCCTGCTCCTCGGCGTCGCCGTCACGTTCATCGCCGTCGGGATCAACCGATGGCGCCACCGAGGGTGACCTCAGCGCTCGCGACGCACGCCGATCGAGATCGCCGCCACAGAACGCCGAACTCCACACCCACGCTCATCACGTCTCGCGGCCCGAAGCGGGCCGATGAGGGCCCGGTCAGCGGGCGGCGACGGGGGCTGCGCCCGCGCCTTCGTCGTCTTCGTGGACGTTGAAGCGGTAGCCGACGTTGCGCACGGTGCCGATGAGCGACTCGAGGTCGCCGAGCTTCGCACGCAGCCGTCGCACGTGCACGTCGACCGTGCGGGTGCCGCCGAAGTAGTCGTAACCCCACACTTCGCTGAGCAGCTGCTCGCGGGTGAAGACGCGAGACGGATGCGCCGCGAGGAAGCGCAGCAGCTCGAACTCCTTGTAGGTGAGGTCGAGGGGCTTGCCGTGCACCTTGGCCGAGTAGCTCGCCTCGTCGATGACGACCCCGGAGGTCTGGATGCGTTCGCTCGGTTGCGAGCTCTGCGCGCGCCCGATCGCGAGGCGGATGCGGGCGTCGATCTCGGCGGGACCGGCTCCGTCGAGCACGACGTCGTCGACGCCCCAGTCGGGCGTGACGGCCGCGAGGCCGCCCTCCGTGACGACGAGCAGGAGCGGGGCCGAGAGCCCCGTGGTCTTCAGGATCTGGGCGAGCGCCTTGGTGCCCGCGAGGTTGGTGCGCGCGTCGAGCAGCACGAGGTCGGCGTCGGGTGCCCGCACGAGTTGCTCGGGCGACGCCGGGATCACCCTGACCCGATGGGTCAGCAGTGCGAGCGCCGGGAGAACGTCGTCGTTGGCCGTCGGCGTCAAGATCAGCAGCTGCGCCACGCCACACCCTCCAGTAGTAAGGTGCGGTCAATACTACGGGACGGCCGACGCCGACCCGCGACACGAACGGGGAGACATGGTCGAGCAGTCCGAGACGCGCTTCGGGTGGGCGAGCGTCGTGCTCATCTGGGTGGTCGCGATCGCGGGGTGCGCGATCGTCGGCGGCCTCGCCCTCTCCGGGCAGGATGCCTGGTTCGGGGATGACTCGTGGCTCGGTCTCTACGGGGCGCTCGGCGTCGTCCTCGCCGCCGCGGTGATCGGCACGCTCGTGGTGCAGCTGGCCACACGGCGACCCGAGGGCTTCGTCGGGCGGGTCTCCGCGTCGATCGGCGGGGCCGTGGTCGTGGTCGCGCTCGCAGCCGTGCTGCTCGCGCCGCTCGCGACGGCCTGATGCGGGCCCGCGCCACGTGACCACCGGATAGACTCCCAGTATGTCTGAGCTGCTCGCCCTCGAACTCCTCTTCATCGGCCTGCTCGGCCTCGCGAGCCTCGCGATCGCGTGGGTCAGCGGGGTCGTCGTCTACAAGCTCTTCAAGGGTCAGCGCTAGGCGCCGGTGACGTCGTGGCGATGATCGAGCTGCCCGTCGACCTCCCGGCCGAGCTCGTCCCGCTCTCCTGGCTCCTCGGAGTCTGGGAGGGTTCGGGGGTGATCGACTACGCCGTCGGCGACGATTCGGTGACGCGCGAGTTCGGCCAGCGGGTGAGCTTCAGCCATGACGGGCTGCCTCACCTGAACTACACGTCCTACACCTGGCTCTTCCCCGACGAAGAGGGGGGCGAACCCACGCCGCTCGCAACCGAGACGGGCTACTGGCGCCTCGTCCGAGAGCAGGGCGAGGGCGACCCCGGGCCGGCACTGCTGCCCGCGGTCGGCGAACCGCGCTTCCCCGATGCCGAGGCGGTCGAAGCGCTGCGCAACGATGACGGCGGGTTCGACCTCGAGGTGTCGATCGTGCACCCCGGAGGTGTCAGCGAGTTGTATCTCGGCCAGGTGAAGGGGCCCCGCATCGACCTCGCGACCGACGCGGTCATGCGTGCCGCCGGCGCGAAGCCGTACTCGGCCGCCACCCGGCTCTACGGCCTCGTCGAGGGCCACCTGCTCTGGGCATGGGACATCGCCGCGCTCGGCCAAGATCTGCGCACCCACGCCTCGGCGCGTCTCGGCAAGGTCGACTGATGACCGCTTCGCCGTTCCTCACGCTCCCCGGTGCCGTGCCGTCGGAGTCGTCGGCCGCCGTCGCGGGCCACTACGGCAACCCCATGGTCGAGCAGCGTCGCCTCGAGCGGGGCGAGGCGATCGTCGACCTCTCCGACCGCGGCGTCGTCAGCGTGACCGGCCCCGACCGGCTGAGCTGGCTGCACTCGATGGCGAGCCAGTCCTTCGACCGGCTCGCACCGGGCGAGGGCATCGAGGCGCTGCTCCTCGACGCGGCCGGGCACATCGAGCATGCCGTGCACGCCGTCGACGACGGCGAGAGCGTCTGGCTCGTCGTCGAGGGCGACGAGGCCGCGCCGCTCGCGGCCTGGCTCGACCGCATGCGATTCATGCTGCGGGTCGAGGTGGCCGACCGCAGCGCCGAGACGGCGGTGCTCGCCGCGATGTCGCAGTCCGCGCTCGACGACGCCGCCGCCGCGTACGCGCCCGCCGGTGTCGCGCTCGACTGGGTCGACCCGTGGGCCGCACCCCGGCCCGGTGGGCACCAGTACGCCGCCCTGGCCGGCCACCCGGCATCCGACTGGCGCCTCGTCGAACGCATCGTGCCGCGCTCGGCGCTCGCCGAAGCCGCGGCCGCCGTCGCGGCCGGGCGCGTCGCGGCGGCAGGGGCGCTCGCGCTCGATGCGCTGCGCATCGCCGCATGGCGACCGCGGCTCGCGAGCGAGGTCGACGAGAAGACGATCCCGCACGAGCTCGACTGGCTGCGCAGCGCCGTCGACCTCGGCAAGGGCTGCTACAAAGGCCAGGAGACGGTGGCGAAGGTGCTGAACCTCGGCCGTCCGCCGAGGCGGCTCGTGCTGCTGCACCTCGACGGCAGCGACACCGTGCTGCCCGCCCCCGGTGACGAGGTCGTCGGCGAGAAGGTGCGCCCCGAGCCGGTCGAGGGTGAAGCGCCCGAGCGCAAGGTCGTCGGCCGCATCACGTCGAGCGCCATGCATCACGAGCTCGGGCCCATCGCGCTCGCCGTGGTGAAGCGCGCCGTGCCCGCCGAGCTCCCCCTCATCGTGCCGAGCCACGGCATCGACATCGCCGCAGCCCAGGTCGAGATCGTGCCCGCGGGCGCCGGGGCCGCCGTCGAGGTGCCACGCCTGCCACGCCTCGGGGTGCGCAAGCCCTGACCGTTGCCCAGCGTGCGACTCAGTCGAGCGGAGCGACCGCCGACCACGGCACAGTGAGCTCGCCGAGCCGCGCGCGTCGCGGCCCGCCGATGATCGGCCAGCCCTCGTGGCGCAGCGTCGTGACGGCCGCGATCCAACGCTGAGACGGGCCGTAGACGGCCATCGCCGCGTGGGTCCGCCACGCCAGGTCGAGGTCGACGAGCAGGCGGTGGATCCGCTCGCCGGGCACATTGCGGTGGATGAGCGCCTTCGGCAGGCGCTCGGCGACGATCGAGGGCAGTTCGAGACCCGAACGGCGAAGGCTCACGGTGAAGGTCCGCGGTCCGGATGCCGCGAGCCCGACCCAGCTCGACACCCGGCCGAGTTCGTCGGAGGTGCCCTCGACGAGCAGCCCGCCGGGCGCGAGCCGCGATCGCATCAGGCCCCACGCGGCGGCGACCTCGCCCTCGTCGTACTGGCGCAGCACGTTGAAGGCGCGGATGACCGAGGGGCGGCGACCGCCCGGCGCCGGCACCTCGAAGCCGCCGATCGCGAAGTCGACCGCGAGCGAGGCGCTGAAGTGCGCTTCGCCCGTCCGCACCGCCGCGAGCTGCTCGCGCGCGACGCGCACCCGCTCGGGTTCGATCTCGAGGCCGAGCACGTCGACGTCGGGGCGCACGTGAGCGAGGCGCGACGCGAGTTCGAGCGTCGTGACCCCGCTCGCGCCGTAGCCGAGGTCGACCACGAAGGGGTCGGGTGCGTGCAGCAGCGCGGGCTGCGCGGCGATCCACCGGTCGACGCGGCGCAACCGGTTGGTGTTCGTGGTGCCGCGGGTGACGGTGCCGACGCGCTGCCCGGGCCGGAGGCGCCGGGGGTGGGGCGAGGCGTCCGGGGGCATGCTGCAAGTCTGACAGCCCGGCGGTCGCGTTCGCGGCGGCCGGGCGGTCATCGGACTTCACGCGGGCAGGGCCGAGGATGCCTCGCCGCTAGGCTTGGGGGCATGCCTCACACCCTCGTGCTGCTCCGTCACGGCAACAGCGAATGGAACCAGAAGAACCTGTTCACCGGTTGGGTCGACGTCCGGCTCTCCGAGCTCGGCACGGCCGAGGCGGCCCGCGCCGGCGAACTGCTCGCCGAGTCGGGGCTCCTGCCCGACGTGCTGCACACCTCGGTGCTGACCCGCGCGATCCAGACGGCGAACATCGCGCTCGACGTCGCCGACCGCGCGTGGATCGACGTGCGTCGCAGCTGGCGCCTGAACGAGCGCCACTACGGCGCGCTGCAGGGGCTCGACAAGGCCGAGACCCTCGAGAAGTACGGCCCCGAGCAGTTCCAGCTGTGGCGCCGCTCGTTCGACGTGCCGCCGCCCGTGCTGGCCGACGACGCCGAGTGGTCGCAGGTCGGCGACCCGCGCTACGCCGGCCTCGCCGATGATGAGCTGCCCCGCACCGAGTGCCTGAAAGACGTGATCGCGCGCATGCTGCCGTACTGGCAGTCCGACATCGTGCCCGACCTCGCCGCCGGCAAGACCGTGCTCGTCACCGCGCACGGCAACTCGCTGCGGGCGCTCGTGAAGCACCTCGACGGCATCGGCGACGACGACATCGCCGAACTCAACATCCCGACCGGCATCCCGCTCGTCTACGAGCTCGACGACGAGTTCCGCCCGACGAAGCCGGGCGAGTACCTCGACCCCGAGGCGGCGGCGGCCGGTGCTGCGGCGGTGGCGGCGCAGGGCAAGAAGTAACCGAACGCACGAGAAGGGCGGATGCCGGTCGGCATCCGCCCTTCGTCATGTCAGCGCCGGTCGCGGCCGTGCGCTCAGAGCGCGGACTTCTCCGGGTCCCAGTCGCCGGTCGCGAGGTACTGCACCTTCTTCGCGATCGACACCGCGTGGTCGGCGAAACGCTCGTGGTACCGGCTCGCGAGGGTCGCGTCGACCGTGTCGACGGCCTCGCCCTTCCACTTCTCGCCGAGCACCTTGTCGAACACCGAGAGGTGCAGCGCGTCGACCTTGTCGTCTTCGTTCCGGATCTCCTCGGCGAGGTGCACGTCTTCGGTGCGGAGGAGTTCGACGAGCTTGCGGGCGATCTCGACGTCGAGCCGGCCCATCTCGGCGAAGGTCGGGCGCAGCGACTTCGGCACGACCTTGTCGGGGAAGCGGTAGCGGGCGAGCTGCGAGATGTGGGTCGACATGTCGCCCATCCGCTCGAGCGAGGCGCTGATGCGCAGCGCACTGACGACGATGCGGAGGTCGCGCGCGACCGGCTGCTGCTTGGCGAGGATCGTGATCGCGAGCTCGTCGAGTTCGACGGCCGCCTGATCGATCTTGTCGTCGTCGGCGATCACCTCTTCAGCGAGGCTCACATCGGATTCGTTGAACGCCCGAGTCGCCTTGTCGATCGAAACGGCGACGAGGTCGGCGATCTCGACGAGTCGCTCCTGCACCTCGGCCAGCTCCTGCTGGAACACCTCACGCATGCTCGAATTCCTTACCTCGTCATCGCTCGCGCGCACAGCACGAACCCTCCGGGACGACCCGGCTCCGGGACATCCTCCCGGCCGGAGATGAACAACAGGTGCCGGGATGCTGAACACTCCCTAACGTAGCGCCGCACAGTGGGAAGACGGCCCTCCCGCGCGTACCGCCTCGTTAGTCTGGTGCCATGGACTCCACCTGGGCAGTGCTCACCGCGCTGGCCTTCGGCATCTTCCTCGGCGCCGCATTCATGGTCATGCTGCACGTCGCCGAGCGCCGCGGCTCGAGCGCGGCACGAGTCGTCGCGCCGACGATCCCCGACGGCGTCGACCAGGTGCTCGAGGTGCTCGAGTCGGCGGGCGTCGTGCTCGACCCGTCGAACAACGTGCTCCGCGCCTCGCCAGGTGCGCTCGCGATGGGGCTCGTGCGCCAGCAGTCGCTCGTCCACCCCGAACTCCTCGAACTCGTCGCCGCCGTCCGGCGCTCCGGTGACCCCGTCGCCGATGAACTCACGGTGGCTCGATCGCCCCACGGCGACTCGCCGCTGCGCCTGCGGGTGCGCGTGGCCCGTCTCGGCACCCGGTTCGTGCTCCTCCTCGCGGAGGACCGCACCGAGTCGTTCCGTCTCGACGAAGTGCGTCGCGACTTCGTCGCGAACATCAGCCATGAGCTGAAGACGCCGATCGCGAGCGTCAGCCTCCTCGCCGAGGCCCTCGACCAGGCGGCCGACGAACCCGACCAGGTGCGCCGTTTCGCGGGCCGGCTGTCGGTCGAGGCGAGCCGGCTCGCACACATCACGAGCGAGGTGATCGAGCTGTCTCGGCTTCAGGCGCGAGACGCGTTGCGGCCAGATGTGCTCGTCGACGTCGACGAGATCGTCGCCGCGGCGGTCGATCAGAACCGAGTAGTCGCCGGCGGCAAGCGCGTCGACGTGGCCGTCAAGGCCGGCACGCGAGCCCGGGTCTACGGCGATCGTGCCCTCATGATCGTCGCGGTGCACAACCTCGTCGCGAATGCGATCGCGTACTCGAACGAGGGCGGCCGGGTCGGCGTCGGCGTGAAGATCGAGGGTGACGAGGTCGAGATCGCCGTCACCGACCAGGGCATCGGCATCGAGAGCGACGACCTCGAGCGCGTCTTCGAGCGCTTCTACCGGGTCGATCAGGCCCGCTCGCGCAATACCGGCGGCTCGGGGCTCGGGCTCAGCATCGTGAAGCACACGGTGCAGAACCACGGCGGCGACGTTCGGGTGTGGTCGCAGCCTGGTCGCGGTTCGACGTTCATGATCACGCTGCCGCTCGCCGAGACCTCGGTCGGCGCGGGCGCGGAGCCCGACGGGGCCGAAGCGGCCCCGGCCGATGTCAGACCCGCCGTGAAGCGCGCGGCGACTCAGCAAGGAGAACGTACGTGACCCGCATCCTGCTCGTCGAAGACGAGATCGCCCTCTCCGATCCGTTGAGCTTCCTGCTCGAGCGCGAGGGCTACGAGATCGAGGTCGCCGCCGACGGCCCCTCGGCGATCGCCGCCTTCGACCGCGACGGAGCAGACCTGGTGCTGCTCGATCTCATGCTGCCGGGTCTGCCCGGCACCGAGGTCTGCCGCGAGATCCGCACCCGCTCGACGGTGCCGATCATCATGCTCACGGCCAAGGACTCCGAGATCGACATCGTCGTCGGCCTCGAGCTCGGAGCCGACGACTACGTGACGAAGCCGTACAAGACGCGCGAGCTGCTGGCCCGCATCCGGGCGGTGCTGCGCCGCCGCACCGAGATCGAGGACTTCGACGAGGGCGTGCTCGAGGGAGGGCGCGTCAAGATGGACGTCGATCGGCACACGGTCGAGGTCGACGGAGAACCCGTGCCCATGCCGTTGAAGGAATTCGAGCTGCTCGAACTGCTCATGCGCAACCCCGGGCGGGTGCTCACGCGCGGCCAGCTGATCGACCGGGTCTGGGGCTCCGACTACTTCGGTGACACGAAGACGCTCGACGTGCACATCAAGCGGATCCGCTCGAAGATCGAGGTCGCACCCTCCGAGCCGGTGCAGCTCGTCACTGTGCGAGGGCTCGGGTACCGCTTCGAGGGGTGAGTCGCCGCCGGGGCCCCGGAGCGCCGGTTGCGCGGCGTCGCGCGAATCGTGGCATGCCGGCTTGCGTCCCATGAGTCGTCCTTGCGACGATCGAGACATGGACTCGAACGCTGCGGCAGGATGGTACGACGACGGCGCGGGAACGCGCCGCTACTGGGACGGCACGCGATGGACCGAGCCGGCGGTGCAGGAGGGTGGGGCGGCCGAAGCCGCATCCGCCGGGGCCGCGAGACCCCAGAACGTGCTCGGCTATCTCGGGCTGGGTCTCGCCGTGCTCGCGTTGATCGGCGTGAGCCTGCCCACGATGCTGCTCGAAGCCATCGGCGGGGTGCTGCTGCTCGCCGCGTTCGTACTGTCGATCGTCGCCCTGTCCCGCCCGGGGGCGAGATGGCCGGCGATCGTCGGAATCGGGATCTGCTTCGTGGCCGTCGTGGCCGCCGCGGTGTTCTTCGTGGTCGGGTTCATGAACGGCTACGCCGGTGCCGTCTCAGGGTAGGCGGGCGACGCCGGGAGCGTCATCCGCTCGGCATCGCGCGCTGGGAGCCCCGGCTCAGGGAACGAGCGACTCGTACTCGGGCAGACGCCCGTCGAGCACCGGCACCTGCTTCTCGACGCCTTCGGCCGAGCCGTACTGGAAGTAGATCGGCAGGAGCGAACCGGGCTCGACGCCGATGCCCTCGAGGACGATCGGCTCGACCGCGTCGATGCCCTCGGCTGCATCGACGCCGAAGGCGACCGTCTCGCCCGCGTCGACCGGGATGGTGACGGTGTCGCCGCCGTCGACCTGCACGTCGAGGTCGACGTCGTCGGCGCCGGTGTTCACGATCGTGAGCACGAGCGTGCCGTCGACGCCGTCGTCGCTGACGACGAGGATGTTGCGGAGGTCGAGCTCGCCGACGTTCGCGGAGACGCCGTCGCTCGCGTCGTAGTGCTCGGTCGTCGCCTGGTAGGTGAGCATCGAGCACCCGCTTGCGCCGAGCGCGACGCCGAGGGCCAGAGCAGCGGATGCGGCGAGACGCGCCTTCACAGAACCTCCAAGTGCGAAACTGCGCGCACGAACCAGTCGGCGCGTGCGATCGAATCCGAGCATATCGTACCCGGGGCCGCCTGCCAGAAGGGGAGGCGAACCTTAGCATGATCGCGAATGTGATATCCTGAGAGTTGCCGAAAGGACTACCATTCATGCTTTTTGAGGTTGGCGAAACCGTCGTTTACCCCCACCACGGTGCCGCAACGATCACCGAGGTCAAGAAACGCATCATCAAGGGTGAAGAGAAGCTCTACCTCAAGCTGAACGTCACGCAGGGCGACCTCGTCATCGAGGTGCCCGCCGAGAACGTCGATCTCGTCGGCGTCCGCGACGTCATCGGCAAAGAGGGCCTCGACAAGGTCTTCGAGGTGCTGCGCGCGCCCTTCACCGAGGAGCCGACCAACTGGTCGCGCCGGTACAAGGCGAACCTCGAGAAGCTCGCGTCCGGTGATGTCATCAAGGTCTCAGAGGTCGTGCGCGACCTGTGGCGCCGCGATCAGGACCGCGGTCTCTCCGCGGGCGAGAAGCGCATGCTCGCGAAGGCACGTCAGATCCTGATCTCCGAGCTCGCGCTCGCCGAGAAGACCGACGAAGAGGCGGCGTCGACCGTGCTCGACGAGGTGCTCGCTTCGTAGCGGGCGATCGATCCTTCGACGAACGGCGGGTGCGTGCGCACCCGCCGTTCGTCGTCTCCGGCGCGGCACGTCTCCTGGGCGGGCCACCACCGCCGCGCGGCGACGATCGCACGGGGCTACGCTCGAGCTGTGAGTTCTGCGATCGCCGTCATCGTCGTCGCCGCGGGCAGCGGCAGCCGTCTCGGTCACGCTGAGCCGAAGGCCTTCGTGCCGCTCGGCCCCGACACGGTGATCGCCACGGCGGTTTCCGGCGTGCTCGCCATGCGCGAGGCACCGCACCTCGTGCTCGTTGTGCCGGGGGAGCGTGTCGAGACCACGCGCGAGCGATTCTCGGCCGATGCCGCCGCCGCGGGGGCGACGCTCGACGTCGTCGCCGGGGGAGCGAGTCGGCAGGAGTCGGTCGCCGCCGGCCTCGCGGTGCTCCCCGCCGCGGTCGAGACCGTGCTCGTGCACGACGCCGCACGTGCGCTCGCGCCCGCCCTGCTCTTCGACGAGGTCGCCGCGGCCGTCCGCGCGCGCAGACACGGCATCGTGCCCGCCCTCGACATCGTCGACACCGTGAAGCGGGTCGGCGGTGACGGCCAGGTGCAGGAGACCGTCGATCGCTCGACCCTGCGGGCCGTGCAGACGCCGCAGGGTTTCCCCCGGTCGTCGCTCGACCACGCCTACGCCACGGCGCGCGGCGACGTCACCGACGATGCCGCGCTCGCCGCCGCCGCCGGTCTCGTCGTCGAGATCGTTCCCGGCGATGTCCGCGCGTTCAAGATCACCGTGCCCGCCGACCTCCGCCGGGCCGAGCAGCTGCTCGCAGGCCGGCACGACGCCGAGCAGCACACTGCAGGCCGGTCGCCGGCCGCCGGTGCGCACGACGACGCCCCGCGCCCCGCGGCGCCGCGAATCGGCACCGGTACCGATGTGCACGCATTCGCCGCCGACGACTCCCCGCTCTGGCTCGCCGGCCTGCACTGGCCGGGCGAGCGAGGCCTCTCGGGGCATTCCGACGGCGACG
The DNA here is from genome assembly GCF_000421545.1 of Agromyces italicus DSM 16388. Classification (GTDB taxonomy): domain Bacteria; phylum Actinomycetota; class Actinomycetes; order Actinomycetales; family Microbacteriaceae; genus Agromyces; species Agromyces italicus. Next base: position 271,040 of record NZ_ATXF01000007.1, read on the forward strand.
CCGCCGCGCACGCCGTGTGCGACGCGCTCCTGGCGGCGGCCGGACTCGGCGACGTCGGCCAGATCTTCGGCACTGCCGACGCGCGGTTCGCCGGCGCCCATGGCGAGGTGTTCCTCGCCGAGACGAGGCGTCTCGTCGAGGCATCCGGCTACCTCATCGGCAACGTCACCGTGCAGATCGTGGGCAACCGGCCGAAGCTCGCGCCCCGTCGTGGCGAGGCCGAGGCGTTGCTGTCGCGAGTGCTCGGCGCCCCGGTCAGCGTCGCCGCGACGACGAGCGACGCGCTCGGGTTCACTGGTCGCGGCGAGGGGGTCGCGGCCATCGCGACCGCGCTCATCGTGCCCGCCTGAGGTTCGGCGCGGTCGACGGGGCCGCACGACGCGGGCGCCGCGGAGTCGCGCCGGTAGGCTTGGCGGGTGACCGTGCGACTCTACGACTCGAAGGCCCAGGCGCTGCGCGACTTCGTGCCCCTCCGGGAGGGGCGCGTCGGCATGTACGTCTGCGGGCCGACGGTGCAGTCGAGCCCGCACATCGGCCACCTCCGCAGCGCCCTCGTCTACGACATCATGCGGCGCTGGTTCGCCTACCGCGGCAACGAGGTCGTCTTCGTGCGCAATGTCACCGACATCGACGACAAGATCCTCCAGGCCGCCGCCGACGAGGGCGCGAGCGACACGTGGTGGGCGCTCGCCTACCGGGTCGAGCTCGAGTTCACCTCCGCCTACAACTCCCTCGGCATCCTCGCGCCGAGCTATGAACCCCGCGCGACGGCGAGCGTGCAGCAGATGCAAGAGCTGATCACGCGCCTCATCGAGCGCGGCCACGCGTACCCGGCGCTCGACGGATCGGGCGACGTCTACTTCGACACCGCGAGCTGGCCCGCCTACGGCGAGCTCACCCGGCAGTCGCGCGACAAGATGGAGGCGGCGGCCGACGCCGACCCCCGCGGCAAACGCGACCCCCGCGACTTCGCCCTCTGGAAGGGCCGCAAGCCGAACGAGCCCACCTCGGCGAGCTGGCGCTCGCCCTGGGGCGACGGCCGCCCGGGATGGCACATCGAGTGCTCGGCGATGGCCGGGCGCTACCTCGGCCCCGAGTTCGACCTGCACGGCGGCGGACTCGACCTCCGCTTCCCGCACCACGAGAACGAGCTGGCGCAGACGAGTGCGGCCGGCGACGGCTTCGCCCGCTACTGGGTGCACAACGGACTCGTCAACATCGGCGGCCAGAAGATGTCGAAGTCGCTCGGCAACTCGGTCTACGCCGCCGAGCTCTTCGCCCTGGCGAGCCCCCTGGCCGTGCGATACCTGCTCGGCCAGGCGCACTATCGATCGACCCTCGACTACGCGCCCGGCTCCCTCCTCGAAGCCGAGGCCGCCGTCGACCGCATCCGGGTGTTCCTCGAGCGCGTCGAGCGGCGGCTCGCGGGCACCCGCTTCATCGGCGTCGGCGCCCCCGTCGTGCCCGAGGCGTTCGAATCGGCGATGGACGACGACCTCGGCGTGCCGCAGGCGCTCGCGGTGCTGCACGACACGGTGCGGTCCGGCAACCAGGCACTCGACACCGAAGAACTGAACGCCGCCGCGATCGCCCACGGGCAGGTCGGTGCCATGGTGCAGGTGCTCGGCATCGACCCCCGCGACCCCCACTGGTCGGCGGCCGAGCAGGGGCCCGCCGCGGCGGCGCTCGACACGCTCGTCCGTCGCCTCATCGACGACCGGCGGGCCGCGCGCGAGTCGAAGGACTACACCGCAGCCGACCGGATCCGCGCCGAACTCACGGCCGCGGGCATCACCATCGAAGACAGTCAGACCGGCACGCATTGGAGTTTGGGATCATGAAGGGCAGCAGCGGCAAGTCGCGCGCCGGAGCCGTGCGGAAGGCGAAGAACAAGCAGGTCGGCTCGGGCGGCCAGGGCCGCCAGGCCCTCGAGGGCAAGGGGCCGACGCCGAAGGCCGAGGATCGCGCCTGGCACCCCGCCGGCAAGCGGAAGGCGGCGCAGGAACGCTACGCCGCCTCGGGCGGCAAGGGCAAGCCGGGCGGCAAGGTGGCGGGCCAGTCCCGCGGCTCGAGTGCGCCCCGAGGTGCCTCCGGTGCCGCGCGACGCTCGAAGTCGGGCGACGAGTCCGAGATCGTGACGGGCCGGAACTCGGTGCTCGAGGCGCTGCGCACCCGCATCCCCGCGACGACCCTCTACCTCGCCGCGCGCATCGAGATGGACGACCGGGTGAAGGAGGCGGTGAAGATCGCCACCAACCGGGGCATTCCGATCCTCGAGGTCATGAAGCCCGAGCTCGACCGCCTCGCCGGCGAGGGCGGCGTGCACCAGGGCCTGGCGCTCAAGGTGCCGCCGTACGAGTACGCCCACCCGATCGAGCTCCTCGACGAGATCATCGCGAGCGACGAGACGCCGCTGCTCGTCGCCCTCGACGGCATCACCGACCCGCGCAACCTCGGCGCGATCCTGCGCTCGACGGGCGCGTTCGGCGGTCAGGGCGTCATCGTGCCCCAGCGCCGCTCGGTCGGGGTCAACTCGGCCGCCTGGAAGACCTCGGCCGGCGCCGCGGCACGCGTGCCCGTCGCGATGGCCGCGAACCTCACGCAGACGCTGAAGACACTCAAAGAACGCGGCGTGTTCGTGCTCGGCCTCGACGGCGACGGCGACGTGTCGTTGCCCGGCCTCAGCTGGGCGGACCGCCCGATCGTGATCGTCGTCGGCAGTGAGGGTAAGGGCCTCTCGCGCCTCGTCGCGGAGACCTGCGACGCGATCGTGTCGATCCCGATCAGCGCGACGACCGAGTCGCTGAACGCGGGCATCGCCGCTTCGGTCACGCTCTACGAGATCTCGAAGCTGCGGGCCGAGGGCTGACCCCGACATCCGCGAAATCACGTTTCTCAGGAGCGTGATCTCGAAACCGTGCCGTGCTCAGGAGAAATCACCCTCGAACGGCACGATGCCCGGGAAAACTCCTGAGAAACGCGATGTGGAGCAGGTTCAGACCTTCAGACGCCAGTCGTCCTCGTCGTCGGGGTCGATCGCGCTGATCGCCGCAGTCTCGGTCGGCACGACCTCGATCGCCGCGGTCAGCGAGCCGGTCGGCGGGTCGATCATGGTCGCCTCGTCGCGGCGGTGGCGGAGCACGGTGTTGATGTACGAGGACACGGCCTCGGCGAGCGGGATGTCGTGGCCGGCCTGCTGCGCCATGAACCAGCGGTGGTCGAGCAGCTGGTGGAACACCTCGGCCGGCTCGAGCTTGCCCCGCAGCTCGCGAGGGATCGCGCGCACCACCGGCTCGAACACGCGCATGAGCCACTCGTGCGCGACCATCTCCTCGTCGAGCTCGCCCTTGCCGTACGCGGCGCGGTACGAGTCGAGGTCGTTGAGCAAGCGCCGGGCCTGGTTCTCGCCGGCGTCGAGGCCGGTGAGCCGCAGGAGCCGGCGCTGGTGGTGGCCGGCATCGACGACCTTCGGCTGGATCCGCACGGTCGTGCCCGAGGCATCCGTCTTGATCGCGAGCTCTTCGATGTCGAAGCCGAGTTCGTTGAGCCGGTTGACGCGCTCGTTGATGCGCCAGCGCTCGGCCGAGGAGAACGACTCGGAGCCGGTGAGCTCGGTCCAGAGGCTGCGGTACGCCTCGACGATGCCGTTCGAGATGCGCACCGGGTCGAGCTCGTCGGCCACCTTGCCGCCGGCCTCCAGATCGAGGAGTTCGCCGGCGATGTTCACCCGCGCGATCTCGAGGTCGTTCTCGCGCTGCCCGTTCGAGAGCCCGCCCTCGTAGAGCTTGCCGGTCTCGGCGTCGACGAGGTATGCGGCGAAGGCGCCCGCGTCGCGGCGGAACAGCGTGTTCGAGAGCGACACGTCACCCCAGAAGAAGCCGACGATGTGCAGGCGCACGAGCAGCACCGCGAGCGCGTCGACGAGGCGGGTCGCGGTGTCGGGTCGCAACGTCTGGGAGAACAGCGCGCGGTAGGGGAGCGAGAACCGCAGGTGACGCGTCACGAGCACGGGCTTCAGCTCTTCGCCCTCGTCGTCGCTGCGGTTCGTGATGACGGCGACCGGCTCGACGCAGGGGATCTCGAGGCGCTGGAGCGTGCGCAGCATCTCGTACTCGCCCTTCGCCATCTCGGCGGTCGTCTCCTTGATGGCGACGACGTGACCGCCGAGGTGGGCGAAGCGCACGAGGTGGCGGGAGATGCCCTTCGGGAGCGCGGCGATCGCGTCGCTCGGCCACGACTCGAGCGGGAGGTGCCACGGCAGGTCGAGGAGGGCCGGGTCGGCCATGGCCGAGGTGATCGAGAGGGAACCGCTCATGGGTCGATCCTTCCAGAAGAGGTGCGGATGCCACGGGGCCGCCCCCGGAAGACGGCGATGCCGGCCGGGCGAACCGCCCGACCGGCATCGATCGTCATGAGGCGCGAGGTCAGCTGACGACGGCCTTGTTGCCGAGGCGGTCGCCCGACTCGGCGTCGAAGAGGTGCACGTGGTTCGGCGTCGCGGTGAGGTACACCCGGTCGCCGGCGTTCGGGTGCGCGCGGCCGTCGACGCGGGCGACGATGTCGGTGCGCTTGCCCTCGACCGTCGAGTGGCCGTAGAGATAGCCGTCGGCGCCGAGCTCCTCGACGAGGTCGACGTCGACCGCGAGGCCCTCGCCCTCGTGAGGCGACACGACGATGTCCTCGGGGCGCACGCCGATCGTGGCGATCTTGCCGCTGGTCTCGGCGAGCGTCTCGCGGTCGACCGGGACGGTGGCCGTGCCGAACTTGATTCCGTCGTCGACGAGTTCTGCGTGGAACAGGTTCATCGCGGGCGAACCGATGAAGCCGGCGACGAAGACGTTCTGCGGCTTCTCGTAGAGGTCGCGGGGGGTACCGACCTGCTGGAGCAGGCCGTCCTTCAGCACGGCGATGCGGTCGCCCATGGTGAGCGCCTCGGTCTGGTCGTGCGTGACGTAGACGGTGGTGACGCCGAGGCGGCGCTGGAGCGACGCGATCTGGGTGCGGGTCTGCACGCGGAGCTTCGCATCGAGGTTCGAGAGCGGCTCGTCCATGAGGAAGACCTGGGGCTGGCGCACGATGGCGCGGCCCATGGCGACGCGCTGACGCTGACCGCCCGAGAGCGCCTTCGGCTTGCGCGAGAGGTAGGGCTCGAGGTCGAGGAGCTTCGCGGCCTCGAGGACCCGGGCGGCGCGCTCCTCTTTGCCGACGCCGGCGATCTTGAGCGCGAAGCCCATGTTCTCGGCGACCGTCATGTGCGGGTACAGCGCGTAGTTCTGGAAGACCATCGCGATGTCGCGGTCTTTCGGGGGCACATCGGTGACGTTGCGGTCGCCGATGAAGATGTTGCCGTCGTTGACCTCTTCGAGGCCCGCGAGCATGCGGAGCGACGTGGACTTGCCGCAACCCGACGGGCCGACGAGCACCAGGAACTCGCCGTCGGCGATCTCGAGGTCGAGCTGGTCGACCGCGGGGCGGGTGCCGCCCGGGTACAGGCGGGTGGCCTTGTCGAACGTGACTGACGCCATGGTTCTTTCTCTCCTTCACCGGCAGGTACGTGCCGGACGATCCGTAGTGAATGGAAGCGCGTCGACGTCGACGCCTCATCAGTATCGCACGCGCGGGCAGGGCTCCCGACCACGGTGCGGATGCCACGGCCCCGGCCCCGGGGCATCCTCTCGCTGCCGTGGCGTGAACCGGCGGAGAGCGCATTCAGCGCCCGTTTGGGTGATTCCCAGCCATCGTCCCTACTATCGTCATTGCGTGCGCCTGCACTCGCGCGCGCCCACACAGCGACCGGAGTGACCATCGATGAGCAACGGCGGATCGAACCAGCCACGCCCCACCCGTAACGAGCAGCGCGAAGCCGCGCGCGAGAAGGCCAGGGAGCTGCGCGTCGCGCAGAAGAAGCGGGAGCGTCGCAACAAGTTCCTGCTCGTCGGCGGCGTCACCGTCGCCGTGGTGCTCGTGATCGGCCTCGTCATCGGCGTCGTGGTGCAGAACATGAAGCCCGCCGGGCCGGGCCCCGCCAACATGGCGAGCAACGGAATCCTCCTCACCGGAGTGGACGGCGCGATGACGCCCGTCGAGACGAAGTCGCTCGACGCCGACGCCGACCCGATCCCGACCGAGCAGGACGACAGCGGCACGGTCGCGAACATCGTGGTCTACGTCGACTACCTCTGCCCCTTCTGCGGCCAGTTCGAGACGACGAACGGCGAGGCGATCCGCACGATGGTCGAGCAGGGCGCGGCCACCCTCGAGACCCACCCCCTCGCCATCCTCACGAACAAGTCGGCGGGCACCCAGTACTCGCTCCGCGCGGCGAACGCCGCGGCCTGCGTGGCCGACACCTCGCCCGAGTCGTTCTTCGACTTCAACGCGCTGCTCTTCGCGAACCAGCCGGAGGAGGGCTCGACCGGTCTCACGAACGACGAGATCAAGGGCTTCGTGACGGAGGCCGGTGCCTCCTCGGTCGGCACCATCGAGAACTGCATCGACTCGAAGGAGTTCTACGGCTGGGTGAACAACGCGACCGAGCGGGCGCTGACCCAGCCGGTGCCGAACTCCGACCTCCCGTCGATCAAGGGCACCCCGACGGTGCTTGTGAACGGCAAGCAGTACGTCGGATCGCTCACCGACCCGGCCGAGTTCCAGTCGTTCGTGCTGCAGGCGACCGGTGAGGCGTTCTCGGAGTCGACCTCGACCCCGACGCCCACCCCGACGCCCGCGTCGTAGCCGAGGCATCCGAGGAGGGCCGGGCGTCCGCGCCGGGCCCTCCTCGTCGGTGCAGCCCCGGGTAGGATGACCCAGCGGGGCATCCGCCCTCTGCCGGCTTGGCGCAATTGGTAGCGCACCGCTCTTGTAAAGCGGGGGTTACGGGTTCGAGTCCCGTAGCCGGCTCTTGACCGAAGAACCCACCGGCGCACCGTCGAACGCCGAATCGCAGCGCCCCGACCGTCGCCACGCCCACACCCACCAGCATGCCGAGCGCACGCGGATGCCGCTCTGGATCGCGGTCGCGCTCGCGACCGTGTTCGGCGCCTTCACCGCGCTCCAGTCGCGCATCAACGGGCAGCTCGCGGCCGAACTCGACGACCCGTACACGGCGGCGGCGATCTCGTTCGGCTCGGGGCTCGTCATCCTCGTGGTCTCACTCGGGGGGTGGCGGCCGGGGCGGGCAGGCGTCGGGCGGGTCGTCGCGGGCCTTCGCGCCGGGCGCCTCGCGTGGTGGATGGTGCTCGGCGGGCTCGCCGGCGCCTGGTTCGTCGTCACCCAGGGGCTCTCGGCCGGAGTGCTCGGCGTCGCCATGTTCACGGTCGCGATCGTCGCGGGTCAGACCATCGGCGGCATCGTCTTCGACCTGATCGGGCTCGGCCCCGGCGGACGCCGGCCGCTCACCCCGATGCGCCTGCTCGGTGCACTGCTCGCGCTCCTCGCGATCGGCTGGGCGGTGTCGGCGCAGCTCGCGCACGACGTGCCGCTTCCCGTCATGCTGTTCCCGTTCGTCGCCGGACTCGGCGTCGGATGGCAGCAGGCCGTCAACGGGCGGGTGAAGGCCGAGGCGGGAAGCGCGCTGACCGCGGCATTCGGCAACTTCCTCGTCGGCACGGTCGCGCTCGTGATCGTCATGCTCGGGCACGCCGCGATCACGGGGTGGCCCGATCGGCTGCCGACGGAGCCGTGGCTCTACCTCGGCGGCGCGATCGGCTGCATCTTCATCGCCGGCCAGGCGCTCGTCGTCCGCTCCATCGGCGTGCTGCTGCTCGCGCTCTGCGGCGTCGCCGGCCAGCTCGCGGGGGCGCTCGCCCTCGACCTGCTGCTGCCCACCGGCCGCCCAGTCGACGGCGCCACGATCGGCGGCACCGTGCTCGCCGTCGTCGCGGTCGCCGTCGCGTCGATCCGCTGGTCGCGCCACCGGCACCGAGCCGCCGGGCCGGGCGACGGCGTCGCGGTCGCCGTCAGTCGATCGAGCTGAATCGCGGCGCCGGCCGTTCCGCCGGCCGCCCCGGGCGTCCGCCGTCGGGTCGCCCGCCGACGTAGAGCCACCCGAGCAGCTGCTCGCCGGGGGCGAGCCCGTGCATCTCGGCGACGGCCGGATGCCTCGTGAACGGCCCGGTGCGCCACATGACTCCCCAGCCGGCCTCGTCCAGGAGCAGGCTCAAGAGGTGGCCGACGCCGGCGGCGGCGACGAGCTGCTCCCACTCGGGCGCCTTCGGGTGGAACCGCGGTGAGAGCACGAGGGCGAGCACGAGCGGTGCCCGCAGGGGCTTGGCGGCGAGCTTCGCGGCCGAGTCGCCCTCGAAGCCCGACGCGGCCACGAGGGCCGCGCCGAGTCGCTCGCGTGCCCCGCCCCGCAGCGCGATCGTGCGCCACGGGCGAAGGGCGGCGTGGTCGGCGACCCGCTCGGCGACGCCGAGCAGCTCGAGGAGTGCGGCGTCGTCGGGCGAGGCATCCGTCACCTTCGCTGCCGAACGCCGGGCGAGCGCCGCTTCGCGAACGGATGCCACTTCAGGACTCGGGGGTGAAGCCGAGGGCGATCGAGTTCATGCAGTAGCGGTCGCCCGTCGGCGTGCCGAATCCGTCGGGGAACACGTGCCCGAGGTGCGAACCGCAGTTCGCGCAGCGGACCTCGGTGCGGACCATGCCGAGCGTGCGGTCCTCGATGAGCTCGACCGCTTCGGGCCGCACCGACTCGTAGAAGCTCGGCCAGCCGCAGCCCGAGTCGAACTTCGTGCCGCTCTTGAAGAGCTCGGCATCGCAGGCCGCGCAGTGGTAGACCCCGGAGCGCTCCTCGTCGAGCAGTTCGCCCGTCCATGGTCGCTCGGTCGCGGCCTCGCGGAGCACCGAGTACTGCTCCTCGCCCAGCTCGGCTCGCCACTCGGCATCGCTCTTGTGCACGGGGTAGGACATGGGGTGCTCCTCTCGGGATCGCGGTCGACGGGTTCCATCGTCTCAGCTCGAACGCCGGACGGGGCGGCCGCAACGGATGCAACGCCGCGGAGCGGCCGTCTGTTCCAGTCGGCGGCACACGCCGCGACCGCTCGGCGCACTCTCGGCGGGCGTTCCCTAGGATGTGCTGCAGGTGGTGCGTCGACCGCCGGGAGCGGAGGAACGGATGAGCGCGGAGCGCATGCCGGACCGGCCAGACGCCGTCGATCTCGACGATCGCCAGCTCCGGGTGCTCGCCTTCGAGGCGCGCGCCTGGCAGCAGCCCGCCCGCAAGGCCGAGGCGATCCGCGACGAGTTCGACATCTCGGCGGCCCGCTACTATCGGATTCTTGGCGAGCTCATCGACTCGCCGGCGGCGCTCCGCCACGATCCGATGCTCGTCAAGCGGCTTCAGCGGATGCGTTCGGCGCGCCGGGCGGCGCGCTCCAGCCGTTCGATTCCCCTCGGCCGACCGCTCGCCTGAGCCCGGCCCCGACCCGATCTGGATCACATGGCGCAGAAGTTCCCCCGCGATCGCTTCGACACGATCCCGCACGGCATCGACCGCGTCGGCGCCCACCGCGCGCCCGCCCGTCGAGGAGCGCGATGGATCAGGTTCGGCTGGGCCGCGCTCGCGACCGTCGTGCTCGCCGGAGTCGGCATCGCGGGGGTCATGGTCTTCAACGAACGTCTGAACGCCGCGAACGGTCCCGATCCGGTTGCCACGCCGGCGCCGACGCAGACCGCGGAGCCGACCATCTCGGCCGAGGTGAAGGTGACCGTGCTGAACGGCACCGGCACCGCCGGACTCGCGGCCAAGGCCGCCGAGACGCTCACGGCCGGAGGGGTCCCGGTGGACGCCACCACCAACGCGAGCGAGAACGACCTCACCGAGACGGTGGTCTACTACGCCACACCCGATCTCGAGGGTGCCGCGCGCGGCGTCGCGACCTTGCTGCCCGAGGCCGACGTACGCCTCTCCGAGACCTTCGCCGAGACGGGCACGCCGCTCGTGCTCGTGCTCGGTTCCGACTACGCGGAGGCCACCGCCGGCTGACCCGGTCGAATCGTTGCCATTCTGCGACCATTCGTGACGTGCACCCCCTTGCGTCCGGACGGCGCGGTGTGACTATCTGGAGTTGGTCGCCCGAGCCCGTGTGCACGTCCGGCACCTCAGGTGCCTCGTTCGCCCGTGTCGAGGCGACCCGGTACAGGCGACAGGCAGGTGCTGATCCACACACCGCAACATGGGAGCAACGAATGGCGAACGGAACCGTCAAGTGGTTCAACGCTGAAAAGGGATACGGGTTCATCACCGTCGACGGGGACGGCCAAGACGTCTTCGTCCACTACTCCGCCATCGACATGGCCGGGTACAAGGTGCTCGAAGAGGGACAGCAGGTCGTCTTCGAGGTCGGCACGGGGTCGAAGGGACCGCAGGCCGAAGCCGTTCGTCCCGCCTGAGCACACGCGAATTCCGAACGCGCCGTCGTCCCTCCGACGGCGCGTTCGGCGTGTCCGAATCGATCGTCGTCGAAGCCGCCCGTACGTCACTAGCATGTGGCTATGGTCACCGGGGTCCGAGCGACCTGGCGACCGCGGGGGGCCGCCTTCGTCGCCATCGCTGCTGCGGCGCTGCTCGTCGCCGGCTGCGGGCAGGCCCCGCCCGAACCGACGCCGAGCGCCGAGCGCCGAGCGGTCGGCACCTCGCAACCGCTCGCCGTGGCGTTCTCCCCGCTCAGAGGCACGCCGACGGACCCGACCGCCCCGGAGCATCCCTCGCTCGCCGCCAAGATCGACAACCACGAGGACGCGCGGCCGCAGATCGCGCTGAATCGCACCGACCTCGTGTTCGAAGAACTCGTGGAGGGCGGCCTCACCCGCTACCTCGCGGTCTGGCACTCCGACATTCCGCCCGAGGTCGGACCTGTGCGGTCCATCCGTCCGATGGACCCCGACATCGCCTCGCCGCTCGGGGGAGTGATCGCCTACTCGGGTGGGCAGGATCAGTTCGTCGCGATGATGATGGCGACCCCGCTCGTCAACGTCGTCTTCGACCTCGACGAGACCGGCCTCTTCTCCCGCGCCGACGAGCGACCGGGCCCGCACGACGTGATCCTCGACGCCCGCGAGACCATGGCGCGCAATGCCGGGGTCTCGCCGCCGCCCGTGCAGTTCGAGTACGGCACCGCCGATCCGCTCTCCGACCCCGCGCTCGCCGCGGCGCCGACCTCGCGCATCGCACTGGTCTTCGCTGAGGGGCGTTCGCCGAGCTGGGACTGGGATGCGGGTTCCTCGTCTTGGCTGCGCTCGCAGGAGGGGGTTGCGGACGTCGAGGAGGGCAGCGCGCGAGTGCGGGCGACGAACGTGGTGACGCTCGAGGTCGGGATCGACTGGCGGTACGGCGAGGTGCCGAAGACCGTGCTCATCGGTTCGGGGAAGGCCTGGGTGTCGGCCGGTGGGCGCACCGCGCGCGGCACGTGGACGAAGGACGCGGCGAGCTCGCCGATCGTTCTCACGGCTGACGACGGTTCGTCGCTCCGGCTCGCACCCGGCAGCACCTGGATCGAACTCGTGCCCCAGAGCGGCACGGCGACGTTCGCCCCCTGACGGGGGCGGCGATGTTCGCGCTCGGCGTGCGCCGGGGCCGTCGCGCTCGCTTGCACTCGTGGCGGTCGAGTGCCAGAATCGTTTTAGCACTCAGGTGATTTGAGTGCTAATCACGAATCTTTGAAGACGTCCGAGAAGGGGCGAGAAACACACATGGCAAAGATCATTGCTTTCGATGAGGAGGCCCGCCGCGGCCTCGAGCGTGGCCTCAACACGCTCGCCGACGCCGTCAAGGTGACCCTCGGCCCGCGCGGTCGCAACGTCGTGCTCGAGAAGAAGTGGGGCGCCCCCACGATCACGAACGACGGCGTGTCGATCGCCAAGGAGATCGAGCTCGACGACCCGTTCGAGAAGATCGGCGCCGAGCTCGTCAAGGAGGTCGCCAAGAAGACCGACGACGTCGCCGGTGACGGCACCACGACCTCGGTCGTGCTCGCCCAGGCGCTCGTTCGCGAGGGTCTCCGCAACGTCGCCGCAGGCGCCGACCCCATCTCGCTGAAGCGCGGCATCGAGAAGGCCGTGCAGGCCGTCGAGGCCGAGCTCCTCGCGAACGCGAAGGACGTCGAGACGAAGGAGGAGATCGCCGCCACGGCCTCGATCTCGGCCGCCGACGAGCAGATCGGCGCGCTCATCGCCGAGGCGATCGACAAGGTCGGCAAGGAGGGCGTCGTCACCGTCGAGGAGTCGAACACCTTCGGCACCGAGCTCGAGCTCACCGAGGGCATGCGCTTCGACAAGGGCTACCTGTCGGCGTACTTCGTCACCGACCCCGAGCGCCAGGAGGCGGTCTTCGAAGACCCCTACATCCTGATCGTCAACGGCAAGGTCTCGAACATCAAGGACCTGCTGCCCATCGTCGACAAGGTGATCCAGACCGGCAAGCAGCTGCTCATCATCGCGGAAGACGTCGACGGCGAGGCGCTCGCGACCCTGATCGTCAACAAGATCCGGGGCATCTTCAAGTCGGTCGCCGTCAAGGCCCCCGGCTTCGGCGACCGTCGCAAGGCGCAGCTCCAGGACATCGCGATCCTCACCGGCGGCCAGGTCATCTCCGAGGAGGTCGGCCTCAAGCTCGAGAACGTCACCCTCGACCTGCTCGGTCAGGCCCGCAAGGTCATCATCACCAAGGACGAGACGACCATCGTCGAGGGTGCCGGTGACGAGGAGGCCATCGCAGGCCGCGTCGCGCAGATCCGCAAGGAGATCGACAACACCGACTCCGACTACGACCGCGAGAAGCTCCAGGAGCGCCTCGCCAAGCTCGCCGGCGGCGTCGCCGTCATCAAGGCGGGTGCGGCCACCGAGGTCGAGCTCAAGGAGCGCAAGCACCGCATCGAAGACGCGGTCCGCAACGCGAAGGCCGCCGTCGAGGAGGGCATCGTCGCCGGTGGTGGCGTCGCGCTCATCCAGGCCGGCAAGACCGCCTTCGAGAAGCTCGAGGTCTCGGGCGACGAGGCGACCGGTGCGAACATCGTGCGCGTCGCGATCGACGCCCCGCTCAAGCAGATCGCCCTCAACGCCGGCCTCGAGCCGGGCGTCGTGGTCGACCGCGTCCGCAACCTCCCGGTCGGCCAGGGCCTCAACGCCGCGACCGGCGAGTACGTCGACATGCTCGCCGCAGGCATCAACGACCCGGTGAAGGTCACCCGCTCGGCGCTGCTCAACGCGGCCTCGATCGCCGGCCTCTTCCTCACCACCGAGGCCGTCGTCGCCGACAAGCCCGAGAAGAACCCGGCTCCGGTCGGCGACCCCACGGGTGGCATGGACTTCTAAGCAGGTCCGCGACACACGAATCGCGCGAAGGGCGCCTCCTCCGGGAGGCGCCCTTCGTCGTCCGGAGCAGCTGCACCTCGTGCGGCGCGCCACCCGCCCCGTCGCTCGAAGCCCGCTGCACGAGCGCCCCGCGGTGCTAGACAGTATGTAGTGGCCCTCTTCTGGTGAGAGGGTCGCGGGACGGGGCCTCGCTCACACATGCTCGTGGGTTACCGGGCAGAGGATGGTCTGCCCGGCCTATCCGACAGTTTGAACCGGCCGGGGACCGCTCGACGCGATCACGGCCGATGTCATGCCCGGCCCGACGAGCAGCCTTCCAGAGCTTGCGGCGCCCGTGGAGGCGCCGGTTCGCGACCCACACGTCGAACAACACATTCGCCGTGTACGCGTCCTCGAGGTCGCGTACGGTCGGCCCGAACCCGCGGCGGGCATACGCGTAGTACGTCGATGGGGCGATCCCGTGGCCGTGCTCGTTCAGCACGGCCAGGATCGGCTCGACCCCGAACTCGTCCGCGTGCTGGCAGACGAAATCAATCACTGTCCGAGTTTGCGGTCGAGCTCCGCTGCCGCGTAAAACGCTGACGCGGTCTTCAGGATCTCGTTCGCGCGCCGCAGCCGGGCGACCTCACGACCCTCCGAGAAACCCAGGCCGGTTCAGACTGACCGCGCGTCGCAACGACACGCTCACCAACCAGTCAGAACGCGAAGCAAGAGGCGCCGCCCGGGCTATTCCCGGACGGCGCCTCGCCATGCCCTCTTGACAAGAAGGCACTCAATATCAGGTGACGAGCGCGAGCACCTCGTCTTCGCAACTGCTCATCGCAGCCTCCTCGCCGGGCACCGCCCAGAGCAGGCAGCACAGCAGCAATCGGTTTCACCGGTCATCGGCCCAGTCTCTCGCAGCGCGAGCCTCGCCGGTGTGCGTCCGACGGCTCAGCGCAGGAACAGTCGCGCGTTCGCCTGCTCGGCGTCGGCGTACTGCGCCGCGGCCGTGCCGAGCGCGCGGCTGAGCCCGATGAGGCTCTGCTCGACCTGAAGCTGCGTGGCACGCCAGTCGGAGACCGCCCCCTGGAACGCGCTCGAGGCCTGGCCCGACCAGGACGACTGCAACCCGGTGAGCTGCGAGAGCAGCGCCTGGACGTCGGACTGGATCCGCCCGATCGTGCCCTGCGCGGTCTGGGTGGCTGCGGCGACCTGTTCGGCGTCGACGTGGAAGCTGGTCATCGAGAATCCCTTCGTTCGGTGTGTCCACACGCTATTCGGCGTTCAGGCGCCGCAGCCCGCAGCACGGTCCGCACCGCACCGCAGCGGGCGCAGCGGTGCTGGGGAGGAGGGATCGAGCAGGCCCTCAGCCCTCGGCGATCGGCTGCGGCGCCGCCGACGACCCGGCGAGCGGCAGCATGACCCGGAAGGTCGCCCCGCCACCCGGCGTCTCGATGACGTCGACCGCGCCGTTGTGCGCCGCGACGATCGAGGAGACGATCGCGAGCCCGAGGCCGGAGCCGCCCGTCTCGCGCGTGCGCGAGGTATCGGCCCGCCAGAAGCGCTGGAAGATCTTCTCGCGGATCTGCGGCGGAATGCCCTCGCCGTGATCGACGACCTCGATCACGGCGCGCTCGGCGACATCGTCGATCGACACGCGGATCTCGAGCGGGCTGCCGTCGTTCGTGAAGCGGATCGCGTTGCCCATCAGGTTCGTGATGACCTGACGGATCTTGTTCTCCTCGGCGAGCACCACCGCGCGCCGAACGGGTTTCGGCGTCGAATCGGCGGCATGCGCGGCAGCCTGCGCTGCGGTGGCGGCCGTGCGTTCGGCGGCCTTCGCCGCGGCATCGGCACGCGCAGCCTGCGCCGCGCTCTGGCGGCCCGCGCGCTTCGCAGCCTGCGCAGCCGCGGTCGCCGCACGACGGGCGGCCTGAGCCTCCTTGCGTGCGACCGCCGCGGCCGAGGGCTCGCTGCGGGGCTGCCGGCCGCGCAGTCGCGCCAGTGTGGCGCCGGCGAACGAGATCGGGCCGGTCGCCGCCGCGCGCGCCGAGGGGTCGAGTTCGACCTCGAGCTCGGGTGCGGCGTCGGCCGCGGCATCCGCAGCGCCCAACTCTTCGGGCGCGATCACGGTGACCGTGCGCCCAGGGTGCGCCGCCATGGTGTCGAGGGCGGCGTCGCGGGCGAGCGGCACGAGGTCGACCTCGGCGAGCTCGAGCGGCTTCGCCTCGTCGAGGCGGGCGAGGGCGAGCAGGTCTTCGACGAGGCCGCCCATGCGGATGGCCTCCTTCTCGATCCGGTCCATCGCCTGCGCCACTTCGTCGGGCGACTGCAGCGCGCCCATCCGGTAGAGCTCGGCGTAGCCGCGCACCGAGACGAGCGGGGTGCGCAGCTCGTGCGAGGCGTCGCCGACGAAACGGCGCATCTGGTCGATCGTGCGGGCACGGTCGCGGAAGGCCCGGTCGATGCGGTTGAGCATCGTGTTGAGCGAACGGTTGAGGCGGCCGACCTCGGTGTTCGGCGTCGCTCCGCCGAGCCGCTGGCTGAAGTCGCCGTCGGCGATCGCCGCCGCGGTGCGTTCGACCTCGCGAAGGGGGCCGAAGGTGCTCGTCACGAGCATGCGGGTGAGGAGAGCACCCACGAGCACGACGCCGAAGCCGAAGCCGAAGAAGATCGTGAGGTAGACGGCGAGCAGGCGCTCGGTGTCCTGCGTCGAGACGGCGATCACGATCGGCACGAGCGTGCCGTGCGAGTCTGCGGTCATCAGCGCCGCGACGGCGCGGAAGGTGGGGTCGCCGTTCGCGTCGTCGAGCGTGAACGTCTGGTAGTGCCCGCTGTTCATGGCGGTGACCTGCGCCTGGGTCATCGTCGACGGGAAGACCGGCCACTGCTCCTCGGGAACGCTCTCCCAGTTGTTGCGCTTGTACTCGCCGCTCGCGGTGTAGATCGCGACGAACACGTCGTCCTTCGACGAGAAGTCGAGCTGGTTGAGATTCGTCTGCACCCGGGGCTTGTCGCTGTCGATCTCGAAGTACTGCTTCATCGATCCCGACGCGATCGCCTCGAGCTTCGACCCCATCTGGTCCTCGACGTAGGAGCGCAGCATCGCGGCCGTGCCGATGCCCGAGACGAGCAGCCCGAGCGTCAGCATCAGCACCGTCACCCCGGTGATCTTGGTGCGGAGCGAGATGCGGTTCCACCGCTCGAACAACGTCTGATTCATGGCGGGCCGAGTCTAGGCGGCGGAACCTGAGTCAGGGCTTGGAGGAGGACTTGAGCATGTACCCGAACCCCCGCTTGGTCTGGATCAGCGGTTCGGCGGAGTGCTGGTCGAGCTTGCGGCGCAAGTACGAGATGTAGCTCTCGACGATGCCGGCATCGCCGTTGAAGTCGTACTCCCACACGTGGTCGAGGATCTGGGCCTTCGACAGCACGCGATTCGGGTTCAGCATGAGGTAGCGCAGCAGCTTGAACTCGGTGGGGGAGAGCTCGACGGGCACGTCGCCGACGAGCACCTCGTGGGTGTCCTGGTCCATCGTGAGTTCGCCGGTGCGGATCACCGCGTCTTCTTCGGCGTGCATGGTACGGCGCAGGATCGCCTTGATGCGGGCGACGATCTCGTCGAGCGAGAAGGGTTTGGTGACGTAGTCGTCGCCGCCGACCGTGAGGCCGGTGATCTTGTCCTCCGTGTCGTCCTTCGCGGTGAGGAAGAGGATGGGCGCAGTGTAGCCCGCCGAACGCAGCCGCTTGGTGACGCCGAAGCCGTTCATGTCGGGCAGCATCACGTCGAGGATGATCAGGTCGGGCTCCTCCTCGAGCACGGCCGAGATGGTCTGCGCGCCGTTGCCGACGGCGCGCACCGCGAAGCCGGCGAAGCGCAGGCTGGTGGTGAGAAGGTCGCGGATGTTGGGCTCGTCGTCGACGATGAGAATGCGAGGTCCGTCGCTCATGTCTCGATTCTCTTGACGTTCGCTGAATCTTGGCTGTGAGTCGTGTGGACGACGGTCAATTCGGTGCGGCGACGACCCGGATGCAGCAACTGCCGGCGCCGGGGTCGAGGAGCACTCGGGCGGGGTCGGCGCCGGTGGAGCGCGCCATGCCGCAGACGAGGGCATGGTTGAGATCGCAGACGACGGCGGGGTTCTCGAGGGCGAGCCGGTGAAAGGGGCAGGTGCCGAGCGTGACGCCCGATTCGCCGTCGTCGTGCGGTTCGAACCCGGCCGCGTCGAGCGCGGTGCCGAGATCGTCGGATGCCCCGGCGAGCCCTCGACCCGCCCGCTCGGCGGCCTCGTGCAGCGCTTCACGCACCGGCACGCCCTCGGCGGCCCGTGCGATCGCCTCGGCCATGACCCGGCCGCCGAGCTCGTAGAGCCGCGACGGAAGGCTCAGGCCGACCTCGTGCTCGGCCCGGCGGTAGAGTTTCGCGGGCCGCCCGGCGCCCGGGCCGGTGCGACCGGTGAGCCGACGGGACTCGGTCGTGAGCAGGCCCGCCTCGACGAGGCGGTCGAGGTGGAAGGCCGCGGTGCTCCGCGGGAGTTCGAGGGCTTCGGCGACGTGGTCGCGACCGACGGCATCACGACTGGTCGAGACGACGCGGTAGACACGGCGTCGCGCCGGGTCGGCGAGCGCGCCGAGCGCGCTGATCGCGTCGGGGTGGCCCTTCGCTGGGGTGCCCATGATCGGATCCTATCTCTAAATGCAGCAAACATTGACAAAAGAATTCCGCGGGCCTAGCCTCGGCAGCAGGGGCCGGAGGGAAGCATGACGTCGAGCGAATTCGCAGCCGAGGTACCGAGGCTCCACGCCGTCACCGCCGACGAGGCGGAGCACGCGATCGAGGTGGAGCACGCCGACGGGGAGCACGCCGTCGATCGCGAGGCGGCGGCCGAGGCGGTGCGCGCCCTGCTCGTCGCGCTCGGCCGCGATGTCGAGAGCGAGCACCTCGCCGACACGCCGCGACGGGTCGCCGAGGCGTACATCGAGATGCTGACACCCCGCCGCTTCACGCCGACCACCTTTCCTGGCGAGGGCTACGGCGAACTCGTCGTCGTCCGCGACATCCCCTTCGACTCGCTCTGCGAGCACCATCTGCTGCCGTTCCGCGGCGTCGCCCATCTCGGCTACGTCCCCGGCGGCAGGATCATCGGGCTCTCGAAGCTCGCACGGGTGGTCGAGCAGTACGCCCGCGACCTGCAGGTGCAGGAGCGGATGACCGGGCAGATCGCCGAGCGGCTCGTCGAGGTGCTCGACCCCGAGGGTGTCGGCGTGATCGTCGAGGCCGAGCATCTCTGCATGTCGCTCCGCGGTGTGCAGGTGCCGGGCACCCGCACGATCACGAGTTCGCTCGTGGGCGTCGTGCGCGATGACGCTCGGACGCGGCGCGAGTTCCTCGAGCGCTGCGGCATCGGCAGAACGGAGCAGTGAGATGAGCGCGCAACCACTCGTGATCGTCGGCGGCGGGCTCGCGGGAGCACGGGCCGCGGAGGGGGCGAGGCAGGCGGGCCACACCGGCCCGATCACGATCGTCGCCGCCGAGGACGCGATGCCGTACATCCGGCCGCCGCTGTCGAAGGAGTTCCTGACCGGTGCCGCAGAACGAGATGTCGTCGACGTGCACCCGGCCGAGTGGTACGCCGACGAGCACGTCGAGGTGTTGCGCGGGGTGCGGGCGACCGCGCTCGATCCGGGCGGTCATCGGCTCCGGCTCGCCGACGATCGCACCCTCGCGTACGCCCGGCTCCTCATCGCGACGGGGGCGAACGCGCGGCGCTGGCCGGCGCCCGAGGGCGAGCTCGCCGGGGTGCACGTCCTCCGTACCTTCGCCGACTCCGTCGCCCTCCGCGACGCGCTCTCGGGAGGCGGACGACGCATGGTCGCGATCGGAGCCGGATGGATCGGCCTCGAGGCGACCGCCGCCGCGCGCGCCTACGGCGACGAGGTCACGGTGGTCGCCCCCGAGGCGGTGCCGCTGGCCGCGGCCGTCGGCAGTGCCGTGGGCGAGGTGTTCGCCGAGCTCCACCGGACCAACGGGGTCGACCTCCGGATGTCGACGGGCGTCGCCGCTCTCCGCAGCACTGAGGGGCGGGTGACCGGGGTCGAGCTCGACACCGGCGAGACCGTACCGGCCGACCTCGTGCTCGTCGGCATCGGCGCGGTCCCCGCGACCGGCCTCGCCGACGCAGCCGGCCTCGAGGTGCAGAACGGCATCGTCGCGGATGCCTCGTTCCGCACCAGTGCCGACGATGTGTACGCCGTCGGCGACGTGGCGAGCGTCTACCACCCCGTGCTCGAGGCGCACCTGCGGACCGAGCACTGGGCCAACGCCGAGAACGCGGGCCGGGCCGCCGGCCGGGTGCTCGCGGGCGAGTCGCTCGAGTACGCCGAGATCCCCTACTTCTACACCGACCAGTACGATCTCGGCATGGAGTACTCGGGGTATGGAACCCTCGCCGACGGCGTCGACCCGGTGTTCCGCGGCGACCCGGGCGCCCGCGAATTCATCGCCTTCTGGCAGCGCGACGGGCGGGTCGTCGCCGGCATGAACGTCAACGTGTGGGACGTGAGCGACGGGGTGCAGCGGCTCATCCGCTCGGGCGCCCGGATCGATCCGGCGCGCCTGGCCGACCCGGCGGTGTCCTTCGACGAACTCGTCGCCGAGGCATCCGCGTGACCGCAGCGCCACCGCCCGGCTGGGCCGACCCGAACCTCGCTGAGCCGGTGCGCCGTATCGCCGGGCGCGAGGTCGACTTCCGGCGTTCCATCGCGATCATGGCGGTCGTGAACCGCACGCCCGACTCGTTCTACGACCGAGGAGCGACCTTCGGCCTCGACGCGGCCGTCGACGCGGCGCGCCGCGCGATCGACGCAGGGGCTGCGTGGGTCGACATCGGGGGCGCGAAGTTCGGGCCGGGCCCGGCGATCCCCGTCGTCGAGGAGATCGACCGGGTCGTGCCCGTCGTCGCCGCGCTCGCAGGCTCGGGCGCCACGCTCTCGGTCGACACCTTCCATGCCGAGGTGGCCGCCGCGGCGATCGCCGCGGGCGCCCACGTCGTCAACGACACGACCGGCGTGCACGACCCCGCGCTCGCCGACGTCGTCGCCGAATCCGAGGCGACGCTCGTCATCACGCACAGCCGGGCGGAGCCGCGCCAGTGGTTTCCGAGGCCCCGGTACGACGACGTGGTCGACGAGATCGCGGCGTTCCTGGAGGAGCGCGTCGAGCTCGCGGTCTCGCGCGGCGTGCCCGAATCCCGCATCGTGCTCGACCCGGGGCACGACCTCAACAAGAACACCCTGCAGTCGCTCGAGCTGACCCGGCGGTTCGCCGAGTTCACGCGGCTCGGCTTCCCCCTCCTCGCCGCCGTCTCGAACAAGGACTTCATCGGCGAGAGCCTCGACCGGCCCCGCGGCGAACGTCTCTCGGGCTCGATCGCGGCGGCCGTCTTCTGCGTGATCCAGGGCGCGCGCATCCTGCGCATGCACAACGTCGCCGAGTCGGTCGACGCGGCGCGCATGGTCGAGGCGATCATGGGATGGCGCGAGCCCGCCTATCTCAAGCACAACATGATCGACGGCCCGAACGAGGAGCCGTGACCGGGGCCGAGGGCGGGTCGACCGTCGCCGAACCGGCCGGCCACATCGACCGGGCCCGACTGCTGGCCGCGTACGCCCTGCCCGACCGAGTGACGTCCCGCGTCCGCATGAACTTCGTGATGAGCCTCGATGGCGCTGTGACCCTCGACGGCCGCAGCGGCGGCCTCGGCGACGACGCCGACCGGCTGGCGATGGGGGTGCTGCGCACCCTCGCCGATGTCGTGCTCGTCGGCGCAGGGACGGTACGCGCCGAAGGCTACGGCGGCCTGCGCCTGCGCGGCGAGAACGTCGCCTGGCGGCGCGAGCACGGCCTCGCCGATCAGCCCCGCCTCGCGGTCGTCTCCTCGGCGCTCGAGCTCGAACCCGCGCACCCCTTCTTCGCCGACGCGGTCACCCGCCCGATCGTCGTCACCCACGCGGCATCCGACCCGCTTCGTCGGGCGGAGCTCGCCGAGGTGGCCGACGTGCTCGTCTGCGGCGACGCGGTCGTCGACCCGCTCGCGATGCGCGAAGCGCTCGCGGCGGAGGGGCTCGCCCAGATCCTCTGCGAGGGCGGCCCGCACCTGTTCGCCGCGCTCATCGAGGTCGACGCCGTCGACGAGCTGTGCCTGAGCCTCAGCCCGCTGCTCGTCTCGGGCGACGCCGGCCGCATCACCGCGGGCGGACACGAGCACGCGCGCCGCCTGCGGCTCGTGCACGCGATCCCCGTGGGCGACCTGCTGCTCCTCCGCTACGCTCGCGCGCGCTGACCCCTCTTCTTGTTTCTCAGGAGCCGGGGCCGCTCAGACGCTGTTTCTCAGGACGCACTGGCCGAGTCGACCGCGGAGACCGGCGGATTCCCGCAGGAGTGCGGCCGATGGCGGTCTCGGCGCTCCTGAGAAACCGCTCGGCGGCGAGTCAGGCCGCGGGGTCGAGGGTGTGCGCGTCGAGGATCGTGTACGAGTACCCCTGCTCGGCGAGGAACCGCTGCCGGTTCTGCGCGAAATCCTGATCGACGGTGTCGCGCGAGACGAGCGTGTAGAAGTTGGCGCTGAGTCCCGACTCCTTCGGGCGCAGCAGCCGGCCGAGGCGCTGGGCCTCCTCCTGCCGCGAGCCGAACGAGCCCGACACCTGGATGGCGACCGTCGCCTCGGGCAGGTCGACCGAGAAGTTCGCGACCTTCGACACCACGAGCACCGGCGTCGTGCCCTCGCGGAACTCCTGGAAGAGTCGCTCGCGCTCGTCGACGGGCGTCGAGCCGGTGAGCTTCGGGGCGTCGAGCGATTCGGCGAGCTCGTCGATCTGGTCGAGGTACTGGCCGATCACGAGGATGCGCTCGCCCGCGTGGCGGGCGACGAGCTCGCGCACGACGCCGAGCTTCGTCGGCGCGGTCGCCGCCAGCCGGTAGCGCTCGTCGTCGGCGGATGCCGCGTACGCGAGCCGCTCGGACTGCGGCAGGTCGATGCGCACCTCGAAGCATGCCGCCGGCGAGATGAACCCCTGCGCCTCGATCTCCTTCCACGGGGCGTCGAAGCGCTTGGGGCCGATGAGCGAGAATACATCGCCCTCGCGGCCGTCCTCTCGCACGAGGGTCGCGGTGAGGCCGAGCCTCCGGCGGGCCTGCAACTCGGCCGTGAGCTTGAACACCGGAGCCGGCAGCAGATGCACCTCGTCGTAGACCACGAGCCCCCAGTCGAGGGCGTCGAGCAGGGCGAGGTGGGCGTACTCGCCCTTCCGCTTCGCGGTGAGGATCTGGTAGGTCGCGATCGTGACGGGCTTGACCTCCTTCACCTGCCCCGAGTACTCGCCGATCTCGTCGGCGGAAAGGCTCGTGCGCTTCAACAACTCGTCGCGCCACTGCCGGGCGCTCACGGTGTTCGTGACGAGGATGAGGGTCGTCGTCTTCGCGGTGGCCATCGCGCCCGCGCCGACGAGGGTCTTGCCCGCGCCGCAGGGCAGCACGACGACTCCCGAGCCGCCTTCGAAGAAGTTGTCGACCGCCTTCTGCTGGTAGTCGCGCAGGTGCCAGCCCGTTTCGTCGAGCTCGATCTCGTGCGGAGTGCCCGGCGTGTAGCCGGCGAGATCCTCGGCAGGCCAGCCCAGCTTCACGAGCTCCTGCTTGAGCTGCCCCCGCGCCCACGGCTCGACGAGGAAGCTCGTGTCGCCCACGCGTTCGCCGATGAGCGGCGCGATCCTCCGGGCGCCCACGACCTCGGTGAGCACGGCCACGTCGTCGCCGTGCAGGCGGAGCTCGCCGTCGTCGGTGCGATCGATCACGAGGCGGCCGTAGCGCCCGACGGTCTCGCGCATGTCGACGGCGACTGTCTGCGGTACCGGGAATCTCGCATAGCGTTCGAGGGTGCCGAGCATGTCCTCAGCGTCGTGGCCCGCCGCGCGGGCGTTCCAGAGGCCGAGCCTCGTGATCCGATAGGTGTGCACGTGTTCGGGGGCGCGTTCGAGCTCGGCGAACACCGCGAGGTCGTGCCTGGCGTCTTCGGCGAGTGGGTGCGCGACCTCGAGCAGCACGGTTCGGTCGCTCTGCACGATGAGGGGGCCGTCTGACATAACCGTCGAGTCTACGCCCGCTTCGTGAGAGGGCGGCCGTGCGCTCAGGCGTCGGCGGGGGCTGGTGAGACGGCCGCGATGGCCGAGAGCGGCAGGGTGCGCTCGATGTCGGCCCTGCGATCGCGCGCGCGGAGCCGACCGTTCGCGACGCTCGCGGGGGCGAGGAGGTACTCGGCGGTATCGCCCCCCGGCATCCGCACCGTCACCGTGAGCGTCTCCTTCGAGCGGGCGGCGGCCTCGAGCTGGCGGGCGAGCCACGCCTGCTCGGCGTCGCCGCCGACGCTTTGCTCCTCGGCCATGCGGTCGAGCAGCGCCGCGATCGGATCGGGGGCCGGGGCGATGACCGGAGCGGGCGCCAGCCGGTGCCGCTGAAGTCGCACGATCTCGCCCGCCGCATCCTCGGCGGCGACGGGGTATTTCGCGTCGGAGAGCGCCCAGAACACCACATCGGGCCCGAACCGGGAGAGGAGCCGGTGGGTGCCGGTCTGGCGAAGGGCGAGCGAGGAGATCGACTGGTCGACGGCGAGCGTGCGGATGAGCTGCTCGTCGTCGGAGCGGATCGAGGCCCGTGCCGGCGCATCGGAGTCGGCGGCGCTCGACACGCGCACCGCCCCGAACCGCTCAGCGGCCTCGGCGACGAGATACGCGAGCGGCTGCGGGATTCCGGTGAGCGAGATCCCGCCGAGGAAGTCGAGGATGGATTCGGCCGTCTCGCCGGCGGCGAGCCCGCGATTCACCGATGCCGCGCTCACGCGATACGTCGAGGCGAGGTCGCGGGCCTCGACGTCGGCGACGCCGCGGAGCCGAGCGTCGAGGGCCGGCTCGAGCGGCCCGGGCGCGACGATCGAGAGGTCGTGCTGCAGGTACACGCGGTCGACCTGGGCCGGGAAGTGGGCGGCGATGAGGTCTGCCGCGCGCTCGAGCTCGCCCCCGAGCACGAGACGACCCGCCTCGACCGGCTCGCCCGCGACCGCGAGCCCGAGCGCCTCCGCCTCGCCGAAGAGCCGGTCGAGGCCGTCGTCGAGCCACGCCCCGCCCGCCGGGTACAGCCACCGCACGTCGTCGCGCAGGGCGGTCGCGGTCAGGGGATCGTTGCGGCGGGCCACGAGGCGGCGCAGCGCCTCGGGAATGCGATCGCGCCAGCACTCGGCGAGCCGGAGCCATCGGCCGCGGGCGGGCTCGAGCGACCAGCTCGCGCCGCGGTCGGATTCGAGCCAGAAGGCGCCGTCGCGCACGACGAGTCCGGCCTCGTCGGCGCGATGGAAGAGGCGGGGCAGCGCGTCGAGCTCGGTGCCGCTCGCCTCGGCGAGCCGCTTCGAGTCGGGCAGGGCGAGCCCGCCCTTCGCCAGTTCGCGGGCGGGTTGGGATCCGAGCGCGGCGAGCAGTTCGGACGTCGCCGTCACCGTCGCGTACGCCGCCTCGGAGGAGCTCCGTGCGAGCAGGCTCCGATCGACGGAGTCGCTCGGCACGAGCACCGGGGGTGCAGGCGCCGCGAGGTCGCCCGGGGCCGGCAGATCGTCACCGAGCCGGGGCACGAGCCGCGCGGCGACGGCGACGGGCACGTGCACCCGACTGTCTCGGCGCACCACGAGGAGGGATCGGGACAGCTCGTCGATCAGTTCGCCGGTGGCATCCGCGCGCGTGCTGGTGGCGCCGAGCGCGGCGAGCTCGCCCTGCACCGCCTCGACGGTGCTGGCGCCGGTGCCGTCGGCGAGGGTGGCCGCGACGGCGAGCACCGCGAGGCGCGGCCGGTCGAGGCGACCGATCGCCTGGTCGAGCGAGTCGGGCGCGAGGAGCGCCTCGGCGAGATCGAAGAGGTCGTGGACGCCCGCGGTCTCGAACTCGCGCGTCCGCAGTGCTGCGGCGAGGTCATCTCGCGTCAGCTCGCGGAGTCGTGCGGCGAGTTCGAGCATCGTCTCCGCTCAGCTCGATCCGGCTCGGGCTTCGCGGGAACGTCGCACGCTGTTGACGATGAGCAGCACGATCAGGAGCAGGAACGCGATCGGCAGGCCGAACCAGGGGAGCATGATGATGAACGGCCAGGCGCCGTGGCTGAAGCCGTCGTCGGCGGCGGCGCCGCTCGCGGTGCCGATCATGACCACGAAGAAGGCGACGATCGACAGCCCGACGATCGTCGCGAACATGACCGCGAGGATGCGCTCGGCGCGATGTTCGGTGATAGGGCCGGAATCGCTCACCTGTCAAGAATAGGGCAGGAGGCCTCGTTGCGGGGCACGTGACTCTAGACTGGAGGGAGAACGGCGCGTTGCTTTCGGCGCGCCGTGAGACGTATAAGCGAGGTTTCCACGATGCCCACCGGCAAGGTCAAGTTCTACGACGAGGACAAGGGCTTCGGCTTCATCAGCGGCGATGACGGCCAGGAGGTCTTCCTCCATGCATCCGCCCTGCCCGCCGGCGCGACCGTGCGTGCGGGCAGCAGGCTCGAATTCGGCATCGCCGAGGGCAAGCGCGGTGCGCAGGCGCTCTCGGTGCGGGTGATCGACACGCCCGTGAGCCTCACCAAGATCAACCGCAAGCCGGCCGACGACATGGCGATCATCGTCGAGGACGTCGTGAAGGTGCTCGACGGCATCGGCGCCGACCTCCGACGGGGGCGCTACCCCGAGAAGTCCAAGGCGCGCACCGTCGCTGCGGTGCTGCGCAAGGTGGCTGACGATCTGGATGCCTGAGACCCCTGAAACCCAGCAGCCGGCCGACGAGGTATCCCCGACGGCCGCTGAGATCTCGCCGGATGACTCGGCCGACGCTCGCCGCGAGACGGCGCCGCCCGTGGCCGACGAGGTGCTGCTCGCCTCGGTCGATCTCGCGCGGCGGGCGCTGCTCGAGGTGACCGCACCGGAGACGGTGGGTTCCGTCATCGGGCACATCGTGGAGGGCGAGCACGTCGTGAGCCTGCTCTTCGCCGCCGATCTGGCCGGGTACCCCGGCTGGCGGTGGAGTGTGACGATCGCCCGCGTCGACGACGCGGCCGCCACTGTGCTCGAGACCGAACTGATGCCGGGTGACCAGGCGCTGCTCGCGCCCGAGTGGGTGCCGTGGTCCGAGCGGCTCGCCGAATACCGGGCGGCGCAGCAGGCGGCCGCCGAACTCGCGGCCGCGTCCGACGGCGACGAGGCCGAGGCGAGCGGGATCGACGACGAGCACGATGACGACGATGACCTCGCGGACGAGGACGAGGACGATGACCTCGATGATGAGGACGAAGACTCCGACGATGACGACGACGATGACGGGCTCGAGCGCGACGATGACTTCGACGGGATCGACATCGATGCGCTCGACCTCGACGCGACGCGGGACGCCGACGACGGCGCGCGCGACGACGAAGAGGCCGCGCCCGCGCCGTGATGCCTGATCAGGCGGAGACGCCCGATCCGTCGTCGCCCGGTCGACCAGCGCGACGACGGATCGCCTGAACGACGACGATCCCGGCGACCCCGAGCGCCACACCGACGAGCGCGGCCACCAGATACCACCCGAGGCCTGCGGCCTCGAGCGGTTCGCGGAACACGAGGCAGCCGGCGGCGACGACGAGCCATCCGATCGTGCCGGCGACGAGCGCCTTGCGCGCGTCGGCCCGAGCGGGCGCCGGATCGGGCCGGCGCTCCTCCTCGCTGAGCCAGAGGCGCACCGGGTCAGCCGATCCGCTCGAGGACGTGGTCGATCGAGGCGATGAGCTTGCGGACGTCGTCGGGTTCGATGGCGGTGAAGGTCGCGATGCGCAGCTGGTTGCGACCGAGCTTGCGGTACGGCTCGGTGTCGACGACGCCGTTCTCACGGAGCACCTTCGAGATCGCCGACGCATCGACCGACTCGTCGAAGTCGATCGTCACCACGACCTGCGAGCGGTCGGCGGGGTCGGCGACGAACGGGGTCGCGACGTTCGAGGCCTCGGCCCACTCGTACAGCAGGCCGGAGGACTCGCGGGTGCGTGCGTCCGCCCACGCGAGGCCGCCCGACGCGTTGATCCAGTCGATCTGGTTCTCCATGAGGAGGAGCGTCGCGAGCGCGGGCGTGTTCAGCGTCTGGTCGAGACGCGAATTGTCGACCGCGTTCTTCAGTGAGAGGAATTCGGGGATGTACCGGCCCGACGCGGCGACGCGGCCGATGCGCTCGATCGCGGCGGGCGACATGAGTGCGAACCACAGGCCGCCGTCGGCCGCGAAGTTCTTCTGCGGCGCGAAGTAGTAGACGTCGAACTCGCGAGCGTCGACGGCGGCGCCGCCCGCGGCGCTCGTCGCGTCGATGACGGTGAGCGCACCGGCGTCGCCCTCGACGCGCGCGACGGGGGCCTGCACGCCCGTCGACGTCTCGTTCTGCGGCCAGGCGTAGACGTCGAACCCGGGGCCGGCCTCGACGCGAGCGCTCGTGCCCGGTGCGGCGGTGCGCACCTCGGGGGCCTCGAGCCAGGGCGCGCCGGCGGCCTTCGCGAACTTCGCGCCGAACTCGCCGAACGAGGCGAGCTGCGCGCGGCGCTCGATGAGCGAGACGGCCGCCGAATCCCAGAACGCGGTCGAGCCGCCGTTGCCGAGCACCACCTCGTAGCCCTCGGGGAGCGAGAACAGTTCTGCCAGCCCTGAGCGAACTCGACCGACGAGGTTCTTCACGGGGGCCTGGCGGTGCGAGGTGCCGAGGAGTGCAGGGCCGACCTCGGCCAGGTGCGCGAGCTGCTCTGCGCGGACCTTCGACGGCCCGCATCCGAAGCGTCCGTCGGCGGGCAGCAGGTCAGCGGGGATCACGAGGCTCGGCATGCGACGAGTCTAGCGAGACGGTGGTGGCCGCTAGGCTTGATGACGGGCTGCGACGCAACGGGAGGATACCGCGTGACCGATCTGATCGATACGACCGAGATGTACCTGCGCACGATCCTCGACCTCGAAGAGGAGAACATCGTGCCGCTGCGCGCGCGCATCTCCGAGCGTCTCGGCCACTCGGGTCCGACGGTCTCGCAGACCGTCGCCCGCATGGAGCGCGACGGGCTCGTCGTCGTCTCCGGCGACCGCCACCTCGAACTCACCGCAGAAGGCCGCAGCAAGGCCGTGCACGTCATGCGCAAGCACCGTCTCGCCGAGCGCCTCCTCGCCGACGTGATCGGACTCGAATGGGAGTACGTGCACGACGAAGCCTGTCGATGGGAGCACGTCATGAGCGAGCAGGTCGAGCGTCGCCTCATCGAGATCCTCGGCGGTCCGAAGGAGTCGCCGTACGGCAACCCCATCCCGGGGCTCGAAGAGCTCGGGCTTGCGCCGGCCGACCCGTTCATGACGGGTGTGGTGAACCTCGTCGACGCGGTCAGCGACCGCGATGAGCCCGTGCGCGCCACCGTCCGCCGGCTCGGCGAACCCGTGCAGTTCGATCCGGAGCTCCTCGGTCAGCTGAAGCAGGCCGGGGTGATGCCCGGCGCGCTCGCGAGCTTCAGCCGTGCCGGCGGGTACGTGCTCGTCGAGGTCGACGGAGCAGACGGCGGCATCGAGCTGCCCACCGAAGTCGCCGGACACCTCTTCATCAGCATCTGAATCCGAGCGGCGCTGCGACCTCTTTCGGACGATTTCGGCCGCGCCGTGATCGAAATGTGACATTCGGGCTCGGCTCGCGTACTCTCGTACGAGTCCACCGGCACGAAGCCAGCCGGAGGGCCAGGGTCGAGACGCTCCCAGCGCTCACCGCTCGACCCGGTACCCGTGAGGCGCCGCGCGCGCATCAGGTGAGACGGCATCCAGGTGACGTGGAGCGACGGAGGTTACATCTTGGCTCGACTCTCCCGGCGCCGTCCCCCGAGGACCCGCGCTCGCGGGGCCGCCACGAAGGCGATCATCGCCTCGAAGGCCCCCAGTTCCCCCACGACCCCCCAGACGCAGGACCTCGCGAAGGCCGTCGCCGCACCGGCATTGCCGTCGACCAGGCGACTTCGTCGCGGGGGTCTCGCGAACATCCTCGTGATGACGGCGGCGGCGGGCATCGTCGGCACGCTCGCGATTCCGGCCTACGCCATCGCTCCAGGCAGCGTCGGCCCCCAGTTCGGCGAGACCGACGCGACCCGCCTGTCGAAGGCGCAGGCGCAGACCGTCGAGGTCACCGACGACGTCATCGCAGCGCCCGTCACCGCCGACGGCTACGCGACGGTCTCCGGCGAGGAGATCCGAGCGGCGGCCGAGGCCGCCGAGGCGGCGGAGGCGGCCCGCATCGCGGCCGAGAACGCGATGACGTCGTACGCGGCGTCGTACGACGGCCCCTCGGTCGGCGATTTCCTCGCGAACCCGCCCTACCCGAGCTTCGACCTCGCGAGCGTGTACGACGTCGCGACCCAGTACATCGGCACGCCGTACGTCTACGGCGGCGCGACGCCGGCGGGCTTCGACTGCTCGGGCTTCATCATGTACGTGTACGCGCAGTTCGGCGTCAGCATGCCCCACTCGTCGGCAGGCCAGGGTGCGATGGGCACGGTCATCTCCGAGGCCGACGCGCAGCCGGGTGACCTCGTGATCATGGACGGTCACGACGGCTTCTATGCCGGCGACGGAATGATCCTGCACGCTCCCTACGAGGGGGCATCGGTGCGCGTCCAGCCCATCTGGACGAGCGACTACTCGATCGTGCGCATCGGCATCTGACGGTGAACACCGCGTGGCCTGCACGCGAAGAACGGCGCGCCGGGAGTTCCCGGGGCGCCGTTCGTGCCTTAGCCTGAGACCCTGACGATCCGAGATACCGGGCAGGTGAAGCCGATGGTGAAGGCGCACAGCATCCATTCCGCGGGTGCGCGCGCGCAGTTCCACCAACGGCGCAGTAGTCAGCCGAGTACCATTCGCGCGAACGCGCCGACGGGCACTGTCTTCATGACGGTGCCCGTTTCGCGTTCTCGGGGTCGGTGCGGCGAAGCCTCCGCCCAGAGATCCTCGTCCCTCGGGGGCACCCTCGGACCGTCGAGTCCTGCACGCGGCTGGAAGCCATCCAGCCCCGATCGGAAGGCCCCCCATGCGCACACTCGTGCTCAACGCCGGATATGAACCACTCGCGGTCGTCTCGTTCAAACGCGCGCTCCTGCTCGTGATGAATCAGAAGGCGACCGTCATCCTCCGCGAGGAGGGCAATCCGGTGTGCGCGGCGAGCGGCAACTGGGACAGGCCGAGCGTCATCCTCCTGACGCGGTACGTTCGGGCGCCCCGATCGCACCACGTGCCGGTGAGTCGCAGAGGGGTGCTGCGTCGCGACGACCATCGCTGTGCGTACTGCGGGCGATCCGCCGCGACGATCGATCACGTGCTGCCGCGGTCGCGCGGTGGGCGCGACACGTGGGAGAACCTTGTCGCGTGCTGCCTCCGCTGCAACAACACGAAGAGCGATCGCACGCCCGCCGAGATGGGCTGGGAACTGCGCTTCACGCCGAAGATGCCGAACGGTCGCAGCTGGGCGGTCCGCGGTGTCGAGCGTCCGCTGCCGCAGTGGAGCGAGTACCTCGCGACCGCCGCGTGAGCCGCGCGCCCGCCGTGACAAACCTCGCGGCGGTGCCCTATGGTAGGTCGGGTGCGGACCGCCCCCCGAGATCCTGAGCATGGTCGTCGACGACGCCCTGAGTCGGCTGTTCCGACCCCGCGCGCACCGCGGCGCAACGGCCCGATGCGGGTGCTCGCCACGGTGCTCGTCGTCCCGGCGATCGTCGGCACCGTCGCCCTTCCGGCCTACGCCGTCATTCCGGGCGGCAGCGAGTTCGCGACATCCGGCGATTTCAGTCTGAGCATCGCGGAGGCCCAGGACGTCTCGGTCGGCGCCCTCGCGAGCGGCGCTCCCATCGTCTCCGACGGCTACGCGGTGACCACGAAGGCGTCGATCGAAGAGGCCCGTCTCGCAGCGGAGGAGGCCGAGCGCGCCGAGCGGGCTTCGGAGCTCGCCTCGCGCGGCGGCGGCAGCTACGCCCTGTACACGGTCCGCGCCGAGGGCGACGACTACCCCTGGTGGGATCAACTGCCCGACGACTACGGCGGCGGGCTCTCGCCCCTGCGGTATTACTACCGCGAGTGCGTCGACTTCGTCGCCTGGCGGCTCAACCGCGACGCCGGCGTGACGAGCGCCCCGTGGAAGTGGGACTGGTCGAACCTCGCATCGGGCAGCGCCTACGCCTGGGCGGACGAATGGGCGAGCCGCGGCTGGCCCACCTCGAGCACCCCGGTCGTCGGAGCGGTGGCCTGGTTCCCGTACAACCACGTCGCGTACGTGCAGTCGATCAACAGCGACGGCTCGGTGAACATCGAAGAGTACAACCAGAACTCCGACCACTCGTACCATCAGCGCACGATCCCCGCAGGCGAGGCGCTGTACCTGTACCCGCCGGTCTGATTGCCACGCGGTGAGTGCGGCGCCCGACCGACCCGGGCGCGCGGGAGTTCCGCGTCGTCGAGATGTATGAGTTCTCTCGCCTTCAGTGGTCGTAGGCGGTGGGGGATCGCTAGCTCGTCTCGGGGGTGCTTTCCCGCAACTTCGGCACGGAATCGCGGCACGATCTTGCGGATATGCACCCCCGAAACGGTGTGGTGGTGCGGGAGTGCGGGAGTGCGGGAGTGCGGGAGCGCGGGAGTGCGGGAGTGCTAGCACCCTTCGCCAACGATGAACGGCGTCCACGCCGCCCCGCCGAACGGACTCGTTCGTCTACGAGACCCGGGCGAGGCACGCCGGGGCGGGCGTTGCCACCGTGTCGACGAGCCCGAGCGGCACGCCCTCCCCATCGAGCGCGACGATCGCGATCGAGTCGGAGCCCTGGTCGGCGACCAGGGCGAAGCGCTCGTCACGGCTGAGTTCGAGGTCACGCGGGTGCCGCCCGCCGGTTGCGACGGTGGCGACGAGTTCGAGGGTGCGCGCTTCGACGTCGAGACGAAGGCCGCGCAGCGCATCGGCGTCGCGGTCGCCGATGAGCACGATGCCGCCGCGGGTGAGCCTGATCGCCGAGCAGCCGAGGCCGCGCGTCTCGGTGTCGGGCCCGATCGGGAACCAGGCGAGCTCGCGGCCCTCGACGAGATCGATGACGCTGGCCGTGCGATCGAGTTCGTTCGCCGTGACCGCGAGTCCGCCCGAGACGACGAGGTGGCGCGGGCCCGCGCCCGGGTGGATCACGATGTCGGCGTGCTCGTCGTGCTCGAGCGCCTCGGGCAGCATGCCGAGGCCGACGATGCGGATGCGGTCGGCGCCGAGATCGGGCACGAGTAGACGATCGCGCTCGTGGTCGAGCACCACCTGGTGCGGGTGCGATCCGGTCTGACGATCGAGGTTCGGACCGGTGCCCGAGAACTCGGCTTCGAGCACGGAGTCGGCCGAGGCGTCGGGGGCGAGCGGATGCACGGTGACCCGGTGCCCCGAGTAGTTGGCGGCGAAGGCGAGCTCGCCCGACTCGGTGAACGCGAGGTGGCACGGATCGCCGCTCGCGACCCCGACACGGCTGAACGGGGAGAGGCCGTCGCCCTCGAAGGTCCAGCTCGAGATCCGGCCCTCGGCCAGCTCGTGCACGATGCCGAGCACGCCCGCCGCGCCCGAGACCGCGAGGAACATGGGGTTCGGGCCCACGTCGATCGGATCGCCGAGCGCCCAGCGGCCGTCGGCGTCGAGATCGAGCGATCGGATGCCACGCGCCGGGGAGCCGAGCGCCCCGACCGTCGACGCACCGACCCAGAACCTCGTCGTGCCCGCCTCGGCCATGCCGTCTCCGTTCTCGCGGCCGGGCCGCGCGTCCACGCGCACTCCGTGCGCCGCCGCTCACGCTACCGGAGTGCCATAGACTCGTACGACCGGCCTCTGTAGCTCAATGGAAGAGCAACTCCGTCCTAAGGAGCAGGTTGGGGGTTCGAGTCCCTCCAGGGGCACCATTCGGTGCGCACCCCGGGCATCGCGCCGGCGACGTCCTCTGAATCGATTCGGGACGTTCGGCACGTGCCCACCCCCGAACGGGGGGTGTTGCGGTGGTACGCTCGAACCACTTCGCAGCGACGGCGGCGACGATGTTTCGGGTACATCGCCTCCTCTCTACCGTCACCGCGGAGAGCGACGGGGAGGGATCCGGGGGGGCAATGATCTCTTCCTCGCCTTGCGACGCGTGTGCCATCGGGCGTACGCCATCGCCGGGTTCGCGACCTACCCGCGTGGTCCGGTGATGGCCGGGCCGGCGATTCCCCGTCGCCGGCCCGGCGGCCCGTCCGATCCGGGGCGGCCGATGCGAGGCGATGGGCGGCGCAGATTCACCCGCCGATGAGGCCGCGCAGGTCGTCTGCGGTGAGCGTCTCGCTGAACAGCTCGTCGTCGTCCATGAGCGACGACACGAGCGCGGCCTTCTTCGCCTTGAGCGCCATCACCTTCTCCTCGATCGTGCCCTCGGCGACCATGCGGTAGACCATGACGGTCTTCGACTGGCCGATGCGGTGCGCGCGGTCGACGGCCTGCGCCTCGCTCGCGGGGTTCCACCACGGGTCGAGGAGGAACACGTAGTCGGCCTCGGTGAGGTTGAGCCCGAATCCGCCCGCCTTGAGGCTGATGAGGAACACCGGCGCGTCGCCCGTGCGGAAGCGGTCGATGACGTCGCTGCGGCGCCGGGTCGAGCCGTCGAGGTAGGCGTACGGCACACCCGCCGCATCGAGCCGCGCCGCCGCCAGCTCGAGGAACGAGGTGAACTGGCTGAACACGAGCGCCCGGTGCCCCTCGGCGATGACCTCGTCGAGCTGGTCGAAGAGGGCGTCGAGCTTCGCCGAGGGCACGTCGGCATACTGCTCGGAGTCGATGAGGGCGGCGTGCAGGCTCAGCATGCGCAGGAGCGTGAGCGATCGGAACACGGTGAATCGGTTGCGATCGAGATCGTCGATGAGGCCGAGCAGCTTCTGGCGCTCGCGTTGCAGGAAGGTGTCGTAGATGCGCCGGTGCGTCGGGTCGAGCGCGACCTGGAGCACCTGCTCCTGCTTCTCGGGCAGTTCTGGAGCGACGAGCTCCTTCGTGCGGCGCAGCACGAGCGGCCGGATGCGACGGCGGAGCGTCGCCAGCCGTTCGCCGTTGTGGTCGATCTCGATGGGCCGTCGGTAGCGTTCGGCGAAGGCCCGGCCGGAGGGGAAGAGACCTGGGGCGACGATCCGCAGCAGCGCCCACAGCTCCATGAGATTGTTCTCGACGGGGGTGCCGCTGACGGCGAGCCTGAACGGCGCGCGGATGTCGCGAGCGGCCTGATTCGCCTTCGAGTTGCCGTTCTTCACGAACTGGGCTTCGTCGAGCACGAGTCCCGACCAGTCGAGTTCGGCGAAGGCCGGGGCGTCGAGGCGAAGGATCGCGTAGCTCGTGACGACGAGGTCGGCGCCGGCGATCACGTCCGCGAGGCGTCGGCGACTCGCCGCCTGCGTGGCCGTCACCGTCGCGACTCGCAGCCCAGGGGTGAATCGGGCCGCTTCGCGCTCCCAGTTCGACACCACCGAGGTCGGTGCCACGACGAGGAAGGGCGACGCCGGGGCATCCGCTCGCCCCTGCGCATGCGCGACGAGCGCGAGGGTCTGCGCCGTCTTGCCGAGCCCCATGTCGTCGGCGAGGATGCCGCCGAGGCCGTGCCGGTGGAGGAAGGCGAGCCATCGGAACCCCTCGAGCTGGTACGGGCGCAGCTCGATCGCGAAGCCCTCGGGCTGGGGGATGGGGTCGATGCCCTCGGGGGCGTTGAGGCCCGCCACGGTCTCGCGCCACGAGACGGCGGCGGCCGACTCGTCGGCGAGATCCTCGAACTCGGCCCAGAGACTCGTCTGCGTGCGGTGGATCGGCAGTTCGCCGCCCTCCCACTCGTCGAGCGTGCCGGCCTCCTCGAGGAGCTCTCGGAGCGGCGCGAACACCGGCTGGTCGAGCGAGAGATAGCTGCCGTCGACGAGGAGGAGCTTCTTCCGCCCGTGCGAGAGCGCGCTGAACAACGGGCCGAACGGCACCTTCTTGCCCTCGACCGTGACGACCACGCCGAGGTCGAACCAATCGGTGCGCTCGCTCTCGACCGTGGTCACGGTGAGCTTCGGCGCCTCGGTGAGTTCACGGTACTCGGGCGCCTCACCCACGACGTCGACCCGCGCGTGCGCGAGCTCCTGCAGCCGTGGCAGCAGGCGGGTCGAGAACTCGGCGGCCTCGACGCCGCGCAGCACGACCTGCGGTCTGAGGCTCGCGGATGCCACGGGGCCGGCCTCGCGCCGATCGCGGGAGCCGGTCGTGGGGACCGTCCGGAGGAGCATCGCAGCCGTCGGCTCGCCGGCGGCGAGCTCGGCGGCGAGCTCGGCCGGGCGGCGCTCGCGAGCGGGGTCGTGGAACTCGGCATCGGGCGCGTCGAGTGGGAGGCGGCGGCCGCCGTCGGTCTCCCATTCCCATTCGAGACGCAGCAGGTGGCCCGGCTCATGGGTCGCGGTCGCGACGAGTGTCGCGGGTGGAAGCGGGGGCAGTTCGACCGCGGGATCGTCGCTCGCGATGCGCACCGTGCGTGCCAGACGGGGGTATTCATGGCGGGCGAACTCCTCGACTTCAGACGCCGGCACCACGATCGGCTCGATGCGGCGGACGACCGCGCGGGTGGCCGGAGTCGAGACGACCGCGAGCGGTGCGAGGGTGATGCGGCCGCGTGCGAAGTCGAAGGCGTATGCGCCGTGGTCGCCGATGAGGCGCGCGCGAGCGCTCGGGTGCGCCTCTCCGTCGATCGAGACGGTGGGCACGAGCTGCAGGCCCGCGGGCGCCGTCGCGGTGTCGGTGTCGAGCGCCCGGGCGGCCAGGCTGATCTCGGCAGCGTCGCCGATCACCACCTCGGTCTGCGTCGCCCGGCCGACGAGGGCGATGCCCAGCGAGGCCGCCTGCCCGAGGAGCGCCCACAGCGTCGAACTCTCGTATTCGTCGAGCGAGATCCAGGCCGAGCCGTACTCGGCGAAGGCTGAATGGCGCGCACCCTTCAGCACGGAGAATTCGCCGAACCACCGCGCCTGCCGAGGGTCGAAGCCGCCGGCCCCACCCTGGAATCCGACGTTCTGCCAGCTCAGGTTCGCCTTGATCCAGCCACCCCGCGCGCCGCGGGTCACCGGGCGCACCGCGAGCCGGTCGACGGAGGCCTCGGTCGTCGCCGGCTCGTCGCGCGCGGTCTGCCTGGGGCCCGCGCCGCCGCGTCGCGCGACGCGTTCGCGCAACTCGAACTGCAGGGCGAGCGGCTGCCGGGGCATCACCTCGCCGGTGCCCCGGCCGGCCGCCGCCGTCAGCGCCTCGAGCTCGGCGCGCCAGCCGCGACCGGCGGCATCCGCGACCAGGTCCGCCGGCGCAGCGGCCGCCTGCCTGTGGCGCTCCGTCGAGGCGAGCAGCACAGCGGCGACGTGCTTGCAATTGCGCCCGACCGGGCAACTGCATGTGCCTGAGAGGATCGTCGTCCGGCCGGGGATGGCGAGGTCGAGTCGGACGTCGACCCGGTACGACTCCGCTGAACTGCCGCGCACCACGGCGCGGAGCCGGAACCCGGCGGCCTCCCAGACGAGCTCCTCTACGGCTCCCGAACGCTCGACGGTGCGTCCGCGGCTGAGGCTCAGCGGGCCCACGAGGCGGGCGACGACGAGTTCCTCGACGGAGGGGAATGAGTCGAAGGGCATCCCTCTATCGTCGCATCCGCCGACGCCTTCGCGGCGCGCCGCGAGTGGTGCCGCCGCTCAGCTCCAGTCGACGGCGTGCACCCAGCCGGCGATGTACGCGCGCTCGTTCTCGTCGAGGTGGACGGGGGTTCGCGGCACCACTGCGTCGGCCTCGCAGAGTTCGAGGATGCGCGCCACCACGACCGTGCGGAGCGGGGCGTCGAGGTTCTCGAGGATCTCCTGGCGCAGCGGCCCCTCGAGCATCGGCCACCAGATGCCGATCGGCGGGAGCGTCGTGCTGAGGTTCCGCGCGCGCCGGGGACGATCGATGGTCGAACTCATGGGACCTCCGCCTCGGAGATCCTGCCGGTCTCGGGGTCTTCGGATCGTGCGTCGCCCATGGGATGCTCCTCGCGCCGTGGGCCGGTCGGCTCCGGCGGCTTCGACGCTACGCCGGCGCCGAGCTCGGCGCGAGGGATTGACCGGATCGCCCGGCGGTGCTACCGCAGCCGGGGGCGGAGGTGCAGGATGGTCGAATGGACCTCCCGGTGATGCCGCCAGTGCCGCCCATGCTCGCCAAGTCGGTCAAGGAGATCCCCGACACCGGCCACGTCGAGCCGAAGTGGGACGGCTTCCGCACGATCGTCTTCAAGGACGGCGACGAGATCGAGCTCGGCAGCCGCAACGAGCGGCCGATGACCCGGTACTTCCCCGAGCTCATCGCCTCGCTCCGCGAGAACCTGCCGCCGCGGTGCGTCGTCGACGGCGAGATCATCATCGCGACCGACGGGCGACTCGACTTCGAGGCCCTGCAGCAGCGGATCCACCCCGCCGAGAGTCGCGTGCGGATGCTCGCGGAACGTACCCCGGCCGCATTCGTCGGTTTCGACCTCCTGGCTTCGGGCTCGCACGACCTCATGTCCCGACCGTTCTCCGAGCGGCGCGCGCGTCTCGTCGAGGCGCTCGCCGAGGCATCCGACCCGATCTTCACGACCCCCGCGACCGACGACCCCGCCGTCGCGCGCGACTGGTTCACCCGCTTCGAGGGGGCCGGCCTCGACGGCGTCGTTGCGAAGCCGCTCGACGGGGCGTACCTGCCCGACAAGCGTGCGATGTTCAAGATCAAGCACGAACGCACCGCCGACTGCGTCGTCGCGGGGTACCGGTGGCACAAGTCGGGCGAGGTCGTGGGCTCGCTGCTGCTCGGGCTCTACGGCGACGGCGGCCGCTTGCAGCACGTGGGCGTCGTGGCCGCGTTCCCGATGGCCAGGCGGGCGAGCCTCGTCGCCGAACTCGAACCGCTCATCGCCGTCGATCTCGCCGCGCACCCGTGGGGCGGGTGGGCCGAGGAATCGGCGCAGCAGGGCAGTCGCATGCCGGGCGCGGTGAGCAGGTGGAATGCCGGCAAGAACCTCTCGTTCGTGCCGCTCCGCCCCGAACTCGTCGTCGAGGTCGCATACGACCACATGGAGGGCGACCGGTTCCGCCACACGGCGCAGTTCCGCCGGTGGCGGCCCGATCGCGCGCCCGAGAGCTGCACCTACGAACAGCTCGAGACGCCCGACGGGCTCGATCTCGGTGAGATCCTGCCGCTGCGCGGCTGAGCCCCGCGCACGTCGCCACAGATTCGGCGATCGCCGCGGATTCGGTCGAGAGACCCCCATCCATCCGAATCTGTGGTGATCTCCGAAGATGTGGCGCGGATCTCGGCTCAGAGCACGGTGCGGAGCCCTGCGGACATCGCCGTGTGGTGCTCGAACACCAGATTCGTCTCGGTGAGGGCGACCGCCGGATTCGCCGAGAGGTTCTTCAGCACGAACTGTCGCACGTGATCGCTGTCGCGCACGCGCACGTGGATGAGGAAGTCCTCGGAGCCGCCGAGGAAGAAGAGCTGCGCGACCTCGGGCTGGGTGCGCAACTCGTCGGAGATCTGCTCCATCAGGTGACGGGCGCCCGGCCGGATGCGCACGCTGACGAGCGCCTGCAGGTGGTAGCCGAGCGCGGCAGGCGAGATCTCGGCCGTGTAGCGCACGATGACGCCGCGATCGCGGAGCGACCGGACCCGGGCGAGGCAGGTCGAGGGCGAGACGCCGACCGCGCGTGCGAGATCGACGTTGGGGATGCGCGCGTTCTCGTGCAGGATCGCGATGATCTGCCGGTCGACGGCATCGAGCGCCACGGGAGCGGGCTCGACGCCCGGAGCGCTGATCTGCGGTGCATCCGCCATCGGAACCTTCGCTTTCGCATGAATGAATCGGATGCGACGAGTCTACCGAATCATCCACGGATGATCTTTGACAGAGGCGAACAAGCAGCGATGATATTCGCATCCATCCACATTCCATTCGGCCCGACTGTGCTGTCGGCCGAGAGCTGTTCGGAGCAATCATGCGTATCGGCGTGCCCGCTGAGATCAAGAACAACGAATTCCGTGTCGCGATGAACCCCGCCGGAGTGCACGCGCTGACGCAGCGCGGCCACTCGGTCGTCATCGAGGCGGGCGCCGGCCTCGGCGCCGGCTACGCCGACGCCGAGTACGTCGACGCGGGCGCCCGCATCGTCGCCACCGCCGCCGAGGCGTGGGCGGCCGAACTCGTGCTGAAGGTCAAGGAGCCCATCGCGAGCGAGTACGGCTTCCTCCGCGACGACCTCACCCTCTTCACGTACCTGCACCTCGCCGCCGACCTGCCGCTCACGCAGGCCATCCTCGACTCGGGCGTCACCGCGATCGCCTACGAGACCGTGCAGCTCGCCGACCGCTCGCTGCCGCTGCTCACGCCGATGAGCGAGGTCGCCGGCCGGCTCGCCCCGCAGGTGGGCGCAGCCGAACTGCATGCCTCCAAGGGCGGCCGCGGCGTGCTGCTCGCCGGTGTTCCCGGCACCGCCCCCGCCAGCGTCGTCGTCATCGGCGGCGGCGTCGCCGGCGAGCAGGCCGCGGCGACCGCGCTCGGCCTCGGCGCCGACGTCACCGTCTTCGACATCTCGCTGCCGAAGCTCCGCGAGATCGACGGCCGGTACGACCACCGGATCCACACGATGGCCTCCTCCTCGTACGAGATCGCCCGCGCGCTGAAGACCGCCGACCTCGTCATCGGCGCCGTCCTGATCCCCGGTGCCGCCGCCCCGAAGGTCGTGACCGACGAGATGGTCGCCGCGATGAAGCCGGGCGCCGTCCTCGTCGACATCGCGATCGACCAGGGCGGATGCTTCGAGGGCTCGCGCCCGACGACGCACGCAGACCCGACCTTCAAGGTGCACGACGCGATCTACTACTGCGTCGCGAACATGCCCGGCGCGGTGCCCGCGACGTCGGCGCCGGCGCTCATCAACGCCACGCTCCCGTACGCGCTGAAGATCGCCGACCTCGGCTGGGAGGCCGCACTCGCCGCCGACCCGGCGCTCGCCAAGGGCCTCAACGCGACGGCCGGCAAGCTCAGCTACGAGCCCGTCGCCGCGGCGCACGGCCTGGAGTACACGGCTCGCTGAGCCGGCGCGGGGCGCAGATCGCTCCGCTGAGCTTCACTCCTCGCAGCCGATCGACCGCCACTGCACAGGCGGTCGCGAGGGGTGAGGAACCGTCGCGCGGGGCGTGCTCCCGCTGCTCCGCGCGACCGGATGCCCCGCCCTCATGGGCGGGGCATCGTCAATCTGCGCCGGGGCCGGGCCGGGAATGCACCGGGACCGCGCCGGGGCCGGGGCGGGAATGCACCTTGACTGCGCCGGGGACCGGGGCGCCGGTCAGGCGAGGCTGAGGAACAGTCGCTCGAGCTCTTCGACGTCGGGCTTCGCCGCGACGCCGTGCTCGCCGCGTGCGCCGGGCCTGCCGCCTGCCGACTCCTGTTGGTCGGCGAGGCATTCGCGCATCGCGGAGGAGATGATCGCGAAGCCGGCCCGGTCGAGGGCGCTCGAGACGGTCGCGAGACGGGTGACCACCGTGCGGCAGTCCGCGCCCGATTCGACGGCCTCGATGACAGCGCCGAGCTGGCCACGGGCCCGCTTCAGCCGGTTGGCGATGCGGCGCTGCTCGGCGAGGCGCTCGGCGTCGGAGGCGGTCGTCTCGCCGGGGCCGCTCATTCCGTCGCGCCAGTCTCGACCGGGAGCCCGGCGCGGTACCACTGAAGGATGCCGCCGTCGATGTTCACCGCGTCGAAGCCCTGCTGCTCGAGGTAGACCACGGCCTCGGCGCTGCGTCCGCCGACGTGGCACATGACGAACACGGTGCGATCGCGCGGCACCTCCTCGAGCCGGGCGGCGAGCTCGCCGAGCGGGATGTGGTGGGCGCCGTCGACGCGGGCCTGGGCGAGCTCCTCGGGCTCGCGCACGTCGATGATGTACGCGTCGGCGGTGGCGTGCACCTCGGCGGGGGAGAGGGACTGCATTCCGGTGCTCCTTCGTTCAGCGGGCGGGTCGTGATTCGTGGGTTCAGTGGGCGGGTCGGGTTCGCGCCGCCTCAGGCGGCGGCCTCGGCGGCGGCGGCCTCGGCGGCCTGGCCGCTTCGCGCGAGCCCTCGGGCGTGCATGCCGTCGCGCCAGGTGAGGAATCCGCCGTCGAGATTGACGACGTCGTGGCCGAGTGCGTCGAGGAGGCGGGCAGCGGTGTGGGCGCCCTGGCCGACCCGGCAGTGCACGACGATTCGACGGCCTGCGAACTCGGTGTGGGCCGCGCGCAGGCGCTCGACCGGCAGCCAGCGCGCGCCGGGGATGCGCCCTTCGTCGAGTTGGGCCTCACCGCGGACGTCGAGGAGCACGGCGCCTTCCGCGAGCGCCGCGTCGAGCTCGTGCCACTGGATCACCCGATCGGTGCCCGCAGCGAGGTTCTCGGCGATGTAGCCCAA
Organism: Agromyces italicus DSM 16388; assembly: GCF_000421545.1. Classification (GTDB taxonomy): domain Bacteria; phylum Actinomycetota; class Actinomycetes; order Actinomycetales; family Microbacteriaceae; genus Agromyces; species Agromyces italicus. The sequence continues at coordinate 312,908 of NZ_ATXF01000007.1, forward strand.
CTGGTTGACCGGGTCCTTCGCCTGGCCGAACTGCGGGGCATAGGCGAGCTCGAGCTCGGCGAGCGAGGAGGCCGTCATTCCGGCGCCCATCGCCGTGGCGATGACGTCGATGCGCTTGTCGACGCCGTCGGTGCCGATCGCCTGGGCGCCGAGCATCAGGTCGTTCGCGGCATCGACGACGAGCTTCAGGGACATCGGCGACGCGCCGGGGTAGTAGCCGGCGTGCGAGAGCGGGTGGGAGTGGATGACGCGCACGGTTCGGCCTCGTTCGCGTGCGGTGCGCTCGGTCCATCCGACGCTCGCGACCGTGAGGCCGGCGACGTCGATGATCGCGGTGCCGAGCGCCGGCCGTGCGGATGCGGCGCGTCCGACGATGGCGTCCGCGGCGGCCCGTCCGTGCCGGTTCGCGAGGCCCGCGAGCGGGACGAGGCGGGGGGAGCCGTCGACGGCGTCGCGCTGTTCGACGGCGTCTCCGACGGCGAAGATCGCGGGGTCGCTGGTGCGGTGCGAGCGATCGACGACGATGCCGCCGCTCGGTCCGACCGCGAGGCCGGCCCGGGCGGCGAGGCGCGTCTCGGGTACGACGCCCATCGCCGCGACGACGAGGTCGGCGGCGAGGCGGGTGCCGTCGTCGAGGCGCACGTGATCGACCGCGACGTGGTGCACGGTGCGGCCGAGGCGCAGCGCGACGCCGTGCGCCGCGAGGTGGTCGGCGACCGGTGCCGCCATCTCCTCGTCGAGCGCGGCGAGCAGTTGCCCGCCGCGCTGCACGAGGGTCGTCGTGAGCCCACGGCGGGCGAGGTTGTCGGCCATCTCGAGACCGATGTAGCCGCCGCCGATGACGACGGCGTTCCCGGCGGGCGCCTCGTCGAGGCGGCTCATGATGCGGTCGAGGTCGTCGAGGGTGCGCAGCGTGTGCAGCGGGGCGCCCGCCGCGACGTCGCTCGGGCGGCGCGGCGCGGCGCCCGGGGCGAGCACGAGTTCGTCGTAGTGCAGCGTCTCGACCTGGCCGCTCGCGAGGGAGCGCACCTCCACGGTCTGCTCCGCGCGGTCGATCGCGACGGCCTCGTGCCGTACTCGCACCTCGAGCCGGAATCGCTCGGCGAGACGATCGGGGGTCTGCAGCGAGAGGTCGTCGCGCTCGGCGATGACGCCCGACACGTGGTACGGCAGACCGCAGTTCGCGAACGAGACGGCGGAACTGCGCTCGATCACGATGATCTCGCGCTCCTCGTCGAGGCGGCGCAGGCGGGTGGCCGCGGACATGCCTCCGGCGACGCCGCCGATGACGACGGTCACGCGCGGTGAACGGGGGGCTGGGGTGGGCGGGAGCATCCGATGACGCTAGCACAATACCCTAGGGGTATCGAATGAGCGTCCGATGCGGCGATGCTCCGAGGAATTCGCGTGTTTCGTCTTAGTGTGTCGGTGTGCAGCGGCTCGATCGGAACGACGACGCCGAGGACGAGATCCTCGGCGAAGAGACCGATGCGGCAGCCGACGACCTCACCCCGGATCAAATGCAACAGGACATCACGAGCCCCAACGGCGTCAGCCTCGGCGACCCCGAACTCATCGCAGGCAATGTCGCCGAGCCCAGCTGGCGCCGCTGGGGTGCCGAGCTCGCCGCCGTCGGCGGTCGTTCGCCGCTCGTGCGTTTCGTCGACACCCCGCGCACTCGCATCGAGCTCTCGACCACCCATCCCGGTGGGCTGCCCCAGTTCATCACCGGCAAGTCGACACTGCTCTCGAGCCTCATACGCGATGAACTCGCACTCCGCAACGCGCGACTCGCCGCCGCCGAGATCACTCAGAAGGGCATCGAGCTCCGGAGCGTCCGCGGCATCGAGTCGGTCCACCTCGCGATCGGCCTCGCCTCGTGGCGCAACGGCGGCGAGGAGTTCCTCGCTCCGGTTCTCCTGCGTCCGCTCGCCATCCGCCGGTACGGCCGCGACTTCGAGCTCAAGCTGAAGGGCCAGCCCTTCCTGAACCCGGCGCTCGCGCGTGAACTCCGCGAGCAGTTCCAGATCACCCTCGACGCCGAGGCGTTCGTCGCGCTCGCGATCACGAACGGCGCGTTCAAGCCGCAGCCCGTGATCGATCGCCTGCGCGGCCTCACGAGCCACCTGCCGTGGTTCCAGGTCGCGCCGCGACTCGTCGTGTCCTCCTTCGCCGAGGTGGGCCCCGAGATGGCGGCGGATGCCTCGCGGCTCGAGCACCCCGTCATCGACGCCCTCGCCGGCAACCCGGCGGCCCGGGCCTCCGTCGCGGCCGCTCGTGAGGAGCCCGTGCGTCTCGTCTCGCAGGACGAGCGGCCCCCGTCGACCGACACCCTGCTCCTCGACGCGGATCCCGAGCAGGAGCAGGTCATCGCCGAGATCGAGGCCGGCACCTCCGTCGTCGTGAAGACCCTGCCGGGTACCGGGGGCACGCAGACGGTCGTGAACGCCATCGGCGCCCTCGTCGCGAAGGACAAGCGGGTGCTCGTCGTCGGCTCGCGTCGGGCGAGCCTCGACGGCATCGCGCATCGTCTCGGCCAGATCGGACTCGGCGGCGCCGCCGTCACCACCGCAGGCCTCCGGCGTGAACTCATCCAGTCGATCTCTCGCAACGAGAAGGCCGAACGCCCGCGCGTGGCCGACGTCGACGACGCGCTCGTGCGGCTGCGCAAGGTGCTGCTCGACTATCGCACGGCGCTCACGCGGCGAGACCCCGGGCTCCGGGTCTCGGTGCTCGACGCGCTCGGCGAACTCTCGCGGCTCGCGCTCCTGCCCACGCCGCCCTCGACGACGGCGAGGCTCGACCACGCCGCCCTCGTCGCCCTGTCGAGTGGGCGCGACGAGGTCGCACGCGAACTCGCCCGCGCCGCCGAACTCGGCGAGTTCCGCTACGGCCCCGGCGATTCGCCCTGGTACGGCGCCTCCTTCGCGAGCTCGGCCGAGGCGACGAACGCGCACGAGCTCGCGAAGCGACTGAGCGCGGTCGAGGTGCCACGGCTCCTCGAACGCGGTCGCGCCCTCATCGCGCAGACCCGGCTCCGCGAATTCGAGTCGATCGCCGAACTCGGCGTCTTCCTCCGGCTCCTCCTCGACGTGCGCGAGACGCTCGACCGATTCCAGCCCTCGGTGTACGACCGCCCGCTCGGCGAACTGATCACGGCGACGGCGCCGAGGCGCGAGTCTCCCGGCATGTCGGGCGCCAACCGCCGCAGGCTCCGCAGGCACGCCCTCGAGTACGTGCGCCCCGGGGTGCACATCACCGACCTCAACGCGGCGCTCCGCGGCATCCAGCAGCAGCGCACGCTGTGGCAGCGCTACTCTGACGCCGGTGCGATCCCGGGCGTCCCGGTCGGACTCGACGACGTGCACGTCGCCTTCCAGCACGTCGCGACCGATCTCGCCACCCTCGATGCGCCGCTCGACATCGTCGGCACGCCTCGCCAGCTCGCGGCGCGCCCGGTCCGCGAACTCGTCGCGACGCTCGCGGGGCTCGCCGCCGACTCCGAAGTGCTCGCGAACCTGCAGGAGCGCACCGCGATCCTCGGGCGCCTTCGCGATCTCGGCCTCGATCCGCTGCTGCTCGACCTCGCTCGTCGCCACGTGCCCGAACCGGCGGTCTCAGGCGAACTCGAGCTCGCCTGGTGGCAGTCGGTGCTCGAACACGTGCTCGCGAGCGAGAAGGCGTTGCTCGGCGCGAACACGACCGTGCTCGACCGTCTCGAAGGCGACTTCCGTCTCGTCGACGAGGCGCACGCCTCGGCCGCCGGGCCGTTGCTGGCGTGGCGGCTCGCCGAGAACTGGAAGGTCGCGCTCGTCGATCACCCCGACGAGGCCGGGTTGCTCAAACGGATGCTCCGCAGCGACCGGGTCCGCGTGAGCGCCCTCCAATCGGAGGTCCCGAACCTCTTCCGCGTGCTCGCGCCCGTGTGGCTCGCCTCGCCCTACGAGGTCGCCGCGATCGATGAGCGGATCCCGTTCGACACCGTGCTCCTCGTCGACGCCGGCGCCACGACGATCGCCGAGAACCTCGGCGCGATCCGGCGCGCCAAGCAGGTCGTCGCCTTCGGCGACCCCGTCACCCAGACGCCGACCCTCTTCGAGACCGGCATCGACGACGGCGACCAGCCGGTCGAAGCCGACCACGGCGTCGACGCGCTGCACGCGGACTCGGCACTCGCGCGCCTCGGCGAGCTCCTGCCGACCCTCACCCTCACCCGCAGCTACCGCGCGGGCGGCGAGGACCTCGCCGAGCTCGTCAACCGGCGCTTCTACGCGGGGCGGATCGTCTCCATGCCGTGGGCGGGCAGTTTCCTCGGGCACGGCAGTCTCGGCCTCCACTACGTCGCGGGCAACGGGCTGCCGGATACCGTGACCGGCACGGTCGAGTCGATCGACTCCGAGGTCGCGAAGGTCGTCGAACTCGTCATGGAGCACGCCGTGAAGCGCCCGCGCGAGTCGCTCATGGTCATCACGGCGAGCACTCGTCACGCGGCCAGGGTGCACCAGGCCGTGCTCGCCGCGTTCGCCAAGCGCACCGATCTCTCCGCATTCATCCTGAAGGACCGCGCCGAACCCTTCACGGTGCTGACGCTCGAACAGGCGGTCGCGCAGAGTCGCGACCGCGTCATCTTCTCCATCGGCTACGGCCGCACCCCGCACGGACGACTGCTCTCGAACTTCGGCTCCCTCGGCGAGCCGGGCGGCGACCGATTGCTCGCGGTCGGGATGACGCGCGCCCGACGCTCGATGGACCTCGTGTCGGCGTTCCGCCCGGAAGACATCGACGAGTCGCGCCAGAGCCATGGAGTGCTCGCCCTCGCGAACGTGCTCACACAGACCGAGGAGCGCGCCGCCGACCCCGGCGAGGCGAACCCGCCGGGGCCGATGCTGCGCGATCTCGGCGCACGACTCGAACGTCGTGGCATCCGGGTGAGCGTGGGCCATCGCGGGCGCCTCGCGCTCGCCGCCGCTCACGCGGGCAAGGCCGTCGTCGTCGAGACCGACGACGCCTTCGCGGGGCAGAGCCTGCGTGAGGCGCTGCGGCTGCGCCCCGATGTGCTGCGACGACTCGGGTGGCATTACCTCCGCGTGCACAGCTTCGAGCTGTTCGGCAATCCCGATGCGGTGGCTGCGCGGGTCGCGACGCTCCTCGGGAAGCCCGATCCGGCGGCCGTCGAGGGCGACGAACGACCGCGCGCCGCCGACGCCCGCTCGTGACGCGCGAATCCGACGAGCCGCGCCAACCCGACGAGCCGCGTCAACGGGTCGAGCGAGTTCCTGGGCGGGCGCGCCGGGCGAAGCTCACGCCGGCACCAGGGTCCGATCCGTCACCCGAAGCGCCGGTCGCGCCCGACGCGGGCGACGATCGCGGCGAGACGACGGAGACGCCTCGGCGGAGGTCGCCCGACGACGAGCGGCTGCTGGGCGACCGACCCCCGCACTGGCGGCGCGACTGACCCGGCCGAGTGGCGGATGCCGCCCGGCCGACCCAATCCGGGGGCGGGAATTGAGGACATCGCCGCGTTCGTAGGACGAGCTTGCGCGGAATCGTCCTCCGAACGCGGCGAAGTCCTGCAAACGCTCAGCAGTCTCTGCAGAAGGCGCCGAGCTCGGCCGAACGCGACGCAGTCCGTCCGACGCTCAGCCGGTGACCCGGGGAGCGCCTACTGCTCGGTGTGGCGGCCCGAGCCGCCCGCAGCGGGCTGCTGGGCGAGCAGGTCGCGGATCTGCGCCAGCACGGTGAGCTCGGTCTCGGGCTCCTCTGGGTCGGGCTGCCCAGCCTTGCGCCGGGCCTCCGCGCGCTCCTTGAAGTGGTTCATCGGCATGACGAACACGAAATAGACGACGGCGGCGACGGCGAGGAACGAGATGATCGCGCCGAGCACAGCGCCATACCTGAACGTCGCCTCGCCGATCGTGAAGCTCAGAGAATCGAGACTGTCGGCCTTGAAGAGCAGGCCGATCAACGGGTTGATGAGCCCCTCCACGATCGCCGTCACGACCGCCGTGAACGCCGCGCCGATGACGACCGCGACGGCGAGGTCGATGACGTTGCCCCGCATGATGAATTCCCTGAAGCCCGTGATCACGGCTTCCCCCTCCGGTCGCTGATCAGACGGGCACCACGCTAGCCGACCCTCACGACGATGCCGAAGCGCCCCCGCCGGTCGAGGAGGGCTTCGGCGAAGAAGAAGACGAAGACGAAGACGAAGAAGACGACGAAGAAGACGACGAAGAAGACGACGACGAACTCGAAGACGACGAGGCATCCGACCCGCCCTTGGCGGAACCCGCGCCGCCGGCGCGCGAATCGGTGCGGTAGAAGCCCGAACCGTTGAACGTCACGCCGATCGTGTTGAAGAGCTTGCGCAGCTTGCCGCCGCAGACCTCGCACACGGTCAGCGTGTCGTCGGTGAACGCCTGGTGGATGTCGAAGGCGTTGTCGCACTCGGTGCAGCGGTAGGAATAGGTGGGCATGCAACTCTCCGGTCGTGGAGACCGGCCGATCCGGTCAGAAGGCGATGATGCGGGTGGGGGTCACGACGCCGTTCACCGGCTGGTCGTGCACTTCGCGCGGCACGTGCTCGACGAACTCGCTGTCGAAGACCACGGCATACACCGGAGGACATTTTCCCATTGATCCGAGGGTCTTGTCGAAATAGCCCCGCCCCCAGCCCAGGCGCATGCCGCTCGCGTCGATCGCGGCCGCCGGGATCACGATGAGGTCGACGTCGTTGATCGCCATGGGGCCGAGGAGCTCGCCGACGGCCTCGGGCGTGCCGTGGAGGCCGATCGTCTCGCTCGCCTCCTCGCCGACGGTCCAGTCGAGCAGCCCGTCCTCCCGGGTGATCGGGAAGAGCACGCGGATGCCCCGGGCCTCGGCCCAGTTCACGAAGGGTCTCGTGTCGGGCTCGGACGGCATCGACAGGTAGCACGAGATCGACTCGGCGCCCGTCGAACCGATGAGTTCTTCGAGTCGCGAGGTGAAGCCCTCGGTCGCGATCTCGCGCTCGTGCGCCGGCATGTTCTGGCGCCGCTCGCGGAGCTCTGCGCGCAGGATGCGCTTCTGGACGTCCGGATCCTCGGGCATGGCACACATCCTAGGCCGGATGCCCGAACGGCTACGCTGGAGCCCATGACACAACGGATCACGAAGGCGGTCATTCCTGCGGCCGGGCTCGGTACGCGGTTCCTTCCGGCGACGAAGGCGATGCCGAAGGAGATGCTGCCGGTGGTCGACAAGCCCGCGATCCAGTACGTGGTCGAGGAGGCTGTCGCGGCGGGCCTGACGGATGTGTTGATGATCACGGGGCGCAACAAGAACGCGCTCGAGAATCATTTCGACCGGGTCGCGGAGCTGGAGGCGACCCTGGAGCGCAAGGGTGATACCGCGAAGCTCGAGAAGGTGAACGAGTCGACCGAGCTGGCCGACATGCACTACGTGCGTCAGGGTGACCCGCTCGGGCTCGGGCATGCGGTGCATCGGGCGCACATGCATGTCGGTGATGAGCCGTTCGCGGTGCTGCTGGGTGATGACCTGATCGATGCCAGGGACGAGTTGCTGACGCGGATGCTGGACGAGCAGGTCAAGCGGGACGCGTCGATCGTGGCCCTGTTGGAGGTCGACCCGGATCAGATCCACCAGTACGGTGCGGCGGCGGTCGAGGTGACCGATGACCCCGATGTGGTGCGGATCACGGGTCTGGTGGAGAAGCCGGCGAAGGAGGTCGCGCCGTCGAACTACGCGGTGATCGGCCGGTATGTGCTGAAGCCCGAGGTGTTCGACATCCTGGCCGAGACGCCGCCGGGCAAGGGCGGCGAGATCCAGTTGACCGATGCGTTGATGACGATGGCGGGCGATGTCGAGGGCACGGGCGGGGTGTACGGGGTCGTGTTCCGGGGTCGCCGGTACGACACGGGCGACAAGCTGGACTACATCAAGGCCGTGATCCAGCTCGCCGTCGATCGCGACGACCTCGGCGCAGAGCTGAAGGAATGGCTCCTCGGCTACACCGCCGCCCTCGACGCCGACTGACATGGCCGCGGTCGCCCTGCCCACGCTCCGTGACGGCGAGGTCACGCTCCGGCCGATCCGTGTCCGCGACGCGAAGGCGCTCGAGCGGGTGCTGCTGGCCAACCGGCGCTGGCTGCGCCAGTGGGAGGCGAGCTACCCGGGCGGCGGCTCGTTCGTCGATGCGCGAGCGTCGATCCGCAATCTCCTCGCTCACGCGCGCAGCGGGCACGGGCTGCCGTTCGTGATCGAAGTCGACGGGCAGCTCGTCGGCCAGCTGAACGTCTCGTCGATCAGCTACGGCTCGCTCTCCTCGGCGACGATCGGCTACTGGGTCTCCGAGGAGGTCGCAGGTCGCGGCATCACGCCCACGGCCGTCGCGCTCGCGACCGACTACTGCTTCGGGGTGCTGCGACTGCACCGCATGGAGATCTGCATACGCCCCGAGAACGGGCCCTCGCTGCGGGTGGTCGAGAAGCTCGGCTTCCGCTACGAAGGGCTGCGACGCCGATTCATCCACATCGACGGGCACTGGCGCGACCACTTCTCGTTCGCGCTCGTCGCCGAGGAGGTACCTCGCGGAGTGCTCCGGAGGTGGCGCGAGGGGCGGGCGCCGAGCGAAGCGGCGAGGGTCGCCGCAGCGGACCTGGCCGCGAGCCAGCGACCACTTCCCCTGACAGATCGCTGAACACGCCCGAGTCTGCTCGGGGCTGCGGCGCCCCGTGACTTAACGTTGTCGCCATGGATGTGATCGGCGGGGGGGTCCTGGTGGCGGTGGCCGCCGCGCTGTGGATCGCGTACCTGCTGCCGAACTGGCTGCGCCGCCGGCAGTATCTCGCGACCGAACGGAACGCCGTCCGCCTCCAGCAGACGCTGCGCATCCTCGCCGAGACCGCCGAGACGCCCGAGCCGGTCGTCGTCGAGGCGACGGCCCGCGAGGTCGCGGCCCAGCAGCGCATCCTGCACGAGCACGAGGAGACCGCGAGGCTGGCGGCCGAGGCGGCCGAGCAGATCGCGATCGCCGAGCGGTGCGAAGCCGAAGAGGTCGCGGATGCCGCGCGCGCACGTGCCGGCGCGGCGCTGGCCGCACGCGCTCCCGTGACCGAACCCATCGCACTGCCGACGACTGCGCCCCATGTCTCGGCCCGCGCCGCGCGACTCGCGCTGCGCCGAAAGCGCGCCGCCTGCTCGCTGACGGCGTTCGCGGCCCTGCTCACCGTCATCGGCGGACTCGTGGCGGCCGCGTTCGGTGCGTCGCTGCTCATCGCCGGGGTCGCGGGCCTCGTGTTCCTCGCCGCCTTCGGCGGACTCGTGGCGCTCGCGCGGGTGCGCCCGCCCAGCCGGGCGTCGAGCGTGGCGCATCCGGTCCCGGCCGCGCAGGAGTTCGAGCCCATCGACCTCCCCGAGACGGCTGAGGAGCCTGTCGGCTGGACGCCGCAGCCGCTGCCCCGTCCGCTGCACCTCTCGCGCGGCACCATCGCCGCGACGGCGATGGCGTCGATTGAGGCCGCCGCCGAACTCAAGCGCGCCGAGTCGGAGGCCGCGGTGGCGCGGCGCGCCGAGCGGCTCGCGCCTGCGGTGCCGTCGATCACCCCCGCGGCATCCGCGGCGGCACCCGAGACGCGCCGGGCCGACCGGCCGTCGACGGCGAGCCCCTACGCGAGCATGGGCATCGTCGACGACTCGCGCCCGGGCTTCGAAGACCTCGACGCGGTGCTCCGCCGTCGCCGGGCTGCGGGCTGACGACGCCGGGGCCGGTGGTCAGAACCACCCGCTGAAGGGTGATAGGCTCTTTCTCGCTCGGGCCCATGGCGCAGTTGGTAGCGCGTCTCGTTCGCAATGAGAAGGTCGGGGGTTCGAATCCCCCTGGGTCCACCACTCGAGTCGACATCCGTCGCCATCAGAAAGCCCCCGGTCGCTGCCCGGGGGCTTTCTGCTTGCGTGGAGGCCGAACAAGTTCCCGACTTCCTCGTGATCCGCATGGGGAGTCCTCTCCATGTCGTCATCCGCGCCGCACCGCTTAGGCTGACCCAGGACGACACGGAAAGGGGCCGGGATGAGCGACGGAGTGCAGATCCCGTACGAGGTGCTCAACGAGCTCAACGGCTCGCTCAAGCAGATCATCGTCGAGTTCGATCAGGCCGGCGACCGCACCGGTGCGCTCGAGGGCGCGATCGGATCGCCGCTCGGCCGCAATGGACTCCGCGAGCAGGTCGATCGCTTCGAGGGCGCGTGGAACGACAAGCGCGAGACGCTCAAGCAGGACGTGCAGGAGCTACAGAAACATGTCGACGAGGTCGGCCAGGCCTGGGTGAACTGGGACACGGAGGCCTCCGCCTCCCTCTCCGTCGACCAGGACGAGTCGAAGAACCTGCCGAAGGGGAACTGACGATGGACCGCTCACCGGGTGGGAACGAGATCCGCAAGATCGCCGGCGACGGCGCCGACATCGTCACTCGCGGCTCGCAGATGGAGTCCCTCGGCATGCAGATGCGCGAATCCGCGGCGATCCTCAGCGCGATCGTCTCGGGCGCCGAGGGCAAGGGCTATTCGATCGACAGCCTGAAGGAGACGGCCGGCCAGGTCCACGCCGATCTCGCGAAGGCCGGTGCCCGGTACGAGCCGAGCGGCAAGGTGCTCCGCGAGTACGGGCAGACGGTCGTCGACGTGAAGGACCGGCTCAACGACATCGTCGACAACTGCGTCGAGCTCTGGAGCACGTACGAGGGTGCGCGCAGCTCCTTCAGCGACGCGAACGGCGAGACGCCGCCCGTCGACGAGACGCCGGCCCAGGCGGAGGAACGCCGTCAGGGCGTCGCCGATCTGCGGGTCGCGCAGGACAACATCTACGACGAGTGGCTCGAAGAGGCCCGCCGCTACGACGAGCCCTTCGACACGTGGAACGGCTCGTACGAGAACGCCGTCAACGGACTCGAGGACGCCAACGACCGCGGCGTCGAGGACAGCTTCTGGGATGACGCGCTGCCGGCGATCGAGGTGATCCTGAACATCCTCGCCGTTGCGGGAGTGATCCTCGCCGTCGTCGCGATCATCGTCGGCGGCCCGTTCGTGCTGCTGGCCGGCGCGATCGTCGGACTGCTCGCACTCGGCCTGACGATCTGGAAGGTGGCCGCCGGGCGCGGCGACGGCTGGGACATCTTCTTCGCGGGCCTCGCCGTGGTGCCGTTCGGGCGCCTGGCGAAGCTCGGCACGCTGTTCCGGGGCGCCGGCACCTGGGGCTCGAGAGGGCTCAGCTTCGCGAAGGGGTTCGGCTCTGACCTCGTCGGGCTCACCGCCTTCCGCGAGTTGCGCGCCCTGCGCGGATTCTCGACCTTCCTCCGCGGCCCCGTGACGAACTCGGCGGGCAACCTCACGCAGAGTCAGGGCATCATCAACCAGATCCGCTCATTCGGCGATGTCGTCGACGGAATCTCCTACACCGGTCCGGCCGGGTGGCTCGCGCGCGTCACGGGCGGCTCGGGCGGACCGATCTCCGCGGCGCTCTCCGACGCGTTCGCCGCCTCGGGCCCGGCGGTGACGAACCGCGTCAACCAGGCCCTGGCCGGCACCGTGCTCGACGGCAGCCAGCTCGCGTCGAGCGGGGTCGACACCGTCGCGAACATCATCGACAGCATCGCGAAGCCCGGATTCGGTGCGTACCGCGACGGTTCGGACTTCTTCGAGGGCCTCGCCGGCGACGCCTCGGCCGACCGCTGGGCCACATCGCTCGCTCGCTCGTGAGCGGGAGCCCGCGACCGGCTCCCTATGCTGGGAGCGTGCTGACCTACTCGCTCGACTACGAAAGCAAGTGGTGGCTTCCGGTGCCCACCGCGTTCCCGACCGAGTCGGGTGAGCGGCTGGAGGAGTGGGCCCACCGCATCGCGTCGTCCGCGAACGTCGCCGCGCCGTGGAACGAGCCGCCGTGGTCGGCGCAGTTGCCCGAACTCCTCGCCGCGCAGCAGGGCGGTCTCGACGCCGAGCGATCGGGCGCCCTCTGGTACTGCCCCTACGGGCTGCCTGCGGTGGGCGTCGTGCAGCTCTTCATCGCGGAGCGCGACGATGACGACGACGTCGATCTCGCGGCAGAACTGGGGCCGCTGCCGAGCACGGTCGCGGTGCGCCCGACCGAGGTGCGCTCCGCCGGGCTGGGTGCCGGCATCGGGTACTCCCGCATCCTGGCCGACGACGCGGGCGAGGCGACCGTCGCCGAGCTCGGCTACCTCTTCGCACCCTCCGGCGCGCGCGTCGTCGTGCTCGCCCGAAGCGCCGACCCGCAGATGATCGGGCTCATGGCGCCCGAACTGTGGGCGCTCGTCGATTCGCTCCGACTGGAGCGCGCATGATCGCGGCCACGGCGGTGCCATCGTTCCGGATGCTGTTTCCGCCGGGCTGGGTGCGCCACGACCTGTCGACCCAGTCGGAGGCGGAGCTGCTCACGGCGATGCGGGCGAAGCTGCGCCCCTACGGCCGCCCCGACCTCGAGTTCCAGCTCGCCGCGGCCGTGAAGTCGTCCTTCCGAGGGTTGCGCGACCGTCAGGGCATTGCCGTCTACCTGCCGAGCGGTGACGAAGGGGCAGCACTCGCGCCGATGTCGATCACGGCGACCAGGCTCGTCGAACCGGGCGGCGGTCCGCTCGACGCGCGGGTGAGCGAGCTGTTCTCGACTCGTGGCGCGGCGTTTCTCGGCGACGACCGGATGATCGTGCGATGGACCCGAACGGTGAGCGGACTGGCGGGCGCCGAGGAGGCCGTCGACGAGCAGGTCAACTACCTCATCCCGGTGCCGGGGTCGAACCGCACGTCCGCGGTCCTCCTCTCGACGTCGATCGTCCGGCCGGCCGACGAACCCGTCGATGCCGATCTGCTCGACTCCTGCGTCGCACTGAGCGACGCGATCGTCAGCACCTTCGCCTGGGCTCCGAACGGGTGAGGCCGTGATCGATCTCGGAACGTGGGCGAAGCAGACGCCCGGAAAACGCGACCCGCGCGGCGTCCTCGTCGAACTCGACACCTTGCAGGCCGGCGCTGCGGGCATGGAAGCCGAGACGGAGCGCGCCGTCGCACTCGACACGCTCGTGCGTCGGGGCGTGCTGACCGAGGCGCTCGCCGGCCTGGTGCGGCAGACGCCCGTCGGAGCGTCGGCCTCGGCCGTCGCACGCAAGACGGCGCCGGCGCCCGTCGCGGTCCCCGCGCGCATCGTCGAAGACCGACCGGCCGATCCGGGTGCCGTCGTCGGCACAGCCCTCGTCGTCGCCGCACCGATCGTCGTCGTCGTCGGCGTGCCGGCCGGGCTCGACCTCGTCGTCGCCTCGGTGCTGTCGACTGTGCTGCTCCTGCTCGGAGAACTCGTGCTGGCGACCACCGCGCGTCGCGGCGTGACGACGGCGCCTCGACGATTCGGCCGGCTCAGCCCGGTCGCGCTGCGCTGGATCGCCGCGATCGGCGGGATCACGCCGGTGGTGCTGGTCGTCAACGGCTTCGCCGACCCCGCTGCCGCCGCCGAGTTCCTCGGCGGGTTCGTGGGGCTCCAGGGGATGATGGTGCTCGGCCTGCTCGCCTTCTCCGAGATCGCCCGAAGGCAGGACTGGAACGCGCGTGGCGGCCGCTCCGCCGATCCGCGCGTCGAGCGCGGCGACCCTGTGTCGTTCGACCTCGGCGCCGTCAGCGGCCTCGTTCTCATCGGCGTCGCTCCGCTCCTCGCCGCGGCGGGCCTCGTCATGCGGGTCGCCCCGATCGCGAGTTCGTGGGCGGCCACTGCTGCCCTCATCGCCGGCGCGCTGGTCCTCGGGCTCACGGCCGGCCGGGCCGACACCCTCGCCCCCTCCCGCAGAGGCCGGCTGAGTTCGCGGGTCCTCTGGTGGGTCGTCGGGCTCGCGGTGCTCACCCCGGTCGCGCAGTTCGTCGTGATCCTCGCGAACCTCGACGGTGCGGGTTCTGCGGTGCGCATCTGCCTCACGGCCCAGCTCATCGCGGTCGTCGCACTGATCGTGCTTCCCTCGATCGCGCGCACGCAGGAGCGCGGCGGACCGCTGCGCGCCTGAACGGCGGCGCGGGCATAGGCTGGGACCGATGTCAGTGCCTCCCGTCACCCGTTCCATCCCGCTCTCGGAGCAGCACCGCTGGCGTGCGTTCTGGGTCTGCGTCGCGGTCGCGGCGCTCACCATCCTCGACCTCTCGAAGGTGAACGTCGGCCTGCCCGCGATCGAGGACGCCTTCGATGCCGGCTCGACCGAGCTGCAACTCATCGTCGCGGGCTACGTGCTGACCTTCGGCCTCACGCTCGTGCCCGCGGGGCGCATCGGCGACCAGCGATCGCGCAAGACCCTGTTCGTGATCGGCCTCAGCCTCTTCACCCTCACGAGTCTCGTCGCCGCCCTCGCCCCGAACGCCGCGGTCCTGCTCGTGGCCCGGCTGCTCCAGGGGGTGGCCGCGGGCATCCAGATGCCGCAGGTGCTCGGCATCATCCAGGAACTCTTCCACGGCAAGGAGCGGGGCAAGGCCTTCGGGCTGTTCGGTGCGACGATCGGGCTCGCGACTGCGTTCGGGCCGACGCTCGGCGGGCTCATGATCGCGATCGGCGGCCCCGAGGACGGCTGGCGCGGGATCTTCTGGATCAACGTCCCTCTCGCGCTCGCCGCCATCGCGCTGGCGGTCTGGCTGCTTCCGCAGACCCGGCACCCCTCGGGCAAACCGCTCTCGCTCGACCCGATCGGCCTCGGCCTCTTCGCCCTCACGGTGCTCTCGCTGATGTGGCCGTTCCTCTTCACGACCGGCTCGCCCGACGACGACCCGGCCAGATGGTGGGTGCTCGTCGTCTTCGTCTTCGCCGCGACCGCGTTCATCGCCTGGGAGCGCCATTACGCGGCCACCGGGCGCCATCCGCTCGTGCCGCTGAGTCTCTTCGGCGTGAGCTCGTTCCGCAACGGCACCGCGCTCGCGAGCGTCTACTTCGCGGCCATGCCGTCGATGTTCCTGCTGACGACCCTCTACCTGCAGCACGGCCTCGGTCTCGAGGCGGTCTACGCGGGCATGGTCGGCATCGGCTTCGCGCTCATGAGCGCCGTCGGCTCGTGGCTCGGCGGCAACCTGGTGAACCGCATCGGGCGGCCGCTGGTCGTCGGGGGGCTCGTGCTGCTGCTCATCGGCATCGGGCTGCTCGTGCTGCTCGCGATCGTGACGCCGCCCGAGGTGACGCCGTGGGCGATGGCGGGGGCGATGGTCATCGGCGGCGCGGGCGGCGGGCTCGTCGTGTCGCCGAACCAGACGCTGACACTCATGGACATCCCGGTGAAGCAGGGCGGTCTCGCGGGCTCGGTCGGTCAGCTCGGCCAGCGCATCGGTACCGCGATCGGCACGGCGGTGACGCTCTCGCTCTTCTACTCGACGATCTTCCGCGAATCCGACGGCGAGCCCGATCTCGTCGTGTACCACGACGCGTACGCGGTCGGCATGCTCGCCGTCGCAGTGTTCGTCGCGATCGCCTTCGCGATCGCGGTCGCCGACCTCGGCGTCCGGCGGCGCGGGCGACGTCCGCTCGGCGGCGACGAGGCGTCCGGCGCAGCATCCGACGCCGGTTGACGGCGTTCATCGGATCGCGAGCAGGCGCATCCGCTCCGTCTTCGGCAGGTGTTCGATCGCGGCACGGAGGGCGATGCGCGGCATCGTAGCCGCGTGGCGTTCGACGAGGGCGACGAGACGCGCCTCGTCGAGATCACCGGCCGCGCGCAGTACCCAGCCGACGGCCCTCTGGACGAACGGCGCGTCGTCGAGCGCGAGGCGCTCGGCGAGGGTGAAGGCGTCGTCGGGCTGGCCGCGTCTCAGGAACGCGAAGGTCGCGACGAGCGCAGTGCGGCGTTCGGGCCAGAAGCCGGATGCCGCGAGCAGGTCGAGCGGCGGGCGATCGCGTTCGAGGAGGTGGGCGCCGATGACGTCGCGGGCGGCGAGGTCGACGAGGTCCCATTGGTCGATGCGGTCATGACGGCGGAGGTAGAGCTCGTACAGTTCAGTGCGGCGGGTGTCGTCGACACCTGGTTGCGCGGCGGACCTGCCCATGATGCTGCACGCGAGGGCGCGCACCTCGTGCGTCGGCTCCTCGAGCAGAAGCTCCAGTTCGCGAACGGGAAGCTCCAGCGCGGTCTTCGCGAGGTCGAAGACGGCACCCATGCGCACGCCGATGAACGGTGCGGAGTCGTCGTCGGGGAAGTAGCGTCGATACTTCACCCGCTCGGCCTCGCTCGCCATCGCCTCGAGCTCGCCGATCAGCCCCGAAGCATCCATGCTCGCCCCCGTTCGTGCCGTCGGGGAACAGCGTAGGGGGTGGTCAGGCGGCGAGGTGCGTGACGGGCGTGAGCAGCGCGGCGAGCTCGGCGGCGGAGAGTTCGCGGCCGAAGGCCGGGTGGCCGGGTTCGAGGGCCACGCCGTGCGCGAGTGCGCCGCCGTCGACGGGATCGAAGCCGATCGCGTCGATGAGTGCGGCGATCTCGGCACGCGCCTCGTCGTCGTCGCCGACGACCGCGAGCGCGCGGCGGAGCGGGTCGCCCGCGGGCAGGCTGTCGTCCTCCATCTCGTGGTAGCCGAGGTGGTTGAGGGACTTCACGACGCGGGCGCGCGGATTGCGGGCGGCGTTCTGCTCGCTCGTCGTGCGGGGATCGTCGTCGACCTCGGCGATGTTGCCGTCGACCGGGGGCCAGTAGTTCATGGCGTCGACGACGATGCGACCGTCGAAGGCCGGCCATGGCACGGTGCCGGCCTTGCCGAACGGCACGGCGACGATGATGACTCGCGACTCGGCGGCGAGCACCTCGGGCGCGACGACCTCGGCGCCGGGGGCGACGACGCCGACGAGGAGATCGAGCGCGGTCTGCCTGGGAGAGCCCGACATGAGCACGCGGTACCCGGCGTCGACGAGCAGCCGGGCGAGGGCGGTGCCCACCTTGCCCGCTCCGAAGATACCGATCACCTGGCGTTCCGTCACTGTTCCATGCTCCCATTCCCGATGCGCGACCACGAGATCGATGCGTCGACATGGAATGCCAACGACGGCGGCGGTGCGGGCATTCCCGCCCCGGGTGCTGGTCGACGGGGCGAGCGGGGAATAGTCTCGTGGCGTCACGGGTTTCGCCAAGAAGTATGCATACGCATGCAGACGCGGAGAGAAGGGCCGGCATGACCGAGCGCTACGAATTCGGACTCGACACCTTCGGGGATGTCACGGCCGCCCCCGACGGCACCGTGCTGCCGCACGCCCAGGTGCTGCGGAACGTCGTCGAGGAGGCGGTGCTCGCCGACCGGCTCGGACTCGACTTCTTCGGCATCGGCGAACATCACCGGCACGAGTTCGCCGTCTCCGCCCCCGAGGTCGTCCTCGGCGCGATCGCCGGGCGCACCGAGCGGATCCACCTCGGCTCGGCCGTGACGGTGCTGAGCTCCGACGACCCGGTGCGCGTGTTCCAGCGCTTCGCCACGCTCGACGGGCTCTCGGGAGGGCGCGCGGAGGTCATCCTCGGGCGCGGCTCGTTCATCGAGTCGTTCCCGCTGTTCGGCTTCGAACTCAGCCAGTACCAGGAGCTCTTCGAGGAGAAGCTCAACCTCTTCGCCGAACTCCTCGAACAGGAGCCGGTGACGTGGGCAGGCGAACTGCGCCCACCGCTCGAGAATCAGCGCGTCTACCCGCCGGTCGAGCACGGACACCTGAAGACGTGGGTCGGCGTCGGCGGCAGCCCCGAGTCGGTCGTGCGCGCCGCGCACTACGGCCTGCCGCTCGTGC
Organism: Agromyces italicus DSM 16388; assembly: GCF_000421545.1. Classification (GTDB taxonomy): domain Bacteria; phylum Actinomycetota; class Actinomycetes; order Actinomycetales; family Microbacteriaceae; genus Agromyces; species Agromyces italicus. The sequence goes on from NZ_ATXF01000007.1 coordinate 330,684, forward strand.
TCGCGATCATCGGCGGCAGCCCGGCGCGCTTCGCCCCACTCGCCGAGCTCTACCGCAAGGCGCTCGCGCAGTTCGGCAAGCCGGCGCAGCCGGTGGCCATCCACTCGCCCGGCTTCATCGCCGACACCGACGAGGCCGCGCTCGACACGCTCTGGCCCCACTACCGGGTCATCGTCGACCGCATCGGCCGCGAGCGCGGCTGGGGTGCCGTCACCCGCGAGCACTTCGAGGCCGAGGCCTCGGAGCACGGCGCACTCTACGCCGGCTCGCCCGAGACCGTCGCACGCAAGATCGCGAGCGCGGTGCGCACGATCGGCGCCGTGCGTTTCGACCTCAAGTACTCGAACGGCACCCTGCCGCACGAGGCCATGATGGGGAGCATCGAGCGCTACGGCAGCGAGGTCGTGCCGCGCGTGCGCGAGCTGCTCGCCGCCGCCGATGCCGCCGACGCCGAGCTCGACGACGCCGCGGCGCTCGCACGGGCCGACCGCGCCGACGCCGCGGCGAACGCCGGCCCGGGCGAATAGACGGGGCGCCGCAGCCGCCCTATGCCGAGAGCCGTGCGCGCTGCTGCCGGGCGCGCACGGCCGCGCGGAACCACGTGGCATCCGGAAGCCGGGTCAGGAAGGTGCCCGCGATGATCGTGATGAGCACGTACGACGTGGCGAGCGGCGCGATCGCGGGCTCGACGCCGGCACTCACCGCGAGCCCGGCGATGACGATCGAGAACTCGCCGCGCGGGGCGAGCGAGAAGCCCGCGCGCCACTGGCCGAGCGTGCCGACCCCCGCCCGCCGCGCCGCGTAGGCGCCGGTGAGGAGCTTCGTCACGATGGTGATCGCGGCGAGCAGGAGCGCCGGCAGCAGCATCGACCAGAGCGCCGACGAGTCGGTCGTGAGCCCGAAGAAGACGAAGAACGTGGCCGCGAACAGGTCGCGGAGCGGCGTCAGAACCTGGCTCGCGTTCGCCGCCACCCGCCCCGAGAGCGCGATGCCGACGAGGAACGCGCCGACGGCGGCCGACACCGAGACCTCCTGCGCGAGACCGGCGACGAGCATCGTGAGCCCGAGCACGCCGAGCAGCAGCGGCTCGGCGTGGTCGGCCGGGAAGAGCTTGGACACGAGGTGCCCGTGCCGGAGCGCGATGTAGAGGATCACCGCGACGACCGCGACGGCGACCGCCACGGCGATGGCGCCCTGCCAGAGGCTCACGCCGACGACGATCGCCGAGAGCACCGGCAGGTAGAACGCCATCGCGAGGTCCTCGATGACGAGCACGCCGAGGATGGCGGGCGTCTCGCGGTTCGAGAGGCGCCCGAGGTCGCGCAGGAGCTTCGCGATCACGCCCGACGAGGACACCCACGTGACGCCGGCGAGCGCCACCGCGGCGACCGGGCCCCAGCCGAGGAGGAGCGCGAGGCCCGCGCCGGGCAACGCGTTCAGCAGCCCGTCGACGATGCCCGGCTTGCGCGCCGATTTCAGGCTGTCGAAGAGCTCGGTCGCGGTGTACTCGAGGCCGAGGAGCGCGAGCAGCAGGATGACGCCGATCTCGGAGCCGGTCTGGAGGAATTCGATGCTCGCATCGAACGGGAAGATGCCGCCGTCGCCGAACGCGAGTCCGAGCAGGAGGTAGAGCGGGATCGGCGACAGGCCGATGAGGAGGGCGAGTCGCCCCAGCAGGCTCATGCCGAGAAGCAGCGCGCCGACTTCGATGAGGAGGAGCGTCGTCTCATGCATACCGGGCCCGGCGTCAGTCGGGTCCGTTGGCGAGCAGGCGCGAGACGCCGTCGAGCCCCTCGCGAGTGCCGACGACGACGATGAGGTCGCCCGCGCGCAGGGATTCGGAGGGCGTCGGGGAGGGGATCACCGCACCGTCGCGCACGATCGCCACGATCGAGGCGTGCGTTCGAGTGCGGGCCTTCGTGTCGCCCAGCGTGGAGTTGAGGTAGGGGGAGTCGGTGGGCAGCGCGATCTGCTCGGTGTAGAGGCCCGCCGTCTCGTCCGACAGGCTCGTGAGGCGACTCAGCATGACCGAGGCGCCGAGCACGTCGGCGAGCGCCGCGGCCTCGTCGTCGTTCAGCGCGACCGAGTCCCGGCACGCGTCGGGGTCGTCGATGTCGAAGACGCCGAGATCGCGCTCGCCGTCGCGGTGCGAGACCACGCTGATACGGCGCCCGGCTTCGGTCACGAGGTCGTGACGCACGCCGATCCCGGGCAGATCGACCTTCTCGATGCGAATACCCACGTCGGCAATCGTAACCCCGTTCGGCGGCGCTTCGGCCGTTCGGCGCCGGTGTGCTGGATGCCGGGGTGAGGTCTGGTCAGGCGCCGGTGCGCGTGCGCATCTCGAGCACCGGCGTGCCGCCGTCGTCGACGAGCTCGAAGGCGACGGCGACGGAGCCCAGTTCGGCCAGCGAGCCGACGTGGGTGCCGCCGCAGGCGATCGACGCGGTGCCGCCCGGCAGCTCGGCGACCCAGTACCGGCGATCGGTGAGAGCGTCGCCGTCGCGGTCGATGCGCACGGGCGAACCTGCGGCCACCCATTGGCCGACCGTCGCCGACACCGTCTGGGCGAGGGCATCGAGCTCGTCGCCGAGGCCGGCGACGTCGAATCCGGCGCGGCGCAGCGACTTGTTCAGCCGATAGCGGTCGAGCGAGCCGTTCGGCTCGATCAGGCTCGAGGCGATCGCGATGCCGTCGAAGTCGGGCCGGCCGAGCGTATCGGTGCGCGCCGGCTTCGACCAACGGCCCTCGAGGGCGAGGTTCAGGGCGAGGGATGCCGCGTGGCAGGCCGTGTGCCCCGAGGAGAGGGCGCGGCGCGCCGCGGCATCCGCCGTGATCTCGACCTCGTCGCCCTCGGCGATCGCCGAACCCTCGTCGACGAGGTGGGCGACGAGGTAGACCCAGCCCTCGGTGCCCTTGCGAACGGGGACGTCGGCGCCGAGGTGCAGCGCCTCGCCGTCGCTCGCGGCGACGACCGCATCGCGCACCGGCAGTGACGCACCGTCGGCGAGGGTGATCGTGCCGCTGTCGGCCGGTTGGTCGGGCCAGGACGCGTCGACCGGGTGGAACGATGTGACGTCGGTGACGACCGCGACCCGGCCGGCGGCGGCGGGTGCGACGTGGAGCACCGTCGCGCGCTCGACGAGGGCGCCCGAGGGATAGGTGACGCGGGTGTCGTGCGCCGGGAACGTCATCGCGGCGTGCTCAGTCGTCGGCGCGGCCGAGGAGGTGGAACGGGATCGCGAGCGAGAGCGAGACGGCGAGGATGCCCGAGAAGAAGGTCGCCGCCTGGAAGCCGGCCACCTCGGGGGCGATGCTCATGACCCACATGCCGAAGACGAAGAGTCCCAGGGCGATGACGGTGGCGACGACGTTCACAACGACCTCCAGTGTGCGCTGGCGACGTTCGCCGCCCCCGCAAGTCTAGCCAAATGCGGTCAGTCGGGGACGGGGCCGAGCCAGGCGTTCGCGACCGTGGCGTGAGCCGACTCGTCGTCGGAGGGGTGGAAGATGCCCGCGAGCACGTCGCGGTAGAGCCGCCCGAGTTCGGACCCGGCGAAATAACTCGATCCGCCGGCCACCCTGACCGCCTGGTCGACGACGTGCTTGGCGGTCTCGGTCGCACGCACCTTCACCCCGACCAGCTTCGGGAACCAGGCGGTGCCGTGGTCGACGAGCCCGTCGAGGTCGCGCGCGACCGCCTCGAGCTGCGGGGGCACGGCGTCGTAGGCGAGCGCGGCGTCGGCGACGCGCCATCGGATGTCGGGGTCGTGCGCGAGCGGGCGGCCATCGTGCTTCATCGAGGTGCGCCGGTGGGCCGCGGCGACCGCGAGCTCGAGCGCACGCGCGCCGATGCCGGTGTACACCGAGGCGAGCAGCAGCTCGAAGTTCGCGAAGATGCCGAACACGAGCAGATCGGCGTTCGGGCCCGGGTCGAGGCGGCGCACGATGCGATCGGCGGGGGCGTACGCGCCGTCGAGCACCGTCGTGCGGCTCTGGCTCGCGCGCATGCCCATCGTGTCCCAGTCGTCGAGGACTCTGACGTCGGGGTCCTCGCGGTCGATGAAGCCGTAGACGAGCTTCGGGGCGTCGGGCGAGGTGCTGTCGAGGCCCATCGTGCCGAGCCTCGTCCACGCGGGCGAGAGCGAGGTGAAGATCTTGCGCCCCGAGTAGCGGTAGCCGCCGTCGGGCTGCGGTTCGGCCGCCGAGCGCGAGCCGAAGAGCATGAGGTCGTTGCCGGCCTCGCTGATGCCGAAGCCGAAGATCTCGCCCGCGCCGGCCTCGCGCAGCACGAACTCGAGCGAGTCGTCGCCGCGGTCGCGGAGCACCTTCGCCACGCCCGTCCACACGAGGTGCATGTTCACCGCGAGCGCCGTCGCCGGCGCGGCGCCCGCGAGCCGCTGCTGCGCACGCACGACGTCGAGCGCCGACCAGCCGAGGCCGCCGAACTCGACAGGGACGAGCGCGGTCAGGTAGCCGGCCGTGCGCAGCTCGGCGAGGTCGTCGTCGAAGAAGGCGTTGTCGCGGTCGGATTCGGCCGCCCTCGCCCGGAACCGCTCGAGGAGCTCGTCGCCGAGCAGGGACTCGGGCGTCGGGGAGGCAGTCGTCGTGGACTCGGGCGTCGGATTCTCGGTCGTCGCGCTCACGTCGCCAGACTACGCCCGGCCCTCGTCCTCGGGGGAGGGCTCCGTGGTGTCCGGATCCTCAGGCGCTGCGCCGGGTCGGGTGGAGGTCGCGGGTGCCGGGGGAGCGGCCGGCGCGGGCGTCGCCCGTCGGCGACCGCGGGTCGAGAGCACGACGACGAGCACGACGATCGCCGCCAGCACGAGCAGCACGGCGACCCACGGCAGCAGCACGCCGATCGCGACGCCGAGCGCCGCCGCGAACCCGGTGAGCGCGGCCCACCCGGCCGCGAGCCCGCTCCAGAAGTCGTCGGGGGCGGTGTCGGGAGCCGTCTCGATCGTGATCAGCTCGACCGTCAGCGTGGAGTAGTCGACCTGGTCGGCGAGCCAGTCGCGCTGCTGGGTGAGGCTGTCGAGCTCGGCCTGCCTGGTGGTCAGCTCCGACTCGATCGCGATGAGGTCGGTGATCGTCGTGGCCTGCGCGAGCAACTGTTCGAGTCGGTCGACGGAGGCGCCGAGCGCCTCGATCCTCGCGTCGAGATCCTTCCGCTCCGCGGTGACATCCGATTCGTTCATCGTGACGCCGTTGACGTCGCCGAACTCGCGGAGCTCGTCGACGACGGCGTCGAGCTCGTCGGCCGGTACCCGGAGCACGAGCTCGGCCCTCGGCGACGTCGAGCCCGAACCGGGCTGCTCGCTGCGGCTCTCGACCCGCCCGCCCGCGTCTCGGGCGAGGTCGGCGGCGTCCTCGGCCGAGGCGAGCGGGTCATCGACGGTGATCGACATGCGGCCCGTCGTGATGACGCTCTGGGTCGCCGTCGTGCCGTCGCCGTCGGCGATCGCCTCGTCGGCGGACCGCCCGGACTCGCCGCCCTCCGCGGGCGCCGGCATCGCGGGTTCGTAGCTCGAATTCTCGCCGCCCATCGAGCATCCGGCGAGGAGCAGAACGGTGAGTGCGGCGGCCGCGGCCACGGGTGCGATCGGTCTCATGCGGTCAGGCTAGGACCGGAGCCGGAGCCGACGTCTGGATGTCCGCTGAGAGTCGGGTCACGATCGCATTTCACCCGTGACCAGGCCGTGACCTCTCCGTGACCGGGCCGTGATCGACGAGGGCGGATCAGTCGTCGTCGGGGTCGCGGCCGGTGCGCGCTCCGCTCTCGAGCGCGGCGATCTCGGCGAGGTCGCCGAGGCGCAGCTCGAAGTCGAAGACGTCGAGGTTCTCGCGGATGCGGCCCGGCGAGGACGCCTTCGGGATGACGACGTTGCCGAGTTGCACGTGCCAGCGCAGCACGATCTGCGCCGGCGTGCGACCGTGTCGGGCGGCGAGCTCGTCGAGCACCGGGTCGTCGAGCACCCGCCCGCGCGCGAGCGGGGACCACGCCTCGGTGAGGATGCCGTGAGCGAGGTCGAAGGCGCGCAGCTCGGCCTGCGGCAGCCAGGGGTGCAGCTCGACCTGGTTGACGACGGGGGCGACTCCGGTCTCGCCGATGATGCGCTCGAGGTGGTGGGCATGGAAGTTCGCGACACCGATGGAGCGCACCCGGCGCTCGTCGCGGAGCCTCACGAGCGCGCGCCAGGTGTCGGCGTAGCGGTCGGTCGACGGCACCGGCCAGTGGATGAGGAGGAGATCGAGCTGCTCGAGACCGAGGCGCGCGATCGAGGCGTCGAAGGCGCGGAGGGCTTCGTCGTAGCCGTTGTCGTCCTTCCAGACCTTGCTCGTGACGAACAGCTCGTCGCGCGGCACCGGCGCGGCCCGCACCGCTTCGCCGACCTCGCGCTCGTTGCCGTAGAAGGCCGCAGTGTCGAGGTGGCGGTAGCCGACGTCGATCGCCTCGAGGCAGAGCCTCGTCGCATCGGCGGGCGGCACCTTGTAGAGGCCGTAGCCGAGCTGGGGGATGACTCCGCCGTCGGCGAGCGGCATCAGCGGAGCGGGATCGAGGTTGCGTGACATCTGCCGTTCTCTAGCTCGGTTGCAGCGGTACGGGTTCGGTGTCGGGGATGGGGCTCGCGTCGCGGCCGCGGAGATCGGGGTGCCATCGCCGGGCGAGGGCAGGAACGAGGAAGCCGAGCAGCGCGAGCCCGGTCGCCGCCCAGAACGCGCCCTGGGCGCCGTGGCCGTCGATCAGGAACCCGGCGAGCGCCGAGCCGAGTGCGGCGCCGATGAGCTGCCCGGTGCCGACCCAGCCGTAGGCCTCGGCGGTGTCGGAGAACTTCACGCTCGACGAGACGATCGCGAAGAGCACGGCGAGCGCGGGGGCGATGCCGATGCCCGCGATGAACAGGGTGACCGAGAGCCACCAGAAGTCCATGACGAACGCGGCGAGGGCCGTGCCCGCGAACACGATGAACATGCGGCGAGCCGTCGACCACGGGCCGATCGGCACGTGGCCGAGGAAGAGCCCGCCCGCGAGCGAGCCGACCGAGAAGATCGCGAGCACGATGCCGGCCTCGGCGCCGTCGTGACCGAACACCGCGACGACGCCGGCCTCGATCGCGGCGCACGCCCCGATGAGGAGGAAGCCGACGACGGTGGCGAGGAGCACGGGCGGCCTGGTCAGCACCACGCCGAGCCTGCGCCTGGAGCGCGGGATGCGCACTCGCCCGAGCTCGGGCGAGGCGATGAACCAGGCGCCGCCGACGACCATCAGCGCGGCGGCGAGCAGGATGCCCCAGACGGTGCCGATCTGCGTCGAGACGAAGGTGGTGACGACCGGGCCGACGACCCAGATGATCTCCTGCGCCGAGGCGTCGAGGGAGAACAGCGGAGTGAGCTGGCGGGAGTTCACCATCTTCGGATAGATCGTGCGCACGGCCGGCTGCACCGGCGGGGTCGCGAGCCCCGCGACGAAGCCGATCGCCATGTAGAGGGGGACGGTGAGCGGCAGCACGGCGATCGCGACCACCCCGGTGACGCAGATCACGAGGGTCAGGATGAGCACGGGGCGCATGCCGAATCGGCCCATGAGCCGGCTCGTGAACGGGCCGGCGATGGCCTGTCCGATCGAGGTTGCCGCCAGCACGAGGCCGGCCGCGCCGTACGAGCCCGTCTGCTGCTCGACGTGGAGGAGGAAGGCGAGCGAGAGCATCCCGAACGGGAAGCGCGCCGTGAGCTGGGCGGCGATGATGCGTGCGACGCCCGAGGTCTTCAGCAGTTCGGAGTAGCTTCCCACGGTGCGCCCAGCCTATCGAGCGCCGTACGCCGTGCGACGATGCGCGCTGAAAGAGCGGAATCTTGCGTCCCGCGGGCGGGGAAGGGGCGAATCCAATCGCCGCCGAATCGTGATCCGCAGGGATGCAGGCGTGCGGCCGCCTTGGTTTAGGCTCTCGGTACGGCGACGGAGCCGCTGCGATTTCGCTCCGCCGTCTTGTCCCCATGATCGCGTGACGACAGAGGTATCACCATGAACATCCGCCGACTTCTCCTGCCGGCCGCCATCGCCTCCGCGGCAGCCCTGCTCTTCACGGGCTGCGTCAACAATGCCGAGAGCGAGGGCGGTTCCCCCGGTGGCGACGAGACCACCACGACCGCGATCGCGGCCGACGACGCCGCGGTCGCCCTGCTGCCCGCCGAGGTCAAGGACTCGGGCGTGCTGCGCATCGGCACCGACGCGGAGTACCCGCCGAACGAGTACAAGGACGACGCAGGCAACCCCACGGGCTGGGGCGTCGAACTCGCCGAGGCCGTCTCGGCCAAGCTCGGCCTCGAGCCCGAATGGGAGATCCTGAGCTTCGACAGCATCATCCCCCGCATCCAGGAGAGCGCGCTCGACATGGGTTCGTCGTCGTTCACCGACACGGTGGAGCGGCAGGCCTCGGTCGACTTCGTCGACTTCCTGAACGCCGGCAGCCTGTGGGCCGCTCCCGCGGGCAGCGACATCACGCCCGACACCGCCTGCGGCAAGACCGTCGCGGTGCAGGCCGGCACCATCCAGCACACCGATGAGCTGCCCGCCCGCAACCAGGAGTGCCTCGACGCGGGTGACCCGGCCATCGAGATCCTGCCGTTCGACGGCCAGCCCGAGGTCACGACGGCGGTCGTCAACGGCAAGGCCGACGCGTTCTCGGCCGACCTGCCCGTGACCGGCGACGCGGTCTCGAAGCTCGAGGGTCAGCTCGAGACCGTCGGCGAGATGTTCGACGCCGCCCCGTACGGCTTCGCGACCGAGAAGGGCAGCGACATGACGAAGGCCGTGCAGGCCGCACTGCAGTCGCTCATCGACGACGGCACCTACCTCGAGATCCTCACGGCGGCCGGCATCGAGTCGGGTGCGGTCGACGAGGCCGTCATCAACGGCGCCACCAACTGATCCGGTAGGCCAGCCCAGTCATGTCCGACATGCCTTCCCGGCCGGCGGGGTCGGAGACCCCGCCGGCCGGCGCCGGAGCCGAGACCCCGCCCGAGGCCATCAAGGCGATCAAGCTGCGTCACCCGTGGCGCATGGTGCTCGCGATCGTGCTCGCCGCGATCGCCGTGCTGTTCATCATCGATGCGGCCGTCAACCGGCCGGTCTACAACTGGCCCGAGGTGGGCAAGTACCTCTTCGACGTGCGCGTCATCGAGGCCGCCGGCTACACGCTGCAACTGACGATCTACTCGATGGTCATCGCGATCCTGCTCGGCGTCGTGCTCGCCGTGATGCGACTCTCGCCGAACCCGGTCGTGAAGTCGGTCGCGTGGGCGTACCTCTGGCTCTTCCGTGGCACTCCGGTGTACGTGCAGCTGGTGTTCTGGGGGCTGATCGGCGTCATCTACAAGACGATCGATGTCGGCATCCCGTTCACCGAACCGTGGGTCTCGTTCGACACGGGCGAGCTGTTCAGCTACTTCTTCCTCGCCGTCATCGGCCTCGCGCTGAACGAGGCGGCGTACATGGCCGAGATCGTGCGCGCCGGCCTGCTGGCCGTCGACAAGGGCCAAGACGAGGCGGCCACCGCCCTCGGTCTCGGCTGGTGGCACACGATGAGCCGGGTCATCCTGCCCCAGGCGATGCGCGTGATCATCCCGCCGACGGGCAACGAGGTCATCTCGATGCTGAAGACGACCTCGCTCGTCACCGCGGTGCCGTTCTCGCTCGAGCTGTTCACGCGCACGAGCGACATCGCGGCGAAGACCTACCAGCCGGTGCCGATGCTGATCGTCGCCTCGATCTGGTACCTCGCGATCACCTCGATCCTGATGGTCGGCCAGTACTACCTCGAGAAGCACTTCGCGAAGGGCGTCGACCAGCGCCCCGCCCCGCAGAGGCCGACCGTCGCGACCAGTGCGACGGCCGCCGTCGAGCCCGGCGAACTGCCGGGCGCCGTGCCGCCCTCGAACCGTCCGGGAGGAGGCGCATGAACGCCGCAGAAACCCCCATGGTGAAGGCCGAAGCCGTCTCGAAGGCGTTCGGTTCGAACACCGTGCTGCGCTCGATCTCGCTCGAGGTGAAGCGCGGCGAGGTGCTCTGCCTCGTGGGCCCCTCGGGCTCGGGCAAGTCGACCTTCCTGCGCTGCATCAACCACCTCGAGACGGTGAGCGCCGGTCGCCTGTCGGTCGACGGCTCGCTCGTCGGCTATCGCCAGCACGGCGACAAGATCTACGAGCTGCACCCGAAGGACGCCGCCAAGCAGCGCCGCGACATCGGCATGGTGTTCCAGCGCTTCAATCTCTTCCCGCACATGACGGCCGTCGAGAATGTGATGCTCGCGCCGACGCTGCTGAAGAAGGGCCAGCCGAAGGGGCAGGTCAAGGCGCGTGCGCTCGAACTGCTCGCCCGGGTCGGCCTCGCCGACCGCAGCGACTACTACCCCTCGCAGCTCTCGGGCGGGCAGCAGCAGCGCGTCGCGATCGCCAGGGCGCTCGCGATGGAGCCGAAGCTCATGCTCTTCGACGAGCCGACTTCGGCGCTCGACCCCGAGCTCGTCGGCGAGGTGCTCGAGGTCATGAAGGGGCTCGCGAAGAGCGGCATGACGATGATCGTCGTGACGCACGAGATGGGCTTCGCCCGCGAGGTCGCCGACACGCTCGTCTTCATGGACGGCGGCGTCGTCGTCGAGTCGGGTGATCCGCGCGAGGTGCTGTCGAACCCGCAGCATCAGCGAACCCGCGCCTTCCTCTCGAAGGTGCTCTGACCCCGCACCGCGTCAGGATGAGCCCGGCGGCGCGGGCGACCGCGCCGTCGGGCTCTACGATTGAGGGGTGATTCGCCAGAGCGCCCCGCCGCCCGCAGGCTCGCCCACATCGGTGCAGCCGACCTCCTCCGGTGCCGTGGCCGCCTTCTTCGTCGATGCGGTGCTCGTCGTGCTGTTCGTGGTGATCGGCCGCCGCAGTCACGCCGAGGGCGTCGACCTCGCCGGCGTCTGGCAGACCGGATGGCCGTTCCTCGCGGCACTCGTGGTGGGCTGGCTCGTCTCGCTCGCGTGGCGACGCCCGCTCGCGCTCTGGCCCACGGGGGTCGTCGTGTGGGCCGTGACCGTCGCGGGCGGTCTGGCCCTCCGAGCGGCCTCCGGCCAGGGCATCGCCCTCGCCTTCGTGCTGGTCGCCACGGTGACGCTCGCGGTCTTCCTGCTCGGATGGCGGGCGATCGAAGGGCTCCGTGCTCGTCGGCGGCTCGCTCGCGAGACGGCGGCGGAGGCCGAGACGAACGGCGCATCGGCCGAGCGGTGAACCCGATCGAGTGGCTCTTCGACGCCCAGCTCGTCATCGGCGACCAGGTGATCCTCTGGCGCGAGATCGTCGGCAACCTGTTCGGCCTCGCGAGCGCGCTCGGCGGGCTGCGGCGCAAGGTGTGGGCGTGGCCGGTCGGCATCATCGGCAACGCGCTGCTGTTCACCGTCTTCCTCGGCGCGGTCTTCGACACCCCCAATCCCGTCAACCTGCTCGGCCAGGCGGGGCGCCAGCTGATGTTCATCTGCGTCTCGATCTTCGGCTGGGTGCAGTGGTCGCGGCACCGCAACGCGGCGGCGGGCGCGTCGGCGGTCGACCCGCGCTGGGCGAGCGGGCGCGAACGGCTGCTGCTCGCGGGGCTCCTCATGGGCGGCACACTCCTGCTCACCCCGGTCTTCCGCGCGCTCGGCTCGTTCGAGCCGGTGTGGGCCGACGCGTGGATCTTCATGGGGTCGCTCCTCGCGACCTGGGGCATGGCGAAGGGGTGGACGGAGTTCTGGCTCATCTGGGTCGCCGTCGACTTCGTCGGCGTTCCGCTGCTCGTCTCGGCCGGGTACTACGCCTCCGCCCTGATGTACGTGTTCTACGGCGCGTTCACGCTGCTCGGTTTCTTCACGTGGATGCGCGTGCAGCGGCGACGCGCCGAATCGCTCGCGGGCCCGGCCTGAAGGCCGACGGTCGGCACCCGGGGCGCCTTCACCAGGCGGCGGGCACCCGGTCGAGCACCGACCAGACGGCGGCGCTCAGCTCGGGATGCTCCAGCGCGATGCCGCGCAGGAGGTCGAACTCGAACCGGGCGGCTTCGCCCTGACGCGCGGCGGGGTGGTAGGCGCGCGAACGCGCCGGTGCCCACTGCTCCGAGCGGAGGCGGTCTTCACGAAGCGTCGCGACGACCTGCTCGTCGACTGAGGGGAGTTCTGGCAGGAACTCCCAGGGGTCTTCACCGAGTCGGCAGCGCAGCTCGATGAGCGCGGAGAGCTCGTCGCGTGCGTCTTGACGGAGACGCTCGAGCGCCGGTGCCGGTGACTCTGCCAATGTGCGACCTCCCCTCGCTGCCACGATCGTACGCCCACGCTACGCGGCGCGTGTGACGCTCGGGTTACGGGAGGACGCCGAACGTGTCGGCGCGATGACGTGAACATGACGGGAGAGATGCGTCGTACCGAGCGAACCCGCTTGAATGGTGCCCGACCGGCCGACCGCGGCCGGACGAGGAGGATGCCATGGGAGACGTACTCATCCTGCACGGCTGGCAGAACCACCGCCCGGAGGGGCACTGGCAGCGTTGGCTCGCCGGAGAACTCGCCGCGCGCGGACACCGGGTGCGGTATCCGCAGCTGCCCGACGCCGATGCGCCGGACCCGGCGGCGTGGCTCGAAGCGCTCGAGCGCGAACTCGCGGCGACCCGCACCGAGTCGCTGACGGTCGTGGCACACAGCCTCGGCGGCGCCTTGTGGGCGGCGTTCGCGCAGGCGCGCGCGGAGCTCGGCATCGGCGAGCCCGCCGCGGCCCGGGTCGTGCTCGTGGCACCACCGTCGGACGCGTTCCTCGCCTCCCAGCCGGTCATCTCGGGTTTCCTGGGCGAGGCGTCGGGCGGGGTGCGCGACGGCGGCACGGTCGACCGGGCGTCCGCGCTCGCTGCGGCGAGCTTCGAGCCACCGGTCCTGGTCACGAGCGACGACGACCGCGTCAGCCCGACCGGTTCGCCCTCCTTCGCCGAGCTGTACGGCATCGTGCCGATCATCGTGCCGGGCGCTGGGCATTTCGCGCTCCCCGACGGGTACGGGCCGCTCCCGCTCGTGCTCGAGCTCGTCGAGGGCGACGCGACCGCAGGTTGAGTACGGGCTACCGCCGCCGGTGATCGAGCGGTCGCACTGCGCTTGAATGGTCGGGTGGATCCTGCACCGAGCCCCGAACTCCTCGCCCGCCTCGCCGACGACCTCCGCCGAGCCGACTACACCGTCGGCGCCCTCGACGGGCTGTGGGGCGAGGAGGCGGCCGCCGCCCTGCACCGCGGCGAGCGCGTGCCCGCGCGGCGTGTGCTCGACGCCCGCAGGGGCGAGCACGGGGCATCCGCGCCGCTGGCCGCGCTCGGCGAGCTCTTCGTACTGGGGCTCCCGGTGCCCGCCGCCGAGGTAGGGGCGGCGTTCGCGGCGCTCGGCGTCGACGGCGCCGCCCGGCTCGGCCTCGTGCGCGAGTCGGGCGGTCAGGTGACCCCCGCCCTCGACCTGCGCCCCTACGCCTTCACCGATGAGCGCGGCGCGGTGGAGTGGTGGATGGTCTCGGACCTCGGCGAACTCGCCCTCGGCCACGAACTCGGCGAGCAGCACGTGCTCGGCGTCGGCGGGGCATCCATGACCCTCTCGGGACTCATGCTGCCGACCCCGGCACGGCGGGTGCTCGACCTCGGCACAGGCTGCGGCATCCAGGCCATGCACGCCTCGCGGTTCGCCGAGGAGGTCGTCGCGACCGACATCTCCGGGCGGGCGCTCGTGCTCGCGGGCATGAACTTCGCACTCAACGGCATCGAGGGCGTCGAACTGCGCCTCGGCAGCCTCTTCGAGCCGGTCGCCGGCGAGCGCTTCGACCGCATCGTGTCGAACCCGCCGTTCGTGATCACCCCGCGCACCGAGGGCGTGCCCGAGTACGACTACCGCGACGGCGGCATGGTCGGCGACGCCCTCGTCGAGGCCGTGGTGGGGGGTGCGGCCGACCACCTCGAGCCCGGCGGCGTCGCGCAGCTCCTCGCGAACTGGGAGTACCGCGGCGACGCCGACGGGCTCGAGCGGGCCGTCGCCTGGGCGACCGGCGCCGGGCTCGAGCACTGGTTCGTCGAGCGCGAGGTGCAGTCGGTCGCCGAGTACGCCGAGACCTGGATCCGCGACGGCGGCACCCGACCCGGCACGTCGGCGTTCGACCGCCTCTACGACGCCTGGCTCGACGACTTCGAGGCGCGCGGCGTCGATCACGTCGGCTTCGGCTACGTACTGCTGCGCCGCCCCGTCGAGCAGTCGGATGCCTCGGGAACGGCCCCGCTCGCACGCGTGGAGCGCCGGCATGGCCCGCTCGGCGGCGACGACGAGGGCCTCGGCGCGCATCTCGCGGCCACGCTCGCCGCGCGCGATCGGCAGGTGCTCCTCGACGACACGGCGCTGTCTGCAACCCGGCTGCGGGTCGCGGGCGACGTCACCGAAGAGCGCCACTACTGGCCCGGCGACGACGACCCGACGGCGATGCTGCTGCGGCAGGGCGGCGGCTTCGGGCGCACCGTCGCGCCAGGGACGGCGCTCGCCGCCCTCGTCGGCGCGTGCGACGGCGAACTCTCGATCGGCGCGATCGTGGCCGCGCTCGCCCAGCTGCTCGACGTCGACGAGCAGGCGCTCGCCGCCGAGCTGCTGCCCGAGGTGCGCGAACTCGTGGGTGACGGGATGCTGCTGCTGCCGGCGGAGTGACGTCTCCTCGACACCATCCGGAGGACGGCTACCAGACGATCGCCAAGACGTCGGCGGCGACGGCGCCCGTCGTCTGATCCCACGCCGGGCCGCCGCTTCGGCGTCGGCCCGGCGTCGTCTTTCTCCGGCTACACGGTGCCGGCCGGCGGCCAGACGCCGATGATGAGCGCCATCACGACGACGGTGACGAGTTCGTGCGCGATGTTCAGGATCGTGAGGCCGGACGGGCGGCCCTCGAAGGCGTCGTGCGTGATCATGCGGGCCGCGGTGAACCCCGCCCAGAGCATCAGGCCCGTCATGATCGTGACGCCGAGGTAGTCGCCGCCGAGCGCCGTCCACGCGATCTGCGCCGCGATCGCGAGCACCCACGCCGAGATGAAGCTGACGATGAGCGTGGTGAGGATCGGGCCGACGGCCCCGCGGTCGCCCGAGTCGTCGACCTTGGCCACCCTCATCCAGTAGTTGCCGAAGACCTTCGGGGTGTACCAGATCGAGCCGACGACCACGGTCGAGAGCGTCGCGACGACGACCGCCCAGTAGTTGACGTCCACGAGCATCACGGCCTCCCGGCGCTTGTGCGGCCCGGCGGGCCGGAATGCTCCGCAGTCTAGACCCGAGGCGCAGCGCCGCCCGGTATTGTCGTGGTCGCAGATCGAAAGCGAGCCCATGCCCGACTCCCCGCTCTCCGACTCACCGTACGAGGTGCTCGGCGTCGCCTCCGACGCGGATGCCACGGAGCTTCGCACCGCGTACCGACGCGCCCTGCGCGTGGCCCACCCCGACACCGGCGGCGACCCGGCCCGCTTCCACGCGGTGCAGCGCGCGTGGGCGCTCGTCGGCACCCCAGCGGCACGGGCGGCCTTCGATCGGGGCGCGGGCGGTGCCGCCGCGCCGACCCGGGCGACATGGGCGCCCGCCGCGCCCCGGCCGCGGCGCGACTCGCGACCGCTCGCGCGCTCGTACGGCCACCCCGGCGGGCTCTCTCGCGAGCGGTATCTCGGGCTCATCCGCGAGTGGGTGGGGCGCGGCGTGCCGCTGGACGACCCGTACGACCCGGCGCTCGTGCGGGGCGCGCCACGTGACATCCGTCATGTGCTCGCCGATGCGCTCGCCGAGGAGGAGACCGCGCGCTCGCTCTCGACGCTCGGCATCGCGTACACGATCTGGCACGATCTCGCGACGGATGCCGCGGGGCACGGGCTGCCGCCGAAGCTCGACCATCTCGTGCTCGGGCCGACGGGGCTCTTCGCGATCCAGTCGGAGGACTGGGGCGGGCCGGTCGCGCTGAAGCGCGGCGAACTCGTCGGCGAGGCGCTCGCGGGCGAGCGGCCGATCCGGGCGCTGGCCGCCCGTGCGAAGGCCATCGGCAAGGCGGCGAAGGTGAAGCCGACGGCGCTCGTCGTGGTCGTGCCCGACGAGTACGCGGCGGAGCCGCTGGAGTTCGGCGGCACGAATCGCGGTGCGATCGTCGCACTCGTTCGCGCTTCGCGCCTCGCGAGCGCCGTGCGCGAAGGCCTGCCCGGTTCGGCGCATCTCGGAGGCACCGAGGTGATGGAGGTCCGATCGCGCCTCCAGGCGACCGTGCGCTTCGCCTGACTGCCCCCGCCCCGCCCCCGCGCGGTGATGTCGCACGAATCGTCGCCACCCACGCCCGATGGCGACGATTCGTGCGACATCACGAGTGGGCGACGGGTCGGCCGGTTCGTCGTCGTGGGGGTCGGCGGTGTTGGATGGAGGTATGCCTCCCGCCACGCCCGTGACCCCGACCGATGCCTACATCGAGGATTTCGCCGCATTCGTGCAGGCCTCGCCCTCGTCGTACCACGCTGCGGCCGAGGTCGCCCGGCGCCTCGAGGCAGCCGGGTTCGACCGCCTCGACGAGACCGAGGCGTGGCCCGCGACCCCGGGCCGTCGCGTCGTCGTGCGCGACGGCGCGGTGATCGCGTGGGTGCAGCCCGACGGGGCCGGCGCCGTGACCCCGTTCCGCATCCTCGGCGCGCACACCGATTCGCCGTCGTTCAAGCTCAAGCCGAACCCGTCCACGACCGGTGAGGGCGTGCTGCAGGCGGGCGTCGAAGTCTACGGCGGACCGCTGCTCAACTCGTGGCTCGACCGCGAACTCGAACTCGCAGGCCGTATCGCCACAGAGGACGGCGAGCTGCACCTCGTTCGCACCGGGCCGATGCTGCGCATCCCGCAGCTCGCGATCCACCTCGACCGCGAGGTGAACAAGGGGCTCACCCTCGACAAGCAGCGGCACACGCAGCCCGTCTGGGGCGTCGCGGGTGACGAGCCGGTCGACCTGCTCGCCGAGCTCGCCGGATTCGCGGGCGTGCCGGGCGCGACGATCGTCGGGCACGACGTGCTCGTCGCCGAGACCCAGGCGCCCGCGCGCTTCGGGCGTTCGGGCGAGCTGTTCGCCTCCGGCCGCATGGATAACCTCAGCTCGGTCTACGCCGGCCTCGTCGCGCTCCTCGCCGCTCCGTCCGAGGCCGGCCACGTCAGCGTGCTCGCGGCCTTCGACCACGAGGAGCTCGGCTCGGAGTCGCGTTCGGGCGCGAGCGGCCCCATGCTCGAGGACGTGCTCGTGCGAATCGCCGCTGGCCTCGGCGCCGGCGACGACGAGCGCCGTCGCGCGTTCGCCGCGTCGTGGATCCTCTCCTCCGACGCCGGCCACGCCGTGCACCCCAACTACCCCGAGCGGCACGACCCGGCGAATCGCCCCGTGCTCGGCGGCGGGCCGCTCCTGAAGCTCAACGCGAACCAGCGCTACGCGAGCGACGCCGTCGGCTCGGCCCTGTGGGCGGGCGTCTGCCGCCAGGCGGGGGTGCGCACCCAGCCCTTCGTGTCGAACAACGCGATCCCGTGCGGCTCGACGATCGGCCCGCTCGCCGCGACCCGGCTCGGCATCCGCACGGTCGACGTCGGGGTGCCGCTGCTCTCGATGCACTCGGCCCGCGAGCTCGCGCACGTCGACGACCTCGCCGCGCTCGGGGCCGCCGTGACGGCGTTCTTCGCGCCCGCCTGAGCTCTGCCGGGCGCGCTCGGCCCCGGCCGGGCGCGCTGGCCGGATCTCGCGGCGGAATGGCGCGATTTCCCTGCGGTCCGAGGCGCGGTGGCTGGCAGTCTGGGCGCATGACCGAACTCACCGCCTCCGTCGCCCCGGCCGCTCCCGCCACCACCGCGCTGTTCGACACGGTCGCCTCGCCCGAGACGGCGATCGCGCACTTCGCGGCCCGCCTCGCGGTCGAGGCGGATGTCTCGGACGTCGCCGCGGCGCTCGCCGACGGCGGTTCCGGGTTCGTGCTCGTCGACACGCGGAGCGACGAGGCGTGGGCGCAGGGGCACGTGCCCGGGGCCGTGCACCTGCCGCGCCGCAGGATCGCCGAGGAGGGCACCGCGCTCGTCGGGCCGGGCACGGCGGTTGTCGTCTACTGCTGGGGTCCGGGATGCAACGGGGCGACGCGCGCGGCGCTCGAGTTCGCCCGACTCGGTCACCCCGTGAAGGAGATGATCGGCGGCTTCGAGTACTGGGTGCGCGAGGGTTTCGCCTACGAGACGGCCGACGGGTTCGCCCGGATCGCCGCCGACCCGCTGACGAACGTCGGCCGCGTCGGGCTCGGCGGTTCGCCCGTCGCCGGGGCCGCCGCGGGCATCAGCTGCGACTGCTGAACGAGGTCAGCGCAGCGGGCCCCTGCGGCTCTCCAGCCACATGGTGTGCTCGCGCAGGCCGTTGCGCACGGCGGCCTTGATGATCAGGTAGCCGATCCACAGCATGAGTGCGAGCACGGCGAGATAGATCACGAGGCCGATGATGAGGCCGATGAGGCCGGCTCCGTAGAAGAAGGACGGGTCGAGCGTCGGGTCGCTTTCCATGGGGAAACTCTGACAGAAGCGCCGCGGCGCCGGGAGAGTCCCCGTCTGGGGGGCACGACCCCCGTCAGCACTCGATGACGTTCACCGCGAGGCCGCCCTCGCTCGTCTCCTTGTACTTCGTCATCATGTCGATGCCGGTCTGGCGCATCGTCTCGATCACCGTGTCGAGCGAGACGAGGTGCGTGCCGTCGCCGTGCAGCGCGAGACGCGCGGCCGAGACGGCCGTCGAGGCCGCGATCGCGTTGCGCTCGATGCAGGGAACCTGCACGAGCCCGGCGACGGGGTCGCAGGTGAGACCGAGGTGGTGCTCCATCGCGATCTCGGCGGCGTTCTCGATCTGCCCGGGCGTTCCGCCGAGCACGGCGCACAGGGCACCCGCCGCCATCGCGCACGCCGAGCCGACCTCGGCCTGGCAACCGCCTTCTGCGCCCGAGATCGAGGCGTTCTTCTTCACGAGGCTCGCGATGGCCGAGGCGGTGAGCAGGAAGCGGCGGATGCCCGCGGCATCCGCACCGGGGACGAAGCGCAGGTAGTAGTGGCCGACCGCGGGGATGATGCCGGCCGCGCCGTTCGTCGGCGCGGTGACGACCCGCCCGCCCGAGGCGTTCTCTTCGTTGACGGCGAGGGCGAAGGCGTGCAGCCACTCGGTGGAGGTGTCGCGGTGGTGCGCGGCCTCGATCTCGTCGTGGTCGTAGGCCTCGAGGCGACGGCGCACCTCGGGGGCGCGGCGCTTGACCTTGAGCCCGCCGGGCAGCGTGCCCTCGGTGCCCATGCCGTGCGCGACGCACTCGGCCATCGCGGCCCAGATGGCGTCGAGGCCCTCGTCGATGCCGGCCTCGCCGTGCACCGCGACCTCGTTGTGACGGGCGATGTCGCAGAATGAGACGCCGTGCTCCTCGCAGAGCGCGAGCAGTTCTGCGGCGTTCGAATAGGGGAGCGGGTGACGCAGCGCCTCGGCCTCGCTCGCGGCGTCGCCCTCTCGGCGGATGAAGCCGCCGCCGACCGAGTAGTAGGTCTCCTCGGCGATCGGGAGCGGGCCATCGCCGAAGGCCTGCAGGGTCATCGCGTTCGGGTGGCCGGGCAGGCGCGTTCGCGGTTCGAGCGAGATGTCGCTCTGCCGCAGCCGGGTGGGGTGACGGCCGAACAGCCGCACCTCGGCGCCGTCTCGGCCGGATTCGTCGAGTCGCGCCCACGCGCCGCGCACGTCGTCGGGGTCGCAGTCGTGCGGCTCGAGTCCGGCGAGGCCCGCGACGACCGCGTCGGGGGTGCCGTGGCCGAGCCCCGTCGCGCCGAGCGAGCCGTAGAGCGAGCACGAGACGCGGGTGACCGCCCCGAGGGCACCCTGTTCGTCGAGCGCCTCGACGAACATTCGGGCCGCCCGCATGGGGCCGACGGTGTGCGAACTCGAGGGGCCGATCCCGATCGAGAACAGATCGAGGGCAGAGACGAACGCTGTCACCCCTCAAGGCTACGCCGCTTCACGCGCACGGATGCCTCGGGGCATCGCAGATTCGTGCGTCGCAGACCGATCTCGCGCACGTCCGGGCACGAAGCTGCGAGGAGGCCGGACACAACCGAGCCGTAGGCTTGAGGGGATATGACGAATGCCGCAGACCTCGCCGTCGGCCCCACCGTGCCGCGCATCCGACCCGTCCGCCCCGAGGAGTTCGCCGCCGAGGCGGAGCTGATCGTGCGGGCGTTCGCGGCCGGACCGTACGGGCACCTGCCGAAGAGCGCCGAGCGCGCGGCGTTCGAAGCCGACACCACCGGCCGCGCCGCCGCCGGTGAGGTGCTCGTCGCGGTCGGTGACGACGGCGGCGTCGTCGGCACGGCGAGCGTGCTCCGCGCCGGTACTCCGTACGCCCGGGTGGCGGTCGACGGTGAGGCCGAGATCCGCCTGCTCTCGGTCGACCCCGCCGAGCAGGGCTCGGGCGTCGGCGCCGCGCTCATGCGCGCGAGCCTCGAGGCCGCGCTCGAATGGGGCGCGACGGCCCTCGTGCTCGACACGGGCACACGGAACGTCCGCGCGCAGGCACTGTACGAGCGACTCGGCTTCGAGCGGGCGTCCGAACGCGATGCGACGGTCGGCGCCGGGGTCGACTCGCTCGTCTACCGCTTTCCGCTCCAGCAACGCGACGACCTACGGGTGCGCCTCATGCGCCCCGACGAGGCCGGGGCGGTCGCGGCCCTCATCGAGGGCGCCTACGCCGCCGACTTCGAGCTGAACCCCGGCTATCGCGCCGACCTCGTCGCGGTCGCCGAACGGGCCCGCGACCACCAGGTCTGGGTCGCGGTGGATGCCACGAGCGGCGAGCTGCTCGGCACGGCGTCCACTCCCGTCGCGGGGGCTGCCATCTCGCCGCTCGCACGCGACGGTGAACTCGACTTCCGCTTCCTCGGCGTCGCCGCCGGGGCGCGGCGCCGAGGCGTCGGCGAGGTGCTCGTCGAGCATGTGGTGCGACTCGCGCGCATTCGCGGCCTCGATCGCGTGGTGCTGAACACCGGCCCAGACATGGTCGCAGCGCAGCGGCTCTACGACCGGCTCGGGTTCGGCCGCATGCACGAGCGGGAGTTCACCTTCGTGCCGCCCGACGGTTCGAGCTTCCTCATGATGGCCTACGGCCGCGACGTCGCCTCCGATGCAGTCCGGCCGATGTCGGCCTGAGCTGCCGCGCCGCGGTCGTCACGCGCGGGGGAGTGGCCCCATGCGCGCCATCCACTGCTCGGGCCGGTCGAGCGGCCGAAACCCGAAGCGCTCGTAGAGCCCGTGCGCGTCGGCGGTCGTGAGGCCGATGCGGCGGAGCCCGAGGGGCTCGAGCTCGGTCATGATCTGCTCGATGAGCGCCACGCCGACGCCGCGCCCACGCGCCGGCGCATCGACGTACACGTCGCACAGCCAGGCGAAGGTGACCCCGTCGGTGATCACCCGGGCGTACGCGAGTTGCTCGCCGCTCGCGCGGTCGTAGACGCCGTAGTTGCGCGACGCGGCGACCGCGGCCTCGTGCGCCGCACGCGAGCGCCCTTCGGCCCAGTACGACTCCTCGGCGAGCCAGGTGTGCACCCGATCCAGGTCGAGGCGTGCGGGGTCGTCGGAGAACTCGAGTTCGTCATGCATCCCTCGATGCAATCGCGGCCGCGCCGCGCAGGCAACAGCCACTTCGCAGTCGGTGGCTCGTCCGCCGGATCATTCAGACCAAGTCATCCTCACCCAGGGGCGGATCATCGCCGACGGCTCCGCCGAGCAGCTGGCGCGACAGATCGTGGGCGAGGACGAGGTGCGCTGGGTGCAGGGCGGCGACCGCCGCACCCGGTTCGTCGCCGACTCGACCGCGTTCGCGCGCGAACTGCTGCTCGAGCACGGCACGGCGGTCAGCGCTCTCGAGATCCGTCGCGCGTCGCTGGAGGAAACGTACCTCGCGCTGGTCCGCGAGGCCGAGGCTGCCGCGACGACGGCGGACGAGCGCGAGCTGCAAGGGGCGGCACGATGAGCATCGGCATTCCCGGAGTCCGCGCGGGGTTTGCGCGGGGCGTGATCGAACTCCGGCTCGCGTTCAGCGGCATGGATCTCGTCGGCCAGCTGCTCTGGCCGGTGGCAACGCTGGTGGCGCTCTTCCTGCTCCGCGACGTTCCGATCGGCCCTGACTACACGCTCGACACCTTCATCCTGCCGGGCGCGATCGGCATGTTCGTGGCGTTCGGCATGCTGCTCGTCGTGCAGCAGCTCGCAGCAGACCGCGAGGACGGCTCCCTGCTGCGCGCGAAGGTCACGCCGAACGGCATCCGCGCACATCTCATCGGCGAGCTCGTGCAGATCTCGGTGACGGTCCTCGCCTATCTCGCGACCATCCTCGTCCCAGGGCTCTTCTTCGTCGACGCGCTCGACACCGGCAGGTCGGGTTCGTGGCTGACCTTCGCGTGGGTCATCGGGCTCGGGCTCGTCGCCACCCAGGCGATCGGTGCCGTCGTCGGCTCGTTCATCTCGACCTCGCGCGGGGCCGGCTACGTCTCCCTGCTCCTCCTCGGGCTCATCGCGATCTCGGGCATCTTCGCGCCGATCACGTCGATGCCCGAGTGGCTGAAGCCGCTCGCTCAGGCGTTTCCGGTGTACTGGCTCGGCCTCGGCATGCGCTCCGCGCTGCTGCCCGACGCGCGGCGGCGATCGAGCTCCACGGCTCCTGGAGACCGGTGCAGACTGCCGTCGTGCTCGGGGTATGGAGCGTCGTCGGGCTCGTCCTCGCGCCGATCGTCCTCCGGCGAATGACCCGGCGCGAGTCGGGTTCGCGCGTTGCTGCCCGTCGCGAACGGGCGTTGCAGCGGCTCGGGTAGATCCCCCGGGTCGGTGCTCCTGACACGGGTCAGCGCAGCGTCTTGCGGCTCGTGATCTGCCCGGTGTCGAAGCCGAGGAGGTGCAGGCCGCCGTGGAAGCGGGCGTGCTCGACCTTGATGCAGCGGTCCATGACGACCGTCAGACCCTGCTCCTCGCCCGAGTACGCCGCCTCCTCGTTCCAGATGCCGAGCTGAACCCAGATGGTCTTCGCGCCGACGGCGACGACGTCGTCGATGACGCTCGGGATGTCGCTGCCGCGCCGGAACACCACCACGATGTCGGGCACCTCGGGCAGGTCCGCGAGGCTCGCGTACGCGGGCTGCCCGAGGATCTCGGTCTCCATGGGGTTCACGAAGTACAGCCGGTAGCCGCTCGACTGCTGCAAGTACGTGCCGACGAAGTAGCTCGATCGCTGCGGCTTCGGCGAGGCGCCGACGATCGCGACCGACTTCGCGGCGTTCAGGATGCGGAGGCGGGCCTTCGCATCGGGGCCGACCCAGGTGCGCTGCGAGTGCAGGAGCTTCGCAAGGGGCGAGGAGGCCGGGAGCTCGCAGGAGAGGCCGTTCGCGAAGCGGACCGTCTCGAGCGAGCCCTGCACCGAGGCATCCGTCTCGGTCGTGTTGACTGCGGTGTCGGTCATCGCGTGCCTCCTGTCGCGGCGGTGAGCGCCTGATCGAGATCGTAGATGAGGTCGTCGGCGTCCTCGATGCCGACCGAGAGCCGGACCACGCCGGGCGCGACGCCCGCGTCGACGAGCTGCTGCTCCGTGAGCTGCGCGTGCGTCGTCGAGGCTGGGTGGATGATGAGCGTCTTGGCGTCGCCGACGTTCGCGAGGTGCGAGGCGAGATTCACGTTCTCGATGAGTGCGCGGCCCGCGGCGCGGCCGCCCTTGACCTCGAAGCTGAACACCGAGCCCGGCCCCTTCGGCAGGTACTTCGCGGCCCGGTCGTGGTGCGGGTGGTCGGGCAGGCCCGCCCACAGCACCTGCTCGATGCGCGGGTCTTCGGCGAGCCAGCTCGCAACGGTGCGGGCGTTGTCGACGTGCGCCTGGATGCGGTACGGCAGGGTCTCGACGCCCTGCGCGAGCAGGAACGCCGAGTGCGGCGCGAGCGAGGGGCCGATGTCGCGCAGCTGCTCGGCGCGGAGCCTCGTGAGGAACGCGTACTCGCCGAAGTTGC
This sequence comes from Agromyces italicus DSM 16388, assembly GCF_000421545.1. Classification (GTDB taxonomy): domain Bacteria; phylum Actinomycetota; class Actinomycetes; order Actinomycetales; family Microbacteriaceae; genus Agromyces; species Agromyces italicus. The sequence goes on from NZ_ATXF01000007.1 coordinate 354,785, forward strand.
CCGACCACTCGAGTCCGCCGTAGCTGGGCACCGGTTGCCCGAACAGCGGGAACTTCTCGGAATGCCAGTGGAAGCGCCCCGACTCGACGACGACTCCGCCGAGCGTCGTGCCGTGCCCGCCGAGGAACTTCGTCGCCGAGTGGGTGACGATGTCGGCGCCCCACTCGATCGGGCGATTGAGGTACGGCGTCGCGAGCGTCGAGTCGACGATGAAGGGGATGCCGTGCGCGTGCGCGACGTCGGCGAGCGCCTCGAGATCGGCGATCTCGCCCGAGGGGTTCGCGATGGTCTCGACGAAGAGCGCCTTCGTGTTCTCGCGAATCGCGGCCGCGTAGTCGGATGCCTCGGAGCTCGCCACGAACGTCGTCTCGATGCCGAAGCGGCGGAGCGTGACATCCAGCTGCGTGATCGAACCGCCGTAGAGGTTCGCGCTGGCCACGATGTGGTCGCCGGCGCCCGCGAGCGAGGCGAAGGTGATGTACTGCGCCGAGAGCCCCGACGCGGTCGCGACGGCGCCGAGGCCGCCCTCGAGGCTCGCTACGCGCTCCTCGAAGCTCGCGACCGTCGGGTTCGCGAGGCGCGAGTAGATGTTGCCGTACTTCTGCAGTGCGAAGCGGGCGGCCGCGTCGGCGGTGTCGTCGAAGACGTATGCGCTGGTCTGGTAGATCGGCAGCGCACGGGCGCCCGTCACCTGGTCGGGGATGTTGCCCGCATGGATGGCGCGGGTCTTGAAGCCGTATTCGCGGTCTGCCATGCGCGCAACGCTAGCTTCACCCGCACGACGGCAGGCTCGGCGGCGTAACGAAGAGCAACGGTCGTCGGGCGCTACGGTTGGCCGATGATCCTCGAACACGCGCTCCTGCCCGTCGTGCCCGGCCGCGAGGCCGAGTTCGAGACCGTGTTCGCGGAGGCGAAGCAGATCATCTCGTCGATGCCCGGCTTCATCGACCTGACGCTCTCGCGTTCGATCGAGACGCCGAGCGAGTATCTGCTGCTCGTGCACTGGGAGAGCGTCGAGGCGCACGAGCGGGGGTTCCGCGGTTCGCCCGAGTACGCGCGCTGGCGCGCGCTGCTCCACGGGTTCTACCAGCCGTTCCCGGTGGTCGAGCACTTCGCGCTCGTGCACAGGGCCTGAGTGCACAGGGCCTGATCAGGCGGCCTTGCTACGATTGACGCAGGTCGTGCGAGGCGACCACCGGACGAGGGCATCCAGTACCCGGAGATGACGACTGGCACAATGTTGTCCAACGAATCCGGGAGTGCACAGTCATGGCATGGATCATCCTCATCATCTCGGGCGTGCTCGAGGCCGTCTGGGCTACCGCGCTCGGCAAGTCCGAGGGCTTCACGAAGCTCTGGCCCTCGGTCATCTTCTTCGGCGCACTCGCGCTCTCGATGGCAGGCCTCGCCTGGGCGATGCGCGACATCTCGACCGGCACCGCGTACGCGGTCTGGGTCGGCATCGGTGCGGCGCTCACGGTCGTCTGGGCGATGGTCACGGGCGAGACGGATGTCTCGTGGCTGAAGATCGCACTGCTGGTGGGCCTCATCGGCTGCGTCATCGGCCTGAAGTTCGTCGACGGCGGCGCCGGCCACTAGCACCGACTCAGGCCGCGGCCTCCTGCGGATGCAGCACGAGATTGCCGACCTTGCGGCCCGAGTCGACGCGGGCGTGCGCCTCGGCGAGGCGGTCGAGCGGCATCGTCTCGTCGACCACCACGCGCAGATCGCCGGTCGCGATGAGGCCGAGCAGGGTCGCGAAGTCCTCGGCGCGCTCGGGGGACGTGCCCGTCTTCACCGGGCCGCGGGCGGTGATCATCTCGCCGAGGCTCGCGACGGCGAGCAGCAGCCGCCCGCCCTCGGCGAGGAGCGGGCGACCGGTCGCCGGGCTCAGTGCGCCGACCGTGTCGAACACGACGTCGAAGCGTTCGCCGCGTGACGCGAGCGAGCCGAGCGGCGTCGTGCGGTAGTCGACGACCCGGTCGGCGCCGAGCGCGGTGACGAGTTTGGCGTTCGGTGCGCTCGTGACGGCCGTGACCTTCGCCCCGAAGTGCTTCGCGAGCTGCACGGCGTTCGTGCCGACCGCGCCCGAGGCGCCGACGACGAGCACGTGCTCGCCCGGCCGCACCGCGGCCTTGTCGCGCAGGTAGTGCAGCGCCGTCGAGCCGCCGAACAGCACCCCGGCCGCGTCGTCGAACGTCACCCCGTCGGGGATGCGCGCGAGCCGCGAGGCGGGGACCGCGACGAGTTCGGCGTGCGCACCCATGCGCGCGCCCGTCATGCCGCACACCCGGTCGCCCACGGCGTACCCTGATGCCACGGTGCCGCCGGCGTGCGGGGCGCCGCCCGTGGCATCCGCACCGATGGCCTCGACGACGCCGGCGAAGACCGCGCCGAGCACGCGGACCCTCGGCCCGCGCACGCCGAGCGCGAGCCTGCCCGGCACGGCGAAGCCGCGGGGGAACCGGGCGCCGCGAATGCGGGCGTCGCCCGAGTTGACGGTCGCAGCCATGACGCGCACGAGCGACTCGCCGCGGCGCGCGACGGGATCGGGAACCGTTTCGACCCGCGCGACCGACGGCGGGCCGTACCGTTCGACGACTGCTGCGCGCATGCTGCTTCCTTACGCCTGTAAGTTCGTTCGGTGTCCACGATAGCCTTACGGTCGTAAGGACGCAAGGATCGCCGTGAGGATGGAGGAGGAATGGCCCAGCGCACCCCGCTCAGCCGCGAGCGCATCATCGCCGCCGCGATGCAGGTCGCCGACGACGGAGGGCTTGCCGCGGTCAGCATGCGGAGCGTCGGCAGAGCGCTCGGCGCCGAGGCGATGTCGCTCTACCACCACGTCTCGGGCAAGGAGGAGCTGCTCGACCTCCTCGCCGATGCGGCGTTCGAGGAGATCCCGTTGCTCGAGATCGGCACGCCCTGGCGCGCCGCCATGGTCGACCGCGCCGGGGCCATGCGCGCGGTGCTCACCGCGCACCCCTGGTCGCTCGGCCTGCTCGAATCGCGGTCGAACCCGGGGCAGGCCGTCATGCGTCACCACGACCGGGTGCTCGGCGTGCTGCGGCACGGCGGCTTCGACCTCGCGCTCGCCGCCCACGCCTTCTCGGTGCTCGACGCCTACATCTACGGCTTCGTGCTCACCGAGCTCACCCTGCCGTTCACGCCCGACGAGGGCGCCGACGCCTTCGCCGAAGAGCTCGAGCTTCCGGCGGAGGAGTACCCGCACCTGGCCGAGATGCTCGAGCAGATGGTCGTCGGGCACGGCTACGACTACGGCGACGAGTTCGGCTACGGCCTCGACCTGGTGCTCGACCAGCTCGAGCTGCGACTCGCCGCGCAGCGCGGCGCCGCGGGGGCGGGCTGAACGCGCTCAGCCCCAGCTCGGCAACCAGAAGTGCAACTCGCGCAGCGTCGGGGTGATCGGCACGCCCGTCCAGATCGGGAGGAAGAACGCGGAGACGAGCAGCACGACGGCGAGGAAGACCGCGACGACCGCGAGCCCGCTGGTGCGTTGCCAGCGCTCGTCGCTCGGCCGGCCCGCGATCAGTCCGAGCACGAAGACGAGCGCGAGCACGAGGTAGGGCTCGAAGGCGATCGAGTAGAACTGGAAGACGGTGCGGTCGAGGTAGGCGAGCCACGGGAGGTACCCCGCCGCGAGCCCGACGAGGATCAGGCCCGCCTGCCACTCGCGGTACCGTGCGAATCGGTAGACGAGATAGAGGGAGGCTGCGGCGGCCGCCCACCAGATGATCGGATTGCCCACCCCGATGATCGAGGAGACGAGCCCGCTCGAGGCATCGTCGGAGTAGTGCATGTTCGTGGGCCGGACCATGAACAGCCAGGTCAGCGGGTTCGACTGCCACGGATGCTCGCTGTGCACCCCCACGTGGTAGTCGTACGCCGACACGTGGTAGTGCCAGAGGCTCTGGAGCGAGTTCGGAACCCACGCGAACAACCCGGTCGCCGCGTTGCCGGCCTCCTCGGCCCAGTGCCGGTAGTAGCCGCCGTCGGTCGCGAGCCAACCCGTCCACGAGGCGAGGTAGACGACCGCCGCCACCGGGACGAGCAGTACGAACGTCACCGGCGCCTGCTTGAGCAGCCCGCCGGTCAGCCAGAACGGCACCCGCGCACGTCGCCTCGCCACGATGTCGACCACGACCAGATAGAGGCCGAACGCTGCGAGAAACCACAGCCCCGACCACTTGACGGCGGTCGCCGCGCCGAAGGCGGCGCCCGCGGCGACCACCCAGGGGCGCGCCCAGAGCGCCGGCCCGTAGTGGGGGTCGCGGCCGGACGCCCACGCCTCCGCGAGCCGGGCGTCGAGCGCCCGCTCGGCATGGGCGCGATCGAGCAGCACGAACCAGAAGCCGAGCAGTGCGAAGAGCATCACCCAGTTGTCGAGCAGCGCGACCCGTGACATCACGATCGCATTGCCGTCGACCGCGAAGAGGAGGCCCGCGGTGACCGCGAGCGCGGTGGAGGAGAACAACCGCCGGCCGACGAGGGTCATCAGGAACACGGCGATCGTTCCGGCGAGCGCCGTCGTCGCACGCCACCAGAACGCGTCGCCGGCGCCGAACGCGGCCATGCCGAGCCCGATCAGCCACTTGCCGAGCGGCGGGTGCACCACGTACGAGGGCTCGTCGAGGTAGAGGTCCGTGTCGCCCGCGGCGAAATCGGCGTCGGCGCCTTCGGGCCAGCGCGACTCGAAGCCGTTGTGGAGGAGCGTCCACGCGTCCTTCACGTAGTACGTCTCGTCGAAGACGATCTGCTGGGGCTGCCCGAGGTTCCAGAATCGCAGCACGGCGGCGATGACGGTGACGAGGACGGGGCCGCCCCAGTACCAGAGCCGGCGTCGGGCCGGGCTCGACATCTGCCGGGACCACCAGTCGTCGAGCCGGGAGCCCGTGGGCTCCACCGACGCGTCGACACTCATGCGCCCAACACTAGGACAGACTTGAGGGCATGATCATCCTCGCGGCGACGCCCATCGGCAATCTCGGGGACGCCTCGGCCAGGCTCAGGGAGGCGCTCGTGGCCGCGACGGTGATCGCCTCGGAGGACACCCGTGTGACGCAGCGGCTCATCGCCGCGCTCGGCATCTCGAACCGCCCCCGCCTCATCGCGCTGCACGAGCACAACGAGCGGCAGAAGGCCGACGAACTCGTCGAACTCGCTCGAGAGCACGACCTCCTCGTGCTGAGCGACGCCGGCATGCCGACGGTGTCCGACCCCGGCTTCCCGCTCGTCGCCGCGGCGGCGGCCGCCGGGGTGCTCGTCACCGTGATCCCCGGCCCCTCGGCCGTCGTGACCGCGCTCGCCGTGTCGGGACTGCCGACCGACCGATTCGCCTTCGAGGGGTTCCTGCCGCGCAAGGCCGGCGAACGCGCTCGCCGTCTCGCCGAACTCGCGGGGGATCGACGCACGCTCGTCTTCTTCGAGGGCCCGTCGCGACTCGCGCCGAGTCTCGAGGCCCTCGCCGAGGCGTTCGGCGCAGAGCGCCCCGCCGCGGTGTGCCGCGAGCTCACGAAACTCCACGAGGAGGTTCGCCGCGGGACCCTCGGCGAACTCTCGGAATGGGCCGCCGCAGGCGTCCGCGGCGAGATCGTGATCGTCGTGGGCGGGGCGGGCGAGACCGCGGTCGACGCCGAGAGTGCGCTCGAACGCGTGCTCGGGCTCGCCGCGTCGGGCACCCGGCTGAAGGACGCGGCCGCCCTCGTCGCCGGCGAGACCGGAATCGGCAAGCGCGAGCTGTACGAGGCGGCGCTCGCGCGCCGTCGGCAGCCCGCCGGAGACTAGCCGGACGGCGCGCGGGACACTCGGCGCAACCCCTGTCGGTCGACCCCCGAACGGGGGAGAATGAGGGCATCGCCCGACATGGGAGGTGCGAGATGGATGACACGCACGGAACGCACGGGGGCGGCGCGCACGCCGTCCGATTCGCCGAGTACGGCGGGCCCGAGGTACTGCGGGTCGACGACGTGCCGGTACCCCAGCCGGGGGCCGGCGAGGTGCTCGTCGAGGTCTTCGCCGCCGGCCTCAACCCCGCCGACAGCGCGGCGAGGCGCGGTGAGCACCGCGAGCGATGGCCGGTCGAACTGCCGGCCCACCAGGGCAGCGATCTCGCCGGAGTCGTGATCGCGACCGGGCCGGGCGTCGCCCGATTCGCCCGCGGCGACGAGGTGATGGGTTTCGTCGCCCGAGGTGCGCAGGCGAGTCATGTGGCCGTGCCCGAGCAGCAGCTGCTGCCCAAGCCCCCCGGGCTCTCGTGGGAGGTCGCCGGGTCGCTCCACTTCGCCGGCACCACCGCGTGGAACGCCGTCGAGGGCCTCGCACTCGGACCGAACGACACCATCGTCGTCACCGCGGCCGCCGGCGGCGTCGGCTGCCTCGCCGCGCAGTTCGCGAGGATTCGCGGCGCGACGGTCATCGGCACCACCGCCGAGGAGCGCTTCGACTTCCTGCGCCAGTTCGGGGTGATCCCGACCGGGTACGGGCCGGGTCTCGCCGAGCGCGTGACCGCGATCGTCGAGGCGACCGAGCATGCACGCCCGGTGACGGCGTTCCTCGACTTCCTCGGCGGTGAGACCGCCGCCGCGCTGGCGCTCGGCGTGCCCCGTTCGCGCGTCTTCACCGTGCTCGACCAGGGTGCCGTCGAGGCGAGCGACGCCGTCGCGCTCGGGGCGGGCGACGTCGTCGCGCTCGGCCGGGTGGCCGCGCTCGTCTCGGCGCGTCGGGTGCGCCTCCCGATCGCCGACGTGTTCCCGCTCGCCGAGGTGGCCGACGCCTACCGCGCGCTCGACCGTCGCGACGCACCGGGCAAGATCGTGCTCGGCTTCCGCGTCGTCGAGTACCCGGGCCAGCGGGTGCGGGAGCCCGCGATCAAGGAGCAGGACGTGACGCTCGGCGTCCCCACGCCGCACGAGCATCTCGACGTCGCCGAGGCCGTGCCGGCGGCGATCGGCGACGGCAGCGTGCGACGGCGGCGGCGTGAGCGCCGAGCCGAGGAGGAGGCACAGCGCGGGTAACACGAACGCCGCGGCATCCGGGCGCCCATAGAATCGATCGCATGGCCGAAGCCTCCTCGTTCTACATCACCACGCCCATTTTCTACGTCAACGACGTGCCCCACATCGGGCACGCCTACACCGAGGTCGCCGCCGACGTGCTCGCACGCTGGCACCGGCAGGCCGGTGACGACACATGGATGCTCACGGGCACCGACGAGCACGGCCAGAAGATCCTCCGCACCGCGACCGCGAACGGCGTCACCCCGCAGGAGTGGGCCGACAAGCTCGTCGCCGACGCGTGGATCCCGCTGCTCGAGACCGTCGGCATCGCGAACGACGACTTCATCCGCACGACCGACGCGCGTCACGAGGCGAATGTGCAGAAGTTCCTGCAGAAGCTCTACGACGACGGCCACATCTACACGGGCGAGTACGAGGGGTACTACTGCGTCGGCTGCGAGGAGTACAAGCAGGAGTCCGACCTCGTGCCGGGTGCCGGCGAGTACGAGGGCCAACTGGTCTGCGCGATCCACTCGAAGCCGGTCGAGCTGCTGCACGAGAAGAACTACTTCTTCCGCACCTCGGCGTTCGCCGAGCGACTCCTCGCCCTCTACGAGGAGCGCCCCGACTTCGTGCAGCCCGAGTCGGCCCGCAACGAGGTGCTCGGCTGGGTGCGTTCAGGGCTCGCCGACCTCTCGATCTCGCGATCGACCTTCGACTGGGGCGTCAAGGTGCCCTGGGACGAGACCCATGTCGTCTACGTCTGGTTCGACGCGCTGCTCAACTACATCACCGCGGTCGGCTACGGGCAGAGCGACGAGGAGTTCGCGCGTCGCTGGCCCGCGCAGCACATCGTCGGCAAGGACATCCTCCGGTTCCACGCGGTGATCTGGCCGGCGATGCTCATGGCGGCCGGACTCGAGGTGCCGAAGGGGGTCTTCGGTCACGGGTGGCTCCTCGTCGGCGGCGAGAAGATGTCGAAGTCGAAGCTCACCGGCATCGCGCCCGAGCAGATCACCTCGACCTTCGGCTCCGACGCCTTCCGCTACTACTTCCTCCGGGCCATCGCGTTCGGCCAGGACGGCTCGTTCTCCTGGGAGGACCTGTCGGCCCGCTACCAGGCCGAGCTCGCGAACGGCTTCGGCAACCTCGCCTCCCGCGTCGTGGCGATGATCACGCGCTACTGCGACGGCGCTGTGCCGACCGCCGGCGCGCTGCAGCCCGCCGACATCGAGATCGCCTCGGTCGAGCGTCGGGCTACGGATGATTCGTGGCAGGCGATCGATCGCCTCGCGATCCACGAGGCGATCGGCGCCGCGTGGGCGCTCGTCGACGCGCTCAACGGCTACCTCACCGCCGAGGAGCCGTGGGTGCTCGCGAAGGACCCGGCGAACCGCGAACGGCTCGAGACGGTGCTCGCGACGGCCTACCGCGGGCTCGGCACCCTCGCCGTGCTGCTCTCGCCCGTCACGCCCGTCGCCGCGGCGAAGCTGTGGGCGGCCCTCGGCGCGCCCGGCACCGTGCAGCAGGCCCGGATCGATCGCGCATTCGAGGCCGAGCTCGGCGAGCGCGTCGCGCCGCTCGAAGCACTCTTCCCCCGCGTCGAGGTCGCGGAGTAGCAGGTGGCACCGCCGTCGACGAGCGCCGGGCAGGGCTACCCGGCGCTGCCCGAACCGCTGCCGATCCCGGTCTACGACAACCACACCCATCTCGAACCCTCCGACGAGGCGCCGCCCGGTCGCCCCGACACGCTCCTCGAGGTGCACGAGCACCTCGAGCGCGCGGCCTCGGTCGGGGTCGCGGGTGCGGTGCAGGTCGGCACCGACGTCGCCACGAGCCGGTGGTCGGCCGAGCTCGCCGCGCGCGAGCCGCGGCTCTTGGCCGCGGTCGCGTTGCACCCCAACGAAGCACCCGAACTCGAGGCATCCGGTTCGCTCGACGATGCCCTCGCCGTGATCGACGCACTCGCCGCGCAGCCGCGGGTACGGGCGGTCGGCGAGACGGGGCTCGACTTCTTCCGCACCGGTGATGCGGGTCGGCCGGCGCAGTTTCGCAGTTTCGAGGCGCACATCGACATCGCGAAGCGGCACGGCGTCGCCATGCAGATCCACGACCGTGACGCGCACGACGAGGTCGCAGCGACGTTGCGCCGAGTCGGTGCGCCGCGGCGCACCGTGTTCCACTGCTTCTCGGGCGGCGAGGAGCTCGCCCGCATCGCCGCCGACGAGGGCTGGTACTGCTCGTTCGCGGGCAACGTGACGTTCAAGAACGCCGAGAACCTCCGTGAGGCCCTGCGGGTGCTGCCGCGCGAGCTGATCCTCGTCGAGACCGACGCGCCCTACCTGACCCCGGTGCCGCTGCGCGGGCGGCCGAACGCGCCCTATCTCGTGCCGCACACGGTGCGATTCATGGCCGAGACCCTCGGCGCCCCCCTCGACGAGTTCTGTGCGGAGCTCGCGTCGAACACGCTCGCGGTGTACGGCGCATGGGAGGATGACCCCGTGCAGGGGGCGACCACGAGCGGCGGCGGGGCGTGAACGCGCACCGCCACGAGGCCGACGGCGACGGACCCGGCGCCCAGCCGCGCCTGCTCGGCCCCGCCGAGATCCGCGACCTCGCCGAGCTCCTCGGCGTCACGCCGACGAAGAAGCTCGGCCAGAACTTCGTGCACGACGGCAACACCGTGCGGCGCATCGTGCAGATCGCGGGCGTCGAACGAGGCGAGACCGTGCTCGAGATCGGGCCGGGGCTCGGCTCGCTGACGCTGGGCCTGCTCGAGGCAGGCGCCGAGGTCATCGCCGTCGAGATCGACAAGCGGCTCGCCGCCCAGCTCCCGCACACCGCCGCCATCATGCAGCCGGGCGCCCGGCTCACGGTCGTCACCGAAGATGCGATGCGGGTGACCGCGCTGCCCGGTGCACCCGTGCGGCTCGTCGCGAACCTGCCGTACAACATCTCGGTGCCGGTGCTCCTGCACCTGCTCGAGCACGTCGACTCCCTGAAGTCGGGCATCGTCATGGTCCAGGCCGAGGTCGGCTACCGGCTCGCGGCCGAGCCGGGATCGAAGGTCTACGGTGCGCCGAGCGTGAAGGCCGCCTGGTACGGGCGCTGGCGCACGGCCGGTCAGGTCTCCCGCATGGTGTTCTGGCCGGTGCCGAACGTCGATTCGGTGCTCGTCGGCTTCGAGCGATCGGATGCCCCGGGGTCGGAGGCCGAGCGCGTCGCGACCTTCGCGCTCGTCGACGCCGCTTTCCAGCAGCGCCGCAAGATGCTGCGCCAGTCGCTCTCCGCCGTGCTCGGCGGCGGTTCGGCCTCGGCCGCTGCGGTGCTCGAGGCGGCAGCCGTCGACCCGCAGGCGCGCGGCGAGCAGCTCGTCGTGGCCGACTTCCTGCGCGTCGCGCGGGCCGCGGCGGCCCGGGCCGCGCACTGAGGTTCAGTTCCGCGACCGAACCCCGTGGCGGGCGTCTTCAGTCGCGGAAACCGCACTTCAGTGCGATGAGCGCGCCGAGGAGGCGTAGCGTTGCGGGCATGAGCGAGTCTGTGGAATCCGACCCCGTGGGATCGAACACCGACGGGGTCGGCGACGACGCCGTCGAGTCCGCGACCGGGCATCCGCGCGAGGTGTGGTTCGCCCGCCTCGACGAGGCCGAGGCGACGGGCTGGACGCATAAGGCCGTCGCCGCGTGGCTCGTCGCCGAGCACGGTGTCGACCCCTGGTGGGCGCAGAACGTGACGGTCGCGTACGAGCAGGCGCGCGGCATCCGCCGCCCGGGGCAGCGGCAGGACGGCAGCTATGAGGCGAGCGTCACCCGCACGGTCGACCTCGAGAAGACCGCGGCGCTCCGCGCCCTCGCCGAGGTCGTCGAGGCGGCGCTCGGCACGGCACCCCTCGCCCTAACCTGACGGCGAAGCATCCGACCGCGAGGTTCCCGCAGGGCGGCGGCGAGTTCGTGCTCGCGTCGTCGAGCGCGCGCTCGGACGGTCGTAGTTCGATCGGACTGACGTGGGGGCGCATGCCGGGAGACGAGCGACTCGCCGAGGTGAAGGCCCGTATGCGCGAATGGCTCGCCGAGGTCGGGTGAGGCGCGTCGTGGCCGCGAAGCCGTCGGGTAGCGTGGGGGCATGACGATCGCCTGGGCCGACGAGGCAGTGCACGTTCGGGCGCCCGGCAAGATCAACCTCTTCATGCGCGTGGGCGCGGTGCAGCCCGACGGGTACCACGACGTCGCGACCGCGTACCAGGCGGTGTCGCTCTACGAGGACGTGCAGGCGTGGCCCGACGACGAGTTCAGCGTCTCCTTCGGCGGCAGCGTCGACGTGTCGGCTCTGCCCGCCGACCGCTCGAACCTCGCGATCAAGGCGGCGAAGCTGCTCGCCCGCACCGCGGGTGTTCCCGGCGGCGTGCGACTCGAGATCGAGAAGCACGTGCCCATCGCGGGCGGCATGGGCGGGGGCTCGGCGGATGCCGCGGCGACCCTCGTCGCGTGCGACGCGCTCTGGGGCACCGGCCTCACGAAGGAGGAGCTGCACACGCTCGCGGCCAAGCTCGGCGCCGACGTGCCGTTCGCCCTCACCGGCGGCACGGCGATCGGCACGGGGCGCGGCGACCGGCTGAGCCCCGCACTCGCGACCGGATCGTTCCACTGGGTGCTCGCGGTGGCCGAGTTCGGCCTGTCGACGCCCGGGGTCTATCGCGAACTCGACCGTCGCCGCGAGGCGCACCCCGAACTCGATCCGGGTGTTGCGACCCCGGCGGTCGACGCCGAGGTGCTGCAGGCGCTGCGGGCGGGCGACGCCCGCATGCTCGCAGCGGCGCTCCACAACGACCTCCAGGCCGCGGCGCTCGGACTCGCGCCCGGACTCGGAGGAATTCTCGAGCTCGGCGAGTCGAACGGCGCCCTCGCCGGACTCGTCTCGGGGTCGGGGCCGACGATCGCATTCCTCGTCGACGACGCCGACTCGGCGATCGAGCTGCAGGTCGCGCTTTCGGCAGCCCGGCTCAACGCCCTGCACGTGCACGGCGCCGTGCACGGCGCGCGCGTGCTGCGCGGTTGAGGCGGACCCCGATACGCCGGTCGTCGGGGAGGCACGCCAGCGCATCACCGAGACACGTCGCTCCTCGACCAACGCAGCTAGGCTCGTCAGGTCATGGCACACCTCCTCGGCGCTGAGCGCCTGCATCTCGAGTTCCCGACGCGCACCGTCTTCGACGAGGTGACCCTCGGCATCGACGAGGGCGACCGCGTGGGCGTGGTCGGCCGCAACGGCGACGGCAAGTCGACGCTCATGAAGCTCCTCGCCGGCCGCCTCGAACCCGACGGCGGGCGGGTCACGCAGCGTCGTGGCATCCGCATCGGCATGCTCGACCAGGCCGACGTCGTCGACCCGGGCGTCACCGTCGCCGAGGGTGTCGTCGGCGGCATCGACGAGCATGTGTGGGCGGGCGATGCGAAGGTGCGCGACGTCATCGGCGGGCTGCTCGCGGATGTCCCGTGGCAGGCGCAGATCGGCAGCCTCTCGGGCGGCCAGCGTCGACGCGTGGGCCTCGCGGCCCTGCTCATCGGCGACTGGGACGTGCTCTTCCTCGACGAACCGACGAACCACCTCGATGTCGAGGGCATCGCCTGGCTCGCGGGGCACCTCAAGGGCCGCTGGGCGCAGGGTCAGGGTGCGCTCGTCGTCGTGACCCACGACCGGTGGTTCCTCGACGAGGTGTGCACCGCGACCTGGGAGGTGCACGACGGGATCGTCGAGCCCTTCGAGGGCGGGTACGCGGCGTACGTGCTCCAGCGCGTCGAGCGCGACCGCATGGCCGCGGCGAGCGAGGCGAAGCGGCAGAATCTCATGCGCAAGGAGCTCGCGTGGCTGCGTCGCGGCGCGCCCGCGCGCACCTCGAAGCCGAAGTTCCGCATCGAGGCGGCGAACCAGCTCATCGAGGACGAGCCGCCCATGCGCAATGCGGTCGAGCTCTCGCAGCTCGCGGTGTCGCGGCTCGGCAAAGACGTCGTCGACCTCCTCGATGTGAGTGTCGAGTACCCGTCGGCCGAGTCGGCGACGGGCTCGAAGACGGTGCTGCACGAACTCGAGTGGCGCATCGCGCCTGGCGAGCGCACCGGCATCCTCGGGGTGAACGGCGCCGGCAAGTCGACGCTGCTCGGGCTCGTCACGGGCGCCGTCGAACCGACCACAGGCCGGGTGAAGCGGGGCAAGACCGTGCGCATCGCGACCCTCAGCCAGGAGCTCGCGGAGCTCGCCGAGTGGGCCGACGAACGGGTGTCGGCCGTCGTCGCCGAACAGCGGGCGAGCTACACCGTCGGCGCCGGCTCGAAGGCCGTCGAACTCACCCCGGGGCAGCTGCTCGAGCGGCTCGGCTTCACGAGCGCCCAGCTCTCGACCCCGGTGAAGAACCTCTCGGGCGGTCAGAAGCGCCGTCTCCAGCTCCTGCTCATCCTGTTGCAGGAGCCGAATGTGCTGATTCTCGACGAGCCGACGAACGACCTCGACACCGACATGCTCGCCGCGATCGAAGACCTCCTCGACTCGTGGCCGGGCACCCTCCTCGTCGTCTCGCACGACCGCTACCTCATCGAGCGGGTCACTGATCGGCAGCTCGCGATCATCGACGGCCACCTGCGCGATCTGCCCCGCGGCATCGAGCAGTACCTCGAGCTGCGGGCCGGCGTGGATGCCGCGAGGCAGGCGAGTGCGGCGGCGCCCGGCGGCTCGGCGGGCGGGCCCGCCGCTTCGGCCTCGACGGCGGCGACCGGCGCGGCCGCCGGCGGAGCCGCTGCGGTGCCCGCACTGACGGGGGCCGAACGCCGCAACGCCGAGAAGGAGCTCGCCTCGATCGACCGCCGGCTCGAGAAGCTCCAGGCCGAGATCGCGGTGCAGCACGAGAAGCTCGCCCGCCACGACCAGTCCGACTACGTCGGGCTCGGCGCGCTCGGCGACGAACTGCGAGGGCTCGAGGCATCCGTCGCCGACCTCGAGACCCGCTGGCTCGAAGTATCTGAGAATCTCGAGGGTTGACGTCGCAGAAGCTGTGACCCATTGTGACCACGTGGTCAACAGCGCGAAGAACCTTCGCCTAGCGTAGAGATGCGCCCGCGATCGCGGCATCGACGCCCCCACTGAAATCAACGGTGGCGGAGCCATGCCTGCTCCACGCCCATCCGCACCCAGACCGCGGCGCCCGAAGCGAAAGGGAACCCCATGTCACACCGCACCACGAAGCTCATCGCCGCACTCGCAGCGGCGCCCCTCCTGTTCGGGCTCGCGGCCTGCGCGACGCCCGCGGCCGGCGGCGAGGGCGAGGCGGCGAGCGAGGTCGTGAAGATCGGCGTCGTCGGCAAGGGCGACCCGCAGTGGGCCGCATTCGAAGAGGCCGCCGCCGACGGGGGCATCACCCTCGAGATCATCGACTTCGGCGACTACGCGCAGCCGAACCCCGCGACGACCGAGGGCGAGCTCGACCTCAACCAGTTCCAGCACATCGTCTACCTCGCCGACTACAACGTGTCGGCCGGTGAAGACCTCGTCGCGATCGGCTCGACCGCGATCTACCCGCTCGGCCTCTACTCGACCAAGTACGAGTCGGCCGACGACATCAAGGACGGCGAGACCGTCGCGGTGCCGAACGACCCGTCGAACCAGGCGCGCGCGCTGCTCGTGCTGCAGTCGGCCGGCCTCATCGAACTGAAGAGCGGCGGCACGATCTTCAGCGACCTCGCCGACGTCGATGAGAGCGCCTCGAGGGTCGAGGTCACCGCGCTCGAGGCCTCGCTCACGCCGACCTCGCTGCCCGACGTCGCCGCCGCGGTCATCAACAACGACTTCGTCGCCGACGCCGGCCTCACCTTCGAGGACGCGATCGCGCAGGACGACCCGAGCGACCCCAACGCGCTGCCCTACGTCAACATCTTCGCCACGCGCGCCGAAGACGAGGACAACGCGACGTACAAGAAGCTCGTCGAGATCTTCCAGACCGACCCCGAGGTGCAGGCCGGTCTCATCGAGGCCTCTGGCGGCACCGGCGTGCCGCTCGTGACGCCCGTCGCCGACCTCGCCGAGTCGCTCGCCAAGGTCGAGGCCGACACGAAGGCCGCCAAGGGCTGATCGCCCGTTCCACCCGTTCCGCCGCGCGGGCGGCGGAGACCAACCCGGTCCCGCCGCCCGATGCGCGTTTCCAGAGGACCACGAGTCCGGAGGAGAACCACCATGGCGCTCGTCGCGCTGAAGAACGTCACGAAGACGTACCCGGCACCCGAGAAGGGCGGCCGCGAGGTCGTCGCGGTCGACGACGTCACGCTCGACATCGAGCCAGGCGACGTCTACGGCATCATCGGCTATTCGGGCGCCGGAAAATCGACCCTCGTGCGGCTCGTCAATGCGCTCGAGCCGGCCAGCTCGGGGTCGATCGAGTTCGACGGCCGTGAGCTCACGGGGCTGCCCGAGCGCGAGCTCCGCAAGATCCGGCTCGGCATCGGCATGATCTTCCAGCAGTTCAACCTCTTCAGCTCGAAGACCGTGGCGGGCAACATCGCCTACCCCCTGAAGGTCGCCGGCTGGTCGAAGGCCGAGATCGCCCCGCGCGTCGCCGAGCTGCTCGAGTTCGTCGGGCTCTCGGACAAGGCGAAGTCCTACCCCGAGCAGCTCTCGGGCGGGCAGAAGCAGCGCGTCGGCATCGCCCGCGCGCTCGCGACCTCGCCGCGCCTCCTCCTCGCCGACGAGGCGACGAGCGCGCTCGACCCCGAGACGACGCAGGAGGTGCTCGAGCTCCTCAAACGCGTCAACCGGGAGTTCGGCGTGACGATCGTCGTCATCACGCACGAGATGGACGTCATCCAGTCGATCGCGACGAAGGTCGCCGTCATGGACGGCGGACGGGTGATCGAGAACGGCGACGTCTTCGATGTCTTCTCGACCCCGAAGAACTCCTCCTCGCAGCGCTTCGTCGCGACGGTCGTGAAGGGCCTGCCCTCGCCCGCCGAACTCGCGGTGCTGCGCGAACGTCACGAGGGGCGGATCGTGACGATCTCCTTCCGCGACGGCGACGCCTCGCAGGCGCAGGTCTTCCTCGAGCTCGCCCGGGCCGGGCTCGACTTCGAGCTCGTCTACGGCGGCATCAACGACATCCAGGGCCGCGCGTTCGGCCACCTGACGCTCGCGATCCGAGGTGAGGACGCGGCGACCGACGCCGCACTCGCCTCGATCGCCGCGCGCGTGGAAGTGACGGAGGCCGCCTGATGGATCGCCTGTTCGAACTGGGTTCGGAGTTCTGGGTCGCCGCCTACGAGACCTTCTACATGGTCGCCCTGACGCTCCTCGTCGGCGGAGCGATCGGCCTCGTGCTCGGGGTGCTGCTCTACAGCACCCGCCCGGGCAGCCTGCTGCCCAACCGCGCGGTGTTCAACGTGCTGAACGTCGTCATCAACTTCTTCCGCCCGATCCCGTTCATCATCTTCCTCGCCGCGGTGCAGCCGTTCGCGCGGTACGTGATCGGCATCGGCATCGGCAACGACGCGATGATCTTCTCGCTGTCGATCGCGGCCTCCTTCGCGATCTCGCGCATCGTCGAGCAGAATCTCATCACGGTCTCGCCGGGAACGATCGAAGCGGCCCGCGCGATGGGCGCCGGCCCGGTGCGGATCCTCCGCACCGTCGTCATCCCGGAGGCGCTCGGCCCGCTCATCCTCGGCTACACCTTCATCGTCGTCGCGATCGTCGACATGACGGCGATGGCCGGCTTCATCGGCGGCGGCGGGCTCGGCAACTTCGCGCTCGTCTACGGGTACCGGCAGTTCGAGCCGGCGATCACGTGGGCGGCGCTGCTCGTCATCGTGGTCTTCGTGCAGGGCCTGCAGTTCTTCGGCAACTGGCTCGCGCGCAAGGTGTTGCGCCGCTAGTCGGGGCGGGGTCGGCCATCCGCTCCGGCCGTGCAGAACTCAGGATGCTTCGTGCGGCACGCCGCGCGGATGCGCTCCGCGTGCGGCGCGGCGGGCGAAGCATCCTGAGTTCTGCACATGCCCGGGCGCGGGGCGGTGCCGAGACGCAACCCGACCGCCCCGCCGTTCTACAGCGTGTCGAAACCGAGGCTGAGCTTGCGCAGCAGCCCCGCCAGCCGCTTCTGCTCGGCCGCGGGAAGCCGCGAGAGCAGTTCGGCCTCAGCGTCGACGAGTCGGGTGATCGCGGCATCGACCCGGGTGAGGCCGGCCGGGCTCATCTCGACGAGGATGCCGCGCCCGTCGTTCGGGTCGGTCTGGCGGGTGACGAGCCCGCGCTCGACCAGGCGGTCGATGCGGTTCGTCATGGTGCCGCTCGACACGAGCGTCTGCTGGAGCAGCGCCTTGGGGGAGAGCCGGTACGGAGCGCCCGCACGACGCAGCGCCGAGAGCACGTCGAACTCGCTCGCCTCGAGCTCGGAGCGCGCGAACGCCTGTCGCCGCGCCCGGTCGAGGTGCTTCGCGAGTCGGGCGACGCGCGACAGCACCTGCAGCGGGGAGAAGTCGAGGTCGGGGCGCTCGCGCTCCCAGTCGTCGACGATCCGGTCGACCTCGTCGGCATCGCTCATCCCGCCATTATCGCGCGAGGTTTGCGGCATGGCAGACTTGAGGGCGCGTGCGCCGGGAAGCCGCCGCGCGCGATCCGCCATGGTGTAACGGCAGCACGACAGCCTTTGGAGCTGTGAGGCCCAGGTTCGAATCCTGGTGGCGGAGCCCGACCACGCTGCACGCGGCCCCGCGTCCGAAGCATCCGTACTCACAGGAAGCCAGCATGACCGACCAGAACCTCGCGATCATCGTCCTCGCCGCAGGCCAGGGCACCCGCATGAAGTCCTCGCTGCCGAAGATGCTCCACCCGCTCGCGGGTGCGCCGATCGTCGGCCACGTGCTCGCCACCGCGCGCGCACTCGACGCCGCCCACGTCCTCGCCGTGGTGCGCCACGAGCGCGAGCAGGTCGCCTCGGCGATCGAGGCGGGCTTCCCGGGCACCGTGCTGGTCGACCAGGACGAGATCGACGGCACCGGCCGCGCGGTCGAGCTCGCGGTCGCCGCGCTGCCCGAGGGCTTCGACGGCGACGTGCTCGTGCTCAACGGCGACGTGCCGCTCCTCGACGCCGACACTCTCGCCGAGTTCCTCGGGCGCCACCGCGGCACCGGTTCGGCCGCCTCCGTGCTCTCGGCCGTCTACGACGACCCGAGCGGCTACGGGCGCATCGTGCGCAGCGACGCGGGTGCCTTCGACCGCATCGTCGAGCAGAAGGATGCCACGCCCGACGAGCGGGCCATCGCCGAG
The DNA here is from genome assembly GCF_000421545.1 of Agromyces italicus DSM 16388. Classification (GTDB taxonomy): domain Bacteria; phylum Actinomycetota; class Actinomycetes; order Actinomycetales; family Microbacteriaceae; genus Agromyces; species Agromyces italicus. The sequence goes on from NZ_ATXF01000007.1 coordinate 373,096, forward strand.
ATCAACGCCGGCATCTACGCCTTCGGTGCGGCCGCCCTGCGCGACCAGCTCGCGAACCTCACGACCGAGAACGCCCAGGGCGAGAAGTACCTGACCGACGTGATCGGCCTCCTCCGCGCGGCGGGCAGCGAGGTCGAGGCAGTGCCGGTGGCCGAGCCCTGGCTCGTCGCCGGCATCAACGACCGCGCCCAGCTCTCCGAGACCGCGGCACGGCTGAACGCCCTCATCGTGCGCGGCTGGCAGCTCGCCGGCGTCACGATCGATGACCCCGCCACGACCTGGATCGACCTCGCCGTGAAGATCGAGTCCGACGTGACGATCCGCCCGGGCACGCAGCTGAAGGGTGCGACCGTCATCGCGACCGGTGCGGTCGTCGGCCCCGACACGACCCTCGTCGACTGCGAGGTCGGCGAGAATGCCGAGGTCCGCCGCACCGACGGCACCCTCGCCGTCATCGGCGCCGGTGCGACGGTCGGCCCGTTCTCGTTCCTGCGCCCGGGCACCGTGCTCGGCGCCGACGGCAAGATCGGCGCGTTCGTCGAGACGAAGAACGCGCAGATCGGCGAAGGCAGCAAGGTGCCGCACCTCTCGTACATCGGCGACGCGACGATCGGGGTGCACTCGAACGTCGGCGCCGGATCGATCACCGCGAACTACGACGGGGTGCAGAAGCACCGCACCGAGATCGGCTCGCACGTGCGCACCGGCTCGCACGGCGTCTTCGTCGCGCCCGTTAGGATTGGAGACGGCGTCTACACGGGTGCCGGCACGGTCGTCCGCAAGGAGGTCCCCGCCGGTGCGCTCGCCGTGAACGTGGCGCCGCAACGCAACATCGAAGGATGGGTCCAGCAGTATCGAGCAGGCACCGCGGCAGCCCAGGCGGCCGAGGTTGCCGGCGAGGCATCCGAACCCGTCGTCGACTGACGCACCGGCGGATCGCGGGTGGAGAGGACACAGCAGATGTCGGGAATCGAGACCACCGGATCGAAGCGACTCGTACTGGTGTCCGGGCGGGCGCACCCCGCGCTCGCCGAGGAGATCGCGGCCGAACTCGGCGCAGAGCTCGTGCCCACCGATGCCCGGACCTTCGCGAACGGTGAGATCTACGCCCGCTACGACGAGAGCGTGCGCGGCTCCGACGCATTCGTCATCCAGTCGCACACCTCGCCGATCAACGAGTGGCTCATGGAGCAGCTCATCATGGTCGACGCGCTGAAGCGGGCCTCCGCCAAGCGCATCACCGTGGTCGCGCCGTTCTACCCGTACGCGCGTCAAGACAAGAAGGGTCGCGGCCGCGAGCCCATCTCGGCGCGCCTCGTCGCCGACCTGTTCAAGACGGCCGGCGCCGACCGCATCATGTCGATCGACCTGCACGCGGCGCAGATCCAGGGCTTCTTCGACGGCCCCGTCGACCACCTCTTCGCCATGCCGGTGCTGCTCGAGGAGTTCAAGAACTCGCTCGACCCCGCGACCCTCACCGTCGTCTCACCCGACATGGGCCGGGTGCGCGTCGCCGACATCTGGAGCGACAAGCTCGGCGTGCCGCTCGCGATCATCCACAAGCGGCGCGACCCGCTCGTGCCGAACCAGGTCTCGGTGCACGAGATCGTCGGCGAGGTCAACGGCCGGGTGTGCCTGCTCGTCGACGACCTCATCGACACGGGCCGCACCATCGTCAAGGCCGCCGAGGCGCTGAAGGCCGCGGGGGCCACCGGCGTCGTGGTCGCCGCGACCCACGCCGTGTTCTCGAACCCGGCGACCGAGATCCTGCAGTCCGACTTCATCGACCGAGTCGTGGTCACCGACACGCTGCCGCTGCCGGAGGAGAAGCGCTGGGACCGCCTCACCATCCTCCCGATCGCGCCGCTCCTCGCCCGTGCGATCCACGAGGTCTTCGAAGACGGCTCGGTCACGAGCATGTTCGACGGCGCGGCCTAGGCCCGGCTGATGGCCATCACGACGCCCCGCCCCTGGCTCGCGAGCTACGCGTCGGGGGTGCCCGACGACGTCGACGAGCCCGAGGGCTCGCTCTACGACCTCATCCGCGGCTCGGTCGAGCAGTACCCCGACAACGTCGCGCTCGAGTTCTTCGAGCGCACGATGAGTTACCGCGAACTCGGCGAGCAGATCGAACGCGCCGCCGAGGGGCTGCGCCTGCTCGGCGTGCAGAAGGGCGACCCGGTCGCCCTCGTGCTGCCGAACTGCCCGCAGCACATCGTCGCGTTCTACGCGGTGCTGCGGCTCGGGGCGATCGTCGTCGAGCACAACCCGCTGTACACGCCGCGCGAGTTGCGGCACCAGTTCGAGGACCACGGCGCACGCGTCGTGATCGCCTGGGACAAGGTCGCCCTGACGATCCAGGCGTTCCCCTCCGACGTGCAGGTCGCGCACCTCGTCTCGGTCGACGTGACGCGGGCGATGCCGTTCCTCACGAGGGCCCTGCTCCGCCTGCCGGTCTCGAAGGCGCGCGAGTCGCGCGCGGCGCTGACGACGAAGGTACGCGGCGCCGTGCGCTGGGAGGAGCTCACCTCCTCGGCGCCGATCGACGCGCACATCATCGCGCCGACGGCGGCCGACGTGGCGCTCATCCAGTACACGAGCGGCACCACGGGCAGCCCGAAGGGCGCGACGCTGACGCACGCGAACCTGCTCGTGAACGCGGCGCAGTCGCGGGCGTGGGTGCCCGACGTGCCGCGCGGCACCGCGGTCGTCTACGCGGTGCTGCCCATGTTCCACGCCTACGGGCTGACGCTCTGCCTCACCTTCGCGATGAGCATGGGCGCACGCCTCGTGCTCTTCCCGAAGTTCGACCCCGAGCTCGTGCTGAAGGTCGTGAAGAAGCATCCCGCGACCTTCCTGCCCGCGGTGCCGCCGATCTACGACCGGCTCACGAAGGCCGCGGCCGCCGAGGGCGTCTCGCTCCAGGGCATCCAGATCGCCATCTCGGGGGCCATGCCCCTGTCTGCCGAGGTCGTCGACCCGTGGGAGGCCGCGACGGGCGGCTACCTCGTCGAGGGCTACGGGCTCAGCGAATGCTCGCCCGTGCTGATGGCGAACCCCGTCGCGCCGAACCGCAAGGCGGGCACCGTCGGCCTGCCCCTGCCGTCGACCGAATGCCGGGTCGTCGACCCCGAACAGCCGTCGAACGACGTCGCACCCGGCGCCGAGGGCGAACTGATCGTGCGCGGCCCGCAGGTGTTCTCGGGCTACTGGCAGAAGCCCGAAGAGACCGAGGCCGTCTTCGTCGCCGACCCCGAGGGCGGGGCGCCCTGGTTCCGCACGGGCGACATCGTCTCGATCGACGACGAGGGCTTCGTGCGCATCATCGACCGCATCAAGGAGCTCATCATCACGGGCGGCTTCAACGTCGCGCCGAGCGAGGTCGAGGAGGCGTTGCGTTCGCACCCCGACGTCGAGGACGCGGCCGTCGTGGGCCTGCCCGACGAGCGCACCGGCGAAGAGGTCGTCGCGGTGGTCGTGCTCGCCGAAGGAGCCGAGTTCGACGAGAAGTCGATCCGCGACTTCGTGCGCGCCGGGCTGACGCCGTACAAGGTGCCGAGGCGCATCCTGCCAGCCGACGATCTGCCCAGGTCGCTCATCGGCAAGGTGCTGCGCCGCGAGGTGCGCAACGGCCTGCTGAACGGCTGAGCGAGGGTCGGGCCGTGTCGTTCCTCTCCGCCGAGACCGCGCGGGCGCTCGCCGAACTGGTCGCGCTCGACGCGCTCGCGGGCGGCGGGGCCGGCGGGGCCGACGATGCGGCGGATGCCTCGCCGCTCGAGCGGCTCGGCGGCATCCGTTCGCTCGTGGCCGCCCTCGAAGCCGACCCGGCCGCGCTCGCCGCCGTGCGCGACGCACTCGCCGCCGGGATCGGCTGGGACGAGATCGCCGAGACCGCGGGCCTCAGCACCTCGGCTGCCAAGTACCGCTGGGCGGGCGACGACGAGGCGATCGCCGAGCGCCAGGAGGCGAGTCGCAGGCGCAAGCGCGAGCGCCCGTCGAGCGTGCCGACCGGGCTTCCGGGGCTCTCGGTCGCCGAGGCGGCGGCGAAGTACGGCGTCACGGCGCAGGCCATCTACCAGCGGGTCACCCGGGGCATCCTGCGCGCCGAGACGGTCGAGCTCGCCGACGGTCGCAAGTACAAGCGGGTGTTCCCCGACGAGCCCGCGAGCGCCGACGAGCCCGCGAGCCTCGACGCCGGCGGGGCGTGACCGCGCCTCAGCCGATCGGTTCGAGGAACTCGAGACGATTGCCGTGGCAATCCTCGCTGTAGAAGCGGCGCATCCCCGGGAAGTCGTCGTCGAAGTGCACGGGGTAGCCCGCTTCGCGCAGCCGCCGGGCCCACCCGTCGAGGTCCTCCACGAGGAGACCGGGGTGCGCCTTCGTCGCGGGCGCGAAATCGGGTTCGGCGCCGAGGTGCAGTTCGATGCCGTGGCCGCGGAACCAGCAGCCGCCACGGGCCGCGAGCGCGGGCGGCTTCTCGTGCTCGGTGAGACCGAGCACGCCGACGTAGAAGTCGCGGAGCGCATCCTCCCGGCCGCGAGGGCAGGCGAGTTGAACGTGATGCAGCATCTCGAACCTCCGAAAGTATCTTGACATCAAGATACCTGACGAGCGTTGTGCCGTCGAGGGCAACCGACCCCACGATGCGCTCGGGCTAGGCGGGGATCTCGTCGGGGCCCACCGGCTGCGGTGCGCTCGGCAGGAGTCCGAGGTTCGCGAGCGGCGTCTCGACACCGCCCTCCGACACCGCGGAACACGTCCACCCAGGGCCACCGTCGGCGAAGAGGTCGAGCGCGACGCGGGAGCCGACCGCATCGGCATCGAATCGCTCGACGTAGACGGCGCACGCGCGAGCCGCCGCCGACTGCGCCTGGCCCGCGACCGAGAGCACGAGCGGCAGCACCAGCGCGGCCAGCGCGACGAGCACCGTGATGCGGAGCACCCGTCGGCGACGTTCGCCGAAGACAGGGCGGTCGTCGTGGGGCCGGCCCTCGAATTCGGGGTCGGAGTCGCTCACAGACCCGCCCCGCCGACGACCGAGCCGATGCCCGCGGCCGCCGCGGCGAGCGTCACGGCGGTGACGACGCCGATGAGCGCGACTGGCGGGGCGAACGAGCCCGCCTCGAGTTGACGGCTGCGGATCGAGCCGATCGCCGCCACCGCGCCGCCGGCGACGACGAGCACGAGACCGGCGACGACGAGCCAGGGCTCGCCCTCGACGAACCCGGTGCGGAGGGCGAGGAGCGCGTTGACGGCGACGACCAGCGCCGTGCGGGTCCACGAGAGTGCGGTCCGTTCGGGCTGCAGCCCAGGGTCGCGCACGCTCGCCGTGCTCATGGCAGCGCCAGGAACGCCGTGAGCGCGATCGCGGTGACCAGGCAGACGGCCGCGAGCACCGGAAGCGCCCAGCTGAAGCCGAGCCGGCGGCCGTGGCGCATCGCGATCTCGTTGCCGCGCCAGCGCAGGTACGAGAGCAGCGCCAGCACCGCCGAGGCCGCACCGAGCGCGACCGCGAGCGCCGTGACGAGGGGGCGCGGTCCGATGCCGGCGGCGAACTCGTGCAGCAGCACCCCTCCTGCGATGAGTGCGAGCGCCGTGCGGATCCAGGCGAGGAACGTTCGCTCGTTCGCGAGGGTGAACCGGTAGTCGGGGTCGTCTCCCTCGCTGCGCCACTTCGGTTCGCCCATGCGACGAGCCTATCCGTGACCGCGGACCGGAGGCAGCCGTTCGATGCCTCGAAGGATCAGTGCGACGACGGCGTCGTCTCGATCTCGCTGCGGTCGCCCGACCACAGCGTGTGGAAGACGCCCTCCTTGTCGACGCGCTGGTAGGTGTGCGCGCCGAAGAAGTCGCGCTGGCCCTGCACGAGGGCAGCGGGCAGGCGCGGTGCACGCAGGCCGTCGTAGTACGCGAGCGAGGAGCTGAACGCCGGGGTCGGGATGCCCGACTGCGCCGCCGCGACGACGACGCGACGCCACGCCGCCTGGGCGCCGGTGACGGCGTCGCGGAAGTACGGCGCGACGACGAGGGCCACGAGCTCGGGGTCCTCGGCGTAGGCGTCGGCGATACGGTTGAGGAAGCGGGCGCGGATGATGCATCCGGCTCGCCAGATCTTCGCGATGTCGCCCTTCTTGACGTCCCAGCCGAACTGCTCGGCGCCCGCGATGATCTCGTCGAACCCCTGCGAGTAGGCGATGATCTTCGAGGCGTAGAGCGCCTGGCGGACGTCCTCGATGAAGGCGTCGGCGTCGGCGACGGCGAACTCGCCGTCGGGGCCGGGCAGGTCACCGGATGCCTCGCGCTGGGCGCGCTTCGACGACAGGCTGCGGGCGAACACGGCTTCGACGATGCCCGAGACGGGGACGCCGAGGTCGAGGGCGTTCTGCACCGTCCACGCGCCGGTGCCCTTGGCGCCCGCCTCGTCGAGGATGACGTCGACGAGCGGGAGGCCGGTCGAGGCATCCACCTGTCGGAGCACCTCGGCGGTGATCTCGATGAGGTAGCTCTCGAGCTCGCCGGTGTTCCACTCGGCGAAGATGTCGGCGATCTCGGCCGGCGACTTGCCCGTGCCCTGGCGGATGAGGTCGTAGGCCTCGGCGATGAGCTGCATGTCGGCGTACTCGATGCCGTTGTGCACCATCTTGACGAAGTGGCCGGCGCCGTCGGTGCCGACATGGGTCACGCAGGGCTCGCCCTCGGCGACCGCGGCGATCGAGGCGAGGATCGGGCCGAGGGTCTCGTACGACTCGGCCGAGCCGCCGGGCATGATCGAGGGGCCGTTGAGCGCGCCCTCCTCGCCGCCCGAGATGCCGGTGCCGACGAAGTGGATGCCGGTGGGCGAGATCTCGCCCTCGCGGCGGATGGTGTCGTGGAAGTTCGCGTTGCCGCCGTCGACGATGATGTCACCGGGCTCGAAGCGGCTCGCCAGTTCGGCGATGACGGCATCGGTGCCGCGGCCCGCCTGCACCATGATGATCGCGGTGCGGGGCTTCTGGAGCGAGGCGACGAAGTCGTCGTACGACTCGCTCGCGACGAATCCGGCTTCGGGGTGCTCATCGACGAGGAGCCTGGTGCGCTCGGGGGAGCGGTTGAACACCGCGACCGTGTTGCCCTCGCGGCTCGCGAGGTTGCGGGCGAGGTTCGAGCCCATGACGGCGAGGCCGACGACGCCGATGTTTGCTGAAGGGGTGACAGGCACGTAGCTCTCCTCGAAGAAAGGGTGGGGTCGTTCCCAGCGTACTGTGAGCGCGCCTCACCGTTGCACGGTGTTGCGGTGAGCAGGCGCTCGCCCGTCGCCGAGCCGGCGGCGTGCGGTAGGTTCGCAGTCGCGACGAGTGAGGAGCATGCCGTGTCCGAGGCCCTGCACACCCCGCTCGTCGTGATGGGCGTCTCCGGCTCGGGCAAGTCGACGGTCGGCGCCGCGCTCGCCCGAGCGTTCGGCGTGCCGTTCGTCGACGGCGACGAGCTCCACCCGCTCGCGAACCGGCGCAAGATGGCCGAGGGCCGCCCGCTCGACGACGCCGACCGGGCGCCGTGGCTCGATCGCGTCGGCGCGCGCATCGCCGCCGAACTCGCCGAGGGCGTTCCGATCGTGGTCGCGTGCTCGGCGCTCCGGCGCAGCTACCGCGCGCAGCTGACGGCGCACGCGCCCAGCACCGTCTTCGTGCATCTCGCCGGCGACGCCGGGCTCATCGCCGAACGTCAGCGCGATCGCGAGCACGAGTTCATGCCCACGAGTCTGCTCGCCTCGCAGTTCGCGGCGCTCGAGCCGCTCGGCGGCGACGAGCGCGGCGTCGTGCTCGACGTGCGCCGCAGCCCGGCCGAGCTCGTGGCGGACGTGCGCGACGCACTCGGCCGCTCCGACCCCGGGTGAGGCGTCGAACCGCTCGGAACGACGCCGCGTGCGAGTTCGGGTAGACTGGGCGATTGGACTTCGGCGAGGGACGCCCGCCCGCCCGTGAAAGCGGTCGGCGAGGCATCCGTGATCGACGCGGTAGGAGCAGGCTCCACGGCTTTTCCTCACGCTCTGCGCAGGTCACTGCGCGCGTTCGAGTCGAGACGACAGATACACGATCTGGGCCGTGCGCCCGCAAGGAGAACATCATGGACGACGACAACAAGGTCATCGCAGAAGCCCGCGAGAGCTTCGGCAAGGGTGCGGCCCGCAAGATCCGCGCCGCCGGCAAGATCCCCGCGGTGGTCTACGGCCACGGCACCGAGCCGCAGCACGTCACCCTGCCGGCCCACCAGGTCGGCCTCCTCATCCGCAAGGCGAACGCCGTGCTCGACCTGCAGATCGGCGGCAAAAGCCAGCTCGTCCTCGTCAAGGACGTGCAGAAGGACCCGGTGCACCAGATCATCGAGCACCTCGACCTCATCGTCGTGAAGAAGGGCGAGAAGGTCCAGGTCGAGATCCCCGTGCACGTCGAGGGCGAGCCCGCTCCCGGCACCATCGCCGACCTCGACTCGCACACCCTGCTCCTCGAGGTCGAGGCGACCCACATCCCCGAGAACGTGGTCGTGTCGGTCGAGGGCCTCGAAGAGGGCACCCAGATCCACGCGAAGGACGTCGAGCTTCCCAAGGGCGCCGCGCTCGTCACCGACGGCGACGCGCTCGTCGTGAACGTGCACACCCCCCAGAAGGTCGACCTGGGCGAGGAGGCCGCCGAGGCCGCCGAGGGCGTCGAGGGCGTCGAGGGCGAGGCCGCCGAGGCACCCGCCGAAGAGGCTGCCGCCGAGTAAGCACACTCGCGCGCGAGGGCCTGTCCACGACCTGTCGGTCGAGGACGGGCCCTCGCCGTTCCCCGTCGCCGGAGTCCGGCCAGGCGCTTCTGCGGCCCTGGAACTGCCGACGTCGCCCCCGGATCCCGCACACCCTGCTCGGCCGCGCGCCGACGAGAACGGAGAGCCCATGACCCGCCGCGCCCTCGCGCCCATCACCGCGATGCCGATCGCCCTCGCCGCCATGCTTCTGCTCGCTGGGTGCGCCTCCGCCGGCTCGGGCGAGGACGAGCCGACGGCCGCTGCGAGCGATGCCGCCGGCACGGCCGCGCGCGGCAGCGGCTTCGTGCACGAACTCGCGTTCGTGCCCGCCGGCGACGACATCAGTTACGGCGACATCGAGGCCGCCCAGGCCGCCCTGGGCATCGAGGAGGGCGGCACACTCGAGGACATCTACCGCCCGCTGGAGACGGAGCTCGGGTTCATCACGCCCCAGTCGTTCTCCTGGTACAAGTTGGACCTTGCCGGAGAGGTCGCGAAGGTACTCGGGCTCTCGCTGGTCGACGTCGAGCGCTTCGTCGAGACGGGCGGACGGTCCGAGGCCGTGCTCGCCTTCGAGGCGCCGGGCGACGCCGCCGAGCGTCTGACGGAGGCGCTCGGCGAGCCGGTCGACGGCGCCTGGATGCGCGGCGACGACGGCGCCATCGACCTCGGCCTCGGCGAAGCGGAGATGTACTCGCAGCGCATCGCGCTGATCGACGACCAGGTCGTGATCACGAGCAGCGAGAGGCAGCTGCAGATGGTCCTCGACGGCACGACGGCGTCGACCGACGAGCAGGCGGTCGCCGCGGCGCAGGCGCTCGACGAGCGCGGCGTGTTGTCGGCCGCGATCCACCCGACCGAGGAGGGCTCGCTCGCCGGCTACCTCGGCGCGGGGTTGACGAAGGACGCCGACGGGGCGCTCGTGCACATCGTCGCGGTCACCGACGGCGACGCCGAGGCGCTCGGCGAGTCGATGCGCGAGTTCTACGAGCAGGGCGCGACGCTGCAGGGCGACCCGCTCGCCGAGCTCAGCGACGAACTCGAGGGCACCCCGTACTCCGAGTACTTCACCGTCGAGAACGTCACGGTCGACGGCGACACGGTCGTCGTCGATGCCCGCCCGGTCGGTGACCCCGCGGCGTGGTCGGCCCTCCTCTTCCGCGGCGAGCTCTGGTAGGCCCGGGGAGGGATCGAGCCTTGACAGCACCCCGGACGGCTCGAGCTTTCCCGCGGGCACCGCGCTCGCCGCCGACGGTGACGCGCTCGTCGTGAACGTGCGCACCCCCGGAAGCTCGACCTGGGCGAAGAAGCAGCCGAGGCAGCCGAGGGGCGTGGCCACCGCCGAGGAGTCCCACTCGCGCGAGGGCCTGCCGGGCCGCCCCCGGGTACGCTCGGAGCGGGCCGCAGCCCTCGTTGCCGTCAACGGGCACCAACTCTCGAACCGCACATCTCGAAACTCGCGAACGGAGACGATCATCGGACTCCTCGACCGCCTGCGCCCCCGGAAGGAACCCATCGTGGCCGCGAACACCTGGCTCGTCGTCGGCCTCGGCAACCCCGGGGCGCAGTACGCGGGCAACCGCCACAACGTCGGCCAGATGGTCGCCGATCAGCTCGCCGCGCGCATCGGCGCGGCCTTCAAGAGTCACAAGACGCCCTCGCGCGTCGCCGAGGGCTTTCTCCGACCCGGCGGCCCGAAGCTCGTCATAGCGAAGCCGAACTCGTACATGAACACCTCGGGCGGCCCGGTCTCTGCGCTCGTGAAGTTCTACGGCGTCGACCCCCAACGACTCATCGTCGTGCACGACGAGCTCGACCTGCCCTTCGACACGGTCAAGCTCAAGCAGGGCGGCGGACACGGCGGGCACAACGGCCTGCGCGACATCTCGAAGGCGCTCGGCCCCGATTACGTGCGGGTGCGCGTCGGCGTCGGTCGCCCGCCCGGCCGGCAGGACGCGGCCGACTACGTGCTGAAGGACTTCTCGGGCACTGAGCGACAGTCACTGCCGAATCTGATCTCGGATGCCGCGGACGCAGCCGAGGCGATCGCGAGCGACGGGTTGCTTGCGGCGCAGCAGCGGTTCCACTCGCCGGGCTGAGCGGCGCGGCGGCCTCGAGACCCGAAGTCAGATGAGCCCGCGGAGGAACTCCTCGGGGGAGACGCCCGCCGCCCGCGCCCGCTGCACGAGCCGATCGTGCTCTTCCGTCGAGAGTTCGAGGGTGAGCGTCTGCCACGCGTCGGGCGCCTCGTCGAGCTCGAAGAGCGTTGCGGGCACCTCGTCGGCGTCGCGGTCGCCGCGGTCGTCCTCGTCGTCGATCGCGGTCGCCTCGTCGAGCATCCGCTCGTGGACTGCATCGGCCCCGGCAACCCCGTCGCCCGTCCAGCCCGGCCCAGAGGGGATGGGCAGCCCGCTGCGATAGGCCTCGGCGACGGCTCGGGCACGCGAGTCGGCCGCCTCGTTGAGCGGATGCCCCACATGGCCCTTCACCCATTCGAAGCGGTAGCGGCGACCGGCGAGGACCTCATCGAGCTGCTGGAGGAGCTCGACGTTCATGACCGGCTTGCCGTCGGCCTTGCGCCAGCCCTTGCGCTTCCAGCCGGGCATCCACTTCGTGACCGAGTTGATGACGTACTGGCTGTCGCACTGCACGAGCAGTTCGTCGTCGAGGTGCGCCGTCGCGCGGAAGAGTTCGAGCACCGCCTTCAGCTCGCCCTGGTTGTTCGTGGCGTGCTTCCACCCGCCGGCCGCCCAGGTGCGCTCGTCGACGTACCAGGCCCAGCCGGCCGGGCCGGGGTTGCCGAGGGCCGAGCCGTCTGCGGCGGCGATGATCATGCGGAGTCCTTCCGTCGAGCCGCGCCAATCGTATCCGGCGCAGCCGACCCGGGTCCGCTGTCGGGTGCGTCGGCCTTCGCTCGTGCCGCGTGCGTGCAGAATGCAGGATGACTCGGCGGCACACCGTGGCATCGGCACTCGCGCGCGGCGCGGCGGGCGGAACATCCTGCATTCGGCACGTCCGAGTGCGCCCGACGTGCGCCGGCCGACGTCTCGGCGGGCGCGGCTAGACTCGTCGGGTGAGTCTGCAGGGTCTGTCCACTGCGCTTTCGCGCGCCTCCACGATCGATCGCGCCCTGGCTGAGGCCCAGCGCAGCGCCGACTTCTCGGCTCCGGCAGGGCTCGATGCGCCGTTGCTGGCCGGGCTCCTCGCCCGCCGGGTCGAAGCGGGACTGCCCCCGGCGATGCTCGTCATCACCGCCACGAGCCGCGAGGGCGAGGCGCTGCGCGCATCGCTCGCGCCCTACCTGCCGGCCGACGCCGAGCTCCTCGATTTCCCCGCATGGGAGACGCTGCCGCACGAGCGCCTCTCGCCGAGCGCAGAGACCGTCGGCCGACGACTGCATGCCCTTCGCCGCATGCACGAATGGTCGGCATCGTCGGCGAGGCATCCGCTCATCATCGTCGCCTCGGTGCGCGCTGCACTCCAGCCGCTCGCCGACAACCTCGCCGAGCACGCACCCATCGAACTCGTCGCGGGCGGGCGCGGGTACGACCTCTCGCAGATCGCGCTCTGGCTCGTCGATCTCGCGTATGCCCGCGTCGACATGGTCGCCCGGCGCGGCGAGTTCGCGGTTCGCGGCGGTATCCTCGACGTCTTCCCGCCGACGGCCGACCACCCGGTGCGCGTCGAGTTCTTCGGCAACGAGGTCGAAGAACTGCGGGCCTTCTCGGTCGCCGACCAGCGGTCGCTGCCCGAGCCGGTTGAACGGGTCGTGCTCTCACCGAGCCGCGAACTGCTGCTGACCGCCCCCGTACGACAGCGTGCCCGTGAGATGGTGCACGAGTTCCCGAGCCTCTCGGCGATGCTCGAGAAGATCGCCGAGGGCATTCCGGTCGAGGGCATGGAGTCGCTCGCGCCCGCCCTCCTCGATCGGCTCGTGCCGATCACCCACTACCTGCCCGAGGGCGCCGCGCTCGCGGTGCTCGAACCCGAGCGGGTGTCGGGGCGAGCGGTGAGCCTCGGCGAGACGAACCGCGAGTTCCTGTCGGCCGCGTGGATGGCCGCGACCCACGGTGCCGAGGCGCCGATCGACCTCGCCGCGGGCGACTTCCTCACGGTACGGGCGCTGCGCGACGCCGCGATCTACAGTGCTCCTGGCGAGCCCGACCCGCACCGGGTGTGGTGGAACTTCTCGAGCTTCGATCTCGGCGACGCCGCCGAGGTGGTCGCGGCCGCCGGGGGCGACGCCGCCGAGCTGGCCGCGCGGGCCGCCGACGCCACCCGCCGCGTCGCGGCCAACGCGATGCCGAGCTTCCAGGGCAACGTGGAGGGGGCCGTCGAGCACGTGGCCGGGCGCCTCCGCGAGGGTTGGTCGCTCGTCGTGGTCTCGGCCGGGCAGGGGCTCGTCGAGCGCGCCCGCGACGTGCTCGCCGAGGCCGGCCTCGCCGCACGCATCGTCGAGGAGACGCCGAACGAGTTCGAACCCGGTGTCGCCTACCTCGTGCACGCCGACGCCGCGCGCGGTTTCGAGGTGCCCGAGGCGAAGCTCGGGCTCATCGCCGAGGCCGAGTTCTACGGCCGCGCCGCCGGCTATGACGCACGGCAGGGCAAGAAGCTCGCCTCGCGCCGCCGCAACGTCGTCGATCCGCTCCAGCTGAGGGCCGGCGACCACGTGGTGCACCAGACGCACGGCATCGGCCGGTTCGTCGAGATGGTGCAGCGCGAGGTGGCGACCGGCGCCCGCCCCAAGGGCCCGAGTCGCACCGCCGGCATCCAGCAGCAGCCCAAGTCGGTACGCGAGTACCTCGTGCTCGAGTATGCGCCCTCGAAACGCGGCCAGGCGGGCGACCGCCTGTTCGTGCCGACCGACCAGCTCGACCTGCTTTCGCGCTACGTCGGCGGCGAGGCACCCGCGCTCTCGAAGATGGGCGGCAGCGACTGGTCGCAGGCGAAGTCGAAGGCCCGCAGGGCGGTGCGCGAGATCGCCGTCGAACTCGTGAAGCTGTACTCGGCTCGCATGGCGGCGAAGGGGCACGCCTTCGGCCCCGACACCCCGTGGCAGCACGAGCTCGAGGAGGCGTTCCCGTTCGCCGAGACGCACGATCAGCTGCAGACGATCGACGAGGTCAAGGCCGACATGGAGCGGCCCATCCCGATGGACCGCCTGCTCGCCGGCGATGTCGGCTTCGGCAAGACCGAGGTCGCCGTGCGTGCCGCGTTCAAGGCCATCCAAGACGGCAAGCAGGCCGCGATGCTCGTGCCCACGACGCTCCTCGCGAAGCAGCACCTCGAGACCTTCAGCGAGCGTTTCGCAGGGTTTCCGGTGCACGTGCGACCGCTCAGCCGGTTCCAGACCGACAAGGAGGTGCGCGAGACGATCGCGGGTCTCGCCGACGGCACGGTCGACATGGTCATCGGCACCCACCGCATCCTCACCGAGAAGGTGAAGTTCAAAGACCTCGGCCTCATGATCATCGACGAGGAGCAGCGGTTCGGTGTCGAGCACAAGGACGCGCTCAAGAAGCTGAAGACGAACGTCGACATCCTCGCGATGAGCGCGACGCCGATTCCGCGAACCCTCGAGATGGCCGTCACCGGCATCCGTGAGATGTCGACCCTCGCCACCCCGCCGGAAGACCGGCACCCCATCCTCACCTTCGTGGGGCCGTACTCCGAGCAGCAGGTGGGGGCGGCGATCCGCCGCGAGATGCTCCGCGAGGGCCAGGTGTTCTTCGTGCACAACCGCGTCTCGTCGATCAACCGGGTCGCGGCCCAGCTCGCCGAGCTCGTGCCCGAGGCGCGCATCGCGGTCGCGCACGGCCAGCTCAACGAACACGTGCTCGAGCAGATCGTGAACGACTTCTGGGAGCGCAAGTTCGACGTGCTCGTCTCGACGACCATCATCGAGACCGGCCTCGACATCTCGAACGCGAACACGATCATCATCGACCGGGCCGACAAGTACGGGCTCAGCCAGCTGCACCAGCTGCGCGGGCGCGTCGGCCGCGGCCGCGAGCGCGCCTACGCGTACTTCCTCTACGATCCGGCGAAGCCGCTCTCCGAGACCGCGCACGACCGGCTGTCGACGATCGCGGCGAACAACGAACTCGGGTCGGGCATGCAGGTCGCCCTGAAAGACCTCGAGATCCGCGGCGCCGGCAACCTGCTCGGCGCCGAGCAGGCGGGCCACATCGCGGGAGTCGGCTTCGACCTGTACCTCCGCATGATCGGCGAGGCCGTCTCCGCATTCCGCGGCGACGTCGCCGAAGGTCAGACCGAGCTTCGGCTCGAACTGCCCGTCGACGCGCACATCCCCGAAGAGTACGTCAACAGCGAGCGCCTGCGGCTCGAGGCGTATCAGAAGCTCTCGGCTGCGAGCGGCCCGGCGGCGAAGGACGGTCAGATCGACACGGTGCTCGAGGAGCTCGTCGACCGCTACGGCACCCCGCCCGAGCAGGTGCAGCATCTCGTCGCGATCTCCCGGCTGCGCAGGCAGGCTCAGCTCGCGGGCCTCAGCGACCTGCTCGCAACCGGGTCGAAGCTGCGCATCGCGCCCGCGAAGATCCCCGACTCGCGTCGGGTGCGACTCGAGCGCATGTACCAGGGGGCGAAGCACTTCGCGCAGAACGACGTGATCCTCGTGCCGTTCCCGATGCCCGGTGGCGAGATGCTGCCCGACGGCGAACTCATCGAGTGGGTGTCGCGGCTCGTCGCGAACATCTTCGAGCCGAGCGACGGGGCGGCGGCGCCCAAGGTGTGAGCGGGGCGCGGCCGGCGCGTCGGCCGCGGCACCGCCCGGCGCGCCGCACGCTGGCCCCCGTGCACGCACGCCCGCCCGCCACGAATTCGGCGATCGCCACGAATTCGGGCGAATCAGCGCGAAACGCCCGAATTCGTGGCGATCACCGATTCCATGGCGGCGAGCCGCCCCCGCAACGAAGGCCGCTCAGCGTGAGAACGCACCGCTCGGCCCGGCCGGCGCTCCGCGGCGACGGTACTGCGCCGAGCGCACGCTGACCGCGACGCCCGAGGCGACGATCGCGATGCCCGAGCCGAGCAGCACGGCGAGGGTGCCTTCATCCGCGACCTCGGGGAGGCCCGCGAACGCGAGTTCGTTCATGAGCAGCGACACGGTGAACCCGATGCCGCCGAGGGTGCCCACGACGAGCAGATCGCCGAGCGTGAGGGGAGTGCCCGACCTCCGTCGGGCCACGAGTCCACCGATGCCGCCGGCGATGAGGATGCCGACGATCTTGCCGACCGGCAGCCCCACGAGGATGCCCCAGAACGCCGGGTCGAGTTCGCTCGGGCTCACCTGCGGCACGGCGACCATCGCCGCCGAGAATGCGAACAGCGGCAGGATGACGCCGTTCGACCACGGTTCGAGCGCGTGCACGGCGCGGCCGCCCGGGCGCCGGGCCATCACGAGACCGAGTGCGACGCCGGCGATCGTGGCGTGCACGCCCGACTGGTAGATGAAGTACCACGCGAGCACGCCGAGCACGACGAGCAGCAGCACGATGGGCCATTGCGGGCGGCGGGCGAGGATCCACGCCGAGCGCGGCTTCATGAGTCGGCTGACCGCACCGAACAGGGCGATCGCGATGCCGGCGAACCCGATCGCGGCGAGGTCGGCGTCGCTCGTGAAGAAGAACGCGATGATGAGGATCGCGATGAGGTCGTCGAGCACGGCGAGGGCGAGAAGGAACACGCGCACGCGCGTCGGGATCCAGGTGCCGAACACGGCGAGCACGCCGAGGGCGAAGGCGATGTCGGTCGCGGTGGGGATGGGCCAACCGTCGACGGTCGGCGTGCCGGCCGTGAATCCGAAGTAGATCAGCGCGGGCACGACCACGCCGCCGACCGCGGCGATCGCCGGCAGCATGGCCTTCGAGAGGCTGTTGAGCTCGCCGATGACGAGTTCGCGCTTGAGTTCGACGGCGACGATGAAGAAGAAGATCGCGAGCAGTCCGTCGCTGATCCAATGGCCGGCCGAGAGGTCGAGCCCGATCCACGCGAGGTCGAGGTGGGCGTTCTTGGCCTCGAGCAACGCGGGGCCGGCCGCCGTGTTCGCGAGCAGCAGACCGAGGGCGGCGGCGATGAGGAGCAGGGCCGCGGCCCATCGCTCGGAGCGGAGGAAGTTCATGGGACTCCTGTTCGGAAGTCGCGTGCGCGTGGGGCCGGAGACGGTGCGGCGCCGCTGGAGGAACGGTGACGACGGTCTCCCGCCGGCCGACCAGACTTCCCGGCACTCCGCGATCGAGTCTATCGGGCGGCCGGCCGGGGCGCCCCGGGTCGGCAGGCGTGCCGCGCAGACGCGCCTACGCTTGAGCGGTGACCCTCTCGCTCTGGGCGACGCTCCTCGCCGCCTGCTTCGTGATCAGCTTCACCCCGGGTGCGGGAGCGATCAACACGATGGGCAACTCCCTGAACTCCGGGTTCCGCCGATCGATCTGGGGCATCCTCGGGCAGCAGGCCGCGCTCGTCGTGCACATCCTCATCGTCGCCGCAGGCGTCGGCGTCCTGGTCGCGAGCTCGCCAATCGCCTTCGAGGCGATCCGATACGCGGGCGCCGCATATCTCGTCTACCTCGGCATCCGGCAACTGCTCGCGAAGCCGCAGCTCGCGGGCGACGCAGAAGGCGACGCAGAAGGCGACGCAGAAGGCGACGCAGAAGGCGACGCGGATGCCTCGCGGCCGGCCCCGGCCGCCGCACCCGAGTCGCGCTGGTCGATGTTCCGCAGGGGCCTCTGGGTGAATCTGCTGAACCCGAAGGCGATCGTGTTCTTCCTCGCCTTCCTGCCGCAGTTCATCCGGCCCGGCCAGCCGCTGCTGCTGCAGTACCTCATCGTCGGGGCGACCGTCATCGTGGTCGACGTCATCGTGATGTGGGGCTTCTTCGCGCTCGCCGCGCACGGGATGCGCCGCTTCACCCGCTCGGTCCGCGGACAGCGGATCGTGAACACGGTCTTCGGCGTGCTCTTCATCGGCGTCGGGCTGCTGCTCGCGCTCGTGCACTGACCGCACCGCGCACACGGCGCGCCCGCCGCCTAGGCTGCCCGTATGAGCGCACCCCACCCCGGACTCGACGAACTCGTCGCCACCGTCGCCCTGCTGCGCGCCCCGGGCGGGTGCCCGTGGGACGCAGAGCAGACCCACGAATCGCTCGTGCAGTACCTGGTCGAGGAGTGCTGGGAGCTCATCGACGCCATCGAGGCCGGCGACCGCGCCGAGATGCTCGAGGAGCTCGGCGACGTGCTCTACCAGGTGCTCTTCCACGCCGACATCGCCGCCCATACGGGCGACGAGCGCTTCGACATCGACGACGTCGCCCGTCACATGACGGCCAAGATGGTGTCGCGGCATCCGCACGTCTTCGGCGACCGCGAGGCTGCGACCGCCGACGACGTCGTCGCCTTCTGGGAGGACCTGAAAGCCGACGAGAAGCCGCACCGCACGAGCGTGCTCGACGGGGTGCCGCGCGGCATGCCGGCGCTCGCGCTCGCCCGCAAGGTGCTCGGCAAGGCCGAGAAGGCCGGCGTCACGGCGCAGGATGCCCCGTGGCCGGTCACGCCCGACACGGCGCCCATCGCCGTGCCCGCCACCGAGGCGGAGCTCGGGCGACAGCTGTTCGGGCTCGTGGCCGCAGCGCGGGATCAGGGGCTCGACGCCGAACGCGCCCTCCGCGCCGCCGTGCGCGAGTTCGAGGGCGAGGTGCGGCGCGCCGAGGCGGCGCGCGCGGCCGAACCGGCCGGCTGAGCGGGCGCCCGCCTCGGCTCAGGCGATGCGGCTGCCCGGGGCGAGGCGCTTCACCGGCACCTCGGTGCGACGCCAGGCCCACGCGAGCGCGCCCGCGCCGAGCAGCACGTGGATCGAGAGCCCCACGAACCACGACGGCACCGAGCGCTCGTAGACCTCCTTCGGGGTCTCGCCCTCGCCCGGACCCCCGTACCCGTAGGCGCCGTACTTCCGCCAGTCTGCGCACTCGTCGTACGTCGTCTCGAGGTCGGGCGCGTGCTGCGCCTGGCGCACGCCGACCGCGATCCAGCCGAAGAGGTCGCGCGGCGAACCGTGCTCGTCGAAGGTGCCGGGCGAGGCATCCGCGACGACGACGTAGGGGTTCGCCGCGAGGAATCCCCAGACGTAGTCCCACCGAGGTGTCGGGTACTCGCTGACGACCGGGGCCAGGCACGGCACCTCGTCGCCGTCGGGGATCTGCCCCGAGTCGTCGAGGGCCTCGTAATCGACCGAGATGTAGGTGCTGTGCACCGTCGACTGCATCGCCGCCCCGCCGAGCGCGAAGGCGATGAGCGTGCCGATCGAGAGCGCGGCGACGACGAGGTACGTCACGACGACCGAGAAGAGCGGCCGCGCGATCACCCCCGACAGGCCCACGCCGATCGCGGCGATCACCCCGACCTCGACGGCGAGCACCACGAGCGACACCGCGATCGTCGATGCCGAGACCTCGCCGAGCACGACACCGAACACGAGGAACGGCACCGAGGCGACGAGGAAGGCGAGGGCGGTGATCCAGGCGGCCAGCCACTTGCCGACGACGAGTTGCGCGGTCGTCACGAGCGTCACCTGCGTGGTCGCGAGCGTACCCGCCTCGCGCTCGCCGTTGATGGCGTTGCCCGAGAGCGCGGGGGAGACGAGGGTGCCGAGCAGCAGGACGAAGAACACCACGGTCGAGAAGACCGCTCCGCCGCCCGAGTCCCACGCGTTCGTCGCGATGACGACGAGCACCGTGACGATCGTCACGAGCAGCACGAAGACGCCGAGCAGCACGTACCAGGCGACGCCGCGCACCCGCTGCTTGAGGTCGAGGGCGACGATCAGCCACATGCCCTGGAAGAACCCGATCATGCGTCGTCTCCCGCCCGATTGAGGTCGTGGAAGACGTGTTCGAGATCGCCGACGGCCGGCGCGAACGACGAGACCGGCACGCCCGAACCGATGAGATGGGCGAGCAGTTGCGCAGCGTCCGGCTCGCTCGTGAGCGGCACGACCGCACCGAAGCGGTCGACCACCGCGACCTCGCCGAAGCCCGCGTCGCCGAGGGCGGAGACCAGCCGTTCGGCGTCGAGCGAGCGGATCCGCCAGTGCCTCGCGGACCGGCCGGCGCGCGCGACCTCCTCGGGCGCGGCGGTCGCGCCGGCCGCGAGGTACACCGCCGAGTCGGCCATCTCCTCGAGCTCGGCGAGCACATGGCTCGAGACGAGGATCGTCTTGCCCTCGCCGGCGAGTCGGCGCACGAGCTCGCGGAGCTCGGCGCGGGCGGCGGGGTCGAGACCCGAGGCCGGCTCGTCGAGCAGCAGCACCTCGGGGTCGTGCACGAGGGCGCGGGCGAGGCTCAGCCGCTGCTTCTGCCCGCGCGAGAGCACCCGCGTCGCCTGCTCGGCGAGCGGGACGAGGTCGACGAGCTCGACGAGCTGCTGTGCACGAGCGGATGCCTCGTCGGCACCCATTCCGTACATTCGGGCGCTCGTCGTCAGCGCGGCCCGTACGCTGAGGGTCGGCCACGAGCCGAGCACGTCGGGCATCCAACCCATGCGCCGGCGCACCTGGTGCGGTTCGGTCACGGGATCGTATCCGGCGATGCGGATCGTGCCCGCGTCGGGCGCGAGCAGGGTCGCGAGCATCAGCAGCAGGGTCGTCTTGCCCGCGCCGTTCGGGCCGATGAGCCCTGCGACGCTGCCCGGGGCGACCTCGAAGCTCGCATCGCGGACCGCGTGCACCTCGCCGAACGATCGGGCGACGCCCGTGACCGTGATGCCTGCCATCGTGCCTCCTCGTGCGCCGGGTCGTCCCGCACAACTGGAAGAATGGCACGCATGGCCGCTTCCGTCACTCCTCCGCGCGGCATGCGCGACTTCCTCCCCGCCGAGAAGGCCCGCCGCGAGCACGCCCTCGGCGTGATCCGCGGGGTCTACGCGGCCCACGGCTTCGACGAGATCGAGACGCCCGTGATGGAGGATTCGAGCCGCCTGCACGCCGGCCTCGGCGGTGACAACGAGAAGCTCGCCTTCGCCGTCATGAAGCGCGGCCTCGACACCGCCGACCTCGCGCGCGCCGCGGCATCCGACGACGCCCTCTCGCTCGCCGACCTCGGGCTGCGCTACGACCTGACCGTGCCGCTCGCGCGCTTCTACGCGACGCACCGCGCGGCGCTGCCTCCGGTGTTCCGCTCGATCCAGATCGCACCCGTGTGGCGTGCCGAGCGCCCGCAGAAGGGGCGCTACCGCCAGTTCGTGCAGTGCGACATCGACATCATCGGCGAGGCGGGGCAGCTCGCCGAGCTCGAGCTGCTGACCGCGACCGTCGCGACGCTCGACGCGCTCGGGCTCACCGGTTGCTCCATCCGACTCAACGACCGGCGCGTCCTCGCGGGGATCCTCGCGTCGTGGGGCGTGCCCGACGAGCTGCGCGAGCGGGCGCTCATCACGATCGACAAGCTCGACAAGATCGGCGTCGCGGGCGTCGCCGCCGAACTCGCAGAGATCAGCGCGATTCCCGATGCCTCCGTCGTCGCGCGCGCCCTCGAGGAGCTCACGAGCGCCGACTGGCACCTCGCCGACGCGGCGCCCGCGTGGCTCGACCGGGCTGCCTACGACGACCTCCTCGCGCTGCGCGCGGCCCTTCCCGGCGCCGCGATCGAGTTCGACCCGACGCTCGTGCGCGGCATGGGCTACTACACGGGTACGATCTTCGAGATCGCGCACCCCGAGTACGGCTACTCGCTCGGCGGCGGCGGTCGCTACGACGGCATGATCGGGCGGTTCCTGGGGCAGGAGGTGCCGGCCTGCGGCTTCTCGATCGGCTTCGAGCGCATCATCGACCTGCTCGAGATCGACGACGATGCGCGCCCGCGTGCGGTCGTGCTGGTCTACGACGGGGATGTGCAGCAGGCGCGCCTGCTCGCCCTCAAGGCCGAGCTCGTGGCATCCGGCACCCGTGTTCGCCTCGAACGCCGCACCAAGAACCTGCGCGCCCTGCTCGACCGCGTGACCGCCGACGGATTCGACGCCTTCGCGACCGTGACGGACGCGACCGGCGACGCCGCCGCACTCGAGTTCCGCGAACTCGGCGCGTAGCCGCGCCGCCGCGCCGCCGCGCCGCCGCGCCTCACCTCACCGCTGTGCCGAGTGGGCGAAGTTGGCGGTGTTCTCTTTCGAGAACCAGCCAACTTCGCCCACTCGATCAAGTCTCATGCCGCGCGCGCCACTCGGGCCTCCCGGATACGCCGGACGATGCCCTCAGGATTCTCGAACAGCGCGGTCTTCGTGATCCGGATGACTCGCCAACCGGCATCCTCGAAGAGTTCGCGCCGCTCGATATCACGCTCCCACCGGCCGGCGTCACGATGCCCCGCGCCCTCGTACTCGATCGCGATCCGCAAGTCGGGGTAGGCGAGATCGGGGTGGAGCACGAGACCACCGGCGACGATGACCGGAGGGCCGATCGCCGGTTCGGGGAGTCCGGCCTCGACGACGACGAGGCGCAGCAGCGTTTCGGGGCGCGATGCCGCGCCCACCCTTATCTGCTCAAGAGCCCGGCGTGCGGAGGCGAGGCCGCGACGACCCGTGCTCCGCTCGACCACGGCGACGAGTTCGGCCGGCGTGCAGAACGGGCCTTCCGCCGCGCGACCGTGGAGACGCCCCGTGACGAGGAAGTCCCCGACCGCGACCAAGTCGCGATGCCCCAGCGTGCCCGCCGATTGCATCCACATGTCGGCCGGGGTCACGACGGGCAGGCCGAGTCTCAGGCTGACTGGGAAGGCTCGCATCGCGCGGTGGCCGACGGTGCCCCGCGTGCGGGGTCGCGTCACGGTGGGGCTCAGCACGTGGAGCGGCCGCACCGCCGCCGCCCATGATGGAAGCGGTGCGCCGTACAGCAATGCGGCGGTCGCGTGGCTGTAGGCCTCGCCGGGTCGGAGGAGTGGCCGATACGCCTCGCACAGGTCGACGACCGCTTCGAGGTCGAGCCCGACGGCGCTCACACCGGTGAAGGGGTGCTGGATCGACTTGGCACGCAATCGGCCGCGGGTCGTGTCGAAGCTCGCATGCTCGCTCGTCCGTACGGCTCCGCCTCGCGGGATGGGGTCAACGGTGCGTCGCGTCATCCCTGCATGCTCGCGGATCCGTCGCGCTCGTTCCGGCATCTCTCCACAGCCGACCGAGGAAAGCGGAGCTCGGCGAATCGAATGGGCGATGTCGGCGACAACTTGCGCACGAATCGCGCCAACTTCGCCCACTCGGCGGGGTTCGTCTTCGGCGGAGCCGCGCTCCCGAGCCCTTCCCCTGCGAGTGGGCGTTCTTGGTCGGGTCGGGCTTCGGAACCCTGCAAAGTTCGCCCACTCGGGTTGGGGGTGGGCACGGGCAGTGACGGGAGGATGATGAGGCGGGGGCGGGTCGTGCGTCGATGCGGCGACGTCGCGGGCGAGCACGAGACATCCTCGACCTCTAGACTCGGGAGCGGATCACGACGGAGTCGTCCATCAGTCACCCCCATCACACGAGGAGTCCACTGTGGCATTCATCGAAGCTGTAGGCGCGCGCGAGATTCTGGATTCGCGCGGCAATCCGACAGTCGAGGTCGAGGTGCTGCTCGACGACGGCACCCTCGCCCGCGCGGCCGTGCCCTCGGGCGCCTCCACCGGTGCGTTCGAGGCCTACGAACTGCGTGACGGCGACGCCGACCGCTACCTCGGCAAGGGCGTGCAGAAGGCCGTCGACGCCGTGCTCGACGACCTCGGTCCGGCCATCGAAGACCTCGACGCGAGCGACCAGCGCCTCGTCGACGCGGCCCTCATCGAGGCCGACGGCACCGACAACAAGAGCGCGCTCGGCGCGAACGCCATCCTCGGTGTGAGCCTCGCGGTCGCGAAGGCCGCCGCCGAGGCGGCCGACCTGCCGCTGTTCCGCTACCTCGGCGGACCGAACGCGCACGTGCTGCCCGTGCCGATGATGAACATCATCAACGGCGGCGCGCACGCCGACACCGGCGTCGACATCCAGGAGTTCATGGTCCTGCCGATCGGCGCGCCGACGTACTCCGAGGGCCTCCGCTGGGGCGTCGAGACCTACCACGCACTGAAGAGCCTGCTGAAGGCGAAGGGCCTCTCGACGGGCCTCGGCGACGAGGGCGGCTTCGCCCCCGACTTCGCGTCGAACCGCGACGCCCTCGACTTCATCTCCGAGGCCGTGCAGAAGGCCGGCTTCACGCTCGGCACCGACATCGCGCTCGGCCTCGACGTCGCGGCGACCGAGTTCTTCGAGAACGGCGTCTACCGCTTCGAAGGCCAGGACCGCAGCTCGGCCGAGATGAGCGCGTACTACGCCGAGCTCGCCGCGGCGTACCCCCTCATCTCCATCGAGGACCCGCTCGCCGAGGACGACTGGGAGGGCTGGACGGCCCTCACCGCCGAGCTCGGGCAGAAGCTCCAGCTCGTCGGCGACGACCTGTTCGTGACGAACCCGAAGCGCCTGGCCGACGGCATCGCCAAGCACGCGGGCAACTCGATCCTCGTGAAGGTCAACCAGATCGGCACCCTGACCGAGACGCTCGACGCGGTCTCGCTCGCGCAGCGCTCGGGCTACACCGCGGTGCTCTCGCACCGTTCGGGCGAGACCGAGGACACCACGATCGCCGACCTCGCGGTCGCGACCAACTGCGGTCAGATCAAGACGGGCGCGCCCGCCCGCTCGGAGCGCGTCGCCAAGTACAATCAGCTTCTGAGGATCGAAGAAGAGCTCGGTGAGGCCGCGGTGTACGCCGGTCGCACGGCGTTCCCGCGCTTCACGGCGTGACAGCGTAGCTGATCAGCGACGGGGGCGGCCGGGTGGCCGCCCCCGTCGTTCTCTGCCGGGCCGGGAGGAGAGCGATGAACGACGATTCCGCCCGCAACCCCCGACGCCCCGCCGACCCTTCCGGAGCGCGCACGCCGCGCTCGCGCGCGCAGCAGAACCAGGGCGCGGATGCCGCGAAGCCCGCGTCGTCCGCGAAGCCGGCGTCGTCCGGTGCCGCGAAGGCTGCGAAGTCCTCGGCGAAGGCCGCGACTTCGGCGAGATCGACTTCGTCGAAGCCCGCGACGTCGAAGAAGCCGCCGAAGAAGCCGCCGAAGAACACGACGCCGCGCGCCTCGGCGAAGCCCGCCCCCGGCGGATCGACGGACTCCGTGCGTGCGGGGTGGCTCAGTGGCATCCGTTTCTCAGGTTTCTCGCTCATCATGCTGGGGGTGCTCGTGCTCGCGGTCGTGGTGCTCGCACCGACGATCGCGGCCTTCGCGCAGCAGCGTGCGCAGCTCGCCGAGCTGCGCGCCGCGGTCGCCGCCCAGGAGACCGAGGTCCAGCGCCTGCGCGACGAGCGCGAGCGCTGGAACGACGAGACGTTCATCGTCACGCAGGCGCGTGAACGTCTGTACTACGTGATGCCGGGCGAGGTGAGCTACCTCGTCATCGACGACCGCAGCGAGGCCGCGAAGGCGGAGGACGCCGCCGAGGTCTCGGCCGAAGTGACCGAATCGAAGGGCGATTGGATGCGCACCCTGCTCGACTCCGTGGTGACCGCGGGGCTGGCCCCCGAGGCCGGAGACCCGGCCGCGCCCGAGAGCGGCGCCCCGGCGACCCCCGACGCGGAGGGCGCGCGATGACCCGGCCCCCGTTCGACGAGGTCGCCGAACGCGACCTCGCCATCGTCTCGGCCCAGCTCGGCCGCCCCGCCCGTAACGTGGTCGGCATCGCCGCGCGCTGCGTCTGCGGCGCGCCGACGGTCGTCGCGACCTCGCCGCGCCTGGCCGACGGCACGCCCTTCCCGACGTTCTACTACCTCTCGCACCCGGGCGCGACGGCCGCGATGTCGTTCCTCGAGGCGGCCCAGCTCATGGTCGAGTGCACCGAGCTGCTCGCGAGCGACGACGGCGTGCGCGCCGCGTACGAGCACGCCCACCGCGAGTACCTCGCCGACCGAGCCGGGTTCGGCGATGTGCCCGAGGTCGACGGCATCTCGGCGGGCGGCATGCCGACCCGGGTGAAGTGCCTGCACGCGCTCGCCGCCCAGTCGCTCGCGGCCGGGCCGGGCCTGAACCCCATCGGCGACCTCGCGCTCGAACGGTCGAGCTGGTCGCCCGACGTCTGCCGATGCCCCGACTACGGAGTCGACGCGAAATGACCCGCAGCCGGGGCCGCCTCGCATCGACGCTCGCGAAGACCGCGACCGCCGCGGTCGCGGCTGCCGCAGTGCTGCTCGGGGGTGCCGCGCCCGCGCGCGCCGACACCGTGCGCGATTACGAGTACTGGCTCGGCGACTACGGCTTCACGACGGCGTGGAACACCACGAAGGGCAAAGGCGTCACCGTCGCGATCATCGACACGGGAGTGAACGGCAACGTCGCCGAACTCCGCGGTGCCGTCGCCGGCGGCACGGATGTCTCGGGCCTCGGCACTCCCGACGGGCAGACGCCGGTCGGCGACCCCGAGGAGAGCGGGCACGGCACGATGGTCGCCTCGCTCCTCGCGGGGCGCGGCACGGGTGAGGGCACCGGCGTCATCGGCGTCGCGCCCGAGGCCGAGCTGCTGACGGTGTCGGTCGCATTCGGCCAGGACACCGGCGCCGAGAAGAGCAACGACGAGCAGATCGCCGAGGGTGTGAGGTGGGCCGTCGACAACGGTGCCGACGTCATCAACATGTCACTCACCCGCAACACCCGCGACTGGCCCGAGAGTTGGGACGAGGCGTTCACCTACGCCTTCGAGCACGACGTCGTCGTCGTCGCGGCGGCCGGCAACCGGGGCAGCGGCACGGCCGAGGTCGGTGCGCCGGCGACGATTCCGGGCGTGCTCGCCGTCGCGGGCGTCGACAAGCAGAAGAACGCGAGCCTCGGCGCGAGCTCGCAGGGCATCACCCTCGGCGTCGCCGCACCGAGCGAAGACCTCGTGGGCGTGAGGCCCGACGGTCGCGTCGTCATCTGGGACGGCACGAGCGCGGCGACCCCGCTCGTCTCGGGGCTCGTGGCGCTCGTGCGCGCCGAGTTCCCCGAGCTCGACGCGGCGAACGTCATCAACCGGGTCATCCGGACCGCCGACCCGAACGGGCACGAGGTGCCGAGCCCGCTCTACGGGTACGGGCTGATCGACCCCGTCCCCGCGCTCGAGGCCGACGTCGAGGAGGTCGAGGCGAATCCGCTCGGCAGTCTCGAGGAATGGATCACCCTGCACCGGCGCGCATCCTCGACGACGGCGCCGACCGATTCGCCCGAAACCGAGATCGTGCCGATCGCCGACCCGCCGCCGCCGGCCGACGAGGGCACGGCGACGCTGCTCCCGACGCCGTGGACATTGGCCTACATCACGGTGCCGCTCTCGCTCGTCGCAGGATTTGGTACGCTAGCAGCGCTGTTGGGCATCGGCGCCACTCGGCATACCAGGCGGACTGTCCGCATTCGCGAGCAGTGATCGCACGCATCAGCCCGCATCACCAGATACTGAGGAGTCCATTCACCGTGCCCAAGATTCTCATCGTCGGCGGTGGCTATGCGGGGTTCTACACGGCGTGGAAGCTCGAGAAGTGGCTGCGTACCGGCGAGGCCGAGGTGACGGTCGTCGACCCGCTGCCGTACATGACCTACCAGCCGTTCCTGCCCGAGGTCGCGGCGGGTTCGATCGAGGCCCGCCACGCGGTCACCTCGCAGCGCCGCCATCTGAAGAAGACCAGCGTCATCACGGCGAAGGTCACGAAGATCGACCACGCCTCGAAGACCGCGACGATCACCCCCGAGCTCGGCGAGCCGTGGGAGTTCGAGTACGACGTCGTCGTGGTGACCGGCGGTGCCGTGTCGCGCACCTTCCCGATCCCCGGCATCGCCGACAACGCGATCGGCCTGAAGACGATCGAAGAGGCCGTCGCGATCCGCGACCGCCTCGTCTCCAACTTCGACCGCGCGGCGAGCCTGCCCGCGGGCCCCGAGCGCGAGCGACTGCTCACCGTCACGGTCGTCGGCGGCGGCTTCGCCGGCATCGAGGTGTTCGCCGAGCTCCGCTCCTTCGCGAGCTCGCTGCTCGAGTACTACCCGCAGCTGACGTTCGACGAGACGCATTTCCACCTCATCGAGGCGATGGGCCGCATCATGCCCGAGGTCTCGCTCGAGACGAGCCACTGGGTCATCAAGCACCTCGCGCAGCGCGGTGCCGAGATCCACCTCGACACCCAGCTCACGAGCGCGCAGGACGGCCGGATCGAGCTGTCGACCGGCGAGAGCTTCGAGTCCGACCTCATCGTCTGGACGGCCGGCGTCATGGCGAACCCGGCGATCGTGCGCACGAGCGACCTTCCCGTCGAGGAGCGCGGACGCATCAAGACCCGCGCCGACCTCCGCGTGGGCGACGACGAGGAGTTCGTCGCCGATGCCTGGGCGGCCGGCGACATCTCGGCCGTGCCCGACCTCTCAGGCGGCGGCGTCGGCGGCTACTGCGTGCCGAACGCCCAGCACGCCGTGCGTCAGGGCAAGCTGCTCGCGAAGAACATCGTCGCAGTGCTCCGCGGCGAGGAGCCGAAGCAGTACCTCCACAAGAACCTCGGTGCGGTCGCCGGTCTCGGCATCGGCTCCGGCGTGTTCCAGTCGGGCAAGCTCGCGATCAAGGGCCTGCCCGCCTGGTTCGCGCACCGCGGCTACCACGGTCTCGCGATGCCGAGCTGGGAGCGCAAGTTCCGCGTGTTCTGGGGCTGGTGGAACAACTTCTGGCTCGGCCGCGACATCGTCGCGCTCGAGGCGGTGCAGAACCCGCGCGCCCAGTTCGAGCTCTTCGCGGCTCGTCCGAAGCCGCCGGCGGTCGAGGCGCCCGCGCCTGCCGCCGACGCGGCGGTCAAGACGGCGAAGCCCGCCAAGAAGGAGCCCGTCGCCGCCAAGTAGCCGGCGGCTCCTGACTAAGCTGAGACGCGGCGTCGCCCATCGGGGCGGCGCCGCGTTCCACTTCTCGGGGAGCGCACGCTCCCGTAGCCCAATCGGCAGAGGCAGGCGGCTTAAACCCGCTCAAGTCTGGGTTCGAGTCCCAGCGGGAGCACTGGTGCGGGCAGGCGGCGCTGTGCACGGCGTCGGATCGGAAGCGATATTGCCGGGCGTGCACAACCGACACGCCCGACGATTTGGTCGGCATGCCGCTTCAGCGCTGCTTCAATGCCGACATGGAAGCGGGCAAGGGGAGGCGAACCGGGATCGGCTGGAAGATCGGCTCGACGTTCGTAGTTGCAGGGCTGCTGTCGGTGACTGCCGGCATGCCCAGCGCGACGGCCGCGACGACGTCGATTTCTGGGACGGAGTCATGCGGCACAGGATATGTGGTGTACGTGCATGCATCGACGAACATCACTGGATCGGTGAAGTTCTACACAGGCGGGGTTCATCGCTATACGTCGTCCGCGGGTCGCACTCACTTCTGGAAGTCGGGCAGTCGAACGGCAACGTGGAAGGTTACAGCGTCCGACCTCAGCACGGCGTACTCGGGGTGCATGCTCGCACAGCAGACCCTCATCTCCTCGTGAACGAGAGTGGGGAACACGACCCTCGGCGTGTCGAAGAGGAGGTTCTGCGCATCCTCTCTGCAGTCCCAGTCCGCGCGTCGACGGTGATTTCGCATCGCGGGTTCGTCGAACGCTTGGCTGCCGTGCTTTCGATCGTCGAGATTCTGGTTGAGGTGGACGAGGACGGAGGCCTCGTCTTCCTCAATGGCGTCGAACCGGAGGATCAACCGCTCGCAGTGGCAATCGAAGATCTGGTCGCGCGTCGCTTCGGCCAAGCGCGGTGATCAGCGGTAGCGATGGGCGACGCGGAAGCGACCAGGCACGCGATCGACGCGGTGACGGCACTGCGGCTCATCCGTGAGGGGCGCAATGCCGAGGTGCGACATCCGTTCGTCGCACCGTCGCTCATCCGCAGCCATGCGATGGCGATGCTCTATCGCGAGGTGCGCGAAGGTCGCCTCGACGAGCGGGACGCGCGCACCAGTCTCGAGGGGCTGGCGTCGCTCCGCATGCGGCTGCTCAGCGATCGCGTCTCCCGAGCGACAGCGTGGCGGTTTGCCCGACAGCTCGATCTCGACGATCCGTCGCTCGCCGAGTATCTCGCGGTCGCCACGCTGCAGGCCGACGTCCTGGTCGCCGGCGACGAGCGGGTCGCCGCCGCCGCGGTAGGCATCGTGCCGCTCGCGGCGTACGCCACGCTCGGCCTCGCTCGAATCGAATGATGTGCAAATGGCCGGCGGGGGAGTAGCTTCGACGCTTCCTCGCGCGCGATGGCCTCGACGAGCGATGGAAGGGATACCTCCATGAACAACATCTGGGACGATGGCCGAGCGCCGGATGCAGGAACAGGCATCGTAACGGCGGCGGTCGCGCACCACGATGCACGGCCGCCGTTCGTCACTCCATCAGGTCGAGGCGACGCAGGATGAGTCCCTCGCGCAACGCCCACGGCGAGACATCCAGTTCGGAGACGCCGAAGGCGCGCATCGCCTCGGAGAGCACCACCGCGCCCGCGACGATCTGGAACGTGCGGTCGGCGGAGATGCCCGGCAGCGCGGGTCGTGCATCCGCGGGGATGCGCGAGCCGGGGAATCCAGTCGTCGAGGCCCTTGCGCCGCAGGATGCTGCGATGGTCGGAGCCGACGCCGTCCTCCGTCCAGCCGGCGAGGCGCGCGAGCGACCGGATCGTCTTCGACGAACCGACGACGTGATCAGGCGCGGCGAGACCCGCGAAGTCGGCGACCGCGCTCGCGAGCACGGCGCGTGCATGTTCGCGCAGCCGATCGACCTGGTCGGGCGAGTGCGGGTCGTCGGGAAGGAAGACCACGGTCGAGCGCCCGGCGCCGAACTGCAGCGACCTGACCACGTCGGGCACCTCGTACGAGGAGCTCGGCGTCATGCGACGCGGATGAGGTGCATCGGCACCGGCTCACTCCATCAGGTCGAGCCTGCGGAGGATGATCCCCTCACGGAGCGCCCACGGCGAGACCTCGAGCTCGCGCACGCCGAAGGCGCGCATCGCCTCGGAGAGGACGACCGCGCCGGCGACGATCTGAAAGGTGCGGTCGGCGGTGATGCCGGGCAGCGCCGGTCGCGCGTCGGCCGGGATCTTCGCGAGCCGGGGCGTCCAGTCGTCGAGGCCGCGGCGCGTGAGGACGTAGCGGTCGTTCGACCCGACGCCCTCCGCGAGGTGGCCGGCGAGCCGTGCGAGCGAACGGATGGTCTTCGAGGAGCCGACGACGTGATCGGGTGCAGGGAGATCGCGGAACGCGCCGACCTCGCCGGTGAGCAGTTCGCGGGCGTGGGCGCGGAGCCGCGCGACCTGTGCTTCGGAGGGCGGGTCGTCGGGCAGGAACTCCACGGTCGACCGCCCGGCACCGAGCGGCACCGACCGCGCGACATCCGGGATCTCGTCGATGCCCTGGGTGAGTTCGAGGGAGCCGCCGCCGATGTCGAAGAGCAGGATGTTGTCGGCGGACCAGCCGTACCAGCGCCGCACGGCGAGGAAGGTCAGGTTCGCCTCGTCCTCGCCGGGGAGCACCTGCAGCTCGACGCCGGTGTCGCGAGCGACGCGGGCGAGCACTTCTTCACCGTTCGCGGCTTCGCGGATCGCCGAGGTCGCGAACGGGAGGAATTCGTCGATATCGGCCTCGGCGGCGGCGGCCGCGGCTGCCGCGACGGCTTCGATGATCGCGGCGACGCCCTCGTCGCTGATGGCGCCGTCGCCGTCGAGGTACCGCATGAGGCGCAGCACCGACTTGTGCGAGGTCGTGGGGATGGGGCGGGCGCCGCGGTGCGCGTCGACGACGAGGAGGTGCACCGTGTTGGAACCGACATCGAGAACACCGAGACGCATGTTGCGAGCGTAGCGGGTGGGTGGGCATGCATGCCGTAGCGTTTTCGTGCATACTGATCCGACTGGGACGTTTGTCCCACTTCGTCGGCATCGCAGTCGAGAGGAGCAATGTGGCCCGGATTCCTGCACCCGAGCGACGCGCCGCGCTCGTGGCCGCCGCGCTCGTCGTCGTCTCCCGCAGGGGCCTCGCCCACGCGACCACCCGCGCGATCGTCGCCGAAGCGGGCATGAGCCTCGCGAGCTTCCACTACGCCTTCGAGTCGCGCGACGAGCTCATCGACGAACTCATCACGACGGTCGTCGCCCGCGAGCAGCAGGCGGTCGCCCCCGAGGAGGTCGAGGGGCTCACGCTGTTCGAGCTCGTCGAGGCGGGCATCCTCCGCTACTTCGAACACCTCAAGGCCGATCCCGAGCACGAGCAGGCGATGCTCGAGCTCACCCAGTACGCGCTGCGCTCGCCCGAGCGCCACCCGCTCGCCGCCGCGCAGTACGCGAAGTACATCGCCCTGGCGGCGCAGTCGCTCGAGCTCGGCGCCGAGCTCGCCGGCGCTCGCTGGACCGTCCCCGTCGAACGCGTCGCGCGCGTGCTCGTCGCCTTCACCGACGGACTCACCCTCACCTGGCTCGTCGATCGCGACGACGCCGCCGCCCGGGCGGTCGCGCATGCGGCCGCCGACGCCCTCACGAGAATGGCCGACACCCGATGACGCGTGCCGACGCCCCCGGCGCCCCGACCACCCCCGCTGCGTTCGCCGAACCGACGCGCCGCATCGGCGCCGGATGGATCGCGTCGTTCGCGACCGTCTGGTTCGGCATCTGGATGGCGCAGCTCACTCCGGTGCAGTTGCTGCTGCCCGCCCAGATCGACGCCGAGCTCCGCCCCGAGCACTGGGTCGACTCGGTCGTCGCGTTCGGCACCATCTCGGGCATCGCGGCGATCGCCACGATCATCGCCTACCCGTTGACCGGCGCACTCTCCGACCGCACGAGCTCGCGGTTCGGCAGGCGGCGGCCGTGGATCCTCATCGGCGCGCTCGTGTTCGCCGCCGCGCTCGTGGCGCTCGGCCTCCAGACCGAGATGTGGGCGATCGGCACCGCGTGGGTCGTGGCATCCGTGGGCTTCTGCATCATGACCGCCGCGTTGACCGCGACGATCTCCGACCAGGTGCCGGTGAACCAGCGCGGTTTCGTGTCGGGGTGGATGTCTGCGCCGCAGGCGGTCGGCATCATCGTCGGGCTCATCCTCGTCACCGAGCTCGTGACCGACGCCACGCTCGGCTACCTCCTGCTCGCGGTCCTCCTGCTCGTGCTCGCCGTGCCGTTCCTCACCCGGCACGACGAGCCGCTCGCGCCGTCACTGCGTACTCCGATGACGCTGCGCACCGTCATCGCCGGGTTCTGGATCAGCCCGAAGAAGTACCCCGACTTCGGTTGGACGCTGCTCAGCCGGGTGCTCGTGTCGACCGGCAACGCGCTCGGCACGAGCCTCCTGCTCTACTTCCTCATGTTCCAGCTGAACGATGCGAACGCCGAGGCCGACCTCATCGTGCTCACGCTCATCTACATGGTGTTCGTGATCATCGCCTCTCTCGTCGGCGGCAGGCTCTCCGACAGGCTCGGGCGCCGCAAGCAGTTCGTCTTCGTCGCCTCGGCGCTGCAGGCGATCGCGGCGCTGCTGCTCGGCCTCTTCCCCGACCTGACCGTCGCGATGATCGCCGCCGGCCTTCTCGGCCTCGGCTACGGCTGCTTCCTCTCGGTCGACCAGGCTCTCGCCACCCAGGTGCTGCCCGATGCGACCTCGCGCGGAAAGGATCTCGGCATAATGAACATCGCCTCGGCCGTGCCGCAGGCCGTCGCTCCGATGATCGGTGCGGCCGCGGTCGTCGTCTCGGGCTCGTTCATGCTCGTGTTCCTGCTCGGTGCGGCGCTCTCGACCGCAGGGGCGTTCGCGGTCGCCCGGGTGCGGAGCGTGCGCTGATGGCCTCGCTCGACCTGAGAATGACCGGCAGCCCCGCGACCGACGCCTCGAGCTGGCGTACGCCCGCCGAACACTGGCCGCGCCTCACCGCGGCGACCGCGCACCTCGACGCCCCCGTCGGCGCCGTTCACCTCGGCGCACTCCGGCACAACGCGCTCGACATGCTGCGGCGGGCGAACGGCACGCCGATCAGGGTGGCGTCGAAGTCGGTCCGGGTGCGCGGCGTCATCGAATCGCTGCTCGCGATGCCCGGCTACGAAGGGGTGCTCGCCTACACCCTCGGCGAGGCGCTCTGGCTGGCCGACACGGTCGACGACATCGTCGTCGGCTACCCGACGGCCGAGCGGGCGAGTCTCACCCGCCTCGCGACCGACCCCGACTTCGCGGCGCGCATCACCCTGATGGTCGACTCGCCCGCGCAGCTCGACTTCATCGATGCGGTGCTGCCCCCCGGCCGGCGCGAGACGATCCGGGTGTGCCTCGAACTCGACGCCTCCTGGGATGTCCCGGTGCTCGGCCACCTCGGGGTGCGGCGTTCTCCCGTGCACGCTCCCGCCGACGCGGGGGCGCTCGCCGCCTACATCGCCCGCCGCCCGGGCTTCGAACTCGTCGGCATGATGTCGTACGAGGCGCAGATCGCGGGGGTCGTGAATCGGCCGGCCGGTCGCCCGGTCGACGGCGCCGTCAACCGCTGGATGCAGTCGTGCTCGATGCCGGAACTCCTCGAGCGTCGGGCCCGCGCGGTCGCGGCGGTGCGGGAGGTCGCACAGCTCGAATTCGTCAACGGCGGCGGCACCGGCTCGCTCGAGCGCACCTCGGCCGATCCCGTGATCACCGAGATCGCCGCGGGCTCGGGGCTGTTCGGCGGTCACCTGTTCGACGGCTACGAGCACTTCACGCCCGCCCCAGCCGCGGCGTTCGCCCTCGATGTGGTGCGTCGCCCGAGCACGGCGCACGCGACGATCCTCGGTGGCGGCTGGGTCGCGTCGGGCCCGCCTGCGCCCGACCGGCTGCCCCGCATCGTCTGGCCCGAGGGGCTCGTCATGGAGCCGCGGGAGATGGCCGGCGAGGTGCAGACTCCGGTGTCGGGGCGCGCGGCGCGCGGCCTGACCGTCGGCGACCGGGTCTGGTTCCGCCACACCAAGTCGGGCGAGCTCGCCGAGCACCTGAACGAGTTCGCCGTCGTCGACGGCGACGAGACCGTGGAGATGATCCCGTCGTATCGGGGAGAGGGGATGGCGTTCCTGTGACCGCGACCGGAGCAACATGGCGCAACTGGAGCCGGACCGAGCAGGTGCGGCCGCTGCGCGTCGAACGACCCGACTCGGCCGAGGCGGTGCAGCGCGCCGTGCAGGCCGCCGCGGCGTCCGGCCTCCGGGTCAAGCCGGTCGGCTCGGGCCACAGTTTCACCGGAATCGCGCTCGCTCCCGATGTGCAACTCGATCTCGCCGACCTCTCGGGCGTCGTCGACGCCGACGCAGCTACGGGCCGGGTGACGCTCCGCGCCGGGACGGCATTGCACGGCCTGCCGGCGCTGCTCGCGCCGTACGGGCTCGCGCTCGCCAACATGGGCGACATCGATCGCCAGACGCTCGCCGGTGCGACCTCGACCGGCACGCACGGCACCGGCTTCGGCTTCGGCGGGCTCGCGACGCAGATCGTCGCCGCGAAGCTCGTCACCGGCACGGGTGAGATCATCACCGTGAGCGAGACCGAGCGTTCGGAGCTGCTGCCCGCCGTACGCCTCGGCCTCGGCGCGCTCGGCGTGCTCGTCGAGGTGACGCTGCAGCTCGTGCCGCGGTACGTGCTCGATGCGGTCGAACGTCCCGAGCCCCTCGCCGAGGTGCTCGACGGCTGGGAGGAGCGGGTACGCGGCGCCGACCACTTCGAGTTCTACTGGCACCCGCACACCGAGCTCGCGATGACGAAGACGAACACGCGGCTGCCGGGCGATGCCGAGCGGCGGCCGCTCGGCCGGTTCTCGCGCTGGCTCGACGACGAACTCGTCGCGAACGGCCTGTTCCGCGCGGCGTGCGCGGTCGGAACGGCCGCGCCCGCCGTCATCCCCGCCTTCGCCCGTCTCGTCGACAAGCTGCAGAGCGGCCGGGAGTTCTCCGACTTCTCGCCGTCGGTGTTCGTGACCAACCGCACGGTGCGCTTCCGCGAGATGGAGTACGCGATTCCGCTCGCCGAGGTGCCCGAGGCCCTGCGCGAGGTCCGCGCGCTCATCGAACGCAAGGGCTGGCGCATCAGCTTCCCGATCGAGGTGCGCGCCGCCGCAGCCGACGACAACTGGCTTTCGACCGCCTACGGTCGCGAGTCGGGCTACATCGCCGTGCACCGGTACTTCCGTGAAGACCAGCGCGAGTACTTCGCCGCCGTCGAAGACCTCATGCGCGCCCGCGGCGGGCGCCCGCACTGGGGCAAGATGCACACGCAGACCGCCGAGACTCTGCGCGAGGTGTACCCGCGCTTCGACGACTTCCTCGCCGTCCGCGACGAGCTCGACCCGGAGCGGCGCTTCCAGAACCCCTATCTCGATCGCGTGCTCGGCGGGGTCCACGCGCGAGTCTGAACCGTCGAACGGCGGACGCTCGACGGCATCGCCGTTCGTCGGTCTCAGGCGGTGCGCCGGCGCAACGTGATCGACCCGAGCACGATCGAGCCGACGACCCACGCCCCGATCACGACCAGCTTCGCCACGATCCACTCGGACGACTCGCTGTCGGTCGCGACCGCCTGCAGCGCATCGATCGCGAAGCTCAGCGGCAACCACTCGCTGATCGCCTCGAGCGCCGCGGGAAGCTGATCGCGGGGGATGAAGATACCGCCGAGCAGGATCTGCGGGAACACGAGCAGCGGCATGAACTGCACCACCTGGAACTCGGTACGGGCGAATGCGCTCGCGAGCAGGCCGAGCGCCGTGCCGAGCAATGCGTCGGCGACCGCGACCGCGAACAGCAGCCAGATCGAGCCCTCGATCTCGAGGCCGCACACCCAGACGGCGAACGACACGGCGATCGCCGTCTGCGCGACCGCGAGCATGCCGAAGGCCAGCGCATAGCCGAGGATGAAGTCGCCCTTGCCCATCGGCATCGACAGGAGCCGCTCGAGGGTGCCGCTGCGGCGTTCGCGCAGGGTCGCGATGCTCGTGACGAGGAACATCACGATGAACGGGAACAGCGCGATCATCGCCGGGCCGATGTCGCCGAACACGTCGGTGTCGACGAAGATCCACGCGACGAGCCCGATCAGGAGGCTCGGCACGACGAGGAGGAGCCCGATCGTGCGCGGGTCGTGCCTGATCTGCGCGAGTACGCGACCGGCGGTTGCGAAGGTGCGCGCGAGTGTCATCGGGATGCCTCCTCGTCGGCGTCGCGCGGACGCAGGTCGGCTTCGCCGCGCTCGATGAGCCGCAGGAAGGCGGTCTCGACGTCATCGGTCCCGGTCACCCCGAGCACTCCGTGCACGGTGTCGTCGGCGAGCAGCGCGCCGTCGCGCATGAGGAGCAGCCGGTCGCAGCGCTTGGCCTCGTCCATGACATGGCTCGAGACGAGCAGGGTGGTGCCGTCGGCGGCGAGGGCGCGGAACATGTTCCAGAGCTCGACGCGCAGCACCGGGTCGAGACCGACCGTCGGCTCGTCGAGCACGAGCAGCTCGGGGGAGCCGAGCAGTGCCGCCGCGAGCGATACCCGACTGCGCTGGCCGCCCGAGAGCGTGCCCGCGAGCCGGTGCTCGACCGTGCCGAGGTCGGTGCGTTCGATCACCCGGGCCACATCGGAGGCGGGTGCGCCGAGGATTCGGCGGAAGTACACGAGGTTCTGGCGCACGCTGAGGTCGTCGTAGACGCTCGCCTGCTGCGTGACGTAGCCGACCCGTCGGCGGAGCTCGGGGGAACCGGCGGGCCTGCCGAGCACCTCGATCGTGCCCGACTTCACGAGCTGCACGCCGACGATCGACCGCATGAGCGTCGTCTTGCCGCTGCCGCTCGGGCCGAGCAGACCCACGATCATGCCGCTCGGCACGGCGAGCGAGAGCCCCTCGAGGACGGGGGTGCCGCCACGGTGCACGTGCAGGTCCTGCGTGATGATCGCCGCCGGCGCGGTCGGCGCGGCCGGCGCGTGCTGCGGGACATCCGAGCTATTCATCATGCGCCGAATACTTCGCCTCGGGCGGCGCGCTGTCAAGCCCCCGGCGGACGCCCGGTCAGGTGCCATTGCACCGCGGGCCCGACCCGCGTGACGAGCTCATCGACGGCGAGGGA
The DNA here is from genome assembly GCF_000421545.1 of Agromyces italicus DSM 16388. Lineage (GTDB taxonomy): Bacteria > Actinomycetota > Actinomycetes > Actinomycetales > Microbacteriaceae > Agromyces > Agromyces italicus. The sequence continues at coordinate 410,971 of NZ_ATXF01000007.1, forward strand.
GGCGAGCGGCTCGAACTCGAGCACGTACCGCACCATGATGACGCCGACGAGCTGCGACGCCGCGAGCTCGGCACGCACCTCCGCGTCGGTCGGGTCGTCGCGGTCGTCGAGGCGCACGGCGATGCGGAGCATGATCTCGCGGCGCAGGAACTCGCGCAGCATCCTGGCGACCGGGCCCTGACCGATCGCCGAACGCAGCGCGGCGACCGCCGCGGGACGCACCGCGGGCGCATCCCAGGCGGTGAGCACGGCGCGCACCAGCCGTTCACCGAGCTCGTCGAGCGGTCCGTCGAGCGCAGTGCCGACCAGCCGGTCGGGCCGGAGGGGGACCTCGACGACCTCGGCCACGAGCCGCTGCTTGTCGTCGAAGTAGTGGTGAACGAGGGCGGGGTCGACGCCCGCCCGACGGGCGATCGCCCGTATCGAGGCCGCCTCGTAGCCGCGCTCGCCGAACTCGGCCGTCGCCGCCGCGAGAATCCGCGCCCGCATATCGCCGGGCTTCGCACCGCGAGGGCGACCGGGACCCCTCGGTCTGGAACGCTCCGCCACAGTCTGAGCCTAGCCCCGGAGGTTCCGCCGGAGTTCCTTCGAGTCTCATGGGAACGGCCGTCGCTTCGAGGCGGCGTCGGTAGGATTGCAGAGCCCCGAGATCCCGGAGCCGAATGCACTAGGAGTCCGCGCCATGGAATGGCTGATCCCCGTCCTCATCGTCGTCGCACTCGTGCTGATCATCGGCATCTACCTCTGGGCCACGTATAACTCGCTCGTCACGCTCAACGTGCGCGTCGACGAGGCGTGGAGCGACATCACGGTGCAGCTGAAGCGCCGTGCCGACCTGATCCCGAACCTCATCGAGGCGGTCAAGGGGTATGCCGCGCATGAGAAGAACGTCTTCGAGTCGGTGACCCAGGCGCGCGCCGAAACGCTGCAGGCACAGGGCCCCGCCGAGGCCGGTGCAGCCGAGAACCACATGCAGCAGGCGCTGAAATCGATCTTCGCCGTCGCCGAGGCGTACCCGCAGTTGCAGGCCAGCCAGAACTTCCTGCAGCTGCAGTCCGAGCTCGTCGACACCGAAGACAAGATCCAGGCGTCGCGCCGGTTCTACAACGGCGGTGTGCGCGAGCTCAACACCAAGATCAAGGTGTTCCCGAACACGCTGTTCGTGCGCGGCCTCGGCTTCCATGAGCGCGACTTCTTCGAGGTCACCGAGCCGGCGGCGATCGCCGAGCCGCCGCGCGTCCAGTTTTGATGACGGCGAAGCCGGCAGCAAGGTCGAGTAGCGCCGCGCGCAGCGCGACGCGCATCGAGACCCGAGGTCGATGATGTACCGCGCGATCGCGAAGAACAAGCGCAACACCGTCTTCATCATCCTGTTCTTCCTCGCCGTCATCGGGGGCCTCGGCTGGCTGGCGGCCACCATCTACCAAGATCTGACGATCGTCGTCGTGACGCTCGTCGTGGCCATCGGCTACGCGCTCATCCAGTACTTCACCGCCGACCGGCAGGCGCTGTCGATGTCGGGCGCGGTCGAGATCACCTCGAAGGCCGAGCACCCGCGGCTCTGGCGCACGGTCGAGAACCTCTCGATCACCACGGGAACGCCGATGCCGCGCGTCTACGTCATCTCCGACCCGGCGCCGAACGCCTTCGCGACCGGGCGCGACCCCGAGCACGCCGTCGTCGCAGCGACCACCGGGCTCCTCGAGATCATGGACGACGCCGAACTCGAGGGCGTCATGGCGCATGAGCTCGGCCACGTGCGCAACTACGACATCCGCCTGTCGATGATCGTGTTCGGGCTCGTGGTGGCCGTCGGCTTCATCTCCGACATGCTCGTGCGCATGGCGTTCTTCGGGAGGAACAACAACAACGGCAACCCGGTCGTCATGATCTTCGGTCTCGTCGCGATGCTCATCGCACCGCTCGTCGCGAGCATGGTGCAGCTCGCCGTGTCGCGTCAACGCGAATACCTGGCGGATGCCACGGGCGCGATGACCACCCGCCACCCCGACGCGCTCGCCCGCGCGCTCGCCAAGCTCGACGCGTACGGGCGGCCGATGAAACGGCAGAACTCGTCGATGGCCCACCTCTGGATCGCCGACCCGCTGAAGCCCGGTGTCATGGACCGCCTCTTCGCGACCCACCCGCCGATCGCCGACCGCATCGCGCGCCTCGAGAAGATGGGCGGGAGCTTCTAGGCCGCGACGTTCGGGGCATCAGGCGGCCGCGGCGACGAGCTCGCTCTCGAGGGCGGCGGAGAGGTCGCCGCGTCCGGCGACGACGACGTCGTCGAGCCCCTGCCACGTCGCGGCACGGCGGAGCACCGGCACGAGCCGTGCGGCCGTCTCGGCGGGAGCCCCGGGCTCGGACCAGGCCGACTGCACTCGCAGGGTGCGCGCCCTGCGGTCGCTCTTGAGGTCGACGCGTGCGACGACCCGATCGTCGACGAGCACGGGCAGCGAGTAGTAGCCGAACTTGCGATCGGGCTCTGGCGTGTAGATCTCGATGCGGTAGTGGAAGTCGAAGAGCCGCTCGGTGCGCGGCCGGAACCACACGACGGGGTCGAACGGCGAAAGCAGGGCGAGCTGCTCGATGCGGCGCGGCCGGTGCGCATCACGGTGGAGCCAGGTCGGTGTCGGACGCGAACCCGTCTGCCAGCCGGGCACCTCGACCGGCAGCAGCACGCCCGCGTCGACCAGTTCGGCGATCGCATTGCGTACCGGTGCCCGCTTCATGCGCCAGTAGTCGGCGAGGTCGGCCTCGGTCGCGATGCCCTGCGCCGCGGCGGCGCGCGCGACGAGTTCGCGCACCGCGTCGGCCTCGGACGGGCCGGAGCCCAGGAGCTCGGCGGGCAGGGCCTGCTCGGGCAGGGCGTAGACCCGCTCGAAACGCACCCGGTCGACGCAGATGACGTCGCCCGTTCGGAACATCATCTCGAGCGTGCGCTTGACGTCGGACCACCCCCACCACGGGCCGCGCCGCTCGTTCGCGTCGTGCTCGATCTCACTCGCCCGCATGGGGCCGTTCGCGGCGAGCTCGGCGCGCAGCCACACCGCGAGGTCGCGTTGCTCGGCGACCCAGCCGCCCCAATCGCTGCCCGAACGTCGATACTCGTCGCGGCGGAACGCGAACAGCGGCCACAGCTCTCGCGGGATGTACGCGGCCTGGTGCGCCCAGTACTCGACCATGCGCCCTTTCGGGCCCGAGGTGATGCGGTCGAGCCCCCCCCGGTCGTAGTGGCCGACGCGGCTGAAGGCAGGGAGGTAGTGGCTGCGCTCGAACACGTTGACCGAGTCGATCTGTAGGAGACCCAAGCGGTCGATCACCCCGTTCAGGGCGCGTGTTCCGGCGGCCTCGGGGTGCGGGCGGGCGAAACCCTGCGCAGCGAGCGCGATGCGGCGGGCGAGAGCGGGACTGACGACGTCGACCATGATGCATCCGACGCTACTGCCGACGACCGACACGGAGTGCGCCGTTCACGGCCGCCTCGCGACATGCCGAGGCATGCATACGCGGTGCCTAGACTGGACGAATGGCGGACTCGACTGGTGGGGCGGGGCAGCGCGGCCGATGGTCGCGACGATGGGCCGGACGAGCGGCCGAGGGGTCGCGGAGGCCGGCCGAACCCGTGCGCGATCCGGTCGACTCCATCCCGTTCGGCATGCGGATCGCGGGGGCCTGGTCGTGGCGGCTCCTCCTCGTCGGCGGCGTACTCGCGGTCGTGGTCTTCCTCATCATCCAGCTCCGGCTGATCGTGATCCCGATTCTCGTCGCGGTGCTCCTGAGCGCGCTCCTGGTGCCGTTCTCCGCGTTCCTCCAGCGGCACCGATGGCCCAAATGGCTCGCGGTCGCGGTCGCGATGCTCTCGGCACTCGCGGTCGTCGGGGGTCTGCTCACGCTCGGCATCTGGCAGATCGCCCGCGGTGCCGACGAACTCGCGGCGCAGTCCCTCGTCGCCTGGGATGCGTTCCGAGTATGGCTCCTCGAGGGGCCGCTGCACCTCACCGAGGCGCAGCTCAACGACTGGGTCGCACAGGCGGTCACGGCGGTCCAGCAGGACATGGGCCTCATCTGGAGCGGCGCGCTCTCGCTCGGTTCGAGCCTCGGACACTTCCTCGCGGGCATGCTGCTCGCGCTCTTCGCGACCCTGTTCATGCTCATCGACGGCCGTGGCATCTGGAACTGGATCATCGGCATCTTCCCGAGGCGTGCCCGCACCGCCGTCGACGGCGCGGGCAGCGCCGGCTGGACCACGCTTCAGAACTTCGTCAAGGTGCAGATCCTCGTCGCGACGATCGACGCCGTCGGCATCGGCCTGGGCGCCTTCCTGCTCGGACTGCCACTCGCCGTGCCCATCGCGATCCTCGTCTTCCTCGGCTCCTTCATCCCGATCGTCGGTGCCGTGGCCACCGGGGCGCTCGCCGTGTTCGTCGCCCTCGTCTACAACGGGCTCTGGCCCGCGGTGATCATGCTCGGCATCGTGCTGCTCGTGCAGCAGGTCGAGGGGCACGTGCTTCAGCCGCTCATCATGGGCACCGCGGTGAAGGTGCACCCGCTCGGCGTCGTCGTCGCGGTGGCCACGGGGTCGTTGCTCGCCGGCATCCCCGGCGCGCTCTTCGCCGTGCCGGTGGCCGCGGTGGTGAACGTCATGATCCTCTACGTCTCGAGCGGTGCGTGGAAGGACGACGCGCCACCGCCGACCGCCGATGTGCGATCGCCGCTCTGGCGCACCGTGCCGCAGCGACCCGGATTCCAGCGAGGAGAATCGACAAGTTGAGCACCACCGTCGCGGGGCCCACCCTCGCCGAGTTCCACGACGCGCGCGAGGTCGTCGCGCGCGTCGCACGGCAGACCCCGATGGAGTCCTCGCGATACCTCGAGCGGCTGTTCGGCGCCCCGGTTCGCCTCAAGTGCGAGAATCTGCAGCGCACCGGTTCGTACAAGCTGCGCGGTGCCTACAACCGGCTCGCCTCGCTCTCCGCCGACGAGCGGGCGCGCGGTGTGGTCGCGGCGTCGGCGGGCAACCACGCGCAGGGCGTCGCCTATGCGGCGCGCGAGCTCGGCATCCGCGCCACGATCTTCATGCCGGTCGGCGTCGCCCTGCCGAAACTCGAGGCGACGCGCGCCTACGGCGCCGACGTCATGCTCGCCGGCGCCTCGATCGGCGAGACGCTCGATGCGGCCGCCGCCTTCGCCGACGAGACCGGCGCGGTCATCATCCCGCCGTTCGACCATCACGACGTCGTCGCCGGTCAGGGCACGCTCGGTCTCGAGATCCTGGAGCAGGCGCCCGACGCGACGACCATCGTGGTGCCGATCGGCGGAGGCGGGCTCGCGGCGGGCATCGCGAGCGCCGTCAAGCAGCAGGCCGCGGCCGAGGGGCGCACGATCCGAGTGATCGGCGTGCAGGCGGCGAACGCCGCTCCGTACGTCGCCTCGCTCGCGGCCGGATCGCCGCAGCAGGTTCCCGTCGTTCCGACGATCGCCGACGGCATCGCGGTGTACCGCCCCGGCGCCTTGAACTTCGAGATCATCCGCGACACGATCGACGAGATCGTCACCGTCGGAGAAGACGACATCGCCCGGGCGCTGCTCGTGCTGCTCGAACGGGCGAAGCTCGTCGTCGAACCGGCGGGTGCGGTCGCCGTCGCCGCGATCATGACGGGCGCCGTGCCGAACGACGGGCCGGCGGTCGCCGTGCTCTCGGGCGGCAACATCGACCCCCTGCTCGTTCAGCGCGTGATCGCACACGGCCTCGCCGCATCGGGCCGCTACCTCACGGTGCGGATGGGCCTGCCCGATCGCCCGGGCCAGCTCGTGCGTGTCGCAGAACTCGTCGCGGGGACGCACGCGAACGTCGTCGAGGTGATGCACACCCGCCACGGGCGCGGCATGCAGATCTCCGAGGTCGAGATCGACATCTCGGTCGAGACGCGCGGCCCCGAGCATCGCACCGAGGTCGTCGAGGTGCTCCGGCGCGCGGGCTACTCGCCCGTCGTGCTCGACGACTGAGCAGTATCCCGCAGCCCGTGACGAGGCGGCGAGAGAGCGACGAAGAGCGGATGCCGGTGGCATCCGCTCTCGTGTGCTTGCTGCCGGAGCGCCTACTGGCCGCCCCAGGTGTCGACGGCGGTGATCTCGACGGCGATCTCGCGGCCGTTCGGCGCGGTGTAGCTCGTCTTCGCGCCGACCGCGAGGCCGAGGATCGCGGCGCCGAGCGGCGACTGCTCGCTCCACACGTCGAGCTCGGAGTCGCCCGCGATCTCGCGGCTGCCGATGAGGAAGCTCTCTTCGTCGCCGGCGATGATCGCCGTGATGACGGTGCCCGACTCGACGATGCCCTTCGACGCGGGGGCCTCGCCGACCTCGGCGGTCTTCAGGAGCTCCTTGAGCTGCCGGATGCGGGCCTCGATCTTGCCCTGTTCGTCCTTCGCGGCGTGGTAGCCGCCGTTCTCCTTGAGGTCGCCCTCCTCGCGTGCCGCCTCGATGCGCTTCGCGATCTCCTCACGACCGGTGGTCGAGAGCTGCTCGAGTTCCGCCGCGAGGCGGTCGTGGGCCTCCTGGGTGAGCCAGGTGACGGTGGCGTCCTGCGCCATGATGCACACTCCTGTGTAGGGGACAGCCCGTTTCGGGGATGGGCACGCCGGATAGACGTGTCGCCCCGAACCACGTTCAGGGCGAATGCCCCATGTTAGGTGAGCCAGCAGTTGTAAATCAAACCAGTGTTCGCCTCCTGGGCGGTGCGGACGGTCTCGGTGAGGGCGCGGATGTGCTGGTCGGAGGCCGGAACCTCGATGACCTTCCAGCCCACGACGGTGAAGTCCTCGTTCAGCGCCTGCACGATGCAGGCGGTCTCGTTGCCGGGCGGCACCGAGAGGTTCCAGCTCACCTCGACCGAGCGCTCCTCGTTCATGAGGCGGTGGCCGGTGTCGGTCACCTCGAGTTGCGGCTTCTGCCCGTCGAGGCCGGCCCAGACGACCCACGCGACGAGCACCACGGCGAAGGCGATCGCACCGCCGACGAGAAGGAATCGGTCGCGGGAGCGGTGACGGCGGGTACGCCCGTACCGGTCGTCGAGTTGAGCGCTCGCCGGCGCGTCGGTCTGGGTGGGCACCCGGGCTCCTTCGAAGGTGGATCGACTAGGCTGCTTCAAGCCTAACGCCGCCCCATGAAGACCGTGTCCGTCCTTGAAAGGCTCCCCGATGCTCGTCGACTCCGTCCGTTCTCTGCTGCTCCCGGCGAGCAGCTTCGTCGCCGAGAAGGACGAGTTCGACCCGAACACGGTGACCCCCGGGGTCATGGGCTTCGTCGTGACGTTCCTCGTCATGGTGGCGGTGCTCCTGCTCATCCTCGACATGGTGCGCCGCATCCGTCGCACGAACTACCGGGCGCAGGTGCGCGCCGAACTCGAGGCGGAGGCCGCGGCCGAGGCGGCCGCAGCCTCCGAGGCTGCGTTCGGCGACGCCGACGGCCAGGCGACGGATGCCTCGGGGCGGGCGCCGCGCGACGAGGACGACCCGAATCGGGGCTGAACTTCAGCCGACGTGGTACGCCGGCGCCATGGCGATCAGCAGCGTCGCCGTCCAGTGGCACATGAACGCCAGCACCGTGCAGGTGTGGAAGATCTCGTGGAACCCGAAGACGCCGGGCCACGGGTTCGGTTTCTTGAAGCCGTAGACGATCGCGCCGATCGTGTAGAGCAGGCCGCCGACGATGACGAGCACCATCATCGCGACGTTCGCCGCGAGCAGGTCGCCGAGGTACATGACCGCGGCCCAGCCGAGCAGCAGGTAGAGCGGAACGTACAACCAGCGCGGCGCCGTGATCCAGAACACGCGGAACCCGATGCCGAGGAGCGCCCCGCCCCAGACGATCGAGAGCAGGAGCCAGCCCTTCGCGGGCGGCAGCGCGAGGATCGCGAGCGGCGTGTACGTGCCCGCGATCAGCAGGAAGATGTTGGCGTGGTCGATGCGCTTCAGCACGACCTTCGTCTTCGGCCCCCAGTCGAAGCGGTGGTACAGGGCCGAATTGCCGAACAGCAGCATCGAGGTGAGCACGAACACCGCCGAGGCCCACTTCGCCGGGGCGCCCTCGGCGAGCACGATGAGCACGACGCCGGCGACGATCGTGACCGGGAAGGTCACGGCGTGGATCCAGCCGCGCCACGTCGGCTTGACCTCGTCGGCGTGGCTGAGCGAATCGTCGAGCAGCGGGATGTTCGGCAGATCGGGGCCGTGCTCGTCGCGTGCGATCGCGATGTCGGCCGGGTCGTCGGGAGCGACCGGTCGCGTCAACCCTTCGACGAGGTCGGCGGGTTCGCGGGGTCGTTCGGGGGTCATGGTCACAGCGTAGGGCCTGGCCGATCACGGTCGCCTGTGAGTTCGGCGGCGTCGGCGAAGGGGTAGCGTAGTGCCGTGCAGACGAGCGATCAGCCCCTCGGTCGCGGGATCCTCTACCGGCTCTATCAGAACCGGCTCCGACGCGGACTCGACCCCGCGGCCCTCCCGCGCCACGTCGCGATGATCATCGACGGCAACCGCCGCTGGGCGAAGCAGCTCGGCTTCGAGACGGCCGCGCACGGCCACCGCGCCGGCGCCGCGAAGATGCGCGAGTTCCTCGAGTGGTGCGACGACGCCGGCATCTCGACGGTCACGCTCTACCTGCTCTCGAGCGACAACCTCGGCAACCGTCCGAGCGACGAGCTCGCCGACCTCATCGAGATCATCGCCGAGCTCGCCGAGGAGCTCAGCCACTACCGCGACTGGCGGGTGCAGCACGTCGGCAGCGACACGGGCCTGCCCGAACCGCTCGTCGCCGCGCTCGACGCGGCCGAGCACCGCACGGCCGACAAGCGCGGCCTCCATGTCAACCTCGCGGTCGGCTACGGCGGTCGCAAGGAGATCACCGACGCGATGCGCTCGATCGTCGCCGCGCACCACGCCGAGGGCCGCAGCCTCGACGACCTGGCCGAACGGCTCACGCCCGACCTCATCGGCGAGCACCTCTACACGGGCGGTCAGCCCGACCCCGACCTCGTGATCCGCACCTCGGGCGAGCAGCGTCTCAGCGACTTCATGCTGTGGCAGTCGGCGCACAGCGAGTTCTACTTCGTCGAGGCGCTCGGACCCGACCTCCGCAAGGTCGACTTCCTCCGCGCGCTCCGCGACTACAGCAAACGCCATCGCCGATTCGGCGGGTGACCGGCGGAACTCCGAGCGGCCGGGCTGCGCGGCATCCCCGGTTCTGCAAGGATGTTCGACGGAGAAGGGGGCACATCACGTGACCATCGACGATTTCAACGCCGGATTCACGGAAGAACCCGGCTACCTCGACTACGGCCGGGTGGGTCCGCTCTCGACGGCCGCCGCCGAAGAGGTGCTCGCGTTCACGCAGGTGCTCCAGCGCGCGCGCCACGGCAGCATGGACGCGTTCTCCGAGCAGGACGGACGAGTGCGTGCCGCCGCCGCGGCGGTGACCGGCTTCACCCCCGAGCAGATCGTCTTCGAGCCGAACACCACGACCGGCATCATGCACGCGATGTTCGGGCTCACCGGTGGCGTGCTGCTCTCGGCCGAAGAGTTCCCGAGCCTGCCGATCGGCGCCGTTCGAGCGCAGGAGGCGCTGCACACGGTGCAGCCCGTATGGCTCGAGACCGACCACGGCAAGGTCACGCCCGGCCAGATCCGCGAACAGCTCGAGCAGAACGTCGCGGCCGTCGCGGTGAGCCTCGTCGATTCGCGTACCGGCTACCTCTGCGACATCGAGGGCATCCGCCAGGTGATCGGCGACCGGCTCCTGGTCGTCGACGCGATTCAGGGCTTCGGCGTCGTGGATGCCCCGTGGGAGGCCGCCGACGTCGTCGTCACCGGTGGGCAGAAATGGTGCCGCGCCGGCTGGGGCACAGGCCTGCTCGCGCTCTCCGACCGGGCGCTCGAGCGGCTGACCCCCGTGTTCTCGGGATTCAGCGCAACTGAAGAGGCCGAGCCCTGGGGGCACGTGCCGCCGCCCGCGCCCGACGCCCGGGCCTACCGCATCGCCAACCCCGACCCGCTCGCCCAGGCGCGGCTCGCAGCCGCTCTCGAAGAGATCGCCGAGACGGGCGTCGCCGCGATCAACGCAGCCATGGCCGAGCGGGTGAGCCGCGCGATCGAGCTCGCCGACGAGTACGCGATCGCCGTCGTCTCGTCGCGCGACGAGCAGGAGCGGGCCGGCATGGTCGTGCTCGAGCCGCCGGCCGAGCAGGTCACCCTGCTCACGGCGTCGCTGCACAATCACGGCGTCACCGCGACGACCCGCCTCGGCCAGGTGCGGCTCTCGATCCACTCCGCGACCTCCGACGAGACCTTCGAGATGCTCCGCGCCGCGTTCGTCTCGTACTCGACCGCGGCGAGCTACTAGACGGGCTTCGTTCGCGGTGAACCGCCGGGCGCCGAGACCCTGAACCGGGGCGGTCCCCGTTACCTTCTTCGTGAGCCTTCTCGGCGGCAAGCTGAGGGGCGACGGCCTGCCGGGCCCGGCATGATTACTGCCCCCTGTCGAAGTCATGATCTGGGGGGTGTTGTCACCGGGCCTGGTCTGGCAGTGCGTGATCGCTGATAGGGGCTGGGCCCGGAGACAGATCCGAGGTCATTCGT
>NZ_ATXF01000008.1 GCF_000421545.1 Agromyces italicus DSM 16388
TGCAGGGGGGACCCTGTGGGAGAGTAGGACACCGCCGGACAAACATTACGAAGAGCCGCCCACCACGTGGGCGGCTCTTCGCCTTTAACACCAACACCACGGAAAGGTGGCTCGTCGCACCGATGAGCGGCGCCTCGAACGCGAGCGCCGGCCGCTCGTCCTGGGTGAACAGGTCCGCGGGCGGAGACCCGCAGTACGGTTGAGTCTGACGAGACTCCCAATGACAGGAACAGCGTGAGCGAATCGAGCCAGGACTCGGCCGACCAGAACCGACCCGATCGGGCGAAGCAGGGCGACAGCGCCCGCGGTGGCGCGGGTGCGCGGAAGACGACGGGGTCTTCGGGCGACCGGCGGCCATCGAGCGGCGATCGCGGCGCGAAGCGCCCCTACGAGCAGCGCGACGATCGCAAGTCCTACGGTGACCGCAACCAGAAGCGCTCGTACGGTTCGCGCGACGATCGGAAGCCCTATGGCGACCGTGGTGAGCGGAAGCCGTACGGCGACCGCGATGGTCAGCGTTCGCACGGCGCTCGTGACGACCGGAAGCCGTATGGCGACCGCGGCGAGCGGAAGCCGTATGCCGACCGTGGTGAGCGGAAGCCCTACGGTGACCGCGATGGTCAGCGTTCGCACGGTGCTCGCGATGACCGGAAGCCGTATGGCGACCGCGGCGACCGGAAGCTGTATGCCGACCGTGGTGAGCGCAAGCCCTACGGTGACCGCGATGGTCAGCGTTCGCACGGTGCTCGCGATGACCGGAAGCCGTATGGCGACCGCGGCGACCGGAAGCTGTATGCCGACCGTGGTGAGCGCAAGCCCTACGGTGACCGCGATGGTCAGCGTTCGCACGGTGCTCGCGATGACCGGAAGCCGTATGGCGACCGCGGCGACCGGAAGCCCTACGGTGCTCGCGACGATCGCAAGCCCTACAGTGCTCGCGACGATCGCAAGCCGTACGGCGACCGCGGTGATCGCAAGCCCTACAGTGCTCGCGACGATCGCAAGCCGTACGGCGACCGCGGTGATCGGAAGCCCTACGGTGACCGCCGGGATGCTCCGCGCTCCGGTGGTCATCGAGACGACGAGGCGCCGCGCGAACGCTACGGTGCGGCCGACCTCGCGGTTCGCCCCCGTCACGACGACCCCTTCATTCCCGAGCGGATCGACCCGCGTGATCTCGACAAAGGTGCACGCGCCGAGCTGAAGACGCTCAGCAAGGAGAATGCCGACTGGGTCGCACGGCATCTCGTCGCGGCATCCGAGCTGCTCGAAGCGGACCCGGAACTCGCCCACCGACACGCGATGTCCGCCGCGCGGCGCGCCGGCCGAATTGCGGTCGTGCGCGAGACGCTCGCGATCACCGCCTACGCGACCGGCGACTTCACCCTGGCGCTCCGCGAACTCCGGACGTACCGCCGCATCTCGGGAAGCAACGACCAATTGCCGCTGATGGTCGACAGCGAGCGCGGCGTCGGTCGACCCGACCGTGCGCTCGAGGTCGGTCGTGCGGTCGATCGCGGCGAGCTGCCCGCGGCCGTGCAGGTCGGTCTCGCGATCGCGATGTCCGGCGCGCGCCTCGACCTCGAGCAGCCCGAACTGGCGCTCTCCGAGCTCGAGATCCCGCAGCTCGACCCCGATCGTGCGTTCTCGTACAGCCCTGCGCTCTTCTCCGCATACGCCGAGGTACTCGAAGAACTCGGCCGCGATGCGGAGGCCGCCGAATGGCGAACCCGTGCGGCTCGTGCCGAGGTCGCCCTCGGCGGCCCCGCCGAGGCGGAGTTCGTCGAGATCTTCGAACTCGAGGGCGACGACGAGGCTGAGGTCGACGTCGACGTCGCCGTCGTCGACGCCGAGACCGAGGCTGATGGAGAGGAACCGGTCGAAACGACCCCTGCGGCCCCCGAACTCGCCGAGCTCGAGGACCCTGGCGCCGTGCTCGAAGACGATGTGGCTGCGGTGCTCGCCGAGGGCGAGGCGCTCGACGCCGAAGCCTCATCGAGGTCTGACGGGGGCGACGCCGATGGCGCTGTTCCGCACCAAGACTGAGCCGTCGACGCCGCTCGACGGTGTCGACGCGGTCTTCGCCGATCTCGACGGGGTCGTCTACGCCGGCGCCGGCGCGATCCCGTATGCGGTGGAGAGCCTCAATCTGGTCAAGCCCGGTCGTGCACTCGGCTACATCACGAACAACGCCTCCCGCAGTGACGCCTCCGTCGCCGGGCACCTCGCCGAGCTGGGCCTCGACGTCGTGCCCGAAGAGGTCGTGACCTCGCCGCAGGCGGCGATGCAGCTGCTCGAAGGACAGGTCGACGCGGGGGCCCTCGTGATGGTCGTCGGCGGCGAGGGCATCGAGGTCGAACTGCGCAAGCGCGGGTACCGGGTCACCCGTTCGGCCGATGACGCACCCGACGCCGTGGTGCAGGGCTTCGCCCCCGAGATCGGTTGGAAGGACCTGGCCGAGGCGGCGTTCGCGCTCAACGCGCGCGGCGGTCCGGATGCCGCGACGCCCGGCATCCCGTGGATCGCCACCAACATGGACTGGACGATTCCGGTCGCACGGGGCATCGCGCCCGGCAACGGCACCCTGGTGTCGGCGGTGCACACCGCGGTCGGCCGGTTCCCGCTCGTCGCGGGCAAGCCCGAGACACCGATCTTCGAGGAGGCGCGTCGTCGCTTCGCGGCGACGACCCCCCTCGTCGTGGGCGACCGGCTCGACACCGACATCCTCGGAGCGAACCGCGCCGGCATGGCGAGCGCGATCGTGCTGACGGGCATCGATCGGGCGAAGCAGCTGCTCGCCGCCGACGCCAAGAGCCGCCCCGACTTCATCCTCGCCGACCTCAGGGGGCTGCACGAGCCGTATCCGATCGTCGAGCAGCGGCGCGGGGGCGCGATCCGCGTGCGCGGGGCGAAGGTCGTGGTCGAGGGCGGTCGCGTCGAGATCCTGTCGGACGGCGGCGATGCGCTCGATCTCTTGCGTGCGTCCTGCGCGGCGATCTGGAGTTCCGGCATCGCGATCCACGCACTCGACGTGCCGACGCGCCTGTATTCGTGATGATCGCGTCGGTGTCGGCGGCCCGGGGTACCGTGGACTCGTGAGCACTGACGACGACACCGACTTCGGCGCCGACGAGACGGGCGCACTCGGCGACGAGGCGCGCGCCGCACTGGCCGAGATCGACGACCTGCCGCTCGCCGAACGAGCTCCCGCCTACGATGCCCTCGCCGCGCGACTGCGTGACGAGCTCGAGCAGTCCGACCCGTCGCGCGTCTCGCCCCGGTGATGACCGAACAGCGACTCGACGCCGCACTCGCGAGCCGGGGTCTCGCCCGATCGCGCACGCACGCGGCGACCCTGATCGCCGGAGGGCTCGTGACGGTCGACGGCCGGCCCGTCGTGAAGCCGTCCGTGAAGGTCGCGCCCGACGCCGCACTCGTGGTCGCGGCATCCGACCACTATGTGAGCCGCGCCGCCCACAAACTGATCGCGGCGCTCGACGCGTTCGAGGTCTCGCCCGGCGGGCGCGTCGCGCTCGACGCAGGTGCCTCGACCGGTGGGTTCAGCCAGGTCCTGCTCGAGCGCGGCGCGAAAACGGTGCTCGCCGTCGATGTGGGGCACGGGCAGCTCGCGCCCCAGCTTGTCGACGCAGCAGGGCTCGTGCTCGTCGAGGGCTGCAATGTGCGCCATCTCACCGCCGAGTCGCTCGCGGCGTCGACGGGCGTCGCCGAGCGCCCGTCGCTCGTGACGGCCGACCTGTCGTTCATCTCGCTCCCGACCGTGCTGCCCGCACTCCGTGAGACGGCCGCGCCCTCGGCCGACTTCGTGCTCCTCGTGAAGCCGCAGTTCGAGGTCGGCCGAGGGGGAGTGCGCGAAGGCATCGTCCACGATGCGGCGCTGCGCTCCGAGGCCGTCATGAACGTGCTGTGGGCGGCCCACGATCTCGGGTTGCACACGGTGGGCGTCACCTCCTCCCCAATCGCCGGCTCCCACGGCAACCGCGAGTTCCTCGTGCATCTCAGCGCGACGGCCGGCTCCGATCCGTCAGAATGGTCGAGTCGGGTCGACGAACTGACAGGAGGAGCGCACGGGTGAACGACGCACGGCATTTCCTCGTGGTCTCCCACACCGGGCGCCAGGCTGCCCTCGAGGCGACGGGCGAAGTCTGCACGCAGCTGCTCGATGCCGGCGCGATCCCGGTGATCGCCGCCGAGCACTGGGACGACGTGCACACCTTCGTGCCTGCGCTGAACGGCGGTGTGGCCCGCTTCGAAGACATCGATCCCGGCCTCATCGAGCTCGTCATCGTCCTCGGCGGCGACGGCACCATCCTGCGGGCGGCCGAGCTGATCCGCGACGCTCCCGTCCCGCTGCTCGGGGTGAATCTCGGGCACGTCGGGTTCCTCGCCGAAAGCGAACGCGACGACCTCGGCTACACCGTCTCGCGGGCGTTGGCGCGCGACTACACGGTCGAGGAGCGCATGACGCTGTCGGTGCGCGCGAAGGTCGGCGACGAGGTCGTCTACGAGAGCTGGGCGCTCAACGAGGCGACGGTCGAGAAGGCCGAGCGCGAGCGCATGCTCGAGGTGGTCATCGAGGTCGATCGCCGCCCGCTCTCGTCGTTCGGCTGCGACGGCGTGGTGATGTCGACGCCGACGGGGTCGACGGCGTACTCGTTCTCGGCGGGCGGTCCGATCGTGTGGCCCGGCCTCGAGGCGCTGCTCCTCGTGCCGCTCAGCGCCCACGCGCTCTTCGCCCGTCCGCTCGTGGTGGGCGCCGACTCCTCCCTCGCCGTCGAGATCCTGCAACGCACCGAGACTTCGGCGGTCATCTGGTGCGACGGCCGACGCACCTTCGACCTGCCGCCCGGTGCCCGCGTGATCGTGCGCAAGTCCGACGTGCCGGTGCGTCTCGCGCGCCTCCACGAAGCACCGTTCACCGACCGGCTCGTCAACAAGTTCCAACTGCCCGTGACGGGCTGGAGGGGGCCGGCCGGACGTGAATGAGTCTTCGCTGAACGAGGGAGCCCGATGATCGAAGAACTGGGCATCCGCGACCTCGGCGTGATCGCGGAGGCGACGCTACCGCTCGGTGCCGGCTTCACCGCGGTCACGGGTGAGACCGGTGCGGGCAAGACGATGGTGGTCACCGCGCTCGGCCTGCTGCTCGGGGCCCGATCGGATGCCGGGGCCGTACGTTCCGGCGCGAAGCAGGCGTGGGTCGAAGGGCGCTGGATCGTCGCCGACGAAGGTCCGATCGCCGAGCGGGTCGCCGAGACGGGTGGCGAGATCGAGGCGGGTGAGCTGTTGCTCGGTCGATCCGTCTCATCGGAGGGGCGCAGCCGCGCCGTGGTGGGCGGCCGGAGCGCACCGGTGGGGGTGCTCGCCGAGCTCGGCGACGAACTCGTCGTGGTGCACGGTCAGGCCGATCAGCAGCGACTGCGGTCCGCCGTCGCGCAGCGCGAGGCGCTCGACCGCTTCGCCGGTCCGACGCTCGCAGCGACCATCGACGAGTACCGCGCGGTGTTCGAGCGCTGGCGTGCCGACGCCGCCGAGCTCACCCGGCTCAGAGACGAGCACGAGGCGCGTGCGCGTGAAGCCGAGGAGCTTCGGGCCGAGCTCGACGAGATCGAAGCCGCCGACCCGCAGCCGGGTGAAGACGCAGAACTCTCCGAGCGCGCCGATCGTCTCTCGAACCTCGAGGAGCTCCGGCTCGAGGCTGCGCAGGCGCGCGCGCTCCTCTCCGCCGACGAGATCGTCGATGACGCGCCCGACGCCGTGACGCTTGTCGAGGCCGCCAGACGGCACCTCGACCGGGTTGCCGCGCACGACGTCGCTCTGGTACCGATCGCCGAGATGCTGACGAACGCCGGCTTCCTGCTCGCGGAGGCGGCAGCCGAACTCGCGGGGTACCTCACCGGTCTCGACGCCGACGGGGCCCGTGAGCTCGAGATCGTGAACGAGCGCCGAGCGCTGCTCGGTGCCCTCGTCCGGCGGCACGGCGGCGAACTCGACGAGGTGCTGGCGTTCCGGCGCGACGGCGGGCTTCGGCTCATCGAGCTCGACGGCGACGACGATCGCATCTCCCTGCTCGAGGTTGCGGTCGAATCGTCGGCCGCCGACGTCGACCGGCTCGCGACCCGCATCACGGAGCAGCGCACCGACGCTGCGGCGCGTCTCGCCGAGGCGGTCACGCACGAGCTCGCCGCCCTCGCCATGCCCGACGCCTCGCTCACGGTGAGCGTCGAGCCGGTCGCCGAGCCCTCCGTGCACGGGCGCGATCACGTCGCGATCCTCCTGAGCCCGCATCCCGGTGCGGAGCCGCGTTCGGTCTCCCGAGGCGCGTCGGGCGGTGAGCTCTCGCGGGTCATGCTCGCGATCGAGGTCGTCATCGCCGGTAACGACCCGGTGCCGACGTTCGTCTTCGACGAGGTCGATGCGGGCGTCGGCGGCGCAGCGGCGATCGAGATCGGTCGTCGCCTGGCACGACTCGCCGAGCGCTCGCAGGTCATCGTCGTCACGCACCTCGCACAGGTCGCCGCCTTCGCGTCGAACCACTTGAGCGTCGTGAAGGGCACCGACGGTGCGGTGACCGCGTCGAGCGTCAAGCAGCTCGTCGGGGCCGAACGCGAGGCCGAGATGGCGCGGTTGCTCTCGGGTCTCGCCGACTCCGAGAGCGGACTTGCACACGCACGCGAACTGCTCGAGATCGCGTCGGAGCGCGCGGCCTGACGAGGGCGGCCGAAGGCCGGGAACGACGAGACCGGAGCGGTCTCGAACGAACGAAGGGGGAACGCGTGGGGCATGTCGGGACGACCGGTCAGGAACGTGGGTTAGAATATAAGCCCGTGGTGGATGAACGCGGAACAGCGCTGAGCGCAGACAATTCGAACACTGAGCCGACCAACGGCGTGACCAAGCACATTTTCGTGACCGGTGGTGTCGTTTCTTCGTTGGGCAAGGGCCTCACGGCAGCGAGCCTGGGCAATCTTCTGACGGCTCGGGGGCTCCGAGTGGTCATGCAGAAGCTCGACCCCTATCTGAACGTCGATCCCGGAACGATGAACCCGTTCCAGCACGGCGAGGTCTTCGTGACCGACGACGGCGCCGAGACCGACCTCGACATCGGGCACTACGAGCGGTTCCTCGACATCGACCTGAGCCAGGCGGCGAACGTCACGACCGGCCAGATCTACTCGACGGTGATCGCGAAGGAGCGCCGCGGCGAGTACCTCGGCGACACGGTGCAGGTGATCCCGCACATCACCGACGAGATCAAGCGACGCATGCGTCTGCAGGCGACCGAGACTCCGAAGCCCGACGTGATCATCACCGAGATCGGCGGCACGGTCGGCGACATCGAATCGCAGCCGTTCATCGAGTCGGCCCGCCAGGTCCGTCACGAACTCGGCCGCAAGAACGTGTTCTTCGTGCACGTGTCGCTGGTGCCGTTCATGGGTGCCTCGGGTGAGCAGAAGACGAAGCCGACGCAGCACTCCGTCGCCGCGCTCCGTTCGATCGGCATCCAGCCCGACGCACTCGTACTCCGGAGCGACCGCCCCGTCACCGAGGCGAACAAGCGCAAGATCGCGCTCATGTGCGACGTCGACGAGGGCGCCGTGGTGAACGCGGTCGACGTGCCGTCGATCTACGAGATCCCGACGATGCTGCACGAGCAGGGCCTCGACGCCTACATCATCGACTCGCTCGGCCTCGACGAGAAGTCGGATGCGGTCGACTGGTCGGGCTGGAGCGACCTGCTCCGCGTCGTGCACGACCCGAAGCACGAGGTCACGATCGGCCTCGTCGGCAAGTACATCGACCTGCCCGACGCCTACCTCTCGGTCACCGAGGCCCTGCGCGCCGGCGGCTTCGCGAATGAGGCGAAGGTGAAGATCGAGTGGATCCCGTCGGACGAGTGCAAGACCCCTGAAGGGGCGCAGAAGCACCTCGCTCACCTCGACGGCATCTGCGTGCCCGGCGGGTTCGGGGTGCGCGGCATCGAGGGCAAGCTCGGGGCGCTGCACTTCGCCCGTGAGAACGGACTGCCGGTGCTCGGCCTCTGCCTCGGCCTCCAGTGCATGGTCATCGAGTACTCGCGCAACATGGCCGGTCTGCCCGGCGCATCGTCGAGCGAGTTCGACCCCGACACGCAGTTCCCCGTCATCGCGACGATGGAGGAGCAAGTCGAGATCATCGCCGGGGGCGACCTCGGCGGCACGATGCGTCTCGGTCTCTACCCGGCCGCGCTCGGCGAGGGCACCATCGCCGCCGAGCTCTACGGATCGACCGAGGTGAGCGAGCGTCACCGTCACCGCTACGAGGTGAACAACGCGTACCGCGACCGCATCGCCGAGGCCGGGCTCGTGTTCTCGGGCCTCTCGCCCGACCGCAATCTGGTCGAGTTCGTCGAGCTGCCGCGCGAGGTGCACCCGTTCTACGTCGGAACCCAGGCGCACCCCGAGCTGCGCAGCCGTCCGAACGACGCGCACCCGCTGTTCCGCGGTCTCGTCGCTGCGGCGATCGAACGCCAGCAGGCGAGCCGACTGTTCGACGTCAACAATGGCTGAAACCACTGACGCGGTCGTCGGCGGTCAGGGAGACCTGCTCGCCGACGACCGCGTCGAGCTCCCGCTCGTCTCGAGCGAACGCGTGTTCGAGGGCCGGGTCTGGAGCATCCGGCGCGAGAGCTTCGAACTCGACGGCGAGGAGATCGTCCGCGAGTTCATGGACCACACCGGCGCCGTCGGCGTGCTCGCCCTCGACGAGCACGATCGCGTGCTGCTGATCAAGCAGTACCGGCACCCGATCCGCATGCGCGACTGGGAGATTCCCGCCGGGCTGCTCGACGTCGCCGGAGAGCCCCCGCTCCTCGGCGCGCAGCGCGAGCTGGCCGAAGAGGCCGACCTCGAGGCATCCGAGTGGGCGGTGCTCGCCGACTTCGCACCGTCCCCCGGCGGCAGCGACGAAGTGATCCGCGTCTATCTCGCTCGCGGGCTCCGAGCGGCACCCGAGGTGTTCGCCCGCGAGGCCGAGGAGGCCGAGATGGAGCTGCGCTGGGTGCCGCTCGACGACTGCGTCGACGCCGTGCTCGCCCGGCGCATCCACAACGGCCCGCTCTCGATCGCCGTGCTCGCGGCCCATGCGGCGCGCGCCCGCGGCTGGCAGGGGCTCGGCGAAGCGGATGCCCCGTGGCCGAACCGCACCGCGCCGGTTCGAGGCGCGACGGGGTCATGACGACGGCCGCGCTCGTCGACGGGTACCTGCGGCACCTGACCGTCGAGCGCGGGCTCGCGCGCAACACGATCGCGTCGTACCGGCGCGATCTCACGATCTACGCCGACTGGCTCGACGCCCGCGGGCTCGCCGATCCCGATCGGGTGCGCGAGGGCGACCTCGCCGACTTCGTCCGCTACCTGGGTGCCGACCGCGAACCCGTGCTCGCGACCTCGTCGATCGCCCGGGTGCTCTCGGCGGTGCGAGGGCTCCATCGCTTTCTCGCCGACGAGGGCGAGATCACGGCCGACGTGTCGAAGGAGCTCCGCCCGCCGAAGCTGCCGACGAGGCTGCCGAAGGCGATCCCCGTCGAGGACGTCGAGGCGCTCATCGCCGCCGCCGGTGGAGAGGAGCCGGCCGAACTGCGAGACCAGGCGCTCCTCGAACTGCTCTACGCGACGGGCGCGCGCGTCTCCGAGGCCGTCTCGCTGAACGTCGACGACCTCATCGACGACGAGGTCGTGCGGCTGTTCGGCAAGGGGGGCAAGCAGCGCGTCGTGCCGCTCGGCAGCTACGCCAGGCGGGCGGTCGGCGCGTATCTCGTGCGGGCGAGGCCGGTCTTCTCCGCACGAGGGCAGGCGACGCCCGCGCTCTTCCTCGGGGTCCGCGGCCGGCGCATGTCGCGCCAGGCCGCGTGGGACGCGAGCACCGCGGCCGCCGAGAAGGCCGGGCTCGAGGCATCCGTCTCGCCGCATACGCTGCGCCACTCGTTCGCGACCCACCTCCTCGAGGGCGGTGCCGATGTGCGCGTCGTGCAGGAGCTCCTCGGGCACTCCTCGGTGGCGACGACGCAGATCTACACCCTCGTCACAGCCGATACACTCCGGGAGATGTACACGGCAGCACACCCGCGTGCTCGCTAGAATCGACCAAGCCCAGATCGATCAGGCACCGCGCCGCCCCAGGAGAGAAGACGACACGTGACGCAGCACCAGCAGGACTCGGCGGTCGGAACCACCTCGCCCGGGCCCGAGCTCGGGCCGACCGGTCGACCGCATCGGGAGTTCCCCGACCCTGCGGCGCTCGCCTCGCACGGTCCGGCACGCATCATCGCCCTCTGCAACCAGAAGGGCGGCGTCGGCAAGACCACCACGACGATCAACCTCGGCGCGACGCTCGCCGAGTACGGCCGACGGGTGCTCGCGATCGACTTCGACCCGCAGGGCGCGCTGTCTGCCGGGCTCGGTGTGCAGACCCACGACGTGCCGACGATCTACGATCTCCTGCTCTCGCGGCAGTTCGAACCGAACGACGCGATCCAGCGGACGAGCGTCGAGGGCCTCGACGTGATCCCCGCCAACATCGACCTCTCGGCCGCCGAGGTGCACCTCGTCACCGAGGTCGCGCGCGAGCAGATCCTCGCGGGCGTGCTGCGCCGCGTCTCCGCCGACTACGACGTCATCCTCATCGACTGCCAGCCCTCGCTCGGCCTCCTCACCGTCAACGCGCTGACCGCGAGCCACGGCGTCATCATCCCGCTCGAGTGCGAGTTCTTCGCACTGCGCGGAGTGGCACTGCTGATCGAGACCATCGACAAGGTGCGTGACCGGCTCAACCCCGCGATCGAGCTCGACGGCATCCTCGCCACGATGTACGACTCGCGCACGCTGCACTCGCGCGAGGTGCTCGAGCGCGTCGTCGATGCGTTCGGCGACAAGGTGCTCGAGACGGTGATCACCCGCACGGTGAAGTTCCCCGACGCGACGGTCGCGGCGACGCCGATCACCGAGTTCGCTCCCGAGCACCAGGCGTCGAAGGCGTACCGGCAGCTCGCCAGGGAGCTGGTGTTCCGTGGCGCGGTCGCCTGAGGCGTCGGCCTCAGCGCACGAGCCGGCGACGGATGCCCCGCTGGGCGGCTCGGAGCCGAGGTTCCGAGTCGCGCTCACCAACTTCGAGGGCCCGTTCGACCTGCTGCTCTCGCTCATCGCGAAGCACGAGCTCGACATCACCGAGGTGTCGCTGTCGAAGGTCACCGACGAGTTCATCTCGTACCTGAAGGGGCTCGACTCCGAGGAGGAGCTCGACCGTGCGAGCGAGTTCCTCGTGGTCGCGGCGACCCTGCTCGACCTCAAGGTCGCGGGGCTCCTGCCGCAGGGCGAGCTCGTCGACGCCGAGGACGTCGCGCTGCTCGAGGCGCGCGACCTGCTCTTCGCCCGGCTGCTGCAGTATCGCGCTTTCAAAGAGGCGGCGCGCTGGTTCAGCGGCAACCTCGACGCCGAGGCATCGCGCCACGCGCGCACGGTGCGCCTCGAAGCGCAATTCCGGCAGCGTGCGCCCGAACTGGTGTGGTCGTTGTCCGCCGAGGACTTCGCGGCGCTCGCGACGTTCGCGCTCACTCCGCGGGAGATCCCCGTCGTGGGGCTCGACCACCTGCATGCGCCGCTCGTGTCGATCCGCGAGCAGGCGGCGCAGCTCGTCGCGATCCTTCGCCGGGGCGAGCCGGTCACTTTCCGGCAGCTGATCGCCGGGGTGGGGCAGCCGGGCGTCGTGGTCGCGCGCTTCCTCGCAGTGCTCGAACTGTACCGTCACGCCGCGATCGGCTTCGACCAGCTCGAACCGCTCGGCGAGCTGACCCTGCACTGGGCCGCCGAGAGCTGGTCCGACGCGAACCTCGAGAGCCTGGGGGCCGACTATGACGAATGAACCGCACCCGTGGGTTGAGGAGGGAGCGGAGCGACCGTCTCGAAATCCGTGGGTTGACGAGGGAGCGGAGCGACCGTCTCGAGACCCCGAAGGCGCGCCCGAAGGTGTCGCGTCGCCGCCTTCGTCGACCCCTCAGCCCGCGGAACACGACGGCCCCGAGCTCTCGGTCGCGACCCCGCTCGACGTGCCCGGGCAGCCCCGCCTCGACCTCGATCGCGCGATCGAGGCGATTCTCTTCATCGCCGACGAACCCCAGAGCGTCGTGCACCTGGCCGCGGCGGTCGCCCGCCCGGTCGCCGAGGTGCGGGCGTCGATCGCCCGCCTGCGGGCCGACTACGACGGCGAGGCGGTCTCGGGGGAGCCGCGCACCGATGTCCCCGCCGACGAGGGTGCGGCACGCAGCATCCGTCGGGGGTTCGAACTTCGCGAGGTCGGCGGCGGTTGGCGATTCTACGTGCGCGCCGACTACGACGGGCTCGTCACCTCGTTCGTCGTCACGCAGTCGTCGACGAGGCTCTCGCAGGCGGCGCTCGAGACGCTCTCGGTGATCGCGTACAAGCAGCCGATCTCGCGTTCGCAGGTCGCCTCGATCCGTGCGGTGAACGTCGATTCGGTCGTTCGCACGCTGCTCGGCCGAGGGCTCGTCACTGAGGTGTCGAGCGACCCCGAAACCGGCGCCATCCTGTACGGAACCACCGAGCTGCTGCTCACGAACCTCGGCATCAACTCGCTCGACGAACTGCCGCCGATCTCGCCGTTGCTCGACGACGGCCAGGAGGGATTCGACCTTGACCGATGAACGAGGCGCCGTGAACGACGGCCCGGACGGCAACCGGCAACGCCTGCAGAAGGTGCTCGCCTCGGCGGGCGTGGCCTCGCGCCGCGTCGTCGAGGAGTACATCGTGCAGGGGCGCATCGAGGTGAACGGCGAGGTTGTGACCGAGCTCGGCACCCGCGTCGACCCCGAGACCGATCTCGTCTCGGTCGACGGCGTCGCGGTGCAGCTCGACACCGCGAAGCGCTACTACCTGTTGAACAAGCCGGTCGGGGTGGTGTCGTCGATGCGCGACGAGCAGGGCCGGCCCGACCTGCGGCAGTTCACCGACGAGCTCGAGGAACGCGTCTACAACGTGGGCCGCCTCGACGCGGAGACGAGCGGGCTGCTCGTGCTGACGAACGACGGCGAGCTCGCGCACGTGCTCGCGCACCCGTCGTTCGGCGTCGAGAAGACCTACATCGCGAAGGTGCGCGGGCGGGTGGCCCCGCAGACCCTCCAGCAGCTGAAGAACGGCATCGTGCTCGAGGATGGACCGATCAAGGCCGACCGCGCACGCCTGCTTCAGGCGCAGGGGGACTCCCGCCACTCGATGGTGCAACTCACCCTGCACTCGGGCAAGAACCGCATCGTGCGCCGCATGCTGAAGGCCGTCGGCCACCCCGTGGTCGAGCTCGTTCGTCGCCAGTTCGGGCCGCTGCACCTCGGTACACTGAGGGCCGGTCAGCTGCGCGAGCTGACGAAGACCGAGCGGGGTCTGCTGCTCACGATCGCCCGGGAGGCGAGAGCCGCCCAGCTCGAGTCCGGAGCGGGCGAGGAGAACTGAGATGGTCGAGTCACGACTCACCGGGCCGGTGCGGGTCGTCGGGGCAGGTCTGCTCGGCACCAGCGTCGCGCTCGGGCTGCGTGCCCGGGGCATCGACGTGATCCTCGCGGATGCCTCGCCCACGCATGTGGCGCTCGCCGTCGACCTCGGAGCGGGTCGAGCCGCCGAACCGGGCGACGCGCCCCAGCTCGTCGTGGTGGCGGTGCCGCCCGACGTGACCGCTCGCGTCGTCGCCGAGGAGCTCGCGGCGTTCCCCGACGCGATCGTGACCGACGTCGCGAGCGTGAAGGCCGGCATCCTCGCCGAACTCGAGACCTCCGGCGCCGACGTCGCGCGCTACATCGGCTCGCACCCGCTCGCCGGGCGCGAGCGCGGCGGCCCGCTCGCCGCGCGCGCCGACCTCTTCGCAGGTCGCCCCTGGGTGGTCGCCGCCCACGACGCGATCAGCTACCAGCGCGCCGGCGCGATCGACGACCTCATCCTCGACCTCGGAGCGGTCCTCGTCGAGATGACGACCGACGAGCACGACCGGGGCGTCGCGCTCATCTCGCACGTGCCGCAGGTCGTGTCGAGCGTGATGGCGCGCCGATTCATCGACGCTCCGAGCGCCGCCCTCGGCCTCGCAGGGCAGGGCGTGCGCGACGTCACGCGCATCGCGGCGAGCGACCCCGACCTGTGGGTGCAGATCCTCGGAGCGAACGCGGCACCCGTGCGTGAGATCCTCGTCGCCCTGCGTGACGATCTCGACCGCTTCATCGACGCGCTCGGCGACCCCGTCGCGCCGGGCGCCCGTCGCCGCGTCGCCGAGGAGCTCGCCGGCGGCAATACCGGCGTCGCCAGGCTGCCCGGCAAGCACGGCACCGACAAGCGCTTCACGACCGTCACCGTCATGGTCGACGATCGGCCGGGGCAGCTCGCCCGACTGCTCGCCGAGATCGGCGAGATCGGCATCAACCTCGAAGACCTGCGGCTCGAGCACTCGCCCGGGCGGCAGGTCGGCCTCGCGGAGGTGCAGGTCGTGCCGGAGGCCGCCGAAAGGCTGAGCAACGAGCTGGCCGGACGCGGCTGGCGCATCGCCGGCTGAGCCGGCCCGCGATTCTCGAACATCAGGAAACATCTGGAGGCATCCGTGCAGTTCCCCTTCGTCGTGGCCGTCGACGGCCCGGCCGGCAGCGGCAAGTCGAGCGTGTCGAAGGCCGTCGCCCGGCGCCTCGGTTACGGATTCCTCGACACCGGCGCCGCCTATCGTGCGCTCGCGTGGCACGCCGAGGCCGCGGGTGTCGAGCCAGAGGACGCGGCATCCGTGGTCTCGTGCCTCGCGAGCTTCGACTACCGCATCGGCACCGACCCCTCTGGATACCGCGTGCACGTCGGTGCGACCGACGTCACCGATGCGATCCGCGACCCGCAGATCTCGTCGGTCGTGAGCCTCGTGGCCCGGGTGCCCGGGGTACGCACGCACCTCATCGAGCTGTTCCGCTCGATCATCGCCGCCGAGCAGCGCCCCGGCATCGTCGTCGAGGGGCGTGACATCACGACGGTCGTCGCCCCCGATGCCCCGGTGCGCATCCTGCTCACCGCCTCCGAAGAGGTACGGATGTCACGGCGTGCCGCCGAACTCACCGGTCACGACGCCGGCAAGACGGGGGAGCAGCTGCGGGCCCGCGACCGCGCCGACTCGAAGGTCGTCGACTTCACCAACGCCGCCGACGGCGTCACCGTGGTCGACTCGACCGAACTCGACTTCGACCAGACCGTCGATGCGGTGATCGCGGTCGTCGAGTCGGTCTCGGCCGAGTAGCGGGAGCGCGGGCCGCGGCCAGCGCGAGCTGCGGCATCCGATGTTCTCAGCATTCATACGGCAGACTGGGAGTCGCGCGCATTCGCGCCCACGACTTTCTGCAGGAGATATTCATGACCGACCAGCGCGACGAGTACGACGACGTCGCCGACGACCTGGCCGAGCGCCTCTCGGTCGTCGACGACGAACTCGCCGAGCAGCGGGCCGCAGCGCTCCGCTCCGGCCTCAGCGACTACGAACTCGACGACGACGACCTCGAGGTCCTCGAGATCTCCGAGGGCGGCGAAGAGGGCATCCGCTACCTCCCCGCGCTCCCGGTGATCGCGATCGTCGGTCGCCCCAACGTCGGCAAGTCGGCGCTCGTGAACCGCATCCTCGGCCGCCGCGAGGCCGTCGTCGAAGACACCCCCGGCGTGACGCGCGATCGCGTCTCGTACAAGGGCGAGTGGCTCGACCGCCGCTTCACGCTCGTCGACACCGGCGGCTGGGAGCCCGACGCCAAGGGCATCGACGCCTCGGTGGCCGCACAGGCCGAGGTTGCGATCGACCTCAGCGACGTCGTGCTCTTCGTCGTCGACGCGACCGTCGGCGCGACGTCGACCGACGAGCACGTCGTGCGGCTGCTCCGCAAGACGAACAAGCCGGTGTTCCTCGTCGCCAACAAGGTCGACGATGCCCGCCAGGAGTCCGAGGCCACTGCGCTCTGGAACCTCGGCCTCGGCGAACCGCACCCGGTCTCGGCCTTGCACGGCCGAGGCGTCGCCGACATGCTCGAAACCGTCTTCGAGAAGCTGCCGCAGGTCTCGGCCGTCGCGAAGGAGGAGTTCGGCGGACCTCGCCGCGTCGCCATCCTCGGCCGCCCGAACGTCGGCAAGAGCTCGCTGCTCAACAAAGCCGCCGGTGAAGAGCGCGTCGTCGTGAACGAACTCGCGGGCACCACCCGCGACCCGGTCGACGAGCAGATCGAGCTCGGCGGCAAGATCTGGCGCTTCGTCGACACCGCCGGCATCCGCCGCCGTGTGCATCTGCAACAGGGTGCCGACTTCTACGCGTCGCTGCGCACGCAGGCGGCGCTCGAGAAGGCCGAGGTCGCGGTCGTGCTGCTGGATGTCTCGCAGCCGATCTCCGAGCAGGATGTGCGCATCATCGACCTCGTGCTCGAGTCGGGCCGCGCGCTCGTGCTCGCGTACAACAAATGGGACCTCCTCGACGACGACCGCCGACGCTACCTCGAGCGCGAGATCGAGAAGGACCTGCACCACGTCGCCTGGGCGCCGCGGGTGAACATCTCGGCCCGCACCGGCCGCCACCTCGAGAAACTCGTGCCCGCCCTCGAGACCGCACTCGAGTCGTGGGACACCCGCATTCCGACGGGCAAGTTCAACGCGTTCCTCACCGAGCTCACGCAGGAGCACCCGCACCCCGTGCGCGGCGGCAAGCAGCCCCGCATCCTGTTCGGCACGCAGGCGGCGAGTCGCCCGCCGACATTCGTGCTCTTCACGACCGGGTTCCTCGATCCGGGCTACCGCCGGTTCATCCAGCGGCGCCTGCGCGAGATCTACGGCTTCGAGGGGTCTCCCATCGTCGTCAACATGCGCGTGCGCGAGAAGCGCCAGCGTTAGCCGCATGACGCGGGCGGGTGAGTGATCGCCCACCCGCGTTCTCGTTCACGGGTGCCGCGGTCGGCCTGCGGCCTCGGCGAGAAAGCGGCGCGTCGTCGTCAGTCGGCCAGGCGCCGCTGCATGATCGCGCGGTCGGCGTTGGGGCGAGCGACTTCGGCGAAGCCGGCGCCCACGAACATCGAGACCGTGCCGTGGAAGAGGTCGGCGGCGGCGATCTTCGGGTGGGTGCTGGGGTCGATGGCGTACCCCTCGACGAGCCGTGCGCCGTTCGCCCGCGCGAAGTCGACGGCAGCCTCGGCGAGTGCCTTGCCGACGCCGCGCTTGCGGTACGCGCGCGGAACGACGAAGCAGGAGACCGCCCAGATGCCCGGGTCGGAGAGGTCGGGGTCGGGCGTCGAGCCGGCTCTGCTGCAACCGGACGAGGTTCGCACGCGGCTCGACGGCGCACCAGCCGACCGGCACGTCGCCGTCGTACGCGAGCAGGCCGGGGCCGCTGCCGGGGGAGTCGATCTGCTCGCGCAGTCGGTCGCGCAGCGCTTCGTCGCCGATGCCGCGCCAGTTCTTTCCCGGGATCTTGTACCACTGGCACCAGCAGTGGGCGGGATCGCCCTTCGTGCCGAATACCGCCTCGACGTCGGCGAAGGGCGCGTCGGCCGCGGAGACGACGCGCAGGGGCGCAGGTTCGAGATCGTCGGTGAGCTCGGTGATCATGCCACAAGGCTATCGCCGGCCCCCGACATCACGGCGACGACCCGACGGACGGTTCATCCGCGTCGCATCGCGAGCAGGCCAGATAATGAAGCAAGGTAACTATGAAGTATCATCTTGATATGGATGTGACCCTGCTCGACCGACTGCTGCAGATCGGCGAACTCTTCCAGCGCGACATGGCGCGCGCCTTCGCCGGCACCGGCTTCACACCCGCGCGTCTCCGCGTGCTCTGGGTCCTCCAGCACGACGGTTCGATGACGCAACAGGCGTTGGCGGCCCAACTCGACGTCACCCCGCGCAACGTCAGCGGGCTCGTCGACGCGCTCGAGGCATCCGGGCATGTCCGACGCACGCCGCACCCGAGCGACCGCCGTGCGGTGCTCGTCGAACTCGCGCCGCGCACCGCGCGCATCATGTCGCGGATGCAGCGCGAGCACGAAGAGCTCTCGGCGACCCTGCTCGACGCCGTGGCCCCCGCCGATCGCGCCGCCGTCGAACGAGGCATCGGCGCGATCGCCGACCGCCTCGCGGTGCTCGTCGAGGACGCAGAGGAAGGCGCAGAGGCATGAGCACGACGACGAGCGCTCGCCCCGAGGCATCCATCTGGCTGCGTCTCGGCCGCCTCGCGAAGCGCGCGCTCGCGATGGAGCTCGCGGTCTACGCGAGCATCGGGCGGTTCGTCGTGCGGAGGCCGGCGATCCCGCGCGGCGCCGTCGGGTTCGGCTACCACCGACCGGTGATGACCATCCTCGTGATCTTCATCGTGCTGTCGGCCGTCGAGATCCCGATCATCGATCTCATCGTCCACCGTTGGCCGGCGGTGCGCATCACGATGCTCGTGCTGGGCATCTGGGGGCTGACGTGGATGCTGGGGCTCCTCTGCGCCTACCTGATGCGGCCGCACACCGTCGGGCCCGGCGGCATCCGCGTCCGGGCCGGCCTCGAGA
Source organism: Agromyces italicus DSM 16388 (assembly GCF_000421545.1). Classification (GTDB taxonomy): domain Bacteria; phylum Actinomycetota; class Actinomycetes; order Actinomycetales; family Microbacteriaceae; genus Agromyces; species Agromyces italicus. Next base: position 18,599 of record NZ_ATXF01000008.1, read on the forward strand.
CCGACCTCGCGCTCAGCTGGGACGACATCGCCTCCGTCGCGCGGCGGAAGCAGGTCGACGAGCCCAAGTCGCCGAAGATCGTCGAACAGGATGCCTCGCGCACGCTCTCCGTGCGCATGAACAACGAGACCGACATCGAGATCGAATTGGAGGCGCCGACCTCGGTCCGTCTGCCCGGTCACGGGGCTGGCGGCGGGCTCCAGGAAATCACCGCACTGCGTATCTGGGTCGACGACCCCGCCGGCTTCATGGATGCGGTGCGGCATCACCTCGCGCCGGTGCACGAGGAAGGGCCCGGCCGAGGCCGCTGAGCCTCCGATGTGTCAGACGACCCTTCCGGATACCGCTATGATGGACAAGTTGCCTCGGTGAGACTCCGGAGCATCGGGCTGTGGCGCAGCTTGGTAGCGCACTTGACTGGGGGTCAAGGGGTCGCAGGTTCAAATCCTGTCAGCCCGACCAGAAAGTCCCGGAAACCTAAGGGTTTCCGGGACTTTTGAGGTTCAGAGATTTGATCCTCCCATCGAAACCCAGCTATTCGTCAGGTGAGGTGTCCGCCCCGCTGGGGGTCTGCACGCGACCGCCCCGGTCGATCGCAGTAGCGGCGGCCCCCTCTCCGGTCTGCGTCCGGCGGTGTCACGGGCTTCGACGCGGTCGCTGCGCTCGGTGGGGGCGACGAGCGCGAGGTGCCGGTCCGCGGTCCAGCAGATGAGCCGCCCGTGCTGGTCCCTTGTGCGGCCGAGGATGCCGGCATCGGCCAATTCGACCAGGGTGTTGTGCGCCGCGGTCGTCGAGACGCGGTGCTGCCGGGCAGCGGACTCGGCGGTGAGGACGGGGTGGTGGCGAGACCGTCGAGGATGCGGCCGATGACGGCACCGCGTCGCGGGACCGCCGGGCCGCGGTCCTGGGTCCGGCGGCAGGGTGATCAGCTCCTCGCGCGTGCGTGCGTCGAGCGCTGCGACATCGGCGGACATGCCACAATTCGGATGCGCCGCCCTTCGTGGTGGAGGTGGCGACGCACCGGGATCTCGACGGACCTGCTGAGTGACGACGACGAAATGCGTTCACATGAGAGCGCGGTCGTCGGAGCGCGGGAGCACGAGCCCCCGGTCGAACAATCGCTCCGGATCCACTTGGTCGGCGGTCCGGCCGAGCCGCTCACCCGTCGCTCCAGGCCAGGCCCGAGCCGCTTCGGTCGGACGGGTGTCGGTCGAGTAGGCGCCGTACGATCCCGTGCTGCTTTCGCGCAGTGCAGCGAAGCTCTCATCGGCGGCGTCGGTCCCGAGCGGGTGGATCCAGGTTGCGGCGAAGGCCTCCTGGTGCCGCCCCGCCCACGCTGTCGCACCCGCCGGAACGTCCGAGACTGCGCCGCCCAGCGCCCGGATCTCTCCGAGCATCGTCGCGCGGTGCACGAGTGCGGATGACATCGCCTCCCCGAGCGCCCGGTCGGCTCGATCGATCAACGCGGCGCGCATCTCCAACGGTTGCTGACGGGTGTGCGAGCCGCCGCGATGCGGCACGAGCCGGGGATACGGGAGCGCGACCGTATGGTGGTCGAGCACTCGGCCGAGTGCGAGCGCCGACTCGAGCACCGGTCGTGCGGTCGCCGTGTCGTCGTTCGCCCAGACGTTCTGCGCCCGAACCCAGGTACGGCCGTCACCCATGGCCTGCATCATCAGGAAGCTCTCCGCCTCGCGCGGTGCCCCGTTGATCCAGCTACCCCAGCGCTCGACGAATCCACTCAGATCGTCGACCGCGTACTCGACCTCCTGGTGCAGGATCGGTGCGCCGGGGGCGCCGGAGCCGATCATCGGTGCGTCCAGGATGAAATCGACCGCGATGCCCGCGTGAGTGGCGCCGCCGCGGAGCGCCCAGAAGAGCTCCGGGTCCTGCTCGTCATCGACCCACCTGATGCCGCCATCGGCCGTGACGACGCGGACGCGCCGGACATGGTCGAGAGTCAGTCCCTGGGAACGGGCGAAGTACCCGATGCCGCCCGAGGTGGCGATGCCGCCCACACCGGTGGGTCCCACGTTTCCGCTGGTCAACGCCCGGCCGTGCGGCGCGAGCCGGGCGGACACTTGACCCCAGGTGGATCCGGCGCCGACCCGCACGAGCGATGCGGAGGGGGCGAGCTCTTCGAAGCCCGACAGCTTCGAGAGATCAATCACGATGCCGCCGTCGTTCGTCGACGCACCGGAGATGCCGTGACCGCCGGAGCGCACGCTGAGCGGCACCCGCTCCCCGGTGAGTCGGCGGACCTCCGCCGCGTACATCACGGCGGATCGGACTCCCTCCTCGGTTGCGGGCTGGAAAACGGCGGTCGGGCTGCCGATCCGCATGTAGTTGGAGCGGGCGTGCGCGTACGCCGGGTCACCCGCGGTCACGACGATCTCGGCCAACGACGGCGCGAGGGCCGGCCAGCGAGGGTCGGGTCTGAGACCGTGTGCGGTCGAGCGCATCCGGTTGCCGGACGACTCGTTCACGACGCGTCTTCTGCCGGGGTCCGGCCCGAATGAGCCGGAATGCGAACGTCGCTGCTCAGTTCGGCGAGCGCCGTCTTCGCCTGTTCGGGGCGCCGGAGCACGAACTCCGCCGACCGCTGAGCACCGTGTGCGAGCGCCACGGAGAGCGTGGTGGCATCGTCCGCGTCGACGAAGTCGGGCCGTCTCCAGCCCCGTCGCCTGAGGTTGAGGTTGCCGAGCACGATGGAGAACACCCGTCGTGCGTCGCCGGCCTCCTCGGCGATCACCCGGCGCATCATGACCAGCGAGGACTGCGCCATCGAGATGACCGACGCGCCGGGGACGGGAACCACGCCTGACGCACCGATCACGAGCTGCAGGGTGCCGTCGGGGCTCAGGCGAGGCAGCCAGGCGCGGGCCGCCGCTGCGTAGGCGCTCGTGACCTCGATGAAGTAGCGCTGCCACGTGGTCTCGTCGACGCCCCAGAACGGCGCGCCGCTCCACCAGCTCCCGAGGGTGGCCACCACATGGTCGACCGGTCCGTGCTCGGCGAGGATCACTTCGGCGGTCGACTCCGCCCCGGCGAACGAGACGTAGTCCCCGACCAGCATTCGAGGGCCCGGTTGGAGGGACCTGACGACGGGGTCATCCCGCAGCAGCGCTGCGCGCGCCTCGGTGCGGGACGGCACGATCACGTCTGCGCCGGCCGAGAGGTGGGCGCGAACGAAATGCTCACCGACCGAGCCGGTACCGCCGAGTACGACGGTGCGCCGACCGACCAGCGGAGGGGAAGATTCGGTCTCCTCGTTCATCGTGTGCTCCGCCCATTCGCACGGGTCGTCCGTGAGGGGCGCAGGGCGCCGCAGTCGGCCATATGATGTTCCTTTCTGACACGGCGAGCGGATCTCGGTCGCGTCGCGAGCCGGAGGCCCGGTGAGTGACGCCACGGAGGGCCGCGGCGTCGGTGGCAGGTGATCTGGGAGAGTCATGGCTGAGCGCCTCACGGAACGGCAGCAGATCTGGCGTGGACTGCTGCAAGGGCAGCGGGCCATGCTCCTGCGTCTCGGCGGCGAGCTGAAGCGGGATTTCGGCCTGACGATTCCGCAATACGAAGCCCTACTCGCCCTGTACCAGTCGACCGGTCGTGCGCTCCCCGCAACCCGGCTGGCGCGGGAGCTTCTCTACAGCTCCGGTTCCGGGTCGCATCTCATCGCTCGACTGTCGCAGCGCGGGTATGTGCACCGCTCGCCCGGAGGAGAGGACGCGCGAACGCAGATCGTGACGCTCAGCGAGGCCGGTGAAGATCTGATCGTTCGGGCCACGGAGGCCCACGTCGCCGCGCTGCGCGTCGAGTTCGATCCGCTGATCGCCGACGCCGACGTCGGTGTGCTGCTCGGATTCGCCCATCGACTCGCCGAACACGAAGGAGTTCGTCCCGTCCCGCCGGTCGACGGCGCACAGAAGTAGTGCGTGGCCGTCGATCCGCCGGTCTCTCGAGTCAGCCGATGCCGAGGTCGGAGAGATCCGGATTCCGGTACGGCTCCGCGTGATCCCACTGCGCGAACTCGATGACATTGCCGCCGGGAAGTCGGCCCCGCGCCTGGAAGCCGGGCGGCACGGGCGTCTTGACCTGGACGACGCTGCCGCCGGCGGCGCGAACGTCCTCGAGGGCTCGGTCGATGCTCGCAACCAGGATGGTCTGGCCGGTGGCATACAGGGGAGCGAGGTGCTCTTCGGCGGCCGAAACCACCGAGAAGTTCGCAGTGTCCGATTCGAGCCCGATGACGGACATGCCCTGGTCGGGCATCTCGAAGCGGATCGTGGGGCGAGCGTTGTAGAAATGCATCGTTGCGCGCAGGAACGCCGAAAGGTGCTCGGGATGCACGTAGGCGCGGTCGTACACCCTGATGATGTTGGCTGGGTCGTTCATGATTCGTCTCACTCTCTGTCGGTGGGGTCGGCGGTCGTGCGACCGTCGCTGCTCGGGCGGTCGTCGTCAGCGGGTTCCTGCGATCGGCTCGAGCTCGGCGTACACGGTCGCGAGCGCAGCGGCGAGCGTGCCTTCGGGCTGAGCGCCCGAGATCCCGAAGCGCCCGTCGACCAGGATGAACGGGACCCCGGAGATGCCCAGTCGGCGTGCCTCTGCGATGTCCTGGGCCACCTCGTCCCCGAATGCGTGCGGGTCGGCGAGAACATGATCGGCGATGTCTTCAGGAAGGCCCGCTGCAGCGACCACTTCTCGCAGGACTGTGGGATCGCCCACGTCGCGCCCCTCGGAGAAGTACACCGAGAACAGCGCTTCGAGCACTGGTCGCTGCACGCCCTGTTCAGCCGCGGCCTGGATGAGGCGGTGTGCGGTGTGCGTGTTGGACGGGATGGCGTCGTCCTGATTGAAGGAGAAGCCGTACTCTGCACCCATCGCCACCAGCTGCGCCTGCGCGGCCCGGAAGCGTTCCATGTTCATGCCTCGGGCGCGGAGGAACTCGGGCTGCTTGAGCTGCGAACGCTCGGGAGCGTCGGGCTGCAGTTGATAGGAACGGAATCGCAGGTCCACCTCGTCGCCGAACGGGAGGGAACGCAGCGCGCTGGCGAGGCGAAGTTCGCCGACGACGCACCACGGGCACGCGACGTCGAGCCAGATATCCAGGCGAAGGCGCGGGGTGGCGGCAGGCGTGTCAACGCGGGACTCGGGAATGAGCGAGGTCATGTCGAGTGCAACGGGGGGCCCGGATGCGATATTCCCTGTAATTACAGATTATCTCCCGAGGTCGCCGTCGCAGGACATGCATGAGGCTCGGCGGCACTGGGTTCGCGGAGTGCGCGCGGCCGCGCAGCGGGTCGGTCGCCGCTAGGCTGATCGGGTGGAACCCGGCCTGATCTTCGCCCTCGCATGGGCCGTGCTCGCGCTCGTGGGCGGTGCCGCGCTCGTCGTGCGACGCCGATGGCTCGCCGCGGCGATCACGGCGGAACGGCAGGCGGGCGCCGGCCGGGCAGGAGCCCGCGGTCCGAGCTCGACGATGTTCCTCGCCGTCGGCCTGGTGTTCGTCGCGATGGGCCTGTTCATCCTCGTCTGGTGGGCGACGGCCGCCTTCTGATTCGCGGAGCGGATCACCCCACGATTCGCGCCCGCCCTGAGGCACACGAAAGGCGGGAGAACCTCCCGCCATCTCCATGGTACCGCGGGGTGGGGGGCTTGCGGCAAGGGCCCCCGGCGGGCGCATGATTGACGCTTCCGTCGACCTGGAGCTGATCAATTGACCGCATCGCCCACCACCGCTTTCGCCCTGCCTGAACGACTCGCCGCGAAAGCGGCGCCCGAGCTCATCGCCGCCGACGAGCGGCACTTCGCGGCGATCGCCGCGAGTCTCGACGGCCAGATCGCCGAGCTGACGGCCCGCCTCGACGAGCAGCGCAGGGCGCGGGGCGGCGACGGGCAGGCCGCGCTCGAACGCGACCTCGAGATCCACCGGCTCACCGCCCGGCTGCGGCTGCTGCGGCGATTCGGGTTCGACCTCTGCCTCGGCCGCATGGTCGCCGCACCCGAGGCCCAGGCCGGCGAGGGCGGCGGCGCGAACGGCGACGGGGTCGTCTACATCGGCCGCCTCGGCCTGACCGACGGCGACGGCGAACCGTTGCTCATCGACTGGCGTGCCCCCGCCGCGGAACCGTTCTTCGGCGCCACTCACGCCGACCCGATGGGAATCGTCAGCCGACGGCGCTACCGTTGGACGCGCGGCCGGATCAGCGACTATTGGGACGAGGCGTTCACCGCCGACGCCGCAGGCGACGGTCTCGCGCTCGACGATCAGTCGGCGTTCATCGCGAGCCTCGGGTCGAGCCGTTCGCCCCGGATGCGCGACGTGCTCGGGACCATCCAGTCTGACCAGGATGCGATCATCCGGGCGAGCTCACGCGGCCCTCTCGTCGTCGACGGCGGGCCGGGCACCGGGAAGACCGTCGTCGCCCTGCACCGAGCGGCCTACCTCCTGTACTCCGATCGCCGACTCGACGCGCGCCGCGGGGGTGTGCTGTTCGTCGGGCCCAGCCACGCCTACATGGCCCACGTCGACGATGTGCTGCCGAGCCTCGGCGAGGAGGGCGTGCAGATGGCGACCCTCCGCGACCTCGTCGACGAAGGAACCGATGCGCGACCCGAGCTCGACCCCGCCGTCGCCGCGCTGAAGGCCTCCGTCGAGCTCGTCGATGCCGTCGAACGCGCCGTCGCGGCGTACGAGGTGCCGCCGCGCGACGAACTCCTCATCGAGACCTCCTCGGGCGACCTGCACCTGGGCCCGGCCGACTGGGCCGAGGCCTTCGACGAGCCCGAGCCGGGCACGACCCACAACGATGCCCGCGCGGAGGTGTGGGAGGCGCTCCTCGCGATCCTCATCGACCAGCACGACGACGACGAGGTGCCTCCCGTGCTGCTTCGCCGTGCACTCGAACAGCACGACGAGTTCGTGGGCAGGTTCAACCGGGCCTGGCCGCTCCTCGATCCCGCCGGAGTCGTCGCCGATCTCTGGTCGGTGCCCGCCTACCTGCGGCGATGCGCTCCGGGGCTCGCGGCCGAGGAGGTCGCGGCACTGCAGCGAACCGAAGCCCGTGCCTGGACGACCGCGGATCTGCCGTTGCTCGATGCCGCGCACCGCCGCATCGGCGACCCCGGAGCGACTCGGCGCCGGCGCCGGCAGCGACTGGCGGCCGCCGCCGAGCAGGAGCAGCGCGAACGGGTCAGGGAGGAGCTCGTCGCGGCCGACGACTCGGAGATGGCGATCATGTCGATGCTCGGTGGGCAGGACCTCCGAGACGCACTCGCCGAGGAGGTCATGGCACCGCGCACCGCCCCCGAACTGCTCGCCGGTCCCTTCGCACACGTCATCGTCGACGAGGCGCAGGAGCTCAGCGAGGCCGAATGGCGGATGCTGCTGGCCCGTTGCCCCTCGCGCAGCTTCACGATCGTCGGCGACCGCGCCCAGGCGAGGCGCGGTTTCGCCGAGTCGTGGCAGGAGCGGCTCGCCCGGATCGGGCTGCCGAGTACCCGGCTCGCCTCGCTCGGCATCAACTACCGCACGCCCGAGGAGGTCATGGCGGCAGCCGAACCGGTGATCCGGTCGGCACTGCCGGATGCCAACGTGCCGACCTCGATCAGGAGCAGCGGGGTGCCGGTCCGCCACGGCACGAGGGATGAACTGCCCGCGATCCTCGAGTCGTGGCTCGCGGCGCACACCGAGCACACCGCGTGCGTCATCGGCGACCCCGGCTTCTCGGGCACGACGCGGGTGCGTTCGCTCACGCCCGAGCTCTCGAAGGGGCTCGAGTTCGACCTCGTCGTGCTCGTCGATCCCGAGCACTTCGGCAGCGTCCTCGGAGAGGCGGGGGAGAGCACCGTCGAGGCCGCCGTCGATCGCTACGTCGCGATGACGAGGACCACCCGCGAACTCGTGATCCTCACCGGCGACTGAATCCGAGGCGCGGCGGGAGCCGCGTCGACCGGGCTGCTACCCGGCTCGGAGCGCCGCCTCGACCGCGGCGAAGATCGCCGCGTCGCGCGCGACGATCGCTGCCAGCTCGACGCGGGTGTCCGCCTCGCGGATCGACTCGATCGCCACCTCGATCGCATCGCCCAACGGCCACCCGTAGACGCCGGCGCTCACGAGCGGAAACGCGATGGTCCGTACGCCGAGATCGTCGGCGACGGCGAGCGAACGTCGGTAGCACGAGGCGAGCAGCGAGCGATCGCGCTCGCCGGCGGCGTAGTTCGGCCCGACGGTATGGATGACCCAGGTGGCGGGCAACTCGCCCGACACCGTCCACCCGGCATCGCCGGTCGCGAGCCCGTACGGGAAGCGGGCGACGCAGTCGTCGAGGATCGCGGGGCCGCCCGCACGATGGATCGCACCGTCGACCCCGCCGCCCCCGCGCATGGCGTTGTTCGCGGCGTTGACGATCGCGTCGACGCGCTGCTCGGTCAGGTCGCCGTGGACGGCGATGACATCGGCCATGCCCTCAAGTGTGGCATCGACGCATCCATTCGGTCGTGAAGCCGCGGCCATGCGTTCTGCGCCGAACGCGGCATCCGGCATTCACCCGGAAAGGCCGCGTACCCTTGCAAGGTGACGAACTCGACCGACCAGACCACCGCCGACGCGGTGCGCCGCACCAAACCTCGCCAGGTCCGCCCTGCGACCGAGGGATGGGAGCAGAAGAAGGGCCCCGACGGCCGGCCGATGCTGCAGTTCGCCTCGCCCAAGCGAGGCAAGCCGCCGGTGCACCTCGCCGACATCGCACCCGCCGACCGCAAGGCGCATGTCGCCGAACTCGGGTTCCCCGGCTACCGCGCCGCGCAGCTCGCGACCCACTACTTCGTGCACCACACGAACGACGCCGCCGAGATGAGCGACCTCCCGGCCGCCTCCCGCGACGCGCTCGTCGCAGCGGTGCTGCCGCCGCTCCTCACCGAGGTGCGGCGCTTCGCGACCGACAACGGCGACACGATCAAGTTCCTCTGGAAGCTGCACGACGGCGCCCTCGTCGAGTCGGTGCTCATGCGCTACCCGGGCCGAATCACGCTGTGCGTCTCGAGCCAGGCCGGATGCGGCATGAACTGCCCCTTCTGCGCGACCGGTCAGGCCGGTCTCACCCGGAACATGTCGGCCGCCGAGATCGTCGAACAGGTCGTCATGGCGAACGCCGCCCTCGCCCGCGGCGAGCTCGGCGGGCGCAAGAAGGGCGACCACACGCCCGACCGCGTCTCGAACATCGTGTTCATGGGCATGGGGGAGCCGCTCGCGAATTACGCCCGACTGATGTCGGCCGTGCGCACGATGCTCGCCCCGGCGCCCGACGGGCTCGGCATGTCGGCCAGAGGGATCACGGTCTCGACGGTCGGCCTCGTGCCCGCGATCAAGAAGCTCGCCGAGGAAGACCTCCCCGTCACCTTCGCGCTCAGCCTGCATGCGCCCGACGACCAGTTGCGTGACGAACTCATCCCGGTGAACTCGCGGTGGAAGGTCGACGAGGCCCTCGACGCCGCCCGCGCCTATTTCGACAAGACCGGCCGCCGGGTGTCGATCGAGTACGCCCTCATCAAGGACATGAACGACCACGGCTGGCGCGCCGACCTGCTCGCGGAGAAGCTCAACGAGCGCGGCCACGGCTGGGTGCACGTGAACCCGATCCCGCTGAACCCGACACCGGGCTCGATCTGGACGGCCTCCGAGAAGGACGTGCAGCAGGAGTTCGTGCGGCGACTCGAGGCGGCCGGCGTCCCGACGACGATCCGCGACACCCGCGGCAAGGAGATCGACGGCGCCTGCGGGCAGCTCGCCGCAGCCGACGGCTGAGGCTCAGCCGTCGCGGTCGGCGATCGCCCGGCGCGTCGCAGCGGCGGCGTCGGCGGGGCTCATGCCGTGCGCGACGGCGAGGCCGATGAGGTAGGTCGTGAGCGGTCCCGCCGGCCGGGTGATGCCGTGGGCCGCCTCACGGGTGAGATCGAGCAGCAGGGCCGTCGGCACATCGGGCTCGCCGAGGTCGAGCGCCGTGGCGAGTTCGGCGACCCACGTGTCGAGCCCTTCGGGGGTGTCGGTCATGCTCCGATAGTGCTCGATGGCCGCCCAGGTATCAAGGTCGAGCGCGGCGCCGCCGCGATCGGGCAGCGTCGCGACGCGCAGCGGTGCGAGCAGCGCCCGCATCGAGGCGCCGTCGACCTCGGGCAGGGCTGCGACCGCGTCGCGCAGTGCGGCGAGCCGGTAGCGCCCGGCAAGCCACTGGATCCGCCCATCGAGATCGGCGAGGGCGAGCCCGTCGGCCTCGTCCGGCAGGGTCGCGTCGCCCAGGAGTTCGACGATGCGTGCGGCGCGCGGCAGATCGCAGGCGAGCAGCCAGGTCTCGTCGACGGATGCCTCGAGCACGTCGAGTGCCGCCGCGATCGCCGCGACGGGGCCGCCGAAGGGCGGGTCCTCGCGCACAAGGGCGACCCCGGTGCGGGCGAGTGCCGGCGGACCCACGACGACGACCTCGCCGCATCCCTCGACCGCGGCCAGCACATGATCGACGAGTGCGCGCCCGTCGACCTCGACCGAGGCCTTGTCGGCGCCGCCGAGCCGCGAGGCGCGGCCGCCCGCGAGCACGATCGCGGCCTGCGGGGTGTTCGTCGTGCGCGTGCCGCCGCTCACCCGCACAGGATCACCTCGACGAGATCGCCGGCCTCGACCAGCTCGACCTCGGGCGGCACCACGGCGAACGCCGTGGCGTCGGCGAGCGAGCGCACCCGGTGCGAGCCGCTCGCTCGCCCCGCAACCGGCGCGACGCCGCTCGCCTCGACGACGACCGGCACCACCTGGGTGCGCCAGGCGGGCGACGCCCACCCGGTCACGGCGGGGAGACGGAAGCGGGGCCGCTCGGGCTCGGCGTGCCCGGCCATCGATCGCAGGGCCGGCCGCACGATCAGCTCGAGCGAGACCGCGACCGCGACCGGGTTGCCGGGCAGGCAGAACACGGGAATGCCGCCGATCACCCCGAAACCCTGATGCCGGCCGGGCTGCAACGCGACCGCGTCGAACCGCACCGTGCCGGCCGCGCCGAGCACGGCCCGCACTGGGTCGAAGGCCCCGACCGCGGCCCCGCCGGTGAGCACGACCGCATCGACGCCGAGCCGCTCACCGTCGAGCGCGGTCGCGGCGTCGCCGAGCGCAAGCTCGACCTCCACACGGAGGGAGTCCTCGTCGTCGGGTACGACGGACGCGCTCACCACGACCGCACCGGCGGCGCGCAGGGCCGCGGTGACGAGCACCGAGTTCGACTCGGGGATCTGACCGCGCGCGGAGACCGCGCCGGGCGCCACCAGCTCGGATCCCGTCGACAGCACGGCGACCCGGGGCATCCGCCTGGCGATGACGTGCTCGTGCCCGGCCGAGGCGATCGCCGCGAGCTGCCACGGCCCGAGCTCGCGGCCGGCCACGACCGCGGGCTCGCCCGCCGAGGCATCCTCGCCCGCCCTGCGAACGTGCGCACCGACGACCGGTGCCCGCGCGACCGTCACCCAGTCGGGCGGTGCGCTGCCCGCGAGCGCTCCGGCGAGCCCGAGCTCGGTGTCCTCGAGTGGAACGACCGCGTCGGCCTGCGAGGGCATCGGGGCGCCCGTCATGATGCGGACGGCCTCGCCCGGCGCGAGCGGCGGGTCGTCGGGCGAGCCCGCGGCGAGGTCGGCGACGACCCTGAGCCGGGTACCAGCCGGCGACGCGGCGGCGTGCACTGCGTAGCCGTCCATCGCCGAGTTGTCGAACAGCGGGATCGGCCAGCGCGTCACGACGGTCTCGGCGAGCACGGTGCCGGGGGCCTCGTCGAGCGGAAGGCGTACCGTCGGCAGCACCGGCAGCCGCGAAGCGATGCGCATGCGGTACTCGTCGAGGGTCAGGGCGGGAGCGCTCACCGCGCGAAGGCTTCCGACAGGCGGGACATGCCCCCACGCTAGTGCCAGGGTGCCTCGAGCGACCGGTGGTTCAGCGGCTGAAGGCCGCGATCACCGCGCCGACGGCGACGAGCGCGATGATCGTGACGAGCCCCCAGCGACGGATCTGCACCGCCAGGAGGGCGTGCGAGAGGCGCCGACGCGGACGCCGGCGCCGCTTCGCACGATCAGTGGACATGCTCAGACGATACCCGGAACGATCAGTCCGTTCGTCGCGGTGCGGGCACGCTCGAAGCGGGCGGCGACATCGGCCCAGTTCACGACCTCCCAGAAGGCCTTCACGTAGTCGGCACGCACGTTCTTGTAATCGAGGTAGTAGGCGTGCTCCCACACGTCGAGCTGCAGGAGCGGCGTCACGCCGAGGGGCGCGTTGCCCTGCTGGTCGAAGAGCTGGAACACGACCGGGCGGGCGCCCACCGAATCCCACGCGAGCACCGACCAGCCCGAGCCCTGCACGCCGAGCGCGGTCGCGCCGAAGTGCGCACGGAACGCGTCGAGCGAACCGAACGAGTCCTCGAGGGCGGCCGCGAGCTCGCCCTCGGGGGCTCCGCCGCCGTCGGGCGACATGTTCTGCCAGAACACGCTGTGGTTGACGTGGCCGCCGAGGTTGAACGCGAGGTCCTTCTCGAGCTTGCTGACGTTCGCGAGGTTCCCGGCCGCGCGTGCCTCGGCGAGCTGTTCGAGCGCGGTGTTCGCCCCCGTCACATACGCCTGGTGGTGCTTGGAGTGGTGCAGCTCCATGATCGTCGCCGAGATGTGCGGTGCGAGCGCCGCGTAGTCGTACGGCAGGTCGGGCAGGGTGTACGTCGACATCAGAGGTGTCTCCTTTTCGCGGGGTGACCGCGCGCGGGTTGCGCGTGGCCCTGATTCAGATTTCGGATGCCTCGGGATCGAGGCTGAGGAAGCGGCGGTCGTGGTACACGAGCGGGGGAGCCGGGGGCCCGGGGATCACCTCGAGCACCTCGGCGACGACGAGCGTCGAGCTGCCGACCGGCACGAGTTGCAGGGCGCGGCATCGGAACACCGCCCGCGCGTCGGCGAGCACGGGTTCGCCCGTCGGCAGGCGGGTCCACCCCTGCTCCGTGGTGAAACGCGGCGCGCCGGATCGGGCGAATGCCCGGGCGACGTCGGCCTGGTGATCGGCGAGCAGTTGCACGACGAAGGTGTCGGCACCGAGCAGCGCCCCCGCCGAGCCCGTGGAGCGAGTCACCGAGAACGACAGCACGGGCGGGTCGGCCGCGACCGACGCGAGGCTCGAGGCGGTGAGGCCGACGGGGCCCGTCGCGCTCGCCGCGGAGACGAGGGCGACCCCGGCGGGGTGCACTCGGAACGCGGCCTTGAAGTCTTCCTCCCGCGCGGCGATCTCGGGATCGACCGGTTCGGTGAGCGCGGTGTGCCGGGCGGCGTTCACTCGTGGCCGCCCTGCGGCCCCAGGGCGGCGACGATCGGGTGGTCGTAGCGAAGGGCGCCGGTCTTCGCGGCCCCGCCGGGTGAGCCGAGGGGCGCGTGGGCGTCGACCGAGATCTCGAAGAACTCGACGTTGGCCTTGTAGTAGTCGGCCCACTCGTCGGGCAGGTCGTCTTCGTAGTAGATCGCCTCGACCGGGCAGACGGGTTCGCAGGCGCCGCAGTCGACGCACTCGTCGGGGTGGATGTAGAGCGACCGCTCACCCTCGTAGATGCAGTCGACGGGACACTCGTCGATGCACGCCTTGTCTTTGAGGTCGACGCAGGGGAGGGCGATCACGTAGGTCACAGGATCACTCCGGGGAAGCAACGCATGCGTCAAGCCTAAAACCTCAAGTAGCCTTGAAGTCCAATCGGGAGGAGCAACGGCATGGCGGAGCACGAGTTCGAGGGCGGGCGCGAGGCATCCGCCGCGCTCGCCGCAGCCGAGACCCGCCCGATCGACCCGGGCGATCCCGCCCAAGCGAAGCATGCCCCCGATGAGCTCCTGACCGTCGGCGAGATGAGCCGGCGCACCGGGGTCGCGCCCTCCGCGCTGCGCTTCTACGAGGAACTGGGCCTCATCGCCTCGCATCGGACGGGCGGAAACCAGCGCCGCTACCCGCGTCACATGCTGCGTCGGGTCTCGCTCGTCGTCGTCGCGAAGCGGCTCGGGATCCCGCTCGGCGACGTGCAGCAGGCCTTCGAGCACGTCCCGCTCGATCGCACGCCGAGCCACGAAGACTGGCAGCGCGCCTCACGCAGATGGAAGCGGCGGCTCGAAGAGCGTCGCCTCGGCATCGAACGGCTCGAGCGCGAGCTCACCGGCTGCATCGGTTGCGGATGTCTTTCGATGAAGGCCTGCAGCCTCCTCAACCCCGATGACGCGCTCGGTGACGACGGTGCGGGCGCGCGACGGCTCGACATGCCGCAGGGGGGCGACCAGACGGAGTGAGCCGCGCGGCGGCGGGGCCGTGCCGCGTGCGGCGCCGCGAGACGAGATCTCCGTGCTGGCGCAGATGCCGAACGGTCGCCGGGGGCCGAAGCTGCTCGGCGAGCGCCCCGGTTCGCGCCCGGGCAGAGGCCCGGGGCCGTGGGCGGATTGAGGGGACGTCATGGATGGACGACGGAGGCGGATGATCGCCGCGGGTGCGGCCGCGGTACTCGCGGTGTCAGGGGCGGTGTTCGTCGGAACGCAGTTCGCGAGCGCAGCGGACACGCAGACCCTGGCGGCGTGCGTCGACGCGAAGGGCAAGATGCGAATGGTCGATCCGACCGCGGCCTGCGCGAGCGGTGAGCGGCTCGTGACCTGGGCGATCGCTGGCCCGCGCGGGCCTGAGGGGGCCGAGGGGCCGGAAGGTCCGGAGGGCCCGGAAGGTCCGGAAGGTCCGGTCGGGCCGGAGGGGCCGCGCGGCGAATCGGGCGGCGGCTCCGGCGTCGACTCGCCGGTGGTCGTCGGGTATCTCGAGATCCCCGCGATGCTGGGCGACGCGACGCGGGACGACTTCAAGGACCAGATCGAACTCACTGCGTTCGCGTTCGGTGCCTCGGTCGAGATCGACACCGGGACGGGCGGCGGCTCCTCCGCCGGGCGGCCCGAGCTGAGCGACATCACGGTGACGAAGAAGACCGACCGCGCCTCGGCGCGTCTGATGGAGGCGCTGCTCAGCGGTCGACACCTGCAGGAGGCGACGATCACGCTGTGCGGCGATGCCGAGTGCACGGCCGCCAAGCGATCGGTCTACGAGATGCAGGAGGTGCTCGTCGCCGGTGACGAGCACTCGACGCCGGCCGGCACCGAGCAACTCAGCTTCACGTACGGCCAACTCATGTACACCGCGCGCGGCTCGAACGTGCACTGGGACGGCTCCGTCGTGAGGTGACCGCGCCCGCGGCGCCGAGTGCCGGATCTCGCGTTTGATCCGGCATTTCGGCGTCGCCAGGCGCGCCGACCTTGCCCGAGGACGGGCCTCGCGCGCATTACCGAGCAGCGCTCGCTTTCGGATGACTTTCACAGGAAGAAGTGAGGTTCCGTCCAGAACCTCTCGGCAGACTGGCCACTTCGCCCGGGCGCCCCCGCGTCCGAGGAACGTCGACCGAAGGCCAGCCCGCGCTCGCGCAGGCCGGCCGCCCATGTGAAAGTCATGCAGAACCAGTCCTCCACTTCGAACACCCCTGTCCTCCCCACCCCTGAAGAACCCGGCATGAGCCGACGTGGCCGCCGAACGCGCCGAACCTGGCGCCGGGGCCCGATCATCGCCGCCGGGGCCGTCGTCGCCGTCGGTGCACTCGTCGGCTCGGGCTTCGCCGTGCAGTCGGCCGTGGCCGCGCAGAACGACCGCATCGCCGCGACGGCCGAGCTCAGCGCCGCCACCGACCTGCGGGTCGAGCAACTCGGCTCCCACTCGAACATTCTCGAGGCGCGGGCGGTCAAGGCCGCTGAAGACACCCTCAGCGGAGCGAAGGACACCATCTCCGCTGCCAAGGGCAAGGCCGACGCCACCGAACTCGCCTCGTCGGTGGCCGCCCTCGACAACTTCCGGCTCCTCGCGCCCGAGCGCGTGTTCGAGCTGGCCGAGACGACTTCCGCGCACACCGGAACGGTGAAGAGTGCGATCGCGAAGGCCGACCGCGTCGCCGCCGAGAAGAAGGCCGCCGCCGAGGCCGCTGCGCGCGCCGCCGCCGCCGAAGCCGCCGCTGCCGAAGAGGCCGCCTCGAACGAGTCGGCGTCGTCGGGCGGTTCGCGTCCGAGCGGTCCGGCCAACCCGAGCGGCGCGCAGGCGATCGCGCGCGACATGCTCGCGGCCCGCGGCTGGGGCGACGACCAGTTCGGATGCCTCGTGTCCCTCTGGGATCGGGAGTCCGGCTGGAACGTCTACGCCGAGAACCCCTCGAGCGGTGCCTACGGGATCCCGCAGGCGCTCCCCGGCTCGAAGATGGGTTCGGCGGGCTCTGACTGGGCGACCAACGCCGCAACGCAGATCGCCTGGGGACTCGGCTACATCTCCGACCGCTACGGCAGCCCCTGCGGCGCCTGGGACCACTCGGAGTCCAACGGCTGGTACTGACCCGCAGCGCGATCACCCGCTGAATGCACGAAGGGCCGCGGCAGACTCAGGTCTGTCGCGGCCCTTCGCCGCATCCGGCCGCTACGCCACGGTCTCGGCGCTGCGCTTCGGCAGCTTCCACCCGGGGCGCACGAAGTGGCACGTGTATCCGTTCGGGTAGCGCTCGAGGTAGTCCTGATGCTCGGGCTCAGCCTCCCAGAAGGGACCGGCGGGAGACACCTCGGTGGTCGCCGGCCCCGGCCAGAGGCCTGAGGCGTCGACATCGGCGATCGTGTCGCGCGCGATGCGCTCCTGCTCGTCGCTCGTGGGGAAGATCGCCGAACGGTAGCTCGTGCCGATGTCGTTGCCCTGACGATTCTTCGTCGACGGATCGTGGATCTGGAAGAAGAACTCGAGCAACTCGCGGTAGCTCACCGTCTCGGGATCGAACACGATCTCGATGGCCTCGGCGTGCGTGCCGTGGTTTCGGTACGTCGCGTTCGGCACATCGCCGCCCGTGTAGCCGACCCGGGTCTCGAGCACGCCCGGACGTCTGCGGATCAGGTCCTCCATGCCCCAGAAGCACCCGCCGGCGAGGATGGCGGTCTCGGTACGTTCGCTCATGTCGTCTCCCTGGTCTCTCCGGCCGGGTCTGCGGCCCGCACCGACTGCAACAACGACGAGGTGGCCGCTGTTCCTCGGCAGTCGATAGCCTGACACAGTGGGGGAGCAGCAGGGCAAGCGCGCGTCGCACGGCTTCTTCGGCCGTCTGCGGCTCCTGGCGCGCTGGGCGGTCGCGCGCAAGCCGGTGCGCGCGTTCCTGCTGTACCAGGGCCGTCACGGCCCGATGCTCGCCGACAGCGTGACCTACCGTGCGCTCTTCTCGGTGTTCGCCGGCGTCTTCCTCGGGTTCTCGATCGCCGGTGTCTGGCTCGCGGGGCGGCCCGACGCGATCACGGCGCTCGTCGAGACGCTCGACACCGCGATCCCCGGCCTCGTCGGCGATGACGGACTGCTCGCGCCCGAAGACCTGGTGCAGCCCATCACCTTCAGCGTCACCGGGGTGATCGCGCTCATCGGCCTCGTGGGCGCGGCGATCGGCGCGATCGGATCGCTGAGGGTCGCATTCCGCTCCCTCGCCGGGCGGCCCGACGACGACACCTTCTTCGTGTGGCTCCTCGCGCGCGATCTGCTGCTCGCGATCGGATTCGGCGCGGCGCTCGCCGCAGCTGCCGCGGTGACGTTCTTCGGCACTGCGGCGATCGGCATGGTCGCCGAATGGTTCGGCGGATCGACGCGGGATCCGCTCTACGGGGCGGCCGAGCGCCTGGTTTCGACCGTCGTGATCTTCGCGATCGACGCGCTGGTCATCGCGACGATGTTCCGTGTGCTGTCGGGGATGCGGCCGGCAGCGAGCCGGTTGTGGCCGGGCGCCCTCCTCGGTGGCGCCGCACTCACGGTGCTCCAGTTGCTCTCGGGGCTCTTCGTCGGGGGCGCCGCGAGCAATCCCCTCCTCGCCTCGGTCGTCGCGTTGGTGGCGCTGCTCATCTGGTTCAACCTGTCGAGCCAGGCGATCCTGCTCGCCGCCGCGTACATCGTCGTCGGGGTCGACGACGATGCACCCGACCGCCGCGGCGCGGGCGCAGAGACCGGGGAGTGACGAGATCGTCGGCGACCGGCGCATCCATGTCTCGACGCCCCTGCGGGCGCACCTGCAGAATGGGGCGCATGCCGTCCGTGCTCCTGATCGTCCGCTCCGTCGTCTCGCCGCTGACCCGCACCCGGCTCTTCCGCCGGGCCGCTCCGCGTGTGCTGCCGACGATCGAGGGCATCGTCACCGCGCTGAGCGGAGGCAGGATGCAGCTGAGCGCCCTGCTGGTGCCGTCGCTCGTGCTGCACACGACGGGGGCGAAATCGGGCGCGCCCCGCGAAACGGCGCTCATGTACACCCCCGACGGCGAGGGCCGGGCGATCGTCGCCGGCACGAGCTTCGCGCGCGACCGGCACCCGGCATGGACGTACAACCTGCTCGCGACCCCCGATGCCGTGATCACCGTGCGCGGGCGTCGGCTGGGCGTGCGGGCGAGCCTCATCGGCGACGAGGGCCGCGACGCCGCCTGGGCTCGCATCGAGGCGCAGTGGCCGGGCTACCGCGGCTACGAACGCGAGTCAGGGCGGGTGGTGCGCCTGTTCCTGCTCCAGCCGGTGCACGAAGGTCGAAGCCGAGCGGGCCTCGAGGCCGAGGCGTAGGCTCGAGCCATGTGCAGGAACATCCACACCCTTCACAATTTCGAGCCGGCCGCGACCGATGACGAGGTCCACGCCGCCGCGCTGCAGTTCGTCCGCAAGGTGAGCGGTTCGACGAGGCCGTCGAAGGCGAACGCCGAGGCCTTCGATCGGGCCGTCGCCGAGATCGCGCACATCACGCAGCACCTGCTCGCCGAACTCGTCACGAACGCGCCGCCCAAGGATCGCGAGGTCGAGGCGGCGAAGGCGAGGGCGAGGGCCGAGGTGAGATACCAGCGCGTGCCCGCTTGAGCGGGTGACGCGGAGGGCCGTGCGTGCTGCTGCGCTCACGCCCGCGACGGAGTAGCGTCGCAGCCATGGCCGGCGACGCGATCGAACTCACTGTTCCTGGACCGCACGGCGATCGGGCCGTGCGGCTCTCCAGCCCGACACGCGTGATCTGGCCCGAAGCCGGAGTCACCAAGCGCGAACTCGCGGAGTACCTCGTGGCCGTCGGCGAGGCCTTCATCGAGGCGAACGGCGACCGCCCGGTCTCACTTCAGCGCTTCCCCGGCGGCATCGACGGCGAACAGTTCTTCTCGAAGAACCCACCCAAGGGCGCCCCCGAGTGGGTGCGCGCCGTCACCGTCACGTATCCGAGCGGGCGACGGCATCCTCAGCTCGTGCTCGACGAGCCCGCCGCCGCCGTCTGGGCTGCGCAGATGAACACGATCGTCTTCCATCCCTGGGCGTCGCGCGCCGATCGCCCCGACCTCCCCGACGAACTTCGCATCGATCTCGACCCGCAGCCGGGCACGGGCTTCACCGAGGCGGTGCCCGTGGCGTTCGCCCTCCGCGAACTCCTCGAGGAGGTCGGTCTCACCGGGTACGTCAAGAGCTCGGGCAGCCGGGGCATTCATGTCTTCGCGCCGATCGAGTCCGAGCACGAGTTCCTCGACGTCCGCCACGCCGTGATCGCCCTGGGCCGTGAACTCGAGCGCCGCCTGCCCGACGAGGTGACGACGAACTGGTGGAAGGAGGAGCGAGGCGATCGCATCTTCATCGACTACAACCAGGCGAACCGCGACCGCACGATGGCGGGGGCCTACAGCCCGCGACCGACGCCCGCGGCGACCGTCTCCTGCCCGCTCGAGTGGAGTGAGCTCGAGCGCACCGACCCGACCCGGCACACGGTGCGCACGGTGCCGGCCCGTCTCGCCGAACGCGGCGACCCGTGGGCGGGAATGCACGACCGACCCGGTCGTATCGACACCCTGCTCGAGTGGTGGCGACGCGACCTCGACGACGGGCTCGGCGAGCTGCCGTTCCCGCCCGACTTCCCGAAGATGCCGGGGGAGCCGATGCGCGTGCAGCCGAGCCGGGCGAAGAAGGTCGACGACGACTCAGCCGGGTGACGGCGCGCCGGTGTCGCGGCCGAGGGCTGCCGCCGTGGCGTAGTCGGGGATCGCGAGCGCCGTCGCTCCCGGCGTGGCACCGCGACGGACGTCCTCCAGCACCGTGCCGAGCGAAGCGAGGGCGGCACGGAACAGGAGCGATCCGGTGCTCACCCGCGCAACGCCGAGTCCGCCGAGCTCACGGAGACTCCGGCCTGGTTGCGCGAGCACGTTCAGCGGCGCGGGGAGGGCGTCGGCGAGCACAGCGATGGTGCCGTCGCTCAGGGAGCCCGGCACGAAGACACCGGATGCGCCGGCGTCGAGGTAGCGTTGCGCCCGGTCGAGCGTCTCCCGCGTTCGAGTCGCGGCAGCGGCCCGCGAGGCGGCCGGGATCGGATCGACCCAGAAGGCGTCGGTGCGCGCGTTGAGGTACAGCGTGGGAGCCGCAGCGGCGACGGCGGCCACTTTCGCGGCGAATCTCGCTGGGTCGACCAGTCGGCCCTCGGCGCTCGAATCCTCGAGGTTGACGCCGACCACGCCCGAGCCGGCGAGCTCCGCCACGAGTTCGGCGACCGCGACGGGGTCCTCGGAGAACCCCGACTCCAGGTCGACGGTGACGGTGATCCCTGCCGAGGTGAGGCGGCGCGAGAGCGCGATCGTGTCAACGAGCGTCGCGCCGGTCCCGTCTTCTACTCCGGCGGCGACGGCGACGCCGAGGCTCGTCGTCCCGACGACCTCGGCGCCCTGCTCGACGAGCCATCGTGCGGAGGCGAGGTCCCACGCGTTCGGCAGGAGCAGGGGATCGCCCGCCCGGTGGAGCTCGCGAAACCGGGCGGTGCTCAGCATGCGGGCTCCCGGAGCGCGTCGACGACCCCGGTGGCGATCGCGACGGCGTGCGCCGACGCGGGGCAGCGGCGCACGCCCGCGCCGAAGGCGAGCAGGCGCGGCGGCGCGCCCGGTGCGGCATCGCGGTCGGGGCCGTCGAGTCGGAGTTCGACGAGGCGATCGGCGTCGTGGGGTGCCGGCGCTTGGTCGGACGGCGTCGAGCGCTCGTCCGACGACGCGACCCTCCGGGTGGCGGTGACCGGCGGGGTGTCGCGGAGCGCGGCGTCGATCAGCTCCGCGGTCGTCGCATCGGTCGCCGCGACCGCTCGGCGAAGCACTGAGGTGATGAGTCCGTTCGTCGCGGCGTGGGCCTGTACGAGCAGCTGCGCGTCGAGCTCGGGGCGGCATGCTGATGCGCTCGCACCGACCAGCCGCTCCGCAGCCACGTCCACGCGGGATTCATCGGCGACGTCGACGATCCCGGACGCGTAGGGCCCGGCGAGCATCGCAGCGTTCTCGGGCGCCGACTCCGGGTTCGCTACGCCCAGCGCAGCTGCGAGGGTCCTGACCGGGATCCGCCGTGAGATCTCCGAAGGGTCTACTCCTGCGGCGAGTGCCTCCCGCGCCAGTGCGCCTGCGTCGAGCGCGAGCCGCGCGGGATCGAGCTCGGCGAGGCGTGCTTCGAGCACGGCACGGCGCTCGTCGTGCGCGGGGCCGTTGACGAATCGGGATGCCTCGTTCCGCAGCCGCTCGAACGGGCTCGTGCCGGGCGCGGCCTCGGGAACGCGCCAGTCCGGGTCGTCGAGGATTCGGGCGACGTCGGACCGATCGTGGATCACTGGCATGCTCCGATGCTATGACGCGGGCCCTTCGCCGCGCATCGAAGTGTCCTCGTCGTATGGTGTCTGCATGGACGGTGATGCCGATCTCTCACTCCCAGCCCGCTTGATGGGCGAACCGGCGCGCGCGGCGATGCTCGTCGCCCTGCTCGACGGTCGGGCACTCCCGGCGGGCGAGCTCGCAGCGGTCGCGCGGGTGTCGGCGGCGACGGCGAGCGCCCATCTCGCGAAACTCATCGACGGAGGGCTCCTCCGCGTCCGGTCGCTCGGCCGACACCGCTACTTCGAGCTCGCCGGGCCGGAGGTCGCTGACGCCGTCGAGTCGCTGCAACGGCTCGGCCCGCGCCGGCCGGTGTCCTCGTATGCGCAGTCCGCGACCGCGCGGCGGCTGGCGGAGGCGAGGTCGTGTTACGACCACCTGGCCGGCCGGGTCGCCCTCGAACTCGCCGATCGCCTCGTCGCTGAACGGGCGATCGCGCCCCTCGAGGCGGGTGCGCATGGCGAGGTCCTCGCGACCGACGGTCCGCTCGCCCGCCGGCTGCGCCTCGAGGAGGCGCCGCCGCCGGGCCGCCGTCCCGCAGTGCGCGGGTGCCTCGACTGGACCGAGCGGCGA
This sequence comes from Agromyces italicus DSM 16388, assembly GCF_000421545.1. Lineage (GTDB taxonomy): Bacteria > Actinomycetota > Actinomycetes > Actinomycetales > Microbacteriaceae > Agromyces > Agromyces italicus. The sequence continues at coordinate 40,922 of NZ_ATXF01000008.1, forward strand.
GCGCACCTCGCCGGAGCGCTCGGGGCGCACGTGCTGGAGGTGCTGCTCGTCGACGGCTGGGTCGCCCGGGTGCCTGGCGACCGATCGCTGCGCGTCACCGACGGGTTCCGGGCGGTGCTCGAACGCTGAGTCGAGCACCGGCGCGCGCGCCCGACCGACTGCGGGGGTCGGCCCGCCGATCAGATCTCGATGCCGCGCTGCCTGCGCGCCGGGTGCGGCGCCCCGTGCACCTCGCGGTGCAGGCGTTCCATCCGGGTGTCGAGTTCGGCGGCGGTGTGCGCCGCGTCCGTGAGCCCGTCCAGGAGCTCCTGCGGCACCTGACGGTCGTACTTGTAATAGATCTTGTGCTCGAGACTCGCCCAGAAGTCCATGGCGATCGTGCGGATCTGCACCTCGACCGCGACCGGGTGCGGACCCGTCGAGAGGAACACGGGCACCTCGACGATGACGTGCAGGCTCTGGTAGCCGTTCGGCTTCGGATCCTTGATGTAGTCCTTGACCTTGAGCACGCGGATGTCGCGCTGCGCGGTGAGCAGCTCGAAGATGCGGTAGGCGTCGGAGACGAAGCTGCAGGTGACCCGCACCCCGGCGATATCGGTCACGGTCTCGCGGATCGTGTCGAAGCTCGGCTCGACGCCCTTGCGGGCCATCTTCTCGATCACGCTGTCGAGGCTCTTCAATCGGCTCGAGATGTGCTCGATCGGGTTGTAGTCGTGCGTCTGGCTGAACTCCTCCCGCAGGATGGAGAGCTTCGTGATCACCTCGTCCATGCCGAACTTGTAGCGCAGCATGAAGCGCTCCGTCTCGTCGCGGAGGGCGCGCATCTCGTCGAGCGTCTGCCCGTCGATCGTCTCGAGCGTGCGTTGTGCACGTGCGGTCAGCATGGTGGGCGTGTCGGGATGCCTCGTGGGACGAGTGCCATCGAGCGGAGTCACCTGCCACACCGTATGCGGTGAAACTCTGCGTTCCCTTTGATTCTCCGCGGCGTTCGCCCGGAGCGGAGCGCGGGAACCTGCCGGGGCGAGTGCTGCTCAGCTCACGGCGTCGACGTACCGCCACCGTCCGTCGGTCCGGTCGAAACGACTCACCTCGCGCTGCTCGCCTCGCTCGCCGTCATGGCGGTAGTACGCCGCGAACTCGACGATCCCGTCATGGTCGAGCGGCCCCCCGCGCTCGATGCGCATGATGTCGAGCCGGTACCAGCGGATCGACGGGTCGAGCTCGAGGTCGGCGGGCCGAGTCGACGGATGCCACGTGCTGAGCAGGTAGTCCGCGTCGCCGGTCACGAACGCGGTGTAGCGAGAGCGCATCAGCTGGACCGCGGTCGGCGCGGGGGACTCGCCGGCGAGGTGTCGGCGGCAGCACTCGCCGAAACTCAGGCCGCTGAGGCACGGGCAGCGTTCGCCCGGGTCGGGAGCGGGGAAACGAGTGGGGACTGCCTCCGGCATCCACCCAGTATCGCGTGCGCGGCCGCGCGCTCGCCGCAGGCCGCCCATGAACCGCACAGGCAGAACTGAGGATCTGTTCAGATTCGACGGGCAGAGTGTCTGACTTGTGCCGTGCTCGGGGCCGTTCCCCTGACCGAAAGCCAGATGCCGAGCAGCTTCAGAACTCATGCGAAACCAGACTTCCCCCACCTCAGACACCTCCGCAGCCGAACTCCCCGAGCACGCCCGCCGCACGAACCGTCGTCGCCGCGCCACTCGCCGCCGACTGCTCGCCGCCGGCGCCGTCGCCGGGATCGCGCTGATCGTCGGCACCGGATTCACGGTCCAGTCGGCGGTCGCCACTCAGGCGAGCATCGACGCGACCACCGCCCTCACCGAGGGGAGCGGGGTGCATTCCGAGCAGCTCGGCGCCTACAGCGCGATCGCCGAGGCGCGCACCCGAGCCGATGCCGAGGACACGATCTCCGCGGCGAACGCGACACTGGCGGCCGTCGACGGCAAGGCGGACACCGCGGGCCTCGCCGCGTCCGTGGCCTCCCTCGGCGACTACGAGGTGCTCGGCGTCGACGAGATCGTCGACCTCGCCAAGCAGACGCGAGCCGAGGCCGCGAAGGCGGCCGCAGCGGCCGACGAGTACGACCGGGCCCAGGCGGCGAAGGCGAAGCAGGCGGCCGAGGCGCTCGCGCGGGCAAACACGCCCGACGGCGCGAAGGCCATCGCCCGCGAGATGGCGGCGTCGAAGTACGGCTGGGGCGATGGCGAGTTCCAGTGCCTCGTGCAGCTGTGGCAGAAGGAGTCGGGCTGGTCGTACACCGCCTACAACGCCTCGAGCGGCGCAACGGGCATCCCCCAGTCGCTTCCCGGCAGCAAGATGGCGAGCGCCGGCGCCGACTGGCAGACCAATGCCGCCACCCAGGTCGCCTGGGGCCTCGACTACATCGCGCGCGGCTACGGCAGCCCGTGCGGCGCGTGGGGGCACTCGCAGTCCGTCAACTGGTACTGAGCTCGATCAGTCGAGCCTGGGATCGAGCAGCACCCGCCGCTCGGGGTGACGATCGAACCACTCGCCCACGTACCAGCAGCTCGGCACGATGTGCCGGTCGGAGTTCGCCTCGACATCGTCGACCGCGAACCGCACGACCTCGGCCGCGAGCCCGCCGCCGCGGTAGCTCGGGTTCGTGAATGTCCGGGTGAAGGCGACGGCATCGCCGAGCACCCGGTAGTCGAGCACGCTCGCGACCGTGCCGCCGATGCGGAGCACGTATCGACGGGCATCGGGTTCGTGGCTGAGTTCCTGCTGCACGACTTCAGGCTACGCCTGGCGCACGCGCCCGCTGCCGCTCCGCGTCGACGGACGAGGAGGGGAGTCACCGGCCGCGGAGTCGCTCGAGGTCACGCCGCTCGCGCTTGGTCGGACGACCCGCGCCGCGATCGCGCGCGACGACCGCCGCAGTCTCCTCGCGCGGGGGAGGAGCGGGCGTGCGGTCCTCGGCGGCTTCGGCCGCCAGCGTCGCCGAGACGCGCTTGGCGATCGTGCGCCGCACCACGAGCCGCTGGTCGAATCCGGCGATCCGCACCCGGACCTCGTCGCCGGGTCGCACCGGCTGCGCCGCCTTCACCCGGTCGCCGTTGACCCGCACATGCCCGGCTCGGCATGCCGCCGTCGCGGCCGACCGGGTCTTGAAGCGTCGAACCGCCCACAGCCAGGCGTCGATGCGCACCGGAGCCTGTTCGTCCATGTGCCAAGCCTACGACCGCGACGACGCAGGGCGGCGGGTGCGTCATGCTGGAGTCATGGTGGGAGCGAGCGGCGACGCCTGGGTCGAGGGCCCCGGCGGGGAGCGGTATTGGGGTCGATTCGGTGCGGCAGGGCTGCTCGCGCTCAGTCCGGCCGCGGAGGTCCTGCTGCAGCATCGCGCCGTGTGGAGTCATTTCGGTGGCACCTGGGGACTTCCCGGCGGTGCCAGGCACGAAGGGGAGTCGGCGGTCGATGCCGCCGTGCGCGAGGCTCGCGAAGAGGCGGGGGTTCCCCCGGAATCGCTCGCGGTGCGCTTCACGAGCACGCTCGACCTCGGGTACTGGTCGTACACGACGGTCGTCGCCGATGCCCTCGTGCGGTTCGCGCCGGTGGTGAGCGACCCCGAGAGCATCGAGCTGCGCTGGATCCCGGTCGACGAGGTCGAGGGGATGCCGCTGCATCCGAGATTCGCCGAGGCCTGGCCCCGACTGGCCGAACGGTTGCGGCGACGAGGCATCCCCGCCGACGGATAGGATCGACAGCGTGGCCGGGGAACGCGCTGGGGGCGGCGGTTCGGAGATCTGGACGATCCCGAACGTGCTCAGCATGCTCAGGCTCGCGCTCGTTCCGGTGTTCCTCGTGCTCATCGTCGCCGGCGACTATGTGCTCGCCCTCGTCGTGCTCGTCGTCGCGAGCCTCACCGATCTGCTCGACGGCTACCTCGCGAGACGGCTCGATCAGGTCACCCGACTCGGCCAGCTCCTCGACCCGGCCGCCGACCGGCTGTACATCTTCGCCGCGCTCGTCGGACTCGCCGCCCAAGAGCTCGTGCCGTGGTGGATCGTCGTCGTCATCGTTGCGCGCGACGTGTACCTCCTCGCCCTCGGCGTCGTGCTCGCGAACCACGGCTTCGGCCCGCTTCCGGTGCACCAACTCGGCAAGGTCGCGACGTTCGCCCTGTTCTTCGGGCTTCCGGTGATCATGCTGGGACTCGCGTTCCCGGTGGTCGCTCCCGTGAGCGAACCGATCGGTTGGGCGATCACCCTGTGGGGCGCATTCCTCTACTGGTGGGCCGGGGTCATCTACGCCATCGAAACGGCGCGGGTGATTCGTATGCCGCGGGTGGCAGGCGACGCGCGATCCGATACGCTTGAAGAGGGAGGTTAGCCGTGGTTGATTCCGACAACACTCAGGCAGGCGGGGCGAGCGAGGTGCCCGAGCAGGCTCACACCTCTTCGCAACCCGTCGTCGACGGCGTCGGCGACGCGACGATCGGGTTCAGCCGTGAGGCAGCTGCGCAGCTCGGTGCGATCGACGGCGACATCACCGCCGAAGAGCACGAGGCGATCGCCGCGCTGCCATCCGGCTCGGCCTTGCTGATCGTGCGCCGTGGCCCGAACACCGGCGCCCGGTTCCTGCTCGACACCGACGTCACGGTCGTGGGCCGGCACCCCGACGCCGAGATCTTCCTCGACGATGTCACGGTGTCGCGCAAGCACGCCGAGTTCGTTCGTCATCGCACCGCCTTCGAGGTCAAAGACCTGAGCTCGCTGAACGGCACCTACTTCGACGGGGTCCGCATCGAGACGGCGCTGCTCTCCGACGGCGCCGAAGTGCAGATCGGCAAGTTCCGTCTCACGTTCTACGCTTCCCGACGCGACCTGGCTCCGGTGGCGAGCGACTAGTGGCGAGCACCGCTGCGTCGTCGCGCGCGAGCGGCCGGGCACCACTTCTCGGCATCGGTCAGGTCCTCGCCCGGCTTCAGCCCGAATTCCCCGAGCTGACGCCGTCGAAACTGCGGTTCCTCGAAGAACAACGACTCGTCGCCCCCGCACGGACTGCTGCGGGGTACCGCAAGTTCTCGACGGCCGACGTCGAGCGGATCACCGTGGTGCTCTCGATGCAGCGCGACCACTATCTGCCGCTCAAGGTGATTCGCAGCCACCTCGAGGCGATCGACGCAGGCGAGACCCCGGCGCTGCCCGGGGCGACGAGCGGGAGCGACTTCCTCGGCGCCACGAAGCGGTACGGCCGCGGCGAACTCATCGCCGAAGCCGGGGCGAGCACGGGCTTGCTCGACGACGCCGTCTCGGCGTCGCTGCTGCCGGCGGCCGACCACTACGGCGAGGAGGCGCTCGGAGTGCTGCGTTCCCTCGTCGCGCTGCGGGCAGTGGGTATCGAGCCCCGTCACCTGCGCGGACTGCGTGCGGCGGCCGAACGCGAGGCGGCGCTCGTCGAGCGTGCGATCGCGCCGTCCCGCCGGGCCGATGCCGCCGACAAGGCCCGTGCCGCCGAGCGCGGGCGCGAACTCGCGGGGCACCTCGCCGCGGTGCATTCGAGCGTCGTCCGGGCGACCCTCGAAGGCCGCACTCGCTGATCGCGCGACACGCCGTGCCGATCGGCCCGATATGTTTGGCGGACGCCCCCCGCCTCGGTAGCGTGGAACTCGCGTCGTCGGGTGACGGAGCAGAAGAGGGGCGATTCGATGAGTGAGACCGTGCGCTCGCGCTACGACCTCGGCCTGCTGTTCACCGACGGTATGCCCGAGCACGACGACGGCACCGGGTACCGCGGAGCCATCGCCGCCCGTGCGGCCGGAATCAGCTACCGCCAGCTCGACTACTGGGCACGTACTCAGCTCGTCGAACCCACGGTTCGCGGCGCCGCCGGGTCGGGTTCGCAGCGTCTCTACGGCTTCCGCGACATCCTTGTGCTGAAGCTCGTGAAGCGACTGCTCGACACCGGCATCTCACTTCAGCAGATCCGCACCGCAGTCACCCAGCTTCGCGAGGCCGGGGTCGAAGACCTCGCCCAGACCACGCTGATGAGCGACGGCGCGAGCGTCTACCTCTGCACCTCCGACGACGAGGTCATCGACCTTGTGAACCGCGGTCAGGGCGTCTTCGGAATCGCCGTGGGCAAGGTGCTGCGCGAGGTCGAATCGACACTCGTCGAGCTCGACACGCAGCCCGCCGATCCGATGGACGAGTTGGCCGCACGCCGCGGTGCGAAGTCCCGCAAGATCTCCTGAGCAGGGCCAGACCCGCTCATTCGTCATACGGCGTCACACTCGGCGACCGATTTTCAACCGCGCCTCGGTCGTCGGTGCGTCAGATCGCGTGCGACTCGATCTCGGCGGGCAGCCCGGCGAAGTCGCCGATCCGCGCCGTGCGGAGCACCCGTTCGAGCAGCTGATCGAAGTTCGCCGACATCTCTTCGGCACTCTCGCCCGGCCACATATGGAGCGGCTTCGCGGCGCCCTGCGCCTGCTGCAGGGAGGTGCGCTCGGGCAGCTGCGGTGAGAGCACCAGCGGGCCGAACATGTCTCGCAGCTCCTTGATGCGGAACTGGTGTTCGAGCGACTGCACGCGGGCACGGTTCACGATGATGCCGAGCGGCTGGAGCCTGGGGGAGAGGCCGCGGCGGATCTCCTCGATGGCGCGCAGGGCACGATCGGCCGCAGCCACCGAGAACAGGCCCGGCTCGGTGACGACGGCCACGCGGTCGCTCGCGGCCCACGCGGTGCGGGTGAGCGCGTTGAGCGACGGGGCGCAGTCGATGAGCACGAGCTCGTAGTCGGCCTCGACGTTGGCGAGCGCCTCCTCGAGCTTCCAGATGTCGCGGATCGACGGGTGCGGCCCGTCGAAGTTGATGGCCGACGGACTGCCGATCATGACGTCGATCGTCGACTGCGGGTTCTGCCGCGACCAGCCGCTCGGGGCGATCGCCGACCGGACGATCTTCTCCTTCGGCGAGGCCAGCACGTCGGCGACGTTCAGGTGGCCGGCGACCTGGATGTCCATACCGGTCGAGACATCGGACTGCGGGTCGAGATCGACGACGAGGGTCCGGACGCCGCGGGCGAAGGCCGCCGACGCGAGTCCGAGCGTGACGGTGGTCTTGCCGACGCCGCCTTTCAGGGAGCTGACGGAGAGAACGTGCACGACCGATACGTTACCTTTACTACTCGGGCGATACCTAAACGTTCGCTGTGCGGATTCGGTTCGGAAAGGCTTGCATGTTCACGAAGATCCTGGTTGCCAATCGCGGTGAGATCGCCATCCGTGCGTTCCGCGCCGCCGTCGAGCTCGGTGCGAAGACGGTCGCGGTCTATCCGTTCGAGGACCGCAACTCCCTGCACCGTCTGAAGGCCGATGAGGCGTACCAGATCGGCGAGCCGGGCCACCCGGTGCGGGCCTACCTCGACGTGTCGGAGATCATCCGCGTGGCGAAGGAGTCGGGCGCCGACGCGATCTACCCCGGCTACGGGTTCCTCTCCGAGAACCCCGAGCTCGCCCAGGCCGCGGCCGCGGCCGGCATCGCCTTCATCGGTCCGCCCAAGCATGTGCTCGAAATGGCCGGCAACAAGGTAACGGCGAAGGAGCACGCGATCGCCGCCGGCGTCCCCGTGCTGAAGTCGACGCCGCCCTCGCGCGACATCGAGGCGCTCATCGCCCAGGCCGACGAGGTCGGATTCCCGATCTTCGCCAAGGCCGTCGCCGGCGGCGGCGGTCGTGGCATGCGCCGTGTCGATGCCAAGCCAGAACTGCGAGCGGCGCTCGAAGAGGCGATGCGCGAAGCCGACAGCGCTTTCGGCGACCCCACCATGTTCCTCGAGCAGGCCGTGCTGCGTCCCCGCCACATCGAGGTGCAGGTGCTCGCCGACTCGAACGGCGAGACCGTGCACCTCTTCGAGCGCGACTGTTCCGTGCAGCGGCGCCACCAGAAGGTCATCGAGATCGCGCCGGCGCCGAACCTCTCCGACGAGATCCGTCAGTCGCTCTACCGCGACGCCATCGCCTTCGCCCGCTCGATCGGCTACGTCAACGCCGGAACCGTCGAGTTCCTGCTCGACACCGCGGGGGAGCGTGCGGGGGAGCACGTCTTCATCGAGATGAACCCGCGTATCCAGGTCGAGCACACCGTCACCGAAGAGGTGACCGACGTCGACCTCGTCGTCGCGCAGATGCGCATCGCCGCCGGGGCCTCGCTCACGGAGCTCGGCCTCGACCAGGACCAGATCCGACTGCGCGGCGCCGCGCTCCAGTGCCGGATCACCACCGAGGATCCCACGGCCGGCTTCCGCCCCGACACGGGCAAGATCACGACCTACCGCTCGCCAGGTGGAGCCGGGATCCGCCTCGACGGCGGAACGATCAATCCGGGCGCGCAGATCAGCCCGCACTTCGACTCGATGCTCGCGAAGCTCACCTGCCGGGGTCGCGACCATGTCGCCGCCGTCGCTCGCGCCAAGCGCGCCCTCGCCGAGTTCCGCATCCGCGGCGTCTCGACGAACATCCCGTTCCTCCAGGCCGTGCTCGAAGACCCGGCGTTCGTCGCAGGCGACCTCAGCACCTCCTTCATCGACGAACGCCCGCAGCTGCTCCGCGGCCGTGTGTCGAAGGACCGCGGCACGAAGATCCTCAACTGGCTCGCCGACGTCACGGTGAACCAGCCGAACGGCCCGGCGCCGATCAGCGTCAGCCCCGTCGAGAAGCTGCCCCCGCTCGACCTCACGACGCCCGTCCCCGACGGCTCGCGCCAGCGCCTGCTCGAGCTCGGCCCGACCGGCTTCGCCGCTGCGCTCCGCGCCCAGACTCCCCTCGCAGTGACCGAGACGACCTTCCGCGACGCGCACCAGTCGCTGCTCGCGACTCGCGTACGCACGAAGGACCTGATCGCCGTCGCACCGTACGTCGCCCGGCTCACGCCCGAACTGCTCTCGGTCGAGGCCTGGGGCGGCGCCACCTACGACGTCGCGCTCCGCTTCCTCGGCGAGGACCCGTGGGACCGCCTTGCGGCCCTGCGCGAGGTGCTGCCGAATGTGAACATCCAGATGCTGCTCCGTGGCCGCAACACGGTCGGCTACACCCCCTACCCGACCGAGGTCACCGATGCGTTCGTGCGCGAGGCGGCGGCGACGGGCGTCGACATCTTCCGCATCTTCGATGCGCTCAACGACGTCTCCCAGATGCGTCCGGCGATCGACTCCGTCCTCGCGACCGGGCACAGCATCGCCGAGGTCGCCCTCTGCTACACCGGCGACCTGCTCGACCCGGCCGAAGACCTCTACACCCTCGACTACTACCTGCGTCTCGCCGACCAGATCGTCGGCGCCGGTGCGCACGTGCTCGCCATCAAGGACATGGCGGGCCTGCTCCGTCCGGCCGCGGCGGCGAAGCTCGTGAGCGCCCTCCGCGAGCGTTTCGACGTGCCCGTGCACCTGCACACCCACGACACCGCGGGCGGCCAGCTCGCGACCCTCCTCGCCGCGAGCAACGCCGGCGTCGACGCCGTCGACGTGGCGAGCGCGCCGATGGCCGGCACGACGAGCCAGCCCTCGGCGTCCGCGCTCGTGGCGGCGCTCGCGCACACCGAGCGCGACACCGGCCTCTCGCTCGACGCGGTCAGCGACCTCGAGCCCTACTGGGAGGCCGTTCGACGCCTCTACAAGCCGTTCGAGTCGGGGCTTCCCGGCCCCACCGGCCGCGTGTACCACCACGAGATCCCGGGCGGCCAGCTCTCGAATCTGCGTCAGCAGGCCATCGCGCTGGGCCTCGCCGACGACTTCGAGCTCATCGAGGACATGTACGCGGCCGCCGACTCGATTCTCGGTCGCGTGCCGAAGGTGACGCCGTCGTCGAAGGTCGTCGGCGACCTCGCGCTGCACCTCGCGGCCGTCAAGGCCGATCCCGCCGACTTCGCGGCGAACCCCGAGAAGTACGACGTGCCCGATTCGGTGATCGGCTTCATGGCGGGCGAGCTCGGCGATCTGCCGGGCGGCTGGCCCGAGCCCTTCCGCACGAAGGTGCTCGCCGGCAAAGACGTGCGCGTCGGCGTGACCGAGCTCACGCCCGAGCAGCGCGCGGCGCTCGAGGCCGACAGCGCGACGCGCCGGGCGACGCTGAATTCGCTCCTCTTCCCGGCGCCGACCCGCCAGTTCGAGCAGATTCGCGAGCTCTTCGGCGATCTCTCGGTCCTCGACACTGCCGACTACCTCTATGGTCTGCGCCCGGGCGCCGAGCACGTCGTAGAGATCGCGAAGGGAGTCAAGCTGTACGCCGGCCTCGAGGCGATCGGCGAGGCCGACGACAAGGGCATGCGCACGGTCATGACGATCCTGAACGGGCAGCTCCGTCCGGTCTTCGTGCGCGACCGCAGCATCACGGTCGACGCGCGTACGGCCGAGAAGGCGGATGCCTCGCAGCCGGGCCAGATCGCGGCCCCGTTCTCGGGAGTGGTCACGCTGCAGGTCGAGGCCGGCACCGAGATCGCGGCCGGGCAGAGCGTGGCATCGATCGAGGCGATGAAGATGGAGGCCGCCATCACTTCGCCCCTCGCGGGGGTCGTGGAGCGCGTCGCCATCCCGAAGACCCAGCAGGTGGAGGCGGGTGATCTGCTCGTCGTCGTGCGTCCGCGCTAGGCTTGGCGTGGATCGGCACTGATGAGGAGGGGATTCGGTGGCTGAAGAGACGCATGAGACCGGGCCGGTGACACGGCGCGGCGTAGGGGTGCGCACGGGTCCGGTCGACCGTGTGGGCCCCACCACGACCGGCGCCCACGCGGCGGTGCCCGCACCCGACCTCGACCTCCGGGTCGACCTCCCGCCCGCGCCCGTGCGCGAGGTCCCCGAAGACGAGGTCGCCGTAGCGATTGACGACGTCTCGGTGAACCCCGGGGCGATCGGGGGCGGTGGCGACACGAGCACCCGTTCGGTCGAGGTCCTCGGCGCGGGTCTGTCCGGGGGCTCCTACCGCAGCGCTGCGCGTCGCGCGCCGTCGCCCTACAGCGCACTGCTCGCCGCCGACGCGACGAAGTCGGTCCGCGAGGTCGATCGAACCGCTCCGGCGGCGACCGGCGCAACCGAGGTCGTGGCGGCCGCCGGCGGCCGCCACGAGGTGGCGCTGCCGTCCGAGGTGCCCGAGGCACCGGAGTCGCTCACGGCCGATCGATTGATCGACCTCAATCGCACGACCCGCCCCGCGCCGCAGGGCGGGTTCAACCGGTTCCTCTACGAGGCATCCCTGCATCTCGTGAACCTCGGCGATTCGGCGAAGGCCCGTGCGCACAAGGCGATGAACCAGCGCATCCAGAAGCGATTCGAGGGCGGCGCGCGGTTCGTGCCGGTCCTCACCCGCAAGGGCGGCGTCGGCAAGACGACGATCACCGCGCTGCTCGGCATGGCCCTCGCCGACGCCCGCGACGACCGGATCATCGCGATCGATGCGAACCCCGATCGGGGCACCCTCGCCGAACGCGTCGACCGGCAGACCCGCGAGACGGTGCGCGACGTCGTCGCCAAGGCGTCGTCGATCGGCGGCTACACCGACTTCTCCCGGTTCGTCTCGCGCGACGAGACCCGGCTCGACATCCTCGCCTCCGACACCGACCCGACATTGTCCGAGGCGTTCGACGACAACGACTACAACGTCGTCGCCGGACTCGCGGCCAGGTACTACTCGCTCGTCCTGACCGACTGCGGCACCGGCATCGTCCACTCCGTCATGCGGGCGACGCTGCAGCGTGCCGACTCGATCGTGATCGTCTCGGGCGGCAGCGTCGACGAGGCGCGCCTCGCCTCAGAGACACTCACCTGGCTCGAGGCGAACGGCTACGGCGAACTCGTCCGCAACGCGGTCGTCGCGATCAACCTCGCGACGCAGGGCACGCACCTGGTGAAGGTCGACGAGATCGAAGCGCATTTCCAGTCGCGTGTCCGCGAGATCGTGCGCATCCCGTACGACCCCCAGCTCGCGGCCGGGTCCGTGGTCAACTGGCACGAACTGCGCCCGGTGACCCAGCACGCCGCCCGCGAACTCGCCGCCCTCGTGGTGGAAGGCCTGCCCGCCGAACGCGGGCACTGATCGGAGAACATTGCCAGAGCGTCCCATTCGCCTGTTCGGCGACCCCGTCTTGAAGACCGTCTCAGCCCCCGTCGAACAGGTCGATGATCGCGTGCGCGCACTCGTCGCCGACCTGATCGACAGCGTCCGGCTGCCGGGCAGGGCCGGGGTCGCGGCATCCCAGATCGGCGTGAACCTGCGCGCCTTCAGTTACAACATCGACGGCGAGGTCGGGTACGTCCTGAATCCCGAGCTCGTCGAGGTGTCGGGCGAGAAGGAGGCCATCGACGAGGGCTGTCTCTCGGTCCCCGGCCTGTGGAAGAAGACGCCGCGCTACCCGTTCGCGCGCGTGCGGGGCATCGACCTCGACGGCAACGAGATCGAGGTGTCCGGCACGGGCCTCATGGCCCAGGCGCTGCAGCACGAGACCGATCATCTCGACGGTCTGCTCTACCTCGATCGCCTCGAGAACGACGAGCGTCGCTCGGCCATGAAGGAGATCCGCGAGTCCGACTGGTTCTGACGACCGGCGTCGCGACCCTCAGCTTCTGTCGGAGTTCGGGCGCCATGGTCGCCTGACAGGACGTCTCGCGTCAGATCACCTGCAGAAGACGGGGTGATCGGGCTCGAAACGATGAAGCGCCCCGCGGAAGATCCGCGGGGCGCTTCATCGTGGGTCGCGTCAGCTGATGATCGAGTGGCCCTCGGTCGCCGGTGCGCCCGAGTACATCGCCTCGATGTGCGGGGCGAAGTCCTGCAGGATGACGTTCCGCTTGATGCTGAGCTTCGGCGTGAGGTGCCCGCTCTCTTCGGTCAGCTCGCTCGTGAGGATCGTGAACTTGCGGATCGACTCGGCCCTCGAGACGTTCTCGTTCGCCGCGTCGACGGCGCGCTGCACTTCGGCGAGCACGGCGGCGTTCGTCGAAGCCTCCTCGAGCGTCATACCGGCGTCTTCGCCGTTGTTGTTGAGCCAGACCGGGAGCATCTCGATATCGAGGGTGACGAGCGCAGAGATGAACGGCTTCTGGTCGCCGACCACGACGACCTGGCCGACGAGCGGGTTCGCGCGGATCGGGTCCTCGAGCGCGGCGGGAGCGACGTTCTTGCCGCCGGCCGTGACGATGATCTCCTTCTTGCGGCCGGTGATCGTCAGGAAGCCGTCGGCGTCGAAGGAGCCGATGTCGCCGGTCTTGAACCAATCGCCGTCGAAGGCCTCGGCGGTCGCCTCGGCGTTCTTCCAGTACTCCTTGAAGACCGAGATGCCCTTCGCCTGGATCTCGCCGTCCTCGGCGAGGCGGATCGCGTTGCCGGGCAGCGCAGGGCCGACCGTGCCGATCTTCGACTTCGAGGGCAGGTTCACGCTGACTGGCGCCGTGGTCTCGGTGAGGCCGTAGCCCTCGAGGATGGTGATCCCGAGGGCGTGGTAGAAGTGGCCGAGGCGCGGGCCGAGCGGCGCGGAGCCCGAGACGGCGTACTTGACGTTGCCGCCCATCGCGTCGCGGAGCTTCGAGAACACGAGCGCGTCGAACAGCTTGAACTTGAGCTTCAGGCCGAGCGGCACTTTGCCCTGCTCGAGGGCGATCGAGTACGCGACCGCCGTGTCGGCGGCGGTGCGGAAGATCTTGCCCTTGCCGCCGGCCTCGGCCTTCTGCTCGGAGACGTTGTACACCTTCTCGAACACCCGGGGGACGGCGAGGAGGAAGGTCGGCTTGAAGCTGCCGAGCGACGGGAGGAGCTGCTTCGTGTCGGGCTGGTGGCCGACACGAACACCGGCGTGCACGCAGAGCACCGCGATGAAGCGCGCGAAGACGTGTGCGAGGGTGATGAACAGCAGCGTCGAGGCGCCGTTCGGGTCGAGCACGACCTCGTCGAGGGCCACGGCGGAGTTGCGTGAGAGCTCGACGAAGTTCGAGTGGGTGAGCACGCAACCCTTCGGCTTGCCCGTCGATCCCGAGGTGTAGATGAGCGTCGCGATGTCATCGCCGTTCGCGAGCTTGCGTCGGCGCTCGATCTCGTCGTCGGGCACCTCGGTGCCGCCCGCCGCGAGCTTCTCGAGGTCGCCGAGATCGATCTGCCAGGTGTTGCGGATGCCCGGCAGTTCCGGGTGCACCTCGTCGAAGCGCGCGAAGTGGTCGGGAGTCTCGAGAATGATCGCGATGGCGCCCGAGTCGCTGAGGTTCCACCGCACCTGTGCGGGCGAACTCGTCTCGTAGACGGGCACGAGCACGGCTCCGGCGAACCACGTGGCGAAGTCGATCAGCGTCCACTCGTAGCTGGTCTTGGACATGAGGCCGATCTTGTCGCCGGGCTCGATGCCGGCGGCGACGAGACCCTTGGCGAGGGCGATGACCTGGTCGTAGAACTCGCGCGTCGTCACCGGCGACCAGCCGCCGTCGGCGGTGGGGCGCGAGAACAGCACCGAATCGGGCGTCGCCGCGAGCCGGTCGACGAGCAGGTCGGTGGTGTTCGCCGTGGGGTCTGGCGAGACCACGGCAGGCGTGGAGAATTCGGTCACGGTAGCTCCTTCGGCACCGGGAGGATCGCGCCCGGCTCGGGTACCTGCGCGACCTCGGCATTGGGGTCGATTACACTCTAGTCGTTGCTCGCGTGGCCATGGTCCCGGCACGAATCAGCCTCGAACCTCTTGTCTCAGAAAGGCGGCGCCCGCGTGCACGCGATCGGAATCGACATCGGGGGCACCAAGATCGCCGGAGCGGTCGTCGACGAACTCGGCGGCATCGTCCGCAGCGACCGGGTGCCGACACCGGCCGGCGACGCGGCCAGCCTCGAGAGCGCGGTCGTCGAGATGATCGAGGGCCTGCGCGCCGACGAGGAGATCGGCGCGGTCGGCGTCGCCGCCGCCGGCTTCATCGACGCGGCGCAGTCCACCGTCTACTACGCCCCCAACATCGACTGGCGCAACGAACCCTTCCGCGAGAAGCTCGAGGCCCGCGTCGGCGGCACCGTCGTCGTCGACAACGACGCGAACGCAGCCGGCTGGGCCGAGTTCCGCTTCGGGGCGGGGCGCCTCGTCAGCGACATGGTCATGCTCACGATCGGCACGGGCGTGGGCGGTGCGATCGTCGCGGGCGATCGTCTCTTCCGCGGCGGCTTCGGTGCCGGTGCCGAGCTCGGGCATCTCCGTGTGGTGCCCGGCGGCCTCGCGTGCGGTTGCGGTCAGCGCGGATGCCTCGAGCAGTACGGGTCCGGACGGGCGCTCCTGCGCATGGCCGGTGAGATCGCCGATGCAGGCGGGATCGGCCAGGCGCTCGCGCGCGCCCGGGCCGAGCAGGGCGAACTCGACGGCGCGCTCGTCGGCGGGCTCATCGCCGCGGGCGATCCCGGCGCCGTCGCGGCGCTGCGCCAGCTCGGGCACTGGCTCGGCGAGGCGGCGGCGAGCCTCTCGGCGGTGCTCGACCCGCAGCGCTTCGTCTTCGGCGGGGGCGTCGCGATCGCGGGCGAACTGCTGCTGGAGCCGATCCGCGAGGCCTATCTCGAGCACCTCCCGGCGCGCGGGTACCACCCCGAGCCCGACTTCGTCGTCGCCGAGCTCCAGAACGACGCCGGGGTCGTCGGCGCCGCCGACCTCGCCCGCGTCTGGGTCGCCGAGCACGCCTGAGCGGGCCGACGATAGGCTGATCGATGCGCCACGAGAAGGGAGCCGTGCGGTGTTCTACTGGATCATGAAGAACCTCGTGATCGGGCCGATCCTCCTCTCGATCTTCCGCCCGTGGGTGGTCGGGCTCGAGAACGTGCCCAAAGAGGGCGCCGTGGTGCTCGCGTCGAACCACCTCTCATTCATCGACTCCATCTTCCTTCCGCTCGTCGTCGACCGCCCGGTGGTGTTCCTCGCCAAGAGCGATTACTTCACGGGCAAGGGGCTCAAAGGCTGGGCGACCCGCGTGTTCTTCCAGGCGGCCGGCCAGTTGCCCATCGACCGCTCCGGCGGCAAGGCGTCCGAGGCATCCCTGAACACCGGTCTCCGCGTGCTCGCCGAGGGCAGCATCCTCGGCATCTATCCCGAGGGAACCCGCAGCCCCGACGGCAAGCTCTATCGGGGTCGCACGGGTGTCGCGCGAATGGTGCTCGAGTCGGGCGTGCCGGTCATTCCGGTGGCGATGATCGGCACCGAGCACGTCATGCCCATCGGCAAGCGGCTGCCGAAGGTGCGTCGCATCGGCATCATCGTCGGCGAGCCGATCGACTTCTCCCGTTTCGATGGGCTCGAGGGCGATCGCTTCGTGTTGCGTTCTGTGACCGACGAACTCGTCTACCGGCTCCGCGCGCTGAGCGACCAGGACTACGTCGACGTCTACGCGAGCTCGGTCAAGGAGCAGCGGGCCGCCCATTCGCGATAGGCTCGACGGGCGGCGGCGCGATCTGCGTCGCCGTTCCGCATCACGGCGCGCGAGCGCCCCGCACCCCTCAGGACACATCCGTGGTACAGCTTGTCGAGCCCTTCGTGAACGCAGATCCTTCCGTGATCGCGGGCCTCGACTATTGGCGTGAACTGCCGATCAAGCAGCAGCCCACGTGGCCCGACCTCGAGTCGGCGCGCGCAGCCTCGGCCGAGCTCGCCACGCTGCCGCCGCTCGTCTTCGCGGGCGAGGTCGACACGATGCGCGATCGACTCGCGGCCGCGTCGCGGGGCGAGGCGTTCCTGCTCCAGGGCGGCGACTGCGCCGAGACCTTCGCCGGCGCGACCGCCGATCAGATCCGCAACCGCGTGAAGACGGTGCTCCAGATGGCCGTGGTGCTCACGTACGGCGCCTCGATGCCGGTCGTGAAGATGGGTCGCATGGCGGGGCAGTTCGCCAAGCCGCGTTCCAGCGATCACGAGACCCGGGGCGACGTGACCCTGCCCGCCTACCGCGGCGACATCGTCAACGGCTACGAGTTCACGCCCGAGTCGCGTGCAGCCGATCCCGGCCGCCTCATCCGCGGTTACCACACGGCCGCGTCGACGCTCAACCTCATCCGCGCCTTCACCCAGGGCGGTTTCGCCGACCTGCGCCAGGTGCACTCGTGGAATCAGGGCTTCGCGAAGAACCCGGCGAACTCCCGCTACGAGTCGATGGCCCGCGAGATCGATCGCGCCGTGAAGTTCATGGATGCCTGCGGTGCCGACTTCGAGGCGCTGAAGCACACCGAGTTCTACACCGGCCACGAAGGCCTGCTCATGGACTACGAACGGCCCATGACGCGCATCGACTCGCGCACGGGCACTCCGTACGTCACGAGCGGCCACTTCATCTGGATCGGCGAGCGCACCCGCGAGCTCGACGGCGCGCACGTCGACTTCCTCTCGCGCGTGCGCAACCCGATCGGCGTGAAGCTCGGGCCGACGACGAGCCCCGAGACGATGCTCGAACTCATCGAGAAGCTCGACCCCGAGCGCGAGCCGGGCCGACTCACCTTCATCACGAGAATGGGCGCCGGCAAGATCCGCGAGGCGCTGCCACCGCTGCTCGAGGCCGTCAAGCGGAGCGACGCGAACCCGCTGTGGGTGACCGACCCGATGCACGGCAACGGCATCACGACGCCCACCGGCTACAAGACCCGTCGCTTCGACGACGTGGTCGACGAGGTCAAGGGTTTCTTCGAGGCGCACCGCGCCGCGGGCACGCACCCCG
Source organism: Agromyces italicus DSM 16388 (assembly GCF_000421545.1). GTDB lineage: Bacteria > Actinomycetota > Actinomycetes > Actinomycetales > Microbacteriaceae > Agromyces > Agromyces italicus. Next base: position 58,584 of record NZ_ATXF01000008.1, read on the forward strand.
GAGGCATCCACGTCGAACTCACCGGCGACGACGTCACCGAGTGCCTCGGCGGCTCGGAGCACATCGATGAGGCGAGCCTCGCGACGCGCTACGAGTCGCTCTGCGATCCGCGCCTGAACCACATGCAGTCCCTCGAGCTGGCATTCCTCGTGGCCGAGGAGCTCGCGGCGCGCTGAGTTCGGCGGTCGCGTCACGACCGCGCGAGGCATCCATTCGTTTCGAATCGGATGCCTCGCGCCGAGCTCGTGAGCGCGACGTGCGACCTCGTCTGGAGCCCGGTCAGCGACGGCTGCCGCTCGCTCCCGCCCCGGCCATCGCGACGGCGTTCGACCGGTTCAGACGGTGAGCGTGGCCACAAGCGTGATCGTGCTGCCGCGCACGGCCTGCGTGTCGGCGACCGGGTCCTGCTCGCTCACGGTGGCGAAAGCGATGAACGCCGCGGGGAAACTGTGGGTGACCTTGAATCCCGCACCCTCGAGCTGGTCGATCGCGTCCTGGAGCGGCTTGCCGACGACGTTCGGGACGGCGACCAGATCGGGCCCCTTCGACACCGTCAACTCGACCGTCGAACCGGGACGCATGGGATCGTTCAGCCATTCGGCGGTGATGACGTGGTCCTTCTCGACCTCGTTCGAGAACTTCGGGTCTTTGAACTCCACCTCGAGCCCGGCGTCCTTCAGCTTCGCCTCGGCGTCGGCGACGGGCAGGCCCTCGACCGGCGGCACAGGGCCCACCGAGACGATCAGGGTCACCTCGCCGCGTTCGGGGTAGCTCGTCGGAAGCGCTTCGCCGTCGGCGCCGAGGGCGCCGATGACGAGTCCGGGCTCGACGTCGCCCGAGAACTGTTCGATGGGGTCGAGCAGCGTGAATTCGGCGAGCTGCTCTTCGGCGGCGTCGACCGGCTCGCCGATGACGTCGGGCACCTCGAGGATGCGGGGCCCCTTGGAGACGAGGAGCGTCACCGTCGAACCGTTGCGCGCCGAGCTGCCGCCGGCCGGATCGGTGTCGATGACCGCGCCGGCGGCGATCTCGGGATCGGTACGCTTCACCTGCTTCACCTCGAAGCCGGCCTCGGTGAGGAGTTCGCGCGCCGCCTCGGGGGTCAGCGCCTCCGCAGGCGTTTCGGGGGCCGTCTGCGGAACCGTCACGTAGGCCCCGGGCCCGGCGCCGAAGTACCAGCCGGTTCCTGCCGCGAGACCGGTGACGAGGAGGACGAGCGCGAGGATCCAGTAGCCGCGGCGCTTGCGACGCGCCGCGCTCGTCGAGAGCTCGGCGGCGTCGTCGCCGTCGGTCGCCTCGGCCGTCGCAACGCCCGAGGGCACGCCGATCGCGGCCGTGCCGAGCACGCTGGTCTCGGCGGTCGCCGTGCCGAGGAGTTCACCGGCACCGGGGAGGACCATCGTCGCCTGCGTCGCGATCGGCACGTGCGAGGAGCGCAGCGCGGGCTCGGCCTCGCGCAGCCGGTCGAGCAGTTCGCGGGCGTCGCGGGGACGTTCGTCGGGGTCGCGACGGGTCGCCCACAGCACGAGCTCGTCGAGTTCGTGCGGCACGGCCGGATTCTTCGAGCTGGGTGCCGGGACCTCGTCGTTCGCGTGCTGGTAGGCGATCGTCATCGGCGCCTCACCGACGTAGGGCTGCTCGCCGGTCAACATCTCGAACATCATGATGCCGACCGCGTAGATGTCGCTGCGCGCGTCGGCGACCCCGCGGGTCACGAGCTCGGGGGAGAGGTAGGCGATGGTGCCGAGGAGCGCCTGGCCGGTCGCGGTGTTCGCGCTGGCCGCGCGTGCGAGCCCGAAGTCGCCGAGCTTGATGCGACCGTCGTCGGCGAGGAGCACGTTCTCGGGCTTGAGGTCTCGGTGCACGATGCCGGCCTTATGCGCCGCGGCGAGGCCCGAGAGCACCGCGTCCATGATGTCGACGGTCTGCTCGGGCGTGAGCTTCTTGTAGTCCTTCAGCAGCTCGCGCAGCGTGATGCCCGGCAGGTACTCCATGACGAGGTAGGCCATGTCGGCGTCCTGGCCCTGGTCGAAGACGTTCACGACGTTCGGATGCGCGAGTCGCGCGGCCGAACGCGCCTCTTGTACGAAGCGGGTCTTGAAGGTGTTGTCGTCGGCGAGGTGACCGTGCATGATCTTGATCGCGACCCGGCGCTCGAGACGGAGGTCGGTTGCGAGGTAGACGGTCGCCATGCCGCCGCGAGCGATCCGGGAGCGCACCTGATAGCGGCCGTCGACGAGACGACCGATCATGGGGTCGGCGGGCGCGTTGGTCACCGTTCGAGTCTACGAAACGGCATATGCCGCGATCCGAACAAACGCCGCAGGCGCGCCGATCGAAACCCCATCGTGATGAGCTTCAGCCGAGTTCGGCGAGCCAGGCTCTCGCCTGCGCCTCCCATTTGGCGTAGTGGTCGGGGTGCGCGCTCCGCTGCACCGACTGGGCGGCCTCGGCGAGCGACATCGATTCCCATCCGGGAATGTCGAGCAACCCCGCCGTGACACCCGGGTTGGGGTTGTCCGGGCCGCCGTAGAAGGCCGTCGCCGCCCGCGCTGGATCGAGTACCTCCTCGACGGTGCCCCAGCCCTGGCTCGGTCGCTGCTGGAAGAGGCCCTGCGAGTCGCGGTCGCCGTACCGGACGTTCTTGAGCCCGGATTCCTGGGCCGCCGCGGCGAGGGCGACGACGATCCCCGAGTCGGGCACGCCGAGTTCGCGGCCGACGTCGACGATGAGCTGCGCGTTGGCCCGCATCTCCTCGGTGAGCACGACGCTGACGGAGGCGATAGGGGCGGCGGCGGCGACCGGACGGGGGATGGTGAGTCGCCGACCGGCCACGATCGTCGCATTCGCGTCCAGTCCGTTCGCTGCGATGAGCGCGTCGACCTCGACGTCGTTGCGGGCGGCGATGTCCCACACGGTGTCGCCGTCGACGACGAGGTGCGTGTCGGCCGGGGTCGCGTCGATCGCATCGTCGGGGTCGGCGGCCTCGGCGACGGGCGACGGTTCGATGCGATCATCGGCGTCGGGCGGCAGCACGATCGCCTCGCCGGGGAAGATGAGCGACTGGCGGCCGAGCCCGTTGACCCTGAGGAGCTCGTTCAGGGCGACGCCGTATCGTTCGGCGATGCCGCTCATCGTGTCGCCCTCGGCGACGAGGTGCTTCGCGATCGCATCCCGCGCGGGCGGAGGCGTGGCTGCCGCCCGACCGCCCGGCAGCGCGAGGCGCTGGCCGGGGAAGATCATGCTCGACCACCCGAGTCCGTTGTGGGCGAGCACCTCGGCGGTGGAGAGTCCGAATCGCTCGGCGATGCCGCTGACCGTGTCGCCCTCGACGACGACGATCTCCTCGGGGACGGCGGCGGCGGTCGCGGAGGCCGGCGTCGTCGTCGCCCCGGTGGTCGACGACTTCGCCTTCGGCTGCCGTTTGACGGGCTGCGGTGCGGCCTCGGACGGCTGCGCGATGCCGAGGGTGACGGCCACGGCGCCGACGACCGCGAGCGGCATCATGAGCAGCCCGCGGATGCCGCGCCGGGACCCGCGGCCGTCGACGCTCCGCCGTTCGCGTTCACCGCCGTCATCGACGTCGTACGCCATGATGCCCCCTTCGCCGGCCTGATCGCTCCGACTCCCGTCACCGTCGCACAGGCGCCGGAGCGAGTCAAACACCCCGCCGCGAGTCCGCGGACTCGAGGTGGGCGGCGCCGCCCGAGCGGCATCCGCCGTGCGCCTCGCGACGGATGGTCCCGGCCCCGCTTTCTCGATGGCCCGGGACGTGGCAGGCTTGGTGCCGTGACCGATGCCGCCGAGACCACCTGGCTGACTGTTCCCGACCTCGTCGAGCTGATGGGCGAGAGCCCGAGCCGCGTTCGCCGCCTGATCGACGACCGGCATCTGCTGGCCGCGCGCGTCGACGGAGTGTTGAGGGTTCCGTCTTTGTTCCTCAAGAACGATGCGCCGATGCCCGAGATCCACGGCACCGCGATGGTGCTCGCCGATGCCGGTTTCAGCGACGGCGAAGCGCTCGAGTGGTTCCTCACCGAAGAGGACAGCCTCGGCACCACGCCGATCGATGCCCTGCGCGCCGGCCGGAAGGCCGAGGTACGCCGGATCGCCCAAGCGCTGGCCTGAGCCACGACGGATCGCCCAAGCGCTGGCCTGAGCCACGACGGCGCCGCTGCGTCGTTCAGCTCGTGCGGCGGGTGACCGTCTTCGCCATCGCGGCGAGCTCGATGCGCGCCTCGTTTCCGAGCGGTGCGTCATCGAGGGCGGCGACCGCTCGTGCCGCGTTCCGGGCGATCAGCTCTTCGACCTCGTCGACGGCCCCGCATTCGGTGATCGTGCGCTGCAGCATCCGCACCTGCTCGGCGCTCAGCGATGCGTCGCCGAGCAGTTCGTCGAGGAGTCGTCTCTGACCGGCAGCGAGTCGTTCGCGGGCGATCGCGACGAGCACCGTGCGCTTGCCCTCGCGAAGGTCGTCGCCGCTCGGCTTGCCGGTGACCTCGGGGTCGCCGAAGACGCCGAGCAGGTCGTCGCGCAGTTGATAGGCGATCCCGAGCGGCAGGCCGAAATCGCGGAGTGCGCCGAGCTGCGCCTCGTTCGCGCCGGCGAGGGAGGCGCCGATCGCCAGTGGCGCCTCGATGCTGTATTTCGCCGACTTGTAGATGATGACCCGCTCCGCACGGACGCGCTGCTCGTCGTCGGGCTGCACGAGCCAGGCGCGCTCCTCGAGGATGTCGAGGTATTGGCCCGCCGTGACCTCGGTGCGCATCCTCATGAATTCGCGCCGGGCGGCACGGGCGGAGGCGCGGTCGGCGAGTGCGTCGAGTCCCTCGTCGAGGATCTCGTCGCTCCAGCCGAGGAGGAGATCGCCGAGCAGGATCGCGGCGTCGACGCCGAAGTCGGCGGCGTCGCCGGCCCAGCCGGAATCGGCGTGAAGCCCTTCGAAGAGGCGGTGGGCCGCAGGGAGCCCGCGTCGGGTGTCGGAGCGGTCGATGAGGTCGTCATGCACGAGCGCCGCTGCGTGGAAGAGTTCGAGCGCCGCCGCGGCCGAGACGATCGGGAACCGGTCGGGGCCGGCGGCGGCTTCGAAGGGGTCGAAGCCGCGTGTGCGCACGGATTCCCAGCCCCAGTAGCAGAAGAGCGCGCGGAACCGCTTTCCTCCGCTGAGAAAGCGCCGAGAGAAGCCGTCGAGCGGTTCGAGGTCGGCGCTGATCGAGCGGAGAATGGAGGTGCGTTCGGCGAGGAAGTCCTCGATGCGTTCGTGCACCATATCGACCAGTCGGGAGCTGTGAGCCACCCGCCTAGCCTACCGACGCAGCGCAGGGCTAGAATGGACTCGGATGCGTCGATCCCGAGCCTGAGGGGAAAGAGATGCCGCTTTCAGAGCAGGAGCAACGTCTTCTCGAGGAGATGGAGCGGAACCTCTATCGCAACGATGCCGATTTCGTGCACGCCGTCGGCGGCGTGCGGGGTCGGCGGCCGAACTACCGCGCCATCGTGCTCGGTGTGCTGCTCGCCGTCGCCGGCGTCGGTGCGCTGATCGTCGGCGTCGCGACGCAGCTGTTGATCGTCGGCATCCTGGGGTTCGCGCTCATGTTCGCCGGCGTCCTCGTCGCGATCACCCCGTCGAAGCGCGGGGCGGCGACGCCCGCGCCGAGCGAACGATCCGCGGGCGCGGCGAAGCCGCGTTCCGGCGCCGGATTCATGGATCGCATGAACGACCGCTGGGACCGCCGCCAGGACGGGCACGAGTAGCCTCTCCACTTCCCACCACCTGAACGGGCCGATCGTCTGATCGGCCCGTTTTTCGTGCTTCCGGGCCGCTCGAGCGTGTTCGCCGGGCGCAGCGGCCGGGGCATCCGTGCCCGAAGGAAAGTCGCTGCCCTCCCCGGCGTGTCGATTTCCTCCACCCCCCTCCACCCCTGAATCCCGCGTGAATTCTGGCTTCGAACGACCCGATGCCAACGAAATCGAGCGAATGTCGTTGATCAGTGGATGGAGGTGGAGTAAAGTGGGGGCACCTGGATTCTGGCCGGAGGAAAGGGGGTGGTGTGGTGTTCCTCGGGAGTTACGAACCAAAGCTCGATGAGAAAGGCCGCGTCATTCTTCCGGCGAAATTCCGGGAGGAGCTGTCGAACGGGCTCGTGCTCACGCGCGGGCAGGAGCGCTGCGTCTATGTATTCAGCGCCCGCGAGTTCGAGAGCATGAGCGAGAAGATCCGCCAAGCCCCGGTCACGAGCAAGCAGGCACGCGATTACATGCGCGTGTTCCTCTCGGGGGCATCCGCGGAGACCCCCGACAAGCAGAACCGGGTCACCATCCCCGCCATGCTCCGCAGCTATGCGGGGCTCGACCGGGACCTCACGGTCATCGGCGCCGGCAGCCGGGTGGAGATCTGGGATCAGGCGGCGTGGCAGAGCTACCTCGCCGAGCAGGAGGCGGCCTTCGCGGAAACGGCGGAGGAGGTGATCCCCGGACTCTTCTGATCCACGGGTCCCGACTCCCAGCCGGCCGGGCCTGGTGCACTTCCCCGCATCAGGACGAACGGATGGGGATCAGGGCTCGAAGGCCCGGAAGGCAAGGCGGAATCATGGACATCGAACGCATTCACACTCCGGTCATGCTCGAGCGCACGCTCGAGCTGCTCGCGCCGGCGCTCGAGCGGCGCGGCGCGGTGATGGTCGACGCCACGCTCGGCATGGGCGGGCATACCGCGGCGTTCCTCGAGCGCTTCCCCGAGCTCACGGTCATCGGCCTCGACCGCGACACCGACGCGCTCGCCATCGCCCGCGAGCGGCTCGCGAAGTTCGGCGACCGCGCCCGCTTCGTGCACACCGTCTACGACGGCATCACGCGGGCCGTGCGCTCCGAGGGATTCACCGAGGTGCAGGGCGTGCTCTTCGACCTCGGCGTCTCCTCGCTGCAGCTCGACCGAGCCGAGCGCGGATTCGCGTACTCGAAGGACGCCCCGCTCGACATGCGGATGGACTTCACGAAGGGGCGCACCGCCGCCGACGTCATCGCCGAGTCCAGCGAAGACGAGCTCAAGCGCATCTTCCTCGACTACGGCGAGGAGAAGCTGGCGGCCCGCTACGCGCGCGCCATCGTCAGGGCGAGAGAGGATGCCCCGATCACGCGTTCGGCCGAACTCGTCGCCGTGATCCAGGCGGCGACGCCGGTTGCCGTGCAGCGGCAGGGCCACCCCGCGAAGCGGGTGTTCCAGGCGCTGCGCATCGAGGTGAACGAAGAGCTCTCGGTGCTCGAGCGGGCGATGCCCGCTGCGCTCGACTCGATCGCCGTCGGCGGCCGGATCGTCGTGCTCGCGTACCAGTCGCTCGAAGACCGCATCGTCAAGCGTGTGCTGCAGGGGGCCTCGAGTTCCACGGCACCCGCGGGGCTCCCCGTGGAGCTGCCCGAGCACCGCCCGCAGTGGAAACTCCTGGTCAGGGGCGCCGAACTCGCGAGCGAGACCGAACAGGCGGAGAACCCGCGTGCGAAGCCGGTGCGACTGCGCGCCGCAGAACGAGTGAGGAGGCCGTCATGAGCGCTGTGCCGGCCCAGTCCCTGCCCGCCCCGCGGCGCGCGCCCGAGCGGCCCCGCTGGCTGCGGCCCGCGCCCGAACCCGGCAACGGGCGCGCGAAGCCCCGCCTCGCCTACGCGATCATCGCCGTCGCCGGGGTCGCGGTCATCGTCGTCGCACAGCTGCTGCTCTCGATCGCGATCACGCAGGGCGCCTACGACATCGATCACGCGACCATGCAGCAGACGACGCTCGACCGCCAGGAGCAGCAGCTGCGCGAGGACCTCGATCGGGTCGAGTCGCCGCAGTACCTCGCGGCGAACGCCGAGGCCCTCGGCATGGTGCCGAACTCGAACCCCGTGCTGCTCCGCCTCTCCGACGGCACAGTGAGCGGCGATCCGTCCGCGGCGACCGGGGGAGCCGCGGCATCCGCGCCGCTCGTCCCGAATGCCCTCATCGACGGCGTGCCGCTCGTGACCGAGCAGCCGGCGGGGGAGACTCCGAAGGGCGAGACGGCGGCAGGGGCTGTCGATGAGGCGGGGGCCGAGGCCCCCGTCGAGGCCCAGGCGCCGCCCCCTGCGGGCGACGGCCTGCCGACGCCGGCCACCCACTAACACGAGCACGAACGAGGATCTCAGCTGATGAACCGGACGAGTCGCCACCCGATGCGCAGGATACTCGCCTCGGCGGTCGTGCTTGTCGTGCTCGTCGGGGTGTTCGTCGTGAAGCTCGTCGACATCCAGGTGGTGCGTGCACAGGCGTTGAACGCCAAGTCGCAGGACGCGAGGTCGCAGCCCGTCAAGGTGTGGGGCGCGCGCGGCGACATCGTCGATGCCAACGGCACGGTGCTCGCCGACAGTGTCATGCGTTACGACATCGTCATCTCGCCGAAGCAGGCGGAGCTGGCGGTGCTCGAGCGCAAGCAGGCGAAGCACCCGAAGCAGAAGGTCGAGGTCACGACCGAGGAGCTCGTCGCCGAGATCGCGCCCGCCGCGGCCGAACTCGGCCCCGTCGTCGGCCTGACAGGCGACCAGGTCGTCGGCGTCATCACCTCGAAGCTGGCCGAAGACCCCGACTCCGACTACGCCTTCCTCGCGAAGCAGGTCGACACGACGGCCTACGAAGCGGTGAAGGCCCTCGACATCGCGTGGGTGTACGCAGAGAAGCACCCGAGCCGCACCTATCCGAACGGCGCGGTCGGCGGCAACCTGCTCGGCTTCCTGCAGGCCGACGACGGCACCCCGCTCGCGGGGCTCGAGCTCGCCGAAGACCAGTGCCTCGCCGGCACCGACGGCGAGGTGAGCTACCTCCACAGCGCGGCCGACTGGGTGCCGATCCCCGGCAGCGAGGTGGTCCACAAGCAGGCGAAGGACGGGGGCACGCTGAAGCTCACGATCGACGCCGACCTGCAGTACTACGTGCAGCGCGTCGCCGAGGAGCAGCGCCGCGCGGTCGGCGCCGACTGGGCCACGGTGACGGTCATGGAGGTGAAGACGGGGCGCCTGCTCGCGATCGCGGACGTGCCGACGGTCGACCCCAACGACCCCTCGGCGACCGACGCGGAGGACCGCGGCTCGCGCGCCTTCACGGCGCCGTTCGAGCCGGGATCGACCTTCAAGGCGCTCACGGCCGCTTCGGTGCTCGACGCGGGCAAGGCGACGCCGGTCGACCAGATCATCGCGCCGTACAGGTACCTGCCGCCGAACGGGGCGAACATCAACGACAGCTCGTACCACGACGACGAGCGGCTGACCCTCACGGGCGTGCTCGTCGACTCGTCGAACACCGGCATGTCGATGTTCGGCGAGCGGATCAGCGATCGGCAGCGCTACGACGACATGCTCGACTTCGGCCTGGGGGAGCAGACCGAGGTCGGGTTCCCCGAGGAGGCCGCCGGTGACCTGCACGGCGACCCCGACGACTGGGACAACCAGACGAAGTACGCGACGATGTTCGGCCAGGGTCTCACCACGACCGCCGTGCAGATCGCGAGCGTCTACCAGACGCTGGCGAACGGCGGCGTGCGCATGCCCGTCACGCTCGTCGACGGCTGCACGACCGCCGACGGCGAGACCACCTCGCCGCCCGCGCAGGGCACCCGGGTCGTCTCCGAGCAGGCGGCCGACGACACGAGCGCGATGCTCGAGCGCGTCTACGCCGAAGGCTGGCTCGCCGACCAGTGGGAGATCCCCGGGTACCGCGTCGCGGCGAAGACCGGCACCGCGCAGGTGGCGGGCCCAGACGGGCAGTACCTGCCGGGCTACCTCGTCTCCGTCTCGGGCTTCGCGCCCGCCGACGATCCCGAGTTCGTCGTTTCGGTGAGCTTCCAGAATGCCGTTAAGATGAACTCGTCCGCCGCATCCGCTCCCGTCTTCCAAGAGGTGATGAGCCAGGTGCTGAAGAAGTATCGGACCGTTCCATCCGGCGCCCCGGCGCCCGATCTGCCAGCCATCTGGTGAGAAAGTTGGGTTCGTGACCGGATCGCCTCCCACGGCCCTCCGGCCGCAGCACCCGAGCCCCCGATCGCTCCGCGGCCTCGCCGAGGAGTTCGGGTTCGACGTGCGCGGCGAACTCGGCGACCTCGAGGTCACCGGCGCCGGCCTCGCCTCGGGTGCCGTGCGCCCCGGCGACCTCTACGTCGGCGTGCCCGGGCGCAACGCCCACGGCGCCCGGTACGCCGGCGCGGCGCGCGACGCCGGTGCCGTCGCCGTGCTGACCGACGAAGCCGGCGCAGACTTCGCCGCCGAGTCGGGCCTGCCGATCCTCGTCACCCCCGACGCGCGCGCCGCCCTCGGCGAGGTCGCCGCCTGGATCCACCGGACCGCCGAGAACCCGGCGACGACGTTCGCGGTGACGGGGACGAACGGCAAGACGAGCGTCGTCTACCTGCTCTACGGGATCCTCCGCCAACTCGGCGTGACGGCGGGGCTCACCTCCACCGCCGAGCGGCGCATCGGCGACGAGGCCGTCACGAGCTCGCTGACGACCCCCGAGGCGAGCGAGCTGCACGCGCTGCTGGCCCGCATGCGCGAGGTCGACGTGCGTGCGGTCGGCATCGAGGTGTCGGCGCAGGCGCTGTCACGGCATCGCGTCGACGGGATCGTGTTCGACGTCGCGGGCTTCACGAACCTCACGCACGATCACCTCGACGACTACGCCGACATGGGCGAGTACTTCGAGGCGAAGCGCGAGCTCTTCGCGCCCGACCGCGCGCGGCGCGGGGTCGTCACGGTCGACTCCGAGTGGGGGCGCCGGCTGGTCGCCGAGTCACGCATCCCCGTGACGACGCTGACGACCGACGCCGAAGTGCCGGCCGACTGGCGTCTCACGGTCCTCGACGAGGCGGCGGCGTACACGGCCTTCGCGCTCGACGCCCCCGACGGCCGTCGTCTCGAGACCCGCGTGCCGCTCCTCGGCTGGTACATGGCGGCGAATGCCGCGCTCGCGATCGTCATGCTCACCGAAGCGGGCTACGACCTCGACCGCATCTCCGCAGCCCTCGAGCGCGACGGCGGCATCGACGCGTACATCCCGGGGCGGGCCGAGCGCATCTCGGGCGACCGCGGGCCGATCGTCTACATCGATTACGGGCACAGCCCCGATGCGTTCCTCCAGACGCTCGGTGCGATCCGCCGCTCGACCCAGGGCCGCATCGTCATGGTGTTCGGCGCCGACGGCGATCGCGACACGACCAAGCGCGCCGAGATGGGTGCGATCGCGGCGCGGGGAGCCGATGTCGTCGTCATCACCGACTTCCATCCCCGATTCGAAGACCCGGCCGCGATCCGCGCCGCGCTCATCGCCGGTGCGCGCGAAGCCGTGCCCGAGCGCGAGATCCACGAGATCGCCGACCCGAGGGCGGCGTTCCGTGCCGCCCTGGGCCTCGCCGGCGACGGCGACGCCATCCTCTACGCCGGCCCCGGCCACGAGGACTACCACGAGGTGAAAGGCGTGAAGATCCCGTACTCGGCACGCGAAGATTCCCAGCAGGCACTCCGTGAAGCGGGGTGGCTCGAGTGATCGCGCTCACGCTCGCCGAGATCGCGGCGGCCGCGGGCGGCACGCTCCGCCTCGACGGAACGGCCGCGACGACCGAGACCGTCGTCACGGGCGCGGTCACCACCGACTCTCGCGAGATCGGCACCGGTGACGTCTTCGTCGCCAAGCGCGGTGAGTTCGACGACGGCCACCGCTTCGCGCCATCGGCCGTCGAGCGCGGCGCCGCGGTGCTCATCGTCGAGCAGGACCTCGACCTCGCGGTGCCGCAGATCGTCGTCGCCGATTCGATCGACGCCCTCGGCTCGCTCGCGACCGAGGTCGTGCGCCGCGTTCGGTCGCTCGGCCGCCTGCGCATCGTCGGCGTCACCGGTTCGAACGGCAAGACCACCACGAAGAACCTGCTGCGCGCAGTGCTCGAGCGGGTCGGGCCCACCGTCGCGGCACGCGCCTCCTACAACAACGAAGTCGGTGCGCCCGTCACGATGCTCGAGCTCGCGGAGGACACCGAGTTCCTCGTCGCCGAGATGGGCGCCTCGGCGGTGGGCGAGATCGCGCGGCTCATCCGCATGGCCCGCCCCGACGTGGGCATCGTGCTGAAGGTCGGGCTCGCGCATGCCGGCGAGTTCGGCGGCATCGAGAAGACCGTCGAGGCGAAGTCCGAGATGGTCACCGAGCTCCTCCCGGGCGACGTCGCAGTGCTCAACGCCGACGACCCGCGCGTGGTGCCGATGGCCGGGCTCACGAACGCCCGCGTCGTCTGGTTCGGGCTGGGCGACACCGCCGAGGTGCGCGCGACCGAACTCCGCGCCCACTCGCGGGGCACCGACTTCACCGTGACCGTGCCCGGCGGCGAACAGGCGCGCGTGCGATTCGGGGTGCTCGGCGAGCATCACGTCATGAACGCGCTGGCCGCGGTCGCGGCATCCATCGAACTCGGGGTGCCCCTTGCCGACGTCGTCGCCGCCCTCGAGCAGGTGACCCTCGCCGAACGCTGGCGCATGCAGCTCATGGGCGGCCGCGACGGCATCACCGTCATCAATGACGCGTACAACGCGAGCCCCGACTCGATGTCGGCCGCGCTCAAGACGCTCGCGCAGGTGCGCGAACCGGGCAGCCGCACGATCGCCGTGCTCGGCGAGATGAGCGAGCTCGGCGAGTTCTCGGGGGAGGAGCACGATCGTATCGGGCTGCTCGCGGTGCGCCTCGGCGTCTCGCAGCTCGTCGTCGTGGGTCGGGGCGCGCGCCGGCTGCACATCTCCGCGATCAACGAAGGATCGTGGGACGGCGAATCGGCATTCGTCGAGACGGCCGATGAGGCCTTCGAACTCGTCACCGCGGGCGCCCGCCCCGGTGACACGATTTTGGTGAAATCGTCGAACTCGGCGGGTCTCCGCCTACTGGGCGACCGACTGGGAGAATGGTTCGCGTGAGCGCAGTGCATCATCACGGCGGGGCCGGGCAGCCGACCTGCCTCCTCGGTGACCGAGCGGGAGCGTGGTTCGCGTGAGAGCACTGCTGACCGCCGGAGCGTTGTCGCTCGCCTTCACGCTGTTCCTGACCCCGCTGTTCATCCGCCTGTTCACGCGGATCGGCTGGGGCCAGTTCATCCGCGACGACGGGCCGCAGAGCCATCACGTCAAGCGGGGCACGCCCACCATGGGCGGCATCATCTTCATCCTCGGCACCCTGTTCGGCTACTTCGTCGCCACGCTGCTCGTCTCGAACGAGAAGCCGACGGCCTCGGGCCTGCTGGTGCTGTTCATGATGGTCGGCCTCGGTCTGGTGGGCTTCGTCGACGACTTCCTGAAGACCCGGAAGAAGCAGAGCCTCGGGCTCGGCGGCTGGGCGAAGGTCGCCGGGCAGGTGATCGTCGCGGCGCTGTTCGCCCTGCTCGCGCTGCAGTTCCCGAACGACCGGGGCGTGACACCGGCGAACACCAAGATCTCGTTCATCCGCGATCTGCCGCTCGACTTCATGGTGTTCGGCACATTCTTCGGCATCATCCTCTACGTCATCTGGATCTGCCTGATCGCCGCGTCGACCTCGAACGGCGTCAACGTGACCGACGGGCTCGATGGCCTCGCCGGCGGTGCGTCGATCCTCGCGATCGGCTCATTCGTGTTCATCGGCTTCTGGCAGTTCAACCAGGCGTGCGGTGCCATCGGGCTGAACCCGAGCGACGAGTACCGCTGCTACAACGTGCGCGACCCGCTCGACATCGCGATCGTCTCTGCGGCGATCGTCGGCGGCCTCATCGGCTTCCTCTGGTGGAACACGAACCCGGCGAAGATCTACATGGGCGACACGGGCTCGCTCGGGCTCGGCGGCGCGCTGGCCGCCCTCGCCGTCGTGAGCCACACCGAGCTCCTCGTCATCATCATCGGCGGGCTCTTCGTCATCGAGACCGGTTCGGTCATCCTGCAGCGGGCCTACTTCAAGGTGACGCACGGCAAGCGCATCTTCCTGATGAGCCCGATCCACCACCACTTCGAGCTGAAGGGGTGGGCGGAGGTCACGATCGTCGTGCGCTTCTGGATCATCGCCGGTCTCTTCGTCGCCGCGGGCGTCGGCGCGTTCTACTTCGAATGGCTGCAGAGCTGATGGCGGATGCCTCGGCGCAGGCCCCCGATCGTCTCGACGCCCTCACGAGCTGGAACGCCGACTGGCGCGGGCTGAAGGTCGCCGTGCTCGGGGTCGGCGTCACCGGCTTCGCCGTGGCCGACACCCTCACCGAGCTCGGCGCCGACGTGCTCGTGGTCGCGCCCGAGGTCGATGAGGATCGCGCGCGAATCCTCGAGCTGATCGGCGCGAAGCTTCTCCGCCACGCCCTCGACGTCGTGCCCGCCGAGCTCGAGGGCTTCGCGCCCGAAGTCGTCGTGGTGTCGCCGGGGTTCCACCCCGACCACCCGGTGCTCGAGTGGGCGGGGCGCGAGGGCATCGCGGTCTGGGGCGACATCGAGCTGGCCTGGCGCGTGCGCGACAAGGTGAACGCCGCCGAGTGGATCCTCGTCACGGGCACGAACGGCAAGACGACGACCGTGCAGATGACGGCGACCTTCCTCGCGGCGAACGGACTGCGGGCGGCGCCGTGCGGCAACATCGGCGTGCCGGTGCTCGACGCCGTGCGCGACCCGGGCGGCTTCGACGTGCTCGTCGTCGAGCTCTCGAGCTACCAGCTGCACCATCTGCCGACCGTGGGCGCCGGCGCCCTGCATCCGTGGGCGAGCGTCGTGCTCAACATCGCCGACGACCACCTCGACTGGCACGGCTCCTTCGCGGCCTACCGCGCGGCCAAGGCGAAGGTGTACGAGAACACGCAGCACGCCTGCGTCTTCAATCGCGCCGACGAGGCGACGCGCCGCATGGTCGAGGACGCCGAGGTCGAGGAGGGCGCCAGGGCGATCGGCTTCGGCCTCGACGTGCCCGGGCCGAGCGACTTCGGCGTGGTCGAGGGCATCCTCGCCGATCGCGCCTACCTCGACGACCGGCGGAACGCCGCCCTCGAGATCACGACGCTGGTCGAGCTCGAACCGCGCGGGCTCGACGCGCCGCACGTCGTGGCGAACATCCTGGCCGCCTCGGCGCTCGCGCGCTCGTTCGGAGTCCCGGTCGGCGTCATCCACGATGCGCTGAACGACTTCAGGCTCGATGCGCATCGCATCGAGACCGTCGCCGTCGCCGGCGGCGTCCGCTGGATCGACGACTCGAAGGCCACGAACCCGCACGCCGCCGAGGCGTCGCTCAGGGCCTTCGGCCGCGTCGTCTGGATCGTGGGCGGGCTGCTCAAGGGCGTCGACGCCGATGCGCTCGTCGCGGCCCACATCGGGCGACTTCGCGCGGCGATCGTGATCGGGGTCGATCGCGAACTCCTCGTCGCGGCGTTCCGCCGACACGCGCCCGGGCTGCCCCTCTTCGAGGTGATCGCCGACGACACTGAACAGGTGATGCCCGAGGCGGTCGCGCTGGCCGCATCGGTCGCCGCAGAGGGCGACACCGTGCTCCTCGCGCCGGCTGCGGCGTCGATGGACCAGTTCGCCGACTACGGCGATCGAGGCCGGCGGTTCCACGAGGCGGTCAGAACGATGCTGGGAGGTGAGGCGGATGGCGACTCCGCCCCGCTCGACCGGTCGCCAGAAGGCTGACCCCGAGGGCGTCTCAGCCGCCCGCATCCGGCTCGGACGCGTCTTCCGCGTCGAGTCGGCCGACTACTTCCTGCTGCTCGGCACGACGCTCTTCCTCGTGGTCCTCGGCCTCGTCATGGTGCTGTCGTCGTCGCTCGTCGAGTCGTTCCTCGAAGACGGGGGTCTGCTCGACCAGGCGATCCGGCAGGGGGTCTTCGCGATCATCGGCATCCCCGCGATGCTCATCGCGAGCCGCATGCCCGAGAAGTTCTGGATGCGCATCGCGTGGCCCGCGCTCATCATCACGTGCATCCCGCAGCTACTCGTGGTCGCCACCGACCTCGGCATCGAGGACGGCGGCAACACGAACTGGCTGCGCATCGGCCCCGTGCAGTTCCAGCCCTCGGAGTTCATCAAGGTCGCGCTCGTCATCTGGCTCGGGCTCATCGTCACGAAGAAGCAGGATAAGCTGGGCGACTTCACGCACGGCGTGCTGCCCATCCTGCTCGTCGGCGGCGGTGCGATCGGCCTGGTGCTCCTCGGCGGCGACCTCGGCACCGTCATGATCATGGGGGCGATGCTGCTCGGTGCGCTCTTCCTGATCGGGGTCCGGCTGCGACTGCTCCTGCTGCCCATCGTGGTCGCGGTCGTGGGCTTCGTCATCGTCGCGTTCTCGAGCGAGAACCGGATGCGGCGCATCATGTCGTTCGTCGACTCGAACTGCGACACGGGCTCGGCCGACACCCTGAACTCGTGCTGGCAGGTGATGCACGGCACGTACGCGCTCGCGAACGGCGGCGTCTTCGGTGTCGGCCTCGGCAACTCCGCGGCGAAGTGGTCGTGGCTGCCGGCCGCCGACAACGACTTCATCTTCGCCATCATCGGCGAGGAGCTCGGCCTCATCGGCGCGATCGTCGTCATCGGGCTGTTCGTGCTGCTCGCGGTCGCGTTCGCCCGGGTGCTCCGCAGTTCGCGCACGATGTTCGCGAAGACCGTCACCGCGGCGGTGATGGTGTGGGTCATCGGCCAGGCCTGTGTCAATATCGGAGTCGTGCTCGGAGTCTTCCCCGTCCTCGGTGTCCCGCTGCCGCTCGTCTCGGCCGGCGGCACCGCCCTCTTGACCACCCTCGTCGCGATCGGCGTCGTGCTCTCGGTCGCGCGCGACCCCGAGGCGCCCGCGCGGGCCGCGGCGCGTATCGCAGCACGCAAGGCGCGGGCGTCGGAGCGTGCGTCGCGATGAGCGTCTACCTCCTCGCCGGCGGCGGCACCGCCGGCCATGTGAACCCGTTGCTCGCCGTCGCTGATCGACTTCGCGAACGAGACGCCGACGCCGAGGTGCTCGTGCTGGGCACGGCCGAGGGGCTCGAGGCGCGGCTCGTGCCCGCGCGCGGCTACGAGCTCCTGACGATCGCGAAGGTGCCGTTCCCACGGCGTCCGAACCGCGCCGCGCTGGCCTTCCCGTCGCGCTTCCGCGGCTCCATCGGCGATGTGACGCGTATCATCTCCGAACGCGGCGTCGACACCGTCGTCGGCTTCGGCGGCTACGTCTCCACCCCCGCCTATCTCGCCGCGCGCCGGGCCGGCATCCCCGTTGTTATCCACGAGGCGAACGCGAAACCCGGTATGGCGAACCGGCTCGGCGCCCGCTGGGCGGCGGCGGTCGGCGTCGCCTTCGAGGGCACGCCGCTGCCGCGCGCCGAGGTCGTCGGCATGCCGCTCCGGCGCGAGATCGAGACGCTCGATCGCGCGCTGCTCCGCGCCGAGGCCGCGGAGTTCTTCGGCCTCGATCCCGAGCGCCCGGTGCTGCTCGCGACGGGCGGTTCGCTCGGTGCGCGCCGCATCAACCGCACGATGGTCGACAGCGCTCGAGCGATCACGGGCGCCGGTTGGCAGGTGCTTCACATCACGGGGGCGAAGTCCGAGGTCGACGACCCGGGCATCGCCGACTACCGCATGATCGAGTACGCCGACCGCATGGACCTCGCCCTGGCGGTCGCCGACCTCGCGGTCTCCCGCGCCGGCGCCGCGACCGTCAGTGAGCTCGCCGCACTCGGGCTTCCTGCGGTGTACGTGCCGTACCCGGTCGGCAACGGCGAGCAGCGGTTCAACGCGGCCGGCGTGGTCGAGGCCGGCGGCGGCCTCCTCGTCGACGACGCTGCGTTCATCCCGGAGTGGGTCGATGCCGAACTCGTTCCGCTCCTCGCCGACGCCGACCGCGTCGCCGCGATGGCGGAGGCCGCAGCGACGGCGGGCGTGCGCGACGGCACCGCCCGCATGGTCGCGCTCATCGACGCGGCCCGCGGCGGGGGAGCCGCGCACCCCGCCTGAGGCGCGTAACGTGGAGCGTGGGGATTGTCCACGCATCCGACCCTCGAACATCCCCGCAGACTTCGCGCGACGACCCGACCGACCAGCACCGAGGAAGAGCACCCGAACGTGACCATCAAGCCCGATCTCTCGATCCAGATCCCCGCCGAACTCGGCGCCGTGCATTTCGTCGGCATCGGGGGCTCGGGCATGAGCGGCATCGCACGGCTGTTCCTCCATGCCGGACACCGGGTGACGGGCTCAGATGCGCGCGATTCGGCGAACATCGCCGCCCTCCGGGAACTCGGCGCCGAGATCCACCTCGGCCATGCAGCCGAGCACCTCGGCGACGCCGAGGCGGTCGTGGTCACGGGTGCGCTGTGGCAGGACAATCCCGAGTACCGGCTCGCGCTCGAGCGCGGCCTCCCGGTGCTGCACCGCTCGCAGGCGCTCGCCTGGCTGGTCTCTGGGCAGCGCCTCGTCTCCGTCGCTGGCGCGCACGGCAAGACCACCTCCACGGGCATGATCGTCACCGGCCTCCTCGCCCAGGGCGCCGACCCGAGCTTCGTCAACGGCGGGGTGATCGAGGGCCTCGGCGTCTCCTCCGCGGCGGGCTCCGACGAGCTCTTCGTCGTCGAGGCCGACGAATCCGACGGCTCATTCCTGCTCTACGACACCGCGATCGCGCTCATCACGAACGTCGACCCCGATCACCTCGACCACTACGGCTCGCGCGAGGCCTTCGAACAGGCCTTCGTCGACTTCGCCGACGGCGCGAGCGAGCTCGTCGTCGTCTCCTCCGACGACGCGGGCGCCAAGCGGGTCGCCGCGCGACTGTCGCACCAGAACGTCGTCACCTTCGGTGAGGCGGCGGATGCCACGGTGCGGGTCCACTCCATCCAGACCGACGGTCCCGTGGCCTTCACGATCGCCTACGAGGGCGTCGACCACCGCGCGCAGCTGCTCGTGCCGGGAACGCACAACGCGATCAACGCGGCCGGTGCGTTCGCCGTGCTGGTCGGCCTCGGCTTCGACCCCGCGGCATCCCTCGCCGGGATCGCCCGCTTCGCAGGCACCGGCCGCCGGTTCGAGCTGCACGGCGTCGTCGGCGGTGTGAGCGTCTACGACGACTACGCGCACCACCCGACCGAGGTGGCTGCGGCCCTCGCGGCGGCGCGCACGGTCGTGGGCGAGGGGCGCATCATCGCGGTCCACCAGCCGCACACCTACAGCCGCACGCAGGCGTTCGCGAAGGAGTTCGCCGAGGTGCTCGAGGAGTTCGCCGACGAGACGGTCGTGCTCGACGTCTACGGTGCGCGGGAGGACCCGGTGCCGGGCGTCACCGGCGAGCTCGTGAGCGAGCGGTTCGGTGACCCCTCGCACGTCGCCTTCGTTCCCGACTGGCAGGAGGCGGCCGACCACACTGCGCGCATCGCTCGCGAGGGCGACTTCGTGATCACACTCGGTTGCGGCGACGTGTACCGCATCGTGCCCCAGCTGCTCGGCTCGCTCGAGCGGGAGCGCGGATGACGGTGGGCCGTTCGTGAAGCGGCCCCAGGGCTTCGAGGCACGGCCGCCCCGGCGGATTCTGCCCGGCGGACGGGCCTCCTCCGAGGTTTCGCCGACGGCGGCCGTACCAGGCCGACGGGGCCGGGAGGCCGGCGGCGTCGCCGATCGGGTGACCACCGAGCCGATCGCCGTCGTGGGCGGGGCGGAGGCCCCGCACGCGTCGCGCGATCTTCAGGAGACGGTGCCGCTCGGTGACCTCCGCCGGGAGCTCGTCGGAGGGGGATCGAAGGGCTCGGCCGTGCCCGACCTCGTCGCCCGCCCCGATCATGCGGGCGACGCGAAGAGCGCCCGCCGGGGGGTGGCCGCGGCCGAGCGCGAGCGGCGCCGCTACGAGAGGCAGGAGGTGCGACGCTTCACGAAGCGCTCGCGCCGACGTCGACTCGTCTGGTCGGTGGTCGGCGGAGCGCTGGCGCTCCTCGTCGTCGTCGTCGTGGGCGGTGCGTACTCGCCGCTGATGGCGTTGCGCGAGGTGCGCGTCGAGGGTGCCGCGCGCATTCCGGCCGAACAGATCGTCGCAGCCTTCGAGGGTGAGCTCGGCACGCCGTTGCCGCTCGTCACGCGTGACGACGTGCACCGTGCTCTCGCCGACTTCAGCCTCATCGAGACGTATTCGACCGAGACGATCCCGCCCGGAACCCTCGTCGTGCGTATCGTGGAGCGGACGCCGGTCGGCGTCATCGAGACCGACCGTGGTCTCGAGCTCGTCGACGGTGCGGGGGTCGTCATCGACCGACTCGATGCCCGCCCCGACGGGCAGCCGCTCATCGAGACGCCGGGCGGCATCGCGTCCGACGGGTTCAGGGCGGTCGCGGCGACCGTCAGGAGCCTCCCGGCCGAGATCCGGGCGCTGCTCGTCGGCGCCTCGGCCGAGACGGCCGACGACGTGCGGCTCGAGCTCGCCGGGGGAGTGCCGGTGGTGTGGGGCGGGGCGGGCGATTCGGCGACGAAGGCGGCGGTGCTCGCACGCCTCATGGCGGTCGCGCCGCCCGACACGGTGTCGGGGTACGACGTCTCCTCGCCCGAGAGCGCCGTCACGTACTGACCCGCCCGGCCCCGTGCGGTGCGCGACGGGTTATCTCGGCCGTCGGATCGCGACACGCCGAGCCCGCCTTGCGCGGCGCGCGCGGTGCGCCTCGTACCGTCATCACAGGAATTGCATACTCAGCAAAACTTTAACCTTCGACTAGAGGTTCAGGGTTCAGAGTTCGCACGGAAGGCCGGACATGTCGACAAACCAGAACTACCTCGCCGTCATCAAGGTGGTCGGTATCGGCGGCGGCGGCGTCAACGCCGTCAACCGCATGATCGAGCTCGGCCTCCGCGGAGTCGAATTCATCGCGATCAACACCGACGCCCAGGCACTGCTCATGAGCGATGCCGACGTCAAGCTCGACGTCGGGCGCGACCTCACCAGAGGGCTCGGCGCCGGCGCCGACCCGGAGGTCGGTCGACGCGCCGCCGAAGACCACGCCGAGGAGATCGAGGAGGCGCTCGCCGGCGCCGACATGGTCTTCGTCACCGCCGGTGAGGGCGGTGGCACGGGCACCGGCGGCGCGCCCGTCGTCGCCCGCATCGCGAAGTCGATCGGTGCGCTCACCATCGGTGTCGTCACGAAACCCTTCGGCTTCGAGGGCAAGCGCCGCCAGACCCAGGCCGAGCAGGGCGTCGCGCGCCTGAAGGAAGAGGTCGACACCCTCATCGTCGTGCCGAACGACCGCCTTCTCGAGATCAGCGACCGCGGCATCTCGATGCTCGAGGCGTTCGCGACCGCCGACCAGGTGCTGCTCGCCGGTGTGCAGGGCATCACCGACCTCATCACCACGCCCGGCCTCATCAACCTCGACTTCGCCGACGTGAAGTCGGTCATGCAGGGTGCAGGTTCGGCCCTCATGGGCATCGGCTCCTCGCGCGGGGCGGATCGCTCGATCAAGGCGGCCGAACTCGCGGTCGCGAGTCCGCTGCTCGAGGCGTCGATCGACGGCGCCCACGGCGTGCTCCTCTCGATCCAGGGCGGATCGAACCTCGGCATCTTCGAGATCAACGACGCGGCCAGGCTCGTGCAGGAGGCCGTGCACCCCGAGGCGAACATCATCTTCGGCGCCGTCATCGACGACACGCTGGGTGACGAGGTTCGCGTCACGGTCATCGCCGCAGGGTTCGACGGCGGAGAGCCCAACGCGAAGCCGGTCGAGGCGCGTCGCACGAACTTCATCCCCGCGGCGGCCGCCGCGGTGGGTGCGGGCGTCGGCGGCACCGGATCGCTCGGCGATGCGCTCGGCGGCGACGTCGCCGAGGTCATCGCCGAGATCGACATCGACGAGCTCGTCGAGACCGCGAACTGGGGCGAGGCGCAGAGCTCGAGCGCCGACCAGATCGTCACCGACCCGGCCTTCGACGACAGCGATGACGACCTCGACATCCCCGACTTCCTGAAGTGAGCGGGCTCGGCTACCGCCTTGCGGCCGTGCAGGCGGGCATCGCGGATGCCGCGAGCGACGCCGGCCGCGAGGCATCCGAGATCACGACCATCGTCGTCACGAAGTTCCACCCGGCCTCGCTCGTGCGCGAGCTCGCCGCGCACGGCGTGCGCGATGTCGGCGAGAATCGGCATCAGGAGGCGCAGGCGAAGGCCGCGGAGCTCGACGAGCTCGGGCTCCGCTGGCACTTCATCGGGCAGTTGCAGAGCAAGAAGGCGAAGCAGGTGCGGGCGTACGCCACGGCGATCCACTCGGTCGACCGACCCGCCCTCGTCGACGCGCTGCGTTCCGACGAGGCATCCGTCGACTGCTTCGTGCAGGTGAACCTCACCGACGATCCAGGCAGGGGCGGTGTCGCACCCGGCGAGCTCGACGCGCTCGTCGAGCGGGTGCTCGGCACGCCCGGCTTGACGCTCCGCGGACTGATGGCGGTCGCGCCGCTCGACGAGCCGGCGCGGCCGGCGTTCGCCCGGGTGCGCGAACTCTCGGAACGGGTCGTGCGGCTCGCGCCAGAGGCGAGCGCCCTGTCCATGGGGATGTCCCACGACTTTCGCGACGCGATTCTGGAGGGTGCGACACACCTCAGGATCGGCAGCGCAATCACCGGGAATCGGCCGGCCGCCGGTTAACCTCGAAGAGACGGAACACAGACGGAGGCATCGATGTCGAACCCGCTCAAGAAGACCATGGTCTACCTCGGACTCGCCGATGAGGAGCTCGAGCACGACGCGCCCAACGCGCCGGCCCAGGCCGCAGCGGCGCCCGCCCCGGTCGTCCACGCCGCCCCGGCTCCCGCACCGAAGACCGGCGCCGCGGTGACCCCGCTGCGCAAGCACCACGTCCAACCGAGCACCCCGCAGGCGGAGATGAACGAGATCCTGACCGTCCACCCGCGTCAGTACCGTGACGCGCAGGTCATCGCAGAGTCCTTCCGTGAGGGCGTGCCGGTGATCATCAACCTCTCGCAGATGTCCGATGCCGACGCCCGGCGTCTCATCGACTTCGCGAGCGGCCTCTCGCAGGGGCTCTACGGCAAGATCGAGCGGGTCACGAGCAAGGTGTTCCTGCTCTCGCCGGCGCACGTGGTCGTCTCGGGGGAGACGGGCGATGCGGAGGGCGACGTCGAGGCGTCGTTCTTCACGCACGCGTAGCCGCCCGTGGGCGCGCTGCTCGTCGTCTGGAACCTCCTGTACGCACTCCTCCTCATCTACTTCTTCGTGATGTGGGGGCGTTTCGTCCTCGATCTCGTGCGGACGTTCAATCGCTCGTGGCGTCCGAGGGGCTTCTGGCTCATCGTCGTCGAGCTCGTGTACAGCATCACCGATCCTCCGGTGAAGTTCTTCCGGCGGATCCTCCCCCCGATCCGCATCGGGCAGGTGGCACTCGATCTCGGGTGGAGCCTCGCGATGCTGGTCGTCATCCTCGCCATGACCATCGTGTCGGGGCTGGCCGCGGCAGCCGCCGCCGGCTGAGCATCTCCTGCGATCGTGACAAGCCGAGACGATCGGCGCTCACGACTCCCAGGCGGTGTTTGCTACCGTTAGCAGAACGTGATCGAAACGATCGAACAGATTTGAGGGTGGAAAGCCATGGCGCTAACTCCGGAAGATGTGGTCAACAAGCGCTTCCAGGCGACGAAGTTCCGGGAGGGCTACGACCAGGACGAGGTCGATGACTTCCTCGACGAGGTCGTCGTCGAACTGCGTCGGCTGAATCAGGAGAACGACGAGCTGCGCCAGCGCGTGGCGTCGGCCGAAGCCCGTGCCTCGGAGGCCGCGCAGGCGCCGGCCGCCGCTGCGCCGGCACCCGCTGCGGTGTACACGGAGCCGGCTGCGCCGCCCCCCACCGTCGCCGTGCCGACGCAGGTACCCGTCGTGCAGTCCGAGCTCGACGAGCAGACCTCGACCACGAACCTCCTGCAGCTCGCCCGTCGTCTCCACGAGGAGCACGTGCGCGAGGGCATCGAGAAGCGCGATGCCCTCATCGCCGAGGGTCACGCCACCGCCGCGCGCGTCGTCGCCGAGGCTGAGGCCAAGCAGCGCCAGCAGATGGGCATCCTCGACCAGGAGCGCGTCGCACTCGAGAAGCGCGTCGACGAGCTGCGCACCTTCGAACGCGACTACCGCGCGAAGCTGAAGAGCTACATCGAGGGCCAGCTGCGCGACCTCGACACCGCCGCCCCCGTGCAGGTGTCGGGCAACCAGGGCTTCTCGGCTCCCGCCGAGCAGCCGACACCGACCTTCCAGGGCTTTGGCGGCTGAGCCGGCCGCGAAGGTCGGCACCACCACCGCCCTGCTGGTCCTGGCCGGCGCCGCGATCGCGGCGTACGGCCTCGACCAGTTGAGCAAGTACCTCGTCGTCTCGAACCTCACCGAAGGTGAGATCGTGCCGGTGCTCGGCTCAGTGCTCCAGTGGCAGTTCGTGCGCAACCCCGGCGCGGCATTCTCGCTCGCGAGCGGCATGACGTGGATCTTCACGATCCTCGCCGCGGGCGTCATCACGTTCATCATCTGGTTCGCCCGGCGCATCCGCTCGGTCGCGTGGGCGCTCGTCTTCGGGCTGCTGCTCGGGGGCGTGCTCGGCAACCTGACCGATCGGCTCTTCCGAGAGCCGAGCTTCGGGCTGGGCCACGTGATCGACTTCATCTCGACGCCGTGGATGCTCCCGGCGATCTACAACGTCGCCGACATCGCGATCGTGTCGAGCATGGTGCTGTTCATGATCCTGACGATCCGCGGCATCGGACTTGACGGATCGCGCGAAGTGCGCCCTCCGAAGGACGCAACGGATGCCGCCTCGCCGGCGTCGTCCGACGACGCCCCCGAGGCGCCCCGGCTTCCGGCCGCCGACGCGCCGCGCGCGCACGAAGCCTGATGGAGCACCGTTCGTTCCCCGTTCCCGACGGGCTCGACGGCGTGCGGGTCGACGCAGGGCTCGCGAAACTCCTCGGCTTCTCACGGACCTTCGCCGCGGAGATCGCCTCGGCCGGGGGCGTCCGCGTCGACGGCGCGACGGTCGACAAGTCCGACCGGCTGCGCGCCGGCGGCTGGCTCGAGGTGAGCTGGGAGCCGCCGCGCACCCTCGCGATCGAGCCGATCGCGGTGCCCGAACTCGGCATCGTGCACGACGACGACGACCTCGTGGTGGTCGACAAGCCGGCGGGGGTCGCCGCGCACCCCTCGCTCGGCTGGACGGGACCGACGGTCGTCGGCGCCCTCGCGGCGGCGGGGTTCCGCATCTCGACCTCGGGCGCACCCGAACGGCAGGGCGTCGTGCACCGCCTCGACGCGGGCACGAGCGGCCTCATGGTCGTCGCGAAGTCCGAACGCGCGTACACCGAGTTGAAGCGGCAGTTCCACGACCGCGAGGTCGAGAAGATCTATCACACGGTGGTGCAGGGGCACCCTGATCCGCTCGCGGGCACGATCGACGCACCCGTCGGGCGTCACCCGCGTTCCGAATGGAAGTTCGCGGTGACGGCCGACGGCAAGCACGCCGTCACGCACTACGAGACGCTCGAGGCGTTCCCGTACGCGTCGCTGCTCGAGGTGCACCTCGAGACGGGGCGCACGCACCAGATCCGGGTGCACATGGCCGCGCAGCGGCACCCGTGCGCGGGCGACGCCATGTACGGCGCCGACCCGACGCTGTCCGAGCGGCTGGGCCTCACCCGCCAGTGGCTGCACGCGCACGAGCTCTCGCTCACGCACCCCGGCACCGGGCAGTGGACGACCTTCGTCTCCGACTACCCCGACGATCTCGCGCACGCACTCGAACTGCTGCGCGGCGACTGAGGCCGATCGCCCGGGTCGGGCGCGAATCGGCTCCGACGTGGGCGGCTCGCCCTAGACTCGAAGACACCCCAGTACCACCCCGCAGCATCCGAAGAGGAGCCCCGTGGCCGCCGATTCATTCGTCCACCTGCACGTGCATTCCGAGTACTCGATGCTCGACGGAGCGGCCCGGGTGGGCGAGCTGATCAAGGCCGCGCAGGGCGAGGGAATGCCGGCCGTCGCGGTCACCGATCACGGCAACGTCTTCGGCGCCTACGATTTCTGGAAGCAGGCGACCGACGCCGGCATCAAGCCGATCATCGGCACCGAGGCCTACATCACTCCCGGTACCGCGCGCGGCGACAAGACCCGGGTGCGATGGGGCAACGGTGGCGGCGACGACGTCTCGGGTTCGGGCGCGTACACGCACATGACCCTGCTCTCCGAGACGACCGAGGGCATGCACAACCTCTTCCGGCTCTCGAGCCGTGCGTCGATCGAGGGCTACTACTTCAAGCCGCGCATGGACCGCGAACTGCTCTCGACCTACTCGAAGGGCCTCATCGCGACGACGGGCTGCCCGTCTGGCGAGGTGCAGACGCGCCTCAGGCTCGGCCAGTACGACGAGGCGGTGAAGGCGGCGGCCGACTTCCGCGACATCTTCGGCAAAGAGAACTACTTCGCCGAGATCATGGACCACGGTCTCGGCATCGAACGCCGGATCATGGACGATCTGCATCGACTCGCGAAAGACCTCGGTCTGCCGCTCGTCGCGACGAACGACCTGCATTACACGCATGCCGACGATGCGAAGAGCCACGCGGCGCTGCTGTGCGTGCAGTCGGGTTCGACGCTCGACGACCCGAACCGTTTCAAGTTCGACGCCGACGACTTCTACCTGAAGACCGCGGCCGAGATGCGGCACGTCTTCCGCGATCACCCCGAAGCGTGCGACAACACGCTGCTGATCGCCGAGCGCTGCGACGTGCAGTTCAACACCAATGCCAACTACATGCCCCGCTTCCCGGTGCCGCCCGGCGAGAGCGAAGAGACCTGGTTCGTGAAGGAGGTCGACCGGGGGCTCGCGGTGCGCTACCCGGGGGGCATCCCCGCCGAGGTGCGCAAGCAGGCCGACTACGAGGTCGGCGTCATCCTGCAGATGGGCTTCCCCGGGTACTTCCTCGTCGTCGCCGACTTCATCAACTGGTCGAAGGAGCACGGCATCCGCGTCGGGCCAGGCCGTGGCTCGGGTGCCGGGTCGATGGCGGCGTACGCGATGAAGATCACCGACCTCGACCCGCTTCAGCACGGGCTCATCTTCGAGCGGTTCCTGAACCCCGATCGCGTCTCGATGCCCGACTTCGACGTCGACTTCGACGAGCGCCGTCGCGGCGAGGTCATCAAGTACGTGACCGAGAAGTACGGCGAGGAGCGCGTCGCGCAGATCGTCACCTACGGCACCATCAAGGCGAAGCAGGCGCTGAAAGACTCCGGGCGCGTGCTCGGGTTCCCGTTCTCGATGGGTGAGAAGCTCACGAAGGCGATGCCGCCCGCCGTCATGGGCAAGGACATCCCGCTCACCGGCATCTTCGACAAGAACCACCCGCGCTACAAAGAGGCCGGCGACATCCGTGCGATCGTCGAGACCGACCCCGAGGCCCGTACCGTCTTCGACACGGCGCTCGGCCTCGAGAACCTGAAGCGGCAGTGGGGCGTGCACGCGGCCGGCGTCATCATGTCGAGCGACCCGCTGATCGACATCATCCCGATCATGAAGCGCGAGCAAGACGGCCAGATCGTCACGCAGTTCGACTACCCGGCGTGCGAGTCGCTCGGCCTCATCAAGATGGACTTCCTGGGGCTGCGCAACCTCACGATCATCGACGACGCGCTCGACAACATCGAGGCGAACCGCGGGTTCCGCCCGGTGCTCGAAGACCTCGCGCTCGACGACCCCGAGGCGTACGCGCTGCTCTCGCGCGGCGACACGCTCGGCGTGTTCCAGCTCGACGGCGGGCCGATGCGCGCCCTCCTGCGGCTCATGAAGCCCGACAACTTCGAAGACATCTCGGCCGTCATCGCGCTGTACCGGCCCGGCCCGATGGGCGCGAACTCGCACACGAACTACGCGCTGCGCAAGAACGGTCTCCAAGAGATCACGCCGATCCACCCCGAGTTCGCGGAGTCGCTCAGAGACATCCTCGACACGAGCTACGGCCTCATCATCTACCAGGAGCAGGTCATGGCGATCGCCCAGCGCGTCGCCGGGTTCTCGCTCGGCCAGGCCGACATCCTGCGGCGCGCTATGGGCAAGAAGAAGAAGTCCGAGCTCGACAAGCAGTACGCCGGCTTCTCCGACGGAATGAAGGCGAACGGGTACTCCGAGGAGGCGATCGGCAAGCTCTGGGAGATCCTGCTGCCGTTCTCCGACTACGCGTTCAACAAGGCCCACTCGGCGGCGTACGGAGTGCTCAGCTACTGGACGGCGTACCTCAAGGCGCATTTCCCGGCCGAGTACATGGCGGCCCTGCTCACGAGTGTCGGCGATGCACGCGACAAGCTCGCCCTCTACCTCAACGAGTGCCGCCGCATGGGCATCAAGGTGCTGCCGCCCGACGTCAACGAGTCGATCGGCTTCTTCGCCGCCGTCGGCGACGACATCCGGTTCGGCCTCGGTGCGGTGCGGAACGTCGGCTTCAACGTCGTCGACGCGATCCGCGGCGCGCGCGAGAAAGAGGGGCGATTCGAGTCGTTCCACGACTTCCTGAAGAAGTCGCCGCTGCAGGTCGCCAACAAGCGCACCGTCGAGTCACTCGTCAAGGCGGGGGCGTTCGACTCGATGGGCGACACTCGGCGAGCGCTCATGGAGGCGCACGAGGCCGCCGTCGACGGCGTCGTCGCGACCAAGCGCGTCGAGGCGACCGGTCAGGCGGGCTTCGACTTCGACGACCTCTTCGACGAGGGCGAGCAGGCGCAGACGTCGTCACAGGTCGCACCGCGGCCCGAGTGGCCGAAGAAGCAGAAGCTCGCGTTCGAGCGCGAGATGCTGGGCCTGTACGTCTCCGAGCACCCGCTCGACGGGCTCGAGGCGCCCCTGGCCAAGCACGCCTCGTCCTCGATCCTCGACCTGACGACCTCCGACTCAACGCAAGACGGCGACACCGTCACCGTCGCGGGCCTCGTCACGAGCGTGCAGCACCGCATCGCGAAGTCGTCGGGCAACCAGTACGGCATGATCCAGGTCGAGGACTTCTCGGGCGAGATCACCGTCATGTTCATGGGCAAGGCGTATCAGGAGTTCGCCCCTGGGCTGCAAGCGGACACCATCGCCGTCGTGCGCGGCAGGGTCAGCATGCGCGACGACGGCATGAACCTCCACGCCCACAGCGTCTTCACCCCCGACCTCGGCCAAGACGACGATGCCGGACTGGTGCGGATCTCATTGCCCGACCAGCGTGCGACTCCCGAACTCACCGAAGCCCTCAAAGAGATCCTGATCCGCCATCGTGGCGAGACCGAGGTCCGATTGACCCTGACCAGGGGGCGCGTCGGCCGCGTGTTCGAGATGCACCAGTACCCCGTGAAGGTGACGGCCGACTTCTACGGCGAGCTCAAGAGCCTGCTCGGCCCGAACTGCCTCGTGTGACGCCGTCCCGCAGCGCGGCGGGCACCGCTCGGTAGTCTGGAGCCACCATGCTGCGAACGATCGACCTCCGCGGAACCCGCCCATCGACGAGTGAGCTGCTCGCGCTCGTGCCCCGAGCTGCGACCGACGTGTCGGCCGCTCTCGAGCCGGCGCGCGCGCTCATCGAGGCCGTCCGCGAGCACGGCGAGTCGGCTCTCCTGGAGCAGGCCGAGCGCTTCGACCGGGTGGTTCCGCCGTATGTGCGGGTGCCCGCCGACGAGCTCGCCGGCGCGCGCGACAGCCTCGCGCCGGGGGTCCGGGCGGCGGCCGAACGCACGATCGAGCGCGTCCGTGCCGCGAGTGCGGCCCAGGTGCCCGCCCCGCGGCGCACCGAGCTGGGTGCCGGTGCCGTCGTCGAACAGCGCTGGCAGCCGGTCGGCAGGGTCGGCCTGTACGTTCCCGGCGGCAAGGCCGTCTACCCCTCGAGCGTCGTCATGAACGTGGTGCCCGCGCAGGCAGCCGGCGTGGCGTCGATCGCGCTCGCCTCCCCGCCGCAGGCGGAGTTCGGCGGGCGGGTTCACCCGACGATCGCGGGCGTGGCCGCACTGCTCGGCGTCACCGAGGTCTACGCGATGGGTGGGGCGGGTGCGATCGGTGCCTTCGCCTACGGCGTGCCGGGTCTCGGCCTCGAGCCGGTGCAGCTCGTCACGGGCCCGGGAAACGTCTATGTGGCAGCGGCCAAGCGGGTCGTGCACGGGGTCACCGGCATCGACGCGGAGGCGGGACCGACCGACATCCTCGTCATCGCCGACGACGCGGCCGACGCCGATTTCGTGGCCGCCGACCTCATCAGCCAGGCCGAGCACGACGAGCTCGCCGCCGCGGTGCTCGTGACCGATTCGCCCGCGTTCGCCGAGCGCGTGCTGGGCCGCCTCGCCGCGCGATCGGCCGCGACGAAGCACGGCGACCGCGTGCACCAGTCGCTCACCGGCGCGCAGTCGGCGCTCGTCCTCGTCGACGACCTCGAGCAGGCGGCCGCGTTCGCGAACGCGTTCGGCCCCGAGCACCTCGAGATCCAGGTGCGCGACGCCGACGCCGTGCTCGCCCGCATCGAGAACGCGGGGGCGATCTTCATCGGCCCGTACTCGCCCGTGAGCCTCGGCGACTACGCGGCGGGCTCGAACCACGTGCTGCCGACGGGCGGCCAGGCCCGCTTCGCGCCGGGTCTCTCGGCGGCGACGTTCCTGCGGCCGCAGCAGGTCGTGCGCTACGACGAGGCCGCGCTGCGCGAGGTCGCACCGGTGATCGACGCCCTCTCGACCGAAGAAGACCTGCCGGCCCACGGCGAGGCGGTGACGGCGCGCTTCAGCGTCTGAGCGGCGTCATTGACCCCCAGCAGGGTCAGGTGTAGTTTCATCGGCATGGGGGGGGCATTCGAGACGACGGGTGTGGATCGGGTTCCTGGCGATCCTGTCGATCATGTTGGTGGGCGCGGGCGGGCAATTCGCACAACCAGCCGAAGCACATGACCTCCCGTATGGCTATTGGCAATGCACTCAGGCAATGAAACTTGCGTCTGCCCCGGTGCGCGTGGGCTTCACCAGCCTTCCGGTCGACGGTAGCGGCGACGGCGTCGTGAACAGCTTCCGCGACCGTGGCGCGGACGCGACCGCCCATCTATCCGTCGTATTGGCCGCCAACAACCCGACTGGTCGAGGCCTTCGATGGGTTGGACAGGCAAGTTCGTCCAACACCGCGAACATCGCCTTTCGCACGTCGACCACCCTCGCTCCGGGGGTACTGGCCTCGACGGGGGCGGCCGGTTGCACGACGATGCACGCGCCTATCAAGACCGCGTTCCCGGGCACTGTCTACATCGATATCGCGGTGCGTTCAGACTGGTTCACTCAGGACAATTCGCGCCGGGCGTACTGGGAAGGCTGCCCCTCTCGCGGCTATGTCCCCACCTACACATGCTCGAAAACGATTGACGCAGGTTCCGTGATGCTCCATGAGCTCGGGCATTCGATCGGTCTCGCGCACCCGTCGCAAACAGATGCTCACCTCGGTGGCGGGAACACCGCATTCACTATTGCAAAATGTGGAGTGGTGAACGACCAAGCGACGATGTGTCAGGCGGCAAACTCGGGGTCGCCGCAATATCGAACTCATCGCCGGACCCTAGACACGTGGGACACGACGAGTCTGGCCTTCCACTACTGAGAGTCTCGGAGGTGTGACGTGAGTACTGGCACACAGCGGACCGTGATCGTGGCGGTCGCCGTATCGGTCGCGATCGGGGCAACCGGTTGCGCCGCAGTCGGAACCGATGAGCCCGCTGGAGATGCAGGTGCGAGTGTCGCGCCCGAGTCATGCCCATTCATGATCGATCTCGAGTGGGACGGCCTCACGGGTGAAGCGAACAGCGCGGCAGCCATCCGTTCGATGGCCGAGTGGAACCGGGGGCAGAGCGCCCAGAAGGTCGCAACGCCTCCCGGAAGCGTGCCCGCCGGTGCTCAGGTCGAGTTGCTCGAGTCCGCCCTCGACGACGTCGCGGCCGCGGAGAAGGCACAAGCCGCGGAGGTATATGCGGATCGGTATCTTGAAACCGAGGCGGTGAGCGCGAGCGGGGTGACGCTCGGTCGCGTGACGACGGAGAAGTTCGCGGGCGGTTGGGTCGTCACGAATTTGACCTTCTTCGACACCGACCCCGCGCTCGGACTGTGCGATAGCGAGCCGACGACCGGGGAATGACGGCGCGCTTCGCCGCGGAGTGAGCCGCTCGCGCGCCGGTAGGCTGGGGACACCATGTACTGTCCCTTCTGCCGTCACCCCGATTCGCGCGTCATCGACTCCCGCACGAGCGACGACGGGCTGTCGATCCGCCGTCGCAGGCAGTGCCCCGAGTGCGGGCGCCGGTTCTCGACGACCGAGACGGCGAGCCTCGTCGTCATGAAGCGCTCGGGTGTCGTCGAGCCGTTCAGTCGCGAGAAGGTCGTGCTCGGCGTGAAGAAGGCGTGCCAGGGCCGCCCGGTCACCGATTCCGATCTCGCGGTGCTCGCGCAGAAGGTCGAGGAGACCATCCGTTCGACGGGAGCCTCGCAGATCGAGGCGAACGACATCGGCCTCGCGATCCTTCCGCCGCTGCGCGAGCTCGACGAGGTCGCGTACCTGCGCTTCGCGAGCGTCTACCAGGCGTTCGACTCGCTCGACGACTTCGAATCGGCGATCGAGCTGCTCCGCGCGGAGCACGGTCGACTGCCGGCCAGGCCGGTCGAGTGACGCAACGGGGTGCCGCGACCGGTACCCTGAATCCGGCATGTATCGACTCCTCTTCTCCGCGTTCCTCTCCAAGCTCGACCCCGAAGACGCGCACCACCTCGCATTCCGGGTGATCACGGCGCTTCCGACGTTCGGCGTCGGCCGGCTGGTCGAGCGCTTCACCGCGCCCGATCCCTCGCTCGCGGTCGATGCGCTGGGACTGAGATTCCCCTCGCCGTTCGGCGTCGCGGCCGGATTCGACAAAGACGGTTTCGCGGTGCTCGGCCTCGGCAACCTCGGCTTCGGTCATGTCGAGGTCGGCACGATCACGGCGATCGCGCAGCCGGGCAACGAGCGCCCGCGCCTGTTCCGCCTCGTGAAGGATCGCGCGCTCATCAACCGCATGGGCTTCAACAACGGCGGCGCGGATGCCGCGGCGGGACGCCTCTCACGGCTGTCGCGTCGCACGCATCGACCGGTGCTCGGCGTCAACATCGGCAAGAGCCGGGTCACCGCCGTCGAAGACGCGGTCGGCGACTACGAGCGCAGTGCGAAGCTGCTCGCGCCGTACGCCGACTACCTCGTGGTCAACGTCAGCTCGCCGAACACGCCGGGCCTGCGCGGCCTGCAAGAGCTCGATGCGCTCGCGCCGCTGCTCGCGGCCGTGCGCGCCGCGAGCGGCACGACCCCGCTGCTCGTGAAGATCGCGCCCGACCTCGACGACGCCGAGATCGTGCGCATCTGCGAGCTGGTGGTGCGCCTCGGTCTCGACGGACTCATCGCCACGAACACGACCATCTCGCGCGACGGGCTTCGCACCGAGGCATCCGCCGTCGAAGCGATCGGCGCAGGAGGCCTCTCGGGCGCGCCGCTCGCCGAGCGCTCGTTCGAGGTGCTGAAGCTCGTGCGGCGGCATGTGCCCGCCGAGCTCTGCGTGATCTCCGTCGGCGGCGTCGAGACGGCGGCCGACGTGCAAGACCGTCTCGACGCAGGGGCGACGCTCGTGCAGGGCTACTCGGCGTTCATCTACCTCGGCCCGCTGTGGGCGCGGCAGGTCAACCGCGGGCTCGCCGCGTTCCGGCGTACTCGTGCCGCGGCGGTCGCAGCGAAGTAGTCGGGGCCGCTCAGACGACGCCGACCTCGGCGAGCCGGTCGGCGATCGTCGACCCGTCGCTCGCGGAGACCCACGGAACCTCGGTGCCGTGCTCCTCCGCCTTCGTGCGACCACCCGCGAGCACCGCCTCGCCGGTCGAGAGGCGTCTGATCGCGACCGCCTCGACGCGGTCGGGGTGCTCGGCGGCGAACTGCGCGTAGAGCTCCTCGTCGTGCTGCCCGTCGTCGCCGATGAGGAGCCACCGCACGTTCGGGAATTCCTCGGCGAGGCGCCGCAGGTTCTCGTGCTTGTGATCGCGGCCGCTCCGGAACCAGCGGTCGTGCGTGGGGCCCCAGTCGGTGAGGAGCAGCGGGCCGGCCGGGTAGAGGTTTCGCGAGAGGAAACGCGTCAGGGTCGGCGCGACGTTCCAGGCGCCGGTCGAGAGATAGATCACGGGCGAGCCCGGGTGCGAACGCGCGAGGCGCTCGAAGAGCACGGCCATGCCCGGGGTCGGGATGCGGGCGTGCTCGTCGAGCACGAAGGTGTTCCAGGCCGCGACGAGCGGGCGGGGGAGTGCGGTCACCATGACCGTGTCGTCGACGTCGGAGATGATGCCGAACTCGACGTCGGGGCCGACGATGCGGATGGGCGCCTCGACGGGGTTCGCCCCCTCGGTGCTGAGCGTCGCGCGGTGCCAGCCCGGCTCGAGCGACACCGGCACCGTCGTGTCCACCACGCCGCCCCGATCGGCGAGCACTTCGATGCGTTCGCCGCCGATCTCGATGACCACGGGCATGTCGCCGACGGGCACGCTGGTGAAGCTGCGCCAGCCGCGAATGCCCTGGTCGCCGCGACGGCGGCGCCGCTTCGAGCCGTGGTCGGGGGTGATCGGCCTGTGGAGCAGCACTCGGCAGAACACGCGGACCCACTCGGTCGAGCCGTACCCGGTGTAGGGGACCACCGTCGGGATGTGTCCGCGACGACGGGCCCAGCGGGAGCGGATGTCGTGGATCCAGTCCTCGATGCGCGCGGCACGATGCCGGACCTGGCGCTCTCGAGATCCGGCCGGGGTGGGGGAGCTCGCCGGCATCCACTCAGTCTGTCATGCGAGCGGCCCGGGTCGCGAAACGGCCGCGAGCGGTACGGCGGGTTGTTCGACGCCCGGTAGAGTGGTCCGAGCAACTGAGGAGGTTCCGTGCCGAACATCGACCTGATCCTCGGGGCCGATCCGAGCCGGAGGCGCTCGGTACGCACCGAGCCGACGCAGCGTCGCTCCAGCCAGCGCCTCGACGCGCTGCTCGACGCCGCCGCCGAGATCGTCGACGAGTCGGGTTTCGAGCGGCTGACGACGCAGATGGTCGCCGAGCGGGCCGGAGCGTCGATCGGCACGGTGTACCGCTACTTCCCCGACCGTGTCGCCGTGCTGTACGCGCTCCGCGAGCGGTCGGTCCGCCGTTACCGCGAGCGCGTCGCCGACGAGATGGAGCGGGTCGAGCTCGAGTCCTGGTGGACGGTGCTCGACGTCGCACTCGAGGTCTGCGCGACGATGTACCGCGACGAGCCGGGCTTCACGGTCGTGCACGCGGCGCAGCGCGAACTCGCCGAGGGCGACATCGAGCCCGAGTTCGCCCATCGCATGGCGCGACTCATCGAGGCCGAGTTCGGCGCCGGCGCCGACCAGGACGAACTGCGGTTCCGCCTTGGTGTGGCGATGGAGATCGGCGACGCCCTCATCAGCCGCGCCTTCGAGCGCAGCGGCGAAGGCGATGAGCGCTACCTCGCGGAGGCGAAGCGCCTCGTGCACGACTACCTCGCAGAGCACCTCGGCGCGGTGGTGGCCGCCACCAGCGCCGCCTGAGCCGGCTCGCGACGCGCGGCGCCCTGCCGTTGCCCTGAGGCGCGATCGGTGTTTGGCTGGAACCTGCACATCGAGCGAACGCCGACGACGGGATGAAGCCAGCATGATCGAATTCCGCGGCGTCTCCAAGCGATTCCCCGACGGCACCCTCGCGGTGTCGGGGGTCGACATCGTGATCCCGCCGCGCAAGACGACGGTCCTCGTCGGCTCCTCGGGCTCCGGCAAGACGACCCTTCTGCGCATGATCAACCGCATGGTCGACGCGACCGATGGCCAGGTGCTCATCGACGGCACGGATGTCTCGACGCTCGAACCCGTCGCGCTCCGGCGGAGCATCGGCTACGTGATGCAGAACTCGGGGCTCCTGCCGCACCGCAAGGTGATCGACAACGTGGCCACCGTCCCGATGCTCCGCGGCGTCCGCAAGCGGGAGGCGCACGCCGCGGCACTGGAACTCCTCGACACCGTCGGGCTCGACCGTTCGCTGGCCGGCAAGTACCCGAGTCAGCTCTCGGGCGGACAGCAGCAGCGGGTCGGCGTCGCGCGCGGTCTCGCGGTCGACCCGAACATCCTGCTGATGGACGAGCCGTTCGGCGCGGTCGACCCGATCGTCCGCTCGGAGTTGCAGCAGGAACTGCTGCGGCTCCAGGGCGAACTGGGCAAGACGGTCGTCTTCGTCACCCATGACATCGACGAGGCGTTCCTCCTCGGCGACCAGGTCGTCATCATGCAGCAAGGCGGTCGGATCTCGCAGGCCGCCTCGCCCGCCGAGATCCTCGCGAACCCGGCCGACGACTTCGTCGCCGACTTCGTCGGCGCCGATCGGGGCAAACGCCTGCTGCATCTCAGGGAGGTCGACGGCCGACAGCTCGTCGTCGACGACGACGGGCGCGCGGCGGGAGTGCTCGCCTCGTGACCTGGCTCTGGTCGAATCTCGACCTGGTCGGCGAGCTGAGTCTCGTGCACCTGGCATTGTCGGTGCCCGCGATCATACTGAGTTTCGTGGTCTCGGTTCCGATCGGTTGGCTCGCGCACCGCTACCGGTGGTCGCGGGGTGTGCTGCTCACGCTCTGCGGGCTGCTCTACGCGATCCCTTCGCTCGCGCTGCTCATCGCACTCCCGGTCTTCACGGGGCTCGGGGTGCGCTCGCCCGTGAACCTCGTGGTCGCGTTGACCCTCTACGGCATCGCCGTGATCGTGCGCACCGCCGCTGACGCCTTCGATGCGATCGACCGCGACGTGCGCCAGTCGGCGACCGCCGTCGGCTACTCGGGGTTCGGCCGCTTCCGGGCCGTCGAGCTCCCGCTCGCGGGGCCGGTGCTGCTCTCGGGGCTCCGGGTGGTGATCGTGAGCACGGTCAGCCTCGCGACGATCGGCGCCGTGATCGGCGTGCCGAGCCTCGGCAGCCTGTTCACCGACGGGTTCCAGCGCGGCATCCAGGCCGAGATCGCCACCGGCATCGTCGCGACGATCGTGCTCGCCCTCCTGCTCGACCAGCTCGCCGTGCTGGCGGGCAGGCTGCTCATGCCCTGGACGAGACTCGGGCCGGGCCGTCGGGCCGGGTCGGCCGTCGAGGGGGCGCGGCCGTGAACCTCGTCGCCGGCGGCATCGCCTGGATCCTCGACCCGGCCAACTGGCAGGGAGCGGGCAGCATCCCCGTGCGCATCGGCCAGCATCTGCTCCTCTCGCTCGTGGTCCTCGCCATCGCCTCGGCGATCGCGCTGCCCGCCGGCGCGGTGATCGGCCACACCGGTCGGGGCAAGCAGCTCGTCGTCATGGTCTCGGGCGGGCTGCGCGCACTGCCGACGCTCGGGGTGCTGACGCTCTTCGGGCTCTGGCTCGGCATCGGGCTCGCGGCGCCGGTGATCTCGCTGGTCATACTCGCGGTGCCGCCGCTGCTCGCCGGGGCGTATGCGGGCTTCGAGGCGGTCGATCGACGCACGATCGACGCGGCGCGTGCGATGGGCATGCGCGAGCGCGAGATCGTCGGCGGCGTCGAGTTGCCGCTCGGGTTGCCGATCATCGTCGGGGGCGTGCGCTCGGCGGCGCTGCAGATCATCGCGACGGCGACCCTCGCCGCCTACGTGGCCGACGTCGGCCTCGGGCGGCCGATCTTCCAAGGGCTCAAGACCCGTGACTACGGCGAGATGCTCGGCGGTTCGATCCTCGTGATCCTGCTCGCGCTCCTCGTCGACGGCGCATTCGCCCTCGCGCAGCGCCTCGTCGTGCCCGCCGGCGTGCGGGCGACCCGAACTCGTGAACTCCGTTCGCGGCCGGCCCGGCCGCGAACGGCCGTGGGGCGACCCATCCATGAAGGGAACAGGCAATGATCACAGCAGGAAAAGGCCGACTCGTCGCGCTGGCGGCGGTCGTGGTCGGGGCGACAGTGGCCCTGGCAGGGTGCGCATCGGGCGACCCGCTCGACAACGGATCGGGCGAGACCGACGGCGGCGGCGAGACCCTCGTCGTCGGCTCGCAGGACTACTACTCGAACGAGATCATCGCGGAGATCTACGCCCAGGCGCTCGAGGCGAACGGCTTCACGGTGGAGCTCCAGCCACGCATCGGGCAGCGCGAGGTCTACATGCCCGAACTCGAGAGCGGCGCGATCGACGTCTTCCCCGAGTACACCGGCAACCTCCTCCAGTTCTACGTGCCCGGCACGAGCGCGACGACCGCCGACGACGTCTATGCGGAGCTCGAGGGCGCCCTGCCCGACGGCCTCCGCGTCCTCGATCAGTCCGAGGCCACCGACCAGGACTCGTACAACGTCACGAAGGAGTTCTCGGAGACGAACGGCGTGACGAGCCTCGCCGATCTCGCGAAGGTCGAGACCTCGCTGACGCTCGGCGGCAACTCCGAGCTCGCGACGCGGCCGTATGGACCCGAGGGCCTGAAGTCGGTCTACGGCGTCGAGGTCGCGTTCACGCCGATCGAGGACAGCGGCGGTCCGCTCACCATCAAGGCACTCCAAGACGGCGCGGTGCAGCTGGTGAACATCTACAGCGCGAACCCGGCGATCTCGACGAGCGATCTCGTGACCCTCGACGACCCCGAGGGTCTCTTCCTCGCGTCGAACGTGGTGCCGGTGGTCAGTGAGAAGGTCGACGACGAGGCGGCCGAGGTGCTCAACACCGTGAGTGCCGCGCTCACCGCCGCAGACCTCGTCGCGCTCAACGCCCTCAGTGTCGACGAGCAGCAGTCGGCCGAGCAGATCGCGAGCGACTGGCTCTCCGAGCAGGGGCTGTTCTGATCGACGCCGCGGCCGGCTAACGGTCGGCGCCGCGTTCGGCGGGGTCGGGTGCCTCGGCGTCCGACCCCGCGTCGTTTCGCAGATCGGAGGCGAGGCCAGACGGGGCGGACGCCGCGGTGCGCGTGAAGTCCGCCGGCGTGCTCGGGGCGGTGTCGAGCGCACCCGAGTCGTCGGCGGCCTCTGCGGCCTCCATGTGCTTGGCCTCGGAGCGCACGATGAGCTTCTTGGCGCCCCACACCACGACGAGGAACAACGCGATCACTGCGACGAACATGTAGCCCGCCCAGTGCAGCTCGCGGCTGAGCTCGCGGTAGCTGCCCGCG
Source organism: Agromyces italicus DSM 16388 (assembly GCF_000421545.1). Lineage (GTDB taxonomy): Bacteria > Actinomycetota > Actinomycetes > Actinomycetales > Microbacteriaceae > Agromyces > Agromyces italicus. The sequence goes on from NZ_ATXF01000008.1 coordinate 97,762, forward strand.
GCGGCCCAGCCGACCGAGACGTAGGCGAAGGCCCAGATGACGCAGGCGGGCGCCGTCCAGGCGATGAACTTGCGGTATCGCATGGTGCTCATGCCGACGGTGAGCGGGATGAGCGAGTGCAGCACGGGCAGGAAGCGCGAGATGAAGATCGCGGGTCCGCCGCGACGGTCGAGGTAGCGCTGCGCGCGATGCCAGTTCTCCTCGCCGAGTCTCCGGCCGAGTCGGGAGTGCAGGATGTGCGGGCCGAACCAGCGTCCGAGCGCGAACCCGATGCTCTCGCCGATCAGCGCGCCGGCGATGACGGTGAACGCGAGCGCGAGGTACTCGCCGACGCCGTCGACGGCGGTCGCGGCGACGAGCACGATGGTGTCGCCCGGCACGACGAGCCCGATGAGCACGCTCGTCTCGAGCATGATGCCGAGGCCGGCGAGCAGCGTGCGGGTGACCGGGTCGACCGCCTGCACGGTGCTGAGGATCCAGTCGAGGATCTCGTTCATCGTTCGAGCGTAACCGGGGGCGGGGCGCGGTCGCGTCACCCCACGGGATGATCCGCCAGTACCACGGTACAGGCCGCGATGGGCGCGAGGACGAGGAGGAGGGAGGTGACGAGCACCAGCGGGCGAGGCGTCGCCGACGACGAGGATGACGCGGGTACGACGCCGAGCCGATCGAGCCGTGCCGCGAGCATGTCGGCGTCGGCGATCACGGTGTCGTCGCCGTAGCCGCCGGGGCCGCCCCCGCCGACGACGAGGAGTGCCCCGCGGAGGGCGTCGTCGCCGGCGGTGCGACGCGCGCGGTCGTCGGCGAGCATCTCGGCGAGGAGGATCACCGAGCGCTCGGCGCGGTTCGCGATCGGGAACCACGGCAGCGCACTGTGCCAGGCGCGGAACGCGAGCAGCACGAGGTGGTGCAATTGGTCGAGATGGGCTCGTTCGTGGGCGATGACGGCGACGAGCTCGTCGGGCGAGAGCGCATCGATGAGCCCGTCGGTGAGCACCGTCGCGGTGCGGAGGCCGGGCACGCAGTACGCGAGCGGTGCGGGGTGGGCGAGCACGCGGGTGTGCGGCTGCCCCGGCATCGGGTCGCCGAGGAGGGCGACGAGCTGGTGCTGGCGGCGTCGCTCGCGCTCGGCGCGGACGGCCGTGAGCGCGAGGTTCAGGGCGAGGTGCGCGGTGAGGCCTGCCGCCAGGGTGATCGCGGCGAGGTGCACGATGCCGAACTCGGGCGGGATCGGTCCGGTGAACAGCGCCGGCACGAGCGCCTGCCAGGCGCCGAGCAGCGATCCCGCCGGCGAGGCGCCGAACACCAGCAGGCAGCCGATCATCGAGAAGCCGCCGGCGACGGCGATCGCCTGCCAGAGCGCGAGCGCCGCGGCGGGGGAGCGCGCGGGCCATGCCGCTCGCGAGAGGAGCAGTGGGATCGGCCACGCGAGCGCGAGCGCGAGCGCGCCGAGTCCCACGGCGACGGTGACCACGGTCAGCGTCGGACGAGCTCGTCGAGAAGGCGCCTGAGGGTCGCCGCCTCGCCGTCGCTCACGGTGCCCACGAATCGGGCCAGCGCGGCGTCGCGGTCGCTCGAACGGTCGAGCACCTCGTGCATGAGTTCGGCGGTGTGCTCTTCGCGGGAGAGCAGCGCCTGGTAGCGGTGCGGCCGGTGCTCGCGCGTGCGGCTCACGAAGCCCTTGCGCTCGAGACGGGAGAGCACGGTCAGCACCGTCGTCGTCGCGACCGTGCGCCCGCTCTCGCCGTCGCGCATCGCGAGCGCGTCGCGCAATTCGTTGGCCGAGAGCGCGGCGTCGCTCGACCAGAGCACCTCCATCACGGAGCGCTCGAGATCTCCGAGACTCGCCATGCCACCAGACTACCGCCGATCCACGATTTGTTCTACGCTTCGTAGAAGAACGCGCTCGGACGTTCTTCCCGTGTGAAAGGGGCATCCGTGTGAATGAGTTGCTCGACCCGCTGCTGCTCGCTCGTTGGCAGTTCGGCCTGACAACCGTCTACCACTTCCTGTTCGTCCCGATCACGATCGGACTCGCGACGACCGTCGCGGTGTTCCAGACCGCCTGGTTCCGCACCGACAAGGTCGAGTACCTGAAGATCACCCGCTTCTTCGGCAACCTCTTCCTCATCAACTTCGCCATGGGCGTCGTCACCGGCATCGTGCAGGAGTTCCAGTTCGGCATGAACTGGTCGGAGTACTCGCGTTTCGTGGGCGACGTCTTCGGCGCGCCGCTCGCCCTCGAGGGCCTGCTGGCCTTCTTCTTCGAGGCGACGTTCATCGGCCTCTGGATCTTCGGCTGGGACAAGCTCCCGCGCGGCATCCATCTCGCGACCATCTGGTGCACCGCCATCGGCACGATCGTCTCGGCGTACTTCATCCTCGCGGCGAACGCCTTCATGCAGAATCCCGTCGGCTACGAGATGAACGCCGAGAAGGGTCGCGCCGAGCTCGTCGACATCGGCGCGCTGCTCACGAATCCGGTCGTCCTCGCGGCGTTCCCGCACACGATCGCTGCGAGCTTCATGGTCACCGCGGGCCTCATCATCTCGGCCGCCGCCTGGCACCTCTCACGCAACCAGCACCTCGACACGATGCGGCCCGCGCTGAAGTTCGGCCTCTGGACGATGGTCGGCGCCGGCATCCTCACGACGCTCTTCGGCGACCAGCTCAGCCTCGCCATGGTGGCCACGCAGCCGATGAAGATGGCGGCCGCCGAGGCGACCTACGACACGGTCTGCGGCGCCGACGCCTCGTTCTCGCTCTTCACGCTCGGCACTCCCGACGGGTCGAGCGAACTCTTCTCGATCCGGGTGCCGTACCTGCTCTCGTTCCTCTCGACGCACTCCTTCGACGGCTGCGTCGAGGGCATCAACGACTTGCAGGCGCAGTACACCGAGCTCTACGGCCCGGGCGACTACGCGCCGATCATCTGGGTCACCTACTGGGCCTTCCGCTGGATGATCGGGCTCGGCATGCTCCACGTGCTCGTCGCGGTCGTCGGCCTCTGGGTCACCCGCAAGGGGCGCATGCCGAAGCAGCGCTGGATCTGGAAGGTCGCGATCTGGAGCTTCCCGCTCTCGCTCGCCGCCATGAGCGTCGGCTGGGTGTTCACCGAGATGGGGCGCCAACCCTGGATCGTGTTCAGCCTGTTGCCGACCGAATCGGCCGTCTCGCCGAACGTGACCGGGCTCGACGTGCTCATCTCCCTCATCGCCTTCACGCTCGTCTACGGTGCACTCGCGGTGGTCGAGGTGCGGCTGCTCCTGCGAGCCATCAAGAAGGGCCCGCCCGAGCTCGGCGAGCCCGACCCCGAGTCGGGCCGCATCGAACCCGCCACGACGGTCTACTGAAAGGAGGAGGACAAGTGGATCTCCCCACGCTCTGGTTCTGGATCGTCGCGTTCCTCTTCGTCGGCTACTTCGTACTCGACGGTTTCGACTTCGGCGTCGGCATGTCGTTGCCGTTCCTCGGCAAGGACGACACCGACCGCCGCGTGCTCATCAATACCATCGGCCCGGTCTGGGACCTCAACGAGACCTGGGTGATCGTCGCCGGGGCCGCGCTCTTCGCGGCGTTCCCCGAGTGGTACGCGACGCTCTTCTCGGGCTTCTACCTCGCGCTGCTGCTCATCCTGCTGGCGCTCATCGCGCGCGGGGTGTCGTTCGAGTACCGCCACCAGCGCCCCGAGTCGCAGTGGAAGGGCCGCTTCGACCTGATGATCGTGATCGGCTCGGCAGTGCCGGCGCTGCTCTGGGGCGTCGCCTTCGCGAACATCGTGCAGGGCGTCCCGCTCGACGCCGACCACAACTACACGGGCACGCTGTTCGACCTGCTGAACCCGTACGCGCTGCTCGGCGGACTCACGACGCTCCTCCTCTTCTTCACGCACGGCGTCGTCTTCGTGTCGTTGAAGACGGAGGGCGAACTGCGCGAGCGGGCACGCCGGCTGGCGGCGCGCTCCGGGCTCGTGACGATCGTCGTCGCTGCGTCGTTCCTCGCGTGGACGGGGCTCGCCTTCGGCACGTTCTGGTTCTGGATCCTCGCTGCGGTCGCCGCGGTCGCCCTCATCGGCGGCTGGCTCGCCAACCTTCGCGGCGCGGAGGGGATCGCGTTCACGCTGATGGCTGCGACGATCGCCGCGGCGGTGTTCGCGCTGTTCGCCGCCCTGTTCCCCGACGTGATGCCCGCCTCGAACGACCCGGCGAACAGCCTCACGATCGAGAACGCCTCGTCGTCGACGTACACGCTCACGTTCATGAGCTGGGTCGCGCTGATCTTCCTGCCGCTCATCCTCGCGTACCAGGGATGGACCTACTGGATCTTCCGCAAGCGCGTGAGCCGGGCGACCATCGACGCCGCGACGCACTGAGCCGGCTCGCGTGAAACCCCTCGATCCCCGGCTGGTGCGCCGCTCGCGCGCCGCCCGCGGCTTCCTCCTCGCGGGCGGTGCGCTGGCCGTCGTACAGGCGGCGGCGATCATCGCCGTGGCGTGGTCGATCGCGACCCTCGTCGTCGGCCTCATCGACGGCATGCCGATGGACGGGCTGTGGCCGGCCCTCGCCGTGCTCGTCGGGGCCGCGTGCGTGCGGGCGCTCGCGGCCTGGGCATGGGAGCTCGTCGGTGCGACGGGCGCGCAGCGCGTCAAGCGCGAACTCCGGGGCGAGTTGCTCGCGGCACTCGAGCGCCACCCGGGCGGCATCGCCGGCTTCTCCTCGGCGCGCATCGCGACCCTGCTCGGCCCCGGACTCGACGCACTCGACGACTACTTCGGCCGGTACCTGCCGCAGCTCGTGCTCACGGTCGTCGCGACGCCCGCGTGCATCGCCGCGGCCTGGATCGCCGACCCGCTCTCGGGGCTCGTGCTCGTGATCGTGCTCCCGCTCGTCCCGGTGTTCATGGCGCTCATCGGCATGGCGACCGACGCGGTGCAACGGCGCCAGTGGGAGAGCCTCTCGGCTCTGTCACGGGGCTTCCTCGAGGTCGTCGGCGGGCTCTCGACGCTCGTGCTGTACGGCCGCGCCGAGCGGCAGGCGCGGCGCATCCGCGAGGTGACCGACGGGTACCGTCGGCACACCATGAAGGTCCTCCGCATCACCTTCCTCTCGGGGTTCGCACTCGAGTTCGCCGCGAGCCTGTCGGTCGCGCTCGTGGCCGTGTCGATCGGCCTGCGGCTCGTGTCGGGCGACATGTCGCTCGCACCCGGACTCTTCGTGCTCGTGCTCGCGCCCGAGGTGTTCCTGCCGCTGCGCAACGTCGGTGCGGCGTTCCACGCTTCGGCCGCCGGCGTGACGGCGGCCGATGACGCCTTCGCGCTGCTCGATGAAACGGAGATGGGCGACGACGCCACGGTTCAGCCCGGGTCGAGCGCCCACCTCGCACCGCTCGCGTCGGCACGCCGGCTCGGCACGGTTCTCGAGCGCGAGGATGCCACGATCGACTCGCCGCGCACCGGTCTCGTCGTCGCGGGCCTCGCGGTGCGCCGCGGCGACCGCCCGGTGATCGAAGATCTCGATGCCGTCGTCGCGCCGGGGTCGCTCGTCGCCGTCATCGGCCCGAGCGGCAGCGGCAAGTCGACGCTCTTCGCCGCGCTTCTCGGCTTCGCGCCGATCGCGGCGGGGGAGGTCTCGTGGGACGGCCGCTCGCTCGGCAACCGGGGTCGAGAACTCGTCGCGTGGGCCGGCCAGTCGCCGGTGCTCCTCGCGGGCAGCGTCGCCGAGAACGTGCGGCTGGGTGACGAGACGGCCGATCCGGCTCTGCTCGAGCGCGCGTTCGCGGTCGCCGGGGTCGAGGTCGCCGCCGGCCTCGTGCTCGGCCCGGGCGGCTCGGGCCTGTCGGGCGGGCAGGCGCAGCGCGTCGCCATCGCGCGCGCCGTGCACCGGCTCCTCGCGCGGCGTCTGCCGCTCCTCCTTCTCGACGAGCCCACCTCTGCGCAGGACGCGGGCCGCGAGCAGGCCCTCGTCGAACACCTGCGTGCACTCTGCGACGGGGGAGTCACGGTGCTCGTCGCGACCCACCGTCCGGCGCTCGTGGCGGCCGCAGACGGGGTCATCGAACCGGCGGCGGCGCGTGTCTGAGCGTCGCATTCCGCAGAGCGGGTCAGACACCCGTTCGGTGCTCCGCACGAGCATCCCGCGGTTCGGGCGGTTGCTGCCCTCGGTGCTGTTCGGGGTCGTCTCGGGCGGTTCGGCCGTCGCTCTCCTCGCCTGTTCGGCGTGGCTCATCGCCCGCGCCGCCGAGCAGCCGCCCGTGCTCTACCTCTCGCTCGCGATCGTCGGGGTGCGGGCCTTCGCGCTCGGCCGCGCGGTGTTCCGCTATCTCGAGCGGCTGAGCGGCCACGATGCCGCGTTCCGACAACTCGCCGCGATCCGCAGCGGCATCTTCGAACGGATGCTCCCCGTCGCTCCAGACGGCATCGCGGCACTCCGCCGCGGCGAGCTGCTGGCGCGATTCGTCGGCGACGTCGACGAACTGCAGAACGTGCCCCTGCGGGCCGTGCAGCCCGTGGTGAGCGCGCTCGTCGTGCTGCTCGGTGCCGTCGTCGGGGTCGCACTGCTCGCGCCCGCCTCGGCGTTCGCTCTGATCGGATGCCTCGTGCTCGGCGTCGGCGCGACGGTGCTCGTGCAGCATGCGGTCGCCGCCCGGGCCGAGTCGCGGCTCGCACCGTTGCGCGGCGAATTGCAGGCGGCGGTCGTCGATCAGGTCCAGTCGCTCGAGGTCCTCGTCGCCTTCGATGGGGCGGCGGCCGGGCGGGCGCGCATCGACGCGCTCGGTGCGCGCCTGGCTCGGCTGACGCGGGCGAGCGCGTCCGCCGCGGGAGCCGCCGCCGCGATCATGTCGGCGATCGGCGGTATCGCGGTCGCCCTCGCGGTCGTCACCGCCGAGCCGCTCCTCGCCTCGGGGCGCATCGACGGGCCCACGTTCGCGGTGCTCTGCCTCGTGCCGCTCGCGATCGCCGAGGTGGCCGCCGCGATCCCTCCCGCGGCGAGCGCGTGGCGGCTCGGCCGGGTGAGTGCCGGGCGGGTCGCGAACGCCGTGCCCGGGCGGGTGCAGCCCGAGATCCCGGTGGCACCGGCTACCCCGGCGACGGCTCCGGCAGCGGAGCCGACCCCCGCGATCTCGCTGCGGGGCGTCACGGCGAGCTGGCCCGGAGCCACCGCACCCGCCCTCTCGGGCCTCGATCTCGAGCTGGCGCCCGGCGAGCGGGTGCTCGTGCGCGGGGAGTCGGGTGCGGGCAAGTCGACCCTCGCGCATGTGCTCGTGCGCTTCCTCGAGGCGCGCGGTTCGTACCGCATCGGGGGAGTCGAGGCCTCCGATCTCGACCCCGGCGAGGTGCGACGTCTCGTCGGCCTGGTCGAGCAGCGGCCGTGGCTCTTCGATGAGGATGTGCGCCAGAACCTCGTCTTCGCCCGTGATACCGCGAGCGACGAGGAGCTGCTCGCGGTACTCGAGCGGGTGGGCCTGCGCGATTGGGTGCTCGAGCGCGGAGGGCTCGGCGCTCGCGTCGGCGAGCGCGGCTCGCTCGTCTCGGGCGGACAGGCGCAGCGCCTCGCGCTCGCCCGGGCGATGCTCGCGCGATTCCCGGTGCTGGTGCTCGACGAGCCGACGGCGAACGTCGACCGCGCCCGGGCCGACGCACTGCTGCGCGATCTCCTCGGAGCAGTCGCGGGCGAGGGCCGCACGGTCGTGCTCATCTCGCACGTGCCGGTCGACCCATCGCTCGTCGATCGGGTCGTGACGATCGCTGATGGGCGGGCCTGCACTGTTGCGCCCTGATCGCGCCTCGCGCGGGCGACCATCCCGTATCGCTGTACTCCGAACCGCTTCTTGCACGTTTCGTGCGCGTATTCCGCGAGGCACGGCATCGGGGCCAGCACGCGGGCGAGGCTGTCGTCGTCATGGCGGCGTTGCCGGTCGCACAGAACGTGCTGAACTACGCACAGCGGTACAACCAATCGGTCATTCCGGCTCGCGACGCCATATTCATCACCACGTTGGGCTCGATACCGGTTCTGCTCGTCGTGTCGACGCTGCTTGCGTAGCACGGGCCCGGGCACACCCCGTCGGCGATCACGGCGGTGACGCCGCACGAGCGGAGCATCCTGCGGTTCGGCAGAACCCCGACCAACAGCTCGGCTGCGGTATAGGATCGCCACGAGCCACCGAACAGTCGAGGAGCGGGCCATCGCGAACGAGCAGTCGGACGTCGTGGCAGCCGGGCATTCGTTCTCCACAACGGACTGGTGTGCAATCGAGCCCGTAGTCCACCCGGGCGAATCCGGAGAAGCTCGCTGGCGGACGAAGTCCATCGGCGCGCTGCGCCTGCGGGTCGTGGAGTACACACCCGGCTATGTCGCTGATCACTGGTGCTCGCGCGGGCACGTGCTGCTCGTCCTGAAGGGCGAATTGCGGACCGAGTTGAATGACGGTCGCGTGCTCATGCTGCGAGCCGGACAGAGCTACGAGGTCGCCACCGACCAAGAAGCGCACCGGTCGTCCTCGACCACCGGCGCAACGCTGTTCATCGTCGATTGATCGAGCGACCTCGTTCGCCGCAAACGATCAGATGAGGCTTCGCCCGGTCCGATGGGCGGTCACTGGGCTTCCTCGTGGATGCCGTTGAGATGACGACCGGCGTTGACTCCCGCCAGCTGGTCCGACGCTCGTCACGTCGTCCGAGTGCGCCCCTGTTCGAGGTGACGGGCGGTCGCCTCGTCGGCCGGGTAGAAGGCCTCGATACGAAGTTCGTCGACCGTCACGTCGAGCGCCGACTCGACGGCGGACGAGATGCTGAAGAAGCTCAGGTCGCCGAGTTGCGTTGAGAGGATGAGAGGGACCACGACATCGCCTGCTCCGGGCGCTCCGGGCGCGCCGGGCGCTTCGGCCGGGTACGCGTTCACTTCGTCGGCGAGCGAGCGGAGGCGCGGGTCGCCCGTGCGCTGGGCTCGAGCTGTGACCTGGCCGATCAGGTGTGTGCGCCATTGGCCGAGGTTGCGGATACGGGGAGCGAGTCCTTCGGGGTGCAGCGAGAGCCGCACGGCATTGACCGGGGGATCGAGCAGGTCGCCGGAACACCCCTCGAGCAGAATGTCGGTGGCCGCGTTGCGATCGACGATGTCCCACCACCGGTCGAGCAGGAGGGCAGGGTGTGGATGGTGCGCGTCGAGGATCCGACCGAGCGCCGCGCTCACCGCGAGGAGTTCGGGTGCGTCGAGGGCGCGTTCAGGATGCTGCGGGGCGAAGCCCGCGGAGAGCAGCAGGTGATTCCGTTCCCGTAGCGGCACGTCGAGGTGGTTCGCAAGCCGCTGGATCATCTCGCGGGTGGGGTTGGATCTCCCCGTCTCGACGAAGCTGAGGTGCCGCGTGGAGACCTCTGCCAGCGACGCCAGGTCGAGCTGGCTGAGTCGACGCCGTTCCCGCCACCCGCGAAGCAGGCTTCCGATGTCGGCGGCATGCATGGCAGTCATGTCTCCCGACTCTAGCGACGCTCATGCATCACGCCCATGACCTCCGAGGTAATCGACGTGCCACCGTGCGAACGCGGACGATGGGCTCGACGCCGCGGCACGAAGTCGCGGAACGCACCGGAAGGACGTCTGATGAACACTGTTCGTGAACGCTATCTCGCCACCTGGAACGCTCCAGATGATGCCATCCGCTCGCAATTGCTCCGCGAGCACTGGTCGGAATCCGCTGCGTACATCGACCCCCTCACCGAAGCCGCCGGCCTCGAAGCGATCGGGGCCACGATCGCGGCCGTGCGCGAACAATTCCCCGGGTTCGTGTTCTCGGTCGTCGGCGAAGCCGACGCACATCACCGGCAAGTCCGATTCCAGTGGGGTCTCGGGGCTGCCGATGCTGAGCCTGTGGTCATCGGATTCGACGTCGTCACGATCGACGATGCCGGACGCATCGAGCACGTGCTCGGCTTCCTCGACCGGGTCCCGGGATAGGGAGCGCCGCGGTCGAGCCGATCGATGTCGGAATCGTGCAGATGTTCTCGCGTGCCGGGGTTCGCGGTCCGAGTCGATCGGTCGCATGGCACCCCGCCTAGGCTTGGGGGATGCCCCGTCGAATCCGGTCTCGTGCGCTGGGGTTCTGGCGCGACCCGGCCGAGGTGTTCCGGACTCGATACGCCGATGCCGAGTACGTCGTCTGGCTCGACGGAGGCGACGCCGCGAACGGCATGAGCGTGCTCGGACGGGCGCACCCGAGGAGCGAGTTCGTCACCGCGGTCCTCGCGGCGAACGAAGATGCAAGGCCCGGCACGGGCCGGGTCGAAGCGGTGCGTCCCGTCGCGGATGCCCCGACCGCGACGGTGCGCGAGGGCTCGATGTTCGAGCTGCTCGCCGAGGCGCTCGCGCTGCCCGTGGTCGCCCTCGCACCAGCGGAGCGGGCCGCGGGCCCGCTCGGCTGGTTCGGCTGGTTCGGCTACGAACTCGGCGCGGCGGCCGACCGCGTGCCGGTCGCGAACGCCGAGACGCCCGACGCGGCGTTCCTGTTCCTCGACCGGGTGCTCGTCTTCGACCACGCCGCACGCGAACTGCGGCTGGTCTGGCTCGACTCCGACGACGGCGAGGCGTGGGCCGACGATGAGGCGCAGACGCTGGGCGGTCGTGTCGATGGCGACGGTGACCCGGCGACCACGAGCCATCCGCACCGCCCGACCGCAGCGCCCACCCGAGCCCCCGTCGCACGCTGGCGTCACGATGCCGCGCGCTACGCCGAACTCATCGAGGAGTGCCAGGCGGCGATCGTGCGCGGCGACGCCTACCAGCTCTGCCTCACGAACCGGGTCGATGTCGACGTGCACCCCGACCCGGCCGAGACCTATCTCGCGCTCCGCACGTCGAGCCCGAGTCACCACGGCGGTTACCTGCGGTTCGGCGAGTTCGCGCTGCTCAGCGCCTCGCCCGAGCAGTTCCTGCTCGTCGAACCGTCGGGGCGGGTGTCGACCAAGCCGATGAAGGGAACGCGCCCGCGCGATGCCGATCCGTTCCGTGACGCGGCCCTCCGGGCCGAGCTCCTCGCGAGCCACAAGGAGCGCGCCGAGAACCTCATGATCGTCGACCTCATGCGCAACGACCTCGGCCGCGTCGCCGAGCTCGGCAGCGTCGGCGTCGACGGACTCCTCGAGGTCGAGGAGTACGCGCACGTGCACCAACTCGTCTCGACCGTGCACGCCCGGATCGCGCCGCCGCTCTCCGTGCTCGACGTCGTGCGCGCCGCCTTCCCGGCCGGCTCGATGACGGGGGCTCCGAAGCACAGCGCGATGGCGATCCTGCACGGGCTCGAGCAGGGGCCGCGAGGGGTCTACTCGGGCGCGTTCGGCTACCTCGGCGTCGACGGCGGCGCCGATCTCGCCATGGTGATCCGATCGATCGTGCTCACCCCGTCGGGTGCGAGCATCGGCACGGGCGGCGGCATCACGGCGCTCTCGGTGGCGTCGGAGGAGATCGAGGAGACCCGCGTGAAGGCCCGTGCCCTCCTCGCGGTGCTCGACGCGGCATCCACCCCCGCCGAGTGACTAGGCTGGATACCCGAGTGCGCCGTGCTCCGGCGCGCCCTGCAGACCCCGCGGCGGAGCCCGCCGAGCGACACACGATTGAGAGTCACGTGGCACACGATCACGACCCTGCACACGCCGAACCCGGCGCGTACGACTTCGCCGCGATCCAGGCGAAGTGGCTTCCCGTGTGGGACGAGCTCCAGCCGTTCCGCGCCGGGGCGTCGGGCGACACGCGGCCCCGCAAGTACGTCCTCGACATGTTCCCGTACCCCTCGGGCGACCTGCACATGGGCCACGCCGAGGCGTTCGGCTTCGGCGACATCGCGGCGCGCTACTGGCGCCATCAGGGCTTCGACGTCCTGCACCCGATCGGCTGGGACTCGTTCGGCCTGCCCGCCGAGAACGCGGCGATCAAGCGCGGCGCAGACCCCCGCGAGTGGACCTACGCGAACATCGCGCAGCAGAAGGCCTCATTCCGCCAGTACGCGCCGAGCTTCGACTGGTCTCGCGAGCTGCACACCTCCGACCCCGAGTACTACAAGTGGAACCAGTGGCTGTTCCTGAAGCTCTACGAGAAGGGCATCGCCTATCGCAAGGCGGGTCAGGTCAACTGGTGCCCCAACGACCAGACCGTGCTCGCGAACGAGCAGGTCGTCGACGGGCATTGCGAGCGCTGCGGTGCCGTCGTGACGAAGAAGGCGCTGACGCAGTGGTACTTCCGCGTCACCGACTACGCCGACCGGCTGCTCGACGACCTCAACCAGCTCGAGGGCACGTGGCCCTCGAAGGTCGTCTCGATGCAGCGCAACTGGATCGGCCGCTCGGCCGGCGCCGACGTCGAGTTCGAGATCGAAGGCCGTGAGGGCCGGGTGCCGGTGTTCACGACCCGCCCCGACACGCTCTACGGCGCGACCTTCATGGTCGTCGCGGTCGACTCCGACCTCGCGGCCGAACTCGCGGGCGGCGCCTCCGCCGAGGTGCGCATGCACTTCCAGGACTACCTCGACTCGGTGCGCGCCGAGACCGACATCGAGCGTCTCGCGACCGACCGCCCGAAGACGGGCGTCTTCCTCGAGCGCTATGCCATCAACCCGCTGAACGGCGAGCGGCTGCCGATCTGGGCGAGCGACTACGTGCTGGCCGACTACGGTCACGGTGCGATCATGGCCGTGCCCGCGCACGACCAGCGCGACCTCGACTTCGCGCGGGCCTTCAATCTGCCGGTGCGTGTCGTCGTCGACACGAACGCGCCCGTCACGGGGGTCATCCCGGTCATCCCGGTCGACGAGAACGGTGTGCCGTACCTGCCCGAAGACGTGCCGGCGCTCGATCCGGCCGGCACTGGCGTCGCCCTGACCGGCGAGGGCCGGCTCATCAACTCGGGCCCGCTCGACGGACTCTCGAAGTCGAACGCGATCCGTCGCGCGATCGAGATCCTCGACGAGCGCGGCACCGGCCACGCCGCGAAGAACTACCGACTGCGCGACTGGCTGATCTCGCGGCAGCGATTCTGGGGCACGCCGATCCCGATCATCCACTGCGCCGACTGCGGCGAGGTTCCGGTGCCCGAGAGCGAGCTGCCGGTGCGCCTGCCCGATGCGGCCGGTCTCGACCTCACCCCGAAGGGCACGAGCCCGCTCGGCGGCGCCGGGGCCTGGGTGAACGTCGCCTGCCCGAACTGCGGCGGCGCGGCCAAGCGCGACTCCGACACGATGGACACCTTCGTCGACAGCTCGTGGTACTACCTGCGGTACCTGAACGCGAACGACGACAGCCAGGCGTTCGATCCGTCCGAGGCTGAGAAGTGGGCGCCCGTCGACCAGTACGTCGGTGGCGTCGAGCACGCGATCCTGCACCTGCTCTACTCGCGCTTCATCACGAAGGTGCTGTTCGACCTCGGCTACCTCGGCTTCACCGAGCCGTTCACCTCGCTGCTGAACCAGGGCATGGTGCTCATGGACGGCTCGAAGATGTCGAAGTCGAAGGGCAACCTCGTCGAGTTCGCCTCCGAGCTCGCCGCGCACGGCACCGACGCGCTCCGCGTGACGCTCGCCTTCGCAGGCCCGCCTGAAGACGACATCGACTGGGCCGACCTGTCGCCCGTCGGCTCGGCGAAGTTCCTCGCGCGCGCCTGGCGCATCGCCGGCGAAGTGGCCTCCTCGCCCGACGTCGACTGGTCGACCGGTGACCGGGCGCTCCGACGCATCACCCACCGACTGCTCGCGGATGCCCCGGGGCTCGCCGAGGCGTACAAGTTCAACGTCATCGTGGCGCGCCTCATGGAGCTGGTGAATGCGACCCGCAAGGCGATCGACTCGGGGCCGGGGGCATCCGATGCGGCCGTGCGCGAAGCGGCCGAGGTGACGGCGATGCTGCTCGACCTGTTCGCACCGTACACCGCCGAAGACATGTGGCAGCGTCTGGGTTACGAGCCGACGATCGCGCTCGTGCCGTGGCGCAAAGCCGACCCCGCGCTCCTCATCGAGGAGCAGGTGACGGCGGTCGTGCAGGTCGACGGCAAAGTGCGTGACCGCCTTCAGGTCTCGCCGAAGATCTCGGGCGACGAGCTCGAGCAGCTCGCACGCGCCTCCGAGGCGGTCACGCGTTCGGTCGGCGACCGAGAGATCGTGAACGTGATCGTGCGTGCGCCTCGTCTCGTGAACATCGCGACGCGCGGCTGAGCCGTGCGGTCGGGGTGACCTCTCCTCGACAGTCGAGTCGACACCGGGATGTTCCGATCCCTCCCGCCTCGGAGGGTTCGCCCCAGCCCGAGCGCTCATAGATTGCGGGGATGACGCCCTCCGACCCGTCTGATCCGCTCGCTGCGCTCGACCCTTCGGCACGGCGGGCGTCCGCGCGCGTGCGATTGGGTGTCGGTGCGGCCATCGCGCTGTTCATCGCCGCGGTCGCCGTCGCCGCGATGCTGTCCTTCGCGAGCTCGGGTGGGGGAGCGCAGCCCAGCGTGTCGTTCTCGGGTTCCTCCGGTGACGGTGGAGCCGGTGGCTCGGGGTCGGGCTCGGGCTCGGGCTCGGCGGTCGATGCGGGCGCATCATCGCCGGCGGTGCTCGTCCACGTGCTCGGTGCCGTCGCCGAACCCGGGCTCGTCGAGCTCGGCGAGGGCGCCAGGGTGGTCGACGCGATCGCCGCCGCCGGCGGGCTGACGGCCGAGGCCGATCCCGCCGGCGTGAACCTCGCGCGCACGGTCGCCGACGGCGAGCAACTCGTCGTGCCCGTCGTCGGAGCGGCGCCGGCCGCAGGTACCGGCCCGGCCGGGAACGCCCCTTCCGACGGCAAGGTGCATCTCAACACGGCCGACGTGGCCGAACTCGATACCCTGCCGCGCATCGGCCCGGCGCTCGCGCAGCGCATCATCGATTGGCGCGAGGCCAACGGGCCGTTCACGAGCACCGAGCAATTGCTCGATGTCGCGGGCATCGGCGACGCCGTGTACTCGGGCCTCGCCGAGCTGGTGGCTCCCTGAATGCGTGACGCGAGGCTGGTCGCGCCCGCAGTCGCCGCCTGGGCGGCGGCGTGGGTGGCGGTGGCCGCACCCGACGCCGGCATTTCGCCGTGGACCGTCGCCGCGGGGCTCTGGGGACTCGCGGTGATTCTGCTGCTCACCGCGCTGCTCGCGCACGGGCACCGGCGCGGCAACCTGCATCGGCGGGCAGCACTCCTCCGCTCCGTGGCCGCCACTGCCTCGATCGCCGCCGCCTCGGCGGCGCTCGTCGCGAGTTCGGCCGGGTTCGCCTCGGCCGCCAGGAATGCCTCGCCGATCGCGCCGGCCGCAGAGACCCGATCGACCGTCGAGGTGGTCGTCGAGCTCACATCGGTGCCGCGCGCGATGGTCTCGGTGTCGCCGGCGTGGTCGGCGACGCCCGCAACGGAGGACGACGGCGCCGGCGCGACGACCGGCCCGGTGCGCTCGTCGATGCGGATCGAGGGGCGGCTCGTGCGCGTCGACGGAGCTGCGGTCGCACCCGTGCCGGTCAGCGGGGCCGTCGAGGCGGTGCCTGCGTCACTTCAGCTCGGCGCGCTGCTCGCGTTCACGGCTCGCGCGTCGCCCGAACCCTCGGTCGAGGCCTCCGCCTACCGACTCAGTGCACTGTCCGACGTCGAGATCACCGCGCCTCCCGCCTGGCTCGCCTGGAGCGCCGGCCTGCGTACCGGCTTCGCCGACGCAGCCACGCGACTCGGCGGCGACGGCGGCGCCCTCGTGCCCGGGCTCGCGATCGGCGACACGAGCGCGGTCGGCGAACCGCTCGACGCGGCCATGAAGGCGAGTTCGCTCAGCCACCTCACCGCGGTGTCGGGGGCGAACTGCGCGATCGTCACGGCCGCCGCCTTCGCCCTGGCCGCGGCGCTGGGGCTTCGCCGGAGCATCCGCGTGATCATCGCACTGCTGGCGCTGGGTGCGTTCGTCGTGCTGGTCACGCCCGAGTCGAGCGTCGTGCGGGCAGCGGTGATGGCCGTCGTCGTGCTGATCGCGGTCGCGGCGGGGCGGCCAGGCGGCGGACTCGCCGCGCTCGCGCTGGCGGTCGTCGTGCTGCTCGTCGTCGACCCCTGGTACGCGCGCGACTACGGCTTCGCGCTCTCGGTGTGCGCGACCGCGGGCCTCCTCGTGCTCGCCGGGCCGCTCTCACGGGCGCTCGCACGTGTGATGCCCGTGCCGCTCGCCGTGGTGCTCGGCGTGCCGCTCGCCGCGCAGCTCGCGTGCCAGCCCGTGCTCGTGCTGCTCGACCCGGCGATCGCGGTCTACGGGGTGCCCGCGAACCTGCTCGCTGCTCCGGCCGCGCCGATCGGCACCGTCGTGGGCCTGATCGGCTGCCTGCTGCTGCCCGTGCTGCCGTCTCTCGGGTACGCGGCGGTGCAGTTCGCGTGGCTGCCGGCGCAGTGGATCGCGGTCGTCGCGCACACGGCGGCGGCACTGCCGGCCGGACGGCTGCCCTGGCTTCCGGATGCCCCGGGCGCGCTGCTGCTCGCCGTGTGCACCGTGCTCGTGCTGCGCCTCGTGCTCGGCCGGCCGCTCGCACGCCGCGCGCGGGCCGTCGTGGCCGGCGCGCTCATCGTCGCCGTCGCGATTCAGCTGGGCGTCGTGGTCGGCGGGCCCGCGATCACCCGGGTGCAGCGGCCCCGCGACTGGGTGGTCGCCGCCTGCGACGTCGGCCAGGGTGACGCGGTGCTCCTCCGCCCGGGCGAGGCGACAGCGCTCATCGACACGGGGCCCGACCCGGCCGCGCTGACCCGATGCCTCGAACTGCTCGGCGTCGACCGCATCGACCTGCTGGTGCTCACCCACTGGGACGCCGACCACGTCGGCGGAGTCGCCGCGGTCGAGGGCATCGTGTCGACCGTGCTGCACGGACCGCTCGACGGCGAACGCTCGTCGCGGGCGCTCGACCCGCTCGTCACGGAGGGAGCCGAGGCGATCGCGGTGACCGCCGGTTCGCACGGCACACTCGGGCGCTCGCAATGGCGCGCGCTCTGGCCGATGTCCGACACCCCGCCCGGCAACGACGGGAGCGTCGTGCTCGAGGTCCTGGCGCCGAGCTACCACGGGGTGTTCCTCGGCGACCTGGGCGAGGACGCGCAGCGGCGGATGCTCACCGACTCGGGTCTCGGGCCGGTCGATCTCGTGAAGGTGGCGCACCACGGTTCGGCCGACCAGCGCGAGGCGCTGTACGAACGGCTCGGTGCGTCGGTCGGGCTCATCGGCGTCGGTGCCGACAACGGCTACGGGCATCCGACCGGCCGGTTGCTCGAACTGCTCGAACGCACCCGTACGATGCCGCTGCGCACCGACCTCTCGGGTACGATCGCCCTCTCACCGGCTGAGCGGGGGATGCGCGTCTGGAGCGAACGCGGGGGCGGCGACGGAGCGGCCGACGCGCCGATCGGCCGATGATTCACGAATCATGTCACGCCGTTGCCGGCGTCGGCCGGTAGCGCATGGCGACCGCCCCGGAACGGAACTCATGGCGATCCACGAGCTCGAGCCGGATGCGCTCGCGGAGCCCCGCGAGCAGCGTGGGCCCGTGCCCGGCGAGCACCGGCTGCACGAGGAACTCGTACTCGTCGATCAGTCCCAGATCCGCCAACGCCAGAGGGAGCGTCACGCCACCGACCCACAGGCCCTCGCCCGACTCCTGCTTGAGCCGTTGAACCTCTCGCCCCACGTCGCCTCGCACCAGCTCGGCATTCCAATCGGCCCCGCTCAGCGTGCTCGACACGACGTACTTCTTCGCCCGGTCGATGGTCTCGGCGAACGGGATCTCCCACTCACGCATCCAGTCGGGCCAGGTGCCCGAGGCCGGCCTGCGCCACGCAGATTCCATCATCTCGTAGGTCACCCGGCCGAACAGCAGGGCATCGGCTCGCTCCAGTTCGGCGCTCCAGAAGTGCATCGACTCCTCGTCGGGGGGCAGCCCTGCCTCGTGATGGCAGCATCCGTCGAGTGTGACGTTGATCGAGTAGCGAAGTGGCCTCATCCCGTTGCTCTCTCCCTCGAGACGCGCAGTGCGAATTCTCCGGACCGAACTCAGACTACTGTCGGCGCCGTTTCGGCCACCGCGCCTCGGCGTCGGCGGCCGACCCTAGACTTGACGACGGAACAGGGAGGCACTGGTGGCAGCACGCGGAGCAGGCGCTTCAGCGCGAACGAAGGTCGCGATTCCGCAGCTGGCGTGGCACGCCGTGCGGCCGGCGCCGATCGTGCTCGTCTCGGGCGCCGAAGACGTGCTCGCCGAGCGTGCGATCGGCATGCTGCGCGACTTCCTCCGCTCCGAAGACCCGGCGCTCGAGGTCAGCGATCTCGAGGCCGACGGCTACCGCCGGGGTGAACTCCTCACGCTCGCGAGCCCCTCGCTGTTCGGCGAACCACGGCTCATCCGGGTGAGCGGCGTCGAGAAGTCGAGCGACGACTTCCTGCTCGACGCGCTCGAGTACCTCGAGCAACCCGCCGACGCCACGACGCTCGTGCTGCGGCACCGCAGCGGCGTGCGCGGCAAGAAGCTCCTCGACGCGATCCGAGCAGGCGGCGGTGGGGGCATCGAGATCGTCTGCGCCGAGCTGAAGAAAGATGCCGAGAAGCAGGACTTCGTCGTCGCCGAGTTCCGCGCGGCGGGGCGCAAGATCGCACCGGGCGCGCTGCGTGCCCTGGTCGGGGCGTTCAGCGACGACCTGCGCGAGCTCGCCGCCGCGAGCCGCCAGCTGCTGTCCGATGCGCCCGGCGACATCACCGAAGCGGTCGTCGCCCGGTACTACGGCGGCCGGGTCGAGACGAACTCCTTCGCGGTGGCCGACGCGGCCATCGCTGGCCGTCACGGCGACGCGCTCATCGCGTTGCGGCACGCACTCGACAGCGGTGCCGATCCGGTGCCGATGGTCGCGGCGTTCGCGATGAAGCTCAGAACGATGGCGAAGGTCTCGGGCTCGCGCGGCAGCGGCGGCCAGCTCGCCTCCTCGCTCGGCATGGCCCCCTGGCAGATCGACCGCGCCCGCCGCGACCTCGTCGGCTGGACCGATGCGGGCCTCGGCGTCGCCATCGAGACGCTCGCCCAGACCGACGCAGCGGTCAAGGGCGCCGAGCGCGACCCCGTCTTCGCCCTCGAGCGACTCGTCGGCGTCGTCGCCGCCCGCGGCCGCCGCTGAGCAGCGGCTGCGCCGCGCGGCTCCGACCGAGAACGACGAAGGCCCCGCCGGAGCGGGGCCTTCAGTCGTACTGCCGTGCGACGCGACTCAGAGCGCGGCAGCCTGCTTCGCGATCGCCGACTTGCGGTTCGCGGCCTGGTTCTTGTGGATGACGCCCTTCGACACGGCCTTGTCGAGCTTGCGGCCGGCGACGCGGACGGCAGCGGTGGCCTTCTCCTTGTCGCCCGAGGCGATGGCCTCGCGAGCGGCGCGGACGACGGTCTTGACCTCGCTCTTCACGGCCTTGTTGCGTTCTTCGGCCTTGCGGTTGGTCTTGATGCGCTTGATCTGCGACTTGATGTTTGCCACGTGTGGTTCGTCTTTCGTTCTCGTGTGGGTACAGGATGTGCCGTCACGAGGTAGAGGGGCTCGTGCCCGGCGATCGTGCGGGGTGGGACCCACACGGCAAGCCAACAGGCAACGATACCAGCTACGCGCGAGCGGCACCAATGCGACGAACGTCGGGTCGGCGGCGCACGGCGGCACGACGGTCGAGTTCGGCCACCGCGCCGAGCACGACCGCGGTGAAATCGACGGGACGGGTGAGGCTGACGAGGTGCGTCGCCCCGGGCACGATCACGAGACGCGAGTCCCGCGCCGCGCGCAGGAGCGTACGTTCCTGGAAGCGGAAGTGGTCGTACCGTCCGTTGACGAACCAGACCGGCACACGAGCCCTCGCGAGTGCCGCCCTGGGATCGAGACGGCCGACCGCGGCCAGCGCCGGGCCCATCACGTCGAGCGCGACCCCACCGGCGACGACGTCGCGCGCCGACTCCCGGCTGAGGAAGAGCGCGGCCATGGCGTCGTTGAGTCCTCGGCCTCCGTCCGGCAGGCGGGCGATCGACGCGGCGATCGATTGGTAGGCGGCGAGGGCCGAGCCGCGGGGGATCGTTCCGCAGGCCGCGGCGACGAGTCCGTCGAGGCGGTCGGGATGCCGCGCCGCGAACTCGATCGCGAGATAGCCGCCGAGACTCAGCCCGACGAGCAGCCGCGGCACGTCGGCGATGGCCCGGGACGGGTTCAGCGCCGCATCGATGATCGACATGGCCTCGTCGATCGAGAACTCGTCGCCGAGGCGCGAGCCGTGCCCGGGCAGGTCGATCGCCACCGCGTCGACGTCGTGCGCCGCGAACGCCTCGAGCTGACGCCGCCACATCGTCGCCGAGGTGCGGATGCCGTGGACGAGCACGATGCGCGCGCGAGGCATCGTTCAGCCCGCCCGGATCACGCCGAGCTCACGGGCGCGTGCCACGGCCGCGGTGCGCGAGCCCACGCCGAGCTTGGTGAAGATGTGCACGAGATGCGACTTCACGGTCGCCTCGCTGAGGAAGAGGGCCTTGCCGATCTCGCGATTCGTGCGGCCCTCGGCGACGAGCGCGAGCACCTCGGCCTCGCGCACGGTGAGTCGTTCGCCCGAGGCCTGCGAGGCGTCGAGGCGCGACGACAGCCCCGGAGCGAGCGCCTGCTCGCCGACCGCGGCCGCGCGCACCGCGGCGAGCAGCGTGTCGGGCGGGGCGTCCTTGAGGAGGAACCCGCTCGCGCCGGCCTCGATCGCGCCGAGGATGTCGGCGTCGGTGTCGTAGTTCGTCAGCACGAGCACCCGCGGGCCCCCGGGCACCGCCCGGATGCGTCGGGTGGCTTCGGCACCCTGGAGGGCCCCGGGGAACTGAAGGTCCATGAGGACGAGGTCGACGGCGGCGGCCGTTGCGAGCCTGACCGCGTCCTCGGCGGTGGCGGCCTCGCCGACGACCTCGAGATCGGTCTCGGATTCGAGCATCGCCCTGATACCGGCGCGCACGACGGGGTGGTCGTCGACGAGGAGGAGACGGATCACGACGGCACCACCGGGATTCGCACGGAGAGGGCAGTGCCCTCACCGGGTGCGGTCTCCAGGTCGACCCTGCCGCCGAGCTCCGCGGCGCGGCGGCGGATGGCTCGCAGGCCGAACTCGCCCGGGTCGCCGACTCGGGCCAGCTCCCCGGCGTCGAAGCCGACGCCGTCGTCGACGATGTCGAGCGCGATCTCGTCGCCGAGATAGCTCAGCGTGAGGGAGCAGGCGTGCGCCTCGGCGTGACGCAGCACGTTCGCGAGCGAACCCTGCGCGATCCGGAGGAGGGCCGCATCGACGGTCATCGGCAGGAGCACCGGGTCTCCGCTGGTCGCGAACTCGACGCGGGTGCCCGCACCCGCCTGGCTCGCCTGCTCGTTCACCGCCTCGGTGAGGCGTCGGAGCGCGCCGGGCAGGGTCTGCTCGTCGAGGGAGGGCGGGGTCAGCTCGCGGATGAAGCGCCGCGCTTCGCCGAGGTTCTCGGCTGCGGTCTCGCGGGCGAGGCGCAGCTTCTCGGCGACCCGTTCGTCCTCGACGTCGCGTTCGGCGGCGTGCAGCAGCATCTGAATGCTCGAGAGCCCCTGAGCGACGGTGTCGTGGATCTCGCGAGCGAGCCGTTCGCGCTCGGCGAGGGTGCCGGCCTCGCGGCTCGCCGCCGCGAGCTCCTCGCGGGTGGTGATCAGGTCGAGGATGAGCGCCTGGCGCTCCTGGGTCTCCTGCGACATCGCTCGGTAGCCGAGGCCGATCACGATGGCGACGCCCGCGCTGATCAGCGGCCCGAGGATCGAGCCCACCTCGAAGCCGAGGTGCGTGGCGGTGCCCCAGACCGAGATTCCGAAGGTGATGACGACGAGCGGCACCGAGATCGGGGCGGCGAGCACATGCAGTTCGAGGAAGAAGAGCGGGAACGCGAGGAACGCCGCGTCGGGCGTGAGCGCCGACATACCGACCCAAAGTGCGAGGAGGGAGGCGAGCCACAGCACTCGCGCGAACGTCGGAAGCTGCCGGTGCGCGGCCGCGATGCCGCCGCCGTAGCAGGCGAGGAAGGCGATCGCGAGGATCGTGATGAGGACCTCGGCGGGGTCGTCGGCGAGCAGGGCCCGCACGACGACGAAGAGGGTGAGTCCGACGACGAGGAGATGGAGTCCGAGTCGGAGCGCCACGAACACCGGGCGCAGCGCCGATCGCGCCACGCGTTCGTCGCCCGGAAGCATGGTCTCAGCCGTCGTCATGGTGCTTCGAGCGTAGTCTCGAGGCCCGCCGCGAGGCATCCGTCGAAAGTCTGAAGCGAAGTCATGGGAGAATCGTCGGGATGTCTCCGAGAGCTGTGAACCCGCCGGTGCCCGCCGCCACCGACCCTGCGTCGATCCGCAATTTCTGCATCATCGCGCATATCGACCACGGCAAGTCGACGCTCGCCGACCGCATGCTCCAGATCACGGGCATCGTCAGCGACCGCGACATGCGCGCGCAGTACCTCGATCGCATGGACATCGAGCGCGAGCGCGGCATCACGATCAAGAGCCAGGCCGTGCGCATGCCGTGGCAGCAGGGCGACCGCGCCTACGCCCTCAACATGATCGACACACCCGGGCACGTCGACTTCTCGTACGAGGTCTCGCGCTCGCTCGCCGCGTGCGAGGGCGCGATCCTGCTCGTCGACGCGGCGCAGGGCATCGAGGCCCAGACGCTCGCGAACCTCTACCTTGCCCTCGAGAACGACCTCGAGATCATCCCGGTGCTGAACAAGATCGACCTGCCGGCCGCCGACCCCGAGAAGTACGCGAAGGAGCTCGCCGACCTCATCGGCGGTTCGCCCGACGATGTGCTGAAGGTCTCGGGCAAGACCGGCGTCGGCGTCGAGGAGCTGCTCGACCGCGTCGTCGAGCGCATTCCGGCGCCGGTCGGCGACGCCGACGCGCCGCCCCGCGCCATGATCTTCGACTCCGTCTACGACAGCTACCGCGGCGTCGTCACCTACGTGCGCATGATCGACGGGCAGCTGAAGCCCCGCGAGCGCATCCAGATGATGTCGACGAAGGCGACCCACGAGATCCTCGAGATCGGCGTGAGCGCGCCCGAGCCGCAGCCGTCGAAGGGGCTCGGCGTCGGCGAGGTCGGCTACCTCATCACCGGCGTGAAGGACGTTCGCCAGTCGAAGGTCGGCGACACCGTCACCACCGCCGTGAAGCCCGCGACCGAAGCGCTGGCGGGCTACACCGAGCCGCTGCCGATGGTGTTCTCGGGCCTCTACCCGATCGACGGCAGCGACTACCCCGAGCTCCGCGAGGCGCTCGACAAGCTCAAGCTCTCCGACGCCTCGCTCGTGTACGAGCCCGAGACCTCGGTCGCGCTCGGCTTCGGCTTCCGCTGCGGCTTCCTCGGGCTCCTCCACCTCGAGATCGTGACCGAGCGCCTGCAGCGCGAGTTCGGCCTCGACCTCATCGCGACGGCACCGAGCGTCGTCTACGAGGTCACCACCGAAGACCGCAAGACCGTCACGGTGACGAACCCGAGCGAGTTCCCGACGGGCGCGAAGATCACCGAGGTGCGCGAACCGGTCGTGAAGGCGGCGATCCTCGCCCCGAAGGACTACGTGGGCACCATCATGGAGCTCTGCCAGTCGCGCCGCGGCACGCTGCTCGGCATGGAGTATCTCGGCGAGGACCGGGTGGAGATCCGCTACAACATGCCCCTCGGCGAGATCGTGTTCGACTTCTTCGACCAGCTGAAGTCGAAGACCGCGGGTTATGCGAGCCTCGACTACGAGCCCACGGGCGACCAGGCCGCCGACCTCGTGAAGGTCGACATTCTCCTCCAGGGTGAGCAGGTCGACGCCTTCAGCGCGATCGTGCACCGCGACAAGGCGTACGCCTACGGTGTGCTCATGACCGGGCGCTTGCGCGAACTCATCCCGCGTCAGCAGTTCGAGGTGCCGATCCAGGCCGCGATCGGGGCTCGCATCATCGCGCGCGAATCCATCCGGGCGATGCGCAAGGATGTGCTGGCCAAGTGCTACGGCGGTGACATCAGCCGCAAGCGCAAACTCCTCGAGAAGCAGAAGGAGGGCAAGAAGCGCATGAAGATGGTGGGCCGCGTCGAGGTTCCGCAGGAGGCGTTCATCGCGGCGCTGAGCGGCGACGTCGAGAAGAAGGACGCGAAGAAGTAGAGCTCCGCATGACTCGCAGAAGCACATTCACCGACCAGTCCGTCACCTACGGGGCGATCGGAGCGACCCTCGATCCCGATTTCCTCCGGTATCCGCCGACGGGCCTCCGCCCCGCCGAAGACGCGGTGCGGCTCGGCTCGGGTCGCGACCGGTTCGAACGCTCGGCCGAGGCGCTCATGACGTGGGGGGTGCAGCGCGGTGCCGGGTTCACCGTCACCGACGTCGCCGCGGGCACCGGCGCGCAATACCCGGGCATCGTGTTCGACCCCGAGGGCGCGCCCCTGACCGAGCAGCCCGCGCCCCGCACCGAAGACCGTTTCGGGGCCGACGGCACCGCGTACATCGCCGCAGGCATGACCGCGACGCTCGCGCGGCGCCGCCGCTTCGGCACGTCGAAGACCCCCGTGCTCGTCGTCTACGTCATCGACGAGCCGAACCGCATCGGCTTCGCGTACGGCACGACGTCGAACGGCGCCGAGACGGGCGAAGAGTCCTTCATCCTCGAGCACCGCGACGACGACACGGTCTGGCTGACGATCAGGTCGATCCTCGCGACCGCGGGCGGCGTGAGCGCCGTGCTCGCCCCGACGCGGCGCCGGCACCGTCGCGAGCTCACCCGCGACGAACTCCGAGCGCTCCACCCCGCGAGCGGCGCGTAGTCGTGGGCGCCGCGCTGCCGCTCGGCGAACCCGCACCGGCTGACGGACTTCTGCCGGCCTCTGCCGCGCTCGGCGCCGCCGGGCGCGCATTCGGCGTCTATGTGCACGTGCCGTTCTGCCGGGTGCGGTGCGGCTACTGCGACTTCAATACCTACACCTCCGACGAACTGCGCGGGGCGAAGCAGAGCGACTACGCCGGTGAGGCGATCGGTGAGATCAGGATGTCACGGGGCGTTCTCGAGGCATCCGGGCTGCCTGCAAGGCCGGCGCAGACGGTCTTCTTCGGCGGCGGGACGCCGACGTTGCTGCCCGCCGACGACCTCGTCGCCATGCTCGGTGCCGTTCGCGACGAGTTCGGGCTCGCTGAGGGCGCCGAGGTCACGACCGAGGCGAACCCCGACTCGGTCGGTCCCGACGATCTGGCCCGGCTCGCTGCAGGCGGCTTCACCCGCGTCTCGTTCGGCATGCAGTCGGCGGTGCCGCACGTGCTCGCGGCCCTCGACCGCACGCACGACCCCGAGCGGGTGCCGCTCGTCGTCGGGTGGGCGCGCGACGCCGGGCTCGACGTCAGTCTCGACCTCATCTACGGCACGCCGGGGGAGTCGCTCGACGACTGGCGCCGGAGCGTCGAGTACGCGATCGCGCAGCGCCCCGACCACCTGAGCGCCTACGCCCTCATCGTCGAGGAGGGCACGAAGCTCGCCCGGCAGATCCGCCGCGGAGAGCTCGCACAGCCCGATGACGACCTCGAGGCCGACATGTACGAACTGGTCGACGAGCGACTCGCGACGGCCGGGTACGAGTGGTACGAGGTGAGCAACTGGGCGTCGAACGCCGGGCAGCGCTCGCGCCACAATCTCGGCTACTGGCGGGGCGATGACTGGTGGGGCGTCGGCCCCGGCGCGCACAGCCACGTCGGCGGCGTGCGCTGGTGGAACGCCAAGCACCCCTCCGCCTACGCCGACCGCATCGCCGCGGGGGTCTCGCCGGCCGTCGGTCGCGAAGTGCTCGACCGGGCCGCCAGAGAGACCGAGCGGGTGCTGCTCCGGGCCCGAATCCGCGAGGGCCTCGAGATCTCGACGCTGCACACCGGAGGACGGCATGCGGTCGCCGCGCTCCTCGCCGACGGCCTGGTCGACGCGAGAGCCGCCCTCTCGGGTGTGCTGACGCTCACCAGAAGAGGGCGGCTCTTGGCCGACGCGGTCGTTCGGCGCCTGCTCGAGGATTCGGTGGTCGAGTAGGCCCGCCTGGCCGTATCGAGACCTAGCTCACGAACTTGATCGCGAACGGGTACGTGTAGGCCTCACCCTTGTTCGCGGCGATCGCGGCGATGATGCAGAACACGATGTTCAGCACCCACACGGCCGGGTAGAGCAGGAACCCGATGAACACGAACATCAGCAGGCCGCTCACGATGTAGGCGATGAGGATCGTCAGCTGGAAGTTCAGCGCCGTGGCGGAGTGCCCGCGGATGAACGGACCCTTGTCCTTCAGGACGAGATAGCCGATGAGCGCAGGCAGGAAGTTGAAGATCGCCCCACCGATGTGGATGAGTGTCGCCCAGAGCTTCTCGTCGGAGGGGCTCAGCGGCTGGCTCTGCTGGTAGGGGTTCGCCGGCGGGGGAGGCGGGGTGGCGTCGGACATGGAGTTCTCCTTGCTCGGTCGCCCGAAGGCGAGACTTCGTCACCCGACATGCTGGCACAGCAGAGCGCGCCGCGGGAAGAGCCCCGCGGCGCGCTCGAAAAGGCGCTGCTACTTGATGAGGCGGATCGCGAAGGGGTAGCGGTAGTGGTTGCCGTCCTTCGTCTTGAGGAAGCCCTGGATCGAGAAGACGATGACGAGGACCCAGAGGGCGAGGGGGAGGATCCAGCCGATGAGCGCCCAGAAGCCGAAGGTGACGGCCGTGAGGATCGAGTTCACGATGAGGATGGCGACGTAGGCGATCGCCGCGGTGATCTGGAAGTTCAGCGCCTCCTTCGCCTCGGTGTTCGTGAACTGGCCGCGGTCCTTGAACACGAGCCAGATGATGAGCGAGGGCAGGAACCCGAGGATGCCGCCGAGGTGGGCGAAGGACGCCCACTGCAGATCCTGCTCGTGGGTGAGGGGGCCGGCCGTGGCGGGCTGGGGCTGGCCGGCGGGGTCGGGCTGCGGGGGGTTGGGCTCGGTCATTGCGCGCCTTTCGGGCTTCGGTGATCTCGGTTGCGGGAGGGGGTTCGCGGTCGAGAGGACTCGCGGGACATCCATACGGTAGCGCCGCGAACCGCCGCGGGCAACGGCTTCGTCGTCGGATGTGGCGATATGATTGGCAGTCAGGCAGATCGAGTGCTAATTCGTCGGAGGGAGCGGGGCATGGCATCGGAACGTAGTCTCGCGGTGCTTCGGGCGATCGTGCAGGATTACGTCGCGTCGCGCGAGCCCGTCGGCTCGAAGACGATCGTCGAGCGGCACGCGTTCGGCGTCTCCGCAGCCACCATCCGCAACGACATGGCGCTGCTCGAAGAGGAGGAGCTCATCGCGGCGCCCCATACCTCCTCGGGCCGTATCCCGACCGACAAGGGCTACCGGGTGTTCGTCGACCAGCTCACCGAGGTGCGCCCGCTGAGTTCGGCGCAGCGGCAGGCGATCGAGACCTTCCTCGGCGAGTCGAGCGACCTCGACGAACTGCTCGCCCGCACCGTGCGTCTCATCTCGCAGCTCACGAAGCAGCTGGCCGTCGTGCAGTACCCGAGCTTCGCGAGCGCTCGGGTGCGTCACGTCGAACTCGTCTCGCTCTCGCCCAACCGGGTGCTCTGCATCCTCATCGCCGATTCGGGCCAGGTCGAACAGCGACTCGCGGCGCTCGAACAGCCGGTCGACGAGGCGACGCTCGCCGAGCTTCGGCAGCGTCTGAACGAACTGGTCGCCGGCACCACCATGGCCGAGGCCGCGGTGCTCCTCTCGGGCGAGATCGACGCGGTCGACCCGAGGCACGCGGCCGTGCTGCACACCCTCGCGGTGAGCCTCGCCGAGCAGGCCCAGGTGCAGCGCGGCGACCGGCTCGTCGTCGCGGGGGCGGCGAACCTCGTTCGTACCGAGCAGGACTTCGCCGGCTCCATCCTCGGGGTGATCGAGGCCATCGAAGAGCAGGTCGTGCTCCTGAAGCTCTTCGGCGAGATGTCCGGAGACGAGCACGCCGTCGCCGTGCGCATCGGTCGAGAGAACGCCTCCTTCGGGCTCGGCGAGACCTCGATCGTCTCGAGCGCCTTCGAGATCCCCGGCCGCGACATCTCGCGGCTCGGCATCGTCGGTCCCACCCGCATGGACTACTCCAACAGCATGGCGGCCGTCCGCGCGGTCGCCCGCTACCTCTCCCGCACGCTCGGCGAGAGCTGACCTTCCGCCCGTCGCAAGACCGGTATCCGCAACCGAAAGGACAAGCCCTCCGTGGCCGACCACTACGAGGTCCTCGGCGTCTCGCGCGAAGCGACGCCCGACGAGATCAAGAAGGCGTACCGCCGACTCGCTCGCGAACTCCACCCCGACGTGAACCCGGGTGCCGAGGCATCCGAGCGGTTCAAAGCGGTGACGCACGCGTACGACGTGCTCTCCGACCCGAAACAGCGCCAGCAGTACGACCTCGGCGACCAGGGCGGCTTCGGCGGACAGGGCTTCGGCGGGTTCGGCGACATCTTCGAGACCTTCTTCGGAGCCGGCCAGCAGAGCCGGGGGCCGCGGTCGCGTCGCGAGCGCGGCCAGGACGCACTGATCCGCGTGGAGGTCGGTCTCGACGAGGTGATCTTCGGCACCCACCGCGACATCGAGGTCGACACGGCGGTGCGCTGCGAGACCTGCCAGGGGTCGTGCTGCCAGCCGGGCACTTCGCCGGTCACCTGCGACATCTGCCGCGGCAGCGGCCAGATCCAGCGCCAGGTGCGGTCGCTCCTCGGCAACGTGATGACGTCGAGCCCGTGCGGCAGCTGCCGCGGCTACGGCACGATCATCGCGACGCCCTGCGTCACCTGCCAGGGCCAGGGCCGCGTGCGTGCGCGCCGCACCGTGCCCGTCGACATCCCCGCGGGCGTCGACACCGGCGTGCGCCTTCAGATGCCGGGCTCGGGTGAGGCGGGCCCCGCCGGCGGCCCCAACGGCGACCTCTACCTCGAGATCAAGGTCAAGAATCACGACGTGTTCAGCCGCAACGGCGACGACCTCCTCGCGACGCTCGAAGTCGCGATGACCGACGCGATCCTCGGTACGACGGCGACGATCCACGCGCTCGACGGCGACGTCGAGGTCGAGCTCAAGGCCGGCGTGCAGAGCGGTGAGGTCGTCACGGTGCGCGACCGCGGTGTG
Organism: Agromyces italicus DSM 16388; assembly: GCF_000421545.1. Classification (GTDB taxonomy): domain Bacteria; phylum Actinomycetota; class Actinomycetes; order Actinomycetales; family Microbacteriaceae; genus Agromyces; species Agromyces italicus. The sequence goes on from NZ_ATXF01000008.1 coordinate 126,948, forward strand.
ACGCGGCTCCGGGGCAACGGTCGTGGCGAACTCAAGGTGGGGGTCCAGGTCGTGACCCCGACGAAGCTCTCGTCGAAGGAGCGCGACCTCATCTCGCAGTTCGCCGCGTCCAAGAAGTCGCCCGCGCCCGAACTCACGCACTTCCAGCAGGGGCTCTTCGCCCGTCTGCGTGACCGGTTCCTCGGCTGAGCCGATGGTGCGATGAGCAGCCTCTACCTCGACGAGACGCTCGAGCTCGCGGCGCTCGCGCCCGGTGCCGAGCTCCGACTCACGGGCGACGAGGCCCGTCACGCCGTCACCGTCGCCCGAGTGCGGCCCGGCGAGCGGATCTCGATCGGCGACGGTCGCGGGGTCGTGGTTCGCGGACAGGTCGTCGCGACGGCGCCGCGCGAGCTGACCCTGCTGGCCGAGGAGATCCTCGTCGAGGAGCGCCCTGAGATCACCGTCACGCTGGTGCAGGCGCTCGCGAAGGGCGACCGCGACGAACTCGCCGTCCAGGCGGCGACCGAACTCGGCGTCGACGCCGTCGTGCCGTGGGCGGCGGCGCGTTCGGTCTCCCGGTGGGAGGGCCCGAAGGCCGAGAAGGGGCGCGCCCGCTGGGCCGGCATCGTCCGCGAGGCGGTCAAGCAGTCGATCCGCTCCTGGCTGCCCGAGGTCGCCTCGATCACGACGACGGCGCAGCTTCCGACGCGCTTCGCGGGAGTTCGGATGCTGCTGCTCGAGCCGACCGCCACGATGCCGCTCTCCGAGCTGCGCCCCGACGGGCGCGACCTCGCGCTCGTCGTGGGGCCAGAGGGCGGCATTGCGCCCGAGGAACTCGCGAAGCTCACGGCGGCGGGCGCCGAACCGGTGCGCCTGGGCGCCTCGGTGCTGCGCACCTCGACGGCCGGCCCAGCTGCGATCGCCGTGCTCAACGCCGCACTCGGGCGGTGGTAGCCGATCGCTCGCTACGATGGGGTGATGACCGACTCGCCCGCTGAACCGACCGTCTTCGAGCGAATCGTCGCGCGCGAGATCCCCGCTCGCATCGTCGCAGAGACCGACCGGGTCATCGCCTTCCACGACATCGCGCCGCAGGCGCCGGTGCACGTGATCGTCACGACGAAGACCGCCGCCTACCGCGACGTCGTGGGGCTCGCCCAGGGCGATCCCGCACTGCTCGCCGAACTCGTCGCGGTCGCGCAGGGCATCGCCGCCGAACTCGCCGACGGCGAGTTCAGGCTGGTGTTCAACACCGGGGCATCCGCCGGCCAGACCGTCTTCCACGTGCACGCGCACGTTCTCGCCGGCAACAGCCTCGCCGGCGGCCTCGAGGAGGGCACGCTTGCCGGAGCCTGAAGCGATCGACCCCGACGCGCCCGAGGCGGGCGCCGACGCGGAGCGCCTCCGCATCGACGGCGTCGCGATGGTTCGGCTGCTCGGCCCGCAGGATCGACTGCTCACGACCGTCCAGCGCGAGTACCCGGGTGTCGAGGTGCACGTCCGTGGCAACGAGATCTCGATCCGGGGTGAGGCCGATGAGCGTCGCCGGGTGCGACGGCTCATCGAAGAACTGCTCGAGCTCGTGCGCCACGACCAGGATCCGACCCCCACCGAAGTGAGGAGCTCCGCTCGAATGCTCGACGCCGATCCCGACGCGAAGCCGTCAGAACTGCTCGGCCAGGTCATCGTCTCGAGCCGGGGCAAGACCATCAGGCCGAAGACCGAGGGCCAGCGCGCGTACGTCGACGCCATCGACGAGCACACGATCGTCTTCGGCATCGGCCCCGCCGGCACCGGCAAGACCTACCTCGCCATGGCGAAGGCGGTGCAGGCGCTGCAGCGCAAAGAGGTCAGTCGCATCATCCTGACCCGGCCTGCCGTCGAGGCGGGCGAGCGGCTCGGGTTCCTGCCCGGCACGCTCACCGACAAGATCGACCCCTACCTCCGTCCGCTCTACGATGCGCTCAACGAGATGATGGACCCCGAGCTCGTGCCGAAGCTGCTCGCCTCTGGAACGGTAGAGGTCGCACCGCTGGCCTACATGCGCGGGAGGACGCTCAACGACTCGTTCGTCGTGCTCGACGAGGCGCAGAACACGACGCCCGAGCAGATGAAGATGTTCCTCACGCGGCTCGGGTTCGGTTCGAAGATGGTCGTGACGGGCGACGTCACCCAGGTCGACCTGCCGGGCGGCGCCTCGGGGCTCCGGCTCGTCACCCGCATCCTCGATCGCATCGACGACATCGAGTTCGTGCGGCTCACGAGCGACGACGTCGTGCGACACACCCTCGTCGGGCGGATCGTCGACGCCTACACCGAGTTCGACCAGCGGCAGCAGGCCCAGCGCTTCGAACGCGCCGAGGCCCGCGAGTTCGCGAACCGCGCCGAGCGACGCGGTCATGCGGGTCCGCGCGACCACCTGCCGAGAAGGGGCACGTCTTGAGCATCGAGATCAACAACGAATCCGCGATCGAGGTCGACGAGGCGGCGATCCAGCGTCTCGCGGTCTACGCGCTCGACGCCATGCACGTGCACCGCGACGCCGAGCTCGCCATCGTGCTCGTCGACGAGGGTGCGATGGAGCAGCTGCACGTGCAGTGGATGGACGAGCCCGGGCCGACCGACGTGCTGAGCTTCCCGATGGACGAACTGCGTCCGGGCACCGAGGAGGCGCCGACCCCGCCCGGACTCCTCGGCGACATCGTGCTCTGCCCGCAGGTCGCCGAGTCCCAGGCCCGCACCGCGGGGCACGGGCTCGTCGATGAACTGCTCCTGCTCACGACGCACGGAATCCTGCACCTGCTCGGCTTCGATCACGCCGAGCCCGACGAAGAGAAGGAGATGTTCGGCGTCCAGCGCGACATCCTCGTGGGCTTCGCGATGCAGGAGCGCCGCCGCTGACCATGCTGCCCTGGCTCTTCCTCGGCGCTGCCTTCCTCCTCGTCGCGTTCGGCGGCCTCATGGCCGCCGTCGACGCGGCCGTCGGCATGAGCTCCCGCGCCGATCTCACCGAACTCGCCGTCGGTGCCCGCGCGCGCCGATCGATCCTCGCGATCGCCGACGACACCGGCGCTCACGTGAACACGGTGAACTTCATGCGCATCGTCGCGGAGACCACGGCAGCGGTGCTCGTGACGCTCGCGTTCACGTTCTTCATCGACGACATCTGGCTCGTGCTGCTGTGCGCGGCGCTCATCATGACGGCGGCGTCGTTCGTGCTCGTGGGCGCGAGCCCCAGAAGCGTGGGTCGGGCGCACGCTCCACTGGTGCTGCGCCTGACCGCCCCGCTCGTGCATTTCCTCCGCGTCCTGATCGGTCCGCTCGCGGTCGCGCTCGTCTCGCTCGGCAACCGGGTGACGCCCGGCAGCATGCGCTTCGCGGGGGTGTCGAGTGAAGAGCAACTGCTCAGCATGGTCGACGAGGCCGCCGAGTTCGAGGTGCTCGAAGAGGGCGACCGCGAGCTCATCCACTCGATCTTCGAGTTCAACGACACCGTCGTGCGCGAGGTCATGGTGCCGCGCACCGACATGGTGACGATCGATGCGAGCGCCCATCTGCCGCACGCGATGGCCGTGTTCCTGAAGGCCGGTTACTCGCGCATCCCGGTGATCGAGCACGACGCCGACGACGTCGCCGGGATCCTCTACCTCCGCGATCTCGCGCGGCTCGGTTTCGAACGGCCGCTCGATGCCGAAGGGCTCACCGTCGGCGAACTGGGGCGGCCCGCCGTGTTCGTACCCGACTCGATGAAGGCCGACGCGCTGCTCCGGCAGATGCAGCTCGAATCGAACCACCTCGCCATGGTCGTCGATGAGTACGGCGGCATCGCCGGGCTCGTGACCCTCGAAGACCTCATCGAAGAGCTCGTGGGCGACATCTCAGACGAATACGATCGCGAAGCGGCGCAGGTCGAAGATCTCGGCGAGGGGCGGTTCCGCGTCAACGCGCGTCTGCCGATCGACGAGCTCGGCGAGCTGTTCGGGCTCGATCTCGACGACGAGGACGTCGATTCCGCCGGGGGACTCCTCGCGAAGGAGCTCGGGCACCTCCCCGCATCGGGCGAGCATGCGATGGTGTCGGGTCTGCGACTCGAGGCCGAACGCACCGAAGGCCGCCGCAAGCGCATCTCGACGATTCTCGTCGAAGCAGATCAGGCCCTCATCGACGCGCACGCCGCGTTCGATTCGGGAGACTCCGTCGAGAGGAACCATCGTGACTGACTACCGTGCCGGATTCGTCTCCTTCGTCGGGCGCCCGAACGTGGGCAAGTCGACGCTCACGAACGCGCTCGTCGGCGAGAAGGTCGCCATCACGAGTTCGAAGCCGCAGACCACGCGCCGGGCGATCCGCGGCATCGTGCACCGCGAGCACGGCCAGATCATCCTCGTCGACACACCCGGCCTCCACCGTCCGCGCACGCTGCTCGGCGAGCGCCTCAACACGCTCGTGCAGTCGACGCTCGGCGATGTCGATGTGATCGCGTTCTGCGTACCGGCGAACGAACCGATCGGCCCGGGCGACCGATTCATCAACGAGCAGCTCGAGCAGTATCCGCGTGCGAAGAAGGTCGCAATCGTCACGAAGACCGATGCGACGTCGAAGGCGAAGGTCGCCGAGCAGCTCCTTGCGGTCTCCGAACTGCGTGAGTGGGCGGCCATCATCCCGGTCTCGGCGCCGCGAGGCGAGCAACTCGACGTACTGGTCGCCGAGCTGCTCGCGCTCCTGCCCGAATCCGAGCAGCCGCTGTACCCGGCCGACGCACTCACCGATGAAGATGCGTCCGACCGCATCGCCGAGTTCATCCGCGAGGCGGCCCTCGAGGGCGTCTCGGACGAACTGCCGCACTCGATCGCCGTCGTGGTCGACGACATGGTCGAGCGCGAAGACAAAGATCTGCTGGAGATCTACGCGAACCTCTACGTCGAGCGCGACAGCCAGAAGGGCATCATCATCGGCAAGGGCGGCGCCCGTCTGCGTGAGGTCGGGACGACCGCGCGCGCGCAGATCGAGGGGCTTCTCGGGCGCAAGGTGCACCTCGCGCTGCACGTGAAGGTCGCGAAGGATTGGCAGCGCGACCCGAAACAGCTCGGCCGCCTCGGATTCTGAGCGGCAGCGTCGTCTTCGGACGATCTCGCTCGTCGGGGTCGCGTTGTGGCAGGATTCACGGCCGCTGAAACGGTCGCCGTGTACGACTCGAGGATGATTCCGCGCGTGAACTGCGCTTCCTCGTCGCCGGAGCGCGTACGGTGGATCGGTGCACACCAGGATCAGCCGCGCGAAACTCACGACCGACATCGTGCTCGCCGGCGTGTTCGCGCTCATGTGCCTGCCGTTCGCGCTGCTCGGCGGCGTCGCCGACGTCGTGATCCTGGCCGGCTTCACGGCCGCCCTCGCGATCCGCCGCTTCGACGTGCGGTGGTCGCTCGGCGTCGCGTGGGCTTCGGCCTTGATGCAGATGCTGTTGCTGCGCGACCTGCAGCTCTACGACGCCGCCGTGCTCGGCGTGCTCTATTCGACCGCGGCGCACGGCGGCCGAGTGGTGAAGTGGCTGGGGCTCGGGTCGGCGGGCGTGGGCGCGCTCTTCGCGACGGGATACCTCGCGGTCGTGAAGCCGCTCTTCGGTGGGGCGTCGTCGATGGGCGCCGGCGACGCGATCGGCATGCTGGTGCTGACCGGCATGCTCTTCGTCGCCTCGATCGCGGTGCTCGTGCTCGCGTGGACGGCCGGGCTCCTCGTGCGCGCCGTGCGGGACAACCGCGAGGTGGCCCGACGAGAAGAGGTCGCGAATCGGCAGCGCGAACTCGTCCAGTACCGGTACGTCGTCGAGCAGGAACGCAATCGCATCGCCCGCGACATGCACGACGTCGTCGCCCACTCGCTCGCGGTCGTGATCGCGCAGGCCGACGGGGCGCGCTTCGCGGCCCGCACCAGGCCCGAGTCGGCGGTCGATGCGCTCGGCACGATCGCCGGAGTCGCGCGCGGTGCGCTCGGCGATGTGCGGCTGCTGCTCGCCGAGCTCCGTCACCACGAGAGCGCCTCGCCGCAGCCGGCGCTCGATGACCTGGGCCCGCTGCTCGAGCAGGTGCGTACGGCCGGGCTCGATGTGCGGTTCTCCGAGTCGGGGGAGCGCCCAGAACTCGGCACCGGCCATCAGATCGCGGTGTACCGCATCGTGCAGGAAGGGCTCACGAACGCGCTTCGTCATGGCGACACGGCGAAGCCGGTGCTGCTCGAACTCGCCTGGGATCAGGCGGGCGTCGTACTCAGCCTCGTTAATTCGCAACGGCAGGATGCCTCGGCGCCCGACTCGCACGCGTTCCGCCACGGGATCCCCGGCATGCGCGAGCGCGCGCAGCTGACCGGCGGAAGTCTGCAGGCGGTGGCCGGTGACGACGGACTGTTCCGTCTGACCGCCCGTATCCCCGCCCAACGTGGAAGGACCGCATGAGCATCCGTGTCGCCCTCGTCGACGATCAGGCCCTGTTCCGCGCCGGCGTGCGCATGCTCGTCGAGTCGCAGCCCGATCTCGACGTGGTCGGAGAGGCCGGCGACGGCGTCGCGGCGGTCGCCCTCGCCGCGACCGAGCGACCCGATGTCATCCTGATGGACGTGCGGATGCCGCTCGCCGACGGCATCGTCGCGACCGAGCGGATCCTCGCGGACGCGGATCGCGACGGCAGGGCGGCGCCGAGAGTGCTCGTGCTGACGACGTTCGACCTCGACGAGAACGCGGCGCGTGCGATCCGGGCCGGTGCGAGCGGGTTCGTGCTGAAGGACGCCGACCCCGAGTTCCTCCTCGCTGCGATCCGCACGGTGCATCAGGGCAACCAAGTGATCGCCGCCTCGGCGACACGCGCCCTGTTCGCGCACATCGGCGCGGGCTCGACGACTCGGCCGGCGCCGACCGCCTGGTTCGAGCTGACGCCGCGCGAACGGGAGATCTTCGCCCTCGCCGCACGCGGGCTCTCGAACAGCGAGATCGCCGCGTCCGAGTTCCTCTCCGAGGCGACGGTGAAGACGCACGTGAGCCGGATCCTCGCGAAGCTCGGCCTGCGCGACCGGGTGCAGCTCGTGGTCTTCGCCTACGAGCACGACCTGTCGTCGAGCGGGTAACTCAGGCGGGGCCGCGATGCGTGCGGCGATTCGCCTAGCCCGCCTCCGTGAGCAGGGCGATGATCGGCCATGCCCCATCGGAGCTGTTGCCCAGGACGCTCACGGTCGTCTCGGTGCGCGGATCGTGAACCGATCGGAACGAGACCCCTGCGTCGTGGCCCTCCATGACGAGTCTGCGTCCGGTCGCGTCGAGGAAGACGCCCATTCCGGACCGCAGGCGCTCATCGGGCAGGTCGAAACGCGGACGGATCATCTCCTCGACGGTCTCCTCGCGCACGATGCGGCCGCCGCGCAGTGCGCGCCAGAAGCTGTGGAGGTCGTCGGCGGTGGTGTAGATGCCGCCGTCGCCGTTCCCGCGCACCGGCAGGTGCAGCACATTGGTGCGATCACCCTCGTCGAACAGATAGCCGAGGGCGGCGTCGGCGGGGAGTTCGTCCGACCTCAGGAAGGAGGTCCGGCGCAGCCCTGCCCGCGAGCAGACCTCCGCCTCGACGAGGTCGTGGAACCCGACCCCGCTCACCCGCTCGGCGATCAGCGCAAGCACGATGTAGCCCCCGTTGCAGTAGGCGTAGCGCTCGCCGGGCGGGAACGACTGCGGGTAGCCGTCGACGACGGGCAGGAACGCCTCGGTATCGGCGAGGAGATGCACAGGAACGGGGAGCACGTAGTCGGCTGCCTCCCAGCCCGCCGATTCGTCGAGGTAGTCGCCGACGCCTGACGTGTGCGTGAGCAACTGCTCGACGGTCACCTCGGCGTCGATGAGCGGCAGGTCGGCGCCCAGGATGCCGCGGACACGCGTGCTGAGCGACAGTGCACCCTCCTCGATGAGCCGGAGCACGGCCAGAGCGGTGAAGGTCTTGCCGCCGCTGGCGATCGCGAAGCGGGTCTGCGCGGAGTTCGGCACTCGAAGTGCGCGGTGCGCGTCGCCTTCGACGCGCTCGAGTCGCCGACGATCGCCCACGTCGACGGTCACGACGCCGGTGAAGGATCGCTCGCCCACCGCGGCGTCCAGTGCCGCGGCATCGATGTCCAGTTCCTCGGCGTCTTCGGCGACCATGCGTGGAAGCCTACGCGGTGCCGTCGACGTCATCCCAGAGGATGACCGCGAACCGATCCCTGGGCGGATGACGCGGGCGAGGGCGACTCCGTAGCGTCGAAGACATGCAGATCCAACCCTCAGACCTCGGTCTCATCGCCCGCGTCGCGGGCCTCGCCAAGCGCTACGGGCACGGTGCCGGCGCGGTGACCGCACTCGACGACGTCTCGCTCGGCCTCCGCCGCGGCGAGTTCACCGCGATCATGGGGCCGTCGGGCTCGGGCAAGTCGACGCTCATGCACATCATGGCCGGCCTCGACTCGCCGACGGCCGGCCGGGTGTGGCTCGGCGACACCGACATCACCGAGCTCGGCGATTCGGCGCTCACGGTGCTGCGCCGTCGACGCATCGGATTCGTCTTCCAGTCGTTCAACCTCGTGCCGACCCTCGACGTGCGCGGCAACGTGATGCTGCCGTTCGAGCTCGACGGCCGTCGGCCGAGCCGCGACGAGCAGGCCTGGATCGACGAGCTGTTCGACACGCTCGGCCTCGGCGGCCGCCTCACCCACCGCCCGCACGAGCTCTCGGGCGGGCAGCAGCAGCGCGTCGCCATCGCGCGGGCCCTCGCGACCCGCCCCGACCTCGTGTTCGCCGACGAACCGACCGGCAACCTCGACTCGCGCACCGGGCGCGAGGTGCTCGGCCTCCTCGCCGTCGCGAGCGCGCGCTACGGCCAGTCGATCGCGATGGTGACGCACGATCCGGTCGCCGCGAGCCATGCCGATCGCATCCTGTTCCTCGCCGACGGCAAGATCGTGCGCGACGCCGGCCGGTCGACGCCCGAGGAGATCTCGGCGTTCATGCTCTCGATGGAGCTGGCGGCCTGATGCGCACCCGCATGAAGGACCAGTGGCCGACGCTGCTGGTCGCCGCCCTCGCCGGCACCTTCGGGGTGCTGCTCCTCCATGTGACCGGCCTCCTCGCGGCGGCGATCCGCGCCGATGACGTCACCGGGGAGAGCGACACGGTCGCCCTCATGCTCGGCTTCCTCGCCACGGTGTTCGTCGTGATCGCCGTCTACGTGAGCGCGATCGTCACCTCGAACACGGTCGCGACGGTCGTCGCGGGGCGCACCCGCACCATCGCGCTGCTGCGCCTGATCGGCTCGAGCGCGCGGGCGCAGCGCGCGCAGATCGCGAAGGAGGGTCTCGTCGTCGGCATCGCCGGCGCCGCGATCGGCGTGCTCGCCGGCACAGGTGCGGCGCTCGGCATCGAAGAGCTCGCGGTCGCGAACCGGATGCTCCCGGCGACCGACTACGGCTACCTCAATGCAGCCGTCGTGCTGCCGGCGATCGCCGTCGCGCTCACGACCTGGCTCGCCTCGTGGGTCGGCTCGCGCCGGGTGCTGCGGGTGCGCCCGATTGAGGCGATCTCGAACGCGACCGCGCAGGACCGCGAAGAACTCGGCCGACGACGCGGGCGCAATATCGCCGCGATCGTGCTCGTGGTCGTCGGCATCGGCCTCCTCGTCACCGGTGTGGTCATCGGCCTCACCGATCCGATCGGCGTGCTCATCGGCCTCGCCGGCGGCATCCTCTCGTTCACCGGCGTCGTGCTCGGCGCCGATGTCGTGATGCCGCCCGTGCTGCGACTCGTGGGCCGTCTCTTCGGCCGCTCGCCGGCGGCGCGGCTCGCCGCCGAGAACGCGGTGCGCAACCCCGAGCGGAGCTCGCGCATGACGATCGGCCTGGTCATCGGCGTCACGCTCCTCACGACCTTCTCGGTGACGATGGAGTCGTACCGCGCGATGCTGCTCGCCGCGCAGGCGGCGCAACCGGAGGTCTTCGCCGGCATCGAGGAGATGCTCAACGCGACGATCGCGGTGTTCACCGTGCTCATCGGTTTCAGCGCACTCATCGCCGCGATCGGCATGGTGAACACGCTGTCGCTGAGCGTGATGCAGCGCACCCGCGAGCTCGGCCTCCTGCGTGCGCTCGGCTTCGACCGGGGCCAGCTGCGACGCATGATCGTCGCGGAGAGCGCCGCGCTCACCGTCGCCGCCACCCTCACCGGGCTCGTGCTCGGCTTCGGTTACGGCTGGGCCGGTGCGCAGGCGCTCCTCGGCGGGGCCCAGGGCGAACCGGTGTTCGTCATGCCGGGCGTCCCCTGGGTGATGATCGGCGCGCTCATCGTCTCGGCGGGCGTGTTGACGCTCGTCGCATCCATCGCCCCGGCGCGGCGCGCGATGCGCGTCTCGCCGGTGGTCGCCCTCGCGGTCGATTAGGGGGATCGCGGGGGGCGGGAGGGAAGGGCGGGCGGCGGCCTCGGGGGAGGCCGTCGCCCGCTTCCGTGCGTCCGACGACGCCGGCGGCGCGTCACGTGCATGCGGCCGCAGCGCTCGGATGTTAGCCTTGTGCCGTGCTTCACGGCCTGCTTCTCCTTAGCTGCCGCAGCGAGTCCTAGTTCGAAGGCCTCCCTCGCTGCGGAGTTCGTCGTCGGCTGAATCCATCCGAACAAGCGAGAAGAGCACCCCATGCAGAACACCCAGCAGCCCTCGGCGATGCCCATCCACCGGTACCGCCCGTTCCACGAGCAGATCTCGGTCGAGCTGCCCGACCGCACGTGGCCGGCCAGGCGCATCGAGTGGGCGCCCCGCTGGTGCGCCGTCGACCTCCGCGACGGCAACCAGGCGCTCATCGACCCGATGAGCCCCGAACGCAAGCGCATCATGTTCGACCTGCTCGTGAAGATGGGCTACAAGGAGATCGAGGTCGGGTTCCCGAGCGCGAGCCAGACCGACTTCGACTTCGTGCGCAGCCTCATCGACGAGAACGCGATCCCCGATGACGTCACCATCCAGGTACTGACGCAGGCCCGCGACCACCTCATCGAACGCACCTACGAGTCGATCGCCGGCGCGAAGCAGGCCATCGTGCACCTCTACAACTCGACGAGCATCCTGCAGCGCGAGGTCGTGTTCCGCACCGACCGGCAGGGCATCATCGACATCGCCCTGCACGGTGCGCGCAAATGCCGTGAACAAGAGACGACGATCCCGGGCACGACGGTCTACTACGAGTACTCGCCCGAGAGCTACACGGGCACCGAGCTCGAGTTCGCGGTCGACGTCTGCAACCAGGTCATCGAGATCTTCGAGCCGACGCCCGAGCGCAAGGTCATCATCAACCTGCCGGCCACCGTCGAGATGGCGACGCCCAACGTCTATGCCGACTCGATCGAGTGGATGAGCCGGCACCTCGCGCACCGCGAGAACGTGATCCTCTCGCTGCATCCCCACAACGACCGCGGCACCGCGGTCGCCGCGGCCGAGCTCGGCTACCTCGCCGGGGCCGACCGCATCGAGGGCTGCCTCTTCGGCAACGGTGAGCGCACGGGCAACGTCGACCTCGTCGCGCTCGGCATCAACCTGTTCACCCAGGGCATCGACCCGCAGATCGACTTCTCCGACATCGACGAGGTCAAGCGCACCGTCGAGTACTGCAACCAGCTGCCGGTGCCCGAGCGGCACCCGTGGGCGGGCGACCTCGTCTACACGGCGTTCTCGGGGTCGCACCAGGACGCGATCAAGAAGGGCTTCGAGGCGATGGCCGCCGAGGCTGATGGCCGCGGCGTGAGCGTCGACGAACTCGAATGGGCGGTGCCCTACCTGCCGGTCGACCCGCGCGACTTGGGCCGCAGCTATGAGGCCGTCATCCGGGTCAACTCGCAGTCGGGCAAGGGTGGCGTCGCCTACCTGCTGAAGACCGACCACGCCCTCGACCTGCCGCGACGCCTGCAGATCGAGTTCTCGGGCGTCGTGCAGCAGAAGACCGACGCCGAGGGCGGTGAGGTCTCGAGCGAGGAGATCTGGCGTGCCTTCACCGACGAGTACCTGCCGGCACCGCAGAACCGTCCCGACGAGAAGTGGGGCCGCTTCGAGCTCCTGAGCCTCCGCACCGAGAGCGCGCTCGACGGGGTCGTCAACGTGCGGGTCGGGCTCCGCGACGGCGTCGATCGCGTCGAGGCCGATGCGAGCGGCAACGGCCCGATCTCGGCGTTCCTCAACGTCTTGGGTGCCGAGGGCGTCGAGGTGAAGCTCCGCGACTACGTCGAGCACACCCTCTCGGCGAGCGGCGACTCGCAGGCGGCTGCGTACGTCGAGCTCGAGGTCGAGGGAACCGTGCTGTGGGGCGTCGGCATCGACGCCGACATCTCGACCGCCTCCCTGAAGGCCGTCGTCTCGGCGGTCAATCGCGCACTGCGCGTGCGCACCACCGAGCCCTCGCTCGCGACCGCAGCCATCTGACCCGTCCCTTGCGCCATCCCCTGCGCCCGCCTACCCGTTTCGGGGGTGCATCTCCGCAAGGAGCACGCCTCAGAGGCCCCGAAACATGCCGAAACACACCCCCGAAACGGGGCAGGCGGGGAGGTGCGCGTCAGCGGCGGATGATCGGCAGCACGCCGGTCTCCGTCGCGACCTTGCGACGGTAGAGCATGCGCTGCTCGGGCAGCGAGAGGTCGAAGATCACTGCGAGCCACCGGATGATGCTCGTCACGACGATGCAGACCAACCCGGCGATGAGCAGCGGCACGCCGAAGGCGTCGAGACCGACCAGCACGAGGCATCCGGCGGCGGCGGCGACCGCGTAGAGCGAGCCGACGTGCATGATCGCGACCGGCAGGCTCATGAGCATGTCGCGCAGGATGCCGCCGCCGACGGCGGCCGCGACGCCGACGAACACCGCAGGAAGCACGGGCAGGCCGAGGTCGAGCGCCTTCGTCGTGCCGAAGGCGCCGAACATGCCGATGACGACCGCGTCGAGCCCGACGATGACGCCGCCCAGGCGCTGCAGGGGAGCGGCGAGCAGCATGCCGACGAGCGAGGCGACGACCGCGGTGACGAGGTACCAGTTGCTCTGCAGGGCGCCGATCGGCTGGTTCAGGAGGAGGTCGCGGATCACGCCGCCGCCGAATCCCATCACGATGCCGACGATCGCGACGCCGAGCAGGTCGAGACGGCGTTCGCCGCGGAATCCGGAGGCGAACAGTGCGCCCTGCACGCCGCCGAGACCGACGGCGGTCAGGTCGAGCCAGAGGGGGATCGTGAACTCAGCGGTTTCCACGCTCACAGTGAATCACGGATGCCGCGGGCGGCGGAGATGGGAGAATCGAGCTGTGCCCGTGTACCGAGATGAAGCCGTCGTGCTCCGCACCCACAAGCTGGGCGAGGCCGATCGCATCCTCACACTGCTCACGCGCGAGCACGGCAAGGTGCGCGCCGTGGCGAAGGGGGTGCGCCGCACGGGTTCGAAGTTCGGCGCCCGCCTCGAACCGTTCATGGTGGCCGATCTGCAGCTCTACGAGGGCCGTAGCCTCGACATCGTGAACCAGGCCGAATCGCTCGGCTCGTACGGAGCCCAGATCACGCAGGACTACGCGGCGTACACGGCGGCGAACGCGATGGTCGAGGCCGCCGACAAGCTCACCGAGTCGGAAGGCTCGTTGCAGCAGTACCTGCTGCTCGTCGGCGCCCTCCGCTCGCTCGCCCGCGGCGAGCACGGGGCGGGCCTCACGCTCGACTCCTACCTGTTGCGCGCGCTCGCCCTCGCCGGGTGGGCACCGAGCTTCGGTGACTGCGCGCGCTGCGGTCGCGCCGGCGAGCACACGGCGGTCGTCGTGCAACTCGGCGGCGTCGTCTGCGACGACGAGTGCGCGCCGCCGGGCACTCCGCGCATCCAGCGCAGCACCGTGGCGCTGCTCGGCGCGCTCCTCTCGGGCGACTGGCCCCTCGCCGAGGCGGCCCCCGAACGCGACCGCAACCAAGCAAGCGGCATCGTCGCCGCCTACACCCAGTGGCACCTCGAACGAGGTCTCCGTTCGCTGCCGCACGTCAGCCGCGAGGCATCCGCCCCGCACCCCGCCCTCTGAGGAAGCTGTGACACCGAAGCCCTTCACCCACCGCGACGCCGTGCCCTACAAGCCGCTCGACTGGACGGGCGTGCACCCGCCCGCGTTTCCGAAGGGCGCGGTGCCCGAGCACGTCGCGATCGTCATGGACGGCAACGGCCGCTGGGCGAACCAGCGCGGGCTCACCCGCATCGAAGGCCACAAGGCGGGGGAGGCGGCGCTCCTCGACGTCGTCGCCGGCGCGATCCAGGCCGGGGTGAAGCACCTCTCCGTGTACGCCTTCTCGACCGAGAACTGGAAGCGGTCGCCAGAGGAGGTGCGCTTCCTCATGGGCTACAACCGCGACGTGCTGCACCGCCGCCGCGACCAGCTCAACGAGTGGGGCGTGCGCATCCGCTGGGCCGGCCGCAGGCCGCGCCTCTGGGCCTCGGTCATCAACGAGCTGCAGTTCGCCGAGAAACTCACCGCAGGCAACGACGTGCTGACCCTCACGATGTGCGTCAACTACGGCGGGCGCAATGAGATCACCGACGCCGTGCGCTCGATCGCCGACGATGTCGCGGCGGGCCGGCTGCGGCCCTCGGCGGTGAGCGAGAAGCTCATCGCGAAGCGGCTCTACGTGCCCGAGCTGCCCGACGTGGACCTGTTCGTGCGCTCCTCGGGCGAGCAGCGCACCTCGAACTTCCTCCTCTGGCAGTCGGCGTACGCCGAGATGGTGTTCCTCGACACGCTCTGGCCCGACTTCTCGCGCACCCAACTGTGGGAGGCGATCGAGATCTACGCCCGCCGAAACCGACGGTTCGGCGGGGCGATCGACGCCCCGACGGTCAGCGGCTGATCGAATCGGGGCTAGCGCCGACGCATCCGGTTGGCCGCACCCGCGAAGAGCGTGTGGGCCAGCGGCAGCGCGGAGCAGGCCATCAGCGTCCAACCGAGCACGGGATTCGCGCTGAGCAGCAGCACCCCGCCGATGAGGAGCGCCGCGAACAACACCGCCGACATGATCCGGCGGGCGACCCCTTCCAAGCGGTCGAGGCGCCGTTCGAGCCGCGACGTGTCGAACGACATGCGGCCCTGATCCGCCTTCGTGATGAGCGCATCGACGCGTTTCGGCATGCCCCAGAGGATCCCGGCGCTCGTCGCCGCCTGGCCGAGGAGCTCGTGCGCGACGTCGCCGCGCTCCTCATTCAGGAGTTGCGTGGCGTAGGGTTCGACGGCGTCCCACACGTTGAACTCGGAGTCGAGCGAGCTGCACATGCCCGAGGTGAGCGCCATCGCCCGGATGAGCAGCAGAAGGTGCTCGGGCAGCTGCAGGGGCAATGAGCGCATGACGTCGCCGAACTCCACGCCGAAGTCGCGGAATTCGCGCGGATCCACGTCTCTGAGCTGGGCGAAACCCATTCCGCCGAAGCGTTCGAACAGCTGCGTGAGCGCCCGCTCGAGCGCAACGGTGTCGGCCGAGGGCATGAGCACCCCGATCTCCTGGGCGGCGCCGATCATGCCGTGGCCGTTGCGCGAGGCGACGGCGATGACGAGCGAGCGGAGTCCGCCGCGGAGTTCGTGCGGAACCTCGGCCATCATGCCGAAGTCCACGAAGGTCAGGCGCCACGCGATGTCTCGAACAGATGCAGACGCCGACTTCGTGCCGGCGGCGGCGGTGCGCGGCAGCGGCGTGACGAAGATGTTGCCGGGGTGCGGGTCGGCGTGCACGAATGCGTGGGTGAACACTTGGTCGAACATGACCTCGGCGAAGACGGTTGCGACCTCGCCGGGGGAGATGCCGGCGGCGCGCAGCGCGTCGGTGTCGTTGATCTTGATCGCGGTGACGTCCTCGAGCGTCAGCACCCGCCGGGTCGTGCGCTCCCACGCGACCGCCGGCGCGTACACGCGCGGCTCGTCGGCGAACGACTCCGCGAAGCGCTCGGCGTTCTGGGCCTCGTGCAGGTAGTCGATCTCCTCGTGGCTCGTCTGCGCGAACTCCTCGACGAGGGCGGGGGCGTCGACGTGGTCGGCGACGACCCGCACTCGTCGCAGCCAGCCCGCGACGCGGCGGAGGGCCGCGAGGTCGACCGCGACGATCTGCTCGATGCCGGGGCGCTGCACCTTGACGACGACCTCGTCGAGCCCGGTGTCGGCGGCATCGCTCGCTGAGAGCCGGGCGCGATGCGCCTGCCCGAGCGAGGCCGCCGCGACGGGGATCTCGTCGAACCGGGCGTACACCCGGTCGAGCGGGGCGCCGAGCTCGGCCTCGGCGAGCGCGCGGATCTCGGGGAACGGCACCGCCGGCACTTCGTCTTGGAGGCCCGCGAGCTCGGTGGTGATCTCGGGCGGCAGCACGTCGAGGCGGGCGGAGAGGAATTGCCCGACCTTGATCATGAGTCCGCCGAGCTCGACGGCGAGGGCGCGGAACCGCGACGCGAGCGTCCGCATCCGTCGTTCGCGCGAGCGATCGGCGACCCCGCCGAGACCGAGCCTCGGCAGCACGAGCTCGAACCACCAGATCTGCACGAGCTGACGCGCCGCGAATCCAAGAATGCGGCGCGAGCGGGCGCGGTGGGCACCATCGGTCATGCCGTCATCCTCTCGCGTCGAGACGGATGCGGCACCCGGTGCGGCACCCGATCAGCCCTCGGCGAGGATCGTGTAGAGCCGGCGCCGCGCCTCGTCGAGCGCGGTCACGGCCTGCTGGATCTGCTCTGGCGACCCGCTGCGGCCGAGTTGGGCCGCGGCGGCGGCGAGTTCGACGCCCGCCTTGGAGAGTGCTCGGTGGGCGCCCCCGCCGACGGCAGGTGACGCCCAGGGCGCCGGCCGGTCGGCCGCCGCAGCGGCTTCGTCGCGGCCGGCCTCGGTGAGCGAGTAGGTCTTGCGCCCCTGCGTCTCGTCGGCGACGATCAGCCCTTCGTCGGCGAGGAGCTGCAGCGTCGGGTAGACCGAGCCCGCGCTCGGCTTCCACGAGCCGCCGCTGCGCTCGTCGATCTCCTGGATGATCTGGTAGCCGTGCATCGGCTGCTCGGCGAGCAGTGCCAGCACCGCCGCGCGCACGTCGCCGCGCGCCATTCGCCGCATTCCGGGTCGCTGGTCGAACGAGGAGCGCAGCTGCTCCATCGCCTCCCAGATCGCGGCGCCCGGGTTGCCGGGTCCCGTTCCGCCGAAGCCTGCGCCGCCGAATCCGCCGTTCGGGCGATTGCCGTTCATGATGACCTCCCGCGATCCGCGAACGATACTCAACGATATATCGCTATCCCGCGGAAGTGAAGGTCAGCCGAAGCCACGCCTCGGCCGCGCGCGGGTGCCGCAGCCGCACGACCTCGAGCCCCGGAATCCGGGCGGCGGCCTCCTCGACGAGGGCCGCCCGGGTGCCGTGCGTGCGCCACGCCCAGCGCACGATGTGCTCGGGATCGGTGAGGATCGTGTGGAGCGGCGGCTCGACGTTGCCGTTCCAGAGCTCCTCGCGACGCAGCCGACGACGCACCGTTCGCGCGATCACCTGTCGCATCACCCGCGTACGCGAGTAGTCGAGGAACACGAGCAGCTGTGCGCGCTCGGCGAGTCGGTCACGCACCGGTTCGTACTGCCACTCGGTCACCCACCCGGCCTGCGCCGTGAAGGCGTCGACCTCGTCGACGAAACTCGGCCGCGGCGTCCAGTCGGGGCCGTGATAGAGGGCGTCGATCTCCTGGTAGGGCAGCCCGGCGGCGTCGGCGATGCGGCGCGCGAGCGTCGTCTTGCCCGCACCGCTCGCCCCGGCGACGAGGATGCGACGCGGCGCGGCATGGGCGGCGGCGGAGTCGGGCACCCGCACACCCTACTGCGTGCTACTCGACCGAGAGCCCCGGCACGAAGCAGACATCGCCCTCGCAGACCATGGCCCCGGCGTCGCCGGGCAGCATGGTGAACGGCGAGCCGGATGCCACGGGCAGCGCGCCGCCCGACGACGGCGCCTCGAACGGGGCCGAGCCCGCGGCATCCACCTCGATCTCAGGGCTCACGCGGCCGCTCCGTCGCGCTCGCCGGCGACCTGGGTGAGCACCTGGCCGAAGACCTCGGCCGGCTGCGCGCCCGAGACGCCGTACTTTCCCTCGAAGACGAAGAACGGCACGCCGTTGATGCCGTACGCCCCGGCCTGCGCGATGTCGGCCTGCACGTCGGCGGCGTAGCGGCCCGACTCGAGCGCCTCGCGGGCGGCGTCGGCGTCGAGTCCAGTGTCGACGGCGAACCCGACGAGCTCGTCGATGCGGTTCACGCGACCGCCCTCGACGAAGTAGGCCTTCAGCAGGCGCTCCTTGAGCTCGAGCTGCTTGCCGTGCGCCTTCGCGAAGTGGAGCAGTTCGTGCGCCTTCAGGGTCTTCGTGTGCGCGACCTTCTCGAAGTGGTAGTCGAGGCCGGCCTTCGCAGCCACGCCCGTGACGTGGTCGAGCATCTGCTCGACGCGCTCGACGGGCATGCCCTTGCGCTCGGCGAGGTACTCGACGGTCGACCCCTCGAAGTCGAGCGGGGTGTCGGGCGAGAGCTCGAAGGAGTGGTACTCGATCTCGACGTCGGGCGCGTCCTCGCCGAGCGACGCGAGGCCCTCTTCGAAATGGCGCTTGCCGATGTAGCACCACGGGCAGGCGATGTCCGACCAGATGTCGATCTTGATGGGGGAGGTCTTGATGGGCGAAGTCACGATGGAGTCGAACGCATCGGGTGCGCCGGGCATTCCCGGGTCTCGATACGCTTCGCTACTCGACCACCGAGCTCACTCGGGGTCGCTGAGGTCGGCGACCGTCGCGTCGAACGCCGCGATGAGGGCATCGGCGTCCACGAAGAGGCTGCGCCCGTGCTCGCCCGCGCCCATCGAGACGCGCCGGCCGACGACGGTCTCATCGACGAACACCGGCCACGGGGTCGTCGAGCCGAGCGGCGTGATCGTGCCGCGCTCGTAGCCCGTCGCCGCCAGCGCGCGCGAGGCGTCGGGCAGTTGCAGCTTGTTGACGCCGACGAGGGCGCGCAGCTTCGGCCAGCTGATCTTGCGCCCGCCCGGCACGAGTGCGAAGAGGTACGTGTCGTCGCTGCGCTTCACCACGAGCGACTTCACGATGTCGCCGGGCAAGATGCCGAGGAGTTCGGCGGCCTCCTCGAGGCTGCGCGCGGCGGGGCGCTCGATGATCTCGACGTCGAGTCCGCGCTCCGCTGCGTCGGCCCGAACCCGCTCGGCACCCGTGGGTTCCGCCATCTCGTCCTCCCCAAGGTCGTCTTGCAGTGAATCCTAGGCTCGCACGCCGGCATCGGGCGAGCGCGCCCCGATCTCTGGGAGAATCGACGGTGATGTCCACAACCACCACGCTTCCCGCAGGCCCGCTCGCGATCGGCGGCATCGAGCTCGACGTGCCCGTCGTGCTCGCGCCCATGGCCGGCATCACGAACACGGCGTTCCGCCGGCTCTGCCGCGAGTTCGGCGCGGGCCTCTACGTCTCCGAGATGATCACCTCGCGCGCGCTCGTCGAACGCACGCCCGAGTCGATGCGCCTGATCACGCATCACGAGTCCGAGACGCCGCGCTCGATCCAGCTCTACGGCGTCGACCCGAAGACGGTCGCCGAGGCAGTCACGATGCTCGTCGCCGAAGACCGGGCCGACCACATCGACCTGAATTTCGGATGCCCCGTGCCGAAGGTCACCCGCAAGGGCGGGGGCTCCGCGCTCCCGTGGAAGACGGGACTGTTCCGCGACATCGTCGAGGGTGCGGTGCGCGCCGCCGGCGACATTCCGCTCACGGTGAAGATGCGCAAGGGCATCGACGCCGACCACCTCACCTACCTCGAGGCGGGCCGCATCGCCGAGGGCGCCGGCGTCTCGGCGGTTGCGCTGCACGCGCGCACCGCAGCCGAGTTCTACTCGGGCCAGGCCGACTGGTCGGCGATCACGAAGCTCAAAGAGACGGTGACGAGCGTGCCGGTGCTCGGCAACGGCGACATCTGGTCGGCCGCCGACGCGCTGCGCATGGTCGACGAGACGGGCTGCGACGGCGTGGTCGTCGGTCGCGGATGCCTCGGGCGCCCCTGGCTCTTCGGCGATCTCGCGGCGGGGTTCCGGGGCGAGCTCGCGGCGGGCGACGAGGGGCTGTTCCGGCCGTCGCTCGGGCAGGTCGCGCAGACCTTCCGGCGGCACGCCGAACTCCTCGCCGAGTTCTTCGACAGCGAGGAGCGCGGCTGCCGAGACATCCGCAAGCACGTCGCCTGGTATTTCAAGGGGTACCCGGTCGGCGGCGACCTGCGGGCGCGCCTCGCGACCGTCGAGTCGCTCGCGATGCTCGACGACCTGCTCGGCACGCTCGACTGGTCGATGCCGTACCCGGGCGAGGGCGCCGAGGGGCCGCGCGGCCGAGCAGGCACGCCCAAGAACCCGACGCTTCCCGAGGGGTGGCTCGACTCGCAAGAGCTCATCGGCCACGACCGGGTGACGCTCGTCGACGCCGAGCTCGACACGAGCGGCGGGTAAGCGCGTGGCAGATCGACTCTTCGGCGGCTATGAAGCCGTCGACACCGAACGGATGCTGCCCGAAGAGCACTCCTCGCGCCGCAGCGATTTCGCGCGCGACCGCGGTCGATTGCTGCACTCGAGCGCGTTGCGGCGGCTCGCCGCGAAGACGCAAGTGCTGAGCCCGACCTCGGGGCTCGACTTCGCACGCAATCGGCTGACCCACTCGCTCGAGGTCGCCCAGATCGGGCGCGAACTCGCGTCGAACCTCGCCCTCGACCCTGACGTCGTCGACACGGCCTGCCTCGCGCACGACCTCGGCCACCCCCCATTCGGTCACAACGGCGAGAAGGCGCTCAACGACTGGGCCGCCGACATCGGCGGCTTCGAGGGCAATGCGCAGACCCTGCGCCTGCTCACCCGGCTCGAGCCGAAGTTGTTCGGCGACGACGGCCGCAGCTACGGCCTCAACCTGACGCGGGCGAGCCTCGACGCGAGCTGCAAGTACCCGTGGCCCGAGGCGACGGGCGTCGCCGACCCCTCGGGGCGGCAGAAGTTCGGCTTCTACCACGACGACGTCGCGGTATTCGAGTGGCTGCGGGCGGGGGCGCCCGAGCGGCGGCTCTGCATCGAGGCCCAGGTGATGGACCTCTCCGACGACATCGCGTACTCGGTGCACGACTTCGAGGACGCGGTCGTCGGCGGCTACATCGACGTCGCCGCGCTCGGCGCACGGGCCGACCACGACGAGCTCGTGTCGTCGATGCACGAGTGGGTCGGCGGCGCGATCTCGCACGACGAGCTCATCGCGGCATTCGACCGGCTCGACTCGCAGGGCGGGTGGCTCGACGAGTGGACGGGCAGCCGACGCGACCAGGCCAAACTGAAGAACCTGACGAGCCAGCTGATCGGCCGCTTCGCGCATGCGGCGACGGAGGCCACGCGTGCGGCGTTCCCGCTCGCGAGCCTCATCCGCTTCGACGCCGACGTCGTCGTGCCGCGCGAGATCCAGGCCGAGATCGCGGTGCTGAAGGGCATCGTCGCGGCCTTCGTGATGTCGCGCAACACGCGTCAGCCGATCTACCTCCAGCAACGGCTGGTGCTGGGCTCGCTCGCCGACGCGCTGTACGCGAGCGGCGACGAGCATCTCGACGCGGGCTTCGCCGAAGACTGGGCGGCCGCGACCGACGACGGCGCCCGCAAGCGGGTCGTCGTCGACCAGGTCGCGAGCCTCACCGATCAGTCGGCGCTCAGCTGGTACGAGCGGCTCGTGCAGCGCTGACCGCGGTCGGAGCCCGAACCGACGGCGCCGAACCACACCCGGCCTGCCCAGTGAACGATCGACCGAGATTAGGATGTGAGCATGGCGGGCCGAATTCGACAGAGCGATGTCGACGAGGTGAAGGCCCGCACGAACATCGCCGACATCATCGGCGATCACGTCAGTCTGAAATCGGCCGGAGTCGGCTCGCTGAAGGGGCTCTGCCCATTCCACGACGAGCGCAGCCCGAGCTTCAACGTGCGGCCCGGCGTCGGCTACTACCACTGCTTCGGCTGCGGCGAGTCGGGTGACGTCTACACCTTCCTCCAGCGCATGGACCACGTCTCGTTCACCGAGGCGGTCGAGCGGCTGGCCGGTCGCATCGGCTTCGAGCTGCACTACGAAGACGGCGGGCAGGCGCCCGACCACGGCAACCGTGCGCGGCTGCTCGCGGCGAACCAGGCCGCGGCCGAGTTCTTCGTCGACCGTCTCGGTTCGCCCGAGGCCGAGGTCGGCCGCCGGTTCCTCGGCGAGCGCGGTTTCGACGCCGAGGCCGCCCGTCGCTTCGGGGTCGGCTTCGCCCCGAAGAGCTGGGACGCACTGACGAACCACCTGAAGTCGAAGGGCTACTCGACCGAAGAGCTCAGTGCCGCGGGCCTCGTCTCACAAGGCGACCGCGGCGTCTACGACCGGTTCCGCGGGCGGCTCGTCTGGCCCATCAGGGATGTCACGGGGCAGACCGTCGGCTTCGGGGCGCGGCGCCTGCTCGACGACGACAAGGGCCCCAAGTACCTGAACACCCCCGAGACGGCGGTCTACCACAAATCGCAGGTGCTCTACGGGCTCGACCTCGCCAAGCGCGACATCTCGAAGACGCACCGCGTCGTCGTCGTCGAGGGCTACACCGACGTCATGGCGTGCCACCTCGCCGGTGTGACGACCGCGATCGCGACCTGCGGCACGGCGTTCGGCGTCGACCACATCAAGGTGCTTCGACGCGTGCTCGGCGACGACTCGGGGGTCGGCGAGGTCGTCTTCACCTTCGACGGCGACGCCGCCGGCCAGCAGGCGGCGATGCGGGCCTTCGCCGAAGAACAGCGCTTCGCGGCGCAGACCTTCGTTGCGGTCGCCCCCGACGGCCTCGACCCCTGCGACCTGCGGTTGGCGCGCGGCGACGGTGCGGTGCGCACTCTCGTCGATTCCCGCACGCCCATGTTCGACTTCGTGATCCGGCACACCCTGAATCGCTACGACCTCGAGACGGTCGAGGGGCGGGTCGGTGCGCTGCGAGCGGCGGCGCCCATCGTGGCCGACATCCGCGACGCCTCGCTTCGGCCCGGCTATACCCGCGAGCTTGCGCGGATGCTCGGCATGGAGCTCGCCGAGGTCACCCGTGCGGTGCGCGGCGCCGGTGGGGGAGGCCGGGGCCGCACGCCGGCCCTGGCGCAGAACGCCCGCGGCGAGGCATCCGCATCGTTCACCTCGAACGCGGGGGATGCGCCCGCCGAGCGCCCGTTCTCGATCGCGAACCTTCCGAACGACCCGTCGACGCGGCTCGAGCGCGACGCCCTGCAGGCCATGCTGCAGTTCCCCGATCGCGTCGGCGATGAACTGCTCCGGCACGCGGTCGACTCGCGATTCGGCGACGCGACGCTCGCGGTCGTGCGCGACGGCATCGCCGCGGTGCTCGGGTCGACCGATCCGAGGCTGCGCGTCGATCGGGTCGTCGCCGAGGTGCCCACGCCGTTCGCCGGGGTCGTGCAGCAGCTCGCGGTGCTGCCGGTGCCGCAGCGAGGCGACGCCGAGCTCGAGGCCTGGGTGCGCGGCGTGGTGAGTTCGCTCATCGATCGCGAACTCCTCCGCCAGAAGTCCGAACTGCTCGGTCGGCTGCAACGCGTGTCGACCGGCGATCAGGCGACCTTCTCGGCCCTGCAGCGGGCCCTCGTCGAACTCGAGCAGGAGCGCCGGGCGCTTCGCGCCGACTGACGGAATCCGTCGCCCCGCGTCGCCCCACGACGATCCATTGCGCGCAAGGTTGCAGATCGGTAAACATTGCGCCGTTCGACGGCACCTCCCTGCATGACTCCGGAACGGTGTGCTACCTCTGAGTGATACGAGAACGCGCCGTGGAAGCCGCGGTGCGCTTCAGTCCTGACAGGAAGAGGTAGACGGATATGACATCCGCAACCAAGAACGGCCGTCGCGCGCTCATCGCGGCAGCCGGACTCTCGGCGGCCGCACTCGTGCTCGCCGGCTGCTCGGCCGGCGGCGGCGACGGTGACGACGCATCGGGCGGTTCGATCACGGTCGGCACGACCGACAAGGTCACGACGCTCGACCCGGCCGGTTCGTACGACAACGGTTCGCTCGCCGTGCAGACGCAGGTCTTCCCGTACCTGCTGAACACCGACTACAACAGCACCGACGTCGTGCCCGACCTCGCCGAGACGGCCGAGTTCACCGCGCCGACCGAGTACACGGTCACGCTGCCCGCGGGCCTCAAGTGGGCGAACGGCAACGACCTCACGTCGTCCGATGTGAAGTTCTCGTTCGACCGTCAGCTGAAGATCGCCGACCCGAACGGCGCATCGAGCCTGCTCTACAACCTCGAGAGCGTCGACGCCCCCGACGACACCACGGTCGTGTTCCATCTCAAGGCCGAGAACGACCAGGTCTTCCCGCTCATCCTCACGAGCTTCCCCGGCGCGATCGTCGACGACGAGGTGTTCGACGCCGAGGCGCTCACCGCCGACGATGACATCGTCGAGGCGAAGGCCTTCGGCGGCCCATACCAGATCAAGAGCTACGACTTCAACAACCTGATCTCGTTCACGAAGAACCCCGAGTACCAGGGTCTGCTCGCCGAGGCATCGACCGACACGGTCAACCTGAAGTACTACGCCGAGTCGTCGAACATGAAGCTCGACGTGCAGGAGGGCAACATCGACGTCGCCTACCGCAGCCTGTCTGCGACCGACATCGAAGACCTCAAGGGCAACGACGAGGTCGAGGTCGTCGACGGCCCCGGCGGAGAGATCCGCTACATCGTCTTCAACTTCGACACCCAGCCCTTCGGCGCGAAGACCCCCGAGGCCGACCCGGCCAAGGCGCTCGCCGTGCGGCAGGCCGTCGCCAACCTCATCGACCGCGAAGAACTCGGCGAGCAGGTCTACAAGGGCACCTACACGCCGCTGTACTCGTACATCCCGGCGGGTCTCGCCGGTGCGGTCGAGCCGCTCAAGGAGCTCTACGGCGACGGTGCCGGTGCACCCGACGCCGAGAAGGCCAAGGCGGCCCTCGAAGACGCCGGGGTCACCACCCCGGTCGAGCTGAACCTCCAGTACTCGAACGACCACTACGGCCCCTCGTCGGCCGATGAGTACGCCCTCATCAAGGATCAGCTCGAGGCCGACGGCCTGTTCACGGTGAACCTGCAGACCACCGAGTGGGTGCAGTACTCCGAAGACCGCGTCGCCGACGTCTACCCGGCCTACCAGCTCGGTTGGTTCCCCGACTACTCCGACGGCGACAACTACCTCACGCCGTTCTTCCTCAAGGAGAACTTCCTCAGCAACCACTACGACAACCCCGAGGTCAACGACCTCATCCTCGAGCAGGCGGTGACGACCGACCCGGCCGCCCGCACCGCGATCATCGAGGAGATCCAGGAGAAGGTGGCGGCCGACCTGTCGACCGTGCCGTACCTCCAGGGTGCGCAGGTCGCGGTGACCGGCACCGACATCGACGGCGCCATCCTCGACGGCTCCTTCAAGTTCCGCTTCGCCTCGCTGACCAAGGGCTGAGCAGCCTGAGCGACTAGAGTCGCTTGCAGACCGGAACGGGTGGCCCGCTCTTCGTGAGCGGGCCACCCGCATTCGAGCCACACCCCTGATTGGCGAACATTGACCTCAACGACGACGGCCACCACCGGCGCTGATCCTGTCCGAAAGCGATCCACGAGATCCTCGGGCGGCAGCCTCGGCCGCTACATCCTCATCCGTGCACTGCTCATCATCCCGACGGTCTTCATCCTGGTGAGCGTGGTGTTCCTCCTGATGCGCTCCACCGGAGACCCGATCACCGCGAAGCTCGGTGGCCAGGTGCCGCCCGACCAACTCGCCGAGCGCATCCACGAGGCCGGCTTCGACCGCCCACTCATCGTGCAGTACCTCGAGTACATGGGCGGCGTCTTCACCGGTGACTTCGGCATGACCATCACCGACAACCGGCCGGTCACCGAGGTGCTGTTCACCTACGGCAGCGCCACCGCCGAACTCGCCTTCTACGCGCTCCTCGTCGCGTTCGCGGTCGGCATCCCCTTCGGTCTCATCGCGGCGTACTTCCGCGACAAGGGCCAAGATGCACTGCTCCGCGTCTTCGCGATCCTCTGCTACGCGACGCCGGTGTTCTTCGCGGGTCTGCTGCTGAAGCTCGTCTTCGCGGTATGGCTCAAATGGCTCCCGGTCGCCGGCCGCGCCTCGACGGGGTCGACGATCGAGATGGAGTTTCTGCCCAACAAGACGGGCTTCTACACGATCGATGCGATCATGACGGGCGACCCCGCGGTGCTCGGCGACGTGCTCGCGCACGCCGTGCTCCCGGCGATCGCTCTCGGCCTGCTCACCGCGGGCGTATTCCTTCGACTCGTACGCACGAACGTCATCGGCACGCTCGGCACCGACTACGTCGACGCGGCCCGCTCGCGCGGGGTGGCCGAGTCGCGGCTGCTGCGCAAGCACGCCTACCGACCGGCGCTCATTCCGATCATCACGGTCATCGGCCTGCAGATCGCGCTCCTCCTCGGCGGCGCGGTGCTCACCGAGACCACGTTCGAGTGGAAGGGCCTCGGCTTCCAGCTGGTCGAGTACATCCAGGCGCGCGACTTCGTCGCCGTCCAGGGCATCGTCGCCCTGCTCGCCGTCATCGTGGCGCTCACGAACTTCATCGTCGACATCATCGCGGCGCTCATCGACCCGAGGGTGAGGTACTGAAATGTCGACCACAGCATCGACTCCCGTCGCGGCGCCCGTGCAGAAGCTGCGGCTTCGTGACCGCATTCCCGTCGTGCACCAGCTGCGCCAGAGCGTGGGCCTTCAGCGCGGCATGCTCGTCACCGGCCTCGTCGTCACCGCGATCTTCGTCCTGACCGCGATCTTCGCACCGCTCATCGCGCCGTACGGGTTCGCGCAGCTGCGCGACGTCGACGGTCCGTTCGGCAGTCAGCAGCCGCCCTCGGCAGATCACCTGTTCGGCACCACGGTCGGCGGTTACGACGTGCTCTCGCGCGTCATCTGGGGTGCGCAGACCGCGATCCTCGTGATCATCATCGCGGTGGTCCTGTCGATCTTCGCCGGTGTGCTGCTCGGCCTCGTGTCGGGCTACTTCGGCGGGTGGCTCGACAAGGTGCTCGTCGTGGTCTGCGACGCGATCTACTCGTTCCCTTCGCTGCTGCTCGCGATCGTGATGGCGATCGCGATCTCGGGCGGACAGTCGAACCTCTGGGGCGGCGTGCTCGCGGCGGCGCTGTCGATCACGGTCGTGTTCATCCCGCAGTACTTCCGGGTGATCCGCGCCGAGACCGTGCGCATCAAGGCGGAGGCCTTCGTCGAGTCGGCCAAGGTGCTCGGTGCGTCGAACAGCCGAATCATGTTCCGCCACGTGCTCCGCAACGCAACTCGCACGTTGCCCCTCATCTTCACGCTGAACTCCTCCGAGGCGCTCCTCACCCTCGCCGGCCTCGGCTTCCTCGGCTTCGGCATCGAGCCGACCGCCGCGGCCGAGTGGGGCTACGACCTCAACAAGGCGCTCTCCGATGTCACGAGCGGCATCTGGTGGACTTCGCTCTACCCGGGACTCGCGATCGTGCTCGTGGTGCTCGGCATCACGCTCGTCGGCGAGAGCCTCAACGACCTCGCCGATCCGCGCCTGCGCGGGCGCCGCCGGGTCGCGCAATCGGCCGGCGTCGTCGCCGAGACCTCGGTCGTGCCCGGCGGCACGCTGACGGCCGGCCCCGGCGGCCTTGCCGGACTCGAAGACGAAGCGACATTCGACGAACACGGGATCGAGGTCAAGCCATGAGCACGGTGGTCAGCATCGAAGGGCTCGGCGTGTCGTTCTCGACCGACGCCGGTGCTGTGAAGGCGGTCGACGGCGTCTCGCTGTCGGTCGAGCGGGGCGAGGTGCTCGCGATCGTGGGTGAGTCGGGCAGCGGCAAGACCGTGACCGCGAAGACGATCCTCGGGCTTCTGCCCGAGACGGCGACGGCGAGCGGGGCGGTGATCCTGTCGAACAAGGCGGGCACGGCCCAGCACGACGTGGTGACGATTCCGAAGCGAACGCTGCGGGCCATCCGCGGCACCGACGTCGCGATGGTCTTCCAGGAGCCATCGACCGCCCTCAACCCGGTGTACACCGTCGGGTGGCAGATCATCGAGGGGCTCAGGGCGCATTCCGAGCTCTCGAAGAAGGAGGCCAGGGCGAAGGCGATCGACGTGCTGCGTCGCGTCGGCATCCCCGAGCCCGAGGTGCGCATCGACCACTACCCGCACGAGTTCTCGGGTGGTCAGAAGCAGCGCATCGTGATCGCGATGGCGCTCGTGCTCGACCCGGGGCTCATCGTCGCAGACGAGCCGACGACGGCGCTCGACGTGACCGTACAGGCCGAGATCCTCGATCTGCTGCGCCGCTGTCGCGACGAGTTCGGCATGGGCATCGTGCTCATCACCCACAACATGGGCGTCGTGGCCGACCTCGCCGATCGGGTCGCGGTCATGTACCAGGGCAAGGTCGTCGAGGAGGCCGACGCTGAGACGCTCTTCGCGTCGCCGCAGGCCGAGTACACGAAGGCCCTGCTGGCCGCGGTACCGTACGTCGGCACGGGTACGGCGAAGACCGAGGCGCGGGCCGCCTCGCGGCCCGAGGGTTGGCTCGAGCAGGCGCCGGTCGTCGCCGCGCAGGGACTCGAGATCGTCTATCCGGGGCGCTTCGGCAAGCCCGGTTTCCGCGCGGTCGACGGCGTCGACCTCGTGATCCGCCCCGGCGAGGTGCTGGGGCTCGTCGGCGAGTCGGGCTCGGGCAAGACCACGATCGGGCGCGCGATCGCGGGCCTCACCAAGGTCACCGGCGGTTCGCTCCGGGTGCTCGGGCACGAGATGAACGGGTTCCGCGAGCGCGAGTTCCGGCCGCTGCGCAGCCGGATCGGCTTCGTCTTCCAAGACCCGGCGTCGAGCTTCAACCCGCTGCTGACGATCGCCGAGTGCGTCGCCGAGCCGCTGATCATCCACGGCAGGGCCGGCGACGCCGCGTCTGCGCGCGCGCGGGTCGACGAGCTGCTCGAGGCCGTGCAGTTGCCGAAGGCGTACGGCGACCGTTACCCGCACGAGCTCTCAGGCGGACAACGTCAGCGCGCAAGCCTCGCGCGCTCGCTCGCGCTCGAGCCCGAGCTGCTCATCGCCGATGAGCCGACGAGCGCACTCGACGTCTCGGTGCAGGCCCGCGTGCTCGAGCTCTTCGCCGAGCTTCAGCGCGAGTTCGGATTCGCGTCGTTGTTCATCAGCCACGACCTCGCCGTCGTCGACCTGCTGGCCGACCGCATTGCGGTGCTGTACCACGGTCGTCTCGTCGAGGAGGGCACGGGAGCCGAGGTGCTCGGGGCGCCCAGCGACCCCTATACCCAGCGGCTGCTGGCCTCGCTGCCGGTGCCCGACCCGGTCGCGCAGGCCGAACGCCGAGAGGAACTCCGCCGGCTCCGGGAGGCCGACTGATGCACGGCGCAGCCCACGGGTTTCCGATCGTCCTGAGCGACCTGTCGCTCGAGTACCCGCCGCGCGGCGCCAGCCCTGCGCATGTCGCTCTCCACGGACTGACGCTCCAGGTCGCGCCGGGCGAGGTGCTGGGCGTGCTCGGCAGTGCGGGCAGCGGCAAGTCGACCCTCGCGAAGGTGCTCTCGGGCGCGGCCTTCGAGGCCCGTTCGAACGAGGCGCGCCCGGTGATCACGGGCGGTCAGGCGACGGTGCTCGGTCAGCCCCTGCGCGGACTGCCCAGGCGCAAAGTCGCCGAGTATCGCTTCCATGTCGGCTACCTGCCTCAGGATGCCGCGTCGACGCTGCCGCCCGACCACAGCGTCGCCGAGATCATCGGCGAGCCCATCCTCGAGCGCGACCGCCGTTACAACGCCAAGGCGCTCGCGACCAGGGTCGCCACCATGCTCGACGGGGTCCGGCTGCCGCTCGGCATGCTCGAGAAGTATCCGTACGAGCTGAGTGGCGGGCAGCGTCAGCGCGTCGCGCTCGCGCGGGCGCTCGTGCTCGGGCCCTCGGTGCTCATCGCCGATGAGCCGACGGCCGGCATCGACCTGACGGTGCGCGATGCGGTCGCGCAGCTGATCGCCGAGCTCGGCGAGCGGCACGCGTTCTCGGCGGTGCTGATCAGCCACGACCTGCCGGTGCTGCGCAGCATCGCCGACCGCATCGCGGTCCTCGACCGGGGCGAGCTCGCCGCGATCGGCACGATCGACGAGGTCTTCCACGACCCGCACCACCCGTATGTACGAGCGCTCGCGGGCGCACTCGACGGCGGCCACGCGATCATCGACGACCTGGCCGAGCCACTGGCATGAGGGATGCCTCGACCGCGCGCGGCCCGATCGACGCTCGCGGCACGATCGCGGTCGTGCCCGATGCCGAGCCCGAACTGGTGGGTGCGGTCGAGCGGGCCGGGGGAGCGGTCGCCCCGCTCGACGAGCGCACTCGGGGCATCGTGTGGAGCGGCTCCTCGGGCGGCGCGGCCCTCGTCGAGGCGCTCGAGCGTGCACCCGGCGTCGAGTGGGTGCAGTTGCCCTGGGCCGGCATCGACCCGTTCGCCGAGGTGCTGCCGCGCTTCCGCGGCGACGGGCGAGTGTGGACGAGCGGTAAGGGCGTGTACGCCGCGCCGGTCGCCGAACACGCGGTGACTTTGACGCTGGCACTCCTCCGCCGGATCCCGCGACGCGTGCGGGCGGGCGAGTGGCGGCGCGACCACGCGAGCCGCAGCCTGCACGGCGCCGAGGTCGTCATCGTCGGCGCCGGCGGCATCGCGACCGAGCTGCTGCGACTGCTCGCGCCGTTTGGGGTACGTCCCTCCGTCGTGCGTCGCAGTGACGCCGAGGTCGCCGGTGCTGCTCGCACGGTGACGCTCGATCGTCTCGTCGAGGTCGCGACCGGGGTCGACGTGCTCATCGTCGCGGCGGCGCTGACCGACGAGACCCGGGGCGCCGTCGATGCCGGAGTGCTCGCCGCGCTCGCACCCGGCGCTGTGGTCGTGAACGTCGGTCGTGGTCCGATCGTCGACACGGCCGCGCTCGTCGCCGCGCTCGAGTCGGGGCACCTCGGCGGTGCGGGGCTCGACGTCACCGATCCCGAGCCGCTCCCGGCGGGGCATCCGTTGTGGAGTGCACCCGATTGCGTGATCACGCCGCACGTCGCCGACGCGATGGCGACGACGCCCGCGCTGCTGGCCGCACGGGTGGAGCACAACGTGCGTGCCTTCCTCGGCGAGGCCGAATTCCTCGGGCGGATCGACCTCGACGCGGGCTACTGAAGCGCTCCACACGGCGCAGAGATGCGAGGCCGGCTCGAATTGGGAGTCGGGGCATCCCTTTGCTAGAGTATCGATGCGCGCAAGCGATCCTCCATAGCTCAATTGGCAGAGCAATCGGCTGTTAACCGATAGGTTCTTGGTTCGAGTCCAAGTGGGGGAGCGACCGAGCCCCGCATCCTGAGGGAATGCGGGGCTTTCGCGTTGAACCCGGCATTTCTGCGGCGTCAGAAGTGCAATCAACGGTCGCAATACGACCATTTAGCCCACTGAAGTGATATTCTCAGCCGAGAGAGTTTCAGTGAGAGGTTGAGTGCACGTGACGAAGCTCGTCCAGCGGAACGAGTGGCCCGCGCACGACGTCGAGCGCCTTCCATGGCGTCAGGCGGTGCGCGGGGGCAGCCGCGACGACCGCACCCTCGACCACGTCGAAGCGAGCATTCCGCCGATGATCGCGGGCCTCGACCTCCAGGCGCCGCCGAGCCTCGCCGCCGCGTGCGAGCGCACCGTCGTCGAGATCGCTCGGGCCGAACACGCGACCGGCGGGCTGGCTGCGCTCGGCCGGTTCCTGATGCGCACCGACTCGGTCGCCTCCAGCCGCATCGAGTACGAAGACGCGAGCGCCGAGGATTTCGCCCGCGCCCTCGCCGGCAGCCGCTCGAACAGTTCGGCGCAGAGCATGGTGGCCGCGACGCGCGCGCTTGCCGCCCTCGTCGACGATGCCGGAACCCGACGCGAGATCACCTGCGACGCGATTCTCGAAGCCCACCGACGGCTGCTCGGCGACGACCCGCTCGACGGGCGTTACGCGGGCCGCTGGCGCACGATGCAGAACTGGATCGGCGGCAGCGACCACGCTCCGCGCGCGGCGCTGCACGTGCCGCCCGCGCCCGGTCGGGTCGAGGAGCTCATGGCCGACCTCGTCGCCTACATCAATCGCGACGACGTGCCCATCGTCGTGCAGGCCGCCGTCGGGCACGCGCAGTTCGAGTCGATCCACCCGTTCACCGACGGCAACGGACGCATCGGCCGGGCGATCATCAACGCCGTGCTGCGGCGTCGAGGGGTCACCGGCACGAGCGTCGTGCCGGTCGCGAGCGCACTGCTCGCGCAGCGTGAGCGCTACTTCGCCTTCATCGACGAGTACCGGGCCGGGCGGGTGGCGCCGTTCGTCGCCGACCTCGCCGAGGGGCTGCGCGTCGCGGCCGAGGAGTCGCGGGTCTCTGCCGAGCGGCTCATCGAGCTGCCGCAGCTCTGGGCCGACGCTGTCCCGTTCCGTGCCGACTCGGCGGGGGCGAAGCTCATCGACGCGATGCTCGACCACCCCGTGTTCTCGATCGACGAGATCGGCCGGGTCACAGGCTCGGGTCCGGCGAACCTCGCGCCCGCGGTCGTGCGGCTCGAGGACGCGGGCGTGATCCGCGAGATCACCGGCCGCAAGCGCGACCGCGTGTGGTTCGTGACCGACGTCTCCGGCGAGCTCGACGACCTCGAACTCCGCATCGCCGAGCGCATCGCCGGCGGTTCCCGTGACGCCGCATCGGAGGGGCGTGATGGCTGAGTACGCCGACGAGGTCATTCCGGTCAGCGTCGACGGCGCCGAAGACACCGTCGTTGCGGATACCGCGGCCGCGCGCCGCACGGCCCGACGCGACGGGCTCGCGGTCGGCCTGGCCACCGCGGTCTACGGCATCTCCTTCGGTGCGCTCGCGGTCGCCTCGGGCCTCGACGTCTGGCAGGCCTGCTTCCTCAGCCTCGTGATGTTCACGGGAGGCTCGCAGTTCGCCCTCGTCGGGGTGCTAGCCTCCGGCGGCGTCGCGGCCGGAGGCTCGGCGATCGCCACGGCCGCGATGCTCGGCATCCGCAACGTCATCTACGGCATGCGCATGAAGCCGCTCGTCGCACCGCCCGGCGCCGACGGCCGCCCCGCGAGCGTGTGGCGGCGCGGCGCTGCCGCCTGGATCACGATCGACGAGTCGACCGCTGTGGCGCTCGCACAGTCCGACGACCGAGCGGCCCGCACGGGTTTCTGGGTGACCGGTGTCGTGATCTTCGTCGGCTGGAACCTCACGACGCTCGCGGGTGCCCTCATCGGCGACGCGATCGGAGACACACGCGCCTGGGGCCTCGATGCCGCTGCCGCAGCCGCATTCCTCGGGCTCCTGTGGCCGCGCCTCAAGCGGGTCCAGGCGGGCGCCGTCGCCGTCGGGGCGGCGGTCGTCGCCACACTCACCACCCCGGTGCTGATGCCCGGCATGCCGGTGCTCGTCGCCGCCGTCGTCGCCGTCGCCGTCGGCTGGTTCGACCTGTTCACCCGGAGGCGCGCCGAATGACGACGTGGCACATCATCCTCATCGCGTCGGCCGCGACCCTCGCGCTGAAGCTCGCCGGGTATCTCATTCCCGCCGGATTCCTCGAACGCGAACGCCCGGCGCGTATCGCCGACCTGCTCACCGTGGCGCTCCTCGCGGCGCTGATCGCCGTGCAGACCCTCGGGGCCGGCCAGGACATCGTGATCGACGCGCGCGTCCCTGCCGTGATCGTCGCGGCGGCGCTCTACGCGCTCCGCGTGCCGTTCGTGGTGGTCGTGATCGTCGCCGCTGCCGTCGCCGCCGGCATCAGGGCGTTCAGCTGACCGCTCGTCTCAGCCCTCGAGGTCGTCGACCCCTGGCATCCACTGCTGACCTGGGCGCCCCCAACCGAGCTTGCGGCTGATCTTCGCGACGAGCTTCTGATCGCGTTCGCCGAGCCGGTCGGTGTACAGGGTGCCGTCGAGGTGGTCGAACTCGTGCTGGAAGATGCGGGCGAGCCATCCGTGCGCCTCGATCTCGAAGGGCTCGCCGTCGAGGTCGGTGGCGCGGAGGAGCGCGTGTTCGGCGCGCCGCAGGCCGAAACGTTCACCCGGGAACGAGAGGCAACCCTCCGCCTCGTCGTCGAGGTCGGGCTCGCCGGCGGGCGGGGGTGTGATCCACAGTTCGGGGTTGATGGCGACTCCGCGCCATTTCGAGCCCTCCTCGTCGACCCAGCCGTAGGTGAAGAGGCGCAGGCCCACCCCGACCTGGGGGGCTGCGAGCCCGACACCGGGCGCGGCATCCATCGTCTCGAACAGATCGGCGACGAGCGTGCGGAGCTCGTCGTCGATGGTCTCGACGGGGAGAGCGGGGGAGTGCAGCACCGGATCACCGGAGATTCGAATGGGGAGCACGGCCATTCGGCAAGGATATCTGGCTGCGAACGGGTAGGGTCGTTGCGTGGATCCGGACCTGAGCGAATTCGTCGAGCAGATTCCGCTCGACCCCCAGACCTTCATCGGGATCCCGCTCGCGCTCATCGGCGCGGTCTTCCTCTCGCTCGGCGCGCAGTTCCAGCACCGCGGCGTCGTCAAGGTCGAGAAGCACACGGTCGACACGCTCGGCAAGGGCCTCAACCTCAAGCAGCTCGCGCTGCTGCTCGCCCGGCCGTCGTGGGTCATCGGCACGCTCATGCTGGGGCTCGCCGTCGTCTTCCAGCTCTCGAGCCTCTACTTCGCGCCCCTCATCGTGGTGCAGCCGCTCGGTGCGATCGCGCTGGTCGTGACCTCGATCGTGAACTCCCGCGTCAATCACGTGCAACTGAACCGCAAGACGATCATCGCGATCATCATGTGCGTGGGCGGGGTCTTCCTCTTCGTCGGTGTCGCCGCGTTCACTGCGGTCGACAAACCCGTCACCGACCGGCAGTTGGTCGTCATCCTCATCATCCTCGCCGTGGTGCTCGCGATCGCCGGCGTCACCTTCGCGCTCTTCCGCGCGAAGATCCGTGCGATCTACTACGTGATCATGGCCGGTGTGGTCTACGGTTTCGTGGCGACGCTCGCGAAGGTCGTGCTCGGAAAGCTCGAGCAGGGCGAGTTCGGCTGGCTCACGATCCTCTGCATCATCGGCCTGCTCGCGGCCACGGGCATCGGCGCCTACTTCGTGCAGAACGCGTACGCCTCGGGCCCTCCCGACCTCGTCATCGCCGGGTTGACCGTCGTCGACCCGCTCGTGGCGGTCGTCATCGGCATCACCGTGCTCGGCGAGGCGTCGCAGGCGCCGCCTTGGGCGATCGGCGTGTACATCGTGGCGGGGGCGATCGCGGTGTGGGGCGTCTTCCAGCTCGCGAGGAACCACCCGCAGACGCGACTCTGAGCACGGTCACGCCGAGCTCGCGACATGCGAGCGCGGCACCCGCGGGGGTGCACTGCGTAGACTAAGGTCGGATTCAGCCCGCCGTGCCCATCGCGCGCCCCGCGGACTCGACGGGATCGACCGTCCCGCCCCCAGAACTGTGAGGAACACGACCCGTGTCTGACACCCCCGGTGCGAGTACGCCCGCCGGCGCCGAGCTCGATCGCCCTCTCAAGATCCTGATCGGTGCCGACACCTTCGCCCCCGATGTCAACGGTGCCGCTCGATTCGCCGAGCGCCTCGCGGCCGGGCTCGTCGAGCGAGGCCACGACGTGCACATCATGGCCCCGGCCGCGAGCCGCAAGCACGGCACGTGGAAGGAGGTGCACGAGGGCCAGGAGCTCACGGCGCACCGCCTGCTGAGCTGGCGCTGGTACCCGCACGACTGGCTGCGGTTCGCGCTGCCGTGGCGCATCCGCCAGAACAGTGCCCGCGTCATCGACGAGGTGAAGCCCGACGTCGTGCACTTCCAGTCGCACATCGTGGTCGGGCGGGGGCTCTCGATCGAGGCGCAGAAGCGCGGCATACGCATCATCGGCACCAACCACGTCATGCCCGAGAACATGCTCGAGTTCTCGTTGCTGCCGAAGGCCTGGCAGGAGTGGGCCGTGGGCCTTGCCTGGAAGGCGGCGGGCCGCACTTTCGGCCGCGCCGAAGCCGTCACAACGCCGACCCGTCGCGCTGCGCAGTTCCTCGAGAAGAACACCGGCCTCGAGAACGTGCACGCGATCTCCTGCGGCATCGATGCGCACAAGTACTCGCCCAACTGGGAGCCCCGCACCGAGAACCGCATCCTCTTCGTCGGCCGCGTGACCGGTGAGAAGCAGATCGACGTGCTGCTCCGCGCGCTGAAGCTGCTGCCTGTTGCCCTCGACGCGAAGGTCGAGATCGTCGGCGGCGGCGACCAGAAACGCAACCTCGAGCACCTCGCCGTCGAGCTCGGCATCGCCGATCGCGTGACCTTCACCGGCTACGTCACCGACGAGGAACTCCGCGAGGCGTACCACCGCGCATCCGTGCTCGCCATGCCCTCGATCGCCGAACTGCAGTCGATCGTGACGATGGAGGCCATGGCCTCGGCGCTGCCTGTGGTCGCCGCGAATGCCATGGCGCTGCCGCACCTCGTGCACGATGGCGAGAACGGCTACCTCTTCGAACCGTCGAACCCCGAAGACCTCGCGGCGAAGCTCCGCACCGTGCTCGAGGCGTCACCCGAGGAGTACAACGCGCTCAAGGCCGCCTCCGCCAAGCTCATCAAGGCCCACGACATCACCCGCACGCTCGACACCTTCGAGAGTCTGTATCGTGGTGAGCGCGTGACCGATCCGGTCACCGAGTCGATCCCGGTCATTCTGCCTGACTGAGTTCGCTCCAGGGGCGGTAGCTCAGCTGGTTAGAGCAGTGGACTCATAATCCATCGGTCACGGGTTCAAGTCCCGTCCGCCCTACGGTGAATTCGACCTGATCAGGCCTTCTCGTCCTAGAGAAAAGGATGAGACCTGATGTGTGTGCCACTTATTGGCCGTTTATTCTGCACCTCGATCGTTCTGCGGTCGCATGATCGAGACAGCCACGGCTGCCCTCGGTTCAGCTGGGATGGCCTCGCATACCTCCTAGGTATGAACGCCGAACGACTCTCCGCAATCGGCCTGGAGCCGGTGCTGACGACATGCGAACTCGCCGAGTATCTCGGTGTCCAGGTGCAGGCGATCTACGACCTGCGCGCGCATGGTCGTGGCCCATCCGGAATTCGCGTCGGCCGTGAGATCCGCTTCCGAGTATCCGACGTGCTCGTCTGGCTCGAGGACCTACATGAGCCAAGCCTCAGCGGCGCGCACGAAGGTGCCAACTGATGGCCGGGCGTCCTCGGCTGCCGATCGGAACGTTCGGCGACATCGCAGTTCTTTCGCTTGGAGGCGGGCGGTTTCGCGCCGTGACCCGGTTCCGGGACTGGGACGGGCAGACGCGACGCGTGACGGTCACGGCTGCGAGTCGGAACGCGGCTCGATCCGCACTGAAGGTCGAACTCGCTTCGCGAATGCGCGTAGGCGACTCGACCGACCTGACGGCAGACTCGCCGTTCACGATGCTCGCAGAGGCGTGGCTCGAAGATCTGATGCTCGACCCCGACCGCGCCCTGAGCACCAAAGAGGTCTACGCCAGCGAGTTGCGCGGCCTTGTGCTGCCGACGTTCAAGGAGTTCACGATCCGCGAAGTGACGGTCGGGCGTATCGAGCGATTCCTGAAGGCGCAGCGTGCAGTTTCGTACACCAAGGCGAAGCACTCGCGCACGATGCTGAGCATGGTGCTGGGCTTTGCGGTGAGACGGGAACTCATTCCAAGGAATCCGATCAAAGAGGTTTCGCGGATGAAGGCACCGAAACGCACGCCGAAGGCACTCACACCGGAGCAGATCGCGGCCATCCGCGAAGCCGCGCGTAACTATCGGACGAGCGCGGACACGATGGGGCCGAAGTCAGATGGCCTTGTTCGCGATCTCGTCGAAGTCATGCTCGGCACAGCGACGCGAATCGGCGAAGTGCTGGCGTTGCGCAAGTGCGATGTTGACATGACGGCGGATCCGCCACGGGTGCACATCAACGGCACGGTGATCGTGCGCACGGGTGTCGGCGTACTTCGGCAGGACCACCCGAAGACCCACGAATCGAATCGCGTCATTGCCGTGCCGGCGTTCGCAGCAGAAGTCATTCGACATCGCTTGACGATCACCGGCGGGAATGGCGACGAGAGCCTGCTGTTTGCGACCAGGGCGGGCACACCGCTCACGCCCAACAACATCAGGCGAACGTTCCGGAAGATCCTGGAATCTGCTGGCCTCAAGGATATGAATATCTCGCCCCACGCATTTCGCCGAACCGGAGCGACCCTCCTTGCGAAGGAGCTCGGGATGCAGGCCGCGGCTGACATGCTCGGGCACACGTCGACGTCGACGACGAAGGCGCACTACGCCGAGCCTGATCGGACGGTCAAGTCGGCGCCGGCGGATGTGTTGCAGCAACTGGCGCCGAAGGAGTGACGCAGTTCCGTGGTAGCGCTAGCCAGATTCGGTGAACGCATCCGCAGCTGTGCGGCGGCGTTCGACGTCGTCGATGACGAAGGTGATGAAGTCGTCGTCTCGGTCGGTGATCTCGACCTCATCGACTGGGTCGGCGGGTGGTTCGCCGGGCCAGGCGGTTTGGCGGGTGGGACGGTCGCGTTCGAGGCGGGTGCCCGAGGTGGCGACCCAGTCGTGGAGGCGGTTGCGGGCGTCGGCGAAGTCGCGGTGCCATCCGAAGGGTGCCGAGCCATGTTGGTCGGGGTCGTAGGCGCTGAGCCAGTGCAAGTTCAGTGCGGACAGCTCCCAGACGAGCTCCGGGTGGCGGTGCCAATACGGCGGGATGATGGAGGCGGGTAGTCCGTAGGTGCGGCGAAGCCAGTTGACCCAGCGGTTGAGCTCGATCCATTCGGTCTCGGCTTGCTCGGCGGTCAGAAGGTTCCAGTTGACGGGGTGCGGGGGCTCGGCCACGAGTGCCGCGTCGAGATCCTCGGCGGCTGCGTCGTCGGGCGGCGGCTCTCGATCGCCCGTCTGCCAGAGCCAGGGTGCGTCAGTCATTGGTCGAGGTCACAGACCAAGGTAAGCGGATGTCGCGCGCGGAACCATCGCGTCTAACACCGTCGTGTGCTGGGCGGCTGGGCTCGCAGGTGCGGCGACGGCAGTCGCATTTCGGCGGGTGCGGTCGACGTTGTAGTTGGTGCGGGAGGCGTCGTGACCGATCTTCTTCGCGACAAACTCTTCGAGTTCGATGATGAGGCCGCCTTGTTCACTGCTGAAGGTGTTCACGTACCCTTCGGCGATAAATCGGTCGCCTTTGGCGAACCGGGTGAAGGCACGCTCTGCGGTGATGCGGAACGCGACGAGGTCGTGGAATGTGGGGTCGAGTTCGGTGAAGCTGCCGTCGTCTTCGCGGCGGAAGTGGGGTTGGCCGACGCGGGCATAGAACCGGGTGATGCCGCTGTCGCTGACGGACTTCTGCGGTTCCGAGGCAATGAATCCGGAGAATGATTGCTGTGTCGAGATAGTCATGGGACTTGACCTCCTGTGATGGGCGGAAAGATCGTCCGCCGATACCTCGAGGTGCGCGGGAGATCCCACCTCGCTGAAGGCGTCGAGGACGGCTCACGCCGCATCGCCAGCAGCTTCGTCCGCGTCGCGAGTCGCTTCGACCGCAGTGCCGGAGGCATCGACTACCGGCTCCGGTCCAGATGCCGGGTCGGTGTCGAGACTGATTTGCATCAGTTGTTCGATCTCGAGCCGGTCGGCACGGAGCCTCTCAGCGTCGGGTCTCGATTCCCAGGGCCGCAGTCGTGTGATGAGCGGGGGTGCCGCCCGGAGCATGATCAGGCCGGTGTCATCCGGGAGCATCCGAATCTGCTCGGGTGGGAGGATCGGGACCCGACGCACGGAACGTTGGGAGGAGCGCGAGCCGCGGTCTCCGATGGTGCTGGAATCGGTGGCTTCGTCGCGGTCGCCGATGAGTGTCGAGAGGTCGTGCAGGTCACGGGCGGCCGAGGAGCCGCGGAGGAAGACCTTGACGATCGAGGAGTCCCACATCGCGTTGGCGGCATTGTCGCTCCATTTCATGCGTGCCTGCGCGAGGGACTGCAGCACCGGCATAGTCGTGATGCCGGTGCCGCCGCCTTCGGCCATCAGGGTCGGCAGTGATGGGAGCGGTGCGAGGTTGCCGATCTCGTCGAGGGCGAGCAGTAGCGGCGGGTCGAGCCTGGCACGAGGCATGCGGGCGGCCATGCGACGGGCTGTTTCGACGAGGTCTTCGATGAGTGCAGCGACGAGCGCGGCGGAGTTGTTCGCGCCGGCGCCGGTGGCGAGCAGGTGGAGGGTGCCGTTGGCGCGGAGGAACGCTTCGGGGTCGAACGCTTCGCCCTCGCCGGGGGAGACCGAATCGAGAACCCGCGGATCTGCAAGCGCGCCGAATGAGAGTGAGACGCCTTGCCAGATCGAGTCGCGGGTGCGGGGGTCGGCTTCGAGCATCGCTTGAAGTGAGTCTGCCCAGCCGGTCGCGGCGGCCGGGTTGCTGAGTAGGATCGCGACGGCATCGTGAGCTGCCGAGGGGTCGAGGGTCCAGCGGAACAGTTCGGCCGGCGAACGATGGTCGATCGCAGCGGCGTGGAGGAGTGCTTGCAGAGCGGTACGGGTCTTCGCTTCCCAGAACGAGCCGGAATCGACGCTGCCGCCGTTGAGTCCGGTCGCGGCGGCGAGACCTGCAGCGCGGATCATCGCGGTAAGCGGTACTTCGCAGCCGCGGATCGGTGACCATCGGAGGCCGGCTGGCACGCCGTCGGCGAGGTGTTGCGGGTCGAACACGGCGACGGGGCCGATGCGCTGCCTAGCCCGGATGGTTGCGGTCAGGTTGTCGGTTCGGGTTGAGGTGGTCACGACGGGTCCGGGGGCGTCGAGGACAGCGTTGATGACGAACTGGGCGCCTTTGCCGGAGCGTGGTGGCCCGATCACGAGGATCGAGTCCTCGACGCTGGCCCAGACCGGGACGCCTTGCGAGGTACCGATCCAGTAGCCGACATCCGTCGGGGTCGCCTTGTGCAGGGAGGGGCGCAGATACTTGGCGCGCTTCATGAGCGCTTTGTGGGATGCCGCGTGCACCACGTCTCCTTTCGTCGCGACGCCCGCGATCCGGTACGGGTCGACCTTTGCCGTACGGCGCGAGCCGCGAAGCATCCGCCAGAACCAGACAACGAACGCAACGACTGCGCCGATCAGCACCGTCGCGGTCGCCCAGTACATAACGGGGTGCAGGCCGGGCGCTCCGAGGGCGGTCGCAGGGTCGTCGGCGTTGAAGAACACCGCCAGACCCGTCTCTGCGCCGCCGATCGGTTGCGGGAGTCCGCTCGCCCACGCCGCGACTGAGCCGGCGGCGCGAAGGAGCAGTGCGAACGCAGCGCCGCCGAGCAGCACACTCATGCCGAGGTTGGTGAGCTCATCGCCGAGAGCCGCCGAGGGTCTGGTCGTCGTCATCGGGGACGCCCGTTCAGAGCCCGAGCTCGTGCCCGGTGCGGACCGGGCTTCGCGCCGGTGCGGGCCCGAACGCGTGCTCGCGGGGGAGAGGTGCTCGTGCGTCGAGCAGTTCGGTGACGTCGTCGGCGTTCGCGACGAGGCTTGCGATGCCTTCTTGGATGAGGCGATGGCATCCGGCGCTGGCCGGGTTCGAGGCGAGTCCGGGAACGGCCCCGACCGGCCGTCCGAGGGAGTGCGCTTGCCCGGCAACGTTGAGCGCGCCCGAGCGCGGTCCCGCCTCGACGACGACAGTGGCGCCGGAGAGCGCACCGAGGATGCGGTTGCGTTGCAGAAAACGCCACCGGGTGGGGACGGATCCGGGCGGGAGTTCGCTGATGATCAGGCCGCCGCTGGTCGTGATGCGGTCGAAGAGTTCCTCGTTGCCGCTCGGGTACATCCGGTCGAGACCGTTGGCGAGCACGGCGACCGTCGCGCCTGGTCGCGCGGCGGTCGCGGCGCGATGCGCGGCGGCATCGATCCCGTACGCACCGCCCGACAGCACGATGCGGTCGTGCTGCGCGAGTGCGGTGACCAGCTCACTGGTGGTGTCAGTGCCGTACGTCGTGGCCGCGCGAGCGCCGACGACGGCTACGCGGGCGTGCAGTGGACCGGCGAGCGCGGAGTAGTCGCCGAGCAACCAGAGCGCGATCGGCGCACGGGCGCCCAGTTGGTGCAACTCGGCTGGCCACGCGGCATCCTCAGGTGTGAGTAGTCGCAGGTCGCAACGCTGCATGTCGGCCTGGACCCGTTCGAGGAGCCCGTCGCCCGACCGAGTGCCGTTGCGGTGCCGCCACAGAGTTCCCTCGACCGAGTCGATGCCGCTCGGCAGTGCCCCATCTGAGCCCATCAGCTGTAGCGTCTCGGTGGCGCCAAGTCGGGCGATCAGGATGCCGGTGATCACGTCGCTGGGTTCGCAGGCGACCGCTAGCAACATTCTCGCCTCTCGTTCGTCATCGACGTTTACGGCCATTGCGCTGCCTCCCGGGTTCGTGTCACAGGTGTGACCCGGCCCCCTCGAGCTGCGCGGGCTGGCCAGCGGGCGCGCCGAGATCGGCCATGCGAGCGGTCGTGTCGAACGTGGTGAGCTCGTCGGGGTGCAACTGGTGCTGGACGACGAAGCTGCGGTCCTTGACTCGCCAGAGCCCTTGCCCGGTTCCGAGGGTAGGCAGCAGCTTCTGCTCGGTGCCCGAGAGCCCCAGCGCGGTCGCGGTGGCGCCGAGCTGGTCGGGCTCCTGGCGATACACGATGCGGGTTTCTGCGTTCGCGAGCAGCGAGGATGCGAGGGCGCGCATTGCGGATCCGGAGTCGCCGACATTGTCGAGGTCGGAGAGCTTGTGGAAGATCAGCATGTTCGCGATGCCGAAATGCCGGGCAAGGCGCCACTGCGCATCCATCCGACGCAGCAGTGCCGGGTAGGCCATGAGCCGCCAGGCTTCGTCGTAGATCACCCACCGCTGTCCGCCGGCCGGGTCGGACAGCGCCGACTCCATCCACGCCGACGAGCACGTCATGAGCACACTGATCAGGGTCGAGTTCTCGGCGACGCGCGAGAGGTCGAGCGAGACCATCGGCAGCGTCGGGTCGAAGCGGACTGTTGAGGGGCCGTCGAAGAGGCCGGCGAGGTCACCAGCGACGAGCCGCCGGAGTGCGTGGCCGACGAGGCGGCCATCCTCGGCGAGCCGGCCGCCGTCATCGGCCTGGCTCGGCGCGAGAATGCGGTCGACGACCATCGGCAGGATCGGCACATCGGCGCTGCGCACCGCGTCCGCGAGCGCGAGATCGATCGCGGTGTGCTCGAGCGGCGTGAGCGGACGATCGAGCACCGTTTCGGCCAGCGCGCCGATCAACTCACGACGGCGGGCCGCGAGCTGCGCCGACCACTCGGCATCCGACGTACTCGAAGCCCTGTGCCCCTCATCGAGCGGATTCAGCCGATTGCGCAGCCCATGACCGAGGACGATCGCTTTGCCGCCAACGGCTTCGGCGACCGCGGTGTGCTCGCCCTTCGGATCGCCGGGCACGTACACGCGTCGCCCGAACGGCAACGACCGTGTGTAGAGGGACTTCGCCAACGACGACTTGCCTGAGCCGACGATGCCAGCCAGCACGACGTTTGGTGCGGTGATCATGCCGCGTTGGTAGAGCACCCACGGGTCGTAGACGAAGGATGCCCCGGAGTAGAGATCCTGCCCCACGAACACCCCAGCTGACCCGAGTCCGCCCTCAGCGAGGAACGGGTAGTGGCCCGCGAGCGTGGCCGAGGTGTCTTGATGCTTTGGCAGGCGCAAGCGGCCTGGCGTGCGGAGCGTCGCCGCGCCGGGTTCGCCGGAGGCTGGAAGGTAGGCGGCGTTGCGGGCCTCGTCGCGCTCAGCCTGCCAGTTGGTGCGCGCCTCTCGATGCCGGCTGCGTCGGGCATCTGCTTCGATTCTGGATGCCTCGCGCCTCCGCGTTCGCCGATTGCAGCGTGCTTCACCGCGGGGCTCGACCAGCGCGGCGGTGTGCAGCCGCTCGTCGGTGCTCACAATGTCACGCCGTTGCGGCCTTCGGCGGCACTGATCGCAGAAGAGACTGGTTGCGGTTGCGGTTGCGGTTGCGGTTGCGGTTGCGGTTGTGGGCGCCAAGCCATGTCGGGCCGCCGAGGAGGTAGCTCAGCGTGTGCGCGCGGAAGCGGTGCCATCGCGGGCGCTGGCTCGGCTGTCGCGTTGTAGTGCCGAAGCAGAGACACGTACCTGAACGACTCGTTGTA
Organism: Agromyces italicus DSM 16388; assembly: GCF_000421545.1. GTDB lineage: Bacteria > Actinomycetota > Actinomycetes > Actinomycetales > Microbacteriaceae > Agromyces > Agromyces italicus. The sequence goes on from NZ_ATXF01000008.1 coordinate 171,321, forward strand.
CGTCAGCGCGTAGGGGGAGCCGAAGGGCTCGATCGTGTGATCAGAGACGCCCACCGGGATCTCGTCGTACACGTACCCGTTCACCAGGGCCGCCTCCAGCGTGTGGTCACCGTCGTCGAGCTGCCGCAGTTGGTAGATCGCCGCGATCGGCCCCTCCTGATCGATGAGCGCGAGTAGGCCGTCGGCTTCGTCACCCTGCAGGAACGCGACACTGATCCAGCGGGTAGCAGTTGCGTGTTCGTCGAGGACTGTCATGGTCCGCTCCAATCAGGATGCTTGCGATTGGAGGTGTGTTTGAGCGCCCAGCCGAGCATCTCGGCGGGGTCTCAATGTCAGGGGCTCAGAATAGGCTGGCCGCACCAAAACAAAGGGGCGGGCGATGCCTGATTACAACGTGTTCAAGGACGAGAGCGGCTGGGCGGCCAAGCGGGAGGATGCGTCTCGTGCATCGTCGCGACATGGGACTCAGGCTGAGGCATACGCTGCGGCACGCGACCTTGCGGCGAATAACGGAGGCGGAGACGTGAGTATTCACGGCGTCAACGGGCAGATCCGCGAGAAGAACACGATCGCCCCCGCAAAGGACCCGCGCGAGACCCGCGGATAACGCTTCGCGACGTTTCCGTCGGTCGGGCTGCTCAGATGGGTACGGTCGGTGGAGTTCAGACGCTCCGGCAGAGCGGGAGCGCCGCGGCTGTGAACGCCTGAGCCTGCTGACCGACGAGTCTGCGCGTCTCGCACGACGCCTGGATTGCTGCTTGCTCGATAGCCGAGACGGCGGCGTCGAGTTCGTCGACGGTCGGTGCGGTCACAGCGATGAGGCCGGTGGTACGGAGTACGCCGTGGCCGGCGGTGAGGTCGGCTTCCTGCTGGAGCACGTCTTCGTACTCGGCGGTCGAAGAGGCATCCTCGATTTGCCCGATGCGCTGTCTTTGGTGGGCGTCGCTGATGAGCTCGGTCTTCTTCTTGCGGAGATCGCGGGCCGCTTGGTCGGCGCGCACCGGCAGGTAGTGGAGGGCGATGGTGCGGAGGACGCCGTTGGTGAAGACGAGTGGCGCGAGGAAGCCCGGAAATACCTGCGAGCGCGGCCATTCGCTGATCCAAAGTACGGCATGAAGAGCACTGTCTGTGTGTAGGTGGTCCCATGCCTCGGTGACCGCGACGGGGCCGGCGGCGGCGAGGTCGCGGCCGATCTCGGTGTGGCGTTCGAGGTCGACACCAACGGCAGGGTCGTAGGCGGTGCGGAGGACGCTCGCGAGTTCGTCGGCGGTGAGCCATCCGCCGGTGATGAGGTCTGCTGCGCGCAATGCGCCGGTGAGGGCGATCATCTCCTGCCTCAGCACAGCGGCGGCGCCTCGCATCCCGCCGCCCTGCGACCTGATCTGGCGTGATGCCGCGCCGAGGTCGAGGGCGACGCTGATGGTGGTCGCGTGGCGTTCACCGGCCGGCCCGGCGCGTTCGATGAGGTCGCGGTAGGTGGCGGCGGCCCAGGTGTCGTCGTCGAGGCCGTGGCGTTCCCACCATTCGGCGAGGCCTGTGCCGGAGTCGGGCAGCGTTCGTTCGGAGACCTGCAGGCGGGCGATGCGTCCGGAGCGACAGGCAGCGGCGAGCACACGGCCCCATCCATTGACGCGGCGGTGCTGTTCGCCGGGATCAAGGAGTGCGAACGCCGGGTGCGAGACCGAGATGATCGCGGTGAGGGTCTGCTCGTGCGGGTCGTGGATCATGACGGTGCCGGTCTCCGGGTCGTTCCACTCGCGAAGTGAGGCGGCGTCGCCAGGGAGCGCGAGGGTGCCGACGGGGCGTGGTCGGAGGATTCGCCGCCGGTATGTGAGCTGTCCGCGGGCTGTGCGCAGCATCCATCTGATCGTGATCGGTGCCCATTCGACGAGCTTGCGACCGCCGACCGGGATGGTCGCGACGAGCGCGGCGGTACCCCAGATGGGGCTGGTCCAGGTGACGCCGGCCGCGCCGGCCGTGTACAGCCCGATCACCAGGGTGAGGAGTCCGATCGTGAGCGCGATGAGCTGGGGGAGTGAGAGCCCGAGCAGGATGCCGTGGCGTGTGAGTCGTGAGAACTGCATTGGGGCGAGTCGGAACGTCGTGAGGTCGGTGTCCATGGTTACGCGCCTTTCGAGGGTTGAACGACTGGCGGGGGCGGCGGAGCCGAGGCGTGCGGTCGTGTCGGCGCGGTGGTGATGACTGGCGGCGGAGTGTCCGGGGCTGGCGAACTTATGTCGCCGACGGCTTGGGTATGGGACTCGCCGGCGTGCCCGAGGGCCTGTCCGGTGTGTACGCCTGCTTTCGCGGCGCCGGTGGCGACTTGTGCGCCGATTGCGACAGCCGCTCCGGCAGGCCCTGCGGCCGCTCCCGCACTGGCGGCGCTCCCGCCCGCAGCCCCTCCGGCCGAGCTAGCGCCACTTGCGCTTGCAGCACCGCCGCTCGCGGAGGCTCCAGCACTGGCTGTGCTTGCTCCGGCGCCCGAGGGTCCAGCTCCGCCTGAGCTCGAGGCGGATGCCGGTGACGCGCGCCCTTGTGGCATCTTGCCGCCGCCGTCGAGGATCTTCTTCGCCCCGTCGACCATGGGCGTCGACGGCACCGGGACGGGGCGGTTCATCGCGTTCTTCGCTTCTTGCTCGCTGGACATTGCGTGGTGAATGTCGAGGCCGATGAAGCTGAGGAACTTGTAGGTGATATAGGGCGCGAAAGCGGCGATGAACATCAGCACGATGCCCGCGATCGGGTCGCTGACCGACGCGAGATCCGCATCGATCGGTGCCGAGACCTGGGCGACAGCGACGAGGAAGATCACGACCAGCACGAGTTTGGACAGCACGAGGCCGATCACGAACGCAATCCACTTCGAGAGCCACCCCTTCGCGGCATCCCATGTTGCGCCTGCCAGCGCGACCGGACCGAAGACGATCGCGACGAGCAGGAGGGCTTTGCGGATCAGCAGAGAGAACCAAACGATCGCGGCGGCACTGATCGCGAGCGCGGACAGGAAGATCGTGACGATCGCGCCGACGCCTGGGCCGCCGACGTTGATCGCGGTGAGACCGACGGCGAGCAGGGCGATGCGGTCGCCCATGCCTTCCATCGTGTTTCCGGATGCCTGAACGATGCCGATCGCTAGTTGGTCGGTGATCTCGAGTAGCAGCCCGGTGATCGTGATGATGACGAATGAGCCAAGGATCGACTTCGCTAGGCCGACGGCCGCGCGCGAGAGTGCGGTGGGGTCGCGGTGGACGAGGCCGGTGATCAGTTGCAGGCAGAACAGGATTAGGGTGACGAATACGGCGACGCCGAAGAGCACGTTGTAGACCTTGATGTAGCCGGGGTCGGTGACGTCGACGAGGGTCGTCGTGTCGAATGCCGCCCACACCGATTCGAAGAGCCACGCGGCTGCCGCGCCCATCGCCTGTGCGAGCCAATCGAATGGAGCGGCGACGAGGGCAGCGGATCCTTCACCGACGGTGTTGCAGACCTCGGCGATGACCGGCACATCGCAGACGCTCATCGGATGCCTTCGCTGGGCCCGGTGTCAGACCGTCTGCCCGACGCCCCAGAAGAAGTTCACGAGCGTGACCGATGCACCGCAGACAATTGCCGCCCCGCAGCAGACGAGCACGCCGGTCTTGCCGCGTGCGGAGAGGTGCGGGTTGGACGAGTTCGCACCGAAGCCCCACACGATCGCCGCGACTATCAAGGCCAGCACGCTGAGAATCAGCCCCACCGTCATCACCGCGCCAACGATGACGCGCAACTGCTCGATGCCCGGAAGACCGGTCCCGTTCGGATCGATGTCGATCACGATGTGCTCCCTCGCTCGAACGCCGTCAATGGATGCGTACAAGTGCCAGGTGTGCAGGTAGGCCCATCACTGCCAGCTGTCGTTGGGGGCCGTTCGGCGCACGCTCTTCGCGCGCGTATTCTCGTCAGCATGGATTGGCTCGCAACGGAACCCGACTGCCCGAACTGCGGCACTCGGTGCTTGCCCGGGCTCGCCGGTATTCCGTACTGCCGAACATGCAAGCTCGCGGTGATGCTGTCCGTCGGTGTCCGGCAATTGATGTCGTAGCTCCGCCGTAGAGCGGAGCGACGACGTGAGGCTGGGGCAGTCCCGCAAGTCGAGGCGTGCAATGAATGCTAGTTGCGGGTAACGCTCACAGACGAGAGGGTTAGATACACTCGTGCTCGACTTGTCCGGCCTGTTCGGCGAATGACAAGGCCGTGAAGCAATTCGGACAAGTTTCTCCAAGTCTGGGCTCGCACGCGCATCGGCCGCACGCGGGACAGATGTGTTCGCTGCACCTGTTGCAGCGCCTGATTGTGGCATCGACGACGAAGACATGCTCGCACGCCTCGTTGGAACACTCCTGCTCCAAGATGTGCCATGAAGGTGTTCGTCCGAATCGTTGCGCAGGCCGGATCACCACAAAGGCATATTCCTGCGTGTGATCTAGCGCAACCGAGGCGACGAGATCAGATTGCGCCCATCCAGAAGTTGCAAGAAGTCCCTCGCTCAGCTCCGCTTCCACGGCTCGAGCTTCTTGCATGGATCGTGCGACTAGAGTTCCGAGAGCCGGCTGGATCAGCCCGCGGGCTGGCGCAAAAACGTCGTCGCTTGTGGAGCGTGCAAAGATGACGCGACCTTCGTGGTCGACGACCGCTGCAACCGCCGGAGTGTCACCGGCAATTTCCACGGCCCGCATCGCGATAGCTGATCGGGATGCTCGCGAGGACTCGTAGAACTCCGCCAGGAGCGACGGGTTGAGATGATCGGGACCGAACTCATCGGGAAAGAGGAGCTCGGCCGCGATCGAGTCGGCGACTCGTTCCTCAAGCTTGGCTCCTAGGGAGGGGGGAACACGGAACAGCGTCGTCGCCCACTCACGATGCTGACGTTGGATGTGGTGACCGACTTCGTGCAGCAAGGTAAAGGTGTCTCGGCCTGCGGTGAGCGTTGGATGGATGACGATTGCTGACGGCGGATTCGCTCGATACCTGTAGTACCCGAACACCGAGCAGCCGTTACCCGGACTCAGGTCGTACTCGATCTCGAGCTCGGCGCTCGCGTCGATCGCGGCTTCGGGGTCGCTCGACAGTAAGGCAGTATCCAGCGCGCCACGAGCGTTCTCCCAGTCGAGCAGCAGCCTCGCAATCGATCGGTACGATCGCGAGGCGACAAGCTCTGCAACGTCTAACGTCATGCACGACCAATCTCGCGGACACGGGCTATTGCCGCGCGAAGTTGCGCACTCGGGTCGCCATCAGAGCGTGCAGCCAGTGCAAAGTCTTGCTGCACAAGATTCCGAAATGTCGCCTCGTCGATTGCGAGCTCTAGTGCGGCGTCTACTAGCTCGTCTTTGAACTTCGGTGAGGACAAGAGTGAGTCTGAGACGGGGGCGGTTATCAAGTCGATCGGATCAACTTCCAGCGAGAGTGCAAGCGTCTCCAGCTCGCCCAAATCCGGAAGTCGTTCGCCGCGCATCATCGCCACAGCATCTGGGGTAGTGAGGCCGAGGGCCTCAATGAGTTCCTCGATGCCTGCTCCGACCCGCTCCATCGTGGATCGAGAAAGTTGCGTTTGCCCGGGCGAGGGGTTTGGCCAGAGGTGGAGGCAGATCGCTTCCCATCTGTCGATCATTGCGTCGCTCTCAGCGTGAAAGTCGCCCTCATCCACGTTCGGCTCCGCTAGTGCAAAAGGGGCTTCAACGGGGTCACCTTCGATGAATTGCATTGTGCGCAAGATCGACCGCTCGCTCACGAGCTCACCGAGCCGCCGATGGAACAGATGATTGCCCACACCGGTCTCGCGTGTCGGCCAGACTGCAAGCGAAACGCCCAGTGGGCTATCGGGCACGACCATCGCGGGCGGAAAGATTGGTTCGCTTGGCAGAGCCACAGGCCAAACGAGCGCAAATGATGCAGCCGCGCGTGCCACTAGGGCAAGCCCGAGCGTTTGGCGATTCCAAGAAAGGAGCCAAAGGTCGCCGACTCGCGGCGTATCACCTGCTGATCCGGCCCAAGCGCTCGGGTCTATGCCCGCGGGGGCGATTTCAAAGTTCATTCAGAATCCAAAAGCAAAGTTGACGATCGTATCATTTGTATCGACTGAACACCTACCGGTTCTTGTAGTGGTCCAACACCGTGGATTTCAGCGGCTCTGGGATCGTCGCGAGATACGCACAATCGTGTGGGTGACCAGTCAACCGCTTCCGGATCGAGCGGATGAAGCGATGGGACCACCAGCCATCTTTCGTCAGACCGAGAGTGCTGTCCGCCGGACTAAAGAGGTCGATCGACGCATCGTAGGCAGTCGTTGTTCGCGACATTGCCCTCCAGACTTCGGGATCGCTCGGAAGCTCCGCAACGCACACGACGCGGCGAGGCGTTGAATGCGTATCGCCGACCGTAATTGCGGTATGGCGGGGGAGGTAGATGTCGCCGCGCTGTGCAGTTGATCCGGGCATACGCACGAACTTATAGCAACGAACGGTCGCGGCTTGCGGGGACGAAACACACATACCTCGTATTGGGGCGATGAGTGGTCTGGTCGTTGGTTCTCCAGTCGGCCGATTCGCCGCGCCCGATGCGCCAGTGCTTAAGCGCAATCAGAGCCGGCTGCCCAGGTCAAGCAAGAAGTTCACCCACGCGACGCCGACGCCAGCCAACGCGGCAGCGCCGCACGCGACCCACACTCCGATGCGGGCTTTCGTAGCGATCTGGAAGTGGCCGTTCGCTGAGGCGAGCGCCCAAGTGACTGCGCTGATGAGCAGCATGAGCACGGCGATAATGAGCACGAAGGTCAGCAGCGCGCCGATGATGCTTCGGAACTCGGGAGCGCCGCCGACGGCGCCGAAGTCGGGGAAGATGTCCATCTCATCCTGCCTTCACTGACCTGCAAGTGGCGGCCGCGACCTGGGTGCCGTCGGAGGTCGCCGCGCCGTTCGCGGCGAGCCAGTCGAGTGCGTTGACGGCGGGCGCGTCAGCGCCGCCCGGGTGGATCTCGAGGTGCAGGTGCGGGCCGGTCGACTTGCCGGCGGAGCCGATGTCGCCGATCTGCTGACCAGCTGCAACCGAATCCCCGGCTGCGACGTGGATGCCGTCGTCGTACATGTGCGCGTAGTAGGACGCGACGCGCGCGCCTGCGACGGTGTGCTCGAGAATGATGAGTCCGCCGTAGGTGCCGCGCGGTCCGGCGAAGGTCACGATGCCGTCGGCGATCGCGAGGATCGGCGTTCCGGCTGGGGTGGCGAGGTCGCTGCCGGCGTGGAATCGCTGCTCGCCGGTGTACGGGTCCGTGCGCCATCCGAAGCTGTCGGTGCTCGTGTAGGTGCCGGCAGGCAGAGGGAACATTATGCGCGACGTCTCGGGCACGGCGACGCCGGCATCGCCAGTTCCCACGGTCGCGGATGCCGCCCGGGTGAGCGCGCCCAGCACCGCTTCGGCGACCGGCTCGTAGTTGCGGTAGCGATCAGGGAAGGCGCTGACCTCGACGGCTTGGGCGACGGCGCCAGGATCTAGAATTTGCCACCCGGCGATGTCGAGGAGTCCACGCGGCGACCCGGCGTTCGGGCCGGCCGGCCCGCCGAAGAACGCGCGGGCTTGGTAGTCGGGGTCCATGAGTTCGGCGACGGTGCCCCAGCCTGCGGCGGGGCGCATCTGGAAGAGTCCGAGCGAGTCGTGATCGGAGGCGTCCCCGTCGTTGGGGTAGTTCGCTGACTCGGGGTGGGCGCCGGTGTTCGCGAGCATTCGCAGTGTCGATTCGGTGAGTGCCGCCATCAGGGCGATCGTGACGCCTTCGCGACCGACCCCGGCCGTGCGGGAGCCGACGGCGATGATCGTCGCCGCGTGCGCGAGTTGGTGGCGCCCCAGGGTGATCGACGTGCCCGAGGCTGTCGTCGCGGTCAATGAATCGGGGATCGCGCCGACGACGAGGGATCCCGCGTTGCACGAATGCGCCGCAGGATTCATGAGTGCGGCCACGCTCACGAGCCCGGCGAGTGGGCCGGTGAGGAGGAGCGCCACGAGGAGACCGATGAACAGCTTCATCGCCTAGTCCAAGGGGTGATCGAGCTGCGAGATTCGCAGCAGCATGCATGGCTGTTCGTGTGGGCAGGTGACGAAGACGGTGAACGCGATCGGGCGATCAGTGCGCACAGTTTCCGAGTTCCAAGTTCCTTCCCGATGCCGGATTCCGGAGATCGTGAAGGCGGCGGCATCCGGTGGGATCTGTCCTTGCGCGGCCTGCGCGACTGCCGTCGACCAACTCGACGGCACAGTCACTGCATCGAACTCGAGCCATTGCCGCGTGCCGTAGTCGCCGAGCTGGCGCCAGAGCTCCTCGGCTGGCAGGGCGCTTCGAACATCGGTTGCGACCGCTGCGCCCTGATCAGGATCGGCGACGTCGACGATGACTTGAGCCCATTCGGATGTGCCGGAGGCGCCGCGCGTGTCCCACCCGATCACGGCACGGGCGACGGCTCGAGCAAACAACTCAGGCTCGGAGGTTTCAGCGATTGCTTGTGGTCGCCCGACGGGGGCCGATTCGTTCGGCGTCAAAGGAGAAGCCGATGCGGTCCCTCCCTGCGCCGACCGGCTTGCAGGGGCCGGCCCGACCAGCAGCCCGTAGACGCCGAATCCAGCGAGTACAAGCAATGCGAGCGTGACGACGAGTACGGCGATGACGAGTCGACGTCGAGGGGCGAAATGCATGCCAACAAGGTGCGCAGAGCCCGACCCGAGAAGCGCGGCGGCGCGGGCACAGCGTCAGGACGCGCTCCTGAGCGCCGAGCGCCCGCTGCGCAGCGCGCGGACTCGCGAAGCGAGCTCGATCGTGCCCGCCAATGTCGTCTCGAACTGCTCCCATTGCTCGTCGGTAAGAGCGGCAGCAAGCTCGGCGTCGTCGTAGTGAAGCCACCACCCCTTAAGATCGCTCCACAGGTAGACGAACCCGCGCGCGGGGAACTTCGCCGGCGACGCATCGGCGTGCTGGCGGTCGACTGGGTGGTGCCGCTTCGACTTCGATGCGGCTTTCACTCTGGCGAGTGCGTCTCGCGCCAGCTCCTCGAGCTCAGCCGTGTGCACAGCCTGCGCGGCCGTGCGCAGCTCCGCCGCCCACTTCAACGCAGCGCTCTTCACCTCGGACTCCTGTGATGCATCTGCCGCGACCTTTTCGAGTTCCGCGAGGCTGAGGTACGCGTTCAGCCGCTGGAACTCGGGCTTGACGTCGGCGCCCTGATCGATGGCGCTGAGCGCTGCGATCGCCTGGGCGCGAACAGCCTCATCCTGATCCTCATCGGCGGCGATGCCTTGCAGATGTCCGATGCGTTCGAGGGTGTTGTACGTGCTGCGTCCGGTCACGAGTTGTGCCGCTTGGCGACGAGTATCGCCGAGGCCGCGGTGCGGTGCCGCACCGGGTGCGGCACCGTCTGATCTGGGGTTTTCTCCGTCGGTCCGGAATCGGGAGGCTTCCTGGCGTCGCTGTGCATCCTCCGCGAGAAGCGCTTTAACCTCGCGGTAGAGGGCCGCTGATTCCACCGGGCTGAGTGGCTTGTGCAGGCTGTTGTCGTCCTGCTCGGCGAGCAGCCGCGTGAGCTGGTCGGAGATTCCCGAACGTACCCATACGTTGACTTTCCGAACGCCGAGCTGCCGCAGCGCGGCGAGCCGTCGCGCACCGCAAACGAGCACGCCGTCAGGGGTGACTGTGATCGGCTGCAGCAATCCTCGCCGTTCGATCGAGGCGGCGAGCGCGTCGATGTCGCCGAGGTCGGTGCGGTGGCGCGTGCCCATCCGGATGGAGTCGATCGCCCGTTCCAACTCGATGTGTCCGGGCGTCGCGGCAGTCATGGTCGCGCCCTCGGAACGTTCACGACGACGTCCTCGACGAGGTCGTCGTCGTAGAGCAGCGCTTGCAGGTTCTCGCCGACGAGGAGTCGGAACAGGATGCCGCGACCGGCCGGGGTCTGCTCTTGCAGCTGGTCGCAGCATCCGAGCAGTGCGCGAAGCATGGAAGTCCATGCCCGCTGAGGCAAGTCGAGCAACGCGCGGGCCGCATAGTCGCGCCTGAGTGACTCGAACGCTGACGGTCGCGACGGCGCGTCGGCGAGCCGCGCACAAACGTATTCGACCCCCTCGCGTGCACTGTCGCGCGGCCACCCGAGCAGCGCGAAGAACGAGATCGCATCCTTGACGGCGGCAGCCACTTCGGCAGGCCGATCGACGTCGGGTCCATCGAAGTCGTCGGAGGCATCCAGGTCATCGAGCTCATCCGCCGGCGGCGATCTGAACGCCGGATGATACTCGGGCAGTTCGTGCTCGCGGTCGCTGAACCGCTCGGCATCGTGATGCGCGGACACTTCGGCACGGCGAGCTTGATGCACGGCGCACAGCAGCCCTTGAGCTCGCTCCTCGGCGATGCACGTCACCCTGACCGCCTGCGTGACGACCGCCCACGGGTCGTCCGCGCGCAGCGTCGCCGAGGCACGCATCGCGTCGAACGCTGCGGCGGCCGCCTCCCATGGGTCGAGGCCGTGCTTTCTGGCGAGGGCTCCGTACCGATCGGCGGTGAAGCGCATGAGTTCGGATGCCTCGGGGTCGTTGCGCCACCCGGTGCCGCCGTTCGACTGCAGTCGGCAGAGCAGGTTCCTCAGTCCCTCCGAGCTCCGAAACGTCTGCGACGAGGCATCCTGACCTTCGTTCCTGTCCATCGCGGCACCTCCGATTGCTCTGGTGCGTGTGTCCGCGCTTTGCAGGATGCTCATGATCAGCTCCGTCCGAGGCCATCGCGATCGAAACTGCGGTCGGTCGATGAGGTGCCGAACGCTGAGAGTGGAGAGAGTCGGTGCGCTCGTCGCTGCACCGCGCGACGGGAGGTCCCCGGGATTCGGTAGAGCCGTCGCACGAGCTCAGAGTCGACGTCCATGCCGAGCCCCGCGACCCGGCCTGCACCGTTGCTGAGCAGGTCCGACGCGCGAACCCAGACGATCCCGTTTCGGGAGCGTCGTGCGCCCTGGCCCTGTGGGAGCGCAAAGCGCCCCGACCGCTCGCTTGGATCGCGGAGAGGCCGATCCGCCTTGACCGCTTCGGCGATACGTTCGGCGCGTTGTTTCTTCTCGAACGTGTCCTCATCCATCGCTCGCTCCGTTCTCGAGGGCTGCACTGTGCAGCGCGCTGGCTTGAACTGCAGGTGTGACGACCTGCTCCCTGAGCCAGCGCCCGACGGTGGACGGGTGCACGCCGAGATCCTTCGCGATCGCCGAGTTCGACCAGCCGAGCTCCCTGAGCGATGACGCCTTCTCCTGTCCGGTGCCACGCACGGCGGCACGCTGATGCAACTGCATAACTTGAGGGGTTCCGGATGTCTCCCGCTGCGCGGGTAACGTCTCTCGAATGGATGGGTGCCGCATGAGTACCGACGTGAGATGCGTGATGGAGAGGAGCACCAGCGGCGGCACAGAGGCGACCGCCGCAGCCAGCACGAGCGGAACGTCGGTCGACTCGGCGACAACGGCATGGATGGCGTTCGCGGCGACGGAGATGGCTGCGCCGGCGAACAGCAGCACCCACGGATACCAGGCCACTGTAGACCGCGCGAGACCCACCGCAGAGACGGTCGCGACCACGATGATGCCGTCGACGATGAGCGGCCACACCCACGCTTGAGCGGGATCGATGCCGGAGCGGCGAGCGAGATCGCTCAGCGACGTGAACGAGAGCCAGAACGCGCCAGCCGCGATGAAGACGGTACCGATGATCGCCGTCATCGTCGCCAAGCGGATGCCGTCGCCGCGTAGCAGCGTCAGGGCAGGCATGGCGTGCCACCTTCACGGCAAGGCCGAGCTTGGTCGTCGTGCCACTGCGCGGCCGGCAACTCGTGGACTGTACTGGGCTGACGTGCGGCCGACCTGATCGTCCGGATTGCTTCGCGTTCAGAGAGTCCGGCATGCTGAGCGGCCCGCGCCAGCGCATCCGTCGCCGATGCAACGTCGAAGCCGGCCTCGACGAGGCGACAGGCGGCCCAATAGAGCCCGCGGTTGCGCTCGCCTTCCTGGAGTCGGCTCACCCAGTTGGCGAGATGACGGGTATCCGTCGTCGCGGGCGTCGAACTGCCTCGTTCAGGGTGGGCTGCCCGCGGATCGAGGTAATCGCGAAGGCGCGTGGCGTCGACGGGCTTCGAGGCTCGCGTGGAGAGCGACGACACCCGATACGACCGTCGCCTGCCATCAACCGCCAAAGCCGACGGCGGCACGATGACGTAGCCGCCGTCGCCGCGGAAGTCGATGTGCGCGGTTGCCGACTGCCAGCACCGCTGAGGTTCGGCGAACATGGGTGCAGGGAAGTAGACGTGCATTCCGCCCGATGGAGTGCGAACGCGAGCGAGTTCGCCATCGACCAAACCGACTTCCCGTGCGCGCTCGAACGCAACGAAGCCCGAGCCGGCTGCCTTGATGTCGACATCGACGACGTTGACGCCTGATGCATGCCCGGTGGGGAGACCGATGTTCGCGTCGGGATGCTGCCCCCACCAAGCATCGACCGTCTCGAGGTCGCAGCTTGCATCGTGAAAGCCGGCTGCGGACATCGGTTGCTTCCCGTTCGGGACGCACGGGAAGATCGGGATGCCGGTGCGGGCGAACGCGTGCGCGGCCCTGCGCGGCGGCATCGTCGTCACCGTCAGAAGCAACTGTGAGATCTCCATCCTCAGAGCCCCTGCGATCCCACTCGTTGCGCGGGTCGATTCGGCGGTCTGGTCGTGCCGGCACTCCCAACAGACCGCTGACTCGCCTGCGCCTGCTCAAGCCCTGGGGGATCACCCGCGCCAAGCTGCTCAGTCATCAACTGATCGAGGATCGAGACCGAAGTTCGGCGGACTCGCTCGCCAGAGGCTTGAACGACTTCAGCCGGGGTCTTGCTGGCTACCGAGGTCGCCCAGCCTGCGACGTACGGGATCGTGTAGTCGCTCGTGTCCATCCCATGCGCCGCGCCGATCATCAGCGCGACTGACTCCGCCTCGACCTCGCCGATGCCTCGATGGGTCACTGCAACCTCCGGATCGTGCATGAGGATATGCGCGAGTTCATGGGCCAGCGTCTTCACCCGCGCAGCGGGATCCATGTCGGAACGGATCGACACCCGCTGGTCGGTGAAGTCGGTGCGACCGTTCGCCCCTCCAATCGCCGCTGCCGAGAAGACGGTCCACACGCTGTAGCGCTCGCGGCGGACGAGGTCGGCGAGCCCATCCCAGAGGCCGGCAGGTGCAGCTCCGCTCAGCAGTTTCGGTGCTGGGGGATCAAGGAGTGGCGGGCCATCTGTCTGTGAGACGTCCCACACGTAGGCCGGCCGAACACCGATCATGCGTGATTGCACGACTTCACCCGCACGGGGGCGCTCGGCCCGGCCGAGCCGTCGCCACGCGCTCGGATCCGCCAATTGCGCCGTGGCGAAGCGCGCCGTCAGCGGCGCGAGAATCGCATAGCCCCGCTGACCTGCCAGCACTCGATGGCCGAGCAACTGCCACTGTTTGAAGCCCGCGACGTAGGTCGGCGTCGGCGCGCTGACGGTTCCCCGCTCGAACGCAGCGGCGTGCTGTACCCAGATCAGGAGCGTGTTGTTGAACGACCGAGCACGGAACCGTGCCGCGAACTCGAGCGCTCGCTTCCACTCGTCGCCGGAGACGAGGGCGTCGACGGATGCGACAAGCTGCTCGTGCAACTCGGCGACCTTCGCCTCGCGTTCGGCCTGTGATTGCGGCTTCGATGGCACGTGGATCACCTTCCTCGAGCGTTCACCGCGCGGCGGCGCGGCTGACACAGAGGTGCGCCCGGCGACGCCCCGTTGCCGGCCGACGCGATGGCGCATCGGGCGCGGGCTTCATGCAGCCCGATGGGCACCCGCGTCGGGCGAATGAACGCGCCCCAGCGACTGCGTCGGGCGTGCTCAATTCCGTTCCTAAGACTGGTCTAGCACTCGATTTGAGCATGCGCAATGGTTGCGTTGAGCATGACCAACACGCACGTTGGGCATGCGCAATGGTTGTGTCTTGTGTGGCCTCCGAGTAGATTGAGCATGCCTAATGCATCGGGTGCCGAACCGACGCGAATCATCGAGACCAGACCTATCCCGAGGGTGATGGTGGATGCGAGACATGAACGAAGTCGAGAGCAAAGCAGCTGCAGAGGATCTTGCGAAGCGCCTCAGGCTCCTCCTCGATGTCGCTATTGCTGAATCGGGGTCGGAGCCCACGTATTCGCAGATCGCCGCATATCTCGAAAAGCGTGGGACGAACCTGTCGCGCTCCCGCTGGACCTACATGGTGAACGGTCACCGGTACGTGCAGGATCGCGCGCTGTTCGAAGGGCTCGCCGCGTTCTTCGACGTTGACACTGAATTCCTTCTGGGCGTTGACGGTGCGCGTGCTCCGGAGCGGGTGAGCGCACAGCTCGATCTCGTTCGCTCGATGCGCGCCGCTCGCGTGAAGTCGTACGCAGCCCGCACACTCGGCGACATCTCGCCGAACGCGCTCGAGGCGATCAGCAAGTTCCTCGATGAGGAGATCATCAGAACGTAACCGCTGGCGCGACTGCTCCGATGGCGCCGGAATCCCTACAAGTCTCGACGGAGGTGACGACCCGTGAACAGCGAGGCCGCCCTGTCAGCGGCCTTCAGTGGACTCGCCCTGGGGAACGCGTTCACGTTCGACGCGCTGGTCGGCGCGGTACAGACCCGGCGCGGTCGACGCTTGCGCATCGTCGAACTCTCCGAACTCGGTGACCACGACGGGCTCTGTGCGATCTGGCTCAAGACCGATACCGAGGACCTGGTCCTCCACGCACACAGCGAGTCAGTGCTGCATCGACAGCAATTCGTGCTGCACGAGCTCGCGCACATGATCTTCGATCACGGCGAGGACGACGATCCCGCAGAGCCCGACTTCCTCCTCCCGGACATCCCGCTCGAGACACGCAGGCGCCTGCTCCGGCGACAGAACCTGGACACCGCCGACGAGATACTGGCGGAGTCATTGGCGGACCAGTTGGCGGCCGCGATTCGCGGATCAGCGATGCACGAATCGCGGTTCTTGGAGATCTTCGGGTGATTCCAGTCCTCGTCTCCGCGCTGATGTGGCTGCTGCTCGCATGTCTGAGGATCCTGCGCCGGGGCCGCGGCGAGCGCACGATCACCTACGCCGCGCTTCTCATCGCGATCGCGATGACCCTGAACATTGACTCGATCTACGTGGCTCTCGACGGCATCGTCGGCGGCGTCAACCTCGTGACGCTTGTCGCCGATCTCGCCCTGACGGTCGGCGTGTTCTTCCTAGGGCGTAGCGTCATGAAGGCCACCGATCACCGATCCCGTTCCGTTCAGCTCGCGCTCGGGATACCCGCGCTCGTGATCACCCTGGTCTGCGCGATCGCCGCGTTCTTCCTCAGCGACCGAGGCTCGACTACCACCAACTTCATGCTCGAGCTCGGCGACCAAGCGGCCGCCGCTGCCTACTCGATAATCCATTTCCTCTACTACGCGATCGTGCTCGCCGCGATGGCTGTACTCGCGTCTCGGCAGCTACGAATCAGCCGGGGCGTCCAGCTCCTGCCGCCGGCCTCTCTGGTCATCGGAAGCGTCTTCGGCATCGCGCTCACCGTCGTCGTCATCACGATGGATGTCGCGCATCTGGCAGGGAACCTCGAACTCATGGTCGCTGTCTCGGTTGTATACGGGCCGCTGTACCTGCTCACGTTCCTCTTCCTCTGCCTCGGGTTCGCCGGGCAGCCGATCGCGCGAACCCTGCAGGCGCGGTCACGCGCACGGACCACACGTGCGCTGGCGCGGCAGCTCGAACCAGTCTGGGCTCGAGCCGTCGCGGTGCGGCCCGGCATCAGCCAGAGCGAGGATGCCCCGTTCCACGCTGACGACGTCGAAACGCTCTTGCACCGCCAGGTCGTCGAGATCCGCGACGCGATGATCGACACGAGGGTGTCGTTCGAGGTGAGTAGTGACGAGCGGAAGGTCGTCGAGCTGGCGGAGCTGCATCTACTCGGAGCTGATCGAGGCGATACTGCAACGGGGGCGCGCTCGCGCGTCGGGTGGGAGCAGCAGAAGCGATTAGAGCCGTGTGGGCAGTAGTCGGGGCCGTGGCGTCAGTCGGCGTCGCGCTTGGTGGTCTCGGTCTGGTCATCGCACGGCGCCTTACAGCCCCAGTGGGCGGCCGGCGGTACGACCTCACCATTCGTGGGTTGGATGCCTCGGGGGAGCGGCCGATCGTGCTGCTCGACCGCACGCCGCAAACGGCAGCGCCCGGGCCTTATTGCCTCCTGCTCGAGAACGGGGGCTGGGTTCGGCTGGCGAGCGGGGTTCGGGATCGCGGTCCGGCCCTCGTCGGCCGCGAGGTCGTCGGGGAGTTTGGTGATGACCTGCGCCCCGGCGCTCGCACATCGTGGAGTGGAATCTACTTCTCGAGCCCGGAAGACGCGGGCCTCGAAGCAATCGACGTGGATATCCCGACGGATGCCGGCCTGACGCCCGCCTGGCTAGTCCAACCTTGGGAGGCAAGGTCGACCACGTGGGCGATCCACATTCACGGTCTCGGGAGCACTCGTACCGGAACACTCCGTGGCGTGCAGGTCGCAGCCGAGGCCGGACTCACGTCGCTCGTGGTGACCTACCGGAACGACGGCGAAGGCCCGACACTGAGTTCTGGGAGGTCGACACTCGGCGCCACCGAAGTCGACGACGTGCGGGCCGCCATCGACTACGCGCTCGCGCATGGCGCGAGCCGCGTCATCCTTTTCGGATGGTCGATGGGTGCGGCCATAGCGCTCCAACTGGCCGCGAAGCACGCGCTTCGCGGCATCGTGGCTGGGCTCGTGCTTGAATCGCCGGTGCTCGACTGGGTCTCTACGATCAAGGCGAACTGCAGACGGTCGGGTCTCCCAGCGTGGACTGGCGCACTCGCCGTCCCGTGGCTCGACCATCGGCAATTGTCGCGCATCGCAGGGCTCGCTGCACCTGTCGGTCTGCGCCGTTTCGACTGGATCACGCGAACCGACGACCTAACTGCCCCGACGCTTATCCTCCACGGATCCGCCGATGCTTCGTCGCCGATCGAGGTCGCGACTCGTCTCCGAGATCTCCAACCGGACCTCGTTCACCTCGAGCCGTTTGATGCGGACCACACCATGACCTGGAACGCCGACCCCGAGTATTGGCGGGAATCCGTGACTTCGGCGTTGGATGAGTGGTCGGACGCTGATCTGCCTCAGCATCGGGCCGAGTCTGGCACACCGTGATCTGACTCGGCGTCGACCCAACTTGCGACGAGTTCACGAATGTTGTCGCACGCTCGTCGCAAGGCAGAAAGACACAGTTCACCTCGCGTTCATTTAGACGATCTTCTATGTGTTGTGCCGGGTGACCGGCATCACATTTCATCCATGAGGCGAAATCCTCTCCCGGAAGGATCACCGTGTCTTACCGTTCTCTCAAGCTCGCAGGGCTCAGCGCCACCATCGTGGCCGCTGCCCTCGTTCTCACCGCATGCGGCGGGCAGCCCGCCGCAGGCGGCGGTTCCACCGAAGGCGCCGGCGCCAGCGGCTCAGTCGTCGCCGACGGCTCGTCGACCGTCGCCCCCCTCACCGAAGCCGCCGCGGACTTCTTCCGCGATGAAGCTCCCGACGTGAACGTCACCGTCGCCACCTCCGGCACCGGCGGCGGCTTCGCCAAGTTCTGCGCTGACGAGACCGACATCTCTAACGCGTCGCGTCCGATCAAGGACGAGGAGATCGCCCTCTGCGAAGAGGCGGGCATCGAGTACACCGAGATCGTCATCGCGAACGACGGCCTCTCGGTGGTCGTGAACCCCGAGAACGACTTCGCGCAGTGCCTCACGGTCGAACAGCTCAACACCATCTGGGGCCCCGATGCCGAGGGCACGGTCACGAACTGGAACCAGGTCGACCCGTCGTTCCCCGACCTGCCGCTCGCCCTCTTCGGCGCCGGCACCGACTCGGGCACGTTCGATTACTTCACCGACGCGATCAACGGCGAAGAGGGCGCGATCCGGACGGACTACAGCCCCTCCGAGGACGATAACATCACGGTGCAGGGCGTCTCCGGCGACGAGGGCGCGATCGGCTTCCTCGGCCTCTCCTACGTCGAGGAGAACCCCGACTCCATGAAGGCCGTCGAGGTCGATGGTGGCGCAGGCTGCGTCGCACCGACCGCAGAGACCGTGCAGGACGGCACCTACTCGCCGCTCGGCCGCCCGCTGTTCATCTACGTGAACAACGCCTCGTACGCTGACAAGCCGCAGGTCAAGTCGTTCGTCGACTTCTACGTCGAGTCCGAGGCAGAGGTCGCCGAGGCGGCGCTCTTCATCGGTCTGACCGAGGAGCAGAAGGCCACGGCTCAGGACGAGCTCGCGACCCTCGGCTGACGACACTGATGCTGGCCAACACAACGGCCTCGGTGACCGAGGCCACGACGACCGCCAGCACGGGTGGCCCGACGACTCCGTCGGGCCACCCGCAGCGGTCATTGTTCGCCGGACGAGCGCGCCCCGGTGAAGCTGTCATCAAGCTCGGCCTCAGACTCGCGGCGACCGTCGCGATCCTGACCACGATCGGCATCATCATCGCTCTGCTCGTGCCCGCGATCGGATTCTTCCGTGAGGTCCCGGTCTTTGACTTCCTGTTCGGTGACCGGTGGGCGCCGAGATTCGCGGACGCCTCCTTCGGAGTCATCCCGCTCGTCACCGCGACCCTGTGGACGACGGCCATCGCCTTGATCGTCTCGGTGCCACTCGGACTCGGCGCCGCCATCCTGCTCTCCGAATACGCGCGGCCGGGTGTGCGAAAGACGCTGAAACCGATTCTCGAGCTGCTCGCGGGCGTGCCGACCGTCGTCTACGGGCTCTTCGCACTTCAGTTCATCCAGGCGACCGTGTTCCGGGACTGGCTGCAACTCGACACCGGAGCCTTCAGCGTGCTCGCCGCCGGTCTCGTGATGGGGATCATGATCATCCCGACCGTGGCCTCGATCTCCGAGGACGCGATGTCCGCGGTTCCAATGTCTCTTCGACAGGGCTCGTTCGCGCTCGGTGCGAACCGCATGCAGACCAGCCTCCGCGTGGTGTTCCCCGCAGCGCTGTCCGGCGTCATGGCCGCAGTCGTCCTCGGCATCTCCCGCGCCGTCGGCGAGACGATGATCGTCGCGATCGCCGCCGGCAACCAAGCTCGCATCGTCGGAGGGCCGCTCGAGCAGGGCCAGACCATGACCGGCTTCATCGCGAATGCCGCGCTGGGCGATTCCCGCGTCGGCTCGCTCGAATACGACACCCTCTACGCGGTCGGGCTTCTCCTGTTCGCGATCACGTTGATCGTGAACTTCATCAGCATCCGTCTCGTCCGCCGATTCCGACAGGCCTATTGATCATGAGATCCCTGAAAGACTCAGTCGCCACGGCACCCACGCTCCCGCTCTCCACCGGCGAGCGACCTCGCGAGCGGCGGCTCGGACCGATGATGTTCCTCATCGTTCTCTGGCTGAGCCTGCTCGTCGCGGTCGTCTTCCTCCTCACCCTCATCGTGAACATCGTGCTCGAGGGGGGAAGCCGCTTCGGTCTCCAACTCTTCACCGAGTACCCGGCATCGTCCCCCGATCGGGCGGGTGCACGCCCGGCGATCCTCGGATCGATCTGGGTGATCGGCGTCACGGCGGTCCTCACCATCCCGATCGGTGTGGCCGCCGCCGTGCATCTCGAGGAGTTCGCCGACAAGAAGCACTGGTTCAATCGGGTCATCGAGCTGAATGTCCAGAACCTCGCCGCAGTGCCCTCGATCGTCTACGGCCTGCTCGCGCTCGCGTTTCTCACACTCATCGGCGTGCGCGACAAAAACATCGTCATCGGCGGCGCGCTCGCGCTGAGCCTGCTCATCTTGCCGGTGATCATCATCGCCACCCGCGAAGCGATTCGCGCGGTGCCATCCGAGATCCGTGACGGCTCCCTCGCCCTCGGAGCCACCAAGTGGCAGACGACGTGGCGTCAGGTGCTCCCGGCATCCGTGCCCGGCATCGCGACCGGATCGATCCTGGCGCTCTCCCGCGCACTCGGTGAAGCTGCACCGCTTCTGCTCCTCGGCGCGCTCGTGTTCGTCAGCTTCGACCCCAACGGGCTCCTCAGCGGCTTCACGACCCTTCCGATCCAGATCTTCAACTGGACCGGACGACCTCAGGAAGGATTCCACGAGCTCGCCGCCGCCGCGAGCATCCTCCTCCTCGGCCTCCTGCTCCTCATGAACGGGCTCGCCATCTTCATCCGAAACCGATACCAGAAACGGTGGTAAACCCAATGGCCAGCGCACACGATGACGCACCCATGCACCTGCGCCCCATGCACACCGGCCAGGTCACCGACCACATCGCCCGGCCGATCATGCGGGTCGAGAACGTCGACGTCTACTACGGCGACTTCCGTGCCGTGACCGAGGTGAACCTCGCCTTCGGTCTCAACGAGATCACCGCACTCATCGGGCCGTCGGGCTGCGGCAAGTCGACCCTGCTGCGTTCGCTCAACCGGATGAACGACCTGATCGACGGCGCACGCGTCGACGGTGAGATCCTGTTCCACGGCGAGAACATCTACGGCAAGGGCGTCGACCCGATCGAAGTTCGCCGCCGCATCGGGATGGTCTTCCAGAAGCCCAACCCGTTCCCGAAATCGATCTACGACAACATCGCGTATGGACCCCGCGTCACCGGTATGAAGGTCGACTCGATGGACGACCTCGTCGAGGAGTCTCTCACCAGGGCGGCGCTCTGGGACGAGGTGAAGGACAAGCTCAAGCAGTCGGCCATCGGCCTCTCGGGCGGCCAGCAGCAGCGCCTCTGCATCGCCCGCGCAATCTCAGTCCGGCCCGACGTGATCCTGATGGACGAGCCGTGCGCGTCGCTCGACCCGATTGCGACGATGCGCATCGAGGATCTCATGCAGGAACTGCGGAAGCAGTACACAATCGTGATCGTCACGCACAACATGCAGCAGGCCGCACGCGTTGCCGACCGCACCGCGTTCTTCACCGCACAAGTGTCAGAGGGAACCGGTGCGCGCACCGGGGTACTGGTCGAATACGGCACGACGACGCAGATCTTCGAAGATCCGAAGGACCAGCGCACCGAGGACTACATCTCCGGACGCTTCGGATGAACACCATCAGCGCCGGGCACGGCACCGCTTCCTCCCCGAGCGACCTCGCCTACGCGCATCCCGGCGCGTCACGGATCGCGATCGGCGCGCCGCGATGGCCGGCGCGCGTGTTGTTCATCGAGTCCCGGTCTGCGCCCGGGCATCCGGCCGAATCCTTCGAAACCCACGGGTTCGAAATCCACGGTTACAGCGATGCCATCGGTGCGTTGCTGGCAGTCCCGGTCGAGGAGCCCGCCGCGATTGTCGCTCCCACCGACATGGTCAACGTCGACTTCATCAGCTTCATCGAAGCAATGGCCGCATGGAGCGATGTGCCCGTAATCGTCGGGGTCGCCGGCCACGCGGGCGCCGCAGACCTCGCCTACCAGGCCATCGCCCGAGGTGCCCGATCGATTCTTGCCTTGCCATGCCGGCCCGACCAACTCATCGCCGCCGTCCGGGCCTGCGGCATCCGATCGGACGCGACGACGCGCCCACTTGGTATCGGCACGCTGCTGCTGGACCCCCAAGCGTTCAAGCTCACCATCGACGGCCACACCGTGCCACTCACCGCTCGCGAGTTTCTGCTCGTTCAACACCTGATGCTCGCTACACCGCGAGTGGTCAGCGTCGAGGAACTCACCCGTGCGCTGGCAACCTACGACGAGGGCAGCGTCCCCGCCACCCGTGTTCTGGTCACCCGAGTGCGGAAGAAGCTCGAGATCGCCTCGCCCGAGTCAGGTCACATCCTCGAGACGGTCCGCGGCGTCGGCTACCGGATCTCCGCAGACTGAGCCTCAGCGCAGGTCGAGGCTCGTCATCAGCTCTTGGACGTGCGCCCTGATCTCGTCGCGGATGCGTCGCACCTCCTCGATCGGATGACCGAGCGGGTCGCGGATCTTCCAGTCCATGTACCGCCGGCCCGGGTACACCGGGCACGCGTCGCCGCAACCCATGGTGATCACGACATCGGCGGCCTGAACGACCTCGTCTGTCAGCGGTTTGGGGAATTCTGCGACCGTCGGGACGCCGATCTCCCCGAGCACCTCCACCACGACTGGGTCGATGGTGTCGGCCGGCTGGGAGCCCGCGGTCCGGACGTGGACGCGTTGGCCGGCGATGGTGCGGAGCAGTCCTGCCGCCATCTGGGAACGGCCGGAGTTCTGCACGCAGACGAACAGCACTTCAGGGACACCGGTCAGGTCGAATCCCTGCGCCGCCGCAAGCGCACCCAGCCGGTCGCTCGCGAATCGGCTCGTCAACGACGGAAGGTGCCGCGTCGTCTTCGCCCGAGTCAGGAGAAGCTGGTAACTCTCAGCGACATACCGGTCGACGGTCTCACGCGAGAAGTGCGCACTGAACCGGTATGCAAGCCGATCTGCGATGCGTTGGATCGGCGACGGAAGCGCATCGGTGCTGACGACCTCGCCTCCATCATGGTTCACCTGTACGTATGCAGGCTTGCCCACGAGGAGGCGACCGAACCGCACCCATGCTTCCGCGGACGGGATCAGCTGGGGCGAGGTCGCCCCGGGCCGAGGCACGAGCAATCCGGCCGCTTCCAGAACGATCAGGTGCTCGTGCACGGATGACACGTCGATCTCGAGTTCAGCACCGAGGTCATCTACGTTCCACGATCGGTCTGGGTCGGTTGCGAGGATGCTCAACAACCGGAGTCGAACCGGGTCAGCAAGGACCGTGATCTGCTTGGCACGGCTCTCAGCTGATGCCGGATCCAGTGGTGAGGGCGAGCCTGGCCCGCTCATGTCTCACCGAAGCAGGTCGTCGATCTCCGCTGCACGCTCTGCGGCGACCGAGAACCAGGCGTGCTTGCCCCGCTGGTCACGAACAAGGAGTCCGTCGTCGACCATGATTCGCAGGTGGTGGCTGACTGTCGGCTGAGTGAGTCGAAGGCGGTCCGCGAGTTCGCCGCCAGTCGCTTCGGCGTTCGGGCTTCGACGGATGAGGCTGAGAAGCTGCAAGCGTGTCGGATCGGCGATCGCGCGAAGGGTGCGGGCGAGCGACTCGGCCGTTTCACGGTCCAGCGCCGCGGCAGACGGCTCACCTTCCGGTTCCCGGAGCGGACTGGCAGCCATGCGTCCGATTCTATCGGAGCGCCGTTTCGAGCATCGGACGATTGCGCCGGCGGCGAGATCGACCCCATGATCCCACCCATGGGCTAAGAGGTCTCGAGAATGATTGCCGCCTGCTCCTCGACCGGATCGGCGAGGCCGTTCGCCGCGAGGTAGTGTTCGGCGTCGAGGGCTGCCGCGCACCCGGTGCCCGCTGCGGTGATCGCCTGGCGGTAGCGCTTGTCGACGAGGTCGCCGCAGGCGAAGACGCCCTCGAGATTCGTTCGGGTCGACGGATGCTGCACGCGCACGTAGCCGTCGTCGTCGAGTTCGACCTGGCCGGCGACGAGCTCGCTGCGCGGGTCGTGGCCGATCGCGATGAAGAGGCCGGTCGCGTCGAGCGCGGCATCCTCACCGGTCGTCGTGTCGCGGAGGCGGAGGCGCTCGAGCCCGTCGTCACCTTCGGCGGCGATGACTTCGGCATTCCAGTAGGGCCGGATCTTCGGGTTCGACAGTGCGCGCTCCTGCATGATGCGCGACGCGCGCAGCGAATCGCGGCGGTGCACCAGCGTGACGGAGTCGGCGAAGCGGGTGAGGAACATCGCTTCTTCGAGCGCCGAGTCGCCGCCACCGACGACTGCGATGTCCTTGCCCTTGAAGAAGAAGCCGTCGCACGTGGCGCACCACGAGACGCCGCGACCGGTCAGCCGCTCCTCACCCTCGACACCGAGCTTGCGGTAGGCGGAGCCCATGGCGAGCACGACGGCGTGCGCCCGGTACTCGACCCCGTTGATGGTGCGGATCGTCTTGACATCGCCGGTGAGCTCGACCTCGGTGGCGTCGTCGTAGACGATTCGGGCGCCGAAGCGCTCGGCCTGTTCGCGCATCTGATCCATGAGTTCGGGGCCCATGATGCCCGTGGAGAAGCCGGGGTAGTTCTCGACCTCCGTTGTGGTGACCAGGGCGCCGCCCGCCTCGACGGAGCTCGCGAGCACGACGGGGGCGAGACCTGCACGTGCGAGGTAGACCGCGGCCGTGTAGCCGGAGGGTCCGGAGCCGATGACGACGACGTTCTCGATGGTCTGGTCACTCATTGGATTCGCTCTCCAGTGTCTGCAGCAGTTGTTCGATGTGGGTGCGGATCTCGTCGCGGACTCGGCGGACCTCGTCGAGCGTGAGACGCTCTGGGTCGTCGAGGTGCCAGTCCAGGTACCGCTTGCCGGGGTAGATCGGGCAGGCGTCGCCGCAGCCCATCGTGACGACGACGTCGGCTGCCTGTACGACGTCGTCCGTCAGGGGCTTCGGGAACTCCCGGCTCACGTCGAGCCCGAGCTCTTCGAGGGCAACGACCACCGCGGGGTTCAGCTCTGCAGCAGGCATCGAGCCTGCTGATCGCACGTGTACCTGGTCGCCGGCGATGCTGTGGGTGAGTACGGCCGCCATCTGCGATCGTCCGGCGTTCTGCTCGCAGACGAAGAGCACTTCGGGCACCTCGTGCGCGATCGCTCCCTTTGCCTGGGCGAGTGCGGTCAACCGGTCTGCAGCGAAGCGCTTGACGCGATTGGTGAGGTGCGCCCTGACGGTGGCAGTTCGGAGGAGGGCCGTGTACGACTCGAGCACGTATCGTTCCACCGTCTCGGCGTTGAATGTCCCCTCGTACCGCTCGGTCAGCTCGAGGGAGAGATCGTGCAGGTAGCGCTCGGGGTAGCTGAGACCGGGTAGGCCCCGTCGTCCGGCGGTGTCGAGGCCGGTCATGGTTATGCGGCCGGGACGATCTCGGCGATGAGCGCCTCGACGCGGCCGCGGATGTCGTTGCGCACTCGTCGCACCGTCTCGATGTCCTTGCCGGCCGGGTCTTCGAGCTCCCAGTCTTCATAGCGCTTGCCGGGGAAGATGGGGCAGGCATCGCCGCAGCCCATGGTGATCACGACGTCGGATTCCTTGACGGCGTCGACGGTGAGGATCTTCGGCGTGTTGCCGGTGATGTCGATGCCCTCTTCGGCCATCGCCTCGATGGCGACCGGGTTGATCTGGTCCTTCGGCTCGGACCCTGCCGAACGAACTTCGACGTTGTCGCCGCCGAGGGCGCGAAGGTAGCCGGCGGCCATTTGGGAACGGCCGGCGTTGTGGACGCAAACGAACAGGACGGAAGGCTTCTCAGTGCTCATACTCAAATGATAGACGTCTGTCTATCATTTGGCTACTTCGGTGGCGGCTTTCGTGATGGCGACGTCGGGAGCAGTGACGATCATTGGGTAGAGGTAGCTCACGAGGAGCACACCGAGGACTCCACCGAGTAGCTGCGCGGCGAGGAAGGGTAGGGCTGAGGCTGGTGCGATGCCTGCGAATGTGTCGGTGAAGATGCGGCCGATCGTCACGGCAGGGTTGGCGAACGAGGTGGAACTGGTGAACCAGTACGCGGCTCCGATGTACGCGCCAACCGCTGCAGGAATCATCCGTGCATTGCCGCTGCGCACGAGCGAGAAGATGATCAACACCAGACCCGCGGTCGCCACGATCTCGGCGAGGAACGTCGCCGGCGTCGCCCGCTCGGTCGCAGAGATCGCGGCAGGGATGTCGAACATCGCGTTCGCCAGCAATGCACCGACGATCGCGCCGAGCACCTGCGCGACGGCATACGGCGCGATATCCCGGGCGGCGAATCCGGGCTCACTCGAACGCCGCGACATCCACCAATCAGCCATCGAAACGACCGGGTTGAAATGTGCACCCGACAGGGGTGCGAGCACGGCGATGAGCACCGCCAGGCCGAGGGTGGTGGCCAGGCTGTTCTCGAGCAGCTGCAGGCCGATGTCCTCCGGGGAGAGCGCGGATGCGGCGATCCCGGATCCGACGACGATCGCGACGAGCAGGCCGGTGCCGATGAATTCGGCGACGAGGCGGCGGGCGAGCGGGGCAGGGCTGGGCGTGGGTGACTCGTTGGCGCTCATCGGTCCTGTCGATCTCAGAGGGTGGTGAGTAGCTCGCGGATGCGGCGCTCGATGTCATCTCGGATCTCGCGCACCTCGGCGAGCGGCTTGCCCACCGGGTCGGGCAGATCCCAGTCGAGGTAACGGCGGCCCGGATAGATCGGGCATGCGTCGCCGCAGCCCATCGTGATGACGACGTCGGCCGCGCGGACGACTTCGTCGGTCAACGGCTTGGGATACTCACCGGCGAGCGGCACGCCGATCTCGTCGAGCGCGGTGAGGACGGAGGTTCGCACCTCGCCGACAGGGTCTGAGCCTGCGGTCCGCACGTGTATCCGGTCGCCCGCGAGGTGCCGCAGGATCGCCGAGGCCATCTGGGACCGGCCGGCGTTCTGCACGCAGACGAACAGCACCTCCGGCACCGAATCGCTCGGCGCGGCCTCATGGCGGGCGAGCGCCTCGAGACGATCCGCTGCGAACTGCGAGGCGAGCGAGGGAACCCGCTGACCGGAGGTCGGTCGGGCTGCAAGGAGCTCGTAGCTCTCGCGGACGTACCGCTCAACCGTTTCCGTGCTGAACACGCCTCGGAATCGCTCGCTGAGATCCTGCACGACCCGGTCGAGGATCGGATCGACCTCGATCTCACCTTCGGGCCTGCCGAGCGTTTCGGCGATCCGGTCTGCGTGGGCGGGTGCCAGCGAGTACCAGGTCCGGCGCCCATCGGGCTCGCGTTGCAGCAGGCC
Source organism: Agromyces italicus DSM 16388 (assembly GCF_000421545.1). Taxonomy (GTDB): domain Bacteria; phylum Actinomycetota; class Actinomycetes; order Actinomycetales; family Microbacteriaceae; genus Agromyces; species Agromyces italicus. The sequence goes on from NZ_ATXF01000008.1 coordinate 198,256, forward strand.
TTCGTCGAGGAGCGCTTTCACGTGATGGCTCACGGTCGGTTGCCGCAGGCCGAGTTCCTCGGCAAGACGGCCGACGAGCACGCGTCCGTCAGGCGAGCCGAGGATGCTCCGGAGGATGTGGGCGCGCGTCGGGTCGGACATGAGCCGAAGCTCCCGCGCGGCCTCCGCAACATCACTCATAGACGGAAGTCTATATGCTGGAGCACGCGTGGCGCTGGGCGTGCCTCCCGATTCGGTCGACTGGGGCTTCGACTACCTGTGGTTCCACACCTTCCAGGACGAGAGAAGGAGGAGAATCACCAGCAGCGGGACGATGACCAGATTGGGTACCACGCCCAGAAGCAATCCTCCGAGAATTGCGCCAGCGATCGATCCGGCGGCCATCGAAACGAGGAATGCCTTGTTCTCGCTGAGCACGCGGAAACTGTTGTCCCTGCTGTACCGGGCGAACGCGACCAGCATCGTCGGGAGCGACACGATAAGCGACAGCGTACCGGCGATCTTGATGTCGACCCCGTAGAGCACAACGATGGTTGGGATCAGCAGCTCACCGCCCGCGACACCCATGACGGCTGCGACTACGCCGATCACGAATCCCGCAAGTATGCCGACGGTCCACTGCATCGCCGGGGGTAGAGCCACGGGATCGAGAGTGAACACATGCGTGACGACGAGGAGCACTGCGATCCCGAGAAGCAACGCCGCGAGCACGTGGTACAGGGTCTTGGATGCGAGCCGGGTGGCCCAGTGCGCACCGACCCAGGCTCCAGCCAGGCTGCCGATGAGAAGGTTCACGACCACGAACCAGAACGGTGTAACTTCATCCAAAGGCACGGCAAGCAACCGAGCAGGCAACGCCGTCATGACGACGATCAGACTCAGGGCTTTGTTCATGATGATCGCCGCAAGCGCCGCGAAACTGAACAGACTGATCAGGAGCGGCAGGCGAAACTCCGCGCCGCCGAGGCCGATCATTCCGCCGAGCACACCGACCACGCCGCCAACGGCGAACGCGAGCGGCAACGACCGATGCCGAGTCGGCTCCGTCAAATCAACGGCTCGCTCCACTCGACGCATGCTCGCCAACCTAATACCACCGAAACAACACCCGCACCGGCACCCGCTCACCCAACCTTCGCGCGCGGTATCGAACAGGCGCACGCCTCGAAGAACACACACGAATATTAGACGCACCGCGCCACGGGATTTGGTCGAATGATGTGGTCGCAACGTTCAGCAGGCGGCGAAGGTGGCGCGCGGCCTCGGCGACATCCCATCGCAGAGGCCGCGCCGCGCTCTAACTGCAGCAGCTGCTCTGCGACTGACCCGCTGCGTCATCCGTCGAGCACGAGGAGCCGTCGGGCGCGAGGCTGGTGGAACACACACCGGTCTCGGGCAGCACGAGTTCGACGTTGCGTGCCGCCGCGACGTCACCGGCGAGCCAGGCGGTGATCGAGCGGACCTGCTCGTACCCGGTCGCGAGCAGGAACGTCGGGGCGCGGCCGTAGCTCTTCATCCCGGCCAGGAAGAATCCGGGCTCGGGGTGGGTGAGCTCGGCGAATCCGTGCGGTTCGACCGTCCCGCAGGTGTGCACGTTCGGGTCGATCAGCGGCGCGAGGCGCTTGGGCGCCTCGACGATGTCGTCCAACTCGAGGCGGACCTCGCGGAGCATGTCGAGGTCCGGCCGGAAACCGGTGGCACTGACCACGAGATCGGTGTCGTGCTCGACCAGTTCACCGCGGCGGGCGCCGTAGACGCGAACCCCTTCATCGGTGCGGCCGAGCCGGACGATCTCCAACCGGTCGACGACGGTGATGCGGCCGGCAGCCACGAGCGCGTCGACGCGGCGACCGATCGACGCACGGGCGGCGAGCCCGTCGTCGTCGGATGTCGTGACCCGGACCGCGCTGGCGTTGCGGATCAGCCAGGTGATGCGCGTCTCGGGCTCCTGCTCGGCAAGCTGGGCGAGTGCGAGCAGGGTGTTCGCTGCCGAGTGCCCGGCGCCGACCACCGTGGTGTGCCGACCGGCGAAGCGTGCTCGTTCGCGGCCGAGCACGTCGGGCAGGGCGTGGCTGACGCGGTCGGCGACCTCGGTGAGGCCGAGGGGTTCCAGGCCGGAGGAGCCGAGGCTGTTCGGGTGGGCGTACGTGCCGGACGTGTCGATCACGGCGCGTGCGGTGAACTCCTCGACGCCGTCAGCAGTGTGCGCACGAAGCAGGAACGGGGTAGCGGCGCGGCGGGCGGTGCGGGTGCGGTCCATGCCCTGCCTGGTGACGGCCGCGACCCGGACACCGGTGCGGATCCGGTAGGCGATCACGTCGAGTGCGGCGAGCGGCTCGAGGTACCGCTCGACGAGCTCGGCGCCCGTCGGGAGGCTCTCGGGGGCCGGCAGTTCCCACCCGGTGGCCTCGAGCAGTCGGCGTGAAGCCGGGTCGACCACATGCTTCCACGGCGAGAAGAGGCGGGTGTGCCCCCATTGACGGATGCTCGATGCGATCTCGTCGCCCGCTTCGTACACGACGAAGTCGATGCCGCGCTCGACGAGGTTCGCGGCCGCGGCGAGCCCGACCGGCCCGGCACCGATGATCGCGACGGGCAGGGTGTCGAGGCTGCGCTGCTGCAGGCTCGGGACGGTGAGATCGATCAGCGTCATGGTGGTGCGCCTCCTAGGCATCGATGAACTTCGATATTGAGTGTGGACACTCCATCGACGTTTGTCAATATTCGGATAGGATGGTCGACATGTCCACCACGCTGTTGCCCGTGATCCAGCCGGAGGCGGTAGCGTGCTGCACGCCGCTGACCAGCGAGACCATCGATGCGGAGCGTGCGGACGACCTCGCGAAGAAGCTGAAGGCCCTGGCCGACCCGACCCGACTTCGTCTGGTCTCGATCGTCGCCGCGTCCGAAGGCGGCGAGGCATGCGTGTGCGATCTCATCGAACCGGTGGGCCTCAGCCAGCCGACCGTGTCGCATCATCTGAAGATCCTCATGGAGGCAGGCTTCCTCACCCGCAGCAAACGAGGCACGTGGGCGTACTACAAGCTCGTGCCCGGGGCGCTCGGCCAGCTGTCGCAGTTGCTCGACGTCACCGCCTCCCGCTGACCACCAGCACCCGGCCGGCCGTGTCGAATCGTCCGCTCGGAGTGCGCTTGGCCGCACTCTCCATCGGCCAGGTCATCAGCTGGGGAATCCTGTACTACGCCCTGATCGTCGCAGCGCCGGCGATCGCAGACGAAACCGGCTGGAGCGTTGCGACGGTCACGCTGTGCTTCTCGGGCGGGCTGATCGTCTCCGCCGCGGCCGGCATCGTCGTCGGAAGATGGCTCGACGATCGCGGCCCGCGCCTCGTCATGACGCTCGGGGCGATCGTCGGCAGCCTGGGCCTGGTCGTCGTCAGCGCGGCATCCGATCTGGTCGTCTTCACGCTCGGCTGGGTGGTGTGCGGACTCGCGCAGTCGGCCGTGCTCTACCAGGCGGCGTTCACCGTCATCGCCCGCCGCCACGGCGACTCGCGGCGCAGCGCGATGACGATCCTGACCCTGGCCGGCGGCCTCGCCTCGACCGTGTTCGCTCCCGTCGTCGCCGGCCTCCTCACCGCATTCGACTGGCGCGCGACGTTCCTCATCCTCGCGGGTGCATTGCTCGTCCTCACGGTGCCGTTGCACTGGTTCTTCCTCGAGCGTGCTTGGGCTCCGCTCTCACCAGCCCACGCCGGAGAAGCGGTGCATCACGTCGGTGCCGTGATCCGGACGCGCCGGTTCTGGATGCTCGAGGTATCGATGGTCACCCTCGCGGCCGCATTGTTCAGCGTCACCCTCGCCATCATCCCGCTCTACATGGAGAAGGGCATGACGTACGAGCTCGCCGCCTGGGCGCTCGGCCTTCTCGGGGCAGGTCAGGTCATCGGCCGACTGCTGTACGTCGCCGTCCCGCACCGGACCGCCCCCTGGATCCTGCTTGCCATCACTTCGAGTCTCGCCGTCGTGCTCCTGGCGCTGATGGGCCTGGTGCCCGGGCCGCCATGGCTCCTCATCGGCATCGGCATCATCGCCGGCGCCGTTCGCGGTGCGCAGACCCTTGTGCAAGGGTCCGCGGTCGCCGACCGCTGGGGCACCCGCAACTACGGCAGCATCAACGGCGTGTTCGCCGCACCGATCACCGCGATCTCCGCGCTCGGACCGGCCCTCGGCCCGGTCATCGCCGTGGCCGTCGGTGGGTACTCCGCGATGGCCCTGCTCATGGCCGGCGTCGCAGTGATCGCGGTGATCACCGCACGATTCTCCTGAAACCATTCGTGACTAGTGCTCAAACCGGTCGATTCGGGCACATCAGGCTTGGTAGCGGAGATGACCGCCGGATCTCGGGCCGGCGGTCATCTCAGACGTCACGAGGGGGTGGACTTCCCTGTGGAGTGACGTCCTGCTCCTCCGTCGACCTGCGACGGAAGCCAATGAGTCGTGCGTTAGTGGTCGGATCCGAGGTTTCCGGCGAGACGGCCGTGCATGCTCGCGCTGGCTTCGTTCATGCCCACGATCACGGCTCGCTTGCCATGGTGTTCGTACTTGTTCGTGATCGCGTCGAGCGCGGCGACTGTAGAGGCGTCCCAGATGTGGGACCCGGACATGTCGATCACGACGCGGTCGGGGTCGTCGGCGTACTCGAACTGGGTGGTGAGGTCGTTGGACGAGGCGAAGAAGAGTTCGCCGATCACCGTGTAGTACGCCGTTGGCACGGGCTCTTCCAATTCGACCTTGCGTTCCACGGCGGCGAAGTGGGCGACGCGGCGGGCGAACGCGATCATCGCGACGATGACGCCGACGATGACGCCGATCGCGAGGTTGTGGGTGGCCACGACGACGGCGACGGTCGCGACCATCACGAGCGTCTCGCTCTTCGGCATGCGCTTCAGGGTGGACCAGCGGATGGAGTGCCAGTCGAAGGTGGCGACCGAGACCATGATCATCACGGCCACGAGCGCGGCCATGGGGATGATCGCGACGATGTCGCCGAGCCCGACAACCAGGATCAGCAGGAAGACGCCGGCGAGGAAGGTGGAGATACGGGTGCGTGCGCCCGAGGCCTTCACGTTGATCATGGTCTGGCCGATCATGGCGCAGCCGCCCATGCCGCCGAACAGGCCGGAGAGCACGTTCGCGGCGCCCTGGCCGAGCGTTTCGCGGGTCTTGTGGGAGTGGGTGTCGGTGACGTCGTCGACGAGCTTGGCGGTCATCAGCGATTCGAGCAGGCCGACGAGCGCCATCGCGAGTGCGTACGGGGCGATGATCGCGAACGTGTCCCACGTGAGCGGAACGTTCGGGATGAAGAGTTCGGGCAGGCTCTCGGGCAGCTCGCCCTGGTCGCCGACCGTGGGCACGTTCAGCCCGGTCACGACGACGGCGACCGTGATGAGCACGATGGCGACGAGCGGTGCCGGGATCACCTTCGTGAGTTTCGGCATGAGCACCATGATGAGGATGCCGGCAGCGACGAGCGGGTAGACCAGCCAGGGCACGCCGATCAGGTGGGGCAGCTGCGCGGTGAAGATGAGGATTGCGAGCGCGTTGACGAAGCCGACCATGACGCTGCGCGGGATGAATCGCATCAGCTTCGCGACGCCGAGCACACCCATCAGCAGCTGGAAGATGCCGGCGAGAATGACCGTGGCGATGAAGTAGTCCATCCCGTAGTCACGCGCCACGGGGGCGATGACGAGGGCGATCGCCCCAGTCGCCGCGGTGATCATTGCTGGTCGGCCGCCGAGGAACGCGATCGAGACCGCCATCACGAAGGAGGAGAACAGGCCCACACGGGGGTCGACGCCGGCCAGGATCGAGAAGGAGATCGCTTCAGGGATAAGCGCAAGCGCGACGACCAGGCCTGCGAGGACTTCGCGGGTGAGAATTCGCGGGCTGCGCAACGCGGTCAGGACTGAGGGTTCGGGCTTGTAACGGTTGGGCGCGTCAGGGCGCTGCAGGATAGCCATAGTGGTCTCCAGAAGGGCGGGGGCTCTCAGCAAGCCATGGATAAAGTCGAATGTGGAGCGCCACGTTGCGCAGCGGCCAGAACGGCCGCAGTCGGTATGAAGTACCGACGATCACCTGATGGACTCTACCCTAACGTGAGGGTAGGGTTGGAATTGAGGGAATGACCGTGACCACGTCGAGCACCACCATGCACATCGGTGAGCTTGCCGACCGTACCGGCCTCTCACTCAGAACCATCCGGCACTACGACGAGATCGGATTGCTCAAGCCGTCCGGTCGCACAGAGGGTGGGTTCCGGCTCTATACAGAGCCAGATCTCGAGCGACTGTTGCTGATCCGCCGAATGAAGCCGCTCGGGTTCGCGCTCGAAGAGATGGTCGAACTCCTGCGCATCATCGACACGCGAGCTGCGGCGTCAGACCCCGACGTCGAGCGCGATGCCGACGATGGGTTCCGGCGATACCTCGAAGACGCGCGGGCGCGGCGGGAAAAGCTCCGAGAGCAGCTGGCGATGGCAGACGAGTTCGTCGACCGCCTCTCCCGCCTGGAATAGCACCGGCCAATTCGACCGACCGCTGACCTACGTCGTCGATGGAATCGACTTGTGCATCTGGACCGAGGTCGTTTCGTACCCGAGTGATTCATACAGGCCGCGGGCCGGCGCATTGAAACCGAACACATTCAACGCCAGCGCGTGCCCCCCTCGGCTCGCGACATACTCCTCGGCGGCGAGCATTGCGGCGCGGCCATACCCGTGACCTTGCTCGGCAGAGTCGATCTCGAGATCCCAGACCCACCAGACCCCGGCGAGTCCGCGAGGATGCGGCCCGAGCCAGATCATGCCGACGATTCGATTCTCGATCTCGACGTGAAAGACATCGTGCCCAGGGGCAGGTCGTTGATCCGGGAAGAATCCTGCGTACGACTCAGCAGAGATTCGTTCCGCGGTGGCTCGATCATCCCCGGCTTGAATGCGTTCCTCTATGTACCCGCGATGCTGGGTTTCGATCCACGCCGGGAAGTCTTCAACTGCGAAGTCACGAAAGACAACGTTTGCCACTCAAGCATTCTCCTTCGAGTGGTGCAGAGAGCGAACCGGTACGGCAAAACTCGCGTTCATAACCGGTCGTTTATGACCGTCTGACGTCGTTTCGGAGGCGGAGGGCGACCCAGAGTCCGCATCGCCGACAGATGTACGCGTTGCCGTCAGCCAATGCGTGAAGACGACGCCGAGGGAGTGCTCTGCCGCAGCATGCGCACCGAATTGGGACGGGATCAGCCATGAGCGATCAGGGCAATTTCAACCTGTTCTTGCGTAGGCCGGCCGGCCAGCCCCTTCGGCGTCAGGTAGACCCGGCACGCGAGATCAGTTGTCCGTCCGTCCGACGGAAACAGGTCTTGCCCGTCGATGAGGATCGTTGGCGAGCCGGCGAACGGGAGGCGGGTTGCGTCAGCTGCAGAAGCAATGAGCGTGAACGTGATGGCCACGTCTCGGTGGCCCGTGGCGTCCAACGCTGACCGAAGACCCCGGCCGGCGTCTTCCCAACTCGGGCATTCTTCGATGTGCAGCACTTCTGCTCTCATACGGCTATTCTCCCACTCCGGTGCCTCGGCCAGGACGTGACCGCCCGTCGAAAACTGACGACAGAGAGAGCGGCCGCATTGAGGTTCAAGCTACTTGAAGGTTTACGATCGTTGCATGGTTGGGCTGCGTATCTCTGAGGTGGCGGAGCGGACTGGCTTGCCGGCGAGCACGATCCGGTACTACGAGTCGGCTGGCCTGATCGAGCCGGCTGAGCGTGGTTCGAACGGGTACCGGCTGTATGGCGAAACGGAAGTAGAGCGACTTTCGTTCATCGCCGGCGCGAAGCGATTGAATCTCGGACTCGCCGACGTGCGGCAGTTGGTCGCGGCGCGGGAGTCTGATCTGTGCGAGCACGTGCAGCGCGACATGCGGGCTGTCGTCGCGACTCGGTTGGCCGAGACCCGCGCGCAGATAGCTGAGCTCGTGCGTCTCTCGGACGAGTTGCAGCGCGCCGAGGATCGCTTGTCGCAGCCGGCGACCGGCGGAGTGTGTTCGGATGCGTGCGCCTGCTCGGTGATCACCGGCGACCAGGCTCTGCAGCCGCCGGCCGGTGCTACCGTGCTACCGGTCCTGAACCGCTGACCGCGGCTTCATCGTCGCGGTTCCGCGCCGGCTGGATCTCGACATCGACCCGGCTCGCCGGAAGCCGGCAGGCTTTCGCACGATGCCGACGGACCAGAAGCACCGACACGACGACTCCCGCGAGCACGGTGACCGCCAGGAGGCCAGGGACCCAGTACGCGCCGAGCAGAGAGGCCGCGCCGACGCTGCCGGCGATCGCGAGCAGCGGCCCGGCACAGCACGCCGCGCAGGCGAGCACCGCAGCGCCAATGACCGCGATTGTCGACGCGATCGAGTTCTTGTCGCGTTTCATGCCGCACCCGCCGCCTTCAGGCCGGCGCCACGTGTCGCGGCCGCGACGAGCGCCTCGAGTACGGCGGCGTGCTGCTCGGGCACGGTGATGCGCATCGTGAGCGAGCCCGCGGCCGGCTCGAACTCGAAGGTGAAGAACGAGCAGCACGACGACTCCCGCGCGGCGAGGTCTCGGCCGGCCGTCTCGCTCGCCGGATCGAGGATGAGGTCAGCGCGCGTGGAGTCCACCTGACGCACTCCGCGGAGACTGCTCGCAAAGAGGGCGCTGAACTCCTTCTCGCGGAACGGCTGCTCGACAGTGGGGAGCGTGCAGGCCGTGGGGGCCCAATCAAGTTCGGTCATGACACCGACGCTAAAGCTTCGACCAGCTTGAAGGTCAAGCATTCTCTAGGCTGATCGGATGCAGCGACTCGTGGACTGGTGGGACCGACACCAAGTCGCCCTCTACGTCGCCGCGATCCTCTTCGGCGGCGTGTTTGGCGTCCTGGCTCCCAGCGCGTCTCCCGTGCTCACGGCCGCGACGAACCCGGTGCTTGCGGTGCTGCTGTTCGCCACGTTCCTCGGTGTGCCTCTGGTCGAGGTCGGCCGCTCGTTCCGAGATCTCCGGTTCCTCGGAACCGTGCTCGCGGTGAACTTCGTCATCGTCCCACTGATCGTCTGGGGACTATCCCGGTTCGTGGCCGATGATCGCGGACTGTTGATCGGCGTGCTCCTCGTGCTCCTCACCCCGTGCGTGGACTACGTGATCGTGTTCACCGGCCTCGCCGGGGGCGCGAAGGCGCGCCTGCTCGCCGCGACCCCGCTCCTGATGCTGCTGCAGATCGTCCTGCTGCCCGCATATCTGTGGCTGTTCGCCGGCGGCGAGGCGGTCGCGCACATCGAGCTCGAGCCGTTCATCGAGGCATTCGTCATCATCATCGTCATCCCGCTCATCGCGGCCGCGATCGTGCAAGCCATAGCCCGCCGACACCAGGCCGGTCGCGCCATCGAACACGTCATGGCCGGGGCGATGGTGCCGCTCATGATGCTCACCCTCACAGTCGTGATCGGATCCCAGATCGCCGCCCTCGGCAGCGAAGCACTCACCCTCCTCCGCGTCGTTCCGCTCTACGTCGCATTCCTCGTCGTCATGCCACTCGTCGGCCTTGCGGCCGGCCGTTTGAGCCGGCTCACGGTGCCAGAAACCCGTGCCGTCATCTTCAGCGGCGCTACCAGGAACTCCCTCGTCGTGCTCCCACTCGCGCTCGCTCTGCCTGCCGAGCTCGCGATCGCGCCACTCGCCGTCGTCACTCAGACCCTCATCGAACTCGTCGGCATGGTCGTGTTCGTCCGACTCGTCCCGAAGCTCATTCCCGACCCTCAGCGGGCTGGGCTGATTCGATTGCATCAGCCCGACTCGTAATCGAGCAGCAAGGTTGAAAAGCGACCGGATCTGAACACTCCTCGCGACGTATTCAGAAGGCCGTATCGGTGATCAGAACTCATCATCTAGTGCCGGCTCTCGAACCCTCGCCGCGGCAACGTTTTCGACTCGTTGCCGCATACGGCCCGAGTCTCGTGAGAATAGAACACTGATCCCACGCCTCTTGCAGATCGAGGCGGTGCACCTTCCTCGCGATGAGGTGAGGTTTCCGGGTGACGGTTTCGATGCGGGTGATGAGCGCGGGCAACGGCTACAAGTACTTCCTGCGTTCGATCGCTGCGGCGGATGGCGATCGGTCGCTGTCGACTCCCCTCACCCGCTACTACGCGGCGAAGGGAACGCCGCCAGGGCGGTGGATCGGTAGTGGGGTCCGCGGCCTGGGCTGCGGCCGCATTGCCGAAGGCGACGAGGTGACCGAGCCCCAGCTGCAGTTGCTGATTGGCATGGGGCGCGATCCTGTGAGCGGCGCGCCGCTTGGGCGCGGGTATCCCAGCTACCGGGAGGCCGACGAACCAACTGCGGAGGCGGCCGGAGGCCGCGGCCGAGCCGAGCAAGTGCATTCGAACGAAGCCGCAGATGACGCCGCCAAGACTTCGCGGCGCCGCGCCGTCGCCGGCTACGACTTCACATTCTCGATCCCGAAGTCGGCGAGCGTGTTATGGGGGATATCGGATGTGCGCACTCAAGCGATCATCGCGCGCGCCCACCACACTGCGGTTGCAGCGGTGCTCGCGTTCATGGAGCGCGAGGTCGCAGCCACGCGCTCTGGCGCGACAGCGGTCGACGGCGCTGTTGCGCAGGTCGATGTTGCGGGCCTCATCGCGACGGCATTCGATCACTTCGATTCGCGCGCTGGGGATCCGCATCTGCACACGCACGTCGTGATCAGCAACAAGGTGCAGACCGTGCTCGACGGCAAATGGCGCTCGCTGGACGGCAGGCCGATGCACGCCGCGGTGGTTGCGCTGTCGGAATTGCACGAGACGCTGTTCGCGGACCAGCTGACTCGAGAGCTCGGTGTCGGCTGGGAGCAGCGAGCACGGGGAAACGATCGCAAACCGGCGTGGGCGATCGCCGGCGTGCCAGAGCTACTCGTCGCCGAGTTCTCGACGCGTGCACGGCACATTGATGTCGAGACAGACCGCCTGATTGCAGAGTTCATCGCGGCGCACGGCCGTCGCCCGAGCGCCGTCACGATTATGAAGCTGCGAGCGCAGGCAACACTGGCGACGCGGCCGGCGAAGGAGGTGCACTCGCTCGCGGAGCTCACGGCAAGCTGGCGCAATCGTGCACAGCACGTGCTCGGCGAGAATGCAACGACGTGGTCGCGCAAGGCCGTTGCACGAGGGCGTGCAACCCCGCTGCAGGCAGAAGACGTGTCGCTTGAGACGATCGCTGCGCTCGCCGCGAGCGTGGTGCGTGCGGTCGGTGAGCGGCGTGCAACGTGGCGGCACTGGAATCTCGTCGCGGAGGCGGCACGGCAGACGATGGAGTACCGATTTGCTGCGGCATCCGACCGCGAGGCCATCGTCGGCCTCGTGGTCGACGCGGCCGAGCGCGCATCGTTGCGCCTCACGCCGCCCGAACTTGCCTCGAGCCCTGTTGCGTTTCTGCGGGCCGACGGGGCGTCGGTGTTCCGCCCGCGACACACGGTCGTGTACACCTCGACCGACCTCATCGACGCCGAGGCTCGACTCCTCGAGCGGGCCGGCGACGGGAGCGGCCCACAGCTCAGGACCGCGAAGCTTCGACGCGTGGCGGTCGACACGCACCCGAGGCATCCGCTCACTGAGGACTACATCGCCGCGTTGACGGCGATCGTGACGTCGGGCCGAGTCGTCGACGTTCTCGTCGGACCAGCTGGAGCTGGCAAGACCACCGCGATGAGCGCGCTGCGCCGCGCATGGGAGGCGGAATATGGCGCCGGCTCGGTCCTCGGGCTCGCGCCGTCGGCGGCCGCCGCGCACGTGCTCGCCGAGGACCTCGGCATCGCGACCGAGAACCTCGCGAAGTGGTGGCAGGACCACACCGTGCACGGCACCGCGTTTCGTCGGGGGCAGCTCGTGATCATCGACGAGGCATCGCTCGCGGGCACCCTGCAACTCGATCGGGTCACCGCGCTGGCCGCGAGCGCGGGAGCGAAAGTACTGCTTGTCGGCGACTATGCGCAACTCCAGTCCGTCGACGCCGGCGGTGCGTTCGCTCTGCTCGTGCGCGAGCGGCGCGACGCGCCCGAGCTCGTCGACGTGCATCGATTCACCGAAGAATGGGAGAAGCGCGCCTCGCTCGAACTTCGCGACGGCAACCCCGACGCGATCGATCGCTACCTCGCTCATGATCGCGTGCGCGACGGCAGCAGCGATGAAATGGCGGATGCCGCGTACCGCGCCTGGCGCGCGGATGCCAGAGCCAGCCGGTCGACCGTGCTGATCAGCGACTCGAACGAGGCAGTCGCGGCGCTGAACATGCGCGCCCGCATGGACGGGATCCTCGACGGGCGCGTGGACGCAATTCACGAGGTCGGGCTGCACGACGCCACGTCGGCCGCGGTCGGCGACACGATCATCACGCGGCGAAACGATCGACGGCTGCTCTCGGCACGCTCCTGGGTGCGCAACGGCGACCGCTGGACCGTGATCGCGGTGCACCACAGCGGGAAGCTCGAGGTGCGACGGCACGGCCAATCACGGGGAACCGCCGTCGTGCTGCCGCGCGAGTATGTGAAGCAGCACGTGGAGCTCGGTTACGCCGTGACCTCGCACCGCGCGCAGGGCCTCACGACCGATACCGCGCATGTCGTCGTCGCCTCGGGTATGACGCGCGAGAACCTGTATGTCGCGATGACCCGCGGCCGCGAGTCGAACCGCGCCTACGTGGCTGTCGACCGGCCTGATGTCGCCCATGCCGAGCCACACCCGGGTGAGAGCGAGGAGATGACCGCTCGTGGCATCCTGTTCGGCGTGCTTCGGCACGTCGGTGCCGAACTCTCCGCGCACGAGGAGATCGTCGCGCAACAGGAGGCGTGGGGCTCGATCGGCCAGCTCGCCGCGGAGTACGAGACCATCGCGGCGGCCGCGCAGCACGACCGCTGGGCTGGCGTGATTCGCGCTTCCGGGCTCACGCATGAGCGGGCGGAAGCGGTTATCGCATCGGACGCGTTCGGACCGCTGACCGCAGAGCTGCGCCGGGCCCAGGCGCAGCATATCGACGTGGAGACGCTTCTTCCGCGCCTGGTCGCGATGCGCAGGTTCGACGACGCTCAGGATGTCGCGGCAGTTCTCAGAGCACGGGTGATGTCCGCGACTTCCCGCCATGCTGGCACCGGGCGGTCGCGTAGGGCTCCACGCCTGATCGCGGGCCTTCTCCCGATGGCTTTGGGGGAGCTGGAAGACGATATGCGTCTCGCGCTTGCCGAGCGCGCTGAGTTGATCGAGGCGAGAGCCGCGGCCATTCTCGAGCGCGAGCTGAGCGCGGGGGAGACCTGGACTCGAGCGCTGGCGCCGCCTTCGCGTGGACTGGGGCCGGTCGCGTGGAAGCGGCGAGCGGCGACCGTCGCCGCCTACCGGGACCGGTACTGCGTCGTGGGCTCGGCTCCGCTCGGCCCGGTGCCGCAGACGCAGGTGCAGAAGGCCGACTACGCTCGCGCTCGCGTCGCTCTCGAGCAGGCACGTCGGATCGGCGCCGCCGAGCCTGACCAGTCGGGTTGGATCCAGCCGAACGTCCCATCACGCACGCCGGATGTCAGCGTTCGGGTTTAACATCGCGACAAGGCAACCTCATAGTCGCCGCCGCTCGTTGCGACGGCATGACCGCCGCTCGTCGGCAGTCCTTCATCGTTCTCCTTGCCGGATACGAAGGGCTGCAGCATGTTCGCATTCGTTTGGGCCGCCAGCATCCGCCTCGGGATGCTGCTTCGTCGCCTCATGCCGTCCAACATCCTGCTCGACGCCATTCACACCCGTCGCGGCCTGAAGTGGGGCGCGCCGGCGATGCTGCTCGCCGTGCCCTACCTCTTCGCCGCTCTGCTCTGCGCCGGCCTCGCGCAGCAGCCGGATGCCACGTGGCTGAACCTGCTCGTGCTCGTCTTCGTCTGGGACGCATTGAAGTTCCTCGTCGCGGGCCCGGCGACGCTCGTGCGTCTGCTTCGCGTGCGTCGGTTCGAAGCGCGAGTGCGTCGCCTCGACGCGGCGCCCGTGCTCAGCGAGGGCGTCGACCTCGAACGGGTGGAGAAGCCTGATCTGGTTCGGGTGCAGTGACGGTGCCCTCGGATTCTTGGCGGTGCGCGGCTCGGCGAGGGCCGCGCACCTCTGTGTCACGGCAAGGTGGGCGTGTACCTCGACCGCTGCCAGGAGGGCTCAACGATGACGATCTCGCAGGAACAGTTTGACGACGTACTGGGTCGTACCGCGCTCGCTGCGCTCTTCTACCTCCCGGAGGTCACCGTTGAAGATGGTCACTACCGCATTCACGAGGACGTCGCTCACTGCCTTGAGCCGGTTGCAGAACTCGATTCGCACGCGATCCAGCACCTGCGGGAAGTGATCGCACGAACGATCGCCGACCCGACGGCACACCGCTCCGAACTTCTGGCGCTGGTCTTCGAGCTGGCACCGCCACCGACGACCGAGTAGCTCGATCGTGGACGAGTCCCTCGCCGAAACGGTCGCGCCAGAGAGCGGCGACGCAGACGCAGCCGAGCGGGCTCGCACGCTCAAGCGCGAGCAGAACCGCCGCTACAGAGCGAAGCATCCCGAGCAACTCGCTGACAGTCGGCGACGGTGGGTCGAAGCCAACCGCGAACACGTTCGAGAGCTCAACCGGCGCTGGCGCGAAGACCACCTCGAGCATGCGCGTGAGCTCAATCGGGAATCGATGCGACGCGCCGCAGCCCGCAAGCGTCGGAGAGACGAGCAGACGCGAAAGACCCGCGAGCGCGTTCGGGCCTGGCGGGCGCAGCACCCGGATCGTGTGAGGGAATATCGCGTTCGATGGGTTGCCGCTAACCGGGACAAGATGCGCGAGTACTCGAAGCGGTACTACGAGGCGCACCGTGACGAAATCAATGCGCGGGCGACCGCGCGACGCGACGCCGATCCCGATCGTCACCGCGACCAGCGCAAGGAATGGGCCTCACGCAACAAAGATCACCTGGCAGAGCTTCAGCGGATGCGTCGAGCCGACCCCGCGGTCTACCAGGCGGAACTCGAGGCAACCGCTGCGGCGAAGCGCCTCAAGCGACGCCTCGCGCGTGCAGGGCTACCGCCGAAGCAGTTGCACCGAACGACCGCGAGTGAGCGTCGTGCGAACGAACGCGGCGCCGAAGCGTTCTTCGCCGATCCAGCGTTGGGGGAGCGGAGCCGGCAGGCGGCAGCGTTCACGGATGCGCTCACCAAGCAGATGACGCGACACGGTGCGTCCATGCGTCAGTCTGCGGTTGCCTACGTCGCCGCTCGTGAGCGAATGGGGCTCCCGCCGGTTCAAGTCGATGACGCGATGTGGGCCCAGGCAGTCGACGTGGTCATCGAGCGAAGCCGTCATATCGACCGGCTTACGAGCCGGGACGTGGCAGGTGCCGTGCGCGCATCGAAGGCGGCGCTACAACAGAAGACGCGCGAGCAGCAGCACGAGCAATTGGTGCGGGCCGTTGTTGCGCACGTCGTTCGCAATCGACCGCGTCTCGAGGCTGAAGCAGAACTCGAGAACCGCGCCCGGGCTGTGCGAGGAAGGGGCTGGCTCGAAGTGGCCTATTTGGTGGTTCAGCTCGCCCTGGAGGAAGTGGTCGATCGGCTGCCGGACGGCGGGCCAAGTGAGGTCGATCTGCGGCGCGCGACGCGCACGGCGAGATACCTGACGAGAATGGGCTCGCCGCTGGCCCTGCGGCCGCACCAACGCACGCACGGCGTCGCCCGCCTCGACAGGAGCTGAGACCTATCTACGCCGGGCCAATTCGAGGGCGGTACGAGTCCACTTTGATCGTGCGGACTTCGTGTCTGATGTGAGGTGAAATGCGCCACATGCGGTGCAGGGGTGGATGCCGACGACGACTCGCTTACGCGCGTGAGTCGCCATCGACTCGTGCACTGCGATGAGTGCGCGACCAGCTGAGTAGAGTGACGGGTACGGGACTTTTGAGCATGCTGACACTGCGGCTCCATGTCGTAATAACAGGAACGACCGCAGGTAACAGCGCATACTTGGTCGCGATACTTTCGTGCCGCGGCCTCAACGTGCCCCAAGTCGTAACTCGCAACCCGTCCGGTTTCCCGCGGGCCTCGTGCGAGCAATCTATGTGCCCTGATGCTACAGGCCTCGGCCGCTGCATACTGGCTGCTCGCGAACTCGCGTCGTGCTGCTTCGAAGCCTGGGGTGCTCACGCGCGTCAGCGCTGTCTCCTATCGTTCAAGTGTGACCTCTACAGAGCAGCTCGTCGCAGACCTTCGCGCCGCAGCAGATCATCTTGATGCCTTGGCTCGCCCCTTGACCTACGACGAGTTCCTCAGCGAGATCTCCAAGTCGATCGCGACGTCGAGCGAAGTGCATTGGATGGCCGACAAGCAGCTCGTTGGTATCTTCCGCGCACGCGAGGTTGCCGAGCCCTCCCATCTCACTGACCAAATGCGGGAATGGATCGCGAGCTACTCGCGCTGGACGCTCGATGGTTTGCGGAAGGTCGGCTTCGAAGGCTTCGTTCCTTTCGCGGAGCTTCCGTCAGCGGACGTTCCGATCGACGGCGGGGTCTATGTTGTCGTGCGTCATAGACCAGACCGCCTGCCGCAGTTTCGTGCGGTGAGCCCCGCGGGTTGGTTCCAGCGACGGGACCCTTCTGTGCCGGTTGAGAAGCTTCAGCAGAAGTGGGTCGAAAGCGCCGCGGTCGTCTACGTCGGCGTTGCCACGCCGGGGGAGCGCGGCAGGCGGGGCCTTGCAAAGCGGCTTGATGAGTTCCGCAGGCACGGCATGGGTGAACCAGTAGCGCATTGGGGCGGTCGTTACATCTGGTGCCTTGAAGACAGCGACAAATTGCTGGTCGCATGGCGCGTCGAGCACAACGACCCTGGCGCGGTGGAAGCGCAGCTGACGCGCGAATTCACGCAGCAGTTCGGCAAGCTCCCGTTTGCCAACCTCAAGCAGGAACGCCGCCGCGCGTAGGGAAGATGCGAGCATCCCTCGCGTCACCGC
Organism: Agromyces italicus DSM 16388; assembly: GCF_000421545.1. Lineage (GTDB taxonomy): Bacteria > Actinomycetota > Actinomycetes > Actinomycetales > Microbacteriaceae > Agromyces > Agromyces italicus. The sequence continues at coordinate 215,300 of NZ_ATXF01000008.1, forward strand.
GGATCGTGGTTGTCTGCTGTCTCTCGCCGCACCGTAATAGGGAGGGTATGATCGGGCGGCCCCGCACCTTCCCGGCTACGGCGCCAACACATGCCTGGCGATCGCGCGGCCCGCTCCATGGCATACGAGCTCGCGGCACCAATAGCTCTCGGCACCTGACTAGGCTCCTGGACAAATGAACTTTGAGATCTTCCTCATCGCGGTGCCTGCCATCGCGCTGCTCGTCATCGGCTTGCTCGTGTGGCGAGTCCTCCGGCGCAGGTCGTCAATCGGTAGAGGCGCATCACGTGGTGGGGTCGTTGAGGTTCGGCACGAATTCCCGGCGCAGGGCCTGCTGGTCTCTGACGAGGTTCTTCGTGCCGCAGGCTCAAGCTCAGTGGCAATCTGGCAGGCGCTAGAAGACGCCGCGACTCCGATTGCCATCGAGTATCTCCCGATCACCGACGCCGAAATCACGAAGTACCACACGCTCCCCGTGAACGCGACGGCACAGCAGTCGCTGACTGAGGTCGTGAAGCTGCTCAATCCAAAGAACCCCACGCTCTTTCGCGTCCTTCTTCCAAAGGGGGAAAAGCTGATTGAGGCGGCTGGTCAGGCCGGTCTCTATCGCGGATGGGCTCATAACGGCGCCCACATCTCAGCGCAGGCGTTGCTCAAGCCGGTGGCTGTCGGTGGAGCGATCGCGGCAGGGTGGCCGGTCTTCGCGGTGGCCGGCGCTGTGATGGTTGTTGACATGGTGGCGCAGCGAGAACAGCGCACCCATCAGCGCAAGCTGGAGATGATCTTGGGCCGCCAGGAGGAGCGTTACTACATGGGTCGCATCGCGGCTCAGAAGACCGCCGACAAACAACTCTCGCGCACGATCAACCTCATGCTCGACGGCCGGGACCCGCACATGGAGCTCGCGCTTAAGGGCTCGTTGGACGAGTTTCACTCTGCACAGGAGTTCCTTCAGAAGTATCGCGGGGTGATCGAAAAGCTCACGGATGCTGCGGGCATGGTCGACTACCGCGTGCTGGATGAGACGCTCGGCGGCAAAACGAAGGATGTCGACTACTTCATCCGAGAATTGCATCTGGCGAGGGCGGCTATCGCGATCCGACGGAAGGCCCTGATCGCTGACGCTGCGGCCGTCGCTCTTGCCGACCCTGCGAATCCCTACGCGGCCTTGCGCAGACAGTTCGAGCAGGAGGCACGCGAGCTCGAGGCGGCCGAGGGTGCTGCCGAGGAATTGACCGAGCGACTGCAGAGCATCGAACTCAAGGGGCGATGGCAGGACCGAATCACCGGTCGCGTATACAAGGACAAGTCGGTCGCGGCGCGGCAGGCCCGGCTACGTGCGCAGGTCACACCAGCCCCCGTAGAGGGTGAAACAGAGCTTCTCTACACCGTCAACTCATCCGGCGAGCTTCTGCAGCTTGTTCCGCTCGACGAGGATGATGTGCCGAGCAGCTCGCCTGCCGAGTAGGCCGGCAACGACCAGTCGTCGTTCTTGCCGTCGGGCTCAAAGCCGATCTATCCAAGTATCTTCATCGCGGTCGGCCCACGAGTCACCCGTATTTGCGCGGCCGGCGTTCTGCACTCGCCCCTTGAGCGTATAGATGAGCGACCGAGCGGCATCTTCGGTGAGGTCGGTGACCCGGCTGAGTCGGATTCCGGTGAGTTCCTCGACGAGCGCGAACTGCTCGCGGGCGGTCGTCAGGCCGAGCAGTCCGAACGCATCTCGGATCTGGAGCCGCTGACCATCTGATAGCGGACTGGGTCCCGGGTCGCTGGGGGCAGAGGGGTCTGGAGCGTCGTCGAATAGCGAGAGCATCCGTTGATTCTCACGCAAGCTCCAAGAATTTGGGCCTTGTGCCCCGAACGTGGGGCAAGTTCGCACGCGTGCCCCGCGGCGATGTCGCCGGAATCTGGAACAATGCTGAAGACGCCCACCTTCCTACGAACAGCGGTTGGCGACTCGTGCCAAGGATCCGAATGAATGTAGACATTGCGCTGGGTTTCACTTGTGTGCCTGCGGAGACCCGCCGATGAAGGCCGGCTCACCGAACTGGATCGTGATGGGCAAGGCCGCGCAGAACCTTGAGGCAATCGCGCTCAACGATCTCCGCGATCTGCTGCCCGATGACGGCATCACGACGGCGTGGGTGAATCTGACGTTCGTGGCGAACAGCGGAGGCTTTAACGAAGTCGATGTTTTGCTGCTCACGAAGGCAGGGCTCTTCGTGGTCGAGCTCAAGGGATGGCACGGGCAACTGCTGATCAAGCAGAACCGCTGGTACCAGAACGGCCACGACATGGGCAATCCACCGGTCGCGGCAGACAGCAAGGCGAAGAAGCTCTCGGGCCTGCTGTCCTCGGTCGCGCAGAAGCACGGCTCGAACAAGAACGTGGTGCCCTGGCTCGGGTCACTCATGGTGTTGCACGGGCGCGACTCGAAGGTCGGCGTCGAGCAGAACGTGCACGGCATCACGACGCTCGACGGCTACAACATCAAGCTGGCGGGGCCTGGCGAGGCGTTCTCGAAGTTCCTCATGGGCCCCGCTTCTCACCAGATGGATGTCGTCGACCAGGCCCGCGCAGCGAAGATCCGCAAGATCATCGAGCAGGCCGATCTCAAGCCGACTCCCAAGACCCGCAAGGTAGGTGACTACAACCTCGATGCGGCCGATCCGCTCGGCGAAGACGAGGAGTGGGTCGACTTGTTGGCAACCCACCCGACGACGAAGTCGCGTCGACGCATTCGCGTGTTCAAGATCCCGCGCGGAACGTCGAAGGAGGCGTTCGCCGACATCCAACGGCACGCCGTGCGGGAGTTCCGCCTGACCGACGGTATCTCTCATAAGGGCATCACGCATCCGATCGAGTACGTCGATTCGAGCGTTGGGCCGGCGCTCGTGTTCGAGTACGACGAGCGCGAAGTATCGCTTGGCGACTACCTCGACGAGCACGCGGCTTCGTTGTCGATCGAGGAGCGCGTGACGCTCGTGCGAAAGATCGCCGAGGTCATGAAGGCAGCACACTCGCGTCGGGTGATGCACCGGGCGCTGTCACCGCTCCGGGTCACGGTGCGCGCTTCGAAGAAGGGCGTGTCGGTCGCCGTGCGCGATTGGTTCGCGGGTCAGAAGGCGGCTGACGGCACGACGCTCTCGCGCACCATGCTGGGCACGACTGACATTCCCGATGCGATCGCCGAGGCGCAGTGGGGTTATCTAGCGCCCGAGGTCGTGCAGTACCTCGGCGAACCGTCGCCGATCGCGCTCGACGTGTACGGGCTCGGCGCACTCGCGTACCGCATCTTCACCGATCGCGATCCATCTGAGAACTCGAACGATCTGCACGCGCTGTACCAGTCGGCGGAGTCGCTCGACCCGCTCGCGGTGCAGCCTGAGCTGCCCGAGGTGTTCGCGAAGGTCGTGCGTGATGCGACGTCGTTCGAAGAGCCGATGCGAACCATCGATGTCGGCACGCTTCTCGTCGAGTTGGAGAGCGCGACCGAGGAGTACCTGGCTCGCGGCGAGAAGATCAAGGTCGAGATCGACCCACTGGATGCCTCGCCTGGCGAGATCATCGGCGACCGGTTCGAGATCACGGCCAGGCGCGGTGCAGGTACGACCGGCGTCGCGCTTCTGGTAGATGATTACGACACAGCGAAGACCGGCGTCATCCTGAAACTCGCTCGCGACGATGAGGCGGCGGCGCGTCTTGCGCTCGAGGCCGAGGTGCTCGCGGGCGTGGAACACCCTCGAGTGGTGCGGTTGCTCGATGGGCCGCTCCAGGTCGGCGGACGAAGCGCGCTGGTGCTGAGCGATGCGGGCGCTGAGACACTCGCGACGCGGCTGCAAACCGAGGGCCGTTCGACGATCGAACAACTCGAGAGCTACGGCCGTGACCTGCTCGAGGCGGTTCGATACCTCGATAGCAAGGGGGTTTTCCACCGGGACATCAAGCCAGCGAATCTCGCTGTCGCTCCTGACCCAGGCACTCGCAAGCCGCGCCTCACCCTGTTCGACCTGTCGCTCGCGCGGGAACCACTGACGCACACGAAGTCGGGTTCGCGGCCGTACCTCGATCCGTACCTCGATCTCGCGGGCCGCCGTCAGTACGACCGCGCGGCAGAGCTGTTCTCGGTCGCGGCCACGCTGTTCGAGATGGCGGCGAGTGTGCCGCCGTTCTGGCCGGGTGGCAACGCACCAGAGCAGCCGAGTGAAGCGCCGATCGTGCAGCCGTCGCAATTCGAGGAGTCGCACGCGGCTCCACTTGCGGAGTTCTTCGCTCGGGCGCTTGCTCCCGAGTCGAAGGCCCGGTTCGCGACGCTCGACGAGTTCGAGGCTGCTTGGCTGGGCTTGTTCGCCGAGTCGAAGCCGGAGAACGTGGATGCCTCGACGACCGAGTTGCTCGACGCGCAAGCCGCCGCGGCGACCCTCGACACTCCACTGGCAGATGCGGGCCTGAGTGTGCGGGCCCGGTCGGGCCTCGGTCGCCTCCGTGTGTCGACCGTCGGCGAACTGCTTGGCGTGCCGCCGATGCAGATCAATCAGATCCGTGGACTCGGCGAGCTGCACCGCAAAGAGGTGCAGCGGCGGGTTCGCGAGTGGCGTGCGCGGCTGAAACAAGAGGCGGAGTTGACGACCGCGTCGACGGCGGGTCGGCTGTCGATCGAGCGCCACCGGTCGACGCTCATTCCCCGGATGACCGCCGAGAACTCGAAGCAGGTCACGGTGCTGCGGCTGCTGCTCGGCGAAGACCAGATGCCGGGCGACGCACCCTGGCCATCGTTCACGTCGATCGCCGATCAGCTCGGCCTGCAGGTAGCTGCGGTGTCGCGACTCGTTTCAGAGTCGGTCGCTCGCTGGCGCAAAGAGGGCAAGCTCCGCGAGGTTGTCGACGATGTCGCGAATAGCGTCAATGACTTCGGCCTCGTCGCGACCCACGATGAGGTCGCCGACCAGTTGTTGCAGCGTTACGGGTCAGCCAGACTCGGCGAGGAGCGGCGTCGGCACGCGCGCGGTCTCGTGCGCGCCGTAATTGAGCTGGATGCCACGGCGGAGACGCCGCGCATTGATAAGCGTCGCCCGCGCGACGACCGGGCCCCTGTGCTGTTCGCCACGATCGCCGCCGAGAGCGCTGGCGCGGGAGAGCCGGGCGTCAGCTCCGAACAGATGCTGGCCATGGGACGCGCGCTCGGCGACGAGATCGACAAGGTGCTGCTGAGTCGCGACGTCGCACCGTCGGCGCTCGTGCGCGATCGATTGCGCCGGCTCGTGCCGGTGGGCGTCGACCTTTCCGATGGTCGGTTGCTCGACTTCGCGGTGGCCGCCTCGACGACGGGTGCGAAGTCGTCGCTCGACGAGGTGTATTGTCGTGACCTTTCGCCGGCGCGCGCGATCGAGGTCGCCCTCGGCGGGGTAGCAGTGCGCGAACTCACGCCCGACAGCATCGAGCGACGGGTGAAGGGGCGCTTCCGCCTGGTCACGGCGATTCCGCCGCACCCGGCGCTCGACGCGATCGTTCAGACGACGCATCCCCACCTCGAGTGGAACCTCGACCGCTATCTCGTGAAAGATGGCTCGACGTACGGAGCTTCGACTCGGTCGACAACGCTGCAAGGGTCGCTGCCCAACGACACGCTCGCGCGCACCCTGGCAGAGTCAGTGCGGCACCGCAGCGCGCTGGTGCTGACGACGACGTGGGGGAGCTACGACGATTCCGCGACGACGCTGGCTGCGCGGTTCGGAGTCGAGATCGTCGATCTCGCGGCACTCGCGGTCGAGCACCTGCACGCGACTGCGGCGTCAGTCGGCGCCGATTGGTCGGTTGTCGTCGATGCTGACAAGCCGGATGCCAGCACCATCGACCAGCGCAACCTGCAGGCGCTTGCGAAGCAGGCCATGAGCAGCGCCTGGGCCAAGCTCAACGATCGCGATACCGCCCTGCTCTTCACGAACGCGGCAGTATTTGCACATCTCGGGCTGGTCGATCTCATCGCCCGTACCATCGACCTCTCCACGGAGCGCGCGGGCGCCCGCTGGTTCCTGCTGCCGAAGCATGGCTCTGCCGCGGTCCCCGACCTTGACGGCACGCCGATGCCGATCGGCGCTGGTAAGTGGATCGAGCTCCCAACGACCTTGGCAGCCGTGCTGCCCGTCCCCAGCTCCATCGGCGCTCCGGCGCAGAACTCGAAGGTGAACCTGTGATCGACTCCGCGAAGCTCCTCACCGCCCTCAAGGAGCAGGTGAAGGTACTCGAGGCAGACCTGCGCACCCGGGCAGAGGACGAGACGACCAAGTGGGCCGCGAGCCTGCGCACGGAGTTCAGCCGAGCGACGGCCAGAGAGCGCACCGGCATGTCGTGGATCGACTGGCGAGACGGCCAGGTCGCGCAGGCCGCAGTGGCGTGGATCATCGCATCGGTGTTCATCCGCTTCAGCGAAGACAACGGGTTGCTCGACGGCCTCGTGGCCGACGGTACGAGGGCCGCGCTACCGTGGTTCGCCGGCCCTGGCGACGGCACCGAGAGGGCGGTCGAGAACCAGTCGGCGTTCTACACGGCGAATCCGACGGCGGCGGGGCCAGACTGGCTGCGGTACGCGTTCCGGGCGCTCGCAGCGCTGCCGGCCGGTCGAGCGCTCGTCGACCCTGACCACTCGATGGTGTGGTCGGCGCCGATCTCGGGTGAGGCGGCCGATGGGTTGTTGCAGTTCTGGCGGGCGAGTGAGACGAGCGGCCAGATCGTGCACGACTTCACGGATGCGAGCCTCGACACCCGCTTCCTCGGAGACCTCTACCAGGACCTCTCGGAGTTCGCGAAGAAGCAGTATGCACTGCTGCAAACGCCGGTCTTTGTCGAGGAGTTCATCCTCGACAGGACGCTCACGCCCGCGATCGAAGAATTCGGGCTCGAGGGGCTGAAGCTCATCGATCCGACGTGCGGTTCGGGCCATTTCCTGCTTGGCGCCTTCGCCCGACTCAACACAGCGTGGGCGAATGAAGCCCCCGCAATGGATGCTCGGGCCCGCGTGAAGGTCGCCCTCGCGAGTGTGCACGGGATCGACCTCAACCCATTTGCCATCGCGATCGCGCGATTCCGGCTGACGGTCGCCGCGTTGCAGGCCGCCGGTGACCGCACACTCGTCGGCGCCCCTGACTACGACCTCAAACTCGCCATCGGCGACTCCTTACTCGCCTCGCAAGCATCGAGCGTTAAGCTCGACATCGCGGATGACGAGGGTGCTTACGAGTATGCGAACGAGGATGTCGCGGCGTACCACGGTATTCTCTCGAAGAACCAGTACCACGTGGTCGTGGGCAACCCGCCGTACATCACTGTGAAAGACCCAGTGCTCAACAAGCTGTACCGGCAGCTTTATAAGACGTGCTCGGGTCCGTATGCACTATCGGTGCCCTTCATGGAGCTGTTCTTTGAGCTTGCAATCGCCGTGAATGAGTTTGTTGGCGCTGGCTATGTTGGTCAGATAACCTCGAACTCCTTCATGAAGCGGGAGTTTGGTAAGCGGCTGATTGAGCAGTTGCTTTGTGGGAAGGACCCAGCGAATCCTGTCGATCTTCAATTGATATTTGATTCCGCGGGGGCCTGGATTCCGGGACACAACTTCGATGGCACCCCTACGGTCATCTTGGTCGGTCGACGAAGGCGGCCGACTGAAGAATTCGTGCGAGTCGTTCAGAGCGTTCAGGAAGACCCGGGCAAGCCTGAGGAATCAGCCGTCAGCCCATATTGGGCCGAAGCGATCGCGCACGTCGACTCACCTGAGTATGACGGCGCGCAGGTCTCGATTGTTGATGCGCCCCGCGACCGGTTTGCTAGGCACCCATGGTCCCTAGCGGGTGGCGGCGCAGATGATGTGCTAGCCGCACTTGAATCAAGTCCGCGGAGACTGTCGAGCTTCCATCCTGTGATCGGTCGAACGACACACACGGGACTCGACGAAGCATTCCATCGACCCCTGGGACTAAGCGCTCGGCACGGACTGTCCCAGACTGCTCCAATCGTTTCGGGTGACGGGGTGCGAGAGTTCACGGTCAAGAACGTCACCGAGGCACCTTTCCCCTACAACGATGAGGGACTTCCGACGGACCCAGCGGATCAGTTGATTCGAACGATGTGGCCGCAGCGGACGCCACTGCGCCGGCGCGTTGATTTTGGAAAAAGTCCTGAACAGCGCGGCCTTCGCTGGTTTGATCACAGCATGTTCTTTCCTGAAAGACACCGACAGCGATTGGGAATCGCATACGCTGAGGTCGCCTCGCACAATCATTTCGTCCTAGACCGCAGTGGCCGACTGTTCGATCAAACCGCACCAGTAGTGAAGCTGCCTGCGGGGTCGAGCGAAGGAGACTATGTTGCACTTCTGGGAGTCCTGAATAGTTCGGTCGTTTGCTTCTGGCTGAAGCAGGTGACTCAGAAGAAGGGCGGCGACGCGGACACCTCTTGGCTGCGTACCTATCAGTTCAACTCGACGAACCTTGCTCGCCTTCCCTTGCCCAAAACTCTGCCGGCACGGAGAAGCGCCACGATCGATTCACTCGCGCGTCGAGTTGCCTCGACCGATCTACGTGAAATTCTCAGGCATACTGTCTCTTCCGATTCATCGGTAGAGTCTGCCGTCGAGGCTGCGCAATCAGAGCGGCGTGTTGCAAGAGATCGTTTGGTATTCGAGCAAGAGGAACTCGACTGGGAGGCCTATCGCCTTTACGGGCTGATCAACGAGGACCTCACTTACGCAGGCGAGCTCGATCGAATAACCCTTGGTCAGCGTGCCTTTGAGATTGCGCTTGCCCGACACGTTGCAGCCGGACGAGAACCAGCGGAGTGGTTCTTGAAGCACGGTTCAAGTCCGATCGTGGATGTCCCCAGGGAGTGGCCCGCGGACTATCGCGCACTCGTGGTTCGCCGACTTCACGAGATTGAGTCCAATCCGAGCGTCAGATTGTTGGAGCGACCGGATTACAAGCGACGCTGGGAGCGCTCGTCTTGGGACGACGAGCGAACGGATTCTTTGCGCGACGTGATGCTTGATCGCCTCGAAGCGCCTGAGTTGTGGGCCGATGCGAATGGGCGTCCAGTCGCGCGTTCGGTGAACGAGCTTGCAGAGCTCGTGCGGACGGACAAATGGTTCGTGGAGCTGGCGCAACTCGCGACGGGGTCGAAAGACGTCGATTTCCGCAAGGTCGTGGACGCGCTGCTGAGTGACGAGTCGGTGCCATATCTCGCGTCGCTGCGGTACAAGCCGTCGGGGCTCGAGAAGTTCCGAGCGTGGGAACGCACATGGGAACTGCAGCGCGCCGAAGACCGTGGCGAGCAAGTCGCCGTGCCGGTGCCGCCGAAGTACGGGCAGGCTGACTTCCGAAAGCCTTTGTACTGGAAGGCGCGCGGCAAGCTTGACGTACCTAAGGAGCGCTTCATTTCCTACCCCGGCACGAATCGTCCGAACGACGCGAGCCCGCTCTACGGCTGGGCCGGCTGGAATCACGCCGACCGTGCGCAGGCCCTCGCGCGCCTTCCGATGGAGCTCATCGCGGCTGGCGCCACCAGCGACGAGGTCCTGCCCCTCGTCGGCGGGCTCCTCGAATTGCAGCCTTGGCTCGAGCAATGGCACGGCGAAGTCGACCCGGCGATCGGCGTTAGCCCCGCCGCCGCGATCAGCGGCCTTACCGACCAGTTGCTCACGCAGACGAAGCTCTCCCGTGACACCGTAGCCGCCTGGCAGCCGCCCGCCGCAACTCGTGGCCGGGCCGCCACTTTGAAAGGCACCAAGTAGATGACCGCCCTGCCGCTTACGACTCCGCTCCGCGACCTGATCTCGATCCCCGCGCGGGCGAACGCCGCCGACTTCGTGCTGCGTCTCGACGAGGGTGTCGCCCGCGCCGACCGCACCCTGCGCGACTACGTCGTCACTGAGTCCATCGCCGAATCCTTCGATGAGGCGCTGTCGATGGTCGAGCAGGCGGTCACCAACCGCATCTCAGTGGGCTCCTACATCCACGGCTCGTTCGGTGCCGGTAAGTCGCACTTCATGGCGGTGCTGCACCTGTTACTTACCAAGCACCTGCCCGCCCGCGAGGTCAACGGCATGGCGCCCGTCGTCAGCAAGCACCTCGAAGTGCTCGAGAGGAACTTCCTCGCCGTCGACTACCACCTCATCGGCGCGAAGAACCTCGAATCGGCGCTCTTCGCCGGATACCTCGCGACAGTCACCGCGAAGCACCCTGAAGCCCCGCTGCCGTTCCTGCACGCGAGCGACCAACTCCTCGAAGACGCCCGGACCCACCGCGACCTTCTCGGCGATGAGAAGTTCTTCGCCACGATCTCGCCGAACACCGGCGGCGGATGGGGCTCGCTCGCGACCGGCTGGGATGCAGCCTCCTTCGATACGGCCCTTGCCCAAGCGCCCGGCGAAGCGGACCGTGATCGCCTCGTCAGCGACCTCACCGCGACGCTCTTCACCGGGTACTCGTCCGCGGGCGAATGGGTCGACATCACCTCCGGCCTCCGCACGATGAGCAATCACGCGCACGCGCTCGGCTACGACGGCATCGTGCTGTTCCTCGACGAACTCGTACTCTGGCTCGGGCAGCACCTCTCCGACCAGGCCTTCATCCAAAGCGAAGCATCCAAGGTCGCCAAGCTCGTTGAAACCGGCTCCGGCAGCCTGCCCGTGCCGTTCATCTCATTCGTCGCCCGCCAGCGGGAACTCGCCCAGTTCCTCGGCAACAGCGCGCTCGGCGTCGAACGCGTGTCACAGCAGCAGACGCTCCAGTACTGGGACGACCGTTTCGAGAAGATCGTGCTTCGCGCCGCTGATCTGCCCAAGATCGTCAAGCAGCGCTTGCTGCAACCCGTGAGTGCCGATGCGGCCGAGACCTTGCAGGCCTCACTCGCCCGAGTTCGCGCCGACAGCACCGTGTGGAACAGCCTGCTCGCCGACGAAGCATCCTCGGGCGAAGCAGAGTTTGCGAGCGTCTTCCCATTCTCGCCGGCGCTCGTCGACGCGATGGTCGCCCTGTCGAACATCATGCAGCGCGAACGCACCGCGCTGACGCTGATGACCGAACTGCTGATCGACGGCAACGACGAACTGACCGCCGGTGACGTCATCCCCGTCGGCGACCTCTACGACTACATCGCGCTTGGAACCTCGAAACCGCTCGACGACAACGTGCGCGCCGGATTCGAAATCTCCGCTCGCTTCTACACCGACAAACTGCGGCCCTTCCTCCTCAACAAGCATGGGCTCACCGAAGCAACCGCGAAAGGGCTCGCGCGAAACCACCCGTTCCGCACCGAAGACCGACTCGCGAAAACCTTGCTCATCGCCGCCCTCGCGCCCGGTGCCGCGTCGCTCAAGAACCTCACCGCATCGAAGCTGCACGCCCTCAACTACGGATCGATCAACGCCTTCGTGCCCGGCACGGAGACCTCGCAGGCCCTCACGCTCGTGCGCAAATGGGCTGAAGAATTTGGCGAGATCCACGTCGCCGAAGGTGCCGTCGACCCGCTCGTTTCGGTGCAACTCTCCGGAGTCGACTACGACTCGATCCTCAGCCGAGTCGCCGGCGAAGACACCCCGCCCGCGCGACGCTCACTCATCCGCACGCTCGTGCTCGACGGGCTCGGGCTTGGCAACACGACGGGCATGCTCGGCCAGGGCATCCCCTTTCCGCACGTCTGGCGCGGACAGAAGCGCGTTGCGTCGATCTGGTTCGGAAATCTCCACAGCGGTGCGAACGACTTCAAGGACTACGACTTCGAAACTGGCGAGGGCGAATGGAAGGTCTTCATCGACTTCCCCTACGCGGCCGACGGACAGTCCGGGCCGCGCGACGACCTCGCTCGCATTTCCGGCCTGCGCGAACAAGGCATCACGGCCGACACCATCACGTGGCTACCGAACTTCCTCACCGCCACGCGCTTGAACGACCTCGGTCGGCTCGTCGTGCTCGAATACCTGCTCGCCGAGAACCGATTCGAGGCGAACGCCGACCATCTGCCCGCCACCGACCGACCGGCCGCCCGCCAAGCACTCGAAAACAACCGAGCCAACCTGCGCGAGTCATTCGGGAAGGCGATCCTCCGCGCGTACGGCGTTGCTGCGCCCGACGCCAGCGACGTCGACGACGAGCTGCTGCCGAGCGAAATCTTCACGACCCTCGTTTCGGGCCTGACCATTCAGGCACCCGTCACCGGCACGCTTTCAGGCGGACTCACCGGGGCGCTCGAACAGGCCTGGAAGAACGCGTATCCGGGGCATCCCGACCTCGGACATGGAGAAGTGAAGCGCAAAGAACTCGAGGACGCCCTGGCGCTCGTCACCCGCGCCGTCGAACACTCTGGCCGCGCCGAAGGCATCACGTCGGTCGACAAGCGTCTCGCCAGTTCGGTCGCCGTGCCGCTCGGTCTCGGCTCGCTCAATGAGAACGTCTTCACCTCGCAGCTCACGCAGTTCGGCTGGCGCGACGACTTCACCAAATGGGAAGCCGAGCTCGCGGGCAACGTCACGGCGGGGGCGTTACGCGCGCGCCTTGCGGACCGTGGCATGTCGCGTGATCTCGAAGACGCAGTCATCCTCGCGTGGTCGATCATCGCTGACCGGGAGTGGGTACGCGGTATTGCTTCTGTTGCCCGCCCCGGCGTAGGGACGCTTACGGATGACCTCGTGCTGCGCACTGCGAATCTGCCTGATGAAGATGCGTGGGTGCGGGTGAACGCGGTCATCTCGGTCGTGCTCGGCGTGCCTGCCGAGACCTACCGCAGCTCGGGCGCGGTTCGCCGGCTCGGCGGTGCGATTCACCGCTCTGCAGCGGAGCGGGTTGCCGACGCGGTTGGCCTTGTCGAACGACTTGAAGCGCACGCTGCACCACTTGGGCTCGACACTGACGCGCTGACCGGACGACTCGCGACCTCCCGGTGCGCCGCCGAGCTGCTCGGAGCTCTCTCGAAGGAGCGCGACCCGCTGCTCGCGATCACCGTTCTCGCCGACACAACGCTAGTCGATTCAGCGGCGGCAGTCGGGAAGTCGATTGCGACCTCGGCCTCCGTTTCGCGAGCGCTCGTCGGCGCCGCGTGGGACATCATTGCGAAGGCGGCGACGCTCGGGCGGCCCGAAGTCGATCAGACGCTGACGACACTGCGCGCAGCCGCGGTCGCGAATGAATCCGCGGTGCCGCTGGTGGCTCGACTGACGGAAGCGGCCGAGATTTCGAAGCAGGCGCTCCTGGCGACGACTCCCGCGCCTACCGCTCAGCCCGCGCATGTTCCAGCGCCGAGGCCGTCGCTGGCGGACACGAGCTCGCCGAACCCATCGCCTGTATACGTAGACGCCGACAACTTCCTCGCTGAGCCAGGTCTGCCCGGCAACGCGAACGGGCACGTCAGCACGTCGGGGGATCAGCTCGAACCAGCGATCGCCGAGCTGCGCGACGCAATTGCGACCGCACTCGACGGTGACAACGCCAAGCAGGTGCGAATCACGTGGCAGGTGGAGTGAACATGGCGAGCGGAGAATCGTGGGCCCCGACGCTTGACACGCCCACGCTGTGGGGGCGCGTCGCGCAATGGCGGAGCGACCCGAAGCGCCGCACCGAAGTGCTGCTGCTTCGCGCCGCCTCGACGTGGACCGGTGGCGAGACGATCACCGTCGGCAGCGAGATCGTTCGTGTCGTTGTAGGTAACTCGCAGCTCGCGGTGCTGGACGCCTACCACGAGCACGCGGCCGAGCCGATCGTCGTCCTCACCGCCCTTGATGACCAGCAGCTCGGCAGTGCGGTGCGGTTGCGCGCCGAGCGTCACTCCGTGCAATCGGTCGATGCTTGGGAGCTCGTTCCAGGCCTGTTCAAGGTCGGCAACCCGAACGTCGACAAGAGCGTGCGTGACCTCGGAGCGTGGTTGCCGCAGATGCTGCTCTCCCACCAACGCGCAGCAGGCTGGCCAGTTGCCACCAGTGGCACGCTCAGCGGGGATCATGTCGTCCGTGCGATTCTCGCCGACCTCACGGGCCTCGACGGCGTGGACGAGGTCGACCTCATCGCGCTCCTCGACCACCTGGATGAACCGCAGACCAGTGCTCGTCTGCTCGACTACCGACCCGAGGAGCTCACGGGCATCATCGCCGGAGCCCAGAAGCATCTGGGCGGGAGCGCCGCGCTCGCACTCCACGCGAAACGGCGGGCGACCACGTACTCGACGCTTGCCGTCGCCCTCGTCACCGACCTGCTGTGGAACGAGCACGCAGACGCCCCTGAAACGGCAAAGGTCCGGCTCGAGGAACGATTCTTCGCGACCAAGGTCGTGGGTGCCGAGGCGAAGCTGCTTGGCGAGGCGGCGCACTCCGTCATCCTTCGCCTCGAAGCCGCCGGCGACACACGTTTCGGCGATGTGCTGCGGCAAGCGGAGGCGATTCTCACCGACCTCGGCTGGGCCGAGGGTGCAACGGGCTCGGCACTGCTGCCGGCGGGGCTCGAAGCCCGCTACAAGGCCTTCGCCTCCGCAGTGGACGCCAGTGCAGAGGCGGTAGGGTCGGTCGGGTCGGACCATTCGGTCGAAGCTGTCGATCGCGCACTTGCCGAAGTACGGGCGCACGACCTCGCCGCGCGCGACGTCGACGAACTGCTCGGCGTCGAGATGGCGGCGAGGCTCGTGCGTTGGCTCGCGCGCCCCGCCGCGGCCGCCCCGGGTTCGTTCGACCACGCCGCCGCTGCATATTGGCACGGATCGGCCTGGGCTGATCGGGCGCGCAGCGTGACGTGGAACGGGTCCAGTCGACCTGCACTCGCGAGTGCCTACGCCGCACTCGCCGAGCGTGTGACCGCGCGACGCGACGCGGAGGACGCCGGGGCTGCGGCCATGCTCGGCGGGGACACGCCGACCAGTGTCATCCCAATCGAAGCGCTGCTGGAGCGCGTCGTGGCGCCGCTCGCAAGCGCCGGTGTGTTGCTCATCGTGCTCGACGGCATGAGCGCAGCTGTCGCCGCTGAACTCGCTGACGAGACTCGACGGCTGCGGTGGGTCGAAGTGCTTCCTGAGGAACAGACGCAGCGACTCACCGCGCTCGCGACGCTGCCGAGCGTCACCCGCTACTCACGCTCGTCGCTCTTCGCCGGGCGTCTCACCGACGGAAACCAAGGTACCGAGAAGCCCGCATTCAAGAAGCAGACAGGGGGTCCGCTCTTCCACAAGGACGAGCTTCGCTCGCCAGCAGGTCAACTGCTGCCTGCCGAAGTCGAATCTGCGATCGCCGACTCTGCGAACAAGGTGGTCGGCGTTGTGCTCAACACCATCGATGACGCCCTCGCCAAAGCCGACCCCGATGCCACCCGATGGACGCTCGCCCAGATCGCGAACCTGCCCGCGCTGCTCACGCTCGCGGCGGCTGCCGGTCGCACCGTCGTGCTCACCTCTGATCACGGGCACGTCATCGAGCGCGGTGGCGAGTACCGGGCCGAGGGGAGCGGCGGCGCACGCTGGCGCGCGCCCGACGCACCCGCGACGCCTGATGAGGTATTCGTCTCCGGTCCGCGCGTGCTCGCCCCGGGGGGTTCGGCTGTGGTTGCTCGCAACGAGGGTCTTCGCTACGCACCCAAGTCCGCCGGCTATCACGGTGGTGCGAGCCTTGCCGAATTGACCGTCCCCATCGTCGTGCTGCGCCCCGCGGGGGTCGCCGCGCCGAACGGTTGGCAGGATGCTCCGCCACAGGCACCGGAGTGGTGGTACGACGGCGGCCTCGTCGAGGCATCCACGCCGGTTGCTCCTGTTGGGCCGAAGAAGCGAGTATCGAAGGCAAAATCGGCGCCGACGAATGAGGTCGCGATGTTCGATATCCCTGTCGTCGGGGGCGATGAGGGCGTCGCAGCGACCGTCTCGCTCAGTGCCGCGTTGCTCGCCTCCGAGCTGTACGCAGCACAACGCGACCGACTGAAGCGTCGATCGCTCGACGACGCGACGGTTGCACTCATCCTCGACACCGCCGACGAGCGAGGAGGCAGGGTGCCCGCAGAAATGCTCGCTACCTTACTCCGCGTTTCTGCTGCGGCACTCGAGCAGATCCTTGCAGTGCTGCGCCGCCTGCTCAATGTCGACGGCTTCGACGTTGTCGCCATTGACACCGACGGCACGACCGTGCTCGTCGACCGCCAGCTGTTGCGCGAGCAGTTCGGTCTGCGTTAGGAGTTCGAGATGGCTGTTAGTCCACGCCGCCGTCAGGAGATCGTCGACGCGTTGCGCCGAGGAACGGTGCCGCAACGCGGACTCGATGTGATGGCCGTCGGACTTGACCGCTTCGGGCCGACGATCAACGCCGAGCTCCAGGTCGTTTCGAACGGCGGGGCGCAGTTCAAGGCGGTGCGCGGTGAGTACGGCTCAGGCAAGACCTTCTTCGCCCGTTGGCTGAGCGAGACCGCGAAGGCTCAGGAGTTCGCGGCGGCAGAGATCCAGATCTCTGAGACCGAGACCCCCTTGCACAAGCTCGAGACCGTGTATCGGCGAATCATCGAGAGCATCTCGACCGCGTCGGCTCGGCCCAGCGCATTCAAAGAGATCGTCGACAACTGGTTCTTCAACCTCGAAGGCGATGTTCTCGAGGCAGGTGTCGACGCCAGCGACCAGAGCGCCGTCGCTGCAGCTACTGACGACCTCATCGCGAAGCGGCTTGCGAACGTGAGCAAAACCGCGCCGGCTTTCGCCGCCGCCCTGCGCGGCTATCGCGTCGCGATCGAGCGAGGCGATGGAGCCGAGGCCGAAGGGCTGCTCGCGTGGCTCGGCGGCCAGCCGCACGTCGCGTCGAGCGTTCGCCGGTACGCCGGCGTCAAGGGCGAGCTCGACCACTTCGGCGCCCTCGGATTCTTGCAAGGGCTCCTCACGGTCCTGCGCGACTCCGGCTATTCGGGTCTCGTGGTCATCCTCGACGAAGTCGAGACCCTGCAGCGCGTGCGCTCGGACGTGCGCGAGAAATCGCTCAACTCACTACGGCAGCTGCTCGACGAAGTCGACGCCGGACGCTTCCCTGGGCTGTACCTGCTCATCACCGGCACGCCCGCGTTCTACGACGGACAGCAGGGAGTGCAGCGTCTCCCTCCGCTCGCGCAACGAATCGAGACGAAGTTCGAGACGAACGCCCGATACGACAACCCGCGCGCGCCCCAGCTTCGACTCACCGGATTCACGCACGAGTCACTGCACGAGTTAGGGGTGCGCATTCGGGACCTCTACGCAGATGGTGCCGACAACGGTGATCGTGTTGCTGAGTCGATTGATGACGACTTCATCACCGACTTCGCCGCCAAGATCGCCGGGCAGCTCGGCGGCAAGGTCGGCATCGCTCCGCGTGTGTTCCTCAGGCAGCTCGTAGACGTCATGGACAAGGTCGACCTGTTCGAAGACTACGATCCCCGCCGCGAGGCGCTCGGTGAGGCCGCTGCCCTCACCGCGCTGACCGAGGAAGAGCATGCCGCAGCGCGGCGCGGCGACGTGGGCGCCGTCGTGCCTGCCGGTGTCGATGACATCGACCTCGGCATCTGATGCCCGGTCTCGGCCTGCACTCGGCGATCGAGTATCACGTCGTCAACTCCCTCGGTTGGACGTCATTGCGGCCGTTGCAGGAAGCATCCGTCATCCCTATTCGCAGCGGAACCGACTGCTTACTCGTGGCGCCCACCGCCGGCGGAAAGACTGAAGCTGCCGTCTTCCCGCTGCTCTCGAACATGATGGATGCCTCGGGGCAGGGCCTCACTGTCATCTACGTCACGCCCCTGAAAGCACTACTCAATAATCTGCTGCCGCGGTTGACGAAGTACGCCGATTGGGGCGGGCGACGCGTCGCGCTGTGGCACGGTGACGTCGGCGAGGGCGAGCGACGCCGTATCCTCGCTGAACCGCCGGACATCCTGCTGACCACTCCGGAATCGCTCGAGGCGATGCTCGTCTCGCGGCGCGTGTCTCACCACCGGCTGTTCCAGCACGTTCAAGCGATCGTCGTCGACGAGGTGCACTCGTTCGCGGCATCCGATCGGGGCTGGCACCTGCTCGCGGTGCTCGAACGGCTGCAGCGGATCGCGGCGCGACCGATTCAGCGGATCGGCCTCTCGGCGACGCTTGGCAATCCCGACGAGGTGTTGCAGTGGCTGCAAGGGTCCAACGCTTCGCGTGGGGCGCCGGCCGAGGTCGTGCGGGATTCGAGCACGATCGCGCACCCGGAGGTGACGCTCGACTACGTGGGGTCGTTGGAGAACGCCGCCGAGATCCTGTCGCGGTTGTTCGTGGGGGAGAAGCGGCTCGTTTTCTGCCAAGCACGCGCGCAGGCGGAGGAGCTCGCCTACGAGCTGCGGGTACGCAACGTGACAACCTACGTCTCGCATTCGTCGCTGTCCGTCGACGAGCGGCGCATCAGTGAGCAGGCGTTCGCGGAGGCGCGCGACTGCGTGATCGTCGCCACCTCGACGCTTGAACTCGGGATCGACATCGGCGACCTCGACCGGATGATCCAGATCGACGCGCCGTTCTCGGTTTCGGCGTTCTTGCAGCGACTGGGGCGAACCGGGCGACGGCTAGGGACGTCGCGTAACGCGCTCTTCCTGGCGACCGATCTCGACGGATTCGCACGGGCCGCAGGATTGCTGGTGTTGTGGTCGCGTGGCTTCGTGGAACCGATCGTGGCTCCGCCGCATCCTCGACACATCGCGGCACAGCAGTTGCTTGCACTCGCGCTGCAAGAGGGACGGATTCCCGCCGCGGGCTGGCAGGACTGGTGGGCCGGCTGCGCCGTCATGGACGAGGCGGACGAGGTGCTCGAGTACCTCGTTGCCGAAGACTTCCTCGTCGCTGACGGTGACTTCCTCATGATCGGCCCGACCGCGGAGCGTGCCTTCGGCCGCCGAAACTTCATGGATCTGCTGTCGTCGTTCATCGCTGATCTCGAAATCCGCGTGCTCGAGGGCACGAAGGAGATCGGCTCGGTGTCGCCAATCGCGCTCCCGAAGGACGTTGCAGACGGGCTCCGCCCGCTGCTGCTCAATGGTCGCGCCTGGCGCGTCGACGGCGTCGATTGGGAGAAGCGCCGTGCACAAGTCACCGCGCACGCCGAGAAGGGCAAGGTTCGCTGGTCGAGCGAGTCGATCGCCGAACCGTTCGAGCTCGTCTGTGCGCGCCGCGACATGTTGCTGGGGGAGGACCCGCCGGTGACGCTGTCGGCGCGCGCGGTACGGCAACTCGAGAATCTCCGCGCTCTGCGCACTGATGATGTCGATGCCGAAGGTCTTGTGCTCCACAGGGGCGCGAAGGGAGCCACGCTCTGGGGTTTCGGCGGCCTTCGGGCGCACGGCACGTTGATCGCAGCACTCGGGGAGACCGCGGCAGAGGCGGTCGCCGACAACGAGATGATCCGCTTCCCAGATGGCATTACGGTCGCGGAACTGCGGGCGGCGGGCGTTGAGGCTGCGCTACCGGCTATGTCACCGGAGGCGGTCGCAGGACTGAAGTTCTCAATGGCGCTACCAGTCGAGATGGCGACGGCGACGCTGGCGGAGCGGTTCATGGATCGGCCTGGGGCGAGGAGCGTCGTGGACAGCATGATCGTGATCGGTGAAGGATGTGACTACGGCTGCAGCCCATCACGGCAGACTGAGGGGACCAACATCTGATGACGGGCCGCGAGGAATTGGACGATAACGATCAGATCGCGGACGACCAGGACGATGACCTCGTGCTGCCGGAGCGACTCGCCGATTCGCTGCAGCGTGCGATCGCGCCACACACTGAGTTGTTCCTCCGACAGGCGCGTGAAGCGCTGACGCCAGCCCTCGCGTCGATCGCGTCAATGTGGACGCCACAGTTCAAGTCGATCGCCAAATCCGTGAACGCCTACCTTGAACTCAGCCTCGCTCCCTACTTCGACCAGCTGCGCGAAACCCTCAAGCGATTCGAGCCCCAGCTTGAGCGGGACTACCCCCGCAACTGGTGGGGAATCAAGAACTTGGAATCAGTACCACTCGAAACACTGGTGCTGGAGGAAGGCCTTCCGCTCGCGTGGGTGCCCGAACGCCGCGTTCTCGAGCTCCTTCTCGCCGCTGGCGGCCCGCGGGAACGGCGGGCGATCATGCAGCGCAACCAACGAGGCATCATGCGCGACTGTCGAAGGTTGTTGGCTGCGATCACGAGCGCCGAAGGTCGGCGCGCTGCGGCCTATGTCACCGAGGCCATCGACGCCATGGAAGCGGGCTACCCGGCGGCCGCGCAGGCCCTTTCGATGAACTTCATCGACACGTTCGGCCGAGCGCACATCGAACGGTGGGGCCACCACACCGCAAAGAACGGTCGCCCCGTCGTCGAGAATCTCACGATGCGTGATGCGCTCGTCATTGGTGCCTGTTGGCGGAGTCATGCCAACTATCGACCTGGTGAGCCTGTACCAAGAACCCTTAGCCGACACGCGACAGCGCACGGGGTAGGCGCACGCCAGTACACGAAGATCAACGCACTTCTCGCCGTCATGCACGCCTCCGCGCTCTTAAAACTGTTGGAGGTCGAAGCGTTTGCGAGCAGTTGATCGCCGTCCATAGACGCAGCTCGTTCCGGTTGGCGCAGTGCCTCCTCGTTCACGCGTTCCGGGGTTCGTGGACCAGATCTGTCGCCAGTGCCGGGTCGGGAACGTGGCGAACGCGAGGAGGTCATCGCGGGCGCCCTCGAGCATCTGCGCGGCTTTCGTGTGGGCGCGTGCGAGCATCCGGACGACGTCGGCGAGCTGTGTGGCCACGTGCTCTTGCTCGGGTTGGGGCGAAGATCGTGCGGATGATCCACGCGACCATCTCCTGCCTACCTTGGGCACGATTGCCAGGACGTTGCGCTTGAAGTGGATGATTGCCGACGTCGGCAGAAGACTCACTTGATGCGTGGATGTTTATTGGTCGTTTATCGATTCGAGCTCGCCCGAGGCGAATCGAGGTGTTTCGATAGACTGTTGGCGGGTTCGACGAGAAGAACCTGATCAGGTCGAGATCTCCCGAGGCACTGCGAGGTGTGCTGGGCCTGGGGCCTGTGTCCTGCGTAAGCCATCGGTCACGGGTTCAAGTCCCGTCCGCCCTACAAATAAGCTTCTCATCTGGGTTTTAACCGCCGAATTTGGCATGCCGCAGGCGGCATTTGGCGCACAGTTCGTTCATGCTGATGGTGCACGAAGGTCCTCGACTGACCTAGGCTCTGCTCGGTTGAGTTGGACGGAATTGGAGTGCGGCGTTGGTGCCCACGGCGAATTCGGGATGTACTCACTTGGGCGCGTTCACGCGCCCGGCGGCGAGCCCCAACCATGCCACACGGCGACATCGGTTCCCAGGGGATCACCGGCAACCACCACAACACGAAGGGGCGACCCGCATGAGCGCTCTACTGGCGATCGACGCCGGCCAGACCGGCATCAAAGTCCGGGCAGCTGGGCAAGACCATGTCTTCCCAGGAATCTGCACCAGCCAACCTCTGCTGCCGCAATTGGCGGCGGTCGCGCTCGCTGCGATCGAACGTGCCGGCGTACCGGTCTCGGTGGTCGCTGCTGGCGTCTCTGGACTTACGTCGCAGGAAGCGGATGCCGCGGCGCTGCTCGCCCTCCTCCGCGCTGCCGGTGCACGTGAGGTGATACTTGCGCACGACTCGACGACGTCGTTCCTCGGAGCGCTTGGCGACGCACGTGGCGCCGTGGTCGCCGCCGGCACGGGTGTCGTGACGCTCGCGGTGGGTGCATCCGCGGTGGCACGCGTCGACGGCTGGGGCCACCTCATCGCCGACGCCGGCAGCGGATACTGGATCGGACGCGAAGCGCTCGACGCCGTAATGCGCGAGTTCGACGGGCGAGGCCCCGCAACGGCACTGCGGGCCGTCGCCGAGGGACGCTGGGCTGACCTCAACCAGGCCTACATCGATCTCCAGGCCGACCCGGACCGCGTGAGCGTCATCGCCTCATTCGCCAAGCACGTCACACGGCTGGCGTCCGAAGGTGACACCGTCTCTCGGAACATTACGGCGAAGGCGGGCGCCGAGCTCGCCCACAGCGTGGAGACCGCATTACGTAGAGTGTCCGATGCGCATCGGGAGCAGTCATCCGGGTCGGAATCAGGCGTCCCCACCCAGTACTCGGTCTGCGCGATCGGCGGCGTATTCCGTTCGCCCGAACTACGCGAAGCGTTCGAGTCGCACATCACAGCGAGCCCGTTTGACGTCGCGATCGTGGAGCCGCTCGGCCAAGGGATTGAGGGCACGGTCGCCATCGCGAATCTCGGCAAGCTGCATATCCACTGGCGCCGGATGTCTCAATCGCACGCGTCTGAGCCACTGTCGCACATCCCCGAGTGATGCCTCCCGCTTCGGGTGATCGCGACGACATCCTGACGGCACTCGGCGGGGTAGGGCTCAAGCACGGCGTAATTCCTCCCAAGAGTGATGAATCACCACATGTTGGGAGTCAACCGAAGCTGCAGCAGTCCCATCTGCTCGCACGTCGGCTCGAGGTCACGCATCTGCTGCCCGGACGCCGGCAGAAGGGTCCGCAGTTGCCGACGAGGCGCAGGTTCATGACCGGACTGTAATTTACCCGGGCCCGCACAGGCAGACCCATGAATCGTGAAGGCGACGCTGATGGGTCCGTCGTGTTCGGATTGTTCCGAGCTCCGGTGCCGATCGAGATAGATGACCCATCGACGGAGTGAAGCGCTTTCGAGTCACCGCCGTCAGTTCATGTCGGTCGATGATCAGTCTCGTCGCTACTACGATCGATCCCAGACATCCCACCCGGCGATGCCACCCGTATAGAAGCGGCAGACAACCGGGGACGGTTCAATGTCCTATGGTTCGAGTGCAGGAGCTATCGCAGCACGGATGGGACTTCGCGATGAACGATCTGAACGACAGACCGCCGAAGCAGTCCACGATCTACGACGTGGCGAAGCGAGCGGGTGTGTCGCATCAGACGGTGGCGCGCATCGTTCGTGGTTATGAAGGGTTTCGGCCCGAGACCCGGGAGCGGGTTGCCGCCGCCATCGCGGAACTCGCGTACGTGCCGAACGTCACTGCTCGGTCTCTCGCAACGAAACGGCCACGGCGAATCGCCGCGTTGACGTACGAAATGGATCAGGTCGGTCCGAACGAAGTGGTTCGAGGGGCATCGCATGCAGCGCGTGAGGCCGGCTACCTGCTCGATATCGTCACGCTCGAGCTCGAACGCGATGACTCGATCGACGAAGCCGTCGACCTGATCAACCAGCAAGACTTGGCCGGAGTGATCGCGCTCATCCCCACCGAACACATTGCGGACGCAGTCTCGGCCGCGCACTTCCGAGTTCCATTGTTCATGGATCGGAGCGACTCGATTCAGAACCCCGAGAGCGGTCTCGATCTCGGTGCGGCGGGCGTACACGCCACGACGCAGCATTTGCTGTCGCTCGGTCATTCGCGCCTGTTCCACATCGGTGGCCCAAGCGAGTGGCTCGCGAGTCGAAGCCGTCTTGCAGCCTTCGAGTCAGTGATCCGAGCCAATGGGTTCGAACCGGTTGGAGCCAGATTCGGCGGATGGTCGGCGAGCTCGGGGTACGAGATCGGTCTCGGACTGCCGGTAGACGAGCTGACGGCGGTGGTAGCCGCGAACGATCAAATCGCGCTCGGCGCCATCCATGCACTTCGTCAGCGCGGCATCCGCGTGCCAGAGCAGCTCAGCATAACGGGCATCGACGACATTGCCGAGGCGGCGTACTTCTGGCCGCCACTCACGACTGCGAAGTTGGACCTGGAGAGCGTTGGCAGGCGCGGTGTTCAACGACTCCTCACCGTGATCGACCCAGAAGAGGTCAGGACGATCACAGATCCGGCGCCGGCCGAACTCCGCGTGCGCAAGTCGACGGCGGCACCCCGCACCTGATTCGCACGGCGAATCCGACGGATGGCGTGCGTCATCCATGTGCAGCCGATGACCCGGTTCTGGCGATAACAGATTCATCACAGTCCCGTGCGGGCTGCACAGGGTCTTGCCACAGGGGGCCAGCGCGACTAGCGTTGCCCACGCAACGTTACCGGTAATCCTTTCTTCCGGTGAGCCGCTGCAACCGTTTCAGATGCCACATCTCACCAGCACATGCTCGCTCGAAGAGGAGAAGATCCATGGGAACCAAGATCAGGACACGATTGCTGTTGTCCGCCGCGGCGCTGTCAGCGACGGCTCTCGTCGTCAGCGGGTGCAGCTCGGGCGGTGACGCGGGAGCCGGCGACGTCGAGTCCCTCAATCTTTGGCTGCCCACTCCGTTCGGTGCGGAAAGCACGAGTGTGGAGTCGGACGCGTGGGATGAGATTCTCGCGCCGTTCGAGGAGGAGCAAAGCGTTGATGTCGACGTGACGCTGATTCCGTGGGCCGACTACGAGACGAAGTACCTGACTGGCGTCTCCAGCGACGACGGCCCCGATCTCGGATACATGTATGGCGAGATGATGGGCGACTACATCGTCAACGGTGCAATCGTGCCGTTCGACGAGTACCTCGATCCCGCCGCGGTGGAGAACATGCTCTACGTCGATCAGGGCAAAGTCGATGGCGAACAGTACGCGCTGCCGTTCGTCGTCGGCGGTATGCGGATCCTCTGGGCGAACATGGACCTCCTCTCGGCAGCCGGCGTCAGCGAGATTCCGACGACGTGGGATGACTTCCTCTCGGTGTCCGAGAAGGTCACCGCCTCCGGGAAGACGGCGCTCCTGCAGTCGTGGGGTGCTCCCGACCGGGGGATGTTGAACTCCTCGTTCTTCCCGCTGCTGTGGCAGGCGGGAGGCCAGATCCTCACAGACGACGGTTCGAAGACTGCCTTCAACAGCGAGGCCGGCATCGCTGCCGCCAACTACTTGATGACGCTCCTCGAAAGCGGGGCGATGCCGTCATCGGTGACCGGTCTGACCAATGATGAGGTCAAGTCAGCCTTCTACGGCGGCGAAACCGCGTTCATGTTCGGCACCGATGGGCAATTGGGTGAGATCACCGACTCCGGGATCAACGCCGATTTCATTCCGTCGCTCGAGGGTGAACAACGTGGCACGTTCGTCGCCAGTGACTCGCTGGTCCTGTTCGACGCCTGCCCAGACAAGCAACTGTGCACCGATCTGGCGGAGTTCATCTTGTCGGGTGCGCAGATGACGCAGTTCCACGAGAACATCGTCGCCTACCCGCCGATCGGGCTGGATGAGGAGGGAGACAGTGAGAATCCATTCATCCCCGTGTACGCAGAGAACGCTGACATCCTCCACTCACTTCCTGTCGCGGCAGGCAGCGCCGGAGTGTACAACTCGCTGTACACCAACCTGCAGCAGATGCTTCTCGGGCAGAAGACTCCGGAGCAGGCGCTCGAGGATGCAGCGGGCGAGGGCGACAGCTCGCTGCAAGCGGCACAGTAATGTCAGCGCGGACCGAAGGCACTCGCCAAGTACCACTGTTGACCCGTCGGCCGCGCGCTGACGCACCCGCATCGCGGAGACCGCCGAGTCGGTGGAGCCGATTCGGCGGTCTTCCCTTCGTCATCCCGAGTTTCATCATCCTCGTCATCGTCATGATCGTCCCGATCGTGATGTCGGGATACTTCAGCCTCACCCGATACACCGTGCTCAGCCCGCCGCAGTGGGTCGGCATGGACAACTTCATCAAGCTGATCAACGACGATGCGTTCATCTCATCGATCTGGATCACCCTCGCCTACACGCTCATCTCTGTTCCGCTCCAGACGGTGGTGGCACTGGTACTGGCAGATCTGCTCGCGAAGCGCTTCCGGAACAGGTTCGGATCCTTCGTTCGAGCATCGTTGTTCATCCCGGTGATGTCTTCATTGGTCGTCGTGGCAGTCGTCTGGCGTGCACTCCTGGGAACGGACAACGGCTTCGTGAACTCGGTCCTCCAGGCGATCGGTGTGGACCCGGTGAATTTCCTCGGTGAACCGACCCTCGCACTTGTGACGGTGTCTCTCGTGACCGTGTGGAAGAACATCGGCTATTTCCTCGTGATCTACTACGCGGGCATCATGGAGGTCCCCAGCGAGCTCTACGAGGCCTCCGCTATCGACGGCGCCAATCGGCGGCAACAACTGTGGAGGATCACAGTGCCGTCGCTGCGTCCTGTCACCTTCCTCGTCGTAATTCTCGGCACGATCTGGTCATTCCAGGTCTTCGACCTTGTCTACGTCATGACCGGGGGCGGCCCCGGGGGCGCGACACGCACGATCGTCATGATGATCTATGAAGCAGGATTCCGGAACTTCCAGATGGGGTACGCGAGCGCCATGGCGATCGTGTTGTTCGGCGTGATCCTCGTCATTGCGGTCCTGCAGCGAAAGGTGATGAAGACCAGTGTCGGATAGCACAACGTCTCTAATAATGAGGAACAGCGGCGAACGCCGGCGGCGCAAGACGCCGAACGTCGCGACCGGCATCAGTGCGGTAGTGCTCATCGGGTTCGTGCTCATCGCTTTGCTCCCGTTCCTGTTCATGGCAGTGACGTCGATCCAGCGGACCACGATGATCACCGTCGTGTTCGATCCGGCGAAGTTCACGCTCGACAACTACGTGCGGGTGTTCGCCGACGGTGGCTTCGGAATGGCGCTTCTCACGAGCGTCATCGTGGTCACCTTGGCATGCCTCGTGAATGCGATCGTCTGTTCTCTCGCCGCCTACGCATTCGCCAAGAAGCCCTTTCCCGGCTCCGAGGTGCTCTTCTGGGTCTACATCGCGACGATGATGGTCCCGGGGCAGGTCACCCTCATCCCGCTGTTCACGATGATGCGCGAGCTCGGCCTGCTCAACAGCTACTTGTCGCTGTTCTTGCCGATCATCAACGCTTTCGGGGTCTTCCTCATCCGCCAGTTCATGGAGACCATCCCTGACGAGATGATCGAGGCCGCACGAATCGATGGCGCGACCGAAATGCAGATCTTCAGCCGAATCATCCTGCCGTCGATCCGCCCCGCGATCATCGCCCTGACCGTCTTCACGTTCCTCACGACGTGGAACGACTTCCTGTGGCCGCTGGTGTCGATCACCAACGAAGAGATGCAGACGGTCACACTCGCGGTTGCCAATTTGCAAGGGCGTTATCTGACCGACTTCGGGCTCGTCATGGCTGGCGCAACAGTGTCGTTCCTCGTGCCGCTCGTGATGTACCTCATCTTGCAGCGACAGTTCGTCGAGGGAATCACCTCATCGAGTGTGAAGGGCTGATCGATCATCCGAGATTCAGCATGGCGGGTCGTGCTCTGCGACTCGCTCGAGAAGGTACAGCCGTGCGGGGAACCGCGACCGTTCGATCTCCGCGTTCCGCTCGTCGGATTCCGGGGCGAGACGATGTCGTTCCAAGTGGCAGCGCTGTGGGAGGCAGACGCCGCGCTTGCGGGGAGCGCACGCATCCGTGTCGAGGTGGACACCCCGACAGATCTCGACGCGTGCATCAGCTCAGTCGAGCTGGTCCCCGTCGAGTACCCCGCTCCGCCTGGAGCAGAAGCGGGATACCTTCAGACTCGGCCCGGACTCTACCCCGACCTTCTGATGCCGGCCTCCGAACGCGGGGTCACGGCCGCGGTCGGTCAGTGGCGAGCGTTCTGGATCGATCTGATCGTCGAGCCCTTCGCGGCGCCTTTGGCCGGAGCCGTGCCTGTCCGCGTCTACGGCGGCGACCAGATCATCGCAGAACTTTCGATTCCGGTGCTGGTCGTCGGCGCCACGCTGCCCGAACTCGAGATCCCAAACACGCACTGGTTCCATTGCGACGGACTCGCCAACTACTACGGCTTCGAGGTCTTCGGTGACGAGCATTGGGCCGCGATCGATCACTTCCTCGGTGCGGCACGAGGCATCTCCGCGAACACCATTCTCACGCCGGTGTGGACGCCACCGCTCGACACCGCGGTCGACCACTACCGCACCGCCACGCAACTCATCGTCATCACCGACGTCGGCCAGGACGAATACGTGTTCGATTTCACGGCGTTGCGGCGCTGGATGGAACGGTGCCGTGCCCACGGCTTCCAATACCTGGAAATCGCGCACCTGTTCACGCAATGGGGTGCGAAGGCGACGCCCGCGATCCATGTTCAGACGGATGCCGGCCTCGAACGCCGATTCGGGTGGCACGTCGCGGCCACCGATCCGCGGTATCGGCGATTCCTCGAGCAGATGATCCCGGAGTTGCGAACGCTCCTCACGACAGAGTGGGGACTCGAGAACGTCTTCTTCCACATCTCCGATGAACCCACACCTGAGGACTTCGACGGGTATGCGGCCGCTCGTGCCGTGGTCAGCGATCTGCTGGAGGGGTGCACGATCGTAGACGCCATCAGCGACTTCGGCCTGTATAAGCGGGGGGTCGTGCCCGAGCCGGTTGCTGCCACCGATCATGCCGCCGCGTTCTTCGATGCCGGCGT
Organism: Agromyces italicus DSM 16388; assembly: GCF_000421545.1. Classification (GTDB taxonomy): domain Bacteria; phylum Actinomycetota; class Actinomycetes; order Actinomycetales; family Microbacteriaceae; genus Agromyces; species Agromyces italicus. The sequence goes on from NZ_ATXF01000008.1 coordinate 243,727, forward strand.
GCGCCCATGGTTGTACTACTGCGTCGCGCAGGACACGAATGTCTCGAACCGCTTCATCGCGCTCCCATCGCCCCGAAATCGGGTGATCGGGGCGCAACTGTTCAAGTTCGAGGCGCGCGGATTCCTGCATTGGGGATTCAACTTCTACAACGCGGCGAAGTCGCTCACCACGATCGACCCGTTCACGGACACCTGCGCGAATCGTGCCTTCCCGGGCGGTGACCCCTTCCTGGTCTATCCGGGCCCCGGGGGGCAGCCGTTGCCATCCATCCGGTACCGGGTGTTCGCCGAGGCGATGGGTGACCTCCGCGCGATGCAGGTAGTACGAGATCACCACGGCGCGGCGCGTGTGCGAAAGATCATCGACCCCGACGGGTCTCTCGCGCTCGACGCCTTCCCCAATGACGCCGTTCATTATCGACGCGTGTTCCACCAACTCGCGCTTGCCGTACAGGAGTTCACCGAAGCATGAGCACGACACCCTTCGACGCCGTCATCGCCGAGGTGGAGACCGCGGTCGGCACAGAACATGGCCGTTCGCACCCGGACCACCTTCACCCGCATCGGGGGATTGCACCGCCACGGTCATGGTTGCGCTCGGATGCTCCGCTGCTCGATCTCGACGGGACGTGGACCTTCACCTACCATCCGGACGGTATCGACGAACCGGACAACGCCTGGCGGGAGTCGGCCGGCACCGATGAGATCCAGGTTCCAGGGCATTGGCAGACGCAGGGCTATGGCGCACCCGCCTACATCAACCACATCTACCCGTTCCCGATCGACCCACCCAACGTTCCGAGAGGTCCCGTCGGAGACTACTGGCGCACGTTCGACCTACCCAACGGCTGGGCAGGTGCCTCGGTGCTCCTACGGTTCGAAGGAGTCGACTCGTGGTTCGCCGTCGCCGTCAACGGATACGAACTCGGCCACTCGAGCGGCAGCCGGTTGCCGAGCGAATTCGAGATCGGCGCGCTCCTGCGCGACGGCCGGAACACGTTACAGGTCCGAGTATGGCAATGGTCACCGGCGAGTTATCTCGAAGATCAGGACCAATGGTGGCTCTCCGGCATCTTCCGCAGCGTGACGCTGCAACAACGCCCAGATCGAGGCATCCGCGACCTCGAGATCCGAGCAGGATACCGCGACGGTATCGGGCAGTTCTCCTGCAGCGTCGACGGCGACGTAGAGACCCGCATCAGGATCGCCGAACTCGGAATCGACGTCGCACCGGGCGAGTCCGTGACGACGCCCGTCGAACCGTGGACGGCTGAGACGCCGCGGCTCTACGACGTCGAGATCGTGGCACCCGAAGAAACCGTACGCGTCCGTACCGGCTTCAGGACCATCGCGATCGACGACGGCCTGCTCACGGTGAACGGGCGTACGATCCTCCTGCGTGGGGTCAACCGGCACGAGTTCCACCCGGATCGTGGCCGAGCGCTCACCGAGCAGGACATGCTCGATGACGTGCTCCTGATGAAGCAGCACAACATCAACGCCGTGCGCACCAGCCACTACCCGCCACATCCGCGGTTTCTCGAACTCTGCGACGAACACGGCTTGTACGTCATGGACGAGGCCGACTATGAGACCCATGGCTTCATCGAACTGGATTGGGTCGGCAACCCGTCCGACGACGACTTCTATCGCGACGCGTGCATCGACCGCATTCAACGCACGGTTGAACGCGACAAGAACTCGCCGAGCGTGATCATGTGGTCCCTCGGCAACGAAGCCGGCCGAGGGCGCAACCTCGTCGCCATGTACGAATGGGCGCGAGATCGCGATCCCTCGCGGCCGGTGCACTACGAGGGCGACCCCGCCGTATCGGACGTGTTCAGCAAGATGTACGCGACGTACGACGAAGTCGACGCCTATGGCCGCGGCGAAGTCGCTCCAGCGCTGTGGAACTTCTCCGCGGAGCACCTCGCAGGCAAGCCGTTCATCCTGTGCGAGTACGGCCATGCGATGGGCAACGGCCCCGGCAGCATCGCCATGTACACCGACCTCTTCCGCAAGCACCCTCGATGCCAGGGCGGGTTCATCTGGGAATGGATCGACCACGGCCTCCGTCGCGACGACGGCACCTACGCGTACGGAGGCGACTTCGGCGAGGTGGTGCACGACGGCAACTTCTGCATCGACGGGCTGGTCTTCCCCGACCGGACTCCGTCTCCGGGCCTTCTCGAGTACGCGATACTGATCCAGCCCCTGGGCCTGTTCGCGACGAGCAACGGCATCGGCATCCTCAACGAGTACGACCATGCCACGACGGCGCACCTTCGATATCACTGGATCCTCGAGGGCGAACACGGTGAAGTCGCCCGCGGTGACCTCGAAGTGCAATGCCTTCGCCCGGGAGAGTCCGCGACCATCTCGCTCGCGCCGATTCATGAAGCCGCGCGTTCGGCACCAGACGGAGAACTGGCCGTTCGTGTGGAAGCCGTGCTGGCCGCGTCGACCTCATGGGCCCCGGAGGGGCACGTGCTTGCTCGAGCCGAGTTCCCGGTGCGGGCACGCACGTTCGAAGTTCCTGCCGCGACCGTTCGCCCCATTCGGCGGCACGATGTCGTCGAACTCGGAAATACACGAATCGCCGCGGTGACGGGTGGCCTCCTGTCACTCGGGAACATGCAGGTCGACGGGCCGAAATGGTCGATCTGGCGCGCACCGATCGATAACGACAGCGTCCAGTCCACGGCGCCGCTGCATGCATGGCGTGCGCATGGCATCGATCGCATGGAGCATCTATTGGACGATGTGGAAGTACACGACGGCGAGGTCGTGGTCGATGCGCAGTTGACACCAGTGGACCGCGGGTTCGGATTCGCCCTTCGATATCGGTGGTCCGCCCATGACGAACTCGTCATGCTGAACGCGTCGGCGACACCAGTCGGGGTCTGGCCGGATATTCCGATTCCCCGGCTCGGTCTCGACATGTCACTGCCGAGCGGGCTCACTCGTGCAGCATGGTTCGGATTAGGGCCGGGAGAGTCGTACCACGACAGCCGATCGGCGGTCTGGACGGCTTACCACTCTGCGAGTCTCGATGCGCTTCAAACGCCATATATCGTGCCGCAGGAGAATGGACATCGCTCCGATGTCCGCAAACTCGACCTCGAGTTCGAGGACGGTGCCTCGATCCGTATCACCGGTGCGGCGCCGTTCGGCTTCACCGCGCGTCCGTGGTCGAATGCCGTCCTCGACGCTGCACGCCACCTTCACGACCTCACGGCCCATGGCGCCACATTCCTCGGCATTGATACAGCTCAGCACGGAATCGGAAGCGCTTCGTGCGGCCCGGAATCCTTGCCGCCGGCCTATCTACGTCCACGACCCGTACGCCTGGAGCTGATCTTCGAACCGGCCAGTGGCGACAACCCGACGCAATGAGACTCACTGGAGGAAATCAATGACAGTGTTCCTGGCACGTCCCGACTGGACTGACGCATGAGACTCCATCGTGCGGACTTCCCAGACAACTTTCGGTTCGGCGCTGCGACGGCGGCATTCCAAATCGAGGGTGCGGTAACCGAAGACGGACGAACTCCCAGCGTCTGGGACACGTACACGGCTTTACCCGGAACCATCGCGGGCGGCCACACGGCCGTCGTCGCCTGCGATCACTACCACCGTCTCGATGAAGACCTGACGCTCCTCGCCGATCTCGGAGCGCAGTGCTACCGCTTCTCGTTCGCGTGGACGCGGATCCTCTCGGGTGCGGACCTCACTGTCAACCGGGCGGGAGTCGACTTCTACCGACGGCTGGTCGATGGGCTGCGTGATCACGGGATCGCGCCGGTCGCGACGCTGTTCCACTGGGACCTACCACAAAGCCTGCAGGATGCTGGTGGCTGGACCAACCGCGACACAGCGAGCAGACTCGCTGAATACGCCGGTGTGGTCGCAAGAGAACTCGGCGACGGGATCGACACCTGGATCACCCTCAACGAGCCGTACAACCACATGTCCCACGGGCACATCTACGGCTTCCACGCACCGGGCCTCCGCCTGGGGCCGGAGGCTGTGCAGGTCGCGCACCACCTACTGCTCGGTCACGGGCTCAGCGTGCAGGCGCTTCGCGCCGAGAGCGACGCGGCCATCGGCATCGCGAACTACTATTCGCCGGCGCGTCCGTCGCACGAGAACGCCAAGCTGGGGCCTCGATGGGATGCCTGGGTGAACCACCTCTTCACCGACCCTATACTGCTCGGTTCATATCCTCCGGAGATCGCAGACATCGCCCCGGTCGACCGGTTCATCGAAGACGGTGACCTCGACATCATCGCCCAGCCCATCGACATTCTGGGGGTGAACTTCTATCGCCCCTCACCGCCGATCCCGACTCCCGACGGCCCGTTCCCGTTCGCGCTCGGGCAGTTCGACGGTGTCGAACGAACGGGGTTCGGTTGGCCGATCCTGCCCGATACGCTGCGCGACCTGCTGACAGGGCTTCACTCACGCTACGGCGAGCGGATGCCGCCGGTGGAGATCACCGAGAACGGCGCGTCCTTCGATGACGAGGTTCAGCACGGTGTGTGTCATGACCCCGAGCGCGTCTCCTACCTCGAGCGCCATCTGCGAGCGACACTCGACGCCATCAAGGCCGGCGTCGACGTTCGTGGCTACTACGTCTGGTCGCTGCTCGACAACTTCGAATGGGCAGCCGGATACACCCAACGCTTCGGAATCGTGCATGTGGACTTCGAAACGCTGGAACGGACCCCGAAAACGTCATACGCCTGGTACCGGAACCTGTTGACGGAACGAGGAACTGCGGATGACGCAACTCGCGCCTGACGTTCTTGCGTGGTTGTCGCGCGCTGCGGGATGGGAGCCGGAGACTCGAGCCTTCATCGACGGCGGCTATCGCGGCTTCGCTCGGTCGAGTCGATTCGAGTCGATCGCCCCCCGCGACGGGTCGACGCTCGCCCACATCGAAGACGCCGGCGTCGAATCGGTCGATGCAGCTGTCGCCGCGGCCCGAATCGCGTTCGACGACGGCCGTTGGCGCAGGATGCCATCGCGACAGCGAGCCGAGATCCTCCGTCGCTTCGCGATGCTCGTGCTGGCGCATCGCGACGAGATCGGACTGGCGGAATCGCTCGAGGTCGGCAAGCCGATCAGCGAGGCACTCGCGGCCGACGTCGGTGAGACCGCTGAGGCGCTCCACTGGTATGCGGATGCACTCGACAAGGTGCACGACGAGGTGATCACCTCACCCGAGCACACGCTGCTCACCGTGACCCGCGAGCCGCTCGGTGTGGTCGGCGCCATCGTGCCGTGGAACTTCTCCTCGATCATCGCCGCATGGAAGTTCGCGCCGGCGCTCGCCACCGGGAACTCCGTCGTGCTGAAGCCGTCTGAGCTCTCGTCGCTGCCCGCGCTGATCCTCGGACGACTCGCCACGGAGGCGGGGATCCCCGATGGGGTGTTCAACGTGGTGCCGGGGCGCGGTTCGACCGTGGGCTCTGCACTCGCGCGGCATCCCGGAATCGACAAGATCACATTCACGGGGTCGACCACCGTAGCCAGACGAATCGCCGTCGACGCGGCGACATCCAACATGAAGGCCGTCTCGATCGAGGCCGGCGGCAAATCCCCGCAGGTTGTGTTCGACGACGTCGAGGACTGGGAGCGAATGGTCGCGACCGTCGCAGGCAGCATCTTCTACAACGCCGGGCAGGCGTGCACGGCGGGTTCGCGCGTGCTCGTCCACGAATCGGTGCATGATCGGCTGCTCGAAGATCTCGTTTCGAAGGCGACCGAGTGGATGCCCTCCGACCCGCTGGCCACGTCGACGAAGATGGGTGCGATCGCATCCCGCGAGCAGTTGGACGAAATTCTCGCGAAACTTGAGGCGAATCGTTCCGGCAAGATCGTCTTCGGTGGAGAGCAGGTGGAACCGGTGCCAGGTGGCTTCTACCTCGAGCCGACGATCATCGACGGAGTCGACAGTCGGGCGTCGATCTCCCGCGAGGAGGTGTTCGGCCCGGTGCTGACGGTCTTGAGCTTCCGTGACGATACAGAAGCACTCCACGCGGCAAACGATACGGAGTATGGCCTGGCGGCGGGGGTCTGGACCGCGAACCTCTCCCGGACGCACCGAATGCTGCGGGAGCTGCGTGCAGGCATCGTGTGGGCGAATGACTACAACGCGCTCGGGATCGAGCGCCCGTTCGGCGGGGTAAAGGGAACCGGGACAGGTCGCGACAAGGGGATCCAGGCGCTCGCGCAGTACACTAGCTCGAAGACGAGTTGGATCGACTTCCGTGGCGCGCTCTCCGATGGAATGAGTTAGGCCCGGTTGCGGCAGGGATCGACGAGATTGGGCTCAGAGTACGTCGCGCGGGGGTCGCTGGCCCTCACGTTGCGCCGCGGCGAGGTCCGTAGTCCGCGGAACCTGCGTGTCGAATGCACCGGGTCCCCGCCGCTCGCCGGAGAACTCGCCCCGCCTCGACGGCCTTGCTGTACGGCAGGAACGCGGAGCACAAACACGATCGGTACGCCCGCGGTGGCGATGCGAATGCCGAGCTGGGCGCTCTCAGACTGCACGGTGCCGACGACTCCTCTTGGCGACGGGGACTTGATCGATGTGGGGGAATCGTCGCTGGTCTGTACTCGGACGGATCGTTGTTCGGCGTGGCGATATCGTCTATGACGAACGCCCTTTGGACGATCTCGAGGAATCGAATGTCGATAACTACGTGCAAAGCATGCTGCGGCTGAGAGCCTACCGATCAAGAGGTGTCCCGGGGCATGGTGATCCGTTCGACGGGACTCGGATGCGAGAGATCATCGACAGCCAATGCACCTATTGGCTGCTTCCTCTGCATCGCCCGGCTGGCGGCTCGGGGCGACGGTGGTGCGGCACTTTGGCTACGGAGAAATGACGCGACGTTCAATACGGCGGATCCCATGCATTCCGGGGCGACTCAGCGGGCGGCAAGTATGACGGCAGGTACTACTCGATGGGCAGGGCAAGCCAGGCTGCTGAGTCTGCGGGGTGAACTCGAAGCTTCTTGCGTGTGTGAGGCCAATTGAGTCCGATGCGCCGCCTGTCGTGTCGTGAGCCTGGCGGCTCGTCGCGTCGCCTCGGCGGTGAGGAAGGTTCAGGTGAGCTTCGGGCGGTTGCGGGCGAAACGCGGAGAGCCGAAGCCACTCGATACCTGCACGTTTATTGGTCGTTTATCGACTCGATCCCGGCCGAGGCGAGTCGAGTCAATTCGATAGACTGGTCGCAGGTTCGACGAGGAGAACCTGATCAGCTCGAGATCACTCGAGGGATCTCCAGGTGTTCGGCTAGGGGAGTAGTGCCCGGTCTAAGCCATCGGTCACGGGTTCAAGTCCCGTCCGCCCTACCGATCCAAATTGCCGATTGATCAGGCATTTAAAAATCATACCTCTACCGGAATGTGGCAAACGCGGGCCCGGAGCCGCCTATGGATCGTGCCGGAAATAGCTCTGATCGGGGCTTTTGCTCGGCATTTGAATTCAAGTCCAGTAGATTCGCGGTTCAAGTGCCCCTATTCTCGAAGTTGGCTCTGATCAGGGCTTTCTTTATGGTCCATCTGCAGTTTGGCCGGGTACACGTATATTCAACGAGTATTCCCTGTCCTCGCAGCCGCGTTCAACCTGCCACGAGCCCAAGGTCGATGAAACGAACACGCTGTCGCAGAAGACGGGCCTGTGCGGGGGTCTTTCCCGAGCAGGGTGAACGGGAACTCGAATCCCGGCATTCGAGCGAGCGCCGTGCTAGCCCAAAAATTGACGGCTACTCAATGGCTTGCGCGCGGCCGACAGGTGTGTCTCGACAGTCGCGGTGTCTGGCTGTGTGAACCGTCCCAGGTTTGATGCCGCTGTTATGCGGGTTGCGGCTCTCGGGTGAGTGTCGCGTAGTGGGCAGCCTCGTATTCGTTTGGGCTGACCATGCCGAGGCTACCGTGGAGCCTGCGGTGGTTGTACCAGTCGACCCAGCCGGCGGTCGCGAACTCGACGTCCGCGATCGTCTTGTACGGGCCGTCGTGGAAGATCGTGGTGCGGATGCACTCGGCCTTGTACAGCCCGTTGATCGTCTCCATGAGCGCGTTGTCATACGCGTCGCCGACCGTCCCGATCGACGGGGCGATCTGCTCCAACGCGAGGTGATCGGTCAGCACGATCGATGT
>NZ_ATXF01000009.1 GCF_000421545.1 Agromyces italicus DSM 16388
GCGCACAGCACCCGCACACGGGGTTCGACCCCGACCCTCCGCCAGAAACCGACCCGCCGCCGGGTGCGCGCACAGCACCCGCACACGGGGTTCGAATCCTTCTTGTCCGGGTGTCCCCCACCCTCTCCAGAACCGCCTATGCTGTCCTGAGCCGGGTCGTGAGGGCCCGAGGTGTCGACGAAGACGACGGCGGCCTCGTTGACCCCACGACGCCGGCGCACCCTCCCGTCCCGCATCCGATTCCGCCTCCCAGAACCGCGGCCGAGTTCGACGTTCGTCGGCGACGCGTCGGCCCGATCCACGCCGTGTCCTCATTAATGCGGAATAGCGCCGCGCCCCGAACGGGCGCATCATGTGAGAGATGTCAGCAGCACCGGTGGAAGCGAGGAGTGGGGACGCAGGGGGCTCCTCCACCAGCGCAGCGGCAGCAGGGGGCGACGGCCTCAGGGTGATCACCCTGAGGCCTCGTCGCACTCTCGGATGGAATTACGGACTCGCGCTCGCCGCGCTCCTCGCGCCGCTGCTCGCCGCTGAGCTGTGGGTGCTCGATCAGCCCACCGCGTGGCCGATCTTCGCGGCGACGGCAGCGGTGCTGGGCGTGATCGTCGGGCTCGTCTGGGTCGCGTACCGACGCACCCGGGTGTCGGTGAGCAAGTACGGGATCGTCGAGCGCGGGTTCTTCGGCGCCACGACCGTCGTCGCGGCGCGAGACGTCGCTCGGGTGCTGCGACTCGAGCTCTACCGACCGAACAGTCTCGACACGACCGATGAGCTCTTCGTCGTCTGCCGGGGCGGGCGCGGGCGCTTCCGCATGCGCGGCCGCTTCTGGGACGAGCGCACGATGAATCTCGTCGCCGAGGTGCTCGAGGTCGACGAGACGACACGGTCCGAGCCGGTGACGCTCGCCGAACTGCGTGCCAGCGACCCGAGACTGCTCTACTGGTTCGAGCGGCGATCGCTCATCGTCTGAGCGGCGGGTCGGGCAGGCGGCTCGACCGCGGCCGGGTCAGCTCGTCGCGATGCCGAGCCGCGGCGACTGCGGCGTGCTCGACGGCAACTCGTGGAAGCCGAGGCGGTCGTAGAACGCCCGCGCCCCCGTGTTCGCTGCGGCGAGTCCGAGGTGCAGTGCGGGCACACCGCGGGCGGCGAGTTCGGCCCGCACGGTGTCGATGAGTCGGCGACCGAATCCCTGCCCCTGCAGCTCGGGCAGCAGGTCGATGTGCAGGTGGGCGGGGTACTCGGCGAGTTCGGGCACGATCATGCGCTCGGGGTGGAGGCCGGCGTCGATGAGCTCGGCCTCGGTGAAGTCGGGTGCGTGCTCGGTTGGCGCACCCGCGACAGGATGCCTCGCGGCGAAGCCGGGCGTCCACTCGCGCCGCCACCACTCGACGAAGTCGGCGGTGTCGGCGATCGCCATGACGTAGCCGAATGCCCGGCCGGTCACCTGATCGGCAACGACGAAGGCGAGTTCGGGCGCATATTCGACGTACGGGAGCGCGAACACCTCGGGCATGAGTGAATCGTCGGAGTAGACCCCGGTCGCGTCGCCGCCGGCCGCCGCGGTACGCAGGCAGATCAGCGCGACATCCTCGCGGTCCTCAGGGCGGTAGGGGCGAATCTCGAACACCGATCAATCCTCCCCGATCTCTCGAGGGTCTCGAGACGCTTCACTCCTCGGCCGGAGGGCGGGTGGCCTCGACACGCTTCGCTCCTCGGCGCTCCGCGACCACGGTCAGCGGCGTTTGGCCATGCCGAAGAGGCCGGTCAGCACTTGGGTGATGACCTTCTGCGTGCTCTTCGAGCCGAGCACCTGATCGAGCGTCGAGCGCTGCGGCGAGCGCGAGCCACCCGATCGCGATGAGCCCGAGGTCTTCTTCAGCAGCCGGTCGTACTCGGCCTGCGCCTTCTTGTCGGCCTTCGCCGCGTCGGCCTGGATCTTCGCCTGCATCTTCGCGAACTCGGCGTCGGCCTTCGACTTCGCCGCTGCGGCCTCGGCGGCGTCGGCGGCGGCCGCTGCGTCCGCCATGCGCTTCGTGAGCAGTTCATGGGCCGACTCGCGATCGATGGCCGTGCCGTACTTCGCCATCAGGGGGGATGCCACGACGGCGGAGTCGATCGCCGCGTCGGCGCTCGGCGACATCGAGGCCCGGGGTGCGCGCAGGCGGGTCCACGCGACGGGCGACGGGGCGCCCTTCTCGTTCATGACGGTGACGATGGCTTCACCGGTGCCGAGCACGGTGAGGGTCTCTTCGAGGTCGTAGCCCGACTTCGGGTAGGTCGAGACCGTCGCGCGCAGCGCCTTGGCGTCATCGGGGGTGAACGCGCGCAACTGGTGCTGCACGCGCGAGCCGAGTTGGGCGAGTACGTCGCCCGGCACGTCTTTCGGGGTCTGCGTGACGAAGAAGACGCCGACGCCCTTCGAGCGGATGAGCCGCACGGTCTGCACGACCTGCGCGAGGAAGTCCTTCGAGGCGCCGTTGAACAGCAGATGCGCCTCGTCGAAGAAGAAGACCAGCTTGGGCTTGTCGAGGTCGCCGACCTCGGGAAGGCCCGCGTAGAGGTCGGCGAGGAGCCACATCAGGAACGTCGAGTACAGCGCCGGCTTGTCGGCGACGCCCGGCACCTCGAGCAGGCTGATGACCCCCCGGCCGTCGGCGGCGTTGCGCAGGAACTCGGCGGTGTCGATCTCGGGTTCGCCGAAGAAGACGTCGGCACCCTGGTCGGCGAAGGTGATGAGTTCGCGGAGGATCACCCCGACGGTCGCCTTCGACAGCCCGCCGAGGCCCTCGAGCTCGGCCCTGCCGTCGTCGCTCACGAGGTAGGCGAGCACGGCGCGGAGGTCGTCGAGATCGAGGAGCGCGAGCCCGTTCGCGTTGGCGTAGTGGAACACGAGTCCGAGACTCGACTCCTGCGTGTCGTTCAAGCCGAGCACCTTCGCGAGCAGCAGCGGCCCGAAGCCCGAGATCGTCGCCCGGATGGGCACGCCGCGCCCGACGCCGCCGAGCGAGAAGAACTCGGTCGGGAAGCTCTCAGCGCTCCACTCCTGCCCGATGCCCTCGGTGCGCTTCAGGAGCTTCTCGTTGCCCTCTCCCGGCGTGGCGATCCCCGAGAGGTCGCCCTTGATGTCGGCGGCGAACACGGCGACGCCGTTCGCGGCGAGCTGTTCGGCGAGCACCTGCAGGGTGCGGGTCTTGCCGGTGCCCGTGGCGCCGGCGACCAGCCCGTGCCGGTTGGTCATCGCGAGCGGGATCCGCACCGGGACATCCGGCAGCGCCTCGCCGTTGACGAGCGCCCCCATCTCGAGTGCGGGGCCCTCGAAGGCGTACCCGGCACGGATCGCGTCGATCGCCGCCTGATCGAGCGGTCCGGATGCCGCGGTGCCGGCCGCTGCGGCGGGTGCCGCCTGCGCCGTGGCTGCGGGCTCGGGCTCGGGCTCGGGCTCGGGCTCGGGCGAGTCGGCCTGCGCCGAAGCCGCCGCTGCCGCCGCCTGCGCGAGCGCCGCCGCTTCCTCGGCGGCCTTCATCGCGGCCTCCGCCTGCGCCTGGAGCGCCTTCGCCGCCGCGGCGGCCGCTGCAGCCGCCTCCTGTGCCTGCTTCACCGCGTCGTCTGACATGTGCCGATCCTACTGATGCACCCCGGTGCACCCCCGTCACAATGGACGGGATTCGGCGATCGCCCGACGCAGCCCGTTCGGATTGAACAGGCTCAGCGCGGTCGCCGAGATGACCTCGACGGGCGCGTCGAGCAGCCGTCGAGCGAGGTCGGAGAGCAACGGTGCCGCCGCCGACCCCATCGCGACGTCGGTCTCGACGAGGAGTGCGAGCGCGCCGGGGTGCTCGCGGTACTCCTCGTCGAGCAGACGTACGTTCGTCGCGCCGTGCTGTTCGAACGCACGCAGCAGTTCACCGCGCCGGAGCACGAGCCGCTCGTCGAGCGGAAGCTCGGCGAATCTGCGGCGCTCGTCACCGCGCCCCGGTCGCCGCCTGCTCGCGGCGAACTCGAGCATCGCCTCGCGGAGCACCGCCTTCTTCGTCGTTCCGAGGAAGTACGCGAACTCGTCGATCAGGGCGTTCGTCGCGGCATCCACCTTCACCGGCCTCTCCGTCATCCGGGCTCCCTCCACGTGATCGTCACCCTTCGCCGCCACGACGGCATCGCCCACGGTGCGCCTCCGCACCTCCGCGCCTCGGCCTCCGCGCCTCCGCGCCTCCGCGCCTCCGCGCCTCCGCAGAGAGTTCCCTTCGCAAGGTCGGTACCGAAGTACCGAAGTACCGAAGTACCGGGGATTCGACAACGAAACTCTCCCCTACCGCGGGCCGATCGTGTCGAAGCCGAGCCCCGGCGGGCTCGCCCAAGGCGGCGGCGGGGTTGGGGAGGAGGAGTCGGCTCGTCTCCTGCCGGGGCGGGCGGGGTTCCGCGGGCACGGGGACCGCCCTAGGGTGAAGGAATGAGCCCGGCAGCGCGTGCGGCAGAGGTCATCGAGGTGGGGGGCCACGAGGTACGGATCTCGCACCCCGACAAGCTCGTCTTCCCCGAGCCGGGCCTCACGAAGCTCGGCCTCGTCCAGTACTACCTCTCGGTCGCCGACGGGGCGCTCTGCGGCGTCGCCGGCCGGCCGATGGTGCTGAAGCGGTTCGTGAAGGGCATCGACCAGGAGGCCTTCTTCCAGAAGCGCGCCCCCGAGAAGCGCCCCGACTGGATCGAGACCGCCACACTCCACTACGCCTCGGGGAACTCGGCCGAAGAGGTCGTGGTGACGGAGGCCGCGGCGCTCGCATGGGTCGTGAACCTCGGATGCATCGACCTCAACCCGCACCCGGTCAGGGCCGGCGACCTCGACCGTCCCGATGAGCTGCGGGTCGACCTCGACCCGATGCCGGGAGTCGACTGGTCGCAGATCGTCGACGTCGCGTTCGTCGCGCGGGAGGTGCTCGTCGACCACGGACTCGTCGGCTGGCCGAAGACCTCGGGCTCGCGAGGCATCCACATCTCGGTGCGGATCGCGCCCGAATGGAGTTTCGCCGACGTCCGCCTCGCCGCCGAGACCCTCGCCCGAGAGGTCGAGCTGCGGGCGCCGGGGCTCGCCTCTGCACGTTGGTGGAAGGAGGAGCGCGGCGAGAGCGTGTTCGTCGACTTCAACCAGAACGCGAAGGACCGCACGGTCGCTTCGGCATACTCGGTCAGGGCGCTGCCCGACGCCCGAGTGTCGACCCCGCTCGAGTGGGCGGAGGTCGCCGGCAGTCGCCCCGAACGCTTCACGGTGGCGACGGTGCTCGAACGCTTCGCCGAACGCGGCGACCCGGCGGCCGGCATCGACGACGCCGTCGGCCGGCTCGACGCGCTCCTCCGCCGAGCCGAGGAGCTCGGGCCGGCAGAGAAGCCGCCACGCGGCTCCGGCGGATCGGGGCGGCGGCGATCGACGATGCCGCTCGTCGAGATCGCTCGCGCGAAGACCAAGGACGAAGCGCTCGGCGGCCTCGAGCGGTGGAAGGCGAGGCATCCCGAGGTCGTCGCCCACCTCGCGCCGGCCGACGTGCTCGTCGACGGCATGCGCGGCAGCTCCTCGCTCTGGTATCGCATCCGCGTGAACCTGCAGCACGTCCCCGAGCGCGAGCGTCCGCCGCAGGAGCCGCTCGAGTCCGACTACGATCCGTGGGAGAGGTACCGCGATGACGACGGGCGGCTCTCGCGGCCGCAGGGGGTTGGCGAGGGGTCTGCGTCCGAGGCGACCGCGGACGACCCCTCGTGAGCGACCTCGGGCCGGTCGACCCCGGACACCGAGCAGACCTCGAATGGCTGCACCGCTGGCGGCTGCGCGCCGACGGAGACGTGCGGACGACCGCGTCGAGCACGCTCATGCCAGTGCGCACGTCCGACGGCGCCGCGGCGATGCTGAAGATCGCCCGCGTCGACGAGGAGGAGCGCGGTGGGGAACTGATCGAACGGCTCGCCGGGCGCGGGGTCGCCCGGGTGCTGCGCCGTGAGGGGCGCGCGGTGCTGCTCGAGCGGGCGACCGGCCCGAACGACCTCGTTCGCCTCGTGCTCGCCGGGTACGACAGCGAGGCGACCCGGGTGCTCTGCGGTGCGGCCTCGAGGCTGCACCTCGAGGTGTCGGAGCTCGACCCGCCGCGCGACCGCGACGCGCTCGCCGCCGCCGCCGACACCGTTGCACCCGCCGAATCGGGCGAACCGCTGCTCACACCGCTCACGAGCTGGTTCCGCGAGCTGCTCGCGCACGCCGACGGGCTGGCCCCGCTGCATCGCCGCGGCGCCGAACTCGCACAGGGCCTGCTGGCGGCGCCCCGCGACGAGCGGGTGCTGCACGGCGACGTGCACCACGGCAACGTGCTCGACTTCGGCGAGCGCGGCTGGCTCGCGATCGATCCCAAGGGGCTCCTCGGCGAGGCCGCGTTCGACTACTGCAACCTGCTCTGCAATCCCTCGCTCGAACGCGCGCTCGCGCCGGGCCGGCTCGAGCGGCAGTTCGGCGTCGTGCTCGATGCGACCGCCCGCGCCGGTGCACCGCTCGAGTCCGACCGTCTCGCCCGTTGGCTCGTCGCCTGGTGCGCCCTGTCGTCGACCTGGTTCAGCCTCGACGACGACCCGGTGCACGCCGAGGCCGTCGCCCGCATCGGCGAGCGCGCGCTGGAGCTGCTCGACTGAACCGCTGAACGCCCCGCCCAGAGCCGGGCGGGGCGTTCAGCACCGTGCGTCGATCAGCAGAAGGCGCCGGTGGACTCCCACGCCGCAGGGGCCGGTTCGAGGCCTTCGCGGGTGACCGTGGCCTCGATGAGACCGTATGAGCGGTCGCTCGCGTAGAAGACCTCGTTCGGGTTGTCGAGCCCGAACGGAGCGAGGTCGACGACGAAGTGGTGCTTGTTCGGCATCGAGAAGCGGATCTCGGCGATCTCGGGGTGCGCCTCGAGCACGGCCTGGCCCATTTCGAAGAGCGTCGTCTGCAGCGCCGCCGAGTAGTTCTCGGTGAACGCCTCGAGCAGGATCGCCTTCACACTGTCGTAGACCGCGTTGTAGTCGACGTCGGCGCCCGGCTGGTAGCGCCAGCGGGTCGAGACGCTCGTCGCGAGGATGCGGTCACTCGTCTCCTGGAGGGTCGTGTAGCGGTCCTTCGGGTACCCCTCGAAGCCCGACTGGGTCGTCTTCAGGACGACGAGGTCCTTCAGTCCGGCGAGCACGTGCCGGATGTCGCCGTCGGCGACCACCGCGGCGGTGCGCACCTCCTGGCCCTTCCGCACGAAGGAGTGGTCGTGCGGCTCGCCGTGCGCGACGATGCGCTCCCACGCGTAGCTCTCGGCGAGCCAGCGGCCGCCCGTCACCCAGTCGAACGACGAGGTGAAGTGCTCGGCGAGGCGCAGCAGGAACGCCTCGGGCGAACCGACGCCGTCGCGGGCGAACGCGAACACCGTGTTCTTCTGCGTGTCGGTCGCGACGACGTGCGCATTGTCGCCGTCGAGATGGGCCGCGGCGAAGTCGCCGCGGAGCTGCGAGGTGACGTTGAGGTCTTCGATCTCGTGGCGGTCGGTGTCGCGGGTCACCTTGACGACGCGGACCTCGGCCTTGCCGTACTGGTTCGGGCCGAGCACGATGGCGCCCTCGGCCGACGCGGTTGCAGCGGCGGTGTCGGCGCCGCTCGCGCTCGATGCGTCGGTGATGTTCACGGTGTTGATGAGCGTGTCGGTCATTCTCGTTCTAACTTCCTCGGTAGGTCGAATAGGCGAAGGGGCTCAGCAGGATCGGCACGTGGTAGTGCCGGCCCTCCTCGGCGACGAGGAAGGTGAGCTGCACTTCGGGGTAGAAGGTTTCGGTCTGCGTGGCGGCGAAATAGGCGCCCGTGTCGAACCGCAGTCGGTACTCGCCGTTCGGCAGGGTCTCGGGGCCGAGCTGTTTCGCCCGCCCGTCGCCGTCGGTCACCGCAGTGCCGATCGTCGTCCAGCCGCCAGGGCCGTCGCCCGAGCGCTGCAGGAGTTCGACGGGGACCCCGGCCGCGGGCCGGCCCTTCACGGCATCGAGCACGTGCGTGGTGATCTGCGAAACGGTCATCGTGAGATGAGGCCCTTCAGTCTCAGGACGGCGATCTCGCGCAACTGCTGCGCGACCGCGACGTCTTCGCTCGCCTCGTCGTTGTCGAGGCGCTCGGTCAACGCGTCGAGGATCTCGGGCGCCGACCGCCCGGCGGCTCGGATCAGGAACACCCTGCCGAACCGTGCCTCGTATGCCGCGTTGCCCTCGGCGATCGCCCGCGCGAGTTCGGCGTCGCCCTGGCCGAGCCCCGCCTGCTCCGCCCGCGAGAGTGTCGCTTCGGTGCTCTGCCCGCTCGCGCGCTCCCCGATGCGGGGGTGGTGGCTGAGCGCCTGCGCGACCTCCTCGGCCGTGAACGGCGACTCGGCCGCCTCGGCCTCGTCGACGAGCTCGTCGATCGAGCGGTACGGCCGATGGTCGGCGAGGTGTTCGCACCATCGCGTCACGTCGACGCACGGTCGAAGCACGGCGATCGCCTCCGCGCGATCGGCTTCATTGAACTGTTCAAGCAACATCGCTTGAGTCACTTTCTCATTCTGCTGGCATCCACGGCGTATGGAAATACGAGACAGTTGTTGTTTCGTATCGTGGAACTGTTATTTCAGCATGCGACAATCCTATCGAACGGATGCCACGGCGGCAACGACTTCGGAGAAGTTCGCGCCGTGGCATCCGATCATCAGAGACCCAGCTGCGCGCGCAGTCGCGCGACGTGCCCGTTCGGGTCGACGTTGTACTCGACCGAGGCGACCCGGCCCTCGGCGTCGACGACGACCGTCGAGCGGATCAGCCCGTCGAAGGTGCGACCTGCGACGGTCTTCTGCCCCCACGCGCCCCACGCCCTGGCGACCTGCGCCTCGGCATCGGAGAGCAGCGGGAAGGCGAGCTGCTCGGCCTCGGCGAACTCCGCGAGCCGTGCGACCGGGTCGGGCGAGATTCCGAGCACGGCGTAGCCGGCCGACTGGAACGACGCCAGATTCTCACGGAAGTCGCACGCCTCGGTCGTGCAGCCGGGCGTGAACGCCGCAGGGTAGAAGTAGACGATCGCCGGGGTTCCGCGGTGGTCGCGGAGCCGCCGCACGTCACCGCTCGCGTCGGGCAGGGCGAAGTCGGGGGCGAGCTGGCCGGGTTCGAGTTCGTCGGACGAGTTGATCATGCGGTGCTCCGTTTCATCGGTCGACGGATGCCTCGGAGGCCCCGCCGCTGGCTGGTACAGGGTGGTTGGTGGTGGCGCGCCGACGGCTCGGCGCCGGCGCGGCGTCGGCGCGCCTCGGCGTGGTGTGGCCGCGCCCGGCGCGATATCGGATCGCACCGGGCCGCGACCGCCCGGGATGCTACGCGTTCCCTTTCCGCAGCATCCGGCCCTGGGCCCGTTCGCGGTCGATCGGCGCGCCTGCGAGGTAGGCGCGACGCACCGCGCCCTGCAATTCGCGGCCGTCGTACGGCGTCACGGGGTGTCGGTGTTCGAGGCTCGCGGCGTCGACCGTGAACGTCTCGTCGGGCGCGAACACGGCGAAGTCGGCTGCGCCGCCCTCGGTGATCCGACCCTTCGTCGTGAGGCCGACGCGTTCGGCCGGCTTCGCCGACATCCATTCGACGACCCGCTCGAGCGCGATGCCCCGGGCGCGTGCCTCCGTCCAGATGAGCGGGAGCCCGAGCTGAAGGCTCGCGATGCCGCCCCAGGCGAGCTCGAAGTCGCCGTCGCCGGCGTACTTGAGTTCGGGCGTCGACGGCGAGTGGTCGGAGACGATGAAGTCGATCACCCCGTCGGCGAGACCCTGCCAGAGGGCGTCGCGGTTCGCGTCCTCCCGGATCGGCGGGCAGCACTTGAACGCCGTCGCCCCAGCGGGCACGTCCTCGGCGAACAGGGTGAGGTAGTGCGGACACGTCTCGACGCTGAGATCCGTGCCCGCGGCCTTGGCCGCCGCGATCTGCCCGATCGAGTCGGCGGAGCTGAGGTGCAGCACGTGCGCGCGGGCACCGGTGCGGGTCGCCCGTTCGATCACGTCGGCGATCGCCCGGTCTTCGGCCTCGTGGGGGCGCGAAGCGAGGAAGTCGGCGTAGCCGGGCCCACCCGTGTGCGGTGCGGCGTCGATGACGTGGGCGTCTTCGGCGTGCACGACGAGCAGCGAGTCGGCGGCGGCGATGACCCGCATCGCCTGCTCCATCTCGTCGGCCGTGACCTGGGGGAACTCGTCGACGCCCGAGTGCAGCAGGAAGCACTTGAACCCGAAGACGCCCTCGCCCACGAGCGGTTCGAGCTCGTCGAGGTTGCCGGGGATGACGCCGCCCCAGAAGCCGACGTCGACGAAGGTCTGGCCGGCCGCCGCCGCACGCTTCTCGTCGAGGGCGGCGACCGACACCGTCGGCGGAATGCTGTTCAGCGGCATGTCGATGATCGTGGTCACTCCCCCGGCCGCGGCGGCGCGGGTCGCCGAGGCGAACCCCTCCCACTCGGTGCGGCCCGGCTCGTTGACGTGCACGTGCGTGTCGACGAGTCCGGGGATGAGCACCTCGTCGGCGGCGAGCTCCTCGATCACGTCGCCGACGAGCGCGGTGCCGAGCGGGGCGATCCGGGTGACGACGCCGCCCATGACGCCGATCTCGGCGGCCGTGAAACGGCCGTCGACAAGCGCACGTTCGGCGCGCAGCACGCGGTCGAACCGGGTGCCGGATGCTTCGGGGCCGGCGCCGCTCGCGAATTCGCGCCCGAGCTCGGCAGCGAGTCGTTCGAGTAGTTCGCCCGCGCCGGCGATGCTGCGCGCCGCGTCGGGCTCGAGCTCCGCGAGCGACCTGGACCAGGCGAAACCCGCCGCCGACAGTTCGTCGATGCCGAGCTCGGAACGCCCCGAGACCGCGTAGGCGGGCACGCCGGCCGCCGCCGCCGCACGGGCGACGCCGACGGGCGTCTTTCCCATCAGGCTCTGCGCGTCGAGGCTGCCTTCGCCGGTGACGACCGCGTCAGCACCCACGAGGAGTCCGGCGAGGCCGGTGAACTCGAGCACGACGTCGATGCCGGGGCGGCGAACCGCACCGAGCACGGCGATGGCGGCGAAGCCGACCCCGCCTGCGGCGCCGGCGCCCGGTTCGACGGCGGCCTCCCCGGCACCGGGCAGCACCCCGTCGAGCACCTCGACGAAGCGGGCGAGCGCCGCGTCGAGCGCCGCGACGTCGGCCGCCGAGGCGCCCTTCTGCGGGCCGAACACCGCGGCAGCGCCGTCGGCGCCGAGCAGCGGGTTGTCGACGTCGCTCGCGAGCACGATCTGCGCGGCTGCGAGCCGCGGGTCGAGCCCCGAGAGGTCGATCTCCGCGATCCCCGACAGCGCGCCGCCGCCGCCGGGCAGCTGCGCGCCCGAGGCATCCGTCAATCTGGCACCCAGGCCCTGAAGCAGCCCCGCGCCGCCATCCGACGAGGCGCTGCCGCCGATGCCGAGCACGAGCTCGCGGCAGCCCGCGTCGAGCGCGGCGCGCACGAGCTCGCCCGTGCCGCGGCTCGAGGCGCCGAGCGGGTCGGGCCGGCCGCCGGGCAGGAGGTCGAGCCCCGAGGCGCGCGCCATCTCGATCACCGCCTGAGTGCCGCGCACGGCGAAGGCCGCCTCGACCGGTGCTCCGGTCGGCCCGGTGACCTTCGCGGTGCGCAGTTCGAACCCCGCGGCGACCGCCGCGTCGAGCGTGCCCTCGCCGCCGTCGGCGACCGGCACCGTCACGATCTCGAACCCCGGGTCGACCGACCGCAGTCCGGCGGCCACGCGCTGCGCGACCTCGGGTGCGGTCAGCGAGCCCTTGAACTTGTCGGGTGCGACGACGATGCGCATCGTGGCTCGCTCAGACCTTCGCGAGCGAGAGGATCGCGGTGGGCGCGTCGTCGGCCGAGGCCGCGAGCTCCTCGAACTCGTTGACGCCGTCGATCTCGACACCCATCGAGATGTTCGTCACGCGCTCGAGGATCACCTCGACGACGACCGGCACGCGGTACTCGGCCATGAGGTCGCGCGCCGCGTCGAACGCGGCACCGAGCTCGTCGGGCTGCTCGACGCGGATCGCCTTGCAGCCGAGGCCCTCGGCGACCTTCACGTGGTCGACGCCGTAGCCGTGTGCGACACTGCCCTCGTCGCGGGGCGAGTTGATGTTGTCGAAGGCGAGCGACACGTGCGCCTCCATCTCGAAGCCGCGCTGCGACTGGCGGATCAGGCCGAGGTAGCTGTTGTTCACCACGACGTGGATGTACGGCAGCTTGTGCTGGGCGCCCACCGCGAGTTCTTCGATCATGAACTGGAAGTCGTAGTCGCCGCTGAGCGCCACGACGGTCTCACCGGGCTTGCCGCGCACGACGCCGAGCGCCGCCGGGCCCGTCCAGCCGAGCGGGCCGGCCTGGCCGGCGTTGATCCACTTGCGCGGGCCGAACACGTGCAGCATCTGCGCGCCGGCGATCTGCGACAGGCCGATCGTCGTGACGTAGGTCGTGTCGGGCCCGAACGCGCGGTTCATCTCCTGGTAGACGCGCTGCGGCTTGATCGGCACGTTGTCGAAGTTGGTCTTGCGCTGCAGGCTCGCCTTGCGGGCGCGGCACTCTTCGGCCCAGGCCGAGTAGTCGGGCAGCGGCGTGGTGCCGGGGGCGGCGGCCGCGCGTTCGCGCGCGACCTCGAGGATCGCGTCGAGCGCCGCGCCGGCGTCGGACACGATGCCGTAGTCGGGTGCGAACACCCGGCCGATCTGGGTGGGCTCGATGTCGATGTGCACGAAGGTACGCCCCTTCGTGTAGGTGTCGATACCCCCGGTGTGGCGATTCGCCCAGCGGTTGCCGATGCCGATCACGAAGTCGCTGGCGAGCAGGCTCTCGTTGCCGTAGCGGTGCGAGGTCTGCAGCCCCACCATGCCGGCCGACAGCGGGTGATCGTCGGCGATGGCGCCCCAGCCCATCAGGGTGGGCACGACGGGCACGCCGAGCAGCTCGGCGAGTTCGACGAGCTGCGCGGACGCCCCGGCGTTGATGATGCCTCCGCCGGCGACGATGAGCGGACGCTCCGCCGCGGTGAGCAGGTCGAGCGCCTTCGCCGCCTGCGCCCGCGTGGCGGCGGGCTTGGCCACGGGCAGCGGCTCGTAGGTGTCGATGTCGAACTCGATCTCGGCCATCTGCACGTCGATCGGCAGATCGATGAGCACGGGACCGGGCCGGCCGGAGCGCATGAGCTGGAACGCCTGCTGGAAGGCGCCCGGCACCTGCGCGGGCTCGAGCACGGTCATCGCCATCTTCGTGAGCGGCTTCGCGATCGCGTCGATGCCGACCGCCTGGAAGTCCTCCTTGTGGAGCTTCGAGACGGGCGCCTGGCCGGTGATGCAGAGGATCGGCACCGAGTCGGCCTGGGCCGCGTAGAGCCCCGTGATCATGTCGGTGCCCGCCGGCCCCGAGGTGCCGATGCAGACGCCGATGTTGCCGTCGGCCGCACGCGTGTAGCCGTCGGCCATGTGGCTGGCGCCCTCGACGTGGCGGGCGAGGGTGTGCCGGATGCCGCCGTGGGCGCGCATCGCGGAATAGAACGGATTGATGGCCGCGCCAGGAAGGCCGAACGCCTCGGTCGCGCCCTCCTTCTCGAGAATGAGGACGGCGGCGTCGACGGTGCGCATGCGAGTCATGGGAGTACTCCTGGACGTTTCGAAGATGAGAAGAGTGGATGCCGCGGGGCGCGCTATTCGCGACCGGCGAGCTCGGCCGTGAGCTTGAAGAGCCCCGAGTGGTCGAGCGCGCCGTCGCCTCGGGCGACGAGCGAGGTGACCAGCTGGGCGACCGCCGAGCCGAGCGGAACGGAGATGCCGGCCTGGCGTGCGGCGGCGGTGACGATGCCCAGGTCCTTGTTGTGGAGCGCGAGGCGGAATCCGGGGGCGAAGTCGCGGTTCAGCATCTTCTGCCCCTTCTGGTCGAGGACCTTGGAGCCGGCGAGACCGCCGCCGAGGACCTGGAGCGCGGCGTCGGTGTCGACGCCGAAGGCTTCGAGGAAGACGACCGCCTCTGCGAGCGCCTGGATGTTCACGGCGACGATGAGCTGGTTGGCCGCCTTGACGGTCTGGCCGGCACCGGCCGGGCCGACGTGCACGATGGTCTTGCCGATGCCCTCGAGCACGGGCAGCGCCTTCGCGAAGTCGGCCTCACTGCCGCCGACCATGATCGAGAGCACGCCGCCGATGGCCCCCTGCTCGCCGCCCGAGACGGGCGCGTCGACCGCGCCGAAACCGGCTGCGACGGCCTCCTCGGCGAGCTCCTTGGCGACATCGGGGCGGATCGACGAGTTGTCGATCCAGAGCGCACCCGGCTTGGCGTTGGCGAACACGCCGCCCTCGCCGCGCACGACGCCTTCGACGTCGGGCGAGTCGGGCACCATCGTGATGACGACGTCGGCGTCGTGCACGGCATCGGCGATGCTCGAGGCACCCTGGCCGCCCGCGGCGACGAGCGCGTCGATGGGCGCCTGGCTGCGATTGAAGCCGGTGACCTCGTGGCCCGCGGCGACGAGGTTCTTGGCCATGGGCAGGCCCATGATTCCGAGGCCGATGATCGCGATCTTGCTCATGTGATGGTCCTTCTGTTCGCGTGCTGCGCTGGGTGCGTGTCGTGGGGTGCGGCCGGTCAGGCGGTCGCGGGGGTCTCGCTGCCGACCGTGTCGACGGTGAGCCACGTGAAGGCCTCGTCGATGGGCGCCTTGTACTCGAGGCCGATCGGGCCGTCGTATCCGAGTTCGCGGCTGCGGGCGATCCACGCCTCGAGCGGGAGGTCGCCGGTGCCGGGCGCCCCGCGGCCCGGTGCGTCGGCGATCTGGATGTGCCCGAAGGAGGCGGCGTGCGCCTCGATCACGGCGGCCACGTCGTCGCCGTTCACCGCCAGGTGGTAGAAGTCGGCGAGGAGCTTCACGTTGCGGGCGCCGGTCGCCTCGCGCACGGCGTCGATCACCTGGAGCGCGTCGGCCGCCTTCAGCAGCGGATAGCGGTCGGCACCGCTCACCGGCTCGAGCAGCACGGTGCCGCCGATCGCGGCGACCGCCTCGGCCGCCGCCGCGAGGTTCTCGACCGCCGCGCCGTCTTGCACCTCGGGAGCGACCCCCTCGATGCGGTTGCCGTAGAGCGCGTTGAACGCCCGCGTGCCGAGCGCGTCGCCGATGCCGGCCACGACCGCGAGGTTGTCGCGGAACGCGCTCGAGCGCTCGGGCCACGACACCAGCCCGCGGTCGCCGCCGGGCATGTCGCCCGCGTTGAAGTTCAGACCGGTGAGCGCGACGCCGGCGTCGCGGATCGCGCCGATGAAGGCGTCGACGTCGCGGTCGGCGGGCACCGACTCGGCGAACGGCCACCAGAACTCGACGGCGTCGAAGCCCGCGGCCTTGGCGGCGGCGGGGCGCTCGAGCAGGGGCAACTCGGTGAGGAGGATCGAGCAGTTGACCGTGTACGTCATCTTCGACTTCTTTCGTGGGGACGTTTCCGTATTCCGGAAGAATTTTTTTGCTGTATGAAATGATAAGTGGAGACGTGCACGACGTCAACCCACGCGCCCCTTTCGCCCGATCTCGCATCGTGATGTCGCACGAATCGTCGACTCGAGCGCCCGTTGCCGACGATTTGCGCGACATCGCGGCCGCGGATGCGGGATGGGCGGACACGACGAAGCGCCCGGCGACTGACCTCTCGTCGCCGGGCGCTTCGCGCGCGTGCCCGCGGGGCACCCGCAGCAGGGTCTCAGCTGAGCCGGATCTGCCGGTTGACGTCCTTGTAGAGGAGGTAGCGGAACGGACCGGGCCCACCCGCGTAGCAGGCCTGCGGGCAGAAGGCCCGCAGCCACATGAAGTCGCCGGCCTCGACCTCGACCCAGTCGTCGTTGAGCCGGTAGACGGCCTTGCCCTCGAGCACGAAGAGCCCGTGCTCCATGACGTGCGTCTCGGCGAACGGGATCGAGCCGCCGGGCTGGAACGTCACGATGTTCACGTGCATGTCGTGCGCGAGATCGTCAGGGTCGACGAAGCGCGTGGTCGCCCATGCACCGTTCGTGCCGGGCATCTCGCGCGGCACGACATCCTGATCGCGCGTGACGAACGAGGCCGGCGCGGCGATGCCGTCGACGGGCTCGTACGCCTTGCGGATCCACTGGAAGCCCGTGAGCTCGTCGCCCGGGTTCGCGAGCGACCAGTTCGTGCCGGCGGCGAGATAGGCGTATCCTCCGGCGCCGAGCACGTGCCGTTCGCCCTCGAGCGTCAGAACGAGTTCGCCGGCGGTGACGAACACGACCCCTTCGACGCCCGGCTCGACCTCGGGCCGCTCGGCCCCGCCGCCCGGCTCGATCTCGACGATCAGCTGCGAGAAGGTCGTCGCGAAGCCGGCGATCGGGCGGGCGATGATCCAGGAACGGGTCTTCGAGAAGCCCGGCAGGTTGCTCGTGACGATGTCGCGCAGCACGCCCTTCGGGATGACCGTGTACGCCTCCTTCACGATCGCGCGATCGGTCAGGAGTTCGGTCTGCGCGGGCAGTCCGCCCGCGGGGGTGAAGTAGCTCATTCGTGTTCCTTCCGGGTGGGGCCCGGAATGCTCGGGTCCTCGTGGATCGACGGTGTGGCGGGGCATCCGCTCAGTTCAATTCGCGACGTTCGCGACATTCGCGACGTTCGCGACATGCTCGACGCTCGCGAGCTTCGGGTGGGCGAGCAGCGCGAGCGCCCGCCGGTCGATGCCGACGTCGGCGACGATCTCCGGCTCGGCGACGGCGCCGCACTCGACGCCGCGCAGCACGAAGTCGGCGAGTGCTCGCGCGGTGGCCGGCTCGTCGAGCACGGCGCCCGGGGTGCGCTCGAGGTAGTTCCGCAGTCGCACGGATGCCTCGGGGTACCCCTCGCGGAAGAAGGCGTAGCTCGCGAGGTACCGGGTCGGCAGCTGGTGGGCGTGCAGGTCCCAGCCCTGGTAGAAACCACGCTCGAGCGAGCGGCGCACGAGGCGCGCGTGCAGGCGCCAGGCCCCTTCGGTGCGGTCGCCGATCGGCAGGATGTTCGTCGAACCGTCGGAGAGCCGGATGCCGGTGCCCGCCACGGCGAGCTGCATGATCTCCTTGGCGAGGTCGGCGACGGGGTGCTCCATCGACTGGTAGCGCGCGGCGATCTGCAGCGAGGCGCTGTAGTCGTACGTGCCGTAGTGCAGTGAACTGATGCGACCGGGGGCGGCCGCAGCCAGCTGCGCGACCGGCGAGGTGCCGTCGGCACCGATGATGAGCTGCGGCGTCTCGACCTGCACCTCGAACCGCAGCCGGCCGTCGGGCAGCCCGTGCGCGCGCTCGAGCGCCGTGACGATGTCGACCATCGCCTCGACCTGCGCGACCGTCGACACCTTCGGCAGGGTGAGCACGAGTCCGCTCGGCAGTTCGCCGAGTTCGGCGAGACGGCTCACGAAGAGATCGAGGGTGCGGATGCCACGCGCCCGCGTCGGCGCCTCGAAGCACTTGAACCGGATTCCGATGAAGGGCGGTGCCGTCCCGGCGAGCACCGCGGCGACGACCCCGTCGGCCGCGCGCACTGCTTCGGCGTCTTCGGCGGCATCGCCGCGGTCGCCGTAGCCGTCCTCGAAGTCGAGGCGCAGGTCTTCGATCGGTTCGCGTTCGAGCTTCTCGGCGACGCGCGGGGCGACGAGGGCGGCGAGCGCCGGGTCGATGCCGACTCGGGCGGCGAGCGCCTCGAGCCCGCCAGCGGCGGTCGCCGACTCCAGCGCCGCGCGCCCCCAGCGTGCGGGCAGCTCGGGCGAGAAGGTGTCGGCCGGCACGTACACGGTGTGCACGGGCTGGCGCGAGCCGTCGTCGCCGGGATAGACCGCCTGCAGGAGTTCGTCGGTCGAGGCGAGGCGCTCGTCGATGCGGGCGAGGTCGCGCGGGGTGAGCGCGGTGCGCGGGGTCGCGTTGCGGTCTGCCATCCGTCAGCCCAGCAGCTCGTAGGCCGGCAGCGTGAGGAAGTCGACGTAGTCGCTCGTGAGGCAGATCTCCTCGATCAGCTTCGCCGCGGGCTCGTAGTGGGCCGCGAAGGCGTCAGGGGCGACCTCGCCCCGAAGGCGCTCGACCTCCTCGGCCAGCACGGCGCGCACGAGTTCAGGCGTCACGGCTCGGCCGCTGTCGGCGAGGACCACGCCGTTCTGCAGCTGCTGCCACACCTGCGAGCGCGAGATCTCGGCGGTCGCGGCATCCTCCATCAGGTTGTGGATCGCGACGGCGCCGTTGCCCGACAGCCACACCGCCGTGTAGGCGACCGCGACGTACAGGTTGTTGCGGAGCCCGGCCTCGGTGACCTCGCCGCCGGCCGACGCGACGTCGAGGAGCTCCGCCGCGGTGACCTCGACCTCAGGGCGCTGCGTGTCGAACTGGTTGGGCCTCGCGCCGAGCACCGCGTCGAACACCTCGCGGCACACCGGCACGAGGTCGGGGTGCGCGACCCATGAGCCGTCGAAGCCGTCGTTCGCCTCGCGGGTCTTGTCGGCACGTACCTTGTCGAACGCCGCACGGGTGACCTCGAGGTCGTTGCGGTTCGGCACCACGGCCGCCATGCCGCCCATCGCCGCGGCGCCGCGGCGGTGGCAGGTCTTCACGAGCAGTTCGGTGTAGGCGCGCATGAAGGGCGCCGTCATCGAGACGGCCGAACGATCGGGCAGGATGAACGCGGCGCCCGCATCGCGGAACACCTTGATCATGCTGAACAGGTAGTCCCAGCGGCCGGCGTTCAGCCCCGAGGCGTGCTCGCGCAGCTCGTAGAGGATCTCGTCCATCTCGAAGGCTGCGGGGATCGTCTCGATGAGCACGGTCGCGCGCACGGTGCCGCGTGGGATGCCGAGGGACTCCTGGGCGAAGACGAACACGTCGTTCCAGAGGCGGGCCTCGAGGTGGCTCTCGAGCTTCGGCAGGTAGTAGTACGGCCCCTCGCCGTTCTCGATGAGCTGTGCCGCGGTGTGGAAGAAGTGCAGCCCGAAGTCGACGAGCGAGCCGCTCGTCTCCTGCCCGTCGACGAGCACGTGCCGCTCGGGCAGGTGCCACCCGCGCGGGCGGGTGACGACGGTCGGGCGGCGCACATCGGTGCGGAGTGCATACGCCTTGCCCGCGGGCGAGGTGAAGGCGAGTGTTCCGCGGGCCGCGTCGCGGAGGTTCTTGACGCCGCCGACGACGTTGTCCCAGGTGGGGCTCGTCGCGTCCTCGAGGTCGGCGAGCCAGACCCGCGCCTCCGAGTTCAGGGCGTTGATCGCCATCTTCGGCGGGGCTGCGGGGCCGGTGATCTCGACGCGACGGTCGAGCAGCGCTTCGGGTGCGGATGCCACGCGCCAGTCCCCCTCGCGGATCTCGCGCGTCTCGGGGAGGAAGTCGAGCGTGCCGCCCGCGGCGATGCGCTCGCGCCGCTCGTGCCGTGCGGCGAGCAGTTCGCGGCGGCGGGCGTCGAAGCGGTGGTGCAGCGCTTCGACGAAGGCGAGGGCCTCGGGGGTGAGGATCTCCTCGGCGCCCCCCACTCCGCTCGGCGTGGTGATCTCGATGGTGCCGGTGCTTGCGGTGTCGACGCTCATGCGGCCGCCCCTTCCTCGTCGGTCTCGTTCTCGACCTCGGCCGTGGCGTCTTCGCCACGGTGCGCCGCGGTGGCCACCGCTTCGGCGACCACCCGAGCGACGTCGGGATCGAAGACGCTCGGGATGATGTAACTCGCGTTCAGCTCATCATCGCGCACGCACGAGGCGATCGCCTCGGCTGCGGCGACGAGCATCCCCGGTGTGATGTCGACGGCGCCCGCATCGAGCAGCCCTCGGAAGAACCCGGGGAAGGCGAGCACGTTGTTGATCTGGTTCGGGAAGTCGCTGCGACCGGTCGCCACGACGGCCGCGTGCCGGGCCGCGATCACGGGGTCGACCTCGGGGTCGGGGTTCGCCATCGCGAAGACGATCGCGTCGTCGGCCATGGTCTGGAGCTCCTGCTCGCCGAGGAGGTCGGGGGCGCTCACCCCGATGAAGACATCGGCGCCGACGAGGAGTTCGGCGAGCGACCCGCTCGCCCCTCGCTCGTTGGTGTGCTCGGCGATCCAGGTGCGGTGCGGGTCGGCGTACTGCTCGCCGCGGTGGATCGCGCCGCTGCGACCGCACGCGACGATGTGACGGGCCCCCTCGGCCTGCAACAGCTGGATGATGGCCGAGCCGGCTGCACCGACTCCCGAGACGACGATGCGCACGGTGTCGAGTCGCTTCCCCACGACCCGTAGCGCGTTCATGAGGGCCGCGAGGGTGACGATCGCGGTGCCGTGCTGGTCGTCGTGGAAGACGGGGATGTCGAGTTCTTCGCGGAGGCGACGCTCGATCTCGAAGCAGCGGGGTGCCGCGATGTCCTCGAGGTTGATGCCGCCGTAGACCGGGGCGAGCGCCTTGACCGTGCGGATGATCTCCTCGGTGTCCTGCGTGTCGAGGGCGACCGGCCAGGCATCGACGTCGGCGAACTGCTTGAAGAGGGCGGCCTTGCCCTCCATGACCGGGATCGACGCCGTCGCGCCGATGTTGCCGAGGCCGAGCACCGCGGATCCGTCGGTCACCACGGCGATCGTGTTGCCCTTCACGGTGAGCCGGCGCGCGTCCGCCGGGTTCTCGGCGATCGCGAGGCAGACGCGTGCGACACCGGGAGTGTAGGCGCGCGAGAGGTCGTCGCGGTTGCGCAGCGGCGTCTTCGGAACGATCTCGAGCTTGCCTCCGGCGTGCAGCCGGAAGGTGCGGTCGGCGACGTCGTGGACGACGACGCCGTCGCGGGCGGCGAGCGCGTCGGCGACCTGGCCGGCATGCTCGGCGCTCACGGCGTAGCACGTCAGGTCGACGAGGACGCGGTCGGTGCTCGACTCGCTCACGTCGACGGCGGTGACGACGGCGCCGGCGTCGGCGGCGGCGACGACGAGCTGGCTCGTGGCCGTGACGCCCGCTGGGGCTTCGACGCGCAATTGGATGGAGTAACCGGGACTGGGATTCGCCATTGATCGACCTTCTCGACTTCCGCGGCGCTGCACCCGCGGCTGTTTCCGTATTACGGATGTTAATATCTGTATTTCGGAAAATCAAGCGGGCTCGGACTCGAGCGGTCGGCACTGTCCCGTCGAGCCGCCGAACTCGCCGGGCAAGGTGCGGTATCTTGGCAGCATCCGGCAGGTTTTCCGCGATGCGGATACCTGCTGCCGTGACGAGAAGGGACATCGGATGGCGGACAGCCCGACCGAAGGGGTCAAATCCGTTGCGCGGGTCTTCGACCTGCTCGAACTGATCGCCGACGCCGGCGGTGACGTCACCCTCAGCGAGCTGTCGACGATGGCCGAACTCCCGCTCCCGACCATCCACCGACTGCTGCGCACGCTCGTCGCACTCGGGTACGCCCGCCAACTCGCGAACCGCCGCTACGCCCTCGGGCCGCGCCTGGTGCGACTCGGGGAAGTGGCGAACCGTCAGTTCGGCCAGCTCGCGAAGCCCCAGCTGAAAGAGCTCGTCGATCGGCTCGGTGAGACCGCGAACCTCGCGACGCTCGACGGCGACCAGGTCATCTACGTCTCGCAGGCCCCGTCTCCGCACGCCATGCGCATGTTCACCGAGGTCGGCCGCCGCTCGCACCTGCACTCGACCGGCGTCGGAAAGGCGATCCTCGCGCAGTTCGACGACGCGACGGTGCGGGACATCATCGCCCGCACCGGCATGCCGCAGGCGACGGTGCACTCGATCGACTCGATCGACGCCCTGCTCGAAGATCTGGCGCTCGTCCGCCAGCGCGGCTACGCCATCGACGACGGCGAGCAGGAGATCGGCGTGCGCTGCTACGCGATGGCGGTTCCCGGCACCCCGGTGGCGACCGCGGTCTCGGTCTCGGGACCGGTCGCCCGCGTCGACGAGGACTTCGCCGCCCGCGCGATCCCCGTGCTCACCGAGGTCGTCCACGAGATCGCGGCCGTCACCGCCGCCGCCTGACCGTTCGAGGAGCGAGCGCACTCCGCGGGTTGAGGAGCGAGCGCATTCCGCGGGTTGAGGAGCGAGCGCATCCCGCGGGTTGAGGAGCGAGCGCATGCCGCGGGTTGAGGAGCGAGCGCATCCCGCGGGTTGAGGAGCGAGCGCATCCCGCGGGTTGAGGAGCGAGCACAGCGAGCGTCTCGAAACCAGAGCGTACGCACGGTTTCGAGACGGCGCTGGCGCGCCTCCTCAACCCGCCGATGGGGTCGTCCTCCACAGACCGAACAACGAGGCCACCTTCGCCCAATCGCCCGAAACCCCTCGGTCCGGTCGTCGCATGCGGACAGACTTCGGATCCATGGCCCACATGTATGACCTCCGCTGCCGCGACAACAGTTTCTACGTCGGCAGCACGCGGAATCTCGAACGACGCCTCGAGGAGCATGCACTCGGTGCCGTGCCGTCGTATACGTCGTCCCGGCTCCCAGTCGAATTGGTCTACGCCGAGGAGTACGACCGTATCGACGACGCCTACGCCCGCGAGAAGCAGGTACAGGGCTGGAGCAGACGCAAGCGCGAGGCGCTCATGGCGGGCGAGTTCGATCAGCTGCCCCGGCTGAGCAGTCGGGCGCGCGAGCGCGAGACCCCGTGATATGCGCGATCGGGTTTCGAGACGGTCGCTCCGCTCCCTCCTCAATTCACCCTTCTCAGGCAGCCTTGACGAACTGGACGACTCGCCGTACTCTTCCATCATTCAGAATTACGATTCCGAATGTCGGAATCGACAGATCGAGAGGAGCGAAGATGCACCACCACAGCCAGGAGCCGTCGAGCGTCGCACGCCCCGACGCTTTCACCGCCTCCATCGTGATCGACCCCGATATCCACATGCCGCCGCCCACCGGCCGGCACAGCCTGGTCGTGCGCCTGCTCCACCGTGTGCCGGGACTCCGATGGCTGGCATCCTGATGCAGGTGTTATCCGCTGTACGGAATCACCATTTCGAATAGCAAGAACTTCCTGCCGCCGACGCAGTATCATCGAGATGACTGCCGGAGGCAGGCGCGGTGCGAGGTGGGGCCATCGGGGCCCCGGTGCCGCAGGTGTCGATGTCGACGCCGAACCTGAGGAGATCCGATGCACGACCTCGTCGTCACCGTCAACGGGCGCTCCCGCCCAATGCAGGGCGCCACGGCCCACACCACCGCGCTCGACTGGCTCCGGGATTCCGGACTCACCGGAAGCAAGGAAGGCTGCGCCGAAGGCGAGTGCGGCGCCTGCGCGATGCTCGTCGCGACCCCCGGCGAACAGGGCGGCACGGAGTGGACCGCGGTCAACGCCTGCCTCGTACCGGTCGCCGCGCTGAATGGCCAGGAGGTCGTGACCGCCGAGGGCCTCGGCTCCCCCGACGCGCTCCATCCCGTGCAGGAGAAGCTCGCCGAGGCGGGCGGCTCGCAGTGCGGGTACTGCACGCCCGGATTCGCGTGCAGCATGGCCGGCGAGTACTACCGCGCCGACCGAGTTCCCTCAGGCGAGCACGCTGCGACCGACGAGCACGATGAGGGATGCTCCGTGCACGACCCCGAGCACGGACCGAACGGCTTCGACCTGCACGCGCTCAGCGGCAACCTGTGCCGTTGCACCGGGTACCGCCCGATCCGCGACGCCGCATACACGCTCGGCACGCCGGCCGACGACGACGAGCTCGCCGCCCGCCGCTCACGCCCGGCTCCGACGCCGGTGCCGACCGACTTCGAGGCCGACGGCGGACGGTTCGTCCGCCCGGCGAACCTCGACGACACGCTGCGCCTGATCCGCGACGAGCCGTCCGCGGTCCTCGTCGCCGGGTCGACCGACCTCGGCGTGGAGGTCAACATCCGCGGCCGCCGTGCGCCGCTCGTCGTCGCGATCGAGCAGCTCGACGAGCTCCGCACGCTCGCGATCGGCGACGACGTGATCGAGATCGGTGCAGCGCTCTCGCTCTCCGAGATCGAGCGCCGGCTCGCCGGGCGCATCCCGCTGCTCGCCCAGCTCCTCCCCCAGTTCGCTTCGCGACTCATCCGCAACCGGGGCACGATCGGCGGCAACCTCGGCACCGGCTCGCCGATCGGCGACACCCCGCCCGCGCTCCTCGCGCTCGGCGCACGACTCGTGCTCGCCTCGTCCGACGGCGAACGCGAGGTCGAGCTCGCCGACTACTTCACCGGGTACCGCCAGACCGTGCGGCGCCCCGATGAACTCATCCGCGCGATCCGCATCCCGCTGCCGCTCGCACGAATCACCGCCTTCCACAAGATCGCGAAGCGCCGCTTCGACGACATCTCGAGCGTCGCGCTCGGTTTCGCCCTCGACGTGGAAGACGGCATCGTGACGAGCGCCCGCATCGGGCTCGGCGGAGTCGCCGCCACTCCTCTGCGCGCAACCGCGACCGAGGCCGCCCTCACCGGCAAGCCGTGGAACGTCGCCACCGTGCGCGCCGCCTCGTCGGTGCTGCGGGGCGAGGGCACCCCGATGAGCGACCACCGCGCTTCGAGCGAGTACCGATCGCTCATGCTCGGCAACGCCCTGTTGAAGCTCTACAGCCAGACCGTCATCGAATCGAAGGAGGTGTCGGCATGAGCTCGCTCGCCGATCGCCCCGCCAACGCCGTCGTCGGGTTCCCGGCCGCGCACGAGAGCGCTGCGCTGCACGTCACGGGTGCCGCGATGTACACCGACGACCTCGCCGCCGAGACCGCCGGAGTGCTCACCGCCTGGCCCGTGCAGTCCACGAACGCGCACGCCCGAGTCACGATCGACGTCTCCCCCGCCTATGAGGTGCCCGGGGTCGTGCGCGTGCTCACGGCCGACGACGTGCCCGGCATCAACGACGCCGGCATCAAGCACGACGAGCCGCTCTTCCCGAGCGAGGCGATGTTCACCGGGCACGCGCTCGTCTGGGTGCTCGGCGAGACGCAGGAGGCCGCGCGCCTCGGCGCCGCCGCCGTCGAGGTCGCCTACGAGCCGCTCCCCTCATATGTCACCGTGCGCGACGCGATCGCAGCCGAGTCGTTCCAGGGCATCGCCCGAACGGTCGCCCGCGGCGACGCGGCCGCCGCGATGGCCTCGGCGCCCCGCGTGTTCGAGGGCGTCACCGAGTTCGGGGGCCAGGAGCACTTCTACCTCGAGACCCACGCCTCGCTCGCGCTCCGCGACTCCGAGGGTCAGTACTTCGTGCAGTGCTCGACGCAGCACCCCTCCGAGACGCAGGAGATCGTCGCGCACGTGCTCGGCATCTCGTCGAGCGAGGTGACCGTGCAGTCGCTCCGCATGGGCGGCGCGTTCGGCGGAAAGGAGATGCAGCCGCACGGGTTCGCCGCGATCGCGGCGCTCGGTGCGAAGCTCACGGGACGCCCCGTGCGACTCCGCCTGAACCGCACGCAGGACATCACGATGACCGGCAAGCGCCACCCCTTCCACATCAGTTGGAAGGCGGGGTTCAGCGAAGACGGCCTGATCCAGGCGCTCGAGGCGACGCTGACCGCCGACGGCGGCTGGAGCATCGACCTCTCCGAGCCGGTGCTCGGGCGTGCGCTCTGCCACCTCGACAACGCCTACTGGATTCCGAACGTGCACGCCGACGGCCGGATCGCGAAGACGAACAAGACCTCGCAGACCGCATTCCGCGGCTTCGGCGGCCCGCAGGGCGTGTTCCTCATCGAGGACATCCTGGGCCGGGTCGCCCCTGAGCTCGGCATCGACCCGACGATCATCCGAGAGCGCAACTTCTACCGGCCCGGCCAGTCGACGCCGTACGGCCAGCTCGTGAAGGACGCCCAGAGAACGCCCCTCATCTGGAACCAGTTGAAGGACGAGAGCGACTTCGACGCCCGCCAGCTCGAGATCGCCGAGTTCAACCGCACGCACGCCGACACCAAGCGCGGGCTCGCGATCACTCCGGTGAAGTTCGGCATCTCGTTCAACTTCGCCGCGTTCAACCAGGCCGGTGCGCTCGTGCATGTCTACAAGGACGGCTCGGTGCTCATCAACCACGGCGGCACCGAGATGGGCCAGGGCCTGCACACGAAGATGCTGCAGGTGGCCGCGACCGCACTCGGCCTCGAACTGCGCCAGGTGCGCCTCGCACCCACCCGCACCGACAAGGTGCCCAACACCTCCGCGACGGCGGCGAGCTCGGGCGCCGACCTCAACGGCGGCGCCGTCAAGAACGCCTGCGAGCAGATCCGCGAGCGGATGGCGAAGGTCGCCGGGCGCCTGCTCGGCGTCGACGAGCGCGACGTTCGGTTCGAGGGCGGCTTCGTCACCGGTCTCGGCAACCGCGACGGGCGGCTGAGCTTCGCGGAGGTCGCGAACGCCGCCTACCTGCAGCGGGTGCAGCTGTGGGCGGCGGGCTACTACCGCACCGAAGGCCTGCACTGGAACCCCGACCTCATGCAGGGTTCGCCCTTCAAGTACTTCGCGTACGGCGCCGCCGCGACCGAGGTCGAGGTCGACGGCTTCACCGGCGCCTACCGCGTGCGTCGGGTCGACATCGTGCACGACGTCGGCGACTCCCTCTCGCCGATGCTCGACATCGGTCAGATCGAAGGCGCCTACGTGCAGGGCGTCGGTTGGCTGACCCTCGAAGAACTCCGCTGGGACGAATCGGACGGCCCGAACCGCGGGCGCCTTCAGACTCAGTCGGCCTCGACGTACAAGCTGCCGAGCTTCTCGGAGATGCCCGAGGAGTTCAACGTGCGCCTCTGCGAGAACGCCCGCGAAGACGGGGCGGTGTACGGCTCGAAGGCCGTCGGCGAGCCGCCGTTCATGCTCGCGTTCAGCGCCCGCGAGGCGCTCCGCGTCGCGGTCGGCGCCTTCGGCCAGGGCCGGCGGGCCGTCGAGCTCGGCTCGCCGGCGACGCCCGAGGCCGTCTTCTGGGCGATCGAAGCGGTACGGGCCGAGGCATCGATCGATGCGGATGCCGCGGAGCAGGGCCGCACGGCAGCCGAAGCCGCGGCGGGCAGCCTGCCCGCACTCGCCGGCGCAGAGGCCTGAGCGGGGCCGCACGATGGACTGGCTCGACGCACTGCGACGGCTCCGCGAATCGCGGACGCCTGCGGTGATCGTCACACTCGCGATCGTGCGCGGCCACGCGCCGCGCAACGGCGGCGCGAAGATGGTCGTCGCCCCCGACCGCGTCTTCGGCACGGTCGGAGGCGGCAACCTCGAGGCGACGGCGATCGGTCGCGCCCGCGAGCTGCTCGTATCGGGCTCGGTCGAACCCGAACTGCTCGCGCTGAAGCTCAGCGACAAGGCCACGACCGAGTACGGCGTGCAGTGCTGCGGAGGAGAGGTCACCCTCATGCTCGAACCCGTCCGGGTCGTCCCCTCGGTCGCGATCTTCGGGATGGGGCACGTCGGGCTCGAGCTCGCACGCGTCCTCGCCCGGCAGGAGCTCGAACTGCACCTCGTCGACTCGCGCGCCGAGATGCTTTCGGCCGAGCGGATCGGCGAACCCGGGGTCTCAGGAGTGCTCGCCGACGCCGTCGCCGAGGTGCGCGTGCATCACGAGCCCGTTCCCGAGGCCGGCCTCGCCCTGCTGCCGCCGGGTGCTCACGTGCTCATCATGACGCACGACCACGTCGAAGACCTCGCGGTCACCGACACCGCGCTCAGGCGCGACGACCTGGGCTCCGTCGGGCTCATCGGCTCACGGTCGAAGTGGGCGCGGTTCCGCACCAAGCTCGGCGAGCTCGGGCACGACGACGACGATCTCGCCAGGGTGACGACGCCGATCGGCGTGCCCGAGGTCGCCGGCAAGGCGCCCGCGACGATCGCGGTGAGCGTGGCCGCGCGCATCCTGCAGCTGATCGAGGAGGCGCAGTCGGCCGAGGTCGACGCCGCCGACACGGGCGGAGCCGACGCATCGGCGCCGGCCGCCGGCCCAGCGGAATGAACTCACCAGAACGCTCGGTCATCGTCACCGGAGCGGGCACGGGCATCGGGCGGGCGACGGCGCGCGCGCTGCTCGCTGCAGGCTTCGGCGTCACGCTCGCGGGGCGCCGATCCGGCCCGCTCGAGGAGGCGGCTTCGATGCACGAGCGCGACTCGAGGCATCCCGCCGCACTCGTCGTCGCCTGCGACGTGACCGACGCCGCGCAGGTCGACGCACTCGTGGCGGCGCACGCCCGGCGCTTCGGTCGTCTCGACGTGCTCGTGAACAACGCGGGCGTGTCCGGCCCGTCCGCCGACGTCGGCGAACTGCGCCCCGACGACTGGGCGGAGGTCGTCGCCGTCAATCTCACCGGCGCGGTGCTCTGCGCCGGCGCCGCATTCCGACAGATGGCGGCTCAGCGACCGAGCGGCGGACGCATCATCGACAACGGCTCGATCGCCGCGCAGTCGCCTCGCCCGAAATCGGTCGCCTACACCACCACCAAGCACGCGATCGCCGGGCTCACGAAGTCGATCGAGCTCGACGGGCGACCGTACGGCATCAGTGCGACGCAGCTCGACGTCGGCAACGCCCGCACCGAACTGCTCGACGGATTCGTCGGAGAGGGTGCGCTCCCGGCCGACGGACGCCGCGTCGTCGAACCGACCATGGACGTCGGCGTCGTCGCGGACCTCATCGTGATGCTCGCCGGGCTTCCTGCTGAGGCGAGCGTGCCCCAACTCACGGCGACCGCCGCCGGCATGCCCTTCATCGGACGCGGCTGAGCGACGCCGGCGATCAGCTGTCCCCGCTGGCCCCGGCGTGCCCGGAGCCAGCGGCCGTCGCCCGTGACCCGTCGCCCTCGCACGTCGCACGTCGCACGTCGCACGTCGCACGTCGCACGTCGCACGTCGCACGTCGCACGTCGCACGTCGCACGTCGCACGGAGGATCACTCCCAGCACCGTGTGGTCATGTGGTCATGTGGTCGCACAAGGCGTGGTCATGCGGTCGCCCGTCGCGGCCGGGATCCCCGTCGAGAACGACCCGGCAGAGGTGGCAGCGCTTTCCGCCGCTCCGGCTCCTCGGCCCCCGGAATCAGGCGGAGGGCGCTGAACTGCGCCGCAGCAGCGCGAGGGGCAGCGTCGCGAGCGAGATCGCGGCCGCCACCAGGAAGGCGGCGCTGAACGAACTGCCCGTCGCGATCATGCCGACGACGACCGCTCCGATGCCGCTGCCGGCGTCGAAGCCGATGTTCCAGACGGCGCTCGCGAAGACCGACTGGTTCGGCGGCACGACGGCGAACGCCTCGCCCATGGTGAGGTTCTGGAGGGCGCCGTAGCTCAACCCGACCAGCGCGAGCCCGACGAGCAGCGGTGCGGTCGAGGCATCCATCGCCGGAGCACCGGCAGCATCGTCGGCTCCCCCACCGACGCCGGTCACCGCCCACGCGACGAGCGCGAGCCCGGTCATCGTCGCCACGATGAACGGCCACAGCAGCCGGTGCGTGCCGAAGCGGTCGGCCATTCCACCGACCAGCCAACGGGAGAGCGCCGCCATCGCGGTGAACAACGCGAGCCCGACGGTGACGGTCACGGCGTCGCCTGTGAGCTGCGGGGTGAACGTGATGAGCGCACCTCCAGCGAGCGTCACGCCGAGGAGGATCCCGACCGGTGCGATCAACCTGCGAAGCGCGGCCGCCCGTCCCACGTGGTGCACGTGCCCGGCCTCGGCGGCGGCAGCGGCCTGCTCCGTATGCCGGGCGTGCAGGCGCCGCGCGAGCCGGATCGCGGGCACGATGCCGACGAGCGGCAGCGCCCCGGCGAGGAAGACCCACTGATATCCGAACGTCTCGGCGACCCACGGCGCCAGTGGCAGCAGCACGAGCTGCGGCCCGGCGATCGCGAGCCCGAAGGCACCGATCGCCCGCCCACGTCGGGCGGGCTCGACGAGGTCGGCGACCGCACCCGATCCGGCGACGGTGAGCACCGCGAAGCCCGCACCGCGCACCGCGGCGACCGCGAGCACGGGGCCGAGCTCGTTCGAGACGAGATGCACGAGCGACGGTGCACCGAGGAGGACGAGGCCCGCCACGAGCACCGGGCCCCAGCCGAGACGGCGCAGCGCCGCCGGCACGAAGGTCTGGAACAGCACCGTGCACAGCATGAAGACGCCGGTCACGAGTCCCGCGCCTGCGGCGTCGGCACCGCCTGTCACCGCCCACTGCGGCGCCACGGGAAGCAGCACGGCATAGCCCGAGAAGCCCGCCGCGATCATCGTGAGCAGTGCCGGCATGCCGGGTGCGCGCCAGACCGAGTCCGTCACGTGCATTCCTCCTCCTCGTGTCGGCCGTATCGGCGGCCGTTCGCCGCGACCCGCGTACCCGCGACGCCGCGACGCCGCGACGCGGCCTGCCCCGGGCCGCACGAGGTGCGGGCCGGGGCAGGCCGTCGACGCGGTGCCTTCTGCTCCTAGCCTGCCAGCAAGCCCTCGATCGGTCCGCGCACGAAGTACAGTGCGAAGCCCGCGGCGACCACCCACATCAGCCAGTGGACCTTGCGTCCCCGGCCGGATGCGGCGTTGATCAGCGCCCAGGAGATGAAGCCGACGCCGATGCCGTTCGCGATCGAGTACGTCAGCGGCATCGTCACGATCGTGAGGAACGCCGGCAGTGCCACCGCGAAGTTGGAGAACTTGATCTCCTTGATCTGGCCCATCATCATGGCGCCGACGACGACGAGCGCGGCCGATCCGACCTCGATCGGCACCACGAGGGTGAGCGGCGTCAGGAACATGGAGAGGAGGAACAGCACGCCGACCACGATCGAGGCGAGGCCCGTGCGGGCCCCCTCGCCGATGCCCGATGCGCTGTCGACGTACACCGTGTTGGACGAGGTCGACGTCGCGCCACCGGCGATGGCGCCGGCACCCTCGACGATGAAGGCGGCACGCAGGCGCGGGAAGGTCCCGTCCTTGTGGGCGAGTCCGGCGTTCTTCGCGAGACCCGTCATCGTGCCCATCGCGTCGAAGAAGTTCGAGAACACGAGGGTGAAGACGAGCATCGTCGCGCTCAGCGCACCGATGCGGCCGAAGGCGCCGAAGACGTCGAACTGGCCGACGAGCCCGAAGTCGGGAACGGTGAACAGGGCGGTCGGCAGCTCGGGGATCGTCATGTGCCAGCCGTTCGGGTCCTCGAACGAGGGGCCGAGCTTCAGCAGCGCCTGGGCGATGATCGCGATGATGGTCGTCACGACGATGCCGATCAGGATGCCACCGGGCACGCGTCGCGCGACGAGGATGCCGATCAGCACGAGGCCGAGCAGGAAGATCAGCGTCGGCACCGACGTGATCGACCCGGCATCGCCGAGCTGCACCGGCGGGCCGCCGGGGGTGCGGTTGACGAACCCCGAGTCGACGAAGCCGATGAACGCGATGAACAGGCCGATGCCGACCGTGATCGCCGCCTTCAGCGCCTGCGGCACGGCCCTGAAGATCGCCGTGCGGGCGCCGGTCGCTCCGAGCAGCACGATGATGATGCCGTTGATCACGACGAGGCCCATCGCCTCGGGCCACGTCACCTGCCCGACGACCGAGACCGCGAGGAAGGAGTTGATGCCGAGGCCGGCGGCGATCGCGAACGGCAGCCGGGCGAAGAGGCCGAAGAGGATCGTCATGAGCCCCGCGGTGAGCCCAGTCGCCGCACCGATCTGCGCCTGCTCGAGCGCATTGCCCGCGACGTCGTCGGTGCCGCCCAGGATGAGGGGGTTGAGGATCACGATGTACGCCATCGTGACGAAGGTGACGATGCCACCCCGGATCTCGCGGCCGATCGTCGAGCCCCGGCGGGTGATCTCGAAGAAGCGGTCGAACGCGTTCTTGGGTTCGGCGTCGACCGTCGTCGTGGCGCCGGTCGGCAGCGGGTTCGGGATGCTCGCGACCGCGAAGGTGTCGGCGGGCTGTTCGGGCAGCGCCTCGGCCGGCTGGCCCTGGCCGCGGGTACTGGTGTCCTGCGTCATGTCGCTGCTCCGCTCAGTACTCGGTGCGGGTGGCGGTGTGCTGCCACTCGGTGAACGGGGCCACGCGCAGGTCGGCGGGCAGTTCGATGTCGGAGACCGGCATGATCGCGCGGTCGGAGGCGTCTCCCTCGAAGTAGCGGTAGAAGACGGCGTCGTCGAAGCCGGCGTCGGCCGCGTCGTCGCGGTTCGCCGCGAAGTAGACGCGGTCGATGCGCGCCCACAGCGACGAGGCGAGGCACATCGGGCACGGCTCGCAACTCGTGTAGAGCGTGGCGCCCGAGAGGTCGAAGCTCCCGGTGCCCTGGCAGGCGGCGCGGATCGCGGAGACCTCGGCGTGCGCGGTCGGGTCGAGGTTGGCGGTGACGCGGTTCACCCCCTCGAAGACACGGCCGTCGGCGGTGACGACGATCGCGCCGAACGGGCCGCCCGCGTTGCGGACGTTCTCGGTCGCGATGCCGACGGCTCGAGCGAGGTAGTCAGCCGGAGTGGGGATCGATGCGACCTCGGCGGGCTGGGTGTTGGTGGGCTGGGTGGTGCTGGCGGGCTGGCCGTCGGTAGCCGTGACGGTTGAGAGTCCGAGCGAATCCATGAGAGGGCTTCCTTGCTGTTCATCGCCGGCGCGGTGGACTTCCCCGGGGTACCGGGTGGATCTCCGTTGATCCGACTCATGGGCGGCCGAGCGGTGGGCAGGGTTGCTGCGTCGGCCGAGTTCGAAGGTACCAGCCACCGGGTCAACCGTCCAGACGTTTTTGGAATTGTGATTCCGATTTGCGGAAAGATGACTTGTATCTCCGCAGATGCGGAAGTATTGTCCTCACCATGACGCGCTATCGGATCAGTGAGGCGGCGGAACTCGTCGGCGTGAGCGACGACACCGTCCGCCGATGGGTGAACGACGGCCTGATGGCCGTCTCGAAGGATGCGTCGGGGCGCCAGGTCGTGCCGGGAGAGCAGCTCGCCGCCCGGGCCCAGGCGATGGCCGCAGCGGGCGACGACCGCTCGCGCGTGCGGCGCAGCGCGCGCAACCGATTCGTCGGCCTGGTCACCCGCGTCGAGATCGAGGGCCTGGTGGCGCAGGTCGAGTTGCAGTGCGGGCCGCATCGCGTCGTCTCGCTCATGTCGGCCGAGGCGGCCCGTGAGCTTCGACTCGAGGTCGGTTCGCGCGGCGTCGCGATCGTGAAGGCCACCATGGTGGTCGTCGAGACCGAGCAGGAGCCCGCGTGAGCCGCGGCACGGCGGCGACCCGGAGCGCGCTCGGCGCCCTCGCCCTCGTCGCCCTGCTCGCCGGGTGCGCCGCCCCGTCTCCCGGCGAGACCGACGCCCGCTCCGAGTCGACCGCCGGAGCCGGCGCCTCGGCCGCGGGACTCGACGGCACGCTCACCGTGTTCGCCGCGGCCTCGCTCGGTGGCGCCTTCGACGAGCTCGCCACGCGCTTCGAAGCGCGCCACCCCTCACTCGACGTGCTGCCGATCACCTACGACGGCTCCTCGGTGCTCGCGACCCAACTGATCGAGGGCGCCCGCGCCGACGTGTTCGCCTCGGCCGACGAGAAGAACCTCGAGCGTGTGGCCGACGAAGGACTCACCTCAGGCGACCCCGAGGTCTTCGCCACCAACGTGCTCGAGATCGCGGTGGAGCCGGGCAACCCGCTGGGCATCGACGGGCTCGCCGACCTCGCCGACGCAGGCGGAACCGCGCCGCTCGTCGTCGTCTGCGCACCCGAAGTCCCCTGCGGCGCCGCGGCGACCGAACTGCTCGAGAACGCCGGGGTCGAGCTCGCTCCGGCCAGCGAGGAGCAGAACGTCACCGCCGTGCTCACGAAGGTGCGAACGGGCGAGGCCGACGCGGGGCTGGTGTACGTGACCGACATCGCCGCCGCGGCCGGAGAGGTCGAAGGCATCGCGATCGACGGCGCGTCGACCGCGGTGAACCGATACCCGATCGCCGCGCTCGCCGGTGCGCCGAATCCTGAGGCGGCCGCCGCGTTCACCCGGTTCGTCTCCTCCCCCGAGGGCGCCGCGATACTCGCGTC
Organism: Agromyces italicus DSM 16388; assembly: GCF_000421545.1. Lineage (GTDB taxonomy): Bacteria > Actinomycetota > Actinomycetes > Actinomycetales > Microbacteriaceae > Agromyces > Agromyces italicus. The sequence goes on from NZ_ATXF01000009.1 coordinate 33,945, forward strand.
GTTCGGCTTCGGCGCGCCGTGACCGCGGCTCCGGCGCTCGTCGCGACGGCGAGGGAGGCGGGTGCCTCGCGGCGGGCGAGCCGGGTTCCTGGCCTGCTCATCGTGCCCGCCGCGCTCGGCGTCGCAGTGCTCTCGCTGCCCGTCGTCGCCCTGCTGCTGCGCCTCGACTGGCGCGCGGTGCCCTCCGCCATCGCGTCCCCCGCCGCCCTCGAGGCGCTCTCGCTCTCGCTCTCGACCGCGGGCATCGCCACGATCTGCTGCCTCGCGCTCGGCGTCCCGCTCGCGCTGCTGATCTCCCGAGCCTCGCGACTCACGGCATCGCTGCTGCGCACCCTGGTCACGCTCCCGCTCGTGCTGCCGCCCCTCGTCGGCGGCATCGCGCTGCTCGCCCTGCTGGGGCGCACCGGCCTGTTCGGCGAGAGCCTCGCACTCGTCGGGCTGCGCGTGCCCTTCACGACCACGGCCGTCGTGATCGCCCAGGTCTTCGTGGCGCTGCCGTTCCTCGTCATCTCGGTGGAGGGCTCCCTCCGCGCGGTCGGCACCCGCTACGAGGCCGTCGCAGCAGGACTCGGCGCCGGGCCGTTCACCGTGTTCCGCCGGGTGACGCTCCCGCTCGTCGCCCCGGGCGTGCTCGCCGGCACCGTGCTCTGCTTCGCCCGAGCGCTCGGCGAGTTCGGGGCGACGGCCCTCTTCGCCGGGAACACGGCAGGGGTCACCCGCACCATGCCGCTCGCGATCTACACGGCGTTCAACGGCGCCGGCGTCAGTGAAGACATCGCGATCGCGCTCTCGCTCATGCTGATCGCCGTCGCGGTCGCGGTGCTCCTGATCATGCGCAGCTGGCGAGAGGATGCTCCGCGGTGAGCGCCGACCCCGAATCCGGAGCGCTCGTGGCCGAGCTCACGACCGCACGCGGCACGTTCCATCTCTCGGCGTCGCTGCGGGTCGACCGCGGAGAGCTGCTCGCGGTGCTGGGGCCGAACGGCTCGGGCAAGTCGACGCTGCTCGCAGTGCTCGCGGGCCACGTCGCCCCCGACGAGGGGATCGTGCGACTCGGCGAGCGCGAACTCGCCCGTCGTATCGCGGGCGAGCGCGCATCGATCGACGTGCCGATCGAGCAGCGACGCATCGGATTGCTCGGTCAGGAGCCGCTGCTCTTCCGCCACCTGAGCGCGCTCGAGAACGTCGCCTTCGGACCGCGGGCCCTGGGGCGACGAGCTGCTGCCGCCCGCGCCGACGCGGCGCGGTGGCTCGACCGGGTGGGGGCGGGCGAGTTCGCGGCGCGGAAGCCCGCCCAGCTGTCGGGCGGTCAGCAGCAGCGCGTGGCGATCGCCCGCACCCTCGCGGCGGGCCCCGAACTGCTGCTCCTCGATGAGCCGTTCGCCGCGCTCGACGTGCCGACCGCGGCGGCGATGCGCCGGCTCATCGGCGAGTTGTGCGCCGAGACGGCGACCCCGACCGTGCTCGTCACCCACGACCCGCTCGACGCGATCGTGCTGGCGCGACGCGCGGCGATCCTGCACGAGGGCCGCATCGTGCAGCTGGGGCCGGTCGGCGAGGTGCTCGGCCACCCCGCGACCTCCTTCGTCGCGGCGCTCGCGGGGGTGAACCTCGCGGTCGGCACCGCGACGACGACGGGTGGCGTCGCGGTGAGCGGAGCCGACGGATCCCCGCTCGTGCTCGCCCCCGCCGGTCTGGTGGAGGGGCGTCGTGCGACCGCCGGGCGCGCCGCACCCGGCAGCCCGGTCTCGGCGGTGTTCAGCCCGGCCGCGGTGCACGTCGCACCGTTCGCGGGCGACGGGCACGAGGCATCCGACGAGGCAGTGCCGAACCGCTGGATCGGCACCGTCTCGCTGCTGCAGCCCGCGCCCGGCGGAGTGCGACTCACCACCCTCGAGCACCCCGAGCTCGCGGTCGATCTGCCCGGCGCGGCCGCGGTGGCACTCGATCTTCGCCCGGGCTCGCGATTCGCCTTCACCGTCTCGGCGTCGGAGATCTCGGTGCGCGAACACGGCTGAGGCGGTGTTACGGTGGCATCCACGAACAGGGGGTGACCCGATGACGAACACGATCGTTCCGGTTTCGGCGCCCCGCGCCGCGACACCCGGAGCAACGCTCGGCGTGCGCCGACTGCCCTCGACGGGGCTCGCCGACGGCGCCCTCGCCGACCGGTTCGACCGCCCCATGCGGGATCTCCGCATCTCGATCACCGATCGCTGCAACTTCCGCTGCGTGTACTGCATGCCGAAGGCGGTCTTCGGCCGCGACTACGCGTTCCTCGACCGCGACGAGCTGCTGAGCTTCGAGGAGATCACCCGCATCGCGCGGATCGCGGCGGCGCACGGCGTCGAGAAGCTGCGGCTGACCGGCGGCGAGCCGCTGCTGCGACGCGGGGTCGATGAACTCGTGGCGATGCTCGCCGAGCTGCGCACGCCCGACGGCCGGCCGCTCGAGATCGCCCTCACGACCAACGGCTCCGCCCTGGCGGTGAAGGCCGCCTCGCTCAAGCAGGCCGGCCTCATCCGCGTCACGGTCTCGCTCGACTCGCTCGACGACGAGCGGTTCCAGGCGATGAACGACGTCCGGTTCCCGGTGTCTCGGGTGCTCGACGGCATCGACGCGGCCCACGACGCCGGTCTCGGCCCGATCAAGCTCAACATGGTCGTCAAGCGCGGTCTCAACGACGACGAGATCGTGCCGATGGCCAGGCATTTCAGGGGAACTCCGTACACCCTGCGGTTCATCGAGTACATGGATGTCGGCACCTCGAACGGCTGGTCGCTCGACGAGGTCGTGCCGTCGGCCGAGATCGTCGAGCGCATCTCGGCGGACATGCCGCTCGAACCCCTCGGCGCGACCGCCCCCGGCGAGACCGCGACCCGCTGGCGCTACACCGACGGCGGCGGCGAGATCGGGCTCATCTCGAGCGTGACGAACGCCTTCTGCGGCACCTGCAACCGCGCCCGCATCTCGACCGAGGGCAAGCTCTTCACCTGCCTGTTCGCCGACGAGGGGCACGACCTGCGGGCACTGCTGCGCGGCGGCATCGACGACGAAGGGCTCTCTCGAGCCATGGCGGGCATCTGGGGTGCGCGCGACGACCGGTACAGCGAGATCCGCTCGACGCTCACGCCCGAGCTGCGCGCGGCGCGCGCGAAGATCGAGATGAGCTACATCGGCGGGTAGCCGAGCCGGTTTGATCAGAGCCCGACCCACTCCGAGACGCCGTCGGCGAAGTGCTGCCGCTTCCAGATCGGCACCTCCTGCTTGATGAGCTCGACGAGGCGCTCGCACGCATCGAAGGCCTGCGCCCGGTGGCCGGCCCCCGCGGCGGCGAAGAGGGCGACATCGCCGATTCGAAGGTCGCCGACCCGGTGCGCCGCGGCGACGGCGAAGCCGGTCTCCTCAGCGATGCGTCGCACGCAGTCGGCGAGGAATCGCTCGGCCTCGGGGTGCGCCCGGTAGTCGAGCGCACGCACGCCCCGGCCCCCGTCGTGATCGCGGACGACCCCGCAGAACATGACGACGGCGCCGCTCGCGTCGGACTCGACGGCTCGCCGCACGGCGGCCTCGTCGAGGGGCTGCTCGGAGACGACGGCGTACGGTTCGATCACCACGCGATCCTAACTCCCGGCCGCCGGGGCGGGCGGCCTCGACCGCTGCGGTCGACGACCGGCTGCGTCGCCTTCACCGGATGACCAGCTCGCCCGCGACCCCCGCGACGCCCGCGAACCGCTCGATGCCGCCGTCGAGCGAGACCACGTCTGGGTGGCCTCGCCGTCGCAGTTCGCGCGCGGCCCGCAGCGAGCGCATGCCGACCTCGCAGTAGACGACGATCGGGGCGTCTCCGGGCGGCGGCTCGGCGCCGTCGAGCAGTTCGGCGAGCGGCAGCAGCGTGCTTCCGCCGATGCGGCGCATCGCCGCCTCGGCGGGCTCGCGCACGTCGATGAGGCGCAGCGGCTCGGTTCGGCGAATGCGCTGGAGGAGGTCGGCCGCCGAGATGGGGGCGACGGCGTGCGTGCCGGCTGCGCCGGCACCGGGCTCGCTCGCGGGGGCGATGCCGCAGAAGACCTCGTAGTCGACGAGGTTCGTGATCTCGTCAGCGTCGGCGATCACCGCGTACGGGATCTCGCGGGTGCGGGCGGCGAGCGCGTCGTAGCTCAGCACGCGGCCGAGCAGCGGCTCGCCGATGCCCGTCACGAGTTTCACGACCTCGGTCGACATGAGGGCGCCGATCGCGAGGCAGAGGCTCGGCAGCACTCCGCCCAGCTCGCACGAGGGCACCTCGCCGGGCGCGGGCGCGATGGGGAACAGGTCGCGGTAGCCGGGGCCGTGCCCGCGCCACCCCACACCGAGCTGGCCGTGGTAGCGCAGGATCGCACCCCAGACGAGCGGCTTGCCGGCGAGGTGCGCGGCGTCGTTCGTCAGGTATCGGGTCGGGAAGTTGTCGCTGCCGTCGACGATGAGATCGTACTGCTCGAGGAGGGCGGGAAGGTTCACCCCGGTGATCCGCTCGGTGTGCTGCACGACGCGGCACTCGGGGTCGATCGCGGCGACGGTGTCGGCGAGCGAGGCCACCTTCTGTCGACCGAGGTCGGCGACGCCGTGGCTCAACTGACGCGGGAGGTTGCTGAGCTCGACCGTGTCGAAGTCGGCGACGCCGATCGTGCCGATGCCGGAGCCCGCGAGGGCGGGCACCACCGCGCTGCCGAGACCGCCGGCACCGATGACGAGCACGCGCGCCGCCTGCAGCCGCCGTTGGGCGAGCTCGCCGAAGCCGGGCAGCATCAGCTGTCGGCTGAACCGGGCGAGCCGGGCAGGCGTGAGCATCGGCCCGGGTTGCACGAGCGGCGCGGTCATGCGGTAAGTGTACCCGCGAGGTTTCCGCGTGATGGATGCCGCGTTCCGAGACTCCGGTAGCATCATCCGCATGACGCTCGTGACCGTGCGATATTTCGCCGCCGCCGCCGAGGCCTCGGGCCTCGAGGAGGAGCGCCTCGAGCTGCCCGACGGCACGACGATCGGCGCTCTGCACGAACTGCTCTCCGCACGCTACGGCACGGCCATGGATCGGGTGCTGAAGAGCGGCTCGTTCCTCGTCGACGGTACGGTCAGGCGCGACCCCGCCCACCCGGTCGGCGGCGCCGTCGACATCCTGCCGCCGTTCGCCGGCGGCTGAGCCGCGGCGCCGGCACGGCGCCGCGGGGCGTGACCCTGCTCCGCTACTCGGCTCCTGACCCGCCGCCCGGCCGAGCGTCGCGGAGCATGCCCGCGACGACGAGCGCGAACGCCCCGACGATGACGAGGAGCCACAGCCCGAGCGCGTACGAGTTGGTCTCCGCGTTGTAGGTGGCCCCCATCACGAGCGGCGGGAAGTACCCGCCGAGACCACCGGCTGCGGCCACGACGCCGGTCACCGCGCCGACCTTGTCCTTCGGGGTCGACGGGCCGACCCAGGCGAACACCGCGCCCATGCCGAGGCCCATCGCCGCCGCCATGGCGATGAAGGTGACCCCCGTGAGCACGCCTTCGGGCGGCTGCTGCCCGACGACGTAGGCGAGCGAGACGATGCCCGCGAGCGAGATGAGAGAGATGATCTTCGGCCCCACCCGGTCGGAGAGCGCGCCGCCGATCGGCCTCGCGACCACCGCCGCCGCCGCGAAGAGCGCCGTGCGCGTGCCCGCGCCGACCGGATCGACGTCGTCGGGGTAGATCGTCGTGAGGTACTTCGGCAGGAAGGTCGAGAACGCGACGAATCCGCCGAAGACGATCGCGTAGAGGAACGACATCTCCCAGGTGATGGGGAGCTTCAGCGCGCCCATGACCTTCGGCACCAGGGGCTGCCGACTCGGCTCCCACACGGGCGAGTCGCGCAGGAACACCCAGACCAGCACCGCCATGCCCACCATGATCCCCGCGATCAGGAGGTGCGTCGGGAGGTAGCCGATCCATTCGGCCAGGCGCGGCGTGAAGAACGCCGAGACGGCCGTGCCGATCATGCCCATGCCGAAGACGCCGGTCGCGAAACCGCGACGTGCCGGTTCGTACCAGGCGCTCGAGAAGGGAACGCCGACCGCGAAGATCGTGCCGGCGACGCCGAGGTAGAAGCCCGCGCCGATCAGCAACGGGAAGCTCTTGATCTCGCCGGCGAGCGCGACCAACAGCACCGCGGGTACCGAGAGCAGCAGCACCGCGGCGAACATCGTGCGGCCGCCGAATCGGTCGGTGAGCGCACCGACGAGGATGCGGCCGAGCGCGCCGACGAGCACGGGGGTCGCGAGCATGAGCGAGATCTGCCCCTCGTCGAGACCGAGCTCATCGGCGTAGGTCTTCTGCAATGGGGCGATGACCATCCACGCCCAGAACCCGACCGTCGAGGCGAGGGTCGCGAGCAGCACCTGCCCGAACTGCCCCCGCAGCTTCATTCCCTCAGATTGCGTCGACGATGCGGTCATGCTGCCCCTCCAGCCGAGTGGAAACCCGTGACACTTCCTGACGCAGACAGTACCGGGCGGCCGCCCGGTGCGCACGCGCCGGGCACCGGTGATTCACCTACGGTGACGCGCTGACCCGTCGGGGGTTCCTTCCCATTCGCCCGTCCACGCACCACAATGTCGGGTAGGACGTGTCGGATCGCGGCCTCGGCCGCATCGACGCACCAGCCGAGACGAGGAGGCTTCGATGAGCCGAACGCCCCGACCTGCGAGCGAGCCGGCCACCGACGGCCCGCTCGCCGAATCCCTCCTCAAGTTCGGCCGGTTCCTGAGACCCGGCGAGTTCTCTCCCGACCTCCGCACGGTCACCCTCGAGGGCGGCCGGCAGGGCGACGTCTTCTATCGCGACCGCTGGTCGCACGACAAGGTCGTGCGTTCGACGCACGGCGTGAACTGCACGGGGTCGTGTTCGTGGAAGGTGTACGTCAAGGACGGCATCATCACCTGGGAGACGCAGGAGACCGACTACCCCTCGGTCGGGCCCGACTCCCCCGAGTACGAACCCCGCGGCTGCCCGCGCGGCGCCGCGTTCAGCTGGTACACCTACTCGCCGACCCGGGTGCGCTACCCCTACCTGCGCGGCGTGCTGCTCGAGCACTACCGAGCCGCGAAAGAGCGCGTCGGCGGCGACCCCGTGCTCGCGTGGGAGGCGCTCGTCACCGACCCCGTGGCATCCCGGGCGTACAAGCGGGCCCGCGGCAAGGGCGGACTGGTGCGCGCGAGCTGGGACGAGACGCTCGAGATCGTCGCGGCCGCCCACGTGCACACGATCAAGGCGCACGGGCCCGACCGGGTCGCCGGTTTCTCGCCGATCCCGGCGATGTCGATGGTCTCGCACGGCGTCGGCGCCCGCTTCATCAACCTCATCGGCGGCACGATGCAGTCGTTCTACGACTGGTACGCCGACCTCCCGGTCGCGAGCCCGCAGGTCTTCGGCGACCAGACCGACGTGCCCGAGTCGGCCGACTGGTGGAACTCGACGTACCTCATGATGTGGGGCTCGAACGTGCCGGTCACCCGAACGCCCGATGCGCACTTCATGACCGAGGCCCGCTACCGCGGCCAGAAGGTCGTCACCGTCTCGCCCGACTACGCCGACAACACGAAGTTCGCCGACGAGTGGCTCTCGCCGCACCCGGGCACCGATGCGGCGCTCGCGATGGCGATGGGGCACGTGATCCTCAGCGAGTTCCTCGTCGAGCGGCGGGTGCCGCGGTTCGAGCACTACCTGAAGACCTTTTCGGATGCCCCGTACCTGGTGTCGCTCGATGAGCGCGTGAGCGGCGACGGCGCCGGCACGTACGTTCCGGGCAAGTTCTTGACGGCCGCCGACTTGGGCGGCGATGAGGCCGCCGTCGACAACGCCGCGTTCAAGACGGTGCTGATGAGTCGGGACGGCTCGGTCGTGGTGCCGAACGGCGCGCTCGGCCACCGCTTCGGCCCGGCCGACGAGGGCCGGTGGAACCTCGACCTCGAGGGCGTCGACCCGCAGCTCTCGCTTCGCGACGGCGCCACCTGGAGCGGCGAGGTCGCCGAACTCGAACTGCCGCGCTTCGACGTCGCCCCCGAGGCGGGCGCCGAGCACGAGGGCGGCAGCGGCACGGTGCACCGCGGGGTGCCGGTCGCACGCGTCGGCGGCCGGCTCGTCACGACGGTCTTCGACCTGCTGCTCGCCCAGTACGGCGTCGCGCGCGAGGGTCTGCCGGGCGACTGGCCGACGAGCTATGCGGATGCCTCGACGCCGGGCACGCCCGCATGGCAGGAGGAGATCACCGGCGTCCCCGCCGAGCAGGCCGAACGCATCGGCCGCGAGTTCGCCGACAACGCCGAACGCTCGGGCGGGCGCTCGATGATACTCATGGGCGCAGGTACGAACCACTGGTTCCACTCCGACACGATCTACCGGACCTTCCTCGCGCTCACGACGATGACCGGCTGCCAGGGCGTCAACGGCGGCGGCTGGGCGCACTACGTCGGGCAGGAGAAGGTGCGACCGGTCACCGGCTACACCCAGTACGGCACTGCGAGCGACTGGTCGCGCCCGGGCCGGGCGATGATCGGCACGGCCTTCTGGTACCTCGCGACCGACCAGTGGCGCTACGACGGGCTGCCCGCAGACCAGCTGGCCTCACCGCTCGCCGAGGGGCTGTTCGCCGGCCGCACCACGGCCGACTGTCTCGTCGAGTCGGCGAAGCGCGGCTGGATGCCGAGCTACCCGACCTTCGACCGCAACCCGCTCGACCTCGTCGACGACGCCCGAGCCGCGGGCAAGGAGCCCACCGAGTACGTGATCGACTCCCTGGGCGACGGCTCGCTGCGCTACGCCTGCGAAGACCCCGACTCGCCCGAGAACTTCCCCCGCGTGCTGAACGTCTGGCGCGCGAACATCCTCGGCTCCTCGGGCAAGGGCAACGAGTACTTCCTGAAGCACCTGCTCGGCACCGACTCGGCGGTCCGCGCTGCCGAGGCACCGCCCGAACGCCGACCCGAGTCGATCGAGTGGCACGACGACGCGCCCGAGGGCAAGCTCGACCTCCTCGTCACCGCCGACTTCCGGATGACCTCGACAACGTTGTTCTCCGACGTCGTGCTGCCGGCGGCCACCTGGTACGAGAAGCACGACCTGTCGTCGACCGACATGCACCCGTTCGTGCACTCGTTCAATCCGGCGATCGCCCCGCCGTGGCAGACGAAGACCGACTTCGAGATCTTCCACCTCATCGCGAAGCGGTTCTCCGAGTACGCGCGCACGCACCTCGGCACCCGCAGCGATCTCGTCGCGGCCCCCCTCATGCACGACACCCCCGACGCGATGGCGACCCCGCACGGCACCGTCGAAGACGGGCTGCCCCTCGTACCCGGCGTCACGATGCCGAAGCTCGTCGTCGTCGAGCGCGACTACACGGCGATCGCCGACAAGCTCGCGACGCTCGGGCCGCTCGCGGTCACGGCCGGCATGGTGACGAAGGGCATCGTGTTCGACCCGACGCCCGAGGTCGCCGAGCTCGGGCGGTTGAACGGCGTCGCCGCGACGGGTGCGGGCGCCGGGCAGCCGCTGCTCGACACCGATGTGAAGGTGTGCGAGGCGATCCTCGCCCTCTCGGGCACGACGAACGGGCGCCTCTCGGTGCAGGGCTTCCGCCAGCTCGAGCAGCGCACCGGGCAGCGCATCGCGCAACTGGCCGAAGACCACGAGGGGGGCCGGATCCGCTTCGCCGACGTGCAGTCGCGGCCGGTCTCGGTGATCACGAGCCCCGAATGGTCGGGCTCCGAGCACGGCGGCCGCCGCTACACGGCCTTCGCGATCAACGTCGAGCACCTGAAGCCGTGGCACACCCTCACCGGCCGACAGCACTTCTTCCTCGACCACGACTGGATGCGGGAGCTCGGCGAGAACCTGCCGATCTACCGGCCGCCGCTCGACCTCGCCAGGCTCTTCGGCGATTCGCCGGCCGTCGGCTCGACCGCGCCGAGCGGCGACCCCGCGGCATCCGGGCATGCCGAAGTCGCGGTGCGCTACCTGACGCCGCACTCGAAGTGGTCGATCCACTCCGAGTACCAGGACAACCTGTTCATGCTCTCGCTCTCGCGCGGCGGACCGACGATCTGGATGTCGACACAGGACGCCCAGAAGATCGGCGTGCGCGACAACGAGTGGATCGAGTCGTACAACCGCAACGGCGTCGTCGTCGCCCGCGCGATCGTGTCGCACCGAATGCCCGAGGGCACCGTGTACATGTACCACGCGAAGGACCGCACGGTCGACGTGCCCCGCACCGAGACCAGCGGGCAGCGCGGCGGCATCCACAACTCGCTCACCCGGGTGCTGCTGAAACCGAGCCACCTGATCGGCGGCTACGCGCAGCTCTCGTTCGCGTTCAACTACCTGGGGCCGACCGGCAACCAGCGGGACGAGGTCACCGTGATCCGCCGTCGTGGTCAGGAGGTCGAGTACTGATGAACAGGCAGGGTCGAACAGGGGGTACAGCGTGAAGGTCATGGCGCAGATGTCGATGGTCATGAACCTCGACAAGTGCATCGGCTGCCACACGTGCAGCGTCACGTGCAAGCAGGCGTGGACGAACCGCTCGGGCGTCGAGTACGTGTGGTTCAACAACGTCGAGACCCGTCCCGGCATCGGCTACCCCCGCCGCTACGAAGACCAGGAGAAATGGGGCGGCGGCTGGGTCCGCACGAAGTCGGGGCGGCTGAAGCTGCGCTCGGGCGGGCGCATGAAGAAACTCGCCACGATCTTCTCGAACCCGAAGCTGCCCGAGATCCACGACTACTACGAACCGTGGACGTACGAGTACGACATGCTCCTGAACGCCCCGGCGGGCGAGCACACCCCGGTCGCGAAGCCGAAGAGCCTGCTCACGGGGGAAGACATGAAGATCTCCTGGTCGGCGAACTGGGACGACAACCTCGGCGGCTCGGCCGAGACCATGGCGGAGGACCCGATCCTCCAGCACATGTCGGAGCATGTGGCATCCGAGTACGAAGACACCTACATGTTCTACCTGCCGCGCATCTGCGAGCACTGCCTGAACCCCTCGTGCGTGGCGTCGTGCCCGTCGGGCGCGATGTACAAACGGGTCGAAGACGGCATCGTGCTCGTCGATCAAGACCAATGCCGGGGCTGGCGCATGTGCGTGTCGGGCTGCCCGTACAAGAAGGTCTACTTCAACCACAAGACCGGCAAGGCCGAGAAGTGCACGCTCTGCTACCCGCGCCTCGAGGTCGGGTTGCCGACCGTCTGCTCCGAGACCTGCGTGGGGCGCCTCCGCTATCTCGGCCTCGTGCTCTACGACGCCGACAAGGTCGCCGAGGCGGCGTCGGTCGAAGACGAGCACGCACTCCTCGACGCGCAGCGCAGCGTCTTCCTCGACCCGCACGACCCGGCGGTCGTGCAGGCGGCCAGGGAGGCCGGGATCCCCGAGGACTGGATCGACGCCGCGCAGCGCTCGCCGATCCACAAGCTCATCAACGAGTACAAGGTGGCGCTGCCGCTCCACCCCGAGTACCGCACGATGCCGATGGTCTGGTACATCCCGCCGCTCTCGCCCGTCGTCGACGTCATCGCCTCCTCCGGCAACGACGGCGAAGACGCGAAGACGCTGTTCGCGGCGATCGCGAAGCTGCGCATCCCGCTCGAATACCTCGCCGGGCTCTTCACCGCCGGCGACACCCGCCCGGTCGAGGCGTCGCTGCGCAAGCTCGCCGCGATGCGCTCGTACATGCGCGGCATCAACCTCGGCGAGGGCAAAGACGAGCGCATCGCCGACGCCGTCGGCATGACGGGCGACTCGCTCGAGGAGATGTACCGGCTGCTCGCGATCGCGAAGTACGAGGAGCGCTACGTCATCCCCGCGGCGCACACCGAGCAGGCCCAGGAGCTCGATGAGCTCGCCTGCTCGCTCGACTACGACGGCGGGCCGGGCATGGGCGGCGCGGGGCCGTTCGGCTCGTCGAGCGGGCAGCAGGTGCCCGTCGCGGTCGAGAACTTCCACGCCCTGAAGAACCGGCAGACCGCCGACCGGCCCTCGACCTCGGGCCGGGTCAACCTGCTCAACTGGGACGGCAACGGCGCACCGACCGGCCTCTTCCCGCCCAAGTCCGAGGGCGAATGATGGCGAACCTGCCGCTCATCTTCAGAAGACACGGGTCGGATGCCTCGCGCTCGTCCCGTGGGCCCGCCACCGCCCCGCTCGCGCTCGACGACGCCACGAGACGGCTCGCGCACATCGCGAGCTCACTGTTGCTCGACTACCCCGACGAGGGCTTCGACGCACGGGTCGCCGCGGTCGAGGCATCCCTGGATGAATTGCCCCCGGCGATCGCGGGCGAGCTGCGCGCCTTCATCGATCACGCCGCCGCGACCGACCGCGAGGCGCTCGCGATCGAGTACGTCGCGACCTTCGACCTGAAGCGAAAGTGCTGCATGTACCTGAGCTACTACGCCGCGGGCGACACGAGACGACGCGGCACGGCGCTCGTGACCTTCATCCAGGCGTATCGCGCCGCGGGCTGGGAGTTCGACGCCGACGAACTCCCCGACTACCTCCCGGCCGTGCTCGAGTTCTCGGCGCGCAGCGACTCCCCCGTGGCATCCGAACTGCTCTCGGCCCACCGCGACGGGCTCGAGGTGCTGCGCGAGGCCCTCGAGAAGCAGCAGAGCCCGTGGGCGGGTCTCGTGCGCGCCGTGTGCCGGTCGTTGCCCGAGCTCGACGACGCGACGCGCGACCGCTACCTCGAACTCGTCAGCCAGGGGCCGCCCGCCGAGACGGTCGGGTTGTCCTTCCTCGGCAACATCCCGCCGTTCCAGCCCGTCGGGGCCGCACACGAGGAGGCACGCGCATGACCACATGGGACATTCTGCTGTGGGTCGCGATGCCGTACGCCGCGTTCGCGGTGTTCGTCGTCGGGCACATCTGGCGCTACCGCTACGACAAGTTCGGGTGGACGACGCGGTCGAGCCAGACCTACGAGAGCCGGCTGCTGCGCTGGGGGTCTCCGATGTTCCATCTCGGCATCCTCATGGTGATCGCGGGGCACGCCGTGGGCCTGCTCATCCCGCGCGAGTGGCTGTACGCCATCGGCATCGACGAGCACATGTACCACCTCGGGGCGACCGCGCTCGGCACCGCGGCGGCGGTGCTCACCCTCGCGGGGCTCGCGATCCTGATCTACCGGCGTCGCACCGTCGGGCCCGTCTTCCTCGCGACGACCCGCATGGACAAGCTCATGTACGTCGTGCTCGGCGCGGTGCTGCTGTTCGGCACGATCGCGACGGTCATGTACCAGTTGCTCGGGCCCGGCTACGAGTACCGCGGCACGGTCGGCCCGTGGCTGCGGAGCCTCATCGTCTTCCAGCCGCGGCCCGAGCTGATGGTCGACGTGCCGATCATGTTCCAGATCCACGTGATCGCGGCGAACGTGCTGTTCGCACTCTGGCCGTTCACCCGGCTCGTACACGTGTGGTCGGCGCCGATCGGCTATCTGTTCCGCCCGTACATCGTCTACCGCTCGCGCGACGACGCACGGCGCCCCGGGTCGCGGCCCGCCCGGCCCGGGTGGGAGGGCATCCAGACGCCCGACCCGAAGAAGCTGACGAAGCTCTGAGTGATCGGTCGCGGCGCGGCGCCGGATCCGGATAGGGTGCCGGATCCGGCGCGCGGCGATCGAGTCGAAGAGCCGATCGGCGCCCGGGGCGCATGGGAGCAGCTCGTGGGGGGACGAGGCCGGCTCCACCCCGAGCGCCGATCGCGGGACACCCACTGGGGGTGTGGGTCAAACGTCCTAGTTCAGAAACTACGGCCCTCTCCTGTGAGTGACCTCGGTGAAAGCTGGATGATCTCTCCGAGCCACGGGTCGGGTGCCCGGAGGGCCGTACGCGTCCCTCCGGTACGATCGACGGCAGGCGGTCGACCGACGCGATCCCGCCGCTCACCGTGGAGAGCGAGGCACCGATGCGCAGCTACGCCGAACACCAACGGGCCGTGCACGAACTGCTCGACCCGCTCGCCGCCCGGTACGGCTCCGACGAGTCACATTCGGTGGCGGTCCCGGTCACCGCCGCGGTTGGGCCGAGCGACGCCCTCGGCCGGGTGCTCGCCCGCGAAGTGCACTCGCCCGTCGCGCTGCCAGGCTTCGACAACTCGCAGATGGACGGCTACGCCGTGCGATCCCACGATCTCGCCGAGGCGCGCCCGGGCACCCCGGTACGACTGGGGGTCGGGCCGACGAGCGCCGCAGGCGATGCGCCGTTCGGGCTCGCCCCCGGCACCGCCTCTCCGGTGATGACCGGTGCCGCGATCCCCCACGGGGCGGACGCCGTCGTGCCGATCGAGGCGGCCGACCCGTCCGCCTTCATCGGGCTCGGTGCGGGGCGCCACGACTCCCCCGACGGCTCGGTCGTCGGGTTCACCGCCCCCGTCGCGCCGGGCACGTTCATCCGCCGCGCGGGCAGCGACATCGCCGCGGGCGCCCTGCTGCTCGCCGCGGGGACAAGGCTCGGCCCGGCCCAACTCGGCTCGCTCGCCGCCGCGGGAGTCACCGAGGTGCCCGTGCGCCGCCCGCTGCGGGTGCTGCTGATCTCGACCGGCCACGAGCTGCGGGCGCCCGGGCTTCCGCTCCGCCCCGGGCAGATCCATGACGCCAATACGGCGATGCTCGGGTCGGCGTTGCGCGAGTGCGGCGTCGAGGTCGTCGAGGCGCTCGCCCCCGACGATGCCGCGTCCGTGCGGGCCGCGCTCGAGGCATCCGCACCCACGGTCGATCTCGTGGTGACCACCGGCGGCGTGAGCGCCGGCGCGTTCGAGGTGGTGCGCGAGGCGCTCGCACCGCTCGGTGTCGAGTTCGTGAAGGTCGCCATCCAGCCAGGCGGTCCGCAGGGCCTCGGTACCGCGCGCCTCGACGGCCCGATCGAGCTCCCGATCGTCTCGTTCCCCGGCAATCCGGTGTCGGCGCTCGTCTCCTTCGAGCTGTTCCTACGGCCGGTGCTGCGCCGCCTCGTGGGGCTCGCCCCCGATCGGCACCGCGCGCGCCTGCCGCTCGCGCACGACGTCGTGTCGCCGCGGGCGAAGCACCAGGTGCGTCGGGGTGTCATCGACGGCGACGGCGCCGTCGAGGTCGGCGCGCCGAGCTCGCACCTGCTGCACGCGTATGCTCAGGCGACGGTGCTCGTGCACCTGCCGGTGGGGGTCGACGCCCTTCCCGCCGGCGCCGCCGTCGATGTCTGGAGGATCGATGACTGACACCCCGCCCCGCCTCACCCACTTGCGCGACGACGGCTCGGCGCACATGGTCGACGTCACCGACAAGCAGGTCACGAAGCGCACCGCGAGCGCGCAGGCCGTGCTCACGACCCGCCCCGAGGTGGTCGCGATGATCGCCGACGGCACGCTGCCGAAGGGCGAGGCGATGGGCACCGCCCGCATCGCCGGCATCATGGCGGCGAAGCAGACCTCGACCCTCATCCCCCTCTGTCACCCGCTGCCGCTCACGAAGCTCGACGTCGACATCACCGCCGACGGCTCGCAGGTGCGCGTGGTCGCGACGGCGACGACGAAGGGGGTCACGGGTGTCGAGATGGAGGCGCTGACCGCTGCGAGCGTCGCGGCGCTCACCCTCTACGACATGATCAAGGCGGTCGACAACCGCGCCGTGATCGGCGAGGTGATGGTGCTCGCGAAGGCAGGCGGCAAGAGCGGCGACTGGTCGCGCGCATGACCGAGCGGATGCCACGGGCCGCCACCGTGCTCGTGGCCTCGACGCGTGCCGCGGCGGGCGTCTACGAAGACCGCACCGGGCCGGTGATCGCGGACTGGTTCACCGAGCGCGGGTTCTCGGTGCAGGGACCTCTCGTCGCCGCCGACGGTGTGGCGTTCGCGACGGCGCTCGAGGCGGCGGTCGCGGCCGCGCCCGCCGTGATCGTGACGACCGGCGGCACCGGCCTCGCGCCGGGCGACCGCACCCCCGAGGCGACCGCCGTGCTGCTCGACCGCGAACTGCCCGGCTTCGCGGAGGAGCTGCGCCGTCGCGGCGCTGCGACGACCCCGACCGCGCTGCTGACCCGCGGCGTCGCCGGGGTCGCCGGCTCGACGTTCGTCGTCAACCTGCCCGGTTCGCGCGGCGGAGTCCGCGACGGACTCGGCCTGCTCGGCGAGGTGCTCGAGCATGTGCTCGACCAGCTCGCGGGCGGCGATCACGCGCCCACCGACTCGGCATAGGGGCCGCTGAGTTCCCTCGCCGACGGCCCGCCTTGACCCCCGGGCGCCGGCCCGTCCTGACCCGCGTGCGCCCGCCCGCACCTGACCCGCGTGCGCCCGCCCGCACCTGACCCGCGTGCGCCCGCCCGCACCTGACCCGCGTGCGCCCGCCCGCACCTGACCCGCCGCCCGCACCTCATCCGCTGCCACCGGACCTTCCCTCGGCAGAGGGTGTGGCCATGTGGTCAAGTGGCCGCCCAGAATGTGGCCATGTGGTCAAGTGGCCGCCCAAGGTGTGGCCATGTGGTCAAGTGGCCGCCCAAGGTGTGGCCATGTGGTCAAGTGGCCGCCCAAGGTGTGGCCATGTGGTCAAGTGGCCACCCAAGGTGTGGCCATGTGGTCATGTGGCCGCCCTGCGAACATGGACATCTGGCGCTCGCGGCGTGCCCGGCGTGCCCGGCGTGCGCGGCGTGCCCGGCGTGCCCGGCGTGCCCGGCGTGCGCGGCGTGCCCGGCGTGCCCGGCGTGCCCGGCGTGCCCGGCGTGCCCGGCGTGCCCGGCGGGCCCGGCGGGCGCGGCGTGCGCGGCGTGCGCGGCGTGCGCGGAAGGTCGTATCGCCGAGGCGCCGAAACTCTGCGGAGCGTCGCCGACCGGCGGTGCGTAGCGAATGACGCGTGGCAGACCACGCAGACCCGCGAGCTATGGCATAGACCTGCGGTCGGGGTCCATCGCAGATGTGGCGGCAGGCCGGGTCAGGTCATTCGCGCGGCACGCGCGGCACGCGCGGCACGCGCGGCACGCGCGGCGGAGTCACGTGCGCCTGAGCGCGCTCGGCATTGCGAGCGGCGACCCGGTCGATCCAGTCGAGGCGTTCGCGCTCGAGCGGCACGGCGAAGATCGCCCACAGCACGAGGGCGACCCCGACGCCGACGAGTGCGCCGCCGACCGTGTCGGAGAACCAGTGCGCCCCGAGGTAGGTACGACTGATCGCCATGAGCACGGTGTAGAGCGCGCCGAGCACCCAGACCCAGAGCCGCGGCACGATCACGCCCACTGCCACGGCGATGGTCGCGGCGTTCGCGACATGCCCCGAGGGGAACGATCCGAAGTCGGAGACGACGATCATGTCTTCGGGTCGGGCGCGGCCGAACGCGGACTTCAGCACCTGCACGACCCCCGCGCTCGCCGCCGAGGCGGCGATGAAATAGAGCGCGGCCCACGGCCGGCGCAGGATGAGCAGCGCGACCGCGGTACTGACGGGAATGACGAAGACGCCGACGACCCCGCCACCGAGCGCATTCATGAAGTAGGCGAACAGGTCGCCGACGGGCCCGCGCATCGCGAAGACCTCCTCGGCCCACTGCTCGTCGACGGCGAACGGGAGCCCCTCGAAACGCCCCATGATCACGAAGCCGAGCAGGGCCGCCGTCACGACCGCGACGATGCCGCCGATGAGCGGCGCGCGTCGCCGCACGGTCCGCACCGAGGCATCCGCCTGCTTCTCGTCAACGGTGCGCGTCGGCTGCATCCTCCAACGCTAACGTCCGGCGCGCCGGCATCCGCCCGCCTCGCCGTCGCGACCTGGGTCAGTCGGCGAGCGGCGGCACGGTCTTCGGGCGCACGAGTGCCCAGAGGGCGACGATCGCGACCCCGGCGGCCGCCGTCATGACGATCGCCATCGGCAGGGCGCTGCCGACGCCCATGAGCCCGATGAGCGGCGAGATGAGGCCGGCGAGCCCGAAGTTCAGCGCGCCGAGCAGCGACGCGGCGGTACCCGCCTCGCTTCCGTGCGACGCGAGCGCGAGGATCTGCACCGCGGGGAACGAGAACCCGCACGCCGTGATGAACAGGAACAGCGGCACGATCGTGCCCCACAGGCCCGCGCCCGTCACGTCGAGAACGCCGATCGCGATCGACGAGCCGAACAGCACGACGGTCGTGACCGCGAGGATCCACTGCGGCGCGACCCGGCCGCGCATGAGGCGCGAGCTCGTCTGCACGCCGATGATGATGCCGATCGAGTTGACGCCGAAGAGCAACCCGTACTGCTGGGCGGTGAACTCGTAGACCTCCTGGAACAGGAACGACGAGGTCGACAGGTAGCCGAACAGCCCCGTGAACACCATGCCGCCGACGAGCGCGGCGCCGAGATACACTCGGTCGCGGAAGAGCGCCGCGTACCGGTCGCGCATGGTCGAGTGACCCGACACGTGCCGGCGCGACGGCGGCAGCGTCTCGACGATGAGGAACGCGACGCACAGCACGACGACGACCCCGTAGCCGGCGAGCACCCAGAAGATGCCGCGCCAGTCCATGACCTGCAGCAGCTGCGAGCCGATGACGGGCGCGAGCACCGGGGCGAGGCCGTTCACGAGCGCGAGGCGGGAGAGCATCTTCACGAGGGGCTTGCCGCCGAACAGGTCGCGCACCATCGCCATCGCGACGACTCCGCCCGCGGCGGCACCGAAGCCCTGCAGCAGGCGGAACACGGCGAGCCACACGATGTCGGGGGCGAACGCCGCGCCGATCGAGGCCGCGATGTGCAGCGCCGTCGCGAGCATCAGCGGGAGTCGGCGCCCGACCTTGTCGCTCCACGGGCCGACGATGAGCTGCCCGAAGCCGAAGCCGATCATCGTGCCGGTCAGCGTGATCTGCACCGCGGCCGCCGAGACGCCGAGCTCCTCCTGCAGCACCGGGAAGGCGGGCAGGTAGAGGTCGACCGTGAACGGCCCGAGCGCGGTGAGCGCGCCGAGCACGAGCACGTAGACGAGACGCTGACGGCTCGTCAGGCGGTCGCCGGGATGCACCGACACCACCGGCGTCGACCGGGTGTCGTCGGGGCGGATGATGGGAATGGGGCTCGTGGCGGACATGCGATCCTGGCGTGCTCGAATGCGGAAGAGGTCTGGTGCCGGGCGGGGCCGGCGGCCTCGGCGCGCGCCATCGGACACCGGGAACGACGACGACGGCGACGCGGTGCGTGCCGTCGTGCGGATTCGGCCGACACATCGGACTCGAATCGATTCGAAGTTTCGAGATTACCGCAAGTCGTGCCGCTGCGCGAGGGGAGTTCGCCGACTCATGCGACGGGCACGGGCGGCGTCGCTAGGCTGGATCGGTGCCGTTCGATCTCCGAGACATCCCGCTCGACCCGAAGGCCGAGGCCGCACTCGCGGCGCGCGGCCTCGAGTACCGTGTCGTCGATCCCGGCGACCGCGCCGCGCTCGAGGCCTGGGTCGCAGCCGACCGGCGCGGCTTCCACGAGAACCGGGCCGACGACGCAGAACTCGCCCGCGAGGTGTCGGTGTTCGCCGATCGGCGCGTGCACGGCGTGTACGACCCGACGCTCGACGCCCCCGAGATCCCGGTCGCGACGGTCGCGAGCTGGCCCACCGGCCTGAGCGTGCCCGGCGGCCGCAGCGTCGACGGCTGGGCGGTGAGCTCGGTCACCGTCGCACCCACCCACCGTCGTCGCGGTGTCGCCCGGGCGCTGATGGAGGGCGAACTGCAGAACGCCGTCGCCGCCGGCGCCGCTCTCGCCATGCTCACCGCGTCGGAGGCGACGCTCTACGAACGGTACGGGTTCGCGCCCGCGGCCCGCGCCGCCACCGTCGAGGTCGCCCGTCGCCGGGTCGAGTGGGTCGCGCCGCTCGAGCCCGGTCGTGTGCAGTTCGTGGCACCCGAGGTCATGCGCACCGCCGCGGCCTCCATCGCCCGCCGAGCCGTCGCGCGCACGCCCGGCGAGATCGACCGCTGGCCGGGCCTCCTCGACCGCATGCTCGGCACCCACGCCCCCGACAGCGAGCGCTCGCGCTCGATCCGGGTGGCGCGCTACGACGACCGCCACGACCAGCCGCAGGGCTTCGTGGTGTTCCGGGTGCGGCATGATCCGGGCGACGCCGACAACGACGACCGCAGCGTGCTCGAGTTCGACTTCCTCGCGGCCGCCACCGACGAGGCCGAGCGTGCGCTCTGGCGCTTCCTCACCGAGCACGACCTCATCGGGCGGGTGCGCGGCCGGCTGCGCTCGGTCGACGAGCCGCTGCCGTGGCTCATCGCCGATCGGCGGGCGATCACGGTCAGCGACGTCGTCGATCACCTCTGGTTGCGCATCCTCGACCCCGTCGCCGCCCTCGAGGCGCGCCGCTACTCGGGCAGCGGCTCGCTCGTGCTCGACATCGACGACCGCCAGGGGTACGCCGCCGGACGCTTCGAGATCGAGTTCTCGGCGAAGGGTCACGCCGAGGTGCACCGAGCCGAGTCGGCACCGGCGGATGCCTCGGCGCGCGCCGCACGCAGGTCGAGGCCGACGCAGGGGCTGGGCCTGCGGCTCGGCGTGGCGGAGCTCGGCGCGATCTACCTCGGCGACGTCGCACCGTCGCTGCTCGCCCGCGCGGGCCGGGTCGTCGAGACGACGCCCGGATCGCTCGCCGTGGCCGACCGGCTCTTCTCGTCGCCGCGGGCGCCGCATCTCAGCATCTGGTTCTGAGAGTTTCGAGACGCGTCCTCCTTCGTCGGGCGCTCCTCAACCCACGGTATGCCGCTAGATCGAGTCCTGACGGGGGAAGACGACCTTCTGCACGATGATGATGAGCGACGCCGCGACCGGGATCGCGACGAGCGCCCCGAGCACCCCGCCCAGTGTGCCGCCGGCGACCGCGGCGATGACGACGAGCGCGCCGGGCACGGCGACGGCCCGGTTCATGATGCGGGGGCTCAGCACATAGGCCTCGACCTGCATGTAGACGAGGTAGTAGATCGCCGCCGCGAGTGCGGTGTACGGGCCCGCGGCGAGGCAGATGAGCGAGATGATGACCGCACCCGAGAGCGTTCCCACGAGCGGCACGAGTGAGAAGAGGAAGGCGATGAACGCCAAGAGGATCGGCGCCGGCGCCCCGATGATCGAGAGGTAGATGAGGCTCAGCACGCCGTTGACCGCGGCGAGGCTCACCTGGCCCATCACGTATCGGCCGACCGAGCCGGTGATCTCCTCCGACACGTCGCGGTAGCCGGCCCGCGAGGAGGCGGGCACGAATCGAGCCGCGTAACGCTTCATCGAATCGAGCGAGGCGAGGAAGTAGAGGGTGAGGATCAGCACGATCGTCGCGCCCGTGAAGCCGCCGGCTATGCCGGCTCCGACGGCGAGGATGCCGCCGCCGAGCGAGCCGAGATTCGCCGGGTCTGCAAGCCACTTGCCTGCCGCCTCGATCGCCTCCTCGATCGCGTGGCCGGTGCCCGAGAGGTTGTTGAGCCAGACGACGAGGTCGCTGTTCTTCGCGTTCTCGACGATCGCCGGCCAATCCTCGATGACGTTGGTGGTCTCGCGCACGACGATCGGCACGATCATCGCGATGAGTCCGACGAACAGCCCGATGACGACGGCGAAGACGATGAGGATGGCCGCCCATCGGGGCAGCCCGCGCCGCTGCATCCAGCTGACGATCGGATCGAGCCCCAGCGCGAGGAACAGGGCGAGGGCCACGTACAGGATGACGGTGCCGAGCTCGGAGACGATCCCGCCGAGCATGAGGGCGAGCAGCACGCCGAGGGCGCCGATGAATCCGATGCGGAACGCCCGGATCTTCACCTCGGGGCCTCGTGCATCGCCGTCGCTCGTCACCTCGGTCGAGGGCGACGCCGGCAGAGGGGCCCGCTTCGTACGGATTCGCATGGTCCAGACGCTACCGCCGGCTCGCGACATCCCGCGGGAATGAAACGGATGCCGCGGCGATTGTGATCAGAGGGGCGCTGCCGCGCGCCCGAGGTGAGGAGTGGTGTGGGCGACGTTGCTGGTGTGGGTTTCCGATCCGAGCGGGGGCCGGTGCTCATCGCCGTGATGCTCGCGACCGGGCTCATCGCGATCGACTCGACGATCCTCGCGACGGCGGTGCCCTCGATCGTCGACGACCTCGGCGGCTTCTCGCAGTTCCCGTGGCTGTTCTCGATCTACCTGCTCGCGCAGGCCGTCTCGGTGCCGGTGTACTCGAAGCTCGCCGACACGGTGGGCCGCAAACCCATCATGCTCGTCGGGATCGGGCTCTTCCTCCTCGGTTCGATCCTCTGCGGCGTCGCCTGGGACATGACCTCGCTCATCGTCTTCCGGGCCGTGCAGGGGCTCGGCGCCGGTGCGGTGCTGCCCGTCTCGATCACCATCACCGGCGACATCTACACGGTGCGCGAGCGGGCGAAGGTGCAGGGCTACATCGCGAGCGTATGGGCGGCCTCCTCGGTCATCGGGCCGACCCTCGGCGGGGTCTTCGCCGAGTTCCTGTCATGGCGGTGGATCTTCTTCGTCAACATCCCGCTCTGTCTGCTCGCCGCCGTCATGCTGTGGCGGGCCTACCACGAGTCGCTCGGACGCGAGAAGCACCGCATCGACGTCGCCGGCGCGACGGTGCTCACCCTCGGACTCACCCTCGTCATCCTCGCCGTGCTCGAGGGCGGGCAGGCATGGGCGTGGCTCTCCTGGCAGAGCCTCGGGGCATTCGGTCTCGGCGGGCTGCTGCTCGTCGCGTTCGTGTTCATCGAGCGCCGCGCCGCCGAGCCCGTGCTCCCGCTCTGGGTGTTCTCGCGACGCCTCATCGTCACGACGTCGCTGATCTCGCTCGGCGTCGGCGCCGTGCTCATCGGGCTCACCTCCTACGTGCCCACCTTCCTCGAGATCACAGCGGATGCCTCGCCGCTGGTCTCGGGCCTCGCGGTCGCCGCCCTCACCCTGGGCTGGCCGATCGCCGCGTCGAACGCGGGTCGCCTGTTCCTCCGCATCGGGTTCCGCGCCACCGCACTCATCGGCCTCGCGATCGCGGTGCTCGGCAGCGCGGCGCTCGTCGCGGCCTCGTTCGTGCCGAACGTGTGGACGACGGCCGTCGCCTGCTTCATCGTGGGCCTCGGCCTCGGACTGGTCGCCTCGCCCACCCTCATCGCCGCCCAGTCGTCGGTGCCGTGGGAGGAGCGCGGGGTCGTGACGGGCGCGAACATGTTCCTGCGCTCGGTCGGCAGCGCCGTCGGCGTCGCGATCTTCGGTGCGGTCGCGAACGGGGTGATCACGCGCTCGGGGCTCGGCCCGCAGTCCCCCGTGGCGATCCAGGCGGGGTCGGCCGCGGTGTTCCTCGCGGTGCTCGTCGCGGCGTTCCTCACGATCGCCGCGGGTCTCGCGATGCCGCGCGCCAGGGTCGACGAGATCGAGCACCGACCCGCGGAGGCCGCCGCCGCGGGCTGAGCCGCGGCATCCCACAGCCCGCGCCGACCCCTCGCCCCCAGGCCCCGCCGCCCGCACCCCTACCGCCACCCTCCCCGGTCTCGCTCCTCCGTCCCGCTCGCGGTCCCGCTCGCCGTCCCGCTCCCCGTCCCGCTCCCCGTCCCGCTCCCCGTCCCGCTCCCCGTCCCGCTCCCCGTCCCGCTCCGTCGGCGTGGGAGGAGATCGCACGATCGGGAGGACGAATCCGCGATCGGCCTCCTCCCGATCGTGCGTTCTCCTCCCGATGCGAGGTCGGGCGAGGTCGGGCGAGGTCGGGCGAGGTCGGGCGAGGGCGGGCGAGGTCGGGCGAGGTCGGGCGAGGGGCGCTACTCGAGACCCGAGGTCGCCGGCGGCATGACCTCGCCCTCGAGCGTCCGCACCCAGCGCTCCCGCGTCGCCAGGAACTCCCGCCGCGTCGCGAAGCGGTAGTGGTAGGCCCGCACCCGCAGCCAGCGAGGCGGCACCCCGTCGAACGGGTCGTGCGCGAGCAGCGCGAGCGTCGGGGCATCCGCCGCGAGCAGGCGCTCGAGCAACACCTCGAACCACGGCTCCCACAGGCGCCCGAGCGGCAGGAACCACATCAGCCAGTCGAGCCGCAGGTGGTACGGGGCCCACTGCCGCGGCAGCGCTCGCACGTCGCCCGGCTTGCCCTTGAAGCCGTACTCGCGCCACGCGGCATCCTCGTCGGGCACCTCGTCGAGGGTGCCCTCGACGACGATCTCGATGCGCCGCTTCGTGACGGTGCCGAAGGCGCCGTAGGCGTTCACGAGCATCCATCGGTTGAACGCGGCGTTCATGAGTTGGCGGTGCGCGAGCAAATTGCGCAGCGGCCACCAGCTGAGCACGAGCAGCAGGGCGGATGCCACGAGCACGATGGGCATCCACCAGAGGGGCGAGGCCGTGGCATCCGTGCCGAGGCTCTGCGGAATCGCCGGGATGATCGCATGCCACACCGAATCTGGCACGGCCGAGGCGGCGAGCACGACCGTGATCCAGTTGAGCCAGGCGAAGTTGCCCGTCACGATGAGCCACAGCTGCGTGACGATGACGACGACGGCCGCCGCCGCGCCGACCCACCCCGGCACGAACAGGAGGAACGGCACGACGAGCTGCGCGAAATGGTTGCCGAGCACCTCGCCGCGGTGGAACCAGGGCGGCAGCAGGTGCGCCTGCCTGCTGAGCGGGCCCGGCATCGGCTGGGTCTCGTGGTGGTACATGAGCGCCGTGAGGTCGCGCCACTCGCGGCCGCCGCGGATCTTGATCATGCCGGCGCCGAACTCGAGCCGGAACACGAGCCACCACACGGCGACGATCACGGTGACCGGCGGCGGAACCTGATCTGACCCGAGGAACGCCGCCGTGAAGAGCGCCTCGCAGAGGAGCATCTCCCAGCCGAAGCCGTAGAAGGTCTGGCCGACGTTCACGATCGAGAGGTAGAGCAGCCACAGGGCGAGGAAGACGAGCATCGGCAGCCACGGCGGTCCGAGTTGGGGCAGTCCGAGCACGATGGATGTCCCGAGCGCGATCCCCGCGACGGCGACCGCGACGAGCCGCCGGTCGGTGTACCCCCAGCGGAACAGGCTCGGCCCGCGCAACCACGAGGCCCGCCGCAGGAGTTCGGGCACCGGCAGCAGGCCGTGCTCGCCGAGGAGGGGCCGGAACTGGTTCAACGTCGACCAGAACGCGACGACGGCGAGCGCGCCGATGCCGCGTTGCAGCACCTGGCGGGCGACCTCGTAGTCGTGCGCGTCGAACCAGACGGTCCAGTCCACCCCTCCACGCTACGCCCGCGGGCATGCCGCGCTCTGAGCGGACCGCCTCAGACGCTGAGGCCGAAACGCTCGCGGAGGGCGAGCTTCGCCGCGTACCAGCCGTTCATGCCGTGCACGGCCGGGCCGGGCGGAGTCGCGCTCGAGCAGAGGTACACGCCGTCGACGGGCGTGCGCCACGGCTTCGTCGAGACCACCGGGCGCTTCACGAGCTGCGCGAAGTCGAGCGCGCCCGAGTAGATGTCGCCGCCGACGTAGTTGCGGTTGTACGCGGCCACCTCACGTGCCGAACTCGCCGTGCTCGCGAGCACGACGTCGCGGAACCCCGGCGCGAAGCGCTCGACCTCCGCGGTCACGAGTTCGGTCGCGTCGAGCGTCGACCCCGCGGGCACGTGCGTGTAGGCCCACAGCACCTGCTTGCCCGCGGGCGCACGGCTCGGGTCGACCACGCTCGGCTGGCAGACGAGCACATACGGATGCCTCGGGGCACCGCCGTCACCGGCGACCCCCGCGTTGAGCCCGGGTTGCAGGCCCCGGGCGACCGCGTTCTCGGCCGCGGCGATCTCGCGCCGGCTGCCCCCGAGGTGCACGGTCGGGGCGAGCCCGACGGCGGGGTTCGCCCACGGCACCGGGCCGTCGAGCGCGAAATCGACCTTCGCGACGCCCGAGCCGTAGCGGTACCGGCGCAGTGCCCTCTCGTAGCGGGGCGGCAGCGAGGCGGTGAAGAGGAGTTCGGGCGAGGTGTCGAGCAGCACCGCGCGGGAGCCCTGCACCTCGTCGAGCGACTGCACCGGGGCATCCGTCACGATCTCGGCGCCGTGCCCGGCGAGTTCGGCCACGAGCGCATCGGCGATCGCCTGTGATCCGCCCCGCGGCAACCCCCAGCCGACGCCGTGGGCGTGCATCGCGATCAGCAGGCCGGCGCCGGCGGAGGAGAGCGAGGGCATCCCGCCCGCCGCGTGCGCCGTGACCCCGGTGAAGAGCGCCGGCGCGACGTCGCCGGTGAAGCGCCGATCCCACGCGCGGGTGCCCTGCTCGAGTGCGCGCAGTCCGAAACGCAACGCGGCGATCGGGTCGCGCGGCACGCGCAGCAGCTGCGATCCGGTGAAGTCGACGACGCCGCGCTGCCGGGCGAGGAGCGGCGCGATGAGACGCCGCCACGCCGGCCCGTCGGCGCCGAGCCCGTCGACGGTGCGATCGAGGTCGCGCCAGGCGATGCCGGCGCGGCCGCCGGGCAGCGGGTGCGCGTACGAGGCCTCGGGCACGATCCACTCGGGCGCGTGCGGGCCGTCGACGAGGCCGAGCTCGCGGAACACCGGTGAGGCGAGCGCCGCCGGATGCACCGCCGAGCAGACGTCGTGCCGGAAGCCGGGCAGGGTGAGCTCGGCCGTTCGCACTCCCCCGCCGATCGTCGAGGCCGCCTCGACGACGCGCACGGTGAGGCCGGCGCGCGCCGCCACGACGGCGGCCGTGAGCCCGTTGGGTCCCGATCCGACGACGGTGACGTCGACCATGCTCAGAAGGTGTGGAGATAGACCCAGGGCAGGCGGTCCATCATGAGTCGGTGGCGATTGCCCCGCGCGTCGGGGGCGTCGTCGGGCACGGCGGCGGGGCCGCGCCGATCCCCGGCGAGGATCGCGTCGTACTCCTCGTCCTCCTGCCAGAGCACCATGCGACGTGCCTCGTCGCGGCGCGCACGGAACGGGCGGACCTCGCCCGCGGCGAACCCGGCGAGCGCGGCGTCGACCGACGGCGCATCGAGCAGGCCGTGCAGGGTGACCCAGGTCGGCGGCCACAGCGTCAGGCCCCCCGCGGCGTGGCGGTCGAGGGCGTCGATCGGGCGCAACCACTCGGCGGCGACGACCTCGTCGGGGGCGAGTCGAAGTTCGCCGTCAGGCACCCGTACGGCGAAGAACGCGGTCGTCAGCTGCTTGGGCGCTCCTCGGGGTGGGGTCCAGAGGGAGAAGGGCACGAGCTCCTGTGCGTCGATGACGAGTCCGACCTCCTCCTCGACTTCGCGCACGGCGGCGCGTCGAGCCGCCTCGAGGCCTTCGGGTGGGGCGCCGACGGCGTCCGACTCGTCGACGGCGCCGCCCGGGAACACCCAGGCGCCCGCGAACGAGCCGCGATCGCTCGGTCGCTCGGCGAGCAGCACCTCGAGGCCGAGCTCGCCGTCGCGCAGCAGCACGACGGTGGCGGCGGTACGGGTCGCGACGGGTGCGTTCGGGGACTCGGGCACGCTGTCCATCTCTTCAGACTAGGCCGGTCGACCCCGGCTCGCACCGGGGCGGGCCGATACACTGCCGGGATGGATGACGCCGCAGCGCACGAGCGGGTCGACACGGCCGGGCCGTCGCGGCTGGCCCGCAGGGTGCTCGCACCGAACGCCGGACCGATGACCCTCGACGGCACGAACTCGTACGTGCTCCAGGCGCCGGGCGCCCGTTCGACGATCGTCGTCGACCCGGGGCCGGCCGATGCGGGCCACCTCGACCGACTCGCCGCCCAGGGCCCGATCGAGCTCGTGCTCATCACGCATCACCATGCCGACCACACCGAGGCGATCGACGCCTTCGTGCGGCTCACCGGTGCCCCGGTGCGGGCGATCGACCCCGCGTTCTGCCGCGACGCGACGCCGCTCGTCGACGGCGAGCTCATCGCCGCGGCGGGGGTCGAGCTCGAGGTGATCGCGAGCCCCGGGCACACGGCCGACTCGGCGTGCTTCGCGCTCC
Source organism: Agromyces italicus DSM 16388 (assembly GCF_000421545.1). Classification (GTDB taxonomy): domain Bacteria; phylum Actinomycetota; class Actinomycetes; order Actinomycetales; family Microbacteriaceae; genus Agromyces; species Agromyces italicus. The sequence goes on from NZ_ATXF01000009.1 coordinate 61,886, forward strand.
TCGGCGAGCGCGAGCGCAGCGGCGACCGCGAGGGTCGTGCCCCGCTCGCCGTGCTGACGGGCGACACGGTCCTCGGCCGCGGCACGACGATCATCGCCGACCCCGACGGCGCACTCGGTCCGTACCTCGACTCGCTCGCGCGTCTGCGGGGGCTCGGCACGCCAGGCCCGATCGCCGTACTGCCGGGTCACGGCCCCGCGCTGCCCGATCTCGCCGCGGTGTGCGACGCCTACCTCGCCCACCGCGCGGACCGCCTCGAGCAGGTGCGCGCGGCCCTCGCCCGCCTTGGTGACGACGCCTCGGTCGGCGAGGTCACCGACCTCGTCTACGCCGACACGGATGCTTCGGTGCGGGGTGCGGCGGAGGCATCCATGCGTGCGCAGCTGAAGTACCTGCGCGGCCCCGCCTGACGCCCGCGCAGACGAATCGCCCGGTTCCGTGAGGAACCGGACGATTCGATCTGCATGGCGAGACGCGGGTCAGGCGGCGACGGCGAAGCCGCCCGTCCAGCCGATCTTCTCCTGCACGGCGAGGGTGAGCTGGAGGAAGCCGATCGACTCGAGTTCACGGGCCCGCTTGAGCGCGCCCGCGTCGATCGCCTTCACGCCACCGGCGCGCACGACGTCGATGAGCGCCTGCTTGGCCACCGCGTCGTCGCCGGCGACGAGCACCGTCGTCTCCTCGTCGCCGACCGACTTCGAGGTGAGCGTCGCGGCGAAGTTCGTGTTGAACGCCTTGAGCACGCGCGAGGAGGGCAGGAGCGCGGCGAGCTCGGCCGCCTTCGAACTGTCGGACGCGGGAACGAGCGAGTCGAAGGTCTCGAAGTCCAGCGGGTTGGTGATGTCGACGACGATCTTGCCGGCGAGCTCGGCGCCACGGGCCTCGACGATCTCGGCGAGCGCGAAGTGCGGCACGGCGAGCACGACGATGTCGCCCGTGATGGGCTGCGATGCGTCGCGGCCGACGACCTCGACGCTGTTGCCGCCCGCGGCGACGATGCCGCCGATCGCGCTGCCCATGTTGCCGTTTCCGATGATGCTGACGGTCGTCATTGCGATTCCTCCCCGCGCCGTTCGACGCGATTACTTGTTTCGACAACCATTACCCTAGACCAATTCAGTTGTTGCGTCAACCAATGCGCTAGAATCGAGTCATGGCAGACGAAACGCAGTGGCTCTCCCCCGAGGAATCGGCGGCCTGGGTGCGCCTGATCGCCGTCGCCGAACTGCTGCCGGGGGCGCTCGACGCACAACTCCTGCGCGACGCCGGCCTCACCCACTTCGAGTACGTCGCGCTCATGGCGCTCGCCGATGAGCCGACCCGCACCCTCCGCATGACCGAACTCGCCTCCCGGACGAACGCGACCCTGCCGCGGCTCTCGCATGTCGCGCGTCGCCTCGAGGAGCGCGGGTTGATCCGCCGATTCCCCTGCCCTGAAGACCGACGCGCGACGAACGCGACGATCACCGAAGCGGGGCTCGACCTCATGGCCGACGCCGCGCCCGGGCACGTCGACACCGTGCGCACGAACGTGCTCGACGTGCTCACCCCCGGCCAGCTCGAGCAGCTCTACGTGATCGCGGGCGCGGTGCTGTCGAAGCTCGACCCCGACGAGAGGCTGAGCGCGACCTCCTGCCAGTACAGCGAGGGGCCGGTCGCACGCACGCTCGCGGAGTCCCCGCCCGCCTGAGCAGAGTCCGCGCTGCCTCACCTTCCATCGTCCATCGCCACGCCCTTTTGCCGGCAGACGGCAGTTCGACGGACGTTCCGAAGGGACGTGGAGCGGCAAAACATCGTCACGCCGCGCGGAGGGCGCGCGGGTGCGCGGGTGCGCGGGAGCGCGGGCGCGAAGCGCGCGGGTGCGCGGGGCAGCGCGCTGCCGACGGCAGCACTGCCGTGAGCAGCATCCGGCCCGCGCCGCGCCTCGGCCGCGCAGGCTGGGGTCATGAGCGAACAGACCCCGGCCATCCAGCCGATCGACGCCGAGCTCGCCGCCCGGCTCTTCCACGAACGCATCATCGTGCTCGGCGACGAGCTCGACCAGCAGGGCGGCAACCGCCTCTGCGCGCAACTGATCACCCTCGCGGCCGACGACCAGCGCCGGGACATCCGCTTCTGGATCAACTCGCCCGGCGGCTCGGTGTCGGCGATGCTCGCCATCGCCGACCTGATGCGGGCGATCCCGAACGACGTGTCGACGATCGCGTACGGGATCGCCGCGAGCGCGGGCCAGTTCCTGCTGAGCGCCGGCACGCCGGGCAAGCGCTTCGCCCTGCCGCATGCGCGCATCCTCATGCATCAGGGATCGGCCGGCATCGGCGGCACCGCGGTCGACGTCGAGCTGCAGGCCGACGACCTGCGGCACATGCGCGACACCGTGCTCGGCATCACCGCGGCGAACACCGGCCAGCCCCTCGAGCGCATCGCCGAGGACTCCCTCCGCGACCGCTGGTACACCGCCGTGGAGGCGGTCGACTACGGCTTCATCGACCGCGTCGTCGACGGCTTCGACGAGATGTTCCCGCGGGCCGTGCGCCCCCAGACCGGATTGCGAGTGCCCGCATGACGAGCTACACCATCCCCTACGTCGTCGAGAAGCGCGGCAACAGCGAGCGTTCGCTCGACGTCTACAGCCGGCTGCTCTCGGAGCGCATCGTCTACCTCGGCACCGAGATCGATGACGGCGTCGCGAACGTGCTCATCGCGCAGTTCCTCCACCTCGCCTCCGAATCGAGCGAGAGCCCGATCAGTCTCTACCTCAACTCCCCGGGCGGTTCGTCGGGCGCGGCGCTCGCGGTCTACGACACGATGCAGCACATCAGGCCGGATGTCGCGACCACATGCGTCGGCCAGGCGGCGGGGCCGGCCGCGGTGCTCCTCGCGGGCGGGGCGAAGGGCCGGCGGGCGATCCTGCCGCACGGGCGGGTCGTGCTGCACCAGCCCTCGACGCAGGGCCGGGGCTCCATCCCCGACCTCATCATCCACGCCGACGAGGTGGTGCGGGTGCGCGCCGAGCTCGAGGCGGCGCTCGCCGCCGACACCGGACACGACGCGGCGACGCTGCGCCGCGACACCGACCGCGACCGCATCCTGTCGGCTTCCGCCGCCGTCGAGTACGGGCTCGCCGATCACGTGCTGACGGCGCAGGTCGCGGTCGGCGCGGGTTCCTCCTACGCGGCGAGCAGGTAGGCGCTCCCGCGAGCAGGCGTGAACGACACCTCGCGTTCGAGGCGTTCGCGCCGCTCGGCCTCGCGCCGTTCGAGCTCGCGTCGGGCCCTGAGCGAGTCGGCGACCCGGTGCACGACCTCGACGAGCTCGAGCCCGAGCGCCTCGGTCACGGCGCCGAGCACCTCGCTCGAGGGCTCCTTGCGACCGCGCTCGATCTCGGAGAGGTACTGGGGCGAGACCCCCGCCGTCCCCGCCACCTCGGTGAGGATGCGCTCCTGGGCGAGACGCTCGCCGCGGAGCACCTCACCCAGCTCGTTGCGCCAGAGCGGCTTCGCAGTGCGGGGTGTTCGCGGGAACTCGACGACCTTGCCCATGCGCCGAGGCTAATCGCGCGCCTTCGCGGGCGACAGGGCGATCCGCTCACAGCAGAACGGCCCGAGCACACGAAACGGGCCCTGCCGATCACTCGGCAGGGCCCGCTCGCGTCGATTCAGGCGACTTCGTACGTGAGGCAGTCGGCGTCGTCCGTGCCGGCGCCGATCCGCACCGAGGCCGCGGTGCACTCGAGCTTCGAGTTGTGCACGCACTCGGAGCGCTGACACGCACCGACGTGCGTGATCACCTTGTCGAGGCCGCCCTTGCTGCCCAGCGGGATGAAGGTCGCGCACTCGGCGTCGCCGACCGAACCGGCGATCGTCACGGCGGCGGCGTGGCAATGCGAATGGTCGTTGTAGGAGCATCCGGACACCGAGCATTCGGCGACTGCGGGCAACTCGTCGAGCGTCATGCTCATGGTGACCTCCTCTGGCGGTTGCGGCTCCGTCGAGACGGCCGCTCGGTATCTGGATGCTAACCCCGCGCGGGGCGATCCCGCAGCATCACCGGGACGGAATTCCGCAGATCAGTGGGACTTTCTTCTGAGGATTGCCTTACCTTTCCGGCACCGATGCCGCGCAGCCGGAGCAGGATCAGGCCGGTGCGTTGTCGGGGTCGACCGTCTCGATCGTGTCCTCCTCGACGGCGTTGTCGGCCTCGACATCGTTCGCGTCCTCGCCGCGCTCCTGGCCGCCGTCCACCGGCTCGCCGTCGCGGTCCAGGCGCACCGTGTCGGACCGCTCGGAACCTCCTGCTGCCGATCCGCCGCGCGTCGCGTCGCTCATCGCGCCCTCCCTCGTCTCGATCCTTCGAGCGTGCGCGGGCGCGTGGCATCCGTCAACCGCTTGACAGCACGGCCGATGCGGCGCCCGCTCCTCAGTACTCGCGCACGTAGCTCTGGTGCGAGTGGACGACCTCGAACCCGAGCTCCGTGTACAGGCCCAGCGCCCCGGTCGGGCTCTCGGCGTCGACGTCGAGCGTCGCCTTCTCGAGCCCCTGCGGCACGGCACGGCTCGAGATGCCGACCGAGCAGGCGCCGGGCGATGCCCTGACCGCGCCGGGGCCGCACCACGCCGACGAGCTGCACGTACGAGGAGCTGAACCCCTGTCCCGCCCAGTCCTGCTCGTTGCGCAGCGCGAGCACGAAGCCGACCACCTCGTCACGACCGTCGCGTGGCGCGACGGCGACGAAGGACAGGCTCGAGGGTGAAGAAGTGGCGGCGCAGCAGGAGTCGTCCGATGCCGCAGCCGCGCGCCTCGGGGTGCTCGGGCACGACGGGCGCCGGTGCGTCGCCCACGCGGCTCGAGCGGGCGACACGTGGATCAGGCATCCTCGGATCCTGCCATGCACGGGCCGGGGCGGCGATCGTCCTCGGCCGGATGCTGGAGTTCGGGCCGCCGCACGGGCATGATGAAGCCACGGACACGGAGGTGGGCGATGTCGATGGAGACGATGTTGTGGTCGATCCTGGGGCTGATCGGCGCAGTGGGCGGGGTACTGCTCGTCGCCGCGCTCTGGTCGTTGATACGCCGCCCGCGAGGGCAGTGATGCGGCGGGAGCTCCTCGACCGGTTCAGCGGATCGCGTCGGCGATCGGCGTCGCGCCCGCGTTGAATCGGATCGTGCGGCCGATGGTCACTCGTTCGAGTCGCAATGCGACCCTCCCGTGCCGCCGATGAGTACGATGCGTGCCATGCGGAACTCCTTCGCGTCTCCTGCCCCACGCTGCCCGGACCGGTCGCCGGAGGACGGCCGGGCGCCGTGCCGGTGACCAGCGCGGGCATCCTGCTCTACCGGACGACGCCGGTGGATGCCGCGCCGACGGGCCCCCGGCTCGAGGTGTTCATCGCGCACATGGGCGGCCCGTACTGGGAGCGCCGGCACGAAGGGGCCTGGACGGTGCCGAAGGGCGAGTACCTCGCCGCCACCGAGCAACCGCTGCTCGCGGCGCGTCGCGAGTTCGGCGAGGAGATCGGCGTGGCGGCACCCGAGCTCGACTACGCCGACCTCGGCGAGTTCCGTTCGTCGACGGGCAAGCTCACCCGGGTCTTCGCGGCCGAGGCACCCGGGTTCGAGATCGGCCGAGTGGAGAGCAACGCCTTCGAACTCGAGTGGCCCCCGCGCTCGGGTCGCCTCCAGTCCTTTCCCGAGGTCGACGACGCACGCTGGATCGCGATCGACGAGGCGCGCACGCTCGTCGCGAAGGGTCAGCGGCAGGTGCTCGCCGCGCTCGAGGCCCGGCTCGCCGCGTCGAGCTGATCCCGCGCCGCTCAGCTCGGGCCGTGCCCCGCCAGAAGCTCTGCGCACCACGCGGGCACCACCGTGCTCGCCGGCCCGTGCCGCACCTCGTCGAAGAGGCCGGTGATCTCACTCGAGGCGAGATTCAGCTCCACGGTGCGCGCACCCCTCGCCCTCGCGGTCGAGACGAAGCCGGCCGCAGGGTGCACGGCGCCCGAGGTGCCGATCGCGGCGAACACCTCGCACGCGGCGAGCGCGGCCTCGATCTCGTCGAGTCCGTACGGCATCTCGCCGAACCAGACGACGTCGGGGCGGAGCATCCGCTCACCGCAGGCCGGGCACGGCGGGCGCTCGATGAGGTCGCCGGGCACCGGCGAGCGCCCGGCGCAGGCGGGGCATCTGGCGAGCGCGAGTTCTCCGTGCAGGTGCAGCACACGACTCGAGCCCGCCCGCTCGTGCAGCGGGTCGATGTTCTGCGTGACGACGAGGAGTTCGTCGCCGAGCTCGCGCTCGAGCCGGGCGAGCGCCTCGTGCGCGGGGTTCGGTTCGGCGAGTGCGACGGCGTGGCGGCGCGCGTCGTAGAAGCGCTGCACGGTGTCGGGATCGCGTTCGAACGCCTCGGGCGTCGCGACGTCCTCGACGCGATGCCCCTCCCACAGCCCGCCGGCGTCGCGGAACGTCGGCACCCCGCTCTCGGCTGAGATGCCGGCCCCGGTCAGCACGACGACCCGCATGCCTCCATGAGACCACGTCGCGGCTGTCGGAATCGCCCGCGATCTTGCAGGATGGCCGTATGGGGGGCGATTCGCTCATCGAGGAGGCGGCGGCGCTGTACGCGCGCCGGCCCGAGGAGTTCACCGCGGCCCGGAACGACCGCGGCCGAGAACTGCGGAGCGAAGATCGCGCGCTGGCCGACGTCGTCCTCGCGCTGCGTCGCCCCGCTCCGGCGGCGTGGCTCGTGAACCAGCTCGTGCGCCACCGTGGCGACGAGCTCGACGAACTGCTCGAACTCGGAGCCGAACTGCGCGCCGCGCAGGCCGAGCTCGACGCGCAGGCCCTGGCCCGGCTCGCCAAGCAGCGCCGCGCACTCGTCGCGGCGCTGGCGCGTGAGGCCGGCGCACTGGCCGAGGAGCTCGACTCGCCGGTGCGGCAGCCGGTGCTCGACGAGGTCGCGCAGACGCTCAACGCCGGCATGGTGGATGCCTCCGCAGCCGACGCGGTCCGCAGCGGACGGCTGATTCGGAGTCTCGAGGCCGTCGGCCTCGAGGTCGACCTCGACGGCGCGGTCGCGGGCGGCACTGCGGGCGAAGGCGGCGCCGCCCTACCGACCCGCTCCGCCCCGCGGAAGACGCGCCGGAGCGGCGACGGTGCGGCCGAGGACCGAGCGGCCGAGCGCGAGCGCGAAGAACGCGAACTCGCCGAGCGCGAACGCGCGGACCGCGAACGCGCGGACCGCGAACGCGCGGCCGACAGTGCCGAGGAGCGCGCCGCCGAAGCATCCGCTGCCCTCGACGCCCTCGAACGCGAGCTCGCCGCGCTGAACGACCGGATCGCCGAAGACACCGCACGACGCGACGAGATCGACGCCGAACTGCGCGAGGTCGAGGAGCGGCTCGGCGAGCACGGCCGGGAGGAGCGGCGGCTCGGGCGCGAGCGCGACCGTGCGGCCAGGGCGGCGGAGTCGGCGCGTGACGAGGCGGCCGCGGCGCGCCGGGTGCTCGACTAGCCTGTCGGCATGCGCGACACCTCCGACGACGCCCCCGCACTCAGCCCCGAGACCGTCGCCGTGGTGGCGGGCCGGCCGCCGCACGCACCCGATGCGCCGGTGAACGTGCCCGTCCACCTCACGTCGACCTACGTGGCGGGCGGCGACCTCGCGTACGGACGGTACGGCAATCCGAGCTGGACGGCGTTCGAGGACGTGCTCGGTGCGCTCGAGGGCGGCCGCTGCGTGAGCTTCGCCTCGGGCATGGCCGCGATCTCGGCGGTGCTCGACCTCGTCGCGCCCGGCGGGCTCGTCGTCGCGCCGCGGCACTCGTACACCGGCACGGTGGCCGCGCTCGAGGAACGCGCGGCCCAGGGACGGATCCGCGTCCGATTCGTCGACATCGCCGACACGGCCGCCGTCGTCGCCGCCTGCGCCGGAGCCGCGATGGTGTGGTTCGAGACGCCGACGAACCCCGCCCTCGAGCTCGCCGACATCGCGGTCATCTCGGCCGCCGCGCACGAGCACGACGCGCTCGTCGCCGTGGACAACACCTTCGCGACTCCCCTGCTGCAGCGCCCGCTCGCGCTCGGCGCCGACCTCGTCGTGCACTCGGCGACGAAGTACCTCTCGGGGCACAGCGACGTGCTGATGGGTGCCGCGATCGCCGCGAGCGAGGAGCACGCCGCCGAGCTCGTGCAGCGGCGGAGCCTCGCGGGTGCGATCCCGGCGCCGCTCGAGGCGTTCCTCGCGCTGCGCGGGATGCGCACCCTGGCCGTGCGGCTCGACCGGGCGCAGGCCAACGCGCAGGAGCTCGTTCGCCGCCTCGACGTCCACCCCGCGCTCGAGGAGGTGCGCTACCCCGGCTTCGGCGCGATCGTGTCGATCGTCGTGCGGGGCGGCGCCGCGCCGGCGGAGGCTCTCGCCGAGCGAACGCGGCTCTGGGTGCATGCGACGAGCCTCGGCGGGGTCGAGTCGACCCTCGAGCGGCGTCGGCGCTGGCCGGCCGAGCAACCGACGATCCCCGAGGGCCTTGTGCGGCTGTCGGTCGGGATCGAGCAGGTCGACGACCTGTGGCACGACCTCGGATCGGCCCTCGACTCGCTCGTCTGAACGCAGTCAGCCCCCTCGCGCCAGCAGCCAGTCCATGGCGTCCGGCACGGTGTCGAGCACCGAGATGTGTCCGTCATCGAGGCGCATCCAGAGAGCGGCGTCGGGCAGGTGTGCGAGCATCCAGGCCGCGTGCCGCCGCGGCACCACCCGGTCGCCCTCGCCCTGCACGAGCAGCACCGGGGAGGCGACCTCGGCGAGTTCGAATCCCCATGGGCTCGCGAAGGCGACGTCGTCGTCGATGAGTCCGTCGGGGCCGAGTTCGGCAGCGCGGCCGGCATCGGCGCCGAGCGCCGTCCAACGTCCCGCGAGTGCCGCGAAGTCGACGGGAAGAAACTGCTCGGGGTCGAACTCGTCGTGCTCGGCGAAGCGGGCGCGTGCCGCACGCCCCCGCCGCGCAGCACGCAGCGCATGGGGCGCATGCATGCCGTCGAACCAGTCGTACGCCTCGGTGAAGGGGGCGATTCCGGCGAGCACCACGGCGCCGACCACCCGATCGGGGTGTCGCGCGGCGCTGGCGAGCGCGTGCGGACCGCCGCCCGACGCCCCCATCGAGGCGATGCGCCCGACGCCGAACGCGTCGGCGACGGCGACGGCATCGTCGCCCGCAGAGGCGACATCGCGCCCGGGGTTCGGCGATGAGCCGCCGTAGCCCGGGCGGCCGTAGGAGATGAGCCGGATGCCCCGTGCCGCCGCCGCGGCGACGACGGGATCGAGCGGCGCACCGGTCTGCGGCGAGCCGTGGTGCCAGACGAGCGTGAGCGACGCCGAGGCATCCGCGCCCGAGTCGTGGGCGCGCAGCACGCGACCGTCGGCGAGTCTCACATCGCGCGTGGTGAACATGCGTGCCTCTCGGTCGAGCCGGCCTGCGACCGGCTCTGCCAGCCTAGGCTTGGCGGGTGATCGACGGGTTCCTCAAGGGCGTACGGATGCTCCTGCGCGGCTTCGCATTCTGGGCGAAGCGCCCACAGGTGATGCTGCTCGGGCTCATCCCGGCCGCGATCGTGTTCGTGCTCGTCGTCGCCGCCCTCATCGGGCTCGGCCTCGGGCTGCCCTCGGTCACCGACTGGCTGACGCCGTTCGCCGACGACTGGGCCGAGCCGTGGCCCGGCATCGTGCGGGGCGCGCTCGGCGCGGTGATCCTCGCCGCGGCGGTCGTGCTCGCTGCGGTGACCTTCACCGCCGTGACACTCGCGGTCGGCGACCCGTTCTACGAGGCGATCTGGAGCGCCGTCGAGACCGAGCTCGGCGGCGAGGTCCCCGAGCACGGCCCCGGGTTCTGGCGCGCGGTCGGCGATTCGCTCGGGCTGATCGGCATGGGCGCGGTGATCGCGATCGGGGTCGGGCTGGTGGGGCTCGTCCCGCTCGTCGGCGCTGTGGTCGGGCCGGTGCTCGGCGTCGTGCTGTCGGGGCGGCTGCTCGCGGGCGAGCTCGGTTCGCGGGCGTTCGCGGCCCGCGGCCTTCACGGTGAGTCACGTCGGCGGATGCTCCGCGGCCGGCGCTCCGAGCTGTTCGGCTTCGGGGCGGCGACGCAGCTGTGCTTCATGGTGCCGCTCGGCGCTGTGATCGCGATGCCGGCAGCGGTGGCGGGTTCGACGATGCTCGCCCGCGCGGCCATCGATGCCGCCGCTGCTGCTGCTGCTGCTGCTGCTGCTGCTGGAGGAGAATAGGCTCCTTCCCCAGCTGTGAGCGCCGCTCAGCGCAATTCTCCTGCCGAAACAGAAACAGAAGCCGGGTCAGGGGAAGCTGGTCAGGGCGCGCGACCCTCGAACAGCAGAATGGGCACGGGCCCGAACGGCAGCGATCTCGCGCGCACGCGCCGCACCTCGCCGCCCGCGAACCCCGCCGCGAGGAGGGCCGACTCGGTCTCGCGATCCCAGTGGCATCCGTGGCACCACCGTTTCGACAGGGGGGTCGCGACCCGCTGCACCGCGCGCTTCAGCGTGCCGCGGGGTGCGGCGACGTGGTCGACGAAGACGACCCGGCCGCCGGGCACGAGCACGCGTCGCACCTCGGCGAGCGCGGCCGCCTGGTCGGTGACCGAGCAGAGCACGAACGTGCCGACGACGGCATCGACGGACCGGTCGGGCAGCGGGATCCGCTCGGCGACCGCGTCGAGCGGCTCTGCCGGGTGCCCCCATTCGCGCCCGCGGGTGGCGAGCTCGGCACGGCGCTTCGCGTCGGGTTCGAGGCCGATCCACTCGACCCCGAGCTCGAAGGCGCCGAAGTTCTCGCCCTCGCCTGCGCCGATCTCGAGCACCCGGCCGCGCACGCGCCCGAGCATCTCGCGGCCGAGCTCGTCGACCGCGTCCTGGCTGATCAGTTCGCCGGGTGCCACCACGGCACGCTATCGCGGCCGGCCGCTCGTGTCACGCGGTCGCGTTGACTCGACTCATACCTCCGCGTGTCCGCCCGCCCGCCCGGCCGCCCGCCCGCCCGGCGGCGCGGCAGCGGGCAGCAGCACGGCCGTGCGGACCCGGGCGGACGCGTCGGTGTCGACCGGCCTGCGCCCCACCGCCACGGCGCTCGGTGGCCCGAAGGTCAGCCGAGCCCGACGCGATCGGGCACGGCGGCCGCGACGGACGGCAGCCACGCATCGACGTCGGGCCAGGCCCGCGCCGCGGGCAGCCGGCGCAGCAACTGCGCCAGCGAGGCGTCGGCCGCGGGCCACGGGATGACCCGGCTCGGCGACGCACTCGCGAGCACGCCGAGCCACCAGTGCTTCCACGTGATCGGCAGCGTCTCGGGGTGGATCACGACGTAGTAGTCGGGAACATTGAGGTCGTGACGACCGGCGGCCGCGCGCGCACGGGCGATCTCGAGTTCGAGTACGCCGTAGCTCGCGAGGTCGTCGAAGAACTCGACCCACGCGGCCGCGACGTGCGCGAGCGGATCGTGATCGTGCACCAGATACGGCGCCCCCGCAGCGGCCGACCAACGTGCGACGTCGGCGTCGCTCGCGTCGGGGAGCGTCGCAGCGCGCACGTTCGCGAAGCCTTCGAGCGCATGGATGGCCTGCGCCGTCTCATCCCCGACGACGACCAGTGTGGTGCTGGCCGGAGCCTCCATTTCCGCAGTCTACGCCGCGGAGGGGGCGAGGGTTCAGCGGGCGCGCCAGTACCCGCAGAAGGTGACGTTGCGCTTCGGAACACCGCGCTCGTTGACGAGGAATCGGCGTGCGCCCGTCGCGAGTCTCGACTCCCCCGCAGCGAACGCGTACACCGAACCGTCGGCGAGGGGCAGCCCTCGAAGATGATCGAGGGCGGCCTGCCCGGCAGGCTGCTCGGGTCGGCGAACGAGCCAGTGCACGTCGACGCCGTCGGGGGCGTCGACGTGCTGCCGGTCGGCGAGGTCGGGCAGTTCGATGATCGCCTGACCTCGCGCATCGCGCGGGAGGTCGCGGAGGATGCCGAGCACCGCGGGCATCGCGCTCTCGTCGCCGACGAGCAGGGTCTGGTCTGCGTCGACCGGCTGGTAGCCGCAGCCCTGGTCGATGAGGGCGACGGATGCCCCGACCGGGAGGCCGCTCGCCCAGGGGCCCGCGACGCCGTCGTCACCGTGCACGACGAAGTCGATGTCGAGCTCTCTCGCCTCGGGGCGGAACTCCCGCACCGTGTAGTTGCGGATGACCGGACGGGTCGCCTTCGGCAGCGTCAGGTACCGGAGATAGCCGGCCATGTCGTAGGTGGCGGCGAGATTGTCGAACCGCGTGTCGCCGGCGGTGGGCACCGCCAGCCGGAACCACTGGTCGAACCCGAGATGGCGCCATCCGGCGAGCCCGTCGCCCGCGACCGTGAGCCGGACGAAATGCGGCGAGATGCGCATCGCCTCGATGACGTCGGCCTCGACGACGCCGCTCGGCGCGTGAGTGACCTCGATGTTGCTGACTGCCACTGGGGCCCTCCCTGAATTAGGTAACCCTTACCTTACATCGCGCCTACCGACCGCGCATGCCGGGTGATGTTCGCGGACGTTCTGCATCATGATTCCCACGAAACACGGTCCCTCTGGTTGAGTAGATGAATCGTGTGCCCGCACGAGCCGACCGCACGGTCGGCGGCACCCCGAAGCGAAAGAACCCGCGCGTGAACATTTTCCGATTCCGACGCCTCCTGCGCACGAGCACGACGGCCCTCGTCGTCGGCGGACTCGCCGCGATCGGCGCCGTCGCCCTCGCGACCGCCCCCGCGACCCCAGCCAGTGCCGCCGAGCCGGCACCGATCTGCCCTCCCGACGGCGGCATGCCGCCGATCGACAACCTGCCGAGCTACACCGACGCGAACGTCGCCGTGTACGCCGGCGGCGACTACCTCGCCACAGGTGCGGCCGCCGAGAGCGAAGGCCTGCTGCTCGTGCGCGGCAGCGCGACGTTCGACAAGGCCGAGGGCGGCATCTTCAACGTCGGCGCCGTCGGCGTCGGCTCGGGCATCACGCCCCCCGGCGGCGACACGATGCTCGCGGTCGGTGGCGAGCTCGACGTGGTCGACCCGACCCGCATCGACGTCGGACACAACGTCGACGGCGGCGGTGCGGTGCACGTGGGCGGTGCGGGCAGCCCAGCCGGCGGCGGAGCCGGCCAGGTCGAGACCAACGGTGCCGAATACCTGACGGGGCTCGGCCAGGCCACCGCGATGGCACCGTACGCCGACTTCCAGGACGTCATCGTCGAGGCCTCCTCGGTGCTCGCCGCGACGCCGTCGAACGGCGCCACGCAGGTGTCGGGCAACCGGGTGACGTTCACCGGCGGCGACACCGGCATGCAGGTCTTCGCGATCGACGCCGCAACCCTCGGCCCCGTCTTCGAAGTGTTCTTCGAGAACATCCCCGAGAACGCACCCATTCTCGTGAACGTGACGGGCGGCCCGCTCACCTTTGCGCCCGGCTACTTCGACCTGAACGGCGAACGCGTCGACGACTTCGCATCGCCGAACTACGGCAATGCCGCCTCGCAGATCATGTGGAACATCGCCGACGCGACCGCGCTCTCGCTCACCGGGGCAAGCCAGATCATGGGCTCGTTCCTCGCACCGGCGGCCGACGCCACGATCACCGCGTCGACGAACGGCCGCGTGCACATCGGCGGCAACCTCACCACGAGCGGTGTCGGCAACGAACAGCACAACTACCCGTGGATCGGCGGCGGCCCCTTCGACTGCGGCTCCGCGAGCTTCGATGCGGTGAAGGTCATCACCGGCTCGGGCGCGAGCGCTGTGCCCGATGACGCCGTCTTCACGCTGCAGTACTCCTACGAACTCGAGGGCGAGACCGTGACCGGCGAGCTGTTGCTTCCCGCCGACGGCACCGCGGTCGACGGCCCCGAACTCCCCGAGGACACCGTCGTGACCTTCACCGAGATCGATCTGCCGGAAGTCGACGGCATCGAATGGGGCCAGCCCGTGATCGATCCCTCCGAGATCACGATCGGCGACGACGTCGTGACCCGTATCACCGTCACGAACACGGCCGACGCCATCATCAACGCCGTCGGCGGCTTCTCGGCCTCGAAGCGGGTCGAGGGCGACGCGGCCGACCAGGTGCCGACCGACACCGTGTTCGCACTCGCGTACTCGTACGAACTCGATGGCGAGCAGGTCGGGGGCGAACTCTCGCTGCCCGTCGACGGCACCGTCGTCGACGGCCCGCAAGACCTGCCGACCGGCACGGTCGTCAGTTTCGAGGAGGTCGAGCTGCCCGCGATCGACGGCATCGAGTGGGGCACGCCCGAACTCAGCGCGTCGACCGTCACGATCGCCGCCGGCACGAACGTCGAGGTGACGGTGACGAACACCGCCACGCCGGTGACGCCCGCGCCGACGCCGATTCCGACGCCTGAGCCCGACGACGCCGACGCCGACCTCGCCGAGACCGGTTTCTCGCCCCTCGTGCCGATGACCGCCGCCGCGCTCGCCCTACTCGTCGGCGCAGCGCTGTTCGTCGTCGCACGTCGCCGCAAGGCCTGAGCGGCGGGGCTCCGGCCCTGACCGAACGAGGATGCCTCGCGTCGCACGTCGCCGCGAGGCATCCTCGTTCTCTGGATGATTCGGTCAGACGCCGATCAGCGGCGCGGCGGTGTGCCCGGCAGCGAGCATGGCTCGGGTGCCTCGCCTGCAGCGGTGAGCCCGGCTACGCCTCCGCCATGAGTGCGCGCACCGCCCGCTCGATGAGGGGACGTGCGTCGAGCGCCGGGTCGACGGTGAGCCGGTGCAGGACCAACCCGTCACCGAGTGCCATGACGGTCTTCGTCGCGGTCGCGGGGTGGGGCATGCCGATGCCGACCAGGAACGCCTCCGTCCAGCGTTCGAACTCGAGGCGCTGCCGGCGCAACGGCGCGCCGAGCTCGGGGTCGCTGCCGAGCTCGAGCCAGAGCGAGTAGCGGGCCCGAGTTCTCGCCGACAGCGGGCCCGTCTGAAGGGCGAAGATCCGGCAAAGACCCTCGACGAATTCGCCGGGAGTGCTCGGCGCGGGCGCCCCTGACGAGTCGAAGTCGGCGCGCTCCTGCTCGGCGAGGTGGTCGACGCACCCGGCGAGGAGAGCCCTGCGGGTGCGGAACCAGTTCGAGGTGCTGCCGTTGGGGAGACCCGCGGCCGCGTCGACCCGGGCATGGGTGAGTGCGCGCACCCCCTCGGTACCGAGCAGCTCGATTGCCGCATCGAGCGCACGATCTCGGGTCGTGGGCATGTACACCTCGCTCGTCCGGGTCTACTATGAACATAGTCCTACTACGAACGTAGTATCGCCGCGACGAAGGAGTCGTCATGGATACCCCTGCACTCCACACGGTCGATGCCCAAGCTTCCGCATGGTCGCCGCCGTTGCCCGACGCCCCGGGTTTCGAGCACCTGATGGTCGAGACGCCCGGGCTCCGCACGCACGTGGCCGTCCTCGGCGGGGGCGCACCGATCGTGCTGCTGCACGGCTTCCCGCAGCATTGGTGGCAGTGGCACACGATCGCGCCGCGACTCGCCGAGCACGGCTACCGAGCGATCTGCCCCGACCTGCGCGGCGCGGGATGGACCGAGGCCGATGACCCGCGCATCCGCCGCGATACCCGGCTGCACGACCTCACTGCCCTGCTCGGCGTGCTCGGGATCGATCGACTCCACCTGCTCTGCCACGACATGGGGGCGATCACCGGGGGCCAGTTCGCCTACTCACAGCCCGAACGCGTCGAGTCGATGGTCATGCTCTCGGTACCGCCGATGTTCATGTCGTTCAGCCCGAAGCTGCTGAGCGGGCTCAGCCACCTACCGCCGCTCAGCCTGCACCGACGAGGCCGCTCGCTCGCCTGGCTCTTCACCGATGAGTACGCCGCGCAGGGCTTCGCGGTCGAGACGGTGGAGTCGTATCTCGCTCCGATGCAGCGAGCCGAGATCGACGGGGCGGTCGGCAGGCTGTACCGCGGCATGATCCTGCCCGAGGCCGGCCGACTCGTGAGCGGCACCTACAAGACGCAGCGACTGCATCCCCCGACGCTGATCGTGTTCGGGCGACGTGACGAGCCCTTCACCGAGGAGCTCGTCCGGCACATCTCGGGCGATCCGGCGCAGTTCGCCGACCACGTCGAGTTCGCCTTCGTCGACGACGCCGCGCACTTCATCACCGATGACGCCCCCGACGCGGTCGCCGAGCTCGTGCTCGACTGGTTCGATCGCACCGCCTGACGGCTACATCGCGCGGGTGCCGTCGCTCATGACCGGCGAGATGATGCCGAACACGTTGCCGTCGGGGTCGATCAGCGAGGCGGTACGACCGACGCCCTCGGTATCGTCGAGCGGCACCGCCTCGGTCGCGCCCAGTTCGACTGCGCGGGCGAAGACGGCGTCGGCGTCGTCGACGCCGACCACGATGTTGCACCCGTTGACCGGTGCTCCGGGGGCCGGCGGCTCGCCCTGGCGTTGCGTGAGCCCGCCGTTGATGCCGAGCCCGGGCGACGCATCGGTGTTGCCGATCGAGCCCTCGCCGGTCTGGATCATCCAGTACGGATAGTCGCCGAACTGGGTGAACTGCCAGCCGAGGAGTTCGCTGTAGAAGTCGACGAGCCGCTGGGGCTCGCTCGCATGGATCTCGAAATGCACGACCAGGTTCGCCATCGTCTGCTCCGTCTCATCGGTGCCCCGAGCGCATCGGCGCGCCCGTCCACCCGCGACACGCTACGCCGCACCCCCGACATCCTCCACCCTCATCTCCGGCGCGATGCGGGAGAGCCGACCCGCCGGCCGGGGGTTCCGTTCGCCATGGTCGGGGCGCATCATGGGGGCATGGGCATCATCGCGGCAGACCTGTTCGTCACGCTCGATGGGGTGTACCAGGCCCCTGGCGGCCCCGAGGAGGACGAGGAGCACGGATTTCCCTACGGAGGCTGGCAGGCGCCGTACCTCGATGACGACAACGGCGCCGACATCATGGTCGGCATCGACCGGCTCGACGCGCTGCTGCTCGGGCGCAAGACCTACGACATCTTCGCGGCGTACTGGCCGCAGCAGTCGGGCCCGATCGCCGAGAAGTTCAACACGGTGCCGAAGTTCGTCGTCTCACGCACGCTCGGCGACGCCGACTGGTCCGGAACGACGGTGCTGCACGATGCGACAGGCGAACTCCCTGCCGTGAAGGAACGATTCGACGAGATCCACATGATCGGCAGCGGCGACCTGCTGCAGACCCTGCTCGACGACGACCTGGTCGACCGGCTGAACCTGTTCGTCTACCCGATCGCCTTCGGCACCGGCAAACGCGTGTTCCGCGACGGGGTGAAGCCCGCGTCGTTCACGCTCGCCCAGCCGGCCCGCACGTACTCGAGCGGCGCGATCGGGCTGGTCTACGACCGGGCCGGGGTGCCGGTGACCGGCATCTCGATGGAATGATGCGCGGATGAGCAGACGGGCGGGAGACACGGAACATGGGTACTCGTGACGAGGGCTTCGAGCTCCTCGGCGAACTCGCACCGGAGCTCCTCGCCGAGCCCGACGTGGCGTTCGGCCGCATGTTCGGCTCGGAGGGGCTGTCAGTGCGCGGCAAGTTCTTCGCGTTCGTGTCGTCGCACGGCGACCTCGTCGTGAAGCTCGACGCCGAGCACATCGAGGCTTCGGGACTCGACAACATGGTGATGCGCGGGCGCCCGATGCGGGAGTGGGCCGTCGTTCCCACCGCCGACGGTATCGAGCACTGGCGCGCGGTATCCCGCAAGGCGTACGAGTTCGTCGACTCGATCACCCCGCCGCGCTGACGCCGCCGACGCTGCCGACCGCGCCTACCCCCGCAGCAGACCCCGCAGTGTCTGGATCGTGTCGGCCTCGGCCGGGCCCTTGTCGTCGCGGTAGCGCTTGACCCTGGCGAAGCGCAGGGCGATGCCGCCCGAGTACCGGCTCGACCGCTGCACGCCGTCGATCGCGATCTCGACGACGGTGATCGGCTCGACGAAGACCGTGCCGGCCGTGCGCCGCACCTCGATCTCGGGGAAGCGCTCGGTCTGCCGGCGCAGCAGTTCGTCGGTGAGCCCCTTGAACGTCTTGCCGACCATGACGAACCCGCCCGGCTCGCCGAACTCGCCGGTCGGATCGAGCGCTCCGAGGTGCAGGTTCGAGAGCAGCCCCGTGCGGCGACCCGAACCCCACTCGCACGCGAGCACCACCAGGTCGTACGTGAGCACGGGCTTCACCTTGACCCAGCTCGCTCCGCGCCGCCCTGCGGCGTAGGGCGAGTCGATCGCCTTCACGACGACGCCCTCGTGGCCCGCGGCGAGCGCCTCGCGCGAGATCCGTTCGGCCGTCTCTGGGTCGGCGGTCACCTCGCCGGGGATGCGGTACGCGGCGGCGATGCGCTCGAGTTCGGCGAGGCGTGCGGCGAGCGGTTCGTCGATGAGGTCGCGCCCATCGACGTGCAGCACGTCGAAGAACCACGGGCGCAGCACGGCGTCGCGGGCGTTCTCGGCGCCGAAGCGCGACATCGTCTCTTGGAAGGGCCGCGGCGCCCCGTCTTCGCCGAGCGAGAGGGTCTCGCCGTCGAGGATGACCCGGCCGACCGGCAGCCCGCGCACGACCTCGACGACCTCGGGCACCCGGTGCGTGATGTCGGCGAGGCTGCGGGTGAACACCCGCACCTCATCGCCCGCACGATGCACTTGGATGCGCGCGCCGTCGAGCTTGAATTCGACGGATGCCTCGCCGGTCTGCTCGATCGCGGCGCTCGGCGTGCCCGCAGTCGCCGCGAGCATCGGCTGCACGGCTCGCCCGACGACGAGCCCGATCGCCTCGAGTTCGCCCGCGGCGCCGGTGAGCGCGACGCGGGCGGTCGCGCCGAGGTCGCCCGAGAGCATCGCGGCCCGGCGGACGACCTCGGCGGAGCGGTCTGCCGCACGGGCGACCGCGTCGGCGAGCACGCCCGCGAGTGCTCCGGTGCGCACCTCCCCGAGCAGCACTCCGGCGATGAGATGCTGCTCGCCCTCGGTCGCCAGGGCGAGGAGTTCGCGCAGCTCGCGCGACCGCTCGCCCGATGAACCGGTACCGGCGGCGCCGGCGAGCCGGTCGAGCGCGGCGTCGAGCGCGGCGACCGTGATCGTCGGCGTTTCAGCGGCCGGGGTCGTCTCGACCGAGTCGGACAGGCTGCGCCACCCGACGCCGACTCGCCCCTGTCTCGGCTTGCCCACGAGGAACCCGACCGCCGGGGCGATCTCGTCGGGCTCGAGCCGGCGCAGCAACCCGGCGAGCGCCTCGATCTTCGCGAGGCGCGAGCGGGTCGCGGCGACGGCCGCAGAGGTGGTGACGAGCTCGTCGATCAGCACGCGCCCAGTCTGGCACGCGCTGAGCGGGTTGAAGAGGGAGCGGAGCGACGGTCTCGAAACCCGGTGATTGCTCGGCCCGTGGGTTTCGAGACGCTCCTTCGTCGCTCCTCGACCCACTCGAAGCGAACGTACCCTTGAATGATGAGCACGCTCCTCGCCGCCGACGAATGGCGCCCCCGCGCCGAGGCGCACGCGGAGCGTGCCGACGCGCTGACCGCCGGTCATCGCGAACGCGCGGCGCGCGGCGCGAAGCATCCCATCGAGGACTTCCTCTTCACCTACTACTCGTACTCGCCGAGCCTGCTGCGCCGTTGGCACCCGGGACCCGGCGCCGAACTCGCCGACGCCGCAGACACCGCGCGCGCCGAGTGGCGCTGGTACGCGCCGGGACGAGAGCCCGGTTCGCTCGTCGTCGACCGTGCCGCGATGGAGGCGGAGAAGGGCGCGCTGCTCGGGGTCGTCGAGCGCATGCTGCGGCTCACGGCGTCGCGGCCGGGTTCGTTCGGATGCTTCGGGCTGCACGAGTGGGCGATGGTCTACCGCCGGGGCGAGCACCGGCATCCGGTGCCGTTGCGACTCGGGCAGGCGGCCACCGACGACGTGGTCGAGGCGCACGAGCTGCGCTGCACCCATATCGACGCCTTCCGCTTCTTCACGCCCGAGGCGACTCCGCGCAACCGCTTCGCACCGACCCGCGAGTCGCAGCCCGAGCTCGAGCAGCCCGGCTGCCTGCACGCCGGCATGGACGTCTACAAGTGGGCGGTGAAGCTCGGTCCGCTCGCCCCGGGCGAACTGCTGCTCGACGCCTTCGAGCTCGCCCGGGACATCCGGTATCTCGACATGCGGGCCTCGCCGTACGACGTGGAGCCGTGGGGCGGCCAGCCGGTGCGCATCGAGACGCCCGAGGGCAAGGCGGAGTACGTACGGCAGCAGCGCGGCTTCGCCGAGCGCGCGAACCGGCTGCGCCGCGACATCCTGGACGCCGCCTTCGCGCCGGTGCCGGTGCCGGTGGTCGAGTAGGTCTCGATACGTGACCGTGAGCCTCCGCCCGTCGGCACGTGGGCGGGCGGCGCGCGGGTGTCGTCAGTCGCGAGCCGCGACGAGGTCGTGCGCGCGTTCGTGACCGCAGCGGGCCTGCGGTCGCCGGCAGAGCGCAGCGGGTGCGACCGGTTCAGATCTCGGTGTGCCCCAGCTCGGGCCCCGCGACGAGGCGCAGCACCGGGTCGGCGATCGACTCGAACTCGAGCAGGACGACGTCGTTCCGCCCTGCCCGCACGACCGGCGCTGGCACGTACAGCGTTCGCTGCGGGCCGCGCCGCCAGTAGCGGCCGAGCATGAACCCGTTGATCCACGCGATGCCCTTTCCCAAGCCCGCGGTGTCGACGAAGAGGTCGGCGGGTTCGTCGAGGTCGAATACCGCAGTGGCGAGCGACGGTCCGGCCGCGGCGCGCGGCGAGGCCTCCGGCTCGCCCACGGTCCCCGTCGACGAAGACCCGCCGCCCGACCGACCGGCAGCGGAGGCGAGCTCCGGAGTCCGCCCGAGGTCGAGCGGAGTCGCCCGCCACCCGGTCAGCTCCCGGCCGGCGAGGTGTACGCCGCCGATGAGTCCCTTCGGTTCGCCGAGGCGCGCCCCGTAGTTCACCCGCCCTTGGTCTTCGACCACGAGCGTCAGCCGGCCGCGCGGGTCGGCGAGACGGATCGCCCGCTCGTGCGCGTCGCGCGAGAGCACCCCGACCGGCACGCCGTCGACGAGCACCCAGCACCGGTCGCGCACCTCGTCGCCGACCGTGAGCGTCGCCGGGCCGTCGTGCTCGATCGTCGCCTGGAACACGACCACCCCGCCGTCGTGCCCGAGTTCGTCGAAGCTCGGCATCGCCTCGCACTCGACGCCGTCGCCCAGCCGGTCGGCCACGTCGAGCAGCGCCGGGCCGAGGAGCAGCGGCGCCACGAGCTCGGGCGCGGCGCTCTGCCTCGGCGGCACCTCGTCGGGCACGGCCCGGTACTTCGCGATCACCTCGCGGAACGCGAAGAACTTCTCGGTCGGATGCCCCGCCTCGTCGAGCGGCGCGTCGTAGTCGTAGCTCGTCGTGATGGGGGCGTACCGCCCCTTGTCGTTCGCCCCGTTGGTGAGTCCGAAGTTCGTTCCGCCGTGGAACATGTAGATGTTCACCGAGCCGCCGGCGGCCAGCAGCGCGTCGAGTTCGGCGGCGGCGGACGCCACGTCGGTCGTGTGGTGGTGCGAACCCCAATCGTCGAACCAGCCGCACCAGAACTCCATGCACATGAGCGGGCCGGTGGGCTGGAACTCGCGCAGGGTCGCCAACCGCTCGGTCACGCGCGACCCGAACGATCCGGTCAGGTGCAGCCCCGGCAGGCTGCCGTCGGCGAGCATCTTCGGAGTCGGCTGGTCGATCGTCGTGAGCGGCACCGTGATGCCGGCCTCGCGCGTGACGTCGACGAGCCGCTGCAGGTAGGCCTTGTCGGCGCCGTAGGCGCCGTACTCGTTCTCGATCTGCACGAGCACGACGGGGCCGCCGGCGTCGATCTGGCGCGGTACGACGATCGAGTACACCCGCCGGAGGTACTCGCCGACCGCATCGAGGTATCGCGGCTCGGAGCCCCGCACGCCGACCGCGGCGTCGCGCAGCAGCCAGGCGGGCAGGCCCCCGTTGTCCCACTCGGCGCAGATGTACGGACCCGGCCGGACGATCGCGTGCAGGCCCTCGGCCGCAACGAGGTCGAGGAACCGGCCGAGGTCGAGGTCGCCCTCGGTGCTCCACTCGCCGCGCCGCGGCTCATGGGCGTTCCAGGCGACGTAGGTCTCGATCGTGTTCAGCCCCATCAGCCGGGCCTTGCGAATACGATCCGCCCACTGGTTGGGGTGCACGCGGAAGTAATGCAGTGCGCCCGCGATGATGCGGTGCGGCCGTCCGTCGAGCTCGAAGTCGGTCTCGCCGATGGCGAAGCGGGAAGGGGCGGTCACGAGGCATCCGTTTCTGGTCGTACTGAATGGTGGAGCGGGTTGAGGAGGAGCGGAGCGACGTCTCGAAACCCCGTGAGGTTTCGAGACGCTCGCTGCGCTCGCTCCTCAACCCGCCTGAACTGCTACTGGTCGACCGTGAAGCCCTGCTCGTTGCC
The DNA here is from genome assembly GCF_000421545.1 of Agromyces italicus DSM 16388. Taxonomy (GTDB): domain Bacteria; phylum Actinomycetota; class Actinomycetes; order Actinomycetales; family Microbacteriaceae; genus Agromyces; species Agromyces italicus. The sequence continues at coordinate 84,397 of NZ_ATXF01000009.1, forward strand.
GTAGTCGACGAGCTGTTCCTGCCAGGCGGCGAGGCCGTCGTCGAGGCTCGTCTTGTTCGCGTACGCCTGGCCGACGGTGTCGCCGAAGATGCTGTTCGCATAGACCTGGTACGGCAGGTACTGCCAGCCGCTCGAGACGTCCTTCGAGGCCTGCGTCAGCACCTCGTTGATCTTCTGGCCGCCGAAGTACTCCGACTCGTAGGCGAGGAACTCGGGGTCTTCGAGTTCGGCCGTGGTCGACGGGAAGCCGCCGGCCTCGAGGAAGATGTCGATCGACTCGGGGTCGCTGTTCAGCCAGCGGAGGAAAGCCGCAGCAAGCGCCGGGTTCTTCGACTGCTTCGTGACCGACTGGCCGCCGCCGCCGTTCTCTGCGGCGACGGGGGTGCCGTCGTAGCTCGGCATGGGAGCCACGCGCCAGTCACCGGCGGCGTCGGGCACGCTTGCCTCGAGCGGGCCGGGCATCCACGCGCCGATCACGAGCGTCGCGATGGTGCCGTCGCCGAGGCCCTGGTACCACTCGTCGCTCCACCCGGGGATCGGTGCGACGAGGTCGTCCGTGATCAGCTGGTCCCAGACGGCAGTCCACTTCTTGGTGCCCTCGTCGGCGAGGTCGATCGTGACGTCGGTGCCGTCGGCCTCGAACGGCCGTCCGCCCGCCTGCCAGATCATGCTGGTCGTGAAGCCCGAGTCGCCGGTGTCGCTCGTGATGTACTTCGTCGGGTCGGCGGCGTGCAGCTGCTGGCCGCCGCGACGTACTCGTCCCAGGTGGCCGGTACCTCGATGCCGTACTCGTCGAAGACGGTCTGGTTGTAGAAGAGGGCCATGGGGCCCGAGTCCTGCGGCAGGCCGACGAGTTTGCCGCCGACGTTCACCGAGCCCCAGGTCGAGGCGCTGAACTCGTCCTCCAGGGCGTCGAGGCCATACTGCGACAGGTCGACGAGCGAGTCGGAGAGCGCGAACTGCGGGATCGCGTAGTACTCGATCTGTACGACGTCGGGGGCACCCGAGCCGGCCTTGATCGCGTTCTGCAGCTTCGTGTACTCCTCGGTGTTGGTTCCCGCGTTGACGAGTTCGACGTCGACGTTCGGGTACGCCTCCTCGAAGGCGGCGACCTGCGCCTCGGCGCTCGGGGTCCAGCTCCAGTAGGTGAGCTCGCCGCCCTGCTCGAGAGCGGCGTCGAGGTCGTCGGCCGAACCGGATGCCTCGGACCCGCCGCCGCTCGGCGAGCAGGCGGCGAGCGAGCCGATCGCGAGCGCGGCCGTTGCGGCGACCGTCAGCGCGCGACGCGCGGTGCGTGAGATGGCCATGTGGGGATTCCCTTCACTTCGTTGTGCCGTGTGGTGGTGCATGGCAGTGGTGCGCGTCATTGCTTGACGCTGCCGGCGCTGAGCCCCGACTGCCAGAACCGCTGCAGGCCGAGGAACGCGACGACGATGGGGATGATCGTGAGGAGCGACCCCGTGATCACCAGGTTGTAGATGGGCTGCGCGGCGACGCCCGAGGCCTGCGCGCTCCACTGGTTGAGGCCGACCGTGAGCGGGTACCACGTCGGGTCGCTCAGCATGATCAGCGGGAGGAAGTAGTTGTTCCAGGTCGCGACGACCGTGAACAGCAGCACCGTGACGATGCCCGGGGCGAGCAGCCGGATCGTGATCGTGAAGAACGTGCGGAACTCGCCCGCGCCGTCCATGCGGGCCGCCTCGAGGATCTCGGTCGGCACCGAGTCGACCGCGTAGACCCAGATGAGGTAGAGCCCGAACGGGCTGATCAGCGACGGGATGATGATCGCCCACGGCGTGTTCGTGAGTCCCATCTGGCTGAACATCAGGAACGTCGGCACGGCGAGCGCGGTGCCGGGCACGGCGATCGCACCGAGCACGACCGCGAAGATCGCGCGGCGGCCGAAGAAGCGGAACTTCGCGAGCCCGTACCCGGCGAGGGTCGCGAGCAGCGTCGCGCCGCCGGCGCCGACGACGACGTAGAGCAGGGTGTTGCCGAGCCAGCGCACGAAGATGCCGTCGCGGTAGGTCAGCGTCTCGTAGACGTTCTGGAAGAACACGAAGTCGTCGTCGAACCAGAGGCCGAAGCTCGAGAACAGGCCGGCCTGCGTCTTCGTGGAGTTGATCACGAGCCACACGAGCGGCACGAGGGCGTAAATCGCGAGCAGCGCCATGAGCGCGGTGAACGCGACCGACTTGCGCGGCTTCAGCGACGAAGCGCCGCGGCGGCGCCGGCCCGATGTGCGGCTCCGGCCCGAGGCATCCGCCGTCGTCATCGCCTCGGTGAGCGTGGTCATCGCTCCTCCTTCCGTGAGCCGCGGAGTTGCACGACGTAGGCGATCACCGCGGTGATGACGCCCATGACGATGGCGACGGTCGCGGCCTGGTTGTACTGCTGGCCCGAGAACGACAGGTTGTAGGCGTACATGTTGGGCGTGAAGAACGTCGTGATGATGTTCGGCGCGAGGGTGCGCAGGATGTTCGGTTCGTTGAACAGCTGGAAGCTGCCGATGATCGAGAAGATCGTCGCGATCACGATCGCGCCGCGCAGGGCGGGCAGCTTGATGCCGGTGATCACCCTGAGCGGGCCGGCTCCGTCGAGTTCGGCGGCCTCATACAGATCGGTGGGGATGACGCGGAGGGCCGAGTAGAAGATCAGCATGTTGTAGCCCACGAACTCCCAGGTGACGATGTTGCCGATCGAGACGAGGATCACCTCGCGCGAGAACGGGGCGAGCACCGTGGAGCCGAGCCAGTCGTTGAGGTTCGCGACGAGGCCGAACTGGTCGCCGTAGATGAATCCCCACATGAGCACCGCGACGACGGCGGGCACCGCGTAGGGCAGGAATATCGCGATGCGGAAGAAGCCCGAGGCGTGCAGGCGGGCGCTGTCGATGGCGAGCGCCGCGACGAGGGCGAGGCCGAGCATGATCGGCACCTGGACGAGGAGGAAGAGCACGACCCGCCAGAAGCCGTCCCAGAACTGCGGATCGACGGCGAGCTCGGCGTAGTTGTCGAGGCCGACGAAGGCGTTGCCGCCGACGAGCTGCTCGCGGAAGAGGCTGAGGTAGAGCGAGTAGACCACCGGGGCGATGAACACGAGCAGGAACACCACGAGGAAGGGGGCCGTGAAGGCGAGGCCCTTCCATTCGTTGCGATGGCCGCCCCGACGGCGGCGCGTGCGTGCGACGCCGGGTGCGGCCTGCGTCGCGTGCCCGGTCGGCGCCGCCCGGGCGGGCGTCGGTGGAGGTGCAGACGTCATTGTCATCGTGATTCCAATCGGGGTTGCATGTTCACGTCAACATGCGATGCGGACACCGTAGCATGTTGACGTGAACATGCGCCAGTGGGCAACATGGACTCAACAACAGGAGGAGTGAGGATGACGATGGCCGAACACCGAGCGACGCACGCAGCGAACGGGCGCCGGCGCGGGCCGTCGATGGCCGATGTCGCCCGTGAGGCCGGCGTCTCGGGGCAGACCGTCTCACGCGTGTCGAACGGCCGCGACAACGTCGACCCCGAGACGCGCGACCGCGTGCTCGAGGCGATGCGCTCGCTCGGCTACCGGCCGAACAGTGCGGCGCGCGCGCTGCGCTCGGGCCGCTTCCACAGCATCGGCGTCATCATGTTCACGCTCTCGAGCTTCGGCAACATGCGCACGCTCGACGCGATCGCCGTGGCGGCGGCCGACGCGGGGTACTCGATCAACCTCATCCCGGTGCCGCACCCCACGCAGGGCGAGGTCTCGGTCGCGTTCGACCGGCTGAGCGAAGAGGCGGTCGACGGCGTCATCATCATCATCGAGGCACACCTGCTCGACGAGAGCGACGTCGTGCTGCCGCCCGAGCTGCCCGTCGTCGTCGTCGACTCGACCGCGGGCGACCGCTATCCCGTCGTCGACACCGATCAGGCGCACGGCGCACGGCTCGCCACCGAGCACCTGCTCTCGCTCGACCATCGCACGGTCTGGCACGTCGCCGGGCCCGAGCGCTCGTACTCGGCGACGCACCGACGCGAGGCGTGGGAAGCGACGCTGCGCGCCCACGGTGCGGAGGTGCCGCCCGTACTCGTCGGCGACTGGTCGAGCGAGTCGGGCCACGAGCTCGGGCTGCGCCTCGCGCGCGACCCCTCGGTGACGGCGATCTTCGCGGCGAACGACCAGATGGCGCTCGGCGTGCTGCGCGCCATGCACGAGACGGGCCGGGCGGTGCCAGGCGAGGTCAGCGTCGTCGGCTTCGACGACATGGAGGAGTCGCGCAGCTTCTGGCCGCCGCTGACCACCGTGCGGCAGTTCTTCGACGAGGTCGGCCGCCGCTCGGTCGAGGCGCTCATCGGCGAGGTCGAATCCGGTTCGGTGGCGACGAGCACGCTCGTCGCCACCGAACTCGTGGTGCGGTGCAGCACCGCTCCCCCGGCGTAGCCCGGTCGGCGCCCACGCCGGCTGCGCCGCCGCTGGGCTGCGGGCTGCACGGGTTCCGCGGTTACGCGGCCGCAGTCTGCGCGGCCGGCGCCCACGCGAAGCCGTCGGGATCGGTGTACGCGCCGCCTGCGCTCGAGATGACGAGGCGGTGCGAGCCGCCGCCCTCCTCGGGCACGCCCGCGTCCTTCGCCAGCGCGCGGCGCTTGTAGAGTCCGAGGCCGATCGGGCTGCCGGGCGTCTCGAAGTCGACGTAGCTTCCGAGGCTCTTGCCGACGGCGAAGCCGTGGTCGGCATAGAAGCGCTTGCTCGCAGCGACGTCCTCGGCACCGAGCAGCAGCACGACGCGCTCGAACGCCCGGCTTATCGGCGCGGTGTCCTTCTTGGCCGAGGTCGCGAACTTCCAGATCGCGCCGTCGGGCGCCTGCACGACCCCGCCGACGCCCCACAACGACTTCGCGACGGGCTTCAGCACGGCCGCCCCGGCGGCGACGGCCGCGTCGAAGAGTGCCCGCACGTTTCCGGGTTGGGCGACGACGAGCGACAGCGTGTAGCCCCGGAAGCCGCTCGTCGGAGCCTCGGCGCGGCTGGTGCGCACCTGGCCGGTCATCCCGAAGGCGTCGGCGTAGAAGCGATCTGCGGCGGCGGGGTCGTTGACCTCGAGGGTGATGGATTCGATAGTTGACATGTCCGTCACGCTACGAGCGCGGCGGCTGCCGGTGCTTCTCGAATCCTGACCGATACGCGCGGCGCTCGGCTGACCCGTGTGCCGCCCGCGCCACGCATTCGGAGATCGCCACCCGTTCGGACCTGCGCGCGCGATCGCATCCGATCTTGTGGCGATCGCCACAAGATGTTGCGGCCGGCCGCCTAGCGGCGCGGAACGGAGGCGAGCCACTCGTCGAAGCTCTGGCGCCCGAGCATCGCATCGGGGCCGGGCAGCACGGCGCCGCGGCGCATCTCGCGCATCCCCTTGAGCGGCAGCGCGACCTTCAGCACGGGCCCGCGACGGCCCTCCGCCCGGACCAGGCGCCGGACCATCTCTGCGAGCTGCTCCGCGCGCGGGCCCGCGAGCTCGCGCGCACGACCGGCTGCGGGATGCTCGGCGAGCTCGACGAGGCGTTCGCCGACCTCCCGGGCCGCAATCGGCTGCGTGCGCATCCGGGGTGCGAGCTGCACCCCCGCGACGCGCAGCCGCCCGGCCATCTGGCCCGCGAACTCGTGGAACTGGGTCGCCCGCAGGATGGTCCACGGCACGGGACTCTGCTCGACGACGCGCTCCTGGGCGAGCTTCGCCTCGTAGTAGCCGTAGGGCACCTCGTCGATGCCGACGATCGAGAGCAGCACGTGATGACCCACACCCGCCCGCTCCTCGGCCGCGAGCAGCGTGCGCGAGCTCGTGGTGAAGAACCGCTCGGCGGTCTCGCGGTCGATCGACGCGATGTTGGCCGTGTCGACGACCGCGTCGACCCCTACGAGCGCCGCGCCCAGCCCGTCGCCCGAGATGAGGTCGACGCCGGCCGAGCGCGCCAGGATCACGACCTCGTGGCCGTGTTCGCGGGCGACGTCCACGACGTGACGTCCGACGGTTCCGGTGCCTCCGGCGACGGCGATCCTCACGGTGCTGCTCCTCTCATCGGGTGCGGCCGAGTGCCGCAGGCGGGGCATCCGTTCGCCCCTCACCTTGACGACGACGCAGCCCGCCCGAATGTGACGTGGAGATGGATAACGGGATGAGAGGCTTGGCGCATGACCCGCGACGACGCTGCGGAAGCGGCTGCCCTGGAGGCCGAGCGGCCGAGGCTGCTCGGGCTCGGCTACCGCCTGCTCGGCACGGTCCCCGATGCGGAGGACGCCGTCCAGGAGGGGTACGCGCGCTGGTTTCGGATGCCTCCGGCCGAGCGCGCCGCGATCGAGAATCCGGGGGCGTGGCTGATGCGGGTGACGAGCCGGATCTGCCTCGACCTGCTGGGTTCCGCCCGAGCCCGGCGCGAGACGTACGTCGGCGAGTGGCTGCCCGAACCGTTGCCGACCGCCGATGTCGCGCGCTTCGCCGTGCGTGCCGCCGACGACCCGCTCGACCGCGCGATGCTCGACGAGTCGGTGTCGACGGCGCTCCTCGTCGTGCTCGAGGCGCTGAGCCCGGCCGAGCGGGTCGCCTTCGTGATGCACGAGGTGTTCGCAGTGCCGTTCGCCGAGATCGCCGAGGCCCTGGGGCGCACCCCCGAGGCGTGCCGCAGGCTGGCCTCGACGGCGCGGCGCCGCGTGCGCGAGGGGCGCGCCGGCACGGTCAGCCGCGAGCGGCACGACGAGGTCGTGCGCGCCTTCGTCGCCGCAGCCGGGAGCGGCCGGTTCGAGGCGCTCGTCGCGCTGCTCGACCCCGAGGTCGTGCTCGTCGCCGACGGCGGCGGGCTCGTCTCGGCGGCGCGCCGCCCGGTGCTCGGGCCCGACCACGTGGCCCGTTACGTCGCAGGCATCCTCGCCCGGCGCGGCCCCCTGCTCGAGTGGGCGGTGCACGAGAGCGCTGACGGACTCGTGCTCGCGTTCGGCGTGTACGGCGAGGTCGACTCGGTCGCCTCAGTCGAAGTCCGCGCCGGGCGCATCTCGCAGGTCTGGATCATGCGCAACCCGGAGAAGCTCCGGCGCTGGAACCTGGGCCCGCGCGGCGCGGAGTGATTGTCGGAGGCCCGCCCCCCTGCTGAGCCGATGGGGCTCGGGTTCAGCGGTGAACCGCGGCTCCGGCGCGGGCCGGCACCCGGGCACTTCGTCTTCGTGCCGCAGTGGCCGGATCCGCGGTCTCCGCCGTCTCCGAGTCACTCGGCGACGCGGCGCGCACGAGTTCGACGAGTCGGTCGAGGTAGTCGCCGACCGCTCGGCGCTCATCGTCGTCGGCGACCCAGAACATCGCCCGGGCGACATCGTCCACGATCGACTCCGCATCGTCGTCGTACTCCGCGATCAGGCTCCGCGAGCTGTGCCGTCCGTCGTCGAGCAGGCAGCGCGCGGCGCGGAGTCGCGCCCAGCGTTCACGCCGTGAACGCCGTTCCGACGCATCGCACTCGTCGCCGACGCCGCCGTCGCCGTCGCCGTCGCCGAACCCGAACTCCGCCTCGAGTGCCGCGCGCAGGATCCGAGCGGCGTCGGCGAGCGCGGCGACCTCGGCGCCGCCGAGACCCGAGCGTTGCACGGCGCGGTGCTGGGCTCCCGCCGCCGCGAGCTCCTCGGGACGGCGCACGCCGGCTGATTCGAGCTGGAGGCGCGCTTCCCTGAATCGGTCGATCTGCCAGGCGTCCAGCATGTCGAAGAGCACGGCGTCGCGCATGGCGGGCTCACGGCCGAGCGGTATCAGCTCGGGGTCGATGATCGCGAGGTCGCGGTACTCCTCGACCCAGCAGACGCCGGTCAGCCGTTCGACGACGTCGGCGAGCTCGCCGTCGCCGTTCGCCCGGCCGGCCGCGATACGCCGGCTCTGGTAGCAGGCGACCGAGTACTTGACCTCGACCTCGGTCGAGGCCATCGCGGCCTGCTTCCAGCGCTCAGCCGTAACGCGACGATCGCGCAATCGTTCGTCCGGCTCGCCCCCGCGGAGCCCGTCGTGGTCGTCGAGGAGCAGCAGCAGCCCGAGACCGGCCCGCTGCTCCATCCGCGCGAAGACCTCGTCCGCGGCGTCCCTCTCCCGCAGGGGCATCGACTCGAGCGCCGCGACGAACTCGCCGACGATGGCGATCGCCCGCTCGGTGCACGCGAGGCGCTCGGCATCGCTCGCGAACGCCGTATCGCCCGACATGAGCCAATTGCGCACGGTCATCGTGTAGTAAGTCAGGAGACGCATCATCAGCAGCTGCGGCTCAGGGTGCGCGGTGATGCGGCGCCAGCGGCGCCGCGCCTCATCGCTGTCGCGCTTCGGCTCGCGGTCGAGCGCGTGCCAAGGCCGGAATCTCGCGTCGTGCAGCGCCTCGACCCTGCGCCCCGCGAGCACCGCGGCGACGTGGATCATCGGCTCGAGCCGGTCGAGCAGTTCGCGCAGCCTCAACGGGTCGGTCGCGCCGCGGTATCGCTCGTAGACGTCTTCGAACTCGACGAGGATGCTTCGTGGGTCGGCCTGGATCGCACGGGCGATGTACTGCTCGCGCAGTTCGTCGTCGCGGGTGCGGCGGGCGATGCCGATCAGACCGAGCCCGAGCCATTCGCGCGTGTTGTAGAAGCCGATGATGTCGGGGTACCGACGCGCGACGTTCGTCGCGGCGAACGCCGCCGCGAGCACGAGCAGTTCGCCGGGGTGCTCGGCGACGGCCGGGACGGCCGGCAGTTCGAGCGCGGCATCCTCGACGATGCGGCCGTTGCGACGCAGCCGAGCGACTCCTGATTCGGTGTCGAAGATCGTGACCTCGAGCCGCCAGGGCGTGAGGTTCAGGAGCATCGACATCGCACCGCCGATGAGGGCGACGGCCCAGTTCTCGGTGCGGTCGGCGATCGTGACGAGTTCGTTGAGGTCGGAGCCGTCGGGCCGTTCCACACGACCGCTCGGGTTGTCGGCGTTGAGGTCGCGCATGCGCACCGTGACCTCGGTCGCCCAGGCGTCGTTCGACGAGCCGCTCGGACCGATCACGGTGATCTTCAGCCACGGGGTCGTCGCCATGCCGTGCGCGAGCACGATGACCCCGACGATCGCGAGCACGACGACCACGGCCCACGCGAGGGCGAGCCACGGGCCGACGGCGCTCGTGAGTGCGCCCGCGCCGACGAAGCCTGCTGCGGCGACCGCGGCGATGAGCCCGCCGATCCATTTGGCCCGCATGCTGTAGCGCCGCGTGACCGGCGAGCGCGTCCAGCCCCGCCATGCCGAGAGCAGACGTGCGCCGACGATGCAGACGAGCCAGGCGACCACCCAGACGACTCCGTAGTCCACGAGCGGAGCGAGGAATCCCGACTGGAACGCACCCCAGTCGGAGGCGTCGGCCACCTCCCCCGTCACCGCTCCGACGAGCCCGTGCATGTTCCCTCCCGGCGGGGGCAGTGCCGTGCGGCACCGCGGCGCCCGTGTGCATGATAGAAACTCATCTTCTACGGCGGCATCCGGGCTGCCACCGAGGCACGCGCGTCGACGACGGTGGCCAACGGCTCGAACAGCTCCCCTCGGTCGCACAGAAACGTCGCTCGAGGCTCGTCTCGTCGCCTCGGTTCAGCCCTCAGCGCCGCCCTCGAGCTCGCGCCTGCGCCGCTCGAGTTCGGCGCGCTTCTCGAAGTACTCGATCTCGCGGTCGAGGTCGGCGAGCTGCTCCTCGGTGGTGCGGGCGTCGGTCGAACGCGGCGTGCCCGCCTGCGGGTCGGTCGGCGGTGCCGGCGCTCGCCCTGCGGGGGTGAAGCCGCCGAGTCCGGCCGCGCGTGACGAGTACTCGCGGCCCAACGCGAACCACAGGATCGTGCCGACGAGCGGCAGCAGCACGACGAGGAGGATCCAGCCGAACTTCGGCAGGTGCTTCACCTCCGACTCGTCGCGCATGATGATGTCGACCAGCGCATACACCAGGGCGGCGAGCGTCAGGATGGTGAACACGAAGGGCATGGGCGTCAGCCTACGACCGGACCCCGCCACCGGTCGAGCGGGGCGGCTCGGCACGGCGCCGAAGGGCTATGACCCGTCTTGTCATCCACGGCTCACGTTCACCCTGAACGCCTAGGCTGAGGTGATGCTGGTCATCAGCTACAACCTCCGCAAACACCGCGCGATCACCGAGCTCGCGGCGCTCGACGAGCGCTACTCCCCCGACGTGCTCTGCCTGCAGGAATGCGACACCACCGACCTCGCCGAAGAGGTCGGGCGGCTGCGCCTCGCCCACTCGACGACCGGCAATCGGCTCGGGCTCGCCCTCTACTTCCGGCCCGACCGGTTCACACCCCGAGACATCCGCGCATTCGCCCTCAAGAAGTCGCTGCACGACCGCGTGCTGCGACCCGCCCACGAGCGCCTGCTCGGTGCCCGGCTGATCGACCTCCAGCACGACCGCGAGGTGATCGTCGCGTCATTCCATGCGGCGCCGCTCACCGCGCTCAACTCGTTGCGGCGACACCAGATCCACTCGGCGCTCGGCTCGTTGCAGTTGATGGGCCCGCATCTGCCGACCCTCATGGTGGGCGACTACAACTACCCCGTCTTCAAGGACAACCTCGCCGAGAAGGTGCGCGACGCCGGCTACGAGCTCACCCTCAGCGACAGCCGCACGTACACGCGCTACAAGTACTTCCGCGGGCACTTCGACTTCGCGACCTCGGCCGACTTCGAGATCCGCCGCGTCGAGACGCTGCCGCGCGGATCGAGCGACCACCTGCCCATCCTCATCGACGCGCAGTACGTGGGCACGCACGCCGAGGACGAGATCGACGTCGTCATCTGATCACTCCCCTGGCGCGGCGGTGCAGCTCACCGCCCGAGCAGTTCGTTCAGCCAGCCCGGCCCGGCAGTGAGCACGTCGTCGGCGAGCCTGGCGCGCAGCCCGCGGTCGGCGGTCACGACCAGGGTTCGATGCGGGGATGCCTCGTCGCCGGCGAACTCGACGATGCTGGCGTCGCCGTCGGCCGGAGCGGCGACCACCGCGATGCCGTCGGGTCGGACCGCGGCCTTCGCCGCTCCCTCGACCACGGCCACGACCCCGGCGATGCGGAGCACGGCCCCGTCGGGGCCGCGCACCTCACGCCCGACGAGCGGCGGCAGCGCGTCGAGCAGACGGCTCGCCGCGCCGGCGCGGTCGCGCCACCAGCCGTCGGGCCGCGAGCCCATCACGTTGGCGACGTCGACGATGAGCCGCACCGGGGTCGCGTCGTGTCCGTCCATGCGGCGATCCTCCCACGGCCGCGCCGCCGTATCGCATGCGAGCACGACCTCGGCCCGCAACGCTGAGTCGCCGAGCGCCCCAGAGTCGGAGTGGTGCGGCCGGGCGCTCCGCTTGGAGTCGCCCGGCCGCCGGTCAGGTGGTGCCGCCGCCCGGCTACTCGGCAGCCCCGGTGCGGTGGCGACGGCGCGCCGCAACGACGAGCGCTGCGCCGAGTCCCGCGATGAGCACAGCCAGCGGTGCGAGCGCGAGCAGCCCCGCGTCGACGCCGGTCTCCGCGAGGCCGCCGGATGCGGCGGGCTCCGCCCCGGCGCCGTCGGTCTGGCCGCCGTGGCCGTCGCCGTCGCCGTCGTCGCCATCACCCGAGCCGGGCTCACCGCCCGGCACCCCGGCGTCGCCCGGCAGGGTGCCGACGCGGAGCGCGGCGGGCTGCTCGCCGTCGGCGAACCACCACACGGCCCGGGCGGCGGCGGCCGCATCGGCGTCGGCAGTGAGCCCGGACGACGTCGCCGCGGCGCGCACCCCGGCGCCGGTCGCGCCGGCCGTCGCGGGCATCGTCGCGAAGCCCTCGTTGTTGAGGTTCGGCATGCCTGAGGGGCGGGCGAACAGGCTGATCTCGGGAGCCCCGCCGGTGAACGCGATACGGGCCGAGCGACCCTCGCAGCCGTCATCGCAGACGGCCCAGAGCTCGCCGAGCACCGTGTCGTAGTCGAGCGCCATGACCCCGCCGAGTCCCGGGTCGATCTCCGCGACCTGCGCGACCGAGCCGTCGGCGCCGAGCGCGTAGGCGTAGACGAAGCCGTTGTCCTCCACGGCGACGAAGAAGAGCCCGTCACCGTGGCCGGGGTAGTCGGCCGGCTCGTACGGCGCGCCGCTGTTCCGGTCGACGAGAAGGCCGGCGAGCGAGACATCCGACACCCATTCGACGGCCTCGATGCCGGTGTTCGCGGCGACCTGCGGCAGGGAGGCGGTGAGGTCCCACTCCTGGGCGGCGACCACGTCGCGGCCGGGCGCCTCGGGGTCGACGGCGAGCACGACGTTCTGGTTCACGCCCTTCCTCGAGTTGTCGCGCTCGGAGGCGAGGTAGACGCGCCCGTCGCCGTCGACCGTGATGCCCTCGGCGTCGGGGCCGGCCGCGGCCGGGGCGCCCGCGTCTCGCTGGAACCGGGCGCGCTTGCCCTCGGCCCAGCCGTCGGCGAACGAGGCGTCACCCGAGGCCGAGACGTCGAGCTTCCAGAAGGTGCCGGTGCCGTTGTCGACGGCCCAGAGCACGGTGCCGTCCGCGGTCGCCTGCGCGTCGAGGCCCGACGAGTCCTCGAGGAACATCCCGGTGTCGTCGAGCACGGTCACCTCGGCCGAGCCGGGCCATGCCTTCGCGGCGGGCTCCTCGGGTCCGCCGGGCTCGCCGGTGCCGTCGCCGCAGTTCGTCGCGCCCTTGGTGGCGGCCTTCGCATCGGCGAAGTCGCCGGTGCCGTCGGGGCAGCGCGCCCAGGTGACGGTGGCGTGCTCGGTCCAGGCGTACTCGGCGACGGTGAGGCCGCTCGCGTTGCGCACGGTCGCGACGTCCGCGCCGCCGAGCCCGAAGGCGAAGTGGCTGCCGCCGTCGAAGACGAAGAACGCCCCGGGCGCGAGCGTGGTGCCGGCCGCGAGCGGGGCGACGTCGGCCGCGTGCCCGGCGGGATCGCTGTCCATGACGGTCCAGCCCGAGAGATCGATCGGCGCCTCGCCGGTGTTCACGACCTCGACCCAGTCGGTGGCATCGCCGTTCGACTCGACCTCGTTGATCGCGAGGTCGGGCAGCACGCAGTCGTTGGCCGCACCGGGCGTGATCCGGGCGAGCGCGAAGTCGCCTGTCGCGTCGGGGCAGCGCGCGGAGCTCGCGGCCGCCTCGTCGCCGTCGATGGCCGGATGCCCCGTCCACGAGGTCTCGTCGATGAGCGTGCCGTCGGCGCCGAACACGCGGATCGAGTCGGAGCCGCCGATGCCGATCGCGGCCTGGAACGACTGCGGGGCGCCGTTCACGTCGACGCCCTCGGTCTCGGCGTCGACGACGAGCCGCTCGCCCGCGGCGAGGCTCGCGCCGGCCGCGAAGAACCAGCGGTGGTCGTCGGAGTTGTCGCGGATCTCGACGCCTGCGAGGTCGACGGCCGCGTCGCCCGGGTTGATGAGCTCGATCCAGTCGGCGGGGCCCGAGTCGACCTCGTTGAGCACGATGGTGCCGGCTGCGGCCGGGGTCTCGCAGGTGTTCGGCGCACCGAGGGTGAGTGCGGTGCCGTGCGCCCAGTCGCCGCCGTCGGCGCAGCGCGACCAGTCGCCGAGCGGCGCCGTTGCGGCGTAGGCGTACGAGTCGACGTCGGCGTCGGCCGCGTCGACGAGCGTGACCGTGTCGCCCTTGCCGAGTCCGAACGGGAATCCGAGCGGGGCGCCGTCCTTCTCGAGCACGAGGAACCCGCCGGCGGCGAGGCTCGTGCCCGCGGGGATCACGCCCGCCTCCTCGCGCTGGTCGTCGAAGACCTTCCAGCCCGAGAGATCCACGCTGGATGCCCCGGCGTTGAACAGTTCGACCGAGTCGACCGCCCCGGCGACGACGTCGTCGTAGACGATCTCGTTGACGACGACGCCGGCCTCCGCGGCGGTGGCGAGGCTCGGGCTCGCGGCGACCGCGAGGCCCGAGGCCGCGACGGCGAGCGCGGCGAGCATCGCGGGCACGTGCCGGCGCGGGGTGGTGGACGGATTCGGGTGCTGCACGGGCATGCTGGCGCTCCTGACGCGGGCGGGTGCGGGGTCGGGAGCCACTCGACCGGGCCTCGGTGACGCGAATCCCACGCGCGGGTGAACGGACGGTGTCGGGCGGCTGTCCGAACCCGGTCGCGGACGCGCACCGTCACGCGGTTCGCCCCGGCCGCGGGGTCGGGCGAGGATGGAACCATGCAGATGATCGTCATCGGCGCCGGCGCCTGGGGGCTGCCCGCGGCCGCCGAGCTCGCCGAACGCGGACACCGGGTCACCCTCGTCGACCGGTACGGGCCCGCGAACCCGCTGTCGTCGTCGCACGGTCCGACCCGCATCTGGCGGCTCGCCGATCCTGACCCTGCGAAGATCACGATGACCCGGCAGAGCCTCGCCGCGATGGAGCGGCTCTCGCGGATCGCGGGCGAACCGGTGTTCCTGCGGCGCGGCCTCGTGTGGCGCGACTCGGCCTCGGCGCTCGACGCCTTCGAGTGGGCACTCGCGATGGAAGGCATCCCCCATCTGCGGCTGGCCGCCGACCGGGTCGGCTCGCGGTTCCCCGGGCTCGTGCCCGACGGGCGCGGCGCGATCTTCACCTCCGAGGCGGGCCCGGTGCTCGCCGAGGTCTCGCTGCGGGCGCAGCTGTTGCGCTTCGAACGGGCGGGCGGCACGCTGCGCATCGCGCACGTCGTCGACGTCGAGGCGCCTGTGCCTACGGAGGCCGGCACGGGCGACGGCCCGCACCGGGTGCATCTGGCCGGCGGTGAGACGCTCGAGGCCGATGCGCTCGTCGTCGCGGCCGGCCCCGGGGCATCCGCCCTGCTCGAGCGTCTCGGGCTCGACGTGCCGCTGCGCCCGCACCTCGAGCAGGTCGTGCACGTCGCCGACCCGGCTCAGCCGTTCGACGAGCTGCCCGACCTCATCGACATCGCGAGCGGCGACCGGCCGACGCTGTACGCCATGACGACGCCGGGGGTGGGCTTCAAGCTCGGACTCGACGCGCCGCTGCGCGACGCCGAGTGGGGCGTCGACGACGACCGCACGCCCGACGCCGCGCGCACCGCGTTGCTGCTCGACTACGCGCGCACCGAGCTCGGCATGCGCGGGGCCGAGGTCGTCGACGCGAAGGTCTGCAGCTGGACGGACTCCCCCGACGGCCGCTTCGTCATCGGCACCCCGCTGCCCGGCGTCACCGTCGCGTGCGGCGACTCGGGCGAGGGCTTCAAGTTCTCGGCGCTCATGGGCCTGGTGCTCGCCGACCTCGCCGAGGGGGTCACGCCCTCGGTCGACCTCGAGCCGTTCCGCTTCGACCGTTTCTCGGGCGGCGGGGCCGGTGCCGGGAGTGGGGCGACCGCCGCGCGGGCCTCGCGCGCCGCGCTCGCCGCTCCGACCTCGCTCGGCGCGCTCGCCGCTCCGACCTCGCTCGGCGGAACGCCGGAAGCATCCGCCTGACGCCACGGACCACCGCCCGCCCGAGGTGCCCGGCGCACGCGAGCACGCCACGACTTCGGCGATCACCACGAAATCGGAGCGCTGGCGCCGAATCGTCCGAAGACGTGGCGATCGCCGAGGCTGCGGCGGCGGCGGGCGGCGGGCGGCGGCGGGCGGCGGGCGGCGGCGGGCGGGCGGCGGGCGGCGGCGGCGGGCGGCGGGCGGCGGGTGGCGGCGGGCGGGCGGCGGGCGGCGGCGGGCGGCGGCAGTGCGCGAGCGCTCCGCGAGAGCGCGTGTCGCGAACACAACACTTGACACGACCCGGCCCCGCGCACTAGCGTCACTCGGCAATGGGTACGCTGATTCACTCCTGAGTGGTGAGCCGTGTCGAGCCTCGCTCCACGGCGCATCGACCGCAGCCGGCACTGACCGGCGCTGATCGACGCGCAACCGACCACTGATCATTCGGCCCGCTGCCGCCGACGCTCGCGCGCACCCACGGTGTTCGCCGACGAGCTCGACCGGCGCTCGCGTCGTCCGCGAACCCGGGCCGGGGAAGGAGCTCTCTCATGTACCCGACCAGCCAACTCTCATTGCACTCCGTGACCAAGCGCTTCGGCGACCGCATCGTGCTCGACCGCGTGGAGCTTTCGCTCCGGCCGGGCGAGCGCGTCGGCGTCATCGGCGACAACGGCTCGGGCAAGTCGACGCTGCTGCGCCTGATCGGCGGCGCGCTGAGCCCCGATGCCGGCGAGCTGATCGCCCGTTTCGCCGGCGGCGTCGGCACCCACGACCAGGTGCTCGAGCTGCCCGCCGGAGCGACCGTTCGCGACGCGATCGACGCCTGCTCCGCGGAGCTGCGTGCCCTCGAGCGTGCGATGCACACCGCAGAACGGGGGCTCGCGGGGATCGACGAGGCCGAGCTCGACGACGCCCTCGCCGAGTACGCGGCACTCACCGCGAGGTTCGAGGCTCGCGACGGCTACGGTGCGCCCGCCCGGCTCGACGCCTCGATCGAGGCGCTCGGTGTCGGCGGCCTCGATCGCGCTCGCGCGTGGCAGACGCTCTCGGGCGGTGAGCGCTCGCGCGTCGCGCTCGCGGCGACCGTCGCGTCGAACCCCGAACTGCTGCTGCTCGACGAGCCGAGCAACGACCTCGACGACGACGCGTGGCGCTGGCTCGTCGAGCGCCTGCGCGCCCACGACGGCACGGTCGTGGTGGTCACGCACGACCGGGCGTTCCTGCAAGCGCTCACGCAGGTGACCTGGGAGGTCGACGCCGCCTCGGTCGCCCGCTACGGCGACGGCTACCAGGGCTACCTCGTCGCGAAGGCGAACGAACGCGAACGGCGCCGATTCGCCTACGAGACGTGGAAGGCCGAGCTCGCGCGCAACCGCGGACTCGTCGCGGCGAACGCCGGGCGGCTCGCCGCGATCCCGCGGAAACTCGACAAGGCGGGCATGGGCACGGGTGCGTTCACGCCCCGCGGTCGCGACCACGGGGCGATGGGCCGCATCCGCAACGCCAAGGCACGGATGTCACGGCTGCTCGCCGAGCCGGTCGCGGCCCCGCCGAAACCGCTCTCGTTCCGGGCGTTCGACCTGGCGCGCACACCCGGCGACGAGGCCGCAGACACCCCCGCCGCCGCCCCGCTCCTCGTGCTCTCGGGAGTGCGAGTGGCCGGGGCATCCGTCGACGATCTCGTGCTCGCGCCCGGCGGGCGCCTCCTCATCACCGGCCGCAACGGCATCGGGAAGACGAGCCTGCTGCGGGTCATCACCGGAGAGCTGCGTGCCGACGCCGGAACCGTGCGGGCGACGCCGCGCATCGGGCACCTGCGCCAGCAGAGCGCGATCCCGCCGAGCCGCCGCACCCTGCTCGAGGCGTACGCGGCGGGCATCCGCGAGGATCTGACCACTGCGGAGGGGCGGCTCATGCCGCTCGGACTGTTCCACCCGCGCGATCTCGCGGTGCCGGTCGGCGCCCTGTCGTACGGGCAGCGGCGACGGCTCGAACTCGCGCTCCTCGTGAGCGAGCCGCACGAGTTGCTGCTGCTCGACGAACCCACGAACCACCTCTCGCCCGACCTCGTCGAGGATCTCGAGGGGGCGCTCGAGACGTTCACGGGTGCGGTCGTGCTCGTCTCGCACGACCGGCTGCTGCGCGAGCGGTTCGGCGGCGAGCGGCTCGATCTGGGGTGAGCGGCCGAGGCGCCCGAGGCTCCGGACGCCTGGGCACAGGCGAACCCGTCGGGGTCGACGAATGGAGCGGCGGGAGCCCGTGGCATCCGCGGCCACGTCGCCGTTGGAGTAGCGCCCGACGAGCGGGGCCGCCCTCAGCCCCGACCGCGGCGCTGGGCCCGCCTCGCCCGCTTCGCGCGAGCGCGCTGCTCGGCCGCGTCGCGCACTGCGATCGAGGCGGCGTCGGGATCGCCGGGCGACAGCACGGCGCGAAGCACGTTGCGTTCGCGCGCGGCGCTCCGCAGGTCGGCCAGGCCGACGAGCGCCGCCACGACGGGTGCCGCGACAGCGACGGCGAGTGCGATCGCAACGGCCACGCCCCCGAGGGGCAGTTCGGGGTCGACGAGTGCCGCGAGCACCACGAAGGCGGCGAAGGGCGCGAACACCGCCACGATGAGGCGCGAGGTCCATAACCCGGCGCGCGGCCCGAGCAGCATCGACTCGGCCACCTCGCCCGGCACCCGCCGCGGTCGTCCGTCGGCGACCCACCGCATCGCGCCCACCTCGACGCGTCGCATCAGCACGAGCCGGACGACGACGAGGGCGGCGGTGACCACCATCGCGCAGGCGATCGCGACGCCGCCCCAGAGGCTCAGCCCGTCGATCAAGCGTTCGATCGGGTCGTCGAAGTAGCGCTCATCGCAACGGCGGCACGGCTGACGCAGCCACACCGAGACGAACCAGATCGCGACCGCCGCCCCGAGCGCGCAGGCGGCGACGACGATCGCGCGATCGATCCGCCGCGTGAAGGTCGGCAGCAGCTGCGGCGGCGGTTCGATCGCGGTGGATGCCTCGCGGCGACGCTGCTCCGAAAGGTCCGCGACGGTGACGGTGTCGGCCCACCCCGCCTCGAGCACCGCCCGACGATATTCCTGCCGCTCCTCGACGCTGACGAGCGACGATCGAACGACCAGCCACCCGAGCACCGCGACGAGGCTCACCCCGATGATCGTCCACACGATCGGGGTGCGGCCTTCGTCGTCGATCAGCGCGAAGAGCAGGCAGAACCCGCCGACGGCCATCGCGATCACGGCGACGACGAGCGCGGCACGGCGGACGTGGCGCGCGGGTAGGATCGCGAGCCGCGCGCGGTGCACCGACGACGGCACCTGCCCCGGCTCGGCGCTCGCGTGGCGCTCGAGCAGCCGCAGGGCCGCCGCGACGTCGAGGGCGCCGAGCAGCGGGATGGTGATCGCCAGTGCGGCCGCGAGTCCGAACAGTGGGAGCACCGTCGCACGCAGGAACGCTTCGACGTCGAGCTCGTGGGAGAGCTGCCAGAGGGCCTCGTCGCCGACGATCGCGGCGATGAGCAGCGCCGCCCAGCTCGCGCCGGTGCCGACGGCGAGCGCGATCGACAGGCCGACCGCCGTTCGCCAGAATGCCGAGTCCGCCGTCTCGGGCACCTCGACGAAGCGGAGCTCCGCCAGCTCGCGCTCGGCGCGGGAGCGCGCCGCACGCCGTCGCTCGGTGCGGGCCGCGCGCCCCGAGCGGGCGCGATCATCGCGTTCGTCCGTGCCCGCCATCGCCTTAGGCCTCCCGCGCGGCGAACTCGCCGTCGACGAGCGCCGCGGTCGACCGGCGGGGGCTTGCAGGCGTGGCGTGCATCCGGGACAGGCTATCGCCTGCGGATCGGGGCGTCGGGGTCGATCGCGGCGAGTGCCGTCTCGAGAGCCTCGGCGAGCGCGCGCACGCCGTCGGCACCGACCGGCGCGAACTCGTGATCGATCGCCGGCAGGTACGCTCGCGCCCCGGCGAGGAAGCGGCGACGACCGTCGGCGGTGAGCACCGCGTAGGCCGAGCGCCCGTCGTCGGGGTTCGCCTCGCGGGCGACGAGCCCCGCGGCGACGAGCTCGTCGACGAGCCGGCTCACCCGGGTGCGACTGAGCACGACGCGCTCCCCCAGCTGGCCCATCGTGAGCGGGCCGCCCTCGTCGTGCAGTTCGAGCAGCACGTCGTACCAGCTGAGCGGCAGGCCGCCCTCGTTCGCGACCGCCCGCTCGAGGCGCGGCAGCACGGCGGCGTGCAGCCGCAAGAGAGACTCCCAGGCGCGTTCGGCATCACTCGGCATGCTCCGACCCTATCAGTTGCGTGCGTGCGCACACATATGCAAGGCTCGCTCTCGACCATTTATGTGCGCCTGCACACACTTGAAGGGACCGAGCCATGACCACGCTCCTGCACATCTCCGCCTCCCCGCGCGGCGAGGCCTCGCACTCGCTCGCGATCGCCACGAGCTTCGTCGAGTCGTTCGAACAGGCGTTGCCCGAGGCATCCGTCGAGCACTGGAACCTCTGGGACGGATCGCTGCCCGCCTTCGGGCCCGACGGGGCCGGCGCCAAGATGCGCGTATTCGCCGGCGAGGAGCCCGTTGGTGCGGAGGAGATCGCCTGGCACCGCGCCCGCCTCGCGTTCGAGCGATTCGCCGCCGCCGACCTCTACCTGTTCAGCCTGCCGATGTGGAACTCGGGCGTGCCCTACATCGCGAAGCAGTTCATCGACGTCGTGAGCCAGCCCGGCTGGGTATTCGGCTTCGACGGCGAGACCGGGTACTCGGGCCTGCTCGAGGGCAAGCGCGCCGCGGTCGTCTACACGAGCGCCGTCTATGGAGAGGGTCGCCCGACGGCCTTCGGCGACGACTTCCAGCGTCCGTTCTTCGAGGGCTGGCTGCACTGGGCCGGCGTCGACGAGATCGACTCGATCGAGTTCCGACCGAACCTCGCGACGGCCGACCCGGAGCCGGGCCGACTCGCCGCCCTCGCCGAGGCACGGCGCCTCGGTGCCGACTTCGCGCGCGACGCGCGGGCCACGGCGGCCTGACGGCGCCCGGGCCGGCGATTCGGGGGGTTCTCCCGATACCGCCCACCCGCCGGCATCGGCTTGGCTCGAGACATGTCTCTCGTCACGTTCCTGCGCGGGTGGGCGGCGATCGCCCTCGGATGCCTGCCGCTCGCCGCCCTCATGCTCAGCCCCCAGCTCATGCGCAGTCGCGCGGGCAGCGAATCGCTGCTGATGGTCGGGATGCTGCTGCTCCTCGCGCTGCTCACCGCGGCGATCGTGCTCGCGCCCGTGCTGAGCGCCGTGGCGACGCCGGTCGCCGGCCGATGGGAGCCGCGGACCGCGCTCCGCTCGACCCGCGAGGTGTGGCGCCGCCGCACCGGGCAGGCGTGGCTGGCGCTCGGCGCGCTCGTGCTCGTCTACGGCGCCGGCCAGGCGATCGGCTACCTCATCGGCGAAGCGGTGCCGTACGTGCACGACAACCCGGCGAGCGCGAGCGACCCGACGGCGCCGATCTGGATCATCGACTACCCGGCCTATGCTCTGCAGGCGGTCGTGCTCTACGCCGTCACCGCTCTCGCGATCGCGATCTACGCGGCGCGACTTCGCGCGCTGGCGCTCGGGAGCGGTCGACCGAGGTCGGAGGGACTTCGCCTCCAGAGCAATGCCAGTTCCCCCTCACCATGAGGTGTGAGGCGCAACCGGCATGGCCGACGCGATACCCCTCGCCTCGAGCAGCGCGTCGTCCCTTCACGCCCCGCCCTCGTCGGCGACCGCGGGCACGTACACCGCGAGGCGCTCGCGAAGCGATCCCGCATGCAGCTCGAAGAGGTGGCCGTCGTCGTCGTAGAAGTAGATCGAGTCGCCCTCACCCTCGACGCGCGAGCGCGGCGGACGGATGTCGAGGCCGAGACCGGCGATCTTCGCGCGAAGGTCGGGGAGGTCGGCCCGCTCGACCTGGAAGGCGACGTGGTTGTAGCTGCGCGGCAACCCGCCGTCGCCCCGCATGGTCGCGACCCAGGTCGCCGCGTCGCCCTCCCCGATGAGGAAGAACCGCTCCTCCGAGAGCGAGAAGGTGTCGCTGCCGCTGTCGTACACGCGCACCGCGCCGAGCACGGTGGTGAGCATGCGCTCCATGCGGTCGAGGTCGCGCACGATGAAGGTCACGTGGCTGAGGCCGCTGCTGGTCACCGCGTCAGACTATCCGGGCGCGCGGTACGGGCGGGTCACGGCGAGAGGAGCGGTAAGCCGCCGCCTGACGAGTTTCGGTGCTGGCCCGGGTGACCGAGCGCCCGCGCAGCACTAGCCTGATCGCGCTCGATCGGCGTGAGGGGGCCCCGCGAATGACCGAATACACCGAGATCAGCACGGTGTCGAAGGGGCTCTTCGTCTTCATTCCCGGGCTGCCACCGCGATCCCTCACGACGCGCGCACCGTGGAAGACCCTCGTCGACCGTCTGCGAGCCGACCTCGAACCGAACTGGCGGGTGGAGGTGTTCGAGCACGAGCTCACCGCGACCTCGCGCGAGGACCTCGACGATGTCGTGCGCCGCCTCGCCGCCCAGATGCGCGACTGGACGGGCGAGCTGTCGACCGATGTCGAGCCGCCCGACGGCATCATCATCGCAGGGCACAGCTTCGGCGGCATCCTCGCGCGCGCGGCCTACCTGCTCGACGCGACGGCGCCCGACGCGACGAACACCGACCGCGACGAGCACCCGTGGACCGGGCTCCTGAAGCGGATCGTGCTGCTCGGCAGCCCGAACTCGGGGTACCGCACCGATGCCCGAAAGACTCCCCTACGCTGGCGCCTCGCCTACGCCCTCGCCACCCCGTTCTTCGACTTCACCTTCGAGAAGGTGATGGCGGGCGGCTACTGGATCACCGATCTCCGCCTCCGCTGGCTCGAGGCCTTCCGCTCGGCGAGCGACCGGCCACGGGTCATCCAGATTCTCGGCACCTCCGACCCGCTCGTGACCCACGCCGACGTGATCGACCAGAAGTTCATGCCGCGCACGAAGGTGTACGAGATCCCGAACGCCGACCATCGCGGGCTCATCGAGGTCGACGCGGCGCCCGACCCGGATCGTCGCTATCGGCAACTGAAGGACGCCATCCTCGGCAGGCCCGACGAGACGTTCGACGACGAGCTCATCCGCAAGTCGGGCCCGACCGCATTCATCCTGCACGGCATCCGGGCCTCGGCGCTCGGCACCTGGGTGGAGGACCTGGGTGCCGACTTCGCTGCGGCATCGGGGCATGCCGACGATGAGGAGACCCTCGTCATCAATCCCGACACCGGGTACTTCAGCGCGCTGGAGTTCGCGCTGCCGGGCACGCGTCGCCGCAAGGTGCACGAGTTCCTGCGGCTCTACGGCGAGGCGTATGCGACGCGCGACCCCGAGCAGTTCGTCTTCGCCGGCCACTCGAACGGCACGTACATGATGGCGCAGTCGCTCGACCGCGTGCCCGCGATGCGGTTCAAACGCATCTACCTCGCCGGCACGGTGCTGCCACGGCGATACGAATGGCAGCGCGTGTTCGAGAACGAGCAGATCGGCCATCGAGGCGAGGCCGGTTGGCAGGCCGGCGAGGTGCGCATCGACCGCGCCACCCGCGACGTGCCCGTCGGGATCCTCTGCTCGTGGCTGCGCGGACTCGGCAGCGCCGACGTCGGCACCGCAGGGGTCGACGGATTCGAGAACATCTCGGGGCGCGCAATCGACCAGCACCGGCGGGTACCGGGAGGGCATGGTGCGGCGCTCAAGAGCCCGGAGCAGTTGCGCGAGATCGCGGGCTACCTCGCGCAGGATTCGGTCGCGGTGGACCGAGCGTCGCGCCGGGCGTCGTCGGCACCGACGACGGCAGCCGCGTCGTCGTCGAGCGCACCGGCAACGGCGACGGCGACGGCGGGGATGACCCCGGCAGCGGCGCCTGGCGCGGCGCCCGGCGCCGAGAGGTCGGGACCCGGCTGGGGCGAACGTCTCTTCAACGGTGCGAGCCGCTTCGTCGGGCTCCGGCCCGTCGCGTGGATCCTGCTGCTCGGCCTCGGAGCGCTCGCCGCGACGGGCCTCGTGAAGCTCGGCCGGGCGAAGGGTGCGAAGGTCGCCGTCGGCACCGGTGCCGCCGCGGGCATCGGCTTCTGGGCACTGCTGCGCTCGATCTGAGCGCGCCGGTGATTGTGCCCGGCCGCAGACGGGAGGATCCTGAGACCATGACCGATCGTGAGGAATTCTTGATTTGGTTGCAGCGCGATGTCGTGCGGGCAGAGCGCGCGATGTTCGACGGCGACGCCGCTCCGCGCCGGGCGATCTGGGCCGAAGACGAACCGGTGACCGTGCTCGGCGCCTGGCGCAACGTCTCGAACCACGCCGAACTCGTCGAGGCGTTCGACGAGCTCTCGACGAGCTTCTCGAACTGCGCCGACTACGAGTTCGACCTGATCTCGTTCGAGGTACTCGGCAAGATGGCCTACACCGTCGGCTACGAGCGGGTCGCCGCGTCGATCGACGGCGAGCCGCGCGCCTTCACGCTGCGCGCCACCCAGGTGTATCGACGCGGCGACGACGGCTGGCGGGTCGTGCACCGGCACGCCGACCGCGTCGGGTAGTCGGGCGGCCTCGTGACCGTCACGGTCGATGCGGACGCCCTCGCGCGCCGAGCGCGAGCCGCTGCTCGACGCCTGCGTCGACGCGCGGCCGCTCGACCCGATCGTCACCGCAGGGCGGGGCTCGTGCTCGCCACGGCCGCTGCGGTCACGGCCCTGTCGGGGTGTGTGCTGCTTCCCGCGGCGATCGACGCCGACGCGCACGCCTTCGCCCGCGGCGAGGTGGCCGACGTGGCCCGCGGTCTGTACGGCGAAGGCGACGCCACCACGATCGAGCACTACGCGCGGGCGGCCGATGAGGCGCTGGGCCGGTACAGCTGGCCGGTGCTCATCGGCTACGAGGCCTACCCGGGTGCGAGCGACGAGGCGCCGGTCGGCCGGCTGCAGTTCCGGGTGGTCGTGCCGAGCCCGGGGTACGGCGCCGAAGATCACGTCGCGTGCTTCTGGTCGGAGTTCGACCGCTACGGGGTGGCGCCCGGCCCCACCGCCGGCGATACCGCCGTCGCCCACGACCTCGACTGCCCACCCGGTGCGCAGAAGATCGACCCGCCGGTCGACACCAGCCCGGTGTACGTGGTGCCAGAGGGCACCGAACAGGTCGTGGTCGACGTGCTCACCGCCGCCCCGCCGGATGCGACGGCCAACGCGATCGTCGCCGAGGTGATCGCGCGGATGCCGCAGCCGTCTGGCCGCTACGACGTCGCGTACGAGCCGACGGCGATCGCCCATCGCGACGCCATCGGCTTCGCGATGGGCCAGGGCGACGAGTGCCTGCTCGTGAAGCGCACCGCCTCAGTCGTCGAGGTCGTGCACGCGCCCTCGATCCTGCTCGAACCCGGCGAGCTCGGCTGTCAGCCGAGCACCGCGCTGCGACCGCCCGAAGATCTGCGGGCCCCGCACTGACGACGAACGACCGGGGCCGGGTGTTCGCACTGGAGCGGTTGCGGTCGCCGCTTCAGGTGGCTTCGCGCGCCGCGGTGCGGCGTCGGGCACAGCGCAGCGGCGCTGCCCTGGCTGCAACCTCGGTACTTCGGTACCGGCGCGCCCGAAGGCTTCCGCGCACCGCACTCGGCCAGTCGAGCAGCGAAGCGTATCGAGACCTCACACGGGGTCTCGATACGCTCCTTCGTCGCTACTCGACCGGCGGACGCGGTTACGCCGCCATCGGCACGACGCCCGACGCCGCGACGACGAACTCGCGGTCGCGCGCGTCGACGTGCACCGCTCCTCCGTCGCCGAGCACACCGCTCACGAAGAGGTCGCTGATGCGGTCGTCGATCTCGCGCTGGATGACCCGGCGCAGGGGCCGCGCGCCGTACTCGGGCTCGTAGCCGCGCTCCGCGAGGAGCGCCACCGCGGCATCCGTCACCTCGAAGGCGACCTCGCGCGCGGCGAGCCGCGACGCGGTGGCGCCGAGCATGAGGCGCACGATCTGCGCGAGCTGCGGCTCGTCGAGCTTCTGGAACAGCACGATCTCGTCGATGCGGTTCAGGAACTCGGGGCGCATGGCCTCGCGCACCTTGCCCATGACGCGGTTGCGCACGTCGTCCTGCGAGCTGAAGCCCGAGGCATCCGTGCCCGCGACGAAGCCGAGCGCACCCGAGCGCGACGCGAGGAACTCGGAACCGAGGTTCGAGGTCATCACGACGACCGTGTTGCGGAAGTCGACCGTACGGCCCTGGCCGTCGGTGAGGAGTCCGTCGTCGAGCACCTGCAGCAGCAGGTTGAACACGTCGGGGTGCGCCTTCTCGATCTCGTCGAACAGCACGATCGAGTACGGGTTGCGCCGCACGCGCTCGGTGAGCTGCCCGGCCTCGTCGTAACCGAGATAGCCGGGAGGGGCGCCGACGAGCCGGCTGACCGTGTGACGCTCGCCGAATTCGCTCATGTCGAGACGAATGACGGATGCCTCGTCGTCGAACAAGCTCGCAGCGAGTGCCTTCGCCAGCTCGGTCTTGCCGACACCCGTCGGGCCGAGGAACAGGAAGCTGCCCACGGGCCGACGCGCGTCGCCCATGCCGGTGCGGCTGCGGCGTACGGCCTTCGCGACGGCGGTGACCGCGTCGTCCTGGCCGATGACCCGCGCGTGCAACTCGCCCTCGAGGTCGCCGAGGCGCTCGCGCTCGCTCTCGGTGAGGCGGTTCACCGGAATGCCGGTGGCCCGCGAGATCACCGCGGCGATCTCGGCCTCGTCGATGACAACACCCCGCTGGTTGAGGAGGCCGCCCGCGGCCGCCTCGAAACCGCTCTGCTGGTTGAGCTCGTCGAAACCCGGGTCTCGAGACGGCGCTGGCGCGCCTCCTCGACCCACAGCAGTCGCCTCGTCGAGCTTCGCCTGCACCTTCGAGATCTCGTCGCGGATGCGCGAGGCTTCTTCATAGTGCTCGGCGCCCACGGCGGCGTTCTTGTCGGCCTCGAGGTCGGCGAGTCGCGCGATGAGCGCGGAGACATCCGTCTTCATGCCGAGCTTCAGGCGCAGCCGCGCCCCGGCCTGGTCGATGAGGTCGATGGCCTTGTCGGGCAGCACGCGGTCGGTGAGATAGCGGGCGCTCAGCTCGACGGAGGCGCGCAGCGCGGCATCCGTGTACTGCACGCCGTGGTGCTCCTCGTAGGCGGGCTTCAGCCCGTGCAGAATCAGCACGGCGTCTTCGATCGAGGGCTCCCCCACGCGCACCGGCTGGAACCGGCGCTCGAGGGCGGGGTCCTTCTCGATGGTGCGGTACTCCTTGAGCGTGGTCGCACCCACGAGGTGCAGCTCGCCGCGCGCAAGGCGGGGCTTCAAGATGTTGCCCGCGTCGGTTCCGCCGTCGCCCGAGCCGCCCGCCCCGACGACCGTGTGGATCTCATCGATGAAGACGATGAGCTCGCCCTTGTGAGCGGCGATCTCCTCCATGGTCTTGGTGAGGCGCTCCTCGAAGTCACCGCGGTAGCGGGTGCCCGCGAGCATGCCGGGCAGGTCGAGCGAGATCACGCGCTTGCCGAGCAGGGCCTCGGGCACGCTCTCCTCGACGATCGCGCGGGCCAGGCCCTCGACGATCGCCGTCTTGCCGACGCCGGCCTCGCCGATCAGCACCGGGTTGTTCTTGGTGCGACGGCTGAGGATCTCGATGGTCTGCTCGATCTCGTCGGCACGGCCGATCACGGGGTCGAGCTCGCCGTTGGCGGCCAGTTCGGTGAGGTCGCTGCCGAACTTGTCGAGCATTGGCGTGTCGGAGTCCGCGGAATCAGGAGGCGCGTCAGCGCCGTCTCGAAATTCGCCAGCCTCCGCGGATTGAGCCTGTCGAAATTCGTCCCGCATCCCGTGCGTCAGCGCCTCGGCGGTCACGCCCGCCCGAGCCAGCACCTGCCCCGCAGGCGCATCCTGCCCGAGCACGAGCGCGAAGAAGAGGTGCTCGGGGTCGATGTAGGTCGAGCCTGCCGAGCGCGCCACCTGATAGCTGTGGAACAGCGCGCGGGAGGCGCTCGGCGTCAGCGTGGCCGAATCCGCTGGTCGAGGAGGCGCGCCAGCGCCGTCTCGAGACCCAGCCGCAGGCAACCGCGCCTCGGTCATCGTGACGATGCGCTCGGGGCTCGCTCCGAGACGCTCGATCGCCTGCGTGACGCTCTCGTCCTCGACGATCACGCGCAGGATGTGCAGGGCGTCGAGCTCGGTCTGGCCGCGCTCGAGCGCGAAGCGTCCTGCTTGACGCAGGATGCCTTGAGTACGGGCGGTCAGGAACCGGCTGAGGTCGATCGACCGAGCCTGACGCGCCTGCTCACCCGCGAGATAGCGGGCGAGAAACTCGTCGAACGAGCTCGCGCCGGCTCCGGGGTTGAAGTCTTCGGGCACCAATCCTCCTGGAGAGTTGAGCGGGGTACGCTCAAGTTCAACGCGGAGGGGGCGCGGGTATTCCCGTGGAGTCGGGTCGGCGACGCGGGGGTCCGGATCCTCGCGATGCCGTTGACGTACCGCGCGCCCGGGCGTAGACCTGAAGCACCCGAGAAGTGAGGTGCCGTCATGGCGAAAGATCTCTTGATCACCCTCGAGGACCACCCCGGCGAGGGGGCTCGACTCGGCGAGGCGCTCGGTCACGCGGGCGTCAACATCGAGGGCATCTGCGCGATCATGGAGGGCGGTCGGGGCGCCGTCCACGTCCTCGTCGACGACGTCTCAGGAGCGAGGGCGGCGCTCGAAGGCGCCGGCATCACGGTCGACGCCGAGACCGACGTCATCGTCAGTCCGGCACTGCCTGATCCCGACTTGGACACACCGGGCGTGTTCGGCGGGATGGCGCGAGCCCTCGCCGACGCGGACATCAACATCTCGCTCGTCTACGTGGCTTCGCGCAACCGGGTCGTGCTCGCGACGAGCGACAACCAGCGGGCGACGCAACTGCTGCAGTCGATGATGTGACGGGCCGACCGCGCACCGACGGCACAGGAGCGCCTCGTAGGCTGAGACCGTGCCCCGTCTTCACACCGAACCCGATCGATCCAAGTGGGTGCCCGTCACGGACTCCCTCGGATTCCGCGGCCGCCGCGCCCGCAAGCAGGCGATCGGCATGCTGCTGTCGCAGGCCAAGGGGCCGGGCGCAGGGCCGGATGCCACGTCGTCGAAGCGCGGCGGCGGCTTCAGCGCGTGGGCGATGAGTCAGGCCGTGCCGTTCCTGATGCGCAAGGCTGCGGGGAGGGTGCTCGTGTGGGTCTGGAAGGCGGAGCCCGACCTGCTGGTGGTGATGGCCCAGGTGCAGGCGGCGACGCCCGAGATCCGGATCGCGCGAGCCTCGATGCCCATCGAGTACGACGACACCGAGGAGTTCCGCGGCACCTACCTCGGCATGGGTGAGAAGCTCGCCATGCCGCTCCCACCCGGCGGTCGCCCGCCGTTCGCCACGTACACGTGGGACCTCGGCACGCACCTCGTGACCGTCACGGCCGTGTGCCGCGATCGCGAGCGGTTCGGCACCGTCATCGGTGCGGTCGACGAGCTCGCACGCGACATCCGCATCGTGGACGACCTCACCGTCGGCGAATCGGCGCCGGTGCTGCGCATCGACCCCGCCTGATCCCGCCGCCCTGCCTCGGCCGCGGCTGGAGGAATCCGCGACGAGGCCCCGGGCGCGCCGGCGAGCGCCGGCCGCGGGAAGTGACCTCTCCTCCACAGGGGCCGTTCCACGCGAACTTTCCACAGGCAGAATCGCAGATCATCTCGGATTTCAGTCGAGATGGAATGTCGGTGGGTGCGTGCAGGATGGGGGTATGGAAGAACCCCGGCGACCGGCGCGGCCGACGCGATCGGCGCAGTCCGCGCTGCACGCGCTGGTTGCCCTCGATCGCGATGTGGCAACGCTCCGTGAGGCGTGGGCCGGCGCGATGCCGGCATGGGGCGCGATCGACGGCACGGCTCAGGTCGACCTCGAACAGATGAGCGACCCGGGTCTCATCCGTGTGACCGATGCCCTCGCGAAGACGCGACGCGAGGTCGACGCCATGCTCGCCCGGGTCGCTGCCGAGGTCGCGAGACGTTCCGGGCCCGAGTTCGGCGAGACCGGGCTCGCGAAGGCGCAGGGGTTCCACAATCCGGTACGGCTCCTCGCGGCATCCACCGGGGCGTCGCGCACCGACGCGCAGCGGCTGATCGCCGTCGGCACCGCCACCGCCGATCGGCAGACCTTCAGCGGCGAACGCGCACCCTCGCGACATCCGCATGTGGCAGCCGCTCTCGCGGCGGCGGCGATCGGGCTCGACGCGGCCTCCGCGATCACCTCAATGCTCGATCGGGCGTCGGCGCGGGCGACTGCCGCGCGAATCGACGTCGTCGAAGCAGCGCTCGTCGGCCTGGCAGCGCAGGTCCCGCTCGAAACCCTCATGCGCGGCGTTCGCGAGGCGGAGGCGCGGCTCGATCCCGACGGCGTCGAACCCCGCGACGACGACCTCCGCACCGAGCGCTCACTGACGATGCGCGAAGACCGTCACGGCATGGTGCACCTGCACGCCTGGCTCGATCCCGAGAGCGCCGCCCCGGTCAAGGCGGCGATCGAGGCCCTCGTCAGCGATGCACTGCGCCGACGCGATCCCGCCGACATCGGCCTCGCGCCAGTCGTGGAAGACCGACGATCGATCGCGCAGATCCAGGTCGACGCGCTCGCCGCGCTCGCACGCCATACGCTCGGTTGCACGCAGACGCTCACGCCACTCGCCAAAACCACCGTGATCGTGCGCGTCGACCTCGACACGCTCGTGAGCGGCCTCGGGCACGCCCGCATCGACGGGATCGAGCAGCCCATCTCGGCCTCCACGGCTCGACGCATGGCCGCCGACGCCGAACTGATTCCCGCCGTGCTCGGCGGCGAGAGCCTCCCGCTCGATCTGGGAAGGTCCGCCCGACTCTTCACCAGAGCACAACGCCTCGCCCTCGGCGAGCGCGACGGCGGCTGCGCCTCGTGCGGCCAGAACATCGGCTACGTCGAAGCGCACCACATCAGCTGGTGGGAGCGAGATGCCGGCCCGACCGACCTCGCGAACGGGGTGATGCTCTGCAGCTTCTGCCATCACAGGATCCACCGCGACGGGTGGAGGATCGACGCGGGCCCGACCGAAGTGTGGTTCATCCCACCGCCGCACATCGACCCCGATCGATTGCCGCGGCTCGGCGGGCGGGCGCGATTCGCGCTGCCGGTGGACCGAGTGGCGTGATCGCGGGCGGGTGCTGCCGAGAGCTCCATGAGCGCCGAGTGCGCTGGGTTCATGGCGCGCCGCGTTCCATCTGTCGCGCCCGCACCGCACGGGCTCGCCGAGCGACCTCAGTGCCCGGGTCCTTGCGCCGAGCCGGCCCCGACGCGTCCGCGAAGCGCTTCGGCAGGCTGTCGTTGACAGTCCGATCATCGCGCGTCGGACCGCTGCCGGCGCACGCGCTTTCGGCGGTCATCGTGGGCCCCGGCGGCCCAGGCTCGTACCCATCGCGGCGTTTCATCGCGAATGCGCCGGTAGCGCGGCGGGCGGCGTCAGCGCTTGCCGCCGTCGACCCACCTCGTGTGCGCACGGAGCCCGTGGAACACGCCCTGACGAATGACCAAGTAGAGAAGCAGCAGACCGATGATCGTTCCAAGAATGAATGCCGCCCATGAGGCGACAGTCGCCAGAATCATCTGCTGCCCGATATCCACAACTGCAACCGTACTGCCCGAAGACGCCACCAGGCGCGACGCCCGCGTGATCGAGCTCCACACGCACCGCCGCCGCCGCCGCTTGCTACCGTGGCCGGATGGAGGAGCAGCTCGCACCCGTCCTCGACCACCTCGACCGGGTAGACCCGGGCGAGATCGTCGGCGCCTACCTGTACGGCTCCGCCCAGTCGGGCGGGCTCCGCCCCGACAGCGACCTCGACCTCCTCGTGCTGACACGACGGTCGCTCACCCGCGACGAGCGCGAGGCGCTGACGCAGGTGCTGCTCGACGCCTCGAGCGGGTCGGCGCACTCCCGTACGCTCTCGGACGGCACGGCCGGCCGGCCGCTCGAACTCACGTGCGTCGTCATCGGCGCGAATCGCCGGTGGCCTGATCCGGCCGAGCACGACTTCCAGTTCGGCGAGTGGATGCGCGCCGACATCCAGGGCGGCCATACCCTGGAGCCGACCATCGACCCCGACGTGCCGATCCTGCTCACGACGGCGCAGACCGCGCACCGGGTGCTGCGAGGCCGCCCGCTCGCCGAGGTCGTCGACCGGGTTCCGCCCGGCGAGCTGCGCGAGGCGATGCTCGCGAGCATCCCCGACATCCTCGGTGAGATCGTCGGCGACGAGCGCAACACGCTGCTCGCGTTCGCGCGCATCGTCACGACGCTGCGCACGGGCGAGATCGTGCCGAAGGATGTCGCGGCCGCATCGGCGGCGACCACGCTGGCGCCGAGAGACCGGATGCTCCTCGAGCGCGCACGGGCGGGCTACCTCGGCGAGGTTGACGACGACTGGACGGGCTTCGCCGACGAGGTCACCGCGCTCTCCCACGCGCTGGCGGCGCAGGCGCACGAACTGGCGGCCCCGGGAGTGATGCCGAACGCCCCCATCGACCACGACGCCGCCCTCTCGATGTGGTCCGAGTACCGCGCCGCGCACCCGGCGATCGCGACCGACGCCGAGACGCCATCGGTCGAGCGGTTCGGCGATCACCCCGAACTGACCGACGGACTGCTCGCGCTCGTGCTCGACGGCACGAAGCGTGCGACCGCGACCCTCGTCGCCGAGTTCGCAGCCGAGCGTCAGCCGCTCCCCCGCATCGGCAGCCACTGGATCGCGTGCGACTCGACCGGCGCGCCCCGCGTCATCCTGCGCAGCACCGAGCTGCGCGTCGGGCCGTTCACCAGCGTCGACGCCGCCTTCGCGCACGATGAAGGCGAAGACGACCGCTCGCTCGACTCCTGGCGCGAGAACCACGCGAGATATTGGCAGCGCACCGCAGCGACGATCGGCATCGACTGGACCGAGCAGCACGAGGTCGTCTTCGAACGGTTCAGCGTCGTCTGGCCGCCCGAGGCCGTCTGAGACCGAATCGTCGAACCCGCGCTGACGACGTCACGCCCGCTCGAGCGGGGCTGTCCGGAGATCTCGAACGAGCCGCGGAGTGCGCCACTGCCCGATGGTCGCGATCCACGTGGCGACGGGGTATGCCAGGCGCACCACGAAATAGTTGACGTACTCGAGCAGGCCGAACAACCAGATGGCCGACACGACGAGCGCGGCGCCGACGGAATCGGGCCACCACGCGATCACTCCGAGGAGGCCCAGTGCCAGCATCACCGGATCCGCCGCCCGGAACACGCGGTACACCCCGGCCCATGCAGCGGGCATCGGCCGGTGTTCCACCCAGCTGCGTGCCGCGAGCCAGTACACGCCCGCCTGCACGAGGATGACGAGCAACGGGATGAGTGCCGACCACAACGCAATGGAACCCGAACCGCCCCCGAGTCCCGGCGCGACCACGAGCGCGGCGACGACCGCGAAGACGAGCGCGGCGGCCAGCTCACCCAGACCGAGGCTCAAGTACTTCCGGCGCAGCACTCGTCGCCGTTCGGTTGACACCCGGACAGGATACCGGCGCGCACCGCCCACGCTCCGAATTCGCAGTGAGGGCTAGGGCTTCCGGCGAGTCGCGCGTAGATTGCGTTATATCGCGTTTCAGGCCTGGCTGCGGCGCCAGGCCACGGCTCGACGAAGGCGGGGACATGAAGGTGGATCACGAACGACGGCTCGTCACGAACGACGCGCTCGGACGCGCCGACGGGAGGTGGGAACCGTGGAGGTACTGCTCTGGATGTTCATCGCGTTCCTGATCCTCGTCGCCGTCTCGATCACGACAGTCGTGCTCGCGCTGCGGGCGATCTCCCGGCGGATCCGCCGGAACCGCGCGGTCGCCGCGACGGCGCTGCGCACGCGGGCCGGTTTCAGCCGGGGTCCGCGCCGGAAGGTGCTCGCGCTGCGCGTGCAGCTCGCCGACACGCTCGACAGCGGGCGGGCGGCGATCGATCTCGCCGAGCAGAGCGGCGGCGCGCACGGCGAGCTCCCTCGGCTCTTCGCTCGCATCAGGGCAGAGGGCGGCGCGCTCGACCTCCAGCTCCGCCTGCTCGAGAGCGAGAGCGCACCGTCGGTGCTCGCGGTCGAACTGCCACTCGCCGCCGATCGCGTCGAGCAGGTGACGGCGCTCGTGCGCCGCCTGCGCGCCGCCGTCGCGTCGGGCCTCGCCGGCTCCACCGACGACACGCTCGGCACCCTCCACTCCGAGATGGAGCGCGAGGTCGCCGCCCTCGCCGCGGGGGTGCAGGAGCTGCAGCGCCTCAACCGTCGCGACGAGGTCGTCGCCCCCACCCGCTTGCCGGCACGACCGCAGACGCGTTCCGCGAGCGCCGTGCGCCGCCCGAATCCGACGTTCGACCTGAAGGAGAACCGACCATGAGCGACAACACCTCGCGCGTCCGCACCATCTTCCGCAGCAAGACCAAGAAGGCCCTCGACAAGATCGAGGACCCGCGCGAAACCCTCGATGACAGCTACGAGCAGCAGCTGAAACTGCTTCAGCAGGTGCGCCAGGCGGTCGCCGACGTCGCGACGGCGAAGAAGCGCGTCGATCTGCAGGGGCAGGAGATGGGCACCCGGTACCAGCGCCTCGGCGAGCAGGCCCGCGAGGCGATGGCGCAGGGGCGCGAAGACCTCGCCCGGGCGGCCCTCGAGCGGCGGGCCCTGCTCGAGTCCCAGGTCGCCAAGCTCCAGGACCAGTACAGCGCCATGCAGCAGCAGACCGCGCAGCTGCAACAGCGCGAGCGTCAGCTGTCCGAGCAGGTCGCCGCATTCCGCATCGAGAAGGAGACGATCAAGGCGACGTACACCGCCTCCGAAGCGCAGGTGAAGGCGAACGAAGCCGTCGCCGGCATCGGGTCGAGCATCGACGACGTCGGCGCCGGCCTCGAGCGCGCCCGCGACCGGGTCGCGCAGATGCAGGCGCGCGCCGCTGCGACCGATGAACTGCTCGCGAGCGGCGCGCTGAAAGACCTCACCGCCGCTCCCGACGCCGACATCGAACGCCAGCTCGCGGTGCTCTCGGCGAAGGCCGAGGTCGATCGCCAGCTCCAGTCGATGAAGCACGATGGCTCGCCGGGCGGCGGGCCGCAGCAGCACCGCGATGGCCCCGACGGGTGGCTGAGCATCGGGCAGGGATCGACGACGCCCTGAGGTAGCGGAGAAGCGTTGCCGACTGCCACGATGCCAGTACACCGAGGTGACGGGAGAATCGATGGCCGAGACGATCGACCGCCCAGCATCGCTCTCGACCCTGCCCGGCGCGACGGTCATCCGCCGCATCCGGAGGATGGCCTTCGCGGCGCTGGGCACGGCGCTCGTCTATTCGGTCATCGGCGCGGCGACCCGAGGCGGATGCGTGGGCGGCTCGACCGCCGACGGCTTCATGGAGGTGAACGGCAGCGCCGCCGACATCACTCCGACGTGCGTGCAACTCACCCTGCGGCCGAGCTGGATCGTGTTCGTCGCGATCGCCGTGACGGTCATCGTGGCGATCACCCTCATCCTCCGGCCCGGGCGGTCGGAGGCATCCGCCCTCCGCATCATCGACCGCGCGGTCGCCGTCATGATCGCCGGCACGCTCGCCTGGGCGGCGTTGACGATGGTCTCGTTCTTCGCGATCCCGCTCGACCCCCCGAGCCCAGGTGAACCCTTCATGATCCCGTTCACGCTCGGCCAGGTCGAGGTCGACCTCACTCCGTAGGAGGGTCATCATGGTGAGCGCGCCGATCATCTACGAGACCACGCACCAAGTGGGCTTCTCCGAGCTCGACCCCTTCCAGCACTTGAGCACGGGCAACTACGCAAGGTACTTCACCGACCAACGCATGGAGGGCCTGGCGAAGAACGCCGGCTGG
This sequence comes from Agromyces italicus DSM 16388, assembly GCF_000421545.1. Taxonomy (GTDB): domain Bacteria; phylum Actinomycetota; class Actinomycetes; order Actinomycetales; family Microbacteriaceae; genus Agromyces; species Agromyces italicus. The sequence continues at coordinate 119,832 of NZ_ATXF01000009.1, forward strand.
AACCTGCCGACGCTCAGCACCCTCGGGTTCATGACCTGGGTGCGTCGCATGGAGGTCGACTTCCTGCGCCCCGTCGACGGCGACCAGTCGGTCACGATCACCTCATTCGTGCGCGAGTTCCGCGGGCACGACGCGATCATCGAATGCACGATGACGGATGCCTCGGGCACGACCGTCGCCACCTGCCTCATGATCGTGGCCTACGTCGACGCCCGCACGCGGCGCGGCGCCGACTGGCCCGCCGAGCTGCAGGCGCTGTTCTTCGAACCGGCAGAGTGACGGTGGCGCGACGCAACCGACGTGTCGCTCACGAAGGGGCATCGCTCCGGCTGGACCCGAACTACGCCCAGCCCAGCTCGCCCAGCCTGGTGTCATCGAGCCCGAAGTAGTGACCGATCTCGTGCACGAGCGTGATGCGCACCCGCGTGCGCAGCGCATCGAGGTCGGCGCTGTGCGCCTGCATGTTGTTCTTGAACAGGGTGATGCGGTCGGGCAGCTCGCCGTAGCCGTACACCCCGCGCGTCTTCAGCGGACGCCCGCTGTACAGGCCGTACAGCCGCGGCCGCTCCCCCGGCGGCTGGTTCGCGATGAGGATCGCGACGTTCTCGACGCCCCGCACCATGTCGTCGGGCAGCGCATCGAACACCTCGGAGACCATCTGCTCGAAGTCGTCGTCGGAGATCTCGACCATGCGGCAATTCTGCCCGGTTCGGTCGCCGAGCGCCCGCGGCCTAGACTCGCCGGATGACCGACGCCCCCGCCACCCGCCGCATCGAGCTGACGCTGCACAAGCCCTGGTTCGCGCTCTACTGGGGCGTCAAGCCGACCCTCGTCATCGACGGCCGCGGCCAGCCGAGCCAGTGGGGAGTCGGCACCTGGCAGGTTCGCGCCGACGAGCCGGCGGTCATCGGAGCCTACGTCTTCAACCGCGTGTGGCGCTTCGGCACGGCCGAGTTCGCGCTCGCCCCGGGGCATCCAGCAGCGCTCGTCTATCGGGCCCCCGCCCTGCCCTTCCTTCGCGGGCGCTTGCGCCCCGCGGCATAGCTCAGCCGAGCCCGGCGCGCTCCTCCGAGGCATCCCGCTCGCCCTCGACGGGGCGGTTCGAGAGGCCGACCGAGCCCGCCCCGGGTTCGCCCTTCGACAGCGCCGCCGACACCGCGACCGACTCGTCGACGTCGGGGTACTGCGGGCGCAGCTGCACGGGCTCGCGCCGGCGCTCCTCGCGCTTCGCCTTGCGCGAGGAGGCGATGAGGTTCAGCGCCTCGACGAGGATCGCGAACGCCATCGGCGCGTAGATGAGCGCCTTGTCGATGTGCACGCCGAAGCCCTCGGCGATGAGGAACACGCCGATCAGCAGCAGGAACGAGAGGGCGAGCATCTTCACCGTGGGGTGGCGGTTCACGAAGGTGAAGATGAAGCGCGCCGCGAACAGCATGAGGCCGAACGACAGCACCACGACCGTCACGATCACGACGAGATTCTCGGTCATGCCGACCGCCGTGATCACCGAGTCGAGCGAGAACACGATGTCGAGCGCGAGGATCTGCGCAAGCACCGAGCCGAAGGTGATCTTCTTCGGCGCCGCGCCGTGCTCCTCTTCGGCACCCTCGAGCTTGTGGTGGATCTCGGTGACCGCCTTGTACACGAGGAAGAGGCCGCCGGCGATCAGGATGAAGTCCTTCACCGAGAAGCCCATACCCCACAATTCGAGGACGTCCTCCTTCAACGTGATGATCCAGCCCGCGAAGAACACGAGGATGACCCGGATCACCATCGCGAGCGTCAGGCCGAGGTTGCGTGCCCTGGCCTGCTGCGCCTTCGGGAGCTTCGACGCGAGGATCGAGATGAAGATGACGTTGTCGACGCCCAGGACGATCTCGAGCACGAACAGCGTGACGAAGACGGCGATCAGGTCGGGCGTGAAGGCGAAAGAGAAGTCCACCCGCTCATGCTAGGGGGCGCGACCCCTGATCAGCGCGACAGCTCGGCCTCCTCGTCGAGGCGCCCGAGTTTGTACGGGTTCGCGACCGAGAATATGCGCGTGATGCGCCCGCCCTCGATCTCGAAGCTGATCGAGCCGGCCAGCGCACCGTCGACCTCGCCGCGGATCGCCGGGTGCCCGTTCACCCACGTCGGCCGCGCCTCGAACGGGAGTCCGAGCTTCGCGAGCCCGCCGAGCAGATAGCGGGCGATCTTGTCGGCGCCGACGATCGGCCGGCGAGCCGCCCCCTTCACGAAGCCCCCGCCGTCGGCGACCGACACGACGTCGGGCGCGAGCACGTCCATGAGGCCCTGCAGGTCGCCCGAGTTCACCGCGGCGACGAAGCGGGCGACCACGGTCTCCTGCTCGGCGCGGTCGACCGCCACCCGCGGCCGCCGGGCGGCGACGTGCTCCTTCGCGCGGTGGGCGATCTGTCGCACCGCGGCGGGCGACTTGCCCACCGCATCGGCGATCTCGTCGTACGACACGTCGAACACCTCGCGCAGCACGAACACCGCGCGCTCGGTCGGCCCGAGCGTCTCGAGCACGGTCAGCATCGCGATCGACACGCTCTCGGCGAGCTCGACGTCGTCAGCCACATCGGGGCTCGTGAGCAGCGGCTCGGGCAGCCATTCGCCGACGTACGACTCGCGGCGGCGCGACCGGGTGCGCAACTGGTTCAGCGCCTGGCGCGTGACGACCCGCACGAGGTACGCGCGCTCGTCGCGGACCTCCGTGCGGTCGACGGCGTTCCAGCGCAGCCACGACTCCTGCAGCACGTCTTCGGCGTCGGCCGCCGAACCGAGCATCTCGTAGGCGACGGTGAAGAGCAGGGCGCGGTGGGTGACGAACGGGTCGTCGGTCATGACGCCGAGCCTACGGCCTCGGGCGAAGCATCCGTCGTCGTCGTCGCCCTCATCGCAAGCGGCGGCAGCTCGCACGAATCGGCGTAGCCCTCGGAGTGGATGCCGAGGGCGACGTTCATGCGCGAACTCATGTTCATGAAGGCGATCTTCGCGGTGAGTTCGATGAGCGCGGCCGGGCCGAGCTCGTCGAGCAGCGCCGCCGACAGCTCATCGGTGACGGCGGGCGGGGTCTGGCTCATCGCCTCGGCGTACTCCATGACGTCGCGTTCGAGGGGCGAGAAGACGGATGCCTCGCGCCAGACCGGCACCTGACGGGCCTTCGCCTCGTCGAGGCCCTCGTTGTGCGCCTTGTAGTAGTTGAAGTCGAGGCACCAGCTGCAACCGATGTACGCCGCCGTCGCCATCACGGCGTAGCTCGCGAGGTTCTCGTCGAGTTCGTCGAGCGCCTCGATCTTGCGCCCGATGCCCATCGAGGCCCGCATGAGCGCGGGGTGGTGCGCGAGCACGCCCATCGAGTCGGGCACCCGGCCGACCATCCGACGGGCGGCGATCTTCACGACCGTGCCGAAGACGCCGGTGAGCTCGGTCGGCGGAATGCGGGTCTGGGTGGTCATCGTGTCCTCCTGCGATCATCGACGGCCCCGGGTTTTCGGTTTCCGGGATCATCCCGTCGCACATGAAGACACCGGCCGGCGTGCGGGTGTGACATCTCCGACGAACCCGGCGGCACACCGGCCGCCGGTGAGGCGCCATCGTCCGCCGGAGCGCAGCCCGACAGCAGCCCGACAGCAGCCCGATGAGCACGAGCCCGCACACTGCGGACGCGGCGGATGGAATCGGGCACTCGTCGCATGAGCTGACCGCCCGATCGTGAACGATGCTCGAGTACTCGTCGCGAACGTGGCACCGCGTGATTCCGGCGTCGAGTGCGCGGGCCGTCCCCGCTCGGAAATCCGGGCACATTCGCCCAGGGGATTCTCCGTTCGAGCTATGTCAGTTCTCCCGCATCCCGAGGCGTGGAGTCTCACGAGGAAACGGCACTTGATGAGGGGATGGAAGAGCGGATCGAAAGATGAGGGGGACTGAATGAGGGGAAGCGAACGAGGGGGAACCGAATGAGGGGGAACCGAATGAGGGGGAACCGACATGGCTCTTTCCGACGCTCTCAGAGGCCGCGCATGAGGGGGAACTGACACAGCAGTTCTGGAGAAGGACTTGCAAGCCGAACCTGCGCCCCCGCCCGGCTTCGCGCTAGAGCGCCCCGGTCGCGGGCTTCTCGACGACCCGCCCGTCGCCCTCGAACACGAGCAGCCGGTCGGCGAGCTTGTCGACGAAGAAGCGGTCGTGCGAGACGACGACGACCGCGCCCGGGAAGTGTGTGAGGGCGCGCTCCATCACCTGCGTCGAAGTGATGTCGAGGTGGTTCGTCGGCTCGTCGAGCACGATCACCGCGGCGCCCGAGAGCAGGCACTGGGCGATCGCGACGCGGGCCCGCTGGCCCCCCGAGAGCGTGCCGATCTTCTGCTTCAGGTCGGCCTCCGAGAACTGCAGCATCGCAAGGAATCGGCCGACGCTCTTCTTCGTCGCCGTAAAGGCGAGCGAGTCGGGGTAGGCGTTCACCGCGTGCCCGACGGTGTCGGTCAGGTCGAGCGCGGCGTACACCCGGTTGTACGACACGAAGCGGGCGCCCTTGGCCCAGCGCACGCTGCCCGCGTCGGGCGTCGTCTCCTCGGTGAGCACGTCGAGCAGCGTCGACTTTCCCGAGCCGTTCGAGCCGATCACGGCGACGCGGTCACCGCGCTGGAGTTCGAACGAGACGCCCTCGAAGAGCGGCGCCCCACCGAAGCCCTTCGCGAGCCCGGTGACGGTGAGCAGGTCGTTCGAGACCTTCAGCCCGTCGTAGATCGAGGTGATGATCTGGTCGATGGGGCGTGGCGCCTGGCGCTTCTTGATGTCGGCGAGCCGACGGGCCACGGCGTTCGACGGGTTGCGAGCAGCCTCTCGGCGGGCCGTCGAGGCGGCCTGCTCGTAGGCGAGCAGCTCCTCTTCGTGGGCGAACTGCTTCTCGAGCATCTTGAGACGCGACTGCTTCGCGTGCACGTACGCCGAGTAGTCGCCCTCGTACTCCTGCAGGCGGTAGTTCTCGAGCTCGATGATGCGATCGACGACCCCGTCGAGGAACTGCCGGTCGTGCGAGACCACCAGCACGGCACCCGCGAAGCCCTGGAGCCAGTTCTCGATCCACTTCACGCCGTCGAGGTCGAGGAAGTTGGTGGGCTCGTCGAGCAGCAGCACGTCAGGCGCCTGCACGAGGATCTGCGCGAGCGCCGCCCGGTTGCGCCAGCCGCCCGAGAGCCGGTCGACGGGCAGCGCACGACGCCCGGCGTCGAAGCCGAGCCGGGTGAGCACCGTGTCGATCGTCGTCTCGTAGGTCCAGCCGCCGATGTGGTCCATGCGCTCGAACAGTTCGCCCTGCTCGGTGAGCAGCCTCGTCATCTCGTCGTCGGCCATCGGCTCGGCGAGCGCGAGGCCGATCTCGTCGAGGCGCGCCTGCGTCTCGTGCACGTCGGCGAAGTGCGCGCTCAGCGTCTGCTGGATGCTCTGCTCGCCGTCGAGCTCCGAGAACTGCGAGAAGTAGCCGATGGTCGTGCCGAGCGTGACGTCGCGCGTGCCGCTCGTCGGCTCGCGGCGGCCGAGCACGACCTCGAGCAGGCTCGACTTGCCGGTGCCGTTCTTGCCGATGAGGCCGACCCGGTCGCCCTGCTTCAGCTTGAGGAACGCCTCTTTCAGCACCGGCCGCCCGTCATAGTCGATGCTGACGTCGTTCAGTCGGATCAGGCTCACGGGCGTCCTCGGTTTCGGGGTGCGGTGCGGTTCGCAGGGGGTGAGATGCGGCGAGACGGATGCCTCGAGCCGGCGCCCACTCTATCGAGCGCGCCTGCGCGCTCGCAGTGACGTCGAGGCATCCGCCCGAACCGATCTCGCGGGGCTATCCGCGTCGCGCACGGAGCACGGCGATTCCGACGAAGGCGAGCCAGACTGCGGCGATGCCGTTGAACATCGGCACGGCACCCCAGCCGTTCGACGCGTAGAACTCCGAGGAGTTGTAGCCGAAGAACATCGACGGCACCCCCGCGAGGTGGAGGGCGGCGACACCGAACGACGACCAGCCGACCCAGCGGGACAACGCACCCGAGCGGAGCACCGCGTAGCCGAACGCGAGCCCGAAGACGACGAGGAGGAGATGGCTGATCGTGCCGTAGAGCAGGTAGGTGGGCACGGTGCGGGTCGGGTCGATCCATTCCTCGGTCTGGATGGCGCTTCCGCCCTCGAGCCCCTTCGCGACCATGTCGACGACCGTCCATGCGACGCCGGCGCTGCCGGCCAGGGCGCCGAACCACTCGAAGCGAGCGTCCTTCTCGGCGATCAGGAATCGCACGCCCGTCATGAAGATCAAGAACATGGTGAGCGCGATGAAGTTGAAAAGGGTTCGAGTGAGGATCAGCCCGTCGGGCATGAGCGAGCCCGTCTCGACACCGCAGGTGGCGGCGTCGCAGGCGGGCACGACGAAGTAGAGCGGAAGTTCGGCGATCGCGAAGACGCCGCCGACGACCGCTGCCCAGCCGACCCAGCGGCCGACGAGGACGGATGATCGAAATTGTGTACGTGATGCACTGTTCATGCCATGCACAATAACTCGAATTGTGTAAGCCGTCTACTATTTCTTTCATGGGCATCGACGACCACTCCGAACTCGACGCGCTGCCGCCCGGACTCGCCTCGGCCTGGGACGTCGTCGACACGTCGACCAGGCGCGGACGCAAGCCCGCGCACAGTGTCGATGAGATCGTGGCGGCCGCGACGGCGCTCGCCGACCGCGACGGCATCGCCGCGGCATCCCTGCCGAAGGTCGCGGCCCGCGTCGGCGTGACGACCAACGCGCTCTACCGCTACGTCTCCTCCAAGGAAGAGCTCATCGTGCTGGTCGCCGATCGGGCGTGGGGTGCGGCCCCCACGTTGCCCCTCGATGACTGGCGCGGCGCAGCGACGCTCTGGCCGCACCGGTTGCGCGATCGCTTCCTCGCTCGTCCGTGGCTGCTCGACGTGCCGACGACCGTCCCGCTGACGCCGCACACCGCCGCGTGGCTCGACGCGCTCATCGTCGCCCTCGCACCGACCGGCCTGCCGGCGCGACAGGTGCTGTACTCGGCCTATCTGCTCGACAGCCACGCACGCTATGACGCGAACCTCCGGCGCAATGCTCCGACTCCGTCTGCGCTGAGCGCGGCGCACCCAGATCGCCGGCGGAGGGTGCGTGGCTTCCTCGACACCCAGCTCCGCGCACGCAGTCTCGATGCGGTCGCCGACGTGATGCAGGACCCGTCTTTCGTCGCCGATGCGACGACGAACGACGGGTTCGAGTTCGGGCTGGCGCGCATCCTCGACGGCATCGAGGCGCACGTTTCGGGCGGTAGTCCTCCGGCCCGTTAGCCGGCGCATCCGGGCGGGTCGCTCGACTCGCGGGCTCAGCGGGCGTGGATGTCGACGTCCTTGCTCTCGCGGGCGAGCAGCACGGCCGCCGCGCTCCCGGCGAGCACGATCATCCAGAACAGGGCGACCGGCCAGGTGGCTCCGAACCCGATCACGAGGCTCGTCGCGATGAGCGGCGAGAAGCCCGCGCCGATGGTCGATGCCGACTGGTAGGCCACCGAGGCGCCGGAGAAGCGCAGCGAGGTGGGGAACTGTTCGGCGACGAACGCCGCGATCGGTCCGTAGACCATGCCCTGGACGAGCCCGTTGCCGAGAATGATCGCGATCGCGAAGCCCCACACCGTTCCGGTCTGCAGCAGCCCGATGATCGGCGGCGCGAGCACGATGCCGACGAGGCATCCCACGACGATGACCGTACGGCGACCCACCCGGTCGCTCATGCGGGCGGCGAGGATCGATACGACGACCGTCGTGACGGCGGCGACCGCCTTCCAGTTGAGCACGCCCGTCGGGTCGGCGCCGGCGCCGACCGCCTCCGAGACGCCCCAGACCGTCATGAGGCCCTGCGAGGTCGTGAACGAGAGCACCACGACGAACGCGACGAGCACCGTACGCCAATGGTGCCGCAGCACCTCGACGATCGGCACGCGGCGACGGGCGCCGATCTCCTCGAGCTCCTGGAACATCGGCGTCTCGGCGACACGCAGGCGGATCACGAGTCCGACACCGAGCAGCGCGACGCTGAACAGGAACGGCACGCGCCAACCCCATGCGAGGAACTGATCCTCGGGCAGCAGCGAGAACAGGCTCAACATGAGCGTCGCGAGCACCGCGCCGACCGGCCCGCCCGCATTCGCGAAGCTCGCCGCGAGACCGCGGCGGTTCTGCGGCGCATGCTCGAGCGCGACGAGGATCGCGCCGCCCCACTCGCCGCCGACCGCGACGCCCTGCACGACCCGCAGCAGCACGAGCAGGATCGGCGCGATGATGCCGACCGATTCGGTCGGCGGCAGGAGGCCCATGATCGTCGAGGCGACGCCCATCAGCACCATCGAGATGATGAGCACCTTCTTGCGGCCGCGGGTGTCGCCGAAATGCCCGAAGAGGATGCCGCCGAGCGGCCGGGCGAGGTAGCCGACGGCGAACGTCGCGAACGAGGCGAACGTCGCGAAGCCCGGGCCGAGCCCGGCGAAGAAGACCTGGCCGAACACGAGGCTCGCGGCCGTCGCGTACAGGATGAAGTCGTAGAACTCGATCATGCTGCCCATGAAGCTCGACGCGATGATGCGACGCATGTCTCGCGTCGTCATCGACAGCTGGGTGCCGTCAGCGGCCGTCGTGGGGGCAGTCATCTCGGGGGGTGCGGTGGGGGTGATGCGGGTCATCGTCGACCTCTCTCAGTGTGTCAGAACGGAAGCGGGAGTTTCAGAACGCGAGCGCTCGCTGACGGGCGAACGACACGGTTTCGAGGTCGGCGGGCACGACGACCTCGAGCTCTGCGCCGGCGACGGCGACGGCGCGCAGCCAGCTCTCGGTGGGCAGGTGCCCGGGAACGAGGTGATGCAGGGCGAGGCGAGCGGCACCGGCCTCGTGGGCGACGGCGATCGCCTCCTCGACGCTGGTGTGCGACCTGCGGTGATGATCGATCGAGGCGCGGGATGTCTCGTCGTCGCGCCCGCCGTAGGTCGAGGCCACCCAGTCGAAGCTGATGGCCTCGTGCAGCAGCAGGTCGACGCCCTCGGCGAGGCGCACCATGTTGTCGCACTTCGCCGTGTCGCCCGAGATCGCGACCGAGCCCTCATCGCTCGTGAAGCGGAACCCGAACGCGGGCGCGATCGGCGGGTGCTGCACGAGCACGGCGTCGACCCTGACGCGGTCGTCTTCGAAGACGGTGAACGGTGCCATGTCGGGGGTGGGTGCGTCGTTCGGGTGGTAGCCGAGCCCGCCGGGGATCACGATGTCACGCGCCTCGAACAGCTCGGTCGGCGAGGGGCGCAGCGCGTCGAGCACGCGGTCGTTGAGATCCGTCGCCTGCGACTCCATGAGCAGGCGGAACATGTCGGCGGTGCCCGGCGTCGGCAGCTGCGGGGCGACGGGTCGGGGCGGCACGGTCGCGCGCGCCGAGACCGGCGGCAGTGCCCCGCGATCGCCGGGGCCGATGATCGGAATCCGCGGCTCGTCGCCCGTGAGCCCGAACATGCCGAACAGGGCGAGGTTCAGCAGGTCGGTCGTGTGGTCGGAGTGCAGGTGGGTGAGGAACACACCGCCGAGCCGGTCCATCGTGAAGCCCGCGCGGGCGAACTGGCGCCCGGCGCCGAGCCCGGCATCGACGAGGTACACGCGGTCGCCGACGGCGACCGCGGTCGAGATGCCGAATCGCGAGTGGGCGTCGAGCGGGGTCCACCATCGGGGCCCGCCCGCGGTTCCAAGGGTGACGATGCGGTGGTCGCTCATGCGTGTGACTCCTTCGGCGGTGCGCGTGATGCCATCCATCGTCCGTCGCGCGTAATGTTCTGTACAGCAGATGTTCTGGATGTACTTCATAAGGAGGATCGATGAATGGCGTGACGCTGCGTCAGCTCGAGTACTTCGTCGCGGCCGCAGACGCCGGCACGGTGAGTGCCGCCGCCGAGCGCTGCTCGGCCTCGCAGGCGGCCGTGTCGACTGCGCTCGGCGAACTCGAGCGCTCGCTCGGCCTGCAGCTGCTGGTGCGGCGCCCGGCGAAGGGGGTCGTGCTGACCCGCAGCGGCGAGCGCATGCTGCCGGTCGCCCGCCGCATCCTGGATGACGCGACCGAGCTCGTCCAGCTCGCCGGCGCCGAGCACGACGAGGTGGCCGGGCCCCTGCGCATCGCGTGCACCGTCGCGCTGTCGCCACGGCTGCTGCCGTCGCTCGCGGCCGCGTTCAGCGATCGGCACCCGCGGGTCGAGCTCGACCTCGCCGACGGTCTCGCGAGCGAGGTGCAAGACCTGGTGCGCACCGGCGCCGCCGACGCCGCACTGCTGTACCGCCGGCAGCTCTCGCCCGGATTCGATGCACGCACCATCCGTTCGCTCGCGCCCTACGCGGTGCTGCCCGAGGCGCACCCGCTCGCCGGCGCCGACGACGTCGCCCTCGCCGAGCTCGCCGACGAGCGGCTCATCCTCGTGCAGGCCGCCGGTTCGCGCGGGGTCATCGAGGCGCTCATCGAGGAGGCCGGCATCGTGCCGCGCGCAGGGTGGGCGTTCACGAACCCCGAGACCGTGCGGGCGATGGTCGCGCGCGGGCTCGGCTACTCGGTGTTCAGCGGCCGGCCGCGCGGCACGCAGAGCTTCGACGGGCGGCACGTCGCGTACGTGCGGGTGCGCGACGCGGTGAAGCCGAACGACGTGGTGCTCGCGCTGACACACGGCCAGCGCCGCACCGCCCGACTCGACGCGCTCGTCGCGCTGCTCGCCGAGCCCGAGCTGCAGGAGGCGCTGGGCTGAGCGAGCCGCCTCGACCGACGCAGCTCTCGGGCCCGGCCGAGATGGCGAGACTGCTGCGCCGAGCCCGGCGACTCAGGCGTCGAACACCACACGCGGTTCGAGCCCGAGGAAGGCGGCGTAGCGCGCCGCCGCATCGTCGATCGCCTGCCGCTCGTGCGCGGCGAGCGCACGGTGCGGGCGCAGCGAGAACGTGACCGCCTTCGCGGTGACCGTGCGCTTCATCGCGGCGACGAGCTGCGCATCGACGAGAGCCACCCCGATCGCCGTCTCACGCTCGCGCGGCACGACGCCCTCTGAATCGATGACCCAGCGCGAGTCCTGATACCCGCGGTACATCTCGTCGAGCAGCTGAAGCAGGTGGCCGGCGGGCTCCGGCGCCTCGGCCTGCGAGGGCGGCCCACCTGGCGCGTGCCAGAAGGTGCGCCCGTCGTGCTCGAACGACTCGAGCCGGTCGGCGACCGCGGCGATGCCGCGCCGGGCGTCGGTCACGGTGAGCGTCGCCCAGTACGCGAGGTCGCGCTCGGTCGCCGGCCCGTGCCCCGTGCAATAGCGCAGCGCGAGCTCGGCGAGCGCCTCGTCGCGGTCGAACGGGCGCCCGGCCGGCACGCGTGCGTCCATGGGCGCGTATGTGTGCTCGCCGTCGCGCGGCGCGCCGCTGCACACGAGCCCGAGCATCTCGAGCCTGCCGACGACCAGCATGAGCTGCTGCCCCGTGAGCTCCGTCCCGCGTCCGGCGAGCGCCGCCCCGAGTTCGGAACGGGTGCGGTCGGATGCCTCGCCGAGCACCTCCTCGATCGTGTCGGTGATCGCCGTCATGCGGCCGGCGATCGGCCGCAACTGCTGCTCGAACACCGGCAGCACGCGGGGCGCGGTGAGTTCGACGAGCCGGCGCACGTCGTCGGCGTGCACGTAGTGCCAGGTCGGCCGCAGCACGTGGGTGCGGATCACCCGGCCGCTCGCGAGGGCGACGGCGAGGTCGGCCGCCTCGGACGACGACGTGCGGGTCGCGACGGCCCACGCCGACTGCGAGGGGTTCTCGGCCTGCACCGCGAGCAGCGACCGCACGACCTGCTCGGCATCGTCGAGGGGCGCAGCGAGCGACTGCGACCGCAGCCGCCACCGGGCGATGTCGCGATCGGTGATCATCTCTCGAGCGTAGGACGGGCTGCCGTCACGGCGCCCGTCCCACGCGGCGCTTGCCCTCACTCCACCGGCGCGACAGCATGGTCCGGACGAACCGGAGGCATGATGACGGACACCGCTGCATCAGTGCGGACGGCCACCCCCGCAGCCTGGGTGACACTGCTCCTGCGAGTCCGGGGGCTGATGCTGAGCGGCGCGTTCGCCGCGATCGTCTACGGGATGCTCACGAACGCGAACCGCACCGCGTGCCCGACGCCGACGGGCGGCCTATCCACCGCGCAGTGCGAAACGTACACGCTCGGTCCGAGCGGGATCGTCGTGGCTGCGATGGCGATCGCACTGCTGGCCGGCCTCGGGGCCGCGACCCGACGCACCGATGCGCCTGCGGCGCTGCGCGCACTCGATCGCACCGGCATCGTCATCATCGCGATCGCGCTCGGCTCGGTCGTCATCAGCCTCGTCTGGTTCTGGCTGCTGCCGGTGCAGCAGGTGCTCGACCACGGCGGCAGCCTCTGGTTCCCCTTCCCGTTCGGTTCGGTGACGAGCGACTTCGACACGGCGGGCTGACGAGCCGATCGTCACCTGGTCTCGAGCGCGAGGGCTGACGAACACCCGACCGGCGTCGCTCAGCTCAACAGCCCGCGCTGGAACCCGACCGCGACCGCGGCCGCCCGGTCGTTGACGCCGAGCTTCTCGAAGATGTGCAGCACGTGCGTCTTCACCGTCGCCTCGCTGATGAACAGCTCCGCGGCGGATTCGCGGTTCGTGTTGCCCGCGGCGACCAGCCGCAGCACCTCCAGCTCACGTTCGCTCAAGACCACCTCGGGGCCGCGAACGCGCCCCATCAACCGCATCGCGACCGACGGCGCGAGCACTGCCTCGCCGCGGGCGGCCGAGACGACCGCTCCCATGAGCACCTCGCTCGGGGCATCCTTCAGCAGGTAGCCGGTGGCACCCGCCTCGATCGCCGGCAGCACCTCGCTGTCGGTGTCATACGTCGTGAGCACGAGCACTCGTGCGCGAACCCCGAGCTCCCCGAGCCGCCGGATCGCGGTCACGCCGTCGGATCTCGGCATCCGCAGGTCCATCAGGATGACGTCGGGATCGAGCGCGCGGGCCAGCTCGACCGCCTCGGCGCCGTCGCCGGCCTCGCCGACCACGTCGAAGCGGGCGTCGCCCGTGAACATCCCGCGCAGGCCGTCCCTGACGATGGGGTGGTCGTCGGTGATGAGCAGTCGGATCGGGGTCTCAGGCATGCGGGTCCTCTTCGGAAGGGGCGGGATCGGCGGAAGCGACGGCGTCGGCGTCTCGCGCGGGAACGGCGGGAACCGTCGCAGAGATCGCGGTGCCGCCACCCGGCTCGGACTCGACCTCGAGCGTGCCCGAGAGCCGGTTCGCCCGCTGGCGCATCGAGGTGAGGCCGAAGCCGCCCGACGCCGTGGCGCGCGCCGCGTCGAACCCGGCTCCGTCGTCGCGGACGTCGAGGGCGACCGTGTCGTCCATGTACGACAGGGTGAGTCCAACCCGGCTCGCACCGGCGTGCTTTCCCGCGTTGGCGAGCGCCTCCTGGGCGATGCGCAGCAGGGTCACCTCGACCTCGGGATGCAACGGCCGCACCGTGCCCGTCGCGGTGAAGCCGACCCGAACCCCGTGGCGTTCGCCCCAGGCGTCGGCGACCTCGGCGATCGCATCGGGCAACCGGGCCGACTCGAGCTGTTCGGGCCCGAGCGCGTGCACCGACCTCCGCGCCTCGGCCAGGCTCTCGCGGGCGAGCCGCGTCGCGGCATCGAGGTGCCGGCGTCGTTCGTGCTCGGGGATCTCGGGGCGTTCGGCGGCCTGGAGCTGCGTGACGATGCCCGCGAGGCCCTGCGCGATGGTGTCGTGGATCTCCCTCGCCAGCCGCTGCCGCTCGTCGAGCACCCCGGCCTCGCGAGCCTGCACGAGCAGCTGCGCCTGCAGGCCGGCGTTCTCTCGGATCGTCTCCTCGAGACGCGTCACCATCTGCTTGCGCTCGGCGCTGCGCTCACTGGTGACGTCGCCGACGACGCTGAACAACGAGACCAACGCCACGAGCGCGCCGATGAAGAACAGATAGGTCAGGATCGCGACGGGCGTCGGTTCGGGCAGCCCGCCGAGGAAGGCGGTGATGCTGACCGCGGCCGTCGCCGTGACGCCGACGAACCGCCAGATTCCGTGGAGCCGGTGCCAGGAGTGCAGGTAGCCGACGAATGCGAAGAAGCTCGCGAACCACACGTCGCGGCTGCACAGTGCCGCGATCACGACGACGAGCCCGGTGACGTACAGCGGGCCGAGCGTCGCGCGCCGTCCGAGCGCCCACATCCACGCCGCGGCGAGCGCGGCGAGCGCGACGATGACGAGCCGGTCGGTCGCGCTGTGATCGCCCGTGAGCAGCGAGAGCGTCGTCGAGACCACGAGCAGCAGATAGGGCACGACGGCCATGCCGCGCTCGAGCTGACGTTCACGTCGGTCGAGGAGTTCGTCCGAGGCCGTCATTCCCATCACTCCCAGCGGAAGAACTTCGCCGCCGCGAGGCTGACCACGATCGCGTACGCGGCCATGACGCCCAACAGCACCGGGTCTGCGGCACCGCCGGTCCAGACGTCCTCGAGGGACTTGCGGAAGGCGCCGAGCGGGGTGAACTCCCCGATCTGCACCACGATAGCGGGCATCTGCCCCGCGGGCTGGATGAGGCCGGCCAGGAACGCCATCGGGAAGTACAGCAGCACCCCGATGCCGTTCGCGGCCCGACCGCTCGGGGCCACGGCCGCGATCAGCAGCCCGACCGCGAACATCGAGGCGGTGCCGAGCACGAAGACGGCGGTGAAGCCGATGAGGTTCGCCGGCATTGCGGCCCGCAGGGCGAGGGATGCCACGGCCAGCAGCGCACCGCAGCTGACGAGCGCGAGCACGAACTGCAGCAGCAACTGCACGACGAGGAGGTTTCGCGGGCGCAGCGGCGTGGTCGACAGCCGGCGCAGGATGCCCTTCTCGCGGTAGGTCGCGAGCGCGGTCGGCATCAGGTAGAGGCCGACCAGGCCGATCGCGATGGCCAGGGTCATCGGCACGAGCGTGGTGTCGCCGGGCCCGATCGAACTGCCGAACACGATCAGGATGAACAGCGGGATGAGGAAGGTGAACAGCGAACCGGGCTCGCGGAGGAGCAGCTTCGATTCGACGACGGTGAGCTTGGCGGTCGCGGTGGCCATGGGAATCTCCTGCTTGGTGGTCGGTCTCGGTCGGGCGGAATGCGGCCCGCGGATCAGCGTTCGAACGCGCGCCCGGTCAGCGCGACGAACGCGTCGTCGAGCGTGCGCCGGTCGATGCGCAGATCGGCGGCGAGGACGTGCTTGCGGGCGAGCACCGCGGTCACGGCGGTCGCGAAGTCTCCGCGGCCGGTGACGGTCACCTGCGCGCCGTCGACGGTCACCGCCGACACCCCGGCGAGCTCGCGCAGCGCCGAGAACAGTTCCTCCGAGGCATCCGCGACCACCGTGAAGTGCATCGCGTGTTCGGCGTCGACGCCGGCGATGAGGCCGGCCGGCGAATCGATCGCGGCGATGCGCCCCCCACTGAACACCGCCACCCGGTCGCACAGCTCCTCGACCTCGTCCATGAAGTGACTGACGAGCACGACGGTCACGCCCGTGTCGCGGATCTGCTTGATGAGCTCCCACGTCGCGCGCCGCGCCTGCGGGTCGAGGCCGGTCGTCAGCTCGTCGAGAAAGGCCACGCGGGGGTTGCCGACGAGCGCGAGCGCGATGATCAGCCGCTGCTTCTGCCCGCCCGAGAGCTTGGCGAAGCGCGTGTTGCGCTGCTCGGCGAGCCCCCATTCGTCGAGAAGCTCGCGCCAGTCGCGCGGATCGGCGTAGAACGAGGCGTAGAGGTCGAGCGCCTCCCACACCTTGAGGTTGTCGGGCAGCTGCGTGTGCTGCAGCTGCACGCCGATGACCTCGCGGAGCGCGCGGCCGTCCTCGACCGGGTCGAGGCCGAGCACCCGCACACTGCCGCGGTCGGCGCGTCGGAGGCCCTCGATGATCTCCACCGTCGTGGTCTTGCCGGTGCCGTTCGGGCCGAGGATGCCGAAGATCTCGCCCTCCTCGACGGAGAAGGTGATTCCGTCGAGCACGGTGCGGCCGGCGTAGTGCTTGCTGAGGTCGGTGACGTCGATGACTGGCATGGCTCCAGCCTCGCGAACACGAGGCCCCCGTCCATCGGCCGTGCGGTCATCGTCGGGCGCGGCGCGGTGGATCCGCGAATCAACCGAACGGTGGATCACCGGCGGACGTCGCAGCCGCGCTGCGACGCTCGTCCCCCGAGCCTGCCGAGCGAGCGTTCATCTCCGCGCCAGCACGGATGCTCCGCGTCGACGCCGCACCTACGCTGCCCACATGAGCGGCCCGCAGTCGCACCACTATCTCGTCGCGCTCGCCGACGGCGGCGGCACGGTGCCCGCCGAACTCGGAGTGGTGCGCCGGCTCGTCGAGCGCGGCCACCGCGTCACCGCGCTCGTCGACGAGTCGATGGCGGGCGCGAGCCGCGCGACGGGCGCCGCGGTGCGCACCTGGGGCGCCCGGCCGAGCACCGAGTTCCGCGACTGGGCGATCAAGAACCCGCTCGAGCTCGCGAAGAGCATGTCGGAGCACTACCTGTCGGGTCCGGCCGCCGGTCACGCGGCCGACACGCTCGCCGCCATCGACGGCGGGCGCCCCGATCTCATCGTCACGACGTTCTTCACGCTCGGGGCGATGATCGCCGCCGAGGCGCGCGCGGTGCCGTTCGACGTGCTGATGCCGAACGTCTACATCGCCCCGGTGCCGGGTCGCCCTCCGGGAGGCGCCGGCATGCGGCCGATGCGCGGTCCGCTCGGCGCGATGCGCGATCGCATGGCGGCCGCGGCCACCACGAGACTGCTCGATCGGTACACCATGGATCCGCTGAACGCCGTGCGGGTGCGGCACGGTCTCGACCCGATCGTGCACGTCTGGGATCAGGTGCACCGGGCGCGGCGCGAACTCGTGCTCACGACCGCCGAGTTCGAGTTCGACGGCGAGTTCCCTCCGAACGTGCGCTTCGTCGGCCCGGTGCTCGACGACCCCGCCTGGGCCGTCGCCGAGCGTTTCGACCCGCCCCCCGGCGACGCCCCGCTCGTGCTCGTCGCGCTCTCATCGACCTTCCAGAATCACGCCGACTGCCTGCAGCGCATCGCCGACGCACTCGGAACCCTGCCGGTGCGGGGGTACCTGACGACCGGGCCGTCGATTCCGCCCGAGCTCATCGACGCGCCCGTCAACACCGTCGTCGTGGCATCCGCCCCCCATCGCGAGGCGATGCGCCGGGCGAGCCTCGTCGTGACGCACGGCGGCCACGGCACGGTGATGAAGGCGCTCGCTGCGGGGCTTCCGCTCGTCGTGCTCCACCATGGACGCGATCAGGCCGACAACGCCGCCCGCATCGTGAAGCGGGGCGCCGGGGTCACTGTGCCGCGTCGGGCGCCCGCCGACGAGATCGCCGCCGCGATCGAGAAGGTGCTGGGCCACGAGCGGTACCGGGCGGCCGCGGCCCGGCTCGGCGAGGCGATCAACCGGGATGTCGCGGCGAACGCCCTGCTCGCCGAACTCGAGCAGCTCGCTCCCGTCACAGCCCCTCCGCGATCTCCTTGATCGCGGCCAGGCGGCGCTCCCAGTCGCGACCGACGGCGTCGAGCCTCGCGGCGGTCGCGCTGAGTTCGGCGCCGAGCACGCGGTAGCGCACCTCTCGGCCGACCCGCACCGGTTCGACGAGGCCGACCTCGGCGAGCACCGCGAGGTGCTTGGCGATGGCCTGCCGGGTCACCGGGAGGCGTTCGGCGAGGGCCGACGCCGAGGCATCCCCCTCGCCGAGCGCCGCGAGGATGCTCCACCGCGTCTCGTCGCCCAGGGCGGCGAACACGGGAACCAGCGCCGCACTGCTCATACGCCGCCCTCGAGCAGGGCGACGAGCTTGTCGAGTTCTTCGACCCACCCCTCGGCGTGATCGGCCATGTTCGCGGCCGGGTCGCTCGTTCGGTCGAACCCGGTCTCGACGACGGTGAGTTCGGTGCCGCCGTCGAGCTCGTCGAGGGTGAAGGTGAAGACGGTCGTGGTCGCCTCGTCGATCGCGCCGCCCGCGCGGCGGGCCGCGTCGTCGTTGCCCCAGCGGTACGAGACCGTGCGCGGGGCGTCGATCGCCTCGACGCGCAGCGGGATGACCCCGTACCCCTCGAAGCTCATCGTGCCGGTTGCGCCGGCTCCGGCGCCGTCGAGCACGGTCCGACCGAACCAGCGGGAGATGTGCTCGGGCTCGGTGACGGCGCGCCACACCTTGGCGACGGGGGCGGCGATGCGGATCGTGCGTCGCACCGTGAAGGCCCCTTCATCGATGACGGATGCTTCGTTGCGGGTCATGCTCACCATGATCGCGCTCCTTCCGGCGAATGCAGCAGTGGATGTCTCGGCGATCACTCGATCACCTGCAACTCAATAGTTGCAGAAGATCGATGGAAATGCAACCATCCGGTTGCGTTTCATGCGCGCGGTTCGAATTCGCGGCACAGAGCGGCGAACGCCCGCACG
Source organism: Agromyces italicus DSM 16388 (assembly GCF_000421545.1). Classification (GTDB taxonomy): domain Bacteria; phylum Actinomycetota; class Actinomycetes; order Actinomycetales; family Microbacteriaceae; genus Agromyces; species Agromyces italicus. The sequence continues at coordinate 138,391 of NZ_ATXF01000009.1, forward strand.
GCCGGCTCGTCGGCCCCGGATCGCCACACGAGCACCCAGTCGAGCGGGGGCGCATCGGCGATCGGAACGAACTCGACGCCGGGCATGGCCGCGTAGTACGCCGCGTGGGCCCCGGCCGGCGACACGCAGCGACGCGCCGCGACGAGCGTGAGCAACTCGTGGAACGTCGCCGGCCGCGGCCCCGTTCGCGGGATCGCGCGACCACTCGGCGTGCGGCTCGGCAGCATCGCCTCGATCCAGTGCTCGGGCAGCGACCCCGGATCGACGTGCGCGTGCACGGCCAGATCCTCGAGCGACACCGAGTCGCGGTCGGCGAGCGGATGTCCCGACCACACCATGAGGACGCGACCCGCGCTGAAGACGACGGGGCCTTCAGCGAGGTCGGACTCCTGTACGGGCCGCCAGATCACGACGGCGTCGACCTCGCGGCGTCGCAGCGGCCCGAGCGCATCGCTGAAGTGGATCTCGTGGGTCTCCACGACCGAGCCCGGATGGCGTCTCCGGAACTCCTCGATGCGATCGAGGAACATCGCGCCGTCGTTGCCCATGACCCCCAGGCGCAGCGTCCCGACGACGCCCCGGGCGGCCGCCTTCGCCTTCGCGACACCGGCGAGGATCGCACCGTGGCCGGCCGCGAGGTCGTCTCGCAGTACCGAGCCGAGCGGGGTCAGCTCGACGCGACGACTGCTCCGGTCGAACAGTCGGCCGCCGATCTGCCGCTCCTGGCCGAGGATCGCCTGGCTCACCCGCGCCTGCGACACGTGCAGCCGCTCAGCCGTGCGGCCGAAATGCAACTCCTCGGCGAGAACCAGGAAGATCTCGATGTCGCGCAACTCCATCAGCGCACCTCCAGCGATAACCCACAGGTTATCGCAACGAATACGATTCACCCGTTGATCTGGGAATCCTGTCGGCGTCACTCTGAAGACGGGCACAGTTCCGCCCGATGACGAGGAAGGGAAACGACCATGCGACGACCGCGGCGCAGCATGACCGTCTGGACTCCGCACGGCCGCACCGTCCGTATGGCCCGACTACGCCGTACCCTGTGCATGATCGCGGCGAACCCGTCGAACCTCCGGCTGGTCATCGACGGGTGGCTCGAGGACGCCCGTCGCAGCATCGCACCCCGGCTGCGTCGCTCAGCCGCCGAGCGGCTCCCCGGCGACTTCGCGGATGAAGCCGATCACGTGCTCGCGCAGCGACGCGACGCGGCGGTCGCGAGCGGCCTCGACGTCGAAGCCGAGGTACGCGACGGGTGGGCGCCTGCGCGCATTCACCGAGCATTGGAAGTCGGCGCACACGAGCGTGCCGACGGTGTCGCCCTTCCGGCCGGTGGCGCCGGCGCGGCGCGCCACGAAGAAGAGCACGTCGTTCGGCAGGTGCACGTCCTTGCACCACGAGCACTGCGGCCGCGAGCGCAGTCGACCCTCGGCGCGCCTCAGCATGACGCCGACGAGTTCGCCGCCGATCGGGGCCACGACGTAGGCGACGTTCGGCAGCTTGCGGTCGCGCCAGCCGAGGAAGTCGCAGCGATCCCAGTCGAGCGGGGCGAAGTCGGCCGGCAGGGTGAGGGCGGCGCGCTCGCGCACGCTGGCATTGATGAGCGAGGCGCGGATCTGCGCGTCGGTGATGGGGAGCACGGAATCTGAACCTGTTCTGTTCGCCGCCGAGACGGGCGGCACGCTGACGTGGGGGTGACCGGTCGCAGGCGCGACCGACCGCGGTCGCGGCATGGACTGCCACGACCCGGGGCGGGGTCACCTCATCGCGGCGCACGAAGCGCCCGCGACCCCCTCACGCCCGCGCACGACGGCGGGCATCTCAGCTCGATTCACAATCGGGCAGTCTACGCGCCGCCGCCCGCTCACAGGTACCGCTTGAACCCCACATGGGATGCCTCGAAGTCGAGCCGCTCGTAGAAGCGATGCGCGTCGTCGCGGCGCGCATCCGAGGTCAACTGCACGAGGCGTGCGCCGTGCAACCGCGCGTGCTCGACCGCCCACTCGATCATCGCCGAACCCACGCCGCCACCGCGGAGGTCTTCGGCGACGCGCACGGCCTCGATCTGCATCCGCATCGCGCCCCCGCGCGAGAGGCCAGGAATGAAGGTGAGCTGCATCGTCCCGACGATCCGTCCGTCGGCGGCTTCGACCGCCACGAGCAGCTGCGCGGCATCCGCGTCGATCGCGTCGAACGCACGCCGGTAGCCGGCGCGCGTCTCGTCGTCGAACGCGAACTCAGCCGCGCGAAGTCCATCGGCCGCCATGAGCGCGACGACGGCATCGACGTCGTCGCGGCGGGCCCGGCGCAGGGTGTACGAGGAGCGGGGGGTCGCGATCGTGGTGAGGCTCACCCGCCAACGCTCTCACGACGGCGGCCCCGTGGCGTACGGCGCGAGGTGTAGACTGATGATGTTTACAGCGTAAGCATGAGCACCGAGGAGGTGGGCCAACCGTGCGCACGACCATCGACGCCGACGCGATCACCGATGCCGCCGTCTCGATCGCCGACCGCGACGGACTCGGCGCCGTCTCGATGCGTCGAGTCGGCACCGAGCTCGGCGTCTCCGGCATGGCGCTCTACCGTCACGTCGCCGACCGCGACGACCTCGTCCTGCGAATGGCGGCCCGCACCGCGAGCTCTCGTGCACTTCTGCCACCCGCCGACGCCGCATGGCGCGAAAGCCTCGAACACCTCGCCGAGCGCGTCTGGGACTCGTTCGAACAGCATCCCTGGCTGCTCGGGGTCGTCGTCAGCCCGACCCGCATGCTCGACCTGGCGAGCGCCGAACAGACCGGCACGCTGCTCGCCCGGCTCGGCGATGCGGGCGTCGACGCCGACACCGCGGGCGACCTGCTCGTCGGCGCGACCGCCATCGTGATCGGCGTCGCGTGCCTGACGCTGCCCCCGCTCCCCCGCGGCATCGACTTCACGCTCGATCGACTCGCGCCGCGTGACGCGGCCGTCGACGACGCCGACGCAGCCGACGCCATCGCCGATGCCGCTCGCTTCCGCGCCCGCCCGTTCGACGCCGCGCGCGGGCGCGACATCCTGCGTGCGACCTTGACCCCCTTCCTCGACGGCATCGAGGAGAGCCTCACCCCGCCCCGCACGCCGCACCGCGACGCCGGGGCATGAACCGAAAGGACACCATCATGCGTCTCGAGAACAAGGTCGCCATCGTGACCGGCGGAGCCGGCGGCATCGGCCAGGGCATCGTGCGCCACTTCCTCGCGGAGGGCGCGAAGGTCGTCATCGTCGACATCGTCGACCAGCAGCAGGGCGACGAGCTCGTGGCCGGCCTCGGCGACGCGGTGCGCTACCTGCAGTCCGACATCTCGAGGGCCGAGAACGCGCCGACGATCATCGCCTCGGCGGTCGACGCGTTCGGCAGGCTCGACATCCTGGTGAACAACGCCCACGCCTCGAAGCAGGCCCCGATCCTGGAGACGACCCAGGAGATGTGGGACCTCTCGCTCGGCTCCGGCATGTACGCCACGTTCCACCTCATGCGCGCAGCCCACCCCGAACTCGTGAAGACGAAGGGCGCGATCGTGAACTTCGCCTCGGGCGCGGGCATCAAGGGCCTGCCCAACCAGGTGACCTATGCCGCCGCGAAAGAGGCGATCCGCGCGATCACCCGGGTCGCCGCGAACGAGTGGGCCGCCGACGGCGTGCGGGTGAACCTCGTCTCGCCCGTGGCGCTCACCCCCGGCATCAAGGCGTGGGGCGAAGCGTTCCCGGCCGAATTCCAAGAGGTCGTCGGCGGCGTGCCGCTCGGCCGGCTCGGCGATCCCGAGACCGACATCGCCCCGGCCGTCGCGTTCCTCGCGAGCGACGACGCCAAGTACATCACCGGCCAGACGCTCATGACCGACGGCGGCTCCATCATGATGCCGTAGGGCCGTCGACCGACCTCAGGCGCGCACGTCGTCGATGATCACGAAGAGCTTGCGCACGGCCTCGTGCACGTGCCACACACCGCGCCAGCCGCTCGGGGTGATCAGCGTGTCGCCGGCGCCGAACGTCACGGGTTCTTCGCCGTCGACCTCGATCGTCACGCGACCCGAGAGGAACTGACACACTTCGGTGTAGCCCTCACGGGTCGCGGAGAACCGGCCCGGTGAGCACTCCCAATACCCGACGTCGAGGCCCGGCACCTCCCACAGCGAACCGGATGCCTCGAGCACGCCGTCGGTCAGGGCGGTGGGCTTCGGGGCGGCGGGGCCGAGGTCGCGCGCGAGCGGGGCGAGCCCCGCGACGGTCGACACGGTGTCTGGCCGGTCGGTCATCGGTTCCTCATCGGTGCTTCGTGCCCGCGCAACTGCCTCTGCAGGAAAGGTGTCACGACGCCTCAGCGCCCCGCGACGAGGTCGGCGAGGCGGGCGATGGGCGAGGTCGTCGCCCGGCCGCGCTGCTCGCCTCGATCGGCGGCGTGGTACGCCGTGTAGATCGCCTGTACGGCGAGCCAGCGCAGCGGCTCGACCTCCCACCTGCGGGCGCGATGGCCGACCCAGGGCAGCCGGGTGAGCTCGGTGTCGCGGCCGAGCACGAGGTCGCGCAGCGTTCGCCCGGCGAGGTTCGTCGCGGTGACTCCCGTGCCCACGTAGCCGCCCGCCCAGCCGAGGCCCGTCGCGGGGTCGTGGCCGACGGTCGCGGCCCAGTCGCGCGGCACGCCGAGCACCCCCGACCAGGCGTGCTCGATCGAGGCATCCGCGGCGCTCGGGAAGAACCGTGCGAGCAGGGCACCGAGCCCCTCGATGGTGCGCTGCCGGGTCTCGCCGTCGCGGTCGACGTGCGAGCCGTAGCGGTAGGGCACGCCGCGGCCTCCGAACGCGATGCGGTCGTCGGCGGTGCGCTGCGCGTACATGTAGACGTGCGCGAAGTCCCCGAGGGCGTCGCGGCCGTTCCAGCCGATCTCGTCCCACACCGCGGGAGCGAGCGGCTCGGTCACGATGAGCGAGGAGTTCATCGGCAGCCAGGTGCGGTGCAGGCCCTTCAGGTCGGGCGTGAATCCCTCGGTGGCGCGCAGCACGTGGCTCGCCCGCACGGTGCCGTGCTCGGTGCGGGCCTCGCCCGGCCGGATCTCGGTGACGGCGGTGCCCTCGTAGATCGCGACCCCGAGTCGTTCGACCGCTTCGGCGAGGCCCTTGACGAGCTTCGCGGGGTCGACGCGGGCGCAGTGCGGGTGCCAGAGGCCGCCGAGGGTGCCGGCCACGTTGACCCGGGCGGAGCTCTCGCGGGCGCCGAGCAGCTCGACGTCGGTCGCCGGCCATGCCTGCTCGTCGGCGGCGGCGGCCTTCAGACGCGCGAGCTGGGCGGGGTTCAGCGCGATGTCGAGCTCGCCGCCCTTGTGGATGTCGGCCTCGATGCCCTCGGCCGCGGCTGCGGCGATGACCTCGTCGACGGTGTCGTTGAGGGCGCGCTGCTGGGCGATGGCGGCGTCGCGCCCGTGCTGCTGCACGTATTGCGCGCGCCCGCCGGTGACCGAGTTGGTGAGCCATCCGCCATTGCGACCCGAGGCGCCGTACCCGGCGAAGCTGCGCTCGAGCACCGCGATGCGGAGGTCGGGCTGCTCGCGCTTCAGGTAGTACGCCGCCCAGAGGCCGGTGTAGCCGGCGCCGACGATCGCGACGTCGACGTCGAGATCGCCGCCGAGCGCGGGGCGCTGGGCGGGCAGGCCGAGGCGCTGCCACCAATACGAGACGCCGCCGTTCGCGGTCATGCGGAAACCCTCTTCGTCGCGGCCTGGGCCGAGCGTGATAAAACAGTGTTTTGAAACCTAGCGCCCGCCGTGGCAGGCTGTCAACCGACGAGAGAGGGGAGCCGCCGTGCCGATCGAAGTCGACCAGGACGAACGTCTCGCCGATCTCGCCCGAGCGACGATCGAGATCGCCCGCGAGTCGGGCACGCGTGCCGTGACGATCCGCGCGGTGGCCGCGAGACTCGACCGCTCCACCGCGTACATCACGAACTTCGTGCCCTCACGTGCGCACCTCATGGCGAACGCGCTCGAGCACGCCCGCGCCCAGTGGGACGAGGAGCGCGCCGCCCATCTCGGCGACCTGGTCGGCGTCGAGCGCCTCGCCGCGCTCGCCCGGTGGATGTGCACCTCCTCCCCCGAGGAGAACGTGCTGCGCAGCCTCTGGATCGAGGTCATCGCCGACGTGCGCGGCGCCAACCGCCGCGCCTACGAGGTCGTCAGGGGCGTGACGGATGCCACGTACGCCAAGTTCCTCGCGGGCGCCGAGCACATCGTGGCCGGCGGCGAGCCGGTCGATCGGGTCGCCGCCGCGCACATCGCCGACATCCTCTACCTGTACTGCCGCGGCTCCGAGGTGAAGGCGGTCGAAGACCCCGACGCCTGGACCGACGAGCGCGTGCAGCGCTCGCTCGAAGTGCTGCTGCGGGCACTCGTCTTCGACGGCGAAGCGGTGCACTGACCCGCCCGCCCCGCAGACCTCAGGCGGGCGCTGCGACCTCAGCTGGCTTCCGCTCGCGGATGAGGAACCCGAACCCGAGCGCCACGAAGAACATCAGCACGCCGTAGACCGCGGCGGGCAGGCTCATCTCCACGCTGCCGATGACGGTCTGCGCGATGACGATCGCGAGCGTCGCGTTGTGGATGCCGATCTCGAAGGAACTCGCGACCGACTGCGCACGCCCGACGCGGAGCAGGCGCGGCACCGCGAACCCGACGGCGAGGCTCAGCACGCAGAAGAGCACGGTGATGAGCGCGAGCGTGCCGGCGTTCGCGAGGAGCAGTTCGAGGTTGGTCGCGATGGCGCCCGCGATGACGATGACGAGGATGATCACCGAGGCGATGCGCACCGGCTTGTCCATGCGGTCGGCGAACGCCGGCTTCCACCAGCGCACGAGCATGCCGAGCACGACCGGGCCGAGCACGATGGCGAACACCTCGATCGTCTTCGCGAACTGCAGCCCGAGGCCGTCGTCGCCCGGCAGGAAGTACGCGATCGCGAGATTCGTGATGAGCGGCAGTGTGAACACGGCGAGCACCGAGTTCACCGCGGTGAGTGAGATGTTCAGTGCGACGTCGCCGCGGAAGAGATGGCTGTAGAGATTGGCGGTCGTGCCGCCGGGGGATGCCGCGAGCAGCATCATGCCCACCGCGAGCACCGGCGGCAGGCGGAACAGGAGCACGAGCCCGAAGCAGATGAGCGGCAGCAGAACGAGCTGGCAGCCGAGCGCGACGAGCACCGCCCGCGGCTCCTTCGCGACGCGGGTGAAGTCTCGCGGGGTGAGCGAGAGTCCGAGGCCGAACATGATGATGCCGAGCGCGACGGGCAGCCCGATCGTGGTCAAAGGACCCATGTGATGATCACTCCTTCGTGATGACGGTGGGAGACAGTCTCGTGGACGGGACAGCCCGCTGTCACCCGCGACTTCCGGGGCGCTCCGCGGCGTGCGCGGTGCAGCCCCGGTGGCGCGAATCCGCCGGTGATTCGTCTCGGTTAGAGTCGAGGCGAGTGCGCCGTCGCGACGCGCCGGAGGGAGCACGATGTCGGCGAGAGTTCGTATCGCGATGCTCGCGGCGTTCGGAGCGCTGCTGCCGCTGGCGGTGACCGCTCCGGTCGACACCGCGAACGCCACGGCCGCACCGACGAGCGTCATGGCCGCGGCCGCCGCGCCCGCGACGGCGGACTTCCCCGACGGCGTCACGCGTCTGAGCGGCGTCGACCGCTATGCGACCGCCGTCGCGGTCGCCGAGCGGTACTCACCCGGCGTGCCCGCCGTCTTCGTCGCCACCGGAGCCGACTTCCCCGACGCCCTCGCCGCGGCGAGCGGCGCAGCCGCAGCGGGCGGTCCGCTCCTCCTCACGACTCCGACCCGGCTGCCCGACACCGTGCGCCTCGAACTCCAGCGCCTGAAGCCGGCCCGCATCTACATCGCCGGCGGGACGGCGGTCGTGTCCACGGGCGTCGAGACGGCGTTGCGCAGAATCGCGCCGACGAAGCGGCTCGCGGGGGCCGAACGCTATTCGACGGCGCAGGCGATCGTCGATGCGAGTTTCACGAGCGCTGATCACGCGGTCATCGCGACCGGCCGCACCTTCCCCGATGCGCTCGCCGCGACCGGCGCAGCGGGCTCGCGTCGCGCCCCCGTCCTCCTCGTCGACGGCAGGTCCCCGCGCGTCGGCGCCCCCACCGTCGCAACCCTCCGCCGCCTCGGCGTACGGTCGGTGACGATCACCGGAGGAGCGAGCGTGGTGAGCAGCGGCATCCAGTCGCAGTTGACGTCTGCCGGGTACGCCGTCACCCGCTACGGCGGGACCGACCGCTACGAGACGGCCGCCCTGATCAACCGCGCCTACTTCCGCCCCGGCTCCTCGGCGACGAGCTTCCTCGCCACCGGAGCCGATTTCCCCGATGCGCTGGCGGCGGCGGCACTCGCCGGCCGGCTCGGCGCACCCCTCGACCTGACCTGGCGCAGCTGCGTCCCGCCGGCCGTGAACGACGGCATCCTCTCGGTCGGCGCGACGAGGCGTGCCGTGCTCGGCGGCACCGCCGTCGTCTCCCGAGCCGCGGCCGAGAACGTGCGCTGCGTCATTCCGACGACGAGCGAGCCCCTGGCCGATTGGGCCGTGTCGTCGTGGGACTTCGACGCAGACGCGCCCGCCCCGTACTCGGATCGGCCTCCCGTCGACGTCCGGAGCGATTCGATCACGCTCGACTCGACCGGGCTGCTCGTCTACCTGCGCATCGACAACCGGAAGCGCGCCGACCATCCCGTCGCATATGCGCAGTACGGCATCTCGGCGATGCTCGAATACGAGCGGACCGGCGACCAGATCTGGCTCGACCGGGCGATCCGCCACGGCCGGCAGCTCATCGCGATCAGGGTCGAGCGCGGCGAGGCCTGGTGGTACCCCTACCGATTCCCATGGACGTACTACGAGCGGACCCTGTCATCCCCCTGGTATTCGGCGATGGCGCAGGGACAGGCGCTCTCCCTCTTCGTCAGGCTCGCTGAGGCGACCGGCGAAACCCGCTGGGAGACGGCCGCCGACAAGACGTGGACGAGCTTCACCCAGCGCTACTCGTCGACCGCCCCCTGGTCGAGTCTCGTGATCGACGATCACCTGTACTTCGAGGAGTACGCGGGCGATCAGGTGCCGCTCACGGTGCTCAACGGGCAGATCTTCGCGATGTTCGGGCTCTACGACTACTGGCGGCACCGCGGCGGCGACCCGAAGGTGGGCGCCTACCTCGACGGCGGCGCGACGACGGTGCTCGCACGGATGATGCCGGCCGTTCGCGTGCCAGGTGGCGTCTCGTACTACTGCGTGCAGGCCGCGTACTGCCAGAACTCGCGCTGGCAGCACAAGACCTATCACGTCATCCACTCCTGGCAGCTCGACACGTTGTCGCGCCTCACCGGTGACGACCGATTCTCCACATGGGCGGCGCGGCTCCGCGACGACTGGGCACCCGCCGACGCTGCGCAGAGCTTCGAGCGGGCACAGGACGAGTGGATGCTGCCGGCGGGGTGACCCGTTGCCGCTGACCGATGGCAGCTCCCGGCGGTCGATGGCAGGCTGGGCGCATGGCGATCGAAGTACGGCCGGCGACGGTGTTCGACGACGCGGCCGCGGTGATCGGGCCGAAGAAGCCGACGTCGAACGTGTGCTTCTGCCTGAGCTACCGGCTGCGCTCCTCGAAGGAGAATCTCGCGCTCGTCGGGCCCGCTCGCGGCGAACGCGTGCGGGAGCTGTGCGCGCAGGCTCCCCCGCCGGGCGTGCTCGCCTACGACGGCGACGAACCGGTGGGCTGGGCGGCGGTGCATCCGCGTGCCGACACCGCCTTCGCGACGAACCGCAAGATCCCCCACGTCGACGAGCTCGACGTGTGGTCGGTCTGGTGCTTCCGTGTGCGGCCCGGCCATCGCGGCGAGGGGATCGTGCACCACCTGCTCGCGGGCGCGGTCGAGTTCGCGCGAGCGGGCGGCGCCCCGGCGATCGAGGGCTACCCGGTCGACAACGGGGGCGCGAAGGTCGACCTCACGATGGCGTACGTGGGCACGCGGAGCCTGTTCGAGCATGGCGGCTTCACGAAGGTCGCCGACACCGAGTCGGTGCTCAACCGCTTTCCGCGGGTGCTGATGCGGCTCGACCTCAGCTGAGACGACGTCTCCAGCGAAGTGGGCTATACATCCGATCTTTAATCGGGCAGTATGAGCGAGAGTCGCAGATTGACGATGATTCGCGACGATTCCGCACCGAAACACCAGATCAATGATGCTCCGGAGGTCCCCCCGCATGCTCGAACGCGAGATTCCGCGCCGCCGCGCCCTGCAGCTCGGCGGGCTCGTCGCCCTGACCCCGCTCGTTCCCCAGTTCCTCGCCGCCCAGCCGGCCGCCGCGCTCGTCGCCGGCCGGTCGGCCGCCGTCGGCGACGGCATCCCCGTCCCCGAGCTCTCGCCGAAGGCGCTCTGGTACGGCACGCCCGCGACCGACTGGGAGTCGCAGGCCCTGCCGATCGGCAACGGCCGTCTCGGCGCGAAGCTCTTCGGCAACCCCGACGAGGAGGTCGTGCAGTTCAACGAGCAGAGCCTCTGGGGCGGCCTCAACGACTACGACAACGCCCTCGCCGGCAGACCCGACGGCGCCTACGACACGAGCGTGACCGGCTTCGGTTCGTATCGCGACTTCGGCACGCTCACGATCGCGTTCGGCGGGCGCCCGAAGGTCACCGCACCGGGCGGCCCGTACAAGATCTGGGGCGCCGAAGACGTCGACAAGACCTACGACGGCAACAGCCAGACGAAGTGGTGCATCGACGGTCCGCCGGCGCACGTACTCTGGCAGGCCGAGCTGCCGACGGCCGCGGTCGTCACGTCGATCAGCCTCACGAGCGCGAACGACGTGCCCGACCGCGACCCGCAGGAGTGGCGCGTGCTCGGCTCGAACGACGGCAGCACCTGGGCGACGCTCGACGCGCGCACCGGAGCGCCGTTCGAGCAGCGCTTCCAGACCAAGAGCTACGAGTTCCAGAACACGAACGCCTACCGCATCTACCGCATCGACTTCGTGCCGAAGGCGGGGGTGAGCCACTTCCAGCTCTCCGAGATCGGGCTCGGCGGCGTCGAGCTCGCGCAGGGCGGCAGCGTCTACGTGTCGTCGCCCACCGACCACGCCGACTCGCTCGTCGGCAGCATCGACGGCGAGGCATCCACCGTCTGGCAGGTCGCCGACGCCGGGTCGGGTGCCGCGTGGCAGCTCGAGCTCGGCGCGAAACGGGCGCTCACCGGCTATGTGCTGACGAGTGCGCCCGACGCGCCCGAGGCCGACCCCCGCGACTGGGTGCTCGCCGCCTCGAACGACGGTGTCGCCTGGAAGACCCTCGACACGAAGTCGGGCGTCTCGTTCGCCGGCCGCGGCGAGGCGAAGAGTTTCTCCTTCGCGAACGCCACGTCGTACTCGCACTACCGGCTCACGTTCACCGCTCCCGGGGCGTTCCGTCTCGCCGGCGTCGCGTTCACCGGCAGTGGCTTCACCACCCGCGGCCAGCGCGCCGTGGTCGGGTACCGCCGCGCGCTCGACCCCACGGTCGGCGTGCACACCGCCCATTTCGCGACCGTCGCCGGCACCGTGCTGCGCGAGGCCTTCGCCAGCCGCGAGGCCGACGTCATCGTGCTGCGCTACACGAGCGACACCGCGGGCGCGCTGACCGGCACCGTCGGCCTCGCCTCCGAGCAGGCGAACTCGCCGACCTCGGTCGACGCGGCGGCCGGACGGCTCGGCTTCGCCGGCACGATGGCCAACGACCTCAGCCACGCGGCGACCGTGCGCATCGCCGAGACCGACGGCGTGGTCACCGCAGACGGCGCGGGCCTCCGTGTGACCGGGGCGTCGACGATCACCCTGCTCCTCGATGCGCGCACGGACTACAAGCTCAGCGCAGCCGACGGCTGGCGGGGCGCCGCACCGCAGCCGGGCATCGACGCCGCCCTCGACGCGGCCGGCGGGCGCAGCTTCGACGAGCTGCGCGACGAGCACGTCGCCCAGGTCTCGGAGCTCATGTCGCGTGCGGCGGTCCAGTGGGGCGAGACGGATGCCTCGGTGTTGGCGCTTCCCATGACGGCACGCCTCGCGCGGTACGGCGCCGGCGAGTCCGACCCGACGCTCGAGCAGTCGATGTACGACTTCGGCCGCTACCTGCTGCTGAGTTCGTCGCGGCCCGGCGGGCTGCCCGCCAACCTGCAGGGCCTCTGGAACAACAGCAACCAGCCGGCGTGGGCGAGTGACTACCACACGAACATCAACGTGCAGATGAACTACTGGGGTGCCGAGACGACCGACCTGCCCGAGGCGCACGAGGCGCTCGTCGCGTTCGTGCAGCAGGTGGCGGTGCCGAGCCGGGTCGCGACCCGCAACGCGTTCGGCGAGAACACCCGCGGCTGGACCGCCCGCACCTCGCAGAGCATCTTCGGCGGCAACTCGTGGGAGTGGAATACCGTCGCGAGCGCGTGGTACATGCAGCACGTGTACGAGCACTGGGCCTTCACGCAGGACAAGAAGTACCTGCGCGACGTCGCCTACCCGATGATCAAGGAGATCTGCGAGTTCTGGGAGGACCGCCTGAAGGAGCTGCCCGACGGCACCCTCGTGGCGCCCGACGGCTGGTCGCCCGAGCACGGGCCCCGCGAAGACGGCGTCATGTACGACCAGCAGATCATCTGGGACCTCTTCCAGAACTACCTCGACTGCGCCGACGCGCTCGACATCGACGCCGAGTACCGGGCGACGATCGCCGACCTGCAGTCCCGCCTGGCGCCGAACAAGATCGGCGGCTGGGGGCAGCTTCAGGAGTGGCAGGCCGACCGCGACAGCCCGACCGACATCCACCGCCACACCTCGCACCTGTTCGCGGTGTACCCGGGCCGGCAGATCACGACCTCCTCCCCCGAGTTCGCGGCGGCGGCGCTCGTGTCGCTCAAGGCGCGCTGCGGCGAGAAGGAGGGCGTGCCGTTCACCGCGGGCACCGTCTCGGGCGACAGCCGGCGCTCGTGGACGTGGCCGTGGCGCACCGCGCTCTTCGCCCGCCTCGGCGACGCCGAACGCGCGGGCATCATGGTGCGCGGGCTCATCACCTACAACACCCTGTCGAACCTGTGGTGCAACCACCCGCCGTTCCAGCTCGACGGCAACTTCGGCATCACCGGCGCGATCGCCGAGATGCTCGTGCAGAGCCATGACGGGGTCATCCGCCTGCTGCCGGCGCTGCCGGCCGACTGGGCGGCCTCGGGCTCGTTCACGGGGCTGCGCGCGCGCGGCGGCTACTCGGTGAGCTGCACATGGAAGGACGGCGGAATCGTCTCGTACGACATCGTCGCCGACCGCGCCCCGAACATGCGCAACGTCACGGTGGTCGTCGACGGCGAGCGGCGAAAGGTGAAGCCGGCGAACCCGAAGAACGGCAGGCCGATGCGCGAACTCGGTTCGGCCGATTGAGTCGCTCCCCGACGTCGTGAGCGAGGATGCCCCGGGCGGGAGCCCGGGGCATCCTCGCGTCTCGCGCCGCTTGATGAGAGTTCACTCATGCCTGGCCATCACCCGCCCGGGCCGCGGCAGACTGTTGGCATGAGACGCGGCGCGACGATCGCCGCCGTCACGGCCGCGGTCGCGACGGCGACCGTCGTCGGCGGGTTCACCGCGAATGCGCTGACTCCGCGCGACGAGGCCGGGCGGCCGGTGGAGGTCGCCCCGATCGAGGTCGAGGCACCGGCGACGACGGCTCCCCCGACGCCGTCCCCGACCGCTCCGGCACCACCGCCCCCCGACGATGACGACGACGAACCCGCGACCGTGACTCCCGCGCCGCCCGACGAACCCGACGACTCCGACGAGCCCGACGGCGACCCCGATGACGACGACCCCGATGCCGACGGCTGACCCCGAGTACGAGCTGCTGCATGCGGTCGCCGAGCTCAGCCGCCTGCACCTGCTCGACGCCGTACGAGTGCACGGCGAAGCCGGCCCCGACGGATTCGTCACCGGCTACCGGGTGCGGCTCGGCGACGAGACCGGGCAGCAGATCGAACGCCATGTCTACGTGACGACGTCCCCGCGCGGCGGCGAACGGCAGGGGGTCCTGCGGCTGCGCGACGAGTCGGGCGATGAACGGGCCGTCTGGGTCTACCCCAACGACCCCCGGCTGCCGGCACTCGTCGAGGCGGTCGTGCCGCCGCGAGCGCGACAGCTGCTCGCCGGGTTCGATCCGGCGTGGGCTGACGACGACGTCGACCCTCTCGACCTCACAATCGCGGCGTACCGCCCGGGCAAGCGCGCGGTCGTGCGAGCCGTGCGCGGTTCGCGGCGGGCCTACCTGAAGGTCGTGCGTCCCGGCGGTCGGGCCGAACGCATCCACGACCGCCATCGCGCCTGGCTCGCCGCCGGAATTCCGGTGCCGCCCGTACTCGGCTTCGTCGAGCGGGGAGTCATCGGTCTCGCCGAACAGCCCGGCCTGCCCGCCGTCGAAGTTCTCGACCGGGCCGACCCCGCATCGCTGCTCGGCGACGTCGACGCACTCCGACGGCGGATCGGCTCGGTGCCGAGCGAGGTCGAAGCCCGTGCCTCGCTCAGCACGCGCGTCGACTGGTACGCCCGCCGCGCCGCCGAACTCGCACCCGAGCTCGACAGGCGCATCCGAGGCATCCGCCGCTCGGTCTCGGCGAGGCTCGGCGCATCGACGCCCGATCGCGTGACGATCCACGGCGACCTCCATCTCGGTCAGCTCTTCGTCGACCCGGCCGCCCCAGAGCGCGTGGTCGGCCTCATCGACATCGATACCGCCGGCCTGGGCGACCCGGCCGACGACGAGGCCGCGCTGTGGGCGCATCTCGTCGCGACGGCGGCGCATGCGAGGGCGAGCGGTGCCGCCGCCACTGCGGCTCGGGCAGATCTCGTGGCCGACGCGGCGCAGGCACGGTGGGCGGGCGAGCACGACGATGCCGACCGTGCGCGGCGCATCGGCGCCATCGCGGCGACGCACCTTCTCGGCCACGCCCTGACCGGCAGCGTCGCGCCCCACGACGCCGTCGAGGGGGCCGAACTGCTCCTCGCTCGATGAGAGCTTCCTCATCGAGGCCTCCTCGTGCTCTCATCCGGCGCAACGACGCTGGGTGCATGGAGGGTTCGCCTCCCGGACAGAAGGAGAGATCATGCGCACCAGGACGAAGTGGATCGCGATCGGCGCGGCATCGACACTCGGACTCGGCATCACCGGGTTCGGCAGCATGGCGGCGTTCGCCGCCGACCGCGACGACACGAGCGGCGCGGTCGTGACCGACTCGACCGACTCGACCAAGCAGATCGGCAGCGCCGCGACCTCGACGACCCTCTCGGTCGCGACGCCGTCGACGGCCGCGTCACCGACGACCGCACCCACTCCCGCGACCGCGGTGACGCCGACGACCGCGGCCTCCCCGACGACCGCGGTGACACCGGTGACCCCCGCCTCGCCTGCCGAGCCCGCCTCGGCAACGACGCCCGCGACTCCGGCCTCGGCAGTGACCCCCGCGACTCCGGTCTCGCCGGTCTCCCCCGTGTCGCCCGCGTCGGCGAGCTGAACCCGCCGCTCGGCCGCCCGCGCCGGGGCCGCCCTCGCGGGCGCCCCGGCGTCTCGGCCCGGCCTGACGCGACGCCCCGCCGGCGTCAGACGAGGCGGTAACCGGCCCCGCGAACGGTCTCGATGCGTTCGGCTCCGAGCTTGTTGCGCAGGTACCGCACGTACACGTCGACGACGTTGCTGCCGGGGTCGAAGTCGACGCCCCAGACCCGGCTCAGCAGCTGCTCGCGGCTCAGCACCTGATCGGGGTGTCGCAGGAACTCCTCGGCGAGCGCGAACTCGCGCGCCGAGAGCTCGACGGTGCGACCGACGACCGACGCCCGTCTCGTGCGCAGGTCGAGCCGCAGCGTCCCGCGCCCGAGCTCCGAGCCGGTGCCGCTGTCGGCGTCGCGGAGCCGACTGCGCACTCGTGCGAGCAGCTCGTCGAACTTGAAGGGCTTCGGGATGTAGTCGTTCGCCCCGCCGTCGAGACCCGCGACGGTGTCGCTCGTCGAGGTGCGGGCGGTGAGCATGATGATGGGTACCGTCGCTCCCTCGCCGCGAGCGCGGCGCAGCACGGTGAAGCCGTCGAGCCCGGGAAGGCCCACGTCGAGCAGCACGAGGTCGATCGTGTCGCCGCGGATGAGTTCGAGCGCCTCCGTTCCGGTCGGGGCGACGACGACCTCGTATCCTGCGGCCCGGAGCCCCCGTTCGACGAAACGGGCGATGCCGGCCTCGTCCTCCGCTACCAGGATCCGACTCATGCGCCGTCCCCTCCGTCTGCGCGATCCCCGCGGTCGTTCGGCAGGATGATGACGAATCGCGACCCGACACTCGAACTCGACACCTCGACCCGCCCGCCGTGGGCGAGGGCGATCCCTTCGACGAGCGGCAGTCCGAGACCCGACCCGCGGATGCCTCTGCCGGTGTTCACCCGGCCGAACCGTTCGAAGATCCGGGCCTCCGCGCCGGGCGGGATGCCGGGGCCCTCGTCCTCCACCCAGAGCTGCACCGCGCCTTCGGCGCGCGAGCTGCCGATGCGCACCGGTGTGCCCTCCGGCGAGTACTTGGCGGCGTTGTCGACGAGCTGAAGCCACGCCTGGGTGATGCGTCGCGGATCGAGGTCGACGACGACGTCGGCGGTCGCGGCGAGCACCCAGTCGTGCCCGGCGATGACACTCGACTTGGCGTGCACCTCGCGGGTGAGCGCCGCGACGTCGACCGGCTCCACCGCCGGAGCGTCGTCGGGCAGTTCGGCGAGCAGTTCGATGCGGTCGACGAGCTCGGCCATGCGATCGAGCTCGTCGATCGCGAGTTCGCGGGTGGCGCGCACCTCCTCGGCGTCGGCCGGGTCGAGCAGTTCGAGATGGCCGCGAACGATCGTGATCGGGGTCTTCAGTTCGTGGCGCACGTCGTCGAGCAGGCGGCGCTGGCTCGTGATCGACCGGTCGAGCCGGTCGAACATGCCGTTCACGGTCTCGGTCAGGCGGCTGACCTCGTCGCGGCCGTGCACGGGGATTCGCTCGTCGAGCGCGTTCACCGTGATCCGCGAGGCCGCCGAGCTGAGGCGGCGCACCGGCTGGAGGAGCCGGCCGGCGACGAACCAGCCGACGAGGCCCGTGGCGATGACTGCGCCGGCCGCGATCACCGCATAGCTCGTGAAGGCCGCATCGAGGTCGGCGTGCGCGGCATCGAGGTCGAGCGCCACGACGTAGACGCCACGCTGCGGGTCGCCGGGAGCCGCGAGCGGGGCGGTCATGTAGCGCAGCCAGACGCCCGAGTCGACGAAGGTGCCGAGCTGCACCGCGTCACCCTCGACGGTCTCCGCCGCCGCGCGCTCGGCGAACCCCGGCACCGACTCGAGGTGGATCTCGCTCGCGACGCCGGGCACGAAGGCGACCCGCCCGTCGACGAGGCCGAGCGCGCCCTCGTGCTCGCCGGGCACGATGCGTTCGAGCACACCCCGCAGCGCGTCCCGGGTGGTCGCATAGCCGCCTCCGTGCGTCACCGCGGCTTCAGCCGATCCGACCGCGTCGCCGGAGTCGGGCCTGTCGTCGCCGACGACGGCGCGGGCACTCTCGACCCGCTGGAGCAGGCGGTCGTCGACCGCGTGGGCGATGCGGTCGCGCTGCACGAGGTACGCGGCGCCCCCGGCGAACACGAGGCCGACGAAGGCCACGCCGATGATCGACACGAGGATCCTCGTGCGCACCGAGCTCAACCCCATCGCTCCAGTATCCTCGCGCGTCCGTGGGGAGGGTCGGAAGATGAGAGAGCTCTCACGACGATCAGAGCATCGCGCCGACGAGCGCCTCGCCGAGCGGCGTGCGGAGGTGAATCATCTTCGCCCCGTCTCGGGTCGAAGTGACGAGACCGCCCTCCCTGAGCATGGAGAGGTGGTGCGACGCGGTCGAGACCGCGAGTCCCACGTCGGCCGCGACCTGCGACGTGGTGCGCGCGGTGTGTGCCCCGAGCAGGATCTCGGCGCGCGCCGCGCCGATGAGCGCACCGAGCGCAGCCGCGGTCGACGCAGGGTCGCGCGCCCACGTCTCGGTGACGCCCTGCGCAGGGTAGAACACGGTGGGCTGCGCGGGCGGCTCGGTGAGCACCATGCAGCCGTACGACGACATGACCGAGGGCACGAGCACGAGGCCTGAACCACGACAGTCGAGCACTTCGTGGTGGAGGCGCAGTTCGACACGCACGGCATCGTCGCTCCAGCTCACCGCGGGGTGCAGCTCGCCGACCATGGCCCCGACGCCGGCGGTCGCGATCCTCCGCGAACGCACGGCGATGTCGGCGCGCAGCAGGCGCTCGAGCTGGGTCCACACGGGCGCGAGCACCGACGCCCACACCTCGCGCCACGCGTCGGCGATCATCGCCCGCGCCCGTTCGGGCTCGTCGATCATCCGCCGGATCGCCTGCTGCCGCGCCCCCTCCGACCGCGCGACCATCTTGTGCAGGTCGACGAGCATCGGCTCGACGGGCGCGACGCGCATCCTGGCCGCCTCCTCCTCGGGTTCGAGATCCCAGCCGGGCTCGGAGGTGAGGAAGTCGGGCATGTACCCGTCGACACCGATGACGACGGCGAGCAGTTCGAACGCGTCGCGCGGCACCCCTGCCCGTACCGCACGCAGCCACCCCCATTGCAGCGGGTGCGCCTCGGGGCGCTGCAGCACGCGCACCGCGTGGCTGAGTTCGTGCCCCGGTGAGACGCCGAACCTGATGGCCGAGATATCGCCCGGGGCCAACCGGAACTCCGCATAGTTTCGAGTCACATCGAAACTCTAACGCTCGAGGATGCCTCGGGCGGAGGCTGTTCGCAGAACGAACCGGGGCCGACGCCGAGGCATCCGACCCGACCGAACCGACCGAAGGAGCCACCGTGAACGCCGCCGAGATCACCCTCTCCCCCACCATGACCCCGACCGTGACGCCACGGGTCGTGGCCGCCGACGAACTGCGCATCGGCAGCGGCCGCACCCGCCGCTTCGTCGGCCTCGAGCACGGCGCGCGCATCTCGTACTTCTTCGTCGACAACGAGCCCGGCGAAGGTGCCGATCTGCACTGGCATCCGTACAGCGAGACGTGGATCGTGCTCGAGGGCACAGCGCGCATCACCGTCGGCGACACCGAGCTCATCGCCCGAGCCGGCGACACCGCCACCGCACCGGCCGGAGTCTGGCATGGTTTCACGAACGCCGGAGACGGGCGGCTCAAGCTCATCGGCATCCACGCCGCCGAGACGATCGTGCAGACCTGGGCCGAGTGACCCGACAGACCATCCGACCAGACCCGCCGAAGGAGAACCCCATGTCGTTCCAGTCCTACCTCGACAACATCGAGGCGAAGACCGGCCTCACGCCGCGCCAGATCGTCGACCTCGCCGGTGAGCGCGGCTTCGACGCTTCGACGAAGGCCACCCCGATCGTCGCGTGGCTGAAGGAGGACTACGGCCTCGGGCAGGGCCACGCGATGGCGCTCGTGCACGTCATCACGAAGGGACCGCAGATCAGCATCAAGCACGTCGGCACCGACGGCGTGCACCGCGACGCCACCGACACGCTCTGGCTCGACGGCAAGGCGACGAACCCGAACCGGTAGGCCGCCGGCTCAGAGCCGTTCCGCGATGCGCTGCAACGCAGCAGGCGGCACGAGCCCCGCGGTCACGGTCGCGATCTGCACGAGCGTCATACCGAGCGCTTCGTCGGGCAACGGCCCGTCGACGATCGCACCGAGTTCGTCGCGCAGCACGGAGCGCACGGCCCCATCGGCGAGGAGTTCACGCACGGTGCGCGTTCCGAGCACGGTGTCGGCGAGCGCGGCGAGGTCGAAGGCATCGGCCGCAGTCGCGACCGCACCGACGCCGGCGGATGCCTCGAGCTCACGCCCGAGCACGAGGTGCTCCGCGCCGGGCTCGCTGTCGAGCGGCAGCCCGAGCCGTTCGTACTGCTCACGCGGAGCATCGCTCGCCCGCATCAAGTCGACGAGCAGGCCGAGCATGCGCAGCTCGAGCTCGTCGTCGACGAGCGGAGACTCCTGGAGGGGGTCCTGCTCCAGGTCGAAGAGCATCGACCCGAACGCCGCGGAGTTCACCGGCGACAACGCCGGCACCTTGAGCAGCGGCATCCCCTTGGTGAACCCGGACGGGCCGGCGAGGGTCGCCGACGCGAGCAGCTCGGTGCCGAACCGACCGCGCATGTTCGTCGGCATGAGCGTGTATTCGGCGAGCGGCTGGTTGTCCGGCGTGGTCGATGCCCGCATGTAGACGTGGCGCCCGTCGGTCACGCTGACGTGCCCTCCATGGATGCCGAAGAGCGCTGCCTCGCGCAGCGGGGTGTCGTCGGCGATCACCGGCGCGAGCGAGCGACCCTGCATGTCGCGGGTGCGGTCCAGCCCGAAGAACTCGAGCAGGGTCGGGCCGAAGTCGATCGTCTGCACGAGCCCCTGGCGGGTCTCGCCGGCGACGCCGGTCCGCGGGTCCCAGACGAACAGCGGCGTGT
This sequence comes from Agromyces italicus DSM 16388, assembly GCF_000421545.1. GTDB lineage: Bacteria > Actinomycetota > Actinomycetes > Actinomycetales > Microbacteriaceae > Agromyces > Agromyces italicus. The sequence goes on from NZ_ATXF01000009.1 coordinate 158,966, forward strand.
GGATCGTCTCGTCGTAGAACGGCGGCACGTTCTTGCCGAGCCACTCGTGCTCGCCGAGGAGCAGCCCGTGGTCGGTGCACACGATCAGCATCGTGTCGTCCCACAGTTCATGCTCGTCCATCGCGTCGAGCACCCGCCCGAGCGAGCGGTCGCACATCGACAGGAGTGCTCTGTACCGGTCGCGGAGGTGCTCGAGTTCGCCGTCCGACTCGGTCACCGGCTTGTAGTCGGGCCAGTCGAAGTCGAAGCCCGACTCGACGGTGGGGGTGGCGTAGAGATCGTGGTACCGCGCGTAGCTGAAGAAGGGCTCGTGCGGGTCGAATGTCTCGATCTGCAGCATCCACCCGTCGTCGGCATGGTTCACCTCGATGAACTCGAGCCCGGCGTCGAAGGTGCGCGTCTGCGGGTGGTCGCTCTCGTCGCGGAAGTGCTGCCGGTTCACCGCGTCCTGCCGGCGCAGCGTCCGGTTGCTCGCGTACGGCGAGACGTTCGCGAGGTCGGGGTCGGCCAGCTGCCCCTTCCACTCGTCGCCCTCCTGGCCGCGGAAGAACTCGAACGTCGAGAACCGCGGGTGATACGTCGCCCCGCCGTCGAGCCAGTAGTGCTGGTGGTCGGTGACGAGATGCGTGTGCACGCCGGCCTCGCCGAGCAGTTGCGGCACCGAGTCGTCGAACGGCTCGAGCGGCCCCCAGCCCCGATGCAGGAAGTTGTACCGGCCCGTGTGCATCTCGCGGCGGCTCGGCATGCACGGCATGCTGCCCCCGTAACAGTGCAGGAACTGCGCGGTGCGGGCGGCGAGCCGATCGAAGTTCGGGGCGTGCACGCCCTCTGCTCCGTACGGCGGCAGGAATCGCCGGTTCAGGGTGTCGAACATGACGACGATGGCCTTCACGTGGTGCTCCTCAGGGGTCGAAGGGGGTCGAAGGGGGTCGAAGGGGGTCGGCGCTCAGCGAACGGAGCGCACCCGGAAGACGGCAAGCCCCCCGAGCAGGATCACGACCGCCGCGGCGACGTAGAGTTCGCTGAAGCCGGCCGCGGCGAGCGCGGCCCAGCCGATCAGCGGTGCGATGGGCAGATGCTGGATCGCGTTGACGATGCCGAGGTCGCGCGCGCGGGTGCGCTCGTCGGGCAGCACATCGGTGAGCAGTGCCTGGTCGACCGCGAGGAAGAGCCCGTAGCCGAGCCCGAGCAGCACTGCGGCGACGATGCTCGCGGGCCAGCTCGGTACGAATGCGAGCACGAGCGCCGCCGCCGCCTGGAGACCGGCCGAGATCGCGACGAGCACCCGGCGCGAACGGAACCGGTCGGTGAGTCGACCGCCCGCCCACGAGGCGAGCCCCGAGGCGACGAGGTATACGAGGATGAGCGACATGAGCGCTCCCTCGGCGTCCGGGAGACCGAGCGCGTCGGAGAGGAAGAAGAGCAGATACGTCGTGCCGACGAGATTGCCGGCGTTCACGAGCACTCGCGAGACCGTCACCCAGCCGAAGTCGCGGTACGCGGCGAGGGGAGGCCGACCCCGTCGTGGGGCGGTGAGGGCGGCCTCGTGTCCGTCGGTCTCGGCGCGAGCGCGCGCGACGGGCTCGCGGAACCCCAGCAGGAACGGCAGGGGTGCCGCGAGGGCGATCATCGCGATGACGGCCCAGCTCCACGCGACATCGGTGACGAGTTCGGTGACGATGAGCATGCCGCCTGCGAGTGCGATGACCTGCGGAATGCCCATCGCCGCCGACGCGCGCCCGCGCTGGGCGATGGGCACCTGGTCGGCGATCATCGCCGAGAGCGAGACGAGCACGGCCGACTGTCCGAGGGCGACCACGCCGAGCAGCACCGCGGCCGACTGCCACGAGACCTGGGCGCCGACGAGTGCGAACGGCACGGATGCCACGACGAAACCGCCGAGCGCCCAGGATCGACGACGGCCGAACCTCGGATTGCTGCGATCGCAGAGCCAGCCGATGACGGGTACCGCGAGGAGGACGACCACGCCGGTCTCGGCGATGAGGAACGATCCGACGCCGACCTTTTCGGCCGGGTCGAGAATGCTCGCGAGCTTCACGATGAGGTACTGGCCCGGCAGCATCATGAGCAGCCAGAACGCGAACCAGGCGCCGCCGAATCCAATGAACCACCAGCGGCTCAAAGGCGTGCGGGCATCGGCGGAGAATCCCCTGCCGGCGGCTTCTGCGGCGAGCGTGGCGGGGGTGAGGTCGTGCGTCATTGCGCTCCCGGGGCGGACCTCGATGTCCGCTGATCGACTCAGCAAGTGGGACAAATGACCCACTTCATCGACTGTAGGCGCCGGCCCGATCGAGCGCAAGGGACGGATTCGGCACCCGACCGTCGCAGGGCGGACGGCGTCCATGCGTGGCATCCGCTCGCAGCCGACTCACCGTTCGAGGCCCTAGGCTCGATGGCACCGCAAACCTGATCTGCAGAGGAGCCCGCCTGCCATGAGCGACGCCGCGAACCTTGACGTCTTCGACCGCCGCGAGTCCGAGGTGCGCGGCTACGTGCGGTCGTTCCCGACGGTCTTCGACCGCGCGACGGGCTCGACCCTCGTCGACGCCGACGGCCGCGAGTACCTCGACTTCTTCGCCGGCGCGGGCGTCCTGAACTACGGGCACAACAATCCGGCGTTCACGAGCGCGCTGATCGAGTACCTCGAGCGCGGCGGCATCATCCACGGGCTCGACATGGCGACCTCGGCCAAGCGGGCCTTCATCGAGGCGTTCGAGCGGCTCATCCTCGAGCCCCGCGGCCTCGACCACAAGCTGCAGTTCACGGGCCCGACCGGTGCGAACGCCGTCGAGGCGGCGCTCAAGGTCGCTCGCCAGGCGACCGGCCGTTCGACGGTCGTGGCGTTCACGAACGCCTTCCACGGGTTGAGCCTCGGCGCACTCGCCGCAACCGGCAACAGCCACTACCGCGCGGCCGCGGGCGTCTCGCTCGACGACATCGTGCGCCTCCCCTACGACGGCTACCTCGGCGACGACGTCGACACCCTCGACCTCTTCGAGAAGATGCTCGACGACCCGGGCTCGGGCCTCGACCTGCCCGCCGCGGTCATCGTCGAGGCGGTACAGGGCGAGGGCGGCATCAACGTCGCGAGCGTGCCGTGGCTCCAGCGTCTCCGCGCGATCACGGCCGAGCGCGGCATCCTGCTCATCCTCGACGAGATCCAGGCGGGCGTCGGCCGTACCGGCGCGTTCTTCGCGTTCGAGGCCGCGGGCATCGTGCCCGACCTCGTCACCGTGTCGAAGTCGATCTCGGGCTCGGGCCTGCCGATGTCGCTCGTGCTGCTGCGCCCCGAGGTCGACGTGTGGAAGCCGGGTGCCCACACCGGCACCTTCCGCGGCAACAACCTCGCCTTCGTCTCGGCGCGCGTCGCCCTCGAGAACTACTGGGCCGACGACGAGTTCGTCGACGTGATCGCCCGCACCTCCTCGCTGCTCGCCGCCGAGCTCGAGGAGATCGCCGCGGCCAACCCCTCGCTCGGCCTCACGGCGCGCGGCCGCGGCCTCATGTACGGCCTCGTCTGCGATGCCGACCCGACGCTCGCCGGCCGCATCTCGAAGGAGGCGTTCACACGCGGCCTCGTGATCGAGACCTCGGGTGCCCACGACGAGGTGCTGAAGTTCCTGCCCGCGCTCACGATCGGCGAAGACGAACTGCGTCGCGGGCTCGCGATCGTGCGCGAGAGCCTCGCCGCGGTGCTCGAGGCCTGAGCAAGCGATCGCGGTCGACGACATGACCGAGCCGGATGCCTCGGGCACGCCCCGCGTGCTCGGGGCCACCGTCGACGACGAGACCCGGTGCGTGCACTACCGCACCGAGCTCGACATCGTCGCGATCCGCTTCGCCTGCTGCGGCGAGTACTACCCCTGCCACGCCTGCCATGAGGAGGCCGCCGATCACCCGGCCGAGCAGTGGCCGCTCTCCGAGCGCGGGCGCGAGGCGGTGCTCTGCGGTGTGTGCCGCGCCGAACTGACGATCGACGCGTACCTCGTGGTCGACGCCTGCCCCGTGTGCGCGTCGCGCTTCAACGAGCGCTGCCGCTTGCACACCCACCTCTATTTCGAGACCGAGCGCGGGGCCGCGGCGGCCGCGCTCGCGACGGCGCCGACCCGCAGCGTCGCGAGCGAAGGGTCGACGGCCCCGCGAACGTAGCCCCGCCGTCGCCGCGAGTCACCGGTCTCGGCCGGCGGGGGGCGGAGCTCAGCCGCGCTCGACGCCGGCCGCCGCCGGCTCCGGCGCGGGCGCGGACGACCCGGCCGCGGTGGCGTCGGCCGCGCCGTGCACCGGGTGCGTGCGCTCGAGGGCCGCACCCTCGACGTCGACGTCGGGCAGAATGCGGTCGAGCCACTTCGGCAGCCACCACGCCTTCTCACCGAGCAGGTGCATGATCGCGGGGATCAGCAGCATGCGCACCACGAAGGCGTCGAGCAGCACGCCCGCCGCGAGGCCGAAACCGAGCGGGCGCACCATCGTGAGGTGCGAGAACACGAAGCCGCCGAACACCGACGCCAAGATGATGGCTGCCGCAGTGACCACCGCTCGACCGCCCCGCAGGCCCGCGACCACCGCCGTGCGTGCCGGCGCGCCGTGCACCCAGGCCTCGCGCATGCCCGAGACGAGGAACAGCTGGTAGTCCATCGCGAGCCCGAACAGCACGCCCATGACGATGATCGGTGCGAAGTTCAGCACGGGCCCGGGATCGTGCACGTCGAAGAGCGCCCCGAGCCATCCCCATTGGAAGATCGCGACGACCGCGCCGAACGCGGCGAACAGCGAGAGCACGAAGCCCGCGGTCGCGATGAGCGGCACGAGGATCGAGCGGAACACGAGGATGAGGATGAGCATCGACAGGCCGACGACGAGGCCCAGGTAGAGCGGCAGCACGTTCGCGAGCTTCTCGGAGATGTCGATGTTGCCGCTCGCCTGGCCCGCGACGCCGAGTGCGAGTCCGCCGGAGCCGTCGAGGCCCGCGTCGGCGGCGTCGAGCGGGGTCAGTGCCCGGAGTTCGTGCACGAGCGCTTCGGTCGACTCGCTCGAGGGGCCGTCGCTCGGCACCACCTGGAAGGCCAGGAAGTCACGGTCGTCGGAGACGCCGACGGGCGCGACCGCGACGACGCGGGGCTGGTCGAGCAGCAGCTCAGCGAGCTCCGCCTGCGCCGGCGTCACGCCGTCGTCGTCGAGCTTCTCCGGCAGCGCGACCGTCACGAGCAGGGTGCCGTTCTGTCCGGCGCCGAACGCGTCGGCGACGGCCGTGTACGCCCGGTACTGCGTCGAGTCCGCGGCCTCGGACGAGCCGTCGGGCAGGCCCAGCCGCATCGACAGCGCAGGGATGGCGACGACGAGCAGTGCGACGATCGCGATGCCTGCGCGCAGCAGGGCGCGCGAGGTCTTCATCGGCTTCAGCTCGGGCTCGGTGTGCGCGGCGTGCCCGATCTGCGCGCGAGCGCGACGGCTCAACACCCGCAGGCCGATGAGACCGAGCAGCGCGGGGCTCAGGGTGACCGCGACGAGCACGGCGATGAGCACGCACACCGCACCGACCGTTCCCATGACGCCGAGGAACGGGATGCCCGTGACGTTCAGCGCGAGCAGGGCGACGAGCACGGTCGAGCCGGCGAAGACGACGGCGTTGCCCGAGGTGCCGTTCGCGAGCGCGATCGACTCGTCGAGCTCCATGCCGGCGAGCAGCTGGCGGCGGTGACGGTTGAAGATGAAGAGCGCGTAGTCGATGCCGACGGCGAGGCCGAGCATCACGCCGAGCACCGGGGTGACCGACGACATGTCGACGACGCCCGAGAAGGCGAGCGAGCCGGCGACGCCGACGCCGACGCCGACGAGCGACGACAGGATCGGCAGCACCGCGGGCAGCAGTGCGCGGAACATCACGATGAGCACGAGGAGCGCGAGCACGACGCCGATGACCTCGCCGGGCCCGATGAGGCCGGCGATCGAGGCGGCGATCTCGCTCGAGTAGTCGATGCTCACCCCCTCGATGTCGGCGCCGTCGAGTTCGGCGGCGACGGCCGACTTCTGCTCGTCGGGGAGGCTGAACAGGTCCTCCTCGAACATTACCGCGCCGAGGGCGGTCGTCTCGTCGTCGGAGACCGTCTGAATCTCGGATGCCGCCTCGGCGAGCCGCACGCCGGCGTCGAGCTGCACGCCCTGCGCCGCGAGCTCCGCGGCGCCGGAGCTCAGTTCGGCCCGGTTCGCGTCGAGCTCGGCCTGTCCGGCGTCGAGCTGAGCCTGCTGGGCCGCGAACTGCTCTGCGGCGAACTCGAGGGTGCCGTCGGCATCGGCTTGGGCGACCGCCGCGTCGAGCTGGGCCTGGCCCGCGTCGAGCTGCTGCTGAGCGGCGTCGAGCCGGGCCTCGCCGGCGTCGAGCTGCTGCGCCGCAGCATCGAGCTGCGCGGCGCCGTCGTCGAGCTGGGCCTGCGCCTCGTCGCGCTCGGCCTGTGCGACGAAGGGGTCGACGACGGTCGCGACACCGTCGAGCTTCGCGATGCGCCCGAGCAGCGCACCGATCTCGGCCTGCTGCTCCTCGGTGAATGCCTCGCCGTCGTCGGCCTGGAAGACGACGGTGCCGGTTGCGCCGCCCAGGTCGTCGAGCTCGCCCTGCAGTTCCGCGGTCACCCGGTCCGTCTCGGTGCCGGGAATGCTCATGCTCGAGGTCAGGGTGCCGCCGAAGGCGAGGAAGCCGCCCGCGGCAAGCCCGAGCGCGACGACCCAGGCGACGACGATGCGCCACGGCCGGTGGGCGGCGAAGCGCCCGAGGCGATAGAGGAGTTCGGCCATGGCGATGCTGCCCTTTCGAGTCGCGGAGGAGGCGGCGCTTCGTCGGGCCTCGTCAAGAGGAACCGACATCTGTCGGATTTCCGACCAATGTCGGAGAACTTCGGGCGGGCGGCACCGGAGAGCGCCGCCCGACTGAAAGAATCCCCGTATGGACGTCCGCATCGAACGCACTCGCCGTGCGCTGCAGGCGGCCCTCTTCGACCTCGCCCGCGAACGCCCGCTCGACGAGCTCACGGTCGCCGACATCGCGGCGCGTGCCGGGGTCAACCGGTCGAGCTTCTACCAGCACTACGCCGACAAGGAGACGTTGCTCGCCGACGCGCTCGACGCCGCGGCGGAGGCGGCGGGCGCCTCGGTCCCCCGCGTGCTGAGACCGGGCTCCGCACCGCCGCAAGCCCTCTTCGACTACCTCCGGCACTTCGACGAGAACGCCGAGGTGTACCGGCGGGTACTCGGCCCGCAGGGCTCCGCGGTCGTGATGAGCCGCCTCCGCGCACGCCTCGAGACCATCGTGCGCGAGGGGATCGAAGCCTCCGGATCCCGCGTGTTCGACGGGCTCCCCCTCGACGTCGTCGGGGCGGGCATCGCGGGTACCGCGCTCGGCGTGATCGAGGCGTGGCTCGCACGCGACCCCCGGCCGCCGGTCGAGACCGCCGCCGAGTGGCTGTGGCGGGTGCTCCTCGGCCCCGGTGACGCCTGGCGGTGAGTGACGGCAGCCCGGCCGTAGGGCTGCCGAGCGGCGTCAACCGAGGTGTGCGACGGCAGCGCCCGCCTGCGGCATGAGCTCCTCGCGCGAACCGCGGACCATGGTCAGTGCGACGACCGAGGCGAGCACCATGCCGACCGCGGCCGCGATGAACGTCGCCGAGTACCCCTCGGTCAGCGCGGCGAGGTAGGCGGCGCCGTCGGCCGGCGAGGCTCCCGCGCCGGCCATCGCCGCCGCGTAGATCGCCGTGAACACCGAGAGGCCGATCGACCCGCCGATCTGCATCGACGAGTTCGCCACGGCCGAGGCGACCCCCGCGTCGTGCGGTGCGACGCCCGTCAGCGCGAGGTTCTGGAGCGGCACGAAGACGAACGCCATCCCGGCACCCATGATCGCGAGCGGAATCGCCACCTCCGTGAGGTACGCACCGTCGGGGGTGACGAAGCCGAGGTACACGAGTCCCGCCGCGACGAGCAGCGGCCCGCCCACGAGCAGCGGGCGCGGGCCCGACGACGGCAGCAGCTTCGTCACGAGCGGAGCGACCAGCATCGTGCCGAGCGGCAGCGGCAGGCTCGCGAGGCCGGCGGCGAGCGCGGACATGCCGAGCACGATCTGCAGGTGGAAGGTCAGATAGAGGGTCGCCCCGATCATCACGCTGCCGGCGACGAGCTGGATGAGGAAGGCCCCAGCACGGGCGCGGTGCGTGACGATCCGCAGGGGAAGGAGCGGCTGCGCGACCTTCGATTCGATCCACACGAACAGGGCGAGCAGCAGCACGCCGAGCGCGAGGAACCCGATCGTGTCGACGCGACCCCAGCCGAGCTCGGCCAGGCTGAACCCGTAGACGAGCGCGCCGAGGCCGAGGGCGACGGTGACGGCGCCGAGCACGTCGTATCGGTTCTCGCCTTCGGCACGGCTCTCGCGCAGGAAGAGCGCGCCGCCGATGAGCCCGACGACGACGAAGACCACGTTGACGAAGAGGCACCAGCGCCAATCGACCAGTTCGGTCAGCAGTCCACCGAGCACGAGGCCGACGGCGGCGCCCGCGCCGGCGATCGTGCCGAAGACGGCGAAGGCGGTGTTGCGATCCCGGCCACCCGGGAAGGTGACGGTGAGCAGCGCGAGCGCGGCGGGTGCGAGGAGGGCCGCGAACGCGCCCTGCAGGCCGCGGGCGAGGATCAGCTGCATCCCGTCGGCGGCGAAGCCGCCCCACGCCGAGACGACGCCGAACCCGAGCATGCCGACCAGGTAGGTGCGCTTGCGCCCCCAGTAGTCGGAGATGCGGCCGCCGAGCAGCAGCAGGGCGCCGAACGCCAGCGCATACGCCGTGACGACCCACCCCCGCTCGCCGTCGCTGAGGCCGAGCTCGAGCTGCGCCGCGGGCAGCGCGATGTTGACGATGGTGCCGTCGAGGACGACGACGAGTTGCGTGAGCGAGAGCACGACGAGTGCCGCCCACCGGTTCGGGACGCGCGAGGACATGGAAAAACCTCCGGGATTCTTGGGGATTCCGGAGGTTTCGAGCCTCGGACCGGGCGATGACTCGCCACGGCCGCCCTGACGAACAGACTGTCAGGCAGGCGTCCAGTTTATCAGGCGTCGAGTGCGGTGTCGGCGAGGTGCCGTGCCCCGTGGCTCAGCACCTTGACGACGACCCCGCGCCGGCGCAGTTCGGCGAGCGTGCGCAGCTCCTCGTCGACGTCTCGCCCGAGCGCATGCACGTTCGCCACGACGAGCACGTCGCCGCCGTGCAGGGTGCCGAAGAACCGCGCGAGCCGCTGCTCCCACGATTCGCCGAGGTTCTCGGGGGCCGGGTAGCGGAAGTCGAGGATCTGCACCCCGAACGCGAGCAGGTCCTGGCGCTGCTCGAGGATCGGCGGCATGTCGTCGCGGGCGACGACGAGGCCGACGAGCCGGGAGCCCTCGGGCCGCGCCATCCACCAGTGGCCGTCGTGGCGCACCTCGACGAAGCACTCGGGGCACTCGGTCGGGGTGTGGGTCGACGGTCCCGTCTCGATCGTGGGATTCTCGTCGCTCATGGTCTCGCTCGCTCCTCGCAGGGGTCGGGCTTCATCGTACGCGGTCGGGCGCGGTGCGACCCCCTCGCCGGCCCCCTCACTGCGCGCCGAAGAACCCGATCGCCGCCGTGCGGAACACCCGCGACCCGGGTGCATTGAAGTGGTGCCGCCCGGGCAGCTCGACGAACTCGCCGTTCGGCGTCGCCTCGGCGAGGAGTCGCGACTCCTCGATGATCGCGTCCTTCGTGCCGGTCGCGAAGAGGATGCGCTGGCGCGGAGGCCTCGACACGTCGGGGTCGGCGTCGCCGCCGTGCCGCATGCCCTCGGCGAGCGCGATCAGCGCGAGCAGGTCGTTGCCCTCGACCCGTTCGGCGAGCGTCGCGTAGTTGCGGGTCACCGGGTCGTCGATGGGGGTGCCGTGCAGGGCGTACTCGCGCGCCTGACCGATGTCGAGGCGCGCCAGCGGCCGCCCGTCGGGGATCCCGCCGAGCACGGCGCGATCGACGTGCTCGGGCGCCTGCACGGCGAGCTGCCAGCCCACTCGCGCGCCGAGCGAGTAGCCCGCGTAGCGCACGCTGTCGAGGAGATAGGTGTCGAGCACGGTCACGAGATCCTGCACGAGCGCCGCCATCGCGTATTCGGATGCCTCGCGCGGCTTGTCGCTCGCGCCGTGCCCGAGCTGGTCGACGCCGAGCACCCGGTACCCGGCGTTCAGCAGGTCGCGCACCCACCCCGTGTTCACCCAGTTGTCACGGCAGCTCGAGGCGAAACCGTGCACCGCGAGCACGGTCGGCGCCGACTCATCGCCCCACGAGTACGTCGCGATGCGCCGGCCCTCGGCGGTCATCACGAACTGGGGGTCGGGCATTGCGGTCGGCTGCGGAAGCGAGGCATCCATGTTCGCCATTCTCCCGGTTGTGGATGCCTCGCGCTGCACGCCGCCCGGTCGCCGCGCGGAACCGCCCGCTCAGCCCTGGAAGTCCTCAGGGTCGACGTCGTCGAGGAACCGCTTGAACTCGGCGAGCTTCGCTTCGTCGTCACCGCCCTCATCACCGGCCGCGCCGTCGGCGCCCTCGTCGCCGGCGAGCTCGGCGGGGATCCCCGCCTCGTCGAACACCTCGTCGGCGACGAAGATGGGTGCCGCGGCGCGCAGCGCGAGGGCGACGGCGTCCGACGGCCGGGCATCGACGACCTGCCGTCCGCTGGGGGTCGTGAGCGTGAGCTCGGCATAGAAGGTGCCGTTCTCGATGCGGGTCACGTCGACGCGCTCGACCCGCGAGTCGAGGGTCGCGAACAGGGTCGTGATGAGGTCGTGCGAGAGTGGCCGCGGCGCCTGCTCTCCCTCGAGCGCGATGAGGATCGAGGTCGCCTCCTGCGCGCCGATCCAGATCGGCAGCACCCGCGGCGCCCCGGGCTCGAGCTCGTCGTCGAACGGCTTCAGGAGCACGAGGTGCTGCTGCGCGGCGTCGAGCGCGATGCCGAGCACACGGACCTGGACCATCTTTCGAGGGTAGGCGCGTTCGCCGCTCGCCGACAGGGCGGTGCGCCGACTCGCCCCGAACGAGGCGTAGCCCGGCGGCACCGGCTCGGCGAGAATGGCGGATGCGCGCGGCGAGCGACCGCACCGCATTGAAGGGGACCCGTATGACGAACGAGGGCGAGCACGTGGCATCCGACGCGGACTGGTGGCGGCAGGCGGCGGTCTACCAGATCTACCCGCGCAGTTTCGCCGATGACAACGGCGACGGCATCGGCGACCTCGTGGGCATCATCTCGCGGGTGCCGTACCTCGCCGAACTCGGCGTCGACGCGGTGTGGCTGAGCCCGTTCTACCCCTCGGCGCTCGCCGACGGCGGCTACGACGTCGACGACTACCGCGACGTCGACCCGAGGATCGGCACGCTCGCCGAGTTCGACGAGCTGGTGGCGGCGCTGCACGGGGTCGGCATCAAGGTGGTCGTCGACATCGTGCCGAACCACAGCTCCGACCGGCATGAATGGTTCCGCGCGGCGCTCAGCGCAGGCAGGGGCTCGCCCGAGCGCGAGCGCTACCTCTTCCGGGACGGGCACGGCGCGAACGGCGAACTGCCGCCGAATGCCTGGCCCTCGATCTTCGGCGGCAGCGCCTGGGAGCGGGTGACGGAACCCGACGGCACTCCCGGCCAGTGGTACTTCCATCTCTTCGCGAAGGAGCAGCCCGACTTCAACTGGGAGCTGCCCGAGGTGCACGAGGACTTCCGGCGCACCCTGCGATTCTGGAGCGACCGGGGGGTCGACGGCTTCCGCGTCGACGTCGCCCACGGGCTGAAGAAGGACCTGGACGCCTCGCACGACGACCTCGCGACGATCCACCGCGCCGACCTCGACGCCTTCGGCTCGCACCCGCTCTGGGACCGCGACGACGTGCACGAGGTCTACGCGGGGTGGCGACGGGTGTTCGACGAGTACGATCCGCCGCGCACCGCGGTCGCCGAGGCCTGGGTGCACCCCGATCGGCGCGCCCGCTACGCCTCGCCCGAGGGGCTCGGCCAGGCGTTCAACTTCGAGCTGCTGCAGGCCGGGTTCGACGCCGCGAGCTTCCGCGAGATCATCGCGAGGAACCTCGCGGAGGCCGCCGCGACGGGCGCCTCGTCGACGTGGGTATTCTCGAACCACGACGTCGTGCGCCACGCGACCCGCTACGGCCTGACGGTCGATTCGGGCGCGGTCGGCGGCACCCCGACCGGCGCGGAGGGAAAGGCCTGGCTGCTCGCGGGCGGCGAACCCGAGTTCGTCGACACGGCGCTCGGCCTCCGCCGGGCTCGCGCGGCGACGCTGCTGATGCTCGCGCTGCCCGGCTCGGCCTACCTCTACCAGGGCGAGGAGCTGGGCCTGCCCGAGGTCGGCGAGATCCCCGACCTCGATCGGCAGGATCCCGCCTTCTTCCGCAACACCGGCGTCGAGATCGGTCGAGACGGATGCCGCGTGCCGCTGCCATGGACGGCCGGCGGCACCTCGTTCGGGTTCGGCCCCGCGGGCGCGGCCGCCCCGCACCTGCCGCAGCCCGAGTGGTTCGCCGACTACGCCGTCGAGGTCGAGGCGGGGGTGCCCGGCTCGACCCTCGAGCTCTACCGCACGGCGCTCCGGCTGCGCCGCGAACTCCAGGGAGCCGAGACGCTCGAGTGGCTCGAGGCATCCGGCCCGTCGGTGCTCGCCTTCGCCAGACCGGGCGGCTGGCGCACGGTGACGAATTTCGGTGACGACGCCGTGCCGCTGCCCGCGGGCGACGTGCTCGTCGCGAGCGGCCCGCTTCGCGGCGACGGCGCCCTGCCGGGCGCGACGACGGTCTGGCTGCGCTGAGCCCGGCCGCGCCGGCGCGCCGGCGCGGACCTCACGCGAAGATCAGCCACCCGATGCCGACGGCGAGCGCGATAATGCCGAGGACGAGGCTCGGGGCGAACGGCTCGCGGCGGCGGATGTGCAGGCCCACGGCGACGGCCATCATGCCGGCGAGGCCGAAGGCTGCGACGGGTGTGAGCCAGGGCGCGATCCCGGTCGCAGCGGGCAGGATCAAGCCGATCGCGCCGATCGCCTCGAGCACGCCGATGCCCTTGAGCTGCGCGGGGTTGACGTCCTCGACCCAGGGCATCTTCTCGCCGACGCGCTCGTAGGGGGTGACGGCCTTCATCGTGCCGGCCATGACGAAGGCGAGGGCGAGCATGGCGGTGACGATCCAGAGGGCGATGATCATGGGGATCCCTTCTCGGTTACGAAGAGTTCGTAACGCACGATCTGATATCGTAGCTCTCGGTACCCTCGCACTTCTCGGTGCGTCACGCACCTGCGAGTGCGTATCGCCCCACGAAAGGAATCGCGATGCCTGCCAGGCCCCCACGGGTGCTCGCCACCCGGTCGATCGACGCCGCCGTCGGTCACGAGGGCACCGCCGCGTGCAGCGTCGACAACCCGGAGAGCGGCGTGATCCGCGAAATCCTCTCCCGAGTCGGCGACAAGTGGAGCATGCTCGTCATCGGCGTGCTGCATGACGGGCCGCTGCGCTTCACCGAGTTGCAGCGCAAGGTCGACGGCATCTCGCACCGCATGCTCACGCAGACCCTGCGCAGCCTCGAACGCGACGGCCTGGTCACGCGCACGAGCTACCCCGAGATCCCGCCCCGGGTCGAGTACGCGGCGACGCCGCTCGGCCGCTCGCTCTCCGAGCCGGTCATCGAACTCGCCCGGTGGGCCGCGGCACATCGCACCGACATCCTCGACGCGCGCGAGGCGTACGACGCCGAGCGCTGAGCCGAGCCCTGAGCCGCGACTCCTGTGTTCGCGGTCAGCCGACCAGGTCCGCGTACTCCTGCGCGACCCGCGCCACCTCGTCGACGTAGTCGTCGTCGTGGTTGTACGAGTACACCGCTGCACGCCAGCCCTCGGGGCTGGTCATCGAGCCCGCAGCGCACAGGTAGCGCCCCGTCGTCAGCGCGGCGTCGTCGAGCTGGTGCGGGTCGGCCACGTCGTCGCCGTTCGCGTCGCTCGCCCACCGCTCCCAGGTCGTCGGGATGAACTGCATCGGTCCGACCGCCCGATCCCACGTGGTGTCGCCGTCGAGCACGCCGTCGTCGGTGTCGGCGATCTTCGCGACCCCGTCGCCGTCGAGGGCCCGGCCGATGATCGGCGGGCTCACGTCGCCCGACTCGTCGAGCACGGAGTCGCCGTGGCGGCCGTGGTCCGACTCGATCGCGCCGATCGCGGCGATCGTCGCCCAGTCGACCCCGCACTTCGGCTCCTCTTCGGCGACTGCGACGTGCGCGAGCGTGTACGCCGCGAGGGCCCGTTCGGGGATCCCGGTGGTATCGGCCACGGTCTGGAGCCAGTCGCCGTCGACCACTGGCAACGGCAATGCCTCCGGGCCCGAGCCCGACAGCCCTGCGAGATCGTCGGGCCTCGAACCGACGCCGGCGGAGGCGTCGCCCTCTCCCCCGTCGAGTTCATCGGGCTGCGAGGTCGTCGGGGGCAGCGCCACGTACGAGCCGTAGGCGGCCGGCGCAGCGAACCCGCCTGGGTTCCTTGCCGTGCCGATCAGGTTCACGGCGACGACGACGCCGACCACCAGCGCGACGACCCCGACCGTTGCGCCCAGGTAGATCGCGACGCGGGCCGCGGCCCACCCCCAGCCGGGCGGGGTGCGCGCCGACCGACGCGCGACGCGATCGTCGGCGTCGAAATCGTCGTCCCAAGACATCGTTACTCCGTTCGGGCGTTGGTTCAGGTGCCCGTGGGGCCGCCCGGCCACTCGTTCGAGCGCGGCGGCGACGACCCCGCAACCACAGTACGCGTCCATCGTGTTCCGCGCCCGCAGATCGTGCCAGTCGGCTCTCGTGAATCGCAGCCTGCCCGACTAGGCTCGGCCACGTCGGCGCGAAGAAGGGCTGATTGAGTCATGTCGAACACATTCTCCGAAGATCAGCTCGCAATCGTGGCCGCCGTCCGCGAATTCACCGCGGCCGAGCTCGCCCCCTTCGCGAACGAGCGAGACCAGACGAAGCAGTTCCCCGTCGACGCCCTCGAGCGGGCCGGCCGGCTCGGCCTCGGCGGCATCTACGTCGGTGACGAGGTCGGCGGATCGGCGCTCAGCCGGATGACCGCGGCGCTCGTCTTCGAAGAGTTGGCCAGAGGCGACACGGCGATCGCCGCATACCTGTCGATCCACAACATGGTTGCGTGGATGATCGATCGCCACGGCGACGACGTGCAGCGCGAGCGATGGCTGCCCCGCATGTGCTCGCTCGTCGATCGCGGAAGCTACTGCCTCACCGAGCCGTCGGCCGGGTCGGACGCCGCGGCGGTCACGACCTCGGCCGCGCGAGAGGGCGACGGGTACGTGCTGAACGGAGTGAAGCAGTTCATCTCGGGCGCGGGCTCCTCCGCGGTCTACCTCGTCTTCGCCCGGACCGGTGAGCCCGGCCCCCGCGGAATCAGCGCGTTCGTCGTTCCGGGCGGAGCATCCGGACTCTCGTTCGGCGCCGAGGAGAAGAAGATGGGGTGGAACGCCCAGCCGACCCGCCAGGTCGTGCTCGACGGGGTGCGGGTCCCCGTCGCCGACCGGCTCGGCACCGAGGGCGAGGGCTTCTCGATCGCGATGTCGGGGCTCGACGGCGGGCGGGTGAACATCGCGGCGTGCTCGCTCGGCGGCGCGCAGTGGGCGCTCGACCGCACGGTGCGGTACGTGCGGGAGCGTGAGACCTTCGGCCGCCCCCTCGCCGAGCACCAGTCGGTGGTGTTCACCCTCGCTGACATGGCGACCGAACTCCACGCCGCCCGCCTGCTCGTGCACGACGCCGCCGAGGCGATCGACGCGGGCGACGACGACGCCACGTCGAGGTGTGCGATGGCCAAGCGCTTCGCGACCGATGCGGCATTCACCGTCGCGAACAGCGCGCTGCAGCTCCACGGCGGGTACGGCTACCTGTCGGAGTACGGCATCGAACGGGTCGTCCGCGACCTTCGGGTGCACCAGATCCTCGAGGGCACGAACGAAATCATGCGCATGATCGTCGGCCGGCGGCTGCTCAGCTCGCGAGCAGCCCCGAGTGCAGCAGCTCGAGGTAGTTCGCGCTGACGCTCGCCGCCGTGTGACGACCGCCGGGGCGGTACCAGCGGACCGTCGACCACACCGCGTCCCTGATGAAGCGGAACGCGAGCCGGGGGTCGATCGACGCTCGGAAGACGCCGTCGCGCTGGCCCGCAGCGATCTGCTCCAGCCACAGTTCCTCGATGCGCGCGGCGCCGTCGACGAGGAACTCGAACCCCGGCTGGGTCATCAGGAACCCGGTCTCGTTCTGGTAGATGCTCACCTCGTCGGGGCGCTGCTCGATCGTGAGGAACGCGTGCTCGATGAGTCGATCGAGGTGCTCGCGGGGGCTTCCGCCGCTGCCTGCGATCTGCTCGAACGCGGAGAGCGTGTCGTGCTGGAACGTTCGCAGGATCTCCTGGAGCACCGCCTCCTTCGAGGCGAAGTGATGATACAGGCTGCCAGAGAGGATGCCGGCCTCGTCGGCGATGTCGCGCACGGTCGTCGACGAGTATCCGCGCGACGCGATGAGCCTCGTCGCGATCGCGATGATCTGCTCGCGCCGCCCCGGTCCGTCGCCCACGTCAGCGCCCGCTGACCTTGCCGAACAGGCGCGCGATGGGCGCCAGCACGAGCGGTCGCGCGGCGACCCAGGCCGCGGCGATCACGGCGAGCGAACCGACGAAGATCCAGAATCCCGCCCAGTTCACGACGTCCTGGCTCGCGTACATGTGGTTGAGGTTGCGGAGCGCACCCGTCGCGAAGACGAGCCCGACGTGCACGATGATGAACAGCACGAAATAGAGCATCACCGGGAAGTGCACGGCGCGCGCCCACTCGACCGGGTAGAGGCGGTTCAGGGTCTTCGCGTTCTTCGGCCACAGGCCCGACATGCGCACGCCCGTGATCGCCGCGAGCGGGGCGGCGATGAAGACCGTGAGGAAGTAGGCGATCTGCTGCAGGCTGTTGTAGTTCACCCAGCCGTTCTCGGTCGGCCAGTCGAGCGAGAGGTACTGGAGCAGGGCCGAGAGCGCGTTCGGGAAGACCTCCCAGCTCGTCGGCACGATCCGCATCCACTGCCCGGTCGCGAAGAGCAGCACGACGAACACGAGCCCGTTGACGAGCCAGAGGATGTCGAGCGACTGGTGGAACCAGAGCGCCAGGCTGATCTTGCGCTTGGCGTTCCACCGCGGCGACCAGAACGCGGTCGGCCGCTTCTGCGTGCGCACCTGGAGGCCCGACCGCATGATGAGCACGATCAGGAACACGTTGAAGAAGTGCTGCCACCCGATCCACGCCGGGATCCCGACGGGTGCCGACTCGGGCAGGTGGTACTCGCCCGGGTACGCGGCGATGAAGTCCTGCATCGGCGCGAGGGCGAGCAGCCAGTTGACCACGACGACGACGCCGGTCGCGGCGAGCAGCAGCCCGAATCCGCCGATGGCGAGGGCACCGGCCCATTCGGCGCGCGTGTACGGTCCGTACAGCTTCGGCCACGGTTCGGCGGCAGGGCGGTCGGATGCCAGGACCCGCGCCGCACGACGGGGCTGCGCGGCCGGGGTTCGCTGGGGCGCCGGTGCCGGGGTGCGCGTGGCGGTCGATGCCGGCCCCTCCTCCACGACGGACGCGACCTCGACGGCCGGCGTCTCGACGACCGGCGCTTCGACGACGCGTTCTGCCCGCACGGGCGCGGTGCCTGCGGGCGGCCACGGCTCGCCCCCGGCCACGCGGGGCAGGCCGCGGCGCAGTGCGACTCCACCCCCGGCGGCAACAGCCGCGCCGACGGGTGCAGCTGCGACCGCTGCCGCCGGTGCGGCCTCGGGAGCGCTCGCGCTCGTGGCATCCGCGGTGCTCGTCGGAGCCGTGATCGCCACCGAGCCGGCCGGAGGCCAGGGCTCACCGCCGGCCACGCGGGGGAGGCCCCGCCGCAGCGCTCGACCCGCGACGACGGTCTCGGCGGCCGGCGCAACAGCCACCGGTGCAGCAGCCGTGGCGGCGGTCGGAACAGCCGCCGTCGCCACGACCGCGATCTCGACCACCGGCGGCCAGAGTTCGCCGCCCGCGACCCGGGGCAGCCCCTGCCTGGTCGTTCGCCCGTACGTCGCCATCGGGGGTTACGCCTTCCGCGCCTCGAGCGCCGAGATCAGCTGCGGCACGACCGTGAACAGGTCGCCCACGATGCCGAAGTCGGCGATCTCGAAGATGGGGGCGTCGGCGTCCTTGTTGATCGCGACGATCGTCTTCGCGGTCTGCATGCCGGCGCGGTGCTGGATCGCGCCCGAGATGCCGAGCGCGATGTACAGCTGCGGCGACACCGAGACGCCGGTCTGCCCAACCTGGTACGACTGCGGGACGTAACCGGCGTCGACGGCGGCGCGCGAGGCGCCGACGGCCGCGCCGAGCACGTCGGCGAGCTGGTCGACGAGGGCGAACTGCTCCTCCGAGCCGAGGCCGCGGCCGCCCGAGACGACCTTCGCGGCGCCCTTCAGCTCGGGGCGCGAGGAGGTCACGACCTCCGCGTCGATGCTGCCGACGACGGCGGCCCGGCGATCGGATGCCACGACCGCGAGCCGCTCGCTCGACGCGGGCTGCGCCTCGGCGCGCGCATCCACCGCGCCCTCGCGCACGGTGACGACGGGAGCGCCCCACGTGACGGCGGAGTCGACGTTGTACGCGCCGCCGTAGACCGAGTGGTGGGCGATGACGCCCTCGGCGTCGCGGGAGACGCCGACCGCGTCGACGGCGAGGCCCGAGCGGGTGCGCGCGGCGAAGCGCGCGGCGATCTCGCGACCCTCGATGGAGTTCGAGACGAGCACGGCGTCGGGCCGCACGAGTTCGGCGGCGGCGGCGAGCGCGTCGGCGGCGGGCACGGTGAGCTGCGCGCCGATCCCGGCGTGCTCGGCGACGAGCACGTGGGTCGCGCCGAGCGCGGCGGCATCCGTTGCGAGGCGGTCGCCGTCGGTACCGGAGCCTGCGACGACGACCGCGACGGGCGTGCCGACGCCGGCGGCGGCGCCGAGGAGGCCTGCGGCGCTCTTGGCGAGCTCGCCCGCCGGCGTCGTGTCGAGGAGAACGAGGATGGAGTCGGGCTGGAAGTCAGTCATCGTCGCTTTCCTTACGCGAGCCGGTTCTGGACGAGGTACTCGGCGAGGCGCTCGCCGGCATCGCCCTCGTCGACGATCTTGGTGCCTGCGGTGCGCGGCGGCTTCTCTGCGAGCGAGATCATGATCGAGCGCGAGGCCTCGGCGGTGTCGGCGTCGACTCCGATGTCGGCGAGCGAGAGCGTCTCGAAGGGCTTCTTCTTGGCGGCCATGATGCCCTTGAAGTTCAGGAACCGGGCGTCGGGCAGCCGCTCGGTGATCGAGATCACCGCGGGCAGGGTCGCCGTGACCTGCATCGTGCCATGGTCGCTCGCGCGCTCGCCGCGCACCTCGCCGTCGGCGATCTCGACCGAGTTGAGGCTCGTGGCGTTCGGCACGTCGAGGAGCTCGGCGATCATCGCGGGCAGCACGCCGCCCGATCCGTCGGTCGACTCGTTGCCGGCCAGCACCAGGTCGAACCCGATGCGCTGCAGCGTCGCGGCGAGCGCTTCGGCGGTCAGCCCGAGGTCGGCCCCGGTGAGCGCGTCGTCGACGAGCTGCACGGCCGACGACGCCCCCATGGCGAGCCCCTTGCGTACGGTCGCCGCCGCCGATTCGGGCGACATCGAGAGCACGACCACTTCGGTGTCGGCATGACCGTCGGCGTACGAGAGCGCCACTTCGAGTGCGCGCTCGCCGATCTCGTCGAGCACCGTGTCGCTCGCCGCGCGATCGGCGAGGCCGGTCTCGAGGTTCAGCTTGCGGTCCCCGTAGGTGTCGGGGACCTCCTTGACCAGGACGACGATCTTCATTCCGCTCCTTCGACGAGAGACGCTTCATCCTAACCAAGCACTTGCTTGACTGGGAACGGCACTTTTTTGTGGCGGATCACCAAAGCGAACCCGAGCAGCCACGAACCGCTTGGTGGAATCCGCACAGTTTCCGGCGGGCGCTCGGCATGCCGGGGCTACGCTGCGGGCATGAGCGGATTCCGACCCCCTGTTGCAGACATCGCCTTCGCACTCGAGCACGTCGTCGACTACGACGCCGTCGCGCAGCTGCCCGGCTTCGAGCACGCCGACCTCGAGACGGTCACCGAGATCCTCGACGAAGCGGGCAACTTCATGGCCGAGATGGTCGCCCCCACCAACCGTGCAGGCGACCTCGAGGGTTCGACGCTGAACCCCGACGGCAGCGTCACGACCGCGACCGGCTTCAAGGAGGCGTACTCGGCGTACGTCGACGCCGGCTGGGGCTCGGTGCCCCTGCCCGAGGCGTTCGGCGGCGGCGGGTTCCCGCGTACCGTCGGCCTCGCGCTGCAGGAGCTCATGGCGACCGCGAACATGGGCTTCGCCCTCGCGCCGCTGCTCACCCAGGGTGCGATCGAGGCGCTCCTCCACTACGGCAGCGACGAGCAGAAGCAGCAGTGGCTGCCCAAGATGGTCTCGGGCGAGTGGACGGGCACCATGAACCTCACCGAGCCGCACGCCGGCTCCGACGTCGGTGCGCTCACGACCAAGGCGGTCAAGCGCGAAGACGGCACCTACGGCATCACCGGCCAGAAGATCTTCATCACCTTCGGCGACCACGACCTCAGCGAGCAGATCGTGCACCTCGTGCTGGCCCGCACCCCCGACGCACCCGCTGGCACCAAGGGCATCTCGATCTTCATCGTGCCGAAGTTCCTCATGAACGAGGACGGCTCGATCGGCGAGCGCAACAGCGTGCACACCGTCGGCGTCGAGCACAAGATGGGCATCCACGGTTCGCCCACCTGCGTGCTCTCCTACGAGGACGCCACCGGCTACCTCGTCGCCGAGGAGAACATCGGCATGCGCATCATGTTCGTCATGATGAACAGCGCCCGCCTCTCGGTCGGCATGCAGGGCCTCGCCGTCTCCGAGCGCGCCTACCAGCAGTCGCTCGACTACGCCCGCGAGCGCATTCAGGGCCGTGCCATCGGCGCCACCCAGGACTCCCCCATCATCGACTTCCCCGACGTGCGCCGCATGCTCATGACGCAGAAGGCCTACATCGCCGCGATGCGCCGCATGATGTTCCTCGTCGCGACGTACACCGACGTGTCGACCCACCACCCCGACGCCGCAGTGCGCGCCCGGGCCAACGAGATCGTCGGCCTGCTGACCCCGATCTCGAAGTCGTTCGGCACCGACCTCGGCAACGAGCTCACCTCGCTCGCCCTGCAGATCCACGGCGGCATGGGCTTCATCGAAGAGACGGGTGCCGCCCAGCACTACCGCGACGTGCGCATCGCCGCGATCTACGAGGGCACGAACGGCATCCAGGCCGCAGACCTCGTCGGCCGCAAGCTGCCGGTCCGCGACGGGGCATCCGCCCTCGAATTCATCGCGACCATGCGCGAGCTCGACGCCGACCTCGCCGCGGCGGGCGAGGAGTTCGCCTCGATCCGCAGCAACCTGAGCGCGCAGCTCGACGTGCTCGAGCGCACGACCGGGTGGATGCTCCGCACCGGCGCGACCGACCCGAACGCGGTGCTCTCGGGCTCGAGCCCGTACCAGCGCATCTGGGGCCTCGTCGTCGGCGGCTGGCTGATGGCCAAGTCGGCCCTCGCCGCACGCGGTCAGGGCGACGACGGCATCGCCGAAACGCAGCTGCCGCTCGCGCGCTTCTACGCCGAGCAGTTGCTGCCGCAGGCGGCGGGCCTCGTCGGTGCGGCGACCGCAGGCTCGCGCGACCTCTTCGCCCTCGACGCCGACGCACTCGGCGACGCGGTCCGCGCGCGCGTCTGACCCGAACCAGCGAACGACGATGCGCCCGCCCCTTTCGGGGCGGGCGCATCGTCGTTGTGCGATCGGCTACGTCTGCCGCTTCGAGGTCACCGCCCGCTGGAGCAGAACGAAGACGAGCAGGATGCCGCCGGTGATGATGGTGGTCATCTCCGGCGGGATGCCGCCGTCGCGGGTGATGAGCACGTTCATGAGGCCGAGCACCAGCGCGCCGACGACCGAGCCGAGCACGTAGCCGTACCCGCCCGTGAGCAGGGTGCCGCCGATGACGGTCGCCGCGATGGCGTCGAGCTCCCAGCCGATGCCCGTGATGTTCTGCGCGATGCCGAGGCGCGAGGTGTAGACCACCGCCGCGATGCCCGAGAGCGTGCCGCTGATCACGTACACGAGGATCTTGGTGCGGGGCACCGCGAGGCCCATGAGCGCCGACGAGCTCTCGGAGCCGCCGATCGCGTACACGGTGCGCCCCGTGCGGGTGCGGTGCAGCACGAAGAAGGCGACGAGCACGACGACGAACGCGATGATCACCCCGGGCGTGATGACGACGTCGTTCACCTTCTCGCCGTCGATGAGCTTGAACTGCTCACCGAGCCAGAGCAGCTGCGAGTCGTCGGCCAGGCGTTCGGGCTGCGTGCTGAGCAGCGACGCGAGCCCCCGCCCGAGGAACATCATGGCGAGCGTCGCGATGAACGGCTGCACGTTGAAGTACTGGATCAGGATGCCGCTCGCGAGGCCGAACACCGTGCCGATGAGGATCATCAGCACGATCACGACCCACGGATTCCATCCCGCGTTCGCGAGCATCACCCCGGCGACGCTCGAGAACGCGATGACCGAACCGACCGACAGGTCGATGCCGCCCGTGAGGATCACGAACGTCATGCCCGCGGCGAGGATGATGAGGTGTGCGTTGTTGATCAGCAGGTTCGACAGCGTGTTGTACTGCACGATGCGGCCGTAGGCCACCTCGCCGTAGATCACCATGCCGATGAAGATGACGATCGCGGCGACGGTAGGGAGCACCGAAGGGTTCGACGCGATCACGCGCTTGATCGTCGACCCGAGCTTCGAGCCTCCGGGGCCGTCGACGGGTGCGTCGACGCTGGGCGTCTGAACGGCGGTCATGCCGTCACCTCCTGCTTCTGCTGCGGCTTCTCCGACGGAACGGCGCTCGGCGCGGCCGACGCGCGCGGGGGCTTGCGCCGCTGGACGAACCAGCTGCGCACACGCTGCGACTGCAGCAGGCAGAGCACCACGATCACGATCGCCTTGAAGGCGGGCGTTGCCGACGAGGAGATGCCGAGGAACACGATGGTCTTGTCGAGGGTCGCGATGAGGAGGCCCCCGACCACGGCGCCGCCGATCGAGAACTTGCCGCCCGAGAGCGACGTCCCGCCGATGACGACCGCGAGGATCGCGTCGAGCTCCATCTGGTAGCCCGTGCGCGAGACGTCGACCGTCATGACGGTGCCCACCGACATGATGCCGGCGACGCCCGCGAGCACGCCGCTCAGGATGTAGACCGTGAGCAGCAGCCCGTTCGGCTTGATGCCCGCCATCCGGCTCGCCTTCGGGTTGATGCCGATCGCCTCGATCATCAGACCGAGCGCGCTCCGGCGCACGACCAGGCCGACGACGATCGCGATCGCGATCGCGAGCAGGAAGACGACCGGCAGTCCGATGAGGAAGCCGTTGGCGATCCACCGGAACGGTTCGTTCGAGGCCGAGGTGTTCTGGCCCTCGGTGATGACCTTCGCGATGCCGCGGCCGGCGAGCATCATGATGAGGGTGCTGATGAAGGGCTGGAGGCCGACGTAGGCGACCAGCACGCCGTTGACGGCACCGAGCACCGCGCTGATCAGCAACGCGAGCCCGATGGCCCCCAGCGCGACGAGAACAGAACCCGAATCACCGGCATCCTTCATGAGCACCATCGCGACGGCGCCCGACACGGCCATCACGGAGCCGACCGAGAGGTCGATACCGCCGGTGGCGATGACGAGCGACATCCCGACCGCGATCATCAGGATCGGCGCGGAGGCGCGCAGGATGTCGACCACGTTGCCGACGAGGCGGCCCGTCTCAGGGTCGTACGAGATCGCGAGGTAGTTCGGGTCCTTCAGGACGTTGAGGACGAGGAGCGCGACGATCGCGACCAGACCCCAGAAGAACGGCTTCCGAACGAGCTCGCGCAGCCACGACGTTCGAGCACCGGTGCTCATGATTCCTCCTCCGTCGCGGCAGTCGCCGGCACGGTCGTGTGCTGCGCGTCGCCCGGGTGCGACGCATCGTTCGTGTGCGGCGCCTCGGCATCGATGATGTCACGCTCGGCAGCTTCGACACCGTGTGCGGCGATGACGTCGACGACCATCTGTGCGGTGACGTCGGCGCCGTTGACGATCTCGCCGATCTTCTGGTGGTCTTTCAAGACGACGATGCGCTCGCTGAGGCGCACGACCTCCTCGAGCTCCGAGGAGATGTAGACGACCGAGACGCCGTCCTCCGCGAGCTGCGCGACGGCCTCCTGGATCTCGGCCTTCGCGCCGACATCGATGCCGCGCGTGGGCTCGTCGAGGATCAGCAGTTCGGGCTTCGTCGCGAGCCACCGGCCGAGCAGTACCTTCTGCTGGTTGCCGCCCGAGAGGTTCTTGATGAGTCGGTTCGGGTCGGGCGGGCGCACGTTCAGCGCCTCGATGTACTGGTCGACGAGCTCGTCCTGCTCCTTGCGCGGGATCGGCCGGGCCCAGCCGCGCTCGGCCTGTACCGCGAGGATCATGTTCTCGCGCACGGTGAGGTCGCCGATGATGCCCTCGTCGCGGCGGTTCTCGGTCGAGAAGGCGATGCGCTTGCCGAGTCCGTCGGCGGGCGCCCTCAGGTCGACCCGCTTGCCGTGCAGCGTCACCTCGCCGTCGTCGGCTCGGTCGGCGCCGTAGAGGAGCCGGGCGAGTTCGGTGCGTCCGGATCCGAGGAGGCCGGCGAAACCGACCACCTCGCCGCGGTGGACGTCGAGATCGGTCGGCTCGATCGAGCCGCGACGGCCCAGCCCCTTCGCTGAGAGCAGCGGCGCTTCGGCTGCGTAGTCGCGCGCGTCGACGCGGCGGTTGCCGCCGAGCGAGGCGAGCGAATTGAGGTCCTTGCCGATCATCTTCGAGATCAGTGCGTGCCGGTCGAGGTCGCGGGTCAGGTACTCGCCCTCGTAGCGGCCGTTGCGCAGGATCGTCAGGCGGTCGCTGATGGCGTAGATCTGGTCGAGGAAGTGCGAGACGAACAGGATCGCGACCCCCTGGTCGCGCAGCGTCCGCATCACGCGGAACAGACCCTCGACCTCGGCCGCGTCGAGGCTCGAGGTCGGCTCGTCGAGGATGAGCACCTTCGCCTTGATCGCCATCGCGCGGCTGATCGCGACCAGCTGCTGCATGGCGATCGACAATGTCGAGAGGGGCCGATGGGTGTCGAGGTGCTCGAGCCCGAGCCGGGCGAGCGCCTCGGTCGCGGCCTCGTGGGTGGCCCGCCAGTTGACGCCGAACGCGCCCCGCACTTCGTGGCCGAGCATGACGTTCTCACCGATCGTGAGGTTCGTGACCAGGTTGACCTCCTGGTACACCGTCGAGATGCCGGCGCTCTGGGCGTCGCGCGTTCCGTGCAGCTGGCGCTCCTGGCCGGCGACGACGATGGAGCCGCCGTCGATCTTGTAGACGCCGGTGAGCGCCTTGATGAGCGTCGACTTGCCGGCGCCGTTCTCGCCCATCAGCGCGTGTACCTCACCCTGGAAGAGGCGGAAGTCCACCCCGTCCAGCGCCCTGACGCCGGGGAACTCGATCGAGATGTCGCGCATCTCGACGATGGGCAGTGCTTCACTCATGGGAATCGCATTCCTGTGCTCCGGGCGCGTCTGGACGACCGGACTTCGAGTCGGATGGTGCGGGGCCGGCGTTCGAGCCGGCCCCGCACCGCGGGTGCTGCGCGCCGCGACCGCGGCGGCGGGCGACGATCAGTACTGACGGTCGGCGAGCACGGCCTCGGCGGCCTCGGGCGAGTCGAACGCCTCGCTCGGCACGATGATGTACGAGTCGACCGACTCGCCCTCGAGCGTCTTGTTCACGACGTCGAGCGCGGTCTCGCCGAACAGCGGGTTGTACTCGTGCACGTAGCTCAGCTGACCGGCGGCGAGCGCCTCCATCGCGGCGAGCGTGCCGTCGATCGTGGCGATCTTGACGTCGGTGCCGGGCTTCAGACCGGCCTCCTCGACCGCCTGCGCCGCGCCCAGACCCATCTCGTCGTTCTGGGCGAAGATCAGCTGGATGTCGTTGCCGTTCGCCTTGAGCAGCGTCTCAGTGACGCTCTTGCCCTCTTCGGCCGACCAGTTCGCGGTCTGCGCGGCGACCTCGACGAGCTTCGAGCCGTCGACCGAGGCATCCCAGCCCTCGTTGCGTTCGTTGACCACGCCGACGCCCGCCGGGCCCTCGAGGGTGATGTAGTTGCCGCCGTCGGGGAACTGCTCGACAGCCCAGGCTCCGACCTCCTTCGCGACCTCGACGTTGTCGGGGGCGATGCGGGTGACGTACAGGCTCGTGTCGTCGGGCTCGATGCCGCGGTCGAGCAGGACGACCGGGATCTCGGCCTCCTGCGCACGCTTGAGCGAGTCCTCCCAGCCCGAGGCCTCCGTGGCCGAGAGCAGGATGACGTCGACACCCTCGTCGACGAACGACGTGAAGGCGTCGATCTGCGACTTCTGGTCGAGGTTCGTCGCCGGGGCGTACTTGAGCTCGAAGCCCGCGTCTTCGGTGAACGTCTCCTGGATGTTCTTCTCGTTGGCCTCGCGCCAGGCACCCTCGGGGCCGACCGCGACGAAGCCGACGGTGGTGAGGTCGTCGCCCTCGCCGCCCGAAGCACCGTCGCCGCCGCTGCTCGAGCACGCGGCAAGGCCGATGCTCAGCGCGCCGACGGCCGCCAGGCCGAGGAACTTCACGAACCGCCTCTGAACTGACATGAGATCTCCTCCTTGAGATCCGGCACGCTTGCGCCGGCTACGGGGTCTGCGCTGTGCCGACGCCCGGGTGATTGCAGTGGCGCTCGGTGCGGCGCCGTATGAATGTTACCGGGAACAAGAGCGGGATGGCAAACCGAATGTTCCCGGAAACACTCCGAGTCCGGCAAGCATGGGCGGCGAGCCCGCGGCGGACGCTACGCGTCGTCGTCGTCGTCGGCGGCGATCATCTCGATGATGGTGTCGACGCTGAGCCCCGGCCCGTTGCTCACTTCGCCGATCTTCCGCCGATCCTTCAGGATCGCGATGCGGTCGCTGAGCCGCACCACCTCGTCGAGCTCCGACGAGATGAACACCACGGCGACGCCGTCTCTCGCCATCTTGGCGATGCGCGCCTGGATCTCGACCTTCGCGCCGATGTCGACGCCGCGTGTGGGCTCGTCGAGCACGAGCACGTGCGGCCGGGTTGCGAGCCAGCGGGCGAGCAGCACCTTCTGCTGATTACCGCCCGAGAGCCGGCGCGCCGGCGCCTCGGGCCCGGGGGCGACGATCGCGAGCGACTCCATGAAGCGGTCGACGAGGCCATCGCGCTCGGCTCGCGAGATCGGCCGCGCCCATCCCCGCATCGCCTGGAGCGCGAGCACGATGTTGTCGCGCACGCTCAGTTCTTCGATGATGCCGCCGTCACGACGGTCCTCGCTCGCAAAGGCGATTCGGTGACGCAGCGCGGCGGCCGGGTTCGGCAGCGCGACCGTGCGTCCGTCGATCTCGATCGTGCCCGAATCGCGGCGTGCGACGCCGGCGAGCAGTTGGCCGAACTCGCTGCGGCCCGATCCGCGCAGACCACCGAGACCGACCACCTCACCGCGATGGAGTTCGAAGTCCGTCGCCTCGAACTCGCCGCGGCGGCCGACGCCGACCGCCCGGTACACCGGGGCTCCGGTCGGGTCCGCGCGGTGCGCCCGTCGCTCTGAACCGATCCGGCGGAGCTCGGCCAGGTCCTTGCCGATCATCTTCGAGATGAGCACGACGCGGTCGAGCTCGCGCGTCGGGTACTCCCCCTGGCCACGGCCGTCGCGCAGCACCGTGATCCGGTCGCTGATCGCGTACACCTGCTCGAGGAAGTGCGAGACGAACAGGATCGCGACGCCGTGCTCGCGTAGCCTCCGCAACGCACGGAACAGCGTGGCCACTTCGTCGGCGTCGAGGCTCGAGGTCGGCTCGTCGAGCACGAGCACCTTCGGATGCGTCACCATGGCCCGCGCGATGGCGACGAGCTGCTGCATCGCCGGAGGCAGCTCATGCACCGCGAGCCGCGGGTCGAGGTCGCCGAGTCCGAGCTCGTCGAGCACGGCCTCGGCCCTGCGCCGGGTCGCCCCCCACGAGATGCCGTACCAGCGCCGCTCCTCATGGCCGATCATCACGTTCTCGGCGATCGAGAGGTTGCCGCACAGGTCGACGTCCTGGAAGGCGGCCGCGACACCCGCCCCCTCCGCCTCGGCGGGCCCCGCGAGCGACACCGGCTCACCGGCGATCCTCACCTCGCCGGCGTCGATGCGGTACGCGCCCGTCAGCGCCTTCACGAGCGACGACTTGCCCGCTCCGTTGCCGCCCATGAGCGCGTGGATCTCGCCTGCGAACAGGCGCAGACCCACGTCGTGGAGCACGGTCGTGCCGTCGATCTCGACGGTGATACCGGTCATCTCGACGACCGGTCGCGCCGAAGCATCCGTCTTGATCATGACGACCTCGGCGGCGCGGTCGACGAACGGACCACGAGCTCGCTCGGGATCTTCGAGCGCTGCGGGATCTCGCGGCCCTCGAGGGCCGCTCGCAGCACCTCCATCGCCTTGATGCCGAGCGCGTGGAAGTCCTGCCGCACCGTCGTGAGCGGCGGAATGAAGTGCCGGGTGAGCGGGAGGTCGTCGAAGCCGACGACGCTCACGTCATCGGGAACGCGGATGCCCCGGTCATGGAAGCCGTGGACGACGCCGAGCGCCATCTCGTCGTTCGCGGCGAACATCGCCGTGTACTCGGGCACGCCCTTCAAGCCGGCCGCGTAGTCGTAGCCGAAGTCGCTCGTCCAGTCGCCGACGACGATCGGCCGTGCCCTGATCCCCCATTGCTCGACACGCGCATGGAACGCACGCTCCCGGCCACGCGCGTCGAGCCAGTCGAGGGGACCTGCGAGGTGGAGGATGTCGCGATGCCCGAGCGACACCAGGTGGTCGACGGCGAGCTTCGTGCCGAGCTGCTGATCGACGCTCACGGTGAGGAAGTTCGGGTCCTTCGCCGCCTTCACGACGAGCACCGGCACATCGATCGAGACGCGCCGCAGCGCTGACACCGATGACGAACGCGGCGCGACGATGCACAACGCGTCGACGCCCTGCGCGGTGAGGTGGCTCACCGCACCCTCGGGGGTGAGGCTCGCATCGTCTTGCATGGCCACCGAGGTCACCGAGTACCCGCCGGATCGTGCGGCGAACTCGAGCCCCCGCAGCGTGCTCGTCGGCCCGTACTCGACCGAGCTCTCGACGATCACGCCGATGCGCTGCGTACGCTGCGTGGCGAGCGCGCGGGCGGCGCTGTTGGGCCGGAAGTCGAGCTCCTCGATGACGTCGAGCACGCGCTGCCGGGTCGCCGGGCGGATGTTCGGATGCCCGTTGAGCACGCGGGAGACCGTCATGTGCGACACACCGGCGAGCGCGGCGACCTCGCGGATGCCGAGCTTCTCGGGGCGTTCGCCCGTCTCGAGGTCACTCACCACCGATCTCCTGCCTCACCACTCTGCCGCTGCGTCTGGGTCGCCGAGCGCACACGGCCGCGCACCGGCGCCTCGACGGCACCAGCCTATTCGTTCGTTCCCCGTGCCCACGCGCCTGAGCCCCTTTCGCCGTGTTCGCCGATCGGAGCCCGGTCTGCCGGATCAACCGCCTTCGTGCGACGTCGGGGCGAGTCGCATCGTCTCGCCCGCGCGCGCCGCGAACGCCCTCGCGGTCGCAGCGATCGTGCGCTGCATGACCTCGACGGCCGCCGTCGGCGCGACGCCCGCCGGGCGCGCGAGACTGATGGTGCGGTCGAGCGAGGCGGCATCGAGCCGCACAGACCGCAGACCCTGGCGGTCGAGAAGCACCATCGCCGGCACGATCGCGACACCGAGGCCGCGCTCGACGAACCGCAGCACGGTGTCCATCTCGGCACCCTCGAGCACGACCTCGGGGGTGAGACCGGCCGCGGCGAAGGCATGATCGGTCGCGGCGCGCAGGTCGTAGCTCGAGCTGAAGACGATCTGCGGCAGCGCGGCGACGTCGCCGAGCGTGATGCGGTCGTGGATCGTGATCGGCGGTGCACCGGCCGACGAGATCACGACCAGCTCCTCCACGAGCAGGGGCGTCACGGTGAGCCGCTCGGCCGACGAGGCATCCGTCGTGGTGATCAATGCCAGGTCGAGCTCGCCGCCGGCGAGCTCGTCGAGGAGGCGCCGCGACCCCTGCTCCGAGAGGTGCAGCTCGATCCCCGGATGGTCCGCGTGGAACGCGCTGAGCACCTCGGCGACAAGGCTGATGCAGAGCGTCGGCGTGGCGCCGAGCCGCACCCGCCCGCGCTCGAGGCCGGCGAGCTCGGCGAGCTCCCTGCGCACCGATTCGGCGTCGGCGAGCATGCGGCGCGCGAGCGGCAGCAATGACTCGCCGGCGACCGTGAGGGTGCTGCCGCCGCGAGCACGGTGGAACAGCTCGGCGCCGAGATCCTGCTCGAGCGCGGCGATCTGGCGACTCAGCGAGGGCTGCGCGAGGTAGAGCTCTTCGGCTGCGCGGGTGAAGTTGCCGAACCGGGCCACCTCGACGAAGCCGCGCAGTTGTTCGAGATTCATATCGATAGCCTAGGCGCACCTTCACTACACGAACGATGCATTCGAGTAATCGAACTCCCGAACCTACCGTTGAACGCATGACCACCTCAGTCAGCACCGCGTCAGAGGCGGTGCGACCGTGCTGCTCGACGAGCTCGGCTGATCGGGCGGGTCGGCGCCGTGGCGTCCACCCGGGCGACCGCGAGGTCGGTAGCCTGCCTCCGCTCGGCTGCGGCGCGCCCGTGGGTCAGTCGGAACCGGCCGCCGGTCGGGAGAAGTCGATCCAGGCGAGCGCCTGATCGACGGCGTCGGCCGGATCCCCCTCGGCGCCCGCCTCGACCCAGCCCGTGAGCGCTGCGAAGGTCGCCGCTTGCAGGGCTGCGGCGAGCACACGGCAGATGCCCGTCGACGCACCCGGCAGCCGGCTGCCGAGGTAGTCGGCGAGCCGCCCCGTCCAGGCCCGCGCGGCGGCCGCCGCCGTGGCGGCGAGCTCGGGCTCGCTCGCGATCAGGCCGAACCAGGCCGCCGCGCTCCGGCGCACGTGGGCATCATGCGAGACCGAGTCGACGACCGCGCGACGAACCGCCTCACCGATCGACAGTTCGTCGCCGAGCTCGGCGATCGATCGCGCGAACCGGTCGTTCGCCTGCTCGACCTCGCCCCAGGCGATGCGATCACGGGTGCCGAAGTGTCGCATGAGTGTGCGCGTGCTCACTCCTGTGGCGTCGGCCAGCTCCCTCCAGCCAGTCGCCGCGTAACCGCGCTCCGACCAGAGGGCGAAGGCCGCCTCGGCGACCGCGTCGACGTCGACGACGCTCGGCCGACCGCGGCCCCGAGCGGGGGCGGCGCCGGTCGCAGTGCCGGCCGCAGCGCTGGTCGGCGAGGTTTCCACAGCCACCTCCGAGGATTATTGGCGTATTGTGTCAAATATAGTCTTCGCTCCGCGAATCGGAAGGAACATCATGACCCGCACCTACGTCGTGACCGGATCGGCCTCGGGCATCGGGGCCGCCACGAAGCGAGCGCTCGACGCGAAGGGCGCCCGCGTGATCGGCGTCGACCTTCGCGACGCCGACGTCGAGGCCGACCTGTCGACCACCGAGGGGCGCGACGCGGCGATCGCACGCGTTCTCGAACTCTCGGGCGGGGTCGTCGACGGCGTCATCGCGTGCGCCGGCATCTCGGCACCCGCCCCGATCACCGTCTCGGTCAACTTCTTCGGCGTGACGGCCATGCTCGAGGGCCTGCTGCCGGCGCTCCGCGCCTCCTCGGCCCCGCGTGCCGCCGTCGTCTCGTCGATGGCCTCGCTCCAGCCCGTCGCCCCGTCGATCGTCGATGCCGCCCTCGCCGGTGACGAGCCGGGCGCCCTCGCCGCCGCCGCGGCACTGGCCGAGCAGGGCCCCGCGCTCGGGTACCTCGCGTACCCGTCGTCGAAGCGCGCGCTCTCGCGCTGGGTGCGCCGCGAGTCGATCAGCGAGGCCTGGGCCGGTTCGGGCATTCCGCTCAACGCCGTCGCACCCGGCACCGTCATCACCCCGATGACGCAGGGCCTGCTCGACAACCCCGAGGGACTCGCGCTGGTCGACGCCTCCGTGCCGATGCCGCTCAACTACCACCAGCCGGCCGAGTCGATCGCGAACCTGCTCGTCTGGCTCACGAGCGTCGAGAACACGCACATGGCGGGGCAGACGATCTACTGCGACGGCGGCGCCGACGCGACGCTGCGGGGCGACGACATCTGGTCGTGGAACGACTCCGCACCCACCGCCTAGCCCTCCTGCGAACGAACCCGGCCCGGCACCTCCGTGTGAGGTGTCGGGCCGGCGTCGTCCGCCCGTCTCAACCGGTTCACCCGGTTTCGGCACCCCGCTCGACCGGTTACGCCGGGCCCGCTCCACCTCATCGGCCGGGCGCATGGTCACCCCGGCACGCGCGGCGAACCCGGCCGCCGTCGACGCGATCGTGCGCTGCATGACCTCGACGGCCGCCGTCGGCGCGACGCCCGTCGGACTGGCGAGGCTGATGGTGCGGTCGAGCCTCCGAGAGGTGCAGTTCGATGCCCGGATGCTCCGCGTGGAACGCGCTGAGCACCTCGGCGACGAGGCTGATGCAGAGCGTCGGCGTGGCGCCGAGCCGCACGCGGCCCCGCTCGAGGCCGGCGAGTTCGGCGAGCTCGCGGCGCACCGATTCGGCGTCGGCGAGCATGCGGCGCGCGAGCGGCAGCAGCGATTCGCCGGCGACGGTGAGGGTGCTGCCGCCGCGGGCGCGGTGGAAGAGCTCGGCGCCGAGATCCTGCTCGAGCGCGGCGATCTGGCGGCTCAGCGAGGGCTGCGCGAGGTAGAGCTCCTCGGCGGCACGGGTGAAGTTGCCGAACCGCGCCACCTCGACGAAGCTGCGCAACTGCTCGAGGTTCATATTCATAGCCTAGGCGCATCGTTGCCAATCGAATGATGCATTGGAGTAATCCGAACTGCGAACCTACCGTGGAACGCATGACCACCTCAGGCAACCCCGCTCCCGAGCGTCAGATCTCCACCACCGTGCTCGTGATCGGCACGGGCGGCTCGGGTCTGCGCGCCGCCATCGAACTCGCCGAGGCGGGCGTCGACGTGCTCGCCCTCGGCAAGCGACCCAGGCACGACGCCCACACCTCGCTCGCCGCCGGCGGCATCAACGCCGCCCTCGCGACCATGGACCCGGGCGACAGCTGGCAGCAGCACGCCGCCGACACCCTGAAGGAGAGTTACCTCCTCGCCGACCCGCGCACGGTCGAGACCGTCACGAAGGGCGCCGCCCAGGGCATCGACGATCTCGAGCGCTACGGCATGCCGTTCGCGCGCGAGGCCGACGGCCGCATCTCGCAGCGTTTCTTCGGCGCGCACACCTACCGCCGCACGGCCTTCGCGGGCGACTACACCGGCCTCGAGATCCAGCGCACGCTCGTCAACCGGGCCGCGCAGCTCGACATCCCGATCCTCGACACCGTCTACGTCACCCGCATCCTCGTGAACGACGACGGCGCGGTGTTCGGCGCCTACGGCTTCGACCTCGAGACCGGCACCCGGTACCTCATCCACGCCGACGCCGTCATCCTCGCCGCCGGCGGCCACAACCGCATCTGGCGACGCACCTCCTCGCGGCGCGACGAGAACACGGGCGACTCGTGGCGCCTCGCCGTCGAGGCGGGCGGTCGAGTGCGCGACCCCGAGCTCGTGCAGTTCCACCCCTCGGGCATCATCGAGCCCGAGAACGCGGCCGGCACGCTCATCTCCGAAGCCGCCCGCGGCGAGGGCGGCATCCTCACCAACGGCCTCGGCGAGCGCTTCATGCACAAGTACGACCCCGAGCGCCTCGAGCTGTCGACCCGCGACCGCGTGGCCCTCGCCTGCTACACCGAGATCAAGGAGGGGCGCGGCACCGCGAACGGCGGCGTCTGGCTGGATGTCTCGCACCTGCCCCGCGAGACGATCATGCAGCGCCTCCCCCGCGTCTACCAGACCGTGCTCGAACTGCAGATGCTCGACATCACGAAGCAGCCGATCGAGATCGCACCCACCGCGCACTACTCGATGGGCGGCGTCTGGGTGCGCCCCGACGACCACGGCACGGATGTCCCGGGCCTCTACGCCATCGGCGAGGCATCCAGTGGGCTGCACGGCGCGAACCGGCTGGGCGGCAACTCGCTCATCGAACTGCTGGTCTTCGGACGCATCGTCGGGCGGGCCGCCGCGGCCTACTCGGCGTCGCTCGACGCCCAGCGCCGCTCGGCCGCCGCGGTGCAGACGGCGCGTTCCGAGATCTCCGCGCTCCTCGAGTCGGACGGCACCGAGAACGTGCGCGCCCTGCAGCGCGCGATCCGCGACACGATGACCGAGCACGCCGGCGTCGTGCGCGACGAAGAGGGCCTGCGCGCCGGCCTCGCCGAGCTCGACGCGATCGAGGCGCGCATGGCCGACATCGGCGTGCACCCCGACATCGCGGGCTACCAGGACCTCGCGCACGCGTTCGACCTGAAGTCGGCCGCGCTGGCCGCTCGGGCGACTTTGGAGGCAGCGCTCGAACGGCGCGAGACCCGCGGATGCCACAACCGCAGCGACTACCCCGAGACGGATGCCTCGCTGCAGGTGAACCTCGTGTGGTCGCCCGCGACCGGCGTCACCCGCGAGGAGATCCCGCCCATCCCGGCAGAGATCGCAGCCCTTATGCGCGACGTCTCGGTGGTTGGCAAGCTCGTGGAGTAGATCTCGGTTCCGTCGACCGAGGGGGCGGATGTCACGTGGCATCCGCCCCGGCACTCACGGAATATAAGAGTTTGCACCAAAAACGTGGTAACTCTTATACCGGAGGTCTTTTGTCATGGAGATCAGCGAAGCGATCAGCAGGCTCCGGGAGGCCGGGGTCAACGTCACACCGACCGGCCCCGACACGGTTCGAACCGACGACGGTGTGCCCATGCTGGTGCGGAAACTCGCGAAAGCTCCCGGGCGTCGCACCGTCGAACACGACCTCAGCCGCACCGAAGATCACCTGCTGCTCTACATTCTGGGCACGACCCCACGAAAGCTCGACCGACTCACGTCAGACCCCAGGGTCGCGGTCGTCTCGCCGGGGGCCATCTGGTACGGGAAGGACCTGACCGAGACGCCGGCCATGGCGACGAAGGCCATCGGTCGCGGCCCGCGGCCGTACACGAAGTTCGCGGTCGCCCGGGCATTGCTCGCACCAGAGCGGCTCCCCCAGACCATGCTCGCCGCGAGATTCCACGTTTCCCAACCGGCCGTGTCCAACGCAGTCGCGAAGCTTGCCGACGAGGTTCCGCCCCGCACGACGGGCGACGATCACGGCGCGCTGTTCGACTACGCCCTCACCCGGTATCCCGGCCCCGGCGGCATCACCACCTACTGGTGGCGGGACGACCCACTTGACCAGCAAGCCGCCACAATCCTCGAAGCCGACGCCGGCGCCCTGCTCAGCGGAGATCTCGCTGCCCGGCAGATCAGCGCTTGGCGGGTGCCGGAACACGCCACCGTGTACACGGTGAACGAGCTGAATCCTGCCGCACTCGGTTTCGCCGCGGCCACTGCCGACGACTACACGCTCAGCATTACCGTCCCCGCAGACACGACCCTCTGGGCAACCTCGAAGCTGCACCACCGTCCAGGTACCGCCGACCCGGTGATCGTCGCCCACGACATCCTGAACACCGGCACCACCGGCGACCAAGACGAGGCCGCGGGCATGATCCGAGCCGCCACACTACGGCTGCTGCCGGAGCAGCGATGAGAACCGCACACCTCGTCGCCGTCGGAGCAGAAGACGATGCAGCCATCGAGTCGTTATCCGACATCGCTCGGATCCTCGCACCGTTCGACGATGTCGTCGTCATCGGCGGGCACATGGTGTCGATCCTCACGGCCGCCTACCCATCACCCGGATTCATCGAACGACGTACCGGTGACTCCGACGCCGGCCTGTCCGTCGAACTCGCGGCCACCGGTCAGGTGCATGACGCGTTGACCGCTGCCGGGTACGTCGCCGAATCGGGCAACCGGTACACGAAACACGACCGAGAAGACGCGCGACCGACGATCGATCTGCTCATCCCCTCCTTGAACGGCGCCTTCCACCGCGAGGAGCACGGCGGGCGGGCCTTCGACGCTTCCCCAGGCCTGTCGGTGGCGTTGCACGCTGCCTCCCCAGTCCGTGTGGTCGCCACCACCCTGTCGGAAGACGAGGTCGCATTCGAGGTGAACGTTCCGACCGTCGAAGCTGCGGTGCTGCTGAAAGCCCATAGCTGGGCGAGCCGCCTGGCCCAGAAAGATGTCATCGACCTCAGTAACCTGCTGTCGATCGTCGACCACAATGGCTACGACACCATCGCGCCGTGGCGCCTCAACGAGCCCGGACTCATCGGGTCTCGTCGTGATGCTGCACGATACCTGCATCGCCTTGCGGGTCTCGCAGAAGCGAACCGACTCTCCCGGTCGCCGATCGACCCGCGGAGACTCACCGTGCTCATCCGGCGGCATATCACGCTCGCGGAGTAGGCGAGTCATAGGATGTCCAGATGCCTCTTTTCGACCATCTCGGAATCTCCGTCGACGACCTGCCTCGCTCGATCGCACAGTTCGATCCGGTGATGCAATCGCTCGGCTGCACGCGGCAAGATGCTGACGAGTCGGTGTCCTGGTACAAGGGCGAAGAGGAGCTGATCCTCTTCCCCGCTCGCGAGACGGGCACTGGACCGCACCGGCACGGCCGTGTCGGTTGGCAGCACCTCGCATTCGCCGTCGACACGCGTGCCGACGTTGATCGCCTGCACGAGATCGCACTCGGCGCAGGTTGGACGGCCGTCCGCGAGCCGAAGGTGTACCCGCGGTTCAACGACCGCTACTACGCGTCCTTCGTCGAGGACGACAACGGCATCCGCCTCGAGTTCATGCACAACCCGCCCCGAGAATCGGCCGCAGACTGAATCTCACGGTCGCGACCGGACTTGCGGTCCCGACTCGCGAGCCGCCGTCGAGGCATTGCGGGCCGCGAGCAGGGTGAATGCCGCGGTGAGTTCGGGCGGGCCGATGACGTCGATCTCGGTATCGAAGCGATTGAGTGACGCAGCGAGGGCTATCCAGGACCACGATCCGACTTCGAGGCTGCACCGCTCGGGGCCGAGATCTTCGACGATGCCGTCGCCGGCGAACGGCAGCACGTCGCCGGCCGGCCGGTGAAGGACGACCTTGCCGTTGCAGGGCCACCGGTTGATCTGGTCGGATCCCTTGAATCGTGCGGACACGAATTCGGCGACATCGCCTCCCGGGACCTCTCGGGGTGCGAAACGTGGCCCGGTGGGGGTGCGCGGGGAGACGCGATCCGCGCGGAAGATTCGCCAATCGTCGAGCTCGAGATCCCACGCGACCAGGTACCAGCGTCCGCGAGACGTGACGAGGTGGTGCGGCTCCACCCTGCGCGGCGGAGCTGATCGGGGGTCGTCGCCCGAGCGGCGACTCGCGTAGTCGAAGCGCAGCACCTCATGAGCCCGGGCAGCGGCCGACAGCGCGACGAGCACATCCGGCGATACCGAGTCGGATGCCGCGTCGCCCGGCTGGCCGGGGATTGCGGTGAACGCGAGGGCGTCGAGACGATGGCGCAGGCGCGACGGCATCACCTGCCGCACGGTGGTCAGCGCCCGCATCGCCGCTTCCTCGATCCCGGCGCCGGTGATGGTTGCCGCCTGAAGCGCGACAGCCAGTGCGATGACCTGTTCGTCGTCGAACAGCAACGGTGGCAGCTCGCTTCCGGCGTCGAGGCGATACCCGCCATCGGGCCCCATTGTGGCGTGGATGTTGTAGCCCATCGCCCGCAGGCGATCGACGTCGCGACGTACGGTTCGATGGCTGACGTTCAGCCGTTCGGCGAGGACCGCGCCCGGCCAATCACGCCGGGCCTGCAGCAGCGACAGGAGATCGAGCAGCCGCGAGGTGGGCGTCGTCATTTCTCGATACTAGGGCCGGTCTAGGACCAGATCTGCCCTACACGCCTGCGAACGTAGGAGGTGCCGGGGAGATGCCCCGGCGACCGCCTCACGAGGAGCAGACATGAGCATCGCGACAACCACCCACCTCAACTTCCGCGGAGACGCCCGCGGCGCACTGGAGTTCTACCGATCCGTCTTCGGTGGCCAGGTCGTGATCGCGACCTACGGCGACTTCGGTATGCCGAAGGACGCGCCCGGCGCCGACAACGTCGTCTTCGGTCACGTCGAGACGAAGGACGGATTCCGCGTGATGGCCTACGACATCCCCGGCCAGTCCGGAGGATCGGTGGGCAACGCGGGTTCCACCCACCGTGAGAACGGTGTCACCATCACCGATCAGTCGTTCTTCGTCTCGGTGCGCGGCGAATCCCTCGAGGAGGTCCAGGGCTACTGGAACACGCTGTCGGACGGCGGGACGATCATCGAGCCCCTCGCCGCCTCGGCGTGGAGCCCCGGTTTCGGCATGCTCACCGACAGGTTCGGCGTCACCTGGGTGATCGACGTCGCCGCTGCCGAGAACTAGGCCCTCGCGAGCAAGCCGAACGGGTCGGCCGCCACCCACTACTGGGGCCTCTGACGTACGCTGCGTCGGAGTCATCCTCGGGCCTGCCCGGCGCGAATCGCCTCGGCGGCAACTCGGTCATCGCTCTTCAGCTACGCGCTGTGCTGATCGGCGGGCAGTTCCACCGTGATCCGGAGGCCGCCTGCGGCACGCGGCGCGAGGGTGAGCGTTCCGTCGTGCGCCTGGGTGATGCTTGCGACGATCGCCAGGCCCAGGCCGACTCCCGCGCCGTCGGTGTGCACGCGTTCGGTGCCCCGCTGGAACGGTTCGGTGAGCGTCGCAGCCAACTGCGGCGAGAGCTTCTCACCGGTGTTCTCGACCGTGAGCACCGCCCTCGCTCCGTCGACGCCGGTGCTGATCCACACGGTGCCGTCGTGCGCGAGGTTGTGGACGATGGCGTTGTGCACGAGGTTCGTCGTCAGCTGCAGCAGCAGCGCGTGAGAGCCGATCGTCGGCGTGATGTCGCCGGCGTTCTCGATGGTCACGCGGCGCTGCTCGGCGAGTGGCAGCAGCGTTTCGGCCGCTTCCTCCGCCGTGAGCGACAGATCGACCCGCTCTCGAGTGAACGAGCGTTGGTCGGCGCGGCTCAGCAGGAGCAGCGCTTCGGTGAGGTTGATCGCTCGCGTGTTGACGGCGTGGAGTCGATCGATGAGCGTGCCCCTGACGCTACTCGGATCGTTGTGGGCGACCTCGAGCAGGGTCTGCATGATCGCCAGCGGGGTGCGCAGTTCGTGCGACGCGTTGGCGGCGAATCGCTGCTGTTCGGCGACGTGCGCTTCGAGCCGCGCGAGCATGGCGTCGAAGCTGTCGGCGAGCTCACGGAACTCGTCGTTGCGGCCCTCGAGTTCGATGCGATACGAGAGCGACCCGTTCGCGGCCCGGCGCGTGGCATCCGTGATTCGTGTGAGCGGGGCGAGCATGCGGCCGGCGAGAATCCAGCCTCCCAAGAGGCCGAACAGCAGCAGGAAGAACAGTGCCCACGCCGCCGGCGGCACGAAGGCCCGAATGAGGTCGGAGCGACCGGGAATGATTCCTTCGGGCGTCGCGATCGCGCTGGCGGGCACGTACCGCAGCAGGAACAGCCACACGACGGCGAGCAGCAGAATGCCCGCAACCATGAGGAACCCCGCGTAGCTGAGGGTGAGCTTGAGGCGAACGCTCAGCCCGGGAGCCCTACTCACTATCGTCGCCCGGCCCGGCGGCGTTCGGTCCGGAATCGATTCGGTAGCCCACGCCGGGCACCGTGGCGATCGCCCACGGTTCGCCGAGCCGCTTGCGCAGGGCCGACACCGTGATGCGTACGGCGTTGGTGAACGGGTCGGCGTTCTCGTCCCACGCCCGTTCGAGCAGTTCCTCGGCGCTGACGACGCCGCCTTCGGCAGCAACGAGCACCTCGAGTACGGCGAACTGCT
Organism: Agromyces italicus DSM 16388; assembly: GCF_000421545.1. GTDB lineage: Bacteria > Actinomycetota > Actinomycetes > Actinomycetales > Microbacteriaceae > Agromyces > Agromyces italicus. The sequence continues at coordinate 199,252 of NZ_ATXF01000009.1, forward strand.
TCCGCGTCAGTGCGACGTAGCGGTCGTCGCGGTAGACCTCACGGCGGAACGGGTCGAGACGCAGGCCCGCGATCTCGCGCACGGGCGGCCGGTTGTGCGCGCGGCGTCGGTCGAGCGCCCTGAGCCTCAGCACGAGCTCTTTCAGTGCGAACGGCTTCGTGAGGTAGTCGTCGGCGCCGAGCTCGAACCCGGAGGTCTTGTCGTCGAGCCGGTCGGCAGCGGTGAGCATCAGGATCGGCATGCCGCTGCCGGAGGCGATGATGCGCTTGGCGACCTCGTCACCCGACGGGCCCGGGATGTCGCGGTCGAGCACGGCGATGTCGTAGGCGTTGATGCTCAGCAGCGCGAGCGCGGTGTCGCCGTCGCCAGCGATGTCAGCCGCGATCGCCTCGAGGCGCAACCCATCGCGAACGGCCTCCGCCAGGTACGGCTCGTCCTCGACGATCAGCACGCGCATGGTGTTCATGCTACGAACTCGCGCATATCGCCGGTGTATCGAAACCCGCATACGTGCTGGCAACAACGTGCCGAATTGACTGGCAGGATGACTCGAAACCGACCTTCGGCACGAACGACGACGCTGCGGATTCGCCGGCTCCTGGTCGTCGGATTGGTCGTCGTCATCGCGGCGATGACGGCGGCGATCTGGTACCAACTGCCCAGCTCCTCGTCGGCATCACCGTCGTTGTCCCCTGGTGGCGTACCTCCCGCACCCGGTGGCGAGAACCGTGGTGCGCTCGACGAAACCGGCCGCGTGCCAGACGGCCTGACAGTGTTCGACGGCGAGATTGCGGCGCTCGCCAACCTCGATCGAGCGCTGCTCGACGCCCTTCGCCAGGCCGCGGCCGACGCCGCAGGCGACGGAGTCGAGTTCATCGTCAACAGCGGCTGGCGCTCGCCCGAGTACCAGGACGAGCTCCTGCGCGAGGCGATCTCGGAGTACGGCTCGGAAGAGGAAGCGGCGCGGTGGGTGGCGACCGCGTCGACGTCGCCGCACGTGTCGGGAGAGGCGGTCGACATCGGGGAGTTCGATGCGACGTCGTGGCTGTCAGAGCACGGCGCCGGCTATGGGCTGTGCCAGATCTACGACAACGAACCGTGGCACTACGAGCTGCGTCCCGACGCCGTCGAGCAGGGATGCCCCGTTCCGTACACCGACCCGACCGAGGACCCGAGGATGCAGCAGTGACCGGCCGCTCGGGCATTCGCGTTCTGTTCGTGCTCTACCTCGTACTGCTCGTCTGGCTCGTGCTGTGGAAGCTCGAGATCCCCTGGCGGTGGGGAGTTCAGACGTCACCGACGTCGTCGTCACCGACGTCATCGTCAACACCGCCGGAGGCCTGGTCGGGCTGGGCCTGCTCGCCGTGATGCGCCACCCGCGTCAGGACCGAACCCGCACCGTCCTGACGCGGGTGGCTTCCATCGGAACCGCAGTCGCCCTGCTCGCGGCCGTGCTGTTCGTCGCCTCCCCGATGCACTACGCGCCACTTCGCGACATCCGAAACCCGGTCGTCTCAGGCGTGAGCGAGACATCCGGTTAACGCAAGCGAACCGCTCGCTCGATGAGCGCGCGCACCTCTGGAACGAGTTCGTCGACCGGCCCTTCGACCGGCAGGCCCGGCGCGACGGCCGTGATCGGCAGCACGCTGACCTGCGACGGCTCGGCGCCGAGGTCCCGGCGCCATCCGGTGATCTGTTCCGCCGACGCGACGTACACGATTCGGCCGAGCCCGACCCATGCGTGCGCCGCCGAGCACATCGGGCAGTGCTCCCCAGACGTGTACACCGTGGCATCCGCCCGTTCGTTCGCGGTCAGGTTCGCGGCCGCCCAGCGTGCGATCTCGAATTCCGGATGCCTCGTCGGGTCGCCCGTGCTCACTTCCCGGTTGCGGTCGGCGAACCGCTCGACGCCGGCACCGTCGACGAGCACCGACCCGAACGGACCATCGCCCGCGGCGAGCGCTTCACGTGCGAGCTCGACCGCGCGGCGCAGGTGAACGAGGTCGGTCTCGGAGATCGTCATGATTCAAGCTTGGCGCGAGAGGCTGCGGATGGCGACTCTCGTCGCGACGCCGCAGGTCAACGACGTGGCGTCCACCCTGACGGGAGCGGCCCGTCGATCGCGGCGCGCTCGCGGTCCGCCTCCGCGGACCATCCCTGCGCAGTATCCGTCGCCTCGAAGCCGCCGCGCGCGACACGGAACCCGACGTCCTCATGGTGCATACGCGGCGCCCCGCCCCGCCGGGTCGACGCCCTGACGCTCCAAGCGTCATCCGCGAACCCGCCGCCGCGGAATACGCGGTAGTCGTCGTAGCGGGCGGGATCGAGCAGGTCCCAGCACCACTCCCACACGTTGCCGAGGGTGTCGAACAGTCCGTTGAGGTTCGGCAGCTTCGCACCGATCTCCTGCGGAGTCGTGACTCCGTCGGCGCTCGTCCAGGCGACTTCGTCGAGCGGGCCGTAGTGCGGACCGATCGACCCGGCCCGGCACGCGAACTCCCACTCCGCCTCGGTCGGCAGGCGGTACCCGTCGGCGTCGACGTGCCACGTGACATCCTCGCCGTCGAAGGTGTACACGGGGTCGAGCCCCTCCCACTCGGATGCCGCATTGCAGAACCGGATCGCACGCAGCCAACTCACGTCGGCCGCGGGTCGGCGCGGATGCGACGCGGTCTCGCCGATCATCTCGGCGAGCTGCTCCTGCGTCACCGGGTACACCCCGATCTCGAACGGCTCGAGCGCGACGCTCCACCGCATCTTGCGGCGCGCGTCATGCAGGGCCGCGGTGCCGCCGCCGATGCTCGCCATCTCGATGTCCGTCACCGAGGCAGTCTCGCACGCTCCGGCCGCGTCGTCAGTCGTGTGACCACGGTCCACCAGGCCTTCGCGCGCCCACCGATTGACGGCAGAGTGGCCGGCACGCCGTTGACCGCCCGCATTCCTTATCGCTCGGCTGAACGGCGGGATGATTCCGCCACGAGGTTCCGGGCATGCTCGACCAGCGCCGCAGCCGCCTGCTGTCGCACGAACGACAAGCGCATCGTCGTGGTTCCCGCTCCTCGAGCACTCACCGAGGACGACGCCGCAGATCACATCCGAAGCCGCGATGCCGGCGTTCACGGCGTTGGAGCCGGCGACCTTCCATGAGGCGACATCTTCCTCGCCAAGATACAGATCTGCGGCATCGAGAAGCCCTTAGAAGTCCCAGTCCTCATCCTCAGTGACAACGGCCTTGCCGATCACGTACGAGCTCCCCGACCCCGAGAAGAAGTCGTGGTTCTCGTCGGCGTTCGGCGAGAGCGCCGACAGGATCGCCGGGTTCACGTCGGTGACCTGCTTGGGGAACATCGGCTCGTAGCCGAGGTTCATGAGGGCCTTGTTCGCGTTGTAGTGCAGGAACTTCTTGACGTCTTCAGTCAGGCCGACGCCGTCGTACAGGTCTTGCGTGTACTGCACCTCGTTGTCGTAGAGCTCGTAGAGCAGCGAGAAGGTGTAGTCCTTCAGCTCGTCGCGCTCGGCCTGCGAGATGCGCTCGAGGCCCTTCTGGAACTTGTAGCCGATGTAGTACCCGTGCACGGCCTCATCGCGGATGATGAGGCGGATCAGGTCGGCCGTGTTGGTGAGCTTCGCCCGGCTCGACCAGTGCATCGGCAGGTAGAAGCCCGAGTAGAACAGGAAGCTCTCGAGCAGGGTCGACGCGACCTTGCGCTTCAGCGGCGAGTCGCCCTGGTAGTACTCCATGACGATCGCGGCCTTCTTCTGAAGGTTCGGGTTTTCGACCGACCAGCGGAACGCGTCGTCGATGTCCTTCGTCGAGCACAGCGTCGAGAAGATCGAGGAGTAGCTCTTCGCGTGCACCGACTCCATGAACGCGATGTTCGTGTAGACGGCCTCTTCGTGCGGGGTGATCGCGTCGGGGATGAGCGAGACCGCGCCGACCGTGCCCTGGATCGTGTCGAGCAGGGTGAGCCCGGTGAACACGCGCATCGTGAGGGTCTGCTCCTCGGCCGTCAGCGTGTTCCACGACTGGATGTCGTTCGACAGCGGCACCTTCTCGGGCAGCCAGAAGTTGTTCACCAGGCGGTTCCAGACCTCGAGATCCTTGTCGTCCTGGATGCGGTTCCAGTTGATGGCGTTGACGTGGTCGACGAGCTTCAGCTTGCCGCCGACGTGCGCCGGGTCGTTGCTGGCCGAGTTGACCGGGTCGGTGAGGGTCATGTCGTTTCCTTCGAAGAACGGGTGGATGTCTCGGGGCTAGTGGGTCTCGATACGCTTCGCTACTCGACCACCGGAGGCTGAGCGGCGCTACAGCGCGCAGCTGACGCACATCTCGAGCTCGGTGCCTTCGAGGGCCATCTGGCGCAGACGGATGTAGTAGATCGTCTTGATCCCCTTCTTCCACGCGTAGATCTGTGCGCGGTTGATGTCGCGGGTCGTCGCCGTGTCCTTGAAGAACAGGGTGAGCGAGAGGCCCTGGTCGACGTGCTGCGTCGCCGCGGCGTAGGTGTCGATGACCTTCTCGTAGCCGATCTCGTACGCGTCCTGGTAGTACTCCAGGTTGTCGTTCGTCATGAAGGCCGCCGGGTAGTACACGCGCCCGAGCTTGCCCTCCTTGCGGATCTCGATCTTCGACGCGATCGGGTGGATCGACGCCGTCGAGTTGTTGATGTACGAGATCGAGCCGGTCGGCGGCACCGCCTGCAGGTTCTGGTTGTAGATGCCGTGCTCCTGGATGGAGGCCTTGAGCTCCTGCCAGTCCTGCTGCGTCGGGATGTGCACGCCGGCGTCGGCGAAGAGCTGCGTGACCTTCGCGGTCTCGGGCACCCACGCGGCATCCGTGTACTTGTCGAAGAACTCGCCCGACGCGTACTTCGAGTCGGCGAAGCCGTCGAAGGTCTCGCCGCGCTCGATCGAGATCTTGTTCGACGCGCGCAGCGCGTGGAACAGCACCGTGTAGAAGTATATGTTCGTGAAGTCGATGCCCTCTTCGGACCCGTAGAAGATGCGCTCGCGGGCGAGGTAGCCGTGCAGGTTCATCTGGCCGAGGCCGATGGCGTGCGACTTGTCGTTGCCGTCTTCGATGGATCGGACCGAGGAGATGTGGCTCTGGTTCGACACCGAGGTGAGGCCGCGGATGGCGGTCTCGACGGTCTTGCCGAAGTCGGGCGAGTCCATCGTGAGGGCGATGTTCAGCGAACCGAGGTTGCAGCTGATGTCCTTGCCGATCTGGTCGTACGAGAGGTCTTCGTTGTACGTGGTCGGCGTGTTCACCTGCAGGATCTCGGAGCAGAGGTTCGACATGTTGATGCGGCCCTTGATCGGGTTCGCCTTGTTCACCGTGTCCTCGAACACGATGTAGGGGTAGCCCGACTCGAACTGGATCTCGGCGATCGTCTGGAAGAACTCGCGCGCGTTGATCTTCGTCTTCTTGATGCGCGGGTTGTCGACCATCTCGCGGTAGTGCTCGGTGATCGGCACGTCGCCGAAGGGCTTGCCGTAGACCTTCTCGACGTCGTACGGCGAGAACAGGTACATGTCCTCGTTGTTCTTCGCGAGCTCGAAGGTGATGTCGGGCACGACGACGCCGAGCGACAGCGTCTTGATGCGGATCTTCTCGTCGGCGTTCTCGCGCTTCGTGTCGAGGAACCGCATGATGTCGGGGTGGTGCGCCGAGAGGTACACCGCGCCGGCGCCCTGGCGGGCACCCAGCTGGTTCGCGTAGCTGAAGCTGTCTTCGAGCAGCTTCATCACGGGGATGATGCCCGACGACTGGTTCTCGATCTGCTTGATCGGGGCACCAGACTCGCGCACGTTCGAGAGCAGGAGCGCCACGCCGCCGCCGCGCTTCGAGAGCTGCAGCGCCGAGTTGATGCCGCGGGCGATCGACTCCATGTTGTCTTCGATGCGGAGGAGGAAGCACGAGACGAGCTCGCCGCGCTGCGCCTTGCCCGTGTTGAGGAAGGTCGGGGTCGCCGGCTGGAAGCGGCCGCCGATGATCTCTTCGACCAGGTCGATCGCGAGCTGCTCGTCGCCCTGCGCGAGGCCGAGCGCGGTCATCACGACGCGGTCTTCGAAGCGCTCGAGGTAGCGCTTGCCGTCGAAGGTCTTCAGCGTGTAGCTCGTGTAGTACTTGAACGCGCCGAGGAACGTCTCGAAGCGGAACTTCTTCGAGTACGCCAGGTCGTTGAGCTTCTGGATGAACGCGAAGTCGTACTGCGCGATGACCTCGGGCTCGTAGTACTCCTTCTCGACGAGGTAGTCGAGACGCTCCTTGAGCGAGTGGAAGAAGACCGTGTTCTGGTTGACATGCTGGAGGAAGTACTCGCGCGCCGCCTCACGGTCTTTCTCGAACTGGATCTCGCCGTTCTCGCCGTACAGGTTCAGCATCGCGTTGAGCGAGTGATAGTCCATCGCCGTGCGCGGGGCCTCCATGAGGGCTACGCCGTCCGTTGCTGCTGCTGACTTCGCCAAAATGCGTCCAATCCATCGTCGACGGCGCGAACGTCGTCTGGGGTTCCGAATACTTCGAAGCGGTAGAGGTGCGGTACCCCGGTCTTCGCGGCGATGATGTCGCCGGCCAGACCGAAGGCCGACCCGAAGTTGGTGTTGCCTGCGCTGATCACGCCTCGGATGAGTGCGCGATTGCGCTCGTCGTTGAGAAATCTGATGACCTGCTTCGGCACGGCGCCTTTGCCGTCGCCGCCGCCGTAGGTCGGCACCACGAGCACGAACGGCTCGTCGGCCTGGAGAGCCGGCTCCCGGGCGTGCAGCGGAATGCGCGCAGCCGGGCGACCCAGCTTCTCGATGAAGCGCTTGGTGTTGCCCGAGACGCTCGAGAAGTAGACCAGTTTCGTCATGATGCCTCCCCTCGCCGGTGGGACTCGGTGGTCGAGTAGGCGCCCCAGCGCCGTATCGAGACCCCGTGCCCGACTAGGCGAGTCGCGAGGCGAGTTCGTCGATCTTGTCGGGGCGGAAGCCCGACCAGTGGTCTTCGTCGGTGATCACGACGGGGGCCTGCAGGTAGCCGAGCTCCTTGACCTGGGCGAGCGCGTTCTCGTCGGCCGAGAGGTCGAGCACCTCGTACTCGATGCCCTTGCTGTCGAGAGCGCGATACGTCGCGTTGCACTGGACGCAGGAAGGCTTCGTGTAGACCGTGACCGTCATGGTTTTCCCCTCGTTCCCGGGCTTTTCAAGGCCCATCCCCCGTATTGCTGATTGACACTTCAATACTACATCTAGTGCCCTCGGAACTGAACCGCCACAACATGATGTAGTTACAGTCGTGTAGTTATCCACCGAGTTCTCCACCGGTTGTGAACAACGGATGTCGCGATGATCGGCCTGTTTACGCGGGCGCCGGGCGGTTATCCACAGACGAACGAAAACGAGATCGCACGGCTGTGGATGAACGCCCCCGGCGTGTCGCGTCGCACGACACTTGGGGGCACTCGGATGCCGCAACCCCTACATGTGGTGTTGTGCTCCCACCATCCCACCATCCCACCATTCCATCACCCACCGACATCGGCGGGGCGGCGCACGGCGGGTTGTGCGCGACCGGGCGAACCCACCGCGTCGAACGATCAGGCCTTCGCGGCCTTCGCCGCCGCCTTGGCCGCCTGCTTCGTGGCGCGCACCTTCGCAAGCGACTCGGGGCTCACGATGTCGGCGACCGAGGAGAACGAGCCCTCGTCGCCGTACGCCCCCGCTGCTTCGCGCCAACCCGACGCGTCGAGCCCGCATTGCTTGCCGAGCAGCGCGAGGAAGATCTTCGCCTTCTGCTCGCCGAAGCCGGGCAGCGCCTTCAGTCGCTTCAGCACTTCGGCACCTGACGGTCCCCCCGCGGTCCAGATCGCCGTCGCATCGCCTCCCCAGTCGTCGCGCACGGCGGCGGCGAGCGCCTGCACCCGCCCGGCCATCGACCCCGGGTATCGATGCACGGCGGGAGTCTCTTTGAACGCATCGACCACGCGCTCGGGATCGGCCGCGGCGAGCTCGGCGGGGTCGATCGTGCCGAGCCGCTCGCGGATCTTCTCGGGCCCGGCGAAGGCCGTCTCCATCGCGACCTGCTGATCGAGCAGCATGCCGGTCAGCAGCGCGAACGCGTCGTTCGAGAGCAGCTCGTCGGCCGCCTTGTCCCCCGTGATGTGCAGTGCCATGCGTTCCATCCTCGCACCGGACGTCGCGAATCGACGTGCGTCGCGTGAGAGGCTGAGGTCTGTTTGCGTCCTTCCCTCCCGAGGAGCCCCGGTGACCGATCCCACCCTTCCGCCCGCGGCATGGCATCCCGACCCGAGCGGGGCGCCGCAGCTCCGTTTCTGGAATGGGCGGGAATGGACCGATCATGTCGCCCCGCTGCCGGGCGGGCGGCCGCTCGCCCCGTCGGCACCTGCACCGGCGGCCGCTCCGATCGTCGAACCGCTCACCGGTCGACGACGCCGCGGCCCGATCATCGCGTGGGTCGCGGCAGGGGCCGCACTGCTGCTCGGCGGCGGCACTGCTCTCGCGTTCGGCATACCCGCGATGATGGGCGCGGCGACCGCAACGCCCGAGGGCGCCGATCCTCGCTACGCCTACGCCCAGCCGCTCCTCGAACTCGATCGCGATCACGAGTTCGAGATCCCGGCCGAATACGATCTCGAGGCGGTCGCCGGCGAACACACCGAGGTGCTCGACAACGGCGTGTTCGACTCGTCGTTCGCCGTCGCCGTGTACACCGACGCCGCGCTCACCCGACGCGCCTCCTACTATGCCTTCCAGCACAAACCCGGTGAGCCGATCAGCATCTACTCGGCCGAGCTTTCGACCGCGCACCGGATCATCGACGTCGAGACCGGCGCAGGCGGCGACGAGGTGCGGGTGAAGACGGAGGAGCTCTCCCGATGGGGACTCTCCCCGAGCTACTATCTCGTGCAACGCCTCGATGCGCGCGGTGAGCCGCTCGCGAAACCGATCGTGACGAAGTTCACCGTCAAGCAGCAGCTCGCCGCGCCGAGTGTCACGATCGACGCAACGCTCCCGGGCGGCGAGATCGCCCTGAACTGGAGTGAGATCGACGGTGCCGACGAGTATCTCGTCGTCGCGACCAGACGGTCCGCCGACTTCCTCGGCGGCGACGTCAGCCAGGTACTGGCCACCACCAGCCAGACGGAGTGGTCGAGTGATGACCTCGCCCTCACGGCCGGCGATGATCGCCCGTGGGTGCTCAGTCAGAATGAGGCGCTGCGCCAGTTCAGGGGCGACAGCGAGGATGGCGAGGTCAGCGGTGCTTCGTTCACCGACACTTCGGATGCCTACACCATCGGCGTGATCGCACGCGATGGCGAGAAGTTCTCTCCGATGCTCGACCATGACCTGGTCGAGATCGCCGGCGCGCTTCCCTACGAGATCGCGCACAGCACGGCACAGGTGACCCAGCGCTACGACTCCGACAAGTGCGCCACCGGGCTCGACGAGATCTCGCCCTCGTTCTTCTACACCTCGCTCGATGGGCGCACCCGAGCGGCCGTCGCCGAGATCGACGAGGGTTACCTCGGAGAACTGGGCGGCTGTTGGCGGCTCGCCCTCACCGGTCAGGGCACGCGCCTCGGCGACTTCCTCTGGGTCGACAAGGAAGCGGTACCCGACCCCGCCCCGCTGATCGCCGAGTTCAATGCGGCCGCCCGCGCCGCTGCACCTCCGACGGGTGATCAGTCGCTCATCATCGCGCGAGAGGCGCTCGACACCGCCGAGGAGGCGATGACGACCGCTCCGCCGACGGAGTACCCGATCTTCGGCAGTTCGCCGATGGTGCGCTACCTCGGCCAGCACTTCGTCGGCCAGACCCGGATGATCGACCTCAGCGAGTACACCTCGGCGCTCGGCGCGCCCGACCCGTACGACGCGATCCACGAGGCCATCGAGCAGAACCCCTACGCGCCGCGCATCGAGAACCTCGTCCTGTCACCTGACGGCACGCGGATCAGCGTGACCTACCACGGCGCCCGGAGCGAGAACACCGCGACGCAGGCGGCGATCGCGACCAAGGTCGACGAGGTCGTGTCCTCGGTGGTGGACCCGAGCACGAGCGACGCCGACAAGGCGATCGCGCTCAACGACTGGCTCATCGGCAACGCCGAGTACGACCACGACTCGTTCGACCTGCTGATGGCCTCCCCCGACAAGCAGGTACCCGACGGCCGAGAGTACGCCTGGTCGCCCGAGGGTGTGCTGCTCCGAGGCGCCGGCGTCTGTGCGAGCTACGCGGGCGCGTTCAAGCTGCTCGCCGAGGCCGCCGGTCTCGAGACGGTCGTCGTGCGGGGCGATGTGCTGTCGGGAGGCCCGCACGCCTGGAACAAGGTCAGAATCGACGGCGCCTGGCGCGCGGTCGATCCGACGTGGAACGACTCGCCCGACCCGAATCGATACCTGCTCATCTCCGATGCCGGGTTCACCGACGCCGCGGAGCGGGTCGAGGATGGCCTTTGGATGCTCGACGGCGCCCTCGCGGACTACGCGGCCCGATAGCGGGCACCGGAATCGTGACCGGGGTCGCGGATGTCGGCGGTCGGTGGTGGAATGACCCCGACCCGGATTCACCGACGAGACGGAGCAGCGCACCATGTCACTCGAGATGGACGTCAAGATCGAACTCATCCACGTGCCCGTGACCGACGTCGACCGCGCAAAAGCCTTCTACGTCGAGCAGTGCGGCTTCAACGCCGACCACGACACCCGCGTGAGCGACACGATGCGCTTCGTGCAGATCACCCCGCCGGGCTCGGCATGCTCGATCGCCTTCGGCGAGGGCCTCGGGGGCACGATCGAGCCGGGTGGGCTCGACGTGATCCAGGCCGTCATCGCCGATGCCGACGCGGCGCTCGCACAGCTGCGCGCGGCGGGCGTCGATGCGGAGGGTGTCGACGAACAAGCCTGGGGCCGGTTCGTCACCTTCGCCGATCCCGACGGCAACCGGTGGACGCTGCAACAACTGCCCGACTGGTCGCAGCAGCAGCAGCAGCAGACGTCGGGCGACTGAACCCGCCTGCCGCCGAGACGACGACGGCCCCCGTTCTGAAGAACGGAGGCCGTCGTGCCGTGCGATGCGAAGAGCGCGACTAACCCGCCGCGTTCACGATGTCGAGGAGGTTCGGGTTGTTGGCGTACGCCTCTGCCGCGTTCGCCTTCGTCACGATCACCGGGGCGAGCAGGAACGCCGGAACGACCTTCACGCCGTTGTCGTACTGCTCGGTGTCGTTCACCTCGGCCTCTTCACCCTGCTGGAGCTGCTGGATCATCTTGATCGTCTGCTCCACGAGGAGGCTCGTGTCCTTGTTGATGGTCGAGTACTGCTCACCGGCCATGATCGACTTCACCGACTCGACCTCGGAGTCCTGACCGGTGACGGTCACCTTCGCGATGTCCTTGCCGGCCTGCTTGGCCGAGGTGATGATCGCGCGGGCGAGGTTGTCGTTCGGCGAGAGCACGCCGTCGACGTCCTTGTCGGCATAGTTCGCGGCGAGCAGCGAGTCCATGCGGCTCTGCGCGTTCTCGGCCTCCCAGCCCTGCGTCGCGGTCTGCGCGATGTCGGTCTGGCCCGAGACGACCACGAGGGTGCCGTCGTCGATCTTCGGCTGCAGCACCTCCATGGCGCCGTTGAAGAACACGGCCGAGTTCGCGTCGTCGGGCGAGCCCGAGAACAGCTCGATGTTCCACGGAGCCTCGTGGCCCGAGCGCTCGGCGAGGCCGTCGAGCAGCGCCTGGCCCTGGAGCTTGCCGACCTCGAAGTTGTCGAACGCGACGTAGTAGTCGACGTTCTCGGTGTTCTCGATCAGGCGGTCGTACGCGATGATCTTGACGCCGGCGTCGGCGGCCTGCTGGAGCTGCGTGCCGAGCTGCTTGCCGTCCTTCGCACCGATGACGATGACCTTCGCACCGTTGGTGACCATGGCCGAGATCTGGTTCTGCTGCTCGGCGACGGTGTTCGAGGCCGGCGCGTACTGCACGTCGCCCGTGAAGCCGGCCTCGCGCAGGCCGTCCTCGAAGAGCCCGCCCGCGAGCACCCAGTTCTCACTGGTCTTGTCGGGAAGGGCGATGCCGATCGTGGCGTCGGCCGCGAACCCGGCCGAGCCGGACTCGTCACCGGCCTGGCCGCCGCGGTCGGCCGAGCAGCCCGCGAGCGCGAGCGCCGCGACCGCTGCGACTGCTGCGGCCGTCAGAGTGAGCTTCTTCATTGATCATTCACTTTCTCGTTGGGATTGCTGACTTCTCTTGGAGGGGAAGGGTCGGGGTGGATGCCACGGCGTCGCCGCCGTGGCATCCGTTCGCACTCAGCGCGGCAGGTCGCTCGGCTGGGAGGACTCGTTGGACGCGACGGTCGGAGCGACGGCGGGGGCCTCGACGGGGGCCTCGGACTCGAGCTTCGCCTTGCGTCGGTTCGACCAGATGCCGAAGATCGACGGCCCGCCCTGGCGCTTCGACCACACGTCGACCGCGACGGCGAGGAGGAGCACGAGGCCCTTGATGATCTGCACCACGTCGGCTCCGGCGCCGATGAGCTGGAGGCCGTTGTTCAGGAACGCCATCACGAGACCACCGACGATCGAACCGATCACGGTGCCGATGCCGCCCGAGACCGCGGCGCCGCCGATGAACACGGCCGCGATCGCGTCGAGCTCCCAGCCGTTGCCGTCCTGCGGACCGGAGGCGGTGGAGCGGGCGACGAAGATCATGCCCGCGAGTGCGGCCAGCACCGACATGTTCATCATCACGAAGAAGTCGACCCGGCGGTCCTTCACGCCCGACAGCGTCGCCGCGAGACGGTTGCCGCCGACCGCATAGATGTGGCGGCCGAAGATCGTGTTGTTCGTGACGAACGAGTAGACGATCACGAGCACGACGAGGATGATGCCCGAGATGGGGAAGCTCGTGCCGGGGCGGCCGGTCGCGAACAGCCATGCGGCCCAGAGGAGCACGCCGGCGAGGACGACCACTTTGACGACGCTCACCCAGACCGGCGCCATCTCGGAGCCGAGCTTCTTCTGGGCGCGGCGCAGGCGGAACTCGTTCCAGACGATCCAGCCCGCGCCGAGCACGCCGAGCAGCATCGTGAGCACGTTGAACGCCAGCGGCAGCGCGAGTTCGGGCAGGTAGCCGGCGCCGATGACGCCGAACTCCTGCGGGACGGGGGTCGTGGTCGACTGGCCGATGAGCTGGTTGCCGCCGCGGAAGATGAGCATGCCCGCGAGCGTCACGATGAACGCCGGCACCCCGACGAACGCCACCCAGAAGCCCTGCCAGGCGCCGATCGCCGCGCCGACCGCGAGGCCGAGCACGATCGCGAGCGGCCAGGGCAGGTTCCACTCGGCCATCGACTTCGCCACGATGATGCCGGTGAACGCCGCCACCGACCCGACCGAGAGGTCGATGTGGCCCATGATGATGACCATCACCATGCCGATCGCGAGGATCAGGATGTACGAGTACTGGTTGACGACGTTGATCAGGTTCGTCGGCGAGAGCGTGAGCCCGTCCGTCCAGATCTGGAAGATCACGATGATGACGATCAGGCTGCCGAGGATGCCGAACTGGCGGAGGCTCGACTGCCCACCGCCGAAGACCTTGCGGATGTCGGCGAGGCCGCCCTTCTTCGGTGGGGTGCTCGCGGGGGTGCTCGCCGTGCTCATGCGTTCGCCTTCTTCTTCGCCGAGGTCATGCTGCGCATGAGCGCCTCGGGGTTCGCCTCTGATGCGGGGATGTCGTCGGTGATCTGGCCCTCGAAGACCGTGTAGATGCGGTCGGCGATGCCGAGCAGTTCGGGCAGCTCGCTCGAGATGAGGATGACGCCCTTGCCCTGCGCCGCGAGCGACTGGATGATCGTGTAGATCTCGTACTTCGCGCCGACGTCGATGCCGCGAGTCGGCTCGTCGAGGATGAGCAGGTCGGGGTCGGTGAACATCCACTTCGCCAGCACGACCTTCTGCTGGTTGCCGCCCGACAGCTTCGACACGCCCGCCTCGACGCTCGGCGTCTTGATGCGCAACTGCTTGCGGTAGTCCTCGGCGATGCCGAACTCCCGCGAGTCGTCGATGACCCCGCGCTTCGCGATCTTCGAGAGCTTGGCCGCGACGATCGAGCGCTTGATGGTGTCCAGGAGGTTGAGACCGAGCTGCTTGCGGTCCTCGCTGACGTAGGCGAGGCCGTGGTTGATCGCGGACTCGACGTCCTTCAAGACGATCTCCCTGCCGTCCTTCACGATCGTGCCCGAGACGTAGTTGCCGTACGAGCGGCCGAAGACGCTCATCGCGAGTTCGGTGCGCCCGGCCCCCATGAGCCCCGCGAGCCCGACGATCTCGCCGCGACGCACGGCGAAGCTCGATCCCTTGGCGACGAGTCGCTCCGGCACCTGCGGGTGCTGGATCGTCCAGTCCCTCACCTCGAAGAACACCTCGCCGATGTGCGGGGTGCGATCGGGGAAGCGGCTCTCGAGCGAGCGGCCGACCATGCCGCGGATGATGCGGTCCTCGTCGACCCCGCCGGCTTTCACGTCGAGCGTCTCGATCGTGTGGCCGTCACGGATGATCGTGATCTCGTCGGCGATCTCCTCGATCTCGTTGAGCTTGTGGGAGATGATGATCGAGGTGATCCCCTTGCCCTTGAGGCCGCGGATCAGGTCGAGCAGGTGCTCCGAGTCGTCTTCGTTGAGCGCGGCGGTCGGCTCGTCGAGGATGAGCAGCTTCACGTCCTTCGCGAGCGCCTTCGCGATCTCGACGAGCTGCTGCTTGCCGACGCCGAGGTGCTTGATCTGCGTGTCGGGGTCCTCGGCGAGACCGACCCTGGCGAGCAGGTCGATGGCACGGAGCTTCGCCGCGGCCCAGTCGATGCGGCCGCCGCGGGCGATCTCGTTGCCGAGGAAGATGTTCTCGGTGATCGAGAGCTCGGGGATGAGCGCGAGCTCCTGGTGGATGATCGCGATGCCCGCCTGCTCACTGGCCCGGATGTCGCGGAACTGCACCTCTTCGCCGCGGAAGATGATCTCGCCCGTGTAGGTGCCGTGCGGGTAGACGCCCGAGAGCACCTTCATGAGCGTCGACTTGCCGGCGCCGTTCTCGCCGCAGATCGCGTGGACCTCGGCCGGCATCACCGTGAGCGAGACCTCGGAGAGGGCTTTCACGCCCGGGAACTCCTTGGTGATGGATCGCATCTCGAGGATCGGCGGCGCGCTCATCGGCGGCCTCTCGGTGCTGCGGTCATCATCGACGGGTACATTCGCGACCTCGGTGTCAGTGGTTCGGGACTCGATGTGACGCGTGTGACCGTTCACATCGAGACCAATGGTGCATCCGCCGTGCGCCGCTGTCAAGCGCGGGTCGCAATACGGCGCGACGTCAGGCACGGGTGACGGGCTTGCTCACCGGCGCTTCGGCCGTCGAACCGCGCACGACGAGGCGGGGCACGATCTGCTCGACCTCGAGCAGCCGCTCGCCCTGGAGCTGGTTCAGGAGCAGCGCGACCGCACGCCTTCCGCTCTCGCGGTGGTCCTGGTACACGGTGGTGAGCGGCGGCCAGACATGCTGCGCGACGGGGATGTCGTCGAAGCCGACGACGCTGATGTCGCCCGGGACGTCGAGCCCGCCGTCGCGGAAGGCGTGCATGAGCCCGATCGCCATCTGGTCGTTGGCCGCGAACACCGCCGTGAAGTCGCGGTGGCGCAGCAGCTCGCGGCCGGCGAAGTAGCCGAAGTCGGCGCTCCAGTCGCCGAGGATCGGCGGGTGCAGGTCGAGCTCGGCGTCGCCGATCGCGTCGAGGAAGCCGCGCATGCGCGCCTCGGCCTCGATCCAGTCCTGCGGGCCGGCGAGGTGCACGATCTCGCGGTGGCCGAGGTTGATCAGGTGCTGCGTCGCGCGTCGCGCGCCGGTGACCTGGTCGACCGAGAGCGCGAGGTGGTCGCTGCGACCGGTCGACTGCAGGCTCACGAACGGCACCCCGACCGGCGAGGAGGCGAGCACCTCGAACACGCGCACCTGCGGGGCGATGACCACGAGACCCTCGATCGCCTGCAGCATGAGGTGCTCGAGCGCATCGGCGATGCCCTCGGGCGAGGAGTCGGCGATGTTCGCGGTGTTCACGTAGTAGCCGTGCTCGCGCGCCGCGTCCTCGATCGCGGCGATGCTGGTCGCGGGGCCGTACTCGGTGCTCGTCGCGGCGAGCACACCGATCGTGTGCGAGCGACTCGTGACGAGCGCGCGTGCGGCGCGGTTGGGCCGGTACTGCAGCGTCTCCATCGCGGCGATCACACGGTCACGGGTCTCGGGTCTGATGCTCGGATGGTCGTTCAGCACCCGGGAGACGGTCTGGTGAGAGACCTCCGCGAGGCGCGCGACATCACGGATGCTGGGCGCCCGCCCCTTGGGAGAATCAGGATTCACTGCCAGACCGATCGACGTCGATGTGCACGTTCACATCGAAGGTGATTCCATTATGCACGCCCGGCGCGATCGCACAACGTCGCCATGTGACAGTCACATCGCGGAGTCGATTCGATTCGACCCGCGGGTCCTGCTGAGCCGCCGCTCAGAAGGCGATTTCTGCGACCGAACCCCGTTCGAACGGGGTTCGGTCGCAGGAACCTGCTTCAGAGAGGGGCGGACGGGCTGCCCGGCCGGGCGGGCGGCGGCCGGGCGGGCGGCCGGCCGGCCGCTCAGTCCGCGGATGCCGCGGGCAGCGGCCGCACCCGCGGGGCGAGCACCACCGCCACGAGCGCGATGACGACCGTCACGGCGAAGTCGGCCGTGAACGCCGAGGCGACGACGGCGCTCGAGACGAGCGCGGTGACGGCGAGCGCCGTCGATGCGCCGAGCGATTCGCCGATCGAGAGGGCGGCGCTGTTGAAGCCCTGCGCCGAGACCGGCGAGAGACCGAGCACCGCGACCGAATGGCGAGGGTACATGAACCCCATCGCGCCGCCCGCCACGGTCCACGCCACGAAGGCGATCGCCGGGTGCAGCGCGAACGCCGCCACCGCGAACACGCCGACGAGCGAGATCGTGAGCAGCACCGAGCCGATCATCACGGCTCGTGCGTTCGAGACGCGATCGCCGAGGCGCCCCTGCAGCCACGACGCGACCGCCCAGCTCACCCCGGCGCCGGTGAGCACGGCGCCCGCGAGGCTCGCCGGGAACCCGTAGCGCTCCATGAAGAGATACGGCAGGTAGATCTCGCTGCCGAAGAACGCTCCCGCGACGATGAGCCGCAGCAGCACGGTGGCCGGCAGTCCGCGTGCGGCGCGCAGCGTGCCGCGCGGCAGCAGCGGGCGTGCCGAGATGACGATGAGGGCGATCGCCGCGGCGGCGACCACCCAGCGCCACGGGTCGACGAACTCCTTCGAGAGCGACAGCCCGAGTGCGGCGGCGGCGGTGAGCACCGCCCACCCCATGCGGCCGACGCTCCACGCGACCGCGGAGTCGCCCTGGATCTTCTCGCGGACCCGCAGGATCGGCGGCACGACCATCGCCGCCGCGGGGGCGACGAGGGCGATGACGCCGAGGAACACCCAGTGCCAGCTGAAGACCTCGGCGATGACGCCCGCGACGGCCGGCCCGATGATCGACGGGATCACCCATGCCGCAGCGAACCCCGCGAACACGCGAGCGCGCAGCGCCTCGGGGTAGACGCGGGCGACGATGACGTAGAGCGGCACGATCACCGCGGCACCCGAGAGTCCGTGCACGAAGCGGCCGACGATGAGCGCCGTCATGTCGGTGGCCGTGCCGGCGATGAGGAGGCCGACCACGAAGAGCACCGCGGCCGTGATCAGCGAGGGCAGCGGCCCCGAACGGTCGGTCCAGTTGCCGGCGATCACCATGCCGACGATGCCCGCGGCGAGCGGCACGGCGAACGCGAGCGCGAAGAGCGCGACCCCGTCGAGGTCGCTCGCGACGATCGGCATGACGGTCGTGACCGCCATCGCCTCGAACGCCGCGAGGAAGATGAGCGAGAACATGCCGATCGACAGCCATCGGTACGGCTTCGAGAGCGGGCCCTTCGAATCGGCGGCGCGGCCTGAAGCCGCGGCGTCGCCTGCCTCCTCGACTTCGTTCGGATGCACTGACTCGGCGGGCGGTGCGGCCTCGACGGGCTCGGCGGTCGGTTCACTCACACGATCGAGCCTACGACTTCGAGTGCCCGTGAAGTCCAGCCGGATGCCGCGGGCTCGCGCCGCTCAGAACTCCTCATGGGTGTCGGGGTCGGCCCCCCAGATGCGCCCCCGCGAGAGTGCCGAGATCGCCGCGACCTCCTCGGCGCTGAGCGAGAACCCGAATACGTCGAGGTTCTCGCGACGACGCTCGGGGTCGGACGACTTCGGGATCGGCACGGCCCCGAGTTCGACGTGCCAGCGCAGCACCAGCTGCGCCGGGCTCACCCCGTGCTTCGCCGCGAGTTCGGCGACGACCGGCTCGCGCAGCAGTTCGGTGCGTCGCGCGAGCGGGCTCCAACTCTCGGTGCGGATGTCGTGCTCGTCATGGAACGCACGCAGCTCGTCCTGTGGGAAGTAGGGGTGGAGTTCGACCTGATTGACGACCGGCGCGACGCCCGTCTCGTCGATGAGCCGCTCGAGCATCGCCGGCGTGAAGTTCGAGACGCCGAGCGCCCGCACGAGCCCCTTCTCACGCAGCGAGATCATCGCACGCCAGCTCTCGACGTACTTGTCGATGCGCGGCAGCGGCCAGTGGATGAGGTAGAGGTCGACCCACTCGAGGCCGAGGCGCCCCCGCGACTCCTCGAAGCTCGCGAGCGTCTCGTCGAAGCCGTGGTGGCGTCCGGGCAGCTTCGTCGTGATGACGAGGTCGCTGCGGTCGACGTCGGTGCGCTCGATGGCTTCGCCCACCGCCTCCTCATTGCCGTAGTTGTAGGCGGTGTCGATGAGGCGGTAGCCGTCGGCGATGCCCGAGGTGATCGCCTCGATGCCGAGCTGATCGTTCAACCCGTAGGTGCCGAGCCCGATCGCGGGAATCGTGTTGCCGTCGCGAAGGGAATAGGCGGGAACGCTCATCCCTCAATACTCACGCACGCACGGCCCTCACGCCACCGGGCGCCCCGAGGGAAGCTCGGCGAATGCGCGCACCGGGAAGGTGCCGAAGCCCTCGACGCGCGGAGGCACCGCCGTGAACCGTGCGCCGTGCACCGGAACCCGTTCGAGCGCGGTCAGGTGTTCGATCACATGCACCCCCGCCTCGAGCAGGATGGAGTGCGCAGGCCGCTCGCCGCCCGACTCGGTGTCGTCGATGTTGAGCGAGTCGATGCCGACGGCGACGACCCCGACCGCGACGAGGTGTCGCGCCCCCGCCTCGGTGAGGAACGGCGACCCCGTCGCGTACTCGGGCCGCCCGAAGTGCCGGCTCCACCCGGTGTGGAGCAGCACGGCGGTGCCGGCCAGTTCGCGATCGAAGAAGACCTCGGCGGGGATGCCCCGCCCCGTGGCATCCGTCAGCCTGAACACCTCGGCCGGGAGACCGACGAGCGTCTCGAGCGACAGGCTCGCGAGATCGCCGCCGCCGGCGTAGCGGTGGAACGGGCTGTCGAGGTACGTGCCGGTGTTGCCGATCATCGTGATGACGTCCATCGCGAACTCGGTGCCCGGCGCGTAGCGCTCGCGCGAGGCCTCGCGGGTCAGATGCGGTGTGATCGTCGGCGCGGGCAGGCCCGGGTAGGTGACGAGGCCCGCCGAGATCGGGTGGCTGAGGTCGACGAGCGCGGGGCGTTCGGTGCGAAGCGCCGCGGATGCCTCGCGCGCCGCCCCGCTCGCGGACTCGGCGGCCTCCGCGACCCCCCGCGAGCCGCGATGCGGCTCGGCGATGATCTCGAGGTTCGCGAGCCCGACCCGCCCGACGAGCGCGAGCCCGAGATGCCGCACGAGCAGCTCGCCGATCGCGGCCTCACCGAGCTCGGGCGACGGCAGGTCGAGGCGGAACCCCTCCGCGCGCAGCCCTCCCCCGTTGACGAAGTCGATCTCGGCGTCGAAACGGGCGCGGTATTCGGTCATGCGTGCTGCTCCTCGGTGATGCGGTCGGGCGTGGTGGTCGTGGCGTCCGGGGCTGTGACTTCTTCGGTGCCGGTGGCGGTCCGTCGCGCTCGCCACCTGCGCACGACCGTCACCGCGACCGCGGCGAGCGCGAGCGCCGCGGGCACCAGGAGGTTCGCCCAGGCGAGCACCAGCAGCCCGGCGGTCATGACGGTCGCGACGACCGCGAGCCACCAGCCGAACGACCAGCGGCGCAGCAGCAGGGTCGCGGCGAGCATGCCGGCGGCGTAGATCGCGACCATGTTGCTCGTATGGATCAGGATGAAGCCCGACAGGTCGAGGTCGTTCGCGAGCATCAGTCCGTAGTAGATGAGGATGATCACGCCCGTCACCGCGAGTGCGCGGCGCGGCACCTCGCCGTCGGCGGCGCCCTTCGCGAGGAAGCGCGGCAGGTCGCCGTCGCGGCCGAGCGCTGCGCCGAGCTTGCCGAACGCCGGCAGGTACGCGTTCATCACGCCGACCGTGACGATACCCGCGATGATGGCGACGAGCACCGGGCCGATGCCGGGCGCGGTGGTCTCGACGAGGGCGAGCAGCGGCACCTGCCCGTCGCCGGCCCGGTCGCCGAGCACGGCGACGGTGACGAACTGGAGCGCGAGGTAGCCGACGCCGACCACGGCCACCGCGATCGCCGTCGCGATCGGAATCGTACGGCGCGGGTTCGTGAACTCGCCCGCGATGTGGGTGCCGACCTCCCACCCGGCGAAGGCCCAGACGAAGAGGCTGATGGCGACGCCGACGCCCGCCCAGCCGTTCGGCAGGAAGGGCTGGAAGTTCGACGCGTCGGCCGCGGGGAAGGTCACGGCCACGACGCCGACGACGACGGTGACGAGCAGGCCCGAGAGCACGAACTGCACCCACCCGGCGACCCGCACCCCGAACCAGTTCGCGATGTAGGGCGGCACGAACACCGCGAACCCGATGAGCGGCACGGCCGAGCGGTCGATGCCGAGCACGGCGACGACGTACTCGCCGCCGAGCACCGCGAGCACCGGAGCGCCGATGCACACGCCGAAGTAGAACCAGTAGCCCGCCATGCGGGCCGCGGTGTCGCCGAGCGCCCTCCGCACGAAGCTCGCGACGCCGCCGGCGTCGGGGTAGCGCGCGGCGAGCGCGGCGAAGGTGCCGGCGAGCGGAATCGAGAGCACGAGCACGGCCGCCACGGCGACGATCGAGGCGGGACCTGCGGCCTCGGCGGCGAGCCCCGGCAGCACGAGGATGCCGGTGCCGAGCACGCTCGCGATGTAGAGCGCCGTGCCCTGTCCGAGGCCGAGGCTGCCGCGGTGCGGCTGACCCGACTCCGACGGCCGGGCGGTGGTGGGTTTCGAGGTCACCCGCTCATTCTGGAGCATCCCGCCGATACTCACCGCTGGCAGTCATGACATAGGTCATCGATATTCTGCCAACACCGATCAGTGCCCCCGGGCGAGCGCGGCCTCGCGCTCGATGAAGGCGGTGAGATCGCCGATCGAGCCCATGAGCGGCGCCGGGAAGAGCACGAGCGTGTTCTTGTCGACACCGACCTCGACGAGCGTCTGCAGGGTGCGCAACTGCAGGGCGAGCGGGTGCGCCATCATCGTGTCGCTCGCGACGCCGAGCTGTGCGGCGGCGAGCGCCTCGCCCTCGGCGGCGATGATCTTCGCCCGCTTCTCGCGTTCGGCCTCGGCCTGCTTGGCCATCGCCCGTTTCATCGAGTCGGGCAGCAGGATGTCCTTCAGCTCGACGAGCGTGACCTCGACGCCCCACTCGGCGGTCGTGACATCCAGGATCTCGCGGATGTTCGCGTTGAGCTTCGCCGTCTCGGCGAGGGTCTCATCGAGATGGTGCTGGCCGACGACCCGGCGCAGCGTGGTCTGCGCGATCTGGTCGATGGCCGACTTCACATCCTCGATCGCGATGACCGACTTCACGGGGTCGACGACCCGGTAGTAGGCGACGGCCGACACGCCGACCGTCACGTTGTCGCGCGTGATGATGCCCTGCGACGCGATCGGCAGGGTGACGATGCGCATCGACACCTTGATCATCACGTCGACGATCGGGATGATGAAGCGGATGCCCGGATCGCGCACGTTGTGCAACCTGCCGAACCGCAGCACCACGCCCCGCTCGTACTGCTTCACGATCTTGACCGACATGAAGAACAGGATGATCGCGAGGATGCCGACGACGATCAGGGTGACCCAGAGCCAGACCATGGGAACCATCTCCGAGGCGCCGGTGACGTGCCGTACGCCACTCCCATTGTCCCACCCTCCGGGTCGCCCTCACCCGCCGGCGTCGGTGGTGAATGGGAGGAGAACGACGCGTTGGGAGGAGCGTTTCCGGGCTCGGCTCCTCCCGATCCGCCGATCTCCTCCCGATCGAAGCGAGCGGATGCCGCCGCGCAGCGACGCACGGGCGGCGAGGGATGCCGCTACAGGCGGGCGAGGGCCTGGTCGATGTCGGCGAGCAGGTCGTCGACGTCCTCGATGCCCACCGAGAGGCGCACCACCGACTCGGGCACCTCGGCCTCGGTGCCCTTGACCGAGGCGTGCGTCATCTCCGAGGGGTGGTTGACGAGCGACTCGACCCCGCCGAGCGACTCGGCGAGCTGGAACAGCTCGGTCGACTCCGCGAAACGGCGCGCCGCCGCACCGCCGCCCGCGAGCGCGATCGAGAGCATGCCGCCGAAGCCCGACATCTGCCGGCCCGCGAGCTCATGCCCCGGGTGCGACTCGAGCCCCGGGTAGTAGACCCGCTCGACGCCGGCGTGCTCCTCGAGGCGTCGCGCGATCGCGAGCGCGTTCTGGCTGTGCCGCTGCATGCGCACCCCGAGGGTCTTGATGCCGCGCGAGGTGAGGAATGCGTCGAACGGACCCGACACCGCGCCCGCCGCGAACTGGGTGAACTTCACCCGCTCGTGCACCTCGTCGAGCCGCTCGCCCGCACCGAACACGAGCGCGCCGCCGACCACGTCGGAGTGCCCGCCCAGGTACTTCGTCGTCGAGTGCACGACGACGTCGGCGCCGAGCGCGAGCGGCTGCTGCAACGCGGGCGAAGCGAAGGTGTTGTCGACGACCACGATGAGTCCCGCCTCGCGTCCGAGCTCGGCGAGCGCCGTGACATCCGACACCTTCATGAGGGGGTTCGAGGGGGTCTCGACCCAGAGCACCTTCGTGGTGCCGGGCTCGATCGCGGCGCGCACGGCGTCGACGTCGCTCGTGTCGACGGTCGAGTGGCGCACGCCCCAGTCGCCGAAGATGCGACGGATGAGTCGGTGTGTGCCGCCGTACACGTCGTTGCCGATGAGCACGTGGTCGCCCGGTTTGACGACCGTGCGCAGCAGCGCGTCCTCCGCTGCGAGGCCCGAGGCGAACGAGAGGCCGTGCGCGCCGCCCTCGAGGGCCGCGAGCTGGGTCTCGAGCGCGGTGCGCGTCGGGTTGCCGCCGCGCGAGTACTCGTAGCCGCCGCGGAGCCCGCCGATGCCGTCCTGCACGTAGGTCGAGGTCTGGTAGATGGGCGGGATCACCGCGCCGGTCGTCGGGTCGAACGCCTGGCCGGCGTGGATCGCGCGAGTGTCGAACCCCGCATGCTTCTCAGGAACGGACATGGCTGCGGCTCGCTTTCGCTTGAGTGAATGAAGTCTGGGAGGTTGATTTCAGGGAAATAGGGCCGATCTCGCGACCTCGGCTCCTGAGAAACACCGGTTTGCTCCTGAGAAACATGCTGGCTCGGTCAGTGCGAGAGGTAGTCGAGGAGGTCGGTGCGGGTGATCACGCCGAGCGCCTTGCCGCCGTCCGTGACGAGCATCGCGGGCGCCGCGGCGAAGGCCTGACGCGCGGATGCCACGGGCTCCTGAACCCCGATGAGGGGAAGCGACTCGCCGACGACGGCGCTCACCTCGTCGGTGAGCTTCACCACCCCCGAGAACACCTGGTCGAGCAGCACCTCTTCATGCAGTGCGCCGAGCACCTCGCCGAGCACGACGGGCGGCTCGGCCGACAGCACGAGGAGCTGCGAGACGCCGGTCTCGGTCATGCGATCGATGGCCTCTTTCACGGTGTCGCTCGGGTGCACGTAGACGAGCGGGGCGGTGCGGTCGGCCTTCGCCTGGAGCAGCTCGGCGATCGTGTGCCCGGCCGGCGCGTTGCCGAAGCCGTAGGCGCGCATCCACTTGTCGTTGAAGATCTTGCCGAGGTACCCGCGTCCGCCGTCGGGCAGCAGCACGACGAGCACGTCGTCGGCGGTGACTCCGGGCGCCGCTGCGGCCTCGAGCGCCGCCACGACGGCCATGCCGCTCGAACCGCCCACGAGGATGCCCTCCTCGCGGGCGAGCCGCCGGGTCATCGCGAACGAGTCGGCGTCGCTCACCGCGATGATCTCGTGCGGCACGCTCGGGTCGTACGCCGTCGGCCAGAAGTCCTCGCCCACCCCCTCCACGAAGTAGGGACGACCCGTGCCGCCCGAGTACACCGAGCCCTCGGGGTCGGCGCCGATGATGCGCACCCGATCTTCGGACACCTCGCGCAGGTACCGCCCGGTACCGGTGATCGTGCCGCCCGTGCCGACGCCGGCCACGAAATGCGTCACGCGGCCCTCGGTGTCGCGCCAGATCTCGGGACCCGTGGTCTCGTAGTGCGAGCGCGGCCCGTTCGGGTTCGAGTACTGATCGGGCTTGAACGCCCCGGGGATCTCGCGGGCGAGCCGGTCGGAGACCCCGTAGTACGAGTCGGGGCTGTCGGGCGCGACCGCCGTCGGGGTCACCACGACCTCGGCGCCGTACGCGGTGAGCACATTGCGCTTGTCTTCGCCGACCTTGTCGGGGCACACGAACACGCAGCGGTAGCCGCGCTGCTGCGCGACGAGCGCGAGACCGACCCCGGTGTTGCCGCTCGTCGGCTCGACGATCGTGCCGCCCGGCAACAGGTGCCCGTCGCGCTCGGCTGCGTCGATGATGCGGCCCGCGATGCGGTCCTTCGAGGAGCCGCCCGGGTTCAGGTATTCGAGCTTGACCAGCACCGTGGCATCCGTGACGCCCTTCGTGACGTGTTGGAGCTTGACGAGGGGGGTGTCGCCGACGAGATCGACGATCGATTCTGCGTACTTCATGGTGTCCTTGCGTATCGGCCGCGGCTGCTCAGCCGGCGGAATGGCGGGCGGCGAACGATCGGGCGAGAGTGCGTGCGTGGGGTCGGAGACGTCGGCGTCAGCGACAACACAGCGAGAGGATCACGTGCTCAACTCTAGCCCGGCGGCGCGCAGCCTGTCACGATATCGATGGTGCGAGGGGGATGCCGCGTGCCGCAGGTCGGCCTGCGGTGCGGCATTCTCCCAGCCGCATGCGTTCGTATGGTTCCCAGTCCCCGACGTCGACGGTGTCTCCCGCGCCGCCGACGTCCTCGAATCGAGAGAGGCCCCGCGTGAGCGCGACCCCGCCCATCCCCCCGAAGGCGAAGCAACAGGCGAAGCAGCAGAGCGTCAAGGAGCAGCGCGCCGCCGAGCGCCAGCGCAAGCTCGAGGAGTTCCGCAAGAAGGAGGCGCGCGCCAAGCGCAATCGCAAGATCGTGCTGTGGTCGAGCGTCACCGGCGGCGTCGCCGTCATCGCGCTGCTCGTCACCGCGATCGTGCTCACCCCGCAGCCGGTGAGCTACGGCGCCGGCGGCGACGGCGCGGCGATCGAGGGCGTCGAGACCTTCGAGAACGATGCAGGCCACGTCGAAGGCGTCGTCGACTACGCGCAGACGCCCCCCGCGGGCGGCGAGCACAACCAGATCTGGCTGAACTGCGGCGTCTACGACGAGCCCGTGCCGAACGAGAACGCGGTGCACTCGCTCGAGCACGGTGCGATCTGGGTCACCTACGACGCCGACGCCGTCTCTGACGACGAGCTCGCGACGCTGAAGTCGAAGCTGCCCTCGAGCTACGTCGTGCTGTCGCCCTTCCAGGGCCTGCCCTCCCCCATCGTGCTGAGCGGCTGGAACACGCAACTCCAGGTCGACGCCGCCGACGACCCGCGCATCGCCGCCTTCTTCGAGGAGTACTGGCAGAGCCAGAAGGTGCCCGAGCCCGGCGCATCGTGCACCGGAGCGTACGACGCCCCCGGCAAGGTGTCGTGACCGGTACCGCGCCGGATGCGACGACCCGGCGCGGCCGCGGCGGTCGCGTCGCCGTCGCGGTCGTGGCATCCCTCGCCGTCGTCATCGTGGCGATCGCCGCGTTCTCGATCGGCCGCCTCTCGACCCTCGCCGAGCCGACGCCGACCACCACGAGCGCCGAGGCGGGCTTCTCGCGAGACATGCAGGTGCACCACCAGCAGGGCGTCGAGCTCGCGATGATCGTGCGCGACGCCACCGCCGACGAGGAGGTACGGCTGCTCGCCTACGACATCGCGACGACGCAGGCCCAGCAGGCCGGGCAGATGTACGGCTGGCTCGCGAGCTGGGGGCTTCCGCAGGCGGGCCGCGAACCGTCGATGACCTGGATGACGCGGCCCGCCGCCGACGGCACCGGCCATACCTCGCACGGGGGCGACGGGTCGGGTGCCGAGGGCGGCGAGGGTGCCGAGGGCACCGACCACGAGCCCGGCGCCCCGATGCCCGGGCTCGCAACGCCCGAGCAGGTGGCCGAACTCCGTACGCTCTCCGGAGTCGATGCCGAGGTGCGCTTCCTCGAGCTCATGATCGCCCACCATCAGGGTGCCGTCGACATGGCCGAGGCCGTGCTCGACCGCTCCTCGACCGGAGTCGTCGTCGCGCTCGCGCAGTCGATCGTCGACAGCCAGACGAGCGAGATCGAACTCATGGAGCGCATGCTCTCCGAGCGCGTCGCCGACGCGGTGGCCCGGTAGCGGGATCCGCTCGGTGATCGAGTGGCGAAGCCACTCGAAATCGTGGTGAGTGCTTCTCTGGCCGGCCGGTTGAGGCACCTCGCCGATCATCCTGCGGTGCGCTACGGTCGCCCGAGTGCGGCCTTCACGATCCCTGCCGCGGCGAGCGCGTCGGCCGCCGCGCGGCGCCGGTTCTCGATCGCCTGCCCGATGTCGCGGGCGACGGCCGGGTTCGCGTGCACGATCTCGTCGATCACCTCGAGCGGCATGACCAGCATCGTCGTCACCTCGCCGGCGACGGCACGGACGAACGACGGTTCGCGGGTCAGCACCGTCTGACCGACGAAGTCGCCGACGCCCGCCGTGCCCGAGTCGATCGCGCCGCGATCGGTCACGACCGAGAGCCGAAGACCGCCGTCGACCACGACGCGCAGCATGTCGGGCACGCGATCGGGTTGCTGCACCACCTCCCCGGTGCCGTACCGCTCGAGGCGGCACGACGGCGCGAAGCGCGCCCGGTCGTCGTCGCCGAGCCGGAACATCGGGGCGACCTGCTCGAGCGCCGCCGCGAGCCGGTCGGGTTCGGCGACCGGATCGGTCGCGTCGCCGTCGAGCGAGAGGCCGCGGCGCCGCGCGGCGTACCAGAGCCAGGCGAGCAGCAGTGAGACGGCGGAGTCCGCAGCCGCCGGGCCCGCCACCGGCACCTCGACCTCGTACTTCGCGGCCCCGAGGTAGCGCGCGGTCGGCGCGACCTGCGGCATCCGCATAGGCAGGCCGTTCGCGACGTCGACGAGCAGTTCGATCACCTCGTTCGGCGGGTCGTCGGTCGAGAAGGTCACGGTCGCGCCGGCGCGGTGGAGTTCGGTCGGCAGGCTGAGGTTGGTGAACGACGCGCCCGCGAGCGCCGAGTTCGGCACGACCTGCACGCCCTGGCCCGTGTCGATGTGCACCGCGCGCCAGTTCACCTCGACCACCCGGCCGCGCACGCTCCCCGTGTCGAGCCAGTCGCCGAGCTTGAACGGCTGCTCGAACAAGAGCAGCAGGCCCGAGATGATGCCGCCGACGGCGTTCTGGAGCGCGAGGCCGATCACGATCGAGGTGACGCCGAGCGCCGCGATGAGCCCGCCGACGTCGGCATCCCAGACCCACGAGAAGAGGATGGCGAGGCCGACGACGATGAGCACGAGCCTGCCCAGGTCGACGAAGATCGACGGAATCCGCTCGCGCCAGCTACCCGGCTTCGCGTTCGCGAACAGGGCGACGTTGAGGGCGCTGAGCACGAGCAGGATGACGAGGAAGCCCAGCACGGTCGCGACGACCCGCGCCCAGACGAACTCGGCCGGTGACCGGTTCGCGAACACGAGTAGGCCGAGCAGTGCCGCGACCGGGATGACCCAGTTGCGCAGGAGTCGCACCGGCTTCGCGGCCGCGCTGCCGCGCCTCGTGAGCCAGCCGAGCAGTTCGGTGAGGACGACGAGGATCACGGGCACGCCGACGGCGATCGCGATCGCCCATCCGATCCACCCCGTGCCGAACAGCTCCTCCACGGTCAGTCCACCCGCCAGACGGTCTCGCTGCCGGTCGCGGTGTCGATCGTGCCGGCCGAGACGATTCGGGCGCCCTCCTGCAGGCGGTCTTTGACCGCCTGGCTGACGTAGATTCCGGGGCTCCCGGTCACGCCCCGCACGCGATACGCGAGATTCACCGCATCGCCCCACAGGTCGTAGGCGAGGCTCGTCCGCCCGACGAGCCCGCTCGTCACCGTGCCCGTCGAGACGCCGGCGCGCAGTTCGATGGATGCCTCGTGCTGGGCGTTGAACCGCGAGATCACGCTGCGCAGCTCGACGGCGAAGTCGACCGCCCGACGGACGTTGTCGACGCGGGGAACGATGAGCCCCGAGCTCGCCAGGTACCCGTTGCGGAGTGTCCGCACCTTCTCGACGCCGATTCGGTCGGCCGCCTCATCGAAGCCGCGCATCAGGGCGTTGAGCGCCGCGAGCTCCTCGTCGCCGTCGAGCGTCGTCGCGTAGTCGTCCCAGCCGACGAGCTCGGCGAAGATCACCGAGACGTCCTGATGCACTTCGGCGATGGTCTCCTCGCCGTCGCGGTAGCGCTTCGCGACCGTCTCGGGCATGAGGGTGTGCAAGAGTCGCTCGTTCTCGACGCGCTGCTCGTCGAGGAGTTCCTGCTTGACGCGCAGGCTCGAGCTCATGTCGTTGAACGCGTTGCCGAGGTCGCCGAACTCGTCGCGCGAGCCGGCCGGAACCTGGACGGAGAGGTCGCCGCCCGCGACCCGGCGCACCGCGTCGGCGAGCCGACGGATCGGCCGGGTGAACACCTGCGCGAGCAGCATCGAGAGCAGGCTCACGGCGAGCAGGATCGCGAGCGTGGAGATCACGAGGTTGCGTGTGAAGTCGGCGACCGGCGCGAAGGCCTCGGCGGTATCGATCCTGGCGACGGCAACCCAGTTGAGACCGGCGATGTCGACCGGAGTGTACGCGGTGATGTTCTCGCCGCCGAGATACCCCCTCGAGATCGACGTGCCCGACTTTCCCTGCTGGGCCAACCGCACCGACTCGGTGTTGACGGGTTGGAGCAGCACCGTGCCACCGACCTCGACCTCACGCGCGGCGAGCTCGGAGGGGGTGCCGTTCGACACCGCGGCCCGCTCGAACGCCTCCGGGTATTCGATGAGCAGGCGTGAATTGCTGCGCATCAGGTCGTCGCTGCCGACGATGTAGACCTCGCCGGTGTCGCCGAGCCCCTGTTCCTTCCAGCGTTCGTCGCCGGTGAGCACGTCGTTGATCAGGTCGATCGGAATCTGCACGGCCATCGCACCCGTGACCCGTTCCGAGTTGCCGACGGGCGAGACCACCCAGATGGCGGGAACGCCCAGCGACGGGAGATACCGCTCGTAATCGGTCGTGGCGAGCGCACTGACCGAGTTGGTGGCCATCACCTCGCGGTATGCCTCCGCGAGCTGCGAGTCTTTGAGCGGACCGGTCATGACGTTCATGCCGAGGTCGGTGCCGGAGTACGCGGCGTACACGACGTTGCCCTCGGTATCGAGCATGAGCACGTCCTCGTAGCCCGAGGCGTCGATGATGCGCTGGAAGTAGTCGTGGTAGCGCTCGCGCGCTGCCGACCACGGGCTGCCGTCGCCGGCGTTGCCCGCGGCGAAGGCGGTTTCGAAGTCGAGCTCACCGCCCGAGAACCGGTACACCTTCGAGGTGTAGGCGTACTGGAGGTACTGCCCTGCTGCGGACTCGGGAATGAAGGCGCCCGCCGCATACGTGCCGCCGGCACGCGCGGTCAGGGCGGGGTTGAACTCGTCGGCGTAGTAGGCCTCGAGTTCGGCCTGCTGCTCGTCGGTGAGCGTCCGCGACTGGGCCTCCTCGAATGCGGTGTTCAGTGCGACCGAGGCATTCTGTGCGCTGAGGTTGCGTGAGTCGAGCGTCACTCCGGTCTGAACCCCTCCGAAGACGCGTTCGAGCTCGCCCGTACGCAGCTCGCGAATCGTCGTCAGCTGATCGATCGCCGCCGCCTTGAGCGATTCGCGACCGCTCACGAAGCCGATGACCCCGACGATGATCGAGGAGACGAGGCTGACGCCCAGCAGCATGATCAGCAGCTTCGACTGGATGCTCAGACCGACCCGGCGCCGGCGCGCGGGTATCGCTCGGGGCGCCGCCGAGGCGGTTCGCGAACTCGGGATCGGGCCCCCGGTGTCCCCCGTTCCGTTCGTCGGCACGTCGGTCTCGGTCGTCGACAAGCTCGCCCCCTCGGCCCCCCGGCACATAACGCTCCACACTCTATTGGGGTGTCCCCCACAGAGCGCAAGGACGAATCCGATCCGGATCAGGGATCGAGCAGGCCAGCGCCCTCCACGGGCCGCTCCTCCTGCTGGCGATAGAGCGAGGCGTACACACCCCCGGCGTCGATCAGTTCGGCGTGCGTGCCGCGCTCGACGATGCGACCCGCGACGACCACGAAGATGACGTCGGCCGCGACCACGGTCGAGAGCCGGTGCGCGATCGCGATCGTCGTGCGCCCCCGCGCGGCGTCGTCGAGGGCCTGCTGCACAACCCGCTCCGAGATGGTGTCGAGCGCGCTCGTCGCCTCGTCGAGCACGAGCACCGCGGGATCCTTCAGCAGCACGCGGGCGATCGCGATGCGCTGCTTCTCGCCGCCCGAGAGGCGGTAGCCGCGCTCGCCCACGACGGTGTCGTAGCCGTCGGGGAACGAAGCGATCGTCTCGTGGATGTTCGCCGCGCGAGCGGCGGCCTCCAGTTCGCCGTCCGAGGCATCCGGTCGTGCATATCTGAGGTTCTCGGCGATCGTGGCGTGGAACAGGTAGGTCTCCTGGCTGACGATTCCGATGTGAGACATCAGCGACTCCTGCCGGAGCTCGCGCACGTCGACGCCCGCAAAGCGCACCGCGCCCGAGGATGCCTCGTAGAGGCGCGGCACGAGGTAGGAGACCGTGGTCTTGCCGGCGCCGCTCGGACCGACGAAAGCGACGAACTGGCCGGGCTCGATCGTGAAGCTCACGCCGTCGAGCGTCGGACGGGACTCGCCGTCGGCATCGGGGTAGCGGAACGACACCGCGTCGAACTCGACCCGGCCGAGCGCTCCCCCGGGTCGAGGAGCGCCCGACGCAGGAGGACGCGTCTCGAAACCAGAACCCGTCGGCACGTCGACGGCCTTCGGCGCATCCGTGATGGCCGGCTTCAGGTCGAGGTACTCGAAGATGCGGGCGAACAGGGCGCTCGAGGTCTGCAGGTCGAGCGCGACCCGCATGAGCCCCATGAGCGGGAACAGCAGGCGGGCCTGCACCGTCGTGAACGCGACGATCGTTCCGGCCGTGAGACCGGCGGTTCCGCCCGCGATGAGCCAGCCTGCGACCAGGTACACGATCGCCGGGATCGACGACATGAAGATGTTCACCATCGCGAAGAACCACTGACCGGTCATCTGCTGCTTGACCTGGAGCCGGATCTGATTGCGGTTCTCGTCCGCGTAGCGGTCGATCTCGCTCTGCTGCCGGGTGAAGCTCTTCGACAGCAGGATGCCCGACACGCTCAGCGTCTCCTGCGTGATCGCCGTCATCTCGGAAAGCGACTCCTGCGTCTTGCCCGCGATGCGCGCCCGCACCTGCCCGACGCGCCGCTGCGCGATGACCATGAACGGCATCAGCACGAGTGCGATGATCGTGAGCTGCCAGTTCAGCAGCAGCATCGCGATGAACGCCGAGATCACCGTCACCGTGTTGCCGAGCACGCTCGACACGGTGTTCGTGAGCACGCTCGCGACGCCGCCGACGTCGTTCTGCAGGCGCGACTGGATGACGCCGGTCTTCGTGCGGGTGAAGAAGCTGAGCTCCATCGCCTGCAGGTGCGTGAAGAGCCGCACCCGCAGCGCACCCATGACGCTGTTGCCGATCGTGGCGGTGAGCCAGGTCTGCCAGACCCCGAGCAGCGCCGAGACGACGAACACCGCGATCATCGCGATGACGAGCCACATGAGCACCGGCAGGTTCGGCCCCGACACCTCCCCGCTCGCGTCGATCGGGAACAGCCCGTCATCGAACGCCCGCTGGGTGAGCAGCGGCGGGATGATGGCGAGTGCCGCGCCGACGAGCACGAGCACGACCGTCGTGATGAGCGCCGCCTTGTGCGGGGCGAACAGTTCGGAGATACGGCGCAGGAGGTGCGGGATCTTCGGCGCCTCGGCGTTCGCCGCCCGCTGCGCCTCCTCGTCGCCGGAGCCGATGCGGGTGCGCCCCTTGCCGACACGGCCGACTTGCGCGCCCCCGCCTCCCCCGCCACCGCCGTGCATGCTCATGGCTTCACCCTACGGCCGCCGCCCCCGCGACCGCCGCGGTTCGCCTCGGGCGCAGCGGTCGTGCCCCTGGCAGGCAGCGCGGATGCCGCGTGGCCGGCCACGCGGCATCCGGCTCCCCCGCCCGTTCGAGTCAGCCCTTGGTCGATCCCGCGAGGAGGCCGCGCACGAAGTAGCGCTGCAGGCTGAAGAAGACGATGAGCGGCACGACGAGCGAGACGAAGGCCGCCGCCGTCAGCCGCTGCCAGCTCTGACCACGCGAGCCGGCGAGCTCGGCGAGCCGCTGCGTGAGCGGCGCGACGTCGGCCGTGCCGCCCGAGAAGACGAGGGCGACGAGCAGGTCGTTCCAGACCCAGAGGAACTGGAAGATCGCGAACGAGGCGAGGATCGGCACCGAGAGCGGAACGACGACGCGGAGGAAGATCTGGCCGTGGTTCGCGCCATCGACGCGAGCCGCCTCCATCAGCTCGCGGGGGATCTCGGAGATGAAGTTGTGCAGCAGGAAGATCGCCAGCGGGAGCCCGAAGATCGTGTGTGCGATCCACACCTGCACGTACGTCTCGTCGGGGATGATCGGGATCACCTCGTGCAGCCACTCCTGCGTGGGCTTCAGCGTCGTGGTGAAGATCTGCAACAGCGGAATGAGCGCCATCTGGAGCGGCACGATCTGCAGGGCGAAGATGATCACGAACACCCAGTCGGAGAACGGGAACTTGATCCAGGCGAGCGCGTACGCCGCCATCGCCGCCAGCACGGTCGCGAAGACGACCACCGGAATCGTGATCGCGAGCGAGTTCACGAAGTACGAGCCGAGCTGCGGCGCAGTCGCAGACGCCGACAGCAGCACCTCGCTGTAATTGTCGAGCGTCCAGCCCCAGTTCTCGAAGACCGTCCACCATCCGGTCGTGTTGATGAGATCCGCCGGGCGGAAGGACGAGATGAGGAGGCCGAAGGTCGGCAGCGTCCAGACCACCGCGATCAGCAGTGCGAACACCGTCGCCGTGCGGGAGGTGAGGCGGCGCTTCACCCGGGCGGCCTTCGACCCGTCGAGGTTGTAGCGGTCGCGCGCCGCGGCATCGAGCTGCTTCGATACGTCCCGGTCGGTACGGTCGGCGGAGCCGGTGGAGCCGGTGGTGGAGCTCATCGGATCTCCCTCTGCTTGCGGAGCACTCGGATGTTGTAGACGACGACGGGGACGACGAGGAGGAACAGCACGAGCGCGAGAGCCGCGCCACGCCCCGGTTCGGCCGCGCGGAACGCCTGGGTGTACATCTCGTTCGCGATGACGCTCGTGTTGAAGTTGCCGCCGGTCATGACGCGCACGATGTCGAACACCTTGAGGGTCGCGATCGTGATCGTCGTGACGACGACGACGAGCCCCCCGCGGATGCCCGGAAGGGTCACGTTTCGGAAGCGCTGCCAGTTCGTCGCGCCATCGAGCTCGGCGGCTTCGAGTTGCTCGGTGGGAACACCCTTGATCGACGCGGAGAGCACGACGACGGCGAAACCGGTCTGTACCCAGATCATCACGACGACGAGCAGCAGGGTGTTGACGAAGGGCTCCTGGAGCCACAGCACCGGTTCGCCGCCGAACCAGATGACGATCTGGTTCAGCAGGCCGATCTGTGGCCGCTCGGCTGGGCGGTACTCGTAGACGAACTTCCAGATGATCCCGGCGCCGACGAACGAGATCGCCACGGGCATGAAGACGAGCGACTTGTAGACGCGCTCGCCCCGAGACTTGTCGATGAAGACGGCGTAGGCGAGGCCGATGCCTGTCGCGACCGTCGGTACGAGCACCACCCAGAGCACCGTGTTGCCGAGGGTGATGAGCGCCTCGGGCTGAGTGAACATCCAGACGTAGTTGTCGATGCCGATGAACTCGCCGGCCCGGTTCGTGAAGGAGGTGAAGGCGGTGCGCACGGCCGGGTAGAGCAGGCCGACCGCGAGCAGCACGCAGGCCGGCCCGAGGAACAGCGCGAGCTGGAACCAGTCGCGACCGCGCTTCGGGGCCCGATCGATCAGGAAGAGGATGAGCCCGATGACGGCGGCGAAGACCGCGAGTCCGAGCACGATCTGGAAGATCTTGCCGAGCAGATCGTTCGTGGTCATGGAGGGGCCCTCCGATCGCAGGCGGGGTGGAAGAAGCCGCACTCACGCTCAGAGCGCTGCGGCGAGGAGCCGGAGCACCCGGGGCTGCGCACCGCGCAACCCCGGGGCTCGACTCACTGCGGCCAGCTCGATTCGATGAAGTCGAGCGTGTCGGCGGTGCTCTTGCCGCCGATCCAGTCGACCATGCCCGTCCAGAACGTCCCGGAGCCCACCGCGGCGGGCATCACGTCGGAGCCGTCGAAGCGGAAGGTGGTGTTCGGGTCCTGGAGCAGTTCGACCGACGCCTTCAGCAGCTCGCTGCCCGCGTTCTCGGGGTCGAGCCCGGTGTTCGCGCTGATCACGCCGCCGAGACTCACCCGCGAGTTCGCCCAGTCGGGGCTCGACAGGTACGTCTGCACCGCGACGACCTCCTCGGCGTCGGAGAACGCCGCGACGATCTCGCCGCCACCGGTGACCGCGTTGGCACCGGCTTCGGTGCCCGGCAGCATGAACGCCCACACGTCGCCGTCTTCGGCGACCGTGGTGCCCTCGGGCCAGAAGCCCTCGTAGAACGAGGCCTGGTGGTGCATCGCGCACGCGCCGTCGATGATCGGCAGGCCCGCATCGCCGAAGTCGGTCGTCGCGATCGAACGCATGTCGCCGAGGCCGCCGTTCACGTTGGCGTCGTCGCGGATGAACCCGCCGACCGAGTCGAACGCCTCGGCGATCGCCGGGTCGTTGAACGGAATCTCGTGAGCGACCCACTGGTCGTAGACCTCGGTGCCCTGCTGGCGGAGCACGAAGTCCTCCACCCAGTCGGTGCCGGGCCAGCCGGTCGCGACGCCCGAGGCGAAGCCGACGCACCAGGGCTTGTCGACGGCGCCCGAGTCGCGCACCTCGGCGGTGAGCGCCTCGAGGTCGTCGAGCGTCTCGGGTACGGCCCAGCCGTTCTCCTCGAACATGGCGGGCGAGTACCAGACCCACCCCTTGATGTTCGCCATCAGCGGCGACCCGTAGAGCGTGCCGTCGACCGTGCCGTAGGCGGCCCAGTCTTCGGACCAATACTCGGCCACGTTGTCGGCCACCGCCTGCGGCGCCGGCAGCAGGTCGCCCTGCTCGGCGAGCCGGGCGATGAGGCCGGGCTGCGGGGTGATGCCGAGGTCTGGCGGATTGCCGCCCTCGATGCGCACGTTCAGCTGCTCTTCGTACTGGTCGGAGCCCTCGTACACGACGTCGATGCCGGTGCAGCTCTCGAAGTCGGCCCAGGACTCGTTCAACAGTTCGGCCTCGGCGTCGAGGATCGTGCCGTAGACGTCGACCTCGGTGCCGTCGTCGAAGGTGCCGTAGCTCTCGTAGGGCCCGCAGTCCACGTCGGAGGCTTCGTCGCTCGCGATGTCGCCCGTGCAGGCCGTGAGCGTGAGGCCGAGCGCTGCGGCCACCACGACGGGGGCCATCAGACGGCGATGCCGTGTGAATCTCATGTCATCTCCTCGTTGAGTGTGGTGCAGGGCGGAACCGGGAACCGATTCCAGATTCCACGGTAGGCCAGTGGCGCGCGCGACCACAAGGGAGCCGGGGTCACGAAACAGTCACCGATGGAACAGCCGGGTTCACCGAGCGAGAGCGCTCCCACGCCGGGCGCGGAGAACCGTCAGGAACCGGTTCCATCCGGAGGCCGCCTGACGGTAGGCTCGGCTCCGGAACTGCCCGACGGAGGGGGTTGCTAATGGCGGCCATCGTCGATGTCGCACGCTTGGCCGGGGTCTCGAAGGCCACCGCGTCACGAGCCCTCTCCGGCGGCGGCCACGTCGCCGACGAGACCCGCAGACGAGTGGAGGCCGCGGCATCCGCGATCGGGTATATCGCCTCCCCGGCCGCCGCGAGCCTCGTCACAGGCCGCACCATGAACGTCGGCGTCGTCATCCCCATCGTCAACCGGTGGTTCTTCGGCGAGGTGCTCGAGGGCATCGAGCGCGCGCTGCTCTCGGCCGGGTACGACCTCACGCTCTACAACGTCCGCGACGACGGCCCCGAGCGCGACCGCGTGTTCGAGTTCTTCCTCGCGCGCAAGCGCGTCGACGCGGTCATCGCGGTCGGCGTCGACCTGGCCGAGCACGAGGCGACCCGACTCGCGCGCAGCGAGAAGCCGCTCGTCTGCCTCGGCGGGCGCGGCGCCGTCGACGCCCGGCTCGCGATCGACGACCGCGCCGTCGGCACGCTCGCGACCGAGCACCTCCTCCGCCTCGGCCACACCCGCATCGCGCACCTGGCGGGCCCCGGCGCCGCCGCGAAGCCGGGCAGCGTGCAGGGCGAACGGCTGCGCGGCTACCTCGACGCGCTCGGGGCCGCAGGGCTCGCCCCCGGCGAGGGTCACGTCGTCGAGACCGACACGACGATGCCGGCCGGATTCACCGGGGCGCTCCAGCTGCTCGGCCACCCCGGCCCCCGCCCGACCGCGCTGTTCGCCGCGTCCGACGAGATGGCGTTCGGCGCGATGATCGCGGCTGAGCGTCTCGGCATCGCAGTGCCGGGGCAGCTCTCGGTCATCGGCGTCGACGGTCACGAGTACGCCGAGATGTTCGGCCTCACCACGATCGAGCAGGCCCCGGGCGAGCAGGGCCGTCTCGCGGTCGAGGCCGTGCTGCGCCTGCTGGGCGACGGCGAGGTCGCCGACCCCCTCCCCGGCTCGGGGGCTCCGCTGCCGACGCGCCTCGTCGTGCGATCGAGCACGACCGCCCCGCCGCGCGGCTGAGCCGGCGCAGCGCGGCCGATCAGGCCGCGTCGCCCACGGTGATCGCCTCGGCCTCGCGCTCGAATGCCCCGCCGTCGCCCTCGACCCGATCGACCCGGCGCAGCGCGCGGTGACCGCCGACGACGACGAGCGCCGCGATGAGCACCGAACCCGCCGCCGCGAAGTACGGCGCCGAAGGTGAGATCAGGTGTGCGAGCTCGGCGGCGGCTGGCGGTGCGAGCGCGCCGCCGAGGAACCGCACCGCGGAGTAGGCGCTCGACGCCACCGACCGCTGAAGGTCGGTCGCCTCCATCACGCACTCGGTGAGCACCGTGTTGAGCACGCCGAGCACCAGCCCGCCGGCGACGATGCAGACGACGAGCGCGGTCGGTTCCTCGATGACGAGGCCTGCCGCGACGAGGTCGAGCGAGAGCAGCGGCAGCGCGATCCACAGCACGCGGGTGCGCGGCATCCTCGCCGTGAGCAGCGGCGCCACGAACACCGAGGTGATCGCGAGCGCCATGCCCCAACCGAAGAAGGTGAAGCCGAGCCCGAGCGCGTCGAAGCCGAGCGGGAAGGGCGAGTAGGCCAACAGCACGAAGAAGCCGATGTTGTAGAACAGCGCGGCGGCCGCGAGCACGGCGAGTGCCGGCCGGCGCAGCGCCCGGATCGGTGCCGAGAGCTTCGTCGGTACGGGTCGGGTCGCGGCATCCGCGTCGTCTTTCAAGAAGGCGACGATCGCGATGAAGCCGACTGCCATGAGCGCGGCGGTGCCGAAGAACGGGCCGCGCCAGCTGACGTGGCCAAGCAGGCCGCCGAGCAGCGGACCGACGGCGATGCCGAGGCCGAGCGCCGCCTCGTAGAGGATGATCGCCGAACCGGTGCCGCCCGTCGCCGCGCCGACGATCGTCGCGAGCGCGGTCGAGATGAAGAGGGCATTGCCGAGGCCCCAGCCCGCGCGGAACCCGATGATCGACTCGACGTTCTGCGAGAGCCCCGCCGCGGCCGCGAACACCACGATGATACCGAGGCCGATGAGCAGCGTCTTCTTCGCGCCGATGCGACTCGAGATCCAGCTGGTACCGAGCATCGCGAGCCCCGTCACGAGCAGGTAACTCGTGAAGAGCATCTCGGTCTCGGTCGGCGTGGCCTCGAGGCTCTCGGCGATCGCCGGCAGGATCGGGTCGACGAGCCCGATGCCCATGAACGCGATGACGCACGCGAAGGCGACGGCCCAGACGGCCTTGGGCTGCTTGAGGATCGAGGCGGATGCCCCGTGGCCGGCGTGTACGGTCACGCGGGCGCTCACGCGCTCGCCGCCGGCTGAGTGGCGCGCGCCGGTTGATCGGCACGTTCGAGTCTCGAGCGGAGGATGTCGACGGCTTGCGCGAGCACCGCGCGTTCGGCGTCGTCGAGATCGTCGAAGGTCGGGGCGAGCGCACCGGCGAGCTCCTCGCGCCAGGCGGCGAGCGCGGCGAGCCCGCGCGGATCGGTCGAGATGAGCCACGCCCGGGCGTCGTCGGCGTCGGGGATGCGTCGGACCCAGCCGCGGTCGCCGAGCGCATGCACGAGCTTCGTCATCGTCGGCTGACTGACCCGGCTCACCCGGGCGAGCTCCCCGAGCCGCATGGGGCCGAGGTCGCGCAGCACACTGAGGGTGCGCCACACCGCGGGCGATTCGGCGTTGTCGGTCGCGGCCGCGGCGAGGCGGGTCAGTCGGTGGTTCACCGAGACCAGATCGCCGATGAGATCGGAGGTTCGCATAGCCCAACTATATAGCCGTGCTATCTATTGGTCGAAGCAACGCCGGATGCACAACGCCACCTCGTGAAGTCGCACGAATCGTCGCCAAGGGCGGCCGGATGCGACGGTTTGCGCGACATCACGAGCTGAAGTCGCGCGCGGCGGGGGCGGCGGACGACGAGCGGCGGGAGCGGCGGACGACGAGCGGGAGACGGCGGGCGCGACCGCACCGGGCCGGGAACGACGGATGCCCCGTGGTCGAGATCGACCACGGGGCATCCGTGTGCTGGTGACGCAGGTCACCTCACGCAGCGCGCCCGAAGCGGGCGCCCTGATTACTTGAGGGTGACGGTTGCGCCGGCCTCTTCGAGGGCAGCCTTCGCCTTCTCGGCGGTCTCCTTGTTCGCGCCCTCGAGCACGGCCTTCGGAGCGCCGTCGACGACGGCCTTGGCCTCGCCGAGGCCGAGCGAGGTGAGCTCGCGGACGGTCTTGATGACCTGGATCTTCTTGTCGCCGGCAGCCTCGAGGATGACGTCGAAGGAGTCCTTCTCCTCAGCCTCTTCAGCAGCGCCCGCGCCACCGGCAGCGCCGGCAACGGCGACGGGAGCGGCCGCGGTGACCTCGAACTTCTCCTCGAACGCCTTCACGAACTCGCTGAGCTCGACAAGCGTGAGACCTGCGAACTGCTCGAGCAGCTCTTCGGTGGTGAGCTTCGCCATGATGTATCTCCTAATAGATGGGGTTGTAACGAGTCCGTCGGGCGCTTACGCGGCCTCGGCGGTCTCCAGCTTTTCGCGAAGCGCGTCGATGGTGGCGGCAGCCTTGCCCATCGTCGCCTTCATCATGCCCGCAGCCTTCGCAAGCAGAACCTCACGGCTCTCGAGCGAGGCGTACTTGTTGATCTCGTCGGCGTCGAGGGTCTTGCCCTCGAAGACGCCGCCCTTGATCACAAGGTTCGGGTTCGCCTTGGCGAAGTCACGCACGGCCTTGGCGGTGGCGACGAAGTCGCCGTGCACGAAGGCGACGGCGGACGGACCCTTGAGGTCGTCGTCCAGCGTCGTGATCCCCGCGTTGTTCGCGGCGATCTTGGTCAGCGTGTTCTTCACCACGGCGTAGTTCGCGTCCTGACGGATGTTGTTGCGCAGCTGCTTGAGCTGTGCAACCGTCAGGCCGCGGTATTCGGTCAGCAGAACGGCGGCCGAGCTCTCGAACAGGTTCGTGAGTTCGGCAACCGAGGCTTCCTTGTTCGCCATGGCCACTCCTTGTGTACTCAACGCGCATCGCGGAGGCGATGCACGGCCTGGAGCGCTGGAAGCATGGGGAGAAAGAAAAAGCTCCGGCGCAGTTGCGCGGAGCTCAGACCGAGATCACTCGGAAGTCTTCGTCACACCTGCGCGGGCCCTTGCTTTCGCAAGACTTCGGTCGCATTCGCTCGTTCTCACAAGCGCGCACGACAACCAGCGGTCTTCGGCTCCGTCAAGAGTAGCGGATGCCACTGGCTCCGCCAAATCGGCGCGACGAGGCGACGCGGCGAGTGGCGGGAATAGTTGACACACATCGACAGTTGACGAATGCAACGACTTTGGTTATAGTTGATGTCGATCAACTATCTCACGCAAGGAATCTCTGTGACCTCCACGCTCCCGAACGACCCCGAGGCGAAGCGTTCGCCTCGCGAGGTCTTCACTGCCCTCTCGGGCCTCATCATGGGCATGTTCGTCGCCGTGCTCTCGGGCACGGTCGTCTCGACCTCGATGCCCGTCATCATCGCCGACCTCGGCGGCGACCAGTCGGCCTACACCTGGGTCATCACGGCGAGCCTGCTCGCCACCGCCGTCTCCACCCCGATCTGGGGCAAGCTCGCCGACCTCGTCGACCGCAAGATGCTGCTCCAAGTCGCCCTCGGCCTCTTCGTCGTCGGCACCGTCATCGCCGGATTCTCGCAAGACACGGGCATGCTCATCGCCGTCCGCGTCGTGCAGGGTCTCGGCGCCGGTGGCCTGATGTCGCTCGTCATGATCGCGGTCGCGCTCATCATCTCGCCGCGCGAGCGCGGCAAGTACATGGGTGTCGTCGGCGGCATCATGGCACTCGCGACGATCGGCGGACCGCTGCTCGGCGGGGTCATCACCGACGCGTTCGGGTGGCGCGCCAACTTCTTCATCGGCGTGCCCTTCGCCGTGCTCGCGATCATCCTCATCCAGCGCACGCTGCACCTGCCGAAGCCGAACCGCGAGCGGGTGAAGATCGACTACCTCGGCGCGATCCTCCTCACCGTCGGCGTCTCGCTCCTGCTCATCTGGGTGTCGATGGGCGGCAACCAGTTCGAGTGGAACTCCATCGAGAGCTTCGCCATCATCGGCGTCTCGGCCGCGGCGATCATCGGCTTCATCGTCACCGAGTTCCTCGTCGAGGAGCCGATCGTGCCGATGAGCCTCTTCAAGAACCGCACCTTCACCCTCTCGGTGATCGCCTCGATCTCGATCGGCGTGGCGATGTTCGCGACGAGCGTCTTCCTCGCGCAGTACTTCCAGCTCGCGCGCGGCGCGACCCCGACCGAGTCGGGCCTCATGACCATCCCGATGATCGTCGGCCAGATGGGAGCGTCGATCGGCATCGGCGCACTCGTCAGCCGTTTCGGCAAGTGGAAGGGCTGGATGCTCCTCGGCTCCGTGCTGACGCTCGCCGGGGTGAGCCTCATGGCGACCCTCCGCTACGACACCGACTTCATGTACGTGTCGATCTACATGTTCGTGCTCGGCGCAGGCCTCGGCATGGTGATGCAGAACCTCACGCTCATCGTGCAGAATGACACCCCGCCGTCGCAGCTCGGCGCCGCGAGCTCGAACGTGAACTTCTTCCGCTCCATCGCCGGCACCATCGGCGTGACGGTCATGGGTTCGGTGCTCGCCACCCAGGTGTCGAGCCACATCGCCGACGGCCTCTCCAAGTTCACCCCCACCTCGGCCGACGAGGTCGACGCACTGAAGTCGCTCGCGACCGGCAACCTGCCGCAGGTCTCGGAGCTCCCCGACACGATCCGCGTGATCGTCGAGGGCTCGTACGGCCACGGCATCGCCGACGTGTTCCTCATCGCGATCCCGCTCGCGGTCATCAGCATCATCGCGATCGCGTTCCTGCCGAACAAGCCGCTGTCGACGAAGAACGCCTCGCAGACGCTGGCCGAAGAGGCCGAGCAGGTCGCGATCGACCTCGCCGAGGCCGAGATCGCGGCACCGGTCACCTCTTCGATGCAGCTCGTCGACGGTTCGGATGCCGCGGGCGACGCCCGCGACGAGGCATCCGACCGAGCTGCCGGGGCCGACGGCACGAGGGCCCGCAAGTAGCATGAGCGTCGTGACCGAGCCCGCCGCCGAGCCCACCGCCGTCCCCGCCGCCGTCGACGAGGCGATCGCCCACGTCGAAGACCAGTTGTCCTTCGTCTTCGGCCGCGCCCGCACGGTGTGGAAGGAGGCGGCGCAGCAGATCCACCCCGAGCTGAACCCCGCCGGGTACAAGCTGCTCGCGACGGTCGTGCGGCTCGGTTCGACGACCGCGCATGCGCTCACCGAGCTCTTCGACATGGACAAGAGCGTGGTGAGCCGCCAGGTCCGCATGCTCGAGGAGGCCGGTCTCGTCGAGAGCCGCCCCGACGAGCGCGACGGGCGGGTGCGCGTCATCATTCCGACACCCGAGGCGGTCGAGCGGATCACCTCGGTGCGGGCGCGCAACCAGTCGCGCCTGCACGCCGTGCTGCGCGAGCACTCGGTCGAGGAGCTCGAACTCTTCGCCGAGATGCTCGGCGGGCTCGCCGAGGCGTAGGCCCCGAGCGGGTTGAGGAGGGAGCGCGAGCGACCGTCTCGAAGCCCCACGTCCCGCGTGGGGCGAGGTTTCGAGGCGCTCCTCCGTCGATCCTCAACCCGCTCGTCGTGTTTCAGCCGGCGCGCAGCGACTGCTGCAGCGCGCCCATGCCGCCGACGAGCGGCAGGTGCACCGTCGACTTCGACGGGTCGAGCGTGAGCGTCGTGCCTGGCGCCGGGCGCACGGTGAACTCATTGTCGCTCGAGAGCACGACGAGCCCGATCTGAGATCCCGCCGAGAACACGTAGTCCTTCGGCTCGAGCTCGAACGCGAAGTCGTAGTCCGAGCCCGGAGTGATCGGAGACGTCACCGCGGCGGAGTCGCGGTTCTCGACGTCCATCCACCCGCGGGTGATGATCTTCGGAGCCCCGGTCGTCGGGTACTCGACGAGCAGTGCGGTGAGGTTCGCCTTCGGACGGTCGACCGAGAGGCGCAGCGACACCGAGGGTGTGCCCGAGAGTCGCGTCGGCTCCCCCAGCACCTCGGTGCGGTAGGCGAGCCGGTTCGGTGACGACGCCGCGGCGGCGAGGTCGGCGGCGCGAAGGCTCGCGTCATCCACGAGGTCTTCGCTCGCCTTGCCGCCCGAGCGCGAGACTGCGATCGTGCCGATGCCGTCGGCCTGGGCCGCGCCGCCGAGCTTGAGCGTGACCGCATCGGTCGCCGGGTCGGGCCATTCGGCGTACTCGGTGAGCGTCTTGTCCTCGCGCACCACGTAGGCCTTCGGCAGCGCCTCCACGCCGTTGTCGACGTCGTAGAGGTACCGGGTGAACCAGCGGTTCAGCAGCGTGTCGTTCGGGTTGCCGCCGTGGCCGCCCTGGTGCAGGTAGATCTGGTGCGGCACGT
Organism: Agromyces italicus DSM 16388; assembly: GCF_000421545.1. Lineage (GTDB taxonomy): Bacteria > Actinomycetota > Actinomycetes > Actinomycetales > Microbacteriaceae > Agromyces > Agromyces italicus. Next base: position 243,229 of record NZ_ATXF01000009.1, read on the forward strand.
CGTTCGCCTTGAGCTCCTCGTAGAGGTCGGCGGCGTTCTTCGTCATGACGTTCCAGTCGTTGAGCCCGTGCGCGACGAGGGTCGCGGCCGAGATCTGATCGGCGTTCGCGAGGTAGTCGCGCTCCTCCCAGAAGGGGCTCTCGTCGCCGGTGTCGCGGTCTTGGTTCGCCCGCAGTTCGTCGATGATCGGCTGGCAGATCTCCTGGTCGAAACGGGTGTAGACGTAGTCGGCCAGCACATCGAGGTCTTCACCCTGGTAGCCGCCGGGCGCCCGCACCGCGCCGTTCGCGCGGTAGTAGTCGTACCAGTTCGAGATCGCCGAGACCGGCACGATCGCCTCGAGTCCCTCGACCCCTGTCGAGGCGACCCCGATCGGAAGGGTGCCGTTGTACGAGGTGCCGATCATGCCGACCCGGCCCGTCGTCCAGTCGGCGGCGACCTCGGTCGTGCGGTCGGGGCTCGTGTACGCCGTCGCACGGCCGTTCAGCCAGTCGACGACGGCCTTGCCCGCGAGCGACTCGTTCGTGCCGCCCGAGGTGGGGCAGCCCTCCGACCATCCGCTGCCGAAGCCCTCGGCGTGCACGACCGCGTAGCCGCGGGGCACCCAGGTGCTCTCGAGCGAACGCGAGATGGTCGGACTCGTGCGGTTGCGCGGCACATAGGCGGGCCACGGCTCCTTCTCGCTCGGCGGGTCGCCGATCTCGTGGTCGACCGACCAGTTCGTGACCTGCGTGCCGCCGGCGTAGTAGGGGCTCAGCTCCATGAGCACCGGAACGTCGAGGCCGGCCGACTCGGTCTCGGGAACCCGGCTCACGTCGATGTGCACGAGGTCGGGCAGGCCGTCGCGGTCGGAGTCGACCTCGCTCTCGACCCACGCCTCGTGGTTGATCCACTCGGCCGAGTTCTTCGTGAAGACGGCCTGCGAGAGACCGTCGACGAAGGTGGGCTCGGCGGGGTCGGGGCTGGCGTAGGCGGGCGACGCGAGCGCGACGCCCGCGCAGGCGAGCGCGGCCGTCATGGCGACGGCGACGCGCTGACCGCGTCGCCGCCCTGCGGTGGTAGGTACCGCTCGGATCATGCGATGCTCCTTCGGTCGTGCCGGGGCGCAGGCCTCCACCCGCGCCGGGCGCGGTGCCACCGCCCCGTGGCTCCTCCACACGCTAGGGCCGCGGCCGTGCGACGCGCCAGAGGATCGCGCTCGTTTCGGGGGTGCATTTCCGCAAGGACACGGGCCGAGCACGATCGGATCCTGCGGAAATGCACCCCCGGAACGGGAGAGGTGCTCAGGGAGCGAGCGGCAGCTCGACCGTGAAGACGGTATGGCCCGGCTCGCTCGCGACCTCCACCGTGCCGTGCTGCGCCTCGACCACGGCGCGCACGATGGCGAGGCCGAGACCCGTCGATCCGGCGCGGCGCGAGCGCGAGGCATCCCCGCGCGCGAACCGCTCGAAGAGGGTTGCGCGCACCGACTCGTCGATGCCGGGGCCGTCGTCGACGACCTCGAGTCGCGCACGGCCGCCGACGGTGCGGAGCCGAGCCACGACCTCGGTGCCCTCGGGCGTGTGCACCCTGGCATTGCCGAGCAGATTCGCCAGCACCTGGCGCAGGCGCGCGTCGTCGCCCGAGACCTCGACGACCCCATCGGGTGCGTCGACCGACCAGTCGTGATCGGGGCCGGCCGCCTGTGCGTCGCCGACCGCGTCGACGACGATCGATCGCAGGTCGACCCGCCCGTGCACGAGCTCACGGCCCTCGTCGAGCCGGGCGAGCAACAGCAGATCTTCGACGAGTTCGGTCATGCGCAGCGACTCCGACTCGATGCGCGACAACGCGTGCACGACGTCGTCGGGCAGTTCACCGCCGTGGAGGCGCGTGAGTTCGGCGTAACCGCGAATCGAGGCGAGCGGGGTGCGCAGTTCGTGCGAGGCGTCGGCGACGAAGCGGCGGACCTTCTGCTCGCTCTGCTCGCGGGCGGTGAGCGCGGATGCCACATGGCCGAGCATGCGGTTGAACGCGGAGCCCAGTCGGCCCACCTCGGTGCCGTCGTCGTCGACGTCGACCCGTTCGGCGAGCGCGACGTCGCCGCGGTCGAGCGGCAGCTCTGAGACGCGCTGCGCGGTCGCGGTGACGCGTTCGAGCGGGCTCAGCGCCCGGGCGACGATGATCGAGCCGAGCCCGAGCGCGATGACGAGCCCCGCGAGCGCGACGACCGTGATGGTCAGGGCCAGCTGCGAGCTGTCGGCGTTCACCTCGGCGAGCGGCAGCGCCAGCACGATCCGCACGCCCTCCCAATCGGTCTGCTCGAGGGCGAGCGCGCGGAAGTCGCCGAGTTCGCCGACGCTGATCGAATTCGGTTCGCCGTCGGCCGGCACCTCGGCGAGCACCTCGGCGAGCTCGGCCGGGAGATCGAGCACCCGGCCGCCCTCGGTGATGTACCCGGCACTGGGCTCGCCCTCGGCGGGCACGAGTGCGGCGAGGGTGCCGGCCTCCTGACCGGGGATGTTGAGCACGAGCGACGGCGCGGCCGAGGGGTCGCCCGGGAAGCCCGGAGGCTGGCCCGAGATCGCGAGGTTCGCGCGCGAGATCGTCGAATCGAGGTTCGCGTCGAGGCGGGCGACCGAGGAGCCGTGGAACACGGCGACGCTCACGAGGCCGACGACCGCGCTCACGGCGACGAGCAGCGTCGCGACGATGAGGAGGAGCCGACGACGGAGGGTCCAGGGACGACCGTGGCGCGCAGCATCCGCCGCGCCGACGACGACGCCGGTCGCGCCGGTCGCATCGGTCGCGACGACCGCCGCGCTCGCCTCGCGCGAGGCGGCGGCGTGCCCGGGGTCGCCGGGCCGGGTCATTCTGCGGCCTTCAGCATGTACCCGGCGCCACGGACCGTGTGGATCATGGGCGCCCGGCCGGCGTCGACCTTCTTGCGCAGGTACGAGATGTAGAGCTCGACGACCGACTCCTTGCCGCCGAAGTCGTAGGACCAGACGCGATCGAGGATCTGCGCCTTCGAGAGCACCCGGCGGGGGTTGCGCATGAGGTAGCGGAGCAGCTCGAACTCGGTCGCCGTGAGCTCGATGGGCTCGCCCGCGCGGGCGACCTCGTAGGAGTCCTCGTCGAGGGTGAGGTCGCCGACGGCGAGCACCGGGTCCTTCGCCTGGGCGAGCGTGAGCGTCGAGCGGCGGATGAGTCCGCGCAGGCGCGCCACGACCTCCTCGAGGCTGAACGGCTTCGTGACGTAGTCGTCGCCGCCCGCGGTGAGGCCGGCGATGCGGTCGTCGAGCGAGTCCTTCGCGGTGAGGAACAGCACGGGCGTCTCGGTGCCGTCGGCACGCACGCGCGCCAGCACCTCGAGGCCGTCGAAATCGGGAAGCATGATGTCGAGCACGATCGCGTCGGGACGGAACTCGCGGGCGGCCTTGACCGCGCTCGCGCCGTCGCCGGCGGTGCGCACGTCCCAGCCCTCGTACTTCAACGCCATCTTCAGCAGCTCGGCGAGCGAGTGCTCATCGTCGACCACGAGCACGCGCACCATCGAACCGTCGGCCTTGGCGATCGCTGGGGCACGGTTCGGCGCTGCGGCGGGGGTCGTGGTCATGATTCCAGTATCCGCACCCGGCTATGCGTTTCCTATGGCTTTCATGAGCGGATGCCTCGTGCCGACGGCGTGCGGAGGGACATAGCCGCGTCATAGCCGCACCATCGGGCGGGCACAGCGCCGACGCCTACTGTCGCGATCGGCGCCTCGCCCGGGGCGCTCCCGCCCTGGGCTGACCCCGTTTTCTAGGTCCAGTTGTTCTGAGAGTCGTCCTGTCGCCCGCGGTCGCGGGCAGAGAGACTGGTCAGATCATGACGAACAGCAGGAAGCGTCACACCCCGGAGCAGGTCGTCCGTAAGCTCGGGCAGGCCGACAGGATGCTCGCCGACGGCGCGGATGTCGCCGCGGTGTGCCGCGAGCTCGGGGTGTCCGAGCAGACGTACTACCGGTGGCGGAACCAGTACGGCGGCCTCAAGGCTGACGACGCGAAACGACTCAAGGAGCTCGAGAAGCAGAACGCGACGCTGAAGCGGCTGCTCGCGGAAGCGGAGCTGGAGAAGGCCGCGCTCAAGGAGCTGGCTGAGGGAAACTTCTAGGCCCGGGTAGGCGCCGCGCCGCCGTCACTCACCTGATCAGGACACTGCAGGTGAGCGAACGGATGGCGTGCCGTCTGGCCGGGCTGAGCAGGTCCGCGTACCGCCGCCCGCTCAAGGGCGACACCAGCGCCGACCCGGATCGAGCACTGCGGGACTGGCTCCGGCAGTGGGCGAAGGACCATCCCCGCTACGGGTACCGGCGTGCGTACCACGACGCCCGAGCCGAGGGATGGGCGGTGAACCACAAGAAGATCCAGCGCCTCTGGCGCGAGGAAGGACTGCGGGTGCCGCAACGGCGGCGCCGCAAACGCGTCGGATCCTCGACCATCGACGTTGCCACCGCGTCCGCGCCGAACGTGGTCTGGGCGGTGGACTTCCAGTTCGACGCCGACGAGCAGGGCCGGCCGATCAAGATCTGCTCGATCGTGGATGAGCACACCCGCGAGTGCATCGGCGGGCTCGTCGAACGGTCGATCACCGCCGACAAGCTCACCGCTCACCTCGAGACGCTCGTCGCCGAGCGTGGAGCTCCCGCGGTGCTGAGATCGGACAACGGGCCCGAGTTCATCAGCGAGGCGATGGCGGCTGAATTCTGACCCCTTTTCATCGTTTGAATGGTGACCCCTCTGGGGTTGTTGTTAGTTGCCGTCCCGGCCGTTTGCTGCGCTGAGCAGTTCGCGGCGGGCGCGGGTTCGGTACGAGTCCCCGGTGAGTGTGAGGACTTCGGCGTGGTGCACGAGCCGGTCGATCATGGCTGCGAGGCTCAATTGTACAAGGCGGCAGTTGGGGGCGTCCATCCTTCTCGTACTGCGATTGCTTCCGCAGCCGCACGCCCGCGGGCGGTCAGCTCCATTTGGGTGAATTGGAGTTCGCGCGAGGAATCGTGAAACCAGGGACCAGCAATTCGCCTTAGTGCTTCCCAGATATCTACATCCCATGGATTGCCCATTGTTGTAGGAGTCATGTAGCCCTCGACTAGTAGCCACGCGACTACGCCGAACACAAGTGCATCGCGGGTTGAGGGGTCTGCGACTCCAGTCGATTCCGCGACGATTGTGGTCAGTGTCCCCTCATCCACCCAGTCGAACAGTCCATCGACGAGTGCGTCTTCGACAATAGTTCTATCGACCATTGGTTGCTCCTCTAGTCCCAGTTCACGTGAACGCGGTAGCTCTTCTTATCTACGTAGGTGACATCAATTGCAGGACCTACGCTGCCAGACCCCATCCTGAGCTGGACGGTTGTTCCATCGGGTATCTCGTACTTATAGAAGTCATGACCTGTCCTCGTGACACCCTCGTCAATCTTTGTTCCATCCTGAATCCATTTCGCGAACTGTGCATGAACCTCTTCCGGGGTGCCGAGCAGACGGGTCGTCTTCTTGGTGCGCCCAGGCATCATTGCGTCGAGATCTCGCTGAATCGATGCCCCGGTAACTGGATCGCTCTTTGCGAATAGACCTGCGCGTGGTTTGCCGTTGCTCGACCGTGCACCCGCGATTCCGCCGAAGAGGTCCGCGGCTGTCGTGAGAATTTCGTCGACTGTCGCTTCCTCGTTCTTCGGGATGCACCGCAGCTCGCTGCTGAATCCGTTGAACAACGCGGTTTCGCAGCCAGTCCAGTCCGAAGGGTACTTGTGCAGCCATTCTGAATCGGGGACCACAGTTTGCCCGCCTGGACGGGCAGGGGGGACTCCGTGGCCACCTCCGGATTCGGTCCTCACGGGAGGGTCGACGGTCGGAGTCGATCCGCTCTTGGCTGCCGATTGCTCTCGTAGCTGATTGACCCACTCCTTCCCGGTCATTCCCTCGGGTCGGAGCCCTGAGGGGTCGGACAGGGTTGACGGGTTGTTGTTGGCGTAGGCGTATCCGTTCCATTGTTGCGGGTCGGTCAGGTCGAGGATCGGGTCGACGCTGATGAATGCGCCGGCGGTTTCGTCGTAGTAGCGGGCTCCGAGGAGGGTGAGCCCGGTCCCGGTGTCGCGGTTCTTGCCGAGGAACTGGATATCGCCGGGGACTGTGGCTGCGTTCGAACTCCCTCGGGTGCCACCGAATGGGTCGGTGTACATTCGCTTCACCGGGGTCTTGGTGGGGTTGCCGCCGTTCGGGATCGCCGCGACGGGGGTGCCGTGGTGGTCGGTCATGAGTGAGGTGACCGCGTTCAAGCCGCGATCGGTACGGATCGCGACGGTCTTGCCCGCGAACTGGTAGTAGCGGGTCGCTTTCACGTCACCGGTCGGGGTGATCAGGATCTCTTGCCCGCCGAGGTACACGGTGGTCCCGGTCGTGTCTTCGCGGACGAGTCGGTTTCCGTCCGCGTCGTACACGTTCTTCACCCCACTGGTGCTGGTGAGTTCACCCTCGGCGTCCCACGCGTAGTTCGTTGCGTCACCTGTGTTGGGCGTCTTCGTGGTGCGGTTGCCGGCGTCGTCGTATGTGTACGTTGTCGCGGCACCGCCCGTGGTTGAGGAGGTGAGTTGGTGGGGGCCGGCGTCACCCGAACCGTACACCGAGTCCGTGGTGGTAGTGCCGGTTGCTGTGCGGGTGACGAGTTTGGTGCGGTTGCCGAGAAGGTCGTACTCGTACTCGTTCCAGTACGGCGCGGCACCGCCCATGGCGAACGTCGACGGGCCCTGCTCGCAGTCACCATTCGTCGGGGTCCACGCAGTGTCGAGGCGGGCGAGCTCGTCGTAGCCGAAGCACTGCTGGTCCCGGGACGTGTCCGCCTGCAGGTTCTCGTTGGTCGGGAGGTCCTTCACGCTGGAGACATTCCCGGCCGGGTCGTACGTGTACGTCAGGTCAATCTCGCTGCCCGAGATGCGTTCCCGGTTCAGGTCGATGCTCGACAGCCGGTTCGTGCCGTCTTCGTACCTATACGTGACGACGGCGCCGAACGTGTTTCCGAGGTCCATGTTGACCGGTCGCCCGTCGGCGGCGAACTTCGACGACGCGACGTACACGCCCCACCCGAAGCCTCCACCCATCCACGACGGTTGCGAGGAAGCAGGGTCGTACACGGTTGTAACGGTCTCCGCGGGGAGCACCGTCGTGGCGGTCGGGGGTGTTCCGGTTGAACCGTCCCAGGTTTGATGCCGCTGTTATGCGGGTTGCGGCTCTCGGGTGAGTGTCGCGTAGTGGGCAGCCTCGTATTCGTTTGGGCTGACCATGCCGAGGCTACCGTGGAGCCTGCGGTGGTTGTACCAGTCGACCCAGCCGGCGGTCGCGAACTCGACGTCCGCGATCGTCTTGTACGGGCCGTCGTGGAAGATCGTGGTGCGGATGCACTCGGCCTTGTACAGCCCGTTGATCGTCTCCATGAGCGCGTTGTCATACGCGTCGCCGACCGTCCCGATCGACGGGGCGATCTGCTCCAACGCGAGGTGATCGGTCAGCACGATCGATGTGTA
>NZ_ATXF01000010.1 GCF_000421545.1 Agromyces italicus DSM 16388
GCATGGTGCTCACCCTTGCCGACGTCCAAGCCGACGAAGATCTCCACGCTCTCGTAGCCAGCGACACTCAGGTTCACGCGTTCCTCCGATCGTCAGGTCATTGACGGCCTGCTATCGGCAGTGAGTGTCGGCATCCACGTTACGAATGACCTCGGATCTGTCTCCGGGCCCAGCCCCTATCAGCGATCACGCACTGCCAGACCAGGCCCGGTGACAACACCCCCCAGATCATGACTTCGACAGGGGGCAGTAATCATGCCGGGCCCGGCAGGCCGTCGCCCCTCAGCTTGCCGCCGAGAAGGCTCACGAAGAAGGTAACGGGGCGTGCGCGGGCTGGACGGGGCGACATCGCCCGCCCGGAGGCGCACCCCACCGCCTCGAACGGCCGGCAGCGCGCCTGCCTGCTCGATCACGAACCAGCACGCCGTCGTCCGCGTGCCCGAGACGCTCGCCCGGTGGGTGCGCGAACCGGCCTGCGTCGAGGCCGCATGATGCGCGCATCGCTCGCACCCTCACGCAACGCCGCGGAGTTCGAAGCGCGCACGCCCGCCGAGCCTCGGCCGCTGGTCGGGATCGACGTGGGGTGGTGGAACGAACCAGATCTCGTGCCGCCGCGCGAGGATGCGCCACCCGTCGCGGTGCACCTGGTGATGACAGTGGGTGCAGAGCAGCACCCCGTTGTCGAGGTCGGTCGGACCGGTATCGCGCTCCCACCAGCTGATGTGGTGGGCGTCGACGTAGCCGATGTTGCGACCGCAGCTCGCGCACCCGCCGTCGCGTTCGGCGAGGGCGACGCGTTGCGCCCTCGTGAACAGTCGCTTGGCCCGACCGACGTCGAGCGGTTCGCCGCGCCCGCCGAGCACGACCGGGATGATCTCGGCGTCGGCCGCCATTCGCCGGAGCGTCGCCGCCGAGGCGACCCGGTCGAACCCGTCGATCGAGCCGAGCCCGCCCGGCGTCGACGGCGCGGCTGAACCGTGCCGCGTGCGGTCGTCGCGTGCTGCGGCCGGATCGCCGGCGAACGCATCGCGCACCGGCGACAATGCCGCCGCGAGCGCATCGGCGCTCATGCGCAGGACCACCGTGGTCTTCGCCACCGATGGCAGCTCGGCGCAGCCGAGCGCATGCCGGGCGAGATCGGCCAGTGCGTCTGCCTGCAACTGCGGGATCGACCGCAGATCATCGATGGCCGGACCGTCATCTTCGGGCCCGTCGTCTGACGTCGCCCGACGCCGCCGCTGCAGCACCTCCGTGACGATCTGCTCGATCGCGGCCTTGACGGGGGCCGCGGTCGCGACGTCGAATCGCCCGTGCAGTCGAAGCATGCCGGACGCATCTTCGGCGAAGGTCAGTGATCGCTGCTCGTGCAACGCTTCATCGCGCGGCTCGACGCCGTCGGGATCGAGCCGGGCCTCGGCGTGCGTGAGCGCGCGTTGCAGCAACGAGGAGGGCACCGTCGTGGCGAAGGCGGCGAGCTCGCGCTCGTACGCTTCGGCTCGCGCGGCGCTCGTTCGAGGAGCGACCCGCTCGAGCATCGAGCAGATCGCGTCGGCTGCTTCGACACCGATCGCCCCGACCTCGAGAACGCCGGCAACCGCAGGCCGTCGTGGCGGCAACCACCCACCCGTGAATGACGCTCGCGGCCGGGTCGCTGCGCCCACCCGCACGAGCATCGCCGCATGGCGCGCCGTCGTGCCGACCGCGCCGGCGACGAGCTGGCTCGCGTTGCGATGCCCGTGCTGCTTCGCGAGCCCCTCCGTGCCGAATGCACCGTCGCTGCGCTGGTCGACCTCGGCGGCGAGCGCCGCGAGCACCCCGTCGAGCTGACGTCGCAGCCCGCCCGCGACCTCGAGCACACGCACGAGGCCTGCATCGCTCATCGCGACGACGTCATCGAACCCGGCGTCGACCCGCCCACGGGCGTCGGCACCGAACGCCGGCGCAGCCCCCACCCACTCGGCGCGCAGCGCGTCGAGCCGAGCCTCGAGGGCGGCGAGCGGGTTCGTCATGCTTCGATCCTGCCGCTACCCACCGACATTCGATCGCGCAGAGAATCATCGGCTGATCAGCGATTTGCCCTGTGGACAACCCCACAAGAGTACGCCCTGTGGAGGAGAAGTCGGGCCGCTCAGCGGCCGCCCGGCGAGGCATCCTCGATCAACCGCTTGCCGAGGCTCACCGCATCGTCGACCGCGTACCCGAGGCGCTCGTAGAACGCGATGACCTCGGTGTTCGAGGTGCGCACCTGCAGGTTGAGCTTGGGGCATCCCCGCTCGATGAGCAGGCGCTCGGCCTCGGCCATGAGCAATCGCCCGAGGCCCGTGCCGCGCGCGGGGTCGGCCACCGCGAGGTAGTTCACCCAGCCGCGGTGACCCTCGTATCCGATCATCGCGGTGCCGACGAGTCCAGCGGACTCACCGTCGACCGCGCCCGCGTCCGCGGCCTCGGCCACGAGGAACAGCTCGGGCTGCACGCCGAGCTTGCGCTCGATGTCGAGGTACGGGTCGTTCCACGGCTTCACGAGCCCGGCCGCGCGCCAGAGCGCGACGACCGCCTCGGTGTCGGCGACGGCGAACGGCCGGATCGACGTCGATCCGGCCGTCGCGTCGTCGTGGTTCCTATCGCTCACGCGTCGAGGCGGAGCAGCCAACCGTGCCGGTCGTCCACGCGCCCGTACTGGATGCCCGTGAGCTCCTCGCGCAGCGACATCGCGAGCTCGGCAGCCGCGTCGCCCTCGTGCACGATCTCGAAGTCTTCAGCGAGGAGGCGCCCGATCGGGGTGACCACCGCAGCGGTGCCACAGGCGAAGGCGCCCACGATGTCGCCGGATGCCGCGCCCTCGCGCCACTCGTCGATCGTCACCCTGCGGCGCTCGACGGTGTGGCCGCGGTCCTTCGCGAGCTGAAGCACCGAGTCGCGCGTGATGCCCTCGAGGATCGAGTCCGACTCGGGCGTCACGAGTGTGCCGTCCTGGTAGACGAGTACGACGTTCATGCCACCGAGCTCTTCGAGGTACTTGCCCTCGTCGAGGAAGAGCACCTGCTGGCAGCCGTGCTCGGCCGCCTCCGCCTGCGGCAGGAGCGACGACGCGTAGTTGCCGCCGGTCTTCGCCGCACCGGTGCCGCCCTTGCCGGCCCGCGCGTAGTTCGTCGACAGCCAGATCGAGACGGGCTGAACGCCGCCCTGGAAGTAGGCGCCGGCGGGGCTCGCGATCACGTAGTACGCGACCTTCTTCGCGGGGCGTACCCCGAGGAACGCCTCTTTCGCGAACATGAACGGGCGCAGGTACAGGCTCGTCTCGGGCGCCGACGGCACCCAGTCTCCATCGATCGCGATGAGCTTCTTCAGCGACTCGATGAAGATGTCGCTCGGCAGCTCGGGCAGCGCGAGGCGCCGGGCCGAGCGCTGCATGCGTGCCGCGTTCTGCTCGGGGCGGAAGGTCCAGATCGAGCCGTCGGCGTGCCGGTACGCCTTCATGCCCTCGAAGATCTCCTGCGCATAATGCAGCACGGCGGCGGCCGGGTCGAGCGGGATCGGGCCGTAGGGGGTGACGCGGGGGCGGTGCCACCCGCCCTTCTCAGACCAGCACACGTCGACCATGTGGTCGGTGAAGTGGTTGCCGAAACCCGGGTCGGCGAGGATCGCCTCGCGTTCTTCGGGCGTCCTGGCGTTCTCGTTGCGGACCGTCTGCCAGATGAGTCCGGCGGCGGAGGGGGCCTGGAGCGGGAGGTTGATCGTCATGAGGTGTCCTTCGATGCGCTTGCGCTTGATCAGTCGAGTGCGCCGATGCGTGCGGCGATCGCGTCGCCGACCTCGGAGGTCGTACGCGTGGCCGCGCCGCGTTCGGCGATGTCGGCGGCGACCGCCCGCGAGACCTTCGCCGAGGCTTCCGCGAGACCGAGGTGGTCGAGCAGGAGGGCCACGGAGAGGATGGCCGCGGTGGGGTCGGCGATGCCCTTCCCGGCGATGTCTGGAGCCGAACCGTGCACCGGCTCGAACATGCTCGGGAATCGGCCGTCGGGGTTGATGTTGCCCGAGGCTGCGAGGCCGATGCCGCCGCTGATCGCGCCGGCCAGGTCGGTGAGGATGTCGCCGAAGAGGTTGTCTGTGACGATGACGTCGAATCTAGCAGGGTCGGTGACGAGGAAGATCGTCGCGGCGTCGACGTGCAGGTAATCGACGGTCACGTCGGGGTACTCGGATGCCACGGCGTCGACTGTGCGCTTCCACAAGGCGCCTGCGAAGACGAGCACGTTGGTCTTGTGCACGAGGGTGAGCTTCTTGCGCGGGCGCGCGTTCGCGGCGGCGAAGGCGTAGCGCACGACCCGCTCGACGCCGAAGCCGGTGTTCACCGAGACCTCGTTGGCGACCTCGGCCGGAGTGCCGACGCGGATCGCGCCGCCGTTGCCGACGTACGGGCCCTCGGTGCCCTCGCGCACGACGACGAAGTCGACCTCGCCCGGGTTCGCGAGGGGGCTCACGACGCCGGGGTGGAGCACCGACGGGCGCAGGTTCACGTAGTGGTCGAGCTCGAAGCGGAGCTTCAGCAGGAGCCCGCGCTCGATGTTCGCACCAGCGAGGCGCGGGTCGCCCGGCACTCCCCCGACGGCCCCGAGCAGGATCGCGTCGTGACCCTTGATCGCGTCGAGGTCGGCGTCGGTGAGCACGTCGCCGGTCTCGAGGTAGCGGGCCGCACCGAGCGAGAACGGCGTCTGCTCGAAGACGGTGTCGCCCCCGGCCGTGACCGCGCCCAGCACCTTCAGCGCCTCGCCGACGACCTCGGGTCCGATCCCGTCACCGGGAATGACCGCGAGCTTGACCGTTCCACCCATGAATACTCCTTCGTGCGACAAGCCCCTCAAGCGTACTGCCGTCGCGCGCCGCACCCCGATTCATGACGGGCATCGGGTGAGGTCCCGCGTCACCCGACGTTCAGTCGTGGTTCGCGGGGTTGCGCAGCGTGACGGCCGCGATCGTCGCGGCGGCGACCATCAGGCCGACGCCGATGAGCGAGGTCACGAGCACCCCGCCGTCGAACGCGATCGCCGCCGCGTGCATGAGCTCCTCGGCCTGCGCCGCCGGCAGCTCGGCCGCCACCGCCGCCGCGCCCGCGAGCGTTTCGCGCGAGGCATCCATCTGCGCAGCCGTGAGCGAGGCGGGCAGTTCGATGGCGCTCGCGTAGTGCGCCGCGATGATGCTGCCGAGGCCCGCGGTGCCGAGCACCGCGCCGAGTTCGTACGCCGTCTCGGAGACCGCGGAGGCCGCGCCCGCCTTCGACGGCGGGGCGCTCGAGAGGATGAGCTCGTTCGAGACCGTCTCGGCCATGCCGATGCCGATGCCGAGCATCGTGAACGCGAGCACGACCGCGCCGAGCGACCCCTCCGAGGCGCCGAACGCGACGACGAGGTAGCCGCCCGCCGAGAGCGCGAGGGCCGCGGGCACGAGCACGCGCGGGCGCACCCTGCGCGAGATCGGCACCACGGCGAGGCCGGCGATGATCATCGCGACGAGCCCCGGCAGGAGGGCGAGACCGGCCTCGACCGGCGAGAGGCCCGCGATGATCTGCAGGTGCTGCGACACGAAGAACAGGAAGCCCACGAGCGAGACGACGCTCAGCAGGTTCACGAGCACGGCACCGCCGAACGGGCCCGCCGTGAACAGGCGCACATCGAGCATCGGCGACTCGCTCGCGAGCTGCCTGCGGACGAACAGGTAGGCCGCGAGGAGCCCGGCGAGGATGAAGAGCGGCCCCTGCACGTCGAGGCCCTCGGTGGCGAGGTGCTTGATGCCGAAGACGATGGGCGCCATCGTCGCGAGCGAGAGCAGGATGCTCCAGGCGTCGATGCGGCCGGGGCTCGGGTCGCGGCTCTCGGTGATGAGCATCGGCACGAGCACGAGCATCGGCACGAGCACCGGCACCGCGAGAAGGAACACCGAGCCCCAGGCGAAGTGTTCGAGCAGGAGTCCGCCGACGAGCGGCCCGAGCGCGCTGCCCGCGGCGAACGCCGAGGCCCAGATCGCGATCGCGAGACGACGCTGCTCGCGATCGGTGAAGATCGAGCGCAGCAGCGACAGCGTCGAGGGCATGAGCATCGCACCGAAGAAGCCGAGCACGGCGCGCGCGGCGATGAGGAGCTCTGCGGTCGGGGCGAAGGCCGCACCGACCGAGACGACGGCGAAGCCGATCGAGCCGATCATGAGCATGCGGCGACGACCCCAGCGGTCGCCGGCGCTGCCCATCGCGACGAGCAGGGCGGCGAGCACGAGCGGGTAGGCGTCGATGATCCAGAGCTGCTGGGCGGCCGTGGGTGCGAGGTCGCGCGAGATCTCGGGCAGCGCGAAGCTCAGCACCGTGTTGTCGATCGACACGAGGAGCGCGGGCAGCATGAGCACCGCGAGCGCGATCCAGGCGCGGCGCGGGGCGCGGCCGGTCGCGGCCGCGGCACGGCTTCGCTTCGCGATGGCGCGAGGGGTCGCGTCGGTCATCGAGGTGGGCGACGAGTCGGTCGTCGGGGTCGTGGTGGCCGTGTGATCGGTCATGTTCTCACTCAGTTTCTATACCGTCCGGCTGGTATAGTAACAGAAGCGGCGGCGCTCCGACAGTGCGGTCGATCCGCACGCGACCGCCGAGCTCTGGGAGAATCACGCCATGTCCCGCCCACCCGCCGCCCGCGAAGCAGTCCTCGACGCCTTCGAACGGCTCATCATCGCCGACGGCGAGCGCACGGCCACGCTCGATGCGACGGCGCGCGCAGCAGGTGTCTCGAAGGGCGGCCTGCTCTACCACTTCGGCTCGAAGCAGGCGCTCGTCGCAGGCCTCATCGAGCGGCTGCTGCTGCTCGTCGACGACGATCTCGTGCGCATCGACGAGGCACCCGACGGGGCGATCGCCTACTTCCTGCGCTCATCGCTCGACATCCAGACGCCGCTCGACCGCGCCTTCGTGGCGATCCTCCGACTCGCGCAGGGCGGCGATCGCGAGGCCGGCCGAGCGCTCGACGAGGCCGAGACGCGCTGGCTCGCCGCGCTCACCCGGCACGTCGGCGACCCGACGCTCGCCCTCGCCGTCACGCTCATGGGCGACGGGCTCTACCATCGGGCGGCGCTGCGCGCCGAAGCCGCCGACCTCGGCGAGGGCGATCTCTCGGCCGCGACGACGGGCGAGGTCTCCCCCGAACGCCTGAACGCGCTGGTCGCGCTGCTCGAACGCCTCGCCGCCCGCTGAGGTCGCGTCGCCGAGGCCACCACACACCTCGAACGACCCGGCGGACGCGTTTCGCGAAGCTCGGCTGGAGGACGGTCCGCACCCCGGCATACGCAGATGCCGGCCGCACCGCACCGCACCGCACCGCACCGCACCGCAGCTTGCAGGACTATTCAGCGACTTCCCCCGCATGTGCGACTCGTGAACGTGTGATCCTGCAACTCGCGCGAGCGACGGATGCCTCGGCGTGTCGCCCGCGAGGAGAAGCCGTGGCCCGACTGCGCGACGCGGGCCGTCACACGGCCCCAGATACGCGGATGCCCCGGCGCTCACCCTGCGAAGGGCATGCGCCGAGGCATCCGACCGACTGAGGTCTACTCGGTGATGTCGATCTCGACGAAGACCTTCGCGTCGATCGCCTCACGCACCCGCTCGAGCACCTCGGCGGGCACCGGCGAGTCGACCGTGAGCACGCTGAGCGCGGTTCCGCCGGCCTCGCGGCGGGCGATCTGCATGCCGGCGATGTTGATGCCGGCTTCGCCGAACTCCTGGCCGTAGACCGCGACGATGCCGGGGCGGTCGGTGTAGCTCATGACGATGTGGTGCTTCGCGATCGGCACCTCGAGGTCGTAGCCGTCGATGCCGACGAGCTTCTCGGCCTGCTTCGGCCCGGTCAGCGTGCCCGACACCGACACCTGGGTGCCGTCGGCGAGCGCACCGCTGAGGGTGATGACGTTGCGGTACTCGGGGCTGTCGGCCTCGGTGATGAGGCGAACCTGCACCCCGCGCTGCTCGGCGAGGAGCGGCGCGTTCACGTACGACACCGACTCGGAGACGACGTTCGTGAACACGCCCTTCAGTGCGGCGAGCTTCAGCACGCTGACGTCGTAGTCGACGAGTTCGCCGCGCACCTCGACGTCGAGGCTCGTGAGGCCGCCGTGCTCGCCGTGGGCGAGACCCGAGAACAGCTGGCCGAGCTTCTCGACGAGAGGGATGCCGGGGCGCACGTACGGGTCGATGACGCCGCCGGCGACGTTCACCGCGTCGGGCACGAGCTCGCCGGCGAGCGCGAGGCGCACCGACTTGGCGACCGAGATGCCCGCCTTCTCCTGCGCGTCGTCGGTCGAGGCGCCGAGGTGCGGGGTGACGATGAGGTTCGGCAGGCCGATGAGCGGCGACTCCTTCGGTGGCTCCTGCACGAAGACGTCGAGGGCCGCGCCCGCGATCTCTCCGGCGACGAGCGCGTCGTGGAGAGCCTGCTCGTCGATGAGACCGCCGCGGGCGACGTTCACGACGTAGGCGGTCTGCTTCATCTTCTGGAGCTGCTCGGTGCCGATCATGCCGAGCGTCTCGGGCGTGCGGGGCATGTGGATCGTCACGAAGTCGCTGCGCTCGAGCAGTTCGTCGAGCGACACCGTCTGCACGCCGAGCTGCTGCGCGCGGGCCGCCGTGATGTACGGGTCGTAAGCGATGACCTCCATGCCGAACGCCTGAAGGCGCGCGGTGATGAGGGCGCCGATGCGGCCGAGACCGATGATGCCGACGGTCTTCTCGTAGAGCTCGGTGCCCGTGTACGAGGAGCGCTTCCACTGGCCGGCCGAGAGCGAGACGTGCCCGGCGGGGATGTGGCGGGCGAGGCTCAGGATGTGGCCGATCGTGAGCTCGGCGGCCGAGATGATGTTCGACGTCGGCGCGTTCACGACCATGACGCCGGCCGTCGTCGCCGACTTCACGTCGACGTTGTCGAGGCCGACGCCCGCACGGGCGACGACCTTGAGCTTCGGTGCGGCGGCGATCGCCTCGGCGTCGACCTGGGTGGCCGAGCGGATGAGGATGGCGTCGGCATCGGCGAGCGACGACAGCAGCGCCGGTCGATCGGTGCCGTCGACCCGACGGATCTCGAAGTCGGGCCCGAGGGCGTCGACGGTGGCGGGCGAGAGTTCTTCGGCGATCAGCACGACCGGCTTTGACACGAACGGTTCCTTCGGAGCGATGCGCGTGCGAGACGCGCGAGGGGAAGCGCCTACGCCAGTGGGGGCGCCGTTACCCCGCCAACCCTACTGGAGTGTTGCGCGCCGTCGCGTACTGTGACGGCGCACGACGTCGCCGAGCGGGCGAACCGCTCAGACGACGACGCCGCCGAGCTGCCCGAGGAGCACGGTGAGACCGAGGAACAGCGCGGCCGAGACGCAGAGGCCCGCGAAGTACAGCGCGATGCGCGCGAGGACGCCTCGGCGGCGCCCCAGCGCGAACGCCGCGGCGAAGCACCCGAGCGGGGCGAGGAGCGCGACGATCATGACGGCCCAGCCGACCGCCGTGAACGAGAGGCCGATGCCGAGCAGTTGCACGATGCTCTCGACCACCTCCCACACGTCGTACGCGTAGAAGAGCCCGAAGACGACCGCGAGCGAGGCATCGAGCCAGAGCGGCAGGTACGGCGCGGGGGCGGATGCCTCGGGCTCGGCCCCTGCGGGGACGTCGGCTGCGGCGGATGCGGCGGTCATGCGGTCACTCCGAAGATGAAGGGCAACGGCGCCAGCACGACGGCCCCCACCACGAGCCAGACGAGCCGGGAGCGGGCGGTGCGGGCACCGCGCAGCGCGAGCACGAACCACAGCGGGGCGGCGAGCACGGCGAGCCAGAGGCCGAGACTGTACATGAAGTCGCCGACGATGCTCGTGCCGGGCGTCGCCGTGCGGAGCGCCGTGATGATCCAGCCGATCGTGTAGAGCAGGTAGACCCCGCCGAGCACTCCGAGCACGACGAGCTCGACCGAGCCGGTCTGGGGTGCGCCGGGCGCCGCGGCATCGTGGCTGTCGCTTTCGCTGGCGTCGGCGTCGGCGTCGGCGGCTGCGGCCCCGGTCGCGGGTGCCGCCGTCGCCGCGCCGCCCTTCAGCGGAACCGGGCTGCCGACGGCCTTCCAGCCGGGCGCGAGCGTCGCATCGTCGTCACCCTCCCAGCGCAGGGCTTCGTCGTCGGCATCGGGGTCGGGGCGCATGCCTCCAGCCTAGCCACGCAGGGGTGCCGCGGGCACTGCGGAGGCGGCCGCGATCGCTGCGGCGACGAGCGCCGCATCGGTCTCGTCGAAGCCGTCGACCCCGCCGCCCGGGCCGCTCGCACCACCGCGCAGCGCCCGGCCACGTGCCGACAGGTGCACCGCGTCGACCCCGGCCGCCGTGAGCGCCGCGATGTCGTCGAGCTGTACGCCGCCACCCGCCATGATCTCGATGCGGCCGCCGGCCGCCGCCGCCATGTCGGTGAGCGCGCCGAGCCCGGTGCGGCAGTCGGGCGCACCGCCAGAGGTGAGCACGCGGCGAACGCCGCGCCCCGCGAGCGCGGCAACCGAGCCGAGCGGGTCGGCCGAGGCATCCACCGCCCGGTGCACCGTGACGTCGGCGTCGCCGGCTGCCTCGACGAACCGCGCGATCGCGTCGAAGTCGAGCTCGCCCGCATCGGTGAGCGCGCCCACGACGACGCCGTCGGCGCCTGCTGCGACCGCCGCCCGGATCTCGCGGAGGATCGTGCGCTGCTCGTCCGCGTCGTAGACGAAGCCGCCGCCGCGCGGGCGCACAAGCACGTGCACGAATCCCCTCGCGCCGGCGTCGCGCGCTGCGTCGACCGCAGCCTCGACGAGCCCGGCCGAGGGCGTCAGCCCGCCGAGGCCGAGGGCCTGGCAGAGCTCGATGCGTGCGGCTCCATGTTCGAGGGCGATGCGCGCGCCTGCGGCATCCTGGACGGCGATCTCGACGGGGAGCAGTGGGGCGACCATTCTCGACAGCGTAGCGGGCGCGACGGGGCACGCCTCGATGCCGCCGAACGCTCACGCGGAGGCACTCGCGAACCGGCGGTAATTCGCCAGTAATGGCACGCCGGTAGCGTGCCGCCATCCCGCGTTCGACGACGACGTCGCCCCGCGCGGGCCGGAGCCGTCAACCGTCCTGAAGGAATACGACATGCACAAGCCAAGAACCGCCCGAGCATGGGTGGCCTCGCTCGCGTCCGCCGCCGCGGCCGCCGCGTTCGTCATCGCCGCACCGCCGGCCCTCGCCGCCCCCGCCGGTGCCGGCGCCGACAAGATCGATGCGGCCGTGATCGACGCCGCGCAGCGCGGCGAGCAGACCGCCTTCTACATCGTGCTCACCGAGAAGGCCGACCTCTCGGGCGCCCGCAAGGCGAAGGGCCACGAGAAGAAGGCGACGCTCGCCTACGAGTCGCTGACCGCGACCTCTGCGAGCACGCAGCGCCCGCTGCGGAACTTCCTCGACAAGCACGACGTCGAGTACCAGCCGTTCTGGATCACGAACACGATCCGCGCGACCTCGTCCGACGTCGAGCTCATCGAAGAGCTCGCCTCCCGCAAGGACGTCGCGCAGATCGTGCCCGAGCAGACGCACGCCCTCGACGACACGGTGATCGAAGGCTCGACCGATGCGGGCGTGGCCGCGACGGTCGACGGGGCGGTCGTCACCGCAGAAGCGCCCGTCGAATGGGGCATCGCCGACATCAAGGCCGACCAGGTCTGGTCGCAGTACGGCGTCGACGGCGAGGGCATCGTCATCGCGAACATCGACAGCGGCGTGCAGTACGACCACCCCGCGCTCGTCGCGAACTACCGCGGCAACCTCGGCGACGGCTCGTTCTCGCACGACTACAACTGGTACGACCCGACCGGGGTCTGCACCACCGCGGCCCCCTGCGACAACAACAACCACGGCACTCACACCATGGGCACGATGGTCGGCGCGGGCGGCATCGGCGTCGCGCCGGGCGCGACCTGGATCAGCGCGAAGGGATGCGAGGGCCGCTCCTGCACCGACGGATTCCTGCTGCAGGCCGGCCAGTGGATGCTCGCCCCGACCGACCACAACGGGCAGAACCCCCGCCCCGACCTCTCACCCGACATCATCAACAACTCGTGGGGCGGCAGCGACGACCAGTGGTTCTACGCCGACCTCATCGAGGCGTGGAACTCGGCCGGCATCTTCGAGGCCTTCGCCGCGGGCAACGACGGCGACGGCGTGACCTGCTCGACGACGGCCGCCCCCGGTGGCCGCGGCGACGTGTACGGCGTCGGCGCGTACGACGTGAACGGCAGGATCGCCTCGTTCTCGGGCTTCGGTCCCTCCCCCGTCGACGGGTCGCAGCGCCCCGACATCACCGCTCCGGGTGTGAACGTGCGCTCGGCGGTCTCGGGCGGCCGTTATCAGTCGATGAACGGCACCTCGATGGCGACGCCGCACCTCGCGGGCGCGGTCGGCCTGCTGTGGGCCGAGGCGCCGAGCCTCATCGGCGACATCGAGGGCACGCAGGCACTGCTGAACGACGCCGCGCGCGACGTCGACGACACCCACTGCGGCGGCACCCCCGCCCGCAACAACGTCTGGGGCGACGGCATGCTCGACGTGCTCGCCACCGTGGATGCGGCACCGCACACGCGGGCGATCATCACCGGCACTGCGACGGATGCCGCGACCGGCGCCGCGCTCGCGAACCTCACCGTGCGCGTCACGGGCGACGGCTTCGACCGCACGACGACGACCGACGTGAACGGCGCATACCGCGTGGTGCTGCCGGCCGGCACGTTCACCTTCGAGCTGAGCGGGTACGGCTACGCGCCGCTCGTCGACGAGGGCTACGTGGTCACGGCAGGGTCCGACGCGGTGCACGATCTCGCGCTGAACGCGGTCGCGCACCACAGTGTCACCGGCGTCGTCCGCGACGTCGTCGGCGCACCGCTCGCCGGCGTCACCGTCACGCTCGAGAACACCCCCGTGTCCGCCGTCTCGACCGACGCCGAAGGCCGGTACACCCTGCCCGAGGTCGCCGAGGGCTCGTTCTCGCTCGCCGCGACGCCTGCGGCACCGGTGCTCTGCAACGGCATCTCGCGTGCGGCGCTCACCGTCGGCGCCGACCTCGTCAACGACATCGACCTGCCCGCCCGCACCGACGCGGCCGGCACCTCGTGCCTGCCCGCGAGCTACTCGTGGATCAAGGGCACGTCGAAGGTCGCGATCTCGGGCGATGAAGACGCGAAGACGATCGCACTGCCGTTCCCGGTGACCCACTACGGCACCAGCTACACCTCGGCCGCCGTCACGACCAACGGCCTCGTGAACTTCGTCGCACCGCGCGTGGGCGACTACGCGAACACCGCGCTGCCGACCGCGACCGCGCCGAACGGCATCATCGCCGCGTACTGGGACGACCTCGTGATCGACAAGAAGGCGAGCGTGCAGACCGCGACGACCGGCACGGCAGGCGCCCGTCGCTTCGCGATCGTCTGGAACAACGCCGCGATCGCCGACGACCCGAGCGTGCGCCTCTCATTCGAGGTGGTCTTCGACGAGAAGACCGGCGCCGTCACCCTTCAGTACAAGGATGTCGCGGGTTCCGCGCTCGAGCGCGGATCGTCGGCGACGATCGGCATCGAGGACGCCGCCGGCACCGACGCCCTGCAGTACTCGTTCAACCAGGCCGTCGTCACCGACGGCTCTGCGATCAGCTTCATCCGAAAGGGAGCATGATGTTCACCCGCACACAACGCCGAGCGATCGGCATCACCGCCGCCTGCGCGGCCGTCGCGATGACGTTCGGCATGGTTTCGCCGGCGTACGCGGCAGAAGGCACCGACCTGCTCGTGCTCACGCCCGAACAGGTCGACGACCTGACCGCCCGCGCGCAGGCCGACGTCTACCGCGACGGCCCGGCCGGCGCGACGACCGAGCCCGACGCCGCCACCACCGGCGCCGAGATCGGCACGGGCGGCACCGCCGAGCCCGGCACCGAGCCCGAGGCATCCGACGGCGGGAACGAACTGCTCGCCGAGACCGAAGCCACCACCTGGAAGCACACCGTGCGGGCGTCGGTCGAGGGCAACTACGGCATGGCCGTGACCGCTCCCGTCGCCGGCGGCGGCGACGACTACTTCGCGATCGATTCGCTCGGCATGCTGCAGCGGCGCACCGCCGACGGCGCCGAGGTCTGGCGGCGCGACAACACGTCGTGGTACACCGAGTGGGGTGTGAAGCCCGCTCGACCGTGGCAGCTCGAGCCGTTCCCGGCGCGCATCGTCGTCGGCTATAACGCGATCAGCCCGTTCACGCCCGCGTCCGAAGACGGCTTCGCGACCGGCGACCTCACCGGTGACGGCGTCGCCGACCTGGTCTTCAGCGCATCGGTGGGAGCGAGCCCCTACCGGCCGATGCAGGGCGCGCTGTCGACCGGCACCTTCGTCACGATCGTCGACGGCGCCGACGGCCACACACTGTGGTCGAAGCTCTACGCGGCGATCTACTCGCTCGAGCTCGTCGACGGCACGCTCGTCGTCGCCGACTCGCCGTACTTCAACATCAACGCGCCGTCCGGCTCGAAGATGACGATGAGCGGCCTCACGTTCGCCCCGGCGGGCGACGAACTCGAGGTCGCATCGACGTGGACGTACGACCCGGATGCTCCGCGGGCGTCGGGATGGGCCGACCTCGAGCCGATCGGCGATGGCCTGCTCGCCGCGTCGTGGGATCGCCGCAAGGACGCGCTCGCCACGATGCCGAGCGGCAACACGCTCGTCATCGATACCGCCACGGGCGAGGTCGAGTGGACGGCGACCGACCGCCTGTACTCCCGTCAGCTGCGCCTCGACGCCTCGCGCGACCGCCTCGTGGCACTCGAACAGTCCGACCCGAACGAGGGCGTGCAGTACCAGATCGTCTCGTACGCCCTCGACGACGGCGCCCGCGAGGTGCTCGACACCCGCGTCAACGCGATGCCGCTCGCCTCGGCGATCGGCGACCTCGGCGGCTCGACGGCCGGCGAGATCGTGGTGAACGAGGCAACGCTCGACGGTTCGATGACCCTCAACGCCACCACGACCCGAGCCCTCGACGGCGACTCCGGCTCGCAGCTCTGGTCGCGCACCCTCAAGCGCGATCCCGACAACCTGAGCGACGGAATCCTGGGCTGGGGCGTGCAGATCGCCGACGGCCGAGTCATCGTCAACTACCGCGACGACGCGGCTGCGGAGACGGCCGACAATCGCGGCGGTTCGTGGTACGGACGCATCACCGCCCTCGCCGGCAACAACGGTGCGGTCAAGTGGGAGCACACCGGCACCGCGGCCTCGCAGCTGTGGTCGCAGGTCATCACCGAGGGGAAGGGCACCCGAGTCCGCACCGTCGACACACTCCAGAACGTGCGCACCTTCAACCTCGGCTCGGGCAAGGAGGTCGGCGTCACGCCGCTCCCGGCCGACTCGTCGTCGGCGACCGCGATCGACATCACCGGCGACGGTGCCGACGACCTCGTGGTCGGCGGCAACTCGCAGGGTGTCTTCGCCTACGACGGCCGCGCCCTCGTCGACGGTGAGCGGGTGCCGCTGTGGACCGCGACCGTTCCCGGCTCGGTGCACAAGCTCGTGCTCGCCGACGTGACCGGCGACGGCCGCGACGAGATCGTCGTCGCCGCCGACACCGCGGCCGCCGTGATCGACGCGAGCAGCGGCAAGGTGCTCCGCACGTTCGACGGCGACGGCCAGTTCGTGCGCACGGTCGCCGCCGCCGACCTCGACGACGACGGCAAGGCCGAGGTGGTGCTGTCGACCGATGCGGTACACGCCTACCACGGCGACGGCAAGCTCGCGTGGAGCTACGCACCGCAGGACGGCGTCGTGTTCGGCGACGTCTCGTTCGGCGACGGAAGGGTCTACGCCGAGTACGAGACCCGCAACGCGCTCGCGCTCGCCGAGCCCGGCGCCCTCGGCGGCGTCGCGCTCGACGGCGACACGGGTGCGGTGGTGTGGGAGACTGCGGCGCCGGCCACCCCCACCGAACTCGGCTTCGCCGGCCCGGTGCGTGGCGTCGGGATGCGCGCGGCGACGTTCGCCTCCCCCGAGATCCCGTACGCCGACGGTCACGCCGTCGTCTTCACGTGGACCGCGAGTGCCGCAACGCCCGGTGCCCCGCCGAAGATGTTCATGGAGATCCGCGACGGCCGCACCGGTGAGGTGCTGCACACCGCGAGCCTCGGGGGTGTGCACAACCTCAACAACTGGGTGACGGCGCCCGAGGGCCTCGTCGCCGGCTCGACCGCCGCGTTCCGCACCTTCGGCGCGAACGGCGACGACGCGGTCATGCTCGCCTTCGCGACGTTGGAGGTCGCCGGGTTCGCCACGACGCCGAGCGGAGAGCGCATCCTCGTCGCCTCGACCGACGGCGGCATGAGTTCGCTGCCCGCCTCCGCGCTGGTGAACTCGCCCTCGCATGTGAGCATGGCGGCGACCGTCGGCGTCGTGGGCGGGCGCGAGCTCGCGCTCGCCGACCTCGACGGTGACGGACGGGTCGAGATGATCTCGCTGAACTTCGACGCACGCGGGGCCGACCGCACCGCAGGGCTCCACGGTTCGGCGTACTCCTCGCCGTTCACGGCGATGCGGCAGTTCGTGGTCGCGACGGTCGACGCGCTCTGATCCTGCGCACGGCGTCGCCGGCCCCCTGTCCCGTCCCGGGCAGGGGGCCGGCTGGCGTCGGCGGCCGAGTACCCTCGGATGCATGGCCAGTGCGACGGATGCTGCTGCGGGCGCACCGGACGCACCGCTGCTCCGCGTGCACCTGCTGGGCGGCTTCCGAGTCACCCGTGACGGAGGTGTGCAGCCGCCCGAGCAGTGGACCCGGCCGAGTGCGCGCACCATCGTGAAGCTGCTGGCGGTCGCCCCCGAGCACCGGTTGCACCGTGAAGAGCTCATCGCGGCGTGCTGGCCCGACACCGATCCCGAGGCGGCCTCGCGGAGCCTCGCGGTGGCACTCCACGCGGCGCGTCGGGCGCTCGAACCCGAGCTGGCCGCGCGGCGGCCGTCGAGCTATCTCACGTCCGACGGCGCCCTGCTTCGGCTCGACCCCGGCACCGTCCGGGTCGACGCCGACGAGGCCGAACGGCTCGCGACCGCGGCGCTCGAGTCGGGCGACGTCGCCGAGCTCAGTGAGGCCGCCCGGTGGCTCGCGGGCGATCTCCTGCCCGAAGACCGGTACGCGGCATGGGCGACCACTCGCCGCGATCGACTCGATGACACGCGCCTGCGCGTGCGCCTGCACCTCGCCGACGCCCTCGTGGGCGCCGACCGCGCCGACGACGCGATCGCCGCAGCCCGCGAGGTGCTCGTGTCGCACCGTGCGGAGGAACGCGCCCACCGCACCATCATGCGCGCGTACCTGGACCTGGGTCTGCGGCGACAGGCGATCCATCAGTACCACGCGTGCCGCGAGTCGCTCGACGCCGAGCTCGGCGTCCGGCCGGGCCCGCAGACGGAGCAGTTGCATCTGGAGGCCCTCGACGCCGACGCCGACGCCGCCCGACCGGTCGACGCCGCCGTCCTGCCCCCGGCCCTGCGTACGGCGCTCGTCGCCCCGCTCCGAGGCCGCGCCGAGGAGATCGAGCGCCTGAGCGCCCCTGATGCCGCCACCGTGCTCCTCGTCGCCGGAGAGGCCGGCATCGGGAAGACGCGTGTGGTCGCCGAAGCCGCTCGCCGCGCATTCGACGACGACACGATCGTGCTCTGGGGCGCCGGTCACGACACCGAGGGGCAGGCGCCGTACGGGGCGTTCGTCGAAGCGCTCGACGGCTGGCTCTCGAGCCGCTCCGCGTCGGAGAGGGCGAGGGTCGGGGGCGAGTACCCGGAACTCGCGGGCCTGCTCCCGAGCCTCGGCAGCACACTGCCCGAACCGCAGCGCAGCCCCGACGACGAACGTCGCCGGCTGTTCCAGGCGGTGGCCGCGATGCTCGAGGATCTCGCCGGATCGGCCCCGGTGCTGCTCGTCCTGGACGACCTGCATGCCACAGATCTCGGAACGCTCCAGTTGATGAGCAGCCTCGCCCGGCGGCGCGCGACCTCACCTTCTCCGTGGCGTGCGATCGCCACGTTGCGCGATGACGAGTTCGCCTCGGACGACCCTCGGCGAACGGTGCTCGACGCGCTCGAGCGCGACGGGCTCGCGACAACCCTGACGTTGCCGAGACTCGACCGGGCGTCCTGCCTTGCGCTCGCGACCGACATCGCCGGTCCCGGTGCCTCGGAGCGGGTATGGGAGCTGTCCCTCGGACACCCGTTGTTCGCGGTCGAGCTGGCTCGGGAAGCCGATGCGTCCCCCGGCGGCCGGCAACAGACCTCGACCGGAATACGGCAGCTCGTCGCCGCACGCCTCGCGCGGCTGCCCGCGGCCGCGCGCCGCGTCGCCGAGGTCGTGGCCACCGCGGGCGGCGAGGCCGCGATCGCCGAGGTGGTCGATGTCGCCATGACGGTCCTGCACCCGCCGCTGTCGACGGGCGAGACTGCCGAGGCGGTCGACGCGGCCCTCCGCTCCGCCGTACTCTTCGAGCGTGACGTGATCATCGACGGCCGACCCGTCCCCGGGCTCGTGTTCCAGCACCCGCTCGTACGCCTGACCACGTACGACGAGCTCTCCGGCGTTCGTCGTCAGCTGCTGCACAGCGCCTACGCCGACGTGGTGCTGCGTCGTCGACCGCACGCCGTCGATGCGCTCGCGACGCACCTCGTCCGCGCCGACGACCCTCGAGCGACGACCTATCTCCGCCGCGCGGCCGAGCGCGCGGCGAGCCTGAGCGCCAACGACACCGCCGACCTCTACTACACCGAACTCATCAGCCGACTCGACGCAGTGAGCGCCGAAGCAGCGTGGGTCCGCCTCGACCGGAGCATCGTCCTGCAGCGCACCGGACGTTTCCAGGAGGCTCGCGCCGTCCTCGAAGAGGCGCTCGGCGAGCTGCGACGACGCAGCGATCACGACGGCGTGATCCTCGCCATCGCCCGCATCGCGGAGGTCGTCATCAGCACCGCCGCCCCGCAGGAGGCGTTGTCGGTTCTCGATGCCGATCCGGTCGTGAACGACACCGGTGCGCTCGCCGCGACGGCCCACTACCTCGCACACACCAGGGCGCTGCTGGTGACCGGGCGGTACGCCGATGCGGTCGAGTACGCGCGTCGGGCCCTTGAGGTCGCGCAACGAACGGCGGAGCCGGCCCGTCGCGGACTGTTCGCCCGTGCGCTGCAATACCAAGCGGTCTCACTCGCGCTGGACGGGCGCATCGCCGAAGCGGGTCCGGTCGCAGATGAGGCGCTCCCGCATGCCGAAGCGTACGGCGATCCGCAGATCCTCGCGTCGGTGCTGTCGGTCCAGCGCGAGCAGGCCCGCAGATCGGGTCGCCTGTCCGAGGCGTTCGCGACCGGACGTCGTGCGCTCGAACTGGCCGCACGGTCGGGCGAGCGGCTGTCGTTGGCCTTCGAGCAGGCGAACCTCGCCGAACTCCATCTGCTCGTCGATGAGATCGATGAGGCCGAAGCGCTCGCGAATGAGGCGGTCGCGGCCACCGCCGACGAGGCGGGCCTGTCGACGCCGTACGCGCTGCTCGCGCTCGCCCGGGTGCGCATGCGGCGCCACGAGGATCCGCTCGCCCTGCTCAGCCGGGCCCAGCGCGCGGCCGAGGAGTCATCGGATCGACAGGCCCTCGACGAAGTCGGCCAGGCCCATGCCGAGTGGCTCGTCGACATCGGCGCGCACGACGAGGCCCTGCGCATCCTGACGGCGCTGCCGCGCAGCTCGGCGACGACGACGGCACGAGCGCATCTGGGCCTCGGCGATGCCGTCACCGCCGAGCGGATCGCTGGAGCCGAGGTCGCGCGTGCGGAGTCAGGGGGCGAACGCCTCACCGAGGTCGACGCGCGGATCGTCCATGCCGCGGCACTCCGTGCGCTGGGCGATGCCCGCGGTGCCGGCGACGAGTTCATCGCCGCCGAGGAACTCGCGACCAGGCTCCCCTACCCGGCCGGTCTCGACCGACTCGCGCGCGTGCGCGGCACCCGCGCCGCGCACGCGCGCCCGCTCGACGGGCCTCGATGAAGCGCCCGCCGAAGGGGATGGCGGAACGAGACTCGTCGCCGGGCGCCGCGCACCGGGGCTCAGAACACCGGCACCCCGCCCCGCACGAGCTTCCAGTTCTCGACGTGGAATGACGCCGGGTCGATCGTGCCCGCCGCCGAGGCGTACGCCACGATCGCCTCCCGGATCGCGACCTGCGCGTTGTACACGACCGGCGCCGCGGCGATGTGCGGAAACCCGCCGCCGCCCGACTGCCGGTAGTTGTTGACCGCCACGAGGAACCGCTGCTCGTCGGCGACCGGCGCACCCTCGTACGTGAGCGGCGAGATGCGCCGGCCGATCGGCTGCGAGATGTCGATCGTGTACTCGACGCCCGAGATCTGGTCGTAGTTGTAATCGGGAATCGGGCGCGAGGTCGGCTCCGGCCACGGGTTGTTCGTCCAGTCGGCGGGAACGACCGGCGCATCGGGGGCGACCTGCGTGAAGTACTTGGCCGAGTACTCCAGGTACTCCCTGATCTGGGCGCCCGTCAGCACCGACGCCATCAGCGTGTTGTCGTAGATGTAGAGCCCGGCGACGTCCTTGATCGTCACGGCCCCCGCGGGAAAGCTCGCTGAGCGGTTGAACGGCGCGGCGATCGAGACGATCGGCAGGGATGCCTCGGGAGTGCCCGCGACGGCGGCGGCGACCGTCGCGATCTGCACCTCGTTGACGTAGTCGAGGATCGCCGTGTCCTTCCAGCAGGCTTCGGCCGCCGACATCGCCTCGATCGAGTTCGCGACCGGCGAGTTCATGTATCGCACGACGGCGTCGTGCTGATCGCGCACGAGCGCGACGAACGCCGGGTCGTCGACCACGGTGTTGGTGTCGACCGTCATCGCGTGATGCTCGGCGACGTGCCAGCTGCCGCGTGCGAACTCGAGACGCAGGTCGAACACGCTCACCCGCTGGCCCCAGTTCTTCGGTTCGCTCATGATGACCTCGGCACCCGTCGCGAGGTTCTCGACGAGCCGCTCGGGGACCTCCAGGTGCGCGTGACCGAACAGGATCGCGTCGATGCCCGGCACCTGCTCGGCGACGAGTGCCGCCGCGTTCTCGATCGGGAGGTCGCCGCTGTACGACGACTCGCCGTTGTCTCCTGAGTGGGCGCTCACGACGACGATGTCGGCACCCTCGGAGCGCATCACCGGCACCCAGCGCGCCGCGGCCTCGACGAGCCCCTGCACCTCGACGGCGCCCTCGACGTTCGCCTTGTCCCAGATGACCACCCCCGGGTTCGTGAGCCCGAGCACCCCGACCCGGATCGGCGGGCGCCCCTTCACCTTCAAGGTCGTGATCGTGTACGGGCGGAACCGCGGCACCTTCGTGCCCGCGTGCACGGCGTTCGCCGCGAGCACCGGTGCGTCCATCTGGGCGATCCAATTGTCGAGAAACTCGAGGCCGTAGTTGAACTCGTGGTTGCCGAGCGCGACGGCGTCGTACCCGAGGGCGTTCATCTGCGCGGCCATCGGGTGGGTGGCGCCCGTCTCGGTCACCGGCTCGACCGTCGCGTAGTAGTAGCCGAGCGGGGTGCCCTGGATCGTGTCGCCCGCGTCGAAGAGCAGGGTGCGGTCGACGCCGCGGTCGGCCCGGATCTGCTTCACGATGCTCGCGACGCGCGCGAGACCGACGGCGTTGCCGGCGCTGTCGCTGTAGCTCGCGTCCTTGTAGTAGTCCCAGTTGACGACGTTGGTGTGCAGGTCGGAGGTGCCCATGATCGTGATCGTCACCGACTTGTCGTTCGGTGCGGCCTGGGCCGGGCCCGACCAGCCGACCGCGGCGAGGGCACTCGCAGCGGTCGCACCGATCAGGACGTTGCGCCGCGAGAAGCCGCTGCGCGGCTCGACCTCGTCGTCGGGCACGGCGCACGAGCACCAGCGGGGAACGGGTTCGGAGTGACGGTGTGAGAGTTCGCTCATGACACCAAATGCGACCACATCGGGTGCCACCACGACAAGGGCTCGGTGCTGAATTCTCCGTGCTCATTCGCGCACGGAGCGATGGGCCGACCGGTACTCCCGGATTCCGCGAGCGAATGCGAGGAGATCTGCAATCCAGAGGACGAGCTGAGGGCCCGACCTCCTCGAAATCGCAGATCTCCTCGGTGACGCGGCGTCTCTACGCGTGACGCGAGCTCAGCGAGCGACCTCACCGTCGACGTAGTCGTCGTCGTCCGACGAGTTCCACGCGAAGAGCTTGCGGAGGTCGCGCCCCGTCGACTCGATCGGGTGCTGCTCGCCCTTGGCACGGAGCTCGAGGAACTCCTTCTGCCCGTTGTCCTGGTCGGCGATGAAACGCTTCGCGAAGGCACCGTCCTGGATGTCGGCGAGCACCGCCTTCATGTTCTCCTTGACCGACGGGTCGATGACGCGGGGGCCCGACACGTAGTCGCCGTACTCCGCCGTGTCGGAGACCGACCAGCGCTGCTTGGCGATGCCGCCCTCCCACATGAGGTCGACGATGAGCTTCAGCTCGTGGAGCACCTCGAAGTAGGCGATCTCGGGCTGGTAGCCGGCCTCCACGAGGGTCTCGAAGCCGTACTGCACGAGCTGGGAGGTACCGCCGCAGAGCACGGCCTGCTCGCCGAACAGGTCGGTCTCGGTCTCTTCGGTGAAGGTCGTCTTGATGACGCCGGCACGGGTGCCGCCGATGCCCTTGGCGTACGACTTCGCAAGCTCCCAGGCGGTGCCGGTCGCGTCCTGCTCGACGGCGATGATGTCGGGGATGCCTCGGCCGGCGACGAACTCGCGACGCACCGTGTGGCCCGGCGCCTTCGGCGCGACGAGGATCACGTCGACGCCCGCGGGCGCCTCGATGTAGCCGAAGCGGATGTTGAAGCCGTGGCCGAAGACGAGCGCGTTGCCCTCGACGAGGTTGTCGCGCACCGACTCGGCGTAGATGTGACGCTGGTACTGGTCGGGCGCGAGGATCACGACGACGTCGGCCCACGCGGCCGCGTCGGCGACGTTCTTGACCTCGAAGCCGGCTTCTTCGGCCTTCTGGATCGACTTCGAGCCCTCCTTGAGGCCGACGACGACCTCGACGCCCGAGTCGCGCAGGTTCTGCGCGTGGGCGTGGCCCTGCGAGCCGTAACCGATGACGGCGACCTTCTTGCCCTGGATGATCGAGAGGTCGGCGTCCTGGTCGTAGTACATCTCAGCCATTGCTGTTTCTCCTTGGTGTGGGTTGCGTGAGGGATGCTCCGGCGCGCGCCGCGGCATCCGTTTCAGTTCTTGAAGACGCGCTCGGTGATCGACTTGCCGCCGCGACCGATCGCGAGAAGGCCCGACTGGGCGATCTCCTTGATGCCGTACGGCTCGAGCACCTTGAGGAAGGCGGTCGTCTTGCCCGAGTCGCCCGTGACCTCGATCACGAGCGCGTCGGTCGCGACGTCGACGACGCGGGCACGGAAGAGGTTCACTGCCTCGAGCACCTGCGAACGGGTGGTGTTGTCGACGCGCACCTTGATGAGCAGATGCTCGCGCTGCACCGACTGCGCGGGATCGAGTTCGACGATCTTGATGACGTTGATGAGCTTGTTGAGCTGCTTCGTCACCTGCTCGAGCGGCAGTTCATCGACGTCGACGACGACCGTGATGCGGCTGAGGCCGTCGATCTCGGAGTGGCCGACGGCGAGCGACTCGATGTTGAATCCGCGGCGTGCGAAGAGGCCCGCGACGCGGGTCAGGAGGCCGGGCTTGTCCTCGACGAGGAGTGAGAGCACGTGGGTCGACATGGTCAGTCCTCCTCGCTGAAGGCCGGCGCGTGATCGCGGGCGTACTGGATGTAGCTGTTCGACACTCCCTGCGGCACCATCGGCCACACCATCGCGTCGGCCGAGACGACGAAATCGATGACGACCGGGCGGTCGTTCGTCTCGAGCGCGAGCTTGATCGCCGCGTCGACCTCTTCTTTCTTCGTGACGCGGATGCCGAGGGCGCCGTACGCCTCGGCCAGCGTCACGAAGTCGGGGATGCGCACCGAATCGTGGCCGGTGTTGAGGTCGGTGTTCGAGTACCGGCCGTCGTAGAACAGGGTCTGCCACTGGCGCACCATGCCGAGGGAGGAGTTGTTGATGACGGCGACCTTGATCGGGATGTCGTTCAGCGTGCAGGTCGCGAGCTCCTGATTGGTCATCTGGAAGCAGCCGTCGCCGTCGATCGCCCAGACCACGCGGTCGGGCTCGGCGACCTTCGCGCCCATGGCCGCGGGGACCGCATAGCCCATGGTGCCCGCACCGCCCGAGTTCAGCCACGAGTTCGGGCGCTCGTACTTGATGAACTGCGCCGCCCACATCTGGTGCTGGCCGACACCCGCGGCGTAGACGCCCTCGGGACCGGTCAGCCGGCCGATGCGCTCGATCACGTACTGCGGTGCGAGCAGGCCGTCGCGCGGCTCGGTGAAGCCGAGCGGGAACTCGCTGCGCAGGCCGTCGAGCGTCGCCCACCATTCGTCGAGCTCGGGGGCCGCGCCGCCGGTGGCCTCGCGGTAGGCGGCGGTGAGGTCGACGAGCACGTCTTTCAGGTCGCCCACGATCGGCACGTCGGCCGTGCGGATCTTGGAGATCTCGGCCGGGTCGATGTCGACGTGCACGACCTTGGCGTTCGGGGCGAACAGCGCCGCCTTGCCGGTCACCCGGTCGTCGAAGCGGGCGCCGAGCGCGACGATCAGGTCGGACTCCTGAAGCGCGAGCACCGCAGGCACCGTGCCGTGCATGCCGGGCATGCCGAGGTGCTGCGGGTGCGAGTCGGGGAACGCGCCGCGAGCCATGAGCGTCGTCACGACCGGGGCCTTCGTCGTCTCGGCGAGCGTGAGCAGTTCGTCGGAGGCCCGGGCACGGATCACGCCGCCGCCGACGTACAGCACCGGGCGCTTCGCCTCGGCGATCAGCTGGGCCGCGGCCGCGACCTGCTTGCCGTGCGCCTTCGTGATCGGACGGTAGCCGGGCAGCTCGACCTTCGGCGGCCAGCGGAACGAGAACTTCGCCTGCTGGGCGTCCTTCGTGATGTCCACGAGCACGGGGCCGGGGCGGCCGGTCGTCGCGATGTGCACTGCGGCCGCGATCGTCGCCGGGATGTCCTCGGCCTTCTTCACGAGGAACGAGTGCTTCGTGATCGGCATGGTGATGCCGACGATGTCGGCCTCCTGGAAGGCGTCGGTGCCCATGAGCGTCGAGAACACCTGGCCGGTGATCGCGAGCAGCGGCACGGAGTCCATGTGCGCGTCGGCGATGGCGGTGACGAGGTTCGTCGCGCCGGGGCCCGAGGTGGCGATGGTGACGCCGAGCTTGCCGCTCGACGCGGCGTAGCCCTGGGCCGCATGGCCGCCGCCCTGTTCGTGGCGCACGAGGATGTGACGCAGCTTCTTGCTCTCGAAGAGCGGGTCGTAGACGGGGAGGATGGCGCCGCCCGGGAGTCCGAACACGTCGGTGATGCCGAGCATCTCGAGCGAACGGACGACCGCCTCGGCGCCCGTCATCTCGACGGGTGCGCCTGACGGCACTGCAGCGGGCGACGGCACGGGGGTCGATTCCGTGGTCATTCGATTCCTGTTCTGGTGGGCGATGGGTGCGGGAAGCGCAGCGCTCAGCCCGTCGTGGCGCCTTCGGCGGCGGAACGCACGAGCTTGGAGTACTTCGCGAGAACGCCTCGGGTGTAGCGCGGGGGAAGCGGAGCCCAGCCTTCACGGCGGGCGGCCAGCTCGGCCTCGTCGACAAGTAGGTCGATGGACCGGGCTGCGATATCGACCCGAATAAGATCACCATCGCGCACGAGAGCAATAGGACCTGCGTCTACTGCTTCGGGTGCCAGATGGCCGATGCACAGGCCGGTTGTGCCGCCTGAGAATCGACCGTCCGTCAAGAGTAGTACATCTTTTCCGAGGCCGGCGCCCTTGATGGCCGCGGTGATGGCGAGCATCTCGCGCATGCCCGGGCCGCCCTTGGGGCCTTCGTAGCGGATCACGACGACGTCGCCGTGCTTGATCTCGCCGTTCGTCAGCGCGTCCATCGCGCCGCGCTCGCGCTCGAAGACGCGCGCCGGGCCCTCGAACACGGCCGCGTCGAAGCCCGCCGTCTTCACGACCGCGCCCTCGGGAGCGAGGGTGCCGTGCAGGATCGTGAGCCCTCCGGTCTCGTGGATCGGGTCGTCGAGCGTGTGCAGCACCTCGCCGTCGAGCGGGGGGAGGTTCAGCTCGGCGAGGTTCTCGGCCATGGTCTTGCCGGTGACGGTCAGCACGTCGCCGTGCAGGAGGCCCGCATCGAGCAGCGCCTTCATGAGCACCGGCACGCCGCCGCGACGGTCGACGTCGTTCATGACGTACTTGCCGAACGGCTTGAGGTCGCCGATGTGCGGCACCTTCGAACCGATTCGGTTGAAGTCGTCGAGGGTGAGGTCGACCTCGGCCTCGCGGGCGATCGCGAGCAGGTGCAGCACGATGTTGGTCGAGCCGCCGAGCGCCATGCCCACGGCGATCGCGTTCTCGAAGGCCTTCTTCGTGAGGATCTGCCGCGCGGTGATGCCCTTGTTCAGCAGGTTCACGACGGCCTCGCCCGAGCGGTGCGCGTAGTAGTCGCGACGGCGGTCGGCCGAGGCCGGCGACGCCGAGCCGGGCAGCGAGAGGCCGAGCGCCTCGGCGACGGACGCCATGGTGTTCGCCGTGTACATGCCGCCGCAAGCGCCCTCGCCGGGCGCGAAGGCGCACTCGATGCGCTTGGCGTCCTCCTCCGACATGGTGCCGGCCTTCACCGCGCCGACCGCCTCGAAGGAGTCGATGATCGTGATGTCCTTCTCGGTGCCGTCGGAGAGGCGCACCCAGCCGGGGGCGATCGAACCGGCGTAGAGGAACACGCTCGCCAGGTCGAGTCGGGCGGCCGCCATGAGCATGCCCGGGATGGACTTGTCGCAGCCGGCGAGCAGCACCGAGCCGTCGAGGCGTTCGGCCTGCATGACGACCTCGACCGAGTCGGCGATGACCTCGCGTGAGACGAGCGAGAAGTGCATGCCCTCGTGGCCCATCGAGATGCCGTCGGAGACGGAGACGGTGCCGAACTGGAGCGGGTAGCCGCCGCCGCCGTGCACGCCCTCCTTCGCGGCCTGCGCGAGGCGGCCGAGCGAGAGATTGCACGGCGTGATCTCGTTCCACGAGCTCGCGATGCCGATCTGGGGCTTGTCCCAATCGGCATCGCCCATGCCGACGGCGCGGAGCATGCCCCGGCTCGTCATGGCCTCGATGCCATCGGTGACAGTACGACTACGCGGTTTGGGATCGAACTCCGACATGGATCGAGTCTATGGCCAGCGCGAGGGGCCCCCGCGCGCCGGGTCACGCACATCGGCCAGACGCTCGAGGAGTTCGGCGACATCCTCGGGGCTGCGAACCCGGTGCGCGGCGAGCGACTTGCCCTGGCCGACCTTCACGCCGAGGTCATCGCCCTCGAGCGTGACGAAGGCGTCTTCGTCGGTCACGTCGTCGCCGATGTAGACCACGGCGCTCGCGCCGGCGTGCTGGCGCAGTCGGGTGAGCGCCTCTCCCTTGTCGCTCGAGCGCACCGAGAACTCGACGACCCCCTTGCCGCCGCGCACGGTGAGGTCGGGCAGCTCTCGCTCGACCTGCTCCCGGGCCTCGCGCTGCAGTTCGCTGCCGCGGGCCGCCGGCAGCACCTTGCGGGTGTGCAGTGCGAACCCCGCGGGCTTTCGCTCGACCCAGGCGCTGTCGGCGCGCGCCGCGACCCCTTCGAGGATGGCGTCGAGGCGGCGGAGCTCCCCCAGCTCGCTGTCGCGCAGCTCGATCATGACCTCGCCGCCGTCGAGTTGCAGCTCGACGCCGTGCGAGCCGCTGAGCAGCGCCCCGTGGGGCGGATCGGCGACCTCGCGCAGGCTCCCGAGCGCCCGCCCCGAGACGATCGCGACGCGGGTGTCGTCCGAGGCGGCGAGCCGCTCGACGGCGGCGCGCGCACGACCGGTCGCCCGGGCGTCCTCGGGCCGATCGACGAGCGGTGCGAGCGTACCGTCGAAATCGAGGGCGATCAGCAGCCGTTCGGTTCCGGCGATGCGTTGCAGCGCGGCGGCGAGCGTCTCGGGAATACCCGGTTCGATGATCCCGGCTCCGGTCAGCGTCTTCAGGAAGCTCGCCGACCAGTTCGCCACATCGTTCTCGCGCACCCGCCTGCGCAACGCCCGCATGCGGCGCGAGCGCTCGCGCCTCGGCATCGAAGCCGCCTCGATCATCGCGTCTTTCAGACCCTCGATATCGTGCGGATTCACGAGCACCGCCTGGCGCAGTTCGTCGCTCGCTCCGGTGAACTCGCTGAGCAGCAGCACCCCGTCCTCGTCGAAGCGGCAGGCCACATACTCCTTCGCGACGAGGTTCATGCCGTCGCGGAGGGCCGTGACGAGCATGACGTCGGCGGCGAGATACAGCGCGACCATCTCTTCGCGCGGGTACCCGTGGTGCAGGTAGGCGATCGCCGCATGACCGAGCGTCGAGTGGTCGCCGTTCAAGCGACCCACCATGAGCTCGATCTCGTCGCGCAGCTGCCGATACGTCTCGACGCGCTCGCGCGACGGGCTCGCCACCTGCACGAGCGTCGCCTGCTCGACCGTGAGCCGTCCGTCGCGCAGCAGTTCGCCGAAGGCCTTCAGTCGGTGGCGGATGCCCTTCGTGTAGTCGAGCCGGTCGACGCCGAGCATGATCGTCTCTGGGTTGCCGAGGCTCTCCCGGATCTCGCGAGCGCGAGCCTGCACCTCGGGGCGGCGGGCGATCTCCTCGAAGCCCGCGGCGTCGATCGAGATCGGGAACTGTCGGGCGACGACGTGTCGCACCTGCCCCGTGGCATCCGGCACGTCGATGACGCTGCCCCGGGTCGCGTAGCCGAACAGGCGACGCACCGCGCGCGTGAAATTGCCCGCGTCGGCGGCGCGCTGGAAGCCGATCACGTCGGCGCCGAGCAGCCCGTCGATCACCTGGCGGCGCCATGGCAGCTGCGAGTAGATGCCG
This sequence comes from Agromyces italicus DSM 16388, assembly GCF_000421545.1. Classification (GTDB taxonomy): domain Bacteria; phylum Actinomycetota; class Actinomycetes; order Actinomycetales; family Microbacteriaceae; genus Agromyces; species Agromyces italicus. The sequence goes on from NZ_ATXF01000010.1 coordinate 29,122, forward strand.
TATGCGGGAAAGGGAATGTGATTGAAGAAGCCGATGACGAGGTCGGGTCGGGTCTCGCGGAGCATCCGCGGCACGAGTTGCAGCTGGTAGTCCTGCACCCACACGACGGCGCCGGGCGACGCGGCGCGCGCCGCCGCTTCGGCGAAGCGCCGGTTGACGCGCACGTAGGCGTCCCACCACTCGCGGTGGAACGAGGGCGGCGCGATGACGTCGTGGTAGAGGGGCCAGAGCGTGTCGTTCGAGAAGCCCTCGTAGTACTCCTCGAGCTCCGACTCCGACAGCGGCACCGGGATGATCGAGATGCCGTCGTGCTCGAACGGGTCGAACTCGCGGTCGGCGACGCCGGCCCAGCCGATCCACGCGCCGTCGGCCGCGCGCATGACCGGCTCGAGCGCGGTCACGAGCCCGCCGGGCGAACTCTTCCACTGCGTTTCGCCGTCGGGCCCGGCCTGGTAGTCGACCGGCAGGCGGTTCGAGACCACGATCATGTCGTAGGCGGCATCGACGTACAGGTCGCCGCGTGATCGTTCGGGGGCGTTCATAGAGCGGATGTCCCTCCTCGCGCTGTCCCTCAGGCTAACAGTGCGGTGTCGGCGGTCGGTGCGATGGTCGAGGCATGGAGATCGCCCGCTTGCAACCCGCCGGGCTCGTCGTGAGCCCCGCTTTCAGCCACGTCGCCGTCGTGCCCCCCGGCGCGACGACGATCTACCTCGGCGGCCAGAACGGCGTCGACGAGACGGGTGCCGTCGTCTCCGACGACGTCGCCGTGCAGTCCGTCCGCGCGATCGACAACGCGAGCCTCGCGCTCGAGGCGGCCGGCGCGAGTCTCGCCGATGTCGTGCAATGGACGGTGCTCATCGCCGAGGGCGCCGACCTCGGTGCCGCGTACGGCGCTATCGCGCCGCGACTCGCCCGCCCGGGCTCACCGCCGCTCGTGACGGCCGCCGTCGTGCGCGCGCTCGGGGTGCCCGGCGCGCTCATCGAGGTGAGTGCGATCGCGGCACTGCCCTCGGCCTGAGCCGCCTTCATTCTCGAGCCGTCCCCCCTTCTCCGCGGCTGAGTCGCCGACGCGTTGGGGCTCGCACTGAGGCCCGTTCCTTGGTCTGAACCCCACCCGTTCCGCATTCAGTCGCGCGAATGGGGTTCAGTCGCGTGGACCGCTCGCCGCCCGCGACCGTCAGCCGAGGGCGGTCGCGGCGAATCCGATCGAACGGATGCCTCGACGGCGCCCCACCACGAACGCGGTGCCGACGACCCCGAGGAGGCCGAAGAGCGCGAGCACCCCTGCCGCGCCGGCGATGACGCCGCCGCCCGCCCCCGCGATGATCGACTGCATGCCTTGGACCGCCCAAGTGAGCGGCAGGAAGGGGCTGATCGCCTGGTATGGTCCCGCGAGCACCTCGATCGGCACGAGTCCGCCGGCCGCGGTGAGCTGCAACGCGACGAGCACGAGCGACACGAGCATTCCCGCACGCCCGAGCCAGACCGTCAAGAAGGCGTGCAGCGCGGTGAACACGAGCGCGAGCAGCGCGGCGAACGCGAGCGTCTGCGGCAGCAGGCTCCACGCGACGCCCATCGTGCCGTGCAGCAGCAGCACGACGGCCACGGCTTGCGCGAGTGCGAGCAGGCCGGCGCGGGCGAGCGCCCGCCACACGAGGCCGCCGGTGGAGGCGGTGCTCCGCAGTGCCTCGCGCCCGAACGGGCGGAACACGAGGAACATCGCCATCGCGCCGAGCCAGAGGCCGATCGGCACGAAGAGCATGCCGATCACTCCCCCCGTCGAGGCGATCTCGTTGTCGCGTGTCGCGTCGACCGTGACGGGTTCGGCGACGACGTCGGCGGTCTGCTGGGCGTCGATGTCGCCGAGCTGCTGCGCCTCCTTCGCGCCGGCGGCGAGGCCGTCGGCGAGCTCATCCGCGCCCGAGGCGAGCTTCGTGGCACCGTCGGTCGCGCCGTCGGCGCCGGCCTGCAGTTCGCCGAGGCCGCCGGCGAGTTCGCCGATGCCCGAGGCGAGGCCCGTCGCGCCGTCGCTGAGGCCGGCGGAACCGGCGGACAGCTGCTGCGCACCCGAGGCGAGCCCCGAGGCGCCGTCGCGGATTCCGGTGGAGCCGGCCGAGAGCTGTGCGGCGCCTGCGGAGAGCTGGGAGATGCCCGCCTGCGTCTTGTCGATTCCGGCCTGGGTTCCTGCGGCGAGCTCGGTGCCGGCCTTTTCGAACGCCGTCAGCTTGCCCTGCTGCTCAGTGATCTCGGCGATCGCCTCATCCACGGCCGGCTGGAGCTCGGGGTACTTCTCGGCGAGCGCAGTCAGCTCAGCGATCAGCGGGTCGATGCCCGAGCTGATCTGCCCGATCACCCCGTTGACCCCGGCGACGTACTGGGTCACGCCGCCGGCGAGCTGATCGAGACCGGCGGAATCGCGGTCGAACGTCGCCAGCCCGCCGGCGATCCCGTCGACCCCCTGCGTGTACTGCGTCACGCCCGTCGAGTACGATCCGAGCCCGCTCGCGATGCCGTCGACGCCGTCGGTGTACTGCGCGACCCCGTCGGCGTACGCCGTGGCGCCGCTCGCGGCATCCGATGCCCCCGAGGCAGCCTGCCCGACGCCGTCGGAGAGCTTGCCGAGCCCGCCCGACAGCGTGCCGATGCCGCTCGAGAGCTGCGTCGCCCCGTCGGCGGCCTCGCCGAGCGAGCCGCCCATCTGGGCGAGGTTCGTGTAGAAGCCCTCGAGGTACTGGGCGGTCAGTTCGCGGCCGAACGCGGTCGACATCGCGTCGCCGACCGACTGCGCGACCGAACCGGCCAGGTACCCGTGCGCGTCGTCGGTGCGGATGTCGAGGTTCGCCTGCGTCGGCGACTGGCCCGAGATCGAGGTGACCGACTCCGAGAAGTCGGACGGGATCGTCAGCACGGCGTACGCGTCGCCCGAGGCGAGGAGCTCGGAGGCCTCCTCGTCGTTCGAGATCGTCCAGGCGAAGCCTGCTGCGTCGGCGCCGGTGAGCTCGGCGACGAGCTGGCGACCGGCCAGCACCGGCTGCTCGGTGCCGTCGGGCAGCGTCATCGAGACCATCTCGTCGTTGTTCACGACGACGGCCGGGATCTCGGCGAGGTTGTCGGTTGCGCCGCCGAGCGCGCCCGAGACGAGGCCGGCGACGGCGAGCGGAACGGCGATGACCGCGGCGACGAGCACGCCGAAGCGCGTGCGGCGCTGCGCCGGGGTCGAGCCGAACAGACGGGAGAGTCGGGTGCTCATCGGTGTGCCTCCAGGCTGCGCGAGACGGGTTCGAGGGTGCGGATGCCACGGGCCGCGAGTTCGGGCGAAGCGTCGAGCGGCGACGCGGCCATGCCGAGGCCGACGATCAGGGTCACCGTCGCGGGCACGAGGGCGGAGAGCGCCGACCAGAGCTCGGCGCTCGCGTCGCTCGGTTCGTCGTCGAGGTCGATCACGACGAGCTTCGGCCGTTCGGCGAGCGCGGCCGCGACGGCCACGATCGTGCGGGCCTCGGCGCCGAGCGAGGCGAGCGGGGTGTCGGCGTCGAACCGCGCAGTCGAGGTGCCTCCACGCTCGGATGCGCCCGCCCCCGGGGTCGAGGCCGCGCCGAGCGAGCGAGCCGCCCGCTCCGCCCACTCCCGCACCTGCGAACCCGCGACGCCGAGACGGTACCAGGGCCTCGTCGCGTCGAGTCGTGCGGCGATGAGCTCGCTGACCGTGGTCCCCGTCGGGGCATCCGAGGCGACCTCGGCCATCGCGACGTGGCGCATGACCTGCCCCTGCCCGGTCGGCAGGGGCGTGCCCTGCACGGCGACGCGACCCGAAACCGGGGCGAGCCGGCCGGCGAGGGTCGCCGCGACGACCCTGCGGTCGACGGGCTCGCCGCGCACGACGAGCACGCCGCCCGCGGGCACCTCGACCGAGAGCGGACCGATGGGGCGCTCGACGAGTCCGAACACGGCGTCGTCGACGTTGATCGCGGCGGGGCGGGCGGCGGCCCACTCCTCCTGCTCGAGGTGGGCCCGCAGCCCCTCCCCCTCGATGTCGACGTCGGGCAGGCGCTTCGCGAGCCACGCCGGCAGCCACCAGGCGGCCTTGCCTGCGAGCGCCATGGCAGCGGGAACGAGCGTCATGCGCACGAGGAAGGCATCGAAGGCGACGCCGATCGCGAGCGCGAACGCGATGCCCTTGATCACCCCCGATCCCTCGGGCACGAAGGCGAAGAAGACGAAGAACATGATGAGTGCGGCGGCGGTGACCACACGGGCCGCGTGCTGGAAGCCGTGCACGATCGAGGTCCGCGGCTCCTTCGTCTTCACATACTCCTCGCGCATGCCCGAGACGAGGAACACCTCGTAGTCCATGGCGAGGCCGAAGAGCACCGCCATGAGCAGGATCGGCAGGAAGCTCAGGATCGGCCCCGGCTCGACGTGGAGCAGCTCGGCGAACCATCCCCACTGGAAGATCGCCACGGTGACGCCGATCGCGCCGAACGCCGAGAGCAGGAAGCCGAGGGCCGCCTTGATCGGCACGAACACCGAGCGGAACACCATGAGCAGCAGCACGATCGAGAGCCCGACGACGATGAGCGCGAACGGGATGAGCGCGTCGGCGAGCCGGTTCGAGATGTCGATCGCGACGGCGGTGTAGCCGGTGACGGCGATCGCGGTGCCGAACTCCGCCTCGATGGAGGGGGCGAGTTCGCGGATCTCCTCGACGAGCGCCTTCGTCTCGGGGGTGTCGGGGGCGCTCTCGGGCACGACCTGGATGATGGCGGTGTCGACGGTCTCGTTCGGCAGCCCCTCGCCGACGTAGGCGACGTCGTCGAGCTCGGCGAGTTGCGCCCCGATCGCGTCGAGGTCGTCGAAGATGTCGGTGGTCTGCGTGATGTCGACGGTGACGATGAGCGGTCCGTTGTAGCCGGGGCCGAAGCCGCTCTCGATCATCTCGTACGCCTCGCGCTGGGTGGAGCCCGGCGTGCCCGCGTTGTTCGGCAGGTTGAGGTCGAGGCTCGCCGCGGGGATCGCCGCGGTGCCGAGAAGCCCCACGACGAGCACGACGAAGACGACCGGGGCCTTCAGCACGAGGTCGACCCAGCGCCGGCCCATCGTCGGCTTGCCGCCGTCGTCGGCCGCGTTCGCCCGCCGGTGCGCACGGCTGCCGGGCTTCGGTGCGAGGCGGCGCCCGAAGACGCCGAGGAGGGCGGGGAGCAGCGTGACCGCGCCGACGACGGCGATGAGCACCGCGAAGGCGGCGCCGACGCCCATGACGCTGAGGAAGGGGATGCCGACGACGAGCAGGCCGAGCAGGGCGATGATGACGGTGAGCCCGGCGAACACGACCGCTCCGCCCGCGGTCGCCACCGCCTCGGCGGCGCTCTCCTCCGGATCCTGACCGCGGGCGAGCTGGTTGCGGTGCCGCGAAAGGATGAAGAGGGCGTAGTCGATGCCCACCGCGAGACCGATCATGACCGCGAGCATCGGCGCGGTCGACGAGACCGTGGCGAAGGACGCGACGATGAGGATGCCGCCGGAGGCGGCGCCGACGCCGACGAGGGCGGTGAGCAGCGGCATGCCCGCCGACAGCAGCGAGCCGAAGGTGATGATGAGCACCACGGCGGCGAACAGCACCCCGAACACCTCGGTGACGGTGAGGCCGAAGCTCGTCTCCTGGAAGACGTCGCCGCCGAACGCGACCTCGAGGCCTGCGGCCTCGCCGAGCTCGCCGGTCTCGGTGACGGCGTCGAGCATCTCGGGCGTCACGTCGGTGACCTGCCCGTCGAAGGTGACCTGGATGTAGGCGGTGCGCTCGTCGCCCGAGATCTGGTCGCCCGCATACTCGTCGAAGGGGCCGAGCACGCTCGCGACGCCGTCGAGTTCTTCGAGCTCGGCCTCCATCGCCTCGATGGCCGCGCGGGCGTCGGGCGACTCGACGGTGTCGCCCTCGGGCGCTTCGATCACGGCCTTCGCCGAGGCGCCCGCCGTCTGCGGGAACACGGCGGCGAGCTGGTCGATCGCCGTCTGCGACTCGGTGCCGGGGATGGCGAACGAGTCTTGCAACTGGCCGCCGAGGCCGAGTCCGGCCCCGAGCAGGGCGCCGAGCGCGAGCACCCAGGTGACGATGACGAGCCAGGCGCGGCGGTACGCGAAGCGGCCGATGCGGTGCAGGAGGAGAGCCATGGGCGGGCCTATCGGGTCTGGCGGCCGTCGGCCGGGAGGAGGAGTTCGGAGACGACGTCGACGAGGGCTTCGCGGAGCTCCTCGTCGGTGTGGGCGTTCAAGGTCTCGTTCACGGGATCTTCGTCGCCGAAGAATGTGGCGCCGGCGACGAGCGCGTAGGTCGCCCCGGCGAGCGCGACGCCGAACCGCATCTGCTCGACGAGGGTCGCTCCGCTGCAGATCGCGTCGGCGAGCACCCGGACCGCGGCGTTGCCCCGCTCGACGATCGGAATGCCGCCGAGCGAGTGCCCCTGGTTGACGAAGAGGTGCACGGCGAGGCGCTCGCCGAGCAGAAGGTCGACGAAGCTCCCGATGAAGACCCCGCGCGCGGCGTCGGAACGGCGCCCCTCGGCGAATTCGCCGACGAGGACCTCGAGGCGTTCGATCGCCGGGGTGATCGCGGCTTCGAGCAGCGCCTCCTTCGAGGCGTAGTGGTAGAGCACGCTCGACTTCGAGTAGCCGGCATGGTCGGCGATCTGCTGAAGCGAGGTGCCGACGAAGCCGACGGTCGCGAACTGCTCGAGCGCGGTGCGCAACAGCTCGTCACTGGCTCGGGCGCGCGAGGGGAGGGTCGCGTCGGTGGGCATGCTCCGACGATAATTGACCGATCGGTCAGATCCTGCACGATCGGTCAGATTCACGGATGACTCCCAGCCCGCGTTCACCGCACGGTAGCGTGGCCGACATGCGCAAGTACCTCTTCAGCGGCGCCGTGATCAGCGCGGTCATCAGCGGCATCGGCGTGGCCAAGACCACGCTCGACGGCCCGCGCGACTGGCGCCTGCTCCTGATGTGGGTGTCGTGGGCGGCGAGCCTCGCGATCGCGATCGGCACCGTCGCCGAAGAGACGAAGCGACCCGAACTCGGCGAATAGCGAACCTCCGCCGCGCGTGCGCGGCGTGTCATTCGGAATCCGCGCCGCCGTGCCCGAGACTGGGACGAACGACCCGAGACGACCGCAGTACCCGCTGCACACGACCGAGAGGGGCCACCGATGTTCCGCCGCTGGCGCCGCGCACGGCTTGCCGCCCAGGCCTCCGCACACGCTGCCGCTCCTGCCGCAACCCCGCCGCGCCCGACCGCGGCCGACCTGCGCGGTGAGCACATCTTCGAACTCCTGAACGCCCGCCTCTCCGAGTTCATCGGCCAGGGTGGCGGCTGGTCGCTCGTGCGGCGTTCCGACGGCGACACCGACCGCATCTTCCATGCGATGCTCACGCACCAGATCGCGGCCGAACTCACCCGCGCCATCCTCGACGAGCGCGACTCGGTCGCCGTCGTCGTGCCCGCGGGCGAAGAGTCGATGGCCTTCGGCTGGGAGCCGGCACCGCTCATCGTCTGGGCCGATCCCGTCGCGAGCGACGGCGCCGAGGCGGTCGACGCCGCGGAGACCGCCGACGCCGAGGCATCCGAACTCGCCGCCGTGCGCATGATCGGGCCGATGACCGAGCTCGAGACGCGCGCCGCCGCCTGAGCCGGTCGCATCCTGCCCCTTCCAAAATCGGGCGAGCATTCTTGTACGGCTGAGCCGACGGGGCCCTCCCCCGCCCTTCTAGCGTGAAATCACGGGTGAACCGCCCGCCACGCCACCAGAGGGGAACCGATGAGCACCGCACCGAGCAGCACCCCGTCGTCCGAGATCAGCACCCCGTCCGAGATCACCGACGAGACGCCCGCCCCGACGCCGACGCGTCGCGGGACCGCGCGCGATCTCGCCCAGATCGCCGTGTTCACCGGGCTCATCGCCGCGCTCGGCCTCCCCGGTGCGCTCTACCTCGGCGGCGCGGCGGTGCCGATCACCTTCCAGACGCTCGGCGTCATGCTCGCGGGGGCCGTCCTCGGCGCACGGAAGGGCTTCCTCTCGGTGCTCCTGCTCCTCGCCCTCGTCGCAGCGGGCCTGCCCCTACTGTCTGGCGGCCGCGGCGGCCTCGGCGTCTTCGTCGGCCCCTCGGTCGGCTACCTCGCGGGCTGGCTCCTCGGCGTCGCCGTGATCGGCTGGGCGACCGCGCGCCTGCTCCCGCGCTACCGCGTCGTTCCCGCGCTCCTCTGGACGGCGCTCGGCGGCATCGTCGCGATCTACCTCGTCGGCATCCCGGTGTTCGCCGCGATCACCGGCACCCCGTTCGGCGTCGCCGTCGTCGGCGCGACCGTGTTCCTGCCGGGCGACGTGCTGAAGGTCGTCGTCACGGTGCTCGTCGCGAAGGGCGTGCACCGTGCGTGGCCCGGGCTGATCGAGCACCGTGCCTGGCCGTGGGCCCGGCGTGGCGCCGGCTCCGCGGGCACGACGGCGGTCGACGCCGCGTGAGCGAGTGGCTGCGGGGAGCGCCGGGTGCGCCCGCCCTCGCGTTCGGCGGCGACGTCGTGCGCGTCGGCGAGCTCGCCGCGGCGGTCGCCGCAGCCTCGCTTCCGCCGGGTGACGGGCTCATCGGATGCCCCGCCGGCATGCCGCCCGTCCTGCTGATCACGACCGTGCTGGCCGCGCTCGAGCGCGGTCGGCCCGTGCTCGTCGGCGGTGGCTCTGAGGAGGCGGCAGCTCTCGACGGCCGCCTGCCCGCCGGCACCGCACTCGCGCTGCGCACCTCGGGCTCCTCGGGCGGCGGGCCGGCCGTCGTCGCCCGCACCGAGGAATCGTGGCTCGCCTCGGCGGTGCCGCTCGCGGAGATCACCGGCATCGAGGCATCCGACCGCATCGCGGTCACCGGGCCCCTGCACGTCTCGATGCACCTCTACGCGGCACTGCACGCGCTGTGGGCGGGTGCGTCGGTGGGCGATGGGTTGCGGGGTGCCAGTGTGGTGCACGCGACACCGACCCGGCTCGCGCGACTCCTCGGCAACGAGCTCGACGCGGCCCGCGCGCCCGACGTGCGCATGGCCGTCGTGGCCGGTGCCGCGATGAGCGCCCCGCTCCGCGAGGCGGCGGGTGCGCGGCTCCACTTGGTCGAGTACTACGGCGCCGCCGAGCTCTCGTTCGTCGCCGTGGGGCGCGGCGACGGGCTCGAACCGTTCGCGGGCGCCGAGCTCGAGCTGCGCGAGGCGGCGGCCGGGCGAGAACTCTGGGTGCGATCGCCCTATCTGGCGCTCGGTGCGATCGGCGGCGGGATGCTCCGCCGCGACACCGCCGGATTCGCTACCGTCGGCGACCTCGCCGAGACCGCGGCCGACGGCCGCCTGCGCGTGCTCGGGCGAGGCGACGCGGCGATCACGACCGCGGGCGCCACCGTGCTCGCCGAACACGTCGAGGCGGAGCTCTCCGCGCTGCCCGGGGTCGCGGCGACGGCGGTCGTCGGCGAGCCGCACGAGTTGCTCGGCGAGCGGGTGGTCGCCGTCGTCGAACTCTCGCCTGCTCCTGCATCCCGGCGCGACGCCGCGAAGCGGGCGGTCGTCGATGCAGCCCGCGCCCGACTCGAGCCGGCCGAACTTCCGCGACGGTGGTTCTTCGGTGCGGTGCCGCGAACCGATTCGGGCAAGGTGGCCCGGGGTGCGGTGCGTGCCGCGCTCGCGGCGGGAACCCTCGAGGGCGAGTCCGCATGACCACCGCACCCGCAGCCGTGCTCGTCGCCGCGCGACGCACCCCGATCGGCACTGCCGGCCGCGGTCTCGCCGCGCACCCGGTCGATGCGCTCGCCGCGCCCGTGCTCGCCGCGGTGGCCGCCCAGGTCGCCCCCGCCGGCCTGCCGATCGACGACGTGGTGCTCGGCAACTGCATGGGGCCGGGCGGCGATCTCGCCCGGGTTGCGGCGCTCCGCGCGGGGCTCGGTACTTCGGTACCGGGCGTCACAGTCGACCGCCAGTGCGGCTCGGGGCTCGACGCCGTCATGCAGGCGGCGTCGCGCGTGCGCGCCGGCGACGCCCGCCTCCTCATCGCGGGCGGCGCCGAATCGGCGTCGACCGCACCGCACCGGCTCTGGCCGGGCACCGGCGAGCGGTACACCCGCGCCCCGTTCGCGCCGCCCGGCTTCGCCGACCCCGACATGGGCCCCGCCGCCGATCACCTCGCGGCCGTGCAGGGCATCACCCGCGGCCGGCAGGACGCCTGGGCCGAGCGCTCGCACCGGCTCGCGCTCGAGGCGCAGGCCGTGGGGCGTTTCGACGCCGAACTGGTGCCGGTCGACGGCATCGCGCGAGACGACCGGCCGCGTGCGATGAGTGCGGCGACTCTCGCTCGCTTCGTACCGGCGTTCGCCGAAGCATCCATGACCCGCGCCGATGGCGTCGCGCATGAGGCGACCGTCACCGCCGGCAACTCCTGCGGATTCTCCGACGGCGCCGCCGCGATGGCCGTGACCCTGCCCGAGCTCGCCCGCGAACTGGGGCTGCCGGCCCTGCGGGTGCGCGCCGCCGCGGTCTCGGCCGGCGACCCCGCGCTGCCCGGGCTCGGCGCCGCCCCCGCCGCCGCGGCCGCACTCGATCGCGCCGGCCTCACCGCCCGCGACCTCGGCTTCGTCGAAATCACCGAGGCCTTCGCCGCGCAGCTGCTCGCCGTGAGCGACGCGCTCTCGCTCGACGAGGGCGTCATCAACACCGACGGCGGCGCCATCGCACTCGGACACCCGTGGGGGGCATCCGGCGCGGTGCTGCTCGTGCGCCTCGCCGCGCGCATGCTGGGCGCCGACGACGATCGACCGGCCCTCGCCGCCTGCTCGATCGGCGGCGGTCAGGGCATCGCCATGATCGTGGAGCGTGCAGCATGAGCCGCATCGAGTTCGACCGCGTCTCGCACGACTTCGGCGCCGAGCAGATCGTCGACGGCGTCTCGCTGACGCTGACGGAGCACCGCGTCGGCATCGTCGGCGCGAACGGATCGGGCAAGTCGACCCTCGCCCGGATGATCAACGGCCTCGTCACCCCGAAGTCGGGCCGGGTCGAGGTCGACGGCCTCGACGTCGCCCGCCGCGGCCGCGAGGTGCGCCGTCGTGTCGGCTTCGTGTTCACGAACGCCGACAACCAGATCGTCATGCCCACCGTCAGAGAGGACGTCGCGTTCACTCTGCGCCGGCACAAGCTGCCCGCCGAGGATGCCGCGGCGCGCGTCGAGGCGACGCTCGAGCGCTTCGGGCTGACGGCGCTCGCCGACCGGCCCGCCCACCGGCTCTCGGGCGGGCAGAAGCAGCTGCTCGCGCTCGCCTCGGTGCTCGTCGCCGATCCGGCGCTCGTGGTCGCCGACGAGCCGACGACCCTCCTCGACGCCCGCAACGCCCGCCTCGTCTCCGAGCACTTCGCTGCACTCGAACAGCAGCTCGTCGTGGTGAGCCACCAGCTCGAGCTGCTCGACGAGTTCGACCGGGTGATCGTGATGGAAGCGGGTCGCGTCGTCGCCGACGACGCGCCCGGGCCGGCCCTCGCCACCTACCGGGCGCTGATCGGGTGAGGGCGGCCCGATGATCGGCGTCTACCACCCCGGCGACTCGCTCGTGCACCGCACCCCCGCGCTCGTGAAGCTCGGGCTGCTCGCGGCCGCCGTCACCGTCGTCGCGTTGCAGGGCTCGCTCATCGCGCTCGGCATCGCGGCGGTGGCGACGGCCCTGCTGTTCCTGCCCGCACGCCTGCCCCCAGCCGCCGTCTGGGGGCAGATCGCGCCGGTCCTCTGGCTCCTCGTCTTCGCGGTGCCCGTGCAGTGGCTGTTCGCCGGCTGGGAGGCCGCGGCGACGATGGGGCTGCGACTCGTGATCGCGGTCGCGCTCGCGGCGCTCTACACGCTCACGACGCCGGTGACGGCGACGCTCGATGCCATGCAGATGCTGCTGCGCCCGTTCCGCCGCTGGATCGACGCCGACCGGGTGGGCCTCGCCCTCGCCCTCGCGATCCGCTGCGTGCCGCTCCTCGCCGAGATCGTGCGCGAGGTGCTCGAAGCCCGCAAGGCCCGCGGCGCAGAGGGCTCGGTCGTCGCCCTCGCCGTGCCGGTCATCGTGCGTGCGCTGCAGACCGCCGACCACCTCGGCGAGGCGCTCATCGCCCGCGGCTTCGACGACTGAGGCTCGCGCATGAGAAAAGCCCCGATCCTGGCGAGAGGATCGGGGCTTTCAGTGCACCCCCAGGGACTTGAACCCTGAACCCACTGATTAAGAGTCAGTTGCTCTGCCGATTGAGCTAGAGGTGCATGATTCGGATGCCGTGTTCACAACCCGAACCGAGGCACTACGTTATCAGGTGATCGGGGCGGAATGCCAATCGAGCGCGGCACCGGCCGTTCACCGCTGCCCGATAGCCTGAATCGGTGACCGTCTACGCCGCTGATCTCGCCCTCGCACTCGAACTCGCCGACCTCGCCGACACCGTCGCGCTCGCCCGATTCCGCGCTGCCGACCTCGCCGTGTCGACGAAGCCCGATCGCACCTTCGTGACGGAGGCCGACCTCGCGGTCGAACGGGCGCTCCGCGAGCGCCTCGCCGAAGCCCGCCCGGCCGACAGCATCCTGGGCGAGGAGTTCGGCACCGAGGGCGATGCCGTGCGCCAGTGGATCATCGACCCGATCGACGGCACCTCGAACTTCATGCGCGGCGTCCCCGTCTGGGGCGCGCTCATCTCGCTCGCGGTCGACGGCGTTCCCGTCGTCGGCGTGGCCTCCGCACCGGCCATGGGCCGACGCTGGTGGGCTGCCGCGGGCGGCGGCGCCTTCACCACGGATGCCTCGGGCGCAGCCCCGCGGCCGATCTCCGTGTCATCCGTGGCCGAACTCGGCGACGCCTCGCTGAGCTTCCAGAGCATCGCACAATGGCGTGACGCCGGGTACCTCGATCAGCTTCTGGGCCTCGCCGCGCAGGTCTGGCGCGACCGTGCGTACGGCGACCTGTGGTCGTACATGCTGCTCGCCGAGGGCCTCATCGACGTCACGGGCGAGTTCGACGTGAAGCCGTACGACCTGGCCGCGCTCGTGCCCATCGTCGAGGAGGCGGGCGGCCGATTCACCTCGATCTCGGGCGAACCGGGGCCGTGGCACGGCAGTGCGCTCGCGACGAACAGGCTGCTGCACGACGCCGTGCTCGACGCGCTCGGCGACCGGGCCTGATCGCGGTGGAGCTCTGCATCTTCACCGAGCCCCAACAGGGCGCGAGCTACCCTCACGACCGTCGCGGCCGCGACGCGCGACGGCTGAGGGCGACGCCGATGAGGCAGAGCGCGCCGCCCACCATGCCGAGCAAGGTCGGCAGCTCGCCGAGCAGCGCCCAGCTGAGCAGCACGACGATCGCCGGCACCGCGAGGGTCGCCGAGGCCGTGACACCGGCCGGGCTCCGCTTCAGCACGTACGCCCACAGCAGGAACGCGACCGCCGACGGGAAGATGCCGAGGAAGACCATCGCCCAGACGGCCGGGGCGGGCGCCGCGCCCACCTCGACGACCGTCTGCGGCAGGAACGGCAGCAGCACGGCCGCACCGATCGCGCAGCCCACCCAGGTGGCGCTCAGCGCGTCGGCCTCGCGCAGCGCCACCTTCTGCACGAGCACGCCGAGCGCGTAGAGCACGGCGGCGAGCACGCCGAGGGCGATCCCGAGCATGTCGGCGTGCGCGCCCACCCCGCCCGTCGCGATGATCACGACGCCGGCGAAGGCGACGAGCAGTCCGACCACGAGCGAACGCGGGAACCCCTCTTTGAGGAACACTCCTGCGGCGACGGCGACGAGCAGCGGCGCGATGTTCACGAGCATCGCGGCCGTGCCCGCGTCGAGGTGGCGTTCGGCGAGGTTCAGCACGAGGGTGTACCCGGCGAACCAGAGCACGCCGTAGACGGCGACGAGCGCGAGCGTGCGCCCACGGGGCAGCGGCGGTCGCCGGATGAGTGCGACGGCGACGAGGGCGGCCGTGCCGACGAGCTGGCGGCCGAGCGCGAGCGGGCCCGGTGAGATCGCGTCGCCGACGAAGCGGATCGCGATGAACGCCGAGGCCCACAGCAGGAGCACCACGAGCATCGCGACGAGCACCTTCCAGCGGGCGGCGTCGCTCGCACCGGCGGCCGGAGTCACTGGGACGGCGGGCGGGGTCGCCGCCGGAGTCGGAGTCGAGATCGTGTCGGCGGGTTCGGGGGTGGTGCGTGGCATCCCTCAAGCCTGTCGAGAGAATCACGACAGCACAAGTGAACGATGCTTGGCTTCAATTCAGCAGGACTGTACGATTGGGCCATGGTCGACCCGCACCGACTCCAGATCTTCCGCGCCGTCGTGCAGACCGGCTCGATCAACCGAGCCGCCGAGCGACTCGGCTACACCGCTTCTGCGGTGAGCCAGCACGTCAGTGCGCTGCAGCGCGAGACCGGGCTCACGCTCGTCGAACGGCGCGGGCGCGGGATCGTGCCGACCTCGGCCGGCGTCGCCGTCGCCGACCGGGCGGCCCGCGTGCTCAACCACCTGGCCGACTTCGACGGCGCGCTCGACGACCTGCGCGCGGGCCGCAGCGGCACGCTCCGCCTCAGCTCGTTCATGTCGGCCAACCGCGCCTGGCTGCCGCCGATCGTGGCCGAACTCAGCCAGGAGTTCCCGCTGCTGCGGCTCGAGCTCAGCATGATCGAGCGACCGGGGCGTGCGGCGGGCGAGCCCGACCTCGAACTGTACGTGGCCGAGTCGGTACGCGGCGACCGCGACCCGGCCATCGCCGACGGTTCACCCGACGGCTACGACCTCGAAGAGCTGCGCACCGAGGGCTACGTCGTCGTGATGCCCGCAGGGCACCGGCTCGCCGAACGCCGATCGGTCGATCTCGCCGAGCTCGACGGCGAGCAATGGATCGACAACGACGACAGCCACGGCACCTGCCGCGAGATCATCGTCTCGGCCTGCGCGGGGCTCGGCTTCGCGCCGCGGTTCCGCCTGCACGCGCCCGACTACACGAGCGCCTTCGACTACGTCGCCAACGGCGTCGGCATCACGGTGCTGCCGCGGCTCGGGGCGATCGACCTGCCCACGGGCGTCGTGAAGCGGCCGATCGCCGACGAGGCCGCGCGACGGCGCATCATGCTGCGGGTGAAGCGGTCGATGCGCACGCACCCCGCCGTCGAACTCGCGACCGCGCGCCTGCGAGCCGTCGGCGCAGCGGGCTGAACGCCGACGACTCGTGGTTACTCAGGGCCGCAGCGTCGGCAGCGGGCCGCCCGCGCGGGCGTCGGCCCAGAGGTCGACGCCGGCGTCGCCCGCGAAGCGATCGATCTCCGCGAGCTCATCGGCGGTGAACTCGAGTCTCTC
The DNA here is from genome assembly GCF_000421545.1 of Agromyces italicus DSM 16388. Taxonomy (GTDB): domain Bacteria; phylum Actinomycetota; class Actinomycetes; order Actinomycetales; family Microbacteriaceae; genus Agromyces; species Agromyces italicus. The sequence goes on from NZ_ATXF01000010.1 coordinate 44,499, forward strand.
GAGTGCCGCGACGTTCTCCTCGAGCTGGGCGACGCTCGAGGCGCCGACCACGAGACTCGTGACGCGTTCATCGCGCAAGGCCCACGCGAGCGCGAGCTGCGCGAGCGACTGTCCGCGCCGTTCGGCGATCGCTGCCAGCCCGCTGAGACGTTCGAAGGTCGTCTCCGACAGCATCCCCCGGTCGAGCGAACCGTCACTCGCGGCACGCGAGCCCTCGGGGATGCCGCCGAGGTACTTGCCGGTCAGCAGGCCCTGGGCGAGCGCGGTGAAGCCGATCACGCCGAAGCCGTCGTCGGCGGCCGCATCGAGCAGACCGTCGGTCTCGATCCACCGGTTGAGCATCGAATACGAGGGCTGGTGGATCGTGAGGGGCGTGCCGCGCTCGGCGAGCAGGCGGGCGAGCTCACGCGAGGGCTCGGCGGCGTACGACGAGATGCCGACGTAGAGCGCCCTGCCCGAGCGCACGATGTGGTCGAGCGCCGCGGCGGTCTCGTCGAGCGGGGTGTCGGGGTCGGGTCGGTGAGAGTAGAAGATGTCGACGTAGTCGAGGCCGAGACGACCGAGCGACCGGTCGAGACTCGAGATCAGGTACTTGCGGCTCGCGCCGACCCCGTACGGGCCCGGCCACATGTCCCAGCCGGCCTTCGTCGAGATGACGATCTCGTCGCGGTAGGGGGCGAGGTCGCTCGCGAGAAGCCGCCCGAAGTTCGCCTCGGCGGCGCCATATGGCGGCCCGTAGTTGTTCGCGAGGTCGAAGTGGGTGATGCCGAGGTCGAAGGCCCGGCGCACGATCGCCCGCTGCGTGTCGAGGGCGCGATCGTCGCCGAAGTTCTGCCAGAGCCCGAGCGAGAGTAGAGGCAGCCGGAGTCCGGAGCGCCCGGTGCGGCGGTAGGGCATGCGGTCGTAGCGAGCTGGGTCGGCGAGGTAGGGCATGCGGCAATGCTAGCCAGCCGAGGCCTGCCGGCGCTGTGACGCAACGGCCGACGCTTTCGCGCACCGCGTCGCGCCCGCCGTCTCGACGCAGTGTCGATACACCGACCCGAACTTCTCCACCCCGGCCATTTCGACGCCGCTCGACGACTGGCAAAATGTTCAACCATCGTGCCGCGACCCCCGCGCGATGCGAAGGCCCGACGAAGGATCCGATGATGGACGAGCACCAGCCCACCCCGTGGTACTGCCCCGACGGCGACTGCGACTACTGCGGAGGCGCGTTCACCGACTGACGCGGTGCGTCGCCGACGACCGGATCGGTTGTGGCTCACGGACATCGCCGAGCAGTGGACGGCCGAGAGGAGCTGTCCTGCTGCCCGAAACAGAGCGTCTACAGAAGTTGACGCAGCCCACCTTCCGATACCTGCGCGCCCTGCCGGTGAAGGTCGGCGCGCACCCGCCGATATCCGTTGACCTCGCGATCCCTCGTGGCTTTCGGCCACGAGGGATCGCAACCCGGTCACGGCGCTCCTGCGAGGAACGCCCCAACTGCGACCGACGGGCAACGGCCCGCAATCTGCTGCCAGCATTCAGTATCGTTCGACCCGGAGCACGGGCTCAAGCTTCAGGGAGGCCACGCGAGCCCTGGGCGCCCTGATGACCCGTATGGCTCCACAGTGTGCGACAACGGCTTCAACCAGCCCCTCTTCAGGGTTCAGATTCGTCATGAGACGCTCTGTCGGTTGCTTTGGTGGAGATGGGGGGAATTGAACCCCCGTCCATCGCTGAGTTTCCACGCCTTCTCCGGGCGCAGCCTGTGAAAGCGTTCTACTCGGCCCCGACCTTTGCCACAGGCACCTAGGTCGACGGGCCCAGCCTGAAAGAGTCCCGCACGTCGCTCAGGCGACGACGCGCAGCAAGTTCCCTAGATGACGCCAGCAACCGGGGCGGGAACAGACCCGGACTGACGGACTATCGGACTCGCTTAGGCAGCGAGGGCGAAGTCGGACTGCTTCTTATTGGCAGTTATTGTTTTGCAGAGATCGTTTACGAGATAACCCTGCATCCTCGGCCCGCTTCTCGTGGGTACGCAGACGATGTCGAAACCGATCATCCCCATGTGGCGTCGAAGAATTCGACGGGCCGTTGTCGCACGCTGTGGAGTTCTCAAGATCGGGCGAACCCGATTCACGGCGAGCATTCACCTCTCGATGACTGCCCGGCCTTACAGTCTAGAACAGGCGCGTCCGCTCCGCCATTCCCGAGCGGGCATCAGGAGGACACTGTGGCAACCGTCATCGCCGTGCGCGGCACCGCCGAAGAACGCATCGACCCCGAACTGGGCGCCGTCGCCCTCACCGTCGGCGTCTCCGAACCCGATCGCGACACCGCGCTCGCACGCACCACCGAGGCGCGCGAGCGCCTGATCGCCGAGATCCGCGAGCTCGAAGACGCAGGCCTACTCGACACCTGGTCGGCAGGCCAGTTGCGGGTCTGGTCGCACCGGCCGTGGAACAACGAGGGCAAGCATCTGCCGCTCGTGCACCAGACGAGCGCCGAGGTCGAGATCGTCTTCACCCACCTCGAGCGGCTCGGCGAGTGGGTCAGCGGGGCGAGCATCGGCGAGGCCGTCGCGATCGGCGGCATCGACTGGCGATTGACGGATGCCTCGCGCCGGCGTGTGCAGGAGCTCGCCCAGCGGGCGGCCGTCGCAGATGCCCTCGAGAAGGCCCGCGTCTACGCCTCGGCACTCGGCCTCGGCGCGCCCGTGCCGGTCGAATTGGCCGATACCGGACTGCTCACGGCGCGCCCCGTGCCGCAGCCGCGAGGCGAGCGGATGTTCGCCATGGCGGCCTCGGCAGACACCGCGGGCGGCTCGGCCGCCGAGTTCGCGCCCGCGAAACTCGTGATCGAAGCCTCGGTCGAGGCTCGCTTCGAGGCCGCGGTCGGCTGAGGCCCGCGAAGAACTCGACTCAGCGCGTCTCGACCAGCAGGGTCTCGAGCGCGGCGAGCTCGCCGAGTTCGAGGCCCGAAGCGAGCAGGTACTCGCGGGTCGAGCCGTGCGCCCGCTCGACGGTGTCGAGCACGCCCTCGATGGCCTCACGCGGGCTGCCGCCCATGAGGGTGCGCAGCGCCGGGGTGTCGGGCACCCCGTACCGGCCGATCATCTCGACCATCTCTTCGAGCCACTCGCCCGCGAGGTTCGCCTCGGTGCGGGCGTAGTCGTCGATGACCGACTCGCGGTCGACGCCGACCGCCATCAGCGTGAGCGCGACGACGACGCCCGTGCGGTCCTTTCCGGCGGTGCAGTGCACGACGACCGCCCGCTCCCCCGCGCTCGCGATCTCGCGCAGCGCCGAGACGACGACGTTCGCGTGCTGGGTGACGATGCGCTCGTAGAGCGCCTCGAGCGAGATGCCCGCCGCGCCCTGCGAGGCGCCCGACCCCTCGAACACGGGCAGCCGCAGCACCTCGACCTCGAGGCCGTCGAGGTCGTCAGGCATCATCTGCGCCTCGTTGTCGTCGCGCAGGTCGATCACGATGCCGACACCGAGCTCGCGGAGCTCGGACTTGCCGGCGTCACCGAGTCGGTACAGCCCGTCGGAACGGTACAGCACGCCGTCGCGCACGACCCCGTTGCGGGCGGGCAGCCCGCCGACATCGCGGAAGTTGAACGTACCGGGAACAGGGATGCGAATCGACGTCTTCATCGAGCCAGATCCTACCGCGCGCCACCCCGCCGAGTCTGGGCGGAGGATTCGAGACGCCCCTACTCGCCGAGATTCTTGCGGCTCGAGATCGCCCGGTCGGCTTCGCGCTTGTCCTGCCGCTCGCGCAGCGCCTGACGCTTGTCGTACTCGCGCTTGCCCTTCGCGATCGCGAGTTCGACCTTCGCGCGGCCGTCCTTGAAGTACAGCGACAGCGGGACGAGCGTGTACCCGCCCTCCTTCGTCTTGTGGCTGATCTTCACGATCTCGTGCTTGTGCAGCAGCAGCTTTCGCTTGCGACGCGGGGCGTGGTTGTTCCAGGTGCCCTCGGTGTACTCGGGGATGTGCACCGCATCGAGCCAGAGCTCGCCGCCGTCGACGAACGCGTAGCCGTCGACGAGCGAGGCGCGGCCCTGCCTGAGCGACTTCACCTCAGTGCCCGAGAGCACGATGCCGGCCTCGTAGGTGTCCTCGATCGTGTAGTCGTGGCGCGCCTTGCGGTTGGTGGCCACCACCTTCTGACCGCTTTCCCTGGGCACGGCTGGCTCCTTCGATTCGAATGACGGATGCCCCGGGGCATCCGAGACAGCCGTTCAGTCTAGCTCGTTTCGTCAGACCTTCAGGTAGCGCGTGATCGCGATGCCCGCCGAGACCGCGGCGAGGAGCACCCCAACGACGACGAGCAGCGGCACCACGAGCAACGCGTCGCCGAGGCTCACGAAGGTGAACGAGAGGTTCTCGGCGAGGTAGCCCTGCACGAAGACCTGCACGATGGCCACCACCGCGCCGCCCGCGAGGAGCGAGCCGATGAGCCCGGCGAAGACGCCCTCGAGCACGAACGGCGTCTGGATGAACCGGTTCGAGGCACCGACGAGTCGCATGATGCCGAGTTCGCGTCGTCGCGAGAACGCCGACAGCCTGATCGTCGTCGCGATGAGCAGGGCGGCGGCGACGAGCATCACGACCGCGACCGCGATCGCCGTGTAGCTCGCGGTGTTCAGCGCGTCGAAGATCGGATCGAGGTAACGGCGCTGGTCGACGACCTGTTCGACCCCCTCCTTGCCCGCGAGGCTCTCGACGATCACGTCGGACTGCGACGGATCGACGAGGTTGACCCAGAAGGTCTCGGGCAGCACGTCGGGCGTCACGTAGTCGGCCGACGGGGTGCCCTCGAACTGCTTCTGAAAGTTCTCGAACGCCTGCTCGTGGTCTTCGAAGTAGTACTCGTCGATGAACGGCGCGAGCGTATCGCTCGTGAGCTGCGTCTCGACCGCCGCCTTCTGCTCTTCGCTCGCCTCGCCGCCGACGCAGGTCGCGGCGGTGGAGAGGTCGGTGCAGAGGAAGACGGCGACCTGGGCTCGGTCGTACCAGAAGCCCTTCATCTGGGCGATCTGCAGCTGCAGGAGCGCCGCGGTGCCGACGAAGGTGAGCGAGATGAAGGTGACGAGCACGACCGACACCACCATCGAGGCGTTGCGGCGCAGGCCGTTGGCCGCCTCGCCGAGCACGAGACCGAGCCTCATTTCGTCGGCCCCACTTCCTGGTCGTCGTCGCCTTCCCGCGGGCCTCCCGGGGCCCTGAGCCCGAGGCGTTCGGCGAGGGTCAGATGTTCGGATGCCGCGGGCTTGCCGCCGCCCTTCGGCACGAGTTTCTCGGGGTCGACCACGATCGCGCCCGTGGCCGCCTTCGTGATCTCCGCGGCGGCTTCGGTGACCTCGTCGGTCGCCTCGGGCTCGACGTAGAGCGGTTCGGCGTCGCGCATGACCTCGGGGGTCACCTTCGGGGCTGCGTGGCCCGTGGTGCTCATCGTGCCGGTCGCGGCGGCCGCGGAACCGGTCGCTGCGGCGATGTCGCGCCCCGTGGCATCCGTCTCGTCGACCTCGGCATCGGAATCGACTGGGGCCCCACCTGCGGCGTCGCCCGTCTCGGGAACGTAATCGACGTCGCGGACGGTCTGGCCGTCGTAGCCGGCGCTGCGCTCGTCGCGCACGATGTCGCCCGCCGAGAGCTCGATCACGCGGCGGCGCATCTGATCGACGATGCCGGCCTCGTGCGTGGCCATGACGACCGTCGTGCCGCCCGCGTTGATGCGTTCGAGGAGGGTCATGATGCCGGCGCTCGTCACGGGGTCGAGGTTGCCCGTCGGCTCGTCGGCGAGGAGGATCTGCGGCTTGTTGACGATGGCGCGGGCGATCGCGACGCGCTGCTGCTCGCCGCCGGAGAGTTCGTGCGGCATGCGCTTCGACTTGCCGTCGAGACCGACGAGCTTCAGCGTCTCGGGCACCGCCGACTGGATGAAGCCGCGCGACTTGCCGATGACCCGCAGGGTGAACGCGACGTTCTCGAAGACCGATTTGTTCGGCAGCAGCCGGAAGTCCTGGAAGACGACGCCGAGATCGCGCCGGAAGTACGGCACCTTGCGCGTCGAGATCTTGCCGAGATCCTGCCCGAGCACGTGGATCCGCCCCTTCGACGGCTTCTCCTCCTTCAGGATCAGCCTGAGGAAGCTGGACTTGCCCGAACCCGACGCACCCACGAGGAAGACGAACTCGCCGCGCAGGATCTCGACCCCGATGTCGTTCAGGGCGGGCCTCGATTGGCCGGAGTAGGACTTGGTGACGGAGTCGAAGCGGATCATCGTATTCGAGCCTAGGCAGGGGGGACGCAAAAGTGGGCAGCGACACCGGATTTCGATGTCGCCGCCCACCGGATCGGGACGAGCGGCTCGCTCAGAGTCCGAGGAATCCGACCACGAGGTAGCCGACGAGGCTCAGCACCGCCGCGATGCCCGCGTACGGCAGGATCGCGCTCATCAGGTTGAGCGGCTTGATGCCGATCGACCGCGACGCGAGGATGATGCCGTCGCCGTAGAGGCACGTCGTCGACCCGAGCGCGGCGCCCGAGAACACGGCCGCGCCGGCGATGATCGGGTTCACGTCCATCGCGAGCGCCAACGGGATCACGATGGGGGTGATGACCGCCGCGAGGTCCCAGAACGAGCCGGTCGCGTAGGCGTACACGCCGCAGACGAGGAACACCATCGCGGGCAGGAGGGCGCCGATCATGACCGGCTCGGTCGAGGCGATCACGAAGTCGGCGAGCCTCAGGTCGATGTTCATGTGCTGCACCATGAACGCGAGCGCGGTGAGCACGATGACGAAGAGCATGCTGCCCACGCCGTCGAACGCGGCCTCGAAGACGGCCTTCACCTTGAGGCGGCGCTGCACCGTGTACATGACGATGGCGACGAGGAGGGCCGCGACCGTGCCCTTCAGCACGTCGACCTCGGTGAGGATCGTGACAGCGATCATGACCGCGATCGGCACGAGGAAGTTCCACGGGCGGGGCTTGGCGAGTTCGGGCGCGCGTGTCGCGACGGCGGTGGCGTTCGCCGCGGGAGCGGTCGCGACCGCGCGTTCGGCGTCGTCGCCCGAGACGGCGAACTCGCCCACCTCGACGGGCTCGAGCAGGACGCCCTCGGCGGCGCGCTCCTCTGCGCTCGTGCCGGCAGGGAGCACGTCCCCGGTCGCCTCCGCGCGGACGACGTCCTTCTTCAGGACGCCGAGCTTCGGGAAGACGCCGAACGCGACGAGCGCGGCGATCGCCAACGCGATCCAGCCGAAGAAGATGTACGGGATCGACTCGAGGTAGGCGCCGAAGCCCGAGCCGTTCGCGGTGACGCCCTGCGCCTCGAGGAGGCCCGCGAAGAACAGCGCCCAGGTCGAGAACGGCACGATGACGGCGATCGGCGCCGCCGTGAGCTTCATGATCGTGCCGAGCTCGGTGCGCGGCACCCGGTACCGGTCGGTCACGGCCTTCATCGAGGTGCCGACGGTGAGCACGTTGAGGTAGTCGTCGACGAAGAGCACGATCGCGAGCAGGAAGCTCAGCACGGTCGACTTGCGCCGCGAGTTCACGAAACGCTCGGCCCAGGCGGCGAACTCGCGCACGGCGCCCGAGCGCTCGAAGAGCGTGATCAGGATGCCGAAGAGCACGACGACGAGCATGAGCCATTGGAGCGTCTCGTCGGCCATCGCGGTGCCGAAGTAGCCGATCCAGGAGTCGAAGAAGCCCCAGCCGCCGAGTAGCACGGCACCGACGAGGGTGCCGCAGAGCATGGCGAAGAGGGTGCGTCGGGTGAGCACCGCGACGACGAGGATGATGACGACGGGGAGGAGCGCGAGGGCGCCGACGTCTTGCATGGTTGCCTCTGATTCGAAGGGGGTCAGGCGGCGGATGCCGCGGTCAGGGGTCGCCCGTCGACGATCGTCGTCAGCACGGGCAGGTCGAGCAGTTCGTCCGCACCGACGGCGAGCGGGCTGTCGGCCCACACGACGAGGTCGGCGCGGCACCCCGGCGCGATGACGCCGAGGTCGCGGTCGCCCTGGGCGAGCGCCGCCCAGACGGTGTAGCCCTGTAGGGCCTCGTACGGCGTGAGCACCTGGTCGGGCTCGAACACCGGGGCATCCGGGTTGCCGGGTTCGCGGCGGAGCCTGGCCCAGGCGAGGCCGATGCGCGCATCGGTCTGCGCCACGGGCCAGTCGGAGCCGAGCGCGACGGGCGCACCGGCGTCGATCATGTCGCGCACGCGCCAGCCGAGCGCGGCACGCTCGGGGCCGAGCCGCTCGGCCCAGAAGTCGGAGCCGTCGGCCTTGCGCCACTGCATGTGCAGCGGCTGCACCGAGGCCGTGATGCCGGTCTGGGCGAGGCGCGCGAGGTCGCGGTCGGCGAGCAGCTCGAGGTGCTCGATGCGGTGCGGCGCGCCCTGCGCCGAATGCACCCCGGCCTTGAGGTAGGCGTCGATCGTCGTGCCGATCGCACGGTCGCCGATCGCGTGCGTCGCGATCTGGAAGCCGGCCTCGCTGTACCGGGCGACGACGCGCTCGAACTCGTCGGGGTCGGCCCAGAACGAGTGCAGGCCCTCGCCGTGGGTGTCGGGCTCGTAGAGCCAGCCGGTGCCGGTGTCGATGACGCCGTCGTTGAAGAGCTTCACGAGCCCGCCGCGCCAGCGGTGCCCGCGACGGTCGCGCTGGGCGAGGTAGCGCTGCGTGCGCTCCTCGTCGTAGCCGGGGTTGTGCGCCATCGCGGAGACGATGCGCACGGGCAACCGCCCCTGCGCCTCGGGGTCGTCGGATGCCCCGCCGTCGAGTTCGTCGAGGAGGTCGAGTGTGCCGGGGTTGCCGTCCATGATGCAGCCGCCCGTGATGCCCGAAGCGGTGAGGGTGCCGAGGATCTCGCGCACCCGCTCGAGGGTCTCCTCGCGGGTGTACTCGGGCGCGGTGCGGAGCACGATGTCGAAGGCCGAGTCCTCGCGCAGAGCGCCCGTCGGTCGACCGCTCTCGTCGACCACGATCTCTGAGGTGTCGCCGAAGCTGCGGGCGCCGGTGATGCCCGCACGGTGCAGTGCCTCGGTGTTCGCGAGCGCCGTGTGCCCGTCGAAGAACATGAGGAAGGAGGGCGCGCCCGCGGTGGCCTCGTCGATCGCCGCGGCAGTCATGGGCAGCGCGGTGAACACGTCGTAGTCGATGTTCCAGCCGCGCACCCAGCCGCCGGCGGCACCGCCGCCGGAGACGCGCTCGGTCTCCGCGCGCAGCATCTCGAGGAAGCGCTCGGGGTCGCGCACTCCCCCGAAGTCGACGCCGACGGCGAGCTCGATGCCCTGGATCGGGTGCATGTGGGCGTCGATGAGCCCCGGGGTCACGGACGCCCCGTGCAGGTCCTCGACGACCGTGCGCGGGCCGTGGAACTCGGCGAGGGTCGCGGCGTCGCCCACCGCGAGGATGCGCCCTGCGCGAATGGCGATCGCCTCGGCGATGGGCTGGCGGGGGTTCATCGTGATCACCCGCGCACCCACGAGAATGGTGTCGGCGAAGCTGCACTGCATGTTGCTCGTTTCCGCGCCGTCGCCCTCATTGGCCGGCTGCGCAATTTAACGTGATTAAATTCGGGCACACGATACTCCGCGCTCGCCCGACGACCAAATCGAGCCCGACGCAGACGACCCGACCCCGCATCCCGACTCGCACCCACCGAAGGAGCCAGGTGACCCCGACCCCCGCGAAGCGCACCGCCGGCCGCCCGCGCACCCCCGTGCTCAGCGCCGAGCAGATCATCGACGCCGCGTTCGCCCTCGCGAAGACGGCCGGACCCGACGGGTTCACCATGGCGGCCCTCGCCCGCTCGCTCTCGGTGCACCCGCCCGCGCTCTACCACTATTTCCGCGGCAAGGCCGAGCTCGTGCGCGCGATGCGCGGGCGGCTCGCCGAGCTCCTCGACGTCACCGGCTTCGACGACCCGGCGACCCGGCTCGACGACGCCGTACTGCGCTGGGGCCACTCGTACCGCACCGCGTTCGCGGCGCACCCCACCGGCATCGCGCTGCTCGCGACGACCGCGATCGACGGGCAGGAGCGCTCGGTCCTGAACTACGAGGCGATCACGCGCCGACTGCTCGCCGAGGGCTGGCCGTCGAGCGGCGTGGTCGACGCGATCGTCGCGCTCGAGTCGTTCATCATCGGTTCGGCGCTCGACGCGCTCGCGCCGCCCGACATCATGTCGCCGGGCGTGGCCGCCGGGCACGCACCTGCCTATGCCCGCGCCGAGGCCCGCCGCAGCGTGCTGGCGGCGGCAGGTGGCATCCGGGTGACCGATCGCTCATTCGAACGCGGGCTGCTCGCGATGCTCGCGGGCCTGCCCGCGACGCTCGCCGCGGCCGACGACGCCGAGCGGGCCTGACCTGCCGCTCAGTCTTCCTTGCGCTTGCGCCACTTGATGCCGGCGGCGATGAGCCCGTCGAGGTCGCCGTCGAACACGATCGCCGGGTTGCCGACCTCGTAGCCGGTGCGCAGGTCTTTCACGAGCTGCTGACCGTAGAGGAAGTAGGAGCGCATCTGGTCGCCCCAGCTCGCGGTGATGGTGCCCGCGAGCTCCTTCTTCTGGGCCGCCTCCTCTTCGCGTTTCTGCAGGAGGAGTCGGGTCTGGAGGACCCGCATCGCCGCAGCGCGGTTCTGGATCTGCGACTTCTCGTTCTGCATCGAGACGACGAGGCCGGTCGGGATGTGGGTGATGCGCACGGCGGAGTCGGTCGTGTTGACCGACTGGCCGCCGGGGCCCGAGGAGCGGAAGACGTCGACGCGGATGTCGTTCTCGGGGATCTCGACCTCCTTCGCCTCCTCCATGATCGGGATGACCTCGACGGCGGCGAAGCTCGTCTGCCGCTTGTCGGCGCCGCCGAACGGGCTGATGCGGGCGAGACGGTGGGTGCCGGCCTCGACCGAGAGCGTGCCGTAGATGTACGGGGCGTCGATCTCGAAGGTCGCCGACTTGATGCCCGCGCCCTCGGCGTAGGAGGTGTCGAGCACCTTCACCGGATAGTTGTGCCGCTCGGCCCAGCGCAGGTACATGCGCATGAGCATCTCGGCGAAGTCGGTGGCGTCGTCGCCGCCGGCGCCCGAGCGGATCGTGACGACCGCGCCGCGGTCGTCGTACTCGCCGTCGAGCAGCGTCTGCACCTCGAGGTCGCCGACGGTCTTCTGCAAGGCCGCGAGCTCGGCGCGGGCCTCGTTCGCGCTGTCCTCGTCGTCCATCTCGAGGGCGAGTTCGACGAGCACATCGAGGTCGTCGAGGCGCTGGTCGACCTCGGTGATGCGCTTGAGCTCGGCCTGACGGTGGCTGAGGGCGCTCGTCACCTTCTGCGCGTTGGCCGTGTCGTCCCACAGGTCTGGGGCACCGGCCTCATCGGAGAGGCGGGCGATGTCGGCTTCGAGGGCATCGACGTCGACGACGGCGCGGATGTCGTTGAAGGTGGCGCGGAGTGCGGAGATCTCGGGCGCAAGGTCAAGTTCGAGCATGGCGCCCTCCAGCCTAGTCGCGCGCGGGGCGGGCGGGTGTAGCGTCGGGGTGATGACCACCGCCACGCCTCCGTTCTCGTGGCGCGGCATCATCCTCCCGGCCTACCTGCCCACGCTGCTCTTCTCGCTCGGCGAGGGCGCGCTCATCCCCGTCATCCCGGTCGTCGCGACCGAGCGCGGCGCCTCGCTCGCCCTCGCGGGCCTCATCGCGGCGATGCTCATGGTGGGCGAGCTCGTCGGCGACCTGCCGGCCGGATGGCTCGTGGCCCGCATCGGCGAGCGCAACGCGATGATCGGGGCGGCCCTGCTCGCCGTCATCGGGGTGCTCGTCGCACTCGCCTCCCCCACGACGGCGGCGCTCGGCATCGGCGTGTTCCTGCTCGGCCTCGCGACGGCGGTGTTCGGGCTCGCCCGCCACGCGTTCCTCACGAGCTACGTGCCCGAGCGCGTGCGCGCACGCGCACTGTCGACGCTCGCGGGCGTGTTCCGCGCAGGTTGGGCGATCGGCCCGTTCGTCGCGGCGGGCATCATCGCGTTCGCCGGCTCCTCGGAGCCCGTGTTCTGGGTGCTCGTCGCCAGTTGCTTCGCGGTCGTCGTCGTGCTGGTGCTGCTGCCCGACCCCGAGCGGGTGTTCGGCGCGGCGCGGCTCGCGCGCGAGGCATCCGCCGTCGACGTCGGCGCCCGTGACGGTGCCGACGTGACCACGGCCGGTCGGGCCGCGGCGGATGCCTCGTCGCACGGCGTGTTCCGCGCGATCGTGACGCACCGCGGGGTGCTCGCACGCATCGGCACCGGGGTGGGGCTGCTCGCGGCGATCCGGGCGAGCCGCACGATGATCCTGCCCCTGTGGGCGGTGTCGATCGGCGTGCCGCCCGAACAGGCGGCCCTCGTGATCGGCGTGTCGGCGACGATCGACTTCGCACTCTTCTACGTGAGCGGCCAGGTGATGGACCGCTTCGGGCGGCTCTGGAGCGCCATTCCCGGCATCGTCGGGCTCGCGGCCGGACACCTCGTGCTCGCGTTCACGCACGACGTACCCGCCGCCGTGGCCTGGTTCACCGCGGTCGCGGTACTGTTCGGCATCGCGAACGGACTCTCGAGCGGGGTGATCCTGACGCTCGGCGCCGACCTCGCGCCGAAGGCGAACCCGGCGCCGTTCCTCGGCGCGTACCGCACGATCGCCGATGCCGGGCAGGCGGTCGCGCCGCTCGTCGTCGCCGGAGTCACCTCGCTCGTCTCGATCATGGCGGCGGCCGCGGCGATGGGCGTCGTCGGCCTCCTCGGCGCCGCCGCGCTCCTCCGCTGGGTGCCCCGCTACGCGCCGCGCCGACGGCGCTGAGCGCAGTGCGCACCGCGCTGCGCCGCACCGCGCTGCGCCGCGCTGCGCCCTCTCAACCGCTGCGGGGGTGCTTATCCGCAAGTTTCACGGGTAAGACGCTTGAGATCTTGCGGAAACGCACCCCCGAAACGGTCGGTTCCGGGAGCGGGAGCGGGAGCGGGCGCGCGCGGGCGCGCGGGCGCACTGCCAGTCAGCGACCGTTGAGCTTCTCGAGCTGCATGACGAGGATGACCCGGTCGGCGTGGTCGGCCGGAACCGCGGTGTCGGCGTCGCCGTAGCGCTGGCCGAGGTGCACGTAGAACGCGCCTTCGGGGTCGGGCACGACCTCGGCGAGGCGCCCGCGCACCTCGACGTACTTGTGGGCGTTCTCGGGATCGGTCATCGCGAGCGTCATCGCCGGGTTCTGCTGCAGGTTGCGGAACTTGCCGCGCTTGGTCGTGTGCGTGAAGCGGATGGTCTGCGTTTCGGCGTCGAACTCGAACCACATCGGGTTGATCTGCACCTCTCCGTTCGGGCGCGTAGTGCCGAGGAAGGCGAACACGGGCGCGTTGAGGATGCGGGCGAAGTGGTCGTTGATCTCGATCGTCATGCGTTCAGTCAAGCAGGCGCGAGCGACGGGCATTCCCGGGTGTGGCGTCCCGACGGCGAGTCGCGAGCAGGCTCAGTGGAACACCGAACGCGCCGTCGCCGTGACTTCGATCGGCACCTCCACGGGGATGAACTCGGTGCCGATCGGCGCGTTCCAGACCGCCCGGAGTGTGACCGTCGCCGTGCGCCCGTCTGGCGACCCGGCGGCCACGAGCTCGAGCTGGTCGAGTTCGTGCACGGCATCGCCGAGATAGGCGTTCGCGGCGCGCAGCGCGTCGGCGTCGTCGAGCTCGAGGGCGAACTCGCCGTCGTCGATGCTCACCTCGTCGAGGGACCACGCCTCGGCCGCGGCGAGCGCGGCGCCGTCGGCGAGGGTGAAGAGGCGCTTGCGGTCGAGGTAGAGCGAGGTCGCCGAGGCGACGACGAGGATGAGCGAGAGACCGAGCACGCAGAAGAAGATCGTGAGCAGCAGGGTCGACCCCGACTCGTCGCCGTGGACGCGGCGGATCACGGCACCACCGCCGCGAAACGCGAGACCGTCTGCGTGGCGCTCGCCTCGAGCGACACACTGCCGACCCGGTCGAGCGAGAGCACGTCGGGCACGAGCGGAAGGCCGACGCTCGCCTGCACCGACACGCGGATGCGGCTGCCCGGCTGCCCGCAGTCGGCATCCTGGCAGTCGATCGTGACGGATGCGTCGCCGGCATCCATCCCGTAGTCGGCGAGCGCCACTCGAACCGCCCGTTCGACCGCCGATACGGCCGTCGCCCGGTCGCCGGCCTGCACGGCGACCCGCGCCGCCTGCCGCGCCGCACCCTCGACCGCGAGCGCACCTCCTTGGATCGACGCGAGGGCGAGCACCAGGTAGACGAGCGGCACGAGCAGCAGCACGCCGACCGTGAGGAACTCGAGCGAAGCCGAGCCCCGCTCGCCGGCTCGATCGTGCTGCGCCGGGCGCGGCTCAGTCGAGGCGTTCGACGGCGGCATGACCGGTCACCTCCAGACCGTGATCGACGCCGAACAGCCCGACGACCGGCATCGTCGCCCGCACCGTCACCGCGATGACGGGCACCCCGTCGAGGCTCGTGCGATCGGCAGTGATGTCTCGGGCATAGTCGGCCGAGATCGCGGTGCTGATCAGTTCGCGCGTGCGCTCGACTCCGTCGAACTCGTCGGCCCCGGCGAGTGCGGCGTACCTGGCGCCCTCGGCCGCCGCATCGAGCACGGTGTTTCGCACGTGCAGCGCGAGCGCCAGCTGCACGACCGCGAGGGCGAGCGCGGTGAGCAGCACGCCGACAAGGGTGAACTCGGCGACCGCCGAACCTCTCTCGTCGCGCAGGAGCCGTCGCACCGCGATGACGGACGACGAGCCTCTCAGGCCCCGAGCACCCGCTCGATCGCCTGATTGAAGACGTCGCTCAGTGCGGGGCCTGCGAGCCCCCAGATGAGGATCACGAGCCCGGCGGTCATGAGGGTGATGAGCACCCACCCCGGCACGTCGCCGCGTTCGTCGCGGAGTCGTCGCCGGATTCGGTCGAGTCGTCGTTGCATCGGGGTTCCTTTCGTCGTCGGGCATCAGAAGCCCGTCTGGAGTACGAGGTAGCCGGGGAACAACGCGAACGCGATCGTCACCGGGAGGATGAGGAAGATGAGCGGCACCAGCATCGCGATCTCCTTGCGACCGGCGAGCTCGATGATGGTGCGTTTCGCGGCCTCGCGCGCGTCGCCGGCCTGGGCGCGCAGCACCGCGGCGAGCGGGGCGCCCCGTTCGAGCGCACCGAGCACCTGGTCGACCGCACGCGAGAGCCCGGGGTGGTCGACCCCGTCGCGCAGTTCGGCGAGGGCCGTGGCGAGCGGGACCCCGGTGCCGACGCTCGCGACCACGTTCGAGAACTCGCGCGGAAGTTCGCCGTTGCCGGTGGCGCCGACCCGTCGAAGTGCGTCGAGCATGCCCTCGCCGGCGGTCAGGCTCAGGGTGAGGAACTCGAGCACGGTGGGAAGTTCGGAGGAGATTCGGGCGAGCCGGCGCCGCGCGCTGCGCTGGAGGACCCAGTCGCGGGCGACCGCACCGAGCGCTGCCGCGACGAACGGGGCGGCGAGACGGACGATCGTCGGCATTCCGCCGAAGCCCGGTGCGACGATCGCCAGCGCCGCCCCGAGCGCGAAGCCGACGGCCGACCACGCCAGCTGCTCGCCCCTGAATCGCTCGACGTTCTTCGAAGACCCGGCCTGCCGCAGGCGCTTCGCCACGACCTCGTTACCACCGAGCCACGACGACATCACGCCGCGCAGCCACCGCAGGGCGGGTGCCACGACGACGCCGAGCACGGGGCTCGGATCGGCCGGCCTCGTGGCGAGGAGCACCCTGGCCTCGGGCGAGAGATCGGCGATGTACGGGGCGACCCGCTCGGCGAGGCGAGGGCGGCCGATGCGAGGAACCGCCGAGATCATGAGCCAGAGGCCGAGTCCGGCGATCACGCCGAGGGCGAGGCTCAGCGCGGCGACGTTCAGGTGAACCATCGACGCTCCTCGGGCAGTCGACCGAGCGCGATCATGCTGCGGTAGGCGATGAGGGTGATGCCGAGTCCGACGAGGATGAGCGCGGCGCCGGCCGCCGAGTCGTAGGCCGCGATCGCCTCGTGCCGCGAGGCGAGCACGACGAGCAGCAGCCAGGGCGCGGCGACGCCGAGTCGGGCGGCGTTCCGGATCCACGACTGCCGGGCGACGACCTCGGCGCGGAGGGCCGCATCTTCGCGAAGGTACCCGGCGAGGCCACGGAGCACCGCCGTCACGTCGCTGCCACCGACCTCGCGAGCCATGCGCAGCGTCTCGATGATGCGGTCGGCGACCGGATCGGCGAGTTCTGACTTCAGTCCGTCGAGGCACGCCGAGAAGTTGCCGGTGCGCCGGTATTCGCGTTCGAACGACGAGAAGGCGGCCCGTGTCGGAGCCGGGCCGAGTTCGGCGAGCGCGCCGACGCTCTCCGGCAGCGACATCCCGGCGCGGACCGAGGCGACGAGGTGATCGACGACGTCGGGCCACACCGCCCGGTTGGCCGCGCGACGACGCGTGGCGCGGCCGCGTACGACGAACGGCACCAGCAGCGCTCCGAGCACGGCGCCGGTGATCGTGAGGAACGGGATGGCGAACACCGCATGCACGAGCGCCCCGGTCACGGCGGAGAGGATCACGCAGACGATCGCGACCACGGGAACCGGCACGCTGCCGAGTCCGGCGAGCGCGAGTTCGCCGCGCAGTTGCTCGAGCAACGCCGACGAGCCCGGGCGCTGCTCGACGCGGCGCGGCCACAGCAGCGGCGCGGCGACGAGCAGCAGGCCGAGGCCGAGGGCGGCGCCCAGCACGAGGCTCATCGCGTGTCTCCGAGCACGTGACCGGGGTCGAAGCCGCGTGCGTGGAACTTCTCGAGCCGCGCCGGCCGCCGCCCGGTCGCGAGAAGCGCCCCGTCGCGGGTCTCGAAGATCGCCTCGGCCACGACCTCCGCCCCGGAGCTTCCGCCCGTGGGTGCCACGATCTCGGCGACGCGACGTCGGCCCTCGCGGTCGATCGTGAGATGGACGACGAGGTCGATGCAGCTCGCGACCGTCGGCACGACGAACGCCGAGTCGATGTTGCGGCCGGCGAGCAGCGGCAGCGTCGAGAGCTTCACGAGCGCGTCGCGCGCCGAGTTGGCGTGAATGGTGCACATGCCGGGAAGCCCGGAGTTGAGGGCGATCAGGAGGTCGAGGCTTTCGGCTTCGCGCACCTCGCCGACGATGAGCCGGTCGGGGCGCATGCGCAGCGCCTCTTTGATGAGGCGGCGGAGCGTGATCTCACCGCTTCCCTCGAGGTTCGGCTGCCGGCACTGGAGCGCGACGAGGTCGCGCACGTCGAGGTCGAGCTCGAAGGTCTCCTCGACGGTGACGACGCGGTCGCCGATGCGGGCGCTCGACATGAGCGCGTTGAGCATCGTGGTCTTGCCGGTGTGGGTCGCCCCCGACACGAGGATGTTGGCCCCTGCGAGCACCGCCATGCGGAGGAACTCGGCGGCCTGAAGCGTGAGCGAGTCGAGTTCGACCAGCGACGGGAGCGATCGGATGCGACGCTGGAACTTGCGCACGTTCACCGCCCAGTGGGCCCGCGCGACATCGGGGATCGCCACGTGCAACCGCGACCCATCG
Source organism: Agromyces italicus DSM 16388 (assembly GCF_000421545.1). GTDB lineage: Bacteria > Actinomycetota > Actinomycetes > Actinomycetales > Microbacteriaceae > Agromyces > Agromyces italicus. The sequence goes on from NZ_ATXF01000010.1 coordinate 62,095, forward strand.
GGCAGTGAGGCGTCGACGAACGGCGAGCTGAGGTCGACGCGGCGCCCGGTGTGGGCGAGCATTCGTTCGACGAGTTCGCGCACCTCGCGGTCGGAGAGCACGACCGTCGTGAGTTCGGCGACGCCGCCGCGGGCGACGAAGACGCGCGTGGGCCCGTTGATCCAGATCTCCTCGATCTCGTCGTCGTCGAAGAACGGCTGCAGCGGCCCGTACCCGGTGAGCGAGGCGACGACCTCGCGCGCGGTGCCGTGCTCATCGCCGAGGCCGGCGTGGGCACCGCCGAGCGCGCGCTCGCTGTAGCGGCGCACCTCGTCGCGGGCGTAGCGGGCGGCGAGCTCGTCGTCGCCGGCGAGGTCGACACCGTCGCGCAGCACGCGCGTGCGCACGCGCTCGGCGATGGTGCGGACGGCGTCGGACATGGGAACCATCATGCGGTGGGGCGGATGCTTCGCCCCGAAGTTATCCACAACGAGGCATCCCGCACTTCCTTGTTCACATGGGGTACTTTATCTGTTATAGTACTTTACATGATCCAGGATTCAGCGGCATCCGGCGACGCCTTCGCGGCCGACCTGCTGCGCGGGCACACCGACACGATCGTGCTGGGCGTGCTGCGCGCGCACGACAGCTACGGCTTCGAGATCTACAAGCACATCCGCGATGCGACGGGCGGCGGGTACGAGATCAAAGAGGCGACCCTCTACGCCGGCTACCGACGGCTCGTGCGCGACGGCCTCGCCGAGGCGTACTGGGGCGATGAGTCGCAGGGCGGCCGTCGCAAGTACTACCGCATCACCGACGCGGGCCGCGCCGCCTTCCGCCAGAACGTGGCGAGCTGGGTGGCCACCCGAACCATCATCGACTCCCTGCTCGGCACCCAGGCGGCGCCGGCGAACACGAAAGGCTCCCTGCGATGACGAACGAACGCAGCCCCCGCACTCGACCGAGGTGCACCGCCTCCTCGATGAGGCCTTCGCGGGCATCGATCCCACCCCCGAGGCACAAGACCTGAAAGAAGAGATCCGCGACAAGCTGCTCTCGCGGGTCGCCGAGCTCGAGGTCGCCGGCGCCTCCCCCGCCGAGGCGGCCCGCCGCGCGATCGGCGAGCTCGGCGACGTGCGCGAGCTCGCCGCAACGGCCTCGGGCGAGAGCGAAGGCGAAGCTGACGCAGCGGATGCCACGCCGCCGGCCTCGTCTCCGCGCGGCGCCCGCCCCGCGGCATCCGCCGCCGAACTCGCCGAACGTCACCGGGTGCGCCCGAAGCCCGCCTTCGTGGTGCGCACCGTGCTGCTCGCCATCGTCGCGGCGGCCGCCCTCGTGACGCTCGTGCTCGGGCTCACGCCGCTGCTGTCGCTCGCCACGAGCCTGCTCATCGTCATCGCCGCGGTGCTCGGGCTCGCGATCGGCGTGATCACGGGCGACGCGCTTCGGCAGGAGACGACGACGAACTACCCGCTGCCGACCGGGAGGGCGCTGCTCTTCGGCACCGCCACGGGCCTGCTCGTCGCCGGGCTCGGTTTCGCGGCCGTCGTCGCAGTGCGGCTCGACCTCGTGTGGCTCGTGCTCGCCGCAGTGCTCGTGATCGTCGCGATCGCCGTGCTCAGCGCGCTCGGCGCCACCCAGACCAACCGGCACAAGCCCTGGATGGTCGCCATGCAGCGCGACGCCGCCCGAGCGGGCAACCGCTTCGAGGAGGACCCGGCCGCCGCCGCCCGCTTCGGCATCTACTCGGCCGTGATCTGGCTCTCCGCCTTCGCGCTCGTGCCGGTGCTCGGCTTCACGGTGGGTTGGTGGTGGGCGCCGTTGCCGATCGTCGGCGCGTTCATCGTCATGATGCTCGTGCTCGCGCGCATGCTCTTCGGGCACGACACGTCGCGCTCCGCGCGCTCCTCGCGCTGAGTCGCCGCGACACGCGCCCAGCGCCCCTCCGCCACCACCGCGGAGGGGCGTCGCCGCAATTGCTAGGCTCGGCTCACCCGATCCACCCGCCCCCGGAGACCGATGACCGCAGAGCCGCGATCGACCCCCTCGACGCCGGAGCCCGCCTCCGCGCCCACCGTGCCGCCCCCCACACCGGCGCCCGTCGCTGACGCGAGCACCTCCCGCACCGGCGAGCAGGGTGCGGCCCGCGCCGCCGCCCTCGCCTCGCGCGACTTCGTGGTCGACCTCGCGAGGGTCGCGTGCATCCTGCTCGTCGTCGTCATCCACCTGCTCATGATCGGCGTCGGCTACGCGCCCGACGGATCGCTCGTCGTCTCGCGTCCGCTCGAGGCGCAGCCGTGGTTCGCCCCGGCGACCTGGTTCGGGCAGATCATGCCCCTCTTCTTCGCCGTCGGCGGCTTCACCGCCCTCGCCGCATGGCGCAGCCTCCGCCGCCGCGGCGGCGACGCGACCGCGTTCGTGCGCGGACGGGTGCTGCGCCTGGCGGGGCCGGCGCTGCCGCTCTTCGTGTTCTTCTCGGTCGTGCTCGGCGCGGCGACGCTCATCGGCGTCGACCCGACCCTCCTCGACACGATCGCGACCGGTACGGGTTCGCCGCTCTGGTTCCTCGCGGCGTTCCTCATCGCGCAGTGCGCGGTGCCGTGGCTGTCGCAGCTGCACGAGCGGGCTCCGCGCGCGACGCTCGTGGTGCTCGCCGCCGGGGCCGTCGCGATCGACGCGCTGCGCATCACGACGGGGGTCGTCGAGATCGGTCTCGCGAACCTCTTCTTCGTCTGGCTCTTCGTGCAGCAGCTCGGCTTCTGGTACTCCGACGGCTGGTTCCGTCGGCGTCGCGTCGTGACCCTCGTCGGCATCGCCGCGGCCGCGTACCTCGTCATCTGGCCGCTCGTCGCGGCCGGGTGGTACTCCCCCGACATGCTCGTGAATCTCAACCCGCCGACGATGCCGCTCGCGCTCCTCGGCATCGCGCAGCTCAGCCTGATGAGCGCACTGCACCGCCCGCTCAGCGCGCTCATGCGCCGCCGACCGGCGCAGGCGGTCGTGTACCTCGTCGGCAGCCGGGCCATGACCGTCTACCTCTGGCACCTGCCGGTGATCATCATCGTCGAAGGGCTCTCGCTCCTCATCCCGGGTGCGGCGCCCGAGCCCGGCAGCGCCGGGTGGTGGGCCAGCCGCCCGCTCGCGCTCATCGTCGTGCTCGGCATCGTGTTCGCGATCGCGCCGCTGCTCGTGCGCTTCGAGCGGCTGTCGACCGCGATCCCCGAGGGGTTCCGCGCGCCGTCGCCGACTGCCACGGCGGCCGCGGCCGTGCTCGCGATCGTTCCGCCGTTTCTCGTGATGCAGTGGTTCCTCGACCTGCCGATCGCACTCGTCGGCACCGCGCTGCTCGTCGCGGTGCTGCTGCTGCTCCGACCACGACTCGGGGCGCTGCGCGGAGGCCTGCACGCATAGACTGTTCGGGCACTCGCGGGAGTGGTGAAATCGGCAGACACGCAGGATTTAGGTTCCTGTGCCTTCGGGCGTGAGGGTTCAAGTCCCTCCTTCCGCACTCAGTTCTGCGCGGCTACTCCCCCGGAACCACCGAGCCGTGGCCGGCGCCGGTCGCTCACTCGACGCGCGGCGGCCCCGCCGCCACCCGCTCGCGCGAGTACTGCTCGATGCGATCGGCCGACACCGACCAGTCGGTGTCGAGCCACCACGTCGCGCCCGCCTCGGCCCAGGGGCGCACCACGGCTGCGTCGGCGACCGGGTCGAACCCCGCGGTCGTGCCCTCCTGCACCCAGTCGAACGGTTCGTCGGCGAGGCCCAGGCGCTCGCGCTCGGCGCCAAGCCACGCGAACGCCTCGGCACCGATCTCGGGGGTGAACAGCGCGGCCTGCACGTCGGGAAGCACGTGGTCGCCGGGCGGCGCGTAGTTCGGCAGCCAGCCGTCGAGCCGAGCAACGCGGCGCATCGACTTCGGCCGCGGCCAGAGCCCGACCGCCCAGATCGGAATGCGCGGCTGCACGGGCGGTGGCGGCAGCATCGTGTCGGTGCGGCGCACCGTGTAGTGCGGGCCCTCGTGCTCGAACGGCTCGCCGCGCCAGAGCTTCGGCAGCAGCTCGAGCGATTCGTCGAGCAGTTCGGCGCGCACGCGGCGGCCGGGGTCGTGCTCGAAGATCCAGAAGCGGTCTTCGGCGTCTTCGGGCACGCCGAGGCCGACCGAGAGCGTGACCCGCCCGCCCGACAGCCGGTCGACGGTCATCGTCTGGCCGGCGAGCTCCCACGGGCGGCGACGCGGCACCGGGGTGAGCATCGTGCCGAGACGGATCTGCGACGTGCGCATGGCCGCCGCGGCGAGCACCGACCACGGGTCGGTCGCCCAGATGCCCTCCCAGACGAAGAAGCCGTGCCAGCCCTGCTCCTCGGCGAGTTCGGCGAGCTCGACCGCGACCTCAGGGTCGCTGCCCGGGTAGATGAATCCGTAGCGCATGCGGGCGAGGTTACGCCGGACGTCCGACAAGAGTGCTGAAATCCCGAGCCGCGCACGGTAAGGTAAGCCTTACCTGCTGAACTCCTCCACCCGAAGGGCCGAAATGTCGAGCGTCTCCACCACCGCCGTCCCGAGTTCCGCCGTCGTCCGGACCGAGGCGCCCGAGTCGGCCGAACCGCTCGACGTCGCCGCTCTCGTGCGGGCCGCCTCGGCCGACGATCACCGCGCCACCGAGTCGCGCGGCTTCATCACCGAACTCATGGGCGGCGAGCTGACGCTCGACGACTACACGCGCTACCTCGCGCAGTTCGCCTGGGTCTACGAGGCGCTCGAAGCCCGTGGCATCCGCCACGGCGACCCCGCCGTCTTCGATCCCGCGCTCGCCCGCATGGCGGCTGTCGAGTCCGACCTCGCGGCGCTCGGCGCCGCCGATTGGCGCGAGACCCACCCGGCACTGCCCGCCACCGCCGAGTACGCCGCGCACCTCCGCGCCGTCGCCGACGACGACGTGCGCTACCTCGCGCACCACTACACGCGCTACCTCGGCGACCTCTCGGGCGGCCAGGCGATCGCCCGCCTCGTGGCCCGCCACTACGGCGCGACGCCCGAGCAGCTCGCCTTCTACCGCTTCGACCTCGCCGCCGACGAGGGCGTCGTGCGCTACAAGCGCGGCTACCGCGAGGCGATGAACGCCCTCGCGCTCGAGCCCGCACAGGTCGACGCGCTCATCGACGAGGTGCGCAACTCGTTCCGCCTGAACGGCGCGATCTTCGACGCGCTCGCCGCCTGAGCTCGCGTCGAGACCCGTCGCGGGCGGCGGCGATCACTCCGCAGAGTGAGGCGAGCGTCATCCTGCAGTCGGATGCCGCGCTCAGCGAGCGCTCGGTAAACTGCAACGAAACCCCGCCGCCTGCCGACCACGCCGTGCCCTGAGGCATGGTGCCGGGTCCGACGACTGGAGCCACCGCACATGGTCCACACCGCACTCATCCCCTGGCTCGACCCCGAGACGATCATCGCCGGGGCCGGTCCATGGGCGCTGCTGGTCGTGTGCGGCATCGTCTTCGCCGAGACGGGCCTGCTCGTCGGCTTCCTGCTGCCGGGCGACACCCTGCTCGTGATCTCGGGGCTGCTCTCGCACCCGCTGCCCGGATCGCCCGACGGCGTCTTCGGCATCAGCGTGTGGTGGGTGGCGCTGCTCATCGGCCTCGCCGCATTCCTCGGCGGTGAAGTCGGCTACTACATCGGCCACAAGGCAGGCCCGGCGATCTTCGAACGGAAGGAGTCGGGGCTGTTCAGCGTCAAGAACGTCGAACGCACGAACGCCTTCTTCGAACGCTTCGGCGGGCTCACGATCATCCTCGCCCGCTTCGTGCCGATCGTGCGCACCTTCGCGCCGGTCGCGGCGGGCGTCGGGCACATGCCCAAGGGCAAGTACACCCTGTACAACTTCATCGGCGCCGTGCTCTGGGGCTTCGGCCTGACGATGTTCGGCTACGCGATCGGGTTCATCCCCTTCATCGCCGACCTGGTGAAGGAGTACATCGACCTGATCCTCCTCGCCGCCGTCGGCGGCACGGCGCTCATCACCCTCTGGCACTACCTCAGCGAGCGCCACAAGGCGAAGAAGGCCGCCGCCGTCGGTGACGACGTCGTCACCGACGAAGACGAGGCCGCCGAGCTCGTGCTCGACGCCGACGTCTTCGAGCGCGGCCCCAAGCACGACGAGAACTGACCGTCGAGAGTTCGAGGATGCCCCGGGCCGCCGCGTGCGGCACGGGGCTCTTCTCGTGCTCGAGCCGTGCGCTCGTCGGCGGATCGTGCCGTCGCCCTGACGCGCCATCGCGGTTCGGTGACGCGAGCCGTCAACAGTGCGAGCCCTGCTCCTGCTCGGCGCGACCCCCGGGCTCGAGCTGGATCGTCGAGTGCGCGACGTCGAAGTGTTCGCTGAGGCATTCGCCGAGCTCGTCGAGGAGCACCCCCGTGCGCCCCGTCTCGAAGACCTCGGGCTCGACCTCGACGTGCGCCGTGAACACCGGCTGTCCCGAGGTGATCTGCCACACGTGCACATCGTGCACGGCGACCACGCCGGGCGTGCGCTGGATGTGCTCGCGGATCTCCGCGACATCCGTCTCGGCGGGCGCGCCCTCGCTGAGCACCCGCACGACGTCGCGCAGCAGTGACAGCGCGCGGGGCACGATGAGCACGGCGATGCCGAGCGAGGCGATCGGGTCGGCCGCGCTCCACCCGGTCAGGAGGATGACGATCGCGGCGACGATCACGAGCGCCGAGCCGATCGTGTCGCCGAGCACCTCGAGGTAGGCGCCGCGCAGGTTGATCGAGTCCTTCGCGCCGCCGCGCAGCACGAGCATCGCGGCGACGTTCGCGGCGAGCCCCACGACCGCGACGACGAGCATCAGGCCGCCCTGCACCTCGTGCGCCTCGCCCTCTGCACCGGTCACGAGCCGCCCGATCGCACTGATCGTCACGCTCACTGCGACGACGATCAGGATGACCCCGTTGATGAGCGCCCCGAACACCTCGGCACGACGGAACCCGTATGTCTGGCGGTCGGTCGCCGGCCGCGCCGCGACGAACGCCGCGACGAGCGCGACGACGAGCCCGATGAGGTCGCTCGTCATGTGCCCGGCGTCGGCGAGCAGGGCGAGCGAACCGCTCACGAGCCCGCCGACGACCTGCACCACGACGAACGCGCCGATGATCGCGATCGCGATCCAGAGTCGGGTGCGGTTCGCGGTCGCCGCGTGGTCGTGGGAGTGATCGTGTGCCATGTCCCCTCCAGCGTAGGTCGGGCGGAGGGACGTTCGGGGCGATTCCGCCCAATCAGGAATGAGTCGCGTTCTCAGCGGGCGGGCGGTTCGCACGCCCGCCTGCGCGCCCCAGCGCGCCGCGATGTCGCGATGTCGCGCAAATGGTCGTCACTCTCGAGGTATCGCGGCGATTCGTGCGACATCACTCCCCTCACCGACTCGAGATGCGCCCCGATATCCGCTCGAGCTCGGGGATGAGCGCCTCGAACGCGCGCGCCCGATGGCTGATCGCGTTCTTCTGCTCGGGCAGCAGTTCGGCCGCCGTGACCTCGTACCCCTCGGGCTCGAACACGGGGTCGTAGCCGAATCCGTGCGATCCGCGAGGCTCGTAGGCGAGCGTGCCTCGCCAGAGCCCCTCGGCGACGAACTCCTCATCGGCCGAGTCGACGGCGGAGTCACCGGCCTCGGTCGTGCCGGTGAGCGCAGCAGGCACCACGACCGCGATCGTGCAGTGGAACGCGGCGCCGCGGTTCGGCCTGCGCACGTCGCCGAGCTGTGCCAGCAGCAGCTTCACATTCGCGACGTCGCCCGCCGAGTGCCCGGCCCAGCGCGCCGAGAAGATGCCGGGCGCCCCGCCCATGACGTCGACCGCGATGCCCGAGTCGTCGGCGAGCGCGATGCGCCCGGTGTGCGCCGCCGCCGCACGCGCCTTGATGAGCGCGTTCTCGGCGAAGCTGGCGCCGTCTTCGACGGGCGATGGTCCGTCGTAGGGCAGCACGGTGATGCCAGGCATCCGCTCGCCCAGAATGCGCTGGAACTCGGCGACCTTGTGCGCGTTGTGGGTCGCGAGCACGACCTCGAGCGCGCCGGAACCCGCTTCGGCCACGCTCACTCCCCCGCCGCGAGCGACGCCGCGAGCGCGGCCCGCTGCAGCTCGGTGAGCGAGGCGGTGCCGGCGAGCGCCAGGTCGAGCAGCGAGTCGAGCTCGCGCCGATCGAACGGGGCGCCCTCGGCGGTGCCCTGCACCTCGACGAAGAGGCCGCGGCCCGTGGCGACGACGTTCATGTCGGTCTCGGCACGCACGTCCTCGGTATAGGCGAGATCGAGCATCGGCGTGCCGTCGATGATGCCGACCGAGACCGCGGAGACGGTGTCGATGAGCGGGGTGGCCTTCTGGCCGATGAACTTCTTGCCGCGGGCCCACTCGATCGCGTCGGCCATGGCGACGTACGCGCCGGTGATCGCCGCCGTGCGAGTGCCGCCGTCGGCCTGAAGCACGTCGCAGTCGATCTGGAGGGTGTTCTCGCCGAGCGCCTTCATGTCGACCACCGCGCGGAGGCTGCGGCCGATGAGGCGGCTGATCTCGTGGGTGCGACCGCCGATACGGCCCTTCACGCTCTCACGGTCGTTGCGCGTGTTCGTCGCGCGCGGGAGCATCGCGTACTCGGCGGTGACCCAGCCCTTGCCCTTGCCGCTCAGCCAGCGCGGCACGCCGTTCGTGAAGCTCGCCGTGCAGAGCACCTTCGTGCCCCCGAACGAGATGAGCGCGCTGCCTTCGGCGTGGGCGCTCCAGCCGCGTTCGATGGTCACCTCGCGCAGCTGGTCGGGGGTGCGGCCGTCGGCACGGACGATCGCGGGGGCGGATGCCTCGGTCATAGGTTCTCCTGTCGAAGCTGTTCTCGGTCGGGGATGGCGACCGCTCCCGTCTGCACGAGCTCGACGCTCGGGATCTCGGGGGCGATGAGTCGGTGGGCGAGGTCGAGGAAGGCGCTCGTCGAGCGGCCCGTCGCCTCGTAGCGGTAGCTCGGGGGTACAGGCGCGCGTCGCTCCATGCCGCCGCCGACGAGCACGCGGTACACGTCGTTCGCGGTCTCGACGTCACTCGAGACGAGGGTGACGCCCTCGCCCATGACGTACGAGATGGCGCCCTTGAGGAACGGGTAGTGGGTGCATCCGAGCACGAGGGTGTCGATGTCGGCCCGGCGGAGCGGTGCGAGGTACTCCTCGGCGACGGCGAGCAGTTCGTCGCCGGTCGTGACGCCCGCCTCGACGAACTCGACGAAGCGCGGGCAGGCCCGCGAGAAGAGCTCGAGGTGCGGGGCCGCGGCGAAGGCGTCGTCGTAGGCGCGCGACGAGACGGTGCCCTGCGTGCCGATCACGCCCACCCGGCCGGTCTTCGTGGCGGCGACGGCACGGCGGACGGCCGGCTGGATCACCTCGACCACAGGCACCTCGTAGCGCTCGCGCGCATCGCGGAGCATCGCCGCGGAGGCGGTGTTGCAGGCGATCACGAGCATCTTGACGCCCTGCGCGACGAGATCGTCGAGCACCGCGAGGGCATACCCGCGGACGTCGGCGATCTTCTTCGGCCCGTACGGGGAGTGCTCCAGATCGCCGATGTAGAGGATCGACTCGTTCGGCAGCTGGTCTTTGACGGCACGGGCGACGGTGAGTCCACCGACCCCCGAGTCGAAGATTCCGATCGGTGCATCCGTCACGAGGTTCAAGCTTAGGCGAGTCGACGGCACGCGGTGGCGGGATGCCACGGGGTCGACCACGTGCCCCAGTAGGCTCGACTCCGTGACCGGCTCAGCTGCCCTCTTCACCGACCGTTACGAACTCACGATGGTCGATGCCGCCCTGCTCGACGGCACCGCCCACCGCGAGAGCCTCTTCGAGGCCTTTGCGAGGCGCCTGCCCGACGGCCGCCGCTACGGCGTCGTCGCCGGCACAGGGCGCCTCCTCGAACTCGTGCAGCGGTTCCGCTTCGACGACGCCGAGCTCGAGTGGCTGCGCGAGCACGAGGTGGTGCGCCCCGCGACGATCGACTGGCTCGCCGACTACCGCTTCACGGGAGACATCTGGGGCTACCGCGAGGGCGAGGCGTACTTCCCTGGCTCGCCGCTGCTCACCATCCAGGCGAGCTTCGCCGAGGCGGTCATGCTCGAGACGGTCGTGCTCTCGACCCTCAACTACGACTCCTCGGTGGCGAGCGCCGCCGCACGCATGGTCTCGGTGGCGCTCGGCCGCCCCATCGCCGAGATGGGCTCGCGCCGCACGAGCGAGCGCGCGGCGGTCGCCGCCGCCCGGGCGGCCTACATCGCCGGATTCGATGCGACCTCGAACCTCGAGGCGGGCCGCACCTGGGGCATCCCGACGATGGGTACCGCCGCCCACGCCTTCACCCTGCTGCACGACAGCGAAGAAGACGCGTTCCGCGCCCAGGTCACGGCATTCGGGCCGAAGTCCACCCTGCTCGTCGACACCTACGACATCACCCGCGGCGTCGAACTCGCGGTCAAGGTCGCCGGGCCCGAGCTCGGCGCCGTGCGCATCGACTCGGGCGACCTGCCCACCGTGGTCGCCGCGGTGCGAGAACAGCTCGACTCGCTCGGTGCGGTCGACACCCGCATCACCGTCACGAGCGACCTCGACGAGTTCACGATCGCGGGCCTCTCGGGCGCGCCGGTCGACGCGTACGGCGTCGGCACCGCGGTCGTCACCGGGTCCGGGTTCCCCGCGGCGGGCATGGTCTACAAGCTCGTCGCCCGGCGCGACGACGCCGGCGACTGGATTCCCGTCGCGAAGGCCTCGACCCAGAAGGCCAGTGTCGGCGGCCGCAAGAACGCGGCGCGGCGCCTCGACTCGACCCGAACCGCCCGCGAGGAGCTCGTGTTCGTGGGCGACGGCCCCGACGGCGAGGCCGAGTTCGACGCGGGCGACCGGCTGCGACCGCTGATGGTGCAGCTCGTCGCGAAGGGCGAGGTCGACCCCGCGTTCCTCGGCGCCGCAGGCACGACCGCCGCCCGCGCGCACCGCGCCGAGGTCATGCAGGAGCTGCCGATCGAGGCGTTCCGGCTCGGCCGCGGCGAGCCGGTGATCCCGACGACGTACCGCTGAGCGGCCGGTCGGCCACTCGGTCGCGTCGCATCGCTCGGCTTTGCTGTGCCGGCGTGCAGAACGCAGGAGATTCGGCGCGCCACGCCGAGCGAACGGATGCCTCGTGCGGCGCGCCGCACGAGGCATCCTGAATTCTGCACGGCCCGGCGACGAACGCGGGGCGACCAACCAGCGGGCGCCCGGGCGCGGGCTAGGCCGACTTCATCCGCTCGTAGATCTCTTTGCAGCTCGGGCAGACCGGGAACTTCTCGGGGTCGCGCCCCGGGGTCCACTTCTTGCCGCAGAGCGCCTTCACCGGTTTGCCCGTGATCGCCGATTCGAGGATCTTGTCCTTCTGCACGTAGTGCGAGAAGCGCTCGTGATCACCCGGCTCGATGGCCTCCTCGTTGAGGAGCTTCTCGAGTTCGCGGTCGAGGACGTCGGTGCCGCCACCCGGCTGACCGGGGTCGGCGATGCTGGCGCGCACGGTGTGGATCATGCGCTCGATTCTACGCGTCGATCCCGTCGCGTCGTCCGGCCGATCGGCCGGAAGCACCCGGCATCGGCGATCGGCTCAGGCGCGGATCGCCGCCGCGATCATCTCGGGCCCGCGGACGTCGAACACGCGCCCGCCGAACCAGACGCCGAGGGCGAGCACCAGCAGCCCCAGGCCGACCCCCGCGGCGAAGGCGGCCGCGTGCCAGCCGGGGTCGACGAGGATGCCGAGCGCGGCGAAGAACACCGCCGGCGCTGCGACGAGCACCGAAGCGAGCATCGTGAGCGACTGCACGAGCGCGGTGATGCCGCCCGTCGACTGCGGTTGCTGGAACGGGCTGTCGCCGGGTTTCACCGCCGGGTAGGGAAACCGCGCCGAGGTGATCGACCCGACGCCGAGGCCGGCGAGCAGCAGCGCCGTGCTCACGCCGAGCAGCGACGGCAGCAGCCGCCAATCGTTCAGCACGAACACGGTGACGGCGCTGCCGAGCCCGATCACGAGCACGCCGGCGACGAGCACCGGCACGAGCCGCCCGAGCCGGTCGGCGGCGCCGCGCACCCCCGAGGTGATGTGCAGCCAGATCGCGGTCGAGTCGTACGCGGTGTCGTTGTGGAGGCTCCAGCCGAGGAACAGGCACATGAGCGGCACCGGGATGAGCCCCAGGTACTGCATCGGCACCCCGGCGACGCCGAGCGGCACCATGACGAGCACCGGCACGATCGGCACCATGACGATCGAGACCCAGTAGCGCGCGTCGCGGAACCAGTAGGTGAAGCTGCGCGCCGCGACCGCACCGGTCGCGCCGTGGGGCATCCGGTCGAACCAGCCGAGCCCGCGGTAGCTCTTCGCCGACGCCTCGCGACCCGGAGTGACGAGCATCTTCGCGACGAGCGCCTGCCAGGCGAGCCAGATCAGACCGAGCGTGGCGACGGCGATGAGCAGCTCGAGGATGGCCGGACCCCACGCCCCGGCGGCCGCGTCGCCAGGAATCGCGAAGGCGGCGCCGAGCGGGGTCCAGCCGAGGATGTCGCCGAAGACGCCGAGGATCTCGAGCCCCGAATTCGCCCAGTCGAGCGTGACGAGCACGACGATGATCGGCGACAGCATGACGATGAGCAGCAGCCCGATGACGCCCATCAGTTCGCGTGAGCGCCGCGTCGAGAGCAGGAACGAGGCGAGCGCCGTCGTCACGCGCGCGAGCAGCAGGCAGGTCGCGAACGCGAGCGCAGCGGAGATGAGCGCCAGGAGCGTCTCCGCGACGCCGCGTGACCACGTGACGACGGTGCCGAGCAGCACGATCGCGAGCACGAGGGCGGGAATGCCGATGAGCCCCGCGACCGCGAGCCCGAGGGCCAAGGTGCGGTCTGGCAGGCCGAAGAAGGCGAAGCGGCGCGGGTCCATGGTGTCTTCGGTGCCGAAGACGAGCGGGAACACGATGAAGCCGACGACGGTCGCAGCACCGGCGACCACGAGCACATCGCGGATCACCGCCACGTCCTCCACGAGTCGCAGCCCCACGAGGGAGAGGAAGAGCAGCAGCGCGAGGCCCAGACCGTAGACGAGGCCGAGCACGATGCCGACCACTTGCCAGGTGCTGCGGCGGAAGATGTTCGCCATCAGGCGCAGTTTCAGTCTGAGAAACTGTGCAACCATTCCATGCCTTCCGCTGCCTTGCGCCCGCCCGCGAGCTCGACGAATCGGTCTTCGAGGGTGTGGCCCGCACGTACCTCGTCGAGCGTGCCCGCCGCGAGCACCCGGCCCGAGACGATGATCGCGGCCGAGTCGCAGACGCGCTCGATCAGGTCCATGCCGTGGCTCGACAGCACGACCGTGCCGCCGCCGGCGACGTAGCGCTCGAGGATCTCGGTGAGATTCGCCGCCGACACCGGGTCGACGGATTCGAACGGCTCGTCGAGCACCAGCAGGCGCGGGGAGTGGATCATCGCGCACGCGAGCGCGATCTTCTTGGTCATGCCGGCCGAGTAGTCGGCGACGAGCCGGTCGACGGCGTCGTCGAGGCCGAAGGCCGAGATGAGGTCGGCGCTGCGTTCGCGCACGGTGCGGTTGTCGAGACCGCGCAGCACGCCCGAGTAGTAGAGCAGCTGCGCGCCGGTCAGCCGGTCGAACAGCCGCAGCCGGTCGGGCAGCACGCCGGTCGCGCGCTTCGCGGCGTGCGGGTCGGCCCACGCGTCGATGTCGTGGATGCGGACGGTGCCCGCGTCGGGCCGGAGGAGCCCCGTGATCATCGAGAGCGTCGTCGTCTTGCCCGCGCCGTTCGGCCCGACGATGCCGAAGAACGAGCCCGCCCGCACATCGAGGCTGATGCCGTCGACAGCGGTGTTCTCGCCGAAGCGCTTCACGAGCCCGGTGATCGAGAGCACGTTCGGCGTACCGGCCGCCGGGGCCGGGCGCGCAACCCGCAGGGTGCGCTTCTTGCGGGGAGCCGCGTTCTTCTTCGCGGGGATCACGGCGACCGACTGCGCTGCGATGAGCGGTGCGGATGCCTCGGATGCCGACGTCTCGTCGGCCGTCGGCGTGTCGGCGGGCGCGGGCTCGGGCTCGGGCTCGGGCTCGGCGACCGGCACCGGTACGACCGTCTCGGGCTTCGCCACCGCCGCCGCGACCGGTTCGGGCTCGACCGTCTCGGCCTCGGGCGCGACCGCCACGGTCGAGACCTCACCCGCCGCGACGGCCGCCGCGGCGGCGCGGACCTCGGCCACCGGGGTGCGCCGTTCGGTCGTTGTCTCGTCGATCTCGTCGCGGTCGGGCTCGTGCCGCTCGGCGACGACGGGCGGCTCGCTCGCCGCCGCGGGAATCGTGTGGTCGGCCGGCTTTCGCGGGGCCCGTTCGGCGGCGGTGGTCTCGGTCGTGACCGACGCCGCGACCCGCTGCTGCGCCTGACGTTGTGCGCTGGCCGCGGCGGTCGCGCGGCTGCGGTCGCCAGGGGTGCTCGCGGCGCTCTTCGCGGAGGAATCACGTGCGGTGCGGGCGGACTTCGCTCCGGCCCCGCGCGCGGTTCGCGCGGCGGAGGAGGCGGCGTTCGACGCGCCGGTGCGCTTCGAGTCGATCGTCTCGGCGACGGCACCCTGCTCGGCGGCTTCGGCCGCGGCGGCCTTGTTCGCCCGGCGGGTCGCGGCGGCCTTCTTCGCGGCGGCCGAGCGGGCGGCAGCCCGCTCGGCGGGCGTCATGGTCTTGGCGGCGGATTTCGCGGCGCTCTTGCGGGCGCCCGAGGCCGCGCTGCCCGACGCGGCCGGCGCGGTTCCGCTCTTTCGAGGCGCCCCCGCACCGGTGCCTTCGGCAGCTTCGTCGTCGTGATCGGAGCGCGAAACGGAAGTCACCCAGCCAACCTACCAACGACCGCCCGCCGAGCGCGCCTCGGGAGCGCGATCCTCTGACTGTGGATTGCCTGTGCGTCATGTCACGATCCCACTACGACCGGCGCCCCCGAATGGCGACGCGGGAGGGCCCCCGGATACGCTGGGTTGCGGCATAACGGCGTGTCCACATGTGAACTTCCGGATGAACTCCGGGCGAACTCCGCAGAACGAGCCCGCCCGGTGGGGGCATCCGACCCACCGAAGGAGATGCAGTGACCACCCAGATCGTGATTCTCGCGGCCGGCATGGGAAGCCGGCTCGGGCGTTCCCTCCCCAAGCCCCTGACCGAGCTCAGCGACGGCCGCACCATCATGCGCCAGCAGTTCGACAACGTCGAGCACGCGTTCGGCGCGCACGCCGACGTGACGATCGTCGTCGGCTACAAGCTCGAGCACATCATCGAGGCGTTCCCGCAGGCGTCGTTCGTCTACAACGAGGAGTACGACCAGACGAACACCTCCAAGTCGCTCATGCGGGCGCTCGCCGCCTCGCAGTCGGGCGGCGTGCTGTGGATGAACGGCGACGTCGTCTTCGACCCAGCCATCCTCGACCGTGCGCTCCCCTTCATCGCACGCGACCAGTCGTTCGTCACGGTGAACACGGCGAAGGTCTCCGACGAAGAGGTGAAGTACACGACGAGCGCCGAGGGCTATATCAAGGAGCTCTCGAAGACCGTCAAGGGCGGTCTCGGCGAGGCCGTCGGCATCAACTACATCTCCGGCCGCGACAAGGCGACGTTCCTCGCGCACCTGCAGCGCGTCGGCGACCAGGACTACTTCGAGCGCGGCCTCGAACTCGCGATCGAGCGGAACGGCCTCCTCGTCGAGCCGATGGACGTCTCCGACCTCTACGCGGTCGAGATCGACTTCGCCGAAGACCTGGAGCGTGCGAACCACTTCGTGTGACCTGCACTGCACAGCGCAAGAGACGAAGGGCGGATGCTGCGGCATCCGCCCTTCGTCATACCCGGCCGCACCGCGGCGGGCGAACCCTCAACGCAGGGTGCGCGCGACGCCCGCCCGCGCCAGCGAGGCGGCGATGACCCGGCCCAGCCAGGTGAACAGCACGGGGCTGAGCGCGAACATGGCGAGGTAGAGCACCCAGAACCACGGTGCGTAATGCTCGGGGCCGAGCGCGATGAAGGTGCCTGCGGCGAGCACGATGCCCGACCCGCCCGCGGCCACGTAATAGAGCCACGGCGACCAGTTCTTGTAGCGGGTGAGGAAGAAGGGCAGCTCGAGCAGCGCGCCGACGAGGAGGCCGGTGCCGAGGAAGCGAAGGATCCAGTGGGGGGCGAAGGCCGCGCCGACGAGGCCCGCGATGAAGCCGGTGAGAATGCCGACGCCGGGTCGCTTCAGAAGCGCCAGCGCGACCGCGCTCGGCAGGAAGTGGGTGCCGATCGTGATGCCGTAGAGCATCGGCGCGATGCCGGCGATGAGTCCGGCGAAGTACCCGGAACCGGCGGCGACGAGGCCGCCGCCGACACCGATCGCGGCGCAGCTGAGAATGACGCGGGTGCTGGTGCGGTGCACGGGGCGCTCGGCTCCTTTCGGGTCGGGCTCGGCACGTCGCCACCCGTCTGCATCAAATCTACCCCGGCAGGCCATCTACGATGAGAGACGTGATGAGCTCAGCTCCGGTGTCGTACCGAGACGCGCATCCGCTGCAGCGGACGCCGTTCGCGAGATATCGGCATGCGCTGTGGCTGCTCACCACCCGCGACCTCAAGGTTCGCTACTCGACCTCGGCGCTCGGGTACATCTGGTCGGTGCTCGACCCGCTCGTCATGGCGGGCATCTACTGGTTCGTCTTCACCCAGGTGTTCGAGCGCACCGTCGGCCAGGTGCCATACATCGTCTTCCTGCTCACCGCGCTCCTGCCGTGGATGTGGTTCAACGGCGCCGTCTCGGACTCGACCCGGGCGTTCCTGAAGGACGCGAAGCTCGTGCGCTCGACGATGATCCCCCGCACGATCTGGGTGAACCGCATCGTGCTCTCGAAGGGCATCGAGTTCGTCTTCGCGCTGCCCGTGCTCGCGCTCTTCGCGATCGTGTTCCAGGCCGAACTCAGCTGGAAGGTGGTGTACTTCCCGCTCGCCGTGCTGCTTCAGGCGGTGCTCACCGCCGGCGTCTGCCTCATCGTGGCCCCGCTCGTCGTGTTCTTCCGCGACCTCGAGCGCGCGGTGAAACTCGTCCTCCGCTTCCTCTTCTACGCGACACCGATCATCTACTCCACGACCGATCTGCCCGAGGGCATGCAGTTCTGGGCGGCCTTCAACCCGCTGTCGGGCATCTTCTCGCTCTACCGCGCCGCGTTCTTCCCCGAACAGCTCATCTGGTTCGAGGTGGCGGTCGCGGCGGTGATGTCGCTCGCGTTCCTCGCCGTCGGTCTCTGGGTGTTCCGTCTCTCCGAGCGACAGGTGCTGAAGGAGATCTGATGACCGAGGCATCCGTTCGCGATGACGTCGCCCGGGGCGGCGCCGAACCGTTCGACATCCGTGTCGACGGGCTCGGCGTGCGCTTCCGACGCAACCGCCGCGGCCGTCGTTCCTTCAAGGACCTGCTCGCCGGCCGCCGCCGCCGCACCCGGCCCGGCGAATTCTGGGCGCTGCGCGACGTCTCGTTCGACGTGCGCCAAGGCGAGGCGATCGGCGTGGTGGGCCGCAACGGCCAGGGAAAGTCGACGCTGCTGAAGCTCGTCGCCGGGGTCATGCTGCCCGATGAGGGCTCGGTCACCGTCGGCGGCGGCGTGGCGCCCCTGATCGAGATCACGGGCGGCTTCGTCGACGACCTCTCGGTGCGCGACAACGTCTACCTCACGGCCGGGCTGCACGGCATGTCGCGCACGCAGATCGACGCCCGGTTCGACGAGATCATCGGCTTCGCCGAGATCGGCGACTTCCTCGACACTCCGTACAAGCACCTCTCGAGCGGCATGAAGGTGCGCATCGCGTTCGCCGTGATCTCGCAGCTCGAGGAGCCGATCATGCTTGTCGACGAAGTGCTGGCCGTCGGCGACAAGGCCTTCCGAGAGAAGTGCTACGAGCGCATCGACGAGTTGCTCGCCGGTGGGCGCACGCTCTTCTTCGTCTCGCACAACGAGCGCGACCTGCGCCGATTCTGCACGCGCGGCCTCTACCTCGACAAGGGCGCCCTCGCGCTCGACGGCCCGATCGACGAGGTGCTCGCGCGGTACAACCGCGACTACGACACCGCGAAGAAGTAGCCGGGCGCCGCCGCGCCGCCGCGCCGCGCCCGGGCTGCCGCCGCGCGCTGGGGCTGCCGCCGCGCGCTGCCTCCGCCCCCCGGGCTGCCGCCGCGCGCTGGGGCTGCCGCCGCCCCTACACCCGTCGAGTCGCCGAAAACCGATGCATACGGCGGGGTTTCGAGCAGTTTTCGGCGACTCGCTGAGCACGGCGGCGCGGCGGCGCGGCGGCGGCGCGGCCGGCGGCGCGGCGGCGCGGCCGGCGGCGCGGCGGCGCGGCGGCGCGGGCGAGCTCCTCCTCAGTCCGACGCGCAGATGAAGTCCTCGAAGTGGCCGGGGGTACCCGAGAACGCCTTGCCGGTGTTGTTCTTGAGATCCTTCGTGTACACGATCGCGGCCTCACGAGCGGCCGAGCCGTTCGCCTGCACGTCGCCGAGCGTCGGCGCCCCGTCGAAGTCGGCGCGGGCACCCGTCACGTACGCGAGCTTCTCGAGCCCGGCGAGGTTGTTCGGATCGATCTTGCGGACGTCGTTCCAGCCGCCGTACGCGGCGTTGCACGCCGTGTACAGGTTGTAGGCACCGCCCCAGTCGAGCAGCTTGTCGCCGTCGTTCGGGCCGTTGGCCGAGACATCCGCCTGCAGCACGTCGCGGTCCCACCCGCCGTACTGCCAGTCGGTGCCGTGGTGGTGCTGACGCGTCTCGGCGCGACCGGCGGTGCCCGCGCCCTCGGGGGCGGTGTCGGCATAGGCCTGCACCATCGTGAACCATGAAGCGGGGTCGACGCCCGGTCGCGGCTGGTAGTCGATGACGTCGGCTCCGGCCTCGGTGGCGTTCGCACCGTAGCCGGCGAAGAGCACGTCGAGCCACTCGCCGTTCGCACCGGGAGCGTTGCGACCGGGCAGGTCGGGCGAGCCGACCATCGGGTCGCCGCGCCCGCCCCACATCACGTCGGCTCCGTCGTCGCCGTAGGCGTAGTCGCCGCCCGAGTCGCCGTTCATGAGGTCGGCGCCCTCGCCGCCGTGCATCGAATCGTGTCCCGGCCCGCCGCGCATCCGGTCGGCACCGCCGGCGTCGTGCCCGTTCTTCACGAGCACCGAGCCGTCACGGTCGTGGCTGAGCGAGGTGCCGCGGTAGAGCGGGTGAGCCTCGAAGGGGTGCAGCACCGCGTCCTGCGCGCCCGCATCGGGACCGCCGAGGTTGATGCCCGGGGGGCCCTGACTCGTGTGCGTCAGGATGTCGGGGTCGCCGGCATCGCTGCCGTCGGTCTCGACGAAGCGCGTCTGCACGCCGCCGCGGTCGCCGACCATCGCATCCTCCCCCGCGCCGCCCCACATGGTGTCGTCGCCGAGCTCGCCGAACTGGTCGTCGGCTCCGTCCTCGCCGAACAGCCGGTCGTCGCCGTCCTGGCCCCACTGGCTGTCGTCGCCGTCGCCGGCGCCGGCGGAGATGAGCGGGTTCGTGCCGTTGCCGCCGAAGACGAGGTCGGCGCCCCAGACGCCCGCCGCGGCGGGCACGCCCACGTCGTAGCGGGTGACCTCGCGTTCGATCACGGCCGAGCCGTCGTCGGGCGGGTCGTTGTCGGGGTAGCGCTCCTCGTAGACGGCGTAGCTCGCGTCATCCTCTTCGCCCTCGACCGTGCGGATCAGTTCGCCGTTGTCGCCGAGCTGGAAGTCGGCCTCGCCGTCGCCGAAGAGCCAGTCGCCCGTGTCGCGGTGGCCGGCGAGGTTGGAGCCGCCGAACTGGTCGTCCTGTCCGTCGGCCTGCGCGGGGCCGACGAGGAAGGCACCGGTGCTCGGCGAACCGGGGAGCCCCGTCGGCTCGGCGGGCAGCGTCGGCAGCGTTCCGCCGACCTCGGGCGGCAGCGCGATCTCGCCGTACGTGTCGACCGGCCGGTCGCCGACGATGATGTCGGTATCGCCGTTGCCGTGCTGGAAGTCGGCGCCGCCGTCGCCGAACAGTGCGTCGCCGCCGTCCTGGCCGAACTCGGCATCGACCCCAGAACCGCCGTTCAGGATGTCGCGACCGAACTCGCTCGGGAAGGGCCCGTCGAGATCGTGGTAGACGAGGCCGCGCCTGGTCTCGACGCCGAGCTGGCTCGTGACGTAGTGGAACTCGTCGAGTGCCGGGTCGTCGAGCGCCGGGCAGCTCGCCGGCTCGAAGTCGACGCCGGGCACGTCGCGCACGATGCACGCGTTGTCGCCGGCGAGCACGTCGGCGCCGCCGCCGCCCCAGAGCACGTCGCCCGAGTCGGGCTGGTCGGGGAACGACGAACCGCCGATGACGTCGTCTTCGTCGGCGTTGCCCTCGAGCCAGTCGCCGTCCTGATCGCCCTCGACGAGGTCGTCGTCGGCGTCGCCCTTCACCCGGTCGTTGCCGCCCTCGCCGAACATGCGGTCGTTCTCGTGGTTGCCGCGCATGTAGTCGCCGCCCGAGACCTCGTCGAGGTCGGCGCCCGTCTTCTCGGTGTCGAGCAGGGTGACCTCGCGGAACACACCGCCCGTGACCGGGTCGGTCTGCCAGGCGTTCGGGTCGTCGGGGTCGGCGTGGCGCGTCAGCACCGCGTTGTCGCCCGTCATGACGTCGTCGAGGTCGTTGCCCTCCATCTCGAGCTCGCCCTCGTCGAGCGCGTGGTTGAACCCGTCTGGCTTCGCGAGCGGATTGACCGGCGAGGAACCGCCGATCAGGTCGTCGGCGCCGTCGGTGGAGTCATCGGCCGTGTGGTCGCTCTCCTCGTCGAAGCCGAAGATGCGGTCCTGCCCGCCGTTGCCCTCGAGGTGGTCGTCGTACGCGCCGCCGCGCAGGGTATCGGTGCCGTGGCCGCCGAAACCTCGATCGTCGCCGCCAGTCGACCACGGGGCATCCGCGGTGTCGAAGTCGCCCCAGATCAGGTCGTCGCCGCCCACGGTGGGTGCGACGAGCTCGATCGTCACCTCGGGCGAGCCCTTCGGGGTGCCGGGGGCCCAGCCGCCGGCCGGAGGCTGCACGTGGCGAGCCTCGGGGCTCATCGTGCCCTGGTCGCCGACGAGGTCGTCGGGGCCCGGACCGCCGACGAGGAAGTCACCGGCAAGCTCCCCGAACACCTGATCGTAGTCACCGGCGCCGTACAGCGTATCGACCTCGTCCTGCCCGTGCAGTTCGTCCTGGCCCGGTCCGCCGTCGCCGGTGTCCCTGCCGTAGGTCGATGAGTCGGCCGACGGCGAGAACGACACGTCGGAGTCGGAGGTGATGCCGGTCATTCCCGGTGTGATCGACACGTCGTCGCCGTAGAGCCGGTCGCGCTCGGTACCGCCCGTGAGCCGGTCGCCCGTGTCCTTTCCGGTCAGTCCGTAGTGTCCGCCGATCACGAGGTCGACGCCCTCCTGCCCGTCGACGGTGTCGGAGTCGGCGTTGCCGTACAGCACATCCTCGTCGGGGCCGCCTTGCACGACGTCGTTGCCGACATCGCCCCACGCCTCGTCGTCGCCGGTCTCGCCGTAGAGGTGATCGACGTCGGCGTTGCCGTGCAGCAGGTCGCGGCCGGCGCCGCCGGTGCCGGTGTCGTCGCCGCCCTCGCCGTAGACCTTGTCGTCGCCGTCGCCGCCGCCGAGACCGGGGTCGTTGCCGATGGGAGCGGCGTCATCGACCTTCGTCGAAAGCGCGCTCGGATGCGCGACCCGTGCGTCGATCGCGATGCCGCCGGCGTGGGTCACGACACCGCTGATCGTGCCGTTGTCGCCGAGCACCATGTCGTCGCCGGCGCCGCCGTCGGCGCGGTCGTCGCCCGGCGTGGGAGCAGTGCCCGCGTCAGCACGCCCGTCGCCGACGAGGTTGTCGAGGCCCTCGTCGCCGAACAGCGAATCGTTGCCCGCTCCGCCCCAGACCTTGTCATCGTCGGGACCGCCACGGAGTTCGGGGTCGTTGTCGGCCTGGCCGTCGATCTTGTCGACGCCGGGGCCGCCGAACGCGCGGTCGCCGGACCTGCCGCCCCACAGGTCGTCGCCGCCGGCGCCGCCGTGGAGTTCGTCGTCGCCCGCATCGCCCTGGATGTGGTCGGCCGAAGTGTCCGCGTCCTGGTCGGGGATCCTCATGCCGCCGTAGACCACGTCGTTGCCGCCGCCGCCGAAGAGGAAGTCAGCCCCGGGGCCGCCTTCGATCGTGTCGACGCCGCCCGCGTCGCCCTCGTTGCGTGCTCCGTTCGCAACGTTCGTGTCGGGGTTCGTGACGGTGCCATAGAGGGCGTCGCCGTAGACCTTGTCGGCACCCGACGAGCCCTGGATGGTATCGGCGTCGAGCCCCCCGATGATCAGGTCATCGCCGTCGACCGTCAGCGTGCCGGAGCCCGCCTTGGCCTTGTCGACCGGCTCGGTGCCGCCGAACAGGTGATCCACGCCGGCGCCGCCGCTGACGGTGTCTTCGCCGAGGCCGCCGTCGATCGTGTCACCGTCGCCGTCTCCGTCGAGGATGTCGGTGCCGGGGCCGCCCGTGATGTTGTCGTTGCCCGGGCCGCCGCACGCACGGTTCGCACCGGCGCCGAGATCGATCACGTCGGCGTCGGCCGTCGCATCGCCCGACGCCGGGCAGTTCTCCTCGCCGTTCATCACGTCGGGTCCGTCACCGCCGCGGTACTTGTCGGCGCCGACGCCCAGGTTGCCCGAGACGGGCGCGGTGAATGCCCACGAACCCGTCGGTGCGGGAACACCCGGGTCGCCCTCGGTCGGCTTCTCGTAGTCCTTGAGCGACCCCTTCTCACCCGCGGCGCCGCCGCCGAGGAAGGTGAACGAGTCGTTGCCGTTGCCCGAGTACAGCTCGATCGAGGTGCCGCGTTTCGTCTCGGTCGCGCCGAATGCGGTGATCACGAAGGTGTACTTGTGGTCGGTGGTGTCGGGGTGCTCGGTCGTCTGGCGCACCTCGTAGATCTCGTTGGGCTCGCCCGACTTCACGCCGCGCGTGTTGCCGGGACCGACGTTGAGCTTCAGCACGCCGTTCGGCTGCTCGATCGCGAGTTTCGGCTCGGCCGGCTTGTCGCTGCACGAGCTACTGAAGTCGAGCAGGGTGATCTCGGCCAGGTTCCAACTGTCCTCCCAGCCGAGCGGTGGCCAGCCGACCTGCACCGAGGCGTCGAGCGACGCCTTGAGACTGCCCTGGAAGTCGAACAGGCAGACCGGGTTCAGGATCTTCGGCCAGATCTCGTCGAAGTACATGCGGCCGTCGGCCTGGGGCGTGTCGTTGAGGTTCAACCCGAAAGTCGCCGTGATGCCGCCCTCGACCTTGAACGACGCGATCACGATCGAGAGCTTCGCGCCGGCCTTGATCGAGCCGCTCACGGTGAACTCGGGGATGTCTTTGCCCTCACCGTCGACATCGGCGAGGTACAGGCTCTGCAGGAACGTGTCGCCGATCGCGGCGACCATGTCGGACGGAAGACCACCGGCCTTCACGATCTGCTCGCCCATGAGCCGGACGCCACGGGTCGAGATGCCCGCGCCGAACTGCGCCGAAGCGTTCACCTCGCCCGCGATGGTGATGTAGAGCACGCCGAAGAACGGCCCGAAGCTCGCCTCGTACGGCATGCGGATGGTGAGCGGGTCGGGCTGCCATTCGGCGATGCCGCAATCCTTGCCGATGAGCAGCGTCGCAAGGCACGACGGCTTGTCGAACATCTCGAACGTGAAGTCGCTGTCGGCCGGGTCGGTGACCTTGTCGTAACCCGTCACATCGCTCCCGAGCGTGGACTTCATGTCGGTGGCGAGCTGGGCGCCCTTCGCTTCGTCTGCTTCCTTGGAGGGAAGCGTGTTCGGCTTGATGAGCTCATCGGCCTGGTCGGACGTGCGCGGTGGGCCCTGCGCCGCGTCGCCCGAGATCTGGAGCTTCTCGAGGATCTCGATCGGCTGACCGTTCGCCGACGCCTGCGCCTTCTCGACGAAGTCGAGCAGCAGGTCGATGTCGCGCAGGAGGCTCAGGTCGACGTCGCCGAACTGTTCGGCGAGCGACGCGACCGTCACCGGATCGCCTCCGAAGAGCTCCGAGAGGTCGGTCAGCACCGGGATCGGACTGAACAGGAAGTCGCGCACGGGCTTAATCGGCTGCAGCACCGGGTCGAGCGCCTTGAGCACGCCGCCGAACAGCCGCTGGAACAGCTCGCCCGGGTTCACCCGGATGTGTTCGAGCGCGATCGTCGGGTCGCCGACGCCGCTGTTGTCGAAGCTCCACTCGAGGGTGAAGTCGGCGGTGATCGTCGGCAATGAGTCGTTCACCGCCTCGAACCCCGGCTTGGCGACGCCGGTGTCGATGGTGAGGTGCGCGTTCGCCGATCCGTCGACGCGGGGCTCGCCGAGTACATCGGTGAGACCGCCGCTCAGCAGCTGGGTGAGCTTCAGCCGCTTCCAGCAGTAGGCGTCGGAGATGCCCGATCGGTAGTCGGCACCGAGCGTGCATGTCTGGCCGTCATCGACCTTGAGCCCGAGCTGCACGCCCGCTTCGATACCGGTCTTCTCGCCGTCGATCGCGGTCGCGGTCATGCCGAGGAAGCCGACGACGCCGGTGACCCGGCCTTCGTTCCCGGGCGTCCCGGGGTCGTCCTTCAACTCGACCGAGGCATGCACCCGCAGTTCTTGCGGGGTGCCGGCCGCGTCGTCGTCGGCCCATTGCGTCACGTCGACATCGGCGGGCACCGGGTTGTCGATCAAGTAGAAGCCGTCGTCGCGGGAGAGCCCGAAGCCGAGCTCGAGCCGCCAGCCGGCCTTCGCGATCGCCTTGGCGTCGAGCTTCAGCGGCAGGCCGTCGAGCCCGAAGCCGAGGTCGACCGGCTCGCCGTCGATGCAGTCGGCCGCGTTCGTGCAGTCGCTCACATCGGGGTTGCCCTGGCCGAGTTCCATCTCGACCGTCACGTCTTCGAGATCGGTCGGCAACGCGCCCGGTGCGCACACCACGCCGCCGGTGCAGATGGGCACGATGCGGATGTCGCGAGCATTGACGTCAGTCGTGCCCGGGGCATCCCCTGTCGTGGTTTCGAAGCCCGCGACAGCGGGGTAGTCGCTGTCGATGAGTACCGGCCCGAAGTTCGCGAAGAGCTGGTCGCGCAGGCCGTTCGCCTCGAAGAGCAGTGCGTCGACATCGCTGCCGTTGAGCCCGGGAACCGGCTTCGCGATGAACGCCTTCGCGTCGGAGAGCCCCTTCGCGAACTTGCCGAGGTCTTCGCCGATGCCCGGCAGGCCGGACCCCGCGCTCGACGCGGCGATGGCCGCGTCGATGATCTTGCTGATCGCGGCGAGCCCGTCGCTCAGGCTGTCGAACGAGAAGTCCGAGGTGTCGATCGAGTCGAGCAGCCCCGCCGGAAGGCCGATGTCGGCGCCACCGCTGCCGAAGCTCCCGGTCACGAAGTCGTCGGCAGTCGGCGGAGTGGCGAGCGACGAGATGCCGACCGCACCCACCATCACGGGCATGGCGATGCACCCGAACTCGCCGGTCACGGCGGCCTCGCCCGGCACCGGGCACGAGAACGGGTCGTCCTGTGTCGAGCTCAGTACTGCGGTCGGCGACCAGGCACCGAAGTCGACCGGTGAGTCGTCGGTCTGCGTCGCGTCGGTGACGGCGAACCGCGCGCCGAGTTCGAGGTAGCCCGCATGGCCGTCGCCGAGCGATGCCGAGAACGGCCCGGCCGTGACGCCGAACTTCAGCGTGCCGTCGTCGGGGGTGTCGAGCTTCGCCGAGAACGCGGCCGACGAGTCGCCGAGCATCTTCGGCGCCGAGGCCGCCTTCGTCAGCGGGATCATGACACCGAGCTTCATCTCGCCATGGAGCGTCGCCTTCGGAATCCCGGTGACAGCACCCATCGACTTGCCGTCGCCGTCGAGGGCGAGCGGCAACTGCTGCTCGGCCGTCTTCTCGAACGCGAGCTTCACGTCGAGTCCGGAAGCGGTACCCGCCTCGAGGTCGCGCAGCCGCAGATCGAGTCTCGCCCCCGCAGGCAGCTTGCCTTCGACGGCGCGTTCGAGGGCACGGACATCGCCGGCCGACGCCGGGTCTCGCAGCCCGTCGAGAAGTTCGTCGATGCCGACGAGTCTGTCGAGAATCTCACCGGCGCTGAGGCCGAGCACCGGGATCTCGGTCGATGCGGCGCTCGCGACCTCGCCGACGGCTTGAGCGATGCCATCGATCGTGCGGCCTCGAAGTGCGTCGGTGACGACGGCCTCGGGGTCGAGGTCGAGGCTCTTCAAGAGCCCGGCCGGCCGGTTGCCGTTCGTCGCGGCGAACGACAGAGCGGCACCCGCCGGGTTCGCGAAGGCCTCGCCCGCCACGTCGTAGGTGCCGGGGTCGTCGGTGAGTGCGGGCGACGTCGGCGAGACGTCCTGCCAAGTGCCGTCGGCGTTCACCCCGGGGGCGCTCACCGACAGCTTCGCCTGCAGTTTGCCCGCGGCATCCGCCGTGTCGACGTCGTAGTCGGTGCCCGGCTTGGTGATCGCCTGCGCGAGTGCCTGCATCTGCGGCGTGCTCGTCGCCCCGCCGACGGCCGAGACGTCGACCGAGCCGGTCGGCTCGGATCCGTCGGGGACGAGCTTGTACTCGCCGCCGACCTTGGCGGGCACGAACCCGATCGAGCCTCGAGCTGCGATCGGCGCGGTCGCCGACTGCGTGAACGAGAGTTCCGCACCGTCGCCGACCTCGGCGCCGAAGCGCTCGTAGGGCATCGGCGACTGGTCCTCGATCGCCGGCGTGCCCGGGTCGTCGGAGGCCGGCTGCGCTTCGCGGAGGTCGATCGTGATCGGCAGGTCGAGGTCGAAGCCCGTGCGCACGTCGGGGTCGCGCGCTGCGCCCTCATGGGCGACGCCGCGGAGGCCCGTCGTGCCGCGCAGTTGATCACCGGACGAGAACTGCGCCACCGACGAGTCGTCGGGAAGGTTGAGCGTCGTGGTCGTCGCATCTGCGAACGACCGATGGGCGGCGAGCCCGATGCGCATCGTCTCGGCCGCGCGGTCGAAGGTGACGGTCGGCGCGTCGCCGACTCCGTCGAGCGTCGCGAGCTCGGCGGCGAGTTCACCGACGGTCGACACGTGAATGACGATCTGCTGGCCGAGCTCCTTCGACGGGTCGACGGTGATGAGCTCCTCCGCGAGCGTGAAATAGGGGTCGCCCAGGTTCACGAGGTCGGAGAGGCGGCCGCCGGCGAGCGGCAGTTCCCGGTCGGCGCCGGGTGCGAGCTGCATCGTGCGCACGAGGTTGCCGTACTGCACGAGCCCCGACACGAGGTCCCCCGGTCCGAGCCGGCACGCCATCTCGAGTGCGTCGAGATCGGAATCCGTGCCCGTGAAGTGTGCGACGAGTGGGTCGTCTGTCGCGAGGTCGGCGTCGAGCACGGCGGTCGGCGCGGGCGATGACGAGAGCCCGAGCAAGGTCGAGCCGAACTTGATCGACGCGGTCGCGGTGCCGTCATGGGTGAAGTCGCTGAGCTGCGCGACCGGGACGGCGAGTTCCCCCGGAACCCGGGGGCCACCGTCCGCTGCCGGCTCCGAGAGACTGAGCTGCCCGTCGCTGTTCGAGTCGGCGAGTCCGCTCGACCACCGCGCGTCGACGTCGACCGTCGAACCGTCGAGGATCTCGACGTCGGCGATGCCGACCGCGGCTTCTCCGCTCGGGAAGACGAAGGCGTCGTCGCCCGCGAGATCGGTCTCCAGCAGGGCGGCCGGGCCGTCATCGACCGGCGCCACCCAGAATCGATCGGCCGCGGTGTCGACTCTGTAGTCGGCTTCGAACGTGAATCGCACGCGGTAGGGAGCATCGGCGGCGGTCAGTCGCAGGGGGGTCGCCTGGTTCGCTATTCCGCCCTGCAGGGTGGGGTCGACCACCGTGATCGGCACCTTGACGGTGTGCTCGACGGTGATCGAGAGGTTGAACCCCTCGGCGCCGGCGCTCGTGGGGAGGGAGGATGCCTCAAGGTCGAAGGTGATGCCGTCGAGGGCGGGAACGCTCTCGTCGACCGGGCCGTCGTAGTCGGTGTCGAGCTGGCCGACGAACTGATCGAGCGTCGCAGCGGTGTGCGCGTCGGCGGCGATGTCGGACTGGAGCTTCGACATCGCATGGCCGAGCGCCAGGGCCGAAGCCGGTGTCACGATCGAGCTCGGGATCAGCCGGTCGTCTTCGAGTGCGAGCGGTTTCGTCATCGCGCCGAACGTCGAGTACTCGGCGATGACGTCGGTCGCGACCGTGCCGAGATTCTCACGGAAGCGTTCGACCGCGGCCGGCTCGTCGACCGCGGGATCGACCGCCTGCGCCGGCACGGCCCCGGCGAGCGCGAGCGCCCACGCGGCGACCACGGCGATCACACCGACGGCAATTCGTTCGAGCGCATGCCGGTGTGCGAACGGCGTGGTCGACAACGGGTTCGGGTAGTTCTGGGCGCGCATGAGAGTTCCCCCCGGGTCGATGCAGCCCGGCGCGCAGCGGGTGACGTGCGCGCCCGAGGCCGTTCTACTCCGGTGCCGACCCCGCTGACAAGAGAAACCCTCACTTTGGGGGGCAAGATCAGCTGCGGCGTCTAGGATCGTCGCCATGTCCGACCGCGTGCACTCGATCACCTCGATGGGCCAGAACGACCCGCGCGAAGGCGCCGGTTCGCCGACCGGCGCGGCCGACGCCGGTCGCGCCCACGGCATCGAGCGCGCCATCGACCGGGCGCTCGCGATCCAGCGTCCGATCGTCGTCGCGCACCTGCGAAGCATCCGCCGCCGCGCGCCCGGCGCGACCCCCGAGCAGCTCGTGCGCATCCTCGAGCGCCGTTATCTCGCCGCGGTCACGACCGGCGGCGCCGCCGTCGGCGCGACGGCCGTCGTGCCCGGGATCGGTACCGGGGTCACCCTCGCCCTCTCGGGCGTCGAGACGGCAGGCTTCCTCGAGGCGACCGCGCTGTTCGCGCAGTCGGTCGCCGAGGTGCACGGCATCCACGTCGAGAACCCCGAGCGGGCGCGGGCGCTCGTGATGACCCTCATGCTGGGTCAGGAGGGCAGCGACCTCGTTCGTCAATTCGCCGGCCAGGCGACGGGCTCCGGCGTGGCGCGCAACGCCTACTGGGGCGAACTGATCACCAACAGCCTGCCGAAGGCGGTCATGGGCACCGTCGTCGACCGGCTCCGTTCGGTCTTCATCAAACAGTTCGCGGTGAAGGGCGGCGCGGGCATCATCGGCAAGGCGATCCCGTTCGGCATCGGCGCCGCGATCGGCGGCATCGGCAACCACGTGCTCGGGCGGCGGGTGCTGACCCAGTCGCGGCTCGCGTTCGGCGCGGCGCCCGCGATGGTTCCGGCGGAGCTCGAATCGGCCGGTGACGACACGCTCGTCACGGCGACGGGCAAGCGGGTCGCCCGCGCCGCCGGTGCCGTGGGCGGCGTGCTCGGACGGGCTGCGAAGCGGCCGTTCAATCGGCTGACGACGGGGCGCTCGTCGGCGATCAACGCGGATGCCTCGGGCGACGGCGACGCCGACCGCTGACGCGCCCGCATGCGCGCGGTCGATGTTCGTCGGCCCGCACGAGTGAGTGAAAGTCTCGTGCCGCCGAGCCTCCTCAGGAGCGGTGCACGCCCATCGAGACCGCTGGGGCCGGGAAGCCTCGGCGACGAACAGCGCATGACCATCGGCGACGGCGGCGCCGACGGCGCGAACCTCGAGATGCGCGCCACGGTACGGCTGACCCTGCGGGCGCAGTCGAGACTCCTCCAGACCCGCTCCGTCGACGAACTTGCGCACACCACATCGGCATCGCGGCCCGCCCGCCATCAGCGCCATACGCTGGCATTCGCCTCGCCCCGCCCGCAGAATGGAGCCATGACCGTGAACGATGCCCAGATCTGGACGGTGATCGGCGTGCTCGCTGCGGCGTTCGCCGGCACCATCGCGGTCACGACCCAGCTCATGCTGAAGGCATTCGCCGCCCAGGTCGGCGGTATCGGCGTCAAGGTCGACGCACTGCGCGACGAGATGGTTCTGCGGTTCGAGCAGGTCGACCACCGGATGAGCCGTGTCGAGGGTCAAATGGATCGCTTCGAGTCACGCCTCGGTGGTCTCGAATCCCGTTTCGACGCCCTCGACCGTGATGTGCAGGCCATCGCCCGCAGAGTCTTCCCGACCGATCAAGAGTAGCGAGCGAGCTCCGCTCGGGCGAGTCGTTCCGGCTCGATCGCGCCGTTGTTCGATCCCGTGCGAAAGATGTCAGCGAGATTGGCGCAAATCAGCATGATCGTGCCGATCAACGCACTCGAACCGCGCTCAGCTCAGAGACGAGCACAAGTTCGGCACGATTGCACAGATTCGAGGTGCGAAGAACACAGCGGATGCCGCAGCCGCCGACCTCGCGTCGACCGTGCACGCGCGCCGACGGCAACTCGAGCTCACGCAGGAGGAGCTCGCCGATCTCGCTGGCGTCACAGTGCGCCTCCCACCGGCGCCGTTCCCCCACGACGACTCGCCCCCGCCATCGCGACTCGAGCGCGGTACCGAGCGGATCTGACCGGAGCTACAGCTCCTCGTCGTCGGTCTCGCCCTCTTCGTCGTGCTCGTCGATGTCGCCGTCTCCGGCGTGCAGGGCCGCGAAGCGCTCCCACTCGGCCATGAGGTGGTCGATCGCGGCGTGGAATCGCGCGGTCGTCACCCCCGGCGTCGTGTCGCCGAAGTAGCGCTCGACCCAGAACTTGAGCCGCTCGAGCGCCTGCTCGTCGTGTGCGACCTCGTCGACGCGGGCGACCATCGACGCGGCATCCGCCGCATCCAACCATTCGCACGCTTGCAGGTAGCCGCTCGTGTCGACCTGTGCGGCCGGGTTCGCGGGGCGCGTGATGAGCAACGGTTTGCCGGCGGCGAGACGGTCGTAGACCATCGCCGAGATGTCGACGATCGCGACGTCGGCGGCGGCGAGCTGCCACCCGAGCTTGGGGCCGTCGTCGAAGACGTGCTGCGCGCCGGGGTCGGCGGCGTTCGCCTGCTCGATCGCCTGGATGATGCGCTTGTTCGCTGCCGCGTAGGCCTCGTCGACGACGCCCGAACGCGGGTGCGGCCGGTAGATCACCCGATGGCGCCCCGTCGTGAGCAGGCCTTCGACGAGCGCGACGCCGTGCGAGGCGATCGAACCGTACGCCGCCGCGGCACGGTCGCCCTCCCAGGTCGGGGCGTAGAGCACCACCTCGCGCTCGTCGGGCGTGTACGGCAGCGGAGTGCCGTCGAGGTAGTGGTCGGCCTGCGGGCGCCCGATCGGGATCGCACGCTTGTCGAAGTCGTAGTCCCACAGCACCTTGTCGAGCCGGGCACGGGCGGCGTCGCCCGCGATCAGAGCGTAGTCGTACGCCTTGAACTGGTTCGTGGTCATGTACATCTTGTCGGACTCGCCGTGGTTGACGAACACGTGCCAGCGGCGCCCGTAGCGCATCATCTGGAAGTTCTTCGCGTTCTGGTTCACGTAGAGGATGACATGCAGGTCTTGTTCGTGGATCACCCGTTCGAGGTCGGCGACGCGGCGCACATAGGCCACCGGCAGCGGCGACTCCTCGAAGAGCCTCAGTGCGGCGCCCGACGCCCGGCTGAGCACGAGCACGGGGTGCGTCTCGGCGAGCTCGGCCAGCGGCGCGTACCACTGCCGCAGCTGGTACAGGTTGACCTTGCCGTCGGCGAAGTACACACCGATCTTGAAGCGATGCGGCTCGAGCGGCGCCCGCTCGGCGAGCTTCGTGCGCAACGCGCGCTGCGCACGCCGCGACCACATGATGTCTTTGGCGAGCTTCATCGCGCGTCGCGCGTCTTTCCTCAATCCCACTGTCCAAGGGTAGCGAGGGGCGGCTGAACGGATGCCCCGGCGCCGGGCCCTGCGCGAAGACGAGAGCCGATCGTTACGGCACCGGCGGGTCGAGGAGGAGCGAAGCGACGTCTCGGGACCCGCGCACGACGGAGCTGTCGTGACCCGTCCTCCTCCGTCGGGCGCTCCGCAACCCTTTCAGACGACCGGCGGGCGTCCTGCTCGAGTCATCCGCCACACCGTGCGCCAGCGCATCGGGCGGCGCTCACCCGGAGACTCCCGCCACCCGGCCGCCCAACCGCCGAACCAGGCCTTCAGCGCGGCAGGTCGGCGCGCCCAGCGCAGCATCTGGATCGCCGTCCACGAGCCGACGTAGAACGGCACGAGCAGCGCCGGCAGGTTGCGGCGGGCGAGCCACACCCGATTGCGGGCGTTCAGGCGGAAGTAGTACGAGTGCCGCGCGGGGTCGATGACGGGGTGCGCCGCCTCGAGCGAACCCTCGTACCAGGCGATGCGGCCCGCGTCCCACACGCGCCAGGCGAGTTCGATGCCCTCGTGCGCGTAGAAGAAGGGGTCGGCCCATCCACCGGTCTCGTCGAACACCGCACGCGGCATGAGCACCGCGCCCTCCCAGCACGAGAAGACCGGGCTCGAGTGCGCGGGGTCGCCCTTGCGGATCCGCGGGATCCAGCGGCGCGGCGAGACGAGTCCCGTCGGATCGACGACTCGCGGCTGCACGAGACCGAGCTCGGGGCGCTCGGCGAGCAGCCGGATGCCGTCGGCGAGGAACGCGGCGCTCGGCAGGAACGCGTCGTCGTCGAGGAAGAACAGCACCTCGCCCGAGACCTCGGTCACGCCCGCGTTGCGGCCGGCCGGGATGCCGAGGTTCTCGGGCAGGTGGCGCGTGCGCACCCCCGCGGGCAGCGGGGGCTCGGCGGTCGCCGGGTCCCAGCCGTTGCCGACGACGACGACGTCGGTCTCGACGCCCTGCTGCGCGAGCACGCTTCGGATGCCTCGCGCGAGCTCGTCAGGGCGCTCGCCCATCGTGAGCACCACGACGCCGACGCGCGGGAGCACGTCAGGAACGGACACGACGGCTCGCCATGATCGCGACGAAGTGGCCGATCACCGCGAGCATCGCGAGCGGCAGCAGCGCCGCCACGACGACGCGGTCGACGAGCGGCTGACCGAACGCGAGCCCGATGAGCGCCGCGGCGAACGCGATGAGGGTGAGCTCGACCGAATGGTACAGCCGGTGGAACGGCAGGAACCTCGCCGCCTTGCGGAGCTTCGCGACGAGGCCGCCGCGCGGCGCGGTCTCGCCGTGGGTGTCGGCGAGCTTCGCGAGCCCGGCGTTCGCGCGGGCGACGTGCACCATGTCGTTGAGCGCCTTGTTCAGCACGATCACGAGGGCCAGGAGCGCGCCGAGCGTCGTCCAGAGGAAGTCGGCGGGGAACTCGAGCGGGTACGCGGCCGCCCGGAGACCGAGCGCGAGCGGGATGAGTGCCTCGGTCGTGTAGTGCCCGACCTTGTCGAGGAAGACTCCGGCGGGCGAGGACGTGCGTCGCCAGCGGGCGACCTCGCCGTCGCAGCAGTCGACGAGCATCTGGAGCTGGCCGAGCACGACCGCGAGGAGCGCACCCCAGATGCCGGGGATGAGCAGCGCCGCCGCCGTGGACCAGCCGACGAGGATCATGAGGCCGGTCACGCCGTTCGCCGAGATCGGCGTCTTCAGGAGCAGCCACGTGAGGTGGATCGAGAAGCGGCGCAGGTACAGCGACGCCGTCCAGTGCTCGGCGTTGCGCCGGCCGCGCACCTCGGGAGGCTGCGCGACGGCGCGCAGCTCGGCGATGCTCGCCGGCCGCACCGTCACCGGTCGGGCGTCAGACATCGTGCTCACCTTCCCGTGTGCCGTGCGATGTTGCTGGTCAGCGAGAGAGAGCCGAGCACGAAGCCGATGCCCCACGTGACATGTATGCACGGCAACACTACGAGAAACCATGCGGCCGTGCTCGCGCCGCGCCCCCGCGCGGCGGAGAACGTGGCGACCGCGACGAACAGCAGGTAGACGAGCGGCGCCGCGAAGCCGACGAGGAGCCACGGCGTCGCGCCGATGAGCGCCTGCACGATGCCGCCGACCCCGAGCAGCAGGCCGAGCGCCACGCCGACGACCATCGCGGGCGGGATGAAGTAGCGGATGCCGTTCGAGGCCGGGAAGCGCCGCGCGAGCTCGCCGCGCCAGAGCCCGGTCGAGAACATCTGCCGGGCGAGCCGGTCGACGCTCGACCGAGGGC
Organism: Agromyces italicus DSM 16388; assembly: GCF_000421545.1. Taxonomy (GTDB): domain Bacteria; phylum Actinomycetota; class Actinomycetes; order Actinomycetales; family Microbacteriaceae; genus Agromyces; species Agromyces italicus. The sequence continues at coordinate 96,280 of NZ_ATXF01000010.1, forward strand.
GGTAGGTCACCGCGAGTTCGGGGGTGAACCAGACGGTGCCGCCGGTCTCGCGCAGACGCCGGTTGAGCTCCCAGTCCTGGCCGCGCTTGATCGACTCGTCGAAGAGGCCGACCCGTTCGAGCGCCTCGCGCCGGAACACGCCCAGGTAGACCGTCTCGGCGGGCCCCTCGGCACCGCCGACGTGGAAGGCCGAACCGCCGAGGCCGACCTTCGTCGTGTAGGCGAGCGCGACGGCGCGCTCGAACGGGGTCTCGCCGCGGGCGTCCATGATGCCGCCGACGTTGTCGGCGCCCGTGCGTTCGAGCGTGGCGACGGCGACGCGGGCGTAGTCTTTCGGCAGCATCGAATGCGAGTCGACGCGCACCACGACCGGATATCGCGCGGCACGGATGCCGATGTTGAGCCCCGCGGGCGTCGACCCGACCTCGTTCTCGAGCACGCGGATGCGCTCGTCGCGCGAGGCGAGATCGGCGACGAGCTCGTTCGTGCCGTCGATCGACGGCCCGAGGGCGATGAGCACCTCGACGGGACCGGCGTAGTCTTGCGCGAGGATCGATTCGACGGCCTGGCGCACGTGTGCGACGTCGTTGAGCACGGGCATGACATACGACACGCCGGCGAGCGACGACGGGGTCGTCTCGGGGTGGTGCTCGGGCATGTTCCTCACTCGCGCTGGGGTCGATCGAGCCTAGCAGCCGCGCTCCCGCGGGCGGTGTTCCCGGAGACGCCGAACGGGGCCGGATCGATACCGATCCGGCCCCGCCCCGTGGCATCCGTGCCGTTCAGGCTCAGCCCTCGTACGTGTCGAGGGTGACCTCGACCGTCTGGGTCTCGCCGTCGCGGATGACGGTCAGCTCAGCCGTCGAGCCGCCCGCGAGCGCCCGCACCTGCGCGGTGAGGTCGGTCTGGTCGGTGATCGGCAGGCCGTTGAACTCGGTGACGACGTCGCCCGCCTCGAGCCCGGCCTTCTCGGCTGCGCCACCGGGGGTGACCTCGGTGATGAGCGCCCCCACCGTGGTGCTCTTCTCGTCGGACTCGGCCGAGGTGACCGTCGCGCCGAGCAGGCCGTGCGAGGCCGAACCGTCTTCGATGATCTCGTTCGCGATGCGCTCGGCGAGGTTCGACGGCACGGCGAATCCGACGCCGATGTTGCCCGCCGCGGCCGTCTCGCCCGCCGAGAGGATCGCGACGTTCACGCCGATGAGCTTGCCCTGGGCGTCGAGCAGCGCGCCGCCCGAGTTGCCGGGGTTGATCGCCGCGTCGGTCTGGACGACCGGCAGCGAGACGCGTCCGGCGTTCGCGCTCGGCTGCTGGGCCTGACCGCCGCCCTCCTCGGGGATGTCGAAGAAGAAGTCGAAGGGGCTGTCGCCCTCGCCGCCCTGCTCGCCGTTCTCACCCTCGCCCGGGCCTTCGCCCGACCCCTCGTCGCCCTGGGCGTCGTCGGGGGTCGACGGCGCCGCCGAGGAGGCGACGTCGATCGAGCGGTTGAGCGCGCTCACGATGCCGTTCGTCACGGTGCCCGAGAGACCGAGCGGTGCGCCGATCGCGATCGCCGTGTCGCCGACGTTGAGCTGGTCGGAGTCGGCGAACTCGAGCGGGGTGAGGCCCGAGGCGTCGACGAGCTTGATGACCGCGAGGTCGGAGAGGGGGTCGGTGCCGACGAGCTCGGCCTCGTAGAGGTGGCCGTCGTTCGTCTTGACCTGGATCGTCGGGTCGCCGGTCGCGCCGTCGAGCGTCACCACGTGGGTGTTCGTCAGCACGTAGCCGTCGTCGGAGAGGACGATGCCGGAACCCGTGCCCGCGCCCTCGTTGCCCGCGACCGAGATGGTCACGACGCTCGGGCTCGCCTTCGCGGCGACCGCGGTGACGGCCGTCACCTGGTCGGTGTCGTTCACGACGATGTTCTGCGCGGTGCCCGAGCTCGCGGTCGAGGTCGCGTTCTGGTTGCTCGTCACGAGCGCCGTGATGCCCGCGCCCGAGGCGCCGCCGATGAGGGCGGCCGCCACGATCGCGGCGGCGACGCCGAGGCCGACGCGGCGCGGCTTCTGGGCCGGCGCGGTGGATGCCTCGGGGCCGGTGCCGTACGGCGGAACGCCCGCGAGCGGGGCGGTCGGCTGGGTCGCACCGGGCTGGGCGCCGCCGAAGGCCGGCGGAACCTGTCCGGGGACCGGAACGGTGGGGGCCGTCGCCGGAGCGGCGGGGGCGGGTGCGGCCGTCGCCTGCTTGGTGTACTGCGGGGCGTGGTACGGCTGCGGGGCCTGGCCCGGCTCGTACACGGTGCCGGTCGCGGCGGGAGCCGCCGGCGCGGCGGGTGCAGCAGCGGCGGCGGCCGGGGCAGCAGCGGCGGCCGGGGCAGCAGCAGCGGCGGGTGCAGCAGCGGCGGCGGGCGCCTCGGCGGCGGCCGGGGCAGCAGCCTCGGGCGCCTCGGCGATGGTCTCGGTGGTGGCCGTTTCGGCGGCGGTGCTCGCGGCGGCGGTCGTCTCGGTGGTGCTGGCCTCGGGAGCGGTGGGCTCCTCGGTGACCTCGGCGTCGCGGGCCTCGCCCTGTGCGCCGTCAGTCGTGTCGGTCATGTCTGCTCCTTCCAAAGCGATGCCAGCATCTCTCGCCAAGCTGTGCACCGGATCGGCGGTTCCTATGTCCTTGCTATCACCGAGCAGGGATTCGTCCGAGCGACCCGTGCGAGGCGACGATGCCCTGCGCCAGCGTACCCGTGCGGGCTTCGCGTACGGTGTGAGCATGAGCGACTTCTCCCCCGCGCCGGGGCTCCTGCCGTTGCAGCGCACCGCCGCCGGAGCGGGCCTGCTCGGCACCGACGGCCGGGTCGCGGCGACGATCTTCGCCGAGATGAGCGCCCTCGCGACCCGCACGGGAGCGATCAACCTCGGGCAGGGGTTTCCCGATGAAGACGGCCCCGCCGAGGTGCTCGAGGCGGCGCGCGCCGCGATCGCCGAGGGAGTCAACCAGTACCCGCCCGGGCTCGGCCACGCAGTGCTCCGTGAGGCGATCGCCGCGCACCAGGCGCACTGGTACGGGCTCGACGTCGACGCGGCATCCGAGGTGCTCGTGACGGCCGGCGCGACGGAGGCGCTCGCCGCGACCGTGCTCGCCTTCGTCGACCGGGGCGACGAGGTCGTCACCTTCGAGCCCTACTACGACGCCTACGCGGCGCTCGTCGCCCGGGCGGGCGGCGTGCACCGGACGGTGCCACTGCACTGGGCGGCCGAGGAGCAGGGCGACGGCGGGGCATCCTGGCGCGTCGACCTCGACGAGCTGCGCCGGGCGGTCACCGATCGCACGCGGCTCGTCATCGTCAACTCGCCGCACAACCCGACCGGCGCCGTCTTCGACGACGAGGTGCTCGCGACGATCGTCGAGCTCTCCCGGCGTCACGACGCGCTCATCGTGACCGACGAGGTCTACGAGCACCTCACCTTCGGCGCCCCGCATCGCCCGATCGCGACGCTGCCGGGTGCCCGCGAACGCACGATCTCGATCTCCTCCGGCGGCAAGACCTTCTCGACCACGGGGTGGAAGATCGGCTGGCTCACCGCGCCCGCGCCGCTCGTCACCGCCGTGCTCGCCGTCAAGCAGTACCTGAGCTACGTCAACGGGGCGCCGTTCCAGCCGGCCATCGCCACCGGGCTCGGCCTGCCCGATGCCTTCTTCACCGGTGCCGCCGCAGCCCTCGCCGCGAAGCGCGACGTGCTCACCGCGGGTCTCGAGCGGGCCGGATTCGCGCTCGCGCGCCCGCAGGCGGGCTACTTCGTCGTCGCGGATGCCGCGCCGCTCGGGTTCTCCGACGCAGCAGAGCTGTGCCGACGGCTGCCCGAGTTGGCGGGTGTCGTCGGGGTGCCGGTGCCGGCGTTCGTGCACGCCGATCGGCGCGACGCCTACCGAAGTCTCGTGCGCTTCGCCTTCTGCAAGCGCATGCCGGTGCTCGAGGAGGCCTCGACGCGCCTCGCGGCGCTCAGGGTGAGCTGAGCGGCCGGGCCGGGGTCGGCTGAGCGGTGCTCGGGGCCCGAGCGCCGGAACTTGCAGGATGAGCCGCACAGCGCCCCCGTATTCCGGCCCGCTTGCCCGCTCATCCTGCAAGTTGGGGCTCGCCAGCCCGGCACGAACACCTCAGCGCGGCACGACCCCGTAACGTCGAAGCGACAGCGCGGGGTTCGTGCGGCGCACCGCGGCGATCCGTTCGCGAGAGATCCAGGCGAGCGCGATGCCCGGCTGCTCCCCGAGCGCCGCGAGCTCGACCCCCATCGGGTCGACGACGAGGCTCTGCCCGACCGCGACCGGCGGGGTCTGGTCGGCCGCGGCGAGGTAGACCGTGTTCTCGATCGCCCGCGCCAGCGCGAGCGTGCGCCAGTGATGCTCCTTCAGCGGACCGCGCACCCACTCGGCGGGGACGAGCACGAGGTCGGCACCGGCATCCACGACGACCCTCGTGACTTCGGGGAACCGCAGGTCGTAACAGGTCTGCATGCCGACCGCGATGCCGTCGACCGTGAAGATCTCGGGCTCGTCGAGCGCACCCGCGACGACCCGATCCGACTCGAGCTGGCCGAACGCGTCGTAGAGGTGCTGTTTGCGGTACCGGGCGACGAGCCGCCCGCCGCCGTCGAGTGCGACGAGCGTGTTCGAGAAGCGGGCGGCATCGCCCGGCGCCTGCTCGAGCACGCCCGCGACGAGGTGCACGCCGAGCTCGCCCGCGAGCGCCCCGAGCGCCCGCACGAAGCCGCCGTCGAGGGGTTCGGCCGCATCGGCCATCTCCTGCCCGAGTTCGGGCGTGAAGAACATCGAGTACTCGGGGAGCACGACGAGCCGCGCGCCGCGCCCCGCGGCGAGGCGTGCGAGGCGCTCGATCTCGCCGAGGTTCGCCGCGGCATCCGCCTGCGGAGCGAACTGCGCGACCGCGATCGCGAGTTCGTCGCCGTCGGATGCCTCGGCGCGCTGCCGCGCATCGGGTGCCCTGTGTTCGTGGTCACGTGCAACCGGGCCGGGTGTCATGTCACCAGCGTAGGGCGAGGCCGGTCGATCGGCCGAGGTCTGCGCGATACCGCAGCTGCGAGTAAGCGCCGGCGGAGCCGACGGGCCGGGCGTCGGCGACGACCGGCCTGCCCGAGGCGGTGACGTCGTCGATCTCGCGCAGTAGGGGGCACGCGCCCTCGCACAGATCCGAGATCTACTTTAGCTGCTAAAGTATTTCCCATGACGACCATCGCACTCTTCGGCGCCACCGGCAAGACCGGGCGACGCGTGCTCGACCGCGCGCTCGCGGCGGGTTTCGACGTCCGCGCACTCGTCCGCGATCCCGACCGCCTCGAGGTGCAGCACGAACGGCTGACCGTGATCCGCGGTGACGTCCTGGACCCGGTGGCCGTCGGCCGCGTGGTCGACGGCTCCGAGGTCGTGCTGAGCCTGTTCGGCCAGGTGAAGGGCTCCCCCAGGACCCTGCAGGCCGACGGCACGCGCCACATCGTCGCGGCGATGCAGTCGCACGGCGTGCGCCGCATCGTAACGCTCTCGGGCGGCGGCCTCCGCGCCGAGAACAAGGATCAGCCCAAGGTGCCCGACAGGGTGATGCGGTTCCTGTTGAAGACGTTGGCCGGCCATGTGCTCGCCGACGCCGAAGCGCACCTCGATGTGCTCGGCGCGAGCGGGCTCGACTGGACCGTCGTGCGCGGCCCACGTCTGCTCGAGACACCCGGCACGGGCACGTACCGGGTCGGGTGGGTCGGCGTCGGCACGGGCATGCAGATCAGCCGCGACGACCTCGCGGACTTCATCCTGACCCAGGTCGACGACGACCGCTTCGTCCGCGAGCTGCCGTTCGTGAGCGCGTGATGACTGGCGCACGGGGCGGCCGGGCCGGCACAGCGGTCGAGTCGCGCCGCGCGCAGGCCTCGGCCGTGCTCGAAGCGGTGACCGTGCTCGGACGGGCGATCGCCGCCGAGCGGCGGACACCGTTCGAGGGGCGGTCGCTCACGAGATCGCAGATGCAGACCCTCTTCCTGCTGGCGCACGGCACGGGCCCGATCACCCCGAGCCTCGTCGCCGAGCACCTCGCCCTCACCGGGGGCGCCGTCACGCAGCTCGTCGACGGACTGAAGGCCGACGGGCTCATCGAAACCGCGCGACATCCCGACGACGCGAGGTCGCGGGTGCTTCGGCTCACCGACGCGGCCTCGAGCCAGGTCGACCGATTCGAGGCCGAAACGGTCACTCGCCTCCTGCCGATGTTCGACCGGCTCGACGACGACGGGCTCACCCGGCTCGCGCTCCTGCTGCGCACGGTCACCGAGGAGGACGAACGATGACGACGAACGACGCCGTGTTCGTGACCGGGGCGACCGGGATCGTCGGCGGAGCCGTCGTCCGGTCGCTCGTCGAGCGAGGCGTCCCGGTCGTCGCCGCGATGCGCGGCGACTCGGATGCCGCCCGCCTCCCCGCGGGGGTCACCCCGCGCACGTTCGACTTCGGAATGCCGCCGGCCGAGATCGACGCGGCGCTCGAGGGCTGCGACCGGCTCTTCCTCATGCGACCGCCCGCCATCGAAGACGTGCGCACCTACCTCTTCCCGGTGATCGAGGCCGCGAAGCGGCGTGACCTCCGTCAGCTGGTGTTCCTCTCCCTCCAGGGCGTGCAGGCGAATCGGAAGACCCCGCACCACGCGGTCGAGCAGTATCTGCGCGAGACGGATGCCCCGTACACGAGCCTGCGGCCCAATTTCTTCATGCAGAACCTGTCGACGACATATGCCGTGGAGATCCGCGAGCGCGACGAGATCTTCGTTCCGGCCGGGCGTTCGCGCACGGCGTTCATCGACACGGAGGACATCGGGCGGGTCGCCGGCGCGGTGTTCACCTCGCCAGGCCATCTGCGCAAGGCATACACACTGTCGGGCGAGCAGTCCGTCACGTACGCACGCGTCGCTCGGATCCTGTCGGACGTCCTCGGCCGCGACATCCGCTACGCGCGGCCGAGCGAGCGCGAGTACCTGGCGCGACTCGAGGAGCAGGGTGCACCGGCCGACTACCTCGCGGTGCAGAAGATGATCTACCGCGTCGTGCGGTTCAACGTGTCGGCGATCCCGAATCACGCCGTGCGGCGGCTCACCGGACGGCCGGCGACGACCTTCCGCGAGTTCGCCGTGCGCGAGCGCGCCGCATGGGAGCCCCGGTCGGGTTGATCCAGCAGGCGAGGGGGCGACCCCCTCGACCGCCGCCGGAAATGCCGAAGGCCCGGAATCGCAATGATTCCGGGCCTTCTCGGTGTTGCAACCAACACAGCGTTGCGGGGGCAGGATTTGAACCTACGACCTCTGGGTTATGAGCCCAGCGAGCTACCGAACTGCTCCACCCCGCGGCACAAGAAGAAACACTATCACGGGAATTCACCTTCGTCCAATCGAGCACGGCCCGCCTCGATCCGCACGCGGCAGCGCACCGACGATCGACCCGCCGAACGTGCAGCATCTGCACCAGCGCCCTATTCCGTTGGAGATCTCCACAGTGACCGCACACGTTCGCCCGTGGCATCCGCGAACCTTTGTTAAGACTCTTTCTTTTCATGCCTTGCGCTTGGTACCGTCTCGCAACCGCCGTGATCGCGGCGGTCGGGACAACGATCGATGAGGATTCCATGTCACCACTCCCCCTGCTCCGCGGGGCGGCCGTCGCCGTCGCCGCAACCGCGCTCATCGCCACCGCGGCGACCGCTCCCGCCACCGCCCACCCGCGTCATCAGCCCGAGGGTCCGAGCGAGATCAACGGGTACCGCAGCGTCGGCTACCTGATGGCCGACACCCCGATCACCCGCGACTTCCAGATCGCCGACCTGCTGAAGAACGGGGCCATCGAAGACGTCACGCACATCAACTACGCCTTCGGCAACGTCACCGAGAACCTCGTCTGCGAGATCACCGACGTGCCCGGCGAGGGCGATGCGTACAACGACTACCTGCGTCTCGTCTCGCCGCGGGACTCGGTCGACGGCAAGCGCGACCACAAGAACCGGCACCAGCGCCTCGCCGGCAACTTCAACCAGCTGAAGAAGCTCAAGCAGGCGAGCCCCGACACGAAGGTGCTCATCTCGCTCGGCGGCTGGACCTGGTCCGACCACTTCTCGGCCGCCGCCGCCACCCCCGAGAGCCGCGAGAAGCTCGTCTCCTCGTGCCTCGACATCTACTTGCGCGGCGACCTGCCGAAGGTCGGCGGCCTCGGCGGCGACGGCGCCGCCGCCGGTATCTTCGACGGCATCGACGTCGACTGGGAGTGGCCGGTGAACGGCGGCGAGACCTCGAACGCGAGCCCCGCCGACCGTGAGAACTTCCTCGCGCTCATGGAGGAGTTCCGCCGCCAGCTCGACGCCTACGGCGCCGAGACCGGCGAGGACTACCTGCTCACCGCATTCGCCCCTGCCGGAGGCTGGAACACCAACGCCGGCGGATGGACCGACCCGCGCCTGTTCGAGGTCGTCGACTTCCTGAACATCCAGGGCTACGACTACGCCGGCGGATGGACCGGCAACACCGGCCACCAGGGCAACCTCCACCCCGACGGCGCGAACAACTGGGGGCTCGCGCTCGACAACGCCGTGGGCCTCTACACCGCCGCCGGCGCTCGCCCCGATCAGTTGAACGTCGGCATCCCCGCCTACGGACAGGGCTGGACGAACGTGACCGTCGGCGACCGCGCCGTCTGGACGCCCGACCCCGCCGTGACCTCGCTCGGCACGAAGCCCTATTACGAGATCCGCTCGATCGGGCAGGGGTACTACGACCCCGCGCTCGGCGCGTCGTGGCGCTACGACGCCGCGACCGGCCAGTGGTGGAGCCTCGACGACCCGAAGTCGGTGCAGCAGAAGGCCGAGTGGCTGGCCGAGCAGGGGTTCGGCGGCGCGATGTGGTGGGACCTCTCGGGCGACTACCGCAACGAGCTCGGCTCGACCCTCGGCGACACGCTGCGCTCCGCCGAGGAGGGTCCGCTCGGCTGACGCACCCCGAGAACGTCGGATGCCTCGGAGCTGACTCGCTCCGAGGCATCCTGGCCGTTCGGGGCCGTGGCCTCGATACGCTGCGCTACTCGACCGACGGGTTGAGCGCGACGAGTTCGTACGAGAGCGGCAGCCAGCGTTCGGCCGGCCAGCCGTACATGCCCTCGCCGAGCTCGACCGTCGCCGGGAACACCCTCCACGGCACCGAGTAGTGCTCGGTGAACGCCTCGAGCGCGAGCCCCGCGTCGCGCAGGGCGGACAGCACCTCGTCGATCGGATGCGACCACTCCCAGGTTCGGGCGTTCGCGAGACGCGCCTCGGGGTCGGCGTAGTCGCTCGGGTCGTCGAGGATCTCGGGCTGCTCGCTCTGGTAGGCGTACCTGATCGACGGGAGCCCGTCGGGCCCGTCGTCGCCGTCGAAGACCATCGCGGTCGGATGCCCCTCCGCGAAGTAGAGCCGACCGCCGGGCTTCAGATACCAGGCGACGATCCGCGCCCACTCGGCGACATCGGGCAGCCAGTTGATCGTGCCCCACGTCACGAACACGAGGTCGAACGACTCGGGCTCGGGCAGCATGTGCCGGGCGTCGTACACGTTCGCCTCGATGAAGCGGGCGCGATCGGCGACGCCGATCTCGATGGCCATCCGCCGCGCCTCGGCGACGGCGGCGGGCGAGAAGTCGATGCCGACGACGCTCGCCCCGCCGCTCACGAGCGAGAGCGAGTCGGAGCCGAAGTGGCACTGCAGGTGCAGCACCCGCACGCCCTCGAGTCCGTCGGGGAAGAGCCGATCGATTCCCGCCCTCGCGATCGGGTCGAGCACGCTCCCGCCCGCACGGAGCGGCGCCTGGTCGTAGAACGTGCTCGCGAGGTGCACGCCGACCCGTTCGTCCCAACCGGCCCGATTGTCGTCGAGCCAGTCGCCCTCACGCAGCTCGACGCTCATTCGCCGCCGGACTCCTCCGAGCCGCCGGTGCCGCCGGTCTCGCCCTGCGTCGCCTCGGTGAGCGCGATCATCTTCGAGATCGTGTCGGCGAGCTTCGCATCGGCGGCTCCGTACGCCACCCAGTCGCCCTCGGCGAGTGCGGCCTGCTTGTCCTTCAACGCCTGGGCCGCCTGGTTCAGGAGCGCCTGCATCTCGTCGCTCGGCGCCTCGGGCGACGTCGGCGAACCGCCGTCGCCGTCACCGTCGCCCTCACCCTCGCCGGGGGGCGGGGTCGTTCCGGGCTCGACGTCGCCGTCGCCCGCCGACGCACCCGAGTCGCCGCCGAACAGCACGTCGAGCGCCTGGTCGAGCGTGTCCTGGAAGGCGATCTGGTCGCCGAAGGCGACGAGCACCTTCTGCAGCAGCGGGTAGCTCGTGTCACCCGTCGACTTCACGTAGACCGGCTGCACGTAGAGGAGGCCGCCGCCGACCGGCACCGTGAGCAGGTTGCCGTTGATGACGTCGGACTGACCCTGTTTCAGGAGGTTCAGCGATGCGGAGACGCTCGGATCGGAGTTGAACTTCGCCTGCACCTGACCCGGGCCGGGCACGTTGTCGTCTTCGGGCAGGGTCAGCAATCGGAGCTTGCCGTAGCCCTCGGCGCGCTTTCCTTCTACGGCGCCCGCATCGGCATCGACCGCGAGGTACCCCCGCAGCACATTGCGGCTCTCATCGCCGCGAGCCTCGGGGATGAACGTCGAGTACAGCGAGTACGCCGGGGCATCTTGGCCGGGCATCTGCATCGTCAGGTAGTACGGCGGCTGCAGCAGCGCCGTGTTCGCCCCGGCGGTCGGCTCCTTGGGCGTCGTCCACGCGTCCTCACGCGAGTAGAAGGTGCTCGCGTCGGTCACGTGGTAGCGGCCGAGCACGGCTCGCTGCACCTTGAACAGATCGGCGGGGTAGCGCACGTGGCTCATGAGCTCGCCCGACATCTCGCTCATCGGCTCGATCGTCGACGGGAAGATCTTCTGCCAGGTCTGGAGGATGGGGTCCTCTTCGTCCCAGGCGTAGAGCGTCACGGAGCCGTCGTAGGCGTCGACGGTGGCCTTGACCGAGTTGCGGATGTAGTTGATCTCGTCGAACGCGAGCGCGGGCGTCAGCCCTTCGCTGTCGGCGATGGCCTCGCTCATGCTGACCTTGTTCGAGTACGGGTACTGGTCGCTGAGGGTGTACCCGTCGACGATCCAGACGAGACGGTCGTCGACGATCGACGGGTAGGTCTCGGAGTCGAGCGTCAGGTACGGAGCGGCCTTCTGGACGCGCTGGATCGGGTCGCGGTCATAGAGGATCTGCGAGTCGTCGGTCACCTCGTCGGAGAGGAAGATCTGCTCGGATTGGAACTTCAGCGCGTAGACGAGCTTCGTGAAGATGTTGTCGAGCTTCGGCCCGCCGTCGCCCGAGAAGGTCGTCTGCGTCTGCTCTTCGTTGTCGCTGCCCGCCGGGTAGTCGAGCTCGATGGGGTCGCTGTCTTTCGGGGCGCCGACGATCGAGTACTGCGGCGAACTCTCGCCGAAGTAGACGCGCGGCTCGAACTCGCCCAGCGAACCCATCTGCGGGATGCCCGACTCGAGGAACACCGGCTGCCCGTCGACCGAGCGCTGGTTGCCCGCCGCGGCCACGAGGCCGTAACCGTGCGTGTAGACGAGATGCGAGTTGAACCAGGTGTCGGCGTCGCCGAGCCCCGACAGCTTCACGTCGCGGACGGCGACCACGGTGTCTTGCGTCTCGCCGTCGACCTCGTAGCGATCGACGTCGAGCTGCTTCGGGAACTGGTAGTACTGGCGGAACTGCTCGAGCTGCTGGAACGCGGGCGAGATCACGAGCGGGTCCATCAGGCGGATGTTCGCGGTCGTCTCGGCGTCTGAGCGGAGCGCGCCCGGCTCGGCGTCGGTCTTCGCCTCGAAGGGGATCTGCTCGACGCCGTCGACGTTGTACGCATCGCGGGTGAGGTCGATGTTGCGCTGGACGTACGGCGCCTCGAGCGGCTTCGCGTTCGGGTCGACCTGGAAGCGCTGCACCACCCACGGGTAGAGCGTGCCGATGAGCAGGCTCGTCACGATGAGCAGCGCCGTGCCGACGAGCGGCAGCCGCCAGCGGCCCATCACCGCGGTCACGAAGAAGAGGATCGCGACGACGACGGCGATGCCGGCGAGGATGCCGCGACCGGGGATCACCGCGTTGACGTCGGTGTACGCGGCGCCGGTGATGAGGGCGCCCGACTCGGTGACCGTCGCGTACTGGTCGAGCCAGATGCTCACGCCCTGCAGCAGCAGGTACAGACCCGCCGTCACGGCGATCTGCACGCGCGCCGACTTCGAGATGACGACCTCGCGGCCGCTCACGCGGATCGCACCGTAGAGGTAGTTCGTCGCGATGACGAGGAGCACCGAGAGCAGCACGACCGCCGACGCGAAGCCGACCACGCTGCGGTAGAACGGCAGCTCGAAGACGAAGAAGCCGATGTCGAAGCCGAACTGCGGGTCGGTCTGACCGAACGGGGTGCGGTTCAGCCACGCGAGCGTGACCTCCCACCGGCTCGACGCAGACACGCCGGCGAACACGCCGAGCACCGCCGGGATACCGTACATCGCGAGTCGGCGCAGCGGCTCGAACACCTCTTGATAGCGGTCGAGCTGCGAGTTGAGCTTCGCGTAGACCGGGCGGGTGCGGTAGGCGATCTGGATCGAGCCCCAGATCGGCAGCGCCATCGCGAGGAACCCGATGGCGAACAGCGACACTCGCGCGATCCACCCGGTGGTCAGCACCGAGATGAAGCCGAGTTGCTGGAACCAGAGCACATCGGTGTAGAGACCCGCGAACACGAAGAACGCGATCACGAGGGCGGCCACCACCCCGATCGTGATCGCGATCGGCGCGCGACGGCGCGGGACCCTCGGTTCTTGCGGCTGTGCTGACACTCTCGGCCTCTGCTTCGGTCGGGACGGGATCGAGGCTCCATTTTAGAGCCGCGATGCTTGGAATCTGCTGGTCAGGATGCGTCGCACGACGGGTAGGTCCCCGTCAGCTCACCGTCTCCGAGGTCTTCGACGATCGTTCGCGCCTGGTCGAGCGTCGTCACCGCGAACACGGTCATGCCGTCGGGCACGTTTCCCGCGACCTCGTCGCAGTTCGATTCGGGTGCGAGGAACCAGTCGGCGTCGGCGCCGTCGGCGCCCCAGAGCTTCTGCCGGATGCCGCCGATCGCCCCGACGGCGCCCGCCGAGTCGATCGTGCCCGTGCCGGCGACGATCTCGCCACCGGTCATCGCACCGGGGGTGAGTTCGTCGACGATGCCGAGCGCGAACATCATGCCGGCGCTGGGGCCGCCGACGTTGTCGAGTTGCAGCTCGACCTCGATCGGGAACTCGTAGTGCATGCGCACGCCGACCCCCAGCACCGCGACGCCGTCGCGGTCGACCGGGGTCACTTCGACGGTCTCGCGCACGCCGTCGCGTTCGATCTCGATCGACGCCGGGGCATCCGTGCCGTGCTCGCGCACCGCCGACTGGAGCTCGCCGATGGAATTCACGGCCTCGCCGTCGAGTGCGACGACGACGTCGTCCTCCTCGAGCACGCCCTCGGCGGGCGAGCCCTCCAAGAGGCCGACGATCGTCACCTCCCGCGGGAACTCGTAGCCGAGCTCGACGAGCGCCGCGGCGATCGCGTCCTGCTGCGAGTCGACCATCGCCGCCTCGTTCTGCGCATCGCGGTCGTCGTTGCTGATACCGGGCGGGAAGACGGCCTCGACGGGGATGACGGTGCGGGTGGCGTCGCCCCACGCCCAGAGCACCTCGAGCCAGTTCGGGGTGTTGCCGGGCTTGCCGACGACCGAGACCGTGAGCAGGTTGAGCTCGCCGTCGGTCGGGTAGGTCGTCTCGTCGGGAATCGCGATCAGCGGCACCTCGTCGCCGTCGGCGTTCTCGGCAACGCCGAGGGTGTCGTAGACGGGGCCCGGCTGCTCGATCACGTAGGGCGACGGCAGCAGACCGAACACGATCGCGATGACCGTGGCGACGGTGACGGCGGCCCACCCGATGCGCTCGCGCCGCGAGCGCCGACCGCGCTCGACGGGCGCCGACGAGTCGTCGGAGAAGAGGGCCATTCGGGCAGTCCTTTCGCGCCGTTCGCGGCGACGGGCCGGTCGTTCGCGGCGACGGGCCGGGATGGAGGTGAGGGCCGACCCGGCGCTGTTCGCGAAGGGCGGACACCCGGATTGCAAGCCTAGGCCATTTCCCAGACGCGACGCCGGATGCCCGCGTTACGGTTGAGGAGACGAGAGCTGGAGGTGGCGCACGTGGCCGATCAACAGGGCGAACCCGGCGACCGGAATCCCGAGGACGAGTTCCGCGACATGCTGCGAGAACTGCTGTCGGGTGCCGGTGGCATCGACCCGACGAGCCTCGCGGGCGCAGCGGGTCTCCCGAACGACCCGGCGAGCGTCGCCGCGCTCTTCGGCCAATTGCAGCAGGCGATGAACCGCAGCGGCGACGGCATCGACTGGGCCGTCGCGACCCGCCAGGGCGAGGAGCGCGCGGCGACCGGCCAGACGCAGATCTCCGATGCCGACCGAGAGCGGTTCGATCAGGCCTTCCAGGTCGCATCGCTCTGGCTCGACGAGGCCGTCGACTTCTCCGCTCCCCCGCAGACGCCCGAGCTGATCACCCGTCGCGCCTGGGTCGCGGCGACCATGCCCCTCTGGACCCAGCTCGCCGAGCCCGTCGCCCTCTCCATCTCCGACGCGCTCACGCGGGTGATGCGCGAGCAGGCGCCCGAAGAGATGCGCGGCATGATCGAGAACGCGAGCAAGATGCTCCGCGGCATCGGCGGCACGCTCTTCGCGATGCAGCTCGGGCAGGTCGTCGGCCAACTGTCGACCGAGGTCGTCTCGGGCGGCGACATCGGCATCCCGCTCCTCGACGACTCCCGCGCGGCGATCCTCCCGCAGAACGCCTCGGTGTTCGGCGAGGGCCTCGACATCCCGACCGACCAGGTCGAGCTCTACCTCGCCGTCCGCGAACTCGCGCACGCCCGGCTCTTCCGCCACGCGCGCTGGCTCCGACTCCACCTCATCACGGCGATCACCGCCTTCGCGCGCGGCATCGACATCGACACCGAGCGGCTCGAAGAACTCGCCGAGGGCTTCGATCCTTCGAACACCGACGAACTCCGTCAGGCCGTCGTCGGCGGTACGCTGATCCGCCCGAAGAGCGAGGCGCAGCAGGCCGCGCTCGGCCGGCTCGAGACGATGCTCGCGCTCGTCGAGGGCTGGGTCGATCAGGTCACGGCGGATGCCACGGGCCGGCTGCCGCGCACCGATGCCATCGCCGAGTCGATCAGGCGACGTCGGGCGTCGGGCGGGCCGGCCGAGTCGGCGTTCGCCACGCTCGTCGGGCTCGAGCTGCGCCCGCGCCGTCTGCGCGAGGCGACGGCGATGTGGCGCGCGGTGACCGAGGCGGTCGGCGTCGAGGCGCGCGACGCGCTGTGGGCGCACCCCGATCTGCTGCCGACCTCGGCCGACCTCGACGACCCGAGCGCGCTCGTCGCCCGCCTGACCGGCACCGATGCGGCCGAGAACGAGGCCGACGACGAGTTCGACCAGGCGCTCGAGCAGCTGCTGCGCGGCGAGACCCCCGCCGGCCCGGGCGAAGACGGCGAGACCCCCGCGAGCTGACGCACAGGCGGTGCACGCCGGTGCGCTCGCGGAGCCGGGAGGCGGGGGCTGTGGAGGGATTCCGACGCCCCGCGTCCCGGTGCGCGATGCTCTCGACATGTCACCGCGCATCGATCCGGCACTCCCTCTCGTGTGGCGTTCGCCCCGCGAGCTGCAACTCGGCGGCGAGGTGCCGCGCGTCGTCATCGGCGAACCCGGCCCGCTCGAGACCGGGCTGCTCAGCGCGCTCCGGCACGGCGCGAGCGTCGCGACCCTGAAGACCATCGGCGACGGCCTCGGTGGGACCCAAGCCGAGATCGAACGGCTGCTGATGAGGCTCGAGCCGGCCTTCGAAGTCGAGGCGGCCGGGGCCGGCGCGACCGGCGCGACCGGCGCGACCGTGCTGCTCGACGCCGACGGCGCCTTCGGCCTGCTGCTCGAGCGCCGCCTCACCGAGCTCGGCCATCGGGTGATCGGCGCCGACCCCGCCCCGTCGGGCACGACGCCCAGCCCCGATCTCGCCGTGATCGCGGCGCACTGGGTGATCCCGCCCGCCCGTCACCTGCCGTGGCTGCGCTCCGACGTTCCGCACCTCGCGGTCGTCGACGACGAAGCCGGCTGGCGCGTCGGTCCGCTCGTCGATCCGGGCCGGGGCCCGTGCCTGCGCTGCCTCGAACTCGCCCGCCGCGACCGCGACCCCGCGTGGCCCGCCGTGGCCGCGCAGCTCGCCGGGCGCCAGGCACCGCCCGCGGCACGCGGCATCCGCGCCGTCGTCGATGCCGCAGCGGCCGCGGCGGCCGCCGTCGACGACCGACTGCGTTTCGGCGAGACCCCCCTCGCGTCGCGGAGCCTCAGGCTCGGGGCCGTGGGCGGCTCGCAGTCTGCGAGCCACCACCCCCATCCCGAGTGCGGTTGTCGAGCTCCTGGAGGAAGCGCGACGGCTCCCGCTCTCCGCGCTGCCCGTCGCCGAGGCGCGCCCAGCTCAGCTCGAGCCGATGCCGTGCCCGCGTGAGCCCGACGTAGAGCAGTCGGCGCTCCTCGTCGATCGCGTCGAAGCCCTTCGCATAGCTGATCGGCAGCATTCCCTCGGTGAGGCCGACGAGGTAGACCTCGTCCCACTCGAGCCCCTTCGCCGAGTGGAGCGTCGCGAGCGTCACGACCGCGAGCGCGGGCTCGTGCTGCGCCTCGGCGCGCGCCCGCAGATCGTCGGCGAACTGGCGGAAGGTGGTGCCCTCGGGAGCATCGTCGACGAGACGCGCGATCGCGTTGAGCGACTCCCATCTGGTGCGCACGGCGCCGGGGCCTTCGGGCGCCTGCACGCTCCAGCCGAGCGAGCGCAGCACGTCGCTCACCGATTTGAACAGCGGCTCCCCCGTGATCGTGAGCGCCGCGGCGCGGAGGGCGTGCACCGCCTCGCGCACCTCGGGCTGGTCGAAGAAGCGCGCGGCTCCGCGCACGCGCGAGCCGACGCCGACCTCGTCGAGCGCCCGCTCGAGGATGGCCGACTGCGAGTTCACGCGCATCAGCACCGCGATGCCCTCGGGTGCGGCGCCCGCGTCGATGCGATCCCTGATGCGGGTCGCCACACCCCTGGCCTCGGCGAGATCGGAGGCGTACTCGGTGAGCCCCGGCTCGGGCGCGCGCTCGCTGCTCGCCACGGCGGCGAGCCGCAGTGCACCCTCGCGACCGCGCATGAGCCGGTTCGCCGTGTCGACGATCCGACCGCTCGAACGGTAGTTGCGTTCGAGGCGCACGACCGTCGCCTCGGAGTAGCGTCGCTCGAAGCCGAGGAGGTAGCTCGAGCTCGCCCCCGCGAAGGAGTAGATGGTCTGGCTCGCGTCGCCGACCACGCAGAGCTCGCTGCGATCACCGAGCCAGAGCTCGAGCAACTGCTGCTGGGCGGGCGAGACGTCCTGGTACTCGTCGACGATGAAGTGGCGGTAGCTCTCGCGCACCTGCATCGCGACGGATGGCTCCGACTCGATCATTCCGGCGGTCGCGAGCAGCACGTCCTCGAAGTCGAGCATGCGCCGCTCGTCTTTCACGTGCTCGTACGACTCGACGAGCTCGAGGAACTGCTCGGCGGTGAGCCGTCCCGGCGCGCCTCGACTCGCGAGCCGCGCCGCGTACCATTCGGGCCCCTGCACGCTCACCTTGCGCCGCTCGATCTCGGCCGCGACGTCGCGGAGGGTCGCCACGTCGACCTTGAGCTTCACCCGCTCGGCGGCCTGCCCGAGCAGGCGGCCTTTGTAGTCGAGCACGCGCGGCGCCGGGCCGCCGACGACGATCGGCCAGAAGTGATTCAGCTGCGCAAGCGCCGCCGCGTGGAAGGTGCGGGCGCGGACGGCCCCCGCACCGAGTGCGCCGAGCCGCGCGCGGAGCTCGGCGGCGGCGCGCGAGGTGAAGGTGAGCGCCATCACTCGCGCCGGGTCGTACGCACCGGAGGCGACGCCGTAGGCGATGCGGTGCGTGATCGCCCGGGTCTTGCCCGTGCCGGCGCCCGCGAGCACGCAGACCGGCCCGTGCAAGGCCTCGGCGACGACACGCTGCTCGTCGTCGAGCCCGTCGAGCAGCGGATCGCCCGTCGCGGCTCCGGGTTCGGCTGCGTCGATCGCGCTCGCGCCGGGGCCGACCGTCACGAGACCGACCACTCAGGCGAGCGATCGGGTGCCGCGACCGGCCCGCCGTACCAGTGTTCGATGAGCCAGCGGGCGATCGAGGTCTCGCCCGGCAGGGTCACCCCGCCCCACGACTCGGCGAGCTCCTCGCGGCTGAACCAGCGGAGCTCGAGGATCTCCTCGCCGTCGGGCTTCGCGTCTGCCGGATCGACCCCGGGGGCGATCCGGGCCGCGAACCCGAGCATGAGGCTCGCCGGGAACGGCCACGGCTGCGAGCCCAGATACTCGACCCGGTCGACGACGAGCCCCGCCTCCTCGTGGATCTCCCGCACGACCGCGTCCTCGAGCGACTCGCCCGGTTCGACGAACCCGGCGAGCAGCGAGAAGCGCCGCTGCTCCCACATCGCGTTCGACCCGAGCAGCAACCGGTCGTCGTCGTCGGTGACGAGCACGATCACCGCCGCGTCGGTGCGCGGGAACAGCATCGCGGCATCCTGGTCGCAGCGCCTCGCCCAGCCCGCCTGTACGGGCGTCGTCGTCGCCCCGCATCGCGGGCAGAAACCGTGCGACGCGTGCCAGTTCGCGAGCGCGAGGGCTTCGACGAAGAGCCCCGTGCCGAGTTCGTCGAGCGCGGTCGCCGCGTCGCGGAGCCCGACCCAGCGCGCCGCCTCGGGCTCGACGGCCGCGGCGGTCTCGTCGTCGACGACTCGCAGCTCGTAGGCGCGTGCGGGGGTGTCGCCACGACCGAGGTACGCGCGCAGCATCCCTGCCGGCGCCTCAGCCGGCTGGAAGAACTCGAGCGCCGGCGCCGAGCCCTCGACCTGCTCGGCGAGGAGCGCGCGATCGCCGTGGACGAGCATCACCCGCGACGCGGGATCGGCGTCGAAGGCGTCGAAGATCGCCGGATCGGCGCGCCGCTCGGCGTCGCGATCGATCACGGCACGCGCGAACGGCGGAGTCGGGCCCTCGTCGGTCACTGCGCCCCTCTCGCGGTCGGATGCGGAGTCGGCGGGAAGGTGTGGCGGTCGCCCGTCGCCGGGAGATGCCTGCTTAAGCTGAATGCCATGGCCAGACCCCCACTCACTCTAGCCGCGTTGGCCACGGCAGCGGTGCCCGGACTCGAGGTCAGCGCCGCGCGGGCGCACACCCGACGCAGCCACGGGGCCTTCGACGCCGTCGAGTTCCGCACCACAGACGACCGCCGCCTCATCATCCGGGTTCCGCGTTCGCAGGCCGCCGAATCCGAGCAGTCGGCCGACCTCGTGGCGTTGCGCGCCCTCACGCCGGGCGTCCGCAGCCGCCTCGACTTCGCGGTGCCCTCGTTCATCGGGCAGGCGCCGATCGACGGCACGCGCGCCGTGGTCACCGAGTTCATCCCGGGGGTCGTCTCGACCGCCGACCAGCTGACCGCGCACGAGCGCCTCGCCGAGTCGGTCGGACTCGCCATCGCGGCGATCCACTCGCTGCCGACGGGATTCGTCGGCGACGCCGGCCTCCCCCGGCAGGACGCCGTGGAGACCCGCGAATCGGTGGTCGCCCTCATCGGCCGGGCCGCCGACACCGGGCGACTGCCCGCCGCGCTCCTGCGCCGCTGGGAGGAGGCCACCGACGACGACACACTCTGGCGGTTCCGCCCGACCGTCGTGCACGGCACGCTCACCGCCGATTCGATCCTGAACGACGGCGAGACGGTGACCGGGGTGCTCGGGTGGTCGGGGCTCGCCGAGAGCGACCCGGCCCGCGACCTGCACTGGCTGCTGACCTGCCGCGGTGCCGCCGCCGAGCGCGCGCTCGGCGCGTACATCGCGGCCCGCGAGGGCGGCGCCGACGCCCACCTGCCGCAGCGCGCGCTGCTCTACGGCGAACTCGAACTCGCGCGATGGTTGCTGCACGGCATCGACGAGCACGATGACGCCATCGTCGATGACGCCGTTGGCCTCCTCGACGGGTTGGTCGAAAGCGTCCACGATCATTCGAGCGAGCCGCTCTCCCCCGAGACGGGACCGATCCTCGCGGTCGACGACGTCGAGCGGCTGCTCGACGAGACCCCGCTCGATCGGCTGCCCGCCGAGCGCGGCGGTGCCATGCTCACCGACAGCTACGACTTCTCGGAACTCGATCGGCAGGCGCTTCGCACGAGCGGCGCACCGCCCATGGATGCCACGGCGCCGATCCCGCTCGATCTCAGCGACTGGGGCGACGCGGCTCCCGACGGCGCCACTGCGCCCGACGGCGACCCGGACGCGGCGACGCGCGATCACGCCCGCGGCGATGACCGCTCGACGGGCGCCCCCTCGGGCGACGTCACCGACGACCAGGCCCGCCGCAACTCCGCCTCGTCGTAGATGCGATCGGGCCTGATCACCCGATCGTCCTCGACGAAGTAGAAGACGGCATCGACGACGGCCGGGTCGACTCCCGCCCACGTCGCGTACGCGAGACGATAGAGGGCCAGCTGGGTCTGCTTGAGTTCGAGGTCGCGCGCGTCGCGCGGCGCCTTTCCCGTCTTCCAGTCGACGACCTGCACGCGAATGCCTCGCGTGCCGAGCTCCGACTCGGGGGCGATGTCGTAGACCGCGTCGAGCTTGCAGACGAACACGTTGCCGCCGATCGGGAGGTGGAGTTCGAGTTCGACGGCGGCGGGCCTGCGGTCGCCCCACTCGGAGGCGGCGAAGGTCGACTGCAGCGCGCGAAGGCGTTCGGGGGCGACCTCGCCGTGCGCCGGATCGACGCTCACGACCTCGTCGCCGTCGAGCGCGTCGCCGTGCAGCGCCTCGCCGTCGAGCGCGTCGAGATCGCGGAACCCGTCGAGATCGCCGAACCCGTCGCGATCGCCGAACCCGACGACCGGGTCGAGCGATCGCAGCTCGACCCATTCATGGAAGAGCGTGCCGATGCGCGTCGCGCGGAACGGTCGCTGGGGCATCGGCCGCCTGAGCGCGGCCGCGACGGAGAGCGGGTCGTCGACGTAGTCCTTGAATCGCGACGCAGGCACCCGCACCGGAATCTCGGGTGACTCCGCGGGCTCATGGCGGCGGCGGCGCTCCTCGAGCAGGAGCCGAAGCTCGTCGGCCAGCCGTGGACCGATGCCCGCACCGCTCGGCCGCAGCGCGGCGGCGCGCACGGCCTCGGCGGCGGCTTCGACCGCGCCGCGCCGACGGCCGAGCGGGTCGAGGGGCCACCTGACGCGCTCGGCGGTGCCGGTGCGCGGATTCTCGTCGTGCTCGGGCGCCGCGGGCAGGAGGTCGATCGACACGATGCCCGCCTGCACGAGTTCGCGGAGGAACGGGCTCGGCTGCCGCGGCGCCTTCTGCGTCGACCACCACGAACCGCTGAGCAGCAACTCGCTGCGGGCACGCGTCAACGCCACATAGGCGAGCCGGCGCTCCTCCTCTGCGTGGCGCTCGCGATTCTCCTCGGCGAACGCCGAGACGGCGGCGTCGAACTCGGCCTGACTCTGCACCCCGCGCCACTGCAGCTCGGGGAGTTCGTCGGCGTCGCCCTTGAACTCGTTCGGCAGTTCGCCGAACGCGAGCCACCCCTTCGTCGACCGGGGCTTCGACGGCACCTCCGCGTCGACCATGCGCGGAATCGCCACGAGATCCCATTCGAGACCCTTCGAGCCGTGGATCGACAGGACCTGCACCGCACCAGGCTCGGGCTCGTCCTGCCTGGGCGAGAGCCGGTCGCGCTGCTCGGCCTCGGTGAGCCACGTGAGGAACGCCCCGAGCGTCGGCTGCTCGCTCATCTCGACGAAGCCGACGAGCAGTTCGTCGAATGCCTCGAGGCTCGGCGCGCCGAGCGGCTGCGTCGCGTTCGCCACCACCTCGAGGTCGAGCAGCAGCTCCTGCTGCACGAGGCTCACGAAGTCGATGAGCCCGAGGCCCGCCCGCCGGCGAAGCGCCTGGAGCTGCGCGCCGGCGCGGCGCATGCGCGCGAGCCCGATCTCGCTGAAGCCGCGCAGCGCTGAATGCTCATCGGGTGCGGTGAGGAGGAAGTCGAGTGCATCGACGATCGAGGGCGACTCGTCGACCGCGATCGAGGCTCGGAGACCGCGCCGCACCTCGTCGGCCAGTCGCCGACTCGCGAGGTCGCGATCGGCGAGCCATTTCGCGAGCGAGCGCAGGGCGTCGAGATCGGCCGGACCGATGCGCCAGCGTGCGCCGCCGAGCACTCGCACGAGCTCCGAGCCCGCCGAGGGGTCGTGCACCACGCGAAGCACGCACACGAGGTCGGCGATGACGGGCTGGTCGAGCAGCCCCGCCATGCCGAGCACGTGCACCGGCACTCCGCGCGCGCGGAGTGCTTCGGTGAAGACGTCGACGTTGGCGAAGGTGCGGCAGAGCAGTGCGCCGCTCACCGCTTCGCGACCGCGGCCGAGGCGCTTCGCGAACCAGTCTGCGACGGAGGCGGCCTCGTCGTCGATGGTCTCGCTCCAACTCACCTCGAGGCGGCCCGGCCCCGCGAAGGGCGAGGCGCTGAGCGGCGCTTTCGGGATGCCGGCGTCGAGCGGGCCGATGAGGGTGTTGGCGGCGTCGAGCACGATACGGGGATTGCGCCAGCTCGTCGACAGGTCGTACACCGCAGCCTCGCCGCCCGCCGCGAAGTCGCGCCCGAATCGTGCCAGGTTCGCGGCACTCGCGCCGCGCCAGCCGTAGATCGACTGGTCGGGGTCGCCGACCGCCATCACGGCGTGATCGCCGAAGAGCACCGACAGCAGGCGCGTCTGCACGACGCTCGTGTCTTGATATTCGTCGAGGAGCACCGTGCGGTAGCGCTCGCGGTGCGCGGTGACGACCTCGGGGTGCCGCTCGCAGATCGCGAGCGCGAGCGAGACCTGGTCGGAGAACTCGACGAAGCCGCGCTGCTGCTTGACCGTCGCGTACGCGTCGGCGAGTTCGAGGAGGGGCGGCAACGCGCCGATGACGCCCAGCGCATCGACGAAGGAGGCGAAGTCGGTGCGCTTCCTCGGCGCCTCGATCGGCAGCCCCTCCATCTGGAGGAAGTCGCGCACCGTCACTCGAACGTCGCGGCTGTCGGCGACGTTCTCGGCGAGGGCGCGGCTGAGGCCGAGCACCGCACCGGTCACCTTCTCGAGCGAGGCGTCGAGTTCGACCAGCCGTGGGTCGGCAGCGGCGGCGACCACTCCGCGGGCGAGCTGCCAGGCGGCGGCCTCGCCGAGTACGGAGGCGTCGGGCTCGCGCCCGATGAGCATCGCATGCTCGCGGTAGATCGAGCTCGCGAAGGCGTTGTACGTGCCGACCGCCGCCGACTCGATCGGGTCGAGCGACACGGCGGCGATGCCCTCGTCGACGAGCTGCGCCACCCGCTCGCGCACGCGCTCGGCCAGTTCGCCGGCCGCCTTGCGGGTGAAGGTGAGCCCCAGCACTTCGGGCACCTCGACGTGCCCGTTCGCAAGGAGCCAGACGACGCGGTTCGCCATCGTCTCGGTCTTGCCGCTTCCTGCTCCGGCAACGACGATGCTCTGACCCTGCGGATCGGCCTCGATGACCGCGCGCTGCTCGGGCGTCGGAGCGTGCAGGCCGAGACGTGTGGCGATCTCGAGCGCGCTCAGCGCCTCGCCGCTCATGCCGAGACCGCCGGCACGAGGTGCACGCGATACTGCCAGGCGCCGAAGCGCGAGCCGAAGCCGAGCTCGGCGGGCCCGTCGAAGGAGCCGCCGGCCATCGTCTGCGCGACCGCATCGAGCCGCTCGCGGAAGAGCGCCTCGGCCTCGTCGTCGAACGGCTGCTGCGCACGCTCGGTGTAGCCGCTCCCGGAGGCGGGTTTCGCGAGGTAGACGAGCTTCGCCCCGCCAAGAGTGCCTCGGTTCGGCACCGCACCCGCCCGTGCGGCCAGCTGGTAGGCGGCGAGCTGCGGGTGAGCGGCGGTCTGCGCCGCCGTCGGCGGGGTGCGCCCGGTCTTCAGGTCGACGATGACCGTCGTGCCGTCGGCGGAGGCCTCGACCCGGTCGATCGTGCCCGTGATGCGAACCCGCCCGAGTTCGAGGGTGAATCGCCCCTCGGCCTCGAGCAGCACCTTGCCGTCGTCGGCGAAGCCGGCGAGGTAGTCGGCAGCGCCCTCGGCCATGCGCCGCGCGCCGCGCCGCTCGCGCTCGGCGACCCACCCCGCCTCGAAGCGGATCTCTCGCAGTCGCTCCTCGACACCGGCCCACAGCGCCTCGATGCTCGTGTCGCCGTCGTCGCGAGCGCCGGCCTCTTCGACCACGGCGTGCACGATCGTGCCGATCGAGGCCGCGATGCCCGACGGGGGCGACGCCACATGATCGATGAACCAACCGAGCGGGGACTCTTCGACGCGGTCGATCTGCGACGGCGAGACGGCGACCATCGCTTCGGGGTCGCCCTCGAGATCGACGAGCGGAGCAGTCGTCGAGGCCTCTGCGAGCCCGTACCAGTCGTCGGGGTGGGCACCCGGCACGCCGGCCTCGGCGAGCAGCGCGAGCGCAGCCGGGGCTTCGCCCGACGGGGACGCCATGCTCTCTCGGCGAAGCGCGCCGACGAGGCCCCGGAGGTGCAGCGGTCGACCACGCGGCGCCCGCAGCCGATCGGACGCATAGCCCATCAGCATCGAGGGCTGCTCGTCGTCGTTCGCGGTGCAGCTGAGCACGAGCTGGCGTTCGGCGCGCGAGGCGGCGAGGGCGAACAGGCGCAGCTCGTCGCTGCGGACGGCGATGCGGGCCTCGGGCACGGACTCGACGGTCGGCAACGGCGCACCCGCACGCACGGCCGCGGCGGTGCGCGCGAGGAGGCCCGCGTGCAGCAGGGTGCCGCGGGGCCGGAGGTTCGGCCAGACGCCGTCTTGCAGCCCTGCCACGACGACGACCGAGAACGCGCGGCCGATGAGCGCCGGCGGCGTCGTCACGAGCACTGTCTCGGCGCTGCGCTGCGGCGCGAGCGAGTCTTCGGGCAGCTCGCTCGCGAGCACCTCGTCGACGAAGCGCACCGCCGGCGCGTCGGGCTCGCGCTCGACGAACCGCTGCGCCGCGGCGAAGAGCGCCACTGCGGCGTCGAGCGAGCGGTTCGCCTCATCGGCGAGCACACCGGTGCCCGCCGCCTGCGCCCCCCACTCGGCGGCGAGCCCGCTGCCCTCCCACAGGGCCCAGAGCAGTTCTTCGACGGTGCGGCCGCGCGCGGCCTCGGCACGCGCCTTGGCGACGAGCTTGGCGAGCCGCGCCGCCCGCCGGGCCGGCGCCGCGTCGATCGAGTCGAAGCCGCCGGGGGCGCCGAGCGCCTCGACGAGCAGTTCGTCGCCCGTGCGGTCGCCGCCGTTCGCGAGCTCCTCGTGGCGGAGGGCGAGGCGCAGGCGACGGAGCCCGACCCCGTCGAGGCGCCCGATCGGCCCGGTCAGCAGCGCGACCGCGAGCTCGGCGGTGAGCGGCTCGCGCTCGAGCACCAGGGAGGCGGCCGTGAGCAGGGCCGCCGCGGCTGGGGCGTCGCGGAGGGCGGTGCGTGCGGCGCTGCCCGCGGTCGGCACCTCGGCGAGCGCGAGCCCTCGCTCGAAGGCGGGCACGTCGCCGCCCGAGCGCAGGACGACGGCCATCTCGGACCAGGGCACGCCGTCGAGGAGGTGGCGCTCGCGGAGCACGGCCGCCACGGCACGGCACTCGGCCGCGTGCGAGGGGGCCTCGATTCCGACGACGGGCGCAAGGGGCGCACGCGCCGGCGGGGCTGGATCGGGAACGGCCGAACCCGAACGCACCGGCGCGGCCGAGGCATCCGACGCGACCGACGCCCCGGCGACCGGGGCGACCCGGTGCGCACCGCCGAGCGCGGCACCGATGTGGGCCGTCGCCGACTGCACGACCGCGCGGAGTTCGCGCGTGCCTCGGTGAACGACCAGCAGCACGTGCCGCTCGACCGCGGCGCCGTCGAGCACGTTCGAGAGCGCGCCGAGCAGTTCGGGGCGACCGCCGCGGAAGCCGTTGCTCGCGACGTCGGGGTCGCCGATCGCGACCACCTGGACCCCGCGCGCGGCGAAGGCGCCGAGGAGCGCCGCAGTCGCCTCGGTCGCCTCCTGCGCGTCGTCGACGACGATGAGCCTGAGCCGGGCGAGCAGGCCGAGCGCAGCGGCCGCGCCGGCGTCGTCGACGCTCCGGCGCACGACGGCCGCCGCGAACGCCGCGAGTTCGGCCGAATCGAACTGATTCGGTCGCAGCTGCGCCTTCACCTCGTCGTACTCGGCGAGGAAGTCGGCCGCCGCCACCCACTCGGGGCGTTCGCAGCGCTCGCCGAGCCGGGCCAGCGTCGCGGCGTCGACGCCGTGCTCGACGGCGCGCATGAGCAGCTCGCGCAGCTCGGTGCGGAACCCTCGGAGCACCCGCACCTCGGGGGTCAGCGGGTCGGGCCACTCAGGGCCGAACCCGTCGCGGATGCCGCCGTCGAGCAGCTCGCCGACGATGTGGTCGTGCTCGGCACCCGTGAGCAGGGTCACCGAGGCACCCGTGTACGCGCGCACGAGCTGGAAGGCGATCGAGTTGGCGGTGCGGGCGAGCGGGCCGCGCGTCGTGAGGCCGAGCCGCACGGCGAGCGCGTCGCGGAGCGCGGTCGCCGCGGTGCGGGTCGCCGAGACGACGAGCACCTCGTCGCTCGAGTGGCCGAGCCGTTCGATGCGGTCGGCGACGAGCTCGATCGCGAGGCTGGTCTTGCCGCTGCCCGGCGCGCCGAAGACCGCCGCGTGACCGCCGCCCGCGAGCGTGCGGACGAGGTCTGGAACGGTTCGGGTGCCCTGCATGTCGGCAACGTTAACCCGTTCCGCCGACAGTGAACGCGACCGGCCCGGCACGGCACGATGTGTAGGGTTTGAGACACGAGCAGAAAGGCGCACAGTGGACGTTCGCATCGGCATCCAGAACTCCCCCCGTGAACTCGGGTTCGAGACCTCGCAGTCGGCCGCAGAGGTCGAGCAGGCCGTCGCGGCGGCCCTCGCCGGGCAGTCTCCGCTCCTGAAGCTCGCCGACGACAAGGGCACGGTCTTCGTCGTCCCCGCCGCAGCGCTCGCCTACGTCGAGATCGGCTCGGAGGAGTCGCGTCGCGTCGGTTTCGTCGCCTGACGATGGAGCTCCTCTTCGTCACCCTCGGCGGTGCGATCCTCGGCATCGCCGCGCACTTCGCGCTGCCGTACCGTCAGATGCGCGGCGTCGCGCTCGTGCCGTCGATCGGGGCGGCCGTCGCCGCCGTCGTGTGGGTCGGCCTGACCTGGCTCGGCTGGGCATGGGACGGCGGCTGGATCTGGGTCGTCGCGCTCGTCGCGGCAGCGGTCGCCTCGGCGGCGGCCGCGTATCTCATCGGGCCGGGCCGGCAGAAGGCGGATGCCGCGCTCTTCGAGCGCCTCTCCCGGCCGGGCGTGAACCGCGCCTGAGCCTGGCGTCATCCGCGCCTGAGCGGGGCGTTCGGGCGCGGCCGTCTCAGGCGGTGAGCCCGAGCGCGTCCATCCGTCGCGTGTGCTCGGCGATCAGCTCGGTGAAGACCGGTTCGACCCGGTCGCCGGCGCTGCGATCGGTCGAGTCGGAGGCGCGCAGCGCCGATCGGGCGATGAGCAGGGTGTCGCCGACGATGCTCCGACCCCACAGGGCGAGGCGATCGGCGAGTCCGGGCTCCGCCTCGATCGCCGCACGCAGTTCGGCGTCCAGCACCTCGCCGATGCCGCCGCCCGCGAGGATTCCGCGGACCCGGGCACCGAGCACCGCGGGGAGTCCCTCGGCGAGACGCGAGAAGTAGTCGTCGAGCATGCCCGAGGTGACGTGCACGCCGAGCAGCAGCTCGTGCCAGTCGGCGCCGGCGGTCGACTCGCCGAGTCGATCGGTCGCCGGTGCGAACGGCACCATGACCGCCTCGGGTTCGACACCGAGGTGGCGCAGTTCGGCGATGAGCTCGTGGTGCCGGCGGAGGGCGACGCCCGCCGCGGCGCTCAGCCCCTCCTTCGAGCGCATCGACGGCGCACCGATCACCGCGGTCGAGAGGCTCTCGAAGAACTCGAGCTGGATGTACGCGGCCTGCCCGAGGAACGGCACCGGTTCGGGCACGAGCTCGGTGAAGTCGACCTTGGTGACCTCCGTGGGGGCGACCCGGGGTCGCAGCCGCGGAAGCTCGGGGCGCGCACCGCGCCTGCTGGACCAGAACACCACGCAGACAGCCTATCCGAGGCGCACAGGGACTCTCCGATAGGGTGTAAGGGCATGCGGACATCGGAGCCGCGGCCGTGCGCCCGGGGTTGAAGTCGAGGCGCACCTCACGACCTTCATTCTCGAAGCACGACCGACAGGCAGATTTGTGACCACTTTCACCGAGCTCGGCATCGCGTCCGACATCGTCGACGCCCTCGCCGGGAAGGGCATCATCGATGCCTTCCCCATCCAGGAGCAGACCATCCCCCTCGCCCTCTCCGGGCAGGACATCATCGGCCAGGCGAAGACCGGCACCGGCAAGACCTTCGGGTTCGGCCTCCCGCTGATCCAGCGCCTCGGCGACGACCCCGCGCACGGCGTCAAGGCGCTCGTCGTCGTGCCGACCCGCGAACTCGCGGTGCAGGTGACGGAGGACCTCGAGCTCGCCACCTCGAACCGGCCCACGACGATCGTCTCGATCTACGGCGGCAAGGCGTACGAGGGTCAGATCGAGCAGCTCAAGGCCGGCGCGCAGATCGTCGTCGGCACCCCCGGGCGTCTCCTCGACCTCGCGAGCCAGCGTCTCCTGAACCTCGGCGAGGTGCAGGAGATCGTGCTCGACGAGGCCGACAAGATGCTCGACCTGGGCTTCCTCGCCGACATCGAGAAGATCTTCTCGAAGGTGCCGGCGGTGCGTCACACGATGCTCTTCTCGGCGACCATGCCCGGGCCGATCGTCGCGCTCGCGCGCCGCTTCATGTCGAAGCCGATCCACATCCGTGCGAACGACCCCGACGAGGGCCTCACGCAGGCGAACATCAAGCACCTCGTGTACCGCGCGCATTCGCTCGACAAGGACGAGGTGATCTCGCGCATCCTCCAGGCCGAAGGTCGCGGCAAGACGGTCATCTTCACGCGGACGAAGCGCGCGGCGGCCAAGCTCGTCGAGGAGCTCAACGACCGCGGATTCAACGCCGCGGCGGTGCACGGCGACCTCAATCAAGACCAGCGCGAACGCGCGATGGCGGCGTTCAAGGCCGGCAAGAAAGACGTCCTCATCGCGACGGATGTCGCGGCGCGCGGCATCGACGTCGATGACGTCACGCACGTGATCAACCACACCATCCCCGACGACGACAAGACGTACCTGCACCGCGCGGGCCGCACCGGCCGCGCCGGCAAGACCGGCATCGCCGTCACGTTCGTCGACTGGGACGACCTGCACAAGTGGGCGCTCATCAACCGCGCCCTCGAGTTCGGGCAGCCCGAGCCGACCGAGACCTACTCGTCGAGCCCGCACCTGTTCAGCGACCTCGACATCCCCGCCGGCACCAAGGGGCGTCTGAAGCCCGCCGCTCCCGCGGCGAGCGCGACCCGTTCGAGCACCGCCGGCCGGAGCGAGCGCGTCGAGCGCCGCGACGGCGGCGAGCGCCGCGAGGGTGACGGCGAGCGCGCCCCGCGCACCCGCAACCGACGTCGCACGCGCGCCGGCGAGCCGACCTCGGGCGAGTCGGCCTCGCCCGAAACCTCGAGCGAGACCCCCGTGGCGAAGGAGCCGGGCACCGGCACCCACGACGGCAAGGGGCACGAGCACCACGACGGCAAGCCGGCTCCCCGCCGTCGCCGCCGCCGCGGCGGCGCCGGGCGCAGCGGCGCCGCGGGTTCGGCCTCGACCGCGCCCCAGGCCTGACGGGCCCCGCGACCACTCGTACCCGCGTGACGCTCGAGGCGCCGCACGCGGCACCCCGAGCGCGACCAGCCGACGCACGACGGGCGATACTGCGCGAGCGTCGTGCGGGCGGGTGGATCGTTCGGATGCCGCGGAGCTCGGAGCGCCGCGTCGGTGGCGGCGAGCGCGTCGTTGCGGTACGGGGAGAGCAGGTCGATCGCCTCGGGCCACTGCGGTGAGAGGATCGGCAGCCCGAGCAGCGCGGCCGCCGAATACGCGGTGAAGATCGGTCGCGCGAGCGAGAGGGCGGCCGCCCTCGTGAGTTCGGCGTGGCGCTCGCGAGGGAGCAACGGCGCCTCGCCCGCTCGGCGGTCGACGCCGACCCGGACGCTTGGAGTCGACCTGCCGCGATGTCGGCCGCAGCTCGCTCTCGCGGCCGTGCGCAGCCGCATCGCGGGCGAGCACGAACCGGTGCGTTCCGTCTGTGAACGAGGATGCCATGGCGACATGCTCGTCCTGAGATGCCGGCGCAGGCTCCGCCGAGACACTCCGGGGGGGACGAGAGCCCGGCTTGGGTCGGTGGAGGAGGAGTGGGCACCACGATCGAAGACGGAATCCGCAACCGAGCCACGAATGAACGGGGTTCGATCGCCGAAAGCTGCTTCAGTCGAGAAGCGAGGCTCGATCGCGCGACCCGGGCAGCACCAGCTCCGACCCGCGCCCTTCGGCGATGAGCTGACCGACGATGTCGGGGGCGGTGCGGCACTCCCCGAGTCGATTCGTCTTGCCGGTGCCGTGGTAGTCGCTCGAGCCGGTGATCGCGAGCCCGAACCGCTCGGCGAGCTCGCGCAGCCGGGGCTTCGCGTCCTCCTGGTTCTCGGGGTGGTCGACCTCGAGCCCGAAGAGCCCGGCGTCGACGAGCTGCGCGAGCCGCGCCGGCGGCACGATCCGCTCGGCGCCGCGGGTGCCGGGGTGCGCGAGCACCGGCACTCCGCCCGCCCCGCGGATGAGGCGAACCCCGGTGAGCGGGTCGGGTGCGTAGTGCGGCTGCGCGTACCCCGCACTCGGGTGCAGGATTCCGGAGAACGCCGCCGATCGCGTCTCGACGAGCCCGCGCGCGACGAGTGCGTCGGCGATGTGCGGGCGGCCGATGGTCGCGCCGTCGGCGGTCTGAGCGAGCACATCGTCCCAGCTGAGGTCGTAGTCGCGGCCGATGCGGCGCACGATCTGCTCGGCACGGGTGAGGCGCGACTCGCGGATGCGCGCGGTCTCGGCGAGGAGCACCTCGTCGAGCGGGTCGATGAGGTAGCCGAGCAGGTGCACGCTCGCGAAGCCCTCGCGGGTCGACAGCTCCATGCCCGGAATGAGGGCGACACCCGTCTCGGCGACCGCGGCCGCCGCCTCGGCCCAGCCGCCCGTCGAGTCGTGGTCGGTGAGCGCGATGCCCCAGAGCCCGGCCGCGGCGGCCTGCCGCATGAGCTCGGCCGGCGCCTCGGTTCCGTCAGACACCGTCGAGTGGGTGTGCAGGTCGGCTTCGCCTGGAACGGCGGGGGCATCTGACATCCCCCCATGCTATCGACGCCCCATGCGGCCGACCTTCGCGGATCGGCCTTCGCGTGAGGCTCACCGGGCGTTCCCAGAGTCGGTGCACCTAGTGTGGGTGGAATGCTCCCCCGCATCCTCGGCTGGGCCGTCGTCCTCGGCACCGCCGCCGTCGCGCTCGTGCTCGTCTGGCCGCAGGCGTTCGGCCTGCAGAACCAGTGGATCGCGGCGCACGTGGTCGCGCTCCGTGGAGTGGGTGCGGTCTGCGGTGCCGTCGTCGCGGTGATCTTCGCGCTGCTCGCCATCCCCCGTCGCGCGCGCCGCTTCGCAACCGCGATGGCCGT
Organism: Agromyces italicus DSM 16388; assembly: GCF_000421545.1. Lineage (GTDB taxonomy): Bacteria > Actinomycetota > Actinomycetes > Actinomycetales > Microbacteriaceae > Agromyces > Agromyces italicus. The sequence continues at coordinate 128,205 of NZ_ATXF01000010.1, forward strand.
CGTCTTCGCCCTCTTCGCGGGCGGCAACGTCGCGGTGCTCGCGGTGCGCGGCACAGGCAGCACGGATGCCACGGGCACGACGCCGCCCGATTCGGTCACCGTGCTGGCGTGGAACACGCTCGGCGAGGTGCCCGACGCGTCGACCATCGCGGGCCTCGCACTCGACGAGGGCGCCGACGTGGTCGTGCTGCCCGAGACGACCGACCCGCTCGGCGAGGAGGTCGCGATCGCGATGCGCGAGGGCGGGTCGCCGATGTGGGTGCACACGCTCGCGTACGACGACGTGGCGAAGGCGCGATCGACGACGCTGCTCATCAGCCCCGAGCTCGGCGACTACGAGGTCGTCTCGGCCGAGGCGCCCGGCCCGCCCGGCAACACGAACACCCTGCCGAGCGTCGTCGCCGAGCCGGTCTCGGGCGACGGCCCGCGCATCGTCGCCGTGCACGCGGTCGCGCCGATCCGCTGGGAGCTGCGCAACTGGCGCAGCGACCTCGACTGGCTGGCCGAGCAGTGCGCCGGCGAGAACGTGATCATGGCGGGCGATTTCAATGCGACCGTCGATCACTTCGCCGGTCGCGGCGTCGAGGGCGGTGACCTCAGCCGGTGCCGTGATGCCGCGGTCGCGGCCGGCTCGGCCGCGCTCGGCACCTGGCCGACCGACCTGCCCGAGCTGCTCGGCAGCCCGATCGACCACGTGCTCGCGACGCCCGGCTGGACGGTGGATCGCTTCGAGGTGATCGGCACGCTCGACGACGCGGGCAGCGACCACCGCCCGATCGTCTCGACGCTGACTCGAGCGGGTTGAGGAGCGGCGACGCGTCTCGAAACCGCCGCGACCGGGTCTCGAGACGCTCGTGCCTCGCTCCTCGACCGCCTGCGCCGGTGCGAGAATGGAGTCATGGCGAACTCGAGCGACACCTCCACCACTGAGACCGCGGCCTCGGCCACGACGAACGGCGACGAGGCCGGGCGCAACGCGAATCGGTCGACGACGCCCGGCTCCGAGGGCTTCAAGAACTTCATCGGCAGCGGCTGGGCCGATCGCGATGAGACGCTGCCGCAGGCACGACCCCAGGCGGCGAACGCCGCCGCGCGTCGCGCGAAGGTCTCCGCCGCGTTCCCGGGCCAGCGCCTCGTCATCCCCGCGGGTGACATGAAGCAGCGCGCGAACGACACCGACTACCCGTACCGGGCGCATTCGGCGTTCGCGCACCTCACCGGCTGGGGCTCCGACTCCGAGCCCGGTGCGGTCCTCGTGCTCGAGCCGAATGGAGACACCGGTCACGAGGCGACCGTGTACTTCCGCGAGCGAGCGGGCCGCGACTCCGAGGAGTTCTACGCCAACCCCGCGATCGGCGAGTTCTGGATCGGCCCCCGTCCCTCCGTCGCGCACGTCGCCGCCGACCTCGCGGTCGCCACGCGTGACATCCTCGACTTCGACGCCGTCGTCAACGCGATCGACACGGCCACCCTCGTCGTGCGTGAGGCCGACGCCGCGATCACCGAGCGCGTCGACCACGCCCGCATCCGCTTCGCCGCCGAGCGCGTGCTCAGCGAGAACGCCCAGGACGCGGCGTTCTCGCTCGAGGTCGGCGGCGACCACGAGCCCGACGGCGAACTCGCGCGCGTCGTGAGCGAGCTGCGACTCGTGAAGGACGAGTACGAGATCGCCGAGATGCGCGCCGCGATCGACGCGACCGAGCGCGGATTCGGCGAGGTGCTCGCCGAACTCCCCCGCATCACCGCCGAGGTGCGCGGCGAACGCGTCATCGAGGGCGTCTTCGCGACCCGGGCCCGGCTCGACGGCAACGACGTCGGCTACGGCTCGATCGCTGCGGCAGGGCCGCACGCGACGATCCTGCACTGGACCCGCAACGACGGCCCCGTCGTACCGGGCGATCTCGTGCTGCTCGACGCGGGCGTCGAGCTCGACTCGTACTACACGGCCGACATCACGCGCACCTTCCCGGTGAACGGCACCTTCTCGCCCGTGCAGCGCCAGGTCTACGAGGCCGTGCTCGAGGCCGCCGACGCGGCGTTCGCGATCGTGAAGCCCGGAATCGTGTTCCGCGAGGTGCACGCCGCGGCGATGGCCGTCATCGCACGCAAGACCGCCGAGTGGGGCTTCCTGCCGGTCTCCGCCGAAGAGTCGCTCCTGCCAGACAACCAGTTCCACCGCCGCTACATGGTGCACGGCACGAGCCACCACCTCGGTCTCGACGTGCACGACTGCGCGCAGGCGCGGCGCGAGCTCTACATGGACGGCGTGATCGAGGCCGGCATGATCTTCACGATCGAGCCGGGCCTGTACTTCCAGCCCGACGACCTCACGGTCCCGGCCGAGTTCCGCGGCATCGGCGTGCGCATCGAGGACGACATCCTCGTCACCGCCGACGGCGCCGAGAACCTCTCGGTGCGCATTCCGCGTACGGCCGACGCCGTGGAGGCGTGGGTGCAGGGCGCCCGCGGCTGATCTCGGCTCGTCTGGGCGGTCGTCCTCCTCGCGGCACGCGGCCGAGCGGAGTCAACCCGCCGAATTCGCCGCACGCGCGGCGCGGCGAGCCCGCCACCACGCCCAGAAGCGGGCGAGCTGGCGCTTCGTGAACGCCGCAAGCCGTTTCGCCCACGCGAACTCGGTGCCGAGGATCGCGAGGCCGAGGAACACGACGAGCCAGCCGGGGCCGGGCAGCGGTACGAGCAGCAGTCCGCCGACCGCGATGGCTCCGCCGAGCATGCCGACGATCACCCGGTAGCTGCGGCGGAGCAGCGGCCGGCCGTCGATGCGGTGCCGGATGTCTCGGAGGAGCCGTCGCAGCGGACGATCGGCCCGCTCGCCCTCGGCGATCTCACGATCGATCTCGAGTTCGAGTGCGGCCCGCGGCTCATCCCTCGCGCGGCGTGTCATGACATCACGATATATCGCGACTCTGGGAGTCGGCCGAGCCGGAGGGCTACGCCTCGCCGTCGCCGGCCTCGGCGGCGCGGCGGGCGCGCTGTTCGGCTTCGGCCTCGCGTGCCTCCCGGGCGGCGCGGCGGGCGGCGTCCTGCGCCTCGCCGTAGGTGAGCCCGCGCGGCGCTTCGGCGACGGGGGCGGATGCCTCGCCGTCGGCGCCGTCGGCCGGGGCGGCTCCGGCATCGGCAGAAGCCCCCTGCGCTCTCGGCTCCGCCGGGGCGGGCGGCACCGCCGGCACGGCCGGAGGCGGCGTTGCCGCGGCATCGTTCGTCTGACCCGGTGCAGGTGGGAAGACCTGACCCGAGGTGCCGAGCACGTTGCGGGCCCGCGCCACGTGCGCGGGCTCGGCGATGATGGCGTAGCGGGTGGCGAGCACCTGCATGACCGAGGTGAAGTCGCGACGGCGACGGTTGAGCGAGTACGACACGACGCTGAAGATCATGCCGAACCCGGCACCGATGAGCACCGCCGCGCCGAGGATGCCCAGTGAGGCGCCCGACGGGGCGAAGATGAAGAACAGGAGCCCGAGGAAGAGGCCGAACCACGCCCCCGACAGCGCTCCGGCCCCGGCCGCGCGGCTCCAGCTCAGCTTGCCGGTGATGCGCTCGACGCTCGTGAGGTCGGTGCCGACGATCGCCAGCTCCTTCACGGGGAACTCGGCCTTCGAGAGTCGGTCGACCGCGGCCTGCGCCTCGGCGTAGCTCTCGAAGCTCGCCACCGTCTCGCCCTTCGGCAGGGTCGGGAACTCGCGGCCGGCACGGCCGCCGAACGGCGTCTGGTTGGTCACCGGGCCATTCTCCCACGCCCCGCGGCCCGACGGCCTGGATGAGGCCCGCGACGAGGCATCCGGGGGCTAAGTTGGAACCGTGAGCGCAACGAGAGTCTTCGTCGCCCGACTCGCCGGGTGCGCCGTCTTCGACCCCGCCGGCGATCGGGTCGGCAAGGTGCGCGACGTCCTCGTCGTGTACCGCAAGAGCGACCCTCCGCGCGTCGTCGGCCTCATCGTCGAGATTCCCGGCAAGCGCCGCGTGTTCGTCTCGATCGGGCGGGTCACCTCGATCGGCGGCGGCCAGATCATCACGACCGGGCTCATCAATCTGCGGCGCTTCGAGCAGCGCGGCGGCGAGGTGCGCGTCATCGCCGAGATGCTCGGCCGCAAGGTGCTCTTCAACGACGGTTCGGGAACGGCCACCATCGAGGACGTCGCGATCGAGGAGCAGGAGCCCGGCGAGTGGGAGGTCGACCAGCTCTTCGTGCGCCGACCCAAGGGCGCCTCGCCGTTCTCGAAGGGCCAGTCGGCGTACGTCACCTGGCGCGAGGTGCGCGAGCAGCTCGCGACCGGTGAGGCGCAGTCGGCCGAGCAGCTCATCGCGACCTACTCCGAGCTGAAGCCGGCCGACCTCGCGTCGACCCTGCTCGACCTGCCCGCGCAGCGGCGCCAGGAGGTCGCCGAGGAGCTCCCCGACGACCGGCTCGCCGACGTCCTCGAAGAGATGCCCGAGGCCGACCAGGTCGTCATCCTGGCGGGTCTCGGCGACGACCGTGCCGCCGACGTGCTCGACCACATGCAGCCAGACGACGCCGCCGACCTCATCGCCCAGCTTCCCGAGGAGCGCGGCGAGCACCTCCTCGAGCTCATGGAGCCGGAGGAGGCCGAGGACGTCCGCTTCCTCCTCTCCTACGGGCCCGACACCGCGGGCGGACTCATGACCACCGAGCCGATCATCGTGTCGGCCGACGCGACGGTCGCCGAGGGGCTCGCCCTCATCCGCCGCCACGATCTGCCGCCCGCGCTCGGCGCCGCGGTCTGCGTGACGCTGCCGCCGTACGAGCCGCCCACCGGCCGGTTCCTCGGCATCGTGCACTTCCAGCGGATGCTCCGGTACCCGCCCCACGAGCGTCTCGGCACCCTGATCGACCAGGGCCTCGAGCCCGTGCGGGCCGACACCTCGGCCGCCGAGGTCAGCCGCATCCTCGCGAGCTACGACCTCGTCTCGGTGCCGGTCGTCGACGAGAAACACCGACTCGTCGGGGTGGTGACGATTGACGACGTGCTCGACTACCTGTTGCCCGACGACTGGCGAAGTCACCCCGAAGAAGACGAGCTGGCCAAGCGCACGACCACGCGGGCGCAGCTGACGACGGGAAGCATCCCGATCCCGTACGGAAGGAGGGGAGCAGATGGCACGCACTGAGTCGGAAGACCGTCGATTCGACACGCCGAAGGGCATCCGCCGCACCGCCCCCTTCCGTGGCGGCTCTGCCGACAACGATCGCTTCGGCCGCTTCACCGAGTGGGTGGCGCGCGGCATGGGCACGCCGGGGTTCCTCGTCGGCCTGTCGGTGTTCGCCATCGGCTGGATGGCGTGGAACACGTTCGCGCCGTCGGCCTGGCGCTTCGACGACATCGCAATCGGGTTCACCGCGCTCACCCTCATGCTCTCGTTGCAGGCGTCGTACGCCGCGCCGCTCATCCTGCTCGCGCAGAACCGGCAGGACGACCGCGACCGGGTGCAGATCGAGCAGGACCGCCAGCGCGCCGAGCGCAACCTCGCCGACACCGAGTACCTCGCCCGCGAGGTCGTCGCCCTGCGCCTCGCGGTGAAAGACCTGGCGTCGAAGGAGTTCATTCGCGCCGAGCTGCGCGCGATCCTCGAGGAGCTCGACCGCCGCGACGAAGAGGAGACCGAGCATGCCGGATGAGACCGGCACGCCCGACGCGCCCGTTTCCCCCGCCTCGACGGCCTCGCCGCTCGAGCAGGCTGTGCTGCGCGCCCTCGAATCGGTCATCGACCCCGAGATCCGCAAGCCCATCACCGAGCTCGACATGGTCGATCGCGTCGTCGAGCGTGAGAACGGCCTCGTCGAGGTGGGCATCAGGCTGACGATCGTCGGATGCCCCGCTTCCGACCGGATCGAACGCGACGTGCGGCAGGCCGCCGAGTCGGTCGCCGGGGCGGGCAACGCCGCGGTCGAGCTCTCGGTGATGACCCCCGAGCAGCGCGCCGCGCTCACCGAGCGACTGCGTGGCGGCCGGGCGGCGCGCACCAACCCGTTCGGCCCCGGCTCGCTGACACGCGTGATCGCCGTGACGAGCGGCAAGGGCGGCGTCGGCAAGTCGACCGTCACGGCGAACCTCGCCGTGGCGCTCGCCGCCCGCGGCCTCGCGGTCGGTCTCGTCGACGCCGATGTGCACGGCTTCTCGATTCCCGGGCTCCTGGGGCTCGTCGACGACGACGGCCTCGCCGCCCGCCCGACGCGGGTCGACGAGATGATCCTGCCGCCCGTGGCGCACGGCGTGAAGGTGATCTCGATCGGCATGTTCGTCGAGCCCGCGGCCCCCGGCGGGCGCGCCTCGTCGACGGCGGTGGCGTGGCGCGGGCCGATGCTGCACCGCACGCTCTCGCAGTTCCTCACCGACGTGTACTTCGGTGACCTCGACGTGCTGCTCGTCGACCTGCCGCCCGGCACGGGCGACGTCGCGATCTCGCTCGGGCAGTTGCTGCCGAACGCCGAGGTCGTCGTCGTCACGACCCCACAGGCGGCTGCGGCCGATGTCGCCGAGCGGTCGGGCGTCGTCGCCCGGCAGACGGGTCAGCGCATCGTCGGCGTCGTCGAGAACATGGCCGCGCTCGTGCAGCCGGACGGCACCCTGCTCGAGCTCTTCGGTTCGGGCGGCGGCGCCCTCGTCGCCGAGCGGCTCTCGGCGGGCGCCGGCGGGGGCGAGCCGGTGCCGCTGCTCGCGAGCGTGCCCCTCAGCATGGCGCTGCGTCAGGGCGGCGACATGGGCGTCCCGGTCGTCGTCGCCTCGCCCGACGATCCGGCGGCGCGTGCGATCGAGCAGGTGGCCGCGCAGCTCTCGGCGATGCCCCGTTCACTCGCGGGGCGCCGACTCGACGTCTCGGTCCGATGAGTCGGATGCCACGTGCTGCTGCCGCAGAGCGGTGCACGTGGCACGCGGCCGGGCCGGTGCACGAGGCAGTGGCGCCGACCAGGCACGCGCACTCGACGCCCGTTCGCCATTTCTCGGCGAGGGTTCCGGAATTCGCTCTGTCAGTTCCCCCTCATCGACGGAACGGGACGGAGTAGACCCTCGGCCGCCGGCCGGGCCGGTGCGAGGATGTCGACCAAGCGCGCTCACTCGGGCCCCGCTCGCCATCGCTGGGCGAAAGCTCCGGAATTCGCAAAGTCAGTTCCCCCTCATCGAAGGAACCGAGTCGGGCCCGCTGCACCGGACGCAGCCCGGACTTTCTGCCTGATCCTTCTCCATCGGGTCCATCCACCCACCACCGACCCACGCGAGCCGCCCCACCGATGAGGCGGAACTGGCACAGCACCCACAAGACGACACAGCCCCAACACTGCACCGCCGACAAGACGACAAGACGACAAGACGACAAGACGACAAGCCGACTCCACCCCACCGATGAGGCGCAACTGGCAGAGCTCGAACGGAATCTCGGTCCGGCCGGGAGGATCAGCGCCCGACGGCAGCCGGCGGCTCGACGACGCGGGCGAGCAGTTCGACGAGCAGGCGCTCGGTGAGCGGCCCGGGCAGCGCCTCGACGAGCGCGAGCACCGGTGCGAGCCGGTCGGGCAGCGCGCCCTCGCCGCCGAGGAGTCCGGCGGCACCCAGGATCGCGGCGGCGCCGTCGGAATCGAGGCCGGCCGCGAGCCCGGCGAGCACCTCGTCCCCTGCGAGCGCGGACAGCCCGCCGTCGTCGCCGACGAAGCCCGGCAGCGCCTCGACGAGGCCGGCGAGCGCGGCGCCGCCGTCGATCTGCGGGATGCCTCTGACTTCGTCGGCGGCGCTCACGAGCGCCGCGACGAGTTCGGGCAGCACCCGTTCGGTGACGGGCGTCACGGTGAGGTGCGTCGTGTGCGGCAGCCGAGTGCCGTCGGCTTGGCCGAGCCCGGGCTGAAGTTGCAGCTGCCAGCCGGCCGAGCGTGCGGCATCCGCCCAGTGGTGGGGGTCGACGCGCGAGGTGGCCGGCGCGTCCTCGTCGGTGGCGACCGCGAGCAGCGGGCCGGTGGGCGAACCGACGACCCGCAGCCCCTCGATTCCGTCGATCGTGGCGCGCAGCGCCGCGGTCGCGCGCGCCGCCTGCGCGGTGAGCTCGGTGAAGCCCGGCTCGCCGAGGGCTTCGATGATCGCCCAGGCCGCAGCGAGCGGGCCCGCCGGCTTCGAGCCGGTCATCGTCGGATTCACGACGGGGTACCCGGGCCATCCGGTCGTGGCGAAGTACTGGTGGCGCTGCCGATCGCGTCCGCGGGTCAGCAGGACCGACGCGCCCTTCGGCGCATACCCGTACTTGTGCAGATCGGCCGAGACGCTCGTCACGCCGGGCACGGAGAGGTTCCAGGCGGGCAGAGGCTCGGGCCAGAACGCGAGCGCGAACCCGCCGATGCAGGCGTCGACGTGCAGAGCGATGCCGCGCGCTGCGGTGATCGCCGCGACATCGGCGACGGGATCGAGGCTCGCGAACGGGTACGAGGGCGCGCTGAGCACCACGAGGGCGACGTCGTCACCGAGCCGCTCCTCGATCGCCGCGGGCGTGAGCGTGCCCGTCGCCGGGTCGACCGACACGAGGTCGAGTTCGAGGCCGAAGTAGTGCGCCGCCTTGCGGAACGCCGCGTGCACCGTCACCGGGGCCACCAGGCGCGGCACGCGCGGCGATCCGAGCCGGGCCGCGCGCCAGGTGTCCCTGGCCGACTTCACCGCGAGCAGGCAGCTCTCGGTGCCGCCGGAGGTGACCGAGCCGACGACGACCTCGGCTTCGCCGCGACCGGCTTCCGCCTCGCCGCCGTCACCGCCGAGCACCCGGCGGGCGAAGCCGACCACGCTCCGTTCCATCGCGGCGACCGAGACGAACGTCGTCGGGTCGAGCCCGTTGACCGGTTGAACGCGGCGGGCCGCCTCGGCGGCGAGTTCGTCGAGCGCGGCGAGCCCCGAGTCGTAGACGTACGAGAGGACGCGCCCGCCGTGCGTCGGCGCATCGGCCGAGCGCAGCGCGTCGAGTTCGTCGAGAATGTCGGATGCCTCGCGGCGGAACCCGCTCATCGGGTGCTCCCATCGGTCGTGTCGGGGGTGCTCGGCGCCCTCGGGGCGGTCGGGCCGTACGGTGACGCCTCATGCTGCGGTTCGGTGCTGCTCGGCGGGTCGACGTTGACATCGCCCCGCCGCAACGGGTAGCGGCGCAGCACCACGACGCTCGCGACGACGAGCAGGGCCGGCACGAGGCTGAACGAGAGCGCGATCCCCGCGATCGCAGCGGGCGCCTGCATCACGGTCTCGGCGCCGGTCGACTCGAGGTACCCGGTCGCGGCGAGCATGAGGGTGAGCAGGGTCGCGCCGAGCGCCATGCCGGCCGTCTCCCCCGCCGTCCACACTCCGCCGAAGCTGCCGGCGCGCTCGCGGCCCGTCATGCGCGCGTCGTGCGAGATGACATCTGGCAGCATCGCCATCGGCAGCGACTGCATGCCCGCGTAGGCCGCGCCGGCGACCGCGACGGGCAGGTACACCCACGACCCCGGCAGCCAGACGAGGAGCACCATGCAGAGCGTGGCCGCCGCGAACACGAGGCTCGCGATGCGGAACGCGCGTTCCTTTCCGATCCTGCGAGCGAGCACGCCCCACGCCGGGGCGACGAGCAGTGCGGGCGCGATCAGCGCGACGAACAGCAGGGTCACGGCCGCCTCCGACTCGAGCACCCACGTCGCGACGAACTGCGCCCCGGCGAGCATGAGGCCCGTCGCGAGGCCCTGCAGCACGAAGACCGTGAGCAGCACCCGGAACGGCAGGCTGCGGCGCAGCGCCCGGAAGCCCTCGCGGTAGCCGTCTGCGGCCGGCTCCGCGGGCGGCCGGCCGGCCGCCGGGAGTTCGTCGGTGCGACGGAGGCCCGTGGCATCCGACCGCTTCGCCGTGCCCGCGGCGATCAGCATGCCGACGCCGATGACGACGCCCGCGACGATCGCCATCACGAGGTAGCCCGTGACCTCGTCGTCGAACGCGCGACGGATCTCGGGGCCGCCGGCGCCGAACAGCAGGATCGCGAGGGTGAGCACCACGACGCGCCAGGTCAACAGCCGCGTGCGCTCGTCGTAATCGGGGGTGAGTTCGGCGGGCAGGGCGATGTACGGCACCTGGAAGAGGCTGAAGGCGGTCGCCGTGGCGAGGAACGCGATGAAGACCCAGACGCCGGATGCCGCGGGTGAGACGCCCGGCGGCACGGCGAAGGTGAGCGCGAAACCGACGGGCAGGGCGAGCGCGCCGACGAGCATCCCCGTGCGGCGGGTGCCGCGGCCGGCGAGCACCCGGTCGCTGCGGGCGCCGATCCATGGGTCGATCACGACGTCCCACACCTTGGCCGCGGTGACCACGAGACCGGCGATGAGCGCGCTGACGCCGAGCGTGTCGGTCAGGTAGTACACGAGGACGAGTCCGGGCAGCGTCGCGAAGCCACCGGTGCCGAGCGATCCGATCGCGTAGCGGGCCACGACGCCGCGGGACAGGGGGCGCTCCGCTGCGGTCATGGAGGCAGTGTACTCACTCGGCGAGCGACTGGGTCAACTGTCCTAGACTGTGCGCATGCGCGCCCAGACCGCCCCCGCCGACCTCCTCCGCAGCCTGAGCGACGACGTCGTCGCGTCGGGCTCCGAGACCATCGCCGTGCCGACCCCTTCGACCGGTGAGACGCTGCACGAACTGCCCCGTTCGAACGCCGCCGATGTTCGCGACGCGATCGCGAGGGCTCGCCTCGCGCAGCTCTCCTGGGCTCGGGCCGGCTTCGCCGCCCGCCGCCGCATCCTGCTCGCCGCGCACGACCTCATCCTCGAGCGCCGCGAAGAGCTGCTCGACCTCATCCAGCTCGAGAGCGGCAAGACCCGCGGACAGGGCATCGAGGAGATCTTCCAGGCCGTCTCGGTGACCCGCTACAACGCCATCGCGGCCCGCGGGGTGCTGCGCGGCCGCGCCGTCCGCTCCGGGATCCCGACCGTCGCGACCACCCGGGTGCGCTTCGCACCCAAGGGCGTCGCGGGTGTCATCACCCCGTGGAACTACGCGCTGAGCCTCGCCGCGATGGACGTGGTGCCCGCACTCGCAGCCGGCTGCGCCGTCGTGCAGAAGGCCGACGACCAGGGTGCGCTGTCGATCCTCGCGCTGCGTCGCGCCTTCATCGACGCCGGCGTCCCCGAGTCGCTGTGGGCCGTCGTCGCCGGCGACGTGGCAGACGTCGGCGAGGCGCTCACCGACGAGGCCGACTACATCTGCTTCACCGGCTCGACCGCGACCGGCCGCAGGATCGCCGAGAAGGCGGGGCGCCGTCTCGTCGGCGCCTCGCTCGAGCTCGGCGGCAAGAACCCGCTGCTCGTGCTCGACGACGCCGACCCCGCCGAAGCGGCGGCGAACGCCGCCCACGCCTGCTTCTCGGCGATGGGCCAGCTGTGCGTCTCGATCGAGCGCATCTACGTCGACCAGAAGATCGCCGGCGAGTTCCAGCGGGCGCTCATCGAGCGCCTGCGCGGCGCGAAGCTCGGCACCTCGCTCGGCTTCGGCGCCGACTTCGGTTCGCTCGCGAGCGCCGCCCAGCTCGCACGCGTCGAGGCGCATCTCGCCGACGCCGTGGCGAAGGGTGCGACGGTGCTCGTCGGCGGCAAGGCACGCCCCGACCTCGGGCCGTGGGTGTTCGAGCCGACGATCCTCACGGGCGTCACCCCCGAGATGGACCTCTACGCCGAGGAGACCTTCGGGGCGATCGCCTCGCTCTACCTCGTCTCGAGCGACGACGAAGCCGTCTTCGCCGCGAACGCGAGCCACTACGGGCTGAACGCCGCCGTGTTCACCGGCTCGCCCCGTCGCGGGCAGCGCGTCGCCGATTCGCTCGCGGCCGGCAGCGTCAACATCAACGAGGGCTACCGCGGTGCGTTCGCCTCGGTCGCCGCTCCGATGGGCGGGGTCAAGCAGTCGGGTGTCGGGCGTCGCAACGGCGAGGCGGGTCTGCTGCGCTTCGTCGAGCCGGTGACGATCTCGCGGTCGACGGGCCTGCTGCAACTGCCGCGCACCTCCGACGAGTACGAGGCCCAGGCGCCGCTGCTGCTGCTGCTCGCGCGGGCGCTGAAGGCCGTCCGCCGCGCCTGACGCGGGCGCGAGGCATCCCTTCGCCCCCTTGTGCGCGGGCCGACGCCGCGCCGCTCAGGTGGCTTCGGAGTCGAAGGGCGCGGGCTCGTCGGCGCCGAGCGACTCGCGCTTGCGCTTGCGCTGCAGGTAGGCCGAGTTCTCGTTGACGCCGGCACGCGCGACAACCGGCGCGGCGGCGGCCTCTTCGGCGAAGGGATCGACGTCGGTCAGCGCCTCGCGGATGATGCGACGCGGGTCGTACTGGCGCGGGTCGAGCTTCTTCCAGTCGACGTCGTCGAAGTCGGGGCCCATCTCTTCGCGCATGCGGTCTTTCGCGCCGCTCGCCATGTCGCGGAGCGATCGCACGAGTCGCCCGAGCTGCGCGGCGTAGTGCGGCAGCCGTTCTGGGCCCAGGAGGAAGACGGCGATCACCCCGATGATGAGGAGCTTCTCGAACGTCAGACCGAACATGCCTACAGGATAGTCGGCGGCGAGGCATGCGAACGCCACGCGCCGCGGCCCGTAGGCTGGGGTGTTGAGAGAGCCACCAGGGAGCCGCAACGTGTCTGATCACGACCTGAACTGGAAGTACGCCGACGAGTCGGTCGTCGAGTCCGAACCGATCGTCAAGGCGCGTCAGCAGTCCCTCGAGCTCGGCGTCGATCCGGTCTCCCCGGCGGTCGGTGCGCAGCTGGCCGTCGTCGCGGCCGCGTCGCGGGCGAGTTCGATCATCGAGGTCGGCACGGGCGTCGGCGTCTCGGGCCTCTGGATGCTTCAGGCGGCCCGGCACGCGATGCTGACCTCGATCGACACCGAGAACGAGTACCAGCAGCACGCCCGCCAGCACTTCGCCGACGCAGGTATCACGGCGGCCCGCGTGCGACTCATCGCCGGGCGCGCGGGCGAGGTGCTCCCGCGAATGAACGAGAGCTCCTACGACGTCGTCTTCATCGACGCGGATGCCCCGTCGGTCATCGAGTACGCCGAGCACGGCCTGCGCCTCGCGAAGCCCGGCGGCAGTGTGCTCGTGGCCCGGGCGCTGTGGAAGGGTCGCGTCGCCGACCCCGCCAAGCGCGACGAGGCGGCGAGCGCGTTCCGCACCCTCATCGCCGAACTCGCCCCCTCGACGGCGGTGGCGACGGCGATCTCGCCCGCGGGCGAGGGCCTGTTGCAGATCGTCAAGCTCGGGGCCTGACGCCGGGGTCCGCCAGTTTCTCAGGAACACACCGGGGTTTCTCAGGAGGCGCGGATGTCGCGGGCTACCCCCACGCCCGGAATTCCGGTGTTCGGCGCCGCGCCCCGAGTACTCGACTCCTGAGCAACAGCACGGCGCTCCTGAGAAACAGCACGCGTCCGTTAACGACTCGAGCCCCGAGAACGTCCTCGGGGCTCGCAGTCGTGGTGCGTGTGACTCAGGCAGGGTTCACGACGCCGGCGAGGACGTCGTAGAGCTCCTTGGCCTCAGCGTCGTTCACCGAGACGACGAGACGACCGCCACCTTCGAGCGGCACGCGCACGATGATGAGTCGACCCTCCTTCACAGCCTCCATAGGCCCGTCTCCGGTGCGTGGCTTCATGGCCGCCATTGAGCTCCCCTTTCGTGGCTGAGATTCCATTATCGGCCATCTGCGGCGGTGCTGGGAAATCACCCCGAGAATGTGGATAACCGGACGGGGTATTTCGCCGATCAGGGCGGCGTCCAGTCATAGGTGTCGATGCGCCACACGAGGGCGATCCACGCGTACTGCAGCGCCACGAAGAGCACCACGACCGACCAGCGGTACCACCGGGCGCGCGGCACGGCGAGCGCCCCCACGATCGGGAACATCGGCGAGACGATGCGGAAGGTCGACGACTGCGGGAAGAACACGGCGAGCAGGTACAGCGCATAGCTGGCGAGCCAGAACCTGATGTCGACGCCGAGGCGCCGGACCGCCGGGAGGAACAGAACGGCCGCGAGGGTCGCGACGAGCACGACGACCGCGCCGATGCCGAACCACGCGGGCAGCCCCACCCAGTTCGCCCACCACACGCCACCCTGGAACCAGGCGGTGAACGGCACGAGCTCCTTGTGGCCGAGGTACCCGGCCCGCCACGCGAGTTCGGTCGCGGTGTAGCCGTCGGGCACGCCCGTGACCGCCCACACGACGAGGGGCCAGGCGAAGCCGACCGCGGCGGTGAAGAGCCCGACGGCGATGACGAGGAGCTGCTCGCGCACCGGGAACGGGTCGCGGGCGCGATGCCACCACCGCCAGATGAAGTGCAGCGCGAGCGTGAGCGCGAAGGCGAGCGCCCCGGGACGCGTGAACGACCACGCCACGACGACGGGCACGAGCCATCCGTAGCGCCGATCGACGAGGAGGAGCAGCGCGAGCGCGACCCACAGGAACCCGAGGGATTCGGCGTAGCCGAACTGCATGATCGGGGAGACCGGTGCGATCGCGAAGAGCACCACGGCGAACAGTGCGCGGTCGGGCTCGAGGAAGCGCGACATCAGGCGGTGGAACACCAGCGCGGCGCCGAGGCCCGCCAGCACGGCGATGGTGACGGATGCCGCATTCCAGGGCAGCCCGAGCCAGGTGACGGCGCCCGTGAGCTGCGGGAAGAGCGGCAGGAACGCCCACGCGTTCTCGCCGATGTGGCCGGATTCGCCGACGGGGAGTTCGGACGGGTACCCGGCGATCCAGATGATCTGGTACCAGCGGGCGTCCCAGATGTTCGCGAAGTCGAAATACCCCGGCTGGGCGCCCGTCCAGGCGTTCGGGCCCTGACGCGCGGCGACGTCGAGCACCATGACGGTGGTCAGCGCACGCGCGGCGAGGTACACGGCGGCGACCTTCGCCCACCACGGGGTGAGGCGCCATCGCACGCGAAGCGCCGTCGACGAGCTCATGCGGTTCGCAGCCGAGCGACGATATCGGGCAGGTCTCGTGTCGCCGTGAGCCAGAAGACCTCGTCGTTCATCGTCGCGTACCCGCCGTGCGCGACGATGTTCCGAATGGTCCGAAGCGCGGCGAACTCATCGGGCGTCAGGCGCTCGCGCAACCCCGAGGCGTCCGGTCGCTCGAGCAGACCGAAGAGGCGGACGACGACCATCGATGCGGCGTCGTACGACGCCGCCCCGTCGGAGAATTCCGTGCGCGGAGTCCCGATCACCCGTTCGGCGAGCCGCCGCTCGACACGGGCGAGCTCGTCGGCGAGATTACGCCGATCGGTCGACCCCCGGGCGTCGCCGGTCGACCGCGGCCTCGGAACGAAGCGGTCGCCCCCATCGCTCACAGCGGCACTGCCGAAGCGAGCAGTTCTGCACCGAGCGCGGTCGCGGCCGCGCTTTCGGCGTCGACGACGTCGACCGGGAAGCCCGTGAGTCGCTCGACCTCGGCCGCGAATGCCGCGAGCGGGATCATGCCCGCGCCCGTGGTCGTATCGACGAAGAGGTCGATGTCGCTGTCGAAGCGATCTTCCCCGCGCAGCATCGATCCGAAGACGCGCAAGCCGCTGATCTGCCGGGCCGCGGCGGCGGCGCGGATGCGATCGCGATGCAGTTCGAGCGCGATCGACGGACGGTAGTCGGCGACCTCGAGAATGCGTGCGAGCATCTTCGCAGAAGGCGCGCGGCTCCCGCGCTCGATCGCTGCGAGGTTCGGCTGGGAGATGCCGGCTCGTGCTGCGAGGGTCGCCTGGGTGAGCCCGGCGTCTCTGCGGGCTGCCGAGATCAGCGACGGCGCCTCGGCCGGATCGAACCGCACCATGCGACCGAGTATATCAGTCATGAAATACGCGCGGTTCACGCGCCCTTGGCAACCCGGTCCGACATTCACGCCCCGGAGAGCCAGGCGCGCAGCGCCCGCTCGCTCTCGACGATCTGCTGCGTCGCGACGCGCTCGTCGTCGGCGTGCGCCTTCAGCGGGTCGCCGGGACCGAAGTTCACGGCGGGGATCCCGAGGGCGCTGAAGCGGGCGACATCGGTCCAGCCGTACTTGGGTCGGGCCTCGGCACCGACCGCCGCGACGAACTGCTGCGCGAGCGGTGCGTCGAGCCCGGGTCGCGCACCTTCGGCGCTGTCGACGATCTCGACATCGAAGCCGTCGAAGACCTTGCGAACATGGGCGGATGCCTCGGCGACGCTGCGGCTCGGCGCGAAGCGGTAGTTCACGGTGAGCACCGCCTCGTCGGGGATGACGTTGCCCGCGATGCCGCCGCGCACGAGCACCGCGTTGAGCCCCTCGCGGTAGGCGAGCCCGTCGACCTCGACGGTCTCGGCCTCGTACTCGGCGAGACGGGTGAGCGCGGGCGCGAGCTTGTGGATGGCGTTGTCGCCGACCCAGCTGCGTGCCGAGTGCGCGCGCAGGCCCCTCGTGCGCACCTCGGCGCGGAGGGTGCCGTTGCACCCGCCCTCGACCTGCCCGTTCGAGGGTTCGCCGAGGATGGCGAAGTCGCCCGTGAAGAGCTCAGGCCGATTGCGCGCGAGCCGGCCGAGCCCGTTGAGGGAGGCGGCGACCTCTTCGTGGTCGTACCACATCCAGGTGAGGTCGACGATTGGATCGGTGAGCTCCGCCGCGAGCTTCAGCTGCACGGCGACACCGGCCTTCATGTCGACCGTGCCGCGCCCCCACAGGTACTCGGCGCCGTCGATCGTCTCGACGCGGGTCGGCACGTTGCCGTTGATCGGCACCGTGTCGAGGTGCCCCGCGATCACGACCCGCCGCTCGCGGCCGAGGTTCGTGCGGGCGACGATCGTGTCGCCGTCGCGGATGACCTCGAGATGGGATGCCCCGGCGAGCGCGCGCTCGACGAGGTCGGCCAGGAGCCGTTCGTCGCCGGATTCGCTCGGGATGTCGCAGATCGCCTGCGTGATGGCGACCGAGTCGGCGGTGAGATCGAGCGAGAGCGGAGCGTCGGCAGGCATCCCCCGAGTCTATTCGCGTGGGAGGCCGTCCGGCCCGGCGTCGCGGACGCGGGCCCGCTTAGACTGAGGTTCTTCAAGAGTCCTTCGAGCCCGAGGAGCCCCGCCGATGCCCGAGAAGCCCACCGTGCTGTTCGTCTGCGTGCACAACGCCGGCCGCTCGCAGATGGCTGCGGGATTCCTGCGCGAGCTCGGCGGCGACCGGGTCGAGGTGCGCTCGGCCGGCTCGGAGCCGAAGGAGCTGATCAACCCGGTCGCGGTCGAGGCGATGGCCGAGCAGGGCATCGACATCACGCACAATGTGCCGAAGGTGCTCACGACCGACGCGGTCCGCGACTCCGACGTGGTCATCACGATGGGCTGCGGCGACGCCTGCCCGATCTTCCCGGGAAAGCGCTACGAGGACTGGCAGCTCGACGACCCCGCCGGGCAGGGCATCGAGGCCGTGCGCCCGATCCGCGACGAGATCCGCGGCCGCGTCGAGGCCCTCCTCGCCGAGTTGCTCCCCGAGCGCTCGGGCGCCTGACCGGCGAGCACCGGCTTCACGGCGCCGCCGAGAGCTTCAGCAGCCCGAACTCGAGGAGCAGCAGCTCGAGGCGCCGCCGAGATCGGTCGAGCACACCCCCGTCGCGGGCAGCACGAGTTCGACGTTCGTGGCGGCCGCGAGATCTCCGGCGATCCAGGCGGTGACCGAGCGCACCTGCTCGTACCCCGTGGCGAGCAGGAAGGTCGGCGCACGGCCGTACGACTTCATTCCGACGATGAAGAAGCCGTGCTCGGGGTGCGTGAGTTCGGCGAAGCCGTGCGGTTCGACCGTGCCGCACGAGTGCACGTTCGGATCGATGAGCGGTGCGAGCCGCTTCGGCGCCTCGACGATCTCGTCGAGGTCGAGTCGGATCTCGCGCAGCGGGTCGAGGTCGGGTCGGAAGCCCGTCGCGTTCACGACGAGGTCGCTCGGGTGCACCGCCAACTCGCCGGAACGCTGTCCGACCAGCTCGACGCCGTCGCCGGCGCGGCGGGCGCGGAGGATCTCGAATCCGTCGACGAGCTCGACGTCGCCGCGGCGGACTGCGGCGTCGACGCGGCCCCCGAGTTTCGCGCGGTCGGCGAGCCCGTCGTCAGCCGATGACGACACTCGGACGGCCTGGGCGTTGCGGATCAGCCAGGTGACCCGGGTGCCCGGCACCTCCCGCGCGAGCTGCACGAGCCCGAGCAGCGTGTTCGCCGCAGAGTGGCCGGCGCCGACGACCGTCGTGTGTCGTCCGGCGAAGGTGTCGCGATCGCGCCCGAGCACGTCGGGCAGGGCGGGCTGCACGAGGTCCGCGATCTCGTCGAGCCCGAGCAGAGCCAGCCCGCTCGAGCCCAGGGAGTTCGGCGTGCGATACGTGCCCGAGGCGTCGATCACCGCGCGGGCGGTCAGTTCTTCGACGCCGGCCGCGGTGCGCAGGCGCACGAGGAAGGGAGTGGTCGACCGCTTGGACGTGCGGGTGCGGTCCATGCCTTCGCGGCTGACCGCGAGCACCTCGGCGCCGGTACGGATTCGCGAGGCGATCGGCTCGAGTCGGCTGAGCGGCGCGAGATAGGCGTCGACGAGCTCGCGGCCCGCCGGCGCACGCTCGGGGTCGGGCAGCTCCCAGCCCTGCGCCTCGAGCAACCGCCTCGACGCCGGGTCGACGAGGTGCTTCCACGGCGAGAAGAGCCGGGTGTGCCCCCAGGCCCGCACGCTGTCGGCGATGCCGTCGCCGGCCTCGAGCACGACGAAGTCGATGCCGCGCAGGGCGAGGTTCGCGGCCGCGGCGAGCCCGATCGGACCGGCGCCCACGATCACCACCGGCAGGGTCGACAGATGATGATCGTCGGTCGCGGGCCGGGCGGTCAGTTCGATCAGCGTCACTGCATCCTCCTGAATATCGAGCGATATCGATGAACTTCGATGTCGTCAGTATGGAATCAAACATCGATGGTTGTCAATATCGAGTAGTATCGATGCATGGTCACGACGCTCGAAGTCACGGATGTCTCTGCCGGCGTGTGCTGTGCACCGCTCGTTCACGAGCCGCTCAGCACCGTCGACGCCGAACGACTCGCCCACACCATGAAGGCCCTCGCCGACCCCACCCGGCTCCGACTGCTGTCGATCGTCGCCGCCTCCGAGGGGCAGGAGGCCTGCGTCTGCGACCTCACCGAGCCCGTCGCCCTCAGCCAGCCGACCGTCTCGCACCACCTCAAGATCCTCACCGAAGCGGGCTTCCTCAGCCGAAGCAAGCGCGGCACCTGGGCGTACTACGCGCTCGTCCCCGAGCGCCTCGACGAGGTCGCCCGCACGCTCCTCGCCGGCTCGCACACCGGCGTGTGAGCACCGACGTCGAACCACGTCACACGCACACCCCGCCTCGCTACCCTTGAAGCATGCCCGCGAACGACACCTCCTCCCCCGCTGCCCGCACCGCCTCCGCCGCCGGGCTCACGACCATCGCCGGTGACGGCACGGTGCTCGACGCGTGGTTCCCGACGCCACGACTCGGCTCCGAGGCATCCCCCCTCGCCCCCGAGCACGCCGCCCTCGCGGGCGACGACTCCCGCCGCAACGTGCGCATCGAGCAGCTCGAGCTCACGATCGACCTCGATGCGGCTCCCGCGGGCACGGCCGACGCCTACCTCCGCCTCCATCTGCTCTCGCACCTCCTCGCGGCGCCCAACACGGTGAATCTCGACGGTGTCTTCGGCCACCTGCCCGCCGTCGTCTGGACGAACGCCGGCCCGGTGCAGCCCGCCGACTTCGACCGGCTGCGGCCGGCGCTGCAGCGCGCGGGCATCCACGCGACGGGGCTCGACAAGTTCCCGCGCCTGCTCGACTACGTCACTCCCGAGCGGGTGCGCATCGCGGATGCCTCGCGCGTGCGCCTCGGCGCGCACCTCGCCCCCGGCACGACGGTCATGCACGAGGGCTTCGTGAACTTCAACGCCGGCACGCTCGGCACCTCGATGGTCGAGGGTCGCATCTCGCAGGGCGTCGTCGTCGGCGACGGCAGCGACATCGGCGGCGGCGCGTCGATCATGGGCACCCTGTCGGGCGGCGGCACCCAGCGCGTCGAGATCGGCGAGCGGGCGCTGCTCGGCGCGAACTCGGGCATCGGCATCTCGATCGGCGACGACTCGGTCGTCGAGGCGGGCCTCTACGTCACCGCGGGCACGAAGGTCGTGATCGTCGGTCACGGCGGCGAGGAGCGCACCGTGAAAGCGGTCGAGCTGTCGGGGCAGCCGGGCCTGCTGTTCCGCCGCAACTCGCTGAGCGGTCGCGTCGAGGTGCTCGCGCGCGACGGGCACGGCATCGTGCTCAACTCGGCGCTGCACGCGTAGAGGCGAGGGCGCCCGGAACGCGGTTGCGCTTCAACGACACGCGAGGATCATCGCCGCGTAATCACTGCACGCACGCCTCGGGGTCGATCTTGGCTTCGAGGAGTTGCTGCCAGACTGTGGCCGCATCAGCGGCTGGTGCGATACCGTGCTCCTCGAGACACGCTTGGTAGAGCCTGTTCGTTTCAGAGGTGTCTTCGTGCGCAAGCTGCCAGGCGACATCGATCTGAGCGAACTCTCGTTCGTAGCAGCGCTGATCGTCGCCGGATCGGATGGCGTCGGCGTCGGCCACGGCGTAGTCGATGACGTCGCCATCCGACTCGGAGACGATGACCTCGGCGCCCGCCTGCTCCATGCACTCGGCAAACCGGGCGAAGCCGGCGTCGTACTCCGAACGGGAAACCTCGCCGTCGCCCATCGCGCTCGACTGCTCGTCCGAGATCAGGATCTTGGGCAAGTCGCTCCTGGTGATCTCCGCGCTGTCGGCGGTCGCATCCGCCATCGCACATCCGGTCAACGTGCCGAGGACGGCGAACGCCACAACGATCGCGCCGGCTTTTCGAGTGTTCATCAGCCTCTCCCCGTCAACTCGTGAACGTCGGGTGCACGGCACCGTGATGTTCACCGCTCGTCGTACCGGATTGGTACTTCACCGCAGAACTCGCCCCATACACCCAGCCGGTCCAATACGTCGGTCCGCCGGGGTATGCCATAAAGCGGGCACGAACACCAACTTCAACAATGTGGCAATCGCTGGTCTTGTAGGTCTGCGCCCCGCCAGAGAGATCGGTGTTCCTCCAGGAATAGCCTTTGATCTGCCCCGTTCCACCGGTTCCGTAGACACAGTTGATCGAGTTGTTGCCCAGCGCAGGACCGAGCCGGAGACCAAGACCATCGTTGCAAGGACTTCCCCCCGAAGGTCGTTCGCAACGCTTTCGCATACACTAGCGCGAGCCTCGACATGGAACAAGGATGGCTCGCGCGCGACGGGCACGGCATCGTGCTCAACTCGGCGCTGCACGCATAGGGCGCGCCCGGTACGCAGGTTTCGAGACGCGTCGACTCCGTCGGCGCTCCTCGACCAGCGGTGGTCCTCCGGGTGGGTCATGCGACCCATTCGCACGGAGTACAGTGGTGCTTCCGAGACCGCCGTGCGGCGGTCTCGTCGCGCGCATCACGAAGGAGTGACGTGGGTACCGACGCCCCGAGAACCCGCCGCCATCGCGGCCTGAGCTTCCTCATCGGCCTGCTGGTCACCGTGCTGGTGCTCGGCGTCGCGGGTGCCGGCCTCGGCTGGTGGACGGTGCAGCGCTCGTTCCCGACGACGAGCGGCCGCATCGATGTGCCCGGGCTCACCACGAGCGTCACGGTGTACCGCGACGACGCCGGCATCCCCCAGCTCGTCGCCGAGACGAGCCGCGACCTCTTCTTCGCGCAGGGCTACGTGCACGCGCAGGATCGCTTCTGGGAGATGGACTTCCGCCGCCACGTCACCGCGGGCCGCCTCGCCGAGATGTTCGGCGAATCGCAGGTCGGCACCGACAGCTTCATCCGGACCCTGGATTGGCGGGGCATCGCCGAGCAGGAATACGCACAGCTCGACGAGGAGTCGCGCGCGTACTACGAGGCCTATGCCGCGGGGGTGAACGCCTATCTGGGCGAACGCAGCGGCGCCGATCTCTCGCTCGAGTACGCGGTGCTCGGCCTCCAGAACGGCGCCTACTCCCCCGAGCCGTGGACCCCGGTCGACTCGATCGCCTGGCTCAAGGCCATGGCCTGGGATCTCCGCTCGAACCTCGGCGACGAGATCGACCGGGCTCTCCTGGCCTCCGCGCTGCCCGCCGAAGAGGTCGCGCGCCTCCACCCCGACTTCCCGTGGGGCGCGATGCCGACGATCGTCGGCGGTCCCCTCGTCGCCGCGCCGGTCGCCTCCTCGGTCACCCCGCTCGACGATGCGGGCGAACCGGGCGCCGAGAACGCGGCGGCGACCGACGCGTCGACGACTTCGACGATCGAGGCGGATGCCACGGCGCCCGAGCATCTCGCGGCGCTCGCCTCGCTCGCGCAGACCATCGATGGCATCCCCGAGCTGCTCGGCCCCGAGGGCGGCGATCTCGGTTCGAACTCGTGGGTCGTCTCGGGCGCGCTCACCGAGAGCGGCAAGCCGCTGCTCGCGAACGACCCGCACCTCGGGCCGGCGATGCCCTCCATCTGGACGCAGATGGGTCTGCACTGCGCCGTGGTGAACGACGCCTGCCCGTTCGACGTCGCCGGCTACTCGTTCTCGGGGCTGCCCGGCATCGTGATCGGTCACAACGAACGCATCGCCTGGGGCTTCACCAATCTCGGGCCCGATGTCGCCGACCTCTACCTCGAGCGCGTCGACGGCGACAGCTACGAACTCGACGGAACGATGGTGCCGCTCACGATCCGCGAAGAGGTCATCGAGGTCGCGGGCGGCGACCCGGTGACGATCACCGTGCGCTCGACCGGTCGCGGGCCGATCGTCACCGGCATCGGCTCCGACTTCGGCGCGGTCGCCGAGTCCTACCCCGCGGCATCCGACGCCCCAGAGGGCGACTACCAGGTCTCCCTGCAGTGGACCGCGCTCACCCCCGGCACCACGGCCCAGGCGATCTTCGCGCTCGACCGTGCGCGCGACTGGGAGGGGTTCCGCCACGCGGCCTCCCTCTTCGACGTTCCGTCGCAGAATCTCGTCTACGCCGACGACACGGGCATGATCGGCTACCAGGCGCCCGGCAAGATCCCCGTGCGCAAGTCGGGCGACGGCACCGTGCCGATGCCCGGCTGGACGAGCGCGAACGGCTGGTCCGGCATGCTGCCGTTCGATCAGCTGCCGAGCGTGCAGAACCCGCCTGCGGGCTATATCGTGACCGCGAACAACGCCGCCGCGGGCCCCGACGGCCCCCTGATCACGAAGGACTGGGACTACGGCTACCGCGCCGCGAGCATCGACAAGCTGATCCGCGAGCGACTCGACGCCGGCGAGAAGCTCACGGCCGACGACCTCCTCGACATCCAGCTCGACACGAGCGACCTGAACGCGCAGCAGTTCCTGCCGTTCATCGCCGAACTCTCGGCGAGCCTCGACGGCGATGCCGCGCGCGGCGCGGCCCTGCTCGACGGCTGGAACGCGAAGGCCGACGCCGACAGCGCCGAAGCCGCCTACTTCGCCGTGTTCTGGCGCACTCTGCTGGGCGACATGTTCGGCGAGCTGCCCGAGCAGACCCGCCCACAGGGCGGCGACCGCTGGTTCGACGTCGTCGGCACCCTGCTCGGCGAACCCGAGAACGATTGGTGGGGCGACGGCGGCCGCGATGCGGCGATCTCCGGCGCGCTCGACGCGGCGTGGGCCGAGGCATCCGAGCTCATGGGCGACGACGACGCCGCATGGCGCTGGGGCGAGCTGCACACCCTCACGCTCACCAATCAGAGCTTCGGAGAGTCGGGCATCGGGCCCATCGAGTGGCTCTTCAACCGCGGACCCTACGAACTCGGCGGCGGCTCGGCGATCGTCAACGCGATCGGCTGGGACGCGAGCATCGGCTACGGCGTCGACTGGGTGCCGTCGATGCGCATGGTGATCGACCTCGACGACCTCGACGAGTCGCGCTGGATCAACCTCACGGGCGCGTCGGGGCACGCCTTCAATCCGCACTACGACGACCAGGCGCCGCTCTGGCAGCGCGGCGAGACCCGGCCGTGGCCGTTCACGCTCGACGCCGTCACCGAGGCTGCGCACGACACGCTCGTGCTGCGGCCGGCCGGCTGAGCGCTTCACGCACCCCGACGGCGAACGGCCCCGATTCCATCCTCGGAATCGGGGCCGCTCGGCGTTCGGTCGCTCGGTCGCTCGGTCGCTCGGTCGCTCGGTCGCTCGGCGCGAGCCTGGCTCAGACGCCCGGGTAGTGCCGTTCGGGCTCGCCCGTGTAGAGCTGCTGCGGGCGACCGATCTTCGTCTGCGTGTCGAGGTTCATCTCGCGCCAGTGGGCGATCCAGCCGGGCAGGCGGCCGATCGCGAACAGCACGGTGAACATGCGCGTCGGGAAGCCCATCGCCTTGTAGATGACGCCGGTGTAGAAGTCGACGTTCGGGTAGAGGCGGCGCTCCTTGAAGTAGTCGTCCTCGAGGGCGAACTGCTCGAGCTCTTTGGCGATGTCGAGCAGCGGGTCGTTCACGCCGAGGCTCTCGAGCACGGCATCGGCCGACTGCTTCACGATCTTCGCACGCGGGTCGTAGTTCTTGTAGACGCGGTGTCCGAAGCCCATGAGCTTGACGCCGTCTTCTTTGTTCTTCACGCGCTCGACGAATCGGCCGACGCCCTCGCCCGACTCCTGGATGCGGGCGAGCATCTGCAGCACGGCCTCGTTCGCGCCGCCGTGCAGCGGGCCCGAGAGCGCCTGGATGCCGGCGGAGATCGACGAGTACAGGTTCGCGCCGGTCGAGCCGACGAGGCGGACCGTCGAGGTCGAGGCGTTCTGCTCGTGGTCTTCGTG
This sequence comes from Agromyces italicus DSM 16388, assembly GCF_000421545.1. Lineage (GTDB taxonomy): Bacteria > Actinomycetota > Actinomycetes > Actinomycetales > Microbacteriaceae > Agromyces > Agromyces italicus. The sequence goes on from NZ_ATXF01000010.1 coordinate 153,056, forward strand.
GAGGATCAGCAGCCGGTCGAGCGCCTTCGCGAGCGTCGGGTCGATGTGGTACGGCTCGGCCATGTTGCCGAAGTTCAGACGAAGGAAGTTCGGCACGAAGTCGAGCGAGTTGTCGGGGTAGAGGAACGCCTGGCCGAGGCTCTTCTTGTGCGCGTAGGCGGCGATGACCGGCAGCTTCGCCAGCAGGCGCAGCGTCGTCAGCTCGACGTGGTCGGGGTCGTGCGGGTCGGACGAGTCCTCGTAGTAGGTCGACAGGGCCGCGACCGCACTCGAGAGCACCGACATCGGGTGCGCGGTGTGCGGCAGCGCCGAGAAGAACCGCTTGAGGTCTTCGTGCAGCAGCGTGTGGCGGCGCACCTTCTCGTCGAAGTCGGCGAGCTGATCGGCACTCGGCAGTACGCCGTAGATGAGGAGCCAGGCGACCTCGAGGAAGGTGGAGTGCTCGGCGAGTTCTTCGATCGGGTAGCCCCGGTAGCGGAGGATGCCCTGCTCGCCGTCGATGTACGTGATCGCCGACCGCGTCGACGCGGTGTTGACGAAGCCGTAATCGAGGCCAGTGAGGCCCGTCTGCCGGGTCAGCGTCGAGAGGTCGAGGCTGGAGTTGCCCGCGACGGCGCGTCGAACCGGGAACTCGGCCGTGCCGCCGGGGAAGCTGAGGGTTGCGGTCTCGGGGTTCTGCCCCGCCGCGGGGTTCACGACGTCGCTCACGGCGCCTCCTGTGATCGTCACTTGCGCGGTCACCTGCTTTCAGGGGCCGTCGGCGTAGGGTCGGCTGCGGCCCGACCTACAGCCTAGACGTGCTCGGGGCACACTGTCGCATCCGCCAAGAGATCCTTGTATACATTGGCTGGTCGTCACAGCGACCGGATGTGTCGTGGTGAACGGATGCTACGTGCGAGCCGCCGCACGGAGGCGTTCGGCGGCGGCGGCGATGCGCTCGTCGCTCGCGGTGAGCGAGAGCCGCACGTGCTCGGGGTGGTGGACGCCGTAGAAGTGCCCGGGACCGCCGACGATGCCGAGATCGGCCAGACGGCCGATCGACTCCCAGGCGTCGCGCCCCTCGCTCGCCCAGAGGTAGAGCCCCGCCTCGCTGCGGTCGATGCGGAACCCGGCCGACTCGAGCGCCGGCAGCAACTGCTCGCGGCGCGCGCGATAGCGCGCCTTCTGCTCGGCGACGTGGGCATCGTCGCGCAGCGCCGCGATCATCGCCTGCTGCAACGGTCGGGCGAGCATCAGCCCGGCGTGCTTGCGCACGTTCGTGAGCCGGCCGAGGACCGTACGGCAGCCGGCGAGGAACGCGGTGCGGTAGCCCGCCATGTTCGACTGCTTCGAGAGCGAGTACGCGACGAGCGTGTTGCGCCGGCTGTCGCCCACGACCCGGGGGTCGAGCAGGCTCGGCACCGGGGCATCCGCCCATTCGCCCGCCCAGCCGAGCTCGGCGTAGCACTCGTCGCCGACGATGATCGCGTCGAGCTCGAGGGCGCGCTCGCGCGCCGCCCGCAGTTCGTCGATCGACAGCACGCGGCCGTCGGGGTTGCCCGGGCTGTTCAGCCACACGAGTTTCGTGGCCGCGGGCCACTCGGCGGGGTCGTCGCTCGCCATCGCGGTCGCCCCGACGAGCACCGCACCCATCTCGTAGCTCGGGTACGCGGCCTTCGGGTGCACCACGACGTCACCCTCGCCGAGCCCGAGCAGGAACGGCAGCAGCGCGACGAGCTCTTTCGAGCCGACCGTGGGCAGCACGTTCTCGCGGCCGAGGCCGGTCACGCCGCGACGCCGCGCGAACCAGGCCACGATCTCGTCGCGCAGCTCGTCGGTGCCGACCGTCAGCGGATAGGCGTGGGCGTCGCTCGCTGCGGCGAGGGCCTCGCGCACGACGGCGGGCGTCTCGTCGACAGGCGAGCCGATCGACAGGTCGACCACCCCGCCCGGGTGCGCCGCGGCGCGCTCGCGATACGGGACCATGAGGTCCCACGGGTAGTCGGGAAGCTCGCGCCCGGCCACGGTCAGTGGCCCTGCGGCGGCAGCGCGGCGATGATCGGGTGGTCCATCGCGATGACGCCGACCTTCGCGGCGCCGCCGGGCGAGCCGACCGCGTCGACCGTGGCCGTCGAGATCTCGAAGAACTCGACGTTGGCCTTGTAGTAGTCGGCCCACTCGTCGGGCAGGTCGTCTTCGTAGTAGATCGCCTCGACCGGGCAGACCGGCTCGCACGCACCGCAGTCGACGCACTCGTCGGGGTGGATGTAGAGCGACCGCCCACCCTCGTAGATGCAGTCGACCGGGCACTCGTCGATGCAGGCGCGGTCCTTCACATCGACGCACGGGAGGGCGATGACATAGGTCACGGTGGTTCGTGCTCCTTCGAAGAGGCGGGGACTTCAGTCTATGCGTGCGCGTCGGCGGCCGCGCGCGAGCGCCGACGCGAGGGGAGCTCGGGCCAGGCGACGATCAGCACGGCGATCAGCGCCGGGGCGACCGCCCAGACCGTGCCGGCGACATCGCCGGCGACGAGCACCGAACCGCCGCCCGGCCCCGGAAGCGTGAGCACGGCGACGATGACGACGAGACCGGCCGCCGTCGCAGCGGCGATCGCACGCCCGTGAGTCAGGAGACGGATTCCGAGGAGGAGCGCGGCGACGCCGACGAGCGCCGCGATGATGCCCCACGGGATCGCGACCTCGCCGATGCGGAGCACATGCCGGTGACCGACGGTTGCGACCGCCCCGTAGACGACGCCCACCACCGCGGCGAGCAGGAGCCCCCCGATGCGACTGGCGAGCGAGAAGCCGCCGGTGTCGTGGCCGGTGCTCACGGCGCCGGGGTGACCGTGTAGGAGACCGTCTCGCCGTCGGCGGCGAGGAGGACGAGGTACGTGCCGTTCGAGTAGACGAGTGCGTCGGCCCCGCTGCCCGAGAGCTCGGTGTTCTTCGCGAAGCCGGCACCCTCGAGCTTCGCGGCCGCATCGGCGACCGGGTCGGCGGCGGTCGAGGTGATCATCACGATCCAGCCGTCGGCGCCGCCGGCGCCCGCGCCGAGCGCGATCTCACCGTCGACGAGCGGGATCTCGGACGGGAAGTCGCCCGGCAGTTCGCCGTCGAGGCTGACCTCTCCGCCGGTGGCGTCTTCGATCGCACCTTCGACGCCCTCGTTCACCAGGTCTTCGATCGGGTTGACGCAGCCCGTGAAGAGCGCGGCGGACAGCGCGGCGATCGCGACGGCCGCGGCGGCCCGCCGTGCGGTGACGAGACTCCTGGACATGGCTTCGAGTCTACCCGGCGCACCGCAGGCGGGGCGGGTGCCGTAGCGTGGAGCCGACACCGCCCCGACGGAGAGGATCGACGACGATGACCGAAGGCACGAGCCCCGCGACGGCCGAGCAGTCCGAAGTGCGCGTCGAGCGCGACGGGCCCTTCGCGATCGTCACGATCGACCGCCCCGCGGCCCTCAACGCGCTCTCCCCCGCGGTGCTCGCGGCCCTCGCCGACGCCTTCGCCGGGCTCGCCGACGAGGGTCCGGCCGTCCGGGGCGTGCTGCTCACTGGCGCCGGTGGGCGCGCGTTCGTCGCCGGCGCCGACCTGCGCGAGCTGGCCGACCACACACCGGCCGAGGGTGAGGACGCGGCCGATGCCGGTCACCGCGTCGCCGCCATGATCGAGTCGCTGCCCGCCCCGGTGATCGCCTGCGTCGACGGCTTCGCGCTCGGCGGCGGTCTCGAGCTCGCACTCGCCTGCGACTTCATCTACGCCACGGACGCCTCGGCGTTCGGTCAGCCCGAGGTGAAGCTCGGGCTGATCCCCGGCTTCGGCGGCACGGTGCGGCTGCCCCGCGCCGTGGGGCTCGCACTCGCGAAGGAGCTGATCTACACGGGCCGTCGCATCGGCATCGAGGAGGCCGTCGCGGCCGGCCTCGTCGCCCGCCGCTTCGCCGATCGCGAGGCGCTCTTCGTCGGCGCGCGCGCGACGCTCGAGCTCATCGCCCAGAACGCCGCGCCCGCCGTGGGGCTCGCCAAGCGGGTGCTCGTGGATGCCACGGGGCAGCCCACGGCGACGGCGACACTGCTCGAGATCGCCGGATTCGGCGATGCGTTCCGCACCGACGACATGCGCGAAGGCGTCGCCGCCTTCCTCGAGAAGCGCGAGCCCCGCTTCACGGGCGCCTAGGTGGAATGAGTTCCCTCGCCTTCAGCGGTCGTCGGCGTGAGGGATCGCTTGGCCGGCGCCTGATGAGCCGGTTATGCCAGATCCCGGCGGCGAGGGCGAGGAGTCTGGCGGCGACACACGGGAGTGGCCCCCGCCTGGGGCGCGCCCGCCCGTAGCGTTCGAGGGTGAGCATCTCTGGAGCTCGTTTCGGGGGTGCTTTCCCGCAAGGTCGGCACGGAATCGCGGCACCACATTGCGGGAAAGCACCCCCGAAACGGCGTGGCCTGGTGGGGGCGTCGTACACCGAGCCCGAGCGGGTCGAGGATCAGCCGACGCGGGCCACGAGCCAGGCGAAGCCGTCGAAGCGCACGCCGTCGGTGCCGAACATCTCGAGGTGGAGGTGCGGGCCGGTCGACTGACCGGTGGTGCCGACGCGCCCGAGCTGCTGCCCGGCCGTCACTCGCTGACCCTCTGAGACCGCGATCGAGCCGTACTGCATGTGGGCGTACGAACTCGTGACGAGCTCGCCCCCGATGTTGTGCTGCACCTCGACGTTCACGCCGAGACCGCCGCCGCCCTCGGTCGCGAGCACGACGACGCCGTCGGCGATCGACATCACCGGGGTGCCGTCACCCGGGTTGAAGTCGATGCCGTCGTGGACCGTCGAGCAGCCGGCGCAGGGCGCGCTGCGCGGGCCGAAGCCCGAACTGCGCCGGTCGGGGTTCTGCACCGGCCAGACGACGGCGCCGGTCTCGATGAGCGAGACGGCGCCGACACTGGCGACCTCCGAGACGATGGGCGGCGGGGCCTTGTGCACGTCGTAGGACTCGATCGCGAGGGTCGATTCGACCGCTTCGCTGCCGACCTCGACGGTCTGCGGGGTGAAGGTCACGGTGTCCTCGACCGGGGCGTACACCGAAGCGCGGTGCTCGACGTCGGTCGCCGTGATCGCGAGCGCCGGAACGCTGGTCGCGACGATCATGCCGCCGGTGAAAGCCATGGCGATCACCGAGAAGGCCTGCCGGGCGGCGAAGCGGGGAAGGATGCGCCCGCGGCGCGGGGCCGTCGTGCGGGCAGAACTGCGGGTGGCCGCGCGGCGGCCGCGTTGGGGGAAGGAAGTCATCACAGGTTACGTATGAGGGGGTCGGGTTTCGTGGCGAAACTGGTTCGAGATCGAGACAATCTCAGGTAACGTACGCAGCGATTCTGGGAGAAACCTCCGATGCGCATGCATGAAAGCCGGGCATCCTCCACGAAAGCGAAACGCGGATGCCACGGGGCGACCCCGTGGCATCCGCGTTCGGTTGCGCGATTCGCTGCCGATCAGCCCTGCTTCTTCAGGCGCGAGGTGATGCGCGCGCGTGCCGTCGCGTCGAGCTCGACCTTGCGGATGCGCACTGCGGTGGGGGTGACCTCGACGCACTCGTCCTCGCGGGCGAACTCGAGGCACTCCTCCAGCGAGAGCTGGCGCGAGGGCGTCATCGACTCGAAGGTGTCGGCCGTCGACGAACGCATGTTCGTGAGCTTCTTCTCCTTCGTGATGTTCACGTCCATATCGTCGGCGCGCGAGTTCTCGCCGATAACCATGCCCTCGTAGACCTCCTCGGTCGGGTTCACGAAGAAGGTCATGCGCTCCTGGAGGGCGATGATCGCGAACGGCGTGACGACGCCCGAACGGTCGGCGACGATCGAGCCGTTGTTGCGCGTGACGATCTGGCCGGCCCATGCGTCGTAGCCGTGCGAGATCGCGTTCGCGATGCCGGTGCCGCGGGTGGTGGTCATGAATTCGGTGCGGAAACCGATGAGGCCGCGGCTCGGGACGATGAACTCCATACGGACCCAGCCGGTGCCGTGGTTCGACATGTTGTCCATACGGCCCTTGCGGGCGGCGAGCAGCTGCGTGATCGCGCCGAGGTACTCTTCGGGGGCGTCGATCGTGAGGTGCTCGTAGGGCTCGTGCGTCTTGCCGTCGACCTGCCTCGTGACGACCTGGGGCTTGCCCACGGTGAGCTCGTAGCCCTCTCGGCGCATCTGCTCGACGAGGATCGCGAGCGCGAGCTCGCCGCGGCCCTGCACCTCCCAGGCGTCGGGGCGGCCGATGTCGACGACCTTCAGCGACACGTTGCCGACGAGCTCGCGGTCGAGGCGGTCCTTCACCATGCGGGCGGTGAGCTTGTGGCCCTTGACCTTGCCGACGAGCGGCGAGGTGTTCGTGCCGATCGTCATCGAGATCGCGGGCTCGTCGACGGCGATGACCGGCAGCGGACGCACGTCGTCGGGGTCGGCGAGGGTGTCGCCGATCATGATGTCCTCGAAACCGGCGACCACGGCGATGTCACCGGGGCCGGCGCTCTCGGCCGGGTAGCGGTCGAGCGCCTTCGTGAGGAAGAGCTCGGTGACGCGCACGTTCTGCACCGAACCGTCGTGCTTGACCCACGCGACGGTCTGGCCCTTCTTGATGGTGCCCTGGAAGACGCGGAGGAGCGCGAGACGGCCGAGGAACGGCGAAGCGTCGAGGTTGGTGACGTGCGCCTGCAGGGGGTGCTCGTCGTCGAAGGTCGGCGCGGGGATGTGCTTGAGGATCGCCTCGAACAGCGGCTCGAGGTCGCCGTTGTCGGGCAGCTCGCCGTTCTCGGGCTTCGTGTGGCTCGCGGCGCCGTTGCGGCCCGAGGCGTAGACCACCGGCACGTCGAGGATCGCGTCGAGGTCGAGGTCGGGCACGTCGTCGGCGAGGTCGGAGGCGAGGCCGAGCAGGAGGTCCTGGCTCTCGGCGACGACCTCGTCGATGCGCGCGTCGGGGCGGTCGGTCTTGTTGACGAGGAGGATGACCGGCATGCGGGCCTCGAGCGCCTTGCGCAGCACGAAGCGGGTCTGCGGCAGCGGGCCCTCGCTCGCGTCGACGAGGAGGACGACGCCGTCGACCATCGACAGGCCGCGCTCGACCTCGCCGCCGAAGTCGGCGTGGCCCGGGGTGTCGATGACGTTGATCGTGATGGGCTCTCCGCCCGCGTGCTCGCCGTTGTAGGTGATCGCCGTGTTCTTGGCGAGGATCGTAATGCCCTTCTCGCGCTCGAGCTCGTTCGAGTCCATCGCACGCTCCTCGATGTGCGCGTGCGCGTCGAAGGAGTTCGTCTGGTTGAGCATCGCGTCGACGAGCGTCGTCTTGCCGTGGTCGACGTGCGCGACGATTGCGACGTTGCGCAGGGAGTTACGGGTGGCGTTCGCCATGGATGGGTTCCTCGCGGTGGGGCATCCGCTCTGTCAGGCCACCCGGAAACGGGCTCGGCCGGGCGCCGCGGATGCGCTGGATGGGAGTCTGTGGGAGCGCGGACGACCGTGTATCGACGGTTCGCGCCAAGCAATCCTACCGTGCGCACCCGGGTGAACGCCGAACGCCCGGCATCCGATGGTCGGATGCCGGGCGTTCCGGACGTGCGGAGCTACGCTCCGAGTTTGATGTTCGCGCCCGGGATGGCCGCAAGCAGGTCTCGGGTGTACTGCTCCTTGGGGTTGCCGAACACCTCGTCGGTGGTCGCCGCCTCGACGATGCGCCCCTTCTGCATCACGCAGACGTTGTCGGCGATGACACGCACGACCGCGAGGTCGTGGGTGATGAAGAGGTACGTCAGGTTGAGCTCGGCCTGAAGCTCGGCGAGCAGGCGTAGGATCTGCGCCTGCACCAGCACGTCGAGCGCGGAGACCGCCTCATCGAGGATGACGATCTCGGGCTTCAGCGCGAGCGCACGCGCGATGGCGATGCGCTGGCGCTGGCCGCCCGAGAGCTCGTTCGGGTAGCGGCTGACGAGCGTGCGCGGCAGCGACACCTGGTCGAGCAGCTCGAACACGCGCTCGCGACGCGACGCCGGCGTGCCGACCTTGTGCGTCGACAGTGGCTCGGCGATGGTGTTGCCGATGTTGCGCAGCGGGTTCAGCGAACCGTACGGGTCCTGGAAGACGGGCTGCATACGGCTTCGGAGACCGAACATCTCTTTGCCGCTCACGCTCGCGAGGTCGTGACCGCCGACGACGATCTTGCCGCTGGTCGCGTCTTCGAGCTTCAACAGCATCTTCGCGACGGTCGACTTGCCCGAACCGGATTCGCCGACGAGCGCCGTGGTGGTGCCCTTCGCGATCTGGAACGAGACGTCGTCGACCGCGGTGAAGTCGCCCGAACCGCGGATCTTGAAGACCTTGGTGAGGTTCTCCACCACGATCGCCGGCGGCTGCGAGGCCGCGGCCTCGAGTGCCTCGGCGCGGGCCTCGGCGGTCGCCAGCAGGTCGATCGTCTCACCGGCCGCCGTCGAGGCGTCGGCGGCGATCGAGGACTCGGCCGCCGCGATGCTGCCCGTCGCCTGGATGCGCCGCGAGGCGAGGCTCGGGGCGGCGGCGACGAGACGCTGCGTGTACGGGTGCTGCGGGTTCTGCAGGATGTCGGCCGAGGGGCCCGCTTCGACGACCTGGCCCTTGTACATGACGAGGAGCTGCTCGGCGCGCTCGGCCGCGAGGCCGAGGTCGTGCGTGATGAACAGCAGCGTCGTGCCGAGTTCGCGGGTGAGCGACTCGAGGTGGTCGAGGATGACCCGCTGCACCGTCACATCGAGCGCCGAGGTCGGCTCGTCGGCGATGAGGAGCTGCGGGTTGGCCGCGAGGCCCATGCCGATGAGCACGCGCTGGCGCATGCCGCCCGAGAACTGGTGCGGGAACTGCTTGAGACGCCGGTCGGCGTCTTGCAGGCCGGCCTCCTTCAGCACCTGGATGGCACGCTTCTTGACCTCTTTGCGGCCGGTGGCGATGCCGTTCGCACGGATCGCCTCCTCGACCTGGAAGCCGATCGACCACACCGGGTTGAGGTTCGACATCGGGTCTTGAGGCACGAAGCCGATCTTGCGACCGCGGATCTGTTCCATCTCGTGCTGCGAGGCCTGGGCCAGATCCTGCCCGTCGAGCAGCACCTGTCCGCCCGAGATGTGGCCGGTACCCGGAAGCAGGTTGATGATCGCGTGCGCGGTCGTCGACTTGCCCGAGCCCGACTCGCCGACGATCGCGAGGCTGGAGCCGCGGTCGAGCGTGAAGCTCACCCCGCGGACCGCCTGCACGACACCGGTCTGGGTGCGGAATCCGACCTCGAGGTCTTTGACTTGGAGCAGGGGGGTGCTCATCGCTGTGCCCTCGCCTTCGGGTCGAGTGCGTCTCGCACGACTTCACCGAGCATGATGAACGAGAACACGGTCAGGGACAGGGCGATCGACGGGTAGATCAGCACCTGCGGTGCGGTGCGGAGGGTCGTCTGCGCCTGGGCGATGTCGTTGCCCCACGACATGAACGTCGAGGGCAGGCCGACGCCGAGGAACGAGAGCGTCGCCTCGGCGACGATCGCACCGGCGAGCGAGATCGTCGCGATCACGATGACGGGCGCGATCGAGTTGGGCACGACATGCGCCCACAGGATCTTGAACCGCGAGACGCCGATCGCCGTGGCGGCGGTCACGAAGTCGGAGTTCTTGACCCTGAGGATCTCGGATCTCAGCACACGTGCGGTCGCGGGCCACGCGAAGACGCCGATCGCGAGGGAGATGACCCACACGCTCCGGTAGTTCGCGAGCACCGACATGATGACGACCGCGGCGAGGATGTAGGGGATCGAGAAGAAGATGTCGCCGACGCGCGAGAGCACCCCGTCGACCCAGCCGCCGTAGTAGCCCGCGAACGCGCCGAACAGCACGCCGAGGGTGAACACGAGGATGGTGACGATGATGCCGACCGACAGCGAGGTGCCTGCGCCGTAGACGATGCGCGCGAACACGTCGCAGCCCTGACGCGTGAACCCGAGCGGGTGCCCGGGAACGGGCGCCCCGTTGCTGTTCGCGAGCTGGCAGCCCTCGTTCGGCGACTCGTTCGTGAACAGGCCGGGGAAGAGCGCGACGAACACGATGATGAGGATCAGCGCGGAGGAGATCCAGAACATCGGGCGGCGGCGCAGATCGTGCCAGGCGTCGATCCAGAGGTTCGACGGCTTGCCCTCGGTCTTGACGCTGTCGATCGCGGCGAGCGGCGTCTCCTCCAGCGGAGCGACGTAGTGCTCGATGCGGGGTTTCGATGAAGACGTGTCAGGCATAACGGATCCTCGGGTCGAGCACGGCGTAGAGAAGGTCGATCAGGAGGTTCACGACGAGGTACAGCAGCACCATGACCGTGACGAAGGAGACCACCGTCGGCCCTTCGCCCTTGAGTACCGCCTGGTAGAGGGTGCGCCCGACTCCGGGCACGTTGAAGATGCCCTCCGTCACGGTCGCACCCACGAGCAGCGTGCCGAAGTCGGTACCGAGATAGGTGACCACCGGGATCAGCGAGTTGCGCAGGATGTGCACGGGCACGACGCGCCGTCGCGTGAGCCCCTTGCTGTACGCGGTCCGGACGAAGTCGAGGCTCTGCGTCTCGATGACCGAGGAGCGCGTCAATCGCACGATCTGGGCGAAGCTGATCGTCGCGAGCACGATGGCCGGCAGGATCAGATCGACGAACCCCGGGTCGCCGCCCACGGTCGGGCTGAACCAGCCCCACTGGATCGCCAGGAAGTACTGGGCGACGAAGCCGAGCACGAAGATCGGCAGCGAGATCAGCACGAGGCTCACCGCGAGACCGGTCGCATCGAAGATGCCGCCCTTGCGGAGTCCGCTGATGAGGCCGACCAGGATGCCGGCGACCATCTCGAAGAAGATCGCGAGGATGGCGAGTCGGATCGTCACGGGGAAGGTGCGCGCGAGCACTTCAGTGACCGGCTGCCCCGAGTAGGTGACGCCGAAGTCGCCCTGGAAGATGCCGATCAGGTAGTAGAAGTACTGCACGATGAACGGGTCGTTCAGGTGGTACTGATCACGGATCTGGTCGATCACGCCGGGAGCCGGCGGACGGTCGCCGTAGAGCGCCGCGATCGGGTCGCCCGGCATGGCGAAGACCATGAAGTAGATGAGGAAGGTGGCTCCGAGGAGCACGGGGATGATTTGGAGGAGGCGCTTTCCGGTGTACCAGAGCATCAGCGCTCCTCAGTGTCTAGTGCTGAGAGCATTTTGGGCCGCAATCACAGAGTCGAGCAACAGATATCAGCATGATGTCCGGGGCGTTGCCGCCCCGGACATCATGCTAGACGGGATTATAGGCGAAAGTGACGCCTCAGCCCTTGGTGATCTGGTGGTAGAGCGGCACCGAGTCCCAGCCGAACACCACGTTGTCGACCGTGTCGGCGGAGACGCCGGTCACGTTCGAGTACCACAGCGGGATCGCGGGGAGATCCTTCAGCAGGACTTCCTGAGCCTGCTGGTAGATCGCGGTCGCGTCCTCGACCGAAGCGGCCAGGCCACCCTCCTTGAGGAGGTTGTCGAACTCTTCGCTCGAGTAGTCCTCGTAGTTCGATCCGGCACCGGTCTGGTAGAGCGGGGCGAGGAAGTTGTACATCGAGGGGTAGTCGCCCTGCCAGCCGGCGCGCGTGCCACCGGTCAGCTTGTCGTTCGTGCGGTCGTCGAGGGCCGCGGCGAACGTCGGGTAGGGCTTGCCCACGGCCTGGATGCCGAGGGTGTTGGCGATCGAGTTCACGACCGCGTCGACCCAGGCCTGGTGGCCGCCGTCGGCGTTGTACGAGAGGTCGAAGACGGTGTCGCCGTAGGGGGCGATCGCGTCGGCCTCGGCCCAGAGCTTCTTGGCCTCTTCGGGGTTGTACTCGAGGACCTCAGCGCCCTCGAGCTTGTCGGTCCAGCCCGCGATGACCGGCGAGGTGTAGTCGGTCGCCGGGGTGCGGGTGCCCTGGAAGATCACGTCGGTGATCTCGTCGCGGTTGATCGCCATCGAGATGGCGGCGCGACGGAGCTCGCCCTCTTCGCCGCTCCAGTGCTCGAGGTAGTACGGCATGTTGAAGCCCTGGAAGATGGCGGCCGGCTGGTTGACCGCGCGGTCGCCGAACTCGTCTTCGTAGGTCTCGAACGCCGAGTCGGGCACGGCGTCGAGGACGTCGAGGTTGCCGCCGAGGACGTCGGCGTACGCCGTGTCCTGCGAGGCGTAGAAGACGATCGAGAGACCGCCGTTGGCGGGCTTGCGAGCGCCGTCGTAGTCGGGGTTGGTCACGAGGTCGATCTTCTCCTCGTGCACCCACGCGTCTTCGCCCGCGAGCATGTACGGACCGTTGCCGATGGGGCTCTCGCCGAAGGCCTCCATGTCGTCGAAGGCGGCCTCGGGCAGCGGCGAGTACGCCGAGTAGCCCAGGCGCAGCGGCCAGTCGGCCTCGGGCGCGACGAGGGTGACCTCGAAGGTCAGGTCGTCGACGACCTTGAGGCCGGTGAGCTCGGAGTCGGCCTCGTAGCTGAAGCCCTCGATGTTGTCGAAGAAGTACGACGAGCCCTGCGCGTTGCTGAAGAGGGCGCCGTAGTTCCACGCGTCGACGAACGAGTTCGCGGTGACGTCGGAGCCGTCGGTGAAGGTCTGGCCCTCCTTGATCTTGACGGTCCAGTGCTGGCCGTCCTCCGACTCGATCGACTCGGCGACGTCGTTCTCGATCTCACCGTCGGCCGTATAGGCGACGAGGCCCGCGAACAGCGACGTGATGATCTTGCCGCCACCGGTCTCGGTGGTGTTGGTCGGGATCAGCGGGTTCTGCGGCTCGGAGCCGTTCGTCGTGATGATCGCGTCAGGGTCACCGGCGGGCGAGGTGGCCTCGCTTCCGCCGCCGCTCGTGCAACCGGTGAGCACCAGTGCGCCGGCTGCAGCAAGAGCAATGGCTGCAACGCCGATTCTCTTGATCTTCAATGTTCCTCCTGTGAGATGTGCGCGGGGGCAGAACGGCTCGTGACCGCCCTGTGCGCTTCGTGGTGCAAGACTACGAATCGTTCCCTGAGATGCAAAGTCGAGACGGAAACCGTTACCGATGCGCAACCTAGCGTCACGGTGAGCGACACAGAACGCCGCATCGGCGCACGATCGTTGCGTCAGACCTCCGCATGCGAGGATTGCAGCATGCCCGATGCACGACGACTGCGAATCGAGCTCGCGATCGTGCTCGGCCTCTCGCTCGGCGCCTCGGCCGTCTACTCGATCGTCTCCATCATCGGGCGGGTCACCGACACGCGGCCTCTCGCCGATCAGTCGGCGGCGATCAACCAATCTCGCTCGAGCCGCGAGTGGCTCGACTTCACATACCAGTTCCTCGACGTCTTCTTCGGGCTCTTCGTCGTGGCACTCGCGCTCTACCTGCTCTGGCGGCCCGGCGGAAGTCCCTTCCGGCGCATCGGGTTCGACCTCACGAGGCCGGGGCGGGACGTGGCATCCGGCCTCGCGCTCGTCGCCGCCATCGGCGTGCCCGGTCTCGCGCTGTACGCGATCGGGCGCGCAGCCGGCGTGACCGTCGCGGTGGTGCCGTCACCGCTCGACACCTACTGGTGGACGATCCCGATCCTCGTGTTCGCGGCCCTGAAGGCGGCGCTCGTCGAGGAGGTCATCGTCGTCGGGTACCTCTTCACACGCCTGCGCGAACTCGGCGTCGGCCCGTGGGCGACGATCGTCTCGAGCGCGCTCCTGCGCGGCACGTACCACCTGTACCAGGGCTTCGGGCCCTTCGTCGGCAATGCGGCGATGGGCGTCGTCTTCGGCTGGTGCTACCTGCGATGGGGGCGCACGATGCCACTCGTCGTCGCGCACTGGGTGCTCGACATGGTGTCGTTCATCGGCTATCCCCTGGCGGTCGCATGGTGGCCGACGCTCTTCGCTCCTCCGGCGCAGTGAGTGCAGCGGGCCCGAACAGCGAGCGGATGCCGCGTGCGAGACGCCTGCGCACGACCCGGCGGCGCGGGGCCAGGTGCCGAGCGCTCGGCGCAGGGCGGAGCGGCACGGCTGCCACGACCCCGGCAGTGGGCGGGACCGACGGCGCGTCGTTCGCGTCGAGGTCGCCGCTCACGTGGAGCGACCGGCGACTGGGCGTGCAGACCACGCCGAGATAGCCGCCGCGCGCGAAGTCCATCACGTCCTGCGCGTGACGCATGGCCTGGGCCGACTCGGCCACGCTGCCACGGCGTCGCAGGCGCTGCTCGAGACCCGCGGTGTCGGCGGTTGCGACGCTCACGACGACGAAGATCGCGATGAACGCGATTCCAGCGATCATGTCGATGGCCGGCATGCGGCACCTCCCCGTGCCTCCGTCCCGGGTCGCCACGGAAGAAATCCCGAGAGAATCTCAGTGTACTCCCGGGGGTGCGGCACGTGACCACCCTGATCCGCCGGTCTTCGCTGCTCGGCAGCATGGAGGGACCCTCGCTCGGAGGGGAACGCCCGGCTTCTCGCCGGAGACCGAGAGACGGAACCGAACCATGCACCTCGCCGCAGCCCTCGCCGCCGGCCGCCTCGCCGCCCGCGCCGCCGACCGCCGCTTCCGGGCGCCCGAGCTCGAGACAGAGATCCGCGAGGCGCACGAGCGCGTCATCGCGCGGCGCGTCGCTCCGGTCGCCGCACCGTCGCGCCGCGACTACCCGGAGCGGGGGCGGCACGCCGCCCCGCGCCCCGCGTGATCCACCCCCGCCGCGAGACGTTTCTCAGGAACCGGAGCCCGAAACAGCACCCAACTCAGGAGTAACGGGCCGATTTCGACCGCACCGGCCCGAAATCTCCTGAGAAACAATTGCTGCGTCGGACTACGCGAACGCCTCCACCGGCGGGCAGGCGCACACGAGGTTGCGGTCGCCGTACGCCTGGTCGATGCGCCGCACCGGAGCCCAGTACTTGCCCCGTACCAGCGAGCGCACCGGGTACACGGCCCGCTCGCGGGTGTACGGGTGCTCCCACTCCCCCGCGATGACCGACTCGGCCGTGTGCGGGGCGTTCCGCAGCGGGTTGTCGTCGGCGGGCCACTCGCCGCGACCGACCGCGTCGGCCTCGGCCTTGATCGCGATCATCGCCTCGACGAACCGCTCGAGCTCGGCCAGGTCCTCCGACTCGGTCGGCTCGACCATGAGCGTGCCCGCGACGGGGAACGACATCGTCGGAGCGTGGAAGCCGTAGTCGATGAGGCGCTTGGCCACGTCGTCGACGCTCACGCCCGTCTCGGCCGCGAGCGGGCGCAGGTCGAGGATGCATTCGTGCGCGACCAGCCCGTTGTCGCCCGTGTAGAGCACCGGGTAGTGCTCGCGTAGGCGTGAGGCGACGAAGTTCGCCGCGAGCACCGCAGAGGCGGTGGCCTGCTTGAGCCCCTCTGCGCCCATCATGCGCACGTAGGCCCACGAGATCGGCAGGATCGACGGGCTGCCGTACGGCGCCGCCGAGACCGGTGCGCCGCCGTGCACGAAGCCGCCGGCGTGGTCGGCACGCTGCGCCATCGGGTGGCCGGGCAGGTACGGCGCGAGGTGCGCCTTCGCCGCGACCGGGCCGACGCCTGGCCCGCCGCCGCCGTGCGGGATGCAGAACGTCTTGTGCAGGTTCAGGTGCGAGACGTCGCCGCCGAAGTCGCCGAAGCGCGAGTAGCCGAGCAGCGCGTTGAGGTTCGCCCCGTCGACGTACACCTGGCCGCCGGCGTCGTGCACGGCCTGGGTGATCGCCTTCACCTCGTGCTCGTACACGCCGTGCGTCGACGGGTAGGTGATCATGAGCGCCGAGATGGATGCCGCGTGCTCGGCGATCTTCGCACGCAGGTCGCCGAGGTCGACGTTGCCGAGCTCGTCGGTCGCGACGACGACGACGCGCATGCCCGCGAGCACGGCCGAGGCCGCGTTCGTGCCGTGCGCGCTCGACGGGATCAGGCACACGTCGCGCTCGCCCTCGCCGTTGGCGAGGTGGTAGCCGCGGATCGCGAGCAGGCCCGCGAGCTCGCCCTGGCTGCCCGCGTTCGGCTGCAGCGAGACGGTGTCGTAGCCGGTGACCTCGGCGAGCCACGACTCGAGCTGCTCGACGAGCCCGAGCGAGCCGACGACGTCGGACTCGGGCGCGAACGGGTGCAGGTTGGCGAACGCGGGCCAGGCGACGGCCTGCATCTCGGTGGCGGCGTTGAGCTTCATGGTGCAGGAGCCGAGCGGGATCATGCCGCGGTCGAGCGCGTAGTCGCGGTCGGCCAGCTGCTTGAGGTAGCGCATCATCTGCGTCTCGGAGTGGTGCGTGTTGAACACCGGGTGCTCGAGGTACGGGCTCGTGCGGCGGAGCGCGGCCGGGATCGCGGTCTCGGTGGACGGGCCGTCGAGCTCGCGCTCCTCGGGCCCGCCGAACGCCTGCGCGACCCTGTGGAGCTCGTCGATCGTCGTCGTCTCGTCGACCGAGACGTACACGGTCGCCTCGTCGGCCTCCCACAGGAGCACGCCGAGCTCGCGGCCGCGGGCGACCACGTTCTTCGCGAGACCCGGCACGTGCACCGCGAGCGTGTCGAAGTACGCGTCGTGCGCGACGCGCTGGCCCAGGTCTTCGAGCCAGCCGGCGAGCAGCTTCGCCTTGCCCGCGGTCTGGGTGGCGATGGCGCGGATGCCCCGGGGACCGTGGTAGACCGCGTACATCGAGGCCATCACGGCGAGCAGCACCTGCGCGGTGCAGATGTTCGACGTCGCCTTCTCACGGCGGATGTGCTGCTCGCGCGCCTGCAGGCTGAGGCGGTAGGCCGGGTGGCCTGCGGCGTCCTGCGAGACGCCGACGAGGCGGCCCGGCATCTGGCGCTCGAGGCCCTTGCGCACGGCCATGTAGCCGGCGTGGGGGCCGCCGAAGCCCATCGGCACGCCGAAGCGCTGCGAGGTGCCGACGGCGACGTCGGCTCCGAGCTCGCCCGGGCTCGTCACGAGCGCGAGTGCGAGCAGGTCGGCGGCGACCACGGCGAGGGCGCCCTGCGCCTTCGAGGCCGCGATGACGCCGGCCGGGTCCCAGACGCGCCCCGAGGCGCCGGGGTACTGCACGAGGATGCCGAAGTGCTCGCCGAAGGCGGAGACATCCGTGCCCTCGGAGAGCGGGGCCTCGACGAGCTCGATGCCGACCGCCTCGGCGCGGGAGACCAGCAGCGCCTTCGTCTGCGGGAGCGCGTCGGCGTCGACGATGAAGCGGTTCGCCTTCGACTTCGAGCCACGACGGGCGAGCAGCATGCCCTCGACGACCGCGGTGCCCTCGTCGAGCATCGACGCGTTGGCGATGTCGAGTCCGGTGAGGTTCTCGACCATCGTCTGGAAGTTGATGAGCGCCTCGAGGCGGCCCTGGCTGATCTCGGGCTGGTACGGCGTGTACGCCGTGTACCAGCTCGGGTTCTCGAGCACGTTGCGCTGGATCACCGCGGGGGTGACCGTTCCGTAGTAGCCGAGGCCGATCATGGGCGTGCGCACGGTGTTCTGCGAGGCCAGGGCGGCGAGCTCGGCGAGGGCCTCGCGCTCGGTTGCGGCAGCGGGGATCGCGGAGTTCAGCACCTCCCCCATGCGGATCGACGACGGAACCGCCGCCGACATGAGCGCCTCGAGCGAGTCGTAGCCGAGCTCGGCGAGCATGAGCGCGTGGTCGCTCGGGGTGGTGCCGATGTGACGGCGCCCGAAGGCGTCGAGGTCGAAGGCGGAGGAGGGCGTGGTCATCGGGTCGGGTCCTTACTCGCCGGTGAGCGCGGTGTACTCGTCGCGCGTGAGCAGCTTCGGCAGGCTCGAAGTCGACACCTTCAGCAGCCAGCCCTCGCCGAAGGGGTCGCTGTTCACGAGCTCGGGGGCGTCGACGACGGCCTGGTTCGCCTCGACCACCTCGCCGTTGACGGGGGCGAAGAGCTCGCCGACCGACTTCGTCGACTCGATCTCGCCGACGACGGTGCCCTCGGTGATGGTGGTGCCCGCTGCGGGCAGGTCGACGTAGACGACGTCGCCGAGCTTCTCGGCGGCGTAGTCGGTGATGCCGATCGTGGCGACGTCGCCGTCGATCGCGATCCACTCGTGCTCTTCGGTGTAGTGCAGTGCGGTGAGGTCGGTCATGGGGTGCTCCTTGTGGTGTGGATGACTCGGGGCTCGCGCCGGCGACCGTCGCGGCCGCACGGCGCCGGGATCAGGAGGTGCGCTTGTAGAACGGCAGCGCCACGACGGCGGCGGGGATCCGGGTGCCGCGGACGTCGACGTACAGTGCGGTGCCGGCCTCGGCGAGCGCGGGGCTGACGAAGGCCATCGCGACGGGGTGGCCGAGCGTCGGCGAGAGTGCGCCGCTCGTGACGACGCCGACGCGGACCGCGCCCTCACTTTCGCCGTCGAAGACCGCGTAGTCGGCGCGGGGCGCCCGACGGCCCTCGGCCGCGAGACCGACGAGCACCGGGGCATCCGCCGCCGGGCCGCGCTCGATCGCGGCGCGACCGATGAAGTCGCCCTCCTTCGCGAGCGCGACGACGCGGCCGAGGCCGGCCTGCACGGGCAGGATGTCACGGCCGAGCTCGTGCCCGTAGAGGGGCATGCCCGCCTCGAGGCGGAGCGTGTCGCGGCTGGCGAGCCCGCACGGCACGACCCGCGGGCCGCCGGTCTCGACGAGCGCATCCCAGAGGCGTGTCGCGCGCTCGGGGGCGACGTAGAGCTCGAAGCCGTCCTCACCCGTGTAGCCGGTGCGGGCGACGAGCACCGGCTGGCCCTCGAAGGTGGCGGGGAACGCGCGGTAGTACTTCAGCGCGGCGATCCGCGCGTCGAAGTCCTCCGCGTCGTTGCCGGGGCCGTCGACGCCGAACCCGGGGGTCTCGAGAAGCACGGATCGGGCGTCGGGGCCCTGCAGCGCGATGAGGGCGATGTCGTCGCTCTCATCGGACACCACGGTGTCGAAGCCGGCGGCGCGGGTGCGCAGCTCGTCGGCGACGACCGCCGCGTTCGACGCGTTCGCGACGACCATGTAGCGGTCGTCGCCCGTGCGGTAGACCACGAGGTCGTCGATGATGCCGCCGTCGTCGGCGAGCAGCAGCGAGTACTTCGCCTGGCCGATCTCGATCGCCGACAGCCGGCCGGCGAGCGCGAAGTCGAGCGCCGCAGCCGCCTGCGGACCGATCAGCACGATCTCGCCCATGTGCGAGAGGTCGAAGATGCCCGAGGCGGTGCGCACGGCGTGGTGCTCGGCGAGGTCGGACGAGTAGCGCACCGGCATCTGCCAGCCGGCGAAGTCGGTGAAGCTCGCCCCCGCGGCGCGGTGCACAGCGTCGAGCGGGCTCAGGCGCTCTTCGGCGGGGGCGGTGGTACCGGGGTCGTTCGTCACGAGTTCTCCTTGACTGGCCTGCTGCGGGTGCAGTGCGCGGTCGCGATTCGTGCGGCGGATGCCGCATGAGAACTCCCCCTCTGTCATGAGCCTGAGAGTTTCACGCGTTGACGCGCTTTCACCGTGGGCGGCCCCGCGGAGACAGGGTCTCGTGCGGAGCACTTTTCAGAGTGGCCTCGTCGTCGCGGTGTGAGACCTGAGAGATTGGCAGGGAGGCTTGCTCCTTCGGTGCCGGCGCTGCTCGTGCGAACAGTGCTGCCGGCTCTCCCGCGACGCGTCGATGGCCCGGTATGAGGTTGTACCGTGATCCTAGCAGCGGCGCGACGCCAAGCGCGGCGGGCTTCGGCACCCCCAGATCGCGGTATGCCGGGCGCTGACGTCGGGCGGTACGCTCGTCGCGTCGGCACGGTCGAGCCAAGGCGGGTGGAAGCTGATGTCGCAACAACAGCAGAAGGCGAGTACGGGGCCGCACGAACCGTCGCCCGACGGCCCGCCCGACCGCCCCGAGTGGCCGGGCATCCAGGCGCGCACCTGGCAGCGGATCGGCGAGGGACTGTCGCTCGCGTCGATCGTCCTGCTCATCGCCGTCGCCCTGGCCGAACTCGACCGGCTCATCGCGAGCGTGCCGGACGCCGCAGGTCAGAGCCACTCGCTGAACCTCGCGCTGAGCCCGTTTTCGCTCCTGCAACGAACGAGCTGGAGCGCCTGGGCGGAGATGCCGTGGCATACGCAGATCGGACAGTGGATCATCCTCTCGGCGGCACTCGACGCAGTCATGGTGGTGGCGTACGCGATCCTCCTGCACCGTCTGATCCTGACCGCGCCGCGTTCGGCGCAGGCCGTGCCGGCGATCGCCTTCGCCACGATTCTCGCGAGCGAATGCCTCGAGGCCGCCCTGCAGATCGGCGCCGGCGCCGCAGTGGCGACCGGCATGACGGACGTCGCCCACTCCGTCGGTCGTCTCATCGCCTTCGTCACGCTCGCGAAGGTGCTCGGCTTCATCGTGCTCGCGGTCGCCGTGATGCGGATCCCCGAGTACCGCTCGTGGATCGGCGGCCGGCTGCGCCGCCTCGGCCGAGCGATCTGGGTGCACCGGCTCGCCGCGCTCGTGATCCTCGCCCTCTTCGTGCTGGCGTGCATCCCGGCGGCCGATCTCCTCGACCAGCTCCCCGACGTGGAGCGACAGTGGGCCGATGGCCGGCTCGGCGGCTGGCATGCGGCCTTCGGCATCACCGCCCTGCTCGTCACGGGCCTCCTCACCTTCGCACTCAACCGTCGACGCACCCGGTACATGATCGAGACCCGCGTTCACGGCTGGGTCGGGCGCCCCTCGCCGTCATGGCTCCACGCGGCGGGTCCGTGGCTCATCGCGCCGGCGGCCCAGCTCCTGCTCGCCGTCATCACCCTCCTCATCGCCGCGCTCAACGGCTCGGCAGCGGCAATCCACCTTCCGACGTTCCTCGCGATCCTCGGGGTCGAGCTCGCCGTCGCCGTGCTCGCGGCCGTCACCTGGCCTTGGTCGCGCAGGCATCCCGAATCGCCGCGCACCGCCGACGTCGAACGCGCCGCCGACAGCTGGATCGTCGGCGACTCGCTCGCAGCGATCGTGCTCGTGGTCGGCGCGATCGGCGTCGTGCGCTCCTTCCTCGTGCCGATAGTGCTGGGCGGCTCCGACGCGGGAATCCTCGGCTGGGTACTCGTCCCGTTCTCGGTCGTCGTTGTCGTCCTGGCTCCATGGGCGACGCTCACTACTGCGAACGTGCTCACGTCGGGCGCCCGCCTGGCCCGGCGCTCGCGACTCGACCCGACCGACGCCCGGCATCCCGACGGCGTGCACGTCTCGAAATCGGGCTGGGTCGAGTGGCTGGCCTTCGTCGCCGGCGCGGCGGTGCTGCTCGGCGGCCTGCTCTTCCCCGCGCAGATCGGGGCGACCTTCGGCGCGGTCGCGGTCATGCTCGTCTCGCTCGGCGCCTGGGTGGCGGTGTTCGGTGCATTCACGCTCATCGTGCAGGCCCGCGAACTCATCGCACCGTTCCGATGGATGAACATGCGGGCGGCGCCCATCATCACGCTCGGCCTCATCGTCCCGCTCGTGATCAATGTCGCACTCGCGGCGATGCCATGGAAAGGGGCCTCCGACACGGCGCTGCACGAGGTGCACGTGTCGAACACCGAGCCGGCGGCGAACCCCGTCGAGCCTGATGCGTTGCGCGATCGCCTCGAGGCGCTCCGTGCCGACACCGAGTGCGCGGTCCCCCTCGAGGTCGGCGACGACGGTGAACCCGACGAGAGCGGCCCGTCTGCCCGGCCGGTCTTCCTCATCGCCTCGGAGGGCGGCGGCATCCGCGCCGCCTACTGGACGGCCTCGGTGCTCGGAGCGCTCGACGGCTGTGCCGCCCGCTCCGGACTTATCGCGAGCGGAATCAGCGGGGGCTCGGTCGGTCTCGCCCTCGCGAGCGCGATCGACGACCGCGCGCAGCGCGACCCCGAAGCGATCGTCTCCGAGGCCCGCAACCTCTCGGGGCCCGAATCGGTGTCGTCGGCCGCGCTCGGGCTCGTCGTCGGCGATGCCGTCGCGGGCGGCTGGGGCGTGCACGTGCCCTCGTACCTCGACCCCGAACTCGGCGACGACGAGGGTTGGCGATGGCGCGACCGTGCGGCCTTGATCGAGTCGTGGTGGGAGAACGGCACTTCGCTCGGCGAACCGTTCACGAACGAGATCGACCCCCTCACGGGCGCGCTGCTCATGAACTCGGCCGACGTCGTCACGAAGTGCCGGCTGCTCGTACAGCAGGCGCCGATCATCGCCGACCGCAGCGACCCCGCGGCGCATGGCGAGGGGCGGATCGGCCCGTGCGACGGCACGGGCGGGCTTCCGTCGATGCTGCAGTTCGACGAACTGCCCGGCCTCGCCGACGCGCAGGACGCATCCGACTGCCTCGCCGGCCTCGACTGGTCGACGGCGGCGATGCTCTCCGCCCGCTTCGCCGTGATCACCCCGACGGGCAGCCTGCCCGGGCAGTCACCCTGCGGCGATGTGGCCGGCGCACAGTTCGTCGACGGCGGCTACGTCGAACCCACCTCGCTCGCCACGATCGCCGACATCGCGCCTGCACTCATGGCCCGCTTCGCCGAGGTGAACGCCCGACCCGGCTCGAACGTGACGCTCGTCCCGGTGCTGCTCTACCTGCGGAACTCACAGGGGTACGACCTCGTCACCGACATCGCCCGGGCCGAGGCCGAGCCGCTCGCCCCCATCACGGGCAACGCGGCGCGCGTGCGCCTCACCGGACAAGATGCGTGGATCCAGCGCATCGCGCTCTCCATGCCCGAGTCGTGCCCCGGCGAGCGGGCGACGGGCGACGCCGGACAGATGACGGGCGACCGGGAACTCTCAGCGTGCCGGACGGCGTTCGACGCGGTCGTCGGCCCGGGCGGCACGGCCGAGGGCGGCGTGATCGTCGTCGCACCGGCGTCGGAGCCGGCGGTGGTGCCGCCACTCGGCTGGGCGCTCTCGGAGGCGAGTCAGGCTCGCTTCAGCGCGGCGCTGCACACCGCAGCGAACTGCCCCGGCCAAGGCGACCGGTCAACGCGCGCCGAGCGGGCGGCCGCGAGCCACCACTACCCAGGACTCGACACCGTTCCCGCCCTGTTCGGCGAGGAGAAGACGACGGAGATCTGCGGGCGCATCGATGCCCAGCTCGAGGGAGCCGACTGAGCCGGACCGAGAACCCGCCCGTTCGACGGCCGCACGGCCCTCAGATCACTCCGGCCGGTTGCCGTGCGCGTCGTGCTCGAAGGGCGTCTCGACGCCGCGGTAGGCGAGGCTCATCATCATGCCCGCCGCGGCGTGCTCGAGGTCGTGGCAGTGGTCCATCCAGATACCGGGATTGTCTGCGACGAGCAGCACCTCCCACACCTCGCCGGGGCGCACGTCGACGGTGTCGAGCCAGAGCGGTGCCCCGCGTGCGGGCTCGCCGTCGCGTGAGAGCACGAGCACGTGGTGGCCGTGCACGTGCATGGGGTGCACCTCGAACCCGCGGTTCGCGATCGTCAGCCGCACGACGTCGCCCTCGTCGACCTCGACCGGCTCGATGTGGGGGAACACGCGACCGTTCACGGTGTACGCGTAATTCGGGGCGCCGCCGACGAAGCGCGGCATGCGGTCGAGCACGAGCTCGGCGGTGGCGGTGACCTCGCCGAACTCGGCGGGCACCTCGCCCGGCGGCGTCTCGGGCGGTGTGCCGTAGTCGAGCAGGTCGAGCTCGGGCAGTTCGGCAGGGGCGGGCTCGGATGCCTCGGGGCCGGCGTCGGCGCTGTCGCCGGTCGCTCCATCGCCCGGCGGCCGGAACACGAGTGCAGAGCCGTCGGTCGCATCGACGACGAACCGGACCTCGCCGTCGGGCATCTCGAACACGAGGTCTGCGCGGGCCCCGGCGCCGAGCGCGACCGCCTCCCCCGTCAGCTCCCGGCCGCCGTCGAGGTCGCGGCCGTCGACGGCGACGACGCGGAACGGCGCCCCGGCGACCGCGGCGCGCAGCGGCGTGCGGTCGGTGTTCGCGACGCGGAGCCGCACGGCGGTGCCGGGTTCGGCCTCGTGCAGCTGCTCGCCGTCGTCCCCGCCGAGGAGCACGGCGCCGCCGATCGTGTGCACGGGCACCGCGAGGTCGAGCGCCTCGGCGACGCCGCCCGCGGGTTCGACGACGAGCATGCCGTAGAGGCCGCGCCGCACGCCCTCTGAGGAGACCTGGTGGGTGTGGTACCAGTAGCTGCCCGGGGTGTCGGCGACGAAGCGCGAGACGAACTCGCCGCCCGGCATGACCGCGTCCTGCGTCACGCCCGCCACCCCGTCCTCGCCGTTCGGCACGTCGACGCCGTGCCAGTGCAGCGTGACGCCGTCGTCGATGTCGCGATTTCGCAACGTCGCCTCGACGAGCTCGCCCTCGGTCACCCTGATCTCGGGGCCAGGCAGGCGATCGCCGAACGACCAGGCCTCGATCTCGGTGCCGCTCGAGAGGGTGAGCTCGCGATGCGCGGCGACGAGCTCGATGCGCCGCACCGGGGCGTCGAGACCTTCAGGGGTCCGAAGTTCGTCGACCGAGACCGCAGCGGATGCCTCGGCGCCGGCGCCGCTCGCGGGGAGTGCGCCCGCGTTCGCGCCCGGCGCGCCGCCGGCGTGGGCGTGCGCGGCCGAGGCCTCGATCGAGGGCGGCGCGGTGTCGGCGAGCCACACCCAGCCGATCGAGCCGGCGAGCACGATCACGCCGATGCCGGCGAACCCGACGATCGCGCGGCGGCCGCGTCGGGCGAGCACCGCCCACGCGAGTCCGGTGCCGAGCACCACGAGCCCGGCGAGGACCGCCGTCGCGGCGGGCATCGGCGGGTAGCCGAGGATCCAGCACGCCGCCGCGCCGGCTGCGACGGCGAAGCCGCCGCCGAGCATGAGCACCCGCGGACCGGGCTCGGCGGGTTCGCGGCGCCAGCGCACGAGACCGACGACCGCGCAGCCGAGGCCGACCGCGGCGAAGGGCGACGCGACGACGAGCTTCTCGCCGGCGAACCACCAGCCGCGACCGGCGAGGAGCACCGCGAGGACGGTCGAGACGAGCACCGCCGTCGCAGCCCCGGCGACGAGCCCGACGACGAGCCGGCGCTCGCGGACCGTCGGCGGACGGGCGGCCCCGACGGCGACGAACCCGGCGGCGAGCTGCGCACCGGAGGCCGCGAGGATGGCCGCGGCGTACACGGCGAGGAGGGCGGCGGTGGTCATCTCGCCCTCCTCACCGTGAGTGTGGTCGCGACGGACTCAGCGGCTCGCCGCGGGGTCCGGGGCGGCTTCGACGGTCGGCTCGGTCTCCGCGTGCGAGGTGGGTGCCGAGGCATCCGCACCGTCGCCGATGGCGGGCTCACCAGGGCGACCCTCGCGCACGAGCCTGCGCGCCCGGCCGACCAGCACGATCGCCGCGATGAGGATGATCGCGCCGTTGAGGCCGTGCAGCGACACCATGAGCGTCGCGCCGAGCGGCGGTGCGGTGTGGTCGTCGGGACCGAGGCCGAAGACGACGCCCGTGAGGATGAACAGCAGCGTCTGGACGACGAGCAGGATCAGCGGCAGTGCCGAGAGCCAGACGGTGCGCTTGCCGGCCTTCGCGAGGGCCGCGGTGATGATGAGCAGCAGCGCGAGGATCGGCAGCACGATGCGGCCGTTGGTGCCGTGGATCGCGAAGAGCTCGTCTTCGGGATCGGAGAAGACGCCCACCGCGGCAAGGTAGAGCTGCAGCATGACGCCGGCCGTGAAGAGGACGGTGACGGTGAGATAGAGCTTGCGCATTTCGACGCCTCGCTTCCAGGGCGATCGGGGTTCGGACACCTCATCGTGCGCGTCGGCCGTCCTGGGCGGCATCAGTGGCGGCACGGATCCGCGGTCAGCGCCTCCCCCGAGTTCGCCTTCTGGTCATCTCGACTGTAAGCTGAGCATCGCCGCACTTCGAGTCAACCTGACTCGAAGCCGTTCAACCCCCATCCATCACCATCGATCACCGACGGAAGGACGAGGAATGCCGCACCAGCTCGACGCCCCGACCAGGCTCGCCGTCTCCACGGTGATCTTCGCGCTGCGCCCCGACGCCGCAGGCCGAGCCGTGCTCTGGACCCCGCTCGTGCGTCGCACCCGCGAGCCCCAGCGCGGCCTCTGGGCGCTGCCCGGCGGCTGGCTCCCGGTCAACGAGGAGCTCGAGGTCGCCGCCGCCCGCACACTGCGCGCGACGACCGGCCTCGCCCCCAAGTACCTCGAGCAGCTCTACACCTTCGGCGACGTCGACCGCTCCCCCGACGCCCGCGTCGTCTCGGTCGTCTACTGGGCGCTCGTGCAGAGCGATGAGGCCGCACGCGCCGTCGCCGGGCCGAACGTGCGCTGGGTTCCGGCCGACACGTTGCCCGAACTGGCCTTCGACCACCGTCGCATCGTCGAGTACGCGCTCTGGCGGCTCCGCACGAAGGTCGAGTACACCGAGATCGCGCACGCCTTCCTCGGCGAGCAGTTCACGCTCGCCGAGCTCCGGGAGATCTACGAGGCGGTGCTCCAGCGCAGCCTCGATCCGGCGAACTTCCGGCGCACGATGATCGCGTCGGGCCGACTGCGCGAGACCGGCGAACTCCTCGCCGGCGCCGCGCACCGCCCACCGAAGCTCTACCGCTACGACCCCTCGGCACGAACGGCCGAGGCCCGAGAACCCTTCCAGAGCGAGAGGCCCGCCTCATGACCATCACGAACCCCGACGTGCGCAACGCGGCATCCGTCGACCGCACGCTGAAGCTCATCGCGGCGGGCGCGACCGAGGGGGCGAGCTGCGCGCCCGAGCTCGCGGACGGCCCCTGGGAGTTCGACGCGGGCCCCGCCGGCTACGGCCCCGGCGCCTCGATGGGCGACGTCATCCCAACCGGCTCACCCCGCCAGGGTGCGCTCCCCGAGGCGTATCGGCTCGCGAGCGACGACGAACTGCACGCGCGCATCCGTGCCGCGAAAGCGACCCTCGGCGAGCGCGTCGTCGTGCTCGGCCACTTCTACCAGCGCGACGAGGTCGTCGAGCACGCCGACTTCGTGGGCGATTCGTTCCAGCTCGCGAACGCGGCGCTCACGCGGCCCGATGCCGACGCCATCGTCTTCTGCGGCGTGCACTTCATGGCCGAGACGGCCGACCTCCTCTCGCGCCCCGAGCAGGCCGTGATCCTGCCGAACCTCGCCGCGGGCTGCTCGATGGCCGACATGGCCGACGAGAGCTCGGTCGAGGAGTGCTGGGAGCAGCTCGCCGAGGTCTACGGCGACCTCGACGTTGCGGATGCCACGGGGCGGGTGCCGGTCATCCCGGTGACCTACATGAACTCCTCGGCGGCGCTCAAGGGCTTCGTCGGCAGGCACGGCGGCATCGTCTGCACGTCCTCGAACGCGCGCATCGTGCTCGAGCAGGCCTTCGAGCGCGGGCAGCGGGTGCTGTTCTTCCCCGACCAGCACCTCGGACGCAACACGGCGAAGGCGATGGGCGTGCCGCTCTCCCGGATGCCGATGTGGAACCCGCGGAAGCCGCTCGGCGGATCCTCGTCCGACGAGCTCCTCGATGCGAAGGTCATCCTCTGGCACGGATTCTGCTCGGTGCACCGGCGCTTCACCGTCGACCAGATCGCCGCGGCGCGCGCCTCGCACCCCGGCGTGCAGGTCATCGTGCACCCCGAGTGCCCGATGCCCGTCGTCGACGCCGCCGATGCGGCCGGCTCGACCGACTTCATCGTGAAGGCGATCCAGGCCGCCCCGGCGGGCTCCACCTTCGCGATCGGCACCGAGATCAACCTCGTGCAGCGCCTCGCGGCCGAGCACCCCGAGCACGAGATCTTCTGTCTCGACCCCGTCGTCTGCCCCTGCTCGACGATGTACCGGATCCACCCGGGCTACCTCGCGTGGGTGCTCGAGGAGCTCGTCGCCGGCCGCGTCGTCAACCGCATCACGGTTCCGGCCGACGTCGCCGATCCCGCGCGCGTCGCCCTCGAGCGCATGCTCGCGGCGAAGCCGCCGGCGTCTCCTTCCGCCGGTCGAGGAGCGCCGCCGGAGGCGACGCGTCTCGAGACCGGAGCCTGACATGACGCGCGTGCTCGTCATCGGCGGGGGAATCGCGGGCCTCTGGGCCGCGGTGCGCTCGGCCGACGCCGGCTGCTCGGTCGAACTGGTCACGAAGACCGAGCTCGCCGAGAGCAACACGAGGTACGCGCAGGGCGGCATCGCCGCGGCGCTCTTCCCCGACGACTCGGCCGCCCGTCACATGGCCGACACGCTCGGCGCGGGCGCGGGCCTGGCCGACCTCGAGGCGGTGCGGGTGCTCTGCGATGAAGGACCGGCGCGCGTGCGCGACCTGATCCGATTCGGCGTCGCCTTCGACCGCGGCGACTCGGGCCTCTCACGCGGGCTCGAGGCCGCGCACTCGCGCGCCCGCATCGTGCACGCCGGCGGCGACGCGACGGGCGCGGCCATCGAGGCGGCGCTCGTCGGCACGGTGCGACGGCGTGCAGTGCGCATCGACGAGCGCACGATGCTCGTCGACCTCCTGGTCGAGCCGGGGCACGGCGGGCGCCCGGCCGTCGTCGGCGCGCGGCTCCTCGACGGGCAGGGCGCGATCACCCTGCGCCGCGCCGACGCGGTCGTGCTCGCGACCGGCGGCAACGGGCGGCTCTACCGGCACACCACCAACCCCGACGTCGCAACGGGCGACGGTGTCGCCGCCGCCTGGCGCGCGGGCGCGGCCGTCGCCGACCTCGAGTTCACGCAGTTCCACCCGACGGCGCTCGCCGCTCCCGGCACGCCGCTCATCTCCGAGGCCGTGCGAGGAGAGGGCGCGGTACTTCGCGACGTGGCGGGGCGCCGGTTCATGACCGAAGTGCACCCCGACGCCGAGCTCGCCCCCCGCGACGTCGTCGCCCGCGCGGTCTGGCGGCGCATGGCTGCACAGGGCGGCGAGCCTGTGCGGCTCGACGCGACCGCACTCGGCGAGGAGTTCCTCGCCGAGCGGTTCCCCGGACTCGACCGGGTGGTGCGCGACGACGGCTTCGACTGGAGCCGCGAGCCCGTGCCCGTGACGCCCGCCGCGCACTACGCGATGGGGGGCGTCGCCACCGACCTCGACGGCCGCGCGAGCCTCGCCGGCCTCTACGCCGTCGGCGAGTGCGCCCGCACCGGCGTGCACGGCGCCAACCGGCTCGCCTCCAACTCGCTGCTGGAGGCGGCCGTGTTCGCCGAGCGGGCCGCGCGGGCGATCGCCTCGCCGGTCTCGTCGCCGGTCGTCGGCACCCACGATCGGCACACTGCGCAGGAGCCGGTGCGGGACGGCGTGTCGCGGCCGCGTGCTGACGACTCGTCACGTGTCCCGGTCGACCGAGCCGCGCTTCAGGCGCTCATGTGGGAGCACGTCGGGCTCGAGCGCGACGAGCAGGGACTCGCCGAGGCATCCGTACGACTCGACGGGTGGAGCGCCCCCGCGCCCGTCGATCGCCGCTCGGCCGAAGACCGCAACCTGCTCGACCTCGCCCGCCTCACCGTCGCCGCGGCGCTCGCGCGCCGGGCGAGCGCCGGCGCCCACTTCCGCACCGACGACCCGTCGGGCGCGCCCGGCGCCGCCGCACCCGCGCTCGCACCCGAACTGGAGGCCGCCTGATGACCGAAGCCCGTGAGATCGACCGCATCGTGACGATGGCCCTCGACGAGGATGCCCCGTGGGGCGACCTCACGAGCGAGACGCTGATCCCGCAGGCGGCGACCGCGACGGCCGAGCTCGTCGCCCGCGAGCCGGGCGTGCTCAGCGGCATCGAGGTGTTCGCCGCGGCGTTCCGTCTCGTCGATGCCCGCGTCGCCGTCGTGCAGCTCGCCGCTGACGGCGAGGCCTTCGCCGCCGGACAGGTGCTCGCGCGCGTGCAGGGGCCCGCGCGGGGCATCCTGCGCGCCGAACGCGTGGGCCTCAACCTCGTGCAGCGCATGTCGGGCATCGCCACGTTGACGGCGCGCTACGTCACCGCGGCCGCGGGCACCCGAGCGCGCATCGTCGACACCCGCAAGACCACGCCCGGCCTCCGCAGCCTCGAGCGGCAGGCCGTGCGCGACGGCGGCGGGCGCAACCACCGGCGCTCGCTCTCCGACGCGATCATGGCGAAGGACAACCACCTCGCCGTGCTCACAGCCGACGGCACCGACCTGGCCGCCGCGCTGCGCGCGGCGCGCGATCGGATGCCGCACACCGCCCACCTCGAGGTCGAGGTCGACCGCCTCGAGCAGATCGAGGCGGTGCTCGCGGGCGGCGCCGACACGGTCATGCTCGACAACTTCACGACCGACGACCTCGTCGAAGGCGTCGCCCTCATCGCGGGACGCGCCGTCGTCGAGGCGTCGGGCGGGGTGTCGCTCGACACGGTCGCCGCGATCGCCGCGACCGGGGTCGACGTGATCTCGGTCGGCGCGCTGACCCATTCGGTGCGTTCGCTCGACCTCGGGCTCGACGTCGTCGTCGAGGCGCCGGCCACGCGCGTCGAGGTCGCCGCCCCGGCCACCGCACCTGCGGGGCATCCGTGATCTTCCTCGACCACGCGGCGACCACGCCCGTGCGCCGGGAGGCGCTCGAGGCGATGTGGCCCTATCTGACGGGGGCCTTCGGCAACCCATCGAGCCGGCACGGGCTCGGAGACGAGGCCGCGCGGGCCCTCGCTGCCGCGCGCCTCGCAGTCGCGGAGGTCGTAGGCGCCCGCCCTGGCGATGTCGTCTTCACGAGCGGCGGCACCGAGGCCGACAACCTCGCGCTGAAGGGCCTCGCGCTCGCGGCGCCGCGGGGCGGGCACCTCGTCGTCTCCCCCATCGAGCACGAAGCGGTGCTCGAGTCGGCCGCGTACCTCGCCCGGCATCACGGCTTCGAGATCTCAGAGGTCGCGGTGGATGCCGCGGGGCTGGTCTCGCCGGACGCGCTCGCCGCGGTGCTCCGGCCGGACACCGCGCTCATCTCGGTGCAGCTCGCGAACAACGAGATCGGCACCGTGCAGCCCGTCGCGGAGCTCGCGGCGCTCGCGCACGCGCACGGCGCCCTGATGCACAGCGATGCGGTGCAGGCCGCGGGCTGGCTGCCGCTCGGGCTCGACGAGCTCGGCGTGGACGCGCTCTCGCTCGCCGGGCACAAGGTGGGCGCCCCGAAGGGCACGGGCGCGCTCATCGTGCGCGGCCGGCTGCCGCTCGAGGCGGTGCTGCACGGCGGCGGCCAGGAGCGCGGCCGACGCTCGGGCACCGAGAACGTCGCGGGAGCGGTCGCCTTCGCGACGGCGCTCCGGCTCGCCGAAGCCGAGCGCGCCTCGGCCGCGGCCCGCGTCGGCGCCCTCGGCGCCCGACTCGCGGCCCGCGTGCTCGCCGAGGTGCCTGAGGCCCGGCTCACGGGCGACGCGACCCGGCGGCTGCCCGGCACGGTGTCGTTCGTCTTCCCCGGCACGAGCGGCGAAGCGGTGCTGCTCGAACTCGAGCGCGACGGCGTCGTCTGCTCGAGCGGCTCGGCGTGCGCCGCGGGCAGCGACGAGCCCTCGCACGTGCTCACTGCGATCGGCCTGCCGGCCGATCTCGCGCAGACCGCCGTCAGGTTCACGCTCGGTTCGTCGACGACGGCGAGCGAGATCGAGGATGCCGCGACCGCCGTGGCACGGGCCGTGTCCGCGGTGCGCGGTATCGTGACGACATGAGCAATTCGATTCCCGCACCTGCCGCCGACGACGACGCGAACGACCGCCGCGTCGAGAACGAGCTGGCCCCCGAAGAGCAGCTGCTCGAGGGTTGGCTGCCTCGCCCGACGCCGACCGACGGTCCGGCACCGGCTCCGTAGCCCGCGACTCCGCACATTCTCGTGAACGCGGTCGCCGCGGCGGCCGCGTTCCATGCATTCCGATCGATCTCGGCATCTGGGAATAGCGCGTCGCCCCCCGCGGGTTGACCCACCTATTCGATCTCTCTCACGTTTCGACGCCTGACTCCGGCGCACCCGCGCCGATCTCGATTGGACTCACCGCTGTGACCGAACGCGCCGTATCCGACCTCGATCCCTCGACCGCCTCGACCCCGGCCATCAGCGCCGAAGCCGCCGCCCAGGACGCGGCGGTCATCGCCCACCAGCCCGCGCACGGCGCCCGCAACTCGCGGGTGATCTGGCTGCTGCTGGCCGCGACCTTCGTCGTCTTCCTGAACGAGACGATCATGGGCGTCGCGATCCCGCACCTCGTCGACGACCTGCACATCACGCTCTCGGCCGCCCAGTGGCTCACCACGGCGTTCATGCTGACGATGGCGGTCGTCATCCCGATCACGGGGTTCATGCTTCAGCGCATCCCGACGCGTCCGGTGTTCATCCTCGCGATGAGCCTCTTCTCTGCGGGCACGCTCCTCGCGGCCGTCGCCCCGGGCTTCGAGGTACTGCTCGGCGCCCGGGTCGTGCAGGCCACCGGCACCGCGATCATGATGCCGCTGCTCATGACGACCCTCATGACCCTCGTCGCGCCCGCCGACCGCGGCCGCTTCATGGGCCGGGTGTCGATCGTCATGTCGGTCGCCCCCGCCATCGGCCCCACGATCTCGGGCGTCATCCTGACGTTCCTCTCGTGGCGGTTCATGTTCTGGCTCGTGCTGCCGATCGCCCTGGTGATGCTCGTCGTCGGCATCCGCCGCGTCGAGAACGTCAGTGAGACCCGCGAGCTGCCGATCGACGCCTTCTCGATCGTGCTCTCGGCTCTCGGCTTCGGCGGGCTCGTCTACGGCCTGAGCCTCGTCGGCGGCGTCGTGAGCGGCCGCTCCCCCGCCGACCAGGCCGCCATGTGGATCTCGATCGCGGTCGGCGTGGCCGGCATCGCCGCCTTCATCCTGCGGCAGCTCGTGCTCCAGCGCAGCGATCGGGCGCTCCTCGACCTCCGTACCTTCGGCTCGCGCAACTTCTCGATCTCGATCGGCCTGATGACGGTGATGATGGCCGCCCTGTTCGGCACCATCATCCTGCTGCCGATCTACCTGCAGAACGTCCTCGGGCTCGAACCGCTCATGACCGGACTCCTGATGCTGCCGGGCGGGCTCATCATGGGGCTGTTCGGGCCGACCGTCGGCCGGCTCTACGATCGCCTCGGCCCGACGCCGTTGCTCGTGCCCGGCACGATCGGCGTCGCGGCGGTGCTGTGGAGCCTCACCCTCGTCACCGAGTCGACCCCCGCTTGGCTCGTGCTCATCGCGCACATGGTCATGTCGACCTCGCTCGCGTTCGTCTTCACCCCGCTGTTCACCTCGGCGCTCGGCTCGGTCGAACCGCGCTTCTACTCGCACGGTTCGGCGATCCTCGGCACCATCCAGCAGGTCGCCGGCGCGGCCGGCACGGCGTTGTTCATCACGGTGATGACCTCCCGCACCGCGACGGTCGCGGCGGGCGGCGCCCCGGCGATCGCGGCCGAAGCGGCCGGCATCCGCGCGGCATTCCTCGTCGGCGCGATCATCTCGCTCGTCGCGGTGGTCGGCGCGTTCCTGGTGCGCAAGCCTGCCGACATGGAGCAGGGCGCACCGGTCGGCCACTGAGCCGAGCGCAGCATCAGCAGGCACCGACGGCAACGGCCCGGGCGTTCCCGCCCGGGCCGTTGCCGTTCGTTCGTGGAGATTCAGCCGCAGTTCGGGCGGCAGGAGCGCTGCGAAAGCGCGTCGACGAGCACGATGCCGAGGTCTTCGGGCTTCGTGGCCGAGTACGCGGCACCCTTCGTGGCCTGCGCGATCTGCTGCATCGCCGGCACGTCGGTGTCGGGACCGAACCCGACCATGATGACCGGAACGGGCTTCGTCGGGTCGTCGATCTTCTTCAGCTCGGCGAGGAGCGTGTCGAGCGAGATGCCGTTCTCGTCCTCGTTCTTGCCGTCGGTGATGAGCAGCACCGAGTTGACCTTCTCAGGATCGTAGGTCTCGCGCACCCGCTTCACCGCGGCGAGCGTCGTGTCGTAGAGTCCGGTGGCGCCGCCGAGGCGCGCGGGCAGCGACTGGATCACGCCGGCGATCTGCTGCGTATGCGCGGCGTCTGCGAGCGGCGCGATCGGCGAGAGGTCTTCGTAGTCGAGTTCGCCGTTGCGGGCGGTCGAGAACACCCAGACGCCCAGTTCGACCTCGCCCGAGAACTTCTGCATGGCGCCGAGCGCGGCCTGCTGGAAGATGTCGATGCGCCGCAGGCCGTTCGCGGCCGGCTCCTCCATCGACCCCGAGACGTCGATGACGGCGAGCATGCGCGACCGGAGCGTCAGGACGCCCCAGGCGCGCAGGATCTCGAGCTGCGCGGCGGCGTCGGCGGCGGGCTCGGCGGCGGGGCCTTCGGCTCCCACCCCGGCCAGGTCGAGGAGTCCGCTGCCGTCTGCGGCGCGGAACCCGGCCTTCGCGAGGGGCTTCGCGCCGTCGCGCACGGCGGCCTCGAACGCGTCGAGCAGTTCGGCCTTGGTCGTGGACTTCTCGCCGTCCTCCGCGTCGGCGGCGGGCTCTTCACCCTCGGCGTCGCCCTGGGCGGCGAGTCGCACGAAGGGGTAGTCGAGCGCGAGGGTGCCGTCGGCCGGGTACGCGGCGACGAGCGGCTCCGGCGGCTCTTCGCTGTTGTAGGCGGCGACCTGCGCCTCCGTCGTGATGACGACCGAGGGGGTGTCGCCGGCGCCGAGCGCGCTGAACGCAGCGCTCGTCGATGCGGGGATCGACTTGCCGAGCGCGATCATCGCTCCGGCGAACTGACGAGGGTCCTCAGTGGAGGAATGGCCGCGCAGTGCGAGCAGGCCGGCGAGACTCGCCGCGGATGCCTCGGGGTCGGGCAGGATCGTCGGCAGCGCCCCGCCGAGCACCCGCGACCAGCTGACCGGTTCGCTCGCGAGTTCGGTCGCGTCGGTGGCGGCCGCGGCGAAGACGACCGGCGTCGAGGCGATCGAAGCGCGCGCGTCGACCTCGGGAGCGGTCTGCCCGAGGGATGCGGCGGTCGCGTTCATGCGGTCGAGCCACACGCTCGACTCGGGCACCCACGCATCGGCGTCGACACCGCCCGAGGCGAGCACGGCGGCCGTGTCGGCCGAATCCTGTGCGGTGACCTCGGTCGAGACGCACTCGCCCGACTTGCGATCGAAGGTGTCGGCGATGTCGGCGAGCGCCGGGGCGATCGAGCGGTCGGCGACGACGACGAGCTGTTCGGGTTCGGTGCATCCGGCGTCGGCGGTGGCGAGCAGCGGATCGAAGTGACCGCCCACCCAGAGGAAGACCCCCGAACCGACGACGCCGACCGCGGCGACCGCGGCGATGACGGACATGACGAGATGACGGCGCGGCTTCTTCGCCTGCGCCGCGACGGTATGACGTCCCACGGGCTCTCCAAGCAAGCGGGATCGGGTTCCCGCCGAATCCTTGTTCGGGTTCCCCGGTCGGGGAAGGATTGCCTCAGTGTAGGCGA
Source organism: Agromyces italicus DSM 16388 (assembly GCF_000421545.1). Lineage (GTDB taxonomy): Bacteria > Actinomycetota > Actinomycetes > Actinomycetales > Microbacteriaceae > Agromyces > Agromyces italicus. The sequence continues at coordinate 188,376 of NZ_ATXF01000010.1, forward strand.
CGTCGCGGCGAACGCGAACTCCGCTCGACTTTTCGCCGTCCGTCCGCCGCGCCCCGGCCCGTCCGGCAACGGGTTGACGGACCCGGCCCGAAGGACTAGTCCGGAAGGAGGATGGGCGGCCACGAGGCATCCCGACGACTCACATGGACGCGTTCGCGAATCGCAGCGAAGCCGGCGCGGCGCTCGCCCGGCGGCTCCTCGCCGAACTCGCCGAGTTCGCCGAGTTCGGCACGGCGACGGCGCCGCCGGTCGTGCTCGGGCTTCCGCGCGGCGGCGTGCCCGTGGCCGCCCCGGTCGCGGCGGCGCTCGGCGCTCCCCTCGATGTGCTCGTGGTGCGCAAGCTCGGCATGCCGGGTCGGCCCGAGCTCGCGATGGGGGCGATCGGCGAGACCGGTGCCCGGGTGCTCAACGACGACGTCCTCGCGAGCTCCCGCGCCGCCCGCACGGAACTCGCCGCGGTCGAGCGCCGCGAGCGCGCGGAGCTCGAGGCGCGGGTGACGCGGTTCCGCGGCGGCGGCGAGCCCGTCCCCCTCGCCGGCCGGACCGCCGTGATCGTCGACGACGGCATCGCCACCGGAGCGACGATGCGGGTGGCGTGTCGGGTGGCGCACGCCCGGGGCGCCGCCCGTCTCATCGTCGCAACCCCGGTCGGTGCACCCGAGAGCCTCGCCGAGATCGCGGCGATGCCCGAAGTCGACGAGGTGATCTGCCTGCTCGCGCCACCGGGCTTCATGGCCGTCGGCATGCACTACCTCGACTTCCGCCAGACCGAGGACGAGGAGGTCGCGCGGTTGCTCGCGGCGCGTTCAGGCTGAGGGGCGCGAGCCGACGACGAGGGTCACATCGTCGCCCTGGACGACGACGGCGTCGAGCCCGCCATCGTGCAGGAGCGCTGCGGCCGTCTCGGCCTGGCGCTCGCTCGTCTCGATGACGAGGCTGCCGCCGGGCGCCAGCCAGCGAACGGCGGATGCCGCGACCCGGCGGTGCACGTCGAGCCCGTCGGCTCCGCCGTCGAGCGCGATGCGCGCCTCGTGGTCGCGCGCCTCGGGCGGCATGAACGCGATCTCACCGCTCGGCACATAGGGGGCGTTGACGGCGAGCACGTCGACCCGGCCCGCGTACTCCTGCGGCAGGGCGTCGTAGAGATCGCCCTCGAAGACCCGCCCGCCGCGAGGTTCGAGGTTGCGCCGGGCGGCGCGCACGGCGGCGGGGTCGAGGTCGGCGGCCAGCAGCACGACGGGCGAGGCCGACTCGGCGACGACGGCACCGATCGCGCCGACGCCGCAGCACAGGTCGACGACGACGGCGGGGCGACCATGGCCCTCGGAGGCCAGCCGCGCGCGGCGGGCGGCCTCGGCGGCGAGTGCCTCGGTGCGGTGACGGGGAACGAACGCCCCCGGTTCGACCTCCAGGCGGAGCCCCGCGAACTCGGCCCAGCCGAGCAGCGCCTCGAGCGGTTCGCCCGCGACGCGTCGCGCGACCAGCTCCTCGACGACGGCGGGGTCGATGCTCGCGCCGACGAGCAGCGCCGCCTCGTCCTCGGCGAAGACGCAGCCCGCGGCGCGCAGGCGGGCGACGAGCGCCTCTGGCACGGAGGCGTCCGGCGAGACGTCGAAGAGATCCGCGGAGGGCACCACCGGATCGTAGCGCGACGACGCGACGACGACGGGCGCGTGGCGCCGGCCCACGCCATGCCGTAGTCTCATCGGCATGACCGCGTCGAACCGCAACTGGTGGCCCGCCTCCTAGGCGGCCACGCGTTCCGACGCACGACGACCGCCCGAGGGCGGTCGTTTCGCATTTCTGCGGAGGGTCCGTCCGAGGGCCCGACCGGAGATGACCATGACGCTGCTTTCCACGTTGCTCGCCGCAGACCAGCCGCCGCCCTTCGCCGTGATCCGCCGCGAGCACGAGGCGACGCTCGATGTGCTCGTCGGCGAGGTGGTCGATGTGGCGACCCTCGCCGACATCCCCCTCGACGGCGCCGAAGTACTCGCCCTCGTGCCGTTCCGCCAGGTGCGCGAGCGCGGGTTCGACGCGCTCGACGACGGAGCGCCGCTCCGCTGCCTCGTCGTCCACGAGCGCGAGTCGCTTCCGGTCGACACGGCGATCGGCCTGCTGCCGGAGCATCCCGTCGTCGTCGACGACCTTGCCGTCGACGTGACCGACGCCGACTATGCGAACGCCGTGCGGCGCGTCATCGCCGAGGAGATCGGGCGGGGCGAGGGCGCGAACTTCGTGATCCGCCGCGAGTTCACCGGCACGACGAGCGCCCCAGCCGCACACGCGGTGCTCGCCTGGCTGCGTGCCCTCCTCGAGTTCGAGCGCGGCGCCTTCTGGACGTTCGCCGTCCACACGCCCGGGCTCTCCGCGGCCGGCGCGACGCCCGAGCGGCACGTCGGTCAGGTCGGCGGCGTGGTCTCGATGAATCCGATCAGCGGCACGTTCCGGCATCTCGACGGGCCGCCCGACGAGTCCGCGCTCGAGGAGTTCCTCAGCGATGTGAAGGAGCGGGAGGAGCTCGTCATGGTGGTCGACGAGGAACTCAAGATGATGAGCGCGGTCTGCCCCGGCGGCGGCCGCATCCGCGGCCCGTTCCTGAAGCGGATGTCGCGCCTCACCCACACCGAGTACCTGCTCGAGGGCCGAAGCCGTCTCGACCCTCGCGAAGTGCTGCGCCTCACGATGTTCGCACCCACCGTCACCGGCTCGCCGATGGGCAACGCGTGCACCGTGATCGCGCGCCACGAGACGACCCCGCGCGGCTACTACGCGGGCGTGTTCGCCCGCTTCACCCCGACCGCGTCGGGCTACGACCTCGATGCCCCGATCCTCATCCGCACGGCCTACCTCGACGGCGCCGGCACGGTTCGCGTGCCCGTCGGCGCGACCCTCGTGCGTCACTCCGATGCCGACGGCGAGGTCGCCGAGACCCACGCGAAGGCGGCCGGGGTGCTCACCGCGATCGGCGCCCTCCCCCGGCAGGATGCCTCGCGGCCGACGCGTCCCCGCGGGGTCGACGCCGAGGCATCCGCATCGCACCCGCTGCTCGACGCACGCAACGCGCAGCTCGCCGCCTTCTGGAGTACGCCGCAGCCCTCCGCATCGCCGCGCGGTGCCCGCGCCCTCGTCGTCGACGCCGGCGACGACTTCACCACGATGCTCGCGCACCAGTTGCGCCACCTCGGCCTCGACGCCCGCATCGTGGCGTGGCATGCGGCGCAGACCGCCCCCGACGAGGAGCTCGTCGTCTTCGGCCCGGGCCCGGGCGACCCGCGCGACACCGCCGATCCGCGCATGGCGCGGCTGCACGAGCTCATCGCCGCCCGACTCGCGCAGGGCGCGCCCATGCTCGCAGTGTGTCTCAGCCATCAGGTGCTCGCCCGGTTGGCGGGACTCGCGATCGCGCCGCTCACCGCCCCGCAGCAGGGGGTGCAGCGCACGGCCGACATCTTCGGCGAGCGCGCGACGATCGGGTACTACAACACCTTCACGGCGTTCGACGCCGGACATCGGGCGACGCCGACTCACGCGTTCGAGATCGCCGCCGACGCCGGCACCGGCGTCGTGCACGCCCTGCGCGGGCCGGGGGTGGCCTCGGTGCAGGGCCACCTCGAGTCGGTGCTCTCGGTCGACGGGCTCGCGACGCTCGAGCTGCTCGTCGACGGCGTGCTCGGGGCTACGACTCGGATCGGAGGTGCAGCCTGACCATCGGGATCTTGGGGTCGGGCTCGCCGGTCGCATCGACGATCGCACGGTGCAGGACCGCCCAGGCCTTCGGGCGATCGCGGATGTAGCGCTCGAGCATCGCCCGGCTCTCTGCAGCGTCGAGCAGTTCTGCGCGCGCCGGCACCCTGCGCCGCCAGCCGATGCTCACCCCGCAGCGAGGCTCTGCCCGGAGGTTTCGGTACCACTGCGCGGTCGGGCCGAATCCCGAGGCGACGACGATGCGATCGGCGGACTCGCGCTCGGCCGCCTCGATCACGACGTACCGGCGTTCGCCGCTCGAGCGCCCACGATGCTCGAGCAGGAGCATCCGGCCGAAGAACAGGAACCCGAATCCTGCCTTGAACAGCGGGATCGGCAGTCGCACCGCCCATCTGGTGGTGAGGAACTTCGCTCCGAGGTCCATCGGCATCTCCTTCGAGATCGAGTCGAGGTCAGCCGAGCTCGCTGCGCGCGTGCAGCTGCTCGCCGCCGGCGAGGTCGCCGCCGCTTCCGCGCATCGCGAGCCCGAGCCGCTCGGGCCGCCTCGGTCGCCGAGTCCGAGCCCCACGGCGTCGCTCGGTGCCGAGCAGATGCGGGGCACGGCCGGTCACGGGACGGCTCGCAGGGTTCGCGCCGCCCGCCACTCCTCGGCCAGGATCGCGTAGCTGTACCCGTCGACCCAGCCGAGCTCGGCGTGCCACGAGTCGCGCACGCCGTGCTGCTCGCGGCGCATGCCGAGTTTCTCCATGACGCGCCACGACGCGACGTTGTCGGCGTAGCAGCCCGCGGTGACCCGGTGCACGCCGAGTTCGCCGAAGGCGAGGTCGAGGAGAGCCCGGGCGATGTCGGTCGCGTAGCCGTGACCGGCGTGGGCGGGTGCGACGCCGTAGCCGATGCCGGCCTCGGCGCCCACGTAGTTCGCGGGGTCGCCGTGGGTCTGCCCCATCGCATCGCTCAACCAGAGCGAACCGGTGCCGACGACCTCGTCGCCCAGCACCGCGATCGCGGAGTGGTCGAGCGGATCGCCGATGCCGTCGAGCCAGGTCGTCGTGAACGCCTCGGGCTCGACGACGGTGCGCAGCAGCCATCGCGTCACCTCGGGGCGGTTGCGCCAGAGGAGCACCTCGTCGAGCAGCTCGCGCGTCGGCAGCCGGAGTTCGAGCGGGCCGGCAGGGCGGGGCCACATCACCTCGGAAGTCGTCATCACCCCAGCTTCGCAGCCGGCACCGTCATTTCACGAGTCGGGAGCGCACGCGGTCGGCGAGCGGCTTGCCGCCGGTCTGGCAGCCCGGGCAGTACTGGAAGGTCGAATCGGCGAAGATCACCTGTCTGACGGTGTCGCCGCACACGTCGCAGGTCTCACCCGTTCGCCCGTGCACGCGCATCGCGCGACGCTTGGCGTCCTTCAGCTCGGCGGGCGGGCGACCGGATGCCACGGCGACCGCCTCGGCGAGGGTGTCGCGCATGGCGCGGTAGAGCTGATCGAGCTGTTCGGGCGTGAGCTTCGCGGCGAGGAGGTACGGCGAGAGCCTGGCCGCGTGCAGGATCTCGTCGGAGTAGGCGTTGCCGATTCCGGCGAACACCGATTGGTCGCGCAGGAGACCCTTGATCTGCGTTCGGCGGCCGTCGAGGATGCCGGAGAAGTCGTCGAGTGTGAAGCCGGGAGCCGTCGGGTCGGGGCCGAGCCGCGCGATGCCGGGCACCTCGTCGGGACTCCGCACGACGTACACGGCGAGCGACTTCTTCGTGCCCGCCTCGGTGAGGTCGAAGCCCGAGGCGTCGTCGAGCCTCACCCGAAGCGCGAGCGGCGAGCGGCCGGGCTTCACCGGGGTCGCCGGCACCTCGTCGTACCAGCGGAGCCAGCCCGCCCGGGCGAGGTGGAAGACGAGATGGAGCCCCGCCGATTCGACGTCGACGAACTTGCCGTGGCGGCGCACGCCCTCGATGCGGGCGCCGTCGAGCGCCGAGAGCGGCGGGTCGAAGGTCTTCATCGCCGCGATCGCCGCGACCCTGAGCGAGGCGAAGGCGTGGCCGGTCGCCCGCTCGTCGAGGAACGCGGCGAGCGCCTGCACTTCGGGAAGCTCGGGCACAGTGGCATCCTGTCACCGACCGCCGACGAACGCACGCGCCGGGTGCCACCGCACCCGGCGCGAGCGCCCGCGCTGCTCGGCGATGCTCTACTCGGCCGAGAAGTCGAGCGCCTCGTCGGCCACCGCGATGACCGACCAGGTTCCGCCGTCGGCGTCCGTGAACTCGTACGCCGGCACGACGAGCACGCTGCCGTCGGGCTGCCACTGGGTGGTGAGGCCGAGCCGCGCGTCGACGATCACGACCTCGTTGACGGGCCACGACACGGCGACTCCGTCACCGGGCGTGGCCGGCGGCGCGGTCGGCGGCACCCACTCCTCGGCGACGACGTCGCCCTCGCGGGCGGCGATCGGCATCGCCGTCATCTGGGCGCCGAAGCGGATGTCGGAGAGCCGTTCGAAGGCCGCCTGCTCGCTCACGATCGGGTAGTCGCCGATCGCGACGATCGTCGCGAGCGAACCCGAAGCGCTGACGACGCCCTCTTCGGAGAGCTCCATCGACCAGGCCTGATCGAGCCGCTGGCCGTCGACGACCGGCCAAGCCTGGGCGTACCGCGTCGGCGAGTCCTCCCACGTCTCCGAGGAGTACTCGAACGCGGCGGGGTCGGCTCCCGAGGCCGCGACGAGCGAGCGCAGGGCGTCGATCGCAGCGGCCTCGCCCGGTGCGGTGCCGGTCGGTTCGCACGGGTCGACGGGTGCGATGGGCTCGGAGCTCTCGGTCGTCTCCCCCGCGAACGGCACGGCACCGCAGTTCCACGGGCTCACGAGCGGGTCGTTGAACCAGAATGCGAGCGTGCCGTCGAGGCCGACCGAGAGCATCGGCCCGGTGCCGTCGGGCGGGCCGACGATCCAGCTGCCGTCGCGCAGCTCGACCTCGCCCTCGACGCCGAGCTCTGCGGCGAGCGCGGCGACGCGCAGGGCGGCACCGTCTTCACCCGAATCGTAGGCGTAGCCGGCGGCCGCCCCCGCTTCGCCGGAGAGGCCAGAGGCGCTGAAGACGTTGCGCCCCCACCCGTACGGGTACATCGAGTCGGCCGTACCGCCCATCATCTCCTCGTCGGCTCCGGTGGCCGATTCGGGCGTACCGGCACCGTCGGAGACGCCGGTCGACGTGCCGTCCGCACCTTGGAGAGAGATCGGCGGGGCGGCGGTCGACGCGAGATTCGCCGAACTCGTCGCGCCGCCGAGCCAGAAGCCGGCAGCGCCGACGATCGCGACCGAGGCCGCGGCCGCCGCGATCGGCAGCCACCTCGGCCGGCGCCGTTCGCGCTCGGCACCGAGGTCGGTCACCTGCGCCGACCCGTCCGCCGCGGATGCGGCCGCCGAGGGCGTCGGCGCGGAGGCGGAGCGATCTGCCTCCTCGCCTGCCGCCATTGCGCGAGCCACCGTCTCCTCGGCGAAGCCGACGTTCGGCTCGACGCCTGCCGCCGGGTCGGCTGCGCGCAGCAGTGCGACCGGGTCGGTATCGTCGGACGGGTTCCGCCCCTGCGCGGTCTCGTCGTGGTCGTGGTCGCGGTTCATCTCGATCGCCTCCATGGGTGCTGTGTCGACGCGTGCTCCTGAACTGGATGTGTCCGAGACATCCGGAATCTTGCAGCGTCGAATCGTGCGGTGCCGGGGCTCAGAACGTGAGCCGCTCGCCCCACGCCTCGCGCAGCCGCTTGCGCGCGCGGGAGAGCGCCGCGTCGGCACCCGAGCGCGAGATGCCGAGCACCGCCGCGAGTTCGGCGCCGTCGAGGCCCTCCCAGGCGTGCAGCAGCAGGATGCGCCGGTCGCGTTCGCCGACGCTCTCGAGCGCGCCGCGGAGTTCGGCGTCGAACAGCGCGCTGAGTTCGGGGTCGTCGGAGACGCGCGCGGCCCCCGACTCGGGGACCTCGTCGACCGGGAGATCGACGTGCTTGCGCCGGTGATTGGCGAGGATGAAACCGGCGGTCCGGTAGAGCCACGGCAGGACGGCGTCGCGGGGCACGTCGTCGCGGCGCCGCCACGCGGTCGTGAAGACCTCTGCGGCGAGGTCTTCGGCGTCCTGCCGGGGACCGCGCCTGGCGAAGTAGCGCACCAGGGCGCGGGCGTGCTCGCGGACGACCTCGGTGAACCAGGCGGACTCCGCGGGGTCCCCGCCTCCGGGCTCGTCGGGGGGCGCGATCATCGCCACCCCCTCGCTCACGTCGTCGTCGGCGGCGGCCCTGGCACTCGCGATCCTCACGCACTGACTGTGTCGCCGGTGCCGTGAGTCTTGCACGGGTCGGCGAAGATCGGCGCGAACGCCACGAGAAGGGCGGATGCCACGGGGGCGACCCCGTGGCATCCACCCTGTCCCCCCGGCGTCACACCTCGGGTGGTGGGACGCGATCCTCGGTTCGCGTGACGCGCTCTCCCGCGACGGGGTCGGCGACCGCACGGGTCGCCGAGACGCTCCGCCGGCGGCGCACCGCGAACACGATGCCGAGGATCGTGACGACCGCCCCCGCGATCATCAGGATCATGCCGACGAGATCGAGGTCGATCCAGTCGACCGTGACGTTCAGGGCGTAGCTGAGAACGGCCCCGACGGCCACGAGCAGGATTCCGAACCCGATGCTCATGATGACTCCTTCCGCAATCGGTCGGGGTGCAGGCGATCAGTTCGTCGCGTCGTCGAGTGCGTCCTTGACCTTCTCGCCGGCGCCCTTGACGTCGGCCTTGACCTGGTCGGCCTTGCCCTCGGCCTCGAGCCGCTCGTCGTCGGTCAGCTTGCCGAGGCCTTCCTTCGCCTTGCCCGTCATGCGCTCGGCGGCGTTGCCCATCTTGTCTTCGGTTCCCATGGGGTCCTCCTCGGAAATCGATGTCGCTCGGCGCGTGCGAGGTGCGACGCGCCGTCGGTCCAACGGTAGGCAGGCCGTTCACGCCCCTTCAACGGGTTGACAGCGTGCGGTTCGAGTGGCTAACGGGCGCGATCTCGATGAGCGGATGCACCGTCGTCGCGCTCCGGCGTTAGGGTCGAGCCATGCGCATCGACGAGAAGAACGGCATCCGGGTGCTGATCCTGGCGGGTGACGGCCCCGCGATCTCGACGCCCGACGATGCGGTGGATCTGGTGGGCGACGCATGGGCGCACGCCGCGACGGTCGTCGCGGTGCCGGTCGAACGGCTCGATCCCGCCTTCTTCGACCTCTCGAGCGGTCTCGCCGGAGAAGTCACCCAGACGCTCGTGAACTACCGTCTGCGGCTCGCGATCGTCGGCGACATCGCCGAGCGGGTCGACGCGAGCGGCGAGCTGCGCGATTTCGTCTGGGAGACGAATCGCGGGGCGCACGTCTGGTTCGTGCCCGATGAGGCGTCTCTCGCAGCGAAGCTCCGCTGAGGTGCCCGGACCCGGGATCGGCCGTATCTGCCCCCGACCCGGAGATCGTCGCCCGACTCCTTGCCGGGATCGTGGATCAGAGCGTCTGCCGCTTGGCCGCGGGTCCGTCGATCAACGAACCGACAATGTCGATGTCCTCGTCGACGTCGAAGCACGCAGGGCCGCCGTCGCACACCGAGTCGCCATTCACACCCCCGGTCGCCGACCGTCGCGAATGTCGGCGGGTGCTGAGACACTCTCAGCATGGAGGTCATCGAACTGCGGCAGACTCGCGAAGTGCGGGTCGGCGACGTGCTCGTGAGCGCGGCAGATCGCGCCTACGAGGTGACGAGGGTCACCCGCGTGGGCCGCGGTATCCGCGTGCAGTACCTGTCGCCCGAGGGCCGAGCCGGCCGGTTCACCGCCGCACCCGAGGCGATCAGCCGGGTGCGCGCCGGCGGGGTGCCGATCGCGGCCGCCTGACCCGCCCCGCACGACCCCTTCGCCGCGCTCAGCCCAGGCGGATCCCTCGCCGGAGCATGAACGGCACCGGGTCGATCCGGGTCCCGTTCTGGAAGACCTCGAAATGCAGGTGGCACCCGGTCGCCGCGCCCGTCGCCCCCGTCCAGCCGATCTGCTGCCCCGCGCGCACGAGCTGGCCCGCACGCACGAGGATCCCGCCGTCGACCAGATGTGCGTATCCCGTCTCGATCCCGGTCCCGTGCGCGATCTTCACGAAGTTGCCATACGTGCCCATCGGCCCCGCGGTGCCCACCCGTCCTCCCGATGCGGCGTACACGGGCGCCCGGCATCCGGTTCCCAGGTCGACGCCTCGATGCACGGACTGGCTGCAGCCGCCGGGGGTGCAGATCGGATCGCGCGGCCCGAACCCGTCGGTGATCCGGCCGGCTGCGGGCTTCGCCCAGACGAGTGCACATGGCGTGTTCGCCGCGACGGCGTCGCCGACGACGGCGGTCCCGCCGATGATCACCCTGGTCGGCGGGGAGATCTGATTCAGCGCGACCCACACCGGGTGCGGGATGCAGGCCGGCTGGGTCAGATAGAGCGGCGCACCGAGTCCACCGGCGAGCGCGGCCCCGGCGAGGGCATCGGCGAAGTCCGTCCCCGTGGTGAGGAACGCGCTGCTCACGGAGCCCGAGGTCGAGCCGAACACCGACATGTTGATCGCCGCCGCCGTCAGATATCGATCCAGCCCCTCGTGCCGCTGCACGTCGAATCCGTCGGAGGTGAGCTGACGCGCGATCGACGCACTCACCGCGCCGGTTCCGCCGGCGATTCGCACCGTGCGCACACCGAGCTTGCGCATGGCGGCGACGGTACTCGAACGAACCGTCGTCGCGAGTCCGTCGACGAGGAACACGGGGGCATCGACGGCACCGGCCGCGGCCCCGGCGGCCAGCGCGTCGGCGAAGCCCCGACCCGTCGCGACGAACGCCTGCGTCGCAGTCGGGAAGGCTTCGGCGATCAACCGCTCGCCGGTCTCGTATCGGGTCTGCCCGCCGATGCGAACACGGTTCGGCGTCAGGCCGGCGAGTTCCGCGAAGACGGATGCTCCGACGACGGATTCACCGCCGACGACCACGATGCGCGCGGGTGCGAGACGGACGATCTCGGCACGCACCGCCCCCGGCAGCACATCGCGCTGGGTGAGCAGCAGCGGCCCCCCGCGGAGCGCGGCCGCCGACGCTGCGGCCAGTGCGTCGGGGAAGTCCGCGCCCGTCGCGAGGTAGAGCACGGGAACGTTCGGTGCGAATCGTCGGGAGATCTCGACCGCGGTCTCGTACCTGTCTGCGCCGGAGATGCGCTGCACTCCGGCGGCGAACGGCGCGATCGTCGTCTGCGCGGCGACCGGAAGGCGAGACGGCGCCTCGGGCACCGGGCTCGGCGTGCTCCCCGACGAATTGTCCGGGTCGGCCGACTCCACCGGGTCGGCCGACTCCACCGGGTCGGCCGACTCCACCGGGTCGGCCGACTCCACCGGGTCGGCCGGCTCGGTCGGCTCGGTCGGCTCGACCGGTTCGGCCGACTCCACCGGTTCGGTCGGCTCGGCCGTCGGCGTCGAACTCGGCACAACCCGTTCGGTCGACTCCGTGGCGACCGCCGGCGATATCGTCGCCGCACCGATCATCGCTGCGATCGCGATCGCGATCATCCCCCCGTGCACGACGCGACGCATTCAGGGTCCCCCTCCCCATGGTGGAGGAACCGAGTGCGACGGTGTCCCCCGACCGACCTTCGCGCCTCGAGTCTAGGGGCCGACGATGAACCGAGGCCATTCCGGTTCTCGGGCCGCTGGTCTACGCGGGTCGAAGCGGCAGGCGCGCACCGTCCGTCTGACACGACGGGCAGTACTCGGCGGTCGTGCTCGCGAACGAGAACTCGCGCACGAGATCGCCGCAGACCGGGCACGCGTCACCGGCCCGGCCGTGCACCCGCATGGCCGCGACCTTCTCGGCCTTCAGCCGATCGATCGGCACGCCGCGGCGGGCATCGATCGCGGCGCCCAGCACCCCGACCGTGGCCGCGAATAGCGCCTCGAGCGCGGCATCGTCGAGGCTCGCCGCATGGGCGACGGGCGAAACCTTCGCCGCGTGCAGGATCTCGTCGGAATAGGCGTTGCCGATGCCCGCGAGCGACTCCTGCTCCTGCAGGATCGCCTTGATCTGCTTGCGTCGACCGACGACCGCCGCATCGAAGTCCGCCCGCGTGAACGCCCGGTCGGCGGGGTCGGGCCCGAGTTTCGCCACGGCGGGCACCTCGCGGGGTTCGTCGACCGCCCAGACGCCGAGCGAGACCCAGTCGCCCGCGTCGGTGAGTTCGAGGTCGCCGCCATCGTCGAAAGCGAGGGTCGCGAGGGTGGGCGGCGGCGGATCGGCGGCGGTGCCGACGGCCGGAGCCGGGGTGATCTCGTCGGCCGTCACCGCCCACCGTGCCCAGCCGTGCCGGCCGAGCGACACGACCAGATGACCGGCGCCGCCGAAGCCGAGGTCGATGAGCTTGCCGTGTCGTGCGACCCCCGACAACTGCTCGCCGACGAGCGACTCGGGAGGCCTGCCCCGGGTCTTCTCGACGCGGAACTCGACCACGTCGACGCCGACGAGCACGCGACCCGTGAGCCGCGCGCCGAGTTCTTCTGCAAGTGCCTGCACTTCCGGTGACTCGGGCATGCGCACATGCTCGCACACCCGGCCGACGGCGTCAGCCCGGGCCTGGCTTCAGCCGGCCGCCGCTGCCGCGGTGAACTCGATCACGAGCGCCGTCGAGCGCGAGGCGGGGTCACGCGCCTCGCGCGCGGTGCGGATCTCGCGATACCGGTCGCCGTACTTCGCCGTGAGCGCCTCGTCGAGCGTCTCGCGCACTGCGGCGGTGTCGTCGACGCGGGCGATCGCGTCGAAGCCCGAAGCGCCGACGCCGAGCACCCCGCGCGCGTCGGATGCCACGAGCTGCACCCGCTCGGTGTGGGAAAGGCGCTTGACCTTGCCCGAGCCCGCCACGGTCGTGACGAGCAGCCGATCGCCGTCGCGGACGATCCACACGGGCGTGTGCACGGCGACACCCGTACGACGAAAAGTGGTGAGCCGAACGTACGGCGAGGCGCCGAGTGCGAGGAAGGCATCGCGTGCGGGGGCGTCGGTTTGGGGCATCCGTCGATTCTCTCGCACCGGGGCAGCGGAATCGCCGACGACGGTCATGCCTCGGTGACGTGCCCGCCGTCGACGCTCCAACGCCGGTCGAGGTGCACGTGCTCGAGCATGCGCCGATCGTGCGTGACGAGCACCAGCGTGCCCTCGTAGCCCTCGATCGCCTGTTCGAGCTGCTCGATCGCGGGCAGGTCGAGGTGGTTCGTGGGCTCGTCGAGCACGAGCACGTTGACGCCGCGAGCCTGGAGCAGGGCCATCCCCGCCCGGGTGCGCTCGCCGGGCGAGAGGTCGTCGACGGGTCGCAGCACGTGGTCGGCCTTCAGCCCGAACTTCGCGAGCAGGGTGCGCACCTCGCCCGAGCTCAACTCGGGCACGAGCGACTCGAACGCGTCCGCCAGCGGCGCCCGGCCGGCGAGCTGGGAGCGGGCCTGGTCGATCTCGCCGATCGCGACCGAGGAGCCGAGGCTCGCGCGCCCGTCGTCGGGGTCGATGCGACCGAGGAGGAGCCCCAGCAGCGTCGACTTGCCCGCACCGTTCGGCCCGGTGATGCCGATGCGGTCGCCCGCCTGCACCTGCAGCGACACCGGTCCGAGCGTGAAGTCGCCGCGCGTGACCGAGGCCGCGTCGAGGGTCGCGACGACCGCCGACGAGCGCGGCGCCTGCCCGATGGTGAACTCGAGCTTCCACTCCTTGCGCGGCTCCTCGACCTCCTCGAGTCGGGCGATGCGGCTCTCCATCTGGCGTACCTTCTGCGCCTGCTTCTCGCTCGACTCGGTCGCGGCCTTGCGGCGGATCTTGTCGTTGTCGGGCGACTTCTTCATGGCGTTGCGCACACCCTGGCTCGACCATTCGCGCTGCACACGCGCCCGGGAGACGAGGTCGGCCTTCCTCGAGGCGAACTCCTCGTAGTCCTCGCGCGCGTGACGGCGCACCGTCTCGCGCTCGTCGAGGTAGGCGTCGTAGCCGCCGCCGTAGAGGCGATTCGAGTGCTGGGCCAGGTCGAGTTCGAGCACCTTCGACACGGTGCGGGCGAGGAACTCGCGGTCGTGGCTGACCAGCACGACTCCGCCGCGGAGGCCGCCGACGAACGACTCGAGCCGGGCGAGGCCGTCGAGATCGAGGTCGTTCGTGGGTTCGTCGAGGAGCACGAGGTCGAAGCGCGAGCAGATGAGCGCGGCGAGGCCGACGCGGGCGGCCTGCCCGCCCGAGAGATCGGTCATGAGCGAGTCGGCGGTGACGGCATGGGCATCGCCCTCTCCGCCCCGGCTGCCCACGGCGAGCCCGAGTTCGGCGAGCACCGCGGGCAGGCGTTCGTCGAGATCGGCCGCTCCCGAGGCGAGCCAGCGTTCGAGGGCGACCGAGTACTCCTCGCCCGGGTCGACCCCGGCGGGCGGTTCGGCGAGCGCGAGCAGCTCGGCCGCGGCATCCAGCCGGGCGGATGCCTCGGCGCACCCCGTGCGCCGGGCGACGTACCGGGCGATCGTCTCGCCCTCGACGCGCTCGTGCTCCTGCGGCAGCCAGCCGACGAAGGCGTCGGCGGGGGCGAGCGACACGGTGCCGGCCAGCGGTGCGACGGCCCCGCCGAGGATGCCGAGGAGCGTCGACTTGCCCGCACCGTTCGCGCCGACGACGCCGACGACGTCGCCCGGGGCGACGGTGAGGTCGAGGTCCTCGAACAGCGTGCGGTGGGCGTATCCGCCGGCGAGCCCCTGGGCCACGAGAGTTGCAGTCACCGGACAACCCTACGTGCCGTTCGCGGCGGCCCACTGTGCAGAATTCAGGATGCCTCGGCAGACACGCCGTGACATCATGACGACCGTGCGGCGCGTCGCCGGCGGCATCCTGAATTCTGCACGCGCAGCGGGCGACGCGCAGCAGGCGACGCGCAGCGCGAGCCGACCGCATACCGGCGCAGACATATGCAGTCGCATACGGTTGCCGGATGCTTCGTCGCCTCGTCTCCAGTGTCTACTGGGCTCTCAGCCGGTGGACCCTCGCGGGCGAACCGGCCCCCGGCCGCCCCTCGGTGCTGATCGGCGCCCCCCACACCTCGAACTGGGACTTCGTGCTCATGCTCGCCATCGCCTGGCGGCGCGGCATCGACTTCCGCTGGCTCGGAAAGAAGAGCCTGTTCACGGGCTGGCGCGGTCCGCTCATGCGCGGGCTCGGCGGCATCCCCGTCGATCGTGCCGACCCGAGCCGCGTCGTCGGCGAGGTCGTCGAGCGCATCCGTGCCGGCGAGGTCTTCGGACTCGTCGTCACCCCCGACGGCACCCGCGGCGCGCACGAGTACTGGAAGTCGGGCTTCTACCGCATCGCCCGGGAGACCGGCATGCCGGTCACCCTGGGCTACGTCGACCGCACGACGATGACGACGGGCCTCGGCCCGACCTTCGAGCTCACGGGCGACGTCGCCGCCGACATGGCCGTCATCCGCGCCTTCTACGCCGACAAGGCGGGCGTGCGCCCCGAGCGGCGAGTGGAGCCGCGCCTGCGCGAGGAGCAGGGCTCCGCCGGCTGACCTTCGCCGCCGAGGCCGGCGCCCGCTCCCGGGTACCGGCGCCTCGTCGGATCCGACCCCGCTCTCCGCAGGCGGGGTCCTTCTGCGTGCCGCTACCGAATCGTGCGGCCCATGTGTATCGTTTCTCGATAGGTGTCTACCGATTATCGATAGGAATCACATGCAACGGCCCACGCTTATCGTGCTCAAGGTGCTCATCGTCGTGATGCTCCTGCTCCTCCTCTCGTGCCAGCTGTTCCTCGTGCCGGGCACGGCGCGCACCCTCGCGGCGAGCTACCCCGAGCTCGCCGGCCTCCAGGTTCCGGGCATCGTCATCGCCGTCCTGTTCCTCGTGTGCGTCGAGGTCGTGATGGTCTGCGTGTGGCGACTGCTTTCGATGGTCGGCGAGCAGAACATCTTCAGCTCCGACGCGTTCCGCTGGGTCGACCTCATCCTCGCGTCGATCATCGCGGCGACGCTGCTCATCGCCGTCGCCGGCGTGGTCCTCTTCTCCGCGGGCGTCGCGAACCCCTCGGTGCAGCTGCTCTGCGCGCTCGGCATCGTCGTCGGCACCGGCCTCGCCCTCCTCGTCGGCGTCATGCGCGGGCTGCTGAAGAATGCGGCGCAGTTGCAGCACGATCTCTCCGAGGTCGTCTGATGTCCATCGTCATCGATCTCGACGTCGAACTCGCCCGCCGCAAGATGTCGGTCGCCGACCTCGCGGCCGCGATCGACATCACGCCGGTCAATGTCTCGGTGCTGAAGAACGGCCGGGCGAAGGCGGTGCGGTTCTCGACGCTCGACGCGATCTGCCGCGTGCTCGAGTGCCAGCCGGGCGACATCCTGCGCTGGGTCCCCGATGACGGCGCGGATGCCTCGGCCCACCCCGGAGCGGAGACCTCGGCATGACCACCCTCCCTGCCCACTCCCTCGCCCGCAGTTGGAGCGACGCTGCCGTCGCCTACCTGCTCGACGCGACGGCGTGCCCGGTCTGCGTGCAGGCCCGGCTGCGCGACGGGCGCTGCCCGAGGTGCGGCGCGGTGCTCGATGCCGCGCTGGGCGCCGAACTCGCGGCGACCTCAGCGCGGGCCGCAGCCGCGGTCGGCGCGCGGCAGGCGGTCGTCGACCGGGTCGCCGTGCCCGCGACGGCCGTCATCCCGAGTGAGACCGCGGATGCCTCGGCGGCACCGTCCGAGACGGCCGCCCCCGTGGCATCCGCACCGATCGCCCCCCGCCCCGAGTCGACCGCGACGGTGCAGTCGGTGCTCGCGGTCGCGGGTGCCGGGCTCCTCGCCGTCGCGGCGGTCGTCTTCACCTTCTTCAACCCCGACCTCACCGACCGCAGCGCGCGCAGTGCGATCATCGCGGCGATCACGCTCGTGTTCCTCGGTGGCGCCTGGTGGCTCTCCCGGCGGGGCCTGCGCTTCTCGGCCGAGTCGGTCGGCGCGCTCGGTCTCGTGTTCGGCGCTTTGGATGTCGCGTCGATCGTCGAACTCGCGCTCGATCCGGCGAGCGCGTGGCTCGCCGCCGCACTCGGCACGCTCGCGGGCGGTGCGGTGATGGCGGTGATGGGCCTGGTCGCGCACGTCCGCATCTGGGTCTGGGCCTCGCTCACCGCCCTCGCCGCCGTCCCGGCGATGTTCGGCTACGCGGGCGGTACGGCCGGCTCCGCGCTCCTCGGGCACCTCGCGGCGGCGTTCGCCGCGTTCACGCTCATCGTCATCGCCCGCCGTGCCGCGCACCGCTTCGGTGCACCCCTGCTCGCCGAGGAGCGCACCCTCACCGTCGTGCAGATCGCCGCAGTTCCACTCGCGCTGGCGCTGCTGCCGTTCGTCGAGACCACGTCGAACGCGATGCGCTGGCTGCTCGTCGCGGCCGGATTCGCAGCCGTCGCGCTGCTGGGCGTGCTCTCCGCCCGACACCCGGCGCGCCGGTTCTGGAGCCTCCTCGCGGGCTTCGCCGCAATCGTCGCGGTCGCGGTCCTGCCGTTCGCCGCCGGACTCGGCGACGGACCGGCGGTGTTCTGGGCGATCGCGGTGCTCGCCGGAAGCGCCCAGCTCGGCCTGATCGCCGCGTGGCTGCTGGCGCCGAGGCTGCCCGGTGTCGAGTCGGCCGCATTCGGCGTCGGCGCCCTGGTCGCGGTCGGCGCCACCCTGGTGGCCCCGCTGCTCCTCGGGATGATCACCGTCCTCGTCACGCTCGTCGGCGCCATCGCGACGGTGCCGTACGCCCCACCCCTCACGACGGCCGGCGACCTCCTGGCCGTGACCACGGCGTGCGCTGCTGCGGCCGCCGGTTTCGCCGCGCTCGCGGTGATCGCCGCCCGACGCCGCAGTCGCGGCGCGGTCGAGGCCGACGACCGACCGGTCTCGCCCGTGAGGGTCGCGCTCGACGGGCCGTTCGGCGCTTCCGCGGCAGTGCTCGGGATGCTCGCCTGGCTGCTGCTCGCCTGCATCCCGACGCTCGCGCTCGGGGCGCGCATCGCGATCGCGCTGGCGCTCGTGCTCGCCGTCGCCGCCCTCCTGCGGTTCGGCTCGGCGCTCCGCCCGCGCACCCTCGTCGGCGGCTCGCTCCTCGGCGGCGCGCACCTCGCCGTGGTGCTCGGCTCGGTCGTCGCCGGCACGGATGCCTCGACGCAGCCGTGGGCCGGCATCGCGGTGCTGATCGGGGTCGCCGCGCTCGCGCTCGTGACGCCGGCCAGGCTGCGGTTCCTCTACGTCGGAGCCGGCTTCGCCTACGCGCTGACGGTCGTCGCGACCGTGCTCGGCACGACCGCACTCGCCGGCATCGCCCAATGGTGCCTCACGACCGCCGCGGGCCTGCTCGTCGCGATCGTCGCGACGTTCCTGCCCCGTCTCGGCGCGCGTTCGTGGTGGGCGATCCTCG
Source organism: Agromyces italicus DSM 16388 (assembly GCF_000421545.1). GTDB lineage: Bacteria > Actinomycetota > Actinomycetes > Actinomycetales > Microbacteriaceae > Agromyces > Agromyces italicus. The sequence continues at coordinate 206,541 of NZ_ATXF01000010.1, forward strand.
CAGTGGCGGCCGTGCCCTTCGGCATCGGCATCGTGCAGGTGGTGTTCGAGCGCAGCGGGTGGACGGCGCTGTCGACCGGACTCATGCTGCTGCTCGCCGTCGCGCTCGTGATCACGAAGCGCCCCGGTCTCGGCATCGCCCTGCGCGCTGCGGCCGCCTCACTCGTCGTGCCGAGCGCCGCGGTCGTCGTCGTCTGCCTCGGCGCCGAGCTGCTCGTGGGCAGCGGCTCCCCGGTCGTGCTGCCCGTCATCGCGATGCTCGTGGCCGCCGTGCTGCCCGCGAGCGCCGCGATCGGGCGCGCGCTCGAACGCCGCGGGCTCGGCGCCGGGCCATCCCGCGCCGCTCGCGTCGCCGTCGAGACCTCGACCCTCGCGACCGGCGCGATCACCGTGCTGCTCTCGCTCGTGCGGAGCGCCGCCGGTCTCGAGACGACGTTCACGGTGCTCGTGATCCTCGGTCTCGGTTCGACGGCGATGGCCGTCGTGCAGCGACGTCGACTCGGTTGGTGGCTGGCGGGCTCGAGCTTCACGGGCGCGCTCTGGAGCGCCTGGGGTCTCGCCGGCGTCTCCGATGTCGAGGCGTACCTCGTGCCGCCCGGCCTCGTCGCGGCGTTCGTCGGTGCGATGCTCACCGTTCGCGGTGCGCGCAGCCTCGCCCTCGTGGCATCCGGCCTGCTGGTCGCGATCGTGCCGACCCTCGCGGTACTCGCCGCGTCGGTGCTGTCGATCGCTGACGGCGACGGCCCGAGCCTCGCCGCCGACGTGCGCGGCTGGGCGCTGATCGGGGCGGCCTGGCTGCTCGTCGCGGTCGGACTCCTACTCGGCAGCTCGGGCGGCGGCGACACCCCCGGCGCTGCGGCACGCTCCGCCCGTGCTGCGCGAGGCCGGATGCTGAGACCGGCCGTGTTCTCGGCCGCGATCGTCGCCGCGTCGGGGGCGGCGTTGCAGGGCGCTCGCCTCGCCATCGACGGCATGCCCGACTCGCCGCTCGCCGGCATCCCGCTCGTGCTGGTGTGCGCCGGTGTCGGTCTGCTCGGCGCCGTCGCCGCCCTCATCGCGGGCCGCGCGATCGGGGCCGCATCCGCGCCCGGCTCGGCGCGTTCACGTGCGCGCCTGCTCACCGCACCGGCCCCGGCCTTCGTCGCCCTCGCGGCGTGGCCGGCGATCCGGTCCGATTGGGCCGAGATCTGGTCGATGTGGGCGCTCATGCTCGCGCTGCTCGGGGTCATGCTGCTCGCGGCAGTGCGCTCGGTGAGCGCCCGTACGAGCCTGCCACCCGTGTGGTTCGTGTTCGCGCTCGCGTTCGTGACGGCAGTGGTCGCGTGGAGCCCGCGCGAACTGCGTGTCGAGTGGTTCTCGGTGCCGCTCGGGGTGTTCCTCCTCGCGGCGGGTGTGGTCGCGCTGCGGGCGAGCGGTGGCGACGGCGGTCCGCCGCCCTCGGCGGGCGCGGCGGCTCGCGGCTCGCTCGCCGCACGGCTCACGGCCTGGCCCGCCGGCCGGCGCGGCTCGTGGGCGCTCCTCGCACCTGGGCTCGTGGCGCTCCTCTCCGCCTCGATCGCGGCGACCTTCACCGACCCGCAGACCTGGCGGGCCATCCTCGTCATGCTGTTCGCACTCGCCGCGATCCTCGTCGGCTCGGCGCAGAAGCTCGCGGCGCCGTTCCTCATCGGCATCGTCGTGCTGCCCGTCGAGAACGTCGTCGTGTTCGCCGTGCAGATCGGCCGCGGGATCGAGTCGATGCCGTGGTGGATCACCCTCGCCGTCGTCGGCGCGGTGCTGCTCATCATCGCCGTCACGACCGAGCGGCGAACGGGGGCGCAGCAGGGCATCGCGGCACGGCTCGGAGATCTGCGGTGAGCGTACGCAGGGTCGAGCCGGCGCGCGCGGCCTGCACGATGCGCGGTACCGACTCACGTACCCTGAAATCGGCCGCGACCCATGCGCACCGACGAGAGGCTCCCCGTGAACATCACCCTGCTCCGGCGTTTCGTCGCCGTCGCCGAGGAGCTGCACTTCCCCCGCGCAGCCGACTCCCTCGGCATCCCGCTCGCCTCGCTGTACTCCTCGATCGAGAAGCTCGAGGCCGAGGTAGGGCACCCGCTGTTCACCCAGCAGGGCGGAACCCGGCTCACCGAGGCCGGGGTCGCCTTGCTTCCCGAGGCCCGGGCGGAGATCGCCGCGGCGCCGCCGCCCGCTGAGAAGCCGGTGAAGGCCGGCGGCAAGGCGAAGGCCTCGAAGGGCAAGGGCCGTGCCCCCGTCGTGAAGGGGCAGCCGAAGCCGTACAAGAAGCGCCAGGGCCGCTGACGACGCCGCGATCTCAGCGACAGCGGGCGAGGATCGCACCAAAGGGCCGACGGCCCGGATCGGTTCGCGCGTGCGTCTCGACGGCGTCGAGCCCCGCGGCGTCGAGCGCGGAGCACATCTCGGGCACCGGCCAGACGTACGCGGTCACCACATGATCGAACGGCTCGAGTCGCGGTGTCGGACACGGCGCCGTTGACGATGCAGTCCTCGCGCGACGTGCCCTCGCGTTCGAAGCAGACTGCACTCGATCGGAGTCGGGAGCGTCATGAAGCCATCCTCGCAGGGCCCGCGCACCCCTCGGTCAGACCGAGGCGACGAACTGCCCGACCCGCTCCATGAGCAGGGAGGCCGCCTCCGGATCGTACGCGTCGAGCGAGGAGTCGGCGAAGAGGTGCTGGTCGCCGGGGTAGACGAACAACTCGGCGTCGCTCGTCGAGCCGACGAGCTCGCGTGCCGCCGGCAGGTCCTCGTCGAAGAACTCGTCGCCCTCCTTGCCGTGGATCTGCACCGGGACCCCCGCCGGCCAGGCTCCCCCGAACTCGGCGACGGGGATGCACGAGAACATCAGCAACGCCCCGCGGGCGCCCGGCCGGGTCTGCGCGAGTCGCTGGGCGATCGTCACGCCGAAGGAGAATCCGGCGTACACGAGCCCTGGGCCGTGTTCCTCCGCCGCGGCAGCGCCGCGCTCCCGAATGGCGTCGAATCCCATCTCGCGGGCGAAGCCGAACCCTTCCTCGATGCTGTCGAACGTGCGGCCGTCGAACAGGTCGGGCGTGTGCACGGTATGGCCGGCATCGCGCAGCTCGTCGGCGAAGGCCCGCACGCCGTCGGTCAGGCCCTGGATGTGGTGGTACAGCAGCACTTCGGCCATGTCAGCGGCTTCCCTCCTCGAATGATCGATGTATTTGGATCATTCGACGATGCTAGTCTGTTCGGTCATGGCGGACAACCCACCTGGCTACGAACTCGCCGATCGGATGGTGCTGACCGAGCCGGCCCAGGTGAGAGCCATCGGCAACCCGCTCCGCACCACGATCCTGCAGCTCCTCCACGAGCGGGCCGCGACCGTGACCGAGTTGGCGACGGCCGTCGGCCGCCCCAAGAGCACGGTCGCGCACCACGTCGAGGTCCTCGCCCGCAACGGCCTTCTTCAGATCGTGCGCACGCGAAAGGTGCGGGCGATCGAGGAGCGCTTCTACGGGCGCACCGCGCGCCTGTTCTCCGTGGCGGCGGAGCCGGCAGCGACCGGCGGAGGGGCGTCGGGCGACTTCAACGACTTCGAGGTCGCCGCACGCGAGTCGGCGACGGCCTTCGAGCTGGGACGGCTCTGGGGCTTCATCCGCCACGCGCGGATCTCGGAGGATCAGGCCTCCGAGTTCTGGAACCGAATGGCCGAACTGGTCGATGAGTTCGACCGCCTGCCCAGGTCCGGCGAGACTGTGTACGGGTTCGCGATCGGCATCTATCCCACTGCCTACCCGGCGCTGCCGGCCCCGGAATGAGGCGGGCGCCGACGTCGGGCGCCGACGTCGGGCGCCTCGCGGGTGAACCGGGGCACGACGACGACCTCGAGGTCCTGAAACAGCGAACGTCCCGCGGCACAACCCCTTGTCCGCGGCGTGCGCCGGCTCGTTGAATGATGCTGTCGCCGAAAGGGGATCACTCATGGACACGAGCATCTGGATCTGGATCATCGTCGCGATCGTCGTCGTCGCGATCATCGTGGCCGTCGCGGTCTGGGCCTCGTCCCGGCGCCGCGCCGAAGCCGAGGCCGAAGCCGATCGCCGTCGCGCGGCGAAGCTTCGGGAGAAGGCGGTGTGACGCCGACACCGGTGAGGCGGTGCCGCTCGGCCGATCTCCACGACGTCCGCACCGCACGGACCATCCGGCGGGCGCGCCGGGCTGATCAACCGGCCGCATCGGACGCGGCGCGAAGCATCCGCGCCGCCGCGGCCCTCAGTCGGTCCCGCAGCTCGTCGGGGCGATCGACGACCACCTCGCAGTCGAGCGCCGCGATCACGGGAGGGATCCAGTCGAGACTCTCGGCGTGGATCTCGACCCGATGGAGCGGCGGGCGGGCAGCGTGCGCATCGTCCTCAGCAGGGTCCACCAGCTCGAGCCTCGCAACGCTGGGCGGAAGATGCACGCGGATGACGCTCTCCGCGGCTCGCACGAGGAGCACGACCGTCCAACGCCGGTCGGCGTCGGCGAAGTGGTCGACGAGCCGCGTCGCCGCGTCGTGAGTGGCCGGCGGAGCGAAGGTCTCCGGCAGTGGGCGGGCCGCACCGATGCGGTCGAGGCGGAACGTGCGCTGTCCGCGCTTCTCCGTGTCGAACGCCACGAGATACCACCGGCCTCCGTGCGCATGCAGGCCGTGGGGCTCGACCCTGCGCCGCGAGGGAACACCGTCGCGATCGCGGTAGCGCAGGTCGACGACGCGTCGACGGTTCACGGCCTCGGCGAGCACGAGCATCATGGCGGGGTCGGGCATGACGACGCCGCCATGGCCGCTGCGCGACATCTCGGCGAGCACGATGTCGATACCCTTCGCCTCCTCCGGCCGCATCGCGCGTTTGATCTTCGACATTGCCGTCTGCACGGCGACTTCCGGCTCACCCGAGGCCGCCTGGGCGTGGGCGAGGCCGAGGAAGACCGACACCACTTCCTCGCGACCGAACGTGATCGGGAGGATGCTCCGGCCGGGCGCGAGCCGATAGCCGCCGAGCCTCCCCCGCAGCGACTCGACGTGCACGCCCGCCCTGATCAGCCGCGCCACATCGCGGCGCACCGTCCGTTCGTCGACGGCGAGGCGGTCGGCGAGCTCGGTGACCGTGCGCCGGTCGGAGGACTGGAGCAGCTCCAGCAGCTGGAGCGTGCGCGCGGTCGGGTCGGTCACGACCGCCATTCTCTCCGAAAACCGGGCGGATACCGCCCGGTATCGGAAGTACGGTCGGATCCGCGGCCGCCTCCATGAGCCGCCGAGATCACGACCCGCCCATCAAAGGAGACCACGATGCAACTGGCTGCCACCCGAATCTTCACCGACGACGTGGACACCCTGTCCGCCTTCTACGAGAGGGCGACCGGGCTCACGGCGGCGCGCCTGCATCCGATGTTCGCCGAACTGCGCACGCCGACCGGGACGCTCGCGATCGCAGGCACGGCGACGGTGCCGTTGCTCGGAGAGGGAGTCGCCGCCGCCCGCTCGAACCGCAGCATCGTCCTGGACTTCCAGGTCGATGACGTCGACGCGACCTACCGAGCCCTTCGGGGCGTCGTCGACGTCGTCGTCAAGGAACCGACGGACATGCCGTGGGGCAATCGTTCGCTCCTCGTGAGGGATCCGGACGGCAACCTGATCAACTTCTTCACGCCGGTCAGCGAGCCCGCCCAGGCCCGGTTCGCTCGAGCGTCGTCAGGCTCGCGCGCGACTACAGGTTGAAGCGGAACTCCACGACATCGCCGTCCTGCATGACGTAGTCCTTGCCCTCCATGCGGGCCTTGCCCTTCGCGCGGGCCTCGGCGACCGATCCGGTCTCGACGAGGTCGGCGAACGAGATGACCTCGGCCTTGATGAAGCCGCGCTCGAAGTCGGTGTGGATCACCCCGGCCGCCTGCGGGGCCTTGTCGCCCTGGTGGATCGTCCACGCGCGCGACTCCTTGGGGCCGGCGGTGAGGTAGGTCTGCAGGCCCAGGGTGTCGAAGCCGATGCGGGCGAGCTGGTCGAGGCCCGACTCCTCCTGGCCCGTCGAGGCCAGCAGTTCTGCGGCCTCCTCGGGGTCGAGGTCGATGAGCTCCGACTCGATCTTCGCGTCGAGGAACACCGCTTCGGCGGGGGCGACGAGCGCCGCGAGCTCGGCCTTCTTCGCGTCGTCGGTGAGCACCGCCTCGTCGACGTTGAAGACGTAGATGAACGGCTTCGCGGTCAGCAGGCCGAGCTCCTTGACGGGCGTGAGATCGACGGATGCCGCGGAGAGGGGCGTGCCCTTCTGCAGCACCTCCTGCGCCTCCTTGGCTGCGACGAGCACCGAGGGGTCGAGCTTCTTGCCCTTGATCTCCTTCTCGTAGCGCGGGATGGCGCGCTCGAGGGTCTCGAGGTCGGCGAGGATCAGCTCGGTGTTGATCGTCTCCATGTCGGACTTCGGGTCGACCTTGCCGTCGACGTGCACGACGTCGCCGTCCTCGAAGCCGCGCACGACCTGCGCGATCGCGTCGGCCTCGCGGATGTTGGCGAGGAACTTGTTGCCGAGCCCCTCCCCCTCGGAGGCGCCGCGCACGATGCCCGCGATGTCGACGAACGACACGGCGGCCGGCAGGATGCGCTCGGAGCCGAAGATCGAGGCGAGCGTCGCGAGTCGCGGGTCGGGCAGGTTCACCACGCCGACGTTGGGCTCGATCGTCGCGAACGGGTAGTTCGCTGCGAGCACCTGGTTCTTGGTCAGGGCGTTGAAGAGGGTGGACTTGCCGACGTTGGGCAGACCGACGATACCGATAGTGAGAGCCACGGGGGCACAGTCTACCGGGGCGCGGCCGATGCTCAGCCGAGCCGAGTGCGGAAGCAGCGGGTGAGGTAGGGCACCTCGAGCTCCTCGGCGCCCGCGAGGTCGGGATGCGTCGCGAGCAGCGTCTCGAGGGCGGCGAGCGTCGCGGCCTGCTCGGACTCGCTCGCCGTGATGAAGTAGCTCCGCGAGCGCACGAGGTCGAGGAAGCCGGCCCGCGTCATCCGCGTCGACCAGGCCACCGTGTGCTCCTCGATCGGGCCGAACGGCCGCCCCACCTGGACGTAGGTCTCGAACGTCGCGCTCGCGTCGTGGCGCTCGTGCATGATCCCGCCCGCTTCGCGCAGCCAGTCGACGCTCGTGTCGCGCGAGTTCCAGATGAGTCCGAGCACGCCGCCGGGCCGCAGCACGCGGGCGATCTCGGGCACCGCCCGCTCGGGGATGAACCAGTGCCACGCCTGCCCCGCGACGACGGCGTCGACCGAGGCACCCTCGATCGGGATGTCCTCGGCGGTGCCGAGGATCCGCGGCACGCCGGGCACCGCGATCTCGAGCTCTTCGAGCATCTCCTCGACGGGGTCGACGGCGATCACCTCGCGGTCGAGCTCGACGAGCGCCTCGCTCAGCTTGCCGGTGCCCGCGCCGAGGTCGAGCACGCGCTTCGCATCGCCGACCAGCCATTCGACGGCCTCCGGCGGGTAGCCGGGTCGGGCCCGGTGATAGACGGATGCCGCGGCGCCGAACGATCTCGCCGAGCGCCGGGTACCGGGAGCACCGGGGTCGGCGACGAGCTCGCCCGCACCTCGTTCGGGGGCGTCGCTCATGGGCTCGTCCTCTCGTCGCGCGGGTCGCGCGTCCATTCCACGCCCGCGACGGGGCATCCGTCAACCGGTGCCCGTCACGCAGCCGCTCTGGTGACCCGCCCGGCCGGCGGCCCGCCGGTGTGGGCGATGCGTGGCACGATGTCCTCGTGCCAGTGGACTTCACCGCGATCGACTTCGAAACCGCCAATTCCTCCGGCGCCTCCGCCTGCTCGATGGGGCTCGTGAAAGTGCGCGACGGGCAGGTGGTCGACCGGGTGCACCGGTACATCCGTCCGCCGTTCCCGCACGACGAGTTCTCGGAGTGGAACGTGCGGATCCACGGCATCACGCGCGAGATGGTCGCGGGCGCCCCCGACTGGCGCACGCACCTTCCGGCGCTCCGCGAGTTCGCGGGCGGCGATGTGCTCGTGGCGCACAACGCGACGTTCGATCTCGGTGTCATCGCCAAGACCTCGGCCGCCTGGGGCCTCGAGGTGCCCGACTACCGCTCGTTGTGCAGCCTCCAGGTGGCGCGGCGTACCTACCACCTCGACTCGTACCGACTGCCCGTCGCCGCGATGGCCGCCGGCTTCGAGGGCTTCTCGCACCACGACGCCCTCGCCGACGCCGAGGCCTGCGCGACGATCATCGTGCACGCCGCCGGGCGTCACGGCGCCGACGACGTCGAGCGGCTCGCGCACATCACGAGGGTGAAGCTCGGGTCGATCGGCCCCGTCGCCGTAGCCGCCGACCGCACGGCGAACGGCCCGATGGCGCTGCAGTAGGCGCGCCCGCCGCACGGCGGAGGCCGGATGTCGGCGGCGCCTGCGACACTCGATGACATGGAGATCCTGCTGCTCGTCATCGGCCTCGTCGTGGGCGTCCTGCTCGGCGCGCTCGCCATCCGGCTCAAGCTCGGGCGCGGCGCAGCCCTCGACGACCGGCAGCTCTCGTCAGCCATCCGCGACGAGGTGCGCGCGGGCGGCGGTGAGCTCCGCCAAGAGCTCGCGATGCAGCGCAGCGAGCTGAGCCAGCAACTGAACGCCCTGCAGATGCAGCTCGACCAGCGGCTGCAGTCGACCGCAGTCGCTCAGGCTGAGGAGTCGGGGCGAGAGCGCGAGTCGCGCAAGGCGTCATCCGACGAACTCCGCACAACGGTCGACCGATCCCTCATCGAACTGAGCGACAAGTTCCACACGTCCTCCAAGTCGTCGCTCGAATCGCAGAACGAGCTCAAGCAGGCGGTCGAGGCGCGGTTCGATGCACTGCGCACCGCGAACGACGACAAGCTCGAGCAGGTGCGCGCCACGGTCGAGAGGCTTCAGAAGGCGCTGACCGACGCCCTCTCGGTGAACGCCGAGCGCGTCCAGGCGCTGACCGACGCGAATGCCGCGAAGCACGTCGAACTCCAGCAGTCCATGCGCGACGAACTCGACAAACTCCGTACGGGCAATGAAGCCAAGCTCGACCAGATGCGCGAGACGGTCGACGAGAAGCTCCAGGGCACGCTCGAGAAGCGGCTGGGCGAATCGTTCAAGCTCGTGAGCGAGCGACTCGAGCAGGTACAGGTGGGCCTCGGTGAGATGAAGACGCTCGCGACCGATGTCGGGGGCCTCAAGCGCGTGCTCACCAACGTCAAGAGTCGCGGCACCTGGGGCGAGGTTCAGCTCGCGCGACAGCTCGAAGACCTGCTCACGCCAGAGCAGTACGAGCAGAACGTCGTCATCAAGCCGAACTCACGTGAGAACGTCGAGTTCGCGATCAAACTTCCGGGCCAGAGCGACGGCGACCGTCCGGTGTACCTGCCGATCGATTCGAAGTTCCCCCAGGAGGACTACGAACGTCTGCTCGAAGCTCAGGAGACCGGCGAGAAGGCCGAGATCGAGTCGGCGGCGAAGGCGCTCGAGCGTGCGGTGGTCGCGCAGGCGAAATCCATCCGCGAGAAGTACATCGAGCCGCCGCTGAGCACCGACTTCGCGATCATGTACCTGCCCACGGAGGGCCTCTTCGCCGAGATCGTTCGTCGCCCCGGGCTCATGAGTCGCCTTCAGAACGACTTCCACGTCAATGTCACGGGCCCGGCAACGCTCGCGTCGCTCCTCAACAGCCTGCAAATGGGCTTCCGGACCCTGTCGATCGAGAAGCGCAGCTCCGAGGTGTGGCAGGTGCTCGGGGCTGCGAAGGCCGAGTTCCAGAAGTACGCCCTCGTCTGGGACAAGCTCGGCAAGCAGCTGCAGACCGCGCAGAACACGGTTGCTGCCGCGGGGCAGCGCACGCGGGTGATCGAGCGCAAACTGCGTGGCGTCGAGATCTTGGAGATTGCGGCAGGCTCAGAACCCGACGCGATCGAGGTCGTGCTCGAGAGCATCGACGGCATCGATGCGGCCGAAGGCGCAGCCGATGCGGAAGCGCTCGACCACGGCTTCGCGGGCGCCGACCTCGACCCCGACATCCGCAGCGGCCTCTGACGCGATCGCCGCCTGCACGAGAGAGCGGGCGGCGAGCCGACTCCCGTCGGTCCGGCGCCCGCTCGGCGTTCCAGAACTCAGATGTCGGCGTCAGGCAGCCACTTCTCGATGAGGTGGTCGGCGACGATGCGGCGGACCGTGCCCGACTTGCCACGCAGCACGATCGACTCGGTGCGGATGATCGGGCCCTTCTTGCGCACGCCGTCGAGGAGCTCGCCGTCGGTCACGCCGGTCGCGACGAAGAAGGTGTTGTCGCCGCGCACCAGGTCGTCGAGCTCGTAGATCTTGTCGCAGTCGAGGCCTGCGGCCTCGCCGCGGGCCCGCTCGGTGTCGTCGAGCGGCGCGAGCTTGCCCTGCATGAACCCGCCGAGCGCCTTGATCGCGCACGCCGTGGTGATGCCCTCGGGGCTGCCGCCGATCCCGACGCACATGTCGATGCGCGACTCGTAGCGTGCCGCATTGATGCCGCCCGCGACGTCGCCGTCGCTGATGAGGCGGGTGCCGGCGCCCGCAGCGCGGATGTCGGCGATGAGTTGTTCGTGGCGGGGCCGATTCAGCACGGCGACGCGGAGCTCGCCGACCTCCTTGCCCTTCGCCGCGGCGAGTGCGCGGAGGTTCTCGCCGATCGGCTTGCGGATGTCGACGACGCCGATGCCCGAGGCATCCGTCACGATCTTGTCCATGTAGAAGATGCTCGACGCGTCGAGCATGCTGCCCCGGTCGGAGACGGCGATGACCGACAGAGCGTTCTGACGGCCCGCCGCGGTGAGCGAGGTGCCGTCGATCGGGTCGACGGCGATGTCGCACGCCGGGCCGCGGCCGTTGCCGACCCGCTCGCCGTTGAAGAGCATCGGCGCTTCGTCCTTCTCGCCCTCGCCGATGACGACGACGCCGTCGAAGTTCACGGTGCCGAGGAACGCCCGCATCGCGTCGACCGCCGCGCCGTCGGCCCCCAGCTTGTCGCCGCGCCCGATCCACGGGTACGAGCGGATCGCCGCGGCCTCGGTCGCGCGCACGAGTTCGAGTGCGATGTTGCGGTCGGGGTGCAGGAACAGGCTGGCGGTATCTGTGCTCACCATCGAGGGGTCCTCCGGAGTTCGTGCGATCGGCCTCGATCGGAGGCCGGCGGGAAGGGACGATCGTCCGCTTCCAGCCTAGGCACGAGACCGCGAGAGCAACCTGGTTTTCGCCCGTTCGTCAGTGAAAGAATGTGCATTCTTAACTCCCCGCCTCGACCACGTCGATGGCGGCGCGCCGCTCACCCGTCGAGGCGGTCGGCCCAGCCGTACCCGCCGCCGGGAGCCGACCACCAGTGTGCCCGAACGCCGGCGGGCATCCGCCGAACGCCCGGCAGCGACAGGCCGATCTCGCAGTCGGTGACCGCGGCGAGCACGATCGCGGCGGGTGTCGCGCACAGCTCGTCGAGGTCGGCGAGCGCGTCGATCGCACGCACCCCGTCGAGGTGTTCGAGCACACGATCGCGCTCGGGTCCGGATTGGGGCGCGAAGCGCGCGAGCATCGACCCGCCGAGCGCCCGCACCGCGGCGGCCACGATGACCCCCTCGGGCGCGCCGCCGACGCCGACCACGGCGTCGAGACGGGGGCGCTCGGGTCGCAGGTCGCCACCGGCACCGGGAAGCGCCTGCAGGCTGCGCTCGATGTCGCCGTGCTCGAACAGCTCGACCTGCGCGCCGGCGTCGCGCACGGCCTCGACGTACGGGCGGTTGCGCGGGCGGTCCTGCACAGCGATGCGGATGTCTCGCGGTGCAGCGCCGCGCGCGAGCGCCGCCTCGGCGACGACCTCGTGGATGAGTTCGGCGACGGAGCCACCGGCCGCCCGAGCGATCGTGTAGTCCGGTACCCAGGTGACGAGCTTTTCGAGGTAATGCGCCGGCCCGAGGTCGAAGAACGCCCCGCGCGGCGCCACCGAGATCACGGCCATCGCACCGGGCCGCCCGGCCGCACCGAGCCGCGTGCCGTCGACGGGGTCGACCGCGATATCGATCAGCGTGTCTCCGGCGCCCCCGCGGCCGAACCGCTCGCCGAGGTGCAGCATCGGGGCGTCGTCCTTCTCCCCCTCGCCGACGACGACCCGACCGTCGACCGGCAGCCCCGCAAGCGCGGCGCGCATCGCGGCGACCGCGGCGCCGTCGAGTTCGTCGGCGTCGCCGTGCCCCACGAGCGGAAGGCATGCGGCCGCTGCTGCGACCACGGCCGGTCGCAGCAACGTGGCGAGCATGGCGCCGTCGGCCTTCCCGGCGAGCGCGGCGGCGCCGGCTGGGTCGTGCGCCGCGTGTTCGATCGGGTCGGTCATGACTCCATCCTGCCCCGCGGAGGCCCCGGCCGAGACCCCCGGCCGACGACCGACGTCGCCATGCGGCATCCGACACCTGAGCCGTGCTCGACAAGTCGATAGACTCGAACGAACCCACACTGTCGTCACCGAAGGAGCACCATGCCCATCGCCACCCCCGAGCAGTACGCCGAGATGCTGGACACCGCGAAGGCCAAGGGCTTCGCGTTCCCCGCCTTCAACGTCTCGAGCTCGCAGACCCTGAACGCGGTGCTCCAGGGCCTCACCGAGGCGGGTTCCGACGGCATCATCCAGGTGACCACGGGCGGCGCCGACTACTTCGCGGGCCACACCGTGAAGGCGCGCGCGACCGGCGCCCTCGCCTTCGCACGCTTCGCGCACGAGGTCGCGAAGTCGTACCCGATCACGGTCGCGCTCCACACCGACCACTGCCCGAAGCCGGCCCTCGCCGACTTCGTCTTCCCGCTCATCGAGGCCTCCGAGGCCGAGGTCAGGGCCGGCCGAAACCCCATCTTCCAGTCGCACATGTGGGACGGCTCGGCGGTGCCGCTGACCGAGAACCTCGACATCGCGAAGGAGATCCTGCCTCGCATGAAGGCGATCAACGCGATTCTCGAGGTCGAGATCGGCGTCGTCGGCGGCGAGGAGGACGGCGTGCAGCACGAGGGCTCGAACGACGCCCTCTACACGACCCTCGACGACGCGATCGCGACGGTCGAGGCGCTCGGCCTCGGCGAACAGGGCCGCTACATGGCCGCCCTCACCTTCGGCAACGTGCACGGCGTGTACGCGCCCGGCAACGTCAAGCTGCGCCCGGCGCTCCTCAAGGAGATCCAGGACGGCCTCACTGCGAAGTACGGCACCGGTGAGAAGCCGCTCGACCTCGTCTTCCACGGCGGCTCGGGTTCGACCGACGCCGAGATCGCCGAGGCAGTCGCGAACGGCGTCGTGAAGATGAACATCGACACCGACACCCAGTACGCGTTCACGCGTTCGGTCGCCGGCTACATGCTGCAGAACTACGACGGCGTGCTGAAGGTCGATGGCAGCGTCGGCAACAAGAAGCAGTACGACCCGCGCGCATGGGGCAAGGTCGCCGAGTCGGCGATGGCCGTGCGCGTGGGCGAGTCGACCCGTCAGCTCGGTTCTGCCGGCCAGTCGATCACCTCGGCGTAAGGCAGCACCGGATGACTCGCGACGAGGCCGCTCGGCCGTACGACGGTGGACGGGCCGACGAGACCGCGACCGGCGCAGCCGCTCCGCAGGCGCCGGCCACGCCGACCGTGCCGCCCGCCGACGAGCGGCCTCGTCCGAGGTACGGGGAATACGCCCCCGAGGGGTGGACCTGGCAGCCGCCCGCCGATCCGAACTCGAGCACGCCGCCGGCGCAGACGCCTGATGCCGCCGCCCCGGCCTTCGGCGCTGCACCGACCCTCGGCGGCACCCCGGTCCCGGCGTCTCAGCATCCTGGCGCCGCCGCCGCCCGCCCGACCGACCGCGCCTGGACGATCGCTCTCCTCGTGTTCGGGGCGATGGGCGCCGTCTACAACATCCTCTCGATCATCGCGATGCCCGCGAGCGTGCTCGAGTCGATGAAGCTCTCCGCATCGATGATCGGCACCACGCCGCCGACCGAGTTCACCCCCGGCCCCGCAGTGCCGGTGGCGGTCGCCGTCGGCGTGATCGCGCAACTCGCGCTCTGGGTCGGCGCTCTGCTCTGGTCCCGGGCGCGCATGCGCGCAGGTGGGAGCTCGTGGTGGATCCCGCTGGTGGCCGGGATCGTCGCGTTCATCGTCGTGATGATCGTCGGTGCTGTGGTGCTCACGAGCGACCCCGCGCTCGTCGAGTTCCTTCAGACGCCGCCGGCCGTCTGAACCGAGATTCTCCTCCCCCACCGCCTGGATCGTCTCGCCCCGTTCCGCTCCCGACGTCATCCGATCGGCGTGAAGGCCTTGTCGATGACCTCCTGCGCGACCCGGTGGCCGAGCTCGCTGCCGTCCTCCATCGCCGATCTGAAGTGGTAGCCGAGCCAGATGCGGGCATTCATCGTCTCGTCGTCGAGTTCGGCGACCGAGTCGAAACTCCGCGTGATCGCACCCGCACTCACGTCGAGGTCGATCGAGTCCGGGCCGAACAGGTGCCCGAACACCTCGGACGACGAGCCGGTCGCGCAGGCGTGACCGCTCGCGTACTCGGGGTAGGCCGGCGTCGCGCGCAACGGCTTCCACGCGGCATCCACCGTCGTCGCACCGTTTCCGTCGGTGTCGGCGAGCGTGATCGCCGTGATCGGCCGCCAGAACGGGTGATCGTACTTCTCACGCCAGCACGAGATCAGCGCGTCGGCCTCACTCGTACCGAGCAATGCGAAAGCGCGCGCCGTCTCGCTGATGTCGAATCCGCGCTCCGCGGTCTCGACACGCATCGCACCTTGGAACTGCGTCAGCGGGTTCGCGTTCCAGAAGAGGGCGACGTCGGTCTGGGCCTGGGAGCGCACGGCCGAGACCTCTGCGCCCCAGGCCTTCACCTCGTCGAACTCGGCCGCGTACTCGGCGGAGTCGAGCGCCGGCGGACCGGGGAGCGGGAACTGCGTCGCCGACTCGAGCACCAGCGGATCGACGAAACCGAGCCACGGCACCGCCATGGCACCGTTGCCCGGGGGCGTCGGACGCCAGACTCCGGCCGCAGGAACGGTCTCGAGCGGATGGGGGTCCCCACGACCGTCTCCTTCCCTTGCGGCGATGATCGACGCGGCCGCCGCCGTGCCGACGCGGGTGCCGTGGACGAGCCCGACGCCGCGCGGGACGTCGGCCAGTTCCGCGGCGAGCGCGGCGTCGAGCGCGCCCGCGGCCTCGGGGAAGTCGTGCCGGAGTACCGCGTGCGCCGCGGTCGCCGCGGCGACCTCGGGTGACGCGTGGGCGTGCGCACGCGGTTGCGGCAGGAACGTTCGATAGCCCCCTTCGATCGCCACCACGGCGTCGTACATCGCGATCGAGACGAACGAGAAGTAGAGCGGCGACGCGGGCACCGGGACGGCTGCCGCCGGCGGGGGCGGGGCGATCGTCTGTTCCGCGATGCGGCTCCACGTGCGGATCACCTCGGCGTCGCGCCCGACGTCGGGATCGGCGTGCGCCGGCGCCGCAAGGAGCACGGGCGACAGCACACAGGCGGCGACCGCGACGATCGCGGCGAGGGTTCGTGCAGGCAGGCGGGACATCGGTACCTCCGTGGTGGGAGGGATGCGCTCATTCGGGTGACCCGGGGTGATCGGGCCGAGAGTTTCCCTGATGAATCCTCAGCATATTGCCGTGGCGCACACCGCACCTCACCCCGTTCAGGGGGAGGCGGGGGGGTCGGGTCGGGTTCAGCCCTCTGCGGAGCGGCGACCGCCGAGTGCGCGTTCCTCACGGTTGCCCTGGAGGTCTTTGCGCAGCTCCTTCGGCAGCGAGAACATGAGGTCCTCCTCGGCCGTCTTCACCTCGGCGACGTCGGCATAGCCCGCATCGGCGAGCTCCTGCAGCACCTCTTTCACGAGACCCTCGGGCACCGAGGCGCCGCTGGTGACCCCGACCGAGGCGACGCCGTCGAGCCACTCCTGACGGATCTCGCTCGAGTAGTCGACCCGGTACGCGGCCTTCGCCCCGTTCTCGAGCGCGACCTCGACGAGGCGCACGCTGTTCGACGAGTTCGCCGAACCCACCACGATCACGAGCTCGGCCTCCTGGGCGACCTTCTTGATCGCGACCTGGCGGTTCTGGGTGGCGTAGCAGATGTCGTCACTCGGCGGATCCTGAAGCTTCGGGAACCGCTCGCGCAGGCGGCGGACGGTCTCCATCGTCTCGTCGACCGAGAGGGTCGTCTGCGAGAGCCACACCACCTTGTCGGGGTCGCGCACCTCGATGTTCGGCACGTCGTCGGGGCTGTTCACGAGGGTGACGTGATCGGGGGCCTCCCCCGCCGTGCCCTCGACCTCTTCATGGCCCTCGTGGCCGATCAGCAGGATCTCGAAGTCGTCGCGCGCGAAGCGCACGGCCTCGCGGTGCACCTTGGTGACGAGCGGGCACGTGGCGTCGATCGCGTGCAGCCCGCGGTCGGATGCCGCGTTCACCACCGCAGGCGAGACGCCGTGCGCGCTGAATACGATGTGGGCCCCCTCGGGCACCTCGTCGACCTCGTCGACGAAGATCGCGCCCTGCTTCTCGAGCTCGGTCACGACGTGGATGTTGTGCACGATCTGCTTGCGCACGTACACCGGTGCCCCATAGTGCTCGAGCGCCTTCTCGACGGCGATGACGGCACGGTCGACGCCGGCGCAGTAGCCGCGGGGGGCCGCGAGCAGCACCCGCTTGGCTCCGTCGACCGGGTTATTCTTGAGCCGGCCTCGCACGCTCGGGATTCTGGGCATGCCGAGGTCGATCCGCGGTGCATCCGTCAAGCTCGTCACGATGCCAATCCTACGCGGCGCAACCTGGACGGGCGGTCGGGAGGCCAGCGTGACCGACGCACCGGCTCCGCGCGATGCACCGGCTCCGCGCGATGCACCGGCGACGCGCGAGGCGCCCTGGCCGGTCTCGCAGCTCTCGGCGAAGCTCAAGCAGTACCTCGACCGGCTCGGCACCGTCTGGGTCGAGGGCGAGATCACCCAGTGGGGTGTCTCTGGCGGCAACGTCTACGGCAAGCTGAAAGACCTCGGCGCCGACGCGACCGTGTCGTTCCAGATCTGGTCCTCGGTGAGGTCACGGCTCGGCGGCGAGTTCACGCAGGGCGACCGGGTGGTCGCCCTCGTGAAGCCGAACTGGTGGGTCAAGGGCGGTTCGCTCTCGATGCAGGTCTTCGAGCTGAAGCACGTCGGCCTCGGCGACCTGCTCGAGCGCCTCGAGCGCCTGCGCGCGCAGCTCGCGGCCGAAGGGCTCTTCGACGTCGCCCGCAAGCGGCGGCTGCCGTTCCTCCCGGGCGTCGTCGGGCTCATCACCGGAAAAGACAGCGACGCGGAGAAGGACGTGCTGCGAAACGCCCGCCTCCGCTGGCCCGCCGTGGAGTTCCGGGTCGTGCACGCGGCCGTGCAGGGCGACCGCGCCCCGGGCGAGGTGGTCGCCGCGATCGAACGGCTCGACGCCGACCCCGAGGTCGAGGTCATCATCGTCGCGCGCGGCGGCGGCGACTTCCAGAACCTGCTGGGCTTCAGCGACGAGCGCGTCGTGCGGGCCGCGGCCGCGGCATCCACCCCGCTCGTCTCGGCGATCGGCCACGAAGCCGACCGCCCCCTGCTCGACGAGGTGGCCGACCTGCGCGCCTCGACACCGACCGACGCCGCGAAGCGCGTCGTTCCCGACGTAGGCGAAGAACTGCTGCGGGTCGAACAGGCTCGCGCCCGGATCGCACTGCGTCTGCGCACCCTCGTCGCGCACGAGATCGACCGCATCGGCCACCTCCGCACCCGGCCTGCACTCGCCGACACCGCATGGATCGTCGATCGAAGGGCCGAAGACCTCACGCGCTGGGTCGCCCGGGGCGCCGAGCTCGTCGAACGGCAGATCGAACGGCAGACGCATCGCATCGGCGAACTGCGCGGCCACCTGCGGGCGCTCTCGCCGCAGTCGACCCTCGACCGCGGCTACGCGATCGTGCAGGGTCCCGACGGACACGTCCTCCGTGGCCCGCAGGGAGCTCCGGCCGGCGCGACCCTCACCCTCACGCTCGCCGATGGCCGCCTCGCAGCCCGCTCGGAGGGCGAAGCCGCACCGACGGGCTCGGGCGACGGCCCGGTCAAGGGCACGGGCGACGGCGAATAGAATGAGGGCCATGCCCTCCACCGAACTCGACGTCGCCGAGCTGAGCTACGAGCAGGCCCGCGACGAGCTCGTACGCGTCGTCGGCGAACTCGAGCAGGGTTCCGCGACGCTCGAGCAGTCGCTCGCCCTGTGGGAGCGCGGCGAGGCCCTCGCGGCGCGTTGCGAGGAGTGGCTCGTCGGCGCGAAGGCCCGTCTCGACGCGGCCCGCGCGGGCGCCGTGGCATCCTCGGTCGGTCGCGAATCGGCCGGGCGCGAAGGCGGCGAGGCCTGATGGCCGAGCGCGCACCGCGGGTCGTCGCCGAGCTCGGCCGCCCCGAAACCCCTGAAGAGACGGCGGCACGCAAGGCCGAGAACTCGCTCAAGCACCGCCAGCGGCAGACCACGAAGAACCTCGTGCTCGCCCTCGGCGCGAGCCTCGCGCTCGTCGTCGTCATCGTCCTTCTCGTGCCGCGCAGCGACACCCCGCTCGAACGCGACGTCGACGTCGCCCAGGTCGCCGAACAGGCGCAGATCGCCAGCGACGACCCGATCGCCGTGCCCGAGCTGTCCGAGGACTGGCGGGCCAACGCCGCAGAGCTCCGCACGAGCCAGGCCGACGGCGTCACGGCCTGGTACATCGGTTACCTGACCCCGAGCGACGAGTTCATCGGCGTGTACCAGGGCTTCGACGCGAACCCGACCTGGGTCTCGGGGCTGCTCGCTCGCACGCTCGCGACCGGCACGACCACGATCGACGGCGTCGAGTGGACGATCTACGACAACCGCGAGACCGGCGACGACGTCGGCAACGCGCGCTACGCGCTCACCACCGAGTCGGGCGGCAGCACCTTCGTGCTGCTCGGCACTGCCACCCCCGACGAGTTCATCGAGCTCGCGACGGCCATCGCCCCGACGGTCGACGCACAGGACTGACCACCGACGAGGAGCCACGTGACCGAGCAGCCGAACACCCCGACCGTCGAACGGCCCGACACCCCCGCTGCGACGTGGCGCGAGCTCCGGCGCGGCAACGAGCGGTTCGTCGCAGGCACCCCCGATCACCCCCGTCAAGACATCGACCGGCGCACCTCGCTCGCGCACACGCAGCGGCCCATGGTCGCGGTGTTCGGCTGCAGCGACTCGCGTCTCGCCGCCGAGATCATCTTCGACGTGGGCCTCGGCGACGCCTTCGTCGTGCGCAACGCCGGCCAGGTCGTCTCGCCCTCGGCGATCGGCTCGCTCGAGTACGCGGTGGGCATCCTGCACGTGCCGGTCATCGTCGTGCTCGCCCACGACTCCTGCGGTGCCGTGCGCGCCGCGATCGATTCGCAGGCGAGCGACGCCGCGCCGCTGCCCTCGTTCATCGCCGGCCTCGTCTCGAAGATCGTGCCCGCGGTGCGGAAGGTCGCCGGTGTCAGGGCGGGCGACGAAGGCGCGATCGACCCCTCGCACGTCGATGCCGGTTTCGTCGGCCGAGAGCACCTGCGCAACACCGTGACCGAGCTCGTCGAGAGCTCGGAGATGATCAGCGACGCGATCGCAGCGGGTACGCTGGCTATCGTCGGCGCGAACTACCGCCTGTTCGAGGGTCGCGTCGAGACCGACATCGTCCTCGGTCGCATCTGAGGCCGCGCAGCGGCACCTGCCGGCGGGGCCGGCTTCGCAAACCGAAAGGGAACACACCGTGGTGGACAACGCCGCCGACTACCGCATCGAGCACGACACGATGGGCGAGGTGCGGGTTCCCGCCCATGCCCTCTACCGCGCGCAGACGCAGCGCGCCGTCGAGAACTTCCCCATCTCGGGCTCGGGTCTCGAGCCGCAGCAGATCCAGGCGCTCGCGCGCATCAAGAAGGCCGCGGCGCAGGCGAACGCGCAGCTCGGCGTGCTCGACGCCGGCATCGCGCAGGCGATCGAGGCCGCCGCCGACGAGGTCATCTCCGGCGCGCACGACTACGCCGAGCATTTCCCGGTCGACGTGTACCAGACCGGCTCGGGCACGAGCTCCAACATGAACATGAACGAGGTGCTGGCGACCCTCGCGACCACGAAGCTCGGCAGCCCCGTTCACCCGAACGACCACGTCAACGCCTCGCAGTCGTCGAACGACGTGTTCCCGACCTCGGTGCACATCGCAGTGACGGCGGCGCTCATCGACGAGCTGATCCCCTCGCTCGACCACCTCGCGGTCGCCCTCGAGGCGAAGGCCGAGCTGTGGGCGGGTGTCGTGAAGGCCGGCCGCACCCACCTGATGGACGCGACGCCCGTCACCCTCGGCCAGGAGTTCGGCGGCTACGCCCGCCAGGTGCGCCTCGGCATCGAGCGCGTGCGCACGGCGCTCCCCCGCGTCGCCGAAGTGCCGCTCGGCGGCACGGCCGTCGGCACCGGAATCAACACCCCCGCGGGCTTCCCGCAGCTCGTCATCGAGCTGCTGCAGCGCGAGACCGAGCTGCCGATCACCGAAGCGGCCGACCACTTCGAGGCTCAGGCCAACCGCGACGGTCTCGTCGACGCCTCCGGCGCGCTGCGCACGATCGCCGTGAGCCTCACGAAGATCGCGAACGACCTCCGCTGGATGGGCTCCGGCCCGAACACCGGTCTCGGCGAACTGCGCATCCCCGACCTCCAGCCGGGCTCGTCGATCATGCCGGGCAAGGTCAACCCCGTCGTGCCCGAGGCCGTGCTCATGGTGTGCGCGCGGGTCATCGGCAACGACGCGACCATCGCCTGGGGCGGCGCCTCGGGCGCGTTCGAGCTCAACGTGCAGATCCCCGTGATGGGCACCGCGCTCCTCGAGTCCATCCGCCTGCTCGCGAACTCGGTGCGCGTGCTCGCTGACAAGACGATCGACGGCCTCGAGGCGAACATCGAGCGTACGACGGCCCTCGCCGGCATGTCGCCCTCGATCGTGACCCCGCTCAACAAGCTCATCGGCTACGAGGCCGCCGCGAAGATCGCGAAGCACTCGGTCGCCGAGGGCATCACTGTGCGCGAGGCCGTCATCGACCTCGGCTACGTCGAGCGCGGTGAGCTCACCGAGGGGCAGCTCGACAGCGCCCTCGACCTCCTGTCGATGACGCGCCCGCCGCAGGCGAAGTAGCCCTCGAAGCAAGTCGGATGCCTCGTGCCGGTCTCGGCACGAGGCATCCGTCGTCTCGGCCGCATCGCGGGCGCCCCATCAGCGGGCGGCCCCATCAGCGGGCGCCTCGCCCGTCGGGAGGAGTTCGCACGATCGGGAGGACTCGATCGATGAAACGCTCCTCCCCATCGGCCGAACTCCTCCCCACCCGGGCAAGCCTCGGCTCGAGTCCGCACCACCATCGCGACGGGGCCTGCCGCCAGCAGCACGCCGACGATCACGGCGAGCGGCGCGGTGAGTGGCGAACAGGGGGCGAGGCATCCGGCATGCCTCACCGCACCAACCTCACGGGAGGAGAACGCACGATCGGGAGGACCGCAGGCGCGATCGGATCCTCCCGAACGTGCGAACTCCTCCGAACCGCGCGGCCCCGGGAGACCCCGCCCCCTAGGTCAGCTCGGCCCCGTCGAGCACCTCCGCGACGAGCGCGGCGATCGCCGAGCGCTCGCTGCGGGTGAGCGTGATGTGCGCGAAGAGGGGATGTCCCTTCAGCGTCTCGATCACCGAGGCGATGCCGTCGTGCCGGCCGACCCGCAGGTTGTCGCGCTGGGCGACGTCGTGAGTGAGCACCACACGTGAGTTCTGCCCGATGCGGCTGAGCACGGTGAGCAGCACGTTGCGCTCGAGCGACTGCGCCTCGTCGACGATCACGAACGCGTCGTGCAGCGAGCGACCGCGGATGTGGGTGAGCGGCAGCACCTCGAGGATGCCGCGATCGACGACCTCCTCGAGCACGTTGTCGGAAACGACGGAACCCAGCGTGTCGAACACCGCCTGGCCCCACGGGTTCATCTTCTCGCCCTGGTCACCCGGCAGGTAGCCGAGCTCCTGCCCGCCGACCGCGTAGAGCGGGCGGAACACCATGATCTTCTTGTGCTGCTGGCGTTCGAGCACCATCTCGAGACCGGCGCAGAGCGCCAGCGCCGACTTGCCGGTGCCGGCCCGTCCGCCGAGCGAGAGGATGCCGACCTCGGGGTCGAGCAGCAGGTCGATCGCGAGCCGCTGCTCGGCCGAGCGACCGTGCACGCCGAACACGTCGCGGTCGCCGCGCACGAGCTTCACCTCGCGTTCGCCGACGACCCGGCCGAGTGCCGACCCCCGGTCGGAGTGGATGACGAGACCCGTGTTCACGGGCATCCCGTCGACCTCCTTCGTCGTCATCTGCTCGTGCTCGTAGAGCGAGGCCATGTCGTTCGAGCCGAGCGAGAGCTCGGCCATGCCCGTCCAGCCCGAGTCGAGCGCGAGCTCGTGCCGGTACTCCTGCGCGTCGAGACCGATCGAGGCGGCCTTCACGCGCAGCGGAAGGTCCTTGGACACGACGGTGACGGGGATGCCGTCCTGCTGCAGGTTCGCGGCGCACGCGAGGATGCGGGAATCGTTGTCGCCGAGCTGGAGCCCTGAGGGCAGTACTTTGGGGCTCGAATGATTGAGCTCCACCCTGAGCGAGCCGCCGTCGCCGACGGGGATCGGAAAGTCGAGCCGCTCGTGCGCGACGCGCAGCTCGTCGAGGATCCGCAGCGACTGCCGCGCGAAGAACCCGATCTCGGGGTCGTTGCGCTTCGCCTCGAGCTCGGTGATCACGACGACCGGGAGCACGACCGAATGCTCGGCGAAGTTGAAGAGTGCGCGCGGATCGCTGAGGAGCACCGAGGTGTCCAGGACGTACGTGCGCTCGGCCTGCGCGACGCCGTCGCGCATCCCGTCCACGGGGCGTGCCTTCGCACGCGATCCGGAACGACCGACCGATTCAGGAGTAACCGATGACGCCACAACCGCTCCCGCCCCGGGCATTCCTGCCCGGTTCACGCGACGGCCGGCGAGCCCTCCACGAGCGGTTCACGAGCCGACTCGAACGGGCGATCTGCCCGTTGAGCCGAACCTACGTCCGGCTCGCGCGAACCGTGCGAGCGACACGCGGGTCGACGCGCGCCGTTCACATTCGACGTCGCCGAAAGCTCAATCGCCGCCCGGCGCGTTGATGATCGACACGTCGACGGAGTCACCGCGATGTCGGAATCGGACGACGCTTCCGTCTGCGAGCCCCTCCGCGTAGGCGAAGTCGGAGACGGGGGCGCGCCACACCGCGATGTCGACGATCAGCTGCGCATCCGCGGGCGTGCAGGCCGCCTCCAGCGGCTCGTCCGCCGAGCGATCGATGAGGATGAGACACGGGTTGCCGAAGGCATCCCGGGCGGACCACGGCTCCACCCCACGGTAGGCCTCGTACGACCTCAGCGTCGTCGTGTCGATGTCGTACCACTCGACGGGCTCCGCAGTCAGCGCGAGCACCTCCTCGTCGCCGCGGTTCGCGGTCGACGCCAGCGTGGCAGTCGGATGAGGTTCGCCCACCCAGGCCATCCCCCACGAGATCGCGACGACCGCGAGCCCGGCGCCGACGCCCAGCCAGATCGGGCGCGACCGTCTCGAGGTCATTCGGCGCCAGCCCGACGCGGCAGACGGTGCGCCGATCGCCGACGGTACGGGGCCCGCCGACGGTACGGGGTCCGCCGACGGTACGGGGTGCGTCGACGGCCCGGCGCTCCAGCGTTCGAAGTGCGACCGGTCGCTCGCCGACTCGGCGTGCGTCGACGATTCGACCTCGGTTTCGATCCGGCCGGCCGACTCGCCTTCGATCCGCGCGGCGACGGCATTGGCGGCACGCCGATTCTCGAGTTCGGCGAGCCGTGCGAGCCCCTCGGGATCGTCGAAGATGTCGGCGTTGCGACCGTATGCCCGCGCACGCAGCTCCCGCAGCTCCCGCTCGTCATCGCCGCGGATCGGAGGGCCGCCCATCACTCCGCCCCAGCCGGGCGCAGGACGAAGGCGTCCACGGTGTCTCCTCGCAGCTGGAACCGCAGCCGCTGACCGGGCCCGAGTCCATGCGACTGAGTATCGACGAACAGGTCGGCCCCGGACGGCACGCACGAGCGTGCGACGATGTCGTCGGTCGCCCGATGGTACGCGATGAGACATGGGGACTCGAACGCATTCACCGCCGACCAGAGTTCGAACCCTCGAAAGGCGCCGAAGGCCGAGAGCGTCGAGAGCTCGATCTCCTGATCGTGCCCGCCGTACCCCGGTTTGGGCCTGAACCCCGTCTCCCCGCCCTCCGACTCCATTCGGAGGAGCAGTTGATCATCGGGGTGCGCCCCGGTCTGCCGAAGTGTCGCGTCAGCGCGCGGCGCCGGCGCGACCAGGACCGTCGCGTACGCCGCTGCCACGACGACCGCCGCTGCGACCGCGATCACGGTCAGAACCGATCGCAACTTCGAAGCGCGAAACGCTCCCGCGGGCGGATCGGCACTGGCGTCGGTCTTGCGGGGCGGCGAATCTCTCCCCATGCGGCGGAGCCTATACCCGCGGCAAGGCGAAGTGCTATGCATTCCGGAGCCCCGTCGGGGGGGGGGTGCCCCTATGTCTTTCGTCAAGTCCACTGGCCCAAACCCAAGCGTGGTCACGACAACAGGTTTGGGCGCGGCAGAATACGTGGATGACGATTACTACCCGGATGGCTACGGTCACGGATGAGGGGTGGCTGTTCCAGCTCCACGAGGATGCTCACAAGGAATTGGTTGAAGCGGCCTATGGTCCGTGGATCGTGGTGCAGCAGCAGGAGTTCTTCCGCCCGCTCGTCGATGATCACGACGTCTTCATTCTCGAACAGGACGGGTCGGCTGTTGGCGCGGTGTACTTGGGCATCCGCGATGAAGACACCTGGCTCGAGCTCA
>NZ_ATXF01000011.1 GCF_000421545.1 Agromyces italicus DSM 16388
CCGGCGGCGGGTCGGTTTCTGGCGGAGGGTCGGGGTCGAACCCCGTGTGCGGGTGCTGTGCGCGCACCCGGCGGCGGGTCGGTTTCTGGCGGAGGATAGGGGATTCGAACCCCTGAGGGCTTTCACCCAACACGCTTTCCAAGCGTGCGCCATAGGCCACTAGGCGAATCCTCCAGTGACCCCCCACGCACCCGCCAGAGCCCGGTTACCCTTGCTGCGTTTCCGCCCTGGGGGAGTTGGCCTGGATGACGCCACGTGGGGAGCCGCAGGCAAGTCTACCCGAGCCGAGCCGGGTCGATGAACCAGCCTCCGCACGGGTGGCGGGGCACTACGTTGAGGGAATGTCCCAGACCGACGTCGATGCGGTGTTCGAGCACGTGATGGCCGCCCGGGCTGCCGCGGAGGGGCCGATCGTCGTGGGCATCTCGGGCTTCTGCGGTGCGGGCAAGTCGACGCTCGCGCGGGCCCTCGTGGAGCGCGCCGACGGCATCGTGCGGATTCGAGGCGACGACTTCCTCGACCCGGCTCGTTCACATCGGCGGTCGGGCGATTGGAGCGGCGTCGAGCGCGAGCGCCTCGCCGATGAGGTGCTGCGCCCGTTCCGCGAGGGCCGTGCGAGCGAGTTCCGCCCGTACGACTGGGGTGCGGGACGCCTCGGGGAGCCACGCCCGTTGCCGAGCGCCGAGGTGCTCGTCGTCGACCTCATCGGGCTCTTCCACCCCGACACGGTCGGGCTGCTCGACGTCCGCATCTGGGTCGACCTCGATCTCGAGACCGCCGCACGGCGCGGCAAGGCGCGCGACGAGGCGCTCGGCCGTCGCCACGATCGGCTCTGGGACGAGGTCTGGGTGCCCAACGAGCGCGACTTCGCCGAACGATTCCGCCCGCGCGATCACGCGCACCTCATCGTCGACGCGCGCTGAGCCGCGCGCCGGCGCGTGCAGAACTCAGGATGCGGGGCCCGCCACGCCGGCGACCGGGATGCCCTGTGCGGCGTGTCGCGCGAAGCATCCTGAGTTCTGCACATGCCCGACGGAGGAGTGACGCCGCCGGAGGAGTGCCGCCGCCCTACCCGCGCGCGGCCCGCGCCGCGAGATACGCCTCGAACGCCTCGCGGCTCGTCTTCGCCGGGGTGTAGCCCAGCACCGACTTCAGCCGGTCGTTCGCGAGCACCGGCCGGTACTGCAGGAACCCGACGCGTTCTGGCCCGTGCACGGTGAGCCGCAGGGCACGCCCGGCGCGCAGCGCGAACGCGAGGAGCCCGGGCGACAGGGTCAGCGTGCGCTTGTCGAGCGCTGCGGCGATCTCGTGCACGCTCACCTTGCCGTCGCCGGCGACGTTGAACGCCCCGGTCGCCTCGCCGGTCGCGCCCGCCGCGATCGCGCCGACGACGTCATCGACCCAGACGAACACGAAGGGGCTGTCGGAGCCGCGGATCGCGAGGATCCGCGGGCCGTCCCAGAGGGCGGTGATCTGATTCGCGACGGTCGGACCGAGAACGGTGCCGATGCGCAGCACCACCTGCTCGAGCGCGGGGTGGGCCTCCCGGTAGTCGGCGAGCATCTCCTCGACGAGGCGCTTGTGCCGCGAGTAGCTGAACTCCTCGTTGCCGCGGATCGGGTCGCTCTCGACGAGCCACTCGGCGTTGTCTGCGTGATAGCCGTATGCGGCGCCCGACGACGACACGACGATGCGCGAGACCCCGTAGGCGACGGCGGCGTCGAGCACGTTGCGGGTGCCCCCGACGTCGACCCGGTACTCGACCTCCTCGTCGAGGGCGCCGGGGTTCACGATCGCGGCGAGGTGCACGATCGTGTCGATGCGGTGCTCCCGCACGACGTCGGCGACGGCCTGCGCGTCGGTCACGTCGCAGTCGGCGACGATCACCCCGTCGGGCGCGGTCGCCGGGGAGCGCACGTCGCCAGAGACGACGAGTTCGACGAGCGGATGCCCCGCCAGCACGCGGACCGCGGAGGATCCGAGGAATCCGGAGCCGCCGGTGACGAGCACGCGCCTCATGCGGCGGGCTCGCTGCCCGTCGCGACCGCATGCGTCGGCGCTGCGGCATCCGATCGCTTCGCCGAATGCCCGGCCCACAGCGTCGCGACCGCGAGGCCCGCGATGATGTCCCAGATGCCCCACCAGCCGGCGACGATCGCCATGCCGCCGAGGCCGTCGAAGAAGGCGAAGACGAGACCGAGACCGAGGCCCGCGTTGCGGATGCCGACCTCGAAGGTGATCGCCTTGCGGTCGCGCACGCCGAGCCCGCCGATGCGGGCGCTCGCGTAGCCGAGGCCGAGCGCGACGGCGTCGTGCAGGAACACCGCGACGAGCACCACCCCGATGTACGCCATGAAGATCGTCCAATTGCCGACGAGCGCGATGACGATGAACCCGACGAGGGCGGCGAGGCTGATCCAGCGGGCGTAGGGCTGCACCCGGGCGGCGAAGCGAGGCCATCTCGCGCGGAGCAGGAGCCCCGCGAAGAACGGCAGCCCGATGATGAGGAAGATCTCGAGCAGCATCTGCCAGCCGTTGAGGCTCACCGCGCGCACGAGCTCGGACGCGGTCGGGTGGAGGCTTCCCCAGAACACGACGCTGATCGGCAGCACGAAGATGTAGAGCGCGTTCGCGACCGCCGTCATCGAGACCGAGAGCGCGACATTGCCGCGGGCGCGGTACGTGAGCACCTGCGAGATGTTGCCCGGTGGGCAGCACGCCACGAGGATCATGCCGAGCGCGATCGATGCCTGCACGTTCAGCAGCAGCGTCAGCCCGAAGGTGACCGCCGGCAGCAGGATGATCTGCGCGAGCATTGCGATGATCATGGCCTTCGGGGCGGAGAGCACGGCCCTGAAGTCGCTCGGTGCGGTGTCGAGCGCGATGCCGAACATGATGAACCCGAGCACGACGTTCAGCGCGAGCATCGAGCCCGGCGTGAAGTTCAGGACGACGTCGTCGATGTTCATGCGTGTGCTCCGTCGGTCGAGGGCTCGGGTCTCGAGACGGGCGCTGCGCGCTCTCCTCGACGAGCGAAGGTTCCGGATGCCTCGGGCAGCGTGCGGCGCAGCCGCTTCACGGTGCGCCGGTAGGCGTCTTTGTTGACGTAGTACGACATGCGGTCGAGCCCGAGGTAGTCGTATCCGCCGGTGAGGTCGGGCCACGGGGCATCCGCACGTGCCCTGAACCGCGCCGCCTGCTCGGATGCGCTCGACGTGGCGGCCAGGTACGCGGCGATGAGCTCGGCCTGCTCGGCGCGGCCCTGCCAGCCGATGCCCGAGGCCTCGATCATGCCGAGCACGTACAGGCCGTTGAAGCTCGGCGGGAAGATGTTCAGGAACAGCGAGGGCGAGGCCTTCGACCAGTCGAGGTGCTCGCGCGCGACGAACGGGTAGTCGAGCGTGTAGCCGGTCGCCAGCACGACGCGGTCGTACTCGGCCGAGGAGCCGTCGGCGAAGTGCACGGTGCGCCCGTCGAAGCGGTCGATATCGGGCACGATGCGGAGGTCGCCCTGGCCGAGGTGGTTCAGCACCATCGTGTTCACGATGGGGTGCGACTCGTAGATCTTGTAGTCGGGCTTCGGGAAGCCGAAGCGCACCGGGTCGCCGGTGAACGCCTTCAGCACCCGGGCGTCGATGAACTGCTTGATCGGCGCCGGAAGGGGGCGGCCCTGGTTGAGCGTGTCGGAGGGCCTGCCGAACAGGTAGCGGGGCACGAAGTAGTAGCCGCGGCGCACCGACAGGTCGACGGATGCCGCGTGGTGCACCGCGTCGACGGCGATGTCGCAGCCCGAATTGCCCGCGCCGATGATGAGCACCCGCTCGCCGTCGAACACCTTCGCCGACTTGTAGGCGCTCGTGTGCATGAGCTCGCCCGTGAACTCGCCGCGGAACGTCGGGACGTTCGGCTCGGCGAGAGTGCCGTTCGCGAGGATCACGGAGGAGTAGTCGCCGGTGATCGTCTCGCCGTCGTCGGTGACCGCGGTGAGCCGCCAGCCGTTCGCGCCGGGCGTCTCGCCGCCCTCGACCGGCAGTGGCTCGACCGCGGTGACCCGGGTGCCGAAGCGGAAGTGCTCGCGCAGTCCGAACGCGTCGGCGTAGTCGCGGAAGTAGCCGAGGAGTTCACGGTGACTCGGGTAGTCGGCCGTCGAACGCATCGGGAACTCGGCGAACTCGGTCGTCGTGCGGCTCGAGATGAGGTGCGCCGACTCGTACATGGTGCTTCGCGGGTTGTCGATGTTCCAGAGGCCGCCGACGTCGGCGCCGGCCTCGAAACCGTGGAAGGGGAGCCCGGCGCGGCTGAGTGCGCGCGCGCCGGCGAGGCCCGAGGGGCCCGCTCCGATGAGGGCGATGGGGTTCACAGGTGGGTGTCTCTGTTCGGGTCGCGCCGCAGGGGGACGGCACGGCACGTCGATGTGCCCGATCAGCATAGGCGAATGACGCTCGGGTTCCGACTTCGCCCGAGATCCGGCGTGGTCGCGCTCTCTCGCGTCGCGCACGTCATCCTCTCGACGGATGGCGCGGTCACGAGGATGGGCCCAGGGTGCCACGACGACGGCACCCGGTGTCGACGACACCCTGAGGCCGCGTTCCTAGCGTGGAATGATGCCCCATTCGAACGTCTCCCCGTCCACCGCCCGCTGGCTCCGCGGCCCGACCGCGATGGTGTTGCGCCTCGTCGGCCCCGGCCTCGTCCTGCTCGCGCTCGGCATGATGTGGGCGGCGCGCATCATCTTCGACGGCAACACCTACGTGAGCGGGCTCGGCGCCGCCGGCGAGATCACCTCGACCGCGTTCAACCTCTCGCTCGGCCTGGTGGCGCTCGGCGGTGCCGCCTCGGCGATCGGGCTCTGGGGGATGCGCAGCGGGCGCGGACTGTTCGGCGCGTGGGCGGTGAGCACGAGCCTCATGGGTGCCAGCGCGATGTTCGCCGTCGGTGCGGCGGTGCCCTGCACGACGGGCTGTCCGATCCCGTTCAGCGCCGCCGCCGCCCCGCAGGACGCCGTGCACACCATCGCCGCGGTCACCGGGTTCGCCCTTGCGGGCGTGGCGATCGTCCAGACCCTCCGGCTCGGGCGGGCGTACGCGATCCTCGCCGCACCGAGCATCCTGCTCGTCATCGCGACCTCGGCCGCCGGCGGCATCCTCTCGCTCGCCGGAGTCGCGACCTCGCTCGGCGGCTGGCTCGAACTCGTCGCGACGACGGCGGCGCTGCTCTGGCTCGCCGCCCTGTCGTGGCTGACGCAGCACCGCCTCGTGACGGGCCCGTCGGTTGACCGGAGACTCCCAGAGTCGGCAGCGCACACGCCGAATAGGCTGGACGGGTGGCGCACAGCATCTACATCTGCTCGGCCGAGGGCAACACCGGCAAGTCCACCGTCGCGCTCGGCACGCTCGACACACTGACCCACCGGGCGACCCGCGTCGGCGTCTTCCGGCCGATCGCCCGATCGACTGCCGAGCGCGACTACGTGCTCGAGCTCCTCCTCGCGCACGACGGGGTGGTGCCGATCGACTACGACGAGGCGATCGGCGTCTCCTACGAGGAGGTGCACGCGAACCCCGACGCGGCGCTCGCGACGATCGTGCGCCGGTTCAAGGCGATCGAGGGGCGTTGCGACGCGGTCGTGATCATCGGCTCCGACTACACCGACGTCGGAAGCCCGACCGAGCTCGCCTACAACGCCCGCATCGCCGCGAACCTGGGCACCCCCGTGCTGCTCGTGCTCGGCGGTCGCGTCGGCGAGGGCCAGGGGCGCGGGCGCAGCGAACACCTCGGAGACACCGAGGCCCGCACCGCCGATGAGCTCGCGCAGCTCACCGAGCTGGCCGTCGAGGAGCTCGAGCGCGAGCACGCCTCCCTCCTCGGCATCGTCGTCAACCGTGCCGACCCCGAAGAGCTCGCCGAGATCGTCGGCGCCGTGCGGCGCGCGTCGCTGTCGGAGCACGGCGCCCGCGTGGCTGCGACGTCGGGCGAGGCGACCGCTGCGGTGTGGGCGATCCCAGAAGACCAGTTCCTCGTCGCGCCCTCGATGCGCTCGATCATGCACGCCGTCGACGGCGAGCTCTACGCGGGCGACGCCGACCTGCTCGACCGTGAGGCGCTCGGCGTGGTGATCGCGGCGATGTCGATGGAGAACGTGCTCACCCGCCTCATCGAGGGCTCGGTCGTGATCGTGCCCGGCGACCGCAGCGAGGTGCTGCTCGGCGTGCTCACCGCGCACTCCTCGGCGACGTTCCCGTCGGTGTCGGGCGTCCTGCTGAACGGCGGGTTCCCGCTCTCCGAGCACGTCGAGCGGCTCGTCGACGGGCTGAAGGCCGGGCTGCCGATCATCCGCACCGAGCTGTCGAGCTACGAGACGGCGCTCGCGATCACCCACACGCGCGGCCGGCTCGCCGCCGAGTCGCAGCGCAAGCGCGACACCGCGCTGTCGCTGTTCGAACAGCACGTCGACGGCCAGGCGCTGCTCGATCGGCTCGAGATCGCCCGTCCCGAGGTCGTCACCCCGCTCATGTTCGAGTACGGCCTGCTCGAGCGGGCGCGCGGCGAGCGCAAGCACATCGTGCTGCCCGAGGGCTACGACGATCGCATTCTGCGCGCCGCGGCCACGCTGCTCGCGCGCGACGTCGCCGAGCTCACCATCCTCGGCGAGGAGATCGAGATCCGCTCGCGCGCGATCGGACTCGGTCTCGACCTGTCGCGGGCGACCGTGCTCTCGAACCACGACTTCGTCTATGTCACCCGCTTCGCGGAGGAGTACCAGAAGCGCCGCGCGCACAAGGGCGTCACGCTCGAGCAGGCGCGCGAGCGCGTGCAGGACGTCTCGTACTTCGGCACCATGATGGTCGAGCTCGGCATGGCCGACGGCATGGTGTCGGGGGCGGCGCACACGACCGCGCACACGATCCGCCCCTCCTTCGAGATCATCAAGACGAAGCCGGAGGTCGAGGTGGTCTCGAGCGTGTTCCTGATGGCGCTCGCCGATCGCGTGCTCGTCTACGGCGACTGCGCGATCGTGCCCGATCCGACGGCCGAGCAACTCGCCGACATCGCGATCTCGTCGGCGCAGACCGCGGCGCAGTTCGGCATCGAGCCGCGCATCGCGATGCTCTCGTACTCGACCGGCGAGTCGGGCTCGGGGGCCGACGTCGACAAGGTGCGGCGGGCGACCGAGCTCGTGCGCGAGCGCGCCCCCGAGCTCGCGGTCGAGGGGCCGATCCAATACGACGCGGCGGCCGACGCGGCGGTGGCGCGCACGAAACTCCCCGAGTCGGATGTCGCGGGGCGGGCGACGGTCTTCGTCTTCCCCGATCTCAACACCGGCAACAACACGTACAAGGCGGTTCAGCGTTCGGCGGGAGCCGTCGCGATCGGACCGGTGCTCCAGGGGTTGCGCAAGCCCATCAACGACCTCTCGCGCGGCGCGCTCGTGCAGGACATCGTGAACACCGTGGCGATCACGGCGATACAGGCGGCGGATGCCTCGTGAGCCTCGTCCTCGTCGTCAACTCGGGTTCGTCGTCGCTGAAGTACCAGCTCGTCGACGCGGAGCGCGGCGAGGCGCTCGCGAGCGGGCTGGTCGAGCGCATCGGGCGTGAGGGCGGGCACGCCAGGCACGTCCGCCCGCTCACGGCGGCGGGGGAGACATCCGAGAAGATCGATGTCGATGTCGATGTCGACATCGACGTCCCCGACCACTTCGCCGCCTTCGAGGTGATGCTCGCGGGGTTCGGTGCGCACGGGCCGTCGCTCGATGAGCACCCGCCGGTCGCGGTCGGGCACCGGGTGGTGCAGGGCGGTGCCCGATTCTTCGAGCCGACGGTGGTCACGCCGCTCGTGAAGATCAACATCGACGAGCTGTCGCGCCTCGCACCCTTGCACAACCCCGCGAATCTCGAGGGCATCGACGCGGCGCAGCGGGCGTTCCCCGATGTGCCGCACGTCGCCGTGTTCGACACGGCGTTCCACCAGACGATGCCGCCGGCGGCGTACACGTACGCGATCGACCGCGAGGTCGCGACGAAGCACCGCATCCGGCGCTACGGGTTCCACGGCACCTCGCACCGCTACGTGTCGCGGGCTGCGGCCGAGTTCGTGGGGCGGCCCGTCGAGGAGCTCGACCAGATCGTCCTGCACCTCGGCAACGGTGCGTCGGCGTGCGCGGTCGCGGGCGGCCGCTCGGTCGACACGAGCATGGGCATGACGCCGCTCGAGGGGCTCGTGATGGGCACCCGCTCGGGCGACCTCGACCCGGCGATCCTGCTGCACCTGCAGCGTCGGGCGGGCCTCGACGTCGACGGAGTCGATGAACTGCTCAACCGCCGCAGCGGCATCCTCGGGCTCGGCGGGCACGCCGACATGCGCGACCTCGTCGACGCGGCCGAGGCGGGGGAGGAGCGCGCCGTGCTCGCCCTCGAGGTGTACGCGCACCGGCTTCGCGGCTACATCGGCGCGTATCTGGCCCAGCTCGGCGGCGTCGATGTGATCTCGTTCACCGCGGGCGTCGGCGAGAACTCGGCGCCGGTGCGCGCGCTCGCGCTCGCCGGACTCGAACGGCTCGGCATCGAGCTCGACGCGAAGCGCAACGCCGCGCGCCCCGGCGAGACCCGCGTGATCTCGACCGACTCGTCGCCTGTCACGTTGCTCGTCGTGCCGACCGACGAGGAGCTCGAGATCGCCCGCCAGACCCTCGAGGCCGTCTCCGTCTGACCGCGCTCGACCCGAATGCGCGTCGCTCCCACGCGCGGGCCGCCACGATCTCGGGGATCGCCACCACCTCGGATGCCTGCGCCCTGATTCTCCGATCCTGTGGCGATCTCCGAATCTGCGGCGGGCGTGCTCACGAGTCGAGGCCCCGAGATTTGCAAGAACTGTTGCGCAACAGTTCTTGCAGAAGTAGTCTGGCGGGGTGAGCGAGAACCAGAACTCCATCGACCTGCGCGACGCAGGAGCCATGCGCGCCATGGCGCACCCGCTCCGGCTGCGCCTCCTCGGCCTGCTGCGCATGCACGGCCCGCACTCGGTCGGCATGCTCGCCGCGGCGACGGGGGCGGCGTCGGGGTCGATCAGCTACCACCTGTCGACGCTCGCCAAGCACGGCTTCGTCGAGCCCGCCCCCGAGCTCGAGCGCGACGGTCGCGAGCGCTGGTGGCGCTCCGCGCACGACATGACGAGCCTGAGTGCCGACAGCTACCTCGACGACCCCGAGCGCCGCGAGGCGGCCGAGGCGATGCGCCGCACGGTCATCGACTCGTACCACCGCGAGCTGCTCGATGCGCTCGACGCCGAACTCGGGCTCGAGCCCGAGTGGATCGCCGCCAGCGACTCGAGCGACGGCGCCGCGCAGCTCACCCTCGACGAGTTCCGCGAACTCACCGCCGAGCTCGCCGCGGTGCGCGACAAGTGGTGGGCCGTCGGGCGCGAGCCCCGCGAGGGTACTCGAGCCGTTCGCTGGATCACGCACACCTTTCCGAGGAGCGAGGCATGAGCGAGCTCGTGGACACGGCGGAGTCTCGTGACGGCGCCGGGGCGCCTCCTCGGACGGCCGAGAGCGGTGCAGGCGCGCGACAGCGCCTGCCGCTCGTCGCGAATCTCGCGGCCGCGCTGTTCTCGCGCGGCGGCAACGCGATCGCGCTCGTGGCGCTACCGATCATCGCCCTGACGCAGACCGGCTCGGCGCTCGCGGCCGGCGTCGTCGGCGTGTTCGCGACGGTGCCGCTCATCATCGGCGGGGCGCTCGGCGGCGTGCTCGTCGACCGGTTCGGGTACCGGCTCTCATCGATCGTCGCCGATCTGGCCAGCGCCGTCACCGTGCTCCTCATCCCGGTGCTGCATGCGACCGTCGGGCTGCCGTTCGGCGCGCTGCTGGCCCTCGTGTTCCTCGGCGGCCTGCTCGACCCGCCGGGCGACACCGCGAAGACGTCGATGACGCCCGATCTGGCGGCGCTCGCGCGCACCCCGATCGCGCGTGCGGCGGGGGCTCAGTCGGCGGTCGAACGTTCGGCGATGATGCTCGGCGCGGGTGCCGCAGGCGCGCTCGTCGCGTTCCTCGGGCCGATGCCCGCGCTCCTCGTCGATGCGGGCGGGTTCCTCGTGTCGGCGCTGCTCGTGCTCTGCTTCGTGCCCCGCCGGCTCGGCGCCGTCGACGAGGCCGGCGAGCCCGATGCCACCGATGCCGCGGCCCCGGGCGGCGGGTTCATGGAGGGGCTGCGCTTCGTGGCATCCTCGCCGTTGCTGCGCGCGATCGTGCTGCTCGTGACCCTCACGAACGCGATCGACGCGGCGGGCATGACCGTGCTGAAGCCCCTGTACGCGACCGAGGTGCTCGGCGATCCGGCGCAGCTGGGTTTCATGTTCGGATGCTTCGCGGCCGGCGCGCTGACCGGCTCGGTGCTGTTCGGGGCGATCGGCCACCGTTTCTCAGGACGGCTCATGTTCGCGCTGTGCTTCATGGTCGCGGGCACCGTGCCGTACGCGACGATGGCGCTCGGCGCACCCGTGCCCGTGCTGCTGCCCGTGCTCGCGCTCTCCGGCCTCGCGGCGGGCGCGATCAACCCGATGATCGCCACGGCGATGTACGCGCTCATCCCCGACGGCATGCGTGCCCGGGTGTTCGGTGTGACGTCGGCGGGCGTCGCCGCGACCATGCCGCTCGGCGCCTTCCTCGGCGGCCTCGCGGCCGAGCAGGTGGGGCTCGTGCCGACGCTCGTGGCGTGCGCGGCGCTCTACCTGGTGCTCGCCTCGAGCCCGCTCTACCTGCGCGCCTTCACCGGCCTGCGCACGGCGACGGCGACCGCGGCGGCCGAGTCATCCGAACCCCTACCGCGGTAGGGGGTGCGAATGGCTCAGCCGTGTGATGCGACGCGTTGAACCGCCTGCTTAGGCTCACGTCGTGGTCGAACCCGGCCGCGGATGCACCCGAATCGTTCGTCTGAGTCTCATGCGCACCTTCGGACGACGAGAAGAGCCCCCTTGAGCCTCCAGGTCGCCACCCGCCCCGACGGTGCCCTGGGCACCATGTCGCCCGTCATCCTGACTGCGGGTCGCCGCCGCGAGGATGCCGTCGATCCGGCGCAGAGCGGCTTCGCCCGGCTGTCGCGCCAGATCAAGGCCGAGGGGCTGCTCGACCGATTCGTCGGCTTCTACGTGCGCAAGGCCGTGTTCTGGGCCGTCGTGCTCGTCGCCGCGGTCGCGGCATCCGTCATGCTCGGAGACTCGTGGTGGCAGCTCGTCATCGCGGCGGTGCTCGGTGTCGTCTTCACCCAGTTCGCCTTCATGGCGCACGAGGCCTCGCACCGTCAGATCTTCCGCTCCGGGCCGGTCAACGACTGGGCAGGCCTCGTGCTCGCCGACCTCGTCGTCGGCATCAGCTACAGCTGGTGGATGAACAAGCACACCCGCCACCACGGCAACCCGAACGTGATCGGCCGTGACCCCGACATCGCGAAGGACACGATCTCGTTCCTCGAAGAGGATGCCGCGAAGAGCCGCGGGCTCGTCAGGCTGATCACGCGCAAGCAGGGCTATCTCTTCTTCCCTCTGCTGCTGCTCGAGGGCCTCAACCTGCACGTGCACGGCATCAGGCACGTCGTCGACCGCCGCAACAACGTGAAGCGTCGCGGTCTCGAACTCGCCTTCATCGGCGCGCGACTCGTCGGCGTCACGGCGCTCGTGTTCTGGGCGTTCCCGCCGCTGCTCGCGGCCGTGTTCCTCTTCGTGCAGCTCGGCGTCTTCGGCGTCTACATGGGCGCGTCGTTCGCGCCGAACCACAAGGGCATGCCGCTCATCCCGCGCGGGGTCCGCGTCGACTTCCTCGAGCGCCAGGTGCTCACGAGCCGCAACATCCGCGGCGGGCGCCTCATGGACTCGCTCATGGGCGGCCTCAATTACCAGATCGAGCACCACCTCTTCCCGAGCATGGCTCGGCCGGCCCTCAAGCGCACGCAGCAGATCGTGCGCGAGTACTGCCGGGAGAACGACATCCGCTACACCGAGACCGGGCTGATCGAGTCGTACGGCATCGTCATCGCCTACCTCAACCGGGTCGGGCTCGCCGCACGCGATCCCTTCGACTGCCCGATGATCCAGGGGTACCGCCGGCGCGACTGAGCCGGGCGGTCACGGGTCGTTCGGCGCGTTCGGCGCGTTCGGCGCGTTCAGCGCTCGAGGCGTGCGCAGTCGATGCAGAGCGTCGCCGTCGGTCGCGCGTCGAGCCGGGCGACCGTGATGCGCTTGCCGCAGCGCGCGCAGAAGCCGTAGCTGCCGTCGGCGATGCGGGCGAGCGCTCGGTCGATCTCGGCGAGTTCGTGCTGCACGTCGGCGAGCACCGCGGTGCGCTGAGACCACTCCTGGGTCATCGTCGGCCCTTCGGGGTCGTGCTCGTCGTCGGCGCTGGCGCCCGACCTCGCGGCGCGAACCTCGCCCATCACGTCGTCGAACTCGGCTTCGCGTTGGGCGGCTTCCGCACGCTCTGCGCGCAAGCGCACCTCGAATCGTTCGAGCTGAGCCGGAGTCATCGTCGTCACCGTCATCACGCTCCTTCCGTCCGTGCATCGTACGCCAGAGGCATCCGGATGCCGTGTCGGACGCGGCAACTACGATTGAATCGTGGTCACCGCCCTATATCGCCGCTACCGGCCAGAGACGTTCGCCGAGATGATCGGCCAGTCCCAGGTGACGGAGCCGCTGATGACGGCGCTCCGCACCGATCGGGTCAATCATGCCTACCTGTTCAGCGGCCCGCGTGGCTGCGGCAAGACGACGTCGGCGCGCATCCTCGCGCGCTGCCTCAACTGCGCAGAGGGCCCGACCGACGCGCCATGCGGCGTGTGCCCCAGCTGCGTCGAGCTCTCGCGCGGCGGCGGGGGCTCGCTCGACGTCGTCGAGATCGACGCCGCGAGCCACGGCGGCGTCGACGACGCGCGCGACCTGCGTGAGCGGGCGATCTTCGCTCCCGCACGCGATCGCTACAAGATCTTCATCATCGACGAGGCGCACATGGTCACGTCGGGCGGCTTCAACGCGCTGCTGAAGATCGTCGAAGAGCCGCCGGAGCACATCAAGTTCATCTTCGCGACGACCGAGCCCGACAAGGTGCTCGGCACGATCCGTTCGCGAACCCACCACTATCCCTTCCGGCTCGTGCCGCCCGCACCGATGCTCGAGTACGTGCAGCAGCTCTGCACCGAAGAGGGCATCTCGGTCGAGCCCGGCGTGCTCGCACTCGTGGTGCGCGCGGGCGGCGGCTCGCCCCGTGACACGCTCTCCCTTCTCGACCAGCTGATCGCCGGCTCAGAGGGGTCGACCATCGACTACGCCCGGGCCGTCGCGCTGCTCGGCTACACCCACGGCGCCCTGCTCGACGAGGTCGTCGACGCGATCGGCTCGCACGACGCGGCGGG
Source organism: Agromyces italicus DSM 16388 (assembly GCF_000421545.1). Lineage (GTDB taxonomy): Bacteria > Actinomycetota > Actinomycetes > Actinomycetales > Microbacteriaceae > Agromyces > Agromyces italicus. The sequence continues at coordinate 13,401 of NZ_ATXF01000011.1, forward strand.
CGCGTTCGCCGCGGCCGACCGCGTCGTGCAGACCGGGCAAGACCCGCGCCGTTTCGTCGAAGACCTGCTCGAGCGGCTTCGCGACCTCATCGTCGTCGCCGCGTCGACGCCCGAGGCCGCCGCGGCCGTGCTGCGCGGCGTGCCCGAAGACGAGCTCGCCCGCATGGCGACCCAGTCGCGCGCGTTCGGCTCGGCCGAGCTGTCGCGCGTGGCCGACCTCGTGAGCCAGACCCTCACCGAGATGACCGGCGCGACTTCGCCGCGCCTGCACCTCGAGCTCATGCTCGCGCGCGTGCTCGTGCCCGCGAGCGACGACTCCGCACGCGGCGCCCTCGCGCGCGTCGAGCGGCTCGAACGCGCCGTCGAGGGCGGCGCCGTCGCGGTCGCGCCGGGCGGTGCCGCCTCCGGTGGTGCGGCACCGGGGGGCCTCGTGCCGGCGGCAGCCGGTGCGGCCGAGCCGGTGCCGCGAGCCGCCGTTGCGCCGCCCGCCGCGCCTGCGCCGCCCGCCGCGCCTGCGCCGCCCGCCGCGCCTGCGCCGAGCACGCCGAAGGTCCCCGTCGCCGAGGCCGAGCGCTCGCCGAAGGCCGTCGAGCCGACCGCGGCGGCGGCACCCGGCCCCGTGGCGTCGTCATCCGAGGCGCCGGCGCCCGAGCAGGAGACGCAGGCCGCTCGGCCCCGCCAGAGCGGGCCCGTCACGGTGCAGCAGGTGCGCGATGCCTGGCCCGAGGTGCTCAACGTGCTCCAGCGCACCAAGCGCACCGCGTGGATGGCGGCGCTCGCCGCGCAGGTGCTCGAGTACCGCACCGATGAGGCCGTGCTCGTGCTCGGCTTCGCGAGCCCCGGCGACCTCGAGGGCCTGCGTGCGGGCAGCGGCACGCAGACCGCCGCCGACCTGCTCCGTACGGCGATCGCCGAGGTGCTCGGGGTGACGGTCAAGTTCGTGCCGCGCGTGATCGGCGGCGGTGGCGGTCAGGCCGCGCCGGCGGCCGGTTCCGGCGGCGGGGTGGCGCCCCCGCCCGCGACCCCCGACGGCCCCGACCCGGTTCGTCCGAGCGGCGGAGCGGCGGCCCCTGCACGGGGCGACGGCACTGCGGCAAGCGGCACAGCCTCAGCGCCGGTCCGCTCGGGCGCGGTCGGCCCCGCGACGTCGAGGTCCGCCGCACCGGGGTCCACGGGTGCGCTGCCGACCGGGCCGGTCGACTCGTGGGCGACGGTCGCGATCCCGCGCGATCCCGCACCCGAGATCGAGCCCGTTGGCACTGCCCGGGCCGCGCCGTCCGCGCGCACCGCGACCGCGCTCGCCGAACGGCCCGCACCCGGTGCGACGCCGCCCGAACCCGAGCCCGAGGTGGCCGAGACACCCGCGCCGGCGGCGACGCGCGCGGTCGCGACGGGGCACGGCATCCCCGAGTTCCCGCCCGACGACGCCGATGCGCCGCCCGCAGACGACGAACCGCCGTTCGACCCCGGCCCCGAGCCCGAGCCGTTCGACGCGCCTCCGCCGCCGACCGACTCCGCTCGGGCGTCGACCCCGAACCGCCCTGCGCCGAACCGCTCCGCATCGCGTGCCGCCCCGAACCGTCGGGCGCCGTCGCGCCCGGTGGCCTCGACGACCGACGGCGGAATCCAGCGGTACGGCGAGGCCGTCGTGCGCGAGGTGCTCGGCGCGACCTTCCTCGAAGAAGTCGAAGCGCCTGCGCGCGGCTTCGGGGAGCGAGGGTAGCCCGTGTACGAAGGCATCGTCCAAGAACTGATCGACGAGCTCGGTCGGCTGCCCGGCATCGGGCCGAAGTCGGCGCAGCGCATCGCGTTCCACATCGTGCAGACCGAGCACTTCGACGTCTCCCGGCTCGCCGAGATCCTGACGACCGTGCGCGACAAGGTGCGTTTCTGCGAGATCTGCGGCAACGTCAGTGAGCAGTCGACGTGCTCGATCTGCCGCGACCCCCGCCGCGATCCCTCGCTCATCTGCGTCGTCGAAGAGGCCAAAGACGTCGTCGCGATCGAGCGAACCCGTGAGTTCCGCGGGCTGTACCACGTGCTCGGCGGCGCGATCAGTCCGATCGACGGCATTGGGCCCGACGAGCTGCGAATCCGCCAGCTCATGCAGCGGCTCGCCGACGGCACCGTCGTCGAGGTCATCATCGCGACCGACCCCAACCTCGAGGGCGAGGCGACGGCGACCTACCTCAGCCGCCTGCTCACGACCCTCGAGATCAAGGTCACCCGCCTCGCCTCCGGCCTGCCCGTCGGCGGCGACCTCGAGTATGCCGACGAGGTCACCCTCGGGCGCGCCTTCGAGGGGCGTCGCGTCGTCGGCTGACCGGTGGCGCTGCGTCTGCTGACCGGCCTGGCGTCGTCGGCTGACCGGCGGCGCTGTGCGCCCCGAGCGTCGGGTGCTCGGCCACCCGTGGTGGACCGACACCCCCCAAGTGGGGTGAGGATTCCTCGGAATAAGGCTTGTCGCGGCATCGCGTCTTCGGAAGGCTGAGAGCTGCGGCATCCGTCGCGCCGAGCTCTCCCTCCCGAGGAGTGTCAATGTCTCGCAGACTTCGTTCGATTCCCGCCGCGGTCATCGCGATCGTCGGCCTCGGCCTCATCGCCGTCACCGCGTCGCCGGCCACTGCGGCTCCGCCCGGCTCCGGCCCGGTCACCGTGGCGACGGGGCTGAACAACCCCCGGCAACTCTCGGTCGGCCCAGGCCAGCGCCTCTACGTCGCAGAGGCCGGCACCGCCGATTCCTGCGACCCCATTCCCGGTGCCGGGCCGGAGTTCCAGGTGTGCGGCCTCACCGGATCGGTGACCGAGGTCAGCGGCACCCACCAGCGGCGGGTCGTGACCGGGCTGCCGACGATGGACTTCCTCGGCGAGATCGTCGGGGCATCCGACGTCGCGGTTCGCGGTGGCGAGATCATCGTGCTGATCGGTGGACTGGCCGGCGCCGCGACGGCCCGCGACAGCCTGCCCGACCAGTACTCCGCCTTCGGCACGCTGCGAACTGCGCGGCTGAAGTCCGCGCCGCTCACCGGTGCCGACCTGACCCCCGTCGCCGACCTCAACGCCCACGAGGTCGCGAACAACCCCGACGGCAACATCCCACCCGACAGCAATGCAGTCGGGTTCACCGCGTTGAGCGCCGAGAGCTGGGCGGTCGCCGACGCCGGAGGCAACACCCTGCTGGCGGTCGACGAAGGCGGCGAGAGCACCGTCGGCGTGTTCCCGAACGGACCCCCGGTGCCCAACCCTTTCGGTCCGGGCCTGATCCCGCCGCAGGCGGTCCCGACCGACGTCGCGGTCGGCCCCGACGGGGCGTTCTACGTGTCGCAACTGACGGGCTTCCCCTTCCCGACCGGCGGTTCAACGATCTGGCGGGTCACGGTCGACGGGCAGGTGTCGGCGTTCGCGACCGGGCTCACGATGGTGACGAGCCTCGCCTGGAAGGGCGACGCGCTCTACGCCGTGCAGCTCGACGACGGCAACTTCTTCGACGGCCATGTCGGGTCCTTGCGCAAGGTCACTGCGGGCGGCTCCGTGCACGAGGCGGTCATCGCGAACCTGTCGGCCCCGTACGGTGTGGCGATCCGCGGCAACTCCGCCTTCCTGACCGTCGACTCGGTCTCGGCGGGCGGCGGGTCGGTGATCGAGGTCGACCTTCGCTGACGGGCAAGGGTCGCGGCATCCCTCTGATGAACACGGCGGGATGCCGCGACACCGCGCCGCGTCGGAAGCTCGCTTGACGTATCGTCGCCCGGCGCGTAGACCGGGGGCATGGCCGCATCCGCCTCCGCCTCCGCGCCCGCACCGGCATCCGCACGAACCGCGCGCTGGATCGCGGGGTACCTGCGCGCGTGGAGCACGAACGACCCCGAGGCCATCGGCGCGCTCTTCACCGACGACGCCCGATACCTCACCGCCCCCGACGTCGAGCCGCGCCGAGGACGGGCCGAGATCGTGTCGGGCTGGATCGGCGACGCAGACACCCCGGGGGAGTGGAGCTTCGACTGGCACGTCGTGCACGAGACATCCGAGCTCGCCGTCGTTCAGGGGCGAACCGAGTACCCGGCCGATCGCGACTATCTGAACCTGTGGGTGATCCGCTTCGCACCCGACGGGCGGGCGGGCGAGTTCACCGAGTGGTACATGCCGCGCGACCACGAGGGGTGATCCCACCGCGGCCCCGCGACGTCACATGGCGGGCCCCGCATGCACGCCGCCGTATGATGAAGACTCCGACGACGGGCCCGTCGGCCCGTGCGCGCCCAGAATCCCCGGGAGGCCACGTGAGCTTGATCGTGCAGAAGTTCGGCGGCTCGTCCGTCGCCGATGCCGAGAGCATCAAACGGGTCGCGAAGCGCATCGTCGAGACCCGCAAGGCGGGCAATGACGTCGTCGTGGCCATCTCGGCCATGGGCGACTCGACCGACGAGCTGCTCGACCTCGCGAACGAGGTGTCACCGATCCCGGCGCCCCGCGAGCTCGACATGCTGCTGTCGGCGGGCGAACGCATCTCGATGGCGCTGCTCGCGATGGCGATCAAGAGCATGGGGCACGAAGCCCGCAGCTTCACCGGCAGCCAGGCCGGCATGATCACCGACGCCCAGCACGGCGCGGCGCGCATCGTCGACGTCACCCCGGTGCGCCTGCGTGAGGCCCTCGACGAGGGTGCGATCGTGATCGTCGCCGGCTTCCAGGGTTTCAACCGCGACACCCGCGACATTACGACCCTCGGCCGTGGTGGCAGCGACACGACCGCGGTGGCGCTCGCGGCCGCCCTCGAGGCCGACGTCTGCGAGATCTACACCGACGTCGACGGCGTCTTCACCTCAGACCCCCGCGTCGTGAAGAAGGCCCGCAAGCTCGATCGGGTGACCAGTGAGGAGATGCTCGAGCTCGCCGCCTCCGGCGCGAAGGTCCTGCACATCCGCGCCGTCGAGTACGCACGTCGTCACGGCGTCACCCTGCACGTCCGTTCGTCGTTCAACAACAGCGAGGGGACGATCGTCTACGACCCCTCGCGTCTTCCCGAAGGAGCAGCTGTGGAAGAGTCCGTCATCGCCGGTGTCGCGATCGACCTGTCCGAGGCGAAGATCACGGTCGTCGGTGTGCCCGATCGGCCGGGCGTCGCCGCGAAGATCTTCAAGATCGTCGCCGGCACGAACGCGAACGTCGACGTCATCGTGCAGAACGTCTCCGCGGCGGCGACCGGTCGCACCGACATCTCGTTCACCCTGCCGAAGGCCGACGGCGAGCGGGCGCTCACCGCGCTCGCGAGCGCGCAGGAGGCCGTCGGCTTCGAATCGCTGCAGTACGACGACCAGATCGGCAAGCTCTCGCTCGTCGGCAATGCGATGCGCTCGGCGACGGGCGTCTCGGCGCGGCTGTTCGAGGCGCTCTACGAGGCGGGCATCAACATCGAGATGATCTCGACGAGCGAGATCCGCATCTCCGTCGTCACGCGCGCCGACAGCGTGCATGCCGCGGCTCAGGCGGTGCACACGGCGTTCGAGCTCGACGGCGACGAGGACGCGATCGTGCACGCGGGCACCGGCCGCTGAGCCGAACCTCGAATCCCTGCCGGTTTACAGGACATTCCCGCCTTTGCAGGACATGGGAACGTTCACACGTCCTGTCGAACCCGGATTGTCCTGCAAACTGGATGCTGACGTAAGTGAGGAACACACGATCATGAGCACTGCTGTGAACATCGGCGTCGTCGGCGCGACCGGTCAGGTCGGCGCGGTCGTACGGAAGCTCCTCGAGGAGCGCGACTTCCCGGTCGCGCAGATCCGCTTCTTCGCCTCGGCGCGTTCGGCCGGTACGACGCTGCCGTTCAAGGGCGAGGACATCGTCGTCGAGGACGCCTCGACGGCCGATCCCACGGGCCTCGACCTCGCGATCTTCTCGGCCGGCGCGACGCTCTCGAAGGCGCAGGCCCCCCGCTTCGCCGCCGCCGGCGTGACCGTCATCGACAACTCGAGCGGCTGGCGCATGGACCCCGAGGTTCCGCTCGTCGTGAGCGAGGTGAACCCCCACGCGATCGACGAGGCCGTGAAGGGCATCATCGCGAACCCGAACTGCACGACCATGGCCGCGATGCCGGTGCTGAAGGTGCTGCACGACGAGGCCGGCCTCGAGCGGCTCATCGTCTCGACGTACCAGGCAGTGTCGGGTGCCGGTCTCGCGGGCGGCGAGGAGCTGCTCGAACAGGCGCGCGCCGCCGTCGCGCAGAACCCGATCGAGCTCGTGCACGACGGTTCCGCCGTCGCATTCCCTGCGCCTGAGAAGTTCCCGCGGCCGATCGCGTTCGACGTGATCCCGCTCGCGGGCTCGATCGTCGATGACGGCGACCTCGAGACCGATGAAGAGAAGAAGCTCCGCAACGAGAGCCGCAAGATCCTCGAGCTGCCCGGCCTGCTCGTGGCGGGCACCTGCGTGCGCGTGCCGGTGTTCACCGGTCACTCGCTCTCGATCCACGCCGAGTTCGCGAACCCGATCACGCCCGAGCGCGCCGCCGAGCTGCTCGCGAAGGCGCCGGGCGTCGAGCTCAGCGACGTGCCGACCCCGCTCCAGGCCGCCGGCACCGATCCGAGCTACGTCGGCCGGATCCGTCAGGACCAGTCGGCGCCCGAGGGCAAGGGCCTCGTGCTCTTCGTCTCGAACGACAACCTGCGCAAGGGTGCGGCGCTGAACGCCGTGCAGATCGCCGAGCTCGTCGCCGCGAAGGTGCCGGCGCGCGCGTAGCGCGGCGCCCGTCGCTCAGAATCACACGGATGCCCCGTGGCCGGTCGGTCACGGGGCATGCTGTCTCGTTCGGCGCGAGTCGGGCCGGGGTGCGGTCGCTGACGCCGTGGCGCGGCGCCCGTCGCCATGGCCCGTCGGATCAGGCCGAGAAGTACGGGCTCGACGCGTTGTCGAGGATGCGCCGCATGCCCTGCATCCAGTTGGCCTTGAGCGCGATCTGTGCGCCCGGAACGTCGCCGGCCTCCAGGAATTCGGCGATCGCGGCGTGCTCGGCCGCGACGCGTTCGATCATCACGTCGTTCGGCACGAGCAGCGATTCGTAGCGGTGGAACGATCCGCGCAGACTCGCGATCACGTCGAGCAGCCGCCGATTCGGGCACGCCGAGAGCATGATTCCGTGCCACTCGTCGTCCTTCGTCACGACGAGGGCGTGCTCGACGAGTTCTTGCTGGAAGTCGGCAGCGATGGTGACGAGCCGCGCACCGATGTCACGGAGTTCGTCGATTGGACTGAGCTCGAGGGCGAGGCCTTCCAGGTTCGCCATCACCGGCGCGAGGTCTTCGAACTCGCTCGCGCTGAGCGGGACGAACCTGAACCCCTTGCCGTTCTCGCTCTCGATCTGGCCTTCGCTCTCGAGGGCGATGAGGGCCTCGCGCAAGGGGGTGCGGCTGACGCCGAGCTCGGCGGCGAGCTGCACCTCGTTGATGCCCTCGCCGGGTTGTACTGCGCCAGTGCGCATGCGTGCGAGCAGCTCTTCGCGGACCTGTGAGCGCAGGTTCCTGCGTTCGATCGCCATGTATTCGCCCTCCGGAGGGTTCGGCCGTTCGGCCGTCGCGGCAAGCCTAGGACGAGTGGGCCGTGACCGGCTCGAGCGCGGTCTCAAGTACTGTATACAAAATGCCGAAGGAGAAAGCCATGCGCCTTGAGAACAAGCAGGCCATCGTCACCGGCGGGGCGGGCGGCATCGGCCGCGCGACCTCGCTCGCACTCGCTGCCGAGGGCGCCGCCGTCGCGGTCGTCGACCTGAACGCCGAGGCCGCCGAGCGGATCGCCTCAGAGATTCGCGAGGCGGGCGGCACCGCCATCGCGATCGGGGCGGATGTCGCGAGCGAGCCCGACATCGAACGCGTCGTGCAGACCGTCGTCACCGAGTTCGGGGGCGTGAACGTCGTCTTCAACAATGCGGGCATCATCCGTCGCACGACCGCGGTCGAGACGACCGTCGAGGAGTGGGACCGCGTGTTCGGCGTGAACGTGCGCTCGATCTTCCTCATGTGCAAGCACGTCGTGCCGATCATGGAGGCGGCGGGCGGCGGCTCGATCGTCAACACGGGCTCGGGCTAGGGCCTCAAGGGCGGAGGGCAGGCGATCTCGTACTGCGCGTCGAAGGGCGCCGTCGTCAACATGACCCGTGCGCTCGCGATCGACCACGGGCCGCAGGGCATCCGGGTGAACTCGGTGAACCCGGGCGATGTGAACACGGGGATGCTGCGCGACGAGGCCCGCCAGCTCGGCCAGGCCGAGGACGGGTTCCTCGCCGAGGCGGCCGACCGGCCGCTGCGCCGCATGGGCGAGCCCCGCGAGATCGCAGCGGCGGTCGTGTGGCTCGCGAGCGACGAGTCGAGCTACGTGACGGGCTCGGCCCTCGTCGTCGACGGCGGCGGCATCGCGTAGGCGCCGCACCCCGCGCGCACCCCGCACGCACCCCGCGCGCACCCCGCGCGCACCCCGCGCGCACCCCGCGCGCACCCCGCGCGCACCCCGCGCCGCCGCCACGCCCTTTTGCGGGCCGACGCCGGTTCTCCGGCGGATGGGAACTATCGTGGTCCGGCGAAAGGTCGTGACGACACGGGGCAGGGGGGCACGGGGCACGGGGCAGGTCTCAGGGCTGCGGGATCGCGGCGACGACGTCGATCTCGACGAGGATGTTCGCGAGGCGCGAGCCGACCGTGGTGCGCACGGGGTACGGCTCGGTGAAGAACTCGGCGTAGGCCTCGTTGTACTCCGCGAAGTCGGCGAGGTCTTCGAGGTGCGCGGTGACCTTCACGACGTCGTCGTGGGTGAGGCCGTACTCGGCGAGCACGGCGCCGATGTTGCGCAGCACCTGGCGGGTCTGCTCTTTCACGCCGCCGTCGACGACGAGGCCCGTCGCGGGATCCTGCGGGCCGAAGCCCGCGGTGTACAGGAATCCGTTGGCGACGACGCCGTGGCTGTAGGGCCCTGCGGGCTTCGGCGCGTTCGAGAGCGTGACGGCGGTCTTGGACATGGGTTCCTCCTGGGTGTTCATTTCGGTGGGTCGAGGTGGGTCGAGGTGGTCGAGGTGGTCGAGGTGGTCGAATCGTCTGCGGTCTCCTGGATGCCTCGGCGCCCGCCACGAGGCATCCGCTCAGCCGAGTTCGCGGGAGATGAGGTCGGCGGTCTCGCGCATGGCGGGCAGCTCGGCCTTGAGCCGATCGAGGTCGGCGACCATGCGGATCGCCGTGACGGAGAGCGCGCCGACGACGCCCATCGAACTGCGGATCGGCACGGCGATGCAGTTGACGAAGGCCTCGAACTCGCGGTCGTCGGTGGCGTAGCCGCGGGCCGCGGTCAGCGCGAGTTCGCGGTCGAGTCGTTCGCGCGAGTCGATCGTGAGCTCGGTGTAGCGCTGCCAGACGACGCCGTCGAGCACCGCGTCGCGACCTGCCCGGTCGAGGTCGGCGAGGATCGCCTTGCCGACCGCGGAGCAGTAGGGGATCACGGCCCGGCCGATGCGGGAGTACATGCGGACGCCGGCCTCGTCGTCGGCCTTGTCCACGTAGACGATCGAGCGGTCCATGAGCGCGGCGAGGTGCACGGTGTTGCCCGTGCGTCGCTGCAGTCGGCGCACATGCTCGGCGCCCGCCTCGCGCAGGTCGAGCGAGTCGAGGGCCTGCTTCGAGAGGGCGGCGAGCCGGGTGCCGAGGGTGTACCGGCCCGAGCCGCGCTTGCGCACCCAGCCGACCTGTTCGAGCGCCTGGAGTTCGCGGAACATCGTCGAGCGATGCAGGCCGAACTCCTCGGCGAGTTCGGCGACGGTGCGCGGGTCGGTCGCGATCGCGTCGATGATGTGCGCGGCGCGCGTCACACTCTGCGACATCTCAGCCCTCCCCTTCGTTTCTCAGGACGGCGTCATCGCTTCTCAGGACCGCATCGTGGTTTCTCGGGAGCGCAGAGGCGTTCGAGCGGTCTTCGGGCGTCGATCGTCCTGAGAAACCACCCCCGCCCGAGCCCCCCTCCCTGAGAAACGAGGCTGCCCGCCGGAGGGCCCGGCCCGGCGTCGCGCTGGTGAGGGTGCCGCCCGCGAGCACCGGCACGCCGGCGACGAACACGTCGTCGATGCCGGCGGCGAGCCCGAGCGGCGATGCGTAGCTCGCGCCAGGGCCGACGCGCGCCGGGTCGACGAGCACCAGGTCGGCGACGGCTCCTTCGCGCACGAAGCCCCGGTCGCCGAGCCCGAACCGGCGCACCGCGCGTCCCGAGACCAGCGCGGAGGCGTTCGCCCAGTCGAGTGCGCGCTGCTCGCTGACGAGGAGCGAGAGGTATCTCGCGAACGTCCCGCGCGCCCGCGGGTGCGGGTGCCTGCCGAGGAAGATGCCGTCGGAGCCGCCGATCGCCTCCGGCGCCGACAGGATCGACGCGAGCTCGGCGTCGCTGCGCTCGTGCTGCACGGCCATCACCACGTTGACCTCGAGCCGCGAGCCGACGAGCACATCGAGGGCGAAGTCGATCGCATCGCTCCCGGCGCGCGAGGCGCCCTCGGCCAGGGTGAGCCCGTGCGCCCAGTCGTACTCGGGCGCGGCGACGTGCGCGAGGGTCAGCATCGAGGGCCAGTCGGGCCCCAGGCTGGCGTAGCCCGTGATCGTCGGGAACCAGTCGGTGCGCAGCCGTTCCCGCTCGACGGGATCGGCGAGCACGGCGAGCACCTCGGCGGCGGGGCGCACCGTGAGCGCGGCGGGCAGGATCGGCATCGCGAGGATCGAGCAGCCCCGGGTGTACGGGTAGGCGTCGAAGCTCGCGTCGACCCCCGCACGGGCGAGCCGGGCGAGTTCGCCCCGCACGATCGCGGGCGTCGCGTGGAAGTGCGACACGTGCACGCGCACCCCGCTCGCCGCGGCGATCGCCGCGATCTCATCGATGCCGGCGGCCGAGTTCTGCTCGTATCCGCCGCGCATGTGAGTCACGTAGACGCCGCCGGCCGCGGCGACGGGCGCAGCGAGTGCCGCGAGTTCTGCGGCGTCGGCGAAGGCGCCGGGCACGTAGTCGAGCCCCGTCGAGAGTCCGACGGCGCCGTCTTCGAGGCCGGATGCCACGAGCCCGCGCATCTCGTCGAGCTGGGCCTCGGTCGGGGCGTCGGTCGAGCGACCCATGACGGCGAAGCGCACGGTTCCGGCGGGCACGAGCGTCGCGACGTTGAGCGGTGTGGTGCCGTCGTAGCCGGCGAGGAGGGCGCCGAGGCCGCCGCCCGAGTAGTGCGGGTGAGTTCCGTTGATCGCGGCGAAGTACTCGGTGCCGTAGCCGCCGTCGCCGGGGGCGAAGCCCACGCCGTCCTGCCCGCCGATGACGGTCGTGACGCCCTGGCGCAGCAGCGCGAGCTGCACCTCGGGGTCGAACACGGCGGCGTCGGCGTGCGAGTGGGCGTCGATGAATCCGGGCATGAGCAGGCGCCCGCCGGCATCGACCACGTGTGCGGGTTGAGGAGCACCCGACGAAGGAGGATGCGTCTCGAAACCGCCGCCACCGGCCGGCGCGATCCGTGAGATCCGCCCGGCGTCGAGCCGGACGTCGTGGCGGCCCGGCCGCTCGCCGGTCTCGTCGACGATGCGTGCGTTCGTGATCAGCACGTTCATGGGGTGCCTCAGAACCTCGTGTGCACGAGGTCGACGACGAGGTCGCTCCCGGCGTGCTCGACGACGGGGATCCAGCGCCATTTGTCGAACGCGGTGCAGGGGTGCGAGAGTCCGAGCGCGACCACCTCGCCGACGGCGACGGGCAGGGCGGCTCCTGGGGCGTCGGCACGCAGGTAGGCGTGCTGGTCGTTCACGGCGGTCACGGATGCCTCGGCGAGCGGCCGCCCGTCGGCGCCGAGTTCGCTCGCGACGGCGAGCGGCACCGGCAGCCCTTCGTCGTACGGCAGGTCGCGCTTGCCGCCGTCGAGGAGGGCGAGCCCGGGCTCGGGGTGCGAGACGACGCGGGTGTAGCCGCGCATCGCCGGGGTGAGTTGGCGGTGGATGGGGGAGATGCCCCGGTAGAAGCCGTCGTCGTGCACGAGCGACGCGCCCGAGCGCAGCACCCAGCGGGTGTCGCCGCGGCCGGCGCCGCTCTCGATCTCGGGGGCGAAGACGTCGGCGACGAGGTCGAGGTAGGCGCTGCCGCCCGCGGTCACGACGAGCGGGCCGTCGGCGGGGTCGGCGAGGGTGCGAACGGCGCCGTGCAGTTCGACGAGGTCGGCGAGGTAGTCGCGCACGGCCGCGACCGCGACCGAGGAACGGTCGTGCCCGAGGCTGCCCTCGTAGCCGGCGACGCCCGCCAGGCGCAGCACGGGCGAGTCGGCGATGCGCCGGGCGATGCCGACGGCCTCATCGATCCCGCGAGCACCGGTTCGGCCGCCGCCGGCGCCGAGCTCGACGAGCACGGCGATCGGGCGGGGGAGGCCGGGGCCCCCGGAGGCGGTCGCGGTCGCGAGGCCGCGCTCCATCGCCTCGATCGTCTCGATCGAGTCGGCCCACGACCAGAACTCGAACTCGGGGTCGGCGTGTTCGCCGGCGATCCACGCGAGCGCGTCGGGGGCGACGAGGGCGTTCGCGAGCATGATCGTGCGCACGCCGAAGCCGCGCGCGGTGCGCACCTGGCCGGGGGTCGCGAGGGTGAGACCGGTCGCGCCGCCGCCGAGCTGGAGGCGCCAGAGCGCCGGGGCCATCGTCGTCTTGCCGTGCGGCATGAGCTCGAGCCCGCGTTCGTCGCACCAGTGTTGGATCGTCTCGGCGTTGTGCTCGAGGGCCTCGCGATCGAGGGCGAGGAGCGGGGTCCAGAACTCGCCGAGCCGCGGCGCGGTGTCGAGGAACTCGCGGACGGTGAGCCCGGCCGCACGCGCGGGCAGCCCCTTGTCGCCCTCGCTGAGGCGGGTGTCGGCGGTCTCGGCGAGCGGGGCGAGGCGTGACATCCGAAGCTCACTTTCACTTGTTGCGTATTCTGCAACGCGGTTGCGCAGCAGTTGCACACCAGACAGCATAGGGCGGGTGACCACCGCCCCGCTGCCCGAGATCATCGCCGTCGGCGAGACGATGGCACTCGTGGTGCCCGCGCTCGCCGAACCGCTCGCCGGGGCCGTCGACTTCCACCTCGACGCCGGCGGCGCCGAGTCGAACGTCGCCTCGCACCTGGCCGCACTCGGTCATGCCGCAGCCTGGGCGGGCCGGGTCGGCGACGATGCGCTCGGCCGGCGGCTCGTCGCGCAGATCGCCGAACGCGGGGTCGACACCCGCTACGTCGAGCGCGACCCCGAGGCGCCGACGGGGCTCTACGTCAAAGACCCGGGCAGCGGCGTGCAGTACTTCCGCGCCGGCTCCGCTGCCTCCAAGATGTCGCCCGAGTTCTTCGATGCCCTCCCGCTCGACGGCGTGCGCATCGTGCACCTCAGCGGCATCACCGCGGCGCTCTCGCGCTCGTGCGACGCGATGCTCGACGCCGCCGCACTGCGCGTCCGTTCGAGCGATGCGCTGCTCAGCTTCGATGTGAACCACCGGGCGGCGCTCTGGCCGGGCGAGCCGGCCGATGCGCTCGAGCTCGCCACGGTGCGCCTCCTCGAGTTCGCCTCCCGCGCCGACCTCGTCTTCGTCGGACTCGATGAGGCCGACCGGCTGTGGGGCACCGTGACCCCGGCGGAGGTGCGCGCGTTCCTGCCGGGGCCCGAACGTCTCGTCGTGAAGGACGGCGACGTCGGCGCGACCGAGTTCGTGCGCGGCCCGGGCGGCGTCGACGCGGTCGAGCAGGTCGCCGCGCACCGGGTCGAGGTCGTCGAGGTGGTCGGCGCCGGCGACGCGTTCGCCGCCGGATACCTCGGTGCCCTCCTCGACGGTCGCGACTCGGCCGAGCGGCTGCGCGCCGGCCATGACCGTGCGGTGCTCGTGCTCGGCGAGACCAGCGACTTCCCGCGGGAACTTCGCGCTCCCCTGACCCGTCCCCAGCGAAAGGCCCCGTGATGACCACGATCGACAACGCCGCATTCGACACGCTGCTCGCGGGTCGCCCGCTGATGGCGATCTTCCGCGGCCTCGGGGTCGACCGAAGCGTCGCGCTGGCGCGACGGGCGTGGGAGCTCGGCATCGACGTGGTCGAGCTTCCGATCCAGTCGGGCGACGACGTCGAGGCGCTCGCCGCCGTCGCCGAAGCCGGTCGCGCCGAGGGCCGGGTCGTCGGTGCCGGCACCGTGGTCTCGGTGCGGCACGTCGAGCAGGCCCTCGCCGCAGGGGCGGCGTTCACCGTCAGCCCCGGGTTCGACGAGGCCGTCGTGCGCGCCTCGTTCGAGGCGGGTCTGCCGTCGCTGCCGGGCGTCGCGACGGCGAGCGAGGTGCAGCGGGCGATGTCGCTCGGCCTGACGTGGCTGAAGGCGTTTCCCGCCTCCCTGCTCGGTCCGGCGTGGTTCGGCGCGATGGCCGGCCCGTTCCCGGGGGCGCGCTTCGTCGCGACCGGTGGCATGGATGCCTCGAACGCGGGCGAGTTCCTCGCCCGCGGGGTGCGTACGGTCGCGGTCGGCTCGGCCCTCGAGGACCCGGCGCAGCTGCCGGCGCTCGCGGCACTCCTCGCGCGCTGAGACGCGTCTCCGCACGGCCCCGGCAGGTGTCTTCCTGCCGGGGTTGCGCCGTCGGCGCGGGCTCGAGACGAGGCATCCACGACGAATTGAAATAGTTGTTTCCGGTTAGTTCGTTTTCTGTTAGGGTCACTTCCAGTAACGCTCGCACCGAGTTCCTGCACGCGGCGTCACTGCTCTTCCCACGCAACGAAGCACGAGAGGAATGTCGGAACGATGATTCGATCCAAGCGCCGCATCGCGGTGGCACTCGCCGCAGGAGCGGCAGCGCTCGCCCTCGGCCTGACGGGCTGCGCGCCCTCGACCGGTTCGGACGGAGGCGGCGACTCCAGCGCGGCGCTGCGCGTCTGGGCCGGCAGCCAGACGCCGATCGTGGCGAACTTCAACCCGTACGCACCGACGGTGCTGCACGCAGCCCTCGGCCCGATCTACGAGACGCTGTTCTTCTTCAACAAGACCGCCGACGAGCCCCCGACCGGGCTCGTCGGCGACAGCTACGAGTTCAGCGACGACGGCACCGAGCTCACGATCACGCTGAAAGAGGGCGTGAAGTGGAACGACGGTGAAGACTTCACCGCCTCCGACGTCGCCTTCTCGTTCAACTACGAGGCCAACGACTTCGCGAACACCCTCGGGCTGGTCAGCGCCGAGGCGAGCGACGACACCACGGTCGTGCTCACCTTCTCGTCGCCGCAGTTCACGAACGAGTTCCGCATCCTCGGCGCCACCTGGATCATCCCCGAGCACATCTGGAGCGAGGTCGACGACTTCCTCACCTTCACCGACGAGGAGCCCGTGGGCACCGGCCCGTACGTCGTCGACTCGGTGACCGACGCCTCGTACACCGTCGTCGCGAACGAGAACTTCCGCGACGAGGGCGTGCCGGCCGTCAAGAAGGTGCAGTACGTCGGCCTCGACGCCAACCAGTCGGCGCAAGACCTGCTCACCGCGGGCGAGCTCGACTGGGCGGGCATGTTCGTGCCGAACCCCGACGACGTCACGTCGAACGGCATCATCTCCACCATCAACACCCCGCAGGATCCGACGGTGCTCTACACCTGCGCGAACACCGAGCTCGGCTGCGTCGGCGAGCAGACCGACGTCGCGGTGCGTCAGGCGCTGAACGTGGCGATCGACCGGTCGACCATCAAGGAGAAGGCGTTCGTGAACCTCACGGGCGACATCTCGCCCACGTTCGCGCTCCTGCCTCGCGACGAGAAGTGGCTCGCCGACCCGGAGAACGCGGTCAGCCCCCAGTCTGCGGATGTCGCGGGCGCGGCCTCGATCCTCGAGGCGGCCGGCTACACGAAGAATGCCGACGGCTTCTACGGCAAGGGCGGGGCGACCATCGAGCTCGACCTCATCTCGGTCGACGGCTGGACCGACTACAACGACGCGGCCAAGCTCATCGCCGAACAGGCGGCCGAAGCCGGCATCAAGGTCAACGCGACCACCGTGCAGTGGCAGGAGTTCTCGGACGCCCGCCAGACCGGTCAGTTCGAGCTCATCATGGGCGGCGTCGTCGGCACCTCGGTCGCCGACCCGTACCAGATCTACAAGGACTGGTTCGCGGGCGGCTCGACGGTGGCGGTCGGCTCCGAGCTGAACCCAGGCACGTGGAACTTCTCGCGCTACAGCAACCCCGTCGTCGACGAGGCGGTCGCCGCGGCCGCCGCGACGAACGACGTCGCCGCGAAGCAGGCCGCGTACGGCACCATCCAGACCGAGATCGTGCGCGACCTGCCGTACATCCCGCTCGTGATCAACGCCACCCAGACCTTCTACAACTCGAAGGACTTCACGGGTTGGCCGACCGAGGACGACCTGTACGCCTTCCCGCCCGCCTGGGGGGCCTCGGCCGCCGGCTTCGTGCTCGCGAAACTCGAGCCGGTGAAGTAGGGCCGAGCCCGCAGTCGGTCGAGTAGGCGCGCAGCACCGTATCGAGGCCCGTCCCCGTGGTCTCGATACGGTCGCTCCGCTCCCTACTCGACCGACGACCCGACCTACCCGAGCAGAATCAGGGAAGCCGCCGAATCGCCATGAAGTTCTATGCACGACGGATCACGTTCTACCTCGTGACCCTGTGGGCGACGATCTCGCTCAACTTCCTCCTGCCGAGGCTCATGCCCGGCAACCCGGCCGACATCATCATCGCGAAGATGCAGCGCCAGGGAGAGGTCTCCGACACCACGATCAGAAACATCCAGCTCATGCTCGGCACGGGCGGCGACGAGCCCCTGTTGGAGCAGTACTTCGCGTACTGGGGCCGCCTCCTGCACGGCGACCTCGGCATCTCGGTGACGAAGTACCCGGCGCCGGTCGCCGAGCTCATCGCGAGCGCTCTGCCATGGACGATCATCCTCGTGGGCGTCGCGACCGTCATCTCCTTCGTGCTCGGAATCCTCATCGGCGCATGGGTGGGGTGGAAGCGCGGTACCTGGGTCGATCACCTGGTGCCGTCGACCACGGTGCTGCAGTCGATCCCGTACTTCTGGCTCGCGCTGGTGCTCGTCGCGATCTTCGCCGTGAACCTGCGCTGGTTCCCGATCGTCGGCGGCTACGACGTCTTCGACTTCCCGGCCGGCCCAGAGTGGAGCTGGGCGTTCTTCGTCGACGCCGTCGAGCACGCCACGCTGCCCGCGATCACGATCGTGCTGAGCTCGGTCGGCGGCTGGCTCTTCGGCATGCGCAACATGATGGTGTCGACGCTCAGCGAGGACCACATCGTCACCGCCGAGGCGAAGGGCCTGCGCCCGCGCCGCATCCTCACCGCGTACGCCGCCCGCAACGCCGCGATCCCCTCGATCGCCGGCTTCTCGATCACGCTCGGCTTCGTCGTCGCCGGATCCATCGTCATGGAGCAGGTGTTCACCTACCCGGGCGTCGGCAAGCTCATGTTCCAGGCCGTGCAGAACAACGACTACGCGCTCATGCAGGGCGTGTTCCTCGTCATCACGATCACGGTGCTGGCCGCCAACTTCATCATGGACCTCGTCTACGGGTTCATCGACCCGAGGGCACGTCACAATGTCTGAAACCGAACTCACCGAGCGCGAACTGCACGACGTGCAGGTCGCGGAGGTCATCACGCCGCTGACGGTCGCGAGCGCCGCCGTCGAAGGGGCGGGGCAGCGGATGCCACGGCAGTCCTCGCGCCGGGGAATCCGCGCGCTGATGCCGCGCTGGTCGGGAAAGCTCGCGATCGGCCTCGGCCTGCTCACCGCGATCGTCGCCTTCGGCGTCGCCGGCCCCTGGTTCACCCAGGACCCGCGCGACAGCGACAACCCCTCACTTCAGCCGCCGTCGCCCGAGCACCTGCTCGGCACGACGAAGCTCGGCTACGACGTGCTCGCGCAGCTCGCGCAGGGCACCCAGGGCTCCCTCATGGTGGGGGTGATCGCGGGGCTCATCGCGCTCGGGCTCTCGATCGTGTTCGGCATCCTCGCGGGCTATCTCGGCGGGTGGGGCGACGAGACGCTGTCGCTCGTCACGAACATCATGCTCGTGATCCCGGGGCTGCCGCTCGTCATGGTCATCGCGACCTACTTCCCGGCGCGCAGCTGGCTGCTCGTGGCCTTCGTGCTCGGCATCACGAGCTGGGCCGGGTCGGCGGTGGTGCTGCGGGCGCAGACCCGGTCGCTCCGCTCGCGCGACTACGTCTCGGCGGCCCGCGTCGCGGGTGAGCGCGCACCCCGCGTCATCCTCGTCGAGGTGCTGCCGAACCTGCTGCCGCTGCTCGCAGCCCAGTTCCTCTTCGCGATCATCTTCGCGATCCTCGGCGAGGCGGGGCTCTCCTACCTGGGGCTCGGCGCGACCGACTCGATCACCTGGGGCACCATCCTGAACGACGCGCAGACCGGGCAGGCCCTCGGCACGGGCGCCTGGTGGTGGTTCGTGCCGCCGGGGCTCCTGATCGCGCTGCTCGGCTGCGGGCTCGCGCTCATCAACTTCTCGATCGACGAGATCATCAATCCGAAGCTCCGCATCGCCCCCGAGAACGCGCGTCGTCAGCGCAAGGCCGCGAAGGCCGGGCGGGGCATCGCCGGCCCGGGGCTCCCGACCGCCACCACCACCACCGCAGAGGGGATCAGCGCATGACCGCGCCCGAGGCATCCGCCCGATTCGGCGAGCCGGTGCTCACCGCACGCGGCGTCTCGATCGAGTACGAGGTCGACCCGCCGGTGCAGGCCGTGCGCGACGTCACGCTGACGCTCCACCGCGGCGAGATCCTCGGTCTCGCGGGGGAGTCGGGCTGCGGCAAGACGACCCTCGCGTACGGGCTCAACCGTCTGCTGAAGCCCCCGGCGCTGCAGACCTCGGGCGAGATCGTCTTCCACGATCGCGACGGCGACGACATCGACGTGGTCTCGCTCTCCGACGAACGGCTCCGCGCGTTCCGCTGGAGCAAGGTGTCGATGGTGTTCCAGGGGGCGATGAACTCGCTGAACCCGGTGCTCAACGTGCGGGCGCAGCTCGACGACGTGCTCCGCACGCATCGGCCCGGCATGAAGAAGGCCGAGCGGCTCGCCCGCAGCCGCGAGCTCCTCGAGCTCGTCGGCGTCGATCCCGATCGCATCTCGAGCTTCCCGCACGAGCTCTCCGGCGGCATGCGCCAGCGCGTGATGATCGCGATGGCGCTGGCGCTCGACCCGCAGGTCATGATCATGGACGAGCCGACGACGGCGCTCGACGTGGTCGTGCAGCGCGGCATCATCCGCGAGATCATGCGGCTGCGCGAACGCCTGGGCTTCGCGGTGATCTTCATCACGCACGACCTGCCGCTGCTGATCGAGATCAGCGACCGCATCGCGGTGATGCTCCGTGGCGAGATCGTCGAGCTCGGCACCGCCGAATCGGTCTACCGCGACCCGCAGCACGAGTACACGAAGCGGCTGCTGTCGAGCTTCCCCAGCCTGCGCGGTGACCGCGGCGGGTTCCTCCGCGGCACCGGTGCGAACCAGGAGGTCGCGTCATGAGCGCTACGATCATGCCGTCGGCGGATGCCACGGGCGAGGCCCGCGCGCAGGGGCAGGGCGGGTCGCTCGAGGCGCGGAACCTCGTGAAGGACTTCCGCCTGCGCAGCGGGCTGAAGGTCAGCATGCTGCACGCGGTGAAGGACATCTCGTTCACCGTCGAGGCGGGCAGGACGATCGCCCTGGTGGGCGAGTCGGGCTCGGGCAAGTCGACCATCGCGCGGATGCTGGCCAAGCTCGAGGCGCCGAGCTCCGGCGGCGTCTTCATCGACGGGGCGCCGAGCGGCAGCAGGGGCCGGGCCCTCGAGCGGTATCGCAGCGAGGTGCAGATGGTCTTCCAGGACCCGTTCGCCTCGTTGAACCCGTTCCACTCGATCTCGCACCACCTCGAGCGGCCGATCCGCCTGCACCACCCGGGGCTCGGTCGAGCCGAGGTCGCCTCCCGCGTCGAGGAGCTGCTCGAGCGCGTGCAGCTCGAACCCGCGACCCGGTACCTCGAGCGACGCCCGCACGAGCTCTCGGGCGGCCAGCGGCAGCGTGTCGCGATCGCCCGCGCCCTCGCGCCGGGGGCGCGGTTCATCATCGCCGACGAGCCGGTGTCGATGCTCGACGTCTCGATCCGGCTGGGCGTGCTGAACCTGCTCGCCGAGCTCCAGCGCGAGGCGCAGCTCGGGGTGCTCTACATCACGCACGACCTCGCGACGGCACGGCACTTCTCCGACGAGATCCTGGTGATGTACCGGGGTGACATCGTCGAGCGCGGGCCGGCCGATGAAGTCATCCTGAACCCGCAGCACGAATACACCATGCGGCTGCTCGAGGCCGCCGCCGACCCGGAACGGCACGGTGCGCTGCGCGACGAGGTGCGGCGCGCCGAATGAGCAGGATCTTTTTGGTAAATAACCTTTTCAGATAGGCTGAGGCGTGGAGGGAGTCACGATGAACCAGAGCGATGCCGGCACGCCGACCTGGTTGGCCGCGCACAACGACCGTGCGGCGTTCCGCCTGCTGCTCGAGCACGGCCCGCTCACCCGCAGCCAGCTCGGCGCGCAATCGGGGGTCTCGAAGCCCACCGCGGGCCAGATGATCACCCGGCTCGAACGGGTGGGGTTGATCGGCGAGGCGGGCGTCGTCTCGGGTGGGCGGGGCCCGAACGCCATGAGCTACGGCGTGCGCACCGATCGGCTGACCGGCGTCGCCGTGAGCATCTCGGGCAGGGCGATCCACTCGGTCTTGGTCGACGCCGCCGACACCGACCACCCCATCGTCGAACTCCCCGCGGGGGTCGACGGGCGCAGTCCCGAGGGCGACGTCGAGCGGGCCGTCGGAGCGGCGTGCGAGGCGGCCGGGGTCGATTTCGGCTCGGTCACGCTCGCCGCCGTCGGCGTGCAGGCCGCCGTGTTCGTCGAGGGCGACGAGCTGTCGCACACCGACACCCTGCCCGGCTGGCCCGCGGTCGGTGCCCGCCGACGCATCGAGGAAGCGCTCGGTCTCGACGTCGTGCTCGACAACGACGTCAACCTCGCCGCGATGGCCGAGCGCGCCACCGGTGTCGCCCAGGGCGCGTCGAGCTTCGTGCAGTTCTGGATCGGCGAGGGACTCGGCGTCGGCATCGTGCTCGGCGGTGTCGTGCACCGCGGCGCCTCGGGCGGCGCCGGTGAGATCGGCTACCTCGAGGTCGCGCGCAGCGCCGCACGGCTCGATCCAGCGGCGCACGACCTCACCGAGCTCCTCGGGGGGTGCGCCGTCGCCGAGCTGCTCGGCGCCGAGCCCGGCGAGCGCCTGGCCGAGGTGCTCCCGCGCCTCGCGGGAGACGAAGCCGCGCTCGACGCCGTGGCGGCACGCACGGCGCTCGCGATCGAGCCGCTGCTGACCGTGCTCGACCCGGCGCTGGTCGTGCTCGGCGGGCCGACGGGCGTCGCCGGCGGCGAGCGGCTCGCCGCCCTCGTCGGCGAGCGGGTCGACACCGGCGCACACCCGAAGCTCGTCGTCGCCACGAGCGGCACCGGTGAGCAACCGGTGCTGCTCGGCGCCCGACAACTGCTCGTCGAGCAGATCCGCACGCGACTCGAGGCCGGCATCACCCCGGCTGCGTAAGCCGTCGCACCGGCCGGGGTGGGGCCGGCCGAGGCATCCCGACCGCCCGTCCCACTCCGACGGACACCGGCCGCCCGGGCCATTCGGCCGAACCCGCGCGCGCCCGCCCGCGGCGCTCGACCGCGCGGCTCGACCGCGCCCGAAGACGCACGCACCACGCACAATGCACCACACGAAATGAGGACCCATGAAGCTCGCCATCGTCGGCGGTGGATCGACCTACACGCCCGAACTCATCGACGGCTTCGCGCGCCTCCGCGACACGCTCCCGCTCGAGGAGATCCGTCTCGTCGACCCCGACGCCGAGCGGCTCACCCTCGTCGGCGGCATGGCCCGGCGCATGCTCGCGCACGCCGGCCACCCGGCCCGGGTCATCGGCACGACCGAGCTCGTCGCGGGCGTCGACGACGTCGATGCGGTGCTCATCCAGCTGCGCGTCGGCGGGCAGGACGCCCGGCACGCCGACGAGACCTGGCCGCACGAGGTGCAGTGCATCGGGCAGGAGACGACCGGCCCCGGTGGCCTCGCGAAGGCCCTGCGCACCGTGCCGGTCGCGCTGCGCATCGCCGAGGCCGTGCGCGAGCATGCGAAGCCCGACGCCTGGATCGTCGACTTCACGAACCCCGTCGGCATCGTGACGCGGGCCCTCCTCGAACACGGGCATCGCGCGGTCGGGCTGTGCAACGTCGCCATCGGGTTCCAGCGGCGCTACGCGAAGCTCTTCGGCGTCGGGCACGACGAGGTGCAGCTCGGTCATGTCGGCCTCAACCACCTGACGTGGGAGCGCAGCGTGACGGTCGGCGGCGAAGACAAGCTGCCGGGCCTCCTCGCCGACCATCTCGACACCCTCGCGGGCGAGGTGCACCTCGCGCCCGAACTGCTCATGCAGCTCGGCGTCGTGCCCTCGTACTACCTGCGCTACTACTACGCCCACGACGAGGTGCTGCGCGAGCAGCTCGCCGAGCCGAGCCGCGCCGAGGCGGTGCGCGCGATCGAGCGCGAGCTGCTCGACGTCTACGCCGACGAGTCTCGGCACGAGAAGCCCGCGGCGCTCGACGGCCGCGGCGGGGCGTTCTACTCGGAGGCGGCCATCGAGTTGCTCGCCGCCATGCAGGGCGGCGTCGACCGGGCTCGCGTGGTCAACCTCCGAAACGATGGCGTGCTGCCGTTCCTCCCGGACGACCACGTCATCGAGGTGCCGGCCGTGTTCCGCGACGGGGGATTCGTCGCGGAACCGGTCGCACCGCTCGCGAGCGAGCTGGCTGGGCTCATCGCGGCGGTCGCCGGGTACGAGCGGCTCGCCCTCGACGCGGCGGTGCACGGCGGTCGCGACCGGGTGCTGCGGGCGATGCGCGCGCACCCGCTCGTGCTGCAGCACGAGCGGGCCGAGCGCCTGACCGATCTGCTGATGGCCGAGAACGCGCGCTTCCTGGAGTGGGCGTGACCGGCGCGATCGAGGCGGCCGAGCTGAACGATCTGCCCGGCGCCCCCGGTCCGCCCCTCGCGCCCGGCATCCCCGGTACGCGCGCGCAGGTCTCCTCGGCGAGCCCTGTGGTGGTGGCGGTCGACGGCGGCGGTTCGAAGACCGACGCCGTCGCCCTGACCCTCGACGGCGAACTCGTCGCGTATGCACGTGCGTCGGGGGCCAGCCCGCACTTCGAGGGACTCGACGCCTCCGTCGCGCTCGTCGACGGGATCGTACGCGAGGTCGCGGGGGAGCACGCGGTGATGCACGCCGGCCTCTACCTCTCAGGACTCGACCTCGCCGTCGAGATCGAGCAGTACATCGCGGCGATCTCGGGCTTCGCGTGGTCGACGGGCGCCGTCGTCGCCAACGACCTCTACGCGCTCCTCCGTGCCGGCACCGACGCGCCCGACGCGGTCGCGATCGTCTGCGGCACCGGCGTCAACGCGATCGGCCTCCGCGCCGACGGCACGACCGTGCGCTTCCCCTCGCTCGGCCCGCTCTCGGGCGATTGGGGCGGCGGCGCGGGCCTCGGCGAGGCGGCGCTCTGGCACGCCGCGCGCGCCGTCGACGGTCGCGGGCCGGCGACGCTGCTCGTCGACGAGATCGTGCGCCGGCTCGGCGTCGCCTCGGTCGGTGAACTGATCGAGGCGATCCACTTCGGCCGGCGGGATGCCTCGGAGCTGACCTCGTTCGCCCCGGCGATCTTCGCGGCGGCCGCGGAGGGCGACGCCGTCGCCGTCTCGCTCGTCGACCGGCAGGCCGAGGAGCTCGCGGCGTTCGCCAGAGCGAGCCTCACCCGGCTCGAACTGCTCGACCGCGAGGTGCCCGTCGTGCTCGGCGGCGGAATCGCCCGTGCAGGCGACGAACGCCTGCTCCGTGGCATCCGGGAGCGTCTCGCGGATGCTGCCCCGCTCGCGCGACTCTCGATCGTCGAGGCCGCTCCGGTGGTCGGCGCGGCGCTGCTCGCGCTCGACGCGGTGGGTGCCGGGGCGACCGCGCTCGCGCGGGCGCGCGCCGAAGTCGAGGCCACGGCGTCGGCGGGTGGGCGTACGCTCACATCATGGTCATCCCGCAGCGGTTCTCACTCGTGACACTCGGCGTCGCCGACGTCGAGACGGCCACCGCGTTCTACCATCGTCTGGGCTGGCGCGAGGCGCGTTCCTCGGTCGCCGGCGAGGTCACCTTCTTCGCCACGCCGGGCGGCGTCATCGCCCTCTGGGAGACGGCCGAGCTCGCGAAGGACGCGGCGCTGCCGACGTTCCATGCGAATGCGCCCGCGTTCAGGGCGGTCGCCCTGGCGATCAACCTCGCCTCGCGCGACGAGGTCGACGACGCCGTCGGCGACTGGGTGCTCGCGGGCGGTTCGATCGCGAAGGCGGCCGCGGCGACCGAGTGGGGCGGGTACAGCGGCTACGTCGCCGACCCCGACGGCAACCTCTGGGAGCTGGCGCACAACCCCGGCTGGCCGCTCGACGAGCGCGGTCTTCCGCAGCTGGGCTGATCGAGCCGGGCTGCCCCGAGGCATCCGCGAAAACGGCCCGGTCAAGGGCACCCTCGAAGCCCATCTACACTGGAACCCGTGAATTCAGAGGAAACCGTCGACGTCGTTCTGATCGGCGGGGGCATCATGAGCGCGACGCTCGGCTCCCTCATCTCCCAGTTGCAGCCCGACTGGTCGATCCGAGTCTACGAACGCCTGGGCGAGGTCGCGCAGGAGTCCTCGAACGCCTGGAACAACGCGGGCACGGGCCACGCCGCGCTCTGCGAGCTGAACTACATGCCCGAGAACGCCGACGGCACCGTGAGCGCCGCCAAGGCGGTCTCCATCAACGAGCAGTTCCAGATCAGCCGGCAGTACTGGGCGTACCTCGTCGAGCACGGCGCCCTCCCCGAACCGCACAACTTCATCAACTCGACCCCGCACATGACCTTCGTACGCGGCAAGGCGAACATCGAATACCTGCGCAAGCGGGTCGCCGTGCTGAAGGACGAGCCGCTCTTCCCAGACCTCGAGTACACCGAAGACCTCGAGCGCATCGCCGAGTGGACCCCGCTCCTCGCGAAGAAGCGGCATCCGAAGGCGCGCGTCGCCGCGACCCGCATCGCCGCGGGCACCGACGTCGACTTCGGCGCCCTCACGAAGTACCTGATGGCCGACATGGCCGACCGCGGCGCATCGATCCAGACGAACCACCACGTGACCGGCCTCAAGCGCCTGAAGAACGGCAGTTGGCGGCTGAAGCTGCGCCACACCGTCGGCAACACGCCGAAGACGGTGCGCGCGCGTTTCGTGTTCGTCGGCGCCGGCGGCGGCGCGCTCGCCCTGCTGCAGCACTCGGGCATCCCCGAGATCAAGGGGTTCGGCGGCTTCCCGATCTCGGGCCAGTTCCTGCGCACCACGAACCCGAAGGTCGTCGCCCAGCACCAGGCGAAGGTCTACGGCAAGGCCGCGGTCGGGGCGCCCCCGATGTCGGTGCCGCACCTCGACACGCGCGTCGTCGACGGCGAGACGGCGCTGCTGTTCGGCCCGTACGCCGGTTTCACACCGAAGTTCCTGAAGACGAGCACCTGGTTCGACCTGCCCTTCTCGATCCGCCTGCACAACCTCGGGCCGATGATCCAGGTCGGCCTCAAGAACTTCGACCTCGTGAAGTACCTGGTCGGCGAGCTCATGGCGAACCGCGAGAAGAAGATGCAGGCGCTG
Source organism: Agromyces italicus DSM 16388 (assembly GCF_000421545.1). Classification (GTDB taxonomy): domain Bacteria; phylum Actinomycetota; class Actinomycetes; order Actinomycetales; family Microbacteriaceae; genus Agromyces; species Agromyces italicus. The sequence goes on from NZ_ATXF01000011.1 coordinate 39,212, forward strand.
CGCGAGTTCATGCCCACGGCCAAGACCGAGGACTGGGAGCTCATCACCGCCGGTCAGCGCGTGCAGGTCATGAAGAAAGACCCTGAGAAGGGCGGCATCCTGCAGTTCGGCACCGAGGTGATCACGGGCGCCGACGGCACGATCGCCGGCCTGCTCGGAGCCTCGCCCGGTGCGTCGACCGCGGCGCCGATCATGCTCGACGTGCTCTCGCGCTGCTTCCCCGATCGCTTCGCCGAGTGGGAACCGAAGCTCCGCGAGATGATCCCGAGCTACGGCACCGCGCTCTCGGCCGACCCGGCCGCCGCCGAGGCCTCGCTGAAGGCGACCGCGGGGGTCCTCGGGCTCACCGCCTGACGCGCGATCGAGCGGGAGCGGCGGGCGGGCGCGGGCGGGCGCGCACGGGCGGCGGCTTGCGCTCTCGGGCCGGGCCCTGCTACGGTCGTACACGCTATGAAGTGAGTACACCCCCTCGTCCCGCGCCTGAGGCGCCGTTGACGTCGGGTGTGCACACGGTCCTGATCGACCCGTGCTGATCGCGACAGCGCTCTTGTGCACCCACGCCCGGCAATGCCCGGTGGGATCCACTCCGCTCCCGAACGGTCGCCGCATCCGCAGCGAACACGCGGGCCGGGTCGAATTCGACGTCGCCCCGGCACCGACGGTGCACCGATCGGACCGCGTCGTCGCCGTGGCATCCGGCGGCCGTTCGGGAGCACTCGCGAAGGGCGGACCCCTTGGCCGTACACCTCTCCTACTCCAACCATCTTCGGGCCGACGGGCTCTCCGTCGCCTACCCCGACCGGCGCATCTTCGCCGAGCTCGGCTTCGCGGTCGCCCCGGGCGACCGCCTGGGCCTCATCGGCGAGAACGGCGTCGGCAAGTCGACGCTGCTGCGGCTCCTCGCCGCGGCCCACGACACGGATGCCTCGACCGACGAGCCGCTCGCCGGCGCGACCGTCGCGGGGCGGATCTCCCGCCCCCGGCGAACCGGCCTGCTCGCGCAGGAGCTGCCGTTCGCGCCCGACGACCGCGTCGACCTCGTGCTCGAGGCCGCCCTCGCCGAGGTGCGCGCCATCGAACGCGAATTCGACGCAGCGGCTGCGGCGCTCGGGGCAGGTGCCGCGGGTGCCGATGCCGGCGACCGGCCGGCCGCCGAGGCGCAGGACGCGGCGGCGACCCGCTTCGCGGCCGCCCTCGACGCCGCCGAGCGCGCCGAGATCTGGACCGCAGAGGCTCGCCGCGACGAGCTGCTCGACGGGCTCGGCGTCGCCGGGCTCGGCCGCGGGCGCCGCATCGACGAGCTCTCGGGCGGGCAGCGTTCGCGATTCGCGCTCGCGGCGCTGCTGCTCTCGGCTCCCGATGCGTTGCTCCTCGATGAGCCGACCAACCACCTCGACGACGCAGCGGCCGAGTTCCTCGAGGCTCGCCTGCGCGCGTTCGCCGGGCCGGTCGTGTTCGCGAGCCACGACCGCGCGTTCCTCGATCGCGCGGCGACGGGCCTCATCGACCTCGACCCCGGGCGCCAGGGGGCGCTCGCGGCGTCGGCGTCGGCTGGCGCCGCGTCGGGTGACGGTGCCCGCTCGGGCGCCACCCTCGGCGGCACGGTCTTCGGCGGCGGTTTCAGCGAGTTCCTCGAGGTGAAGGCCGAGGAGCGGGTGCGCTGGCAGCGCCGGTACGACGACGAGCAGGAGGAGCTCCGGCAGTTGCGTGCTTCGCTCGGCGGGTCGGCGCGCAGTGTCGCGCACGGGCGTGCGGCGACGGACAACGACAAGTTCATCAGGCACTTCAAGGGCGAGAACGTCGCTCGCACGGTCGCGCGCCGGCTGCGCAACGCCGAGCAGCGGCTCGCGACGCTCGAGCGCGAACAGCTGCGCAAGCCGCCGTCGCCGCTCGAGTTCGCCGGAATCCCCTCGGGGTCGCACGCGCTCGAGGAGTCGGCCGGGCTCCTCGTGCAGCTCGACGACCTCGAGGTCGCGGGACGCCTGAGGCTCGAACGGCTCCAAATCGAGCCGGTCTCGCGACTGCTCGTGACGGGGGCGAACGGCGCGGGCAAGTCGACGCTGCTCGGCGTGCTCGCGGGTTCGCTCGCGGCCGACCGCGGCGTGGTGCACCGGCGCAAGGGCCTGCGGGTGCAACTGCTCGAACAGGACGTCAGGTTCGTCGATCCCACGGCGACGCCGCGGGCGACGTACGAGCGCGTCCTCGGTGAACGTCGCGCCGAGCAGGTGCCGCTCTCGGGCCTCGGGCTCCTCGCACCGCGCGACCTAGAGCGGCCCGTCGGCGCGCTCTCGGTGGGGCAGCAGCGCCGGCTCGCACTCGCACTCGTGCTCGCGCGGCCCCCGCACGTGTTCCTCCTCGACGAGCCGACGAACCACCTGTCGCTCGCGCTCGCAACCGAACTCGAGGAGGCGCTCGGCGGCTACCCCGGCGCGGTGGTCATCGCGAGTCACGACCGCTGGCTGCGCCGGCGCTGGGCGGGCGAGCGGCTCGAGTTGCATGCGGGCGCTGCAGTGCCCGCAGCGGTCGCCGGGTAGGGCGGGGATGCCTCGGGGCGCGCCTCGAGGCATCCCCGTCGCCGGGTCGCGGCCGGTGTGCTGCTTGCGCGATCTTCGAAGATATGTTCGAATGAATGTGTGCGGTGGAGCGGGCAAGAACTGGGGGTCGACCAGGCCGACGCGTTGCCCGGGCTCGCGAAGCTCAACAACCTCGTGCGCTCGGTGCAGACGCCCGAGTTCGCCGGCGTCACCTTCCACGAAGTGCTCGCGAAGTCGGCGCTGAACCGGGTGCCCGGCCAATCGATGATGCCCTTCGGGTGGACGATCAACCCGTATCGGGGCTGCAGCCACGCATGCGTCTATTGCTTCGCTCGGCCGACGCACAGCTACCTCGACCTCGACGCGGGCGATGACTTCGACCGGCAGATCATCGTGAAGGTGAACGTCGCCGAGGTGCTGCGACGTGAGCTCGCGCGGCCTTCGTGGCGGCACGAGCCGGTCGCGCTCGGCACGAACACCGACCCGTACCAGCGGGCCGAGGGGCGGTACGAGCTCATGCCGGGCATCATCGATGCGCTCGCGACGAGCGGCACCCCGTTCAGCATCCTCACGAAGGGCACGCTGCTGCGCCGCGACCTCCCGCTCGTCGCGGTCGCCGCCGAGCACGTGCCGGTCGATGTCGCGATGTCGATCGCGATCCACGACCACGACCTCCAGCAGTCGCTCGAACCCGGTACGCCGTCGACGAAGGCGAGACTCGCGACCGTGGCGGCCGTGCGCGAGGCCGGGCTCGACTGCGCCGTATTCCTCATGCCCGTGCTGCCCTTCCTCACCGACACGCGGGCTCACCTCGACGAGGCGCTGCGCCAGGTGAAGGCCGCCGGGGCGACGAGCGTGCTGTACTCGGCGCTCCACCTCCGCGGCTCGGTGAAGCCGTGGTTCATGCAGTGGCTCGAACGCGAGCACCCCGAGCTGGTACCGAAGTACCGGTCGATGTACTACGGCAACAACGCCTACCCGCCGAAAGAGTATCGGCGCTGGCTGGCGCAGCGGGTCCATCCGCTGATCCGGGCCCACGGGCTCGAACGGGGCCGCGAAGACCCGGTCACCGGCGGAATCCGGTCGACGGCCGAGTCGCGGGGTCGGTGGACGAGGCCGGGCGCGAGAGAGATCGCTCCCGAACTCGGTTCGCTCGGCGCACCCTCCGACCCGGCGACCCTCTTCTGAGCCGTCGAGAGCGAAACGTCGCGTCCTCGGTGCATGAAGATGCGCGAGATCCCGCCGGACTGAGATAATTCGCTGAGTCCGATCGGCTCGCGAAGATCGGGCATTGCTCGCGAGTGGAGGTTCACGATGAGCCTGGGGTTGCCGGGGCACCTCGCGCGCGACAGCCTGAGTCGAGCACTCGCGTTCGCCGGGCACTGCGCCGCGTTCGCCTGCCTGGCGATCATGATCGTCGTGAGCATCATCGTCGCGACCGTCGGCGACCAGCCCGCCGGGTGGACGGGCGCTGCGCTCGCCACGGTGATGGCGCTCGCGTTCGGGGCCGTCGCACTGTTCCCCTCCGTCACGCTGACGGTGCTCGCGCTCGTCGTCGGCACCGGGGTGACGATCGCCTTCACGATGCTCGTCATGGAGCCCGGGGGTTTCGAATCGACCAACAATGCGCTGCTCGCGCTCCCGAGGATCGCGCTCCTGCTCGTCGGGGGCGCCGGCAGCGGATCGCTCATCGCGATCGTCTGGGCCTCGCTCGGCTACGCGCTCGGCGAGGCGGCGGCGTTCCTCGGGGTCGCGCTGGTCGGCGGCGCCTACGCACCGAGCACTGCGGCGGCTGCGGCGTTCGGCATCCTGCTCGTGGTCCGCATCTTCGACGGCGTCTCTCGTCGTTCCGACCCCCGGCAGGAGACCGGGCTGCATCGTGCGAGCCAGCAGACCCGCGAACTCGCCATCCGACACGATTACGAGCTGCGGGCGACCGCGAGGCTGCACGACACCGCGCTGAGCCACCTCATCGCGATCGCCGCGGCCGGGTCGGGCACGGTCGACGATCGGCTGCGCGCCGGCATCCGCCAGGATCTCGGACTCATCGTGGGCAGGGACTGGGCGATCGACCACGCCGGGCAGGCGACGGCGAGTGATCGCGGCGGCCTCCGCCGAGCCGCTGCCGTCGACGAATCCGCTCCGAACGGCGCGGCCGGGAAGGGGCGGTTCGGGCGGCGTGGCGTCGTCGGCGGGGCGACCCGTTCACGGACGGTTCCCGTGCCGGCGGAGCCGCGCCCCGACGGAGCGACGATGCTCGCGCAGGCATTCGCCGCGGCGGCGAATGCCGGCCTCGACGTGCGCGTCACCGGTGACCCCGACATCCTGCACGTGCTCGGCCCGGGTCGTGCCGAAGCGCTCGACGCAGCCGTCGCCCAGTGCCTCATCAACGTCGCTCGCCACGCCGGTGTCGACGAGGCCGAACTCGCGCTCGGGCTCGGCGGTGGCGAGGTCACGATCGCGGTGATGGACAGCGGGGTCGGATTCGACGAACGCGAGGTGCCCGACGACCGCATCGGGCTGCGCACCTCGATCCGTGCCCGCATCGACCAGCAGGACGGCACCGTTCGCCTGTGGTCGACGAAGGGCATCGGCACCACCATCGTGCTCACGGTGCCCGAGGGTGGAGCATGATGCGACTGACGCAGCAGGAGGCCGACCCGATCGGCGGCATCACGGCGGCCCCGATCGTCGTCATCGGAGCCGCGCTCGCCGTGGGCAGCGCGGTCGCGCTCACCTGGGTTCATCGCGGCGAGGTCGTCTCGCCCCTCGCGGCGATCATCGCGATCCTGCTCGTGGCGGCGGCGGGTGTCGTCGCCGCGATCTCGGCGGCGCCGTCGCGGGCACCGTTCACCGCCGAGCGTCTCTGGATCGTGGTCACCCTCGCCGTCGGCGCTGCGATCGCCGAATACACCAGCACCGTAGGCGCCAACCGCTACCTCTACGACGACTTCGGGCCCGTCGTGATCGGTATGCTCATCCTCTCGGTGGCGCCGTACTGCACCTGGGTGTCGCTCGCCCTCGCCGGAGTGCTCGCCTCCATCGTGCTGTCGATCCTCGTCGTCGGCGCGTCGAGCTACGTCGCGGCGGATGCGCCGGTCGGTGCCCTGGTCGCGGTGAACGCGGCGCCGGTCGTCGCGCTCTCCGCGGCCGCGGCCGGCTACGCGCATGCGATCATCGCCGAGACCCTCGGCTGGCAGCGGGAGGCGAACCGCGCGGCACTCCAGCGCGACACGGAGCTGCGCGCCGGGATCGCGCGCTCGGTGCAGCAGAGCCGGGTCTCGGTGCTCGGGCGCGAGGTGCTCCCGTTCCTCGCCGGGGTCATGACCGCCGAACGCATCTCGGTCGCCGAGGCCGACCGGGCCCGCGAGCTCGCAGAAGAACTGCGCCGCGCCCTGCGGGCCGGGCTCGAATCGACCTGGCTCGACGATCTCGCGACCAGTCTCCGGCTGGCGCGCGGAATCGAGACCTTCGTCGACGACCCCTCCGGAGCCGCAGACCTGCTCGCCGACGACCAGCGTTCGGCGCTCACGGCGCTCATCACCTGGCTGGCCGAACCGTCGCGCTCCGAACGAGTCGGGGTCTCGCTCCGGACCGACCTCGACGGCGGTCGCATCGTGATTTCGGCCGTCCCGGCCGAGCGTCCACCCGCCAAGCGCGACCTCGATCGGTTCATCGCCGTGGCGCGCGCAGTTTCCTTGGGTGCCGAATCGGTTTCGACGCGAGAGAATGTACGTGTGGAGCTGAGATATGTCATCGACTGACGCACTCCCGGTGCATCGACACCGGCTCGCGATCCTCGACGACCACAGTCTGATCGTCGACAGTCTCGCGCGGTGGTTCGTCGACCGCGCGGCCGATTTCGACGTGGTCGTCACCGCGACCTCGTGGATGGATCTCGTGCGCAGCCCCGAGTTTCCGGTCGACATCGTCCTGATGGACCTCCAGCTCCCCGACGGGGTGTCGATCGAGTCGCGCATCAGGGCGTGCCGTGCCGCACGAGCGCGGGTGATCGTGGTGACCGCGCTCGACGACGACGACTCGCGTGAGCGCAGCATGGCTGCGGGGGCGGCCGGCTTCGTCTCGAAGACCCTCCCCGCCGAGGTGCTCGTCGACTATGCGCGCCGCGTCATGCGCGGCGAGCGGCTGCCGCGGCAGGCATCCCGACTCGGTGCCCGCCGCGCCGGTGAACCCGGCGCGGACGGCGCGGTCGCGACGATGTCGGGCGTGCACCTCAGCCCCGCCGAAGAGAAGGCGCTGCGCTACTACGCCCAGGGGCTCAGCACCCTCGAGGTCGCCCAGCGCATGGACGTCGGCTACGAGACCGCGAAGACCTACCTGCGCCGGGTGCGCGAGAAGTACGCGAAGGTCGGCCGGCCTGCGAGCCGCAAGGCCGAGCTGATTCGTCGCGCTGCCGAAGACGGGTTCCTCGAGTAGATGGCGAAACTGTACTTCCGCTACGGCGCGATGAACTCCGGCAAGTCGACGGCATTGCTCCAGGCGGCGTTCAACTATGAAGAGCGCGGGCACCGGGTGCTTCTCGCGAAGCCCGCGGTCGACACGAAGGGCGACCACGGCATCGTCTCGCGCCTCGGCGTCGTGCGCGCGGTCGACTTCGTCATCGAACCGGATGCCCCGGTGCGGCTCAGGTTCGAGGGGCTGCGCACGCACGTGCTCGAGGAGTCGGGCCGTGACGTGAGCTGCCTGCTCGTCGACGAGGCGCAATTCCTCTCGTCCGAGCAGGTCGACGACCTCCTCCGCATCGCGCTGATCGACGGCATCCCGGTGCTCGCGTACGGTATTCGCACCGACTTCCAGACCGTCGCGTTCCCCGGCAGCCGACGCCTCCTCGAGGTCTCGCACTCGCTCGAAGAGCTGAAGACGATCTGCCGGTGCGGGCGCAAGGCGATCTTCAACGGACGCAGCGTCGACGGGCGGTACATCTTCGACGGCGAGCAGGTCGCGATCGACGGCGTCGAGGTCGAGTACGAGTCGCTCTGCGGTGTCTGCTACCTGCAGGAGTCGGGCGGCGTGCTCAACGGGCGTCACTGACCGGATGTCTCGTGGGCGAGTCCGTGCGTGGAGCGTCGACCTCGGGGCGGCTAGAATTACCCCAGTTTGGGGGCGCAGCGATTCGGCTCAGCCGTGCAATCTCGGGGGAGTCGCTCACTCGCGTGTCGTGACGGGCCAGAATCGATGTGCCCGCATGCAACACTGAATTGCCAGGGGGCGCACCGCGACCCTTCATCGAATGAAAGGCCGTCGTGGAGCTACGAGACTATGTGCGCATTCTGCACAAGAGCTGGGTGCTCATCCTCGTCTGTCTGCTCCTCGGCGTCGGCGCTGCGGCCGCCTACTCGATCGTGGTGGCGCCGAAGTACGAGGCCACGACCGAGCTCTACGTCTCGGTGCGCGCCGGCGAAGGGTCGGCGACCGGTGAACTCGTGCAGGGCACGACGTTCGCCCGTCAGGCGGTGACCAGCTACGTCGATGTCGTGAACAGCGCGATCGTGCTCGACCCGGTGATCGCCGAGCTCGGTCTCGACATGACAGCCGGTGAGCTCGCGCCGCATGTCGTCGCCAGTTCGCCGCTCAACACCGTGCTGATCGACATCACCGTGACCGAGAACGACCCCGAGCAGGCCGCCGAGATCGCGAACGCGGTCGGCGCGCATTTCGCCGACGTCGTCGTGAACGACCTCGAGAAGCCCGAAGGCGAGGGGGCGAGCCTCGTCAAGATCGAGACGATCCAGCCGGCCGTCGTACCGGCGAAGCCGTCGAGCCCGAACGTGCCGCTGAACATCGCGCTCGGCGCGCTCATCGGCCTGGCCCTCGGTATCGGCATCGCGGTGCTGCGCAGTGTGCTCGACACCCGCATCCACTCGCTGCACGACATCGCGCAGGTGACCGACAAGCCGCTGCTCGGCGGCATCGCGCTCGACCCCGAGGCCAAGAAGCGCCCGCTCATCGTGCACGCCGACCCGCGCAACCCGCGCGCCGAGTCGTTCCGCAGCCTTCGCACGAACCTCCAGTTCGTGAACGTCGAGGGCGGCCCGCGCAGCTTCGTCATCTCGAGCGCGGGGCCCGGCGAGGGCAAATCGACCACGACGGCGAACCTCGCGATCTCGCTCTCCGAGACGGGCGCGAAGGTTGCCCTCATCGACGGCGACCTGCGCCTGCCGAAGGTGGCCGACTACATGGGCATCGAGGGCGGTGTCGGCCTCACCGATGTGCTCATCGGCCGCGCCGAGATCGTCGACGTGCTGCAGAAGTGGGGTCGCGGAAAGCTCTTCGTGCTGCCCGCCGGCCGCATTCCGCCGAATCCGAGCGAGCTGCTCGGCTCTGCGGCGATGGCGCGCCTGCTCGAGCAGCTGACCGCGCAGTTCGACTACGTGCTCATCGACGCACCGCCCCTGCTGCTCGTCACCGACGCTGCGGTGGTCTCGAAGCTCACCGGCGGTGCGATCCTCGTCGCGGCATCGGGTGCCACGAAGAAGCAGGAGCTCGCGGGTGCGGTGCGCTCGCTCGAGGCGATCGGCAGCCGCCTGCTCGGCGTCATCGTCACGATGCTGCCGACGAAGGGGCCCGACAGCTACGGCTACGGCGCGTACACGTACGGCATGACCCACGACCTCGAAGAGATCGACGAGGCCACCCGCGACCGCGGCAGGAGAAGCGCGTGACCTTCCGCATCCTCACTGTCTGCTCTGGCAATATCTGCCGCTCGCCGCTGGCCGAGCAGTTGCTGCGCGCCGGGCTCGCGCAGATTCCGGGCGTCGAGGTGTCGAGCGCCGGCACGATCGCGATGGTCGACTCGGGCATGCCTGCCCAGGCCGCTGCGCTCTCGGCACGCTTCGGTGCGACGGATGCCTCGGCGCACCGCGCCCGCCAGCTCGATGAGCAGCTGATCCGCGGGGCCGATCTCGTGCTCGGTCTCGCCCGCGAGCACCGACGTGCGATCGTCGAGCACGTGCCTGCCGCGACGCGCAAGGCGTTCACGCTGCGCGAGTTCGCGCACCTCGCGGCGGCCGTGACCGACGAAGATCTCGACGACGCGCTCTCGCTGCTCCCGCTGGTCGATCCCGTCGAAACCATGCCTGTCGAAACCGAATCTGCCGCGGTCGACGCCCGCCTCCGTGCCGCCGTCATCGCCGCCGCATCCCTCCGCGGTGTCGTCGCGCCCCTCGACAACCCCGACGACGCCGACGTGATCGACCCGTACCGCCAGTCAGACGCGGTCTACGAGACCTCCGCATCGCAGCTCGTGCCGGCCGTGCAGGCGACGGTCGACCTGTTCGTGCGAGCGGCGCAGCGCGGGTAGGCGGTCATCATGGCGAAATCAGCACGACGACCCGACCACCACGGGCGCAGTGGGCGACGGGTGTGGTCGGTCGTCGGCCTCGTCGCACTCGGCGTCGTGGTGTTCGCGCTCGTGCTGTTCGCGCTCGGTGAGAACCGCGGCGTCGAGAACGCCGGGAGCACGCCCGGGGCGAGCACGTCGGCGACCGCCCCGTCGACACCGCCGGTCGAGACGCCCGCATTCGAACCTGCCGAGGCCGCGCCGAAGGTCGCGGTGCCCGCTCGCGTGCTCGGCGCCCTCGACGGCGCTCTGGCGGTGCGTGCGGCGAGCACGACCTGCCCCGACCCGACGACGATCGAGGTCACCGAAGACGGTGGCGCGAACTGGGAGGCGTTCGAGGCGCCCGGCGTCTCGGCTGTGCAGCGCATCGTGCCCGGCGGCGACGCGTTCATCGGTCTGATCGGCCTCGCGGCAGAGGGGTGCGCGCCTCAGTACGAGCGCACGTTCACCGGCGGCGAGGCCTGGGAGCCCGCGCCCGACGAGCTCGTCGCGTCGTGGTACGTCGACCCGGCCGACCGCGCCGTCGTGCACTCGCCCGCCGGCGACGTCGCCGCCCCGTGCGGCGTCGTCGTTCAGCTCGCGGCGATCGACGAGACATCCGCGGCCGTGCTCTGCGACGACGCGACCGTGCACGCGACGGCTGACGCCGGGGCGAGCTGGGGCGCTGCGGTGCCGGTGTCGGGCGCGGTTGCGATCACCGCCGGCGGCGCGGGCTACCGGGTCGCGGTCGCGAATGTCGACGGATGCGCCGGGGCCCAACTCGTCGAGTTGGCGGCGGATGGCGGCTCACTCGCCGCGGGCGCCGGCGGGGCGTGCCTCGAGTCCTCCGTCAGCGCCGGGGGAGTGGCCGTGGCGTCGGGCGACGACGGCTCGGTGTGGATGTGGGTGGGCGATGTGCTCGCACGGAGTGATGATGGTGGGGGTTCGTGGCTGTGATCAGCAGCAAGGATCGAAGGCTGATGGAAAGTGGCTACGAGATGAAGTCCGTACGATTCGGCACGCAGTATGGCTTGGATGCCGCAGCGTGGGCGGTCGCGATCCTTCTCGCACAGGTCTTTCGCTATGAGTTCAGAGTCGACTCGATCGCCATCGTCTCGACGCTGCTCTTCATTTCCGGCGCGGTCGTGCTGCAATGGGTGATCGGCTGGATGTTCTCGCTCTACCACGGGCGGTTCACGTATACGACGTTCGACGAAGTACGGGCATTGAGCGGTGCAGTACTCGTCGTCTCCCTGATACTCGCGGTACCTGTGCTGATATTCGGGGAGGCGTTGGGCCTGCCTCGCAGCACGATTCTCATCGCGGCACCGATCGCGCTCGTTCTCATGTTCGCTGTGAGATACCTGAAGCGGCTGTACGTCGAGCACAGGCAGCGACCAGGAGCCGACGCCGAGCGGGTGATCATTTATGGAGCGGGCTACCTCGGCACTACCATCGCACGGCGGATGCTGACGGATACCGAGTCGCGGTATCTTCCGGTCGCCTACCTCGACGATGCACCCGGTTTGCGAAATACCCGCCGTTCGGGCGTGTCGGTGAGAGGCAGATTCGAAGACCTCCAGAGCGCGGTGGAATCGACGAATGCCTCGGTTCTCGTGGTGGCGATCGGTCGCGCGGACACGGAGCTCATGCAGCGCGTCAACTTCGAGGGACAGCGCCTCGGCCTCCGAGTCAAGGTGTTGCCGCGCCTCGACGAGATCCTCTCGGGGGAACGCAGCGTCGCTGACCTGCGGGATCTCTCGATCGAGGATCTGATCGGCCGTCACCCTGTCGACACCGATGTCGCCTCGATCGCCGGATATCTCCGGGGCAAGTGCGTGCTTGTCACAGGCGCAGGAGGATCGATCGGCTCTGAGCTCTGCCGACAGATCGTCAAGTATGAGCCCGCGGAACTCATCATGCTCGATCGCGACGAGACCGGTTTGCAGGCCGCACAGTTGGGTGCATTCGGTCATGGGCTGCTCGACACGCGAGACGTCGTGCTTGCGGACATCCGTGACGTAGTGGCGCTGAATGCCGTTTTCGAGGAGCGAACGCCGGAGGTCGTATTCCACGCCGCTGCGCTCAAGCATCTCCCCATGCTGGAGCAGTATCCGGAGGAAGCTTGGAAGACCAACGTGCTCGGTACCCTCAACGTCCTGAAGGCGGCGAGATCTGTTGGCGTGGCGACCTTCGTCAACATCTCGACGGACAAGGCGGCCAACCCGACCAGCGTGTTGGGCCACTCCAAGCGAGTCGCTGAGAAGCTCACCGCGTGGATGTCAGCTGAGACTTCGCTCCGCTATCTCTCCGTGCGTTTCGGGAATGTGATCGGGAGCCGTGGCTCGATGCTGCCTACCTTCACCGCGCTGATTCAAGCCGGTCGACCCGTGACCGTGACGCACCCGGATGTGACCCGCTACTTCATGACCATCCCGGAGGCGTGCCAGCTTGTCGTCCAGGCAGGTGGGATCGGTTCGCCCGGAGAGGTCCTCATTCTCGACATGGGCGAGCCGGTGCGCATCCTCGATGTTGCCAAACGGATGATCCAGATGTCGGGACGAGACATCGATATCGTGTTCACGGGCTTGAGGGAAGGCGAGAAGCTCCACGAAGAGCTCATCGGCGCGTCGGAGGCGACCGCCCGTCCGCTGCACCCGAAGATCTCACACGCTCGAGTCGACAGCATCCCTCCCGACCGGCTCGACTTCGACGGTTGGATGGCACGCATGGCAGGCAGCCCACGCGATAACCAGACCGCCGTTATCGAGGTTCGTCGGGGAGAGGAACGAAAGTGATCAATGTCCCGTTTTCGCCGCCAGACATCAATGAAGAGGATATCGCCGCGGTAAGTGCAGTTCTTCGGTCCGGGTGGGTCACAACCGGCCCGCAAGCGAAGATGTTCGAGCAGGAGATTGCTGGGGCGTGCGGCACCGACCGCGCCGTCGTGCTGAACTCTGCGACTGCCGCTCTTGAACTCACGCTGCGAGTGCTCGGAGTTGGGCCGGGCGACGACGTGATCACCACTGCATACACCTATACGGCCACTGCGAGCGTCATCCACCACGTCGGTGCGCGCATCGTCCTCGTGGATATCGCGGCGGACGGGTACGGCATCGATGCCGATGCCGTGGCTCGGGCCATCACGCCCAGCACCAAGGCGGTAATCGGCGTCGACGTCGGCGGTGTCGTCAGCGACTACGACCGTCTGCGCAGTGTCGCCGAATCCGCTCGTCGATCGTTCCTGCCCAAAGGTCGAGTGCAGGAAGTTCTGGGGCGGATAGCGATCATCGCAGATGGTGCGCACTCGTTCGGCGCGACACGGCGCGGGCAGACGAGCGGAGCGGTCGCGGATTTCACGAGTTTCTCCTTCCACGCCGTGAAGAACTTGATTACCGCAGAAGGCGGCGCCGTCACATGGCGAGCGGATCTCGGCCTCGACAATGAAGCCCTGTACCGTGACTTCATGCTGCTCTCGCTCCATGGGCAATCGAAGGATGCCTTCGCGAAGGCGAGGAACGGAGGTTGGGAGTACGACGTCGAGTTGCCCGGGTATAAGGCCAACATGACGGACATAATGGCTGCGCTCGGACGGTCGCAACTGAGACGCTATCCCGAGATGCTCGAACGGCGACGTGCAGTCGCCCTGTCGTACGACTCGGGCTTCGCGGATCTCGATGTGGCGCCGCTCCCGCACTCCACGGCGGACGGTGAATCCAGCCTGCACCTCTACATGATCGACCTGGCCGGTCGCGGCGTAGAGCAAAGGAACGAGTTGATATCACTGCTTGCCGAACGAGGCGTTTCATCGAATGTTCACTACAAACCTCTGCCGACGCTCACCGCGTATCGGCGCATGGGGTTCGATATCGCGGACTTTCCAAAGGCCCACGAACGATACTCGAATGAGGTGACGCTGCCGTTGTTCTCAGCGATGGCCGACGAACAGGTCGACCATGTGATCGAGTCCTTCCGCAACGCGATAAACCAGATCTCGTGAAGACGCTACTTGTACTCGGCGCTTCGGCCGTGCAGTCGGATCTCGTGCGGGAAGCGAGCCGATTGGGCCACCGGACAGTGGTTTGCGCGGCATCGGAAGGGCCTGCGATGAGGCTGGCCACCGACTCTTGCATTCTCGATTTCTCGGATCGAGAGGCGGTCGTAGGGCTTGCGAGATCGGTCGAGGCCGACGCCGTTGTCTCAGTCGGTTCAGATATCGCCGGGATCGTTGCTGCCGACGTGAGCGAACAATTGGAGCTGCCGACACTGGTGAGTTCGATCACCGCTGAGCTTTGCAATTCGAAAGGGCGGATGCGTGAGAGGCTTGCGTCGTCGCAGGCTGGGGTCGGATTCGAGGTGATCGGTCCGGGGGATCTGGCACGGCTCGAAACGGCCCAGTTGCCGGTCTTCGTGAAACCCGCATCTGCGCAGGGGCAGCGCGCGATCGCGCTGGCTGAGGACAGAGAGTCCCTGCGAGAATCGGTGGCTGCCGCCCAAGCGGCGAGCCGAGACGGGCACGCGATTCTGGAGGAATACCTCGACGGACCAGAACTGTCTGCCAACGGCTATGTCGTCGATGGGCGTGTCGTGTTCACTGCAGTGTCAGACAGGGAGACGTGGCCGGCGTTCGTCGGATTGGTGAGCGCGCATCGGTGGCCGTCGGTGTGGGCATCTTCCGAACTTGAGTCGGAAGTCCATGCTCTGCTGCAGACGGTCGTTGATCGAATGAACATCGAACATGGCTCGGTCTACGCGCAGGTCAAGCTCTCAGGCGGGCGCCCTCGTCTCGTGGAAGTGGCGCCGCGACTCGACGGCTGCCACCTTTGGAGACTGATCCGGGCGGCTACGGGCGTCGACCTGCTTTCGATCGCGATCGAGCACACCATCGATGGACGGCAGCCGTCCGTGCGAGATTTCGAGCCGACCAAAGCACACCCGCACCGGCTCGACTTCATCTGTCAACCGACCGGGGGGAGCGCCGACTATTCAGGTTGGGTGGGAGGGCCGCTCGGAGGCACCTACTACAATCAGGGCGACGAGATCCGTTCGGTGAACGGGCGCTTCGAGAAGATCGGTTACTCGATATCCGCGGTGCCGGAATGAGCTCACCTCTGATTGCGATCGTCGGAGGGACCGGGCTCCTCGGGCGCCACCTCCAATCCGAGCTTTCGAGGCATGGCCTGGACATGATTGTGCTCTCGCGGAATCGACCCGAGACCACGAACTCTGATTGGCTTCGCTTACCTGACGATCCCGCCGACCTGACCCGGACCTTCTCCGCATGCGACGCGGTGGTCAACCTCGCTGCGCAGCGAAGCCCGATGGGCGGAGTGGAACCGCAGTTGGCGAATACGTTGCTCGTCTCGAAAGTGCTCGACGCCGCGGCGGATGCCGGAGTTCGGGCGTTTGTCAACGCGTCGTCCATTTCGGTCTACGGCACGGGTGGATCGTTGCCTTGGCCTGAATCCGTCAAGCCTCATCCGAACTCGTACTACGGAATCATGAAGCTCGCCGGGGAGTTTCTCGTCGAGAGACGCGCGGTCGATTTTGACGCCTGCGTTAACCTGAGGCTTGCTCACTTGTTCGGCGAGGGCGAACACAACAACTACATGATCAACCGCTTTATGCGCTTGGCGTACAACAAGCTGCCACTGCCGTTGAACGCACCGGCCATCGCCGAGCGCGACTTCCTCTACGCAGGCGAGGCGGCCAGGGCGATCAGGCTCAGCCTCGCGCAGCGGCGCGTTCGCGGTACGTTGAACATCGGATCGGGCGTGGGATTGACGAATCTCGATGTCGCGATGGCAGTCAATGAAGGATTCCGTAGCCGGGCCGGGACTGTCATGGCTGACTCTACGGCGACTGAAGGAATAAAGAGTTCTGTGATGAACGTTGCAAGGGCCGCCTCGGAGATCGACTTCGTCTCGAGGATTTCCATGCTCGAGGCGATGAGCGCGATCTCCGAGGGTATGCGTCGAAGGGGCGGGGATGTACCGATCGATTATTAAGCGCGCGGCGGACGTGCTGCTTGCCATCGCGCTCTTGCCATTGCTCGGTGTCGCTGCGGCAGTTATCGCAATCGCGATCAAATTGGATGACCGAGGACCGGTCTTCTACAGGTCGAATCGGCTCGGTCTGCACATGCGCGAGTTCAGCATGTTCAAGTTCCGCACGATGCACGTCGCGGCGCCCGACATCCGGAATCCCGATGGATCGACGTTCAACGCCTCAACAGATTCACGTGTCACTCGCCTCGGCAGATTCCTTCGCGGCAGCAGCCTCGATGAGCTTCCTCAGATCATCAACGTTCTCCGAGGCGAGATGAGTTTCATCGGTCCGAGGCCAAGCCCACTGGGGAACGAACACACATACTCCGATGCCTTCCGCCAAAAGTTCAGGGTCCGACCCGGACTCACCGGTCTGAGTCAAGCCAAGCTGAGGAACCGAGCGACTCGTGACGACAGAATCCGACTCGACACCTACTACGTCGAGAATGTATCTCTGAAGCTTGATCTGCAGATCGTGTTCACGACGATCAAGACTGTGGCGCGCGCGGAGAACGTCAACCAGAACTGATAGGCGAAATGTCTTCTACACTGATCCTTCTCACGAACTACTTTCCCTACTTCAAGGGCGAGGAATACCTGGAGGCGGAGATCGAAGTACTCGCCGAGCACTTCGACCAGGTGGTCGTAGTGCCGACGATGAAGACGGCGGGGATGACGACAACGCGTTCGCTCCCGGTCGGAGTGGATGTCCTAGATCTTGATCTCGGATTGTCGCGAACCGCGAAGATGCGCGCGCTTCTCCGGCCCGACTCTGCTCCGCGGCATCGTGATCGACGCTTTGGGCCGGTACGACATCCTCTGCGCTCGGCGTACGACCGGTACTTCGAGGGGCGTGCTCTCGGTGCTTTCGAGCAGATCGAGCGCGCGTTGATGGCTGGTCGAATTCCGGTGGGCTCTTCGATCGTCATCTACAGCTACTGGTTCTACGTGACCGCGCGAATCGGGGTCGCACTCAAGAACCAGACATTCCGCGGGCGCGCCATCCTCGTCTCGAGGGCTCACGGGTACGACGTCAATGTCTCCGCCTCGAGGTTGAACTACCTGCCGATGCGCGAGAGTCTGCTCGAGGGGGCGGACCACGTCTACCCAGTCGCCGATTCCGCTTCGAACTACCTTCGAGCCCGATATCCCGCATTCGCGCGAAAGGTCCAGACTCGACGCCTCGGATCGCCAGCGGTCACTGCGAGCGTGCGTGCCTCCCGTGAGCAGTTGAGGATCGTCACCTGTTCGACGGTCCGCGGGCTCAAGCGCCTCGACGTCATCGCCGATGCCGTTGGGATCCTGCGTTCCGCGGGGCACGACGTGGTATGGACTCACATCGGAGGTGGAAAGCAGTCCGACGTTGACCGCCTCACTCGACATGTGGAGAGGCTCAAGCTTCAGGAGTTTTGCGCGTTCCTCGGACATCTGAGCAATATCGAGGTCCGCCAATGGTACGCCGGTAATCGTGCGACGGTGTTCGTCAATGCGTCTTCGAGCGAGGGCGTGCCTGTCTCGATTATGGAGGCGATGAGCGTTGGCCTCCCGGTCGTGGCCACCGATGTAGGTGGGACACGCGAATTGATCACGGCCGACATGTTCCAGGGGCTCGTCGCGGCGGGCGCTGACGGATCCGTATTGGCTGACCGTCTTCTCGCGCTCTTCGCGCTCACTGATTCTCAGTATGCGGCGGTGGCGCACGCGTCGCGGGCGGCATGGGAGGAAAACTGGAACGCAGATTCCAACTATCGGAGCTTTGCGCATGAGATCGCGGGAATGACATGAGGGCTGCGCTCGTGCCATCGAGCGGGGCTAGCCCTGTCAGCAACTCCCGGATGGTATCGAACGCGGTGGTGTGGCTGCTCGTTCTGCTAGCGAGTGTCGCTGCGGCGTTCGCATGGATGGCGAACGAGCCACTCCCATTACTCGGAGCGCTGCTGGCACTCATTCTGTCCATCGGCATCTGGGTTCTGTCAGGTCTGGACACGCGATACGCGCTCGGGGCTTTCGTCGCATGTATGGTCGTCTTCCTCGTCGGGAGAATGGTCATCGCCGCAGTATTCGGAAGCGAAGGGCGGGCAGTCGGGATACTCGGGACCAACTTTCGGGACCCAGCGATTGTGTCCTACTCGATTGCAGCGATCTTCGTCGCGTGTCTGGGGATGATGCTCGGTGCAATGGCGGTCGCACTTCTCGCCCGCGCGCCCAAGACCACGATGAGTCGAGATGATCCGGCACGGATCCGACCTCTCCGAACCACGGCGATCGTCCTTCTCGCTTTCGCGGTGCCGAGCTACGCGCTGCAATCGCTGGCACTCGCGAGCTTCGTCGGAAGCTCCGGATTCTACGAAGTACGACTGAACTACCAGTCGCCTCTTCCGCTTCCAATCGCGGTCCTCGCCTCAGTGCTCGACGTGGCCTTCTTCGGGTATCTGGCGACGATGCCCTCGCGGCGCCATGTCGGAATCGCGAGCGCGGCCTACCTCGGGGCGCTAGCGACATCGCTGCTGACCTGGCAGCGCGCGGATTTCATGTTGGGCGCGCTGACGGTTCTCGTCTACGTGTTCTTCCGGAACGCAACCGAAACGACTGGTAGGCGCTGGATCACGGGGCGCGGCGTCGCGGTCGCTCTGGTCGCCTTCCTGCCGATGGTCGCTCTTCTGGGTCTCGTTAACCAGTTGCGAGGGCGCACGACAGGCTCGACCTTCCCGGGGTTCGGGATCGTCGACTTCTTTTTTGACCAGGGCGTGAGTGTCAACGTCATCGGCTACGTCAAAGAGTTCGAGAGTCTGATACCCCAGGGCCGGTACTATTCTTTCGGGTCCCCAATCGAGCTCTGGATGTCGCGCGTTGCCCCCCTCTTCGGGAGCGGCCAGGAATTCGTCGGTCAGAGCGCGGAACGGGCTGCGGACGGACACCAGCTTGCTCACACCATCAGTTACATCGTGATGCCGCAGGTATATCTGACGGGTAGCGGCTACGGCTCGAGCTTCGTCGCCGAGTTGATTGTGGACTTCGGATTCGCCGGCCTTGCCATCGGCGCCCTGATTCTCGGGGCCATCCTCATGGTCATCCCACGGTGGATGCAGCGAGGCTGGTTCGCGCGTCTCCTCTCGCTGTTGCTGGTACAGCAGTTGCTCTTCGCGCCGCGAGCTAGTCTGACCCAATGGGTCGTCCTGCCGTTCAGCCCACCGGTGCTGGCTGTCCTGATTCTGATGCTGGTCGTCTGGACCTTCTCGGGGTATCAGGGGCGCCTCGGGGTGGCCCGTGTCGATCGATCGAGGCACGTTGTCTGAGGGCTCGAAGAGGTTCATCCGCGGATTCACGTATGTGCTTGGGTCGAACCTGACCGGACTTCTTGCGAACTCGGTCCTGATATTCGGACTTCCTTTCGTTCTCACGACCGAAGAGTACGGCTACTGGCAGCTCTACCAGTTCTTCTCCCTCTATCTGGGGTACGTGACATTCGGCATCACCGACGGCGTGCTCCTACGGTATGCGGGGAGTCTTCGCAGGGACCTCCGCGCAGGATCGATCTCATCGCAGTTCTGGATACTCGGCCTTCTCGTTACCCCGATGCTGGGGCTGATCGCATATATCTCTTCTCAATTCGAGACGGACTCCGTGAACGAGGTCCTCCTCTGGGCCGCGGCACTTGGATCCATGCTGTTTATTCCGCGGACGCTTGTGACGAGTTCTGCCCAGGCTGCGAACGAGCTGAGTCGATTCGCAATGCTGAACTCGATAGATCGTGTTCTCGCTTGCGTCTTCACAGTCGGCTTGATCGCCCTCGGAGTGCGGGAACTCTACTGGCTCGTGTTGGCCGACCTCGGAGCGAAACTCATCGCACTCGCCGTTTCAGTCGTCGTTGAGAGGTCGCTGGTGTTCAGTCGCTGGCCTTCGTTCAAGGGTGTCGTGTCTGAAACGTGCGCGAACGTGCGTGCCGGCTCGATGGTGCTGGTTGCGAACCTCTCGGTGATCCTCGTTCCGGGTGTGGCTCGCTTTGTCGTCGAGCAATATTGGTCAATCGAAGAATTCGGCATGGTGAGTCTCGCGTTCAACGTCTCGAACATGCTGCTCGTCGTCGTAATGTCGCTGTCGATCACTGTGTTCCCCGCCTTGCGTCGGCTCGATCGACGGCGCTATCCGACGCTCTTCGAGGCAGCTCGGTCTGTGATCACCCCGGTTCTCTTTGCCATTCTGCTCTTGTTCTACGTGGTCGCCGCGGCCGTCGACTGGCTCATCCCCGACTATGGGCCCGCGGTTCTGTTCCTTTCGATCCTGTTCCCCGCCTTCGTGTATGAAGCGCGGCTCCGGGTGCTCGCCTCGAACTTCCTCAAGGCGATTCGACGGGAACGGACACTGATGTGGATCAACATTGCGAGTGTCGCCGCGATCGTGCCGCTCTCGTGGTTGGGCGCATCGGTGTTTCACAGTATCGAGCTCACACTCGCGACAGTGCTTCTCGTCACCGCCATCAGATGTGCCGTTTCGGAGGCAGTCCTCACGCGCATTATCGGTGGTCGATGGCTGAGCTGGGCCGTCATCGATGCGTCGATGGTCTGCGTTTTCCTTGTAACGACCATCTGGCTTCCCCTGCCTCTCGGAATGCTGGGCTATGGGCTGGTCTGCGCAGGCTACTGGCTCGGTGTGCACCGGAGATTCGCGGATGGTGCGGCCGCGCTTCGTTCTGCGATGTAACACATCGGACCAATGGCTCAGAATGGTCATCGAATCGCGATGCGTCACCCTTGGAGGGAGGGCTGTGCCGGTTTCGCGTGCGGCCCCGAGTCATCGATCAAGGAGTCCAGCGGTCCATCAGCGGCCGTTTCCGCCGGCCTCGACGTCCGTCTAGCCACGGCCGATTAGGATTCCTCGAGTGGGTAGACGATCACAGGCGAAGACGAAGCGACCGCTGATGAAGAGCGCTCGGCTATGGGTTCCGGTATGCATTGCCGTGGTGGTCGTCACGCTCACGGTCATCGCGATCGTGCTAGCGACACGTGCCCTCGCCGCGAAAGGTTCACTCGAACAGGCGATCCCACTCGCGCAGAGGGTCCAGGCGCAGATCGTTGCAGGCGATTCCACCGCCTCAGCCACAGCTGACGAGCTCGCGGATCACACAGCGGAGGCTCGTGCCCAAACCGATTCGCCGCTTTGGCGCGCGTTCGAATGGGTACCGGTGCTCGGGTCGAACCTCGAAGCTGTGCGACTGGCTGCGAAGTCGACCGACGAGCTCGTCAAGGGTGCCGTCCAACCGGCCGCTGCGCTGAGTCTCGATGCGCTCAAACCAGTCGATGGAGCATTCGATCTGGCCTCGTTGGCGGAGCTCGCTGACGTCGTCGACGGCGCCACAGCTACGGTTCGCGCCGTCGCCGAAGAACTCGACACGATCGACCGCGGTGAGCTGCTCGATCCGGTTGCTGATGGGATCGAGCAACTCGACAACACGGTGGCGAACGGCGAGCCGATCCTCGAGACGGCTCAGCGAACCCTGCGGGTGCTGCCAGCCGCGCTCGGCGCCGATGGGCCGCGCCGCTACCTGATGATGTTCCAAGGCAACTCCGAGGCGCGCAGTCTTGGCGGCAACCCCGCGGCTCTCCTCGTCCTCAGAGTCGACGGCGGTGCCGTCTCGATTGCGCAGCAGGCCTCCAGCTTTGATTTCGAGAACGCTCGCTCCACGCCGGTGATGGAGCTTGACCCCGAGGCAGTCGCGATCTATGGCGACAAGATTGGTCGATGGATCCCCGACATCACGATGACGCCCGATTTCACATACTCCGCGGCATTGATGCGGGCATACTGGGCTGAAACCTTTGGTACACCCATCGATGGCGTGATTTCGTTCGACCCGGTTGCTCTCAGCTATCTCCTGACCGCCACAGGACCGCTGACGCTCACTACGGGCGAACAGCTCACCGCTGAGAACGCGGTATCGCTCCTATTGAATGAGGTGTATTTCCGCTACGAAGAACCTTCGATGCAGGATGCCTTCTTCGCGGCGACGGCGGGGACCGTGTTCACCTCGCTCACTCGGGGCGGCGCCGAGCCGCAGGCGCTCGTCGCCGCACTCGCCCGGGCTGTGGACGAAAGACGTCTGATGTACGCCCCCTCGAGCGACGCCGAAGCCGATGCCATCGCTGGAACCAGCATCGCAGGGCGGCTGCCGACAACGAACGAAGAAGTCACCACTTTGGGCGTCTTCGTGAATGACAACACGGCGTCTAAAAAGGACTACTACATCGACATGGCCATCGTGGCGCACGCGACACGGTGTGAGGTCAATGCTCCGCCGAAGTTCACCGGCACTGTCACGCTCACGTCCGCGCTCGATGAGGCGACGGCCGCAGGTCTGCCCGATTACGTCAGAGGTCCGTATTTCGCGCCGGATACGATCAGCACGTATCTCGTGCTTTACGGTCCGGTCGGCGGCTCGCTGACGGCTGTGACGCTTGATGGCACTCCGGCCGAGATTCTCAGCTCCGGCAACCATCTCGGCCGCCCTGCCGTAAAGGTGGAAGTCCGAAGCGGGCCCTTGTCCGTCCATGAGGTCGGATTCACGTTCACTGGTCCCGAGGGTGGCGAGGAAGGTGGCCCGATTGAAGTGAGGCACACTCCGATGGTACGAAATACCCCGGTGAGTGTGAGCGAGCCGCGATGCTGAACAGGTTTGGAAGTGCGAGTACGTCGTTGCGGTTCGGGACCCTTCGCGCACCGAGCCCGCCCATCGGGCAGCGATAACCAGAAAGGAGCCCGACTGCATGCGCATCCTCATCACCGGAGGTTTGGGATTCATTGGATCACAGGTGGCGGTAAGTGCGATCTCCGATGGCCACGAAGTCGTAATCCTCGATGACGAATCCACAGGCCGTGCCACGGCTGTGGAGCGGATCCGTCGAGTGACAGGGATCGCGCCTCAAAGAGTCACACGAGACGTGAGATCACCCGATGCCCTCGATGCTGTTCTCGAGCAGGGGATCGATACCGTCATCCACTGCGCTGGCGCAAAGTCCGTCGGCGATTCGGTCCACACTCCGCTCAAGTACTACGACATCAACGTTGGCGGTACCATGCGCCTCCTAGAGCGCATGGCCGCGAACGGAGTAAACCGGTTGGTGTTCAGTTCGTCGGCGACGGTCTACGGAGCTCCAGAACGACTGCCGCTGACGGAGGACAGCATGGTCGGGTTCGGCTTGACGAATCCCTACGGGCGGACGAAATACATCGCGGAGTTGCTCCTTCAGGATGCGGCGAACGCCCATCCGGAGCTTGAGATCACGCTCCTCCGATACTTCAATCCCATCGGTGCACATGAGAGTGGGCTCATCGGTGAAGACCCGTCCAGTAGGCCGACGAACGTGTTCCCTCTGATTGCCGAGGCGGCGGTCGGGGCACGAGATCACGTCGTCGTCTTTGGAGACGACTACGCGACTCCGGATGGCACCGGCGTACGAGACTACATCCACGTGACGGATCTCGCGGATGGCCATCTCGCTGCGGTCGCGGGACTACGACCGGGCGTCCAAACGTTCAACCTGGGTACAGGTCGAGGTACGTCGGTCCTGGAACTTATCCATGAGTACGAGCGAGCGTCCGGAAACCCCATCGAATACATCATCGGGGAACGACGCCAGGGGGATGTGGCGTCGTGCTATGCCGACGCAGCGAAGGCCGCGACCGAGCTCGGTTGGACTGCTCGCCGTACGGTCGCGGATGCTTGTGAGGATAGCTGGAAGTGGCAGAAGACCCTGCACGGGTAGCGCTTCGCGGCTTCGAACCGCGAGTTCCAGACACTCTCTGCACAGGACCCAACAGCTGGCGGGGAGAGCCGTAGTGTGGCTGATAGCTGCGTTCACCGGGCGGCAGTTCACCCGACTCACTCAGGATTGACGAATAATCTCGCACGGTGACTGAAACCAGCCTCGCTCCGACGCGCCGACGGCGTGGACTCTCAATCACTCTCATCGTGATCGGGGTCACCGTTCTCGGCACCGTAGCGATGGGCACGATCTGGGCGGCTTCGGTTGCATCGAAATTCGACAGTGGCACCGAGAAGATCGACAAGGCATTTCCCGACGAGTCATCGCGGCCGGCAGAGCCCACGGGCGCCGCGGCGGGGGCGCAGAATATCCTGCTGCTCGGCTCCGACACGCGCGGAGAGGTCGACGATATCGATGACCTCGAAGGGCAGCGATCAGACACGATGATGATCGTGCACGTGCCGGCCGATCGGCAGAATGTCACGGTCATGTCGATCATGCGCGACACGTGGGTCGACATTCCCGGGCATGGGAGCGCCAAGATCAACGCGGCGCTGTCGTACGGCGGCGTGCCGCTCGCGGTGCAGACCGTCGAGTCGCTCACCGGATCGCGGATCGACCACGTCGCCATCATCGACTTCGAAGGGTTCAAGGGACTCACGGACGCGCTCGGCGGTGTCGATGTGAGCAACCCGATCGCCTTCGAAAGCTCACAAAAACCAGGGCTGGTCTTCGATGAGGGGTTCATCCATCTCAACGGTGAAGACGGGCTCGTCTTCACGCGCGAGCGCTACGCCTTCGATGACGGCGATTACCAGCGGGTCCGCAACCAGCAGCTGTACCTGCGAGCGATCATCAACCGATTCTTGAGCAGCGAGACGCTCACGAATCCCGCCCGCATCGGCGAATCGATCGGCGCCATCGCGCCGTTCCTCACCGTCGACCGGGAGCTCACGAGCGGGTATGCCGGCGGGCTCGGCCTCGAGTTGCGCGAGGTACGCGGCGATGACATCACATTCTTCACGCTGCCGACCTCGGGGACGGGCACCTCTGACGATGGGCAATCGATCGTTGTGCTCGACGGGGCACGACTCCCGGAGGTTCAGGCTGCATTCGCGAGGGGCACGCTCGACGAGTTCGCCGCGAAGGTTCTCGCGGAATCCGCGGCTGGCTAGAACATGCGAAAGGGGTTTCGAGATGCTTGCTGACGCTCGCTCCTCAACCCACTGGGTGCGCTCGCTCCTCAACCCACTGGGTGCGCTCGCTCCTCAACCAGCTGGTGAGGCCACCCGCCGACGTGCCAGCACACCGACCACGAGGATTCCGACCGCCGCCCCCGCGGTGTTCGCGACCACGTCGCTCACCGTCGGAAACCGCGTCGGCAGGCTCAGCTGCACCAGCTCGATCGTGAGGCTCGTCGAGAAGCCGAGCGCGATCACCGCCCACGCGGGCAGCCCGCGCCAGGCGACGGCGACGAGCGCGCCGAACGGCACGAAGAGCACGATGTTCGCGGCGAATTCGATCACGACCGCCGCGGGCTCGCGGGGCACGCCGACGGTGGCGACGAGGTCGGCGGCCCACGCGACCAGCCCGGTCACGCGGCCCGCCTCGGGCGCCGGCAGAAACACGATGAGCCCGACCGCGACGAGGTAGGGCAGGAGGGCGCAGCGCGCGGCGACAGCGGTGCGCACCTCAGCTCGCCTTCGGCGCCCCGGGCCGGAACACGATCGAGTGGTAGAGCGTGAACCGCACGAGCACGACGACCACGATGCTCACGAGGTTCACCGCGTTCACGATGTACGGGCCGATCTCGCGGTCGAGCACGAGCGCCGCCGCCTCGACTCCCGCCCAGACGAGCAGGGCGCCGAGCGCCGTGCAGGCGGCGTTCACGAGCACGAACAGCACCACCTCGGCGATGCGGCCACGGCGATCGCGGTGCTTGAACGTCCACTCGCGGTTGCCGAAGTACGCGTTCACGAGCGCGACGAGTGAGGCGACGAGTTTCGCGGCCACCACGTCCCACCCGAGCGCGAGGTAGAGCACGTTGAACACCGCCACCTCGATCAGGGTGCTGATCGCGCCAACAGTGAGGAACCGGGCCCCGAGCCCGGCAAGACGGCGCCAGCGGGCTCGTTTCGACATCTCGACTACGCTACTACTCGAGCCGTGCGACCCGCGCACGGCGGTCGCTGTGGGAGATGGCGTGCGCCTGAATCACCTCGCCGTCGTCATGCCGGCGTACAACGAGGCGGCCGGCATCGCCGGATTCCTCACCGAGCTCGACGAACACCTCGCGCCGCTGACGCATCGGCTCGACCTGGTCGTCATCGACGACCGGTCGACGGATGCCACGGCGACAGTGCTCTCCTCCCTCGCAGGCGAGCTGACGAGCCTCCGGTCGGAGACCGCCGACGTCAACCGGGGGCACGGGCCCACGGCCCTCGCCGCCTACCGTACCGGGCTCGGGCTCGGGCCCGAGCTGATCGTGCACATCGACGGTGACGGGCAGTTCTCCGGAGCCGATGTCGCGCGCCTCGTCGAAGCGGCCCTCGACACCGGAGCCGACGTCGTGCACGGAGTTCGAACGGGGCGCACCGACCCGTGGTTCCGCCGCGTGCTCACCGCCGGCGTCGGGGGCATCGTGACGGTCGTCGCGGGCCGCCGCATCCCCGACGTGAACACGCCGTTGCGCGCCTATCGGCCACAGGTGCTGACGACGCTCGTCACCGCTGTGCCCGCAGATGCGCTGGTGCCGCACGTGCACTTCTCGCTCGCCGAAGCCCGCCGCGGCCTCGCGGTACGTTACCTGCGGGTGGCGAGCCTGCCGCGTCGCGGCGGCGACGAGCAGGGCACCATGTGGGCAGAGACGGATGCCCCGGCGCGGCGCGCCCCGATGCTGCCCCCAAGGCGGCTGCGCACCTTCGCCCGTGCCGCGGCCGGCGAACTCTGGCGGGTGTCGCTGAGCCCGCGGCGGGCACGTTGAGCTTCGTCGCCTCGTACACGCTCGGGCGCAGCGGGCGCATCAGTGGCGCGACCTTCCTCTGGACCGTCATCGCGACCGTGCTCGTCGTCGCGAACGTCGTCGTCATCGCGTCGGCGTTCACGACCGTGCGCCTTTGGGAGGACGAGGCCTTCAACCTCACCGTGCCGCTGAACCTGCTGCGCGGTCTCGGCTACACGAGCGACGGCACCCTCTCGGGCAGCGAGCTCACCCCGTTCGACGTGCGCATCTCGACCGGGCCCACGATGCTGCTGCCGGTCGCGGGCCTCATCGGCGCGGGCCTCGACCCGGTGGTCGCGGGCCGCCTCGTCGGGCTCGCCGGCTACCTCCTGCTCATCGTGAGCCTTGCGCTGCTCGGCGCGCGCCTCGGCGGGCGCTGGGCCGGCCTTGCGGCAGCGGCGTTGCCCCTCGCCTACGCGGCCGATGTGGGGCTGTCGCCTATCCAGACCCCCATCGACTTGCTCGGCGAGGTCAGCGCGGCGGGGCTGCTCGTCGCCGCGCTGCTCGTGCTGCATCGCCGGCCCTGGCTCGCCGGTCTCCTCGTCGGCCTCGCCATGCAGACGAAGTTCATCGCGGCGCTGGCTCTGCCGGCGTTCGCGATCGCCGCGCTGCTCGACCAGCCCGGGTCGAGCATCCTGCAGCGGGCTCGCGGCGCGCTGCCGCGCGTGCTCGCCGCCGCCGCATGCGCCGCGGCACCGACGGTCGTGTTCGAGCTCGTGAAGCTCGCGTCGCTCGGCTGGGCCGGCTACCTTCAGAACCTGCGGAACTTCGCGGGATTCCTGCTCGGCGGTGGGCAACATGGGTTCGCGGTGCCGCCGATCGAGAAGCTCGGAGCGATGTTCTCGGCCTGGCATCTGCCGTGGTGGCTCGTGACGATCGTGATCGCCATCGCGCTTGCACTTGCGGTCACCGGGGCCAGAGTTGTGTTGCGCGAGCCGCGGTCGCTCGGAGTGGTCGGGCATGCGCGCGTCAGCCTTCGCGAATTCGCCGTCGTGATCGGTGTCGCGTTCCTCGGTCTCGCGAGCTACCTTGCGTGGTGGTTGCTCTCATCGCACACGCCGACCTGGCTGCGCCATCCGGCGCCGGCCGTGCTCGCGTTCGCTCCGGTGCTCGCCGCCGCAGCGATCACGCTCGGCCGCATCGCACTGCGGGGTGCCGAGCGAGCGCCTGCCGAGCGGGCGCGTAAGGCCGTCGCCGGAACACTCGCCGTCGCGGGCATCGCCCTGCTCGTGGCATCCGTCTGGGGCCGCACTCTGCAGCCAGGCTACCCGACGGGGGAGACGCTCACCGACCAGCGTGCGGCTGCGAGTCGCGTCGCCGAACTCGGCTCCGAGTGGTTTGCGAGTCCGTGGGGCTCCGAGGTCGTCATCGTCGTGTTGTCGGGGGCGCACTCGGGGCTCGTCGACGCCGGTGACGCCGTGCGGGGCGACCTCCAGCTCTGGCACGCCGCACGTCTTCCCGAGAGCTGCGACCCCCTGCTCGAGGCGGGTCGTTACCGCGTCTGCGCGGCGCCATCTCCCTGACCCGCCAGGCCGCCTCTGGCGCAGCGACCCCATCCGCGTGAAGATGGAGTCGAGGAGGTCGCCGCATGAAGGAGATCGTCGTCGGAGTGAGCGTTGCCGAACGCGCGGGCCTCTTGGCCGTTCGGTGGGCCGCGGAGCAGGCCGTCGCTCGCCGCACGAGGCTGCGGCTCCTGCACGTCGTCGACGAGGCGATCGAAGCGAGCGGCGACGCCGATCTGCTCCTCGCGGTGATCGACGCCGCCCGCGAGTCGCTGGCGGTCGCGGCCGAGGCCGCCCGTGCGGTCGACCCGTCGCTCGAGATCGTCTCCGACCTCGAGCAGGGCTCCCCGATCACCCACTTCGAGCAGCGTTCGCGCGACGCCGAACTCCTCGTCGTCGCCAGCGATTCGCACGGCGGCAAGCGGCCGAGCCGGCGCGGTGTGCACAGCCTCCGCATCGCCGCGGCGAGCCACGCCCCGGTCGCGGTCGTGCCCGACATCGACGTCTCCGCGCGATCCGGCGTCGCCGTCGGCATCGACGGTTCGGACGTCGGGGCGCGAGCACTCGAATTCGCGGCCGGCGAGGCCGAGCGGCTCGGCTGCCCGCTCATCGCGGTGCACGCGTGGGATCTCGCGCTGATGGCCGGCGGCGAGTACGGCTACGGCGTCTCCGCATTCGCCATGGACGACCTCACGCGGGCCGCGCACGAGGTGCTCGCCGATGCGCTCGCCCCGCTCGAACGATCCCGCCCGGGGCTCGAGATCGATCGCCGGGTGGTCGCCGGCGACCCGGTCATCGCCCTCGCCGATGCCGCAGCCGAGGCCGAGCTCCTCGTCGTCGGAAGCCACGGGCGAGGCGCCCTCGCGCGGTTCCTGCTCGGCTCGGTCAGCCACGGCGTGCTCGCCCGCCTCGAGGCCCCTACGGTCGTCGTGCGGTGACGGCCCCCGCCGGGCTGGGCGCGCGGGTGCGCGACCGCCCGGAGCCCCGTGTCGACGGCATCGACGCCGCTCGCGGCCTCGCCCTCACCGGCATGTTCGTGGCCCACGTCGCGCCGGCCGCGGCGACCCCCGAGCTCGCCGAGCTCATCGCGATCGCCGACGAACGGCCGCGGCTGCTCTTCGCGCTCACCGCCGGGTTCGGGCTCGGGTTCCTCACCGGGGGCATCCGCCCCGTGACGCAGGGCCGCTGGGTGCTGCGCCGCCAGCTCGCCGTGCGCGCCGTCATCCTGATCGCACTGGGTCTCATCATCGGAGCGACGCTCCACCCGCTCGTGTTCATCATCCTCGACGTCTACGGCGTGGCGTTCCTCATCATGTTGCCGTTGCTGTTTCTGCCGGCCCGCGTCGCACTGGGCCTCGGCGCGGCGCTGCTCGCGGTCGCACCCGGCCTCGCGATGGCTGCGCAGTACGCCCCCGAGCTGATGGCGGCGCGAGAGGGCGACGCGCGTCTCCTGTTCGACTGGCTGCTCACCGGCGCGTACCCGGTGATCGTGTGGGTGCCGGTGATGCTCATCGGCCTCGGGCTCGCGCGACTCGGGGCCGCGGATGCACGGGCGGTGCCGCGCTACGCGCTCGTGGGCGCGCTCACCGCGGTCGTCATGCTTCCGCTCACGCGCCTGCTGCCCGCCGAAGCGGATGCCACCGCATCGCCCGCGGAGCACGCGATCTCCGCCTCGGCGCTCGCGCTCGGCAACGTGGGCGTCGGACTCGTCGTCGTTGCGACGATGGTGGCGCTCACCGCGCGCGCCCGTCCGGCCGTGACACGGATCGCGAGGCCCGTGCTCGCGCCGTTGACCGCGATGGGGGCCATGCCGCTCACGATCTACACCCTGCATCTGGTGGCGATCTCGGCGGCCAAGCGGGTCGAAGACGGTGTCGTGACCGATGACTCCTGGGCGTTGACGGTCGGGCTCATCGTCGGAGGGATGGCGTTCGCGTGGCTCTGGCGGCGGTATCTCGGTCGCGGGCCGCTCGAGCGGTTGCTGCGTGCGGCAAGCGGGCGTGGGCGCGGCGAGGTCTGATTCGAGCGCACCGGGCGCGTGCCGCACGTCGCAGCGTCCGGCGAGAACGCAGGAGCCCCTGCGCTCCCAGGGGGATCGCAGGGGCTCCTGATCACGAGCTCGGGGTCAGCACTCCCGCAGTGTGGCGACGTTGCCGTTGAGCACGCCGTTGGAACCGAGGAGGGTCACCTGGCTCGCACCGAGTCGCAGCAGTTCGTTCCTCGTGCCATCGGCGAGGCAGGTCGCCGGCGAGAGGACGAGCGGGGCCTTCACGCCGCCGGCGAACGCCGCACCGGCGAGGGCATCGGGGAAGTTCATGCCGTTGGCCACGAAGACGCGCCTGCTCGAGGAGAACGCGTCTTTGTTGATGGCGAGACCGGTGCCGAATCGGTCGCTGCCGGAAACACGCTTCGTGTCGCTCGCATAACCCTTCAGTGCGTTGAGCACCGAATCGGAGATCATCGACTTGCCCCCGACCACGCGGATCTTGCTCGCGCCGAGACGCTTGACGAGCGCGTTGGTCGCCGAATCGAGCGACTTGCCCGGGGTCAGCACGACGGGCGAGCTGTAGCGGGCGCTCGCGGCGCTCGCACCGAGCGCGTCGGGGAAGTTCGCTCCCGACGCGACGTACACGGCCGTCGTCGCCGACGGGAACGCGTAGTCGACGACCTTGCGGCTGGTCGCGTAGCGGTCGGCGCCACCGAGTCGGGTGACCGGAGCGATCTTGCCGAATGCGCTTGCGGTCGAGGACGAGACCACGCCGGTGCCGCCGACGACGATGATCTTCTGCGGCTTCAGCCGCTTCAGTTCGGTCAGCAGCGCCGCCGGGGCCGAGCTCTTCGGCGTGAGGAGCAGCGGTCCGCCGCCCTTCGCCGCTGCCGGCGCGGCACCGAGCGCGTCGGCGAATCCATCGCCGGCGGCCACGTACACGATGGGAGCGGTCGTGGGGAACGCCGCCTTCGAGATGGCGATCGCCGTGCTGTAACGGTCGGCACCGGCGAGTCGATCGACCTTCGGCGTCGCCAGCACCGTCACGGTGCCGGTCGCTGCGCTCGACTTCGAGTACTTGCCGTAGCCGGCGACGATGCTCCATTTGTGCGCGCCGGCCGCAACGCCGGTCAGCGGAAGCGAGAAGCCGCCGCCGGTCTTGGTGAGCTTCGACGTCGACGTCGCCGTGGTCGAACCGTCCACGTACAGCGACACGACCGTGCCGCTCGGCGCCTGGGCGACCGAGCCCGCGAGCGATCCGCCTGCGAAGACGCGGTTGTAGCTCGGGGCGTTGACGGTCGGCGTGTTCACGGCCACCGAGAGCTGCCAGCCGGCGTTGTACTCGAGCACGTCCTGTCCGCGTGACGAGCTCATCGCGAAGAACGCGGCCAGCGGCTTCGTGGCGCAGGCGGTGTCACTCGCGTTCGAGCCCGAGGTGATGCCGACCGCGTAGTTGCCGACGAGCGCGGCGCCGCCGCTGTCGCCGGGGATGGCGCAGACGTTCGCGACCACGGAGTTGACGGTGCGGCCGCCGACCTCGACGGTCTGGAAGCCCTGCACGGTACCGCAGGTCCAGCCGGTGGTACGACCTGACTTGCACAGCTTCGCCCCGACCACGCCCGGCGTCGCGCCGCGAACGGTGACGGGCGTACCTGCAGTCGGAGCGCCCTTGCCGCCGCCCCACGTCGAGACCGTGGGCTTCGGCGTCCAGCCGGCAGCGACGGCGACACGCGCGGAGTCGACGTTCGAGCCGTACTTGACGGTGCCAGGCACCCGCGAGCCGAGGTGGGTGCCGACGTCGGTCAGACTGTCGGCCGGCTTCGACTGGGTCAGCGCGTAGAGCGGCGTGCTGTCGGTCGATTGGCCGTCGAGGCAGTGGCCCGCCGTCGCGAACTGGTGCGCGCCGTTCGAGGTCGCGCGACCGTTGAAGCCGACCGAGCAGAGGCTGTAGCCGTCACTCTTGCCGTCGCCGTTGCGGTCACCGACGTCGTACGTCCATCCGGTGCCGCCGACCAGGTCTGCCGCAGCGGTGAACGTGACGTCGGAGAAGTCGGCGCCCATGCCCTCGATCGGCTCGAAGACGGCCGTCGCGCCGACGGCGGCGACGGCCTCGGCCTGGGCCTCGTCGTCGACGAGCACCGTGAGTTCAGTTCCCTCGAGCACGGCGTCGTCGGTGGGCACGCCGAGCGTCGAAAGGTAGTCGAGCACGTCGCCGGCGTCGACCGCGGCGTCGGACTGGGCGAGGTACTCGGACGGGGTGAGGCCCAGATCGCTCTCGAGGGCGGCGACGAGCTCGCTCGGCAGCGCACTGGCTGCGGAGA
The DNA here is from genome assembly GCF_000421545.1 of Agromyces italicus DSM 16388. Taxonomy (GTDB): domain Bacteria; phylum Actinomycetota; class Actinomycetes; order Actinomycetales; family Microbacteriaceae; genus Agromyces; species Agromyces italicus. Next base: position 71,703 of record NZ_ATXF01000011.1, read on the forward strand.
GGTAGTTCTCGGCCGCGTACTCGCCCATCTCGGGCGTCTCGGCGACGGGTGCGTCATCGACGACGAACCCGCTCCCGGCGGACACTTCGGAGACGCCGACGGAACTCGGCGTGAGCGGCTCCGCAAGCGCCGCAGCAGGGGCGGCGATCGCGGTCAGACACACGCCGAAGGCCGTGACGACGGCCAAGAGTGTGCGAGAGGGGATTGTGGACATCGAGCACCTTTCGATTCGGGTCGGCACTCAAACTAGCAACCACCTAGCACAGGTGCGCGCACATGACGTCGTCCGACCTCCACGGCCCCGCCCGGGCGGGTGCCGAAGCCGTTCAGGAGACGTGCGTCGAGGCGCATGCGCGAGAATGGGATGCCTCATCTCGAAAGGACCCGAAATGCGCATCTCGGTGATCGGCTGCGGCTACCTCGGCGCCGTGCACGCCTCGGCGATGGCCGAACTCGGGCACCACGTCATCGGCATCGACGTCGACGAGGCGAAGATCGCCGAGCTCGCGGCCGCGCGGCCCCCGTTCTTCGAGCCGGGCCTCGCCGAGATCCTCCGCTCGGCGACGGCGACGGGGCGGCTGCGGTTCTCGACCGAGATCGCCGACGCGGCCGAAGCCGAAGTGCACTTCCTCGCCGTCGGCACGCCGCAGGCTACGGGCAGCAACGCCGCGGATCTGCGCTTCGTCGACGCGGCCTTCGACGCCGTCGTGCCCCACCTCGCCGACGGTGCGCTCGTCGTCGGCAAGAGCACCGTACCCGTCGGCACGGCGTCACGGCTCGCAGCGCGGCTCGCCGACGCGGCGCCGCACGCCTCGCTCGCCTGGAACCCCGAGTTCCTCCGTGAGGGCTACGCCGTGCGCGACACGCTCGAGCCCGACCGGCTCGTGTACGGGGTCGGCGACGACCACGCGGCATCCGTGCTCGACCAGGTGTACCGCGCCGCGATCGAGGCGGGCACACCGCGTATCATCACCGACTATGCGACCGCCGAGCTCGTCAAGGTCGCCGCGAACGCCTTCCTGGCCACGAAGATCAGCTTCATCAACGCGATGAGCGAGATCGCGGATGCCTCGGGCGCCGATGTCACCGCGCTCGCCGACGCCATCGGGCACGACGCCCGAATCGGCCGGCGCTTCCTCAACGCCGGGGTCGGGTTCGGCGGGGGATGCCTGCCGAAGGACATCCGCGCCTTCACCGCTCGCGCAGAAGAACTCGGCCGCGGCGAGGCGCTCGGATTCCTCCGCGAGGTCGACGCCATCAACCTGCGCCAACGGCAGCGTGCGGTCGACCTCGCCGTCGCCGCGCTCGACGGCAGTGCGCACCGCAAGCGCATCGCCGTGCTCGGCGTCACGTTCAAGCCCGAATCCGACGACGTGCGCGACTCGCCCGCGCTCGACGTCGCCGTGCAGCTCAAGGGCCTCGGCGCCGACGTCGTCGCGACCGACCCCGAGGGCATCGACAACGCGCGGGTCCGGCATCCCCAGCTCGACTACGTGACCTCGACCGGCGAGGCACTGCGCGGCGCCGACCTCGTCGTACTCGTCACCGAGTGGCGCGAGTACCGCGCACTCGACCCGGTGGAGACCGCCCGCCTCGTCGCCGGACGTCGCATCATCGACGGGCGCAACGTGCTCGACGCCGCGGCCTGGCGGGCGGCGGGCTGGGAGTACCGGGGGATCGGGCGGCCCTAGGCTCCTGGAGAACGACGAAACCCCCTCCTCGCGGAGGGGGTTTCTCACCGGTCGGGGTGACAGGATTTGAACCTGCGACCTCGTCGTCCCGAACGACGCGCGCTACCAAGCTGCGCCACACCCCGGTGGCCCGTCAGGGCCTCCACAAGGATAGCCGATAATTCTGCTCGCGCTGACCAGTTCGGGCGCCGCCCGTCGCGCGGGATCCGCGCCGAGACATCCGATGCCCTATTACTCGGCGGGAACCAGTGTGATGAGCGTCGCCTCGGGCGGGCACGCGAAGCGGACGGGCGCGAAGATCGAGGTGCCGAGACCGGCGGAGACGTTGAGGAACGCCGACCGCAGGCCGTGACGCCAGACGCTGAGCCCCTTCACCTGCCTGCGGGGGATGTCGCAGTTCGTGACCAGCGCACCGTACCCGGGCACGCAGACCTGGCCGCCGTGCGTGTGCCCGGCGAAGATCAGCTGGGCGCCGTGGTTCACGAAGGAGTTGAGCACGCGCTGATACGGCGCGTGCGCGACGCCGATGGTCACGGTCGGCCGCGTCGTGCGCTGCGGGGTCTCGTCGAGCCAGCTCTCGTCGCCGAGCGGGTCGTCGGCGCGGAGCTCGTCGATCGCTCCGGCGATGAGGTCGAGTCGGTCGTAGCCCTTGTGAGGGTCGTCGACGCCGAAGAACTCGAAGTGCGTGCCGCGGAGGTCGAGGGCGGCGGCGGTGTTGTCGAGGTCCTGCCAGCCGAGCTGGGCGAAGAACCCGTGCAGCGCCTCGATGTCGAGCCGCTTCGCCGTTCGGCGGAGACGCGATGGGCCGGCGAAGTACGCGAACGGGTTCTTCGGGGTGGGTCCGAAGTAGTCGTTCGAGCCGTTGACGAAGACACCGGGGATGCCCGCGAACGGCTCGAATGCGCGGCGGATACCCTCGAGGCCGCGCTCATGGCCGAGGTTGTCGCCCGTGTCGACGATGAGGTCGGGCTCGAGCAGGGCGAGCTCGCGCACCCACTCCTGCTTGTCGCGCTGCCACGGCGCCATGTGCAGGTCGGAGAGGTGCAGGATGCGGATCGGCTCGGCGCCCGCCGGCAGCACCGGCACCTCGGCACGGCGAAGCGTCCAGCGGGTCCGCTCGACGAGCGAACCCCAGGCGAACGCGGCGACGCCCGCCGCGCCGATCGCCAGGGCGATCCGCGCGACGGGCGTCAGACGCATGCTCAATCGTTGCCCGGACTGTTGCCGTCGGTGCCGGGCTTGCCATCGCCGTCGCCGCCGTCGCCGCCTCCGGTGTAGCGGCCGATGACGATCGTCACCTTCTGACCGGGCTTCGCATTCTCACCCGCGCCGGGCGACTGCGAGATGACGAGGCCGTTCTTGCTCTCGTCGTCCGTGTCTTCCTCCTCGCGGTCGACGCGGAACCCGGCTGCGCCGAGCGTCGCCTCGGCCACGTCGGCCTGCATGCCGGTCACGTCGGGTACGCCGCTCAGGTTGCCGCGGCTCGTCTTCAGCGAGATGATGGCGCCGCGACCGGCGGTGCCCGACGGGCTCTGGGCGCCGATCGTGCCCTTCGGCTGCGCCGCATCGACCTCGCCGTCCATGGTCCAGCCGAAGCCGGCCGCCTGGAGCGCCTTCTGGGCGGCTTCGGGCGAGAGACCGAGCACGTTCGGCACGGCGACCTGCGGCGCGTTCAGGTACGACGACTTCGGGTCGGGGAAGTCGCCGCCGCCGTACTTCGCATTCGCGACCGACATGATCCGCGGCCAGATGTTGTGGCGCAGGGTGGCCGCCTGCCCGGCGTCGAAATAGGTGTCACGCAGGTTGACGTGCCCGGTCGCGTTGTACACGCCGACGACCGTCGCAACCTTCGTCGTCGCACCGCTCATCCAAGTGGCTTCGTTGTTGTCGCTTGTTCCGGTCTTGCCGATCATCGGGTACCACGGGTCGACGTACGGCGACGACGAGGTGCCGGTGCCCTCGCTCATCACCTTCTGCATCGCATAGGCGGTCGCCGCGGCGACCTCGGGGGTGAGGCCCTGGGTGCACTCCGACTTCGGCACCTCGCGCTCATCGCCGTTGCCGTCGGTGATGCGGTCGATCGCGATCGGCGTGCATGCCTTGCCCTGGTTCGCGATGCCCGCGAATGCCGTGGCCATCGAGATCGGGGCGATCTCGTTGGTGCCGAGGATCGTCGAGGGGAACTGGAGCAGCGGCGTGTTGTCGGCGCGGTGCACGCCGAGCGACTCGGCGGTCTTCGTGATGCCGCACAGGTCGATCTGCTTCGCCATCGCGATGAAGCCCGTGTTGTAAGAGTTCACGGTGTTCTGCACGGCCGTCCAGTAGCCGCCCTGCTCGCCGCCGTCGTTCTTGGGGTTCTCCCATTCGCCGTTGTCGGTCATGGTGCCCTGGCAGCTGTTCTTGAAGTCACCCCAGGCTTCGCGGCGGCGGGCGTCGACGCCCTCGTTGAGCGCGTGCCCCTCTTTCAGCCACTCGGCGAGGGTGAACACCTTGTAGGTCGAGCCGGGCTGGAAGCCGCTCGAGCCGCCGTAGTCGATGTCGGCGTTGTAGTTGACGGCGTCGTAGCCGTCGCCCGTGACCTCGGGGTCGACGTTGTAGGTCGTGTTCTGCGCCATCGCGAGGATGCGCCCCGTGTCGACCTGCACCGACACGGCCGAGCCGCCGACGTCGATGCCCTCGGCCGAGGCGGGAACATTGTCGTGCACCGCACTGTAGGCCTCGGCCTGCATGTCCATGTCGATCGTCGTGTAGATGTCGAGCCCGCCGCGCTCGAGCATGCGAGCGCCCTCGTTCTCCTCGGTCTCGGGGTTGTCCATCTTGTTCTTGATCTCCCACGTGACGTAGTCGCAGAAGTACGCGTACACCTTCGAGGCCTGGCAGCCGCTCGACGGTTCGGTGATCTTGGGAGCGACCGGCTCGGCGACGGCCGCGTCGTGCTCCTCTTGCGTGATCTTCTTCTCCTCGAGCATCTTGCCGAGGATGTAGTCGCGGCGCTCCTTGTTGCGCGCATACGGCACGGTCTCACCGTCGACGACCGTGGCCGCGCCGTTGAGCTCGTCGTCGGGGTAGTCGAGGCGGAACTCCTCAGGACTGTTCACGATCGCGATGAGGCTCGCGGCCTGCGCGAGCGAGAGGTCCTTCGCGTTGGTGTGGAAGTAATACGAGGCGGCGGTCTGCACGCCGTAGATCTGGCCGCCGAAGCCCGCGATGTTCAGGTAGCCGCCGAGGATCACATCCTTCGAGTACTCCTTCTCGACGCTGATCGCGTACCGCATCTCCTTGAGCTTGCGGTCGACCGAGGTCTCCGTGTGCTTGTTCCACGCCGCAATGCGCTCTTCATCGGTCGTCGCCTTCGACATGTCGTTCGCGACGAGCACGTTCTTGACGTACTGCTGCGTGATCGACGACCCGCCCTGGGTGCCGCCGCCGGTCACCGTGGTCACCGCGCCACGCACGGTGCCCGCGATGTCGATGCCGCCGTGGTCGTAGAACCGCGGGTCCTCACCGGCGACCGCGGCGTCCTTCAGGTACTGCGAGATGTACTCGAACGCGACTTCTTCGCGGTTGTCGTCGTAGAAGTGGGCCATGGCCGAGGGCTTGCCGTCGGCCTTGACCGCGTAGATCGTCGACTTCTGCGCCAACTCGCCGATCTCGAGGTACCCGGGCAGGTTCTCGAACATCGTGATGCTGTTGTTGGCCGCCATGCCGGTCACGGCGAGGGCCGGGGTCACCGCGGCGGTCACGAGGACGCCGGCGAGAGCGCTCATGCCGACGAACCCGAGGATTCCGGTGCCGACGTCGCTCATCGTACGTTTTTGGGCAGACATATAGTGGAGCGTAACGGAGAAGGCTGGCAAATCCCGATATGTGCGCTGGGCGTCGCATCCGGAGGCGACACGCCGCGAACCGCGATTCCGCACGCATCCTGCACGAGACATCCACCGAGGGAGCCCACATGCCGGCCTGGGAGTACATCACCACCCCGCTGCTCATCCACAACACCGCCGCGATCCTCAACAACTGGGGGTCCGAGGGCTGGGAGCTCGTGCAGATCGTGCAGGGCCCCGAGGGCGGCCTCGTCGCCTACCTGAAACGCCCCAAGGGCGGCGAGGACTCGGCGGCGGCGTCGGCCGGTGCCGCAGCGGCCGCGCAGGCCGCGAAGCAGTTCGAGGGCGAGGGTCGCGCCTGATGGCCGCGTTCGAAGCACGGCTCGCCGAGCTCGGCATCGAGCTGCCCGACGTCGCGCCTCCCGTCGCAGCCTACGTGCCCGCCGTCGTCACCGGCCCGTACGTGCACACCTCGGGCCAGCTGCCGTTCACCGCGGGCGCGCTGCCGGCGACCGGCAAGGTCGGCGACGGCCACGGGCTCGTGCCGGCCGACGACGCGAAGGGTTACGCCCGCACCTGCGTGCTCAACGCCCTCGCCGCGGTGCGCGCCGAGATCGGATCGCTCGATCGTGTCACGCGCATCGTGAAGCTCGTCGGCTTCGTGGCCAGCGACCCGGGGTTCACCGGTCAGCCGGGGGTCATCAACGGGGCCTCCGAGGTGCTCGGCGAGATCTTCGGCGAGGCCGGTCGCCACGCGCGCTCGGCCGTCGGCGTCGCCGTGCTGCCGCTCGACTCGCCGGTCGAGCTCGAGCTCATCGTCGAGTTCGCCTGACCCTCGTACCTTCCTCCTCCTCCTCGGCCTCCTCCTCGGCCTCCTCCGGGTTTACAGGACATCGGCGCGTTTACAGGACGACCCTGCCCTGAAGTGTCCTGTAAACACGCTGATGTCCTGTCAACTCGCGGCGGGGGCGGCGCGGGGGCGTGGCGGGGGCGCGGGCGCGGGGCGTTCGGCGCACGGCGGGGTGACTCGTCTTCGACAGCGTGCGAATCGGTGATCCTTCCCACACGGGAGGCCTCCCGCGTCGTCGAACGGTCCGGCCGCGGCATCCTCGAAGGATGATGTCTGTCGAAGCCGCGCTCGGGCCGCTCAAGGCCGCCCACCGGCGAACGCTCCGCGAAGCCGGGGTGAGCGCGCTGCACGTGAAGCAGGCGGTCGCGGCGGGGCGCGTGCGCGCCATTCGCCGGGACTGGATCGCGGCGATCGACTGCAACCCCGCGCTCGAGCGCGCGTTGCAGGTCGGTGCGGCGCTCGGGTGCGTGTCTGCGGCGGCAGTGCACGGAATCTGGGAGTTCACCACCCCGGGGCTGCACGTGAGTGCGGGCCGACACGCGTCGCGGCTGGTGTTCGAGCCGCCCAGCTGGGCGCGAGATCGGCGACCGCTCCGTATCCAGTTCGACGGTTTCGGTCCGCACAGCGGGAGAGCACAGCGCACCAAAGACCTTCGCGAAGACGAGCGACTCGTGCGCCGCGGCTACATCGTCCTGCGGTACGGCTCTGACCAGGTCGAATACGACTGGCCGACGGTCGAGTCGACCGTGCTCAGCCTGATCGCGCAGGGTCGTCACCTCTGGTGAACGCGGCTGCACGAGCGGGGATGCCTCGGCGGAATCGATTCCGCCGAGGCATCCCTGTTCTCAGCCGCAGCCGCAGCCTCCCCGCCGCGCTTCGGTCACCCCCGCGTTTACAGGACATTCGCGTGTTTGCAGGACACTCCGACGCCAGGGCGTCCTGCAAACCGCGCGATGTCCTGTAAACCCGAGGAGGGCGGCAACGCGAAGCGGCTACTTCACCTGCTCGCTGATGATCTGCATGATCGAGGTGTCGGCCAGGGTCGTCGTGTCGCCGATCTGGCGGCCCTCGGCGAGGTCGCGCAGCAGGCGCCGCATGATCTTGCCCGAGCGCGTCTTCGGCAACTCGTTGACGATGAACACCTGACGGGGTCGGGCGATGGCGCCGATCTGGGTCGCGACGTGCTTGCGCAGCTCTTCGGATGCCGCAGGCAGGTCGGCTGCCGCGGCCTCGACCTGGCTCTCCTTCAGGATGACGAAGGCGACGACCGCCTGACCTGTGGTCTCGTCGGCTGCGCCGACGACGGCGGCCTCGGCCGTCCACGGGTGGGCGACGAGCGACGACTCGATCTCGGCGGTCGAGAGCCGGTGGCCCGACACGTTCATCACGTCGTCGACCCGTCCGAGCAGCCAGATGTCGCCGTCCTCGTCGCGGCGGGCGCCGTCGCCGGCGAAGTACTTGTCGCCGAACTTCTCCCAGTACGTCTCTTTGAAACGCTCGGGATCGCCCCAGATGCCGCGCAGCATCGACGGCCAAGGCTCCGTGACGACGAGGAGCCCGCCGTCTTCGCCCTCGACGGGGGCGCCGTCGTCGCTGAGGATGTCGATGGAGACGCCCGGCACCGGCACCTGCGCCGAACCCGGCTTCAGGTCGGTGACCCCGGGCAGTGCCGAGATCATGATCGCGCCGGTCTCCGTCTGCCACCACGTGTCGACGACGGGGATGGACCCGCCGCCGATGACGTGGCGGTACCAGATCCACGCCTCGGGGTTGATCGGCTCGCCGACCGAGCCGAGCAGGCGCAGCGAGCGCAGGTTGAATTGCTGCGGGATCTGCCGGCCGAGCTTCATGAACGAGCGGATCGCCGTCGGCGCGGTGTAGAGGATCGAGACCTTGTACTTCTCGACGATCTCCCACCAGCGGCCGGGGTGAGGGGTGTCGGGAGTGCCCTCGTAGAGAACCTGCGTCGCCGCGTTGGCGAGGGGACCGTAGACGACGTACGAGTGGCCCGTGATCCAGCCCACATCGGCGGTGCACCAGTAGACGTCGGTCTCGGGATGGAGGTCGAAGACGTTCTTGTGGGTGAACGCGGCCTGGGTGAGGTAGCCGCCGCTCGAGTGCACGACGCCCTTCGGCTTGCCGGTGGTGCCGCTCGTGTAGAGGATGAACAGCGGGTGCTCGGCGTTGAAGGCGCGGGCATCGTGCGATGCGGATGCCTCGGCCACGGTGTCGTGCCACCAGTGGTCGCGGCCGTCGATGAGGTCGACCTCGTTGCCGGTGCGGCGCACGACGAGGACGTTCTCGATCGACCCGGCGGACTTCGCGATCGCCTCGTCGACCGTCGGCTTCAGCGGGAACACGCGACCCTTGCGGTAACCGCCGTCGGCGGTGATCACGAGCTTCGCCTCGGCGTCGTCGATGCGCGAGGCGAGGCTGTCTGAGCTGAACCCGCCGAAGACGACCGAGTGGATGGCGCCGATGCGCGCGACGGCGAGCATCGAGACGATCGCCTCGGGAATCATGGGCAGGTAGATGGCGACCCGGTCGCCCTCGCCGACGCCGAGGCCCTCGAGCACGTTCGCGGCGCGCTTGACCTCATCGGTGAGTTCGGCGTAGGTGATGTCGCGGCTGTCGCCGGGTTCGCCTTCGAAGTGGATGGCGACGCGGTCGCCGAGGCCCGCCTCGACGTGGCGGTCGAGGCAGTTCTCAGCGACGTTGAGTTCGCCGTCGTCGAACCACTTCGCGAACGGCGGGTTCGACCAGTCGAGGGTGCGGGTGAACGGCTTCTGCCAGGTGACGAGCTCTCGCGCCTGCTCGGCCCAGAAGCCGAGGCGGTCGGCGCGCGCCGACTCGTAGAGCTCTTCACCGGCGACGGCTTGGGCGGCGAACTCGGGGCTCGGACGGAAGCGCCTGATCTCCTCGAGTGCGTGATCGATCTGAACGGTCATGGTTCTCCGGTCGCTCCTTCGCGATCTGTTTCATCGGTTGGGTCGCCTGCCCCAAGCAGCACCCTACCCCGCGCTCACGGATGCGTCGGACGAGCGGCGAAACACATCGTCCGTTTGCTCTTCCGCGCACGGCCTCGGAGGTATTACTGTGCCTTTGCGCAAGGAAATCTGTGTGTCCGCACAAATGAGGACAAAAATACTTGCGCATTCAATTTGAAGCCCTACACTGAATACCGCCCGAACACTCGTTTCGAGGCCTGCAGCGCTCGCGATTCCCCCCAATCCTTGCGCTGCCGAGGCGGCACCTGTTCCCCCCAATGGGTGCCGCCCCCTTTTTCGTCAACAGCACCTCACGCGGGTGCGGGTCGAGTCCTCCTCCACAACGACGTGGAGGAGGACTTCTTCTTGTGCATCGTCGAGTGGATGCCTCGGGGCTCACCTCGCTCCGTACGCTCGCCGCATGTCCATCCCATTCGTGGCGACGCCCTCCTGGCAGACGTCTGAACACGCCGCGTCGAGTCTTTCGTCGATGATTCGGGCCGCGCCATCGCAGCCGGTGCCGTCGGTGGTCGCGACCGATGACCGGTTCGCCGAGATCCTCACCGGCTTCGAGCCCGAGCCCGGGCCTCAGCCTGAGCCCGTGCCCGGCCCGGGGCTCGCGGCGGCGTGGGCGGCGACGCACGCGGCGCAATCCCGCCTCGACCTCGACGCGCTCGGCGCACTCGCACCCTTCGCCGCCGACGGGCCGGTCACCGACCTGTTCGTCAACGGAGGCGCCGGGCTTTGGGTCGATCGGGGCGACGGGGCCCGCCGTGAACCCGGTTGGACGGCGGAGGAGCCCGAGGTGCGCGCGCTCGCCGTGAAACTCATCGCCCGCGGCGGGCGCCATGTCGACGAGGCTACCCCGACCGTCGACGTCCGGCTCGGGCTCGGCATCCGCGTGCACGTGGTGCTTCCGCCCGTCTCGACCGGGGGCACGCTCATCTCGGTGCGCATCCCGAGGGCGGCCGGCCGTTCGCTCGCCGAGCTCGCGGGCACCGGCATGCTCGACGCGGTGCAGCGCGAGCTCCTCGAGCTCGCGGTGCGCGAACGCCGGAACGTCCTCGTGACCGGTGCAGGGGGCACCGGCAAGACGACGATGCTCGCGGCGATGCTGAGCGGTGCGCCCGAGCACGAGCGGATCGTCGTCATCGAGGACGTCGCAGAACTCCAGCTCGCGCACCCGCACGTCGTCTCGCTCGAGGCGCGACAGGCGAACCTCGAGGGCAGCGGGCGCATCGGCCTCGACGCCCTGCTTCGCGAGGCGCTGCGCATGCGCCCTGATCGGCTCGTGGTCGGCGAGTGCCGCGGCGCCGAACTGCGCGAACTCCTCGCGGCACTCAACACCGGCCACGACGGCGGAGCCGGAACCCTTCACGCCAACTCGCTCGCCGATGTTCCCGCGCGACTCGAGGCGCTCGGCGCGACCGCCGGGCTCTCGCCCGACGCCGTGGCGAGGCAGACGGCGAGTGCCTTCGACCTGGTACTGCACCTCGAACGCGTCGACGGATGCCGGCGGCTCGCCCAGATCGGCAGATTCGCCGTGCACGGTGATCGGCTCGGGGTGGAGCCGCTGTGACCGCGCTGACGAAGCTCCTGCGCCGTCGCGCGGCCGACCCGGGTGCGGGCATCGATGCGATCGCGTCGATCAGCGAGCGGCTGGCGGTGCTCCTCGCGGCGGGGGTTCCGGCATCGAGCGCCTGGCGTCACGTGTCGGCCAAGAACGGGCCGGGGCCCGGGTCCGGAGGCGGTGCCGGTGGGGTGCGCGGTGCGGCCGGCCAGGTCGCCGCCGTCGTCACGGGCGACGAACGGGTGCTCTCCGCGGCCGCCGAGGCGGCGTCGCAGGGAGAGCCGGTCGCGGCGGCGATCGCCGTCGCGCGCGCGGCCCACCCCGAGGCATCCCTCGCCTGGCCCGTGCTCGCTGCAGCCTGGTCGGTCGCCGCCGAGTCGGGCGCGCCGCTCGCAGCGAGCCTGCGGAGCCTCGCCGTCGTGCTGCGCGACGAGGCGCAGCTCCGTCGCGACGTCGGCACGGCGCTCGCGGGCCCCGCTGCGAGCGCGCGGCTCGTGACCGCGCTTCCCCTGATCGCGGTGGCGTTCGGTGCGACGCTCGGCTTCGACACCATCGGCGTGCTCATCGGCAACCCGATCGGCATCGCCTGTCTCGTGCTCGGCGCATTGTTGCTGTGGGGCGGATCGCGGTGGAACCGTCGGCTCGCACGCACCGCCTCGCTCTCGCGAGCCGACGCCGGGCTCGAGCTCGAACTGCTCGCGATCGCGATGTCGAGCGGTGCCTCGATCGATCGGGCCAGGGCGCTCACCCGCGAGACCATGCGCACCCACGTGCCGCACTCGGACGACGGCCGCACCGTCGACGAGGTCGTCGCACTCGCGGCCCGGGCGGGTGCACCGGTCGCCGAGCTGCTCCGGGCCGAGGCGTTCCGGGTGCGCCGGGCAGCGCGCTCGGCGGGGGCCGCGAGGGCGGCCGCGCTCGGCGTGCGACTCATGCTGCCGCTCGGCCTCTGCGTGCTGCCGGCGTTCGTGCTGCTCGGGGTCGCGCCGCTCATGATCTCCGTCGTCACGGGCACCCTCGGCGGTGCGGCGTGACGGCCCAGGACTCGTGCCGACCATCCGCCGGACCACCGGCGCTACAGAAGGGAACCCCATGCAGAACTCCGATGACCACGTCGACGAGCGAGCGCGATCGGGCAACGTCGCATCGAGCGTCGCACCGCCGCCCCGCGACGTCGAGCCTGCCTCGCGGCGGTCAACGGCCCGCCGTCTCCTCCTCCGCCTCGCCGGGGAGCGCGGGGCCGCCACCGCAGAGTACGCGGTCGCGACCATGGCGGCGGTCGGTTTCGCGGGCCTGCTCGTCGTCATCCTCCGCGGCGACGAGGTACGCGGCATCCTCACCGATCTCGTGCGGAATGCGCTCACGGTGGGGTGACCGGGAGCGGGGCAGCGTGACGGCGGAGTTCGCCGTCGCGCTGCCGGCGGTCGCGCTCGTGCTCGCCGGATGCCTCGCCTCGGTGCAGCTCGCCGCCCAGCAGGTTCGGCTCACCGACGCCGCCGCCGACGCGGCCCGGGCGCTCGGGCGGGGCGAGTCGAGCGCCACGGCGCAGGCGATCGCCGTGCGAGTCGCGGGGGCCGCAGCGCTCGAGGTCGCGGAGGAAGGAGAGTTCGTCTGCGCTCGGCTCACCGCCTCGGGCGCAGGGATGCTTGCGGCCGTGCGGCTGAGCGCGGAGTCCTGCGCCGTCGGGGGTGGTCGATGAGTCGGCCGGGCGGCCGCCTGGCGGGCAGCCCGGGCGGCGGCGGTCTGGCCGGCAGTCTGACTGCCGGCCAGACTGCCGGCCGCGTTGCCGGCCAGGCTGCCGGCCGCGTTGCCGGCCCCGCTGCCGGCCCTGCTGCGGATCGTGGCGCCGCCTCCGTCGTCGCACTGGGGCTCGTCGGGGCGATCCTCGGGCTCACGGCGCTCGTCGTGCCGGTGCTCGGGGCGTTCGTCGGGTCTCAGCGGGCCGCGAATGCGGCCGACGCCGCCGCGCTCGCGGCCGCCGACGCGTCGAGCGGCGCCGTGCCAGGGGTGCCCTGCGCCCTCGCCTCGGCGCTCGCGCAGCGGAACGGCGCCGACCTCGTGTCGTGCGAGCTCGACGGGCCGGCCGCCACGGTGGCGGTGCGCACCGTGGTGCTCGGCTTCACGCTGGCGGCGACGGCGCGCGCCGGACCGCCCGGCTGGTCGGGCTGACCTCCCAGCGCGGCGGGACGCGTACGCCCGTGGTCGCGCCGCGTCGAGTCAGTCGAAGACGGTCTCGATGAATCGGTACTCGACCGCCGACGGGCGGGGATCATCGGGCGTCTCGAACTCGAGCCCGGCCGATCGGGAGTAGACGTAGTGCTTTCCCGCATCGGTGTTGAGCTCGAGGCGCGGCCTGGGGTCGCCGGAATCGAGGAAGGCCGTCGCGACGGTCTTGCCTTCGAGCGGCCCGTCGATCAGCTTGGCCGTGTACGAGCCGTGAGATGACGTGTCCATGCCGCCATTCTCCTCCCGGCCTGCGGATGCGCAAGAGGGTCGCGGCGAGTCGCTCCTCGCCGTATGGACGCGGTGGAGTGGGCGCTCTTCCGGTCAGGGTGTGTATCGTGTGGCTGTCGGCGGAGCGTTCCGCCGGACATGGCACACCGCTCGGGGGCGCGGCATACATTGTGCGTTCTCGTCTCATTCGAGCTGTCAGAAGGAGTCTGGTGTCAGGCGCGAAGAAGTTGGTCATCGTGGAGTCGCCGACCAAGATGAAGTCCATCGCCCAGTACTTGGGCGAGGGGTACGAGGTGCTGAGCTCGGTCGGTCACATCCGCGATCTCATCGAGCCCAAGAACCTGCCCGCCGAGCTCAAGAAGGGCCCGCTCGGCAAGTTCTCGGTCGACGTCGACAACGGCTTCGAGCCGTACTACGTCGTCTCCGACTCCAAGAAGAAGACGGTCGCCGAACTCAAGCGCGCCCTGAAGAACGCCGATGAACTCCTGCTCGCCACCGATGAGGACCGCGAGGGCGAGGCCATCGCGTGGCACCTCCTCCAGGAGCTGAAGCCCAAGGTCCCCGTGCGCCGCATGGTCTTCCACGAGATCACGAAGGACGCCATCCAGAAGGCGAAGGACAACACCCGCGAGCTCGACACCGCGCTCGTCGACGCCCAGGAGACCCGCCGCATCCTCGATCGCCTCTACGGCTACGAGGTCTCGCCGGTGCTCTGGCGCAAGGTCGGCCCTGGCCTCTCAGCGGGCCGCGTCCAGTCGGCCGCCACGCGGCTCGTCGTCGACCGCGAACGCGAGCGGCTCGCCTTCGTCGCGGCCGGCTACTGGGACCTGATCGGCACCTTCGCCACGGATGCCCCGGGCAGCGCGTTCGACGCGAAGCTCGTGCGTGTCGGCGGTGAGCGCATCGCGACCGGCCGCGACTTCGACGACTCCGGAACGCTCACCTCGAAGGCCGTCGTCATCGACGAGACGACCGCCGACGCGCTGGCCTCGGCGCTCCGCGACGACACCGTCGCCCGTCGCGTCTCGAAGCTCGAGACAAGGCCGTACTCGCGCCGGCCGGCTGCCCCGTTCACCACCTCGACACTCCAGCAGGAGGCCGCGCGCAAGCTGCGGCTCTCGGCGAAGGACACGATGCGCGTGGCGCAGTCGCTCTACGAGAACGGCTACATCACCTATATGCGCACCGACTCGAACTCGTTGTCGCAGCAGGCGATCTCGGCGGCGCGCGCGCAGGCGACGTCGCTCTACGGCGCCGACTCGGTGCCCGACAAGCCCCGCGTCTACGCGGGCAAGTCGAAGAACGCGCAGGAGGCGCACGAGGCGATCCGCCCCTCTGGCGAGGTCTTCCGCACCCCTGCCTCCCTTCAGAGCGCACTGCGCGGGCGCGAGTTCGACCTCTACGACCTCATTTGGAAGCGCACGGTCGCCTCGCAGATGGCCGATGCGAAGGGGCAGACGGCGACGGTCACGATCGAGGTCGGCCCGACGAAGACGGATGCCCCGGCTCCGGCCGCGCCGACGACGAAGGTCGGCGGCACCATCGCCGAGTTCACCGCGAGCGGCACCGTCATCACCTTCCGCGGGTTCCTCGCGGCCTATGAAGAGGGCCGCGACGAGGAGCGCAACCGCGACGACGCCTCGGGCGACGCCAAGCTCCCGCAGCTGGCCGAGGGGCAGCAGTTGACGCTCGACCTGCTCGAGGCCAAGGGTCACGAGACGAGCCCTCCGCCGCGCTACACCGAGGCGAGCCTCGTCAAGCGACTCGAGGAGCTCGGCATCGGTCGACCCTCGACGTTCGCCTCGATCATCTCGACGATCATCGACCGCGGATACGTCACCCAGCGCGGCCAGGCGCTCGTACCGAGCTGGATCGCGTTCTCGGTCGTGCGCCTCCTCGAGGAGCACTTCGGCGACCTCGTCGAGTACGACTTCACGGCCGAGATGGAGGATGACCTCGACCACATCGCCGCAGGCGAGGCCGACCGGGTCGACTGGCTCTCGAGCTTCTACTTCGGCTCCGACAAGCACCGCGGGCTCCGTCAGGTCGTCGACAACCTCGGCGAGATCGACGCGCGCGAGATCAACTCGGTCGTGATCGCGCCCGACATCACGCTGCGCATCGGCAAGTACGGCCCGTACCTCGAGACGGTCGACCCCGAGGCCGCGCCCTCGGCGACGGGTGAGCCGACGCCGCGCCGGGTGAACCTGCCCGAAGGGCTCGCGCCCGACGAACTCACCGAGGCGAAGGCACGCGAACTGATCGAGGCGCCCGTACAGGGTGACCGCGTGCTCGGCGTGAACCCCGAGAACGGCAAGCAGGTCGTCGCGAAGGACGGCCGCTTCGGGCCGTACGTCACCGAACTCGAGCCCGAGGCGGCCGCGCCGGCTGAGGCGACCGTCGACCCCGCGACCGGCGAGGTGGTCGAGGCGGCTGCGAAGCCGAAGCGCGGAGCGAAGAAGTCCGCCGCGCCGAAGCCCCGCACCGCGTCGCTGTTCAAGAGCATGCACCTCGAGGAGATCGATCTCGAGACGGCCTTGAAGCTGCTCGATCTGCCCCGCGTCGTCGGCGCCGACCCCGAGTCGGGCGTCGCGATCACCGCGCAGAACGGCCGCTACGGCCCGTACCTCAAGAAGGACGCCGATACGCGCACCCTGCCCAGCGAAGACGCGATCTTCGACCTCGATCTGACCGGCGCCCTCGAGCTGTTCGCGCAGCCGAAGTACGGCGCCCGTCGCGCGTCGAGCGCGTTGAAGGAGTTCGACAACGACCCGGTGAGCGGCAAGCCGATCAAGGTGAAGGACGGCCGCTTCGGACCGTACGTCACCGACGGCACGACGAACGCGACGATCCCGCGCGCCGAGTCGGTCGAGGACATCACCTTCGAGCGTGCCGTCGAACTGCTGCAGATCAAGCGAGACAAGGGCCCGGCCGCACCGCGCAAGAAGGCGCCGGCCAAGAAGCCGGCCGCGAAGAAGGCGGCGTCGAAGAAGTGAGCGGTTCGGGGCTGTTCATCACCCTCGAGGGGGGCGACGGCTCGGGCAAGACCACGCAGGCCGAACTGCTCGGCGAGTGGCTGACCGGGCAGGGGCGCACGGTCGTGCGCACCCGCGAGCCGGGCGGTACCGAGGTCGGCGTCGAGGTGCGCGAGATCGTCCTGCACCACCGCGGCGACATCGCGCCGCGCGCCGAGGCCCTGCTCTACGCGGCCGACCGTGCGCATCACGTCGCGACGGTCGTGCGGCCGGCACTCGAACGCGGCGACGTCGTCCTCCAGGATCGCTACATCGACTCCTCGGTGGCCTATCAGGGCGCCGGGCGGGTGCTCGACCCGGCGGCGGTGCGCGGGCTCTCCGAGTGGGCGACGGAGGGGCTCGTGCCCGACCTCACCGTGCTGCTCGACCTCGACGCCGCCGCCGCCCGGGGGCGTCTCGACGGGGCGCGCACGCGTTACGACCGGCTCGAGGCCGAGGCATCCGCGTTCCACGACCGGGTGCGCGCCGCCTACCTCGGACTCGCCGAGGCCGAGCCCGGGCGGTTCCTCGTCGTCGATGCGGCGCTGCCGGTCGAGGAGATCGCGCTCGCGATCCGCGTGCGGGTCGGCGCACTCCTGGGCGACCGCTGAGCCCGTCGTCGGCGGCGGAAGGTAGCGTGGAGCCGTGAGCGTGTGGAGCGAACTGACCGGTCAAGACGCGGCGATCGCCGTGTTCCGGGCGGCGGCCGAGGCTGCGCGCGGCGGCGGCCGCGAGGCATCCGCCGGTGCGTCGCAGCAGATGACGCATTCGTGGCTCGTGACCGGCCCACCCGGCTCGGGGCGCTCCAATCTCGCGTACGCCTTCGCGACGGCGCTCATCTCGGGTGATCCCGACGGCGACGAGACCACGCGCATCCAGGTCGACGTGCGCAGTCACCCCGATCTGCACGTGCTCGCGACCGAGGGCGTGATCATCAAGCGCGACGATGTGCGCGACATCGTGAAACGCTCGCACTACGCGCCCTCGATCGGCCGGCATCGCGTGATCATCGTCGAAGACGCCGACCGCATGACCGAGCAGACCTCGAACTTCCTGTTGAAGGAGCTCGAAGAGCCGCCCGAGCGCACCGTCTGGATCCTCTGCGCGCCGAGCGAGGCCGACCTGATCCCGACGATCCGCTCGCGGGTGCGCTCGGTGCGCCTCCAGGTGCCGAGCGTCGCCGACGTCGCCGGGTTGCTGGTGCGCCGCGACGGCGTCGACGCCGAGCTCGCCGAACGCGCCGCTCGCGAGGCGCAGAGCCACATCGGCATGGCGCACCGGCTCGCGACCAACTCCGAGGCGCGCGATCGCCGTGCCGAGACCCTCCAACTCGCCCTGCGGGTGCGCTCGACGGCGACCGCGGTGATGACCGCGGCGCGGTACCTCGAGATCGCCGGCGACGACGCGAAGGCGATCACCGAACTCCGCGACGCGGAGGAGCGCGAGCACGCGCTGCACTCGCTCGGCATCGCCCCGGGGCAGGCGGTGCCGCCGGCGCTCCGTCCGCAGATCAAAGCGCTCGAAGACGACCAGAAGCGGCGGGCGACACGGAGTCTCCGCGACGGAATCGACCGCATCCTCGTCGACCTCGCGTCGCTCTACCGCGACATCCTGCTCGTGCAGCTGGCCGCCGAGGTGCCGCTCGTCAATCGCGAGCTGCTGCCGGGCATCGAGCAGGCCGCCGCCGCGGCGACGCCGGCACGAACGCTCGCCACGCTCGACGCCGTCCAGGTCGCCCGCACCCGCATCGAGGGCAATGTGCAGCCCGCCCTCGCGCTCGAGGCGATGCTCGTCGCAGCAGTCCGAACCACCGACCACGAACGAGGAGCCGCATGAGCGCACCCAGCACCGTCCGACGATTGCAGGCTGAGGGGTCGAACGGGCGGATGCAGCGGGGCCGGCGCGCGGCGGCGATCGGCGTGGCACTCGCCGCCGTGCTCGCGCTGAGCGCCTGCGTGCCCTCCTTCTTCGAGCAGACGGCGCCGGTGTCGACCCCCACCGGCGAAGAGGTCTCGGCCGAGCTCGAGCCGTTCTACACCCAGGTCCTCGAGTGGGAGCGCTGCGGCGACGGCATGGGCTGCACCACCGCGAAGGCCCCGCTCGACTGGAGCGACCCCTCGGCGGGCGAGATCGACCTCGCCGTGGTGCGGCACGTTGCGAGCGGGGAGAAGATCGGTTCGCTGCTTGTGAACCCGGGAGGCCCTGGCGGCTCGGGCTACGACTTCGTGTTCGACACGCTCGACTATGCCGTCGGCGAGCCCCTGCAGGAGCGCTTCGACATCGTCGGATTCGACCCCCGCGGGGTTGGGCGCTCCTCGGCCGTCGCCTGTTACGACGCCGCCGAGATGGACGACTACCTCTACGACATCGCGCCAGGTGAGCGCGGCAGTGACGAGTGGATCGAGGCCGTGGGCAGCGCTGCGGCCGACTTCGGGGCGGCGTGCGCGGAGAACACCGGCGAGCTCCTCCCGAACGTCGACACCGTGAGCGCCGCCCGCGACATGGACCTCCTGCGCGCGATCCTCGGCGACGAGCAGCTGAACTACCTCGGCTTCTCGTACGGCACCTTTCTCGGGGCGACGTACGCCGGGCTCTACCCCGAGAAGGTCGGCCGGCTCGTGCTCGATGGAGCGATCGACCCCTCCGCGAGCGACTTCGAGGTCTCGAAGGCGCAGGCCGTCGGCTTCGAACGTGCGCTCGACGCGTACCTCGACGACTGCCTCTCCACCGACGAGTGCCCATTCGACGGCACCGTCGACGAGTCGCGCGACGAGATCGGCCGCCTGCTCGCCTCGGTCGACCAGAGCCCCCTGCGCGGCAGCGACGGTCGCATGGTGGGTGCGAACACCCTTCTGACCGCGATCATCTACCCGCTCTACAGCGCCGACACCTGGCCCTACCTCAGTGACATGCTCGAGGCGACGATGTTCGGTGACGCCGACCCCGCGCTCGCCTTCGCCGACGGCTACAACGGGCGCAACCCCGACGGCACGTATCTCGACAACTCGACCGAGGCCTTCCGGGCGATCAACTGCCTCGACTACACCTACCAGTCCGACGTGGCCGTCATGCGCGAGTCGGCGGCGGCGATCGCCGAGGCCGCCCCGACGATCGGCCCCTACATGGGCTACGGAGACCTGAGCTGCATCAACTGGCCCTACCAGTCCGATCGCGAGCGGGCCGAGATCCACGCCGAGGGCGCCGCGCCGATCATGGTCGTCGGCACGACGGGCGACCCCGCGACTCCGTACGAGTGGGCGGTCGCGCTCGCCGATCAGCTCGAGAGCGGCGTACTCGTCAGCTACGAGGGCGAGGGGCACACGGCGTACAACAAATCGAACTCCTGCGTCGACGACGCCGTCGAGGGGTACCTCATCGAGGGAACGGTACCGGAGGGCGATCCCGAGTGCTGATCGAGGTGCGGATGCCTCGCGGCAGGCGCCGCGAGCCGTCCGCACCTCGGCGGCGGTGGTCAACCGGGGCCTCGTGCATCCGCTACTATTGACTCTCGTGCCAGTCGGTGCGCCTCGCGCCGGTCGTCACGCCGCCTTAGCTCAGTCGGCAGAGCGTCTCACTCGTAATGAGAAGGTCGTGGGTTCGATTCCCACAGGCGGCTCCGACACGAAGCCCGGAACCACGCAGACTGCATGATTCCGGGCTTCTTCGTTGGAGGTCGGCTCGAGGGGGTCGATCCCGTTACGGCGTCGCTGTCGCGTCCGTCGAATCCGCGGCTCCACGGCCCGGCACGATCTCGCGGTGGCAGTCTCGACCCGACGCCCACCCGGCTGCATTCCCCCGTGCGCGAGCATCCTCTCGCCGGCACACGCCTCTTCCGAGCAGTTGCCCCCGTCGGTCGTGCTGAGCGTGCAGGTGAGCCACAGGCGGCGCCGAGAAGGGCCCGGGTCTTGGCAGGATCCAGGGGTCTGGGCCCTTCGTCGTCCCATGCAGATCGCCAGCTCTTCAGCGGAGCGCCGGCGCGAGGAGCGTCGCGTAGCTCGCGTAGCCCGTGGAGTTCGGGTGGAACGCGGCCGTGGTGTTGAAGATGCTGAACGCGTTGATCCACGGCGATGGGCTGCCGATGCCGTGCCCGGCGAAGGCCGCCTCCACGTCGACGAAAGTCGCGCCGTTCGCAGCCGAGGCCGCTTCGAGTTCGTCGTTCAACGCACTCGTGTCGGTGTTGACGCGTGCCGCGTACGCGTACTGCGAGGGCAGATGGAAGAGCTGGGGGTAGCCCGCGACGACGATCTTCGCCTCGGCGCCGACCTTCGCGCGGATGGCCTGGATGAGCGAGGCGACCCGGTCGTACATCGTGTCGTCGCTCACCATGCTCTCTGCGACGGCGAGATCCGCTTCGCAGGCGGTGGTCGAGACGAACACGAAGCAGTTCTGCATCACCGCGGCGAAGCCGACGTCGTTGCCGCCGATGGTCAGGGTCACGCGTCGCGTGCCGGCCGGGATCGCCGGAACCTGCGCGACGAGGGCCTCGACGGTGGAGGCCCCGCCGCAGGCGGGGAAGGCGGTCAATTTCAACGCGCGGCTCGCGTCGAGTCGCTTCGGGTAGCTGTTGTTGCTCCGGTAACAGCTCGTGTCGAGGTAGCTGCCACCGCCCTGGCCGGAGGCGAACGAGTCGCCGAGCGCGACGTACGCGAGCTCCTTCGAGCCGCCGCCACCACCGCCCGGCTTGCCGCCGCCCTTCGCGGCGAACGCCGGACCGGCACCCGCCAGTGCGAGGGCCGTGATGACGACGGCCGCAGCTGCACCGGCGAGAATGCGCCGCGCGTTCACGACGCCACCGCCACGAGGTAGGCGGCGTGCACAACGTTCGTGTACGCGGCGTACCCGGCGGCGTTCGGGTGCAGGAACGTGATCGGGTCGCCCGGGTTCTGGCCGAGCCACGGGTCGGCGCTGCCGGCGCCGTGGTCGGCGAACGCTTCGGTCACGTCGACATAGCCGACCGGGACGGCCTGAGCGAGGCTCGCCACCGCGCCGGCGATGTTCGCGTTGAGCAGGCCGACGGCGTCGTTGATCTGTTGCGGCAGCCCGGGCACGACGTCGTCGAAGGGCAGCGGATAGCCGGTGACGAGGATGTCGGTGCGCGGGGAACGTTCGCTCACTGCGGCGATGAGCGTCGCGAGTCGCTCGCCGATGACGCCCGACTGGAGCGTGGACAGGGCCTGGCCGTAGGCGAACTCGCACGAGGGCGAGGTCGGGTCGGGTGCGCATGCCGCGTAGACCGCGCCGACGTCGAGGTCGCCGGCGCCTGCCGTGATCGTGACGAGCGTCGTGCCCCGGTTGACCTGGCCGAGCTGGGAGTCGGCGACATCGCCGATCGAGGCTCCGCTGCACCCCGGGTTGCGGAGGAGATTGATACGGGGGAGGGCGTCAAGGCCGTTCGCATAGCCGGCGCCGGTTCGGAGACAGGCGTCGAGCGGGGTGCCCGTGCCCTGACCTGCGGCGAGCGAGTCGCCGAGCGCGACGTACTTCGCGACCGAGGTCTGCGGTGGCGCTGCCTGGGCGGGCAGTGCGATCCCGATCGGGATCGCGAGGAGGGCGACTGCGGCCGCGGCGGCGACGATGCCGTGGCGAGCCTTTCGGGTTGAAAGTGCACTCATGGGCCAACGCTAGGCCCGAATTGAGGAATCCACAGCAACCCAGATGTGGGGGTGGGGCTGCTCTGCGCGGAACTCGCCGTATTCTGGCCGGATGACCGAATCTCTGCGCTGGGGCATCCTCGCGACCGGCGGAATCGCCCGACTCTTCGTCAACGATCTCAAGCTCAACGGATTCGATGTGCGGGCGGTCGGCTCGCGCAACGAGGCATCCGCGGCGCGCTTCGCTCAGGAATTCGGAATCCCGCGGGTGCACGGCAGCTACGAATCGCTCGTCGCCGACCCCGAGGTCGACGTCGTCTACATCGCGACCCCGCACCCCATGCACGCGGCGAACGCGACGCTCGCCCTCGAGGCGGGCAAGCACGTGCTCGTCGAGAAGGCGTTCACGCTCACCGCGCGGGAGGCCAGGCAGATCGCCGAGACCGCCGAGGCCAGGGGGCTCCTCGCGCTCGAGGCGATGTGGACCCGCTACCTGCCGCACATGATGCGGATCCGCGAACTCGTCGCGTCGGGAGCGATCGGCGAGCCGCGAACGCTCATGGCCGACCATACGCAGCTGCTGTCCGAGGACCCGGCCCACCGGCTCAACTCGCTCGAGCTCGGTGGAGGGGCGCTCCTCGACCTCGGCATCTACCCGATCTCGTTCGCCTGGGATCTCTTCGGCGCCCCCGCCGGGGTCCGTTCCTCGGCGACATTCAAACCGACCGGGGCCGACGCGCAGGTCGCGACGATCTTCACCTACGGCGGCGGACGCATCGCCACGACGCTCTCCGCTTCGAACACCCGTGGGCCGAACACGGCGGCGGTGCTCGGCACCGAGGCGCGTATCGAGATCGATCCGATCTGGTACGCGCCGACGACCTTCAGGCTGATCCGCCCCGACGGAGAGGTCCTCGAGGAGTACGTGTCCGAGGTGAACGGCCGCGGCATGCACTACCAGGCGGCGGCGCTCGAACGACTCGTCGCCGAAGGGCGCACCGATGGCGGAGACATCCTGCCGACGCGGCAGAGCGTCGCGATCATGGAGACGCTCGACCTCATTCGCGAGCAGATCGGCCTGCGCTACCCGGGGGAGTGAACGTCGATCAGGGATCGCCCTGATCCGACCCCGAATCATCCTCTGGACGGATGGTGCTGTGCTCCGATGCGTCGATAGGCTCGCCGGAGCGCCTCCCTGCCGACGCGGGTTCACGCGCACCGACCCGAAGGAGCCCCCGTGTCTGCACGTCGCCCTGTCCTCGGCATCACCGCCCTCACCGCGGTCGCGTTGCTCGCCCTCACGGGCTGCGCCGGCGGACCCGCCGGCGGAGCGGAGAAGCTCAGCTACGAAGACAGCCCGCTCACGAAGTACCTCGAGCCGGTCAACGGCACGTGGGACGAGGAACGGATCATCGCCGACCAGAAGAAGGTCGAGGAGTTCAAGGCCGAGTGCATGGCCGAAGAGGGGTTCGAGTACACGCCCGTCGACCAGTCGCAGAACATGGGCTTCATGGACGAGGACGAGATGGCCGAGCGCGAGACCGAGGAGTGGGTCGCCGCGAACGGATGGGGCTTCGTGCAGACCCAGGAGGAGATGGACGCCCAGCAGGAGGAGGCCGAGGAGTTCGTCGACCCGAACCAGCCCTACGTCGAGTCGCTCTCGCCAACCGAGCAGGAGGCCTACTACGCCACCCTCTACGGCGTGCCGCCGGCTGAGGAGGAGATGAACGAGGACGGCTCCTACGAGTACAACTGGGAGACCGCCGGCTGCGATGGCGCGGCGCAGCACGAACTCCAGGGCGAGAACTACTGGGAGGACGAGGAATTCGCCGACCTCACCGAGGCGATGGGCGCCCTCTGGGAGGGGCTCGCGAAGCAGCCCGACATGCTCGCGCTCGATGAGAAGTGGTCGGCGTGCATGGCCGACGCCGAGTACCCCGACCTCAAGACCCGCAGCGATGCGCAGACCTCGATCATGGACGAACAGAACGCCTTCTGGGAGGGCGAGAACGCCGAGGGACCGAGCGAAGAGCAGCTCGCCGAGCTGAAGCAGAAGGAGATCGACATCGCGGTCGCCGACTTCCGCTGCGCCGAGAAGCTCGACTACCAGAACACGCAGCTGAAGGCGCAGTTCGCGCTCGAGGAGCAGTTCATCGAAGACAACGAGTCCGAGCTCGATGCGCTGCTCGCCGCGTACAGCAAGGGCGACGAGTGATTCGCAGACCTCGCGCGGGCGGAGCCGGCGAGACGGGTGCGACGGGCGAGGCCAGCACGAGCGACGAGGCGGGCGCCGCCGCGGGCGGTGACGCGTCGGATGCCACGGCCGTCGGATTCGACGAGCTCGTCGCCGCCGAGGCATCCGAACCGACCGAGAACTCACCCGCAGAGCCCGTCGACCCCGCGGTGCAGGGCTGGCGGCGCGTGCTCCGCGGCAACCGGGTGCTGTGGGTGCTCGCGGCGGTCGCCGTCGCCTCGCTCGTCGCCGGCGTCGGCCTGAGCTTCCTCATCGTCTCCCCGGGCCAGGCCGCCGCCGACGCTGCGGCCCCCGATGCCGGGCCCATCACGGTGCCGGTCGAACTGCGTTCGCTCTCGAACGACGTCACCATCCGCGGCGACGCGGCGTTCGCCGATTCCGTCGAGGTGAAGCTCGAGACGGGCGATCTCGGCGGTCCCGCCGTCGTCACCGGTCGTGTGCCCGAGGTCGGTGCGACCCTCGGCCCCGCCGCGATCGCCCTCGAGGTCACCGGCCGACCGGTCATCGTGCTGCCGGGCGAGCTGCCGGCCTACCGCACCCTGCGCGCCGGGCTCTCCGGACCGGACGTCACCCAGCTCAAGCAGGCGCTGCAGGCCGTGGGCATCGACCCCGGCGACGTCGGCTCGAACGTCTTCGACTCGGCGACCGCCGCAGGCGTCGCCGCACTCTACGACAAGGTGGGTTATCCGCTGCCCGAGGCGCCCGAAGGCACCGCCGACACGGTGCGCTCGGCGCGGGAGTCCGTGACCGGTGCCGAAGAGGCGGTCGCCTCGGCAGAGCGCGCGCTCGCCGGTGCCGAGTCGGGCCCGTCGTCGGTGGAGCGCGTGCAACTCGAGAACGCCGTGCGCGCCGCCGAGCGGGCCCTCGCCGCGGCGAAAGCCCAAGGCGACGCCGTCGCGATCGGCGATGCCGAAGACGCCCTGAAGCTCGCGCGGGTCGAGCGCGACGCCGGCCTCGCGCCGCGCGATGCGAGCGCCGAGCGAGCGGCGCTCGAGTCGGCCCGCTCGCAGCTCGGCGACGCCTACGAACTCCTCGAGGAGGCCGAGACCGGCACCCTCGCCTTCCTCCCGGTCAGCGAGGTGCTCTACCTGCAAGACCTGCCGCGCCGGGTCGACGAGGTCATGGTCGAACGCGGGAGCATCGTGCAGTCCGCAGCGATGCTCGTGTCGGGTGCGACGCTCGCGATCAACGCCTCAGCGGCCGAGAGCGACGCGAAGCTGCTGACGGTCGGCGACGTGGCGACCCTCGCCATGCCCGACGGCTCGGAGCTCGCGGCCGCGATCACCTCCGTCGAACCGCGCAAGGCCGAAGGCGGCGAGGCCGCCGAGTCGGGGCCGCGCTACGACGTGGTGCTCGCGCCGACGAAACCGAGCGATGCGCAGGTCGAGGCACTGCGAGGGCAGAACGTGCGCGTGAAGATCTCGATCGGGGCGACCGAGGGCGAGGTGCTCGCGGTTCCGCTCGCGGCGCTCACCGCCGGGCCCGGCGGCGAATCGCGCGTCGAAGTGCACGACGGCGACGAGACCCGGCTGGTCGAGGTCGAGACGGGCCTCTCGGCCGAGGGCTTCGTCGAGATCGCCGGCGAGATCGCCGAGGGCGACCTCGTCGTGGTGGGCCGATGAGCCAGGCCCCCGTGGTCGAGCTCATCGATGTCACCCGCTCCTTCCCCGGTCCGCCCGAGGTGCAGGCGCTGAAGGGCGTCAACCTCGCGATCGACCGGGGCGACTACCTCTCGATCGTGGGCCCGAGCGGTTCGGGCAAGTCGACGCTGCTCAACGTGTTGGGCCTGCTCGACCGGCCGACCGTCGGCGAGTACCGGCTCGGCGGGGTGCTCACCGCCGCGCTCGACGAGGAGGCGCGCGCCGGACTCCGGGCGCGCACCATCGGCTTCGTGTTCCAGGCCTTCCATCTGCTGCCCCGCCGCACGGTGCTCGACAACGTGCTCCTCGCCACCCTGTACAGCGGGGTGCCGCGTCGCGAGCGGATGCCTCGGGCGAAGGCCGCCCTCGACCGGGTGGGGCTCGCGCACCGAATGGACTTCCTGCCGACGACCCTCTCGGGCGGCGAACGTCAGCGCGTCGCCGTGGCCCGGGCCGTGATGGCCTCGCCCGAGCTCATCCTCGCCGACGAACCCACCGGCAACCTCGACCAGCAGACCTCGGGCGAGGTGATGGACCTCTTCGAGGAGCTCAACGCCGACGGGCTGAGCCTCGTCGTCATCACGCACGACCAGCACGTCGCCGACCGGGCGCGGCGAAGCATCCGCATCGCCGACGGGCGGGTGAGCGAGCTGTGACACGATCGATCCTCCGGCGGTTCCGGCGTCGCGCGGCGACCGAGGGCGACGGATCGGCGACCGACGACTCGGCCACCGAGAGAGACGGCTCGGCGTCCGAGGGCGACGGCGCGGTCACCGACGGCGACGCCTCGGTGACCGACGGCGCGCGCGACGCCGCCGCCCTGCCTGCCGTCGCGCGCGCCGACCGATTCACCAACCAAGACCTGCTCGTCGAGGTGAGTCACGGCATCGGCGGCCACACCGGCCGACTCGTGATGACGACGCTCGGCACCGTGCTCGGCATCGCGTCGCTCGTTGTCACGATCGGCTTCGCGCAGACCGCCGCGGGGCAGATCAGCCGTCAGTTCGACGCCGTCGCCGCGACGCAGGCGGTCGTGAAGCCCGAGACCGCGAACTCGGGCGGCGACGAAGTCGCGACGTCGACCCTTCCGTGGGATTCGCCGGCGCGGGTCGAGCGACTGAACGGCGTCGAACGCGCCGGGCTCATCGGCGAGGTGCCGATCGGCGAGCTCCAGATCACGGCCGTGCCGATCAACGACCCATCTGCGCCCGAGGTGCTGAGCCCGACGCTGCTCGCCACTTCGCCCGGGTTGCTCGACGCCGTGCGCGGCGAGGTGCGGGCCGGGCGCTACTTCGACGACGGGCACGACTCCCGTGCCGATCGGGTCGCCGTGATCGGCGTGCGGGCCGCCGAGAAGCTCGGCATCAATCGCGTCGACAGCCAGCCCTCGATCTTCATCGGCGAGCGCCCGTACACCGTCATCGGCATCGTCGACGGCATGGAGCGCCGGCCCGACCTGCTCGACTCGGTGATCCTCCCGCTCGGCACGGCACGGGCCGACTTCGGCCTGCGCAGTGCGAGCGAACTCCAACTGCGCATCGATGCCGGCGCGGGGCCGCTCGTCGCGAAGCAGGCGCCGATCGCGCTCGACCCCAACGCCCCCGAGAACTTCGACGTGCAGGCCCCGCGCTCGGGCTCGTCGTTGCAGGAGAGCGTGCAGGCCGACATCAACGTGGTCTTCCTCATCCTGGGGGTGATCGCCCTGCTCGCCGGCGGGCTCGGCATCGCGAACGTCACCCTGCTCTCGGTGTCGGAGCGCACGGGAGAGATCGGGCTGCGACGTGCCCTCGGGGCGACCAGTCGGCAGATCGCGCGGCAGTTCATGGTCGAATCGGTCGTGATCGGCCTGCTCGGCGGGCTCATCGGGGCCGCGGTCGGCGTGTTCGCCGTCGTCGTCGTCGCGCTCGTGCAGCAGTGGACGCCCATCATCGACCTGCCGATGGTGTTCGGCGCGGCGGTGCTCGGCGCGGTCGTGGGCCTCGGCGCCGGGGCGTACCCGGCGCGCAAGGCCTCGCGCATCGAGCCGATCGCCGCCCTGCGCGCCGGCGTCTGAGCGTCGGTCCCCGGGTGTTCCTCAGGAGCGACGGGGTGTTTCTCAGGAGGGCGGCGGCGGTGCCGCGGCGCCGATCGGCGGCTGTCCGGGGCACAGATGGCCGCTGTGGCATCCGGGTCTCCTGAGAAAACACCCGAAAACCCGACCCCGCTCCTGAGAAACCGGGGTGCCGGGGGTGGAGGTACGGCGCGTACAATTCCCGCGTGATCGATGAGACGGATGCCACGGGGGCGACGTCGCCCGAGCGTGGCGGCGCCGCGGCATCCGTGCTCGCCTTCATCACGCGGCACCGGCTGCCGCTCGCGATCGCCTCGGGCGTGCTCGCCCTCGCGCTGCTCGGCGGCGGCGCGGTCGCGCTCGGGGTCGCGGTCGCGCCCGAGCAGACGACCGCCGCCGCGGTGCCGAGCGAGACGCCGACGCCGACCCCCGAGGCCCGCCCGGTGCCCGAGTCCGCCGCGGCGGTGAGCCGCGTGCGCACCTGCTCGGTCGCCGAGGCGGCCGCCGACCCCCGCCTCGCGAACCTGCAGGCGCAGGTGATGAAGGCGTCGACCGGCGAGGTGCTCTACGACCGCGGCGGCACGACGCCGTCACGCACCGCGAGCGTCATGAAGGTGCTCACCTCGGCGGCGGCGCTCTCGGTGCTCGGGCCCGATCACCGCGCGGCCACGACCGTCGTCAAGGGTGCGGAGCCCGGGTCGATCGTGCTCGTCGGCGGTGGCGACGTGACGCTCTCGCGCACGCCGTCGGGCGACGAGACCGCGTACCCGGGTGCGGCGCACCTCGACGAGCTGGCCCGTCAGGTCGAGGAGGCTTGGGCCGCCGATCCCGCCAATCCGCCGATCACGAAGCTGATCCTCGACGCGAGCTTTTTCGGCGGCGAGGAGTGGCAACCGAGCTGGGACCTCGTCGAGCGTGAAGACGGCTACATGTCGCTCATCACGGCGCTCATGGTCGACGGCGACCGCGATGATCCGTACTCGAACACCTCCTGGCGCAGCGATGACCCCATCGGCCGTGCGGGCCAGGCCTTCGCCGACGAGCTCGGCGGCGTCGGCACCATCGAACGCGGCACAGCGCCCGCCGGGGCGACGCAGTTGGGGCAGGTGGTCTCGCCGCCGGTCTCGGCGCTCGTCGACAAGGCGCTCGTCGTCTCCGACAACACCGTCGCCGAGATGCTCGCGCGACTCGTCGCGATCGAGACCGGCTCGGGCAACGACTTCGCGGCGATCAATGCGGGCGTGCTCGAGGGGCTCGGGCACTACGGGGTCGACACTGCGGGTGTCGTGGTGGTCGACGGTTCGGGACTCTCCGACGACAACGCGGTGCCGCCCTCGTACCTCACCCGGCTGTTCGTGAAGATCAACGCGCGCGAGGCGAACCTCGGGTACCTGCTCGACTCGCTGCCGGTGTCGGGCGAGCGGGGCTCCCTCGCCTACGACGACCGGTTCTGGGGCGACAACGCCGTGGCCGACGGGAGCGTCATCGCCAAGACGGGGTGGATCAACACGGGCTACACCCTCTCGGGCGTGATCCGCGCCGAGGACGGCACCGACCTCACCTTCGCGATCTACGCACTGGGCGACGTCACCGATGAGGCGAAGACCGCGATCGACACGCTCGCCACGGGCTTCTACCTCTGCGGGGACAACCTCTCGAACCAGTAGGCGCCAACCGGGGCACTCCCGGGTTTACAGGACATCGGGGCGTTTACAGGACGAGTTGGGGGTCGAAGCGTCCTGCACATCGGCAGATGTCCTGTAAACCCGGGGGACGAGGGGGAGCCGGAGGGGGAGAATGGAGCCATGACCCGCGCGCTGTTCATCATCGACGTTCAGAACGACTTCACCGAGGGCGGGGCGCTCGGCGTCGCAGGCGGCGCCGCCGTCGCCGCCGGCGTGAGCGAGCTGCTCGCCCGCCACCGCGGTGCCTACGAGCTCGTCGTCGCCTCACGTGACTGGCACTCGGGCGAGGGCGACAACGGCGGCCATTTCGCCACCGACGCCGAGCCCGACTTCATCGACACCTGGCCGCCCCACTGCCTCGCCGGAACGATGGGCGCCGAGTACCACCCGGCGTTCGCGACCGACGAGGTCGACGTGCACATCCGCAAGGGGCAGGGCGTTCCGGCGTACTCGATCTACGAGGGCACCGACGACGCGGGCGACACGATCAGCGAGCTCCTCGCCCGGCACGGCATCACCGACGTCGACGTCGTCGGCCTCGCGACCGACTACTGCGTGCGGGCCAGCGCGCTCGACGCGCTGGAGCACGGGCAGCACGTGCGCGTGCTCACCGACCTCGTCGCGGGCGTCGCGGCGGAGTCGTCGGCCGCCGCCCTCGCCGAGCTCGGCCACGCCGGGGCGCTGATCGCGACCTCGAGCGTCGTCGCCGAGGCATCCGGGTCGGCCGAATGATCGCGACGGATGCCTCGCGCCCGCCGCTGCTGCACGCCGAGAGCGCCGACGGGGTGCTCATCGGCTACCGCGTGCACCGCGCCCCGGATCGCGACGCCTCGTCGCCGCCCGTGCTGCTCGTGCACGGCTTCGCCTCCGACTCGCGCATCACGTGGGAGGGCACGGGCTGGGTGAAGGCGCTCACCGACGCCGGTCGCGAGGTCGTAACCCTCGATCTGCGCGGCCACGGCGACAGCGACAAGCCGGTCACGGCCGCAGAATACGCACCGCTGCGGCTCGGCGCCGACCTCGCCGCCGTGCTCGATTCCGCGGGCGTGCCCGTCGCCGACGCGGTCGGCTATTCGATGGGATGCCGCGTCGTCTCGGCGCTCGCGGCGATCGCCCCCGAACGGCTGCGACGGGTCGTGCTCGGCGGGGCGGGGCCGAACGAGCTGTTCGCCTCGTGGGCGATCGACGAGGTGCGCGCGCTCCTTCTCGACGACCGGCCGAGCGAGAACCGGGTCATCGAGCAGGTGCTGCGGCCGGCGATCGACGCGGGCGCCGATCGAGAGGCGCTCCTCGCCGTCGTCGAGGGGGTCTCTGGCGCCCCGCTCGGCATCCCCGGTACGATCCCGACGCTCTTCGTCGCGGGCGAGAATGACCCGGTGCCTGCGGGAGTGCAGCAGCTCGCCCTCGACTGGGGCGTCGACCTCGTCTCGGTACCGGGCCGCGATCACGTCGCGACGCTCACCTCGCGGGTGTTCAAGGACGCGGCGATCGGGTTCCTGCGCGACTGACGGCGGCCGGTGCTTGCACCGGGTGTCCGCGAGCAGCTGTACATCTTGTACAGCTCGAATCGGATCGTCCGGTGACGATCGGGCACCTTGTCGGGTGTTCGATCGTCGCTTTGCTGCCCCGCCGACTTCCTCCGTAGGCTGCGATCGTCAGCGGCGACGGGCGCCGTGGTGACGACCCACGAGGAAGTAGGGACATGATCCACCAGCGCGACGCCATCGGCCGACTCCCCGTCTACACGCCGGGTCGGCCTGCCGCGCAGGGTGCCGTCAAGCTCTCCTCGAACGAGAACCCCTTCCCGCCGCTGCCCTCGGTCGTCGACGCGGTCGTCGCCGGCCTCGACGGGATCGCGCGCTACCCCGACCTCGCCGCGACCGAGCTCACGCGCCGGCTCGCCGACTACCACGAGGTCGACCCCGCCGAGATCGCGCTCGGCGCCGGCTCGGTCGAGGTCGCCGCCCAGCTCATCCACGCGAGTGCCGGTGAAGGCGATGAGGTGATCTTCGCCTGGCGCTCCTTCGAGGCCTACCCGATCCTCGTGCAGGTCGCGGGCGCCACACCCGTGCCCGTGCCGCTCACCGCCGACGAGCGCCACGACCTCGATGCGATGGCCGCGGCGATCACCCCCCGCACCCGGCTCGTGTTCGTCTGCAACCCGAACAACCCGACCGGCGCAAC
Organism: Agromyces italicus DSM 16388; assembly: GCF_000421545.1. Taxonomy (GTDB): domain Bacteria; phylum Actinomycetota; class Actinomycetes; order Actinomycetales; family Microbacteriaceae; genus Agromyces; species Agromyces italicus. The sequence goes on from NZ_ATXF01000011.1 coordinate 103,500, forward strand.
GGTGACCGCCGACGAGCTCACGGCGTTCCTCGCGAAGGTGCCCGCCGAGGTGCTCGTCGTCGTCGATGAGGCCTACGTGCACTTCGACGACGACCCCCGCTCGGCGAGCGGGCTCGAGTTCTTCCGCAGCCACCCGAACGTCGCGGTGCTGCACACCTTCTCGAAGGCGTACGGGCTCGCCGGGCTCCGCGTCGGCTACGCGATCGCCCCGGCCCGGGTCGCCGAAAACCTCCGCCGCGTCGGCGTGCCGTTCGCCGTCAGCGACCTCGCCCAGCGTGCGGCGATCGCGTCGCTCGACGCCGAATCCGAGCTCGAGGTGCGCATTCGCGAGATCGTGGCCGAGCGCGGGCGCGTCACCGCCGCGCTCCGCGACGGCGGATGGCGGCTCGTCGACTCGTTCGGCAACTTCGTGTGGCTCCGCACCGGCGACGACACCGAGCGCGTCGACGGCGTGCTGCACGAACACGGTGTCGTGGCACGCGCCTTCGCCGGCGAGGGCATCCGCGTGACCATCGGCTCGCCGGAGGCGAACGACCGATTCCTCGCCGCTGCGGCCGAGGCCCTCGCGACCGCACCGGTCGCGGTGCCCGCCGGCTGACGTGGGTCACGCGCGAACCGAGCGGCCCGCTCCACCCCCGCCGACCCGGGTCGGCCGCACCTTCGCGGCCGTGCCCGACCCAGAGACCTGCGCCCCGCGCACGGAACCCCGCAACACCGACCTGAGGAGGACCCCACGATGAGAACCCGCTCGAAGCTCACCGGACTCGCACTGCTCGCCACCGGAGCCCTCGCCCTCACCGGCTGCGCATCGGACGGCGGCGACGCCGCAGCATCCGATGACACCGTCTCGATCGGCATCAGCCAGATCGTGCAGCACCCCGCGCTCGACGCGACGCGCGAGGGCTTCAAGCAGGCCTTCGCCGATGCCGGCTACGTCGAGGGTGAGGACATCACCTTCGACGAGCAGAACGCGCAGGGCGAGCAGGCGACCGCCACCACCATCGCCGCGAAGTTCCAGACCGACGGTGTCGACCTCGTGCTCGCCATCGCGACGCCCACCGCGCAGGCTGCCGCGCAGTCGATCGCCGACATCCCCGTGCTCTTCACCGCGGTCACCGAGCCCGCCGAGGCCGGCCTCGTCGACAGCTGGGAGAAGCCGGGCGGCAACGTCACCGGCACGAGCGACCTCAACCCGGTCGAGCAGCAGCTCGAGCTCGTCACCCAGGTCGTTCCCGACGCCAAGACCGTGGGCATCGTCTACAGCTCGGGCGAGGTGAACTCCGAGGTGCAGGTCGAACTCGCGAAGGAGGCCGCCGACGAGCTCGGCCTCGAGATCAAGGAGGCGACCGTCACGAACTCGAGCGAGGTCGCCCAGGCGACCGAGTCGCTCGGCGACGTCGACGCGATCTACATCCCGACCGACAACCGAGTGACCGAGGGTCTCGAGGCGGTCGTGCAGATCGCCGAGCAGAAGCAGATCCCGCTGTTCGGCGCCGAGGGCGGCCAGGTCGAGCGCGGAGCCGTCGCCACGTACGGCATCGACTACACCGAGCTCGGCTACCAGACCGGCAAGATGGCGATCGAGATCCTCGAGAACGGCGCCGACCCGGCCGAGATGCCCGTCGAGACCCTCGACGAGCTCTCGCTCATCGTGAACCCCGCCGCCGCCGAGCGCCAGGGCGTCACGCTCCCCGAAGACCTGGTCGCCGACGCCGACCAGACCATCGAATAACACGCCCACGGGACATCCGGAAGGCCCTGCATGAACGCCGCACTCGAACTCGGCCTGCTTTACGGGATCATGGCGCTCGGTGTGTACCTCACATTCCGCGTGCTCAACTTCCCCGACCTCACGGTCGACGGCAGCTTCACCACCGGCGCCGCCGTCGCGGCGTCGCTCATCGTGCAGGGCGTGCCCGCCCCCGTCGCCACCCTCGCGGGTGCGGCGTCGGGGGCGGTCGCCGGCATCGTCACCGGAGTGCTCTACACGAAGGGGCGCATCGACGGCCTCCTCGCAGGCATCCTCACCATGATCGCGCTGTGGTCGATCAACCTCAGGATCATGGGCAAGTCGAACCTCCCATTGCTCAGGGAGGATACCGTGATGACGCCGCTGCGCGACAACGGCCTGCTCGGCGGGCCATGGAGCATCCTCATCTTCGCGATCTTCGCGCTCGTGCTGAAGTTCGCCATCGACTGGTTCCTCTCGACCGACCTCGGCCTCTCGATCCAGGCGACCGGTAACAACGAGCAGATGATCCGCTCCTTCGGCGTGAACACGCACTTCACGACGATCCTGACGCTCGCGATCTCGAACGCGCTCGTCGCGCTCTGCGGCGCGCTCGTCGCGCAGTACCAGGGCTTCGCGGATGTCTCGATGGGCATCGGCCTCATCCTCGTCGGCCTCGCCTCGGTCATCATCGGACAGGCGATCATCGCAGGACGCTCGGTGTGGGTGGCGACCCTCGCGGTGCTCGTCGGTGCGATCGTCTACCGCCTCGTGATCTTCCTCGCGCTCGCGGCCGGCCTCAACCCGAACGACATGAAACTCATCTCCGCCGTGCTCGTCGTCGCCGCGCTGCTGCTGCCGCGCTGGGGCTTCCTGAAACGCGTCCCGAGTTTCCGGCAGCTCAACCGCCGCGCGGTCCGGGCCTGAGAGGAGCGACGAACATGCTCACCATCGATCACGTCACCAAGACCTTCTTCCCCGGCACCGTCAACGAGCGCGTCGCGCTGAACGACGTGTCGCTGCACCTCGACGAGGGCGACTTCGTCACCGTCATCGGTTCGAACGGCGCCGGCAAGTCGACGCTGCTGAACATCATCGCCGGCAAGATCGCCGTCGACTCGGGGGAGCTCCTCATCGACGAGCGCTCGGTGAAGCGGATGAAGGACTACCAGCGGGCCGCGTACATCGGCCGGGTCTTCCAGGACCCGATGGCCGGCACCGCGCCCGACCTCACCATCGAGCAGAACCTCGCCCTCGCACTTCGCCGCGGGCAGCGGCGCGGCTTCCACCTCGGCGTGACACCGGCGCGTCGCGAACGGTTCAAGAAGGAGCTCCTCGCCCTCGAGCTCGGACTCGAGCAGCGGTTGAAGGCCCGTGTCGGGCTGCTCTCGGGCGGCCAGCGCCAGGCGCTGTCGCTGCTGATGGCGAGCTTCACGCAGCCGCGCATCCTGCTGCTCGACGAGCACACCGCGGCGCTCGACCCGCAGCGGGCCGACCTCGTCACGCGGCTCACGAAGTCGGTCGTCGAGCGCGACAAGCTGACCACCCTCATGGTCACCCACAACATGGAGCAGGCGCTCCGGGTGGGCAACCGGCTCATCATGATGCACGAGGGGCGGATCATCCTCGACCTGCCCGAGGAGGAGAAGCAGAAGATGACCGTCGCCGGACTCCTCGCGGAGTTCGCGAAGATCAAGGGCGCGGCGCTCGACGACCGCGCGATGCTCGGCTGAGCGGGCACGCCGGCACCCGCGGACGGGTGGATGCGGAGGCATCCGCCCGTCCGCCTCGCGATCGTCCGCGTACGCTGGAAGCGGGGGAGGTGCCGATGCCCATCGATCGACTGGACGCGCGACTCGTCGCGCTCTTCGCCGACGAGCCGCGCATCGGCGTCTACGAGGCGTCGCGGCGTCTCGGCGTCGCCCGCGGCACCGTGCAGGCCCGCCTCGACCGTCTGCAGCGGCTCGGCATCGTCACCGGGTTCGGACCCGACGTCGACACGGCCGCGCTCGGGTACCCCGTCACGACGTTCGTCGAGATCGAGATCGCGCAGGGTTCGCGCAGCGACCTCATGCTCGACGAACTGCGCGGCATCCCCGAGGTGATCGAGGCGCACACCATCACCGGACGCAGCGACCTGCTCGTGCGGGTCGTGGCCGCGTCGAACCGCGACCTCCAGCGCGTCGTCGACCAGCTCGTGCGCGTGCCGGGCATCGAGCGCACGTCGACGCTGGTCGTGCTCGACACGCCGATCCCGCACCGGGTCATGCCGCTCGTCGAGGCGACGCCGGCCGACTGAGGGGTGGGTCGCGCGGGGCGCTGCCGCGCGCGGGTTCTGCTTCGTGCGGCGTTGCGCGGGGCGCTGCCTCGCGCGGGTCGCTGCCTCGCGCGGGTCATTGTGCAGAACTCAGGATGCTTCGGGCGACACGCCGAGCGGGCGGAGTGAACGTGCGGCGTGGCGGGCGAGGCATCCTGAGTTCTGCACATGCCGGTTGCGCGCCCACTGCTCCTCCCCAGCGTTCCGGAGCCGCCGATCGTGCTCCCCGAGCCGATCCGGCCGTCGGTGGAGTGCTCGACCCGGCACCATCGGAGGGTGAGGTCGATCACCCGGGTGCTGCGCGAGGGCGGTGGTGTGTGCCGGGCAAGCGATTTCATCGGGGCCGGGGTGCCGCGCCGCCTTGTCGAGGCGGCGCTCGCCTCGGGGCGCCTCGAACGGATCAGGCGAGGGGTCTATGCCGACCCCTGGATCCCGGTCGAGGCGAAACGGGCTCTCCGGGTCGGGGGGAGGCTCGCCTGCGTTTCGGCGGCTCGACTCCACGGCCTCAGGGTGCTGCGCGACCCCGCGTATCTGCACGTCGGGGTGATGCGGCATGCATCGCGGCTTCGCGGCCCCGACGATGCCGCGACGCAGCTGCCCGCTGAAGGTGTTGCGTGCGCCGGCGCCCGATTGCACTGGTCGCCTCCGGGGAGCATCTCGCCGCGCGGTTTCCTCGTCCCGCTCGGGGAGTGCCTCGAGCAGATGCTGGCATGCCTGCCCGCCCTCGACGCGCTCTGCGCACTCGACTCGGCCCGAGAATCGGTTCCTTGGAACGGGAGCGGAGCGCCGCCGACAGCACGGCTCGACGAGCTCGGGTACGAGCGGCTGCTCGCGTGTCTGCCGGCTGGGAGCCGCGCGATCGCCGTGCGCTCGAGCCCCCTCAGTCAAGCGGTGGGCGAGACGGTTGCACGCCTGCGGCTCGAAGATCTCGGCATCCCCGTGCGGGCGCAGTTCCCCCTCCCAGGCGGGTACCACGGCGACCTGCTGATCGGCGAGCGACTGATCTTCGAGGTGGAGGGCGAGGGGCCGCACTCCGCGCCCGGGGCGTTCGAGCGAGACCGCCGCCGCGCGGCGTGGCTGAAGGCCGCGGGGTACACGCACGCGGCCTTCAGCCATCGGCAGGTGCTCGACGAGTGGGACTCGGTCGAAGCAGTCGTGCGCATGCTGATGCGGCGCGGTGCGCACGTGTGGGGTGAGGGGCTCGACCGGCCGGCCTGACGGCTGCGTCCGAACGCCTGCGGCGCCGCGGCGTGTGCAGAACTCAGGATGCTTCGGGCGACACGCCGAGCGGGCGGGGCGAACGTGCGGCGTGGCGGGCGAGGCATCCTGAGTTCTGCACAGAGGACGGGACGACGAAGGGGGCCGGACGATGCCCGGCCCCCTCCGAGCGGCGACTACAGCGTGTGGCCGAGCTTGAAGCCCTGCTCCTCGTCGCCCTTGCGGGTGTACGAGAAGCCGTCGGCGCCGATCGTGACCGCCATCTCCGAGGAGTCGGTGCGGGCGACGACGGGCTTCGGGTTGCCGTCGAGGTCGAGCACGAGCGAGGCCTCGGTGTACCACGAGGGCACGACCGGGTTGCCCCACCAGTCGCGGCGCTGGTTGTCGTGCACGTCCCACGTGACGACGGGGTTGTCGGGGTCGCCCGTGTAGTAGTCCTGCGTGTAGATCTCGACGCGGTGGCCGTCGGGGTCGCGCAGGTACAGGTAGAACGCGTTCGAGACGCCGTGGCGACCCGGTCCGCGCTCGATCGCGTCGGAGCGACGGATGGCGCCGAGCTTGTCGCAGATCGCGAGGATGTTGTGCTTCTCGTGCGTCGCGAACGCGACGTGGTGCATGCGCGGGCCGTCGCCGCCGGTCATGGCGGTGTCGTGCACGGTGGGCTTGCGGCGCATCCATGCCGCGTACACGACGCCCTCCTCGTCCTGGATGTCTTCCGTGACGCGGAAGCCGAGCGACTGCATGAAGTTCACGGCTCGCGGAACGTCGGGGGTCACCTGGTTGAAGTGGTCGAGGCGCACGAGCTCGCCCGGCGTGTGCAGGTCGTAGCGCCACGACAGCCGCTCGACGTGCTCGGACTGGAAGAAGAACTCGTACGGGAAGCCGAGCGGGTCTTCGACGCGAACCGAGTCGCCGATGCCCTTGGTGAAGCCCTCCGTGCGGCGTTCGACGCGGCATCCGAGCTCGGTGTAGAAGGCGACGGCCTTGTCGAGGTCGTCGCTCGAACGCACCCGGTACGAGAACGCGGCGACGGCGGCGAGCTCGCCGCGGCGGAGCACGAGGTTGTGGTGGATGAACTCCTCGGTCGAGCGGAGGTAGATCGCCTCGTCGTCCTCCTCGGTGACGTAGAGGCCGAGCACGTCGACGTAGAACTCGCGGCTCGCCGCCAGATCGGTGACGATGAGCTCCATGTACGCGCAGCGCAGGATGTCGGGGGCGGGCACCGAGGGGGTCGGCACCGGGTTGTCGGTGCGGATCGGGGCTTCCTGAGAAACGTAGAAGCCCGATGAGGTGAGGGTCATGTCGTCGCGGTTGGTCATGTCAAGGTCCTTGCGTGGGGTGGGATGTCTCGGGGAACGTGGTCTCGATACGCTTCGCTACTCGAACGACGATCAGGCCTTGCCGAAGGTCGGGTTGTGCGGCGCGCCGAGCGTGATGTGCACGCTCTGCTGGTCGGTGTAGAAGTCGATCGAGCGGTAGCCGCCCTCGTGGCCGAGACCCGAGGCCTTGACGCCGCCGAACGGGGTGCGGAGGTCCCGCACGTTGTTCGAGTTGAGCCACACCATGCCCGCCTCGACCGACTGGGCGAAGTTGTGGGCGCGCTTGAGGTCGTTCGTCCAGATGTACGCGGCGAGGCCGTACTTCGTGTCGTTCGCGAGCGCGAGCGCCTCCTCCTCGGTGTCGAACGGGGTGATCGCGACGACGGGCCCGAAGATCTCCTCCTGGAAGATGCGGGCGTCGGGCGCGACATCCGCGAACACCGTCGGGGCGACGTAGTTGCCCGTCGGGAAGCCCTCGGGGCGCCCGCCGCCGGCGACGAGCCGGCCCTCGGTCTTGCCGAGCTCGACGTAGCTCATGACCTTGTCGTAGTGCTCGGGGTGCACGAGCGCGCCGACCTCGGTCGCCGGGTCGTGGGGGTGGCCCACGACGACGCGCTTCGCCTGCGCGGCGTAGCGCTCGACGAACTCGTCGTAGACCTCTCGCTGCACGAGAATGCGCGAACCCGCGGTGCAGCGTTCGCCGTTCAGCGAGAAGACGCCGAAGATGGTCGCGTCGATCGCCGTGTCGAGGTCGGCGTCGGCGAAGACCACGGCCGGGCTCTTGCCGCCGAGCTCCATCGAGAGGCCCTTGAGGTACGGCGCGGCGTTGCCGAAGATCAGCTGGCCGGTGCTCGACTCGCCCGTGAACGAGATGAGCGGCACGTCGGGGTGCTTCACGAGCGCGTCGCCCGCGTCTTCGCCGAGGCCGTTGACGAGGTTGAAGACGCCCTTGGGCAGGCCCGCCTCCTCGAAGATCCCGGCCCAGAGCGACGCCGAGAGCGGCGTGAACTCGGCCGGCTTCAGCACGACCGTGTTGCCGGTGGCGAGGGCGGGGCCGAGCTTCCACGACTCGAGCATGAACGGGGTGTTCCACGGGGTGATGAGGCCGGCGACGCCGATCGGCTTGCGGTTCACGTAGTTCATCTGCTTGCCCGGCACCTTGAAGGCGTCGTCGGACTGCGCGACGATCAGGTCGGCGAAGAAGCGGAAGTTCTCGGCCGCGCGACGGGCCTGGCCGAGGGCCTGCGTGATCGGCAGCCCCGAGTCGAACGACTCGAGCTCGGCGAGGCGCTGGTCGCGCGACTCGACGAGGTCGGCGATCTTGTGCAGCACGCGCGAGCGCTCGCGGGGGAGCATGCGCGGCCACGGGCCGTCCGTGAACGCGCGGCGGGCCGCGGCGACGGCGCGCTCGACATCGGCCTTCTTGCCTGCGGCGGCGTGCACGTAGGTCTCGTTCGTGACGGGGTTCAGCACCTCGAAGGTGTCGCCGTCGATCGAGTCGACGAACTCGCCGTCGATGTAGTGGCGGATGCGGTCGGGCAGGCCCTCGGGCGTGTAGTCGGTCATGTTCTCTTCCGTTCTGAGATGGTTCAGGTCTGAGCAGGTCACGCGGTGCTGCGTCGGTCAGGGCGTCGTCGGATGCCGGAGCTCGGCCTGGTGGGCGAGCACCGCGTCGAGCGTGGCGGTGCGGTGCGAGCGGGCGGCGAGTTCGATCTCGAGCGCGTCGGCACCCGCCTCGATGAGCTCGAGGATGCGCTCGTGCTCGGCGACCGAGTCGTGCGCGCGACCCGGCACGAAGCTGAACGAGGAGTCGCGGAGGACCTTCATGCGGTTCCAGCCCCGGTGCACGAGGTCGAGGATGTGCGGGTTCGGGCACGCTTCGAAGAGCACGGCGTGGAACGCGAGATTGAGCTCGGTGAAGCGGTGGGGGTCGAAGTCGTCGAGGGTTCGGCGCATGCGGTCGTTGATCGCGCGGGCCCGGGCGATCTGCTCTGCGGTGAGCGTCGGCGACGACAGGGCGGTCGCGGCCCCTTCGACGAGCGCGAGCGTCTGCATCGTGTGCAGGTACTCGGTCTCTTTGATCAGGGCGACCTGCGCGCCGACGTTGCGCTCGAAGGTGACGAGACCCTCGGCCTCGAGGCGGCGGATCGCCTCGCGCACGGGCACGACGCTGACCTCGAGCTCGCCGGCGATCGAGCCGAGCACGAGGCGGAAGCCCGGCACGTAACGTCCGTCGTCGATGCGCTCGCGGATGAAGCGGTAGGCGCGCTGCGACTTCGACTCGGTCGCGGGGCCGGCGGCGCTCGCGGGGCGTGTGGTGCCGGCCGAGGTCGCGGTGCTCATCGGTCGACGCCCCCGGCGGATGCCTCGGCGTCGGCCCCTGCGTGGTAGCGCGCGAGCCACTCGGCGTTCATCGGGAACAGCCCGTCGACGGCGGCGCCTCCGGCGACCTGGCGGGCGACGTAGGCGTCCTGCCGCTCTTGCTCGGCCGCCTCGGCTGCGACCTCGGCGACGAGCTGCGGCGGGATCACGATGACCCCGTCGCCGTCGCCCACGATGACGTCGCCCGGCTGCACGGCCGCACCGCCGCAGGCGATCGTGACGTCGACCGCCCACGGCACGTGGCGGCGGCCGAGCACGCTCGGGTGCGGTCCCTGCGAGAAGACGGGGATCTCGAAGCCCGCGACGGCGTCGAAGTCGCGCACGCCGCCATCGGTCACGATGCCGGCCGCCCCGCGCACCTGGGCGCGGAGCGCCAGCACGTCGCCCACGGTTCCGGTGCCGCGCTCGCCGCGGGCTTCGACGACGAGCACCTCGCCCGGACGGACGGTGTCGAAGGCGAGCTTCTGTGCGTTGAACCCGCCGCCGTGCGAGGCGAAGAGGTCGGGGCGGAAGGGGATGAAGCGGAGGGTCTTCGCGTACCCGAGGATGCGGTCACCGGGGTGATTGGCGCGCACGCCCTCGATGAAGATGTCGTGATAGCCGCGCTTGCGGAGCGCGACCGAGAGCGTGGCGACGGCAGCGCCGTCGAGCAGCGCGCGCACCTCGTCGGTGAGTACGCCCGAAGCGGCCGCGGGAGTGTCGAGCTGGCTCGCGAGCCCGGCGGCCAGCGCGGCCGCGTGCTCGGCCTCGCTGCCCCAGGCCTCGATGCGCTGCGCGTCGTCGACCTTCGGCTTCGTGCCGTAGTCGCCGAAGGGCACGTCGCCCTGGGTGACGGTCGTGATCAGACGGCCGGTGCTCGGTGCGCCCGGAGCGCCGGGGGCGTCGACCTCGACCTCGACGATGTCGCCCGGCACGACGACCGAGGAGCCCGCGGGCGTGCCGGTGAGGATGACGTCGCCCGGTTCGAGCGTGAGGTGCTGCGAGAGGTCGGCGACGAGGCGGCCGAAGGTGAAGAGCAGCGTGTCGGAGGTGTCCTCCTGCACGAGCTCGCCGTTGACCCAGGTGCGCACGCGCCATCCGTCTTCGCCGGCGATGTGCGCGGGGAGTGCGACGGGGCCGAGCGGGGTGAAGCCGTCCCCGCCCTTGTTGCGCACGTTCGAGCCCTTGTCGGCGGCGCGCAGGTCGTAGAGCCCGAAGTCGTTCGCGGCGGTGACCTGGGCGACGTGCGTCCAGCCGTCGGCGGGGGAGACGTGGCGTGCGCGCTCGCCGATGACGATCGCGATCTCGCCCTCGAAGGCGAGCAGCTCGGTGCCGGCCGGACGTTCGATCGTGCCGCCGGTGCCGGCGAGCGACGATGCGGGCTTGAAGAAGTAGCTCGGCTGGGCGGGAGTGCGCCCGCGCTGTGCGGCCCTCGACGGATAGTTGAGGTGCACGGCGATGATCTTGCCGGGGGTGGCGATGCCAGCGATGGTCATTGACGTCCTCGTCTCGTGATATCAGAAATCATATACGATCTGCGCAGCGGCGCAAGGGGCGGGCGAGCCCCGGTCTCCGGGTGCGGATGGCGCGGGGCTCAGTAACTCGAGCGCGGCGGGCCCGAGGCATCCGATTCGTTCGTGCGCGAGGCGATGAAGCGGTCGGCGAGCGCCTCCGAGGCGCGGGCGAGGATCGCGACATCGGCGCCGACCGCCGCGAACGACGCGCCCGCAGCGAGGTAGCGCTCGGCATCCTCCGCCACGAAGGCGTTGATGCCGACCGGTTTTCCGGCGGCCTGCGCGGCTCGGATCGCGGTGAGCGCGGCCTCGACGACGTCGGGGTGCGAGGGCTGCCCGAGCAGGCCCATCGAGCCCGCGAGGTCGGCTGGGCCGACGAAGATCGCGTCGACGCCGTCGACGGCGAGGATCTCCTCGACGTTCGCGACCGCCGTCGCCGACTCGATCTGCACGATGAGGCTCACGGTCGACGAGGCGCGGCCGAGGTAGCCCTCGACGCGGTTCCAGCGCGACGAGCGGGCGAGCGAGGCTCCGACGCCGCGCACACCGTGGTCGGTCGGGCCGGGGCGATGGCCCGAGGCATCCGGCGTGGCGCTCGCCGCGGTGCCCGGGTACCGCACGGCGCGCACCAGCTCGCGTGCCTGCTCGGCCGTGTCGACCATCGGCACGAGGAGGTTCTGCACGCCGAGGTCGAGGTACTGCTTGATCACGACGGGATCGCCGATCGGCGGCCGCACCACCGGCGCGACCGGGTAGGCCGAGACCGCGTAGAGCTGGTGCAGGATCGTCTGCAGGTCGTTGGGGGAGTGCTCCGCGTCGATCAGCAGCCAGTCGACGCCGCTGCCTGCCGCGACCTCGGCGACGAGCGGACTCGCCGAGCACACCCACATGCCGATCTGGGGGCGGTCGGCCGCCGCCATGCGGGCGGTGAGGGTCTCGGGGAGGTTCATTCGAATCGGCATGAGATGGTCCCCAGTTGTCCGTAGTCGGCGTGCACGGTGTCGCCCCGCTCGACCCACATGGGGCGGGTGAAGGAGCCGGCGAGGATGATCTCACCGGTGCCGAGCGACTGGCCGTGGTGGGCGAGCTTGTTCGCGAGCCACGCGACGCCCATCGCGGGGTGGCCGAGCACCGCTGCGGCGACGCCCGACTCCTCGATGGTCTGGTTGCGCGAGAGCAGTGCCGAGACCCACCGCAGGTCGACCGCGTCGACCTTCACCGGCCTCCCGCCGAGCACCATCGCGCCCATGGCGGCGTTGTCGCTGATGGTGTCGACGATCGTGCGGCCCTGCATCTCGATGTGGGAGTTCAGGATCTCGAGCGCCGGAACCACGTAGGCGGTCGCGTCGAGCACGTCGAAGATCGTCGTGTTCGGGCCCTGGAGGGGCTTCGCGAGCACGAAGGCCAGTTCGACCTCGATGCGCACGTTCGAGAAGCGGTCGAACTCGACGGACGAGCCCGACTCGATCACCATGTCGTCGAGGATCACGCCGTAGTCGGGCTCGGTGATGCCGGTGGCGACCTGCATCACCTTCGAGGTGAGTCCGATCTTGCGCCCGACGAGCCGGGCGCCGGCGGCGATGCGCCGCTCGGCCCAGACGCGCTGCACGGCGTAGGCGTCGTCGACGCTCATGCCGGGGTGGCGTGCGGTGAGCAGAGGCACGGTCGTCTTGTCGCGGTCGGCGGCGACGAGTTCGTCGGCGATCGCGTCGATCACGGGCTGGTCAAGCACAGGCGCTCCACTTCATCGAGGGTCCACTGGAGATCGTAGTCACCGCTCCCGGATCGGGGCGGGGACGCCCCGGTTGCGGGGTATCTGAAATCGTATATGATTCCAGACGTGTTCGGGGCGGAGCTGCCGGTCCGGGCGCATCCCCCTGACCGCGGACTCGACAGAGGAGTCGCCGCATGACCGCACAAACCCTTCCCGCCCCATCGCCCGTCGATGCCGCGAAGCGCCGCGAACTCAAGCGGTCGCCTTCGCCACCGTGATCGGCACCACCATCGAGTGGTACGACTTCTTCCTGTACGCGAGCGCCGCGGGCCTCGTCTTCGGGTCGCTCTTCTTCGCCCCCGCGGGCGCCGAGTTCGCGACGATCCTCTCGTTCGCAACGGTCGGCGTCAGCTTCCTCTTCCGCCCGCTCGGCGCGTTCCTCGCCGGTCACTTCGGCGACAAGATCGGCCGCAAGGCGATGCTCGTCGTCACGCTGATCCTGATGGGGTCGGCGACGACGCTCATCGGCTTCCTGCCGACCTACGAGCAGATCGGCATGGCGGCCCCGCTCCTGCTCGTGCTCCTCCGCATCGTGCAGGGGCTCTCGACCGGCGGCGAGTGGGGCGGTGCTGTGCTCATGGCGGTCGAGCACGCCCCCGACGGGGAGCGCGGTCGCTACGGCGCCTTCCCGCAGATCGGTGTGCCGATCGGCCTCCTCCTCGCCTCGGGCGTGCTCGCGCTCATGACCGGCGTGATCTCGCCCGGCGACGCCTTCCTCGAGTGGGGCTGGCGCGTGCCGTTCCTGCTCAGCTTCGTGCTCATCGTCGTCGGCATCATCGTGCGACGCGCGGTCGACGAGAGCCCGGTCTTCCTCGAGATCGCCGCGAAGAAGGAGGAGGCGAAGACCCCGATCCTCACGCTCTTCCGCAAGCACTGGCTGCTCGTGCTGCTCGCCGCGCTCACCTTCGCGGGCAACAACGCGGCGGGCTACATGACGACCGGCGGCTACCTCCAGAACTACGCGACCACGCCGGTCGCCGACGGCGGCCTCGTCGGCATGGAGCGCACGCCCGTGCTGCTCGCCGTCGCCGGCGCCTCCGTCGTCTGGCTCGTCTGCACCTTCGCGGCGGGCGTCGTCTCCGACCGGATCGGCCGGCGCAACACCTACATCATCGGGTGGATCGCGTTCCTCGCGACCCTTTCCTGCTCTTCCCGCTCGTGAACACCGGCAGCCCGTGGCTGCTCTTCCTCGGCGTCTCGCTCTTCGCGATCGGCAACGGCTTCACGTACGGGCAGCAGGCGGCGTACTTCGCCGAGCTCTTCCCGGCCTCGATCCGCTACTCGGGCGTGTCGATCACGTACGCGATCGGTGCGATCCTGGGCGGCGCGTTCGCGCCGATGATCGCGACTTGGCTCGTGCAGGAGACGGGCACCGCGACCTCCGTGGCCTTCTACATCGCGGGCGTGATGGTCGTCGCCTTCGCGGCCACGCTGCTGCTCCGCGACCGAACGGGCATCCCGCTCGGCCCCGATCACGAGGCCGAGCAGTCGCGCGGGGCCGTCTACGGCATGCGCTGAGCCCGAGCCGCCGAACGGCGCCCCGCCCATCCGGGCGGGGCGCCGTCGTCGTCTCCGGTGTCGGGCCCTCGAGGGCGGCTCAGCGCCCGAACAGGCGGGCCAGCAGGCCTGCGGGCTTCGGCTCGTCGGCGTGGCCGGTGCACCGCTCGGAGCGCGGGACCCCGCGCATCACCTGGTCGACGTGCTGGCCGCAGCCGGCCCACGTCGTCTTCCCGCAGGTCTTGCAGCTCACCGCTCGGCACATGGTCACTCGCATCCCGGGGTGATTCGGATACCCCGGGGGTATCCTTTCAGGCGCTCGCTGGGAGAACGTCGAGCGGCCCGCCGCTGGGAGGCGCCGGGCCGCGGGCGCGAGCCTCGGCTCGCAGATCGGGCCGTTGCTCAGCGGGAGTTCACCCGGATGATCTCCTCCTGGTACGGCGCGACCACCGTGCCCGAGATGCGGCAGTCGAGCAGGAGGAACGGACGCTCGGAGACGGGACGCGCCGCCCAGGCCGCGAGCGCGTCGAGGTCGGCGAGCTCGCGCACGACGACGCCCTCGGCGCCGAAGGCGGCTGCGGCCGCCGCGAAGTCGGCCTCGGGAATGAGCATCGGGCCCTCGGCGAGCCCCTTGAGCCCGTAGAGGTTCACCTCGGCGCCGTAGGCCGCGTCGTTCCAGATCACGGCGACGCCGCGCCCGCCCGCCGTGCGCACCGCGGTCTCGAGATCGGCGAGGGCCATCAGACCGCCGCCGTCGCCGCTGGTCAGCACGATCGTCGTCTCGGCACCGGTCGCGCGCGCCGCCCCGGCGACGCTCGGGAAGCCCTGCCCGATCGACTGGAACGCCGTGCCGACCATCATCATGCGGTCGGGCGAGGCCACCGGCCAGTACATGTTCGCCCAGCCGATGAAGTGGCCGCCGTCCGAGACGACGACGCGGTCCTCGGGCAGCAGCTCGGCGACGCGCAGCGCCACGGCGCGCGGGTCGAGACGGCCGTCGTCGGCGAGTCCGTCGCCGCGCTCGGGGGCCGGGTAGGCGCGCAGGGACGCCACGTCGACGCGCTCGCGCCAGCCCGAGGGTGCAGCCCCCGTCACCGCGAGCTCGGCAACGAGCGCGCGCGCGACGACCCCGGCGTCGGCGCGGAGGTAGCCGCCGACGTGCGAGTGCGTCGCCGACGGGGCGACATCGACCTGGAACACCCGCGTGCCCGGTGCGAAGAGCTCGCCGAAGCGCATCGTGAACTGGTTGAGCGAGGCGCCGAACACGACGGCGACATCGGCCTCGCGCACGAGCTCCATCGCGCCCTCGGCGCCGAAGCCGCCGGTCACGCCGAGGTCGTACCGGGTGTCGGGGAAGACGCCACGGCCGAGCGCCGTCGACGCGGTGATCGCCCCGGTCGATGCTGCCAGCTCGCCGAGCGCCTCGCCCGCGTCGGCGAGCCACGCGCCGCGGCCCGCGAGCAGGAACGGCCGCTCGGCGCCCGCGAGGGCGGCGACGAGCTCGGCGAGCACCCCCGACGAGAATGCGCCGGTCGGCGTGAGGGGCGCGGGATGCCGCGGCGCGGGCGCCTCGACGAACGGCCCGGCCTCGGCCGCGGCGACGTCATAGGGGAGCGCGAGCACCACGGGCACGCGGTAGCTCAGCGCGTGCTCGATCGCGATGACCGTCGTGGCCGGGGCATCCGTGCGCCCGACCGTGTAGGTGCGCGCGCCGACCGCGGAGGCGAGCGCGATCTGGTCGACGTCCCACGGGCGACGGCCCGAGGTGGGCTCGTCGCCGACGACGAGCACGAGCGGCACACGGGCCTGCGCCGCCTCCGCGAGCGAGGTGAGGGTGTTCGTGAATCCTGCGCCGTAGGTCGCGGTCGCCGCGGCGAGCCGCTTCGAGGCGCGATAGTGCGCGTCGGCGGCCACGACACCGCCCGCCTCGTGGCGCACGGCCGTGAACGAGGCATCCGTCTCGCGTTCGAGCGCGTCGAGGAAGTAGGCGTTGCCATTGCCCATCACGCCGAAGACGTGGTCGACGTGTGCGGCGAGGGTGCGCGCGACGTGCGCGGCGACGGTGGTGTTCGAGGGTGCGGGCATGGCGAAGCCTTTCGAGACGATGACGGATGATGTGGTTCCGTATGTGTCTCGCGGCAGAGCCCGCTTCGTGCCCATTTTTCGAGCACCGGTGCACTCGCGATCTGCGTCGCGGTGCACCTCGACGAGGTCGAGTATACGACGAGGGCGGCGCCGGCTCGCGAAGCCGCCAGCAGGCGCCGCCCCTGCCTCAGATCCGCTCCTGCCTGCGCGCCAGCGGCGTCGGCTCCATCGGCTGGTCGTTCGCGGTGAGGTCGATGCCGAGGTCGCGGGCGTAGACCACCCGCGTCGCGACGGTCACGTCGTCGCCCGCCTCGGTGAGCTCGAACACGCGGCCGCCGCGCATCCGGTTGCGCGCGGCACCCGGCAGCCCGTACGCGCCGAAACCCGTGCCGGGCGCATAGCCGAGCAGCACGCCGTAGTAGTCGCCCACGTAGTCGTTGACGTGATCATGGCCGACGAAGACGCCCTTGACGTCGCCGCGCTCGAGGATCGCGTTGTACATGCCCGAGTTGATCGGGCCGGGGCACTCGTCCTCGTTGCGCTCGCCGACGATCGAGTGGCGGGCCTTGCCGCGGGCGGCGTCGGCGGCGGTGCGGGTATCGACGCCGCCCCACCACATGAAGCGGTGCTCCCACAGTGCGATGTGGATGAACATGAGGCCGGGGAGCTTGCGTCCGAGCTTCTGCTCGAGCTGCTGCGACTCTTCCCGGTACCAGGCGACCTGGTCCATGCGCAGCCAGTCCCAGGTTGGGTAGCCGGCGAAGTCCTGCCCGTTGATCGTGCCGGGGGCGTAGCGGCCCGAGTCGAGCAGCCACAGCGCGAAGGCCTCGCGGTTCTTCTTCGTCGAGGAGCCGACCGGCACGATCGTGTTGCCGGTGCCCGTGACGCCCGCGATGTTCGACGCGTTCATGTTGTAGTCGTACGAGCGGTAGAAGTCGAGCATGCCCGCCTCATCGACGCCCGACTGGGGCAGCGAGTCCTCGTCGTGGTTGCCGTAGGTGACGGCCCACGGGATCTTCCGGCTCTCCATCGGCCACACGACGTTGTTGATGGCCTGCTTCACCGCGAGGCGGGTCTCGCAGCCGCCCGTGATGACGTCGCCGTTGATGAGCACGAAGTCGGGCTGCTCCTGGTCGAGCGTCTTCTCGATGAGCTCGACCGTCCGGCGGTCGGTGCGCTCGTCGTCCTGCGTGTCGTTGAACTGCACCACCTTGAAGGTGCCGTCGCCGTGGAAGCGCAGCTTCGGGCCGTTGGCGCGCGGGCCGCCCGCGGGGGAGCGGCGCGTGGTCGCGGGTGCCGCGTTCGCGGCGCCGGCGGGCAGCGCGGCGCCGACGGCGCCGAGCGCTCCGGCGGTGATCACGGCGCGGCGGCTCACGGGAAGTCGGTCGGGCATGTCTGGTCTCCTCTTCGTCGGGCGACGTTCGCCGGTGCGACGGTAGGGCGGCCGGATGTCTCGGGCGCGACCAGCGGGTGAACGTTCGCCCCGCCCGATCGCGGCATGATGGACGCATGAAGACCGTGCAGCTGCGTCGCTACCAGATCGTCCCGGGCGAGTACGAGGCGTTCGTCTCGTGGTTCAGCGCGACCATGCCGCCGGTGCGGCGCGCGACCGGGTTCGAGGTCGAGTTCGCCTACGGCGTTCCCGAGGCCGACGAGTTCGTCTGGGCGGTCAGCGTCGCGGGCGACCGCGAGGAGTTCGCGCGCGTCGAGGCGGCGTACCTGGTCTCGCCCGAGCGGGCGGGAGCGTTCGAGGGCATCCCCGAGCGCATCGCGAGCAAGGAGATCTCGTACGTCGAGGGCGTGCGCATCGACTGATCGACTCCTTCGGGAGGGCCGACGCGGCTGGGCGGAGAGCGCCTCGCCGCGTCTTCCGTTTCTGAGTTGTTTTTCTTGTCAACGGTTGTAGACTAACCGCACGGCACACCGGAGTGACCAGTCTCGAAGCCTCGGGAACGGCATCACCGGAGCCGGTCGCATCACTCGCGACTCCGAGGACCCGGCCGATCACAGCGCACGTCCTCAGCATTCCCTTGCACCGGCTACGAGAGAAGAAGACATGAAGAAGGCACTTGCGGCGGTCTCGCTCACCGCGGTCGCCGCGCTCGCGCTCACGGCGTGCAGCTCTGGCTCAGAATCGCCCGCTGACGGGGGCGGCGACGTCGCCGCCAAGCCGCTCAGCATCGGCAACTTCCTGGATGTCACCAGCTGGGACCCGTCCTTGGCCGACATCGGTTTCGACGGCCCCTACCTGTCGGCGATCTACGACCCGCTGCTCGCGATCGACGGCCAGGGCGAACCCCAGCCCGCCCTCGCCACGGACTGGGAGACGTCCGAGGACTTCCTCACCATCACGATGAACCTCCGCACCGACGCGGAGTTCTCCGACGGTGCTGCGTTCGACGCGGACGCGGCGGTGAAGAGCCTCGACTACCTCAAGGCGGGCGTCCGCTCGCAGGAGGCCTACCGCAACGTCGAGAGCTTCGAGGCCGTCGACGAGGACACCATCGCGATCAACCTCGCGCAGCGCGACGACACGATCCTGTACTACATGGGCCTCGGCCGCAGCTACATGATGTCGCCCGACGCGATCGACGCCGGCACCCTCGCCGAGACCCCCGTCGGCTCCGGGCCGTACACGATGGGCGCGAGCTCGGTGCCGGGCGCCGAGTACCACTTCGACAAGGTCGCCGACCACTGGGCCGCCGACGAATTCCCGTTCGACCCGCTGACCGTCACCCCGCTGAGCGACGCGACCGCCATGCTCAACGGCATGCAGAGCGGCCAGTTCCAGATGATCTACGGCGACAAGGCCGGCACCGACCTGGCGCCCGACATGGGATGGAACGTCGCGAGCGGTCTCGCGACCTGGGTCGGACTGCAGTTCAGCGACCGCGCCGGTGCCACGGAGATGGGCAAGCCCCTCGGCGACCTCCGCGTGCGTCAGGCCCTCAACTACGCCTTCAACGGCCCCGAGATGGTCGAGACCATCGCGCAGGGCGTCGGCGAGGCGACCAACCAGGTCTTCCCCGTCGGCACGCCCGGCTACGTCGAGTCGATCACCGGCGAGTACGCCTACGACCTCGACAAGGCGAAGGCGCTGCTCGCCGAAGCGGGGTACGCCGACGGCTTCGCGGTCACCATGCCGATGGCCCCGCCGTTCCAGCCGTGGCAGGCCATCATCGAGCAGACCTTCGGGGAACTCGGCATCGACGTCACCTGGAAGGAGACCGACTTCATGCAGTACATGTCGGTCGCCCCCGAGTACCCGATGTTCGTCGGCGTCATCGCCATGGATGCGAACCCGATCGCCACGGTCCAGCGTCAGATCGCCGAGCCGCAGTGGTACAACCCCACCCCGGGCCTCGAGGCCTTCCCCGAGGTGCAGACGCAACTCGACACCGTGCTCACGGCTGAGCCCGGCGACGCCCAGATCGCCGAGGTCGAGAAGCTCAACGAGCTCGTCACCGAGCAGGCCTTCTTCTCGGTGTGGAGCCAGTCGACCAACACCTACATCACGACGTCGGACTTCGAGGTGACTCCGGTCACCGGCATGATGTTCCCGACGCTCCGCCAGATCACGGTCGCCGGCTGACCGGACGGGGCGGGTTCGGCGACGAACCCGCCCCGATGGTCCGACCCCGACCACTCGCCCCGACCCGACCCCGGGAGTCCCGATGTTCATCTTCACGCTCAAGCGACTCGTGTCCGGCGTGATCCTGCTGTTCGTGATGTCGACCGCGACGTTCTTCCTCGCGCACGCGGCCATCCCGGATCCGACGCTGGGCCTGCTCGGGAGCGCGGCGACCCCTGACGCGCAGGCCGCGCTCGCCGAGAAGATCGGCACCGACCGCCCGGTGCTCGTGCAGTACCTCGACTGGCTCGGCGGTCTCGTGCAGGGCGACCTCGGCACCTCGTGGAAGAACTTCCAGCCCGTCGGCGCGCAGATCGCGCTCAAGCTGCCCGTGACCCTCTCGGTCGTGACCTTCGCGATCGTGCTCTCCGCCGTCCTCGGCGGGCTGCTCGGCGTGCTCGCCGGTCTCCGGCCCGACACCTGGATCGACCGGGTCGTCAAGGCGGCCGCCGTCATCCTGTTCGCGCTGCCCGGGTTCTGGGTGGCGCTCGTGCTCGTCATGGCCTTCGCCGTGCAGTTGCAGTGGTTCCCGGCCGTCGGCTACGTGCCGCCCGGGCAGTCCATCCCCGACTGGCTGCGATCGATCACCCTGCCCGCGATCTCGCTCGCGCTCGGTGCCGTGGTCATGATCGCCGAGCAGCTCCGGAATGCGATCATCCAGGCCGACGGCCAGGACTACATGAGAACCCTCCGCAGTCGAGGACTCTCGCGGCCGCGATTGGTCACGCACCTCCTGCGCAACTCCGCACCGCCGTCGCTGACGATCCTGGCGCTGATGTTCGTCGGGCTGCTCTCCGGGGCGATCATCGTCGAGCAGATCTTCGCGCTCCCGGGTGTCGGGCCGCTGACCCAGTCCTCCTCGCAGAACGGCGACATCCCGATGCTGCTCGGCATCACCGTCATCACGGTCGTCTTCGTCGTGATCATCAACCTCCTGCTCGACGTGCTGCTCGGCTGGATCAATCCGAAGGTGCGTGTGAAATGACCGCCCCGCTCACCGACAACATCGGCTCCCGCGAGCACCGCCGCGGGTCGACCTTCGTGCGGCTGCTGAAGCGGCCCGCGGGGGCGATCTCGTTCGCCATCCTGGTGCTCATCGTGCTCGTGGCGGTCTTCGCTCCGCTGCTCGCCCCGTACGACCCCAACTTCGTCGATCTCGCCATCACGCGCGCCGCGCCCAGCCCCGAGCACCCCCTGGGCGGCGACACGACCGGCCGAGACGTGCTGAGCCGGCTCATCTACGGTACCCGGATCACACTCTGGGGGGCCTTCGTCGCCGTCGGCACGTCGATCGTGATCGGCGTGCCGTCGGGTCTCGCGGCCGGCTACTTCGGCGGCAGGACCGACCGCATCGGTACCTGGATCTCGGACGCGGTCCAGTCGGTGCCCGGCATGATCATCCTGCTGATCGTGGGAGCGAACACGGGAAACAACTTCGACCTCCTGATGATCACCGTCGGCGTGTTCATGGCGCCCGGCTACTTCCGCCTCACCCGTTCGACGGTGCTCGCGGTGCGGAACGAGCCCTACGTCGACGCCGCGCGCGTCGCCGGGCTCTCGAACACCAGGATCATGACACGGCACGTCATCCGCCCGGTGCTCGCACCGATCGTCATCCAGTCGGCGCTCACCGCGGGAATGGCGATGGGCATGCAGGCCGGCCTGCAGTTCCTCGGCATCGGCGGCGGGACGACCCCCGGCTGGGGTGCCGCGATGAACGAGGGCTTCCGCGTCATGCGCACCGACCCGCTGCTGCTGCTCTGGCCCTCGCTCGCGCTCGGAATCTCGATCGCCGCTCTCGCGGTGCTCGGCTCCACCCTCGCCGACGTCATCAGCGTGAAGACGACGACGCTCACCAGGCGCCAGCGCCGCAGGCTCGCGGCGACGAACGCCGACGCGCTGCCGGCCGGCGCCGTCGAGGCGGCGACCGGCTCGGTCTCGCACGCGGCCGCCGACTCGGCGGTGAGGCTCGAGAACCTGCGGGTGAAGCACGAGACTCCTCGCGGCGTGGTGGAGGTGGTGCACGGCATCACCCTCGACGTCGCCCCCGGCGAGGTGCTCGGCATCGTCGGCGAGTCGGGCTCCGGCAAGTCGCAGACCGTGTTCTCGATGCTCGACCTGCTGCCGAAGTCGGGCTATTACACCGCCGACGCGATCTGGATCGGCGGTGAGGACGTCACGCGACTGCCGCGCGCCGCGCGCGCGAAGCTGCTCGGCCACAGGATCGGCTACGTGCCGCAGGAGCCGATGACGAACCTCGACCCGTCGTTCACGGTCGGGCACCAGCTCACCGAGCCGCTGCGCGCCGTGCACGGCATGAGTCGCAGTGTCGCGAAGGCCCGCGCCCTCGCCATGCTCGAGCGCGTCGGCATCGCCGACCCTGCCCGCGTGATGCGCTCGTACCCGCACGAACTCTCCGGCGGCATGGCCCAGCGCGTGCTCATCGCCGGCGCGATCGCGGGCCGCCCCTCGGTGCTCGTCGCCGACGAGCCGACGACGGCCCTCGACGTGACCGTGCAGGCCGAGGTGCTCGAGCTGCTGCGCGAGCTGCAGCAGGAGTACCGGATGGCGCTCGTCATCGTCACCCACAACTTCGGCGTCGTCGCCGACATCTGCGACCGGGTGGTCGTCATGCGGAGCGGTTCGATCGAGGAGATCGGGGAGACCACGCGGCTCTTCGCGGCGCCCGAGCGCGAATACACCCGCGAACTCATCGCGGCCTCGCTCGACGGTGCGGAGAGCCGGGGCGAACTCGATCGGGCGGCCCGGGAACCCGCAGGATCAACGAGGGCCGCCGACCCTGCGGCCGCCACGCAGAACACGGATGCCTCGGACGAGGCCGACCGCCGGGAGGTACGGGCATGAGCACGATCGAGAAGCCGCTGCTCGAGGTCTCCGACCTCGTCGTCGCCTACGGCACCAGGCGCGAGCCGACGCCGGTGCTGCACGGCGTCTCGCTCCAGGTCGGTGCCGGCGAGTGCCTCGGCCTCGTGGGCGAATCGGGGTCGGGCAAGTCGACGCTCGGCAAGGCCGTACTCGGCCTCGTGCCGGTCGCGTCGGGCACCATCACCTTCGACGGCCGCGACATCACGCACGCGAAGGGCCGAGACCGGCGGGAGCTCGCCGCCGACATCCAGGTCGTCTTCCAAGACCCGTACGGCTCGCTCGACCCGCTCATGACGGTGGGCGACATCCTCGCCGAGCCCCTCGCGACGGCGGGCACCGGCAGGGCCGAGGCGAAGGCCGCCGTCGGCGAGATGCTCGACCGGGTGCGGTTGCCGAAGAACGTGCTCGACCGCTACCCGAGGGAGTTCTCGGGCGGGCAGCGGCAGCGCATCGCGATCGCGCGCGCCCTCGTGCGCCGGCCTCGGCTCATCATCTGCGACGAACCCGTCAGCGCGCTCGACCTCACCACGCAGGCGACCATCCTCGAGCTGCTGATCGAGCTGCAGCGCGATTCGGGGGTCTCGTACCTCTTCGTCTCGCACGACCTCGGCGTCGTGCGTCGGGTGTGCCACCGCGTCGCGGTGATGTACCGGGGTGATCTCGTCGAGACCGGCGACGGCGAGCAGATCACGAACGACCCGCAGCACGCGTACAGCAGGCGCTTGCTCATGGCCTCTCCCGTCGCCGACCCCGTGCTGCAGGCCGAGCGGCGCGAGGCATGGCTGGCGCTGCGCGCCGAGCAGGCGGCGTAGGCGCTGCGATCGCACCACACGAAGGAGGGGCCCCGCTCGCGCAGGGCCCCTCCTTCGTCGTCCGGCAGAAACGGCGGGATGCCTCGTGTTGAACGTCAGCCGCTGACGACCTGCGGCTCGGCGACGGCCTTCAGGCCCTCGACGCCGAACTCGCGTCCGTACCCCGACTGCTTCGCGCCGCCGAACGGCACCATGGGGTGCAGGCCGCCGTGCGAGTTGATCCACACGGTGCCGGCCTGCAGGCGCGCGGCGATGCGGCGGGCCTCGTCGCGGTCGCTCGACCACACGGAGGCGCCCAGGCCGACTTCGAGTTCGTTCGCCAGCCCGATGACCTCGTCGAGGTCGGTGTAGCGGACGACCGGCAGCGCCGGACCGAACTGCTCTTCGACGACGAGGTCGTTGTGCGGGTCGATGTCGGCGACGATCGTCGTCGGGTAGAAGTTGCCGACGGCACCGTGATCGGGGTCGCCGCCGAGCACGACGCGTGCGCCCGAGGCCTTGGCCGACTCGACCAGGCGGTCGACGATCTCGTACTGGCCGCGGTTCTGCAGCGGGCCGAGCACGTTCTGCTCGTCGAGACCGACGCCCATCGGAACGTGCTTCGCGAAGGCCGCCAAGTGCTCGACCACGGCGTCGTAGACCGAATCGTGCACGTACAGCCGCTTCAGCGCGGCGCAGGTCTGTCCGGTGTTGATGAACGCCCCCCAGAAGAGGTTCTCGGCGATGGCGGCCGGGTCGACGTCGGGCAGCACGATGCCGGCGTCGTTGCCGCCGAGCTCGAGGGTGAGCCGGGTGACGTTGCCCGCGCTGGCCTCGATGATGCGCTTGCCGACCGGGGTCGACCCGGTGAACATGATCTTGCCGACCTTCGGGCTCTTCGTGAGGGCGTCGCCGACGGTGCGGCCCGGGCCCGCGACGATGTTCAGCACGCCTGCGGGGAGCACGTCGTTCATCACGGTGGCGAGCGCCAGGCCCGAGAGGGTCGTGGTCTCCGCGGGCTTCGCCACGACCGTGTTTCCCATGCGCAACGACGGCGCGATCTGCCAGATCGAGATCATCATCGGCCAGTTCCACGGGGCGATCGCGCCGACGACGCCGATGGGGCGGTAGTGCAGTTCGGCGTAGTTCTCTCCGTCGTCGACGACGACTTCGACCGGGAGTTCGGTGTCGGCCGTGGCGCGGAGCCATGCCGAGCAGGCTCCCACTTCGAATCGGGCGTTGGGGCCGTTCAGCGGCTTGCCCTGCTCGCGCGAGAGCAGTTCGGCGAGCGCCTCGGCCGAGGCGTCGATGGCGTCGGCCGCCTTGTGCAGGTGGCTGCGTCGTTCTCCGTCGCTCAGGGCCGCCCAGCCCGGTTGGGCGGCGACGGCGACCTCGACGGCCGCCTCGAGATCGGCGATGTCCTGCACCGGGGCGGTGCCGATCAGCTCGCCGGTCGCGGGGTCGTGCACCTCGCGGGTCGGGCCCGCCGCGGGCGTGATCGCCGCGAGCAGGGCGGCGAAGTCGAGGCCGGTCGGGGTGTCATGGGTCATGGGTTCCTCCACGTCGAGTCCAGTGGTCGTCTCACGCTAGGACGGTGCCCGGCGCACCGCTTGTCTTCAGGTGCGTGGCGCTTGTACCGGCGTGCACGCCGGTTCATCGCTCGTCGGCGCGGGACGGAGTGCCGTCGGCGGGCCCCGCGGCGGCGCGTACGGCGAGCGGGCGCACGACGAGCCAGGCGAGTGCCGCCGCGACGCAGGAGGCGACGGCCATGGTGCCCGACATCGAGATGGCGTTCGACCCGCCGACGGCGGCCAACGGTGCCACGATCGGACCGATCGTGAACTGCAGCGTGCCGAGTGCGGCCGAGGCGGTGCCGGCGCGCTCGGCGTGTGCGCCGAGCGCGATCGTGGTGCCGTTGGGGCCGCCGATGCCGGTCGAGAACAGGTACAGGGCGAGCGCGCCGACGACCGCGGCGACGGGCAGGCCGGCGAGCGCGACACCGGCGAACAGCAGGGCGGCGAACGCGGTCGCGGTCTGCCCGCCGAGGTACATGCGTACCGGGCCGAGTCGGCGCACGCCGAGGCGCGACGCCTGCGCGCCGATCATGTTCGCGAGCGCATTGGCGGCGAACACGAGGCTGAACAGCTGCGGGCTCAGCCCGTATTCGTTCTGCAGCACGAAGCTCGACTGCGAGAGGTACGTGAAGAATGCGACGCCGCCAGCTGCTGAGGCGATGAGCAGGGTGACGAAGACGCGGTCCTGCCCGAGCTCTCCGAGGTGGCGACCGGTGGTGCGCAGCACGCCGCCGCCGTGCCTGCGCGCGGGAGGCAGCGTCTCGCGCAGCAAGGTGGCGGCGAGCACGAAGAGCAGCACGCCGATGCCGGTGAGCACACCGAAGATGCCGCGCCAGTCCATGACGAGCGCCAGCTGCCCCCCCGATGACCGGTGCGATGATCGGCGCGCTCGCCGAGACGAGTGCGAGCAGCGAGAGCATCCGACTCAGTTCGGCGCCGTGGTACATGTCGCGGGCGACCGCCAGGCAGATCACGATGCCCGCCGAGCCGGCGAGACCCTGGAGCGCGCGTGCGACGAGCAGGAGCTCGATCGTCGGCGCGAACACGCAGGCGAGAGAGAACACCGCGAAGAGCGCGACCCCGACGAGGAGCGGGCGGCGGCGGCCGAAGCGGTCGGAGAGCGGGCCGGCCACGAGCTGCCCGAGGCCGAGCCCGATCATGCATACCGACATCGTCGCCTGCGCGAGTGCGTCGCTCGTGCCGAGCGACGCGGCGAGCTGCGGCAGCTGCGGCATGTAGAGGTCCATCGACAGCGGCCCGAAGGCCTCGAGCAGGCCGAGCACGAGAATGGATCGGCGCACGCTCATCACGGGTTTCGCGGTCGTCATTCTTCACTTCCGGTCGGTGCAGGCCGACGGATGCCGTGAGCGCGGGCCGGGGCATCCATCGAGGGGTTCGGTTCAGCCGGCGAAGACCCGCCGCAGCCAGCTGTCGCGGGCCGAGATCGCCGCGTGCGAGACGATCGCGTCGGGCGAGAAGCCGGAGAAGCCGTGATAGGCCCCCGACCAGACGTGCAGTTCGGCCCGGCCGCCGGCGGCCCAGATGCGCAGTGCGTAATCGGTGGCCTCGTCGCGGAAGACCTCCGCCGAGCCGACTTCGATGAAGGCGGGCGGGAGGCCGCCGAGGTCGGCCGCCCGAGCGGGCGCCGTATGCGGGGACACGCGGTCGGTGCCGCGATCGGCGCCGAGCATGGCGTTCCACCCCGTGTCGTTGTTGTTGCGGTCCCACGCGCCGATGCCGTCGTACTGGTGCGCGGAGACGGTGTCGTTGCGGTCGTCGATCATCGGGGTGTTGAGCAGCTGGCCGGCGAGCGCCGGCCCGCCACGGTCGCGCGCGACGAGCGAGACGGCTGCGGCGAGCCCGCCGCCGGCACTCGCGCCGGAGACGATGATGCGGTCGGGGTCGATGCCGAGTTCGACGGCGTTGGCGGCGAACCATTCGAGCGCGGCGTAGCAGTCCTCCACCTGCGCGGGCGCGGGGTGTTCGGGAGCCAGCCGATATTCGACCGCGATGCCGACCGTGCCGTACCGCAGGGCCAGGTCGATGAGCTCGCCGGTGCCGAAGAAGCGGGTGCCGAGCACGTATCCGCCGCCGTGGATGCCGAGGACGCCGGGCGCGGGGCGGGGTGCCCCGCCGGCCGAGCCTGCCGGGCGCACGATCGTGATCGCGACGTCGGGAGCACCCTCAGGGCCTGGGATGACCCGATCCTCCCATTCGACCGGCAGCTCGCCGACCTGCGTCGACATCGGCTGGATGATCGTCGCGAAGTGCTCGCGATTGGCGAGGATCGTCTCTGCCCGGAGTGGGATCTGCTCGACGAGGTCGAGGAAGAACGCGAGGCCGGGCTCGAGCTCGGAGTCGTAGGGAACGGGGGCGGGACCGCGGCCGGTCATTCGTTGTCTCCCATGGGCGCCGCCAGGCCCAGGATACGACGCAGCCAGGAGACGCGGGTGGCGAGGGCGGCCTTCGTGATTTCGGCTTCGGGTGCGTACATGTCGAAACCGTGGAAGCCGCCTTGCCACACATGGAGTTCGGCCTGGCCACCGGTGGCCCAGATCCGGCTCGCGTAGTCGACGTCCTCGTCGCGGAACATCTCGGCAGCGCCGACCTCGATGAAGGCAGGGGGTAGCCCCGAGAGGTCGTCGGCGCGGCTCGGCGCAGCGTAGGCGGGTGCCTCGGGCGAGCCGGCGAGCTCCTCGCCGAGCACGCAGCGCCAGGCGAACAGGTTCGCTTCGCGCTGCCACGTGCCGATGCCGTCGTACTGCCGGCTCGCGACGCTGGTGTTGGTGTTGTCGAGCATCGGGCACAGGAGCAGCTGACCGGCGAGCGCGGGGCCGCCCCGGTCGCGTGCCATGAGCGCGACCGCGGCCGAGAAGCCACCGCCGGCGCTGCCGCCCATCACGACGATGCGCGAGGCGTCGACGCCGAGCTCGGCGGCGTGGGCGGCGACCCAGGCGACGGCCGTGTAGTTGTCGTCGACGCCCGCCGGGAACGGGTGCTCAGGGGCGAGCCGGTATTCGACGTTGACGCCGACGACGCCGAGCTCTTCGACGAGGTCGGCGATGCGGGCGTGTTCCCACGAGCGGTGACCGACGATCATGCCTCCGCCGTGGATGTTCACGATGGCCGGGACGGAGGCCGCAGCGGAATGCTCGACGGGGCGGAAGAGCGTGAGCTCGAGCTCGGGGGCGCCTGCGGGGCCGGGGATCCGTCGTTCCTCGGCCTCGATGCCCCGTTCGCGCGCCACGAGCGCAGCGTCGGCTGCCGGGAAGGCGGTATCGCTGCCGCGCATGAGCGGGAGCGTCTCCTCGGTCATCGCGGGCTGGGGCTCGGTCGCCATGGCCTCGATGATCGGCGCGATCTCGGGGTCGAACGGCACGGGGCGGAGGACGGCGTCGGTCACGTTCACGGTCCTTCCGGGTCGACGACGCCGCGGTCGGCCCAGAAGGGCTCGACGAGTTCGCGGAGGCGGGCCGCTCCGACGCGTTCGACGAGGTCGAGTGCACCCAGGTTCGACTCGAGCTGGGCGAGCTTCGTGGCGCCGAAGAGCGTGGTGGCGGCGGCGGGGTGGGTGAGGGTGAAGGCGACCGCGAGCTGCGCCGGGGTCGTCTCGAGTTCGGCGGCGATCGCCTCGAAATCGGGCACCGAGGCGACGATGCGTTCGCGGATGCCGCCCGGGTCGCGACCGACCTCGCGCGTCGGGGCGACGTTGCCGGCGAGGATGCCGCCCTCCATCACGTCGGAGGCCTGCATCGTGAGGCCCTGCCGCCAGAGCGCCGCGAACGGCTCGCCGTCGGGGATCGAACGCCGTGACACGCTGTACTTCAACTGTGCGATGTCGGGCCCGGGCACGCCTTCTCGTGCCGCGACGTCGATGAGGCTCTGGATGTTCGTCGCCGACCAGTTGTTGACGCCCCACGCGCGGATGAGGCCTGTCTCGCGCAGCATGGCGAGGTCGAGCACGAGGTCGCGGAAGTCGATGACGTTCTCGCGCAGGTCGCCGAGGATCACCAGGTCGGAGTAGTCGGTGCCGACGCGGAACAGGGCCCGGTCGAGCTGGGGCCGGAAGCCCCCGTCGCCGAACCCCTCGAGCCAGAGCTTCTCGCTCAGCAGGTAGTCGGAGCGTTCGACGCCCGCTGCGCGGATGATCGCCGAGAACAGTACGTCGGTGAAGGCGGGCGGCCCGCCCGGGAACGCGTACACGCCGACATCGAACAGGTTGATTCCGCGGTCGACCGCGGTTCGCACGAGTCCGACGGCGTCTTCGAAGTGCATGCGGTCGTAGGTGTGCCACGAACCCAGCGAAAGCCGAGGGGCATGCAGCCCCGAGGTGCCGATGGCACGGCGGGGGACGAGAGCGGTGGTCATAGCTGTCTCCTTCTCGGTCACGGCAGGCGGGGGTCGATGACGGCCTTGATCTCGCCGAGCGTCGACATGTCGGCGATGCGGTCGGACGCCTCGGCGAGTCCGCACGGCTCGGAGAACAGTTCGTCCCAGGCGAAGCGGTCGGCGAAGGCGCGGAAGAACTCGATCGCCCGGTAGTAGTCGGAGACGTCGCCGTTGAGCGAGCCGACGAGCGTGAGCTCCTTGCCCATGATCGCCGAGAGGGTGATCGGGTCGCCCGTGGGACCGGTCGAGCCGACGATGACGACGGTGCCCTGCTGGGCGGCCATGCCGATGGCCTCGGGTCCGACCGAGGGGGCGCCCGCGAGGTCGATCACGAGGTCGGCTCCCTCGCCGCCGGTGAGTTCGAGCACCTGGTTCACGGTCGACTCGGAGCCGTCGGCGATGTCGACGACCGCGTCAGCACCGAAGCGCCGGGCGACGGCGAGCCGCTCGGCCGGGGCGCCGACCGTGATGACCTTGCCGGCGCCGGAGATTCGGGCGACGGCGGTCGCGAAGATGCCGAGGGCGCCCGAGCCCTGGACGACGACGCGCGAGCCGGGGCGCACCCCGCCCGCCCGTTCGAATGCGCGCAGCACGGTCTTCGCGGCGCACCCGGCCATCGAGGCCCAGGTGTCCTTGACCTCGTCGGGCAGCAGCAGCTTGGCGGCGCCGGGCACGACGTAGGCGTACTCCGAGAGGCCGGCGGTCGCGAACGGCGGAACATCGGAGCGTTGCAGGAAGCCGTAACCGCGACGCGAACACGCGACCGGCTGGCGCAGCACGGTGCAGCCGAAGCACTCGCCGCAGGTCGACTCCGACCAGCCGATGCGCGCGCCGACCGTGATCTCGCGGCCGATGGCGTCGCGGGTGCCCTCGCCGACGGCGACGACTTCGCCCACCATCTCGTGGCCGAGCACCATGGGCAGCATGCCGGGGAAGGTCATCTTGCCCTCCCAGATCTCGATGTCGGTGCCGCAGAGGGTCGAACAGGTGATGCGTACGAGTGCGGCGCCGGGCTCGATCGTCGCGGGCAGCGGCAGTTCCTGCAGCAGGAGCGGGGCGCGGTGCTCGGTGAGTACGGCGGCGCGGGTGGAGGTGGGAATCGTCATCGAGTTGCTCCGTTCGGGGCGGACCGCTGCGTCGCGACGTTGTCGACCGGGCCGCCGGATGTGGGTTATTCTACAGATGTTGACCAAAATTGCCAGCGCTCGAGGAGGAGACGTGCAGCACGCCGAACGACCAGGTGCCGACGGCCAAGCAGACCTCGTGCTACGCGGCGGCGCGGTACTCGCCCTCGACGATGCCGACACCCGCGGCACCGCGATCGCCGTACGACGGGGTCGCGTCGTCGAACTCGGCGACGATGCATCGGTCGAACGCGTCATCGGCTCGGATACCCGTGTCGTCGACCTCGCCGGCCGTGCCGTCATGCCGGGGATCAACGACTCGCACCTGCACGCGTGCTGGCTCGGGGCGATCTGGCCGACCACGTTCTTCGGCGGTGGCGATCCGGCGCAGGGTGCGGCCGAGGCATCCGTCGACCCGCACACCGCGGGTGCCGCCGCGCCGCTGCTGTCGAGCCGGGCCGAGCGCCGCGCGGCGATCCTGCGCGCGGGCGAGCTCATCGCCTCGCTCGGGATCACGAGCTATACCGAACCCGGCATCGGGCCGGGCGAGGACCGTGGTGAGACGGGATGCTTCGGGCAGGACGTGTTCGACGCGTACTTCGAGCTCGACGCCGAGCGGGCGCTGCGCGCCCGGGTGAACGTGCTCGCCCTCTTCGGCGTGCTCGACGGGCCCTCTCGCCTCGAGGAGTTCGGCGATGGGCTGAACCGGCTCGTCCGGGAGACCGCGCACCCGGAGCGGCTGCGCCTCGCGGGCGTCAAGATCTTCGGAGACGGCATTCCGCCGATGCTCCAGGCGTGGACCCGCCACGACTATCCCGACGGCTCGCACGGCGGGCTCCTCGTCGAGGGCGCCGACCCGGCCGATCGCGAACGACGGCTTCGTGCGATGATCCGGCTCGCGCACGACGCCGGTCTCCAGGTCGGGGTGCACGCCACGGGCGATCTCACGATCGACACCGTCGTCGACGAGGTCGCGCTGGCCGTCGCCCGAACTCCGGCCGACCTTCGCCACTACGTCATCCACGGCGATCTCGCCACGCCCGCGGCGGTCGCACGCCTCGCGGAGGCGGGAATGGGCCTCAACCTCCAGGCGGGCATCGCCGCCGCGACGTCCGGCTGGCTCGAGGGTGTGCTCGGGGCCGAGGTCACCCGGGCGGCCTGGCCGATCGCCGAGGCGCTGCGCGCGGGCGTGCTGTCGCTGTCGTCGGACGCACCGATTCTCGCGCCCGACTGGCGCCACGGGGTCGCGGCGGCCGATGCCTGGCTCGGAACCCCTGCCTCCGACGCCGAACGCGTCGCGCGGATGGGGGCGCTGCTGCGCGCCTACACGGTCGCGCCGGCACGACAGGACCTCGCCGAGGGCTGGAAGGGGACGCTCGCCCCCGGCATGGTGGCCGATCTCGTCGTGCTCGAGCGCGATCCCTTCGATGTCTCGCCCGCAGAGCTTCCGGAAGTCGGCATCGATCTCACCGTCGTCGACGGCGACATCGTGTACGAGCGGGCGACGGCCGCGATCGGCTGACGGCGACCCGACGCGCAACTAGAGGGCTGGAGGGGTGCCCCGCGGGGCACCCCTCCAGCCGCTCACGCGAGGGCTGCTCAGGTGAGCAGCTGCCCGCCGTCGACGGCGAGGCTCACCCCCGTGATGTGACCGGCGCTCGCGCCGGCGAGGAAGACGACGGCGGGGGCGATGTCGTCCACGTCGGCGAGCTTGCCGAGGGGGATGCGGCTCGTCCACGCCGCGCGTGCGGGTGAGCCCTCGGGCATGCCCATTGCGAGCATCGGCGTGAGCACCGGGCCCGGGGCGACCGCGTTCACCCGGATGCCGTTGCCGGCGAGCTCGATCGCGGCCCAGCGGGTGATCGAGTCGACGGCGGCTTTGCTCGACTCGTAGGCGCCCATGCCCGGGGTGGGCTGGCGGCCGCCGATCGAGGAGATGTTGACGATCGCGCCGCCTCGCCCGCGGGCGATGAGCCGCTTGGCGACCGCTTGGGTCATGTTGAACGTGCCGACGATGTTGACGTCGATGATCGAACGGTACGCGTCGGCGTCGAGCTCGGTCACCGAGCCGTGGACGGAGAGGATGCCGGCGTTGTTCACGAGCACGTCGACCGCGCCGTGTTCGCGCTCGACCTGCTCGAGGCAGCGGGCGACGGCCGCGGCATCCTTGATGTCGACGACGACGGCTGCGGCGCCGATCTCGGCGGCCGCGCTCGTGACGGACGCCTCGTCGACGTCGGCGAGCACGACGCGGTCGCCCGCCTCGAGGAACGCGGCTGCGATGCCGCGCCCGATGCCGCCGGCTCCGCCGGTGATGAGCACGGTGCGTGATTCGGTCATGGAGACTCCTTCGTCGTCGGGGTTCGGGCGCGGCGCGCCGACACGTGCGGTAACCGCAGCGCAGTTATATTATACAAACGTAGAAAAACAACACGTCTGCAAGGAGGCGCCCGTGAGCTCCACCGGAACCGTTCCCACCCGCCGACTCGGCCCCGGAGGCCCCGACGTGCCGGTCTTCGCGCTCGGTTCGTGGAACATCTGGGACCGGATGGCGCCCGATGACCGCGTCGCGCTGATCCGACGCGCGGCCGAGGTCGGTGCCGCATTCTTCGACGTGGCCTACTACAACATGGGCCCGCACGCGGAGGCGAGCCGTACCGACCTCTACTTCGGCGAGGCGGTGCGCGAGGCGGGGCTCTCGCGTGACGACTACCTGCTCTGCGGCAAGCTCTGGCTCTGGGAGTACCCGCAGACCGGGTTCGCCGAGCAGATGACGACCTCGCTCGAACGCATCGGCGTCGAGAAGGCCGACACCGTCGTCGTGGGCGACTTCTTCGGCGAGCTCGACATCCGGCAGGTGGTCGTCGATGTGCAGGCCGAGATCGATGCCGGGCGGTTCGGCTCCTGGGGCGTCAACAACTGGCCGGCCGACGCGCTCGACCTCGCCCTCGACTTCGCCGCGGCAGAGGGGCTCACCCCGCCGACCTTCGCGCAACTGAAGTACGGGCTCGTCCGCCGTGCGATGGCCGAGGGCGAGCGCTACGGCCGGTACTTCGCCGAGGGGCGACTCGCACTGCAGGCCTCGGACGCGTTCGAGGGCGGCATCCTCGTCGGCAAGACCTCGCCGGCACGCAAGATCGGCGCCGACGTCGGCGGCATCCGCGACGCGATCGTGGCCGCCTACCCGCGCCTCGAGGAGATCGCGGCCGGGTTCGAGGCGACCCCCGCGCAGCTCGGCATCGCCTTCTGCCTCGCGAACCCCGCCACGGCGAACGTGCTGTTCGGCGCCTCGCGCGTCGAGCAGCTCGACGACAACCTCGGGGCGATCGAACTCCTCGCCCGCGTCGGCGCCGAGCCGCTGCGCGACGCGACCGCCGAGCTCTGGCTCGACCGGGCGGTCGCGGCCGACGGAACGTGGGCGCCGCCCGCGGCCTGACGACGAATACACGAGCGGCCCGATTCCGACGGAACCGGGCCGTTCGTTCGTCGCGGTGTTATGCGAGGAACGCGATCGTCGTCGCCCGGAACTCGGGCGAGTCGAGTGCGCCGCGGTGGTCACCGGGCACGCGATCGAGACGAGCGTCCGGCACGAGCTCGATGAGCGCCTCGACGCCCTGCGACATCGGGTCCCCTTCGCCAGCGACGAACAGCGTCGGCACGCCCGGCGCGCCCGTCGCGGGCTCGAAGGGCTCGGAGGCGAGGCCGGTGATGAGCCTCGCGAGCGAGGCGGTGTCGCGCCCGGGAGCCTGGATCATCGCGGCCATCATGCCCGTCACGGGGTTCGTCGGCGCGCCGGTTCCGGCGATCGCCTCGGCGAGTTCGGCCGGGTCGACGGCGGCGAACGGCTCGAACGGGCTGAGGCCGCCGAGCACGAGCCTGCGGACCCGACCACCGGTGGCGGCGGGAAGCTCCCAGGCGAGGCGCGCGCCGAGCGAGTAGCCGACGACGTCGAACGACGGAGCCTCGACGCCGGAGCCGGCCACCGCGTCGGCGATCGCCGCGACGACCGCGGAGGTCGTCGCCTCGGAGGGGTCGGCGATCGCCGCATTCGCGCCGTGCCCCGGAAGGTCGACGAGGATCGCGGTGCGGCCGGCCGCGGCCAGAGAGGCGGGCCAGCCGGTCGCGGTGAAGTCCTCCTCACCCGAGGAGGAGAAGCCGTGCAGCAGGACGACGGGTGGCAGCACGGTCGCGCCGACGGAGACCGCGGCCCCCGCCGCGGGCGTGACGGTGGTGGCGAGTTGCATTCGAACCTCTTTCAGCGGGGTCGACGGGTTTCGACGGTGAAACGGGCGTCCGGGGCATCCAGTGTGTTTTTCTCAGTATGGAGAAAATACCGGCGACTGCGCTGGACATTGTTTTTCAACGTTCGTAGACTATCACTCGACCTTCACGACACCGCCGTCCGAGGATTCCCGGCGGCCGCGACAGAAAGACGTCTCCATGACCGACGACTCCACCGCCACCGCCCCCGCCACTCCCGAGCGCATCCTCGACATCGCGATCGGCTTCATGGGCGCGAAGCAGCTCTTCGCGGCCAGCCGCATCGGGCTGTTCGCTGCGCTCGCCGAGGGCGAGAAGAGCCTCGACGAGCTTGCCGCCGCCACCGGCCGCGCACCGCGCCAGGTTCGCATCCTCGCCGACAGCATGGCCGCGCAGGGACTGCTCGCCCGCAGCGAGGGCCGCTACCGGCTCGAACCGGATGCCGCGGCCTACCTGTCGGGCACGGGCGAGGTCGACCTCACGCCCTTCCTCGCGTTCCTCAACGACATCAGCTACACGCAGTGGCTCGAGTACGACTCGACCGTCGACACCGACGAGCCCGGAACGCTCGAGCTCGACGAGGCCGGCTGGGGCGACTTCATGGCCGGCGTCATGACGTACAACGTGCTGCACGGCGAGCAGCTCGCCGCGAACTTCGACTTCTCGCCCTACCGCTCGGCGCTCGACCTGGGCGGACTCAGCCCCGCCTTCGCGATCGGCGCGATGCAGCAGAACCCCGAGCTCATCACCCGGTTCGTCTTCGCACCCGACTTCACCGACTCGGTCCGGGAGGCCGTCGACGCTGCCGGTCTCGGCGAGCGCTCGACCGTCGAGGGGGGCGACACGGCGACCGTGCTGCCGGGCGGCGACCACGACCTCGTGATGGTGAACCACGTGCTGCACCGGTTCAGCGCCGAGGAGAACCAGACGATCTTGGCGAACGCCCGCGCGGCGGCCGCCGACGGCGCGAAGCTCATGCTGCTCGACTTCTACCTCGACGACGCCGAGCGCCAGCGCAAGATCGACGCGCTGCACGCCGGCGAGTACTACAACATCGACGGCACCGTCGTGTACCCGCAGTCCGAGGTGAACGCGTGGCTCGAGTCCGCAGGTTGGCGTGCCGAGGGCACCGTCGACCTGCCCGGCAGCCCGCGCATCCTGCTCGCGACTGCAGTCTGATCGTGGCGGGGCCACGCACGGTCGATCCCATCGCCGGCTCCATCCGCACCGTGCTCGGCCCCGTCGCTCCCTCCGCGCTCGGGGCGACGGTCGCAGGCGAGCATCTCGTCTCGAACTTCGCCACCCCCGACGACACCGACGCCGGCTGGGCGCGCATCGGGCGCGACCGGCCGCGCGCGGCGACCGAGGTTCGTTTCGCTCGTCTGCCCGTGTCGATCGACACGCTCGGACGCCTCGCGATGGGTGCGTACAACGACGACGACCTGCGGCTCGACGAGGTCACGGCGCTCGCCGGGGCGCAGACGTTCGCCGCGAACGGCGGCGGCACGATCGTCGAACTCACCGCGTTCGGGTGCTCGCCCGACCCGAGCGCGCTCGCCCGCGTCGCTCGGCACGCCGGCGTGCACATCGTCCGCGCTGCCGGATGGCACGAGGCGGCGTGGTCGCCGGAGCTCGCGGGCGCCTCCGCCGATGACCTCTCCACTCGGATCGTCGCCGAGATCGACGACGATCCGCACCCGGCCGGCGTGGTCGTGGTCGGCCCGTTCCGGGCGGCGGATGCCTCGAGCCGGGCGCTGCTCGAGGCCGCGGGTCGCGCGGCCATCACGACCGGTGCGCCGCTCGTGCTGCGGATCGACGAAGCCGATGCGACGCTCGGCCTCCGCCGCTCCGCGGCGGCGCGCTCGGGCATCGCCCCGCACCGCGCGGGCTCGGGAACCCTCGCACCCGCCGAGCGCATCGCCGCGGCGCACGCCGCGCTCGATCGTCTCCTCGCCGCCGGCATCGCCGGCGAGCGCATCGCACTGGCCGACGCCTCGTGCCTGCTCGCACGGCCTGGCGAACTCGACGCGGCACTCGACCGTGGCGTGCAGCTGCTCTTCGACGGCCTCGGCCGCATCCCCACCGCGCGCACCGAGGTCGCCGATCACGACGTCGCGCTCGCCGTGCTCTCCCTCGCCGAACGCGGTGTCTCCGACCGGGTGCTGCTCGGCAGCGGTATCGCCCAGAAGCACCGCCTCGCGGCGTTCGGCGGCAACGGCTACGAATTCGTGCCCGCCCGGTTCGCGCCCTACCTCGGCATGCTCGGCGCCGATGCCGAACTGCTCGACGCCGTCACCGAGCGCAACGCAGCCCGATTCCTCGCATTCTCCGAAGTGGAGCCCATCGCATGAGCCACTCCGAACTGCTCGCGAACCTGGGTGTCGCCGAGCTGAGCGCCATCCCGAATCTCGAGGGCCTCGTGCAGACCGTCACCGGGCCCGTCCCGCCCGAGTCGCTCGGCCCGACGCTCATGCACGAGCACGTCTTCGTCGACCTGCGCCGCCCCGAGCACAATCCGCGCCCCGGGTGGGGCACCCCCGAGTCGAAGGAGCCGCTCACCCTCGAGAACCTCGCGGCGGTGCGCAGCGGTCGCATCATCGAAGACAACGACGTGCTCGGCGACTTCGATGAGATGCTCGCCGAGGTCGCCGAGTTCGCACACGCCGGCGGCCGCACGATGGTGGAGGTGACGAGCCTCGGTATCGGCCGCGACGCTCGGGCGCTCGAACGGCTGTCGCGGGCGAGCGGTCTCAACATCGTGATGGGCGGCGGCTGGTACGAGAAGAACTTCCACCCGGCCGACTTCGGCAGCCGCACGGTCGACGAGCTCGCGGCCGAGATCGTGCGCGACGTCATCGACGGTGTCGACGGCACCGGCGTGCGCGCCGGCATCATCGGCGAGGTGGGCGTCGAAGGCAACCCGCTCTCCGACGACGAGCTGAAGAGCGTGCGCGCCACCGGACGTGCGGCCGCCCTCACCGGCGCGCCGATCACCTTCCACCAGGGCGGCTTCGGCGAGGAGAAGCTGCGGGTGCTCGATGTGCTCGAGGAGGAGGGGGTCGACCCGCGGAGTGTCGTCTTCGGGCACACCGGCGGCATCGGCGACGACCTCGCGTTCGCTCGGCGCCTGCTGTCTCGGGGAGTGTACGTGGAGGCCGACTTCCTCGGCACGACGGGCAGCCCGTGGGGCACCCTCTGGCCCTTCACCGACCGTACGACGGCGGCCTCGTTCGTCGCCCTCGCCGAGGACGGCTGGGCGGACCAGATGCTCGTCGGCACCGACGTCTGCCAGCGCATCCAGCTGAAGCGGTACGGCGGACACGGCTACACCTACGTCACCGAGCACTTCCTGCCGACGCTCGTCGAGCTCGGCATGCCCGACGAGGTCGTCTCGCGCATCATGGTCGACAACCCGGCACGGGCGCTGACGTTCCGGGCGCCGGTGGGCTGAACCGCCACGCCGGTCACGCCACCGGGCGGCGCGCTACGGGCGCGTCAGCCGTTCGATGAACGTGTCGACGTGACGATGCAGCAGTTCGGCGGTCGTCGTCTCGGGGGCGATGACCCGCATGATCGTCGCACCCGCGTTGACGAGCACGATCTCGTCGATGAGCTGTTCATCGGGGACCTCGGTGATGATCTCGCCGGCTTCGCGCCCCTCGCGCAGGTATTGTTCGAGTCCCTCGCGCCAGACCGTGAGGTGCTTGCGGTAGCTCGCGTGCAGTTCGTCGTTGAATGCGGCCCGTTCCCAGAACGACAGCAGCACCTTGCCCGCGGTCACGTCTTCGTCGTCGATCGGCATCGTGACGGTCATCATGGTGCGGAGCCCATCGAGACCGTGCTTGCCTGCCATCGCCTCGACGAGGATGTCGCCGAGCCGGTTCAGCGAGCGCTCGTAGGCGCCCTCGATGATCTCGTCCTTGCCGGGGAAGTAGTGCTTGAGCGCACCGTTCGCGAATCCGGCTTCGGCGGCGATCTCGCGCATCGTCGCCGCCTCGATGCCGCCCTTGACGATCAGGCCCCAGGTGACGTCGATGATCTCGCGTCGGCGCTGGTCGTGATCGATGACCTTCGGCATGCGGTGGCTCCTCAGCGCAGGGATCGCGCCGACGGGTCGACGGCGTACTCGTGTCAACCAGTGTAGAGGGACCCGCCGCCGAGGCCGGGGCTTCCAACGGTGTTTCGGATGCCTCGGCCGGCGCCGACCGCGGACCTGGGCTCAGCTGCGCACGTAGACCTGCCGTCCCGCGAACCAGGTCTCGACGACCCGGGTGCGGCTGAGCTCCTCGACCGGGTGCGCGAACGGGTCGCGGTCGAGTACCACGAAGTCGGCCGACTTGCCCGCGAGGAGCGAACCCGTCTCGGTGTCGAGGCCCATGGCCTCGGCCGCGTTGATCGTGAACGCGGCGATCGCCTCGTCGAGCGTGATCGCCTGCTCGGGCCACAGTGTGCCCGGAACAGCTCCCGCAGGGTCTGCCCTCGTCACGAGCCCGTGGATGCCCTCCCAGGCGTTCGGCGAGGGGGAGACCGGCCAATCGGAACCGCCCGCGACCAGCGCACCCGCGTCGATCAGCGAGCGGTTCGGCTGCATCCGCGACGCGCGTTCAGGCGGCAGCACCTGGGCGATCGCCTGGGGGATTTCGCCGGGGAACCACACGAACGGCGACATGTCGGCGGCGACGCCGAGCTCCGCGAAGCGGGAGAGGTCGGACTCGGCGACGAACTGGCCATGGGCGATCTGGTAGCGCGCCGAGGTCGACCCCTCGTCACGCAGGCGTTCGACGGTGTCGAGTACGAGCCGCACCGACGCGTCTCCGGTGCAGTGGATCTTCGCGGAGAGACCACGCTTCGCGGTGCGGCGGAGCCAGTCTTCGAGTTCGGCGGGTGAGAGCGCGGTCTCGCCATGGAAGTGCGCGCCGTGCGCCTCGTCGGGCAGGTACGGCTCGAGGAAGGCGCCGGTGCGGGCCGGCGGCACCCCGTCGAGGAAGATCTTGACGAAGTCGGGCCGGTGGTGCCGGGTGCGGAACTGTTCGCCCTGCCAGACGAGCCCCTCGCCGACGGGGTCGTAGCCGAAGATCTGATCGTTCACCGTGAGCGACGACACCACCCAGGCGTCGAGCTCGCCCGCCTCGTCGAGGGAGCGCAGGGCGCCCAAGATCTCGAGGGACACCGCCGCGTCTTGGAAGCAGGTGACGCCGTAGGAGTTCAGCAACTCGACCCCGCGCCTGGACGCGGCGCGGTGCTGCTCGGCCGAGAACGTGCTGGTCGCCGCCATCGCCTGTTCGACCGGGAGACCGGCGGACTCGAGCAGCACGCCCGTGGGGCGCCCGCTCGTCATGTCGAGCTCGATGACGCCGCCTTCACCCGGGTCGGAGTCGGCGGTGATCCCGGCGAGTTCGAGCGCGCGGGAGTTCACCCAGCGGTTGTGCCGCGAGTCCTCCATCAGCATGACCGGTCGGCCGCCGGCCGCCTCGTCGAGCCGGGCCAACGAGGCTTCCGTCGACAGCTGCGACCGCAGGGTGCTGCCCCATGCGCCGCCCGATACCCAGGCCCCGTCGGGCAGTCCGGCCGCGTACTCGCGCACGGCCCGGAGGATCTCGTCCAGGCTCGCGCCCACGGCGATCGACAGCTCGAACAGCTCGGTGCGCCCTGCGAGCGCGTGGTGGTTGTGCACGTCGACGAGCCCCGGCATGACGAACGCCCCGTCGAGCTCGCGGACGACGGTGCCCTCGCCTGCGAACGCCCGCGCCGAGGCATCCGCGCCGACCGTCAGCAGCCGACCTTCGGCGATCGCGAGCGCCTCGGCCCACGGCGCCGTCGGGTCGCCGGTGTAGATGCGGCCGCCCGTCAGGACGAGGTCTGCCGCGGCCATCAGCGCGCCCGCTCGAGGGTCGTGAACACCTTGCTGACGATCCGCCAGACGCCCTCGACCCTGACCAATCCGAGGTGATTGCGGAAGTCCGAGCCGAGATACGACCACTCGTCGAGCACGGCGGTCGCGATGTCGCCCGTGATCATGATGCCGTGAATCTCGTGGGCGTACTCCGGATCGGGGGGCGGGGCGGTCGCGACGACGTGCTCGGCGAACGAGCGCGCCGACTGGCTCACGAGCTCGGGACCGAGGTAGCCCCACATGACCGCATCGTCGTTGAAGGCGCGCATGACGACGGCGGGATCGTTCGTGCTGACGCCGGTGACGTAGAGCTCGACCGCAGCACGCACCTGTTCTTCCATCTCCGTCTCCCGGTCTCTTCGTGGGTTCGGTCGGTCATGCACGGGCTCGTCCGCACCCGCAGGCCGGGCTGCCGCACCGGCAGGTCTCGCCTGCGCAGCACCCGCAACCGCCGCTCGTGCAGCATCCGCCGCGGGAGTCGGCGACGTCGCCGGCGGACGGCGGACAGTGGGCCGCGGCGCTCTCGGGGAGGTCCATCGCCGGATTCCGGTCGAGGAAGCCGTGCGGCTTGAACCAGAATCCCGAGTAGTCGACGGGCATGATCGGCCAGTCCTCGGTGCGCGGGATGTGCGTGGGGCCGAAGACATGCCAGAGCACGAGGTCCTCGCCGTCGATGGAGCGGTCGGCCGCCGTCCACTCGGGCAGTCCACCGCCCGAGTGGGCGTTCGGGGAGAAGCCGGCCGGGTAGAGCTGCTCGGGGTCGAACCGCGTGCCCCAGAGATGCTTCGTCGCGAACGTCGCGCGGGCGTGGACGCTCGAGCCCGGCTGCGCCGCGAGCAGGGCCTTGCCCTCGGGAATGAGACGGTAGCCCGTCGGCTGCCCGACGTGGTTCGTGCGGTGCGCCGAGCGCACCTCCCAGACTCGCGAGGTGAGACCGTTTGCGACGCGCTGCGACTGCTGCTCGGTCGCGAGCTTCGTGTCGGTCCAGGTGAAGGCGTTGCCGTAGGGGTTCTCCGGCCCCATCGGGATGCCCTGCATCTCGATCTCGTGCAGCGTGTTGTCTTCACCGTCGACGGCGGCGTCGATACGGGCGCAGAACAGGTGCTGGTGCACGGGCGTGAAGATGCCGGGCGCGATCTCGGGGGCGTGCGGGTTCCGGCTGCCGGGGATGCCGGCGCCCGCGAACACGATCCCGGTCGCCTTGGCCTCGACCTGGATCGAGCCGTCGAGGTAGAAGTACCAGAAGAAGCCGTAGTCGTAGTTGCCGATCGTCGCGAAGTAGCTGACGACGAGCCGGCGGCTTCGCCGCGTGTCGGCGTGGCCCTCGAGGTCGGTGTGCTTCCAGAGGATGCCGTAGTCCTCCTCGTGCATGCAGATCGCCTGGGGGATCTTCACGGGGTTGCCGTGGTCATCGGGCACGAAGGCGTCGAAGTAGTGGATGACGCCGAGGCAGTCGCACCCGAGCGTGAGCGAGTTCGCGTTCTTGCCGAGCAGGTACTCGCCGGCGTCGAAGTAGCTGATCCAGTACCGGCTCACGGAGGTGTCGCCGTACGGCACGACCATCTCGGGCACGCTCGCGCGATGGGCGACCGAACGGTCCTCGTCGCCGTCGCGGAAGGTGATCTGGTTCAGCACCAACCCCTCCTGCTGCGTGAATCCGACCCGGAACTTCCAGTTCTGCCATTCGACGAGGCCGCCGTCGACCGAGAAGCTCGGCCCCTCGGGCTGGGTGATCTCGATCGGCTTCAGCGAGGTGCGAGCGGGGCCCTGGGCGTCGAGACCGTAGTTGCCGTGCTGCATCGGCACCGGCACGTCGCCCTCGTCGTCGATACGGATGACCCGACGCTCGGTGAGGTCGACATGCACGACGAGCCCCTCGACGGGGTGCGCCCATGGGCTGTCGTGCTCGTCGAGGCGCAGATACGTGTGCGAGCGGACGATGCGCTTGCCCACCTCGTCGTCGCGCCCGAAGAAGCCGGGTGCGAGCGGCGAGCAGAACGCGAGGTCCATGTGCTCCTCGAGGCCGCGCCGGAGCATGGCCGCTCGCCACTCCGGTGAGGCCTTGACGATCGTGGCGGCGTCGTCGTACTCCTCGAAGAGGTACTGCGGCTGGCCGTAGGGGGCCTCGGAGTTCGGCAGCACGCGAAGGTCGTCGATCTCGCCGCGCGTGACGGCGACGATCGCTTCACTCGTGACACCCGTCGCACGGTCGAGCAGGGTCACCCGGATGCGGCGGTCGAGGGCGTCGCCATGGCGCCACGTCGCGAGGGCCGGCTTCGCGGGGTCGACCGGCAGCATGCGGGGGACGCGGGTCGATTCGGTGAGGTGCCCTGCATCGGCGAGGATACGCCGTGCCGCGGCGATCTCGTCGGACGTGAGCTGGTCGAGCGGGTGCTCGGCGGCGATCGGGGTGGTGACCCGGGCGCCGTGGGTGTGGGTGCGGTCTGGTTGGTGCTGGTGCGGCATCGGAACCTCGTCGTCGGTGGTGTGCCTCAAGTATCGGAAGCGAGCGGAACCACGTGTTGACTCGGAGAGCGGGCCGGTTGTCCGCGAGCGCCCATGTTGTCAACAAGTGTAGACTAAAGAAAGCTCCCCGGCTGCGTTCGATTCTGCGGTTCCGGTCAATCGCCGTGCGCCCGGGGCACATCGTCGCGCTCCCGGACGCGACAGGATGGCCGGGTTCCCACCCCGTCGAGGTTCGAAGGAGAACCGCATGTCCGCCCAGCTCGAGCATCCGCCCGCCGAACGCATCGACTCCCGTCGCCGTCTCGGCGTCATCACCGTGGCGTTCCTCATCGTTGCCGCGTCGGCGCCGCTCACCGTGATCGCCGGTGGTGTCACCTCGACGTTCTCGGTGACGCACGTCGTCGGCGTCCCGGTCGGGTTCATCGTGCTCGCCGCGGTGCTCGCCGTCTTCGCCATCGGCTACGCCGCCATGAGCCGCTTCATCACGAACGCGGGCGCGTTCTACGCGTACGTCGCCCGTGGGCTCGGGCGCCCGACCGGTGTCGGCGCCTCGATCGTGGCGCTCGTCGCCTACAACATGATGCAGATCGGCATCTGGGGCATGTTCGGTTTCCAGGTGTCGACGTTCATCGGCGAGAAGACCGGCTCGGATGTCCCGTGGTGGGTCGGTGTGCTCTGCGGAATCGCGCTCGTCGGGTGGATGGGCGTCAATCGGGTCGACCTCTCCGCGAAGGTGCTCGGCGTGCTGGTCGCGCTCGAGTTCCTCGTCGTCATCGTCTTCGACGTGGTCGCGTTCGCGAACCCGGCCGAGGGATTCTCGACCGCCCCGGTCGAACCTTCGAGCCTGTTCGTGCCCGGCGTCGGCGCCGTCCTCGCCTTCGGCATCGCCGCGTTCATGGGTTTCGAGGGCGCCGCGATCTACGGCGAGGAGTCGAAGGACCCGAAGCGCACCATTCCCCGCGCCACCTTCCTCGCCGTCGCCGTCATCGGGGTCTTCTACGCCATCTCGGCCTGGGCGCTCGCGCTCGCGATCGGCCCGGAGAAGATCGCCGACCCCGCAGGGACCACCCCGGAGGAAGCGGGGCCGCCACTGTTCTTCGGTTTCGTCGCCGAGCACCTCGGCACCCTGTGGGTCGACCTCATGTCGGTCCTGTTCATCACCTCGCTCTTCGCCGCGCTCGTGAGCTTCCACAACGCGGTCGCACGGTACCTGTTCTCACTCGGCCGCGA
The DNA here is from genome assembly GCF_000421545.1 of Agromyces italicus DSM 16388. Classification (GTDB taxonomy): domain Bacteria; phylum Actinomycetota; class Actinomycetes; order Actinomycetales; family Microbacteriaceae; genus Agromyces; species Agromyces italicus. Next base: position 147,558 of record NZ_ATXF01000011.1, read on the forward strand.
GGGGGTGCTGCCGACCGGCCTCGCCGCGGTGCGCAGGCGCTCCGGTGCGCCGTGGGCCGGCTCGATCGTGCAGACCGCGATCGCCGTGGCGGTCGTCGCCGGGTTCGCGCTCGCCGAGGCCGGTTGGAACCCCGAGCAGGGGCCGTACCCGGTCATCACGCTCTTCACCTGGCTCACCAACGCCGGAGCATTCGGGTTGGTGCTGCTCATGGCCGTCGTGTCGTTCGCCGTCATCGGATTCTTCCGCGCTGACCGCCGCGGCGTCGGCGTCGGGTCGCGACTCGTCGCTCCCGCCCTCGCCGGCGTCGGGCTCATCTCCGTCTTCGGGCTGATCCTCGCGAACTTCGACGTGCTGCTCGGTCAGGGGGAGTCGAACGCGACGACGTTCGTGCTGCCGGCGCTCGTCGTCGTTCCCGGCCTCCTCGGCGTCAGGTGGGCCTACCGCATCAGAGCCACGCGCCCCGACGTCTACCGTCGCATCGGGCACGGCACCGACGAGGGCGCCACGCTCGGCGCAAGCGACGGCTGAGCTGACGGATCCGACGATGGCCCACGGCTGGATGGGCGCCGCCTGCTCGGGCGGCGCCCTCCTCCTGGCCGTGCTCGGCCTCGCGCTCGGCGTCGTCCGCGGAGTGCGGGGCCCCGCACGGGTCGTGGAGATCCTCGGCGGTTCGCTGATGGCCCTGTCGACCGCCGACATGACGATCGGCCTCGGGGCGCTGCATCCGATCGCGTGGGTCGGGGCGATGCTCGCGCTGCTCGTCGCCTCACTCCTCGTCGCAGCGCGCTCCGCCCCGTGCGCACGGACCGACGCCGCCGGCCATGCCGGCGGATACCTCGTCATGGCCGTGATGTGGTCGGCGATGCCGTTCGGCGGTGCGCTCGAGGCGGACGGACTGCGCTCGTCGCACCTCGTTCACCACGCGATGACGTCGTGGTCGTTCGTGCTGCTCGCCGCGGCCGCGGCGGGGGCGGGCGCGCTGCTCGCGATCGCGGTCGCGAGACTGCGGCTCGGCGAGAGACGGAGAGCCCCGTCGGAATGGTCGCACCTCGTGATGGCAGCGGGGATGCTCCTCATGGCTGCCGCGATGGCGACGGGCCCCTCGGCCGGGTGATCAGCGGGCGGCACGCATCTCGCTCGGCGAGCAGCCGAACTCGGCGCGGAACACCCTGCTGAAATGCGCGGCATCGGTGAAGCACCAGGCGGCCGCGATGCTCATGATCGAGAGGTGGGCGAAAGCGGGGTCGGCCAGACGCAGTCGGCACTCCTCGAGCCTGCGGCGGCGCACCCAGCCGGAGACGGTCAGTTCGTGCTCGTGGAAGAGCGCATGCAGATGGCGAGTCGAGATGAAGTTGGCTGCGGCGATCGACCTCGGGCTGAGCTCGGGCGACTGCAGCTGCTCGTCGATGTAGCGCAGCAGCTCGCCGAAGAGTCGTTGTCGGGGGTGCAGTTCGCTCGGCCTCGCGACGAGCTCGTTCGAGAGCATCGTGAGGATGAGGTCGACGGTGCTGCGCGCGATGCGTTCGCCGACGGGCCCGTCGACGAGTTCGAGGCGTTCGGCGAGGTTCGTCAGGTACGGCACGACGACCCCGCCGAGGCCGCCGGCCTCGCCGAGCGGCGTTGCGGTGAGTTCGGAGACGGCACGTCGAGGGAGGTCGACGACACGACTGGAGAACATGACGACGAAGGTCTCGGAGTCGCCGTCGAAGGCGAGCGAGTACGGGCGGTCGGTCTCGTAGACGGCGATCGAGCCGGGTCGCAGCGTCGTCTCGCGGCCGCCCTGCACGAGCAGCCCGGAGCCGGCGAGCTGAAGCCCCACCTTGTAGAAACGCCGGTCGTCGTCTTCGATCAGGCGCGGGGTGCGCTCCACGGCATGCTCCGATGCGGAGACGATCGAGAAGTGCACGTCGCCCGCCTGCACGTGGCGGATCGAGCCGGTGAACGGCTCGGGTTCACCGCTCGTCACCCGGAGCGGCACGAACGACTCGCTGACCGCGGCTCGGAACGACGAGAAGTCGAGCACCGCCGGCGCAGCGGGCGTCATCGTCGATCGCATCCCGATACCTCCCACGGCGTCGTGTCTTGGCGAACACCCTAAAACTATCCATATGGATAGTCAACTTGCCCGAGTGCGTTGCGAGTCGATCAGCTCGCGCAGGCGGGTGAGCACCTCCGCGCTCTCGGCGCGATCGACGCCGAGCACGAGCTGCTTGAACACGAGTCCGTCGAGAGCGAACCAGACCACCTCGACGAACGCTTCGTCGTGCACACCGAGCTCCTCGAGGCGGGCCGCCGTCGCCCTTCGGTAGCTCTCGTAGTACCGCTCGACGTGCTCGCGCAACTCGGGGCGGCGGCGCGCCTCGAGCAGCAACTCGTACTGGAAGGCCTGCATGTCGGTGCTGCGCTCGGCGAGCGATTCGATGCCCGCGGCGAACGAGTTCGCGTCGGGATGATCATCGGGGGCGAAGCTCGTCTCGCGCAGGCTCTCGGCCACCGCGAACTCGAGTGCTTCGGCGATCAGCTGGTCGCGCGAGCCGAAGTGATGTCGCACGAGCCCGTGCGAGACGCCGGCTTCGGCCGCGACCGCGCGGTACGTGAGAGCTCGCAGCCCCGACGAGGCGACGACCGTGATGGTCGCCTCGAGGAGCGAACGGCGTCCGGCGGGAGCGGTGATGGCCACGTATCGACCATAACGGCGCACGGTTCGCGCGCGAGCCGGATCGAGCCGGTTACAGCAACCGCGCATGAATGTCTAGGTATGATCGAGACATCCCCGGAAAGTATGCGGCCAGCGCGGCCCACCGGCAGGCGCGCCCGCACGACCCTGGTCGACGACGCCCGCGTGCGCTCGACCGAGAAGGAAGACCGTGAGCCACGAGTTCGACGCCCGCCGTGCCGAATGGATCGCCAAGGAGGAGCTCGCCGAGCGGATGATTCCGCTGATCGGCGGCCTGTACCGAGACCACGGGGTGGTGACGTCGATCCACGGACGACGGCTCATCAACCGTTCGGCGGTCGAGCTGCTGAAGGCGCACCGCTTCGCCCGCCAGGCCGGTGACGAAGAGCTCGACCTCGTCGACACCATGCGGGTGCTCGAGGTGCTCCGCGAGATCGCGCCGGGCCCCGCCTCGGTCGACGTCGCCCGCATCGTCGGCCGCTACGCCGATGCAGTCGGCGAGGGCGACGCACGCGAGCTCGTCGACTTCGTCAGGGCCGAACTGGCCCCGGTCATCGCCGAGGCGGGCGCCCCCGAGGCATCCGGCACCGACGTCGTGCTCTACGGCTTCGGCCGCATCGGGCGGCTCCTCGCCCGCATCCTCATCGCGCACACCGGCGGCGGCCAGGGCCTGCGGCTGCGCGCCGTCGTCGTGCGCAAGGGCGCCGAGAACGACCTCGTGAAGCGGGCGAGCCTGCTGCGCCGCGACTCGGTGCACGGCCCCTTCGCCGGCACGATCGAGGTCGACGAAGAGGCGAACACGATCCTCGCGAACGGCACGCTGATCCAGGTCATCTACTCCGACGACCCCGCCACGATCGACTACACCGCCTACGGCATCGACGACGCGATCGTCGTCGACAACACGGGGCGCTGGCGCGACGAGGCCGGCCTGAGCAGGCACCTCCAGTCGAAGGGTGTCGCCCGCGTGCTCCTCACCGCCCCGGGCAAGGGCGCGATCAAGAACATCGTGCACGGCATCAACACCGACGACATCACCGCCGACGACCGCATCCTCTCGGCCGCCTCCTGCACGACGAACGCGATCACCCCCGTGCTGAAGGCCGTCGACGACGCGTACGGCGTCGTGCGCGGCCACGTCGAGACGGTGCACTCGTTCACCAACGACCAGAACCTCATCGACAACTTCCACAAGGGCGACCGCCGAGGCCGTTCGGCGGTGCTCAACATGGTCATCGCCGAGACCGGCGCCGCGAAGGCCGTGTCGAAGGCGCTGCCCGCCCTCGAGGGCAAGCTCACCGGTTCGGCGATCCGCGTGCCCACGCCCGACGTGTCGCTCGCGATCCTGAACCTGCAGTTCGAGCGCTCCGCGACGAAGGCGGAGCTGAACAGGTACCTCCGCCAGACCTCGCTCACCTCGCCGCTGCGCCAGCAGATCGACTACATCGAGTCGCCCGAGGTGGTCTCGACCGACTTCGTCGGCTCGAACCGCGCCGGCATCGTCGACGGGCTCGCGACGATCGCCGACGGCACCGATGCAGTGCTCTACGTCTGGTACGACAACGAGTACGGCTACTCCTGCCAGGTCGTGCGGGTCATCGAGGCGATGGCGGGCAGCCACCCCGTCGTGCTGCCCGAGCGCCAGCCCGTCGTGCTCGCGCGCGAGGCCGTCCCCGTGGGTTGAGGAGTGAAGCGTCTCGAAACCCGTGGGTTGAGGAGCGAAGCGTCTCGAAACCCGCTCGCACCCGTCAGGTTTCGAGACGCGCCCACCTTCGTCGGGCGCTCTTCAACCTGCGTGGCTCACCCGTCGTAGGCTGAGGGAATGAGCACTGAAGCCGTCATCGTCGACGTCATCCGCACGCCCGTGGGGCGCGGCAAATCCGGAGGCATCCTCTCGGGCGTGCACCCCGTCGACCTGCTCGCCGGTGTGCTGACGGCGCTCGTCGACCGCAACGACCTCGACCCGGCGCTCATCGACGACGTCATCGGCGGCTGCGTCAGCCAGGTCGCCGAGCAGAGCTACAACATCACCCGCAACGCCGTGCTCGCCGCCGGCTTTCCCGAGCACGTGCCGGGCACCACGATCGACCGGCAGTGCGGGTCGAGCCAGCAGGCCGCGACGTTCGCCGCGCAGGCGGTGCTCGCCGGCCAGGCCGACATCGTGATCGCGTGCGGCGTCGAGTCGATGAGCCGCGTGCCCCTCGGCTCGAGCGCCGCGGGCGCCGACCCCTATGGCTCGCGCATCCGCGCGCGGTACCCCGACGGACTCGTGAACCAGGGCGTCTCGGCTGAGCTCATCGCCGCGAAGTGGGGCTTCTCGCGCGACGAGCTCGACGAGTTCGCCGCTCGATCGCACCGGCTCGCAGCGGCGGCGGGGGAGTCGGGCGCGTTCGCGACCGAGCTCGTGCCGGTCGCGGGCGTCGACACCCTCACCGACGAGACCGTGCGGCCCGCGACATCCGTCGAGTCGCTCGCGGGATTGAACCCGGCGTTCCGCACCGAGCCGCTCGCGGAGCGCTTCCCCGAGCTCGACTGGCGCATCACGCCGGGCAATTCGTCACCGCTCACCGACGGGGCATCCGCTGCGCTGATCATGAGCGCCGAGCGCGCGTCGCAGCTGGGGCTCACACCGCGCGCGCGGTTCCGCACGTTCTCGGTGGTCGGCAGCGACCCGCTGTACATGCTCACGGGCGTCATCCCGGCGACGGCGAAGGTGCTCGAACGGGCCGGACTCACGCACGACGACATCGACGCCTACGAGGTCAACGAGGCGTTCGCCTCGGTGCCGCTCGCCTGGCTCGCCGACACGGGCGCGGATGCCGCGAAGCTCAACCCGCGCGGCGGCGCGATCGCACTCGGCCACGCGCTGGGCTCGAGCGGCACGCGGTTGCTGACGACCCTCGTCAACCAGCTCGAGGCGACCGGCGGCCGCTACGGACTCCAGACGATGTGCGAGGGCGGCGGCATGGCGAACGCCACCATCATCGAACGCCTCTGAATCGCACCCGTCCCACTTCTCAACTCGCAGCGATCGAGATGACGGAAGTCGTCGGAATCGCTGCGCCTCACCCGACCATTGGTGTCGCTTCGACACCGAGAAAGGACAGCAGATGGAACTCAACGGAGCATCGGCGCTCGTCACGGGCGGCGCCTCGGGGCTCGGACGGGCGACCGCGCGGGCGCTCATCGAGGGCGGCGCCTCCGTCGTGCTCGTCGACCTGCCCGGCCCACGCGGCGAGGAGGCCGCGGCCGAACTCGGCGATCGCGCGCGCTTCGTCGCGGCCGACGTCGCGAACGAGGCCGAGGTGCAGGCCGCGGTCGAGGCCGCCACGGCGCTCGGTCCGCTCCGCGTCGCGGTGAACTGCGCCGGCATCGCGACCGGCAATCGCACCGTCGGACGCGAGGGCCCCGCCCCGCTCGATGTGTTCGAGCGCACGATCCGCGTGAACCTCATCGGCACGTTCAACGTCGCCCGTCTCGCCGCCGCCGCGATGGCGCAGACCGAACCCGCGACGGGTCGGGTGCCCGGCGGACCCGAGACGGCCGAGCGCGGCGTGATCGTCAACACCGCCTCCGTCGCGGCCTTCGACGGGCAGATCGGCCAGGCCGCCTACTCGGCCTCGAAGGGCGGCGTCGCCGCGATGACGCTGCCGCTCGCGCGCGACCTCTCGAAGCTGCTGATCCGCGTCGTCACGATCGCGCCCGGCATCTTCGAGACGCCGATGATGGCCTCGATGGCGAAGGAGGTGCAGGACTCCCTCGCCGCCCAGATCCCGCACCCCTCGCGGTTCGGCTCGCCCGCCGAGTACGCCGCACTCGTGCGCTCGATCATCGCGAACCCGATGTTGAACGGCGAGACGATCCGCCTCGACGGCGCGATCCGCATGGGGCCGAAGTAGACGGGCGAACGACCCGACCACGAACCGGATGCCTCGGGGCCGGCGATCGAACGATCGCCGGCCCCGAGGCATCCACGGTTCGAACGCCGTGCCGGGCTCAGCGCCCTGCCGGGCGCGGGCTGCGGTTGCCCGGAAAGTCGAGCGTGCCGCGCCCGCCGCCGCGCGCGGCCTTGACGATGCCGTCGATCGAGTCCCATGCGCAGATCGCGGCGACGCCGCCGATGAAGAGCACCGACAGCGCCCGCACGGCGTCGGCGTCGAGGTGCGGTTCGACCATCGCGACGAACTCGGCACTGAGCAGCATCCCCTCGACGAAGAGCCAGATGACCGGAATCGCGAAGGCGGCGCTCAGCGCGACGTTGACGATCGCGTTCGTCCAGTTCCAGTCGCTGCGGTAGATCCACACGGCGAACGCCGCCTCGAGTGCGATGAGCACGAGGAGGTACGGCAGCCAGAACGACCACAGCGCGGGATCGAGCAGGGGCACCGAGGAGCGCTCGCCGCCGATCCACACGATGCCGAACTGCTGCCACACGATGAACGCGGCGGCGATCGCGAGCCACACCAGGCTGGCGATGAGGTCGCTCCGCCGGTGCGGGCGACGAGCTTCGGGCAGCTGCGGAAGCTGGTCGGGGGTCCACCCGAGCAGCTCGTCGGTGCTCCCGACGGCGCCGGTGTCGTAGCGCTCGATCAGCGCGAAGACGAGCGTCACCCAGAACGCGACGTGCACGGCCACGCTGAGGCCGATGCCGATCGCCGCGCCGATGACCTCCCAGCCGCCGCCCGAGATCACGAGGCCGAGCGCGGCTGCCGCGGCGACCGTGGCGGGGACGAACGACTCGAGGAAGACCAGGAGTCGCTTCCAGACGAGGAAGTAGCGCGGGCCGATCAGCATGAGCGGGCGGTCGCTGTAGCTGGCGGCGAGCACGGCGGGATTGCCGAGCTCGACGAGCGCGTCGTGCTCGGCGGTCTCGGGCGTCGAGGCGCCCGAATCGACACGGGCGTCGATCGTGTCGGCGATGCGCTCGGCGAGGTCGTGGGAGAGCTCCTCGCGCTGCGCGGCGGGAAGGCTGCGAGTGGCCGCGAAGAGGTAGCGGTCGGTGAGCTCGGTCATCATTCGTCTCCGGTCGTGAGTCCGGCGAGGGCATCGTCGATGCGTCGCCAGTCGGTCATGAGGGCGTCGGCGAGCTCGACGCCGGTCTGGCTCGTGCGGTAGAACTTGCGGGGCCGCGCCTCATCGGTGTTCCATTCGCTCGTGAGGAGCGCCTGTTTCTCGAGCCGGCGCAACAGCGGGTAGAGCGTGTTCGCGTCGACGAGGATGCCGAGGCTGTTCAGCGACTCGAGCAGGGCGTAACCATAGTCGGGCGTGCGCAGCCGGATCAGGCAGGCGAGCACGACAGTGCCGCGGCGCAGCTCTTGCAGGTGCCCGGCGGTCGTCTCGCTGGTGTTCATGAGACACACGATACTGTGTGTCGCACACTAATGCAAGAGAGACTTCATTGCGCGTGGATGCCTCGTGCTCGGCGCCCGCGACGTGCCCGCGAAGTTCGCCGCACCGCACCGCACCGCACCGCACCGCATCGCATCGCATCGCGAAACGCGCCGTGACGACCTTTCGACGGCCCACGACGCTTGGATGCGTGTGGAAAAGTGCGTCACCCGGCAAAGGGTCGTCGCGGTGGGGAAATGGGCGGGGAGGGCGCTACTGCTCGGCGTGCGCCTCGAGGAATTGGTAGACCGAGGCGTCATCGACCCCGGGGAAGGTGCCCGACGGCAGCGGCGAGAGCACGTGCGCGTGCAGGCGCGCACTCGGCCAGGCCCGGCCCGCCCAGCGCTCGGCGAGCTCTGAGGGCGCGCTGCGGCAGCACGACTCGTCGGGGCAGGTCGAGACCGCCCGGAGCGTCGTCTCGCGCCCGCGGAACCACTTCGCCTGCGCGAAGGGCACGCCGACCGTGATCGAGAACTCCGCGGCATCCGTTCGCCCGGTCTGCGTGGCGCACCAGAAGGTGCCCGCAGGGGTGTCGGTGTACTGGTAGTTCTCGGTCGTGCGGTTGGTGTGCGCGAAGGCCGTGCGCGCACTCCACTTCTTGCAGACCCACTGGCCCTCGATCGACCCCGTGACGTCGGTCGGCAGGGGCAGTCCGTCGTTCTCGTAGCCCTTCAGCAGCGCCCCGTCCCCGGCGACCCGGAGGAAGTGCAGGGTCATGTCGAGGTGCGAGGTGGCGAGATTCGTGAAGCGCAGCGCCGCCGCCTCGTGGGTGACGCCGAACGCGTCGCGGAAGTCCTCGATCGCGAGCCGCTTCTCCTTCTTCGCCTCCTGGAGGAACGCGACCGAGGCGTCCTGCGGCATGAGGCACGCGGCGGCGAAGTAGTTGATCTCGAGTCGCTGCCAGAGGAACTCGGTGTAGCTGGCCGGGGGCGTGTGCCCGAGCAGCCGGTGCGCCATCGCCTGCAGCGCCATCGAACGCAGGCCGTGCCCCCCGGGAATCGAGGCGGGCGGCAGGTAGATTCGGCCGTTCGAGAGGTCGCTGATCGACCGCGTCGAGTCGGGCAGGTCGTCGACGTAGAAGAGCTGGAACCCGAGCCGCTCGGCCATGACGCTCACCTCGCGGTGGGTCAGCGCACCCGAGCGGTGCCCCGATGCGCGCACCTGCTCTTCGGCGAGCGTCTCGATCTCGGGGAGGAAGTTCGCGCGTTCGCGCATGCGTTCGCGGAGCTCGGTGTTCGCCCGCCGAGCCTCCTCGGGGGTCGCGATCGCCTCCGTCGCCCGCCGCTGGAGTTCGCGATGGATCCCCACGATGGCCTCGAGCGTCTCGTCGGTGATGCCGCGCGAGGCCTTGATCGGCGGCAGGCCGAGGCTCGCGTAGAGATGGCCCGACTGGGCTCGGCCGAGTTCGAGTTCGAGGGCGGCCCGACGGCTCGGCGCCTCACGCGAGAGCAGCTCGGCGAGCTCGACGTCGAGGGCTGCGGCGAGGGCGTCGAGGGTCGACAGCTTCGGCTCGCGCTTGCCGTTCTCGATGAGCGAGAGCTGGCTGCCGGCCATGCCGACAGCCGCGCCGAGCTGGTCGAGCGTGAGCCCGCGCTCGCCGCGGAAGTGGCGGATGCGATGACCGAGCGTCGCGAGGTCGGGGGAGCCTGCCTTCATGGGTTAAGAATATCGAAAGAATGCGAGTTCTTAACCCGTGATCTGGTCATCCGGATGCCGCGAAACGGCGCATTCTGGAAATACGAACTCCTCCGGCGCACGCCGGGAACCCATGGAAGGGACGACGATGACCATCTCCGAGTTCTCGATCGGCACCGAGGCATCCGACTCTGCATCGCCCGCGCGACGCGGCACGACCGATGCGGCGCTGCGCGCATGGGTCGACGAGATCGCGGGCCTCACCAAGCCCGATGAGATCGTCTGGGTCGACGGCTCGCAGCACGAGGCCGACCTGCTCGAGAAGCAGCTCGTCGCCGAGGGCAAGCTCATCAAGCTGAACCCCGAGTGGCGTCCCAACAGCTACCTCGCACGCACCGACCCCTCAGACGTCGCGCGCGTCGAGGACCGCACCTTCATCTGCTCGACCTACGAGGAGGACGCGGGCCCCACCAACAACTGGCGCGACCCGCGCGAGATGCGCGCCGAACTCACCGAGGTCTTCGACGGTTCGATGAAGGGCCGCACGATGTACGTCGTGCCGTTCTCAATGGGGCCCCTCGGCGGCCCCATCTCGCAGCTCGGCGTCGAGATCACCGACTCGCCCTACGTCGTGCTCTCCATGGGCATCATGACCCGCATGGGCGACGCCGTGTACCGCCTCATCGAGGCCGGCGAGCCGTGGGTGCGCACGGTGCACTCGGTCGGCTACCCGCTCGTCGACGGCATCGGCCACCGCCGCGCCGAGATCGAGTGGCCCTGCAACGACGAGAAGTACATCGTGCAGTTCCCCGACTCGCGCGAGATCTGGTCGTTCGGTTCGGGCTACGGCGGCAACGCGCTGCTCGCCAAGAAGTGCTTCGCCCTGCGCATCGCGAGCGTCATGGCGCGCGACGAGGGCTGGCTCGCCGAGCACATGCTGCTCATCAAGATCACCTCGCCCGAGGGCAGGTCCTACCACGTGGCGGCGGCGTTCCCGTCGGCGTGCGGCAAGACCAACCTCGCGATGCTGCGCCCGACCATCCCCGGCTGGACGGTCGAGACCATCGGCGACGACATCGCCTGGATGCGCCCCGGCGCCGACGGCCGCCTCTACGCGATCAACCCCGAGGCCGGTTTCTTCGGCGTCGCGCCGGGCACCGGCGAGACGACGAACCCGACCGCGGTGCAGACGCTCTGGGGCAACACGATCTTCACGAACGTGGCGCTCCGCCCCGACGGCGACGTCTGGTGGGAGGGCCTGACCGACGAGACGCCCGAGGAGCTCACCGACTGGCAGGGCAAGCCGTGGACGCCCGCCTCGGGCCGCCCGGCGGCGCACCCGAACTCGCGCTTCACGGTCGCCGCCGCGCAGTGCCCGCAGATCTCCGACGACTGGGACGCCCACGACGGCGTGCCGATCGACGCGATCCTCTTCGGCGGTCGCCGTGCGACGAACGTGCCGCTCGTCGCCGAGGCCCGCTCGTGGAAGCACGGCGTCTTCATGGGCGCCACCATCTCGTCGGAGAAGACCGCCGCCGCCGAGGGCACCGTCGGCGAGCTGCGCCGCGACCCCTTCGCGATGCTGCCGTTCTGCGGCTACAACATGGCCGACTACTGGGGCCACTGGGTGAAGATGGGTCGCATCCTCGGCACCAACGCGCCGAAGATCTTCCAGGTCAACTGGTTCCGCAAGGGCGCCGACGGTTCGTTCCTCTGGCCGGGCTTCGGCGAGAACTCGCGCGTGCTCGAGTGGATCGTCGGCCGCGTCGAGGGCACCGCCGACACGGTGGAGACGCCGATCGGCCTGCTCCCGGCCGCCGACTCACTCGACCTCGACGGGCTCGACATCACCGATGAGGCGATCGAGCAACTCTTCGATGTCGACCGCGACTCGTGGCTCGCCGAGTGCGCGCTGACCGACGAGTACTTCGCCCAGTTCGGCGACCGGGTGCCCGCCGCCCTCAATGCCGAACTCGCGAGCCTGCGCTACCACCTCGAGCACGCCTCGGCTCCGGTCGCCGAATAGCGAGCCCCCGCGGTCGCGAGCATTCGGGGTTTACAGGACAAACGCGGGTTTACAGGACGGGGCCGGGATGGCTGCGTCCTGTAAACCCGCCGATGTCCTGTAAACCCGCCGATGTCCTGTAAACCCGGGCGTGATACCCGGTCGAGGAGCGGCCGGGCCGCACGCGGTTAGACTCGCGGGATGGCGCGCTTCGTGGTCGTGCTGCCGCTCTCGCCGCTCAGTGTCGGCGATGAGTTCACGGTGGCGCAGTGGCCGTTGCACGTCACGCTCGTCGAACCGTTCGAGACCGAGCTCGACGCTGACGCGCTCTGCACGGCGATCGCCGCCGGCGCCGAGTCATCGGGAGTGCGCCCGATCACGGTGACGGTCGGCGACGACGCGATGTTCGGGCCGCGCCGCGACATCCTCGTCTCGCTCGTGCGCGACGGGGGTGAGATCGCGACCCTGCGCGTCGAGGCGATCGCGGCGTTGCGGGCGGAAGGCGTCGAGCTCAGGCGCGTGCGGTCCGATTTCCGGCCGCATGTGACGGCCAAACGCCACTGGCGGGTGCACCGCGGCGACCGGCTCGAGCTCGGCACGCTCGCGCTCGTGCGCCTCCGCCCGCCCGAGACTTCGCATCACGGCCGGATCCTCGGGTCCTGGCCGCTCGGCGAAGCCGGCGCGGCGAGCAAGGCCGAGCCCGCCCGGCCGGGGCAGGACTGAGCTCAGCCGACGGTGTGCGGGTCGTCGAGGTGCCCGAGCAGGCGCAGCAGCGCGGCGGGGGCGTAGCGGAACTCGATCGTGCCGCTCGCGCCGGCCTCGCTCGGGCCGATCCAGGTACTCGATCCCTCGTGCATGCGCACCCAGCCGTGCTCGAACAGCAGGTCGGTGCCGATGACGAAGGCCATCGCGGGCGTGTCGCCCTGGCGCACGGCGATCGAGCCCTCGAAGGTCTGCGACGATGTGGCGTCGACGTCGGCGCGGCACTGGACGCCGACGAGCGGGCGCACGAGCGGCGTCGCGAATCCTGCGGTCTGGAACGGGCTCTGCTTGGCCGAGTCGGCGACCACGCCGAAGTTGACGCTCGTCGAAACGAGGCTGAGTTCGGCCTGGCCGTCGAGCACGAGCCGGCTCGCCGCGCTGAACCGGTAGAACAGTCGTCCGGCCTCCCGAGCCGGCGGCAGCACCGCGAGGCTCGCCCAGTTGCGCGACCAGGCGAGGGACCCGCCCGCGCGATTCGGCCGATCGTAGACGCTCGCGGTGATTCGTACCGCACCGTCGGGTCGGGTCGGTGCGGCGTGCAGGGAGCTGCGGCCGCGGTCGTCGGCGGGCATCACGTCGCGCACTCCGGTGAACGCCGGCAGTTGCAGCGGCTCCCAGTGGCGCAGCCAGCCTTGGATGCCGGATTGCACCCGGTCGAAGGAGTTGCCGAGCCCCGAGCGACGGGTCGTGGTGGTGTCGCTCGCGGCATCGGGCAGTTCGTCGATGAGTTCGACGGGCAGTTCGTCGAAGCGGCTGAGGTCGCGCGCGTCCGACACGGTCGCGATGGTCATGGTGGATCCTCCGTGGGGCATGGGCCGGGGGCATCCAATGGCGGATGCGGGTTCCCACGCTACGAACGACACGTCGCGGTTCCATCCGAGCGAGCACTGAGGTTCGCTCGGGTCAGCACTGAGCGACGGATGTCCCGATCCGCGCCCTGCCCGAATACAGGACATCGGCGGATTCGCAGGACGCATTGCGGCTGAAGCGTCCTGTAGACGCGCCGATGTCCTGTAAACCCGGGGGCCTGGAGCGCCGCGCGGGCGGCTCAGACGAGCAGCTGGTGCTCGGCGAGCTCTCGGTAGAGGGGCACCGCGTCGACCAGCTCGGCGTGCGTTCCCTCGCCGATCACCCGCCCGTCGTCGAGCACGACGATGCGGTCGGAGTCGATCACGGTCGAGAGGCGGTGCGCGATCACGATGAGGGTGCGGCCGGCGGCGACCGCGTCGATCGCCTCGCGCATCATGCGCTCGTTGACGCCGTCGAGCGAGGAGGTCGACTCGTCGAGCAGCAGGATCGGGGGCGCGGCGAGCAGCGCCCTGGCGATCGCGAGCCGCTGGCGTTCGCCGCCCGAGAGCATGATGTCGTCGTCGCCGACGGCGGCGCCGAGGCCGGCCGGATCCCGGTCGAGCACGGCGCCGAGGTTGACCGCCCGCAGCACGTGCTCGCACTCGGCGTCGCTCGCGTCGGGCGAGCCGAGCAGCAGGTTGTCGCGCAGGGTGCCGGCGAGCACGGGGGCGTCCTGCTCGACGTAGCCGATCTGGGCCCGCAGCTCGGTGCGGTCGAGCGCGCGAAGGTCGAGTCCGCCCATGCGGACCGAGCCGACCGACGGGTCGTAGAACCGCTCGATGAGCGCGAGGATCGTCGACTTGCCCGCGCCCGACGGCCCGACGAGTGCGACGCGCCGGCCGCGCGGCACGTCGAACGAGACCCCGCGCAGCACGGGCTGGCGCTCGGTGACGTTCGGCTCGGGCAGGTGTTCGTCGGGGGAGTCGTTCGCCGGGTCGGCCGGGTCCTGGAGGGTCGACGCGTACGCGAAGTGCACGTCGTCGAAGGCGATGGCCGGGGCGTCGGGCAGCAGGCCCTCGTTGGCGTCGCCGACGATGAGCGCTCGCGGCGCGAGCTCGCGATCGTGGGCGTCCTCGTCGGGGAGTTCGAGGAGCTCCTGGATGCGACCGAGCGCGCCGAGCGCCTGGTTGACCGAGGTGATCGCGCCGAACGCCTGTCCGAGGGGCAGGATCATCATGAAGAGGAACAGGATGAACGCGACGAGGTTCGCCACGGTGATCGCGCCGGAGGCCACGCGGAAGCCGCCCACGCCGAGCACCACGAGGAACGAAACCTGCATCGCGATGCCGGCGATCGGCACGATGAGCGCCGAGATCTTCGCGACCTGCACGCCCATGCGCCAGGCGCCCTCGGCCTCGGCCTCGACGGCGGTGACCTCGCGCTCGGTGGCGCCGGCGGCGCGGATGGTGCGGACGGCGCCGATGGCCCGTTCGACCGAGGCGGCGACGTCGCCGACCTTCGCCTGCGCTGCGTGCGAAGCCTCGCGCACACGCTGCGAGAGCAGCGTCACGGTCGTGATCGCGACCGCGATGACGAGCACCGTGAGCCCGAGCAGCACCGGGTCGATGATGAGCATGGCGATGAGTGCGCCGACGAAAGTGACGGCGCCGCCGACCGCTTCGACGAGGCCTTGCGTGAGCACGGCGCGCAGCATCGTCGTGTCGCTGCCGACGCGCGAGACGAGGTCGCCGGTGCGGCGGGTGTCGAACTCGGCGATCGGCAGGTGCAGCAGTTTGTGGATGAGCCGCTTGCGGCTCGAGAGCACGACGCCCTCGCCGGTGCGCTGCAGCAGGTAGTGCTGGTAGCCCGAGATCACGCCGCTCACGATGACGAGGGCGATGAGCGCCCAGACGATGCCGCCGAGCGGCTCGCTCGCCTCGACGACGTTGATGACCTGACTGACGAGCAACGGCTGGGCGAGGCTCGCGAGCGCGCCGACGACCGAGAGCACGGCGACCCAGACGAGCACCGGACGGTGCTCGAAGATGAACGGCAGCAGCTGCCGGAAGGTCGCACGGGGGCCTACCGGCTGCTCGCTGTCGCGGCGGCCGAACGGGGAGGTGCGACGGCTGGACGGGATGCGACGCGCGGGGCGCGCGTTACGTGCAGCGCGTTCGTCGCGGCGGGTTCGGGGCTCGCTGGTGCTCATGCTCACTTTCCTGACGAGAAGGGCGATCGGATGCCTCGCGCCCCCGTCGCTCGCATCATCGCCGCATTGCAGCCTACGCGCCTCAGCTGCGCCTGCAATTCTCGTCCACCGCCTGCGTGGAGACACGTGCATGGCGGTGGGTCAGTTGAATCGGACCCAGAAGGACTGGACTCGCATGAAGAGCGCCGACTGCATCGTGTTCGCGATGGGGTAGGCCGTCGCGTGGAGCCAGCCGTAGTGGCGTCCGTGCGCGCCGATGCGTGTGCCGTCCACCGCCTGCTCGAACGCCGCGTCGACCGAACTCCGGTCGACGAACGTGGTCAAGCGCTGCCTGCCATCGAGAAAGCAGGTCGCCCCGAGCTGCGGCCCGACGCCGAAATCGGTACTCCACAGGGCCTCGTGAACGGCGACGTGGTCGGGATGCGGATACGAGAAGCACGGCTGGCTGTCGTTGGCGAATGCGCCGATCAGCGAGGCGATGCGCTCGTCGCCCTCGAGTCCGAGTTCCGCCCGCCGCTCGATGAGGGACCGCAGCGCCCACGTCACCTCGTCAGACGTCACGTCGCCGTCGCCGAGGTCGAAGAAGACGACCGCGCCGCGATCGTGCCGGTCGGTCCACACGCTCACCTCGCGGTTCGCGTCGTTGCACGATTCGGCACCGTCGTCCACCCGGCAGATCGAGGTGCCGTCGCCCGGCAGCGGCGCGAACTCCTGCCGCGGTCCGAAGTCGCCTGGGATCGACGGGTCGGTCTCGGACATCTGCTCGAGGTAGCCGAGCAGCGAAGCCGACCGCGCCTGCTCGCACTCGATGCCCCATCGTCCGGTGGGCGTGGGCAGCGGTGGGAGCTCGCCCAGCTCGGTCTGCAGGCTCGCGTCGAGCACGTCGGGCTCGCAGAACCCGGTCTCCTCGCCGTTGGTCATCGAGACGAAGATCTTGTACTCGTCAGGCGTGCCCTCCACGAGCGACCAGAGCTGGAACTCGTCGTCGGGGTGCGGAATGACGGCGATGGTCACCACTCGTTGCGCCGGGCTGTTCGCGAGCGACACCGCGAGCAGCCCGCCGGTCACGAGGGCGAGCAAGCCGATGAGCGCGGCCCAAGCGACAACGTGACGCCCGCGCGCGCCCGGTGCGGGCGGATCGGTCGGCGTCATGGTCGAAGGTAGATTCGATGCCGGTGCAGAAGCGTCGCGAGCCCGATCCAGAAGATCAGGAGCAGCGCGGTCCAGAGCAGTTGCGGGGGTCCGACCAGTGCCAACGCACCGCTGATGCGATCGGCGATCGAGGGGCCCGACCCGACAGGGCGTTTCAGCACGCTCATCAGCGCGTGGGATCCGAAGTAGACGAGCAGGCTGTTGCGGCCGAGCGCGAGCAGCGGGTATGACGAGACCTCGATGAATCGGGGAACCTTCGCACGGTCGAGGAGGAGATGGCCGACGAGCAGCGCCAAGGCCGACCCGGCAGCGATGGTCAATGCGAACGGCGCGGTCCAGAGCCGTTTCATGACGGGCAACTCGACGCCGAGCGCGATCGGCAGCGTCACCATCATGAGACCCGCGAACACGAGGAAGCCGGCCGCGGCCGACACGACGGGAACGATGGCCGCCTCGGGGCCGCGCCCGAGGGCCAGCCCACGACGTCGCGTCGCGAGCAGGAGGTGGCCGATCGTCGCGCCGGCGGATGCGGAGATCAAGGCGCCGAAGATGGTGACGATCCCCTCGGGGTCGTGTCCGGCCGCGCCCTCCGCATAGATGTGGGCCGCACCGAAGAGGGCCGAATCGATCGGTCCGCTCGGGTTGCATTCGCGAGTGAGTACGGAGGCAGGGCAGATCGTCGCGTACACGGTCAGGAGTGCCGTGTGCGCGAGGGCCACGAGCGCGGTGATGGCGGCCCATCCGCGCCAGGATCGGGTCACGAGATGCAGGAGCCCGATCACCGCGACGAGCACGGCGTAGAGCTGCAGCACTCCGGTGATTCGCCAGGTGAACACATCGAGCGACCACTCGGTGATGGCGTTGTAGACGAGGCCGAGCAGCAGGAGGACGACCACGCGTCGGAGCAGCGGGCGGACCTTGACGGTGCGGGCCATGGCGAACGCGAGGCCGCAGCCCGAGAGCGTCACGAAGATCGGGAAGATCGTGTCGATGGGATGCACACCATCCCAGGGAGCATGGTCGAACCAGGCGGGCACGATCAGCAGGCTGTTGACGGTGACGCTGGCGATGAGCATCCAGCCGCGCGCCCAATCGAGGCTTGCGATCCGTGCGCGTTTCAGGTCGGGGACCTCGATGGGAGCCTCGTCGGTCACGGGCTCAGTCGGTCGGTCTCCCGTAGGCACGCGAGACATTCTAAGCCTTGCTCACGGGCACCGGCGTCGCTGCGTCCGCACTTCTGGTGCACCGCCGCTCGTGGGCGAGGCCGAGCGGTACAGCGTAGGGGTGGATGCCTCGGTTCGCGCACGGCGCGAGTCGAGGCATCCACCCCGTTTCACGACCCGACGCTCACAGGACCGCTGAGGATTCGAGCCCCGCCTCGTCGAAGTCGACGTCGCGGGTCTCCTTCGAGACGAGCAGCGCGATGAGCGTGAGCACGCCCATGACCGAGAGGTAGACGCCCACCCAGAACGGGCTGCCGCCGCCGGCCTGCCACAGGGCGACCGCGATGAACGGCGCGACCGCGGCGCCGAGGATGGAGGACACGTTGTACGAGATGCCCGAGCCCGTGTAGCGGACGTTCGTCGGGAACAGCTCGGGCAGGAGCGCGCCCATCGGGCCGAAGGTCATGCCCATGAGCGAGAAGCCGACGACGAGCCACGCCATGACGCCCCAGAAGCCGGCGCCGAGCAGGGGCACCCAGGCGAGACCGAACACGATGATGCCGAGCGTGACCCAGATCAGGGTCTTGCGGCGGCCCCACTTGTCGGCCCACGGTCCGGAGAGGAGGGTGAAGACACCGAAGAACACGACTCCGCCGATGAGCATCAGGACGAAGGTGTTGTACGAGTAGCCGAGACCGGGGAGGGCACCGTCGGCCGGTTCGGCCGCCGCCCGGCCGTAGCTCAGCGAGAACGTCGTCATCAGGTAGAAGAGCACGTACGTCGCGAGCATGAAGAAGGTGCCGAGGATGAGCTGCTTCCAGTAGTGCTTGAAGACGCTCGCGAGCGGCAGACGAGTGAGCTTGCCGCGCTTGGCCGCCGACTGGAACGCCGTCGACTCGACGAGGCGCAGACGCACCCAGAGGCCGACGGCGACCATCACGACCGAGAAGAGGAACGGAATGCGCCAGCCCCAGTCGAGGAACGCCTGCGACGGCATCGTCGGGTCCTCGCTCGGGAGCAGCGCCGCGATGACGAGGAACAGGCCGTTCGCGATGATGAAGCCGATCGGCGCGCCGAGCTGCGGGAAGGTGCCGTACCAGGCGCGCTTGCCGGCGGGCGCGTTCTCGGTCGCGACGAGCGCGGCTCCCGACCACTCGCCGCCAAGGGCGAAGCCCTGTGCGATGCGCAGCACGACGAGCAAGAGCGGTGCCAACCAGCCGACGGCTTCGTAGGTCGGCAGCGCGCCGATGAGGAAGGTCGCGATGCCCATCGTGAGGAGGGCGCCGACGAGGGTCGCCTTGCGGCCGTGCTTGTCGCCGAGATGGCCGAATACGATCGCGCCGAGCGGACGGGCGACCATCGCGGCGCCGAACACGGCGAACGAGGAGAGGAGCGCGGTCGTCGGGTCGCCCGTCGGGAAGAACAGGTGCGGGAAGACGAGCACGGCCGCGGTCGCATAGACGTAGAAGTCGTAGAACTCGATCGTCGTGCCGATGAGGCTCGCGAGGATCACGCGACTGCGCGGATTGGCCGGGGCGGCCGGAGTGGGGGAACCGGTGGGTGCGGCGGGGGCCGCGGGTGTTGCTGACATCGCTGGCGAAGACTCCAGGGTTGCGAAAACGGTGCTGCGCTCGGGCACGTCGGTCTGGCGTCTGGCCGTGAGACAGCGGGGGTGGAATCGTCGCTTGTGGCAACCCACCTACACTACGCCTCGTCAGCACCGCCACCCCGCGAACGGGGGGCGGCTGTGCGACGAACGGCGCGATCGACGCGGCGAACGGCACGTGCGTCGAAACTGCGGATGCCCCGAGCCGACGTGGGCTCGAGGCATCCGCCCGTCGTTCGTGGCCGGACTACCGCCAGATGACCGCGATCGCCGCGTTGAGTGCCGTCAGTATGCCGATCGACCAGAAGATCGCGGGCGGCACCGCGCCGTTCTTGCGCTGACGCCCCAAGCCGATGCCGAGCAGCGCGCCGATCGCCACCAGTACGACGAGCTTCGTGCCGATCTTCGCGTAGTTCATGTCGTAGTCGATGCCCCACGGCGCCGCGAGAGCGAGGCCCGCGACGCCCGCGATGAGGAGCCCGACGTTCATGAGGCGGGTCAGCTGGTAGCGGCGGTTCACCGCCTCGACGACCCAGGCGCCGAACAGCACGGCGAAGCCGATCAGGTGTACGAACACGACGATGTGGCGCAGGGTCTCCATGGTGCTGAGTGTAGTCGGTTCTACGACACGTCGAAGTCGAAACCTGAACGACGAACGGTGTGTCGCCACCGGTCGTGCGCTGGTCCGGAGCCGCACCACCCGACCGATCGAGCATTGTGGGGGTGCTTTCACGCAAGGCACGGATCGAATCGGCCTTGATTCTTGCGGGAAAGCACCCCCGCGATGGTTCTACACCGCGCTCAGGCGGGCAGCGCGTGCAGCGCGCGCACGGTCGCGATCGCGGCTTCGGCGGCCTCGCGGCCCTTGTCCTCCTTCGAACCCGGCAGGCCGGCACGGTCGAGGCCCTGCTGCTCGTCGTCGAGGGTCAGCACGCCGAACCCGACGGGCTTGCCGGTGTCGAGCGCGACGCGGGTGAGTCCATCAGTCGCCGCCGCCGAGACGTACTCGAAGTGCGGCGTGCCGCCGCGGATGATGACGCCGAGCGCCACGACCGCGTCGGCGCCGGCTTCGAGTGCGGCCTTCGCGACGACCGGCAGTTCGAAGCTGCCGGGCACCCGCACGAGCTCGAACTCGGCGCCCGCCGCCTCGAGGGTGCGCGTCGCGCCCGCGATGAGGCCGTTCGTGATCTCGTCGTGCCAGCTGCCTGCGACGATGACGACCCGGAGGCCGGAGCCGTCGATGTCGAGGGTGGGCGAGCCGTGACCGCTCATGATGCGTGTCCTTCCAGGAGGGTTTCAGTCGCGGCATCCGCGAGCTGCTGGTCTTCGATGGCGTGGCCCATGCGGCGACGCTTGGTGTCGAGGTACCCGGTGTTGACGGTGCCGACGCCGACGACGAGCGGCAGCCGCTCGACGACCTCGATGCCGTGCGCCTCGAGCTGGCGCACCTTGTCGGGGTTGTTCGTGAGCAGTCGCACCCGCGAGACGCCGAGGTCGGCGAGAACCGCAGAGGCCGCAGAGTAGTCGCGGGCGTCGATCGGCAGGCCGAGCGCGAGGTTCGCGTCGAGCGTGTCGAGGCCGTCCTCCTGCAGGCGATACGCCCGCAGCTTGTTGATGAGACCGATGCCGCGACCCTCGTGGCCGCGCAGGTATATCACGACGCCGCCACGGCGCTGGATCTCCTCGAGCGCGGCGTCGAGCTGCGGACCGCACTCGCACTTCAACGAGCCGAACGCCTCGCCCGTCAGGCATTCGGAGTGCACCCGGACGACCGCGCCCCGTTCGTCGTCGCCCGGCTCGCCGACGATGATCGCGACGTGGTCGGCGCCGGTGCCGCGGTCGCGATAGGCCCGCACGCGGAAGTCGCCGTGCTCGGTGGGCAGCGTGGTCTCGACCTCGAAGGCGACCGGCGACGACTCGGGCACCGTGGTTGCGGCGGCGGCGGCCTCGGCGTCGAGGGCCTCGCCGTCGTGCCACTCGCGCAGCCAGTCGATGAGCGCGGCGACCGTCGTCACGGGCAGCCCTTCGCGCTCGCCGAGCGCGATGAGCCCGGGCAGGCGCATCATCTCGCCGTCGTCCTCGACGAGTTCGCCGATGACGCCGACGGGTGAGAGACCGGCGAGGCGCATGAGGTCGACCGCGGCCTCGGTGTGGCCTGGGCGCTCGCGCACGCCGCCGTCGACCGCGCGCAGCGGGATCACGTGGCCGGGCCTGATGAGCAGTTCGGGTGTCGAACCGGGATCGGCGAGCACACGCAGGGTGTGGGCGCGCTCGGCGGCCGAGATGCCGGTCGAGTTGCGGTCGGCCGCGTCGACCGAGATCGTGTACGCCGTCGAGCGCGCGTCCTCGTTGCGCTCGACCATGAGCGGCAGCTCGAGCCGGTCGGCGACCGTGTTCGGCATGGGCGCGCAGAGGTAGCCGCTCGTGTTGCGCACCATCCAGGCGATCCACTCCTGCGTGGCGAACTCGGCCGCCATGATCGCGTCGCCCTCGTTCTCACGGGCCTCGTCGTCGGCGACGATGACCGGCTTGCCCGCGCGGAGCGCGTCGAGCACGTCGGGGATCGTGGCGAGGCTCATGCGAGACCCCCGCTCGTCGCGGGAACGGACGACGGCAGCGTGCGGTGCTCCCCGAAGCGCAGCATCCGCGCCACCTGCCGCGCGAGGATGTCGGTCTCGATGTTCACCCGGTCGCCGACCTCGCGCTCGCCGAGGGTCGTCGCCGTGAGCGTCTCGGGGATGAGCGATACCTCGAACCAGTCGCCGGCATCATCGACACCGACGGCGCTGACCGTGAGCGAGACGCCGTCGACGGCGATCGAGCCCTTGTCGACGACGAGCGACGCGTGCTCGGGGTCGAGCGAGAAGCGGATGACCCGCCAGGACGCGCCCGGCCGGATCTCGAGCACCTGTGCGGTGCCGTCGATGTGCCCCTGCACGATGTGCCCGCCGATGCGGTCGCCGACCTTCGCGGCCCGCTCGAGATTCACCGTCAGGCCCTCGTGCGCACCGTCGAGGGTCGACATCGCGAGGGTCTGCGCCATCACGTCGGCGGTGAAGCCCAGCTGGTCGAAGTCGACGACGGTGAGGCAGACGCCCGAGACCGCGATCGAATCTCCGTGCTTCACGCCCTCGACCGCGAGCGGCCCGTGCACGGTCAGCCTCACGGCGTCGGCGGTGCGCTCGACGCCCGCGATGCGTCCGAGCTCCTCGATGATTCCGGTGAACATGTCAGTCTCTCTCATCTCTGGTGGTCGGGTGCGCGACGAGCAGTACGTCGTCGCCGAGCCGCTCGACGGCGGTGAAATCGAAGCGGAGAGCGTCGGCGATCGTGGGGATTCCGAGATCGCCCAGCGCGAGCATCGGCCCGCCGAGGACGGCGGGGGCGAGGTAGACGAGCAGCTCGTCGACGAGACCCGCGGTGATGAAGGCGCTCGCGAGGGTCGGTCCGCCCTCGATGAAGAGCGAACGGATGCCCCGGCGCGCCAGTTCTTCGAGGTCGCCCGCGAGCTCGGCGCCCGCGAAGAACAGGGGAGTGCGCGGGTGCGAGCGCAGCGCGGCGCCCTGCGGAACGGGCCGTCGCCCGAAGACGATGGGCACCGGCTGGTGCTCGAGCAGGTTGCCCGCGTCGTCGCGCGCGGTGAGCGAGGGATCATCGGTGAGCACCGTGCCCGTGCCGACGGCGATCGCGTCGGCGGCAGCGCGGCGGCGATGCACGTCGCGGCGCGCCGCAGCACCGGTGATCCACCGGCTCGTGCCGTCGGCGGCGGCCGCCCGGCCGTCGAGGGTCGACGCCCACTTCACGATCACCCGGGGCCGACGGTGGCGGGCGGCGAACAGCCAGTCCTCGAGGAGCGCCTCCACCTCGTCGGCGAGCACCCCGCCGGACACCTCGACACCCGAGGCGCGAAGACGCGCTGCGCCGCCCGAGGAGTGGACGCCGGGGTCGCCGACCGCGTAGACGACCCGAGCGATGCCGGCCTCGACGAGCGCGAGCGCGCACGGCCCGGTACGACCCGTGTGGTTGCAGGGTTCGAGGGTGACGACCGCCGTTGTTCCTGCGGCGGCGCCCGGCGCGAGCTTCGAGAGTGCGTCGACCTCGGCGTGAGCGGTGCCGGCGCCGCGGTGCCAGCCCTCGGCGAGCACCTCACCGTTCGGCGAGACGATGACGCAGCCGACTCGCGGATTCACCCCGTCGGCCGGGCCGCGATCGGCGAGTTCGAGGGCGCGGCGCATCGCCGCGGCATCCGCTGCGAACTGTGCAGTCGCCCGGTGATCAGCGCTCGTCATTCCTCGTCCTCGTGTCCAAGGCTCCGGGAATGCTCGGCTGGTTCTGCGGTGTCGTCACCGCGAACGTCGGCGGCGCACAGCGCAGCCGACACGTGCCGCCTCCCATCCGGACTTTCACCGTCGGTACTGGAGTTTCACCAGTTCAACCGTGCACATTCGATCTCGCGATCGAACGCGCCTGGCTCGCGGACTGTCACCGCCGGCTCGGAATTACACCGACCCCGGAGCACGTTTCTCGTGTCGATTGTAGGTCAACGCAGCGGAGGCCGCCCTATTCCCGTCGCGACGGAGGGGTGACGAGCGACGAAGGAGCGTCCCGAAACCGCTGCGTCGGGTTTCGAGACGGTCGCTGCGCTCCCTCCTCAACCCGCTTTTCGAGACGGTCGCTGCGCTCCCTCCTCAACCCGCCTGGGTCTCGACGAGCACGCGCGCGGTGCCCTCGTCGACGATGAGGTCGGTGATGAGGCCCGCGGCGAGTGCACCGCGAAGGCTCGCGAGCTTCGCCCGGCCCGAAACGACGCAGATGCGCCGCGGTGCCCGTCGCAGTACCGCGAAGTCGGGGCCCGTTGCGCGTTCGTTCAACGAGATGCCGTCGGTCGAGCCGTCGGCGCGGTAGAACACCGTGGCGACGTCGCCGACCGCCCCGTCGCGGCTGAGGCCCTCGTAGTCGGGGCGCTCGAGGTAGCCGCCCTGGTAGACGTGGCTCGGCACCTCGGCGAACGGCGACCCGATGCCGAAGAGCGCGAGATCGAGCCGGCCCTGCAGGTCGAGCAGGCGCTGCGTCGAGCGCTCGCGCCAGAAGGCCTGCTTCGTCGCCGGGTCGTCGAAGAATGCGGGAACCGGGAACTGCTGCACGCGTGCACCGAACGCGTCGCCGAAGCGGCGCAGCAGTTCGCTCGCGTAGACGATGCCGGTCGTGCGCAGGTTGCCGGCGCCGTTCAGCTGCACGATCTCGGAGTTGTGCGTCGCCTTCGGCACGAGGTGTCGGCTCATCGCGCCCATCGTCGAACCCCAGGCGAGACCGACGGTGAGGTTCGAGTCGATGAACCGGCCGAGAATGCGTGCAGCCGAGAGCGCGACCCGGTCGAGCCGGTCGACGTCGCTCGCGTGGTCGGGCACTGGGATGACGTGGGCCTGCACCGCGAACCGCTCGAGGATCTCGTGCTCGATGCGGCTCGGCAGGTCGAGCGGGGAGTGGATCGAGATCTCGACGAGCCCGCTCGCGCGGGCGTGGCTGAGCAGCCGCGACACGGAGGAGCGTGAGGTGTGCAGCTCCTGCGCGATGGCGTCCATCGTGAGGTCTTGCATGTAGTACAGGTGTGCTGCGCGCAGCGCGTCACGGGTCTTGCCCGGTACCGCCTCGTCGACGTCGATCGTCGCGAGGAACTCCTTGTCGATCATGGCTCCCACCCTTGCACATATTTTCATGCGGCTTGCAAGTTCGTGCCGACGTGTTCACGATGTATTCATCCACACCCGGCAGGCTCATGCAAGCCCGTCACTTCCGAGAGGACAGCGATGTCAACCCAATCGACGAACCAGCACCGCCCGGAGCACCACGGCGGCGCTCCGTCGACCCGGGGCGAGATCGCCGCACTCCGCGCCCGCCCCGAGGCATCCGTGCTCGTGATCGGCGCGGGCATCAACGGCATCGCGACCTTCCGCGACCTCGCCCTTCAGGGCGTCGACGTCGTGCTCGTCGACCGCGGTGACTTCGTCTCGGGTGCGTCGTCGGCCTCGTCGCACATGATCCACGGCGGCATCCGCTACCTCGAGAACGGCGAGTTCCGCCTCGTCAAGGAGTCGGTGCAAGAGCGCAACAGTCTCATCCGCATCGCGCCGCACTACGTGAAGCCCCTCGAGACGACGGTGCCGATCTTCTCGACCTTCTCCGGAATCCTCTCGGCGCCGCTGCGCTTCCTCACTCACAAGTCGGGCAAGCCCACCGAGCGCGGCGCCGCCCTCATCAAAGCCGGCCTCACGATCTACGACGCCTTCTCGCGCGACGGCGGCTCCGTGCCGCGCCACCGCTTCCTCGGGCGCAAGCGATCGCTGGCCGAGCTCCCCGCCCTGAACCCCGGTGTGAAGTACACCGCCACCTACTACGACGCGAGCATGCACGACCCCGAGCGCCTCGCGCTCGACGTGCTCTTCGACGGACTCGCGGCCGGTCCGCACGCGCGCGCGGCGAACTACCTCGAGGCGGTCGGCCACGACGCCGCGGGCGTGCGCCTGCGCGACACGACCACGGGCGAGGAGTTCTCGATCGCCGCCGACGTCGTCGTGAACACCTCGGGCCCCTGGACCGACCTCACGAACGCCGAGCTCGGCCACGAGACCCGCTTCATGGGCGGCACCAAGGGCTCGCACATCGTGCTCGACCACCCCGAGCTCTTCGCCGCCACCGCCGGACGCGAGATCTTCTTCGAGCACGAGGACGGCCGCATCGTGCTGATCTACCCGCTCAAGGGCAAGGTCATGGTCGGCACCACCGACCTCGAGCACGACCTGCGGGAGCCCGCGATCTGCACCGAGGCGGAGGTCGACTACTTCTTCGACCTCATCGCGCACGTTTTCCCACGCGTGGCCGTCGACCGCTCGCAGATCGTCTACCGCTTCTCGGGCGTGCGCCCGCTTCCGCACCACGACGAGACGCAGCCGGGCTTCGTCTCCCGCGATTACCGCATCGAACGGGCGGATGCCACGGGCCGCCCCAGTACCACGGTGCTGAGCCTCGTCGGGGGCAAGTGGACCACTTTCCGCGCGCTCGCCGAGCACCTCGCCGACGAGGTGCTCGCGCTCATCGGGGCGCCGCGCACCGTGTCGACGCAGGGCCTCGCCATCGGCGGCGGCGCCGGCTACCCGGCGAACGACGACGCCCGTCGCGTGTGGCTCGTCTCCCACGGCGACGAAGTCGGCCGCACCCGGGCCGAAGAACTGCTCGAACGCTACGGCACGCGCGCCGCCGCCTTTCTCGTCGAGGTCGAGGGCGAGCACGACGAGGCGCTCGCGCACCACCCCGGCTACAGCAGACAGGAGATCGCCTGGCTTGTGCGCAACGAGCGCGTCGTGCACCTGGAGGACGTCGTGCTGCGGCGCACGAGCATCGCGTTCACCGGCACGCTGACGGCCGAGCTCCTCGCCGAGCTCGGCGAGCTCGTGGGTGCCGAGCTCGGGTGGAGCGCCGAGCGCGTGCACGACGAGGCCGCCGCGACGTCGGCGTTGCTCGCCGCACGCCACGGCGTCGTACTCGGAGGACTCACCGCGCCCGTGGGTTGAGGAGGCCGCCCGCGGCCGTCTCGAAACGAGTGCGAGGCATCGTGGGTTGAGAAGCGCCGACGCAGGAGGACGCGTCTCGAAACGAGTGCGAGGCGTCGGGGGTTGAGGGGCGCTCGACGCAGGAGGACGCGTCTCGAAACCGAGTGCGAGGCGTCGGGGTTTCGAGACGCTCCTTCGTCGCTCCTCGACCCACGATCGAATCTGCACGGATGTGCACGCCGAAACGCCCGGTAACAGGCGATTCGGCGGATACGTTTCATCGGGGCCGTTCGGCTCGCTCTCTCAGAAAGAAGGTCAACGTGGACAATCTCGGTCTCGTGTTCCTGTCGGAAGTCGTCGGCACGGCGATGCTCGTCCTCCTCGGTTGCGGCGTCGTCGCGAACGTCATCCTGGCCAAGACCAAGGGCTTCGGCGGCGGCACCCTGATGATCAACATCGGCTGGGGTCTCGCGGTCTTCGCGGGTGTCATCGTGTCGTACGCCTCGGGCGCGCACCTCAACCCGGCGGTCACCCTCGGCCTTGTCGCGAACGGCGCCACTGAGTTCGGTTCGGGTGTCCCGGTGAACGTCACCTCGGTGCTCGTGTACATCGCCGCGCAGATGGTCGGCGCGTTCCTCGGCGCGGTCTTCTGCTGGCTCGCCTACAAGCAGCACTTCGACGCCGAGCCCGACGCCGCGAACAAGCTCGGCGTGTTCTCGACCGGCCCCGCGATCCGCTCCTACGGCTGGAACCTCGTCACCGAGATCATCGGCACCTTCGTGCTCGTGTTCGTCATCATCGGCTTCACGAACGGCGGCACGCCGGCCGAGCTCGGTGCGATCCCCGTGGCCTTCCTCGTGATCGCGATCGGTGCCTCGCTCGGCGGTCCGACCGGCTACGCGATCAACCCGGCCCGTGACCTCGGCCCGCGCATCGCGCACGCGATCCTGCCGATCAAGGGCAAGGGCGGATCCGACTGGTCGTATTCCTGGGTCCCCGTCGTCGGCCCGATCATCGGCGGTGTCCTCGCCGGCCTCGCCGCGGTCCCGCTGCTCCCGATCCTCGGCTGAGCTCGAGACATCCGAACCATCACCCCTCACCATTCACTGACAGCAACGGAGTTCTCAGATGGCTGACTACGTACTCGCGATCGACCAGGGCACGACGAGTTCGCGCGCGATCATCTTCGACAAGGCCGGATCGATCGTCTCGACCGGGCAGCTCGAGCACGAGCAGATCTTCCCGAAGGCCGGCTGGGTCGAGCACGACCCCGCCGAGATCTGGACCAACACCCGCGAGGTGATCGGGCAGGCCCTCGGCAAGGCCGACCTCACCCGGCACGACATCGCCGCGGTGGGCATCACCAACCAGCGCGAGACCGCCGTCGTGTGGGACAGGAACACCGGCGAACCGGTGTACAACGCGATCGTCTGGCAGGACACCCGCACCCAGCCCATCGTCGACCGTCTCGCGGCCGACGGCGGCGTCGAGCGGTTCAAGCAGCAGGTCGGTCTGCCGCTCGCGACGTACTTCTCGGGCACGAAGATCGTGTGGATCCTCGAGAACGTGCCCGGCGCGCGAGAGAAGGCCGAGGCCGGCGACCTCCTGTTCGGCACGACCGACACCTGGGTGCTCTGGAACCTCACCGGCGGCACTGAGGGCGGTGTGCACGCGACGGATGTCACGAACGCGAGCCGCACGATGTTCATGGACCTCGAGACGCTGCAATGGGACGACGGCATCCTCGCCGCGTTCGGCGTGCCGCGCTCGATGCTCCCCGAGATCAAGTCGTCGTCGGAGGTGTACGGCACGGTCGAGCCGTCGAGCCTTCTCCGCGAGGTGCCGGTCGCCGGCATCCTCGGCGACCAGCAGGCCGCGACCTTCGGACAGGCCGCGTTCGAGACCGGCGAAGCGAAGAACACCTACGGCACCGGCAACTTCCTCATCTTCAACACCGGCGAGGAGATCGTCCACTCGAAGAACGGACTGCTCACGACCCTCGGCTACAAGCTCGGCGACCAGCCGCCGCACTACGCGCTCGAGGGCTCGATCGCCGTCACCGGATCGCTGATCCAGTGGCTGCGCGACAACCTCGGCCTC
>NZ_ATXF01000012.1 GCF_000421545.1 Agromyces italicus DSM 16388
AGCTAACCAGCGGTGCTCCTGGCGGAACAACTGGCACACCAGAGGTTCGTCCAACCCGGTCCTCTCGTACTAGGGTCAGATCCTCTCAAATTTCCTGCGCGCGCAGAGGATAGGGACCGAACTGTCTCACGACGTTCTAAACCCAGCTCGCGTACCGCTTTAATGGGCGAACAGCCCAACCCTTGGGACCTACTCCAGCCCCAGGATGCGACGAGCCGACATCGAGGTGCCAAACCATGCCGTCGATATGGACTCTTGGGCAAGATCAGCCTGTTATCCCCGAGGTACCTTTTATCCGTTGAGCGACAGCGCTTCCACAAGCCACTGCCGGATCACTAGTCCCGACTTTCGTCCCTGCTCGACCTGTCAGTCTCACAGTCAAGCTCCCTTGTGCACTTACACTCGCCACCTGATTGCCAACCAGGTTGAGGGAACCTTTGGGCGCCTCCGTTACTTTTTGGGAGGCAACCGCCCCAGTTAAACTACCCACCAGGCACTGTCCCTGAACCGGATCACGGTTCGAAGTTAGATATCCAGAGTGACCAGAGTGGTATTTCAACAATGACTCCACCGACACTAGCGTGCCAGCTTCACAGTCTCCCACCTATCCTACACAAGCCACACCGAACACCAATACCAAGCTGTAGTAAAGGTCACGGGGTCTTTCCGTCCTTCTGCGCGTAACGAGCATCTTTACTCGTAATGCAATTTCGCCGAGTTCGCGGTTGAGACAGCTGGGAAGTCGTTACGCCATTCGTGCAGGTCGGAACTTACCCGACAAGGAATTTCGCTACCTTAGGATGGTTATAGTTACCACCGCCGTTTACTGGGGCTTAAATTCTCAGCTTCGCCTTGCGGCTAACCGGTCCTCTTAACCTTCCAGCACCGGGCAGGCGTCAGTCCGTATACATCGTCTTGCGACTTGGCACGGACCTGTGTTTTTAGTAAACAGTCGCTTCCCACTGGTCTCTGCGGCCTTCAAACGCTTTCGGAGCAAGTCCTAATACGCCTCAGGCCCCCCTTCTCCCGAAGTTACGGGGGCATTTTGCCGAGTTCCTTAACCACGATTCTCTCGATCTCCTTAGTATTCTCTACCTGACCACCTGAGTCGGTTTGGGGTACGGGCGGCTAGAACCTCGCGTCGATGCTTTTCTCGGCAGCATAGGATCACCCACTTTTCATCCGCATCGCGTCTCAGCCTTTGATGAGCGACGGATTTGCCTATCGCTCGGCCTACACGCTTGCCCCGGGTCAACCATCGCCCGGGCTGGGCTACCTTCCTGCGTCACACCTGTTAATACGCTCACTCCACCAGATGGGGTCGCATGCCGCCACACGATCGTCCCCGAAGGGATCCACGCGTCTTGGGATGCTTAGCACTCCTGATTTCATGTGGGCGGTTCTTCGCCGGTACGGGAATATCAACCCGTTGTCCATCGACTACGCCTGTCGGCCTCGCCTTAGGTCCCGACTTACCCAGGGCAGATTAGCTTGACCCTGGAACCCTTGGTCTTCCGGAGGACGGGTTTCTCACCCGTCTTTCGCTACTCATGCCTGCATTCTCACTCGTGTGCCGTCCACGGCTGGTTTCCACCGCCGCTTCACCCGGCACACGACGCTCTCCTACCCATCAACACGGCTGGACCACGAAGGCCTACCACAAATGTCAATGCCACAACTTCGGTGGCGTGCTTGAGCCCCGTTACATTGTCGGCGCGGAATCACTTGACCAGTGAGCTATTACGCACTCTTTCAAGGGTGGCTGCTTCTAAGCCAACCTCCTGGTTGTCTGTGCAACTCCACATCCTTTCCCACTTAGCACGCGCTTAGGGACCTTAGTTGGTGGTCTGGGTTGTTTCCCTCTCGACGATGAAGCTTATCCCCCACCGTCTCACTGCTGCGCTCTCACTTACCGGCATTCGGAGTTTGGCTGACGTCAGTAACCTGTTGAGGCCCATCGGCCATCCAGTAGCTCTACCTCCGGCAAGAAACACGCAACGCTGCACCTAAATGCATTTCGGAGAGAACCAGCTATCACGAAGTTTGATTGGCCTTTCACCCCTATCCACAGCTCATCCCCTCCATTTTCAACTGAAGTGGGTTCGGTCCTCCACGACGTCTTACCGTCGCTTCAACCTGGCCATGGATAGATCACTTCGCTTCGGGTCTAGGACCTGCGACTGAATCGCCCTATTCAGACTCGCTTTCGCTACGGCTGCCCCACACGGGTTAACCTCGCCACAGATCACTAACTCGCAGGCTCATTCTTCAAAAGGCACGCTGTCACCCCAACAAGGAGGCTCCAACGGTTTGTAAGCAAACGGTTTCAGGTACTATTTCACTCCCCTCCCGGGGTACTTTTCACCTTTCCCTCACGGTACTTGTCCGCTATCGGTCATCTGGGAGTATTTAGGCTTATCAGGTGGTCCTGACAGATTCACGCGGGATTTCTCGGGCCCCGCGCTACTTGGGATACCTCTCCGGCCGGCCAGGCATTTCGACTACGGGACTCACACCCACTCCGGTCCGCCTTTCAATGCGGTTCGTCTATACCTGACACGTCACCGTGACTGCACGGCAGTACAGTCCGAAAGGTCCCACAACCCCGATCATGCAACCCCTGCCGGGTATCACACATGACCGGTTTAGCCTCTTCCGCTTTCGCTCGCCACTACTCACGGAATCACGGTTGTTTTCTCTTCCTGTGGGTACTGAGATGTTTCACTTCCCCACGTTCCCTCTACCCGCCCTATATATTCAGGCGGGAGTCACCAGGTCACCCAAAGGGCCTGGCGGGGTTTCCCCATTCGGAAATCCTCGGATCACAGCTCGTTTATCAGCTCCCCGAGGCTTATCGCAGATTACGACGTCCTTCTTCGGCTCCAGATGCCAAGGCATCCACCGTTTGCTCTTAAAAACTTGAAATCACATGAGTTCGATCGAATTCGTGCAACACCCCGAAAGGTGCTGCGAAATTGACCAGTGAATACGCCGAACAGCCACCCGAAGGCAACCAATCGGCGACTCACCTATGTGAAACAAGACCGAAGTCCTGTTTCTAAGATGCTCGCGTCCACTATGTAGTTCTCAACAGACGGCCAGAACCCCCACACCCACCGAATCAAAACCATCGGCTACGTGAAGGCCTGAAGAAACCATCACCCCCCAACCCGAAAGCCAGGGAAGTTGTCCGGTCCCTCAGGACCCAACAGCGTGCAACGTACCCGACCGGCCGGCCCCCACCGTTCCAACCCCAACAAGTGAGGCGTACTAGGTCTGAACCATTCAGACGAGCACCCATGTTCAATGTTCCACCCATGAGCAACCAGCAAGACCAGGTCTGTTCCGAAATGAACAGAGCCGTCTTGATCTGGCGCACTGCGAAAACCCGAAGGCTTCCGAGTTGCTCCTTAGAAAGGAGGTGATCCAGCCGCACCTTCCGGTACGGCTACCTTGTTACGACTTAGTCCTAATCACCGATCCCACCTTCGACGGCTCCCTCCACAAGGGTTAGGCCACCGGCTTCGGGTGTTACCGACTTTCATGACTTGACGGGCGGTGTGTACAAGGCCCGGGAACGTATTCACCGCAGCGTTGCTGATCTGCGATTACTAGCGACTCCGACTTCATGAGGTCGAGTTGCAGACCTCAATCCGAACTGAGACCGGCTTTTTGGGATTCGCTCCGCCTTACGACATCGCAGCCCTTTGTACCGGCCATTGTAGCATGCGTGAAGCCCAAGACATAAGGGGCATGATGATTTGACGTCATCCCCACCTTCCTCCGAGTTGACCCCGGCAGTCTCACATGAGTTCCCACCATGACGTGCTGGCAACATGCGACGAGGGTTGCGCTCGTTGCGGGACTTAACCCAACATCTCACGACACGAGCTGACGACAACCATGCACCACCTGTTCACGAGTGTCCAAAGAGTTGACCATTTCTGGCCCGTTCTCGTGTATGTCAAGCCTTGGTAAGGTTCTTCGCGTTGCATCGAATTAATCCGCATGCTCCGCCGCTTGTGCGGGCCCCCGTCAATTCCTTTGAGTTTTAGCCTTGCGGCCGTACTCCCCAGGCGGGGCGCTTAATGCGTTAGCTACGACACGGAAACCGTGGAAAGGTCCCCACATCTAGCGCCCAACGTTTACGGCGTGGACTACCAGGGTATCTAATCCTGTTCGCTCCCCACGCTTTCGCTCCTCAGCGTCAGTTACGGCCCAGAGAACTGCCTTCGCCATCGGTGTTCCTCCTGATATCTGCGCATTCCACCGCTACACCAGGAATTCCATTCTCCCCTACCGCACTCAAGTCTGCCCGTACCCACTGCAGGCTAGAGGTTGAGCCTCTAGTTTTCACAGCAGACGCGACAAACCGCCTACGAGCTCTTTACGCCCAATAATTCCGGACAACGCTCGGACCCTACGTATTACCGCGGCTGCTGGCACGTAGTTAGCCGGTCCTTTTTCTGCAAGTACCGTCAAGGCCGAAGCCCCTTCTTCCTTACTAAAAGCGGTTTACAACCCGAAGGCCGTCATCCCGCACGCGGCGTTGCTGCATCAGGCTTTCGCCCATTGTGCAATATTCCCCACTGCTGCCTCCCGTAGGAGTCTGGGCCGTGTCTCAGTCCCAGTGTGGCCGGTCACCCTCTCAGGCCGGCTACCCGTCGACGCCTTGGTGAGCCATTACCTCACCAACAAGCTGATAGGCCGCGAGTCCATCCCAGACCGAAAAACTTTCCACCCCAGATCATGCGATCCGAGGTCCTATCCGGTATTAGACGTCGTTTCCAACGCTTATCCCAGAGTCCAGGGCAGGTTACTCACGTGTTACTCACCCGTTCGCCACTAATCCACCAGAGCAAGCTCCAGCTTCATCGTTCGACTTGCATGTGTTAAGCACGCCGCCAGCGTTCGTCCTGAGCCAGGATCAAACTCTCCAAAAAAAATGGTTCCCAACACCCGAAAGTGCCAGGGAGTTCAATCTCTGACAGAGAAACAACTGACTCGAAAATCAAATTGTCCATCAATCAAAGGAATCCCACCACCGAAGTGGTTGGGGTTCAATAAATTGGCATTGAACATAGTGCACGCTGTTGAGTTCTCAAGGAACGGACGCACCCGAGTTGAACCCGACCCAAAGCCGAGCCAGCCCCCAGGGCAACCTGTCAAACATACCACCAAACCAGCCCGCCGAAAACACGACGACCACCACAACTCCGAAGAGCCACGATCAACTAGAAGGGGTATCTCATCCTAGACTTGAAATCACCGAGTCGCAATGCTGCGCCTTCGAGGTTATTTGGCTAGAACCACCACCACTCGACCAGACCCGCTCTCCCGCGCTTCCCGGCCGCCGCAGCGACAAGAGAAAATCTACGCGCACACCACCACAACCCGCAAATCCACCACACAACCCGGGCGTGTCGCAATCGCAGCGAAGCCAGTCAGCGCGGTCTATTGCCTGATCAACGTGGATAACGGCGCTGGATCGCGCCGCGGAACGCGAACTCGGGACGAGGGGCCAGCACTCCCCCACCGGCCGCGGACCGGCGAGTTCGAATCGAACGACTTCCCCGTCGACGAGAAGGGCCCCGGTCGATCACGGAGTGATCGGCCGGGGCCCGCGAGGCTCGGCGGAGCCGGCGGCTACTCGACGAAGATGCCTGCGAGCGTCTTCTTCCCGCGACGAAGCACGGCCATGCCGCCTCGCCCGACGAAGCCGTCGAGGGTCGCGGCCTGGTCGTCGACGCGACGATTGTTGATCGAGATCCCGCCCTGGCTGATCGCGCGGCGTCCCTCGCTCACGCTCGAGACGAGCTTCGTGTCGGCCAGCAGCTGAGCGATCGGGGCATCGGGCGAAGTCGTCGTGTTCGGAAGCTCGCGGAGCGCCGACTCGAAGACATCGGCGTCGAGCTCGGTGATCTCGCCCTGCCCGAACAGCGCCTGCGACGCCGCGATGACCGCCGCCGTGGCATCCGCGCCGTGCACCATCGTGGTGACCTCGGTCGCGAGGACCCGCTGGGCCTCGCGACGGAAGGGCTCGCTCGCGACGAGCGCCTCGAGCTCCTCGATGCGCTCACGCCCGAGGAAGGTGAAGACCTTGAGCCGGGTCACCACGTCGGCATCATCGGTGTTGAGCCAGAACTGGTAGAAGCGGTAGGGACTGCACATGGCGGGATCGAGCCACACCGCGTTGCCCTCGCTCTTGCCGAACTTGGTGCCGTCGGCGTTCGTGATGAGCGGGGTGCCGATGGCGTGAACGCTCGCGCCCTCGACGCGGTGGATGAGGTCGGTGCCGCTCGTGAGGTTGCCCCACTGGTCGCTGCCGCCCGTCTGGAGCACGCAGCCGTACTGTCGGTGGAGCTCGAGGTAGTCGAAGCCCTGCAGGATCTGGTAGCTGAACTCGGTGTAACTGATGCCCGAGTCGGAGTTCAGTCGCGAGGCGACCGCGTCCTTCTTGAGCATCGTGCCGACACGGTAGTGCTTGCCGATCTCACGGAGGAAGTCGATGGCGCTGAGGCCGGCCGTCCAGTCGAGGTTGTTCACGAGACGCACCGCGTTCTCGCCCTCCTGCGAGAGGAAACGCGTGACCTGCCCCTGGAGGTAGCCGACCCACTCGGAGACGGTCTCCTTCGTGTTCAGCGTGCGCTCGGCGGTCGGGCGGGGGTCGCCGATGAGGCCGGTGGAGCCGCCGACCAAACCGAGCGGCTTGTGCCCGGCGAGCTGGAGACGCCGCATGGTGAGCAGCTGCACGAGGTTGCCGAGGTGCAGGCTCGGCGCCGTGGGGTCGAACCCGCAGTAATAGGTGACCGGCTCGCCCGCGAGAAGCTCTTTGAGCGCGGCCTGGTCGGTCGACACATGCACGAGGCCGCGCCAGACGAGCTCCTCCCAGACGTCGTCGAATGAGGCGTCGTTGTGCTGGGTGGAGAGGATCACTGGGTCTGACACCACGTCAGATTATCAGCGGAGCGGATGATGAGCATTCCACCCCTAACCGACCGGTGCTTAATGATGTATGCTTATCTCTGCCGAGATGAACCCTGCAAGGTGAAGGAGTGACGATGATCGTCATCACCGCGGACCAGGTCGCAAGCCGCACAACCGCCGACCTCGCCGGCGCCGAACGCGACCGCCTTCAGCAGGAGTACAGCGAGCGCCTGCTGCTCCCGGTCGCCCGCAACGCCGGCGACGAGATCCAGCTCCTCACGAGCGACGCGCGCACCGCCGTCGACGTCGTCCTCGAGCTCACCCGGAAGGGCGAGTGGAGCGTGGGCATCGGCTGCGGCTCAGTACGCGAACCGCTGCCCGACGACATCAGAGAGGCGAGCGGCGACGCGTTCTTCGCTGCCCGCGACGCGGTCGAGCGCGCGAAGAAGAGTTCGCCTCGGCTCGCGATCGAGGCTGCGGGCAACGATGCCGCGCACATCGAGGCGCTCTTCAAGCTCGCGCTGATCCTGCGGGAGCGACGCTCGGAACAGGGCTGGGAGGTCTACGACCGTATCGTCGCGGGAGCTCTGCAGTCCGACATCGCCGACGAGCTCGGTGTGAGCGCCCCGGCGATCAGCTCGCGCATGAAGTCCGCCAACATCCGCGCCGAGCTCGACGCGGTGCCCGCGCTCGCTAGGCTGCTTGAGAATCTGGATGCCTCGACGGGAGCCCGCCACCCATGAATCTCTTCGTCATCGCCGACGCGATCACCTGGTCGGCGCTTCTGCTCTCGCTCGTCGGGGCCGCGGTGCTCTCGATCCTCGCCTCGGTACGGCCCCGTCGCGGCTTCGTCTGGTTCGCGACGGGCGTGCTCGGCATCGCGGTGCTCGCAGCGTCGACGGCACAGGGGCAGGCCCCGATCGGCGTCGCTCCGCTCGTCGTCGTGCTCGGCTTGGCGATCGCCGTGTTCGGGGGCAGCGCAGCAGCCGGCACCGCCCTGGATCTCGCGATGGGCCGCGCCGTCGCCCCCGGCCTCCACGGCGGCATCATCGTGACCGACCGACGCGTCGATGCCGACCTCGCCCCGGGTGTGCACGCCGTGGAGCGACGTCGGGAGGTGCTGCGCGGCGGACTGACGATCGGCGTGCTCGAGCGCATCGCCTCGGCCGGCGCGATCATCGCCGGATTCCCCGAGGCGCTCGCGATCGTCGTCGCGATCAAGGGCGTCGGCCGATTCACCGAACTCGAGGCGCCCGAGGCGCGCGAGCGGTTCATCATCGGCACCTTCGCGAGCCTCATCTGGGCGTGCGCCGCCGCCCTCGTCGTGCACCTCGCGATCCGCTGACCCCGTGCCGCTCGCCCTGACTCGGGGCGCTCGGTTCATTCGGGCGGCGCGCGCCACCCCTCCGCGCGCCGCTACTCGGCGGCGAGCTTGTGCCGCCGGTACGGCGAGACGCCCTCGTCGCCCGGCAACCAGAAGCGCCACGAGTAGCTCGCACCGCCGCCCGTACCGCCGACGCCCGTTCGCGGACCGGCCGAGTGATGGAGCGGCCTTTCGAGGACCCTCAACGAGAACGGCGGGGCGAGCAGGTCGCTGCCGCCCGCCTCGAGCGGCACACCGAGCGCGCGCGACAACCGGCCGGGGCCGCGCGCGAGATCTCGATCGGCCACCCCAGGGCGGCGGTGCCGAGCGAGCTCGAGCCCCTGCACCACCGTCGCCCCGCGCAGGAGCACCCCCGAGGAGGTTCCCGCCGGCCGCGCCACGATGTTCAGGCACACGTGCATGCCGTAGCTGAAGTACGCGTACAGGTGCCCGGGATCGCCGAACATGACGGCGTTTCGCGGCGTGCGTCCGCGGAACGCATGCGAACCGGGGTCTTCACCGACCCCGCGGTAGGCCTCGAGCTCCGAAAGCCGGATGGCCACCTCGCCGTCGGGCGCCGCAAAGCTCAGCACGGCGCCGAGCAGGAGCGGCGCGAGCTGCACCGGATCCTGCTCGAAGAACGCCCGATCGGGCGTCACCAGCACCGTCAGTCCGCCGCCTCCGGAAGACCTGCGACGAGATGCCGCACCCGGTCGGCCAGACGCGCGAACTGCTCGTCGACCCTGACCGGGGCGGTGCCGCCGATGCCGTCGCGGCTCGCCACCGAGCCCTCGATGGTCAGCACCTCGCGCACCTCTGGCGTGAGGTGCGGCGAGATCGCGGCGAGCGCGGCGTCGTCGACGGCGTCGAGCTCGAGGGCGTGAACCTCGGCGTAGCGCACGAGCGCACCGGTGATCTCGTGGGCGTCGCGGAACGGCACATGCCGCTTGACGAGCCATTCGGCCACGTCGGTCGCGAGGGAGAAGCCTGCGGGCGCGAGCTCTGCCATCCGATCGGTGTGGAAGGTGAGCGTCGCCACCATGCCGGTGAACGCGGGCAGCAGCACCTCGAGCGTCTCGACCGAGTCGAAGACGGGCTCCTTGTCCTCTTGGAGGTCGCGGTTGTACGCGAGCGGGAGCGCCTTCAAGGTCGCGAGAAGGCCGGTGAGGTTGCCGATGAGTCGACCCGACTTGCCGCGGGCGAGCTCGGCGATGTCGGGGTTCTTCTTCTGCGGCATGATCGACGACCCGGTCGAGTAGCCGTCATCGAGCGTGACGAAGCCGAACTCGCGCGTGTTCCAGAGGATGATCTCCTCGGAGATGCGCGAGAGGTCGATGCCGATCATCGTGGTGACGAAGGCGAACTCGGCGACGACGTCGCGGCTCGCCGTACCGTCGATCGAGTTCTCGGCCGGCGCGGCGAGGCCGAGGTCGCGGGCGACGGACGCCGCGTCGAGCCCGAGCGTCGAACCCGCGAGCGCTCCCCCGCCGTACGGCGAGACATCGGCCCGCTTCGTCCAGTCGACCAGGCGCTCGAGGTCGCGGCCGAGCGCCCACGCGTGGGCGAGCAGGTGGTGCGCGAGCAGCACGGGTTGCGCGTGCTGCAGGTGCGTGCGTCCCGGCATGATGGCACCCCGGTGCGCCTCGGCCTGCGCGGCGAGCGCATCGATGAGGTGCACGAGCTGCTGTCCGATGACGGCGGCGTGATCCTTCAGGTACAGCCGGACGAGCGTGGCGATCTGGTCGTTGCGGCTTCGGCCGGCACGGAGCTTGCCGCCGAGCTCGGGCCCCACGATGCCGATGAGGGCCGCCTCGAGCGCACCGTGCACATCCTCGTCGCTCTCGGCGGCGACGATCTCTCCCGAGACGACCCGCGCCCCGAGGGTGTCGAGCCCCGCGAGCATCGTCGCGAGTTCGTCGTCGCCGAGGTATCCGGCCGCGGCGAGCGCCCGCGCGTGCGCGCGCGAACCCGCCAGATCGTAGCTCGCGAGCTGCCAGTCGAAATGCGTCGACTTCGACAGTCGCGCGAGTTCGGGCGACGGACCGCTCGCGAATCGGGCACCCCAGAGCGAGCCCTCGTTGGTTCCGTGCTCGGTCATCATGCGTCCTTCCGGTTCAGGAGCCACGCCAGCAGCGCCTTCTGCGCGTGCAGTCGGTTCTCCGCCTCGTCCCAGACGACCGACTGCGGGCCGTCGATGACCTCGGCATCGACCTCGACGCCGCGGTACGCGGGAAGGCAGTGCAGGAAGATCGCCGAATCGGATGCCTCGGCCATGCGCGCTCCGGTCACCCGGTAGTCGCCGAAGATCGCGAGTCGTTCCGCCTTCTCGGCCTCCTGGCCCATCGACACCCAGGTGTCGGTGACGATCACATCGGCGCCCGATGCCGCGGCGGCCGCGTCGGTCGTGACGAGCACCGAGCCGCCGGTCGTCGCGGCGATCCGCTCGGCGTCGGCCACGATATCGGCACGGGGTGCGTAGTCGGCAGGTGCCGCGATGCGCACGTGCATGCCCGCGGTCGCGCCGCCGAGCAGGTACGAGTGCGCCATGTTGTTCGCGCCGTCGCCGAAGTACGACATCGTGAGTCCTGCGAGCTCGCCCTTCTTCTCGCGCACCGTCTGCAGGTCGGCGAGGATCTGACAGGGGTGGAAGTCGTCGGAGAGGGCGTTGACGACCGGCACCGTGGTGCCCGCCGCCATCTCTTCGAGGCCCGACTGGGCGTAGGTGCGCCAGACGACCGCGGCGACCATGCGCTCGAGCACGCGGGCTGTGTCGGCGACCGACTCCTTGCCCCCGAGCTGACTCTCGTTCGAGGCGATGACGAGCGGAACGCCGCCGAGGTCGGCGATGCCGACCGAGAACGAGACTCGGGTGCGTGTGGAGGTCTTGTCGAAGAGCACGGCGACGGTCTGCGGGCCGTCGAGCGGGCGCTCGGCGAAGCGGTCGGCCTTGAGCCGTGCGGCCAGCTCGAGCACCTCGGCCTGTTCTGCGGGGCTCAGGTCGTCGTCACGGAGGAAGTGGCGGGTCATGGGGTCCGTTTCGTGTGGGAGGTTCAGGAGGTGGCGGCGACGGAATCGAGCGCGATCGAGAAGCGCTCGACGAACTCGTCGATCTCGGCGTCGCCGATGGTGAGCGGCGGAGCCACCCGGATGGTGGCGTCGTTCGCCGCGTTCACGATCAGCCCGGCGTCCATCGCCGCAGCGACGAGCGGGCCGGCGACGTGCCCGGTGAGCCCGATGCCGATGAGGAGGCCGCGACCGCGGACGCCGGCGATGAGCGGGGAGTCGAGGTCGAGGATGCGCTCGCGCAGCTGCTCGCCGCGCGCCGCCGCGTTCTCGACGAGCCCCGCCGATTCGATCTCGCCGAGCACCGCGTTCGCGACCGCGGTCGCGAGCGGGTTGCCGCCGAAGGTCGAACCGTGCTGGCCCTTCGTGTACAGCGACGACGCGTGTCCGTAGGTCACGAGGCCGCCGATCGGGAAGCCTCCGCCGACGCCCTTGGCGAAGGTGATCGCGTCTGGCGCGATGCCCGCGTGCTGGAACCCGAACCAGGCACCGGTGCGCCCGGCGCCGGTCTGGATCTCATCGACGATGAGGAGTGCCCCGTGACGATGCGTCAACTCTCGCGCGGCTTCGAGGAAGCCCGCCGGCAGCTCGACGACGCCGGCCTCGCCCTGCATGGGCTCGACGATGAGCGCCGCGACCGCATCGTCGATCTCGGCCTCGAGCGCGTCGAGCGTCGCGGGGATGTGCTCGACCCCGCCCGGCAGCGGCAGGAACGGGTCGCGCATGTGCGCCTTCCCGGTGAGGGCGAGCGAACCCATCGTGCGCCCGTGGAAGGCGTCGACGAGCGCGAGAACCCGCGTGCGGGCCCCGCCCGAGTTGTTGAGGCGGGCGAGTTTGAACGCCGCCTCGTTGGCCTCGGCGCCCGAGTTGCCGAACCACACCCGCCCCTCGTCGCCCGCCCCCGAGAGCCTCGTGATGCGCTCGGCGAGCTCGAGCGTCGGCTCGGTCGTGAAGTAGTTCGAGACGTGGGCGAGGGTCGCCGCCTGCCGGGAGACGGCCTCGACGAAGACCGGATGGGCGTGACCGAGCGCGTTGACCGCGATGCCGGCGAGGAAGTCGAGGTAGGGCTTGCCCGAGTCATCCCACACCCATACGCCCTCGCCGCGCTCGAGCTTCGCGAGCGGCATGCCGATCGAGCGCATGATGCGGGTGTCGAACCGCTGCTGCCAGTCGTTCACTCGGCGCCTCCGGCGTTCTGAGGCACGACCTCGGTGCCGATTCCGGACCGGGTGAAGACCTCGAGCAGGATCGAGTGCGGCACGCGACCGTCGATGATGGCCGCCTTGGCGACGCCGCCTTCGACGGCGTCGAGGCAGGCGCGCATCTTCGGGATCATGCCCGATTCGAGGGACGGCAGGAGCGCCGTGAGCTCGGGCACCTCGATGACCGAGACGAGCGAGTCGCGGTTCGGCCAGTCGCGGTAGAGCCCGGCGACGTCGGTGAGGATGACGAGCTTCGCCGCACCGAGCGCGACGGCGAGTGCCGCGGCAGCCGAGTCGGCGTTCACGTTGAGCGACTGACCAGGCGTGTCGGCATCGGGTGCGATCGACGAGACGACGGGGATCCGCCCGGCGTCGAGCTGAGTCTGCACCGCCTCCGGGTCGACCGCGACGACATCGCCGACGAGGCCGAGGTCGATCTCGGCGCCGTCGACGACGGCCCCGCGCCTGCGGCCGGTGAACAGCCCCGCGTCTTCACCCGAGAGCCCCGCCGCGAGCGGCCCGTGCCCGTTGATCAGCGAGACGAGCTCGCGATTCACCTGCCCCGAGAGCACCATGCGCACGACGTCCATCGCCTCGGGCGTCGTCACGCGGTACCCGCCGCGGAACTCGCTCTCGATGCCGAGCCGCTCGAGCATCGACGAGATCTGCGGGCCGCCCCCGTGCACGACGACCGGCTTGATCCCGGCGTAGCGGAGGTACACCATGTCTTCGGCGAAGGCGCGCTGCAGCTCGGGGCTGACCATCGCGTTGCCGCCGAATTTCACCACGATCGTCTCGCCGTGGAAACGCTGAAGCCACGGCAGCGACTCGATGAGCACCCGTG
Organism: Agromyces italicus DSM 16388; assembly: GCF_000421545.1. Classification (GTDB taxonomy): domain Bacteria; phylum Actinomycetota; class Actinomycetes; order Actinomycetales; family Microbacteriaceae; genus Agromyces; species Agromyces italicus. The sequence continues at coordinate 13,400 of NZ_ATXF01000012.1, forward strand.
CCTTCTCGGCGGCGAGGTCGGCGCCCGAGCCCGAGGCATCCGTTTCGATGTCGCTCATGCTCAGCTCGCGTAGGCGCTGTTCTCATGCACGTAGTCGTGCGTGAGGTCGTTGGTGAGAATCGTCGCGGATGCCTCGCCCGCGTGCAACTCGACGAGCACGTGCGTGGCCCGGGGTGCGAGGTCGACCTCGTCACGAGGACGGTCGGGACGGCCGGCGTGGCACACCCGCACCCCGTTCATCGACACATCGACGAGATAGGGGTCGAACGGGGCCCGCGTGGTGCCGATCGCGGCGAGCACCCGGCCCCAGTTGGGGTCGTTGCCGAAGATCGCCGCCTTGAAGAGGTTGTTGCGGGCGACCGAACGGCCGACCTCGACGGCGTCGTCTTCGGTTTGTGCGCCGCGCACCTCGATCGTGATGTCGTGGCTCGCACCCTCGGCATCGGCCTGGAGCTGCGCTGCGAGGTCGAGGCAGGCGGCGGTGAGCGCCTCGGTGAAGGCCGCTTCGTCGGGCACGACGCCCGAGGCGCCGCTCGCAAGGATAGTCACCTGGTCGTTCGTCGACATGCAGCCGTCGGAGTCGAGGCGGTCGAAGCTGACGCGGGTCGCCTGCCGCAGCGCGCGGTCGAGCGCGGATGCCTCGAGCTCGGCATCGGTCGTGATGACGACGAGCATCGTGGCGAGTCCGGGCGCGAGCATGCCCGCACCCTTCGCGATGCCGCCGATGCGCCACCCCGCACCCTCGACGAGGACGGTCTTCGGCTTGGTGTCGGTCGTCATGATCGCTCGGGCCGCATCTTCACCGGCGGCGGCGTCCGCCGAAAGCCGGTTCGCGGCGCTCAGCACGCCCTCCTCCAGGATCTCACCGTCGAGCTGGTCGCCGATGAGCCCCGTCGAGCAGACGAGGACGTCGCCGGCCGAGACCTCGAGCGCCGACGCGGCCGCCTCGGCGGTGCGGTGCGTGACCTGGAACCCCTCAGGGCCGGTGAAGCAGTTCGCCCCGCCCGAGTTGAGCACGATCGCCGCGACCTGGCCGTCGGCGATGGCCTGCCGCGACCAGATGATCGGGTTCGCCTGCGCGCGGTTCGAGGTGAACACCGCGGCCGCCTGCTGCGACGGCCCGCGGTTCACAATCAGGGCGAGGTCGAGCGCCCCGGTGCGCTTGATGCCGGCGGCGATGCCGGCGGCTTCGAATCCGGCGGGGGCGGTGACGGTCACGGTGCGACTCCGTTCACGGGAAGGCCGGTCGACTCGGTGAGGCCGAGCGCGAGATTCGCCGACTGGATGGCGGCACCCGCGGTGCCCTTGACGAGATTGTCGACCGCGGTCACGATGACGACGCGACCCGCGCGCTCGTCGACTGCGAGGCCCATGAGGGCGGTGTTGGCGCCGAGCACGTCGGCGGTGCGCGGGAACTGGCCCTCGGGCAGCAGCTGCACGAAGCGCTCCCCCGCGTACGCGTCCTCCCAGGCGGCGCGCACGGTCTTCGCGTCGGTGCCGGGCATGATGCGCGCGGTCGACGTCGCGAGGATGCCGCGCGACATCGGCACGATCACGGGGGTGAACGAAATGGTCGGGTTCGCCGCGCCGGCCCAGCGGAGCGCCTGCTGGATCTCGGGGATGTGCCGGTGCACCCCGCCCACCGAGTACGGGTTCGCCGAACCCAGGATCTCGGCGCCGAGCAGGTGGGCCTTCAGGCTCTTGCCGGCACCGGACGGCCCGACGGCGAGCACCGACACGAGATCGCGGTCCTCGATGACGCCGGCGCGGATGCCGGGGGCGAGCGACAGCGCGACGGTCGAGGCGTTGCAGCCCGGTGCGGCGATGCGGCGCGACTTCGCCAGCCGGTCGCGCTGGGTGCTCGAGAGTCGCGGCAGCTCGGGAACACCGTACGTCCACGCGGAGTGGAAGTCGCCGCCGTAGAACGCCGCCCAGTCGTCGGCGCGCTCGAGCCGGTGGTCGGCGCCGCAGTCGATGACGAGCGTCTCGGGCGGGAGCTCGGCCGCGATCGCGCCCGAGGCGCCGTGCGGGAGCGCGAGGAAGACGACGTCGTGGCCCGCGAGGGTCGCAGCGCTCGTCTCCTGGAGGGTGAGGTGCGTGTAGGTGCGCAGGTGCGGTTGCACCGCGACGAGCGGCTGGCCGGCGTTCGAGTGCGCGGTCACGGTGCGGACCTCGAACTCGGGGTGATCGGCGAGCAGCCGCAGGATCTCTCCTCCGGCATAGCCGGACGCGCCGGAAACGGCGACGGAGTACGTCATGGAATCCACCTTAGGGTCTGTCTGGTCGGGGCGATGTTCCGGCGACGCCCCGCGACAGGCCGCTACGCCTGTGCAGGGGTCGCCGAGATTCGGCGGCCGCCACGGCGTCGGCTGCGCACGACCGGGACACGCGAGACGCGTGCAGCGGCGACGAACCGGGTGATGGACATGGATCGACCATATCGGCGGGGCGCGGCGAGGTGCAAACCGGCGGGGCGCTGTGCGTCGGAATGCGACGACGGCGCCGCGCGGTATGCGCGGCGCCGTCGTCGGCGCTCGGTACTCGGGTGACGGGCGCCGGGTACTCGGAGCCGAGGAACTCAGTCGCGGATCGACGCGCCCGTGCGCTCGGCCGCGAGGGCCGCACCGGCGAGCTTCGCCTCGCTGGCCTCGGCCGCGGTGAGCGTGCGATCGGCGGCGCGGAAGCGCAGCGCGAACGTCAGACTCTTCGAACCCGCCGGCACACCCTGCCCGCGGTAGTCGTCGACCAGTCCGAGGTGCTCGAGCAGTTCGCCCGCGCCCTCGCGCACCGCGGCGGCGACCTCGGCAGCCGGCACGCCGACGTCGACGAGCACCGACAGGTCTTGCGTCGCGGCGGGGAACGTGCCGGTCGGCGACGCCTCGACCGCGGGGTCGGCGGCGGCGATCACGGCATCGAGGTCGAGCTCGGCGACCGCGACCACGCGCGGCAGGTCGTGCTCCTCGGCGAGCGCCGGCAGCAGCTCGCCGGCGAAGCCGACCACCCGCCCGCCGATGCGCAGTTCGGCCGTGCGACCCGGATGCAGCGCCTGGTGCGCACCCTGCACGATCTCGAGCTCGGCGCCCGTCGCGAGGGCGACCCGGCGCACCGCGTCGAGCGCGTCGACGATGCCGACCGGCTCAGCCGGCTGACCCGGCTGCTTCGCGATCCGCTCGCCCACGAGCAGCACACCGAGGTGGCGCGGCTGCGGCGGGATGCCCGCGTCGAGCGCGGCGAGCGTCTCGTCGCTCGGCTTCGCGTCGCCGACCGGGAGCTCGGCTGAGCCGTAGGCGCGGCCGGGCTCGGGGAGGAAGACGAGTCCGAGTTCGAACAGGTCGACGTCGACGAGCCCGCGCGAACGGTTGCGCTTCGCCGCGGCCATCAGGCCCGGCAGGAGCGAACGACGCAGGTACGGCGTCGACTGGTCGAGGGCGTTCGCGAGGCGCACGGAGGCCACGGGCGACCCGTCGGCGCTGCCGAATCGGGCATTCTCGGACTCGGTCGCGAACGGGAAGCTCAGCACCTCGGTCGACCCCGAGCCCGCGAGCACGTCGGCGGTCTGCCTGCGGAGACGCTGCGAGCGCGTGAGTCCGCGCCCGGGAGGCGCGACCGGCAGCACCGAGGGGATGCGGTGGTAGCCGACGAGCCGGGCGACCTCTTCGGCGAGCTCCTCTCGACCGGTGAGGTCGGGGCGCCACGCGGGGGGCGTGACCGAGAAGCCGCCGTCGACGCGCGTGAGCACGCCGCCGATCTCTGCGAGCGCGTCGTGCACCTCGTCGTTCGTGTACGCGACGCCGATGATGCGCGAGACGAAGCCGTCGGGCAGCACGATCGCGTCGCGCGCCGGCGTCGTCTGGATGAGAGAACCGCCCGTGTCGGCCGTGCCGCCCGCGAGATCTACCATGAGCTGGGCGACGCGTGCGACTGCGACGGCCCCGATGGTCGGGTCGATGCCGCGCTCGTAGCGCTTCGCCGCCTCGCTCGGCAGCTTGTGCCGACGGGCCGTGCGCGCGATCGACACCGGATCCCAGTGGGCGGCCTCGATGAGCACGTTCGCCGTGGTGTCGCCCATCTCGGTCTCGGCGCCGCCCATGACGCCCGCGAGGCCGATCGGGCCGCGGTCGTCGGTCACCACGATATCTTCGGCGTGGAGCGTGCGCTCCTTGCCGTCGAGGGTCGTGAAGCGCTCACCCTGCTCGGCGCGCCGTACGACGATGCCGCCGCGAAGCGCATCGAGGTCGTAGCCGTGGATCGGCTGCCCGAGTTCGAGCATGACGTAGTTCGTGATGTCGACGAGCACCGACAGCGAGCGGATGCCGGCGAGCTTCAACCGAGCGATCATCCACGCAGGGGTCGGCTTCGAGGCGTCGAGGTTGCGCACGATGCGCGTCGCGAACGCGTTCGAGGCGAGCTTTCCGCGCAGCGGCGCCCGGTCGTCGATCACGACCGAGAAGCCATCGGCCGAGGCATCCGTGGCGGGGGTCTGCTCGACGGGGTCGCGGAAGACCGCACCCGTCGCATGCGCGTACTCGCGCGCCACTCCGCGGATCGAGAACGCGTAGCCGCGGTCGGGCGTGACGTTGATCTCGATCGCGGCGTCGTCGAGGCCGAGGAGCGAGATCGCGTCGCTGCCGACCGGCGCGTCGAGCCCCAGGGCCGCCAGGCGCAGGATGCCGTCGTGCTCGTCGCCGAGGCCGAGCTCGCGCGCCGAGGCGATCATGCCGTCGGAGACGTGCCCGTACGTCTTGCGCGCGGCGATCGGGAAGGGCCCCGGCAGCACTGCGCCAGGGAGCGTGACGACGACCTTGTCGCCGACGAAGAAGTTGCGCGCGCCGCAGACGATGCCGCGTACGGCATCTCCGCCGTCTGCCGCCCGCTCGCCGTCGGGCGCGACGCGCACCCGGCACCAGCGGATCGTCTTGCCGTTCGTCTGGGGCTCTTCGACGAACTCGAGCACCTCGCCGACGACGATGGGGCCCTGAAGCTCGAAGGTGTGCACGTCCTCCTCTTCGAGGCCGACCTTCACGAGGGCGGCGTGGACGTCTTCGGGCGTCGTGCCCGGCACGAGCTCGACGTACTCGGCGAGCCAGCTGAGAGGTACTCGCATGTTCTAGACCACCATTCCGAACTGCTGGGAGAAGCGAACGTCTCCCTCGACCATTTCGCGCATGTCCTGCACGTCGTTGCGGAGCATGAGGCCGCGCTCGACCCCCATGCCGAAGGCGAAGCCCGTGTACACCTCGGGGTCGATGCCCGCGGCTTTCAGCACGTTCGGGTGCATCATGCCGCAGCCGCCCCACTCGATCCAGCGAGCCCCGCCCTTGAACGTCGGGTGCCAGAAGTCGAGCTCGGCGCTCGGCTCGGTGAACGGGAAGAAGCTCGGGCGCAGGCGGATCTTCGCCTCATCGCCGAAGATCGCCTTCACGAAGTGGTCGAGCGTGCCCTTGAGGTGCGCCATCGTGAGGCCCTTGTCGACCGCGACCCCCTCGAACTGCATGAAGACCGGCAGGTGGGTCGCGTCGAACTCGTCGGTGCGGTACACGCGCCCCGGCGCGAGCACGTAGAGGGGCAGTTCGCGCTCGAGCATCGAGCGGATCTGCACCGGGCTCGTGTGCGTGCGCATCACGAGGTGCGCCTCGGGCGGGTCGACGAAGAAGGTGTCCTGCATGGCGCGCGCCGGGTGATCGGCGTCGAAGTTCAGCGCGTCGAAGTTGAACCACTCGCTCTCGACCTCGGGGCCTTCGGCGATCTCCCACCCCATGCCGGTGAAGACGTCGCACACCCGGTCTTGCAGGAGGGCGAGCGGATGCCTCGCGCCAGCCGTGACGCGCGAGGGCAACGCCGTGACGTCGACCGCTTCGGCGGCGAGCTGCGCGGCCGCCTCGGCCTCGACGATCTCGGACTCGCGGGCGGCGAAGGCCTGATTCACTCTGCCCCGCGCGCCGCCGACGAGCTTGCCGAGGGCGGCCTTCTGGTCGCCTGGCACGTTGCGGAGCTCGGCGTTGAGGAGCGCCAGCGTCGACTTCTCGCCGGTGTGCTCGGTACGAACGGACTTCAGCGCGGCGGAGTCGCCGGCCGACGCGATGGCCGCGAGGGCTGCGTCGACCGCGGACCCGACCGCGGATTCGGTGATTTCGAGGGGCTCTGGCACGAAGATCGAGTCTAGTCGCCCCGCGCTCCCGCGATCATGCTGCCCCGGAGCGGGGTTGGGCGATGCCGCCACCGCCGACGGCCTCGATTCTTACGCGTTCTCGCTCTGGCGGGCCGCCGCGTTCGCCTCGGCGAGGAGCAGCGCCTGGCTCGGGTCGACTGGAGCGGGCCCGGCCTTGCCCGGGTGGTAGCGGCGGTCACCCCGGCGGCCGAGCCACCGTGCGAACCACGACAGCGAGAGGTTCATCGCGAGGTACAGAATGAACGCGACGCACCAGAGTGTGAACAGGTAGCGGTTGCCGTAGAAGCTGCCGAGGTTGTTCAGGGTGACCCGCAGGAGCTCCTGATAGCCGACGATGTAGCCGAGCGAGGTGTCCTTCAGCAGCACCACGAGCTGCGCGACGATGATCGGCAGCATCTGCCTGAACGCCTGCGGGAACTCGACGAGCATCTTCGACTGAAGCGGACGCATGCCGACGCTGAGGGCCGCCTCGCGTTGGCCTCTCGGCAGGGCGACGAGCCCGGCGCGCAGCGCCTCGCCGATGAGGGCGCCGTTGTAGACGGCCAGCGCGGCGACGACGGCCCAGTACTGCCCCGTGCCGGCGACGAGCAGGATGAACAGCATCATCAGCAGCACGGGCATGCCGCGGAAGAACTCGATCAGCACCGCCGTCGGGATTCGGATCCAGCCGATCGGCGAACTGCGCAGGAGCGAGAGCACCACGCCGAGCGCGACGGCGAGCACCGCGGCGACGAGCGCGGCGCGCAGCGTGTTCCAGACGCCCGTGAAGATGACGAAGTTCCAGAACTCGGGGTCGGCGATGATGTCCCACCGGGACGGGTCGAACATGCCGGGCAGGGTGATGCCGCCCGACTCTCGTGGCGCGTTGAGCACCATGATGCCCCAGGCGACCGTACCGAGGAGGAGGACCCCGCTCACCCACGAGAGGATCGCCGAGAGCCGCCGCGCCCGAGGGCCGGGCGCGTCGAAGAGGACGCTGGAACCGCTCATCGCTGCACCACCCATTTCCGCTCGAGCTGGGTCGCGAGGAAGCCGAGCGGCACGGTCACGACGAGGTAGAAGAAGGCGACGCCGATGAGGATCGCGATGACGGCGTTGCCGTGGGCGTTGGCGAGCGTTCGCCCGACGCCGAAGAGCTCGGAGACGAAGCCGACGCCGCCGACGACCGAGGTGTTCTTCGCGAGTGCGATGAAGACGTTGATGAGCGGCGGGATGGTCATGCGGAACGCCTGCGGGAAGATCACGAGCGCCACAGACTGGCTGAAGCCGAGCCCGAGGCTGCGTGCGGCCTCGGCCTGCCCGATCGGCACGCCGTTGATACCGGAGCGGAGCGCCTCGGCGACGAAGGGGGACGTGTACACCGCGAGCGCGATGAAGCCGGAGAGGATGAACGGCACGCGGGCCCCGAGCAGCGGCACGATCACGACCGCGAAGAGCACCACGAGGGTGAGCGGAGTGTTGCGGATGATCTCGGTGTAAACGGTGGCGATGCCGCGCAGCGTCGCGATCGGCGAGATGCGCATCGCCGCGATGATCGTGCCCAGCACGAGCGCGCCGAGGCCGCTCACGCCGAGCAGCAGCAGTGTCACGCCGAAACCCTCGAGATAGAGGGGAAGGTTCGCGATGACGACGTCCACGCGGGTCCTCTCGGTTTGCAGTCGGACTGTGCGGTCCGGGCCCCGCGATACGGGGCCCGGACCTTCGGATCAGTAGCGGTCGACGGCCGGCGGCTCCACGAACGGCAGGATGGTGCCCGCCGTGGTGTTCCACGCCTCCTCGTAGGTGCCGTCCTCGTACGACTCCTCCAGCACGTCGTTGATCCACATGCGGAAGTCGGTGTCGTCGAGCTTCACCCCGATGCCGTACGGCTCCTCCGTGAACGGTTCGCCGACGACCTTGAACTCGCCCTCGTTCTGGGCGGCGAGGCCCGCGAGGATGACGTTGTCGGTCGACACTGCGACGACCTGGCCGTTGCGGAGCGGCTCGAGGCAGTTCGAGTACGTGTCGGTCTCGAGCACCTCTGCGCCGAGCTCCTTGAGGTTCGCGGCCGGCGTCGACCCGGTCACGGAGCAGACCGGCTGCCCCACGAGGTCGTCTTCGGAGGCGATGTCTTCATTGTCGGCCAGCACGAGGATCGACTGCCCCGCCATGTAGTACGGACCGGCGAAGGAGACGACCTGCTTGCGCTCGTCGTTGATGGTGTACGTCGCGACGACGAGGTCGACCTGGCCGTTCTCGATGAAGGGCTCGCGGTTCGCCGAAACGGTCTCCGTCCATTCGATCTTGTCTTCGGCGATACCGAGCTTGCCTGCGATGATCTTGCCGATCTCGACGTCGAAGCCCTCGGGGTCGCCCGACGGCCCGACCAGGCCGAAGAGCGGCTGGTCGAACTTCGTGCCGATGGTGATCTCGCCCGCCTCGGCGAGCGCGGCCATGGTCGTGCCCTCCTCGAACTCGGGAGTCTCCTCGACGGTGGGCTCGGCTCCGCCGCCGCCGCCGTCACCGGCACAGCCGGCGAACAGGAGCGCGGACGCCGCCGCTGCGGCGACGAGGGCGATTCTGCTGCGTTTCATGTCCCTGCCTCTTCTCTTTCCGTTGGGTCCTCGCCACTCGGGGCGGCGGAGGTCTGTGGAGTCGTCAGTGCTCGAGGATCTTGGAGAGGAAATCCTTCGCGCGATCGGACTGCGGGTTGTCGAAGAAATCGGCGGGGGTGTCCTCTTCGACGATCCTGCCGTCGGCCATGAACAGCACCCGATCGGCGGCCTTGCGCGCGAAGCCCATCTCGTGCGTGACGACGATCATCGTCATGCCGTCTTTGGCGAGGCCGACCATGACGTCGAGCACCTCGTTGATCATCTCGGGGTCGAGGGCGCTCGTCGGCTCGTCCATGAGGATGAGTTTCGGGTTCATCGCGAGTGAGCGGGCGATCGCGACACGCTGCTGCTGGCCGCCCGAGAGCTGGGCGGGAAGCTTCTTCGCCTGATTGGCCACGCCGACACGGTCGAGCAGCTCCATCGCCTTCGCCTCGGCGTCCTTCCGGGACATCCGCTTCACCCTGATGGGCGCGAGCGTGACGTTCTCGAGCACCGTCTTGTGCGCGAACAGGTTGAACGACTGGAACACCATGCCGACGTCGGCGCGGAGCTTGGCGAGGGCCGCCCCCTCTTCGGGGAGCTTCACCCCATCGATCGAGATCGACCCGGAATCGATGGTCTCGAGCCGGTTGATCGCCCGGCACAGCGTCGACTTGCCCGAGCCGGAGGGCCCGATCACGACGACGACCTCGCCGCGGTTCACGACCGTGTTGATGTCGTTGAGCACGTGCAGCTCGCCGTAGTGCTTGTCGACGTGGTCGATCACCACGAGCGGTTCGCCGCGGCGGACGCTGATGTTCGAAGTCGGCGGGGCGGGCTGGGTGGGCTCCATATCCCCAAAACTAGGGCTACCGACGGCCTCGCGCCAAGGACTCCTGGGGTGGTTATCTAACCGTGATGCACGCTGCGTTGCGCGAAGGCGCTCTCGTAGAGGCACACGGAGGCCGCCGTCGCGAGGTTCATCGACTCCGCCCTGCCGTAGATCGGCACGATCACGACCCGATCGACGAGCGCGAGTTGCTCATCGGGGAGGCCTCTGGCTTCGTTGCCGAACAACCAGGCCGTCGGATTCGCGAGCGCGCCCTCGTTGCGCGCCGTGAGCAGGTCTTCGCCCTTGACATCGGCGGCGAGCACGGTGAGGCCGGCGGCACGGGCGCGCTCCAGCACGTCGTCGAGGTCGGCGCCGACCGCGACGGGCAGGTGGAAGATCGATCCGGTCGAGGAGCGGACGACCTTCGGATTGTACAGGTCGACGGCGCGCCCGGTCAGGATCACCGCATCGGCGCCGGCGGCGTCGGCCGCCCGCACGATCGTGCCGAGGTTGCCCGGGTCGCGCACCTCCTCGAGGATCGCGATGAGGCGCGGATTCGCGGCGAAGACGTCTTTCACCGCGGTCGGGAACTGCCGGCACACGGCGACGAAACCCTGCGGGGTGACCGTGTCGGCCATCGCCGCGAGCACCTCCTCGGTGACGAACTCGACCTCCACCCCGGCGCGCACGGCGTCTTCGGCGATGTCGGCATGGCGTTCGAGGGCGGTCGGCGTCGCGTAGAGCTCGACGACGAGTTCGGGCCGAAACTCGAGCGCCTCGACGACGGCCTGCGGCCCCTCGAGCAAGAACAGCCCGCTCTCGGCGCGCGCGGACTTCTTCGCGAGCTTCGCGACGGCACGGACGCGCGGCGAGCGGGGGTTCTCGAGCATGATCACAGTCTATTCAGCGGGATGCCCCGGTCGAGGCATCCTCGCAACTCGTGCAGCGACATGCAGAACGGCCCGGCGCTCTGCAGAGGCAGAGGGCCGGGCCGTTCGAGGAGAAGCCTGCGCCTATGCGGCCGTCTTCGGGGCCGAGGTGTCGGCGGGCAGCGCCTTCTTGGCCGACTCGACGAGCGCGGCGAAGGTCGCCGGCTCGTTCACCGCGAGCTCCGCGAGGATGCGACGGTCGACCTCGATGCCCGCAAGGCCGAGGCCCTGGATCAGGCGGTTGTAGGTGAGGCCGTTCGCGCGCGACGCCGCGTTGATCCGCTGGATCCAGAGACGACGGAAGTCGCCCTTCTTCTTGCGGCGGTCGTTGTACGAGTAGACGAGGGAGTGAGTGACCTGCTCCTTGGCCTTGCGGTACAGGCGCGACCGCTGACCGCGGTAGCCCTCTGCACGCTCAAGGATGACCCGACGCTTCTTGTGCGCATTGACTGCGCGCTTGACTCTTGCCATTGCTCTGTTTCTTCCTTAAAGGGGTTTCGCGACTCAGTGGCCGAGAAGCTTCTTGATGACCTTGGCGTCGGGTGCCGACACGATCTTGTCCTGGTTCAGACGGGCCTTGCGCTTCGAGGCCTTGACCTCGAGGTTGTGGCGCATCCCGGCCTGCTGCTTCTTGACCTTGCCGGTGCCGGTCAACTTGAAGCGCTTCTTGGACCCGGAGTGGGTCTTCTGCTTCGGCATCTCGTGATTCTCCTTGGTTCTGCCGTCACGGGTGACGGACGTGGGTGTTGGCCTACGCCTCGGTCGGCTCGGCCGTCTGCGGCTCGGCGTCGTTCGGGGCATCCGCCGCCGGTCGCACCTTCGCCGCAGCACGCTGTGCATTCGCCTCGGCCTTGGCCTCGGACTTGTTCTTCAGGGGCGCGATGACCATGACCATGTTGCGGCCGTCGATCGTCGGGTTGTGCTCGACCGTGCCGAACTCGACCACGTCTTCAGCGAAGCGCTGAAGGAGTCGGACACCCATCTCGGGGCGCGACTGCTCGCGGCCTCGGAAGAGGATCATCGCCTTCACCTTGTCGCCGGCCTTCAGGAAGCCGACGGCGCGCTTCATCTTGGTCTCGTAGTCGTGCTTGTCGATCTTGAGGCGGAACCGGACCTCTTTGAGGATGGTGTTCGCCTGGTTGCGCCGGGCCTCTTTCGCCTTCTGCGCAGCCTCGTACTTGTACTTGCCGTAGTCCATGATCTTGGCGACCGGCGGCTTGGAGTTGGGTGCGACCTCGACGAGGTCGAGGTCGGCCTCCTGCGCGAGCCGCAGGGCCACCTCGATCTTCACGACGCCGACCTGCTCTCCGCCGGGGCCCACGAGGCGGACCTCGGGAACGCGGATGCGGTCATTGGTACGGGGATCGCTGATGCGTGTACTCCTCTACTCAAGCTGTCTGTGCGCCGAAGGAGGAGAATTCACGTACTTCGCGCGGAATTTCACCGCGGCTCATACGGCACCCTGTCTACTCCCCCGCTGCGATTCTGGCGAACCATCGCGTGGGAGCGGAGTGCAATCGACCCGGTAACCTTGATGAAGCGGTATGCGCGGGTGGGAGAATCTCCACTTTCGTACCGGGGGAAAGCCCCGGAGCCCGAAGTAGTCTAGCAGAGGAAGTCTGTGTCACATAGTTCGCCCACCACCCCGGGTTCCGACGAGTCCGCACACCGCTACGAGGAGGCCGTCACCGAGTCGGTCGACGGCGCGCTGCGCGACATCGCCGAGGTACCCGCGGTCGAGATCATCACGACCGCCGCAGTGCACCTCATGAGCGCCGCCGCGGTGAAGCTCGGACTCGCCGACAACCCCGACGAGCAGCTCGACCTCGACGAGGCGCGCAAGCTCATCAACGCCCTCGCCGGCCTCATCACCGCAGGTGCACCCGAGATCAGCGACATGCATGCGCGGTCGCTGCGCGACGGACTCCGCTCGCTCCAGCTCGCCTTCCGGGAGGCCTCTTCGATCCCCGATCCGATCGGGCAGGGCCCCGGCGAGAAGTGGACCGGCCCCGTCAGCTGAGGGCCCCGCCGGACATGTGAGCCCCGCCCGCTCGTCATCGCTGGCAGTTCGGGCACCAGAAGACGACCCGCTCCCGAGGGTCGTCGCCGGCATTCGCCTCGCGGCCCAGCGCGCCTCGTTCGATCGTCGTGCCGCAGCGAAGGCACGGCGCCCCGGCGCGACCGTAGACCCAGAGGCGACGGCCGCGGCGGTCGACTCCGGTGGTCACGCGCGCCGGGCGGTCACGGTTCGCCGTGATCAGGCGGCGGGCGAGGGCCACGACGGCGGCCAGATCGGGCACCTCGCCGACCAGGCGGTCGGGCCGGATGCCTCGGAGGAAGCACAACTCGTTGACGTAGACGTTGCCGAGCCCGGCGAGATTGCGCTGGTCGAGGAGCGCGACCGCGATCGGAGTCGACGGGCCGGCCGCGAGACGGCGCACGGCCTCCTCGGCATCCCAGTCGGGGCCGAGGAGGTCGGGCCCGAGGGACGCGAGCGCCTGCTCGTCGTCGGCTCGCAGCAGCACCTCGACGAGCCCGAGTTCGAAGCCGATCGCGACCGAGCGGCCGGTCTCGAGCACGACCCGCGCCAGGTGCGCCGGCTTCGGCCAGCGCTCCCCCGGCGCGAGCACACGCCACTCGCCCTCCATCTTGAGATGCGAGTGCACCGTGCGCGTCGGGGTGCGGATGAGCAGGTGCTTGCCGCGGGCGAGCACCTCGTCGACGCGTTCGCCCGCGAGGTCGACCGTCGCAGACGCGGGCACGCGGAAGTCGGTGCGGGTGAGCATCTCGCCTGCGAGGGCCGAGCGCAATCGCGCAGCAGCCTGGTAGACCGTGTCACCTTCGGGCATCGAGCCGTACTCCGCGGGGCGTCTCGCCGAAGCCGGCCGCGCCGAGCGCCCGCCCGAAGGGCGTGCCGAGCACGAACGCGCCGTTCACCGACTCGACGGCGAGCCGCCGCACCCGACCGGCGACGACCGTTGCGGCAAGCGCCTGCGCGGCGAGCTCGAGTCGCTGCTCGTCGTCGTGATACACGAGCACGGTCTTGCCGCCGCGCTCGACGTAGGCGATGAGCTCGCCGTCGACGACCACGACCATGGCGCCCGCCTTGCGCGCCGCGCGATGCGAGCTCTCGCCGGGAGGTTCGGGCCACGGCAGGGCCGCGCCGTACGCGTTCGCGGGATCGGTCGCGGCGAGCACGAGCGTGGGGCCGCCGTGCTCGCGCCGGCCGGACGCCCGCTCCGCGACGCTCGCGGGCGCGCCCGCCGTGCCCGCGAAGTCCGCCGCGGTCGCGAGCCCGGGGGCGCCCGCGCCGCCGCGCGCCTCGCTCGCGGAGTCGACGAGCGCCCGCAGCCGATCGACCGCGCCAGGAGCGGCGAACTGCGCCGCACCGAGCCGCTCGACGAAGTACCCGCGCCGAGCGCGCCCCGACTCCTCGAAGCCTCGCAGGGTCTTGTAGACGAGCGCGAAGCCGCCGAGCACGCCCTCGGCGACCGCCGCCCCGCGCGTGACGATGCCGTATCGGTCGAGCAGCGTCTCGCCGAGCGCGTGGCCGCGCCGGGTGGCATCGGTCTCGGCGACCGGGAGGATCGACCAGCGCCCGGCGACGGACGGCGGGCCCGTGCGGCTCGGCATCACGGCGCGCGGGAGGCTGCGCCCGCGGAGCGCTCGGGCGCGGGCGCTCGGGCGCTGCGGCTTGTGTGCGCTGCGGCCGCCGCCGACGAGCGCGCGCAGCGGGGCCGCGGTGTCGTTCGTGACGAGCCCCGACCACACGAGCGACCAGAGCGCATCGACGAGGGCTGCATCGTCGGGAGGCGCCTCGAACGATCCGGCGGCGCCGACGGCGTCGGCGAGCTGCCGGAAGAAGAAGCCGCCGCCGGAGCCGAGTGCCAGCAGCACCTCGCGCTCGAGCGGTTCGAGGTCGACCTCGGGTGCCCAGGGCAGGGTGAGCGGGGCCGACTCGGCGAGGTGGAGGCTCACCCAGCCGTCATCGCCCGCGAGCGCCCCCGACCCGGCCCAGAGCACCTCGCCCGAACTCATCAGCTCGTCGAGCATCGCAGGCGAGTAGTCGGCGACCCGCGCCGGCAGTGCGAGCGACTCCCACGCCGAGGCCGGAAGCCTGGCCCCCTCGAGCTGCTCGATCGCCGAGAGCACGCCGTCGATGCCGCGGACGCCCGCGCCGACCCGCTGCCACAGCGGCAGGAACCTGGCGAGAGCGAGTTGCGGCACCGGCTCGATCTCGTGCCGCAGGGCGGCAAGCGAACGGCGTCGAAGGCGACGCAGCACCTCGGCGTCGCACCACTCGGTCGAGGTGCCGTGCGGCCGGAACTCGCCCTCGACGACCCGGCGTTCATCGGCGAGGCGGCGCAGCGCGCCCCGCGCGACGGCCACCCCGACGCCGAAGCGCGCGGCGACGTCGTCGACGGTGAACGGGCCGTGACTGCGGGCGTAGCGGCTCACCAGGTCGCCGAGCGGGTCGGCGACGTGGGCCTCGAACGCGGCGGCGACGCCGGGCGGCACGGGCACGCCGAGCGCGTCGCGCAGGCGCCCGACGTCTTCGACCGCGGCGAGCTGCTCGCGCCCGGCGAAGCCGACGCGCACAGCCCGACGCGCCGCGAGGAGCTCGGCGACCGCCGCCTCCGCATCGGTCTCGGCGTCGACCCTGGCGCCGATCTCTTCGGGAGTCAGCGGTCCGAGCGTGCGCAACAGCTCGGCGACACCCTCGACGCCGCGAGCGCGCCGCTCGGGCGCCAGACGCTGGAGCTCGGACTCGACTTCGTCGATGACGGCCGGGTCGAGGAGCTCGCGCAGCTCGACCCGGCCGAGCAGCTCGCCGAGGAGCGCCTGGTCGATCGCGAGCGCCGCGGCGCGTCGCTCGGCGAGCGGCGCGTCACCCTCGTACATGAAGGCGCCGACGTAGCCGAACAGCAGGGCGCTCGCGAACGGGCTCGGCGAGTCGATCGTCGTCTCGACGACCCGGATCTTGCGGGAAGCGATCTCGCCGGCGACGGCCACGAGCGCGGGCACGTCGTAGACGTCTTGGAGGACCTCGCGCAGCGTCTCGAGGATGATCGGGAACGTCGGGTAGTCGCTCGCGACCTCGAGGAGCTGTGCCGACTTCTGCCGCTGCTGCCAGAGCGGGGAACGCTGGCCCGGCCGGTAGTGCGGCAGCAGCAGTGCCCGGGCCGCGCACTCGCGGAACCTGCTGGCGAAGAGGGCCGAGCCGCCGACCTCTTCGGTCACGAGCGGCTCGAGCTCGGCGGCGTCGAAGACGAAGAGCTCGGCCCCCGGCGCCTCGCCGCCGGTGTCGGGGATGCGCACGATGATGCCGTCGTCGGCCGCGATCGCCGCCCCGTCGACGCCGTGCCGTTCGCGCACACGAGTGCCGACGGCGAGCGCCCAGGGTGCGTGCACCGGCATGCCGTACGGCGAGTGCAGGATGATGCGCCAGTCGCCGAGCTCGTCGCGCGAGCGTTCGACGACGAGCGTGCGGTCGCTCGGCACCGCGCCGGTGGCGGCGCGCTGGTCGGCGAGGAATCCGAGCAGGTTCGCCGAGGCGTTCGCATCGAGCCCCGCAGCGGCGACGCGCGCACGGGCATCAGGCTCGTCGGCCGACGAGAGTTCGCGCATGAAACCGCCGAGGGCGCGCCCGAGCTCGGCGGGACGACCGATGGCGTCGCCCTTCCAGAACGGAACGCGACCGGGCTGCCCGAACGCGGGCACCACGTTGACCCGGTCGAAGGTGATCTCTTGAATGCGCCAGCTCGTCGCACCGAGCGCGAAGACGTCGCCGACTCGCGATTCGTAGACCATCTCTTCGTCGAGCTCGCCGACCCGGCGCCCGGTGGCGTCGTCGCCGACGAGGAACACCCCGAACATGCCCCGGTCGGGGATGGTGCCGCCGCTCGTCACCGCGAGGCGCTGCGCTCCGGGCCGCCCCGAGATCGTGCCGCCCTCGCGATCCCAGACGACGCGCGGCCGTAGCTCGCCGAAGCGGTCGGAGGGGTAGCGGCCGGCGAGCAGATCGAGCGTCGCCTCGTACGCCGAACGGGGAAGGTGCTGGAACGGGGCACTGCGTCGCACCGTCTCGAACCACGCCTCGACGTCGAGCTCGTCGACGGCCGCGGCGGCGATCGTCTGCTGGGCGAGGATGTCGAGCGGGTTCGCCGGCACCCTGAGGGTCTCGATCTGCCCGGCGAGCATGCGCTCGGAGGCGACGGCCGTGTGCACGAGGTCGGCGCGGTGCTTCGGGAACATGATGCCCCTCGAGACCTCGCCCACCTGGTGGCCCGCGCGCCCGAGGCGTTGCAGCCCGCTCGCGACCGACGGCGGCGACTCGACCTGCACCACGAGGTCGACCGCGCCCATGTCGATGCCGAGCTCGAGGCTCGAGGTCGCGACGACGCAGCGCAGCCGGCCCGACTTCAGATCGTCTTCGATCTCGGCGCGCTGTTCTTTGCTGACCGAACCGTGATGGGCCCGGGCGACGACGGGCGGCGCGCCCGCGGTCTGCCCCGATTGCGCCATGAGTGCCGCGGGCGGACCGCTCGCGGCCGCAGCCGCGACGAGCGCGGTCTGCTCGTCGGCCTCGAGCGCCAGTTCGTTGAGCCTGGCCGTCAGCCGTTCGGCGAGCCGCCGCGAGTTCGCGAAGACGATCGATGAACGATGCGCGAGCACCCGGTCGAGGATGGCCTGCTCGACGTGCGGCCAGATCGACCCCGTCGCGTCGTCGCTCGCTGGCAGGCGCGCCATGTCTTCGACCGGCACCTCGACGCGCAGTTCGAAGCGCTTCTCGCTCGGCGGGGCGACGACGGTCACCGGGGATGCCGCGGAGAGGAAGCGGGCGACCTCGTCGAGCGGGCGCACCGTCGCCGAGAGGCCGATACGCTGAGCCGGCTTCGCGAGGAGGGCGTCGAGCCGCTCGAGCGAGACCGCGAGGTGCGCACCGCGCTTCGTGCCGGCGACGGCGTGGATCTCGTCGACGATGACCGCCTCGACCCCGCGCAGCGTCTCTCGCGCCTGCGAGGTGAGCATGAGGTAGAGCGACTCGGGCGTCGTGATGAGGATCTCGGGCGGCCTCGCCACGAGCGTGCGGCGCTCGGAGGCGGGCGTGTCGCCGGAACGCACGCCGACCGAGACCTCGGGCACCTCGAGGCCGTGCGCCGCGGCGGTGCGGGCGATGCCGATGAGCGGCGCCCTGAGATTGCGTTCGACGTCGACGCCGAGCGCCTTGAGCGGTGAGAGATAGACGACCCGGGTGCCCGCGGTCGTCGGATCGGGCGCCTCGTGGTGCAGCCGGTCGATCGCCCAGAGGAACGCCGCGAGCGTCTTGCCCGAACCGGTCGGCGCGACCACGAGCGCGTGATCGCCCCGCGAGATCGCCTGCCAGGCGCCGCGCTGCACGGCGGTCGGTTCGGTGAACGATTCGGTGAACCACGCCCTGGTCGCGGGCGAGAACTCCGCGAGCGCCTCGGTCATGCCTCCATTCAAGCGGATGCCACCGACGCGGCTGCCGATGCCGTCGCACTCGCGCGCCGCGCCGCCGTTCAGCCGGCCTCGCCCGTGGCGAGCGCACGGGCGACGGCATCGACGGTGCGGCGCACCTCCGCGGCATCCGTTCGCCAATTGCTGACCGAGAAGCGCACCACCGCGCGATCGTGCCAGCGCGAGGTCATCGCGAGCACCTCGCCCTCCGCCCAGAGCCGTTCGCTGAGCGCCTCGGTCGCGGCGTCGTCGGCGAGCGCGATGCACAGCTGCGTGAAGACGACCTCGTTCAGCACCTCGACGCCGGGAAGGCGCCCGACGCCGTCGGCGAGGCCCCTCGCAGCATCGGCGAGTCCCTCGACGAGCTCGGCGACGCCCGAGCGCCCGAGCGACCGCAGGACCGCCCAGACCGGCACGCCGCGGGCCCGGCGCGAGAGCTCGGGCACCCGCTCGTGCGGGTCCGATCCGACGTCGGTCGCCTGGAGGTAGCTCGCATGCATGCTGAGCGCGCGGCGCATTGCGCGGCCGTCGCGCACGATCGCGAGCCCCGAGTCGTAGGGCACGTTGAGCGTCTTGTGCGCGTCGGTCGACCACGAGTCGGCGGCGGCCATGCCAGAGGTCAGGTGACGGAGGCGCGGGGATGCCGCGGCCCAGAGGCCGAACGCACCGTCGACGTGCACCCAGGCGCCCGCCTCGTGCGCCGCGGCGATCGCGCCCGCGAAGTGGTCGAAGGCGCCCGAGTGGATGTTGCCGGCCTGCAGCAGCACGATCGCCGGCCCCTCGCCTGCGGCCAGCACCTCGCGCAGCGCGTCGACCCGGATGCGCCCCTCGACGTCGGACGGCACCACGACAGGCGCCCCGAGTCCGAGGTAGCGGGCGGCGAGGTCGACCGTGCCGTGCCGCTCCTCGCCGACGATGAAGCGGATCCGCGGGGCGCCCGCGAGCCCCGACTCCTCGACGTCCCAGCCGACGCGGGTGAGCACCTCGTCGCGCGCCGCCGCCATGCATGTGAACTGGGCCATCGTCGCGCCCGTGGTGAAGCCGACCTCACTGCCGGCCGGAAGCTCGAGGAGGTCGACGAGCCACGCGCCCGCGAGTTCCTCGGCGGCGACCGCGGCCGGGGTGATCGTGCGCAGCCCGGTGTTCTGGTCCCAGCTCGAGACGAGCCAGTCGGCGGCGAGCGCCGCGGGGTGCGTGCCGCCGATCACCCAGCCGTAGAAGCGCGGCGACCCGATCGCGATGAGCCCGGGCTCCGCCGCGGCGGCGAGATGGTCGATCACCGCGGCGGCGGACTCGCCGTCCTCCGGCAGGTCGCGGCCGAACCGGTCGAGCAGCTCCTCGGTGGTCGCGCGGGGCGGCACCTTCCGCTCGCGGACGCCGTCGAGCCAGGCCCGCGCGTGCACGGCGGCCCGCTCGAGCGCTGCGTCGTAGCCGTCGTCGCCGTCCCGTCGTTCCGCATCGGGCTGCTCGGTCATGGCCGCACCTGGATTCCGCGCCGTCGCGCCCTCCGATCATGCTCCCGCGTGCGGCTGCGGTCAACCACCGCAACGGCTCACAGGCCCGACGGCCTCCCGGTCGCCGGTTCAGGCGTCGGATGCCCCGGCGACGAGTTTCACGGCGAGCGAGTCGACGCCCGTGGCGATCGACTCGTCGGCGGCCCAGCGGTGCGCCAGCCGAGTCGTCGTCGCATCGAGCGCCTCGCGGGTGAGGCCCGCGACGAGTTCGAGACGCACGATCAGCTCGGGGCCGGCGAGCCTCGCCTCGGGGTCGCCCGGGAGAAGCGTCACCCCGAGCACCGAGAGCTCTCGCTCAGCGGCGCGCAGGAAGGCCTCCCGCACGGCATCCGACTCGAACGGCGGACGCCACGGCAGCGACTGCGCGACCCCCCAGACCGCTGGGCGGCGCAGGACGAACTCACCGGGCGAACCGGGATCGAGCACGACGAGCTCGGTGCCGTCGTCGGCGGCCGCGAGCGCGACGCGCACGCCGTCTGCGGGCACCGGCCGCGCGATCGGGTTCCATCGTGCCATCGCCTCGACCGAGGAGAAGACCGGCAGCACCGCCCGCCCGTCGGGGCCGGCGACCGTGACGATCGAGAGCTCCTGGCTCTTGTCGACGGCGAGGCCGTGCGCGCCCGTCTCGGTTGAAGCGCCGGACCCCCCTGAGCCGGTCGAAGGGTCGCCGAGCTCGGCGAGCAACGGGATCAGCAGGCGCGACCTCGCGAACGCCGCCACGACCTCGGACTGACCGCCGTCACCCGCGCGGAACGCCGCGATCGCGGCGGCGAGCTCGACCGGCGCACTGCCGTCGTCGGCCGCGTGCGGGTTCGCGTCGAACGAACGCCCTGCCCAAGGCACGCCGGCGGAGTCCGCGACGCGCGACGAGGGCGGCGCGCCATCGTGACGCTCGCTCGCCGAATCGTCAGCGCGAGGCGACATCCAGCGCCTCGGTCAGCGTGAACGCACCGGCGTAGAGTGCCTTGCCGACGATCGTGCCCTCGAGGCCGAGGGGAACGAGCTCGCGCAGGGCGACGATGTCGTCGAGGCTCGAGATGCCGCCCGAGGCGACGACCGGGCGCTCGGTGCGCTCCATGACCTGCCGGAGCAATGCGATGTTGGGGCCTTGGAGGGTGCCGTCCTTCGTGACGTCGGTGACGACGTAGCGGGCGGCGCCTGCCTCCTCCAGCCGGTCCATGACCTGCCAGAGGTCGCCGCCGTCCTTCGTCCAGCCGCGGGCGGCGAGCGTCGTGCCGCGCACGTCGAGGCCGACCGCGATCGCCTCGCCGTACTGGGCGATGACCGAGGCGGCCCACTCGGGGTTCTCGAGCGCCGCCGTGCCGAGGTTGATGCGCTTCGCACCGATCTCGAGGGCGTGCTCGAGCGACTCGTCGTCGCGGATGCCGCCCGAGAGCTCGACGTTCACGCCGCGCACCTGACGGATGACCTTCTTCAGGATGCCGCCGTTCGACCCCCGGCCGAAGGCCGCGTCGAGGTCGACGAGGTGAATCCACTCGGCGCCCTGATCGGCCCAGTCGACGGCCGCGTCGACCGGGTCGCCGTAGCTCGTCTCGGTGCCGGCTTCGCCCTTCGTCAGGCGGACGGCCTTGCCACCGGCGACATCGACTGCCGGAAGCAGCACGAGACCGGGGGTCTTGTTGAACTCACTCATCACTGTCCTCGTTCGCGGGATGCCGCCGTGGATCGACGGTCGGCACAGTCACAGAAGCTTAGTCGCCCGGGAGTCGAACGCCCTGACCGTGACACGCACGGTCGTGAGCGGCCGTCAGCCGAGCGTGCCGATCCAGTTCGACAGCAGCCGGATTCCGGCCTCGGCGGACTTCTCGGGGTGGAATTGGGTCGCCGAGAGGGGGCCGTTCTCGACCGCGGCGAGGAATGACCCGCCGTGCTCGGCCCACGTCAGCTTCGGCCCGGGGAACGGCGGGATCACGTCGAGGTGCCACTCCTGCGCGGCGAAGGAGTGGACGAAGTAGAAGCGCTCGTCCTCGATGCCGTCGAACAGCACCGACCCCGCATCGGGCGTCACCGTGTTCCAGCCCATGTGCGGCAGCACCGCCGCAGGCAGCTCGGTGACCGTGCCCGGCCATTCGCCGAGTCCCTCGGTGTCCACCCCGCGCTCGACACCGTGCTCGAAAAGCACCTGCATGCCGACGCAGATGCCGAGCACCGGGCGCCCGCCCGCGAGACGCCGATCGATGATCTCGTCACCGCGCACCGCGCGAAGCTGCTCCATCACGGCCTTGAAGGCGCCGACGCCCGGCACGAGCAGGCCGTCGGCCTCGCTCGCAGCCCGACGGTCGGCCGTGACCAGGGCTTCGGCGCCCGCGGCTTCGAGCGCCTTCGCGGCAGAGTGCACGTTGCCGGAGCCGTAGTCGAGGACGACGACGCGGCGGGTCGGGCTCACAGCGCGCCCTTCGTCGACGGGATGCCGGTGACCAGCGGATCGAACGCCTTCGCCTGACGGAATGCCCGTGCGAAGGCCTTGAACTCCGCCTCGGCGATGTGGTGCGGGTCGCGGCCCCCGAGCACGTTGACGTGCACGGTGAGCCCCGCGTTGAACGTGATCGCCTCGAAGACGTGACGCACCATCGAGCCGGTGAAGTGCCCGCCGATGAGGTGGAACTCGAAGCCCGCGGGCTCGCCGGTGTGCACGAGGTACGGACGCCCCGAGATGTCGACGACGGCCTGCGCGAGCGCCTCGTCGAGCGGCACGAGTGCGTCGCCGTAGCGGGAGATGCCCCGCTTGTCGCCGAGCGCCTGGCGGATCGCCTGGCCGAGCACGATTCCGGTGTCCTCCACGGTGTGGTGCACGTCGATGTGGACATCGCCGGAGGCCCGCACCGTGAGGTCGGTGAGCGAGTGCCTCGCGAAGGCCGTCAGGAGGTGGTCGTAGAACGGCACGCCCGTCTCGATGTCGCTCGCGCCCGTGCCGTCGAGGTCGATCGAGAGGTCGATGCTCGACTCGCTGGTCTCGCGCTGCACGCGCACCGCGCGGTTCTGGGTCTGGCCGCTCATGCGTCGATCCTATTCTCGGCGGCGCCCGCCGCCCGCTCCGGGGCGAACACCGCGATCGCCTCGAGGAACGCGGTGGTCTCGGCTTCGGTGCCCGCGGTCACGCGCAGGTGACCGCGAATGCCGAGATCGCGAATGAGGATGCCGCGCGCCAGCAGCGCCTCGAAGACCGCGTGCGGGTCGTCGACGCCGCCGAAGAGCACGAAGTTCGAGCCGCTGCGATACGGCGCGAAACCGAGCCGAGCGAGCTCGGCGGAGAGGCGCACGCGCTGCCCGCGGATCTCGTCGACCATCGCGAGCATCTCATCCGCGTGGGCGAGCGCCCCGAGCGCGGCCGCCTGCGTGAGCGCGGAGAGGTGGTACGGAAGCCTCACGAGGCGCAGCGCGTCGATCGTCGCGGGGTCGCCGGCGAGGTAGCCGACCCGGGCGCCGGCGAACGCGAAGGCCTTGCTCATGGTGCGCGAGACGACGAGCCGTGGCCGCCCCTCGAGGAGGGTCAGCGCGCTCGGCGTGCCCGGCTCGGCGAACTCGAAGTACGCCTCGTCGACGATGACGATGCCGCGGGCGACGTCGGCGACCGCACGGATCGTGTCGAGGTCGAGCGGGGTGCCGGTCGGGTTGTTCGGTGCGCACATGAGCACCAGGTCTGGGTCGTGCTCGAGCACGGCGGCGACCGCGGCCTCGGGGCCGAGTTCGAAGTCGTCATCGCGAGGCGCAGTGACCCACCGGGTGCCGGTGCCCGAGGCGAGCAGCCCGTACATCGAGTACGTCGGTTCGAAGCCGAGGGCGCTGCGCCCAGGGCCGCCGAAGGCCTGCAGCAGGTGCTGGAGCACCTCGTTCGACCCGTTCGCGGCCCAGATGTGCTCGGGGGTGAGCCCGTGGCCGAGGTACCCGGCGAGCGCCTCGCGCAGTTCGGTGAACTCACGGTCGGGATAGCGGTTCAGCCTGAGGATCGCCGCGGCGACGCGGGCCACGATGTCGTGGGCGACGTCTTCGGGGATCGGATGCGTGTTCTCGTTGACGTTGAGGGCCACGGGGACGGACTTCTGCGGTGCGCCGTACGGCGAACGCCCGCGGAGGTCGTCACGGATGGGGAGGTCTTCGAGACTCGTCACCGAACCATGCTAGCCACGAGCGGCTGCGACCATCGCCCGTGCGACCCAGTGTGACCGGGCACCGAGCGGCCCGCTCGCGGCCCCGCGCGCGCTACTCGCCCGCCGGCACGGCGAGCCGCTGGCCGGGCACGATCGTCGCCTCATCGAGTCCGTTGATACGCAGGATCTCGGCGATCGTGTCGCGCGGATCGGCGCTCGGGGCGACCGACTCCGCGATCTCCCAGAGGGAGCCGCCGACGTCGACGGTGACGTACTCGAGCGCCGCGCCGGCACCGGCGACATCGGCCGCAGCGCCGCCCGCCCCGAGCACGAGCGCGAACGCCCAGACGATGAGCGGCAAGGCGGCGAATGTCGTGAATACGACGCGACCGCGGCGCGTCAGTCGCAGACGGGTTCGCACCGCCGCGCCGTCGCCCGCCGCGCCGTACCCGCCGGTCATGATCGCTGCGCTCATCTCACACCTCCTGAGTGAATCGCACCCTGCCCTCGGCCGGGAGAGCCGGGTGCGAATCTTTGTTCCGAATATATCTTCGACTGAATTCGAAGGCAAGCACCCTGGGGCACCGTCTTCGTGCACGAATACCCCGACACACTCGAACGAATGTTTGCCGCACCCCCGCGAGGCGGATACAGTTTCGAATGTCTGGAGACCAGTCCAGCAGACACCACCGACATCCGATCGCGAGGCGATCGCAACGAGGGGCGGAGACCGTGAGCGACAACGACGTGCGTGAGATCGGAAAGGCGCGTCGACGCAAGAGCCTGAGCGCGAAGCAACTCGCGATCCTCGAGGCCGTGCAGCGCTCGGTCGCGAGCCGCGGCTACCCGCCGAGCATGCGCGAGATCGGCGACGCCGTCGGGCTGTCCTCGCTGTCGAGCGTCACGCACCAGCTCAATCAGCTCGAACTCGCCGGCTACCTGCGGCGCGACCCCAACCGCCCCCGCGCGCTCGAGATCCTCATCGAGGTGCCCGGCCTCGACGAGCGCGCCCCCACGGCAGGCGATGCCGCCCCCGTCGGCGACGCCGCGATGGTCCCCCTCGTCGGCCGCATCGCCGCCGGCGTGCCGATCACGGCCGAGCAGCAGATCGAAGAGGTCTTCCCACTCCCCCGCCAACTCGTCGGCAAGGGCGAGCTCTTCATCCTCAAGGTCGTCGGCGACTCGATGATCGACGCCGCCATCTGCGACGGCGACTGGGTGGTCGTGCGCTCGCAGCGCACCGCCGAGAACGGCGAGATCGTCGCGGCGATGCTCGACGGCGAGGCGACCGTGAAGGTCTTCCGGCAGCGCGACGGCCACACCTGGCTGCTGCCCCGCAACAGCGCGTTCGAGCCGATCGTCGGCGACCACGCCGAGGTGCTCGGCAAGGTCGTCTCGGTGCTGCGGGCGGTCTGACGCCCGGCCGGCCGTGCGGCCGGCCGAGACCCGCCACGACGACACCGAAGGGGCGGATGCCGCGCAGCGCGCGGCATCCGCCCCTTTCTTTTCGCCCCGACTAGCCCGCGAGCGCCGGCTCGGTGCGCGCCTCGAGTTCGGCGCGCACCGCACGCGTCGCCTCGATGATGTTCTCGAGCGAGGCGACCGTCTCGTCGTAGCCGCGAGTCTTCAGACCGCAGTCGGGGTTCACCCAGAGCCGCGACGCCGGGATCTCGGCGACCGCGCGCTCGAGGAGCGCCTGCACCTCGGCCGTCGACGGCACACGGGGCGAGTGGATGTCGTAGACGCCCGGGCCGATGCCGTGGTCGAACCCGCTCGTCGAGAGGTCGTCGACGACCTCCATGCGGCTGCGCGCCGCCTCGATCGAGGTCACGTCGGCGTCGAGGTTCTTGATCGCGTCGATGACGACACCGAACTCCGAGTAGCAGAGGTGCGTGTGCACCTGCGTCGCCGCCGCGGCTCCGGCCGTCGCGAGCCTGAACGAGCCGACCGACCAGTCGAGGTAGGCGGCCTGGTCTGCGAGCTTCAGCGGGAGGAGTTCGCGAAGGGCGGGCTCGTCGACCTGGATCACCTTGATTCCGGCCTCCTCGAGGTCGGCGATCTCGTCGCGCAGCGCGAGCGCCACCTGACGCGCGGTGTCACCGAGGGGCTGGTCGTCGCGCACGAACGACCAGGCGAGGATCGTCACGGGGCCCGTGAGCATGCCCTTGACGGGCTTCTCGGTCAGCGACTGCGCGTACGACGACCACTCGACCGTCATCGGCGCGGGCCGCGAGACATCCCCCCAGAGGATCGAGGGGCGCGTGCAGCGCGAACCGTACGACTGCACCCAGCCGTGCTCGGTGACGGCGAAGCCGTCGAGCAGCTCGGCGAAGTACTGCACCATGTCGTTGCGCTCGGGCTCGCCGTGCACGAGCACGTCGAGGCCGATCTCCTCCTGCAGGCGCACGACCCGTTCGATCTCCTCGCGCATGAGCTGCGCGTAACCGTCGGCGTCGAGCTCGCCCTTGCCGAGGCGCGCGCGGGCGCGCCGGATGTCGCTCGTCTGCGGGAACGAACCGATCGTCGTGGTGGGCAGCTCGGGCAGCTCGAGCGCCGCCTGCGCGGCGACGCGGGCGGCGTAGTCACCGCGGTCGAAGTCGCGGTCGGAGAGGGCCGAGAGGCGGTCGCGCACCGCGGGCAGGTGCACGCCGGGCGCGGCACTGCGGTCGGCGAGCGCGGTGGATGCCTCGTCGAGCTCTGCGGCGATCGCCTCGCGTCCCTCGGCGAGCCCACGGGCCAGCACCGCGACCTGCGCGACCTTCTGGTCGGCGAAGGCGAGCCACGAGACGAGGCGTGCGTCGAGCGACTGCTCGTCCTCGACGTCGTGCGGCACGTGCAGCAGCGAGGTCGAGGTCGAGACGGCGACGCTTCCCGAGAGGCGCTGCACGGCGGCGACGCGGTCGAACGCGGCGGCGAGGTCGCCGCGCCAGATGTTGTGGCCGTCGACGACGCCCGCGACGAGGGTCTTCGCGGAGAGCGCTTCGGCGGTGACGGGGTCGAGGCCCTCGGGCAGCGAACCGCGCACGAGGTCGAGCGAGATCGCCTCGACGGGGGTCGCGGCGAGCACCTGGAGTGCGTCGTCGAGCGAGCCGTACGGGGCGGCGACGAAGATCGCCGGACGCTCGCCCTGCGCGCCGAGCGCGTCGTAGGCCGCGGCCGCCGACTCGAGTACGCGGGCGCGCGGCTCGTCGATCGACTCGCTCACGAGCGCGGGCTCGTCGAGCTGCACCCACTCGGCACCGGCACGGGCGAGCTCGGCGAGCAGTTCGCCGTAGACCGGCACGAGCTCGGCGAGGCGATCGATCGGGCGGAAGCCCGCGGGCGCGTCGTCTGCGGCCTTCGCGAGGAGCAGGAACGTCACAGGCCCGACGATCACGGGGCGGGTGAGGAAGCCTTGCGCCTTCGCCTCTTCGAACTCGGCGAGGATGCGCTCGGCGTGCAGCGAGAACGAGGTGCCCGGGCCGATCTCGGGTACGAGGTAGTGGTAGTTCGAGTCGAACCACTTCGTCATCTCGAGCGGAGCGTCGTCGCCGACGCCGCGGGCGATCGTGAAGTAGGCGCCGAGGTCGACGCCGCCGTCCTCGCCGAGGAGCCGCGCGAAGCGCGTCGGCACCGCGCCCACGGCCACCGCCGCGTCGAGGACCTGGTCGTAGAACGAGAACGACTCGGGGATGGCGGCCCCTGCGCGGTCGAGGCCCTGCGCGGCGAGGCGCTCGCGGGTCGCGGCGCGCAGCTCGGCGGCGCGCGCCTCGAGCTCGCCGGCGTCGATCGTGCCGGCCCAGAACGCCTCGACGGCGCGCTTGAGCTCACGGCGACGGCCGATCCGGGGGTAGCCGAGGATGGTGCCGGTGGGGAAGTCGGGTGCGGTCATCGTGCAGTGTTCCTCTCATTGACGAGCTGTGTCGAGACTCCGATTCCGAGCCGGGCGAGCACGCCCAGCACGGCCTCGTGACGGTTGAAGGTGTACAGATGCAGCCCGGGAGCGCCGCCCGCGAGTACCCCGGCGGCGAGGTTCGCGGCAAATGCGACTCCGAACTCGGCCTGCGCCTCGGGATCGGGTTCGATCTCGAGGTCGATCGCGAGCTCGGCCGGGGCCTCGACCCCGGTGAGCTCCGCGAGCCGGGCGAGTCTCGCCGACGTCGTGACGGGCATGATGCCCGGCAGGATCGGGATGGTGACGCCCGCCGAGCGGGCGCGTTCGACGTAGCCGAGGTAGTCGTCGGCATGCCAGAAGAGTTGCGTGATCGCGAGGGTCGCGCCCGCGATCTCCTTCGCGAGCAGCGCGTCGACATCTTGATTGGCGGTGCGAGAACGCGGATGCCCCGTGGGGAACGCCGCGACCGCGACGCGCTCGGGCCGCGGCCGCTCGCGGATGCGCGACGCGCCGGGCACGCCCGGAACGCCGATCTGCCCGAAGGGTTCACGCTCCTCCTGGACCCGGTGGATGAGCTGCACCAGCTCAGCGGCGCTGCCGAGGTCGCCGATGCCCCCGTCGGGCCCCGCACCGGTCGGCGGGTCGCCGCGCAGGGCGAGGAAGCTCGTCACGCCGGCGTCGAGGAATTCACGGACCAGTCGGTTCGCCTCCTGGTGCGAGGAGCCGACGCACGTGAGGTGCGCCATCGGATCGACCGCGGTGTGCTCGAGCATGTAGCGGAGCACGGTCAGCGAGCGATCCCGAGACGAACCGCCGGCGCCGAAGGTCACCGAGATGAACGCGGGATCGGCCTCGGCGAGACGGTCGATCGTGCGGCCGAGGGCGAGCGCCGCGGCATCCGATCGGGGCGGGAACAACTCGAACGAGACCGGCGGGCGCGGCCGGCCGAGCACATCCCGGGGGTCGGAACCGGTGGCGGCCATGGGACTCCTGCGTGGCGCAGCCGATGGGGCGGAAGCGCGGCAGGCCGCGTCCCCCGGCCGGATTCGGCGGGTGGGTCTCGCGGGCGGGTGCCGGGCTCGGCGGTCGCTCCTGGTGCACGGCATCCGGCCGTGCACCGACGATCAGGAGCGACGATACGCGCCGATCCCGCCCATCGCGGCTCTATGACGTGAGGTGACGCGAGGCGCCCCTGGCGATCTCCGGCGACCCCGGCGACCTCCGGCGACCCGCACCTGCGGCCGCGAGCGTCTCAGGCGCCGACGGGTGCCGCGAATACGGCGAGCTGGGCCGACAGCTCGGGCGAGACCAGCGCGCGCACGCGCGTACCCGCCTCGAGGTAGTCGATCGAGAGCACGCGGCCGGTCTCGTGCAGCGTCGAGACGACGTCGCCCCGGTCGTACGGCACCACGAGGTCGATCTCGACCGCCGGGTCGGGCAGCATGCGCGTGATCGCCGCGAGCACCTCGTCGATGCCCTCGCCCGTGCGCGCCGAGGCGAACACGGCGCCGCGCTCGAGCCCGCGCAGCACGAGTCGGTCTTCGGGCGTCACGAGATCGGCCTTGTTGAAGACGATCAGCTCGGGGATGTCGCGTGCCCCGACCTCGCCGATGACGTCGCGCACCGTGGCGATCTGGCCGGCCGGGTCGGGGTGGGCCGCGTCGACCACGTGCACGATGAGGTCGGAGTCGCCGACCTCTTCGAGGGTCGATCGGAACGCCTCGACCAGCTGGTGCGGGAGGTTGCGCACGAAGCCGACGGTGTCGGCGAGCGTGTAGACGCGACCGTCGGCCGTCGTGTTGCGGCGCACCGTGGCGTCGAGGGTCGCGAACAGGGAGTTCTCGACGAGGAGTCCGGCACCCGTGATGCGGTTCAGCAGACTCGACTTGCCGGCGTTGGTGTACCCGGCGATGGCGACGGAGGGGATGGCGTTGCGTCGGCGGTTCGCGCGCTTCGCGTCACGGGCGGGCTTCATGCCCGCGATCTGCTTGCGCAGCTTCGCCATGCGCGAGTGGATGCGGCGCCGGTCGAGCTCGATCTTCGTCTCGCCTGGGCCGCGAGAGCCCATGCCGGCGCCGCCGCTGCCGACCTGGCCGCCGGCCTGGCGCGACATCGACTCGCCCCAGCCGCGCAGGCGCGGAAGCAGGTATTCGAGCTGCGCGAGCTCGACCTGCGCCTTGCCCTCGCGGCTCTTCGCGTGCTGGCTGAAGATGTCGAGGATGACGGCCGTGCGGTCGATCACCTTCACCTTGACCGCGTCCTCCAGCGCACGCCGCTGGCTCGGCGCGAGTTCGGTGTCGGCGACGACGGTGTCGGCGCCGAGCGAGGCGACGATGTGCCGCAGTTCTTCGACCTTGCCGCGACCGAGGTAGGTGCTCGGGTCGGGGTGCGGGCGCCGCTGCAGCACTCCGTCGAGCACCCGCGCGCCCGCCGTCTCGGCGAGCGCCGACAGTTCGCGCAGCGAGTTCTCGGCGTCATCGAGCGAGCCCTGCGAGTAGACCCCGATGAGCACCACGTTCTCGAGCCGGAGCTGCCGGTACTCGACCTCGGTGACGTCCTCGAGCTCGGTCGAGAGGCCCGCGACGCGACGGAGCGCCGCGCGCTCCTCGCGCTCGAACTGCTCGCCGTCGGTCTCGGCGCCGGCCGCGGCGTCGGAGCCCTGCTCCATGAGCGCCTCGGCGGCACCCGAGCCGAAGCGGGTCAGCCCGGCCTTCGTCTCAGCACCGCGCAGCACCCGCTCGACGGCGTCGTCTGCGGTGTTCTGGTCGGCTTCGTTCATCACGTTCAAGACTAGTTCCAATCGCTGCGATAGGTTCCCTGTATGGGTTCCGAGCACTATTTCTCCGCGTCGCCGTCGAGCAGTTCGCGCACCCGCACCATCCGCGCGCGCCTCGCCGGCCGCGAGGTCGAACTCACGACCGCCGGCGGTGTATTCAGCCCAGAGCACCTCGACCAGGGCACCCGCGCACTCCTCGACGCCGTGCCCGCTCCACCGAATTCGGGCGATCTGCTCGACCTCGGCTGCGGGTGGGGCCCGATCGCACTCTCGCTCGCGCTCCAATCGCCGGATGCCACGGTGTGGGCCGTCGATGTCAACGAACGCGCGCTCGAGCTCACGCGGCAGAACGCCGCACGACTCGGTCTGCACAATGTCAACGCCGTGCTGCCCGACGATGTTCCCGAGTCCGTGCGGTTCGCGGCGATCTGGTCGAACCCGCCGATCCGGGTCGGCAAAGCCGAACTGCACGCACTCCTCACGCGCTGGCTGCCGCGTCTCGACGAGAGCGAAGACGCCGCCGCCTGGCTCGTCGTCGCGAAGCACCTCGGCGCCGAGTCGCTGCAGCGCTGGATCGGCGCGGAACTCGGGCTCGAGGTCGAGCGCGCCGCGAACACGAAGGGCTTCCGGGTGCTCCACGTCCGGCGCTGACCCATCGACGCCGGCGCACGGCGGGAGCGGACGTCAGCCGGGGATCGTCGGGCGCGCACTGCGCACGGCCGCCGTGGTCGTCAGCGCGAGAAAGCTCAGCGTCGCGACCAGCACCGCAACGAGCGGCAGCGCCCAGGCCCCGCTCGACTCGTGCAGTGCGCCGAGCACCGGTGGCGCCGTCGCTGCAACGAGGTATCCGCCCGATTGCACGAGCGCCGACATCTGCGTCGTCTCACGGTCCGTGCGCGTGATGCGGACGATCATCGCGATGATCACGACGAAACCGCCGCCCTGCGCGATCCCGCCGGTCACCGTCCACACGAAGTAGGCCTGGGGGGCGAGCAGCAACCCGAGCGGCAGCGTCGTCCAGAGCACGCCGACGAGGGCGGGCTGCACCCAGCGCGGCCGGACCCCGGCCAAGAACGGCACCCCGAGGGCGCCGGCGACCGCGGCCAGCTGGAACAGCGACGCGACGTTGCCCGCCGCCACCGGGTCGAGGCCGTAGTCGTCGGCGTAGAGGCTCGGAAGCCACGCGCTCAGCCCGTAGTACGAGAACGACTGCGCCGCGAATGCCGCCGCGAGCAGCCACGTCATCGGGTTGCGCCACGCGGAACGCTCTCCAGGGGGCACCACGCCGGTCGGCCCCGTCACCGCCGCGATCGAACCCGTCACCGCGAGCGCCTCGGCCGCGCGCGCCTCCCGGCTCTCGGCGACGGTGCGGCGCAGGTGCACGCCCCAGACCGCGAGCGCTGCGATGACGAGCACGCCCCATACGGCGGTCGCCCACTGCCAACCGATCACCTCGGCGAGCGGTGCCGTCGCGGCGATCGTCAGCATCGACCCGACGTTCATCATCGCGGAATACACCCCGGTGACGAGTTGCGCCCGCTCGGGCGGAACGTCGCGACGGATGACGACGGGCACGACGACGTTGCCGATCGCGATGGCGAGGCCGATGATCACGGTTCCCGCGAACGCCGCCCACGTCGTGCCGCCGGATCGGACGATCGTGCCGATGAGCGTTCCGACGAGCGCGATCGCGACGGCGCGTTCGGCCCCGGTCAGTCGGATCGTCCACGCGGCGATCGGCGTGCCGAGGGCGAAGCAGAGCACCGGCAGGCTCGTGAGCAGCCCCGCCGTGGTCGACGAGATGCCGAGGGATTCCTCGATGTCGCCGATCACTGGGGCGATCGTGACGAGCGGTCCGCGCAGGTTGAGCGCGACGAGCGAGATCCCGACCAGCAGCAGCCATGGGAACCCGGCGCGGGCGGCCGATCTGGGGTCGTGGTTCACCGTCGGACGCTCCGCATCGACCGGGTCACGCGAGCGTCAGCACGCCGTCGAAGACGAGCTCGGCAGGGCCCGCGAGGGCCACGTGCTCGCCGTCGGCGGCCTCGAACATGCGCACGCCGAGCACGCCGCCCGGCACCTGCACGCGCCAGTCGTTCGGCGCCGAGGCGCCCGCCCAGTGCCGCACCGCGAGCGCCGAGGCGACGGCGCCCGTGCCGCACGAGAGGGTCTCACCCGAACCGCGCTCGTGCACGCGCATGCGGATGCGGCCCACGCCGTCGTCGACGAGCGGCTCGGCGGGCACGACGAACTCGACGTTCGCGCCCGCCTCGGGCGCGGGGTCGAGGATCGGCGAGAAGGCGAGATCGAGGCCCTCGAGTTCGTCGTCGTCGGCGAGGGCGACGACGACGTGCGGATTGCCCACGTCGATGCCGAGGCCCGGACGGGCCACCGGCAGCTGCTTGGCACGCACGAGCGGCTCGCCGCCGTCGAGGCGCCAGGGGCCCAGGTCGACCTGGAAGCCCGTCGCCGTGCGCGTCACGAGCCGGACGCCGGCGCGCGTGCCGATCGCGATCTCGGCGCCCGGGTGGAGCTCAGCGAGCCCCTGGTCGAGCAGGTAGCGCACGAAGACGCGGATGCCGTTGCCGCACATCTCGGAGACCGTGCCGTCGGCGTTCCAGTAGTCCATGAACCAGACCGCGCGCGGATCGGCCGCAAGGGCGGCCGCACCGTCGTCGAGGTTCTGCGAACGCACGGCACGGATGACGCCGTCGGCCCCGACCCCGAAGTGCCGGTCGCACACCGCGGCGATCTGCGTCGCGGTCAGCGCGTTCTCGCCCTCGGGATCGCTGAAGAGCACGAAGTCGTTGCCCGTGCCCTGGCCCTTGGTGAAACGCAGATCGAACGGCATGCGATTCAGTCTAGGGCGGCCTGACGCACCAGTTCGGCGCCGCGGGCGACCATGTCGTCGGCATCGATCACGACAGCTTCGCGGTAGCGCTTGAACCAGCCCACCTGGCGTCTCGCGTAGGTGCGGGTGAGCCGCTGCGTCTCGGCCACGGCGTCGGCTCGAGACATCCGCCCGTGCAGCTCGGCGAGCGCCTGCGCGTAGCCGATCGCCTTGCGCGCGGTGACCCCGCGCTCGAGGCCCATCGGCACGAGCCCGCGCACCTCGTCGACGATGCCCTGCCGCCACATCTCGTGCACGCGCTCGTCGAGCCGCTCGACGAGCACGCCGCGATCGGCGCGAAGGTGCACGATGCGGTGTTCGCGCCACGGCACCGGCTCGTCGGGCAGCCGGGCCGCCGCGGGCTCGCCGGTGACCTCGATCACCTCGAGCGCGCGCACCACCCGGCGGCCGTTCTGCGGGTCGACCTTCGCCGCGGTCTCGGCGTCGATGCCGCGCAGACGCGCGTGCAGGAGGCCCGGTCCGAGCTCGACGAGCTCGGCCTCGAGTCGTGCGCGCACGACCGGGTCGGTGCCCGGAAACCGGAAGTCGTGGATCACCGACGAGACGTAGAGGCCCGAGCCGCCGACGAGGAGCGCGACGGCGCCACGGTCGACGATCTCACCGATGCGCGCCCGCGCGAGTTGCTGGTATTCGGCGACCGAAGCCTCATCGGTGACCTCGAGCACGTCGAGCAGATGATGGGGCACGCCGCGTCGCGCCTCGGGCGAGAGCTTCGCGGTGCCGATGTCCATGCCTCGGTAGAGCTGCATCGCGTCGGCGTTCACGACCTCGGCGGCGCGACCGGTGCGCTCGATCGCGTCGGCGAGGTCGAGCGCGAACGCCGACTTGCCGGTGCCGGTGGCGCCGACGACGGCGATGAGGCTCACGTCAGCGCTGACCGTCGGTCGGGTCGTAGATCGGCATCGTGCCGACGCCCGGCGACACGAGCGGCTCGCCGCCGCGCACGCGCAGCGACGGCAGACCGAGCGAGACCTTGCCCGGCGATTGCGCCTCGGAGGCGCCGCCTGCCGACGGCACGCCGCAGCTCTCGGCCTGCGCCCGATCCCACGCGTCGCCCGCCCGCGTTCGACGCACCTTCAGCGGGGCGTCGTCGGTGGAGTCGGCGATGAGGTGGAACGGCGCCGCCTGCGTGATCACGACCGACACGACGTCTCCGGGCCGCGGCAGTTCGGAGCCGGCCGGTACCTCGAAGTGCACGAGCCGGCTGTCTTCGGCGCGGCCGCTGAGACGGTGCGTCTCGGCGTCCTTCTTGCCCTCGCCGTTGGCGACGAGCACCTCGACGGCGCGGCCGACGAGGTGCTGGTTCTCCTCCCAGGAGATGCGCTCCTGGAGGGCGATCAATCGCTCGTAACGCTCCTGAACGACCTCCTTCGGCACCTGGTCCTCCATCGTTGCCGCGGGGGTGCCCGGACGGATCGAGTACTGGAAGGTGAACGCCGAGGCGAAGCGCGCGGCCTCGACGACCCGCATCGTCTCGAGGAAGTCGTCTTCGGTCTCACCGGGGAAGCCGACGATGATGTCGGTCGAGATCGCCGCGTTCGGGATCTTGGCCCGCACCCGGTCGAGGATGCCGAGGAACTTCTCGGAGCGGTACGAACGGCGCATCGCCTTGAGAATGCGGTCGGAGCCCGACTGGAGCGGCATATGCAGCTGCGGCATGACATCGGGCGTCTCGGCCATCGCGTCGATGACGTCATCGGTGAACGCGGCGGGGTGCGGGCTCGTGAAGCGGATGCGCTCGAGGCCTTCGATCTGCCCGGAGGCACGCAGCAGCTTGCCGAAGGCCTGTCGGTCGCCGAACTCGACGCCGTAGGAGTTCACGTTCTGGCCGAGCAGGGTCACCTCGATCGCACCGTCGTCGACGAGCGCCTGGATCTCGGCGAGGATCTCCCCGGGCCGACGGTCCTTCTCTTTGCCGCGGAGCGCCGGCACGATGCAGAAGGTGCAGGTGTTGTTGCAGCCGACCGAGATCGAGACCCAGCCGCTGTAGCTGGAGTCGCGCTTGGTCGGCAGCGTCGAGGGGAACACCTCGAGGGCGTCGAGGATCTCGAGCTGCGCCTCGTCGTTGTGGCGGGCCCGCTCGAGGAGGCTCGGCAGCGCGCCCATGTTGTGCGTGCCGAACACGACGTCGACCCACGGCGCCTTCTCGAGGATGACGTGCTTGTCCTTCTGGGCGAGGCAACCGCCGACGGCGATCTGCATGCCCGCGTGCCGACGCTTGACACTCGCGAGGTGGCCGAGGTTGCCGTAGAGCTTGTTGTCGGCGTTCTCGCGGACGGCGCAGGTGTTGATCACGACGATGTCGGGCTCGCTGCCGGCGGCGGGCACATAGCCCGCAGCCTCGAGCGAGCCGCTGAGGCGCTCGGAGTCGTGGACGTTCATCTGGCAGCCGAAGGTGCGGACCTCGTAGGTGCGCGGCGCGGGCGTCGTCGCCTCGGCGCGGGCGACCTCGTGAATGGTGCTCATGATCGCACCAGTTTACGAGCCCTCGACGGACAGTGCCGCCGTCACCGCCTCGCGCACGACGTCGCCGGGGTAGCCTCGGCGCTGGAGGAACGCCGACAGGCGGCGCTCGGCCGTCTGTCGGTCGAGACCGCGGAGCTGGCGAGCACGGCGCTCGGCGACCGTACGGGCGTTCTCGAGCTCGGTCTCGGGGTCGAGGTCTTCGACGGCGGCCCGCGCGACCGTCTGGTCGACGCCGCGGCGACCGAGCTCGTTCAGGAGCGCGCCGCTGCCCTTGCCGCGCCGCACGCCCTGACTGTGCACCAACTGCTCGGCAAGACGTGCGTCGTCGAGATAGCCGAGGCGCTCGTATCGTTCGATCCACTCGTCGAGCTCTGAATCGTCGAGCCCGTGCTCGGCGAGCACCGCGCGCACCTCGGAGACCGAGAGCGCCGAGCGACGCAGCCGCGACACCACGAGGCGGTCGATGCGCTCGTCGCGCTCGACGCCCGACTCGTCGGCCACGCCCTCGGGTACGCTGCCGACGCGGGTGCCACGGGCGGCTTGCGACCGTTTCGAACCCGTGTCGCGAGCGGCGACCGGCTCGCTCGGCACTTCTTCGCCGAACCAGCGGTCGGGCACCGCGTCGTCGGAACCCCGATCGGCGAACGCCTCTGCTGCCCGGCGAGGCCGGCGCGCCGGTGCAGATCGACGCGCCGTACCCGCCTCACCGGGACGTTCTTCGCTCGTGGGCGCGGGAAGGTGCCGCACCCACGGCAGGTAGGTCACCGGGGCGAGGTGCTCGGCCGACGGGTCGTGCAGCTCGCTTCCCTCCCCGGTCATCTGGTACCCCCGCCGCTCAGGCGCCCTTGCGCTTCGCGGTGATCGACTCGACGTTCGCCGGCACCGTGTTCGCGGCCGCCGCACCCGCCTGGCCGATGCCGAGCTTCACGAGGATCTTCTGCTCGATGTCGGCGGCGATGTCGGGGTTCTGCAGCAGGAAGTTGCGGGCGTTCTCTTTGCCCTGACCCAACTGGTCGCCGTCGTAGGTGTACCAGGCGCCCGACTTCTTGACGATGCCCTGGTCGACGCCGTAGTCGATGAGGCTGCCCTCACGCGAGATGCCGACCCCGTAGAGGATGTCGAACTCGGCCTGCTTGAAGGGCGGCGCCATCTTGTTCTTGACGACCTTCACGCGAGTGCGGTTGCCGACCGCCTCGGTGCCGTCTTTCAGGGTCTCGATACGGCGGATGTCGAGGCGGACGGAGGCGTAGAACTTCAGAGCCTTGCCGCCGGCGGTCGTCTCGGGGCTGCCGAAGAACACGCCGATCTTCTCGCGCAGCTGGTTGATGAAGATCATCGTGGTGTTCGTCTGGTTGAGGCCACCGGTCAGCTTGCGGAGCGCCTGCGACATGAGTCGGGCCTGGAGGCCGACGTGCGAGTCGCCCATCTCGCCCTCGATCTCGGCACGTGGTACGAGCGCCGCGACGGAGTCGATGACGATGAGGTCGATGGAGCCGGAGCGCACGAGCATGTCGGCGATCTCGAGCGCCTGCTCACCGGTGTCGGGCTGCGAGACGAGCAGCGCGTCGATGTCGACGCCCAGCTTCTTCGCGTACTCGGGGTCGAGCGCGTGCTCGGCGTCGACGAAGGCGGCGATGCCGCCGGCACGCTGCGCGTTCGCGATCGCATGGAGCGTGAGCGTCGTCTTGCCCGACGACTCGGGGCCGTAGATCTCGATGATGCGGCCGCGCGGGAGGCCACCGACGCCGAGGGCGACGTCGAGGGCGATCGAACCGGTGGGGATGACCTCGACGGGGGCGCGATCTTCGCTGCCGAGGCGCATGACCGACCCCTTGCCGAACTGGCGGTCGATCTGTGCGAGGGCCGCTTCGAGCGACTTCTCGCGGTCTGCGGGTGATGCCATGGTGTGGACTCCTTCGATGCTCGTGTGCTGCTGCCTCTAGGCTGTCGTTCCACGTTGCGGGCCCCGGCTGGCCGGTGCTGACCCGCGGCGTCTCACGACAAGGCGGTTGCGGTGTGTTGCGACGAGTCGACCGTATGGCCGGCCACCGACATCGCGGCCCGAGATGGCCCGCGACGTGGACGGATTCGCCGTTCCTCCTGCTGTTGAGGAGCCTAGCGCAGGAACCGAATGAATGTTCGAACCGACACCCCGCGTGTCGAACGCGTCTTCGGAACCGAAGGGCCGAGCACGTCGGACGGGCTCAACGCCCCGAGCCGCCCCGCGACTCCCCCGGCATCGGGCGGCCGGCGCCGTGCCGGCGACCCTCCGGGACATCCGTCGCCTCGCAGAGCGCGAACCAGACCTCGCGCGGCCGCACGCCCGCAGCGAGCGCCTCGCGCGCCGTGCGCCCGCCGAGCGAGGCGAGCACGAGGTCGTTCACGACCACGCCGCCGTAGCCCGAGCCGAACTCGCGATCGACGGCGATCTGGAACTCACTGAGTTTCACGGAACCTCCGGACATGGCTTCGGCCGGTCCGAAGACCGGCCGAAGCGCGAGAAATCGATCGGGTGCGCGCGCTCAGCGGACCATCATCTCAGCGTCGAACTCGGCGACGAGCTCGTCGGGCAGGCTGTCGGGAACCACGGAGAGCCCCTCGAGCACCGCGATGCGGTCGCCGACCTCGTGCATGATCACCGAGATGGGCGTGTCGAGCGCATCGGCGACCGAGGCGAGGATTTCGGAGGAGGCCTCTTTCTGACCCCGCTCGACCTCGCTCAGGTAACCCAGAGCCACGCTCGCCTTGGACGCGACCTGCCGGAGCGTTCGCCCCTTCTGCAGGCGGAAGTCCCTCAACACGTCGCCGATCTCCTGTCGAACCAGAACCATCGGGGAACCTCCTTCTACACTGCCTCGACTCCGCCGGAGCCGGAAACGGGAGCGTCAGTCTACCTGATGCTCTCGGCTTCCAATCTAGCGTCGCACACTGGGGCTTTCGTGTGAACCTGCCACATGTAACAGGGTGTTCACGAAGACTATTCCGCTACTTCCGTTCTTCCTCCGAGGCGGGCAGCGAGGCGGTGATCGGCTCGGCGCCGGATGCTTCGAAGCGGGCCTTGCGACGTTTCAGCCACACCCCGAGGACGATGATGACGGCGAGCGCCGAGTAGGCGACGATCGCGAACGGGCTGCGGACGAGGTAGGTCAGGTCGCCCTGGCTGATCGCCATCGACTTGCGCAGCTGCTCTTCGGCCATCGGCCCGAGGATGCCGCCGACGACCATCGGCGCGACCGGGTAGCCGTACCGCCGCATCAGGAACCCGATGAGCCCGACGAGGAGCAGCACGAAGGTGTCGAACACGTTGAAGTGCAGCGCGTACGCGCCGAGCCCCGCGAACGCGAGGATGCCGGCGTAGAGGTACGGGCGCGGGATGCGCAGCACCTTCACCCACATGCCGACGAGCGGCAGGTTGAGCACGAGCAGCATCACGTTGCCGATGTAGAGGCTCGCGATCAGTGCCCACACGAGTCCCGACTGGTTCTCGAACAGCATCGGTCCCGGGCGGATGCCGTACGACTGGAACGCCGAGATGATGATCGCCGCGGTCGCCGTCGTCGGGAGGCCCAGGGTGAGCAGCGGCACGAGCACGCCCGCGGCGGCCGCGTTGTTCGCCGCTTCGGGGCCGGCGACGCCCTCGATGGCCCCGCGCCCGAACTCGGCTCGCGCGTTGCCCTTGGCGAGCTTCCGCTCGGTCGCGTAGGAGAGGAAGGTCGCCACGTCGGCGCCGCCCGCGGGGATCGTGCCGATCGGGAAGCCGATCGCCGTGCCGCGCAGCCACGGCCGCCACGAACGTGCGAGGTCGCGACGCGACATCCAGCTTCGCCACCCCTTCGTCACGGGGATGACCCGCACCGGACCGTGCCTGAGCCGCGACGCGACGTACAAGGTCTCGCCGAGTGCGAAGAGCCCGACCGCGATGACGACGACGTCGATGCCGTCGGCGAGGCTCGGCACGCCGAGCGTGTAGCGTTGCTGCCCCGAGAGCACCTCGGTGCCGACGAGGCCGAGGAAGAGCCCCAGGCCGAGCGAGACCAGCCCGCGGGGCACACTCGAGCCGAGCAGCGCCCCGACCGTCAGGAACGCGACCACGATGAGCGCGAAGTAGTCGGCCGGGCCGAGTTGGACCGCGAGCTTCGAGATGCCCGGCGCGAGGAACGTCAGGGCGAGGGTCGCCGCGGTGCCCGCCACGAAGGAGCCGAGCGCCGCAGTCGCGAGCGCCGCCGCACCCCGGCCCGCCTTCGCCATGCGGTTGCCCTCGAGCGCGGTCACGATCGACGACGACTCCCCCGGCGTGTTCAAGAGGATCGAGGTCGTCGACCCGCCGTACATGCCGCCGTAGTAGATGCCTGCGAAGACGATGAGCGCCCCCGTCGGGTCGAGCGAGTAGGTCAGCGGCAGGAGCAGGGCCACGGTCATCGCCGGGCCGATGCCGGGCAGGACGCCGACGGCGGTGCCGATGAAGACGCCGAAGAGCGCGTAGAGGAGGTACTGCGGCTGGAGGGCGGTGGCGAAGCCGTCGAGCAGCGCGGTGAGGCTATCCATGGAAGATCGGGATCCAGTCGAGAAGGGGGCCCGCGGGCAGCGAGAGCCCGAGCCAGGCCCCGAAGACGAGTTGCGTCACGAGCCCGAGGCCCAAGCCTGCGGCGAGCGCGACCCACCAGCGCTTCGCGCCGAGCGACCACGCGGCGCCGGCGAAGAGCACCATGACCGCGACCGGCCATCCTGCGAGTTCGATGAGCACGAGCTGCGTCGAGAAGCACACGACGAGCTTCGCGACCGTCAGCCAGTCCGTCGGGGCGTCCGGGTCGATGTCCTCGCCGTCGTCGGGCGTGCCGCGGTGCCCGCGCAGCACTTGGGCGATCACCACAAGGGATGCCACGAGGAGGAGTACTCCGACGGCGTACGGGAACACCCGCGGCCCGAGCACACTGGCCGATCCCGGCGGCACCCGGATGAAGCCGGCGCCCACGATCGTGTAGACGCCGAGTGCCGCGCAGATGCCGGCGAAGACGAACTCGCCGACGGGCGGGCCGGCACGGTTCGCTGCCCTCGCGGGGGTTCCCCCCGACGTGGGGGCGTCGGAGGGAACCGGGAGCGGAACGGTCACCGGGAGACCAGGCCGATCGTCTGGAGGGTCGAGGTCACCTCGGCGATGTCGCTCGTGAGGAACTCGTCGAAGTCGCCGCCCGTGAGGAACGCGTCGCTCCAGCCCTTCTCCGCGAGGGCCCGGGTCCAGCCGCCGGAGGCGTGCATCTCGGTCACGAGCTCGGTGAGCGCGGACTTCTCCTCGTCGGAGATGCCGCCGGGCGCGAGGACGCCGCGCCAGTTCGTGAGCTCGACATCGTAGCCCTCCTCGACGAGCGTGGGCGTGTCGGCCAGCAGGTCGACCCGCTCGGGCGACGAGACGGCCAGTGCGCGGAGCTCACCGGCCTCGATCTGCTCGACGAACTCGCCGACGCCAGAGATGCCCGCCTGCACGGTGTTGCCGAGCAGCATCGTGACGGCTTCGCCGCCGCCCGAGTTCGGGATGTAGTTGAGCGTCGTCGGCACGTCCGCCGCGTCGACCCCCGCCTCGACGAGGAGCATGCCCGCGAGGATGTGGTCGGCGCCGCCGGCCGAGCCGCCCGTGACCGCGATCGCGGCGCCCTCCTCGAGGATCGCGTCGACGAGGTCATCGGTGGTCTTGTACGGCGATTCGGCGGGCACGACGAGCACGAGCGCCTCCTCGGTGAGCCGAGCGATCGGCGTCGTGTCCTCGATGCGGCTGGCCGAGGCGTTCGTCTCGACTGCACCGACCATGACGAGACCGGTGATCATGAGCGTCGCGGGATCCTGCTCGTTCGCGAGCGCCGCGAGTCCGACGGTGCCGCCCGCCCCACCGATGTTCTCGACTGGCGCCGAGCCGACGAGATCCTCGTCGGTCAGGACCTGCGACATCGTACGCGCGGTCTGATCCCAGCCGCCGCCGGGGTCGGCCGGAGCGATCAGGTTGACGGATTCGAGGGCGACGGACTCGCCACCGTCACCGCTCGAGTCGGCGCCGGTCGCGGGGGCACTGCACGCCGCGAGGGCGAGCACGCCCGCGAGGCCGAGCCCGAGGCCCGCGAGCCTCCGACGGAGCACGGGACGACCGGATGTACTGCGGAAATGGACGACCGAGTGGCTCGGCCCGCTGCGAGATCGCAATTCTCCTCCTTGAGCGCCCGCCGGCTTCGACGGGCGACGATCGATTCGGGTCGACGCTAGGGACCACGCCCGTCCGGCGGAACACTGCGGTCGTATCGGTCGTATCGGTCGATTCGGTCGCTTCGGTCGTATCGGTCGATTCGGTCGTATTGGTCGCGGCCTCGTGCCGTCGGCGACTTCGGGGTGAGGCACACTTGACAGGTGGTCCGGTCGATGACGCTTGGCATGCAGCTGCTGCTGCTGCAGCTCGCCATCGTGCTC
This sequence comes from Agromyces italicus DSM 16388, assembly GCF_000421545.1. GTDB lineage: Bacteria > Actinomycetota > Actinomycetes > Actinomycetales > Microbacteriaceae > Agromyces > Agromyces italicus. The sequence continues at coordinate 55,485 of NZ_ATXF01000012.1, forward strand.
GTCACTGTCGTCGGCACGGGCCTCACCGCCATGTGGCTGCAGGAGCAGCAGCTCCGCGAGGGCTACCAGGACCGCATGATCGCGGTCGCGCAGTCGGTCGCCGGGCTGCCGGTCATCACCTCGGCCTTCGACGACGTCGACCCCGCCGCGACGATCCAGCCGGTCGCCGAGGTCGTGCGCGAGGCATCCGACGTCACCTACGTCGTCGTCTCGGATGACGCGGGCATCCGCTTCTCGCACCCGAACCCCGACCGCATCGGCGAGAAGGTCTCGACCGACCCGACGATCCCCCTCTCGGGCCAGGTCTACGTCGGCACGCAGACGGGCACGCTCGGCGAATCGTGGCGGGTGAAGGTGCCGATCTTCGACGACGTCGGCGAGGTGATGGGTCAGGTCTCGGTCGGGATCCTCGAATCCGAGCTCCGCGCCGACTTCCTCGGCAACCTCACCGTGCTGCTCATCACCCTCGTCATCGCCGCCGTCATCGGCGTCATCGGCTCCGCCTGGGTCGGACGGCTGATCCGGCGCCGCATCTACGGACTCGAGCCCGACGAGATCCGCGCCATGCTCGAGACGCGCGAGGCGATGCTGCACGGGATCCGCGAGGGCCTCGTCGCCGTCGACGACCACGGCCGGGTCGTGCTCGTGAACGACGCCGCGGCACGGCTTCTCGACCTCGACACGACGGCCGAGGTGCTGGGCCGACGGGTCGACGAGGTGCTCGACCCCGAGCTCGCCCGATTCATCACGTCGGGTGAGGAGCGCGAGAGCCCCGTCCTGTCGGGCGAACGCGTGCTGCTCGTGCACGGCGACCGGGTGCGCGTCGACGGACGCGAGATCGGCTCGATCGCCATCCTCCGCGACCGCACCGAGCTCGAGACGACGCTCCGCGAGCTCGAGGGCGCGCAGAGCCTCGCCGACGGCCTGCGCGCGCAGTCGCACGAGTTCTCGAACAAGCTGCACGTCGTGAGCGGGCTGCTCGAGCTCGGGCACCTCGACGCCGCACTCGACTTCATCGAACGCGTCGGCAGCGGCGGGGCGATCTCGACGCTCGACGAGCACGACGGCCTCGCCGACCTCGAGATCGCCGCGCTCGTGCTCGCGAAGCGCACCCGCGCGCAGGAACTCGGCATCGCCGTCGAACTCGCCCCGGAGGTGCACCTCGACGCGACGCACGGCGGAGAACCGCGCACCGAGCTCGTGACGATCGTCGCGAACCTCATCGACAACGCCATCGAGGCGTGCGTGCTCGGCGGCCGGGTCGTGCTCGACGTGCGCGACGATCTCGAACCCGGCGCCGTCGTCGTGCGAGTCGACGATGACGGGCCGGGTGTTCCGCCCGCGCAGCGCGAGGCGATCTTCGAACCGGATGTCTCGGGCAAGGCCCCCGTGCCGGGCAAGGCGCGGCGCGGAATCGGTCTCGCGATCGTGCAGCGGATCGCGCACCGCCTCGGCGGCGAGGCGCGGGTCGACGACTCTCCGTTCGGCGGCGCCCGCTTCACGGTGCGGCTGCCCTGGGGTGCCGCCGACGCCGCGGGCGACGTGGGCGCCGCCACCGCGTCGAACGCCTCGGCTGCCTCGACGGGAGCCGCGCGATGACCGCCGCGCACCGGCACGGCGACGTCCTGCGCGTCGTCGTGGTCGACGACGACCTCGCCGTCGCCCGGGTCAACCGGGCCTTCGTCTCCGCCCACCCGGGGTTCGCGGTCGTCGCCGAGGCGCACACCGGCGTCGATGCGCTCTCCGCGATCGCGCGGCACCGACCCGATCTCGTCCTTCTCGACATCTACCTCCCCGACCTCGGCGGACTCGACGTGCTGCGCCGCCTCCGGGCCGCCGGCGACGAGGTCGAGGTGATCGCCGTCACCGCGGCCCGCGACCTCGACACCGTGCGCACCGCGCGACTGCTCGGAGTACGCCACTACCTCGTCAAGCCCTTCTCCGGCGCGAGCCTCGGCGACCGCCTCGACGAGGTGCGCCGCGGCGTCGCCGCGGACCGCGCCGCGCCCGCCGCGCTCGACCAGCGGGCCGTCGACGAAGCGCTCGGGTCGGCACCGGTGCGACGGGGCGCCCTGCCGAAGGGGCTCTCGGCCGTGAGCCTCGAGCGGGTCGCCGCCGGCCTCGCAGCTCGCCCCGGCGACGCGTCGGCGGCCGAGATCGCGGAGACGCTCGGCATGTCGCGGGTGAGCGCACGACGCTACCTCGAGCACCTCGTCGCCGCGGGCGCCGCGGAGGTCGCGCCGCGCTACGGCTCGGCCGGGCGGCCCGAGCACCGCTACCGCGTGCCTCGGTAGCCGATCAGCCGGCGCCGAGGCGGCGAAGGGTGTGCTCGACGAGGGCACGCACGGTCGCGCGGCGGATCTCGGCGCGGTCGCCCGTGAGCGCGAGCTCGATCGATTCGGCGTCGCCCTGGCCGCGACCCTCGGGGTCGTCGCCGAGGCCGTCGCCGAACGAGAGGCCGAGGAAGACCGTGCCGGGCGGGCGCCCGCCCTGCCAGTCGGGCCCCGCGACGCCGGTCGTGGCAAGCCCCACGTCCGCCGGGCTCCCGGCGATCGCGAGCGCCGCACGCACGCCGCGCGCCATCTGACGGGCCACCTCGGGGTGCACCGGGCCCTCGCGGTCGAGCAGTGCGGCGTCGACCCCGAGCAGCGAGCGCTTCACCGCGGTGTCGTAGGCGACGATGCCGCCCGAGACGACGAGCGACGCCCCCGGCACCGAGGTGAGTTCGGCCACGACGAGCCCGCCCGTGAGCGACTCGGCGACCGCCACGCGCAGGGCCCGCCGGGTCAGGAGCTCGATGAGCAGCGTCGTCGTGTCGTCGGCGCGAGGCATCCGACCGCTCGTCTCAGCGCTCATCGCGGCACTCAGCTCGCGGCGCTCGCGCCCCGCGCGAGCCGCACCGCATCACGCACGTAGAGGAAGCCCGACCAGAGCGTGAGCGCGAGCGCGAGCGCCATCGCCGCCCAGTTCACCCACAGCACCCAGTCGCCGAGGAGAGTCCACAGCGGGACGAGGGCGAGCGAGATCGCGACGGCCTGCACGACCGTCTTGAGTTTGCCGCCCGAGGAGGCCGGCACGACGTTGCCCCGGCGCAGCTCGAGGAGCCGCCACACCGTGATCCCGACCTCGCGCCCGATGATGAGGATCGTCACCCACCACCACAACTCGCCGAGGATCGAGAGGCACACCAGGGCGCCGCTCGTCAGCAGCTTGTCGGCGATCGGGTCGAGGATCTTGCCGAGGTCGGTGACCAGCCCCCGCGAGCGCGCGATGTATCCGTCGATGCCGTCGGTCGCGATCGCGACGATGAACAGCACGGCCGCCCACCAGCGCAGAGCCCCGTCGGCACCGTCGTCCGCGAGGAGCATCCAGAAGAAGACGGGCGCGGCCAGGATGCGCACGACGGTGATGGCGTTGGGGAGATTCCAGTTCGCCGATCGCCCGGGGGTTCCGGCGGAGGAGGTCATACGCCCAAGGATAGCCGCCGATCAGTCGCGGCCGGTGAGCCCCCAGGCGTCTTCGTCGTCGTCGGCCTCGACCTCCGGCAGGCCCTCCATCCCGCGGGCGATCGGGTCGTCGTAGCGCGCGTCGGGTGCGTCGGAGGCCTCGGTCGGTGCGGGCGGGCCGCCGAGCGGCCCCTGGGCCGGCCGGCCGGCCGGCGCGGCCTGCGACGCCGGGGCGCCACCGCCCCCGCGCGCGCCGCCGCCCGCGGGCTCCTCGCCGCGGAGACGTGCGAGCACGCCCGGCAGTTGCTCGGCGGTCACGAGCACGTCGCGCGCCTTCGAGCCCTCCGACGGGCCGACGATCTCGCGCGATTCCAGCAGGTCCATGAGTCGCCCGGCCTTCGCGAAGCCCACCCGGAGCTTGCGTTGCAGCATCGAGGTCGAGCCGAACTGCGTCGAGACCACGAGCTCGGCGGCCGCGAGCAGCAGTTCGAGGTCGTCGCCGATGTCGGCGTCGATCTCCTTCCGCTCGACGGCGGCCGCCACGTCCTGCCGGTATTCGGGTCGCGCCTGGCGCGTCACGTGCGTGACGACCTTCTCGATCTCGGCTTCGGTGACCCAGGCACCCTGCACGCGCAGCGGCTTCGACGCTCCCATCGGCAGGAACAGCGCATCGCCCTGGCCGATGAGCTTGTCGGCGCCCGGCTGGTCGAGGATGACGCGCGAGTCGGTGACGCTCGTCACCGCGAACGCGAGCCGAGACGGCACGTTCGCCTTGATGAGGCCCGTGACGACGTCGACCGACGGTCGCTGCGTCGCGAGCACGAGGTGGATGCCGGAGGCGCGGGCGAGCTGCGTGATGCGCACGATCGAGTCTTCGACGTCGCGCGGGGCGACCATCATCAGATCGGCGAGCTCGTCGACCACGACGAGGAGGTACGGGTACGGCTTCAGCTTGCGCTCGCTGCCCGCCGGCAGGATGATCTCGTCGTTCACGACGGCCTTGTTGAAGTCGTCGATGTGGCGGAATCCGAACGACGCGAGGTCGTCGTAGCGCATGTCCATCTCTTTCACGACCCACTGCAGCGCCTCGGCCGCCTTCTTCGGGTTCGTGATGATGGGCGTGATCAGGTGCGGCACGCCCGCGTACGGGGCGAGCTCGACGCGCTTCGGATCGATGAGCACCATGCGCACGTCGGAGGGCCTCGCCCGCATGAGCAGGCTCGTGATCATCGAGTTCACGAAGCTCGACTTGCCCGAGCCGGTCGAACCGGCGACGAGCAGGTGCGGCATCTTCGCGAGGTTCGCGATGACGTACCCGCCGCCGACGTCTTTGCCGACGCCGATCGTCATCGGGTGCTTCGCCCCCACCGAGGCCTGCGAACGCAGCACATCGCCGAGGGTGACCGTCTCGCGGTCGGCGTTCGGGATCTCGACGCCGATCGCGCTCTTGCCCGGGATGGGCGAGAGGATGCGCACCTCATTCGAGGCGACGGCGTACGAGAGGTTCTTCGAGAGCGCGGTGACGCGTTCGACCTTCACGCCCGGGCCGAGTTCGATCTCGTACTGCGTGACGGTCGGGCCGCGCGAGAAGCCCGTGACCTTCGCGTCGACCGAGAACTGCTCGAGCACCCCGGTGATCTGGCGCACGACCTCGTCGTTCGCCTGCGAGCGTGTCTTCGCGGGCGGACCCGCCGCGAGCGTCGAGGCCGACGGGAGGAAGTACGGGCGATCGGGTGCGTCATCGCCGATTCCGTCGAACTCGGATGCCTCGCCGCCGACGCCGGACGAGTCGCCGGCGAAGTCGACGGCCGCGTCGTAGAGCGGCACCGCCTGCGTGGCACCGGCATCATCGCCGCGGAGCCCTCGCCCGGACTGCGGCGCCTCGCCCGTGAACTGCTGCAGCGCCGACTCCGCGCGCTCGAGGTCGCCGAGCACCTCGGTGCCGTACTCGCCCACAACCGCGGGCGCGCCGCCGACCCCCTCGATCGGGCTCTCGAAACTGCCCACGGCCGAGCCCTGACCGAACACCTCGGTGAGGCCCTCGACACCGGGCGCGTCGAACTCGGGGTCCTCCTCGCGGTTGGAGGCGTTGCGCCGCCACCATGGCAGGAGCCCGCTCGGCTCGGACTCCTCGTCGTCGCCGTCGATGCCGTCGAGCTCGGTCTGCACGCTCTTGCGCCGGTCGCGGCGCGAGGGCTTCGCCGTGTCATCCGGCTCGGCCTGCTGCGCCTCGTCTGGCGCGCCGAACAGCCACTCGTACAGTTCGCGGAACCGCGCCGGAACACGGGTCGGCGGCGTCTTCGTGATGATGAGGAGCGACAGGACCACCAGCAGGATCACAACGATCGTCGCGCCGGCCTCGGTGATGAGGAGGATGAGCGGGGTCGCGAGCATCCACCCGAGGATGCCGCCCGCGCGCGCGAGCACGGCCATGCCCTCGCTCGGCTCGGGCTGGCCTCCGAAGAGGTGGCAGAGCGCCGAGACGCTCACGAGCAGGATGCCGAGTCCGATGCCGATGCGCGTGTTGTCGTGCACCGAGCTCGGATGCCGGAACAGCCAGACGGCGAAGATCAGCATGATCACGGGGAGCGCGAACGCGACCCGGCCGAACAGGCCGCCGAAGCTCCACGAGTCGAGGGTCTGCGCGACCGGCTCGTTGATGAAGAACCACTCGACGACGGCCCCGGCGATCGCCAGCACCACGATGAAGAACGGCAGGCCGTCGCGGCGCTCGTCTTTCTGCAGGGTCTCGGGGCCGAGCGCGCGCGCCGCACCGCCGGCGAGGTGGGCGAGGCCCATCCACGCCTTGACGAGGAAGTTCGGGCCGGTCGGCTGCGCCGCGGGCTTCTTCGCCGCTGAGCCGCGCGTCGTCTGCGCGGGCAGCTTCTTCGTGGGTGCGGTCTTCGCCGCGCCGGTGCGCGAGCCGCTGCCGCGGGACGAGCTGCCCGAGGCGCGCCCGTTCGACTTGGTGCCCGTAGCCATGCCCATAAGGCTACGGCCGCGGGCCGACACGGCCGGTTAGGCCACCGGGGGTGTTCGCGATCGGTCGCATGCGCGGGCCGTCAGAACCGGATCGCATCGATCACGCGCACGCGCACGGCGGCGAGCGCCGGCACGAGCCCGGCGAGCGCGCCGACGGCGACGGCCGCCGCGATGCCGATGAGCGCCGCCTCCACCGGGAAGCCCGGCATGTCCTCGATCCGGGCGCCGCCGAGCGCCATGCCCATGAGCGGGCTGCGCACGAGGGCGATCGAGATGCCGACGCCGACCACCCCCGCGACGAAGGTGCCGACGACCGACTCCATGAGCACCGAGAAGAACACCCGGCCGGCCGAGGCGCCGAACGAGCGCCGGATGCCGATCTCGCGGATGCGCGTGCGGACGGTGACGAGCGAGACGGTCACGAGCCCGAGCGCCCCGAGCAGCAGGATCACGACGGCCACGCCCGCGACGGTGAGCTTCAGCGGAAGGTACGGGTCGCCCTCGATCGCGGCGTAATCAGTCCGCCACCCGTCGACCGTCGCACCTTCGCCGATCCCCGAACGGAACGCCTCCCGCATCGACGCCATCAGCTCGTCGGAGACACCCTCGGGCACCCACATCTCGTAGGCCGGCACGAACTCGCCCATCATCGGGTCGGGTGTCTCGGGCTGAAGCCCGACGTACGCGTCGGTCAGCACGAACATCGACGGCTGGGTGTCCCACCCCCCCTGCGACGGGGTCACCCCGACGACGACCGCATCGACCCGTTCGGAGCCGATGAGCTCGACGACGGGGTGGGTCGCGAGCGCCGGGCGGCCGAGCTTCGCCCAGAACGCCTCGTTCACGACCAGCGCGGGTGCCAGCCGGTCGGCGTCGCGATCGGCGAACCAGCGCCCTTCGCCGACCGCGACACGGTGCATGACCCCGTAATCGGGATCGACGACCTGCGCCTGCACCGTGAGGGCGCCGTCGGCGAAGGGAACGGTCAGCCCGCCCCAGCCCACCCGGCTGGCGAAGTCGACGTCGTGCCGATCGAGTGCATCGCGCCAGGCCGCGCCGGCCTGCTCCACGTCGAGCGGCCCGGTGGTGCTGTAGGCGTTGAGACTGACCGTCGCGGGCCGTCCGCCGTTGCGCTCCTGCAACTCGCGACCGGCCTGTTCGGCGATCGCGCCGGCCCCGACGACGGTGGCGAGCGCGCAGACGGCCGCAGCGACGCCGATGAGCGACAGCAGCACCCGGCCACGGTGCACGCGAAGCTCCTCGAAGGCCTCGACCACCGTCGCGACGAACACGGTCGCGACCCGTAGCGCGGCGCGCTTCACGCCGCAGCCCCGGCGGCCATGCCTGCTTCGGTGGACGCACCCCCCGCAGGCTCGAGTTCACGCGCCTCGAGCCGACCGGAGACGAGCCGGAGATGACGGGTGGACCGGGCCGCGATCGACGGGTCATGGGTGATCGTGACGAGCGCGGCGCCGGTCTCGGCGGCGACCGACTCGATCAGCTGCATGACCTCGGCACCGGTCTCGAGATCGAGTGCACCGGTCGGTTCGTCGGCGAGGATCAGCCGGGGCCGCCGGACGAGTGCACGCGCGATCGCGACCCGCTGCTGCTCACCGCCAGAGAGCCGCTCGGGCTTCGCGTCGAGCCGCTCGCCGAGCCCGACCCGGTCGAGCATCTCGCGCGCGAGGCGCTCGCGCTGCCAGAATGCGCGGCCGCCCGAGTAGAGCAGCGGCGTCTGCACGTTCTCGAGCGCCGTGCGCCCGGGCAGCAGGTTGAACTGCTGGAAGACGAAGCCGATGCCGTCGCCGCGCAGCCGATCGCGTGTTCCGCTGCGCGTGCGGCGCACGTCGACGCCGAGGCAGTGCAACTCGCCGGCCGTCGGCAGGTCGAGCAGGCCCAGCAGGTTGAGCAGCGTCGACTTGCCCGAGCCGCTGCGCCCGACGATCGACACCCGGTCGCCCTCGGCGATCTCGAGGTCGACGCCCGTGAGGATCTCGAGCGGCGAACCATCGGCGAGTTCGACCGTGCGGCCGACCCCGCGCGCCTGGACGAGGCTCATTCGACCGGGGTCCCGCACATCATGGCGCCGTCGGGCGTGCTGACGCACGCCTCCTCGTCGGCGGCCCCGGCACCCGGCACGAACTTCAGCACCTGGTCGCCCTCCGCAACGCCCTCGATGACCTCCACGTTCGAACCGTCGGACAGACCCAGCTTCACGGGCCGTTCGACGGGTTCGCCAGCGTCACCGATGAGCCACACCACGCCCGTCTCGGCTCCGCCCGCGACCGCCGTCGTCGGGACGGTGAGCACGTCTTGGGCGCTGCCCGCCGAGATCTTCACCTGCGCCGTGAGACCGGCGAACACCTGCACGTCGGCCGGCACCGCGCACCGAACCGTCGTCGCCGATCCCGCCTCGGGCGCGGCGGCCGCGTCGTCGGCGGCGCCCCGGCCGCTCCCGGCGAGCGGGGTCGTGATCTTCAGCGCCGTGCAGGTGAACGGGGCGGGACCGCCCGCGATCGTCACGAGCGCCTCCTTCGGCGCGCTCGTCAGCCGGTACTGCTGCTCGGGGCTCAGCATCGCCGTCACGCTGTAGCTCGGCGGGGCGACCTGCCCGGCGACGTCGCCCGTCGACACGGGCTGCCCGGGGATCACCTCGAGCGACGAGAGCACCCCGGCAGCCGGGGCGAGCACCTTCTCGTAGTGGAACGTCGGCTGCGAAACGACCGGCGCCTGCGGTTGCCCGCCGGCGGGTGGCGCGGCCGAATCGGCGAGCTCTGCGGGATCGACCTGGTCTTCGACCTTGATGTCGAAGAGCTTCTGTCCCGCGTCGACACGCTGCCCGACCTTCACGAAGACCTCGTCGACCGGGCCCGTGGCGGCCGCCTTCACCGGCACCGAGGCATCCGCGTCGACCGTGCCCGTGAGCAGCACGTCGTTGGCGATGACGCCGCGCTCGACCACCACCTGCGGCTCGGCGACCGAACCGGTCGGCGCGAGCGCCTCGGCCTCGGATTCGGCCCGGTCGGGGAAGAAGGCCAGCTTCGTGAGCGCCACCGCGATGACCGCGATGACCACGATGCGAACGGTCGGGAAGATCCACTTGCGCCAGACGCCCACGGCACTCCTTCGTCGGGTCGCCCACGGCGTGGGCCGCGGGCGTCTCCCCCACCCTATGGAGTCGGCCCGCCCTGCGGAATCCTCCTCAGGGAGGAATCCGGGTCTTCCCCGAGCCGCCGGCGGGCCAGGCGCCGCCTACGCCTCGATGACGAGCGGCACGAGCATCGGGCGACGGCGCAGGCGCCGGCTCACCCAGGTGCCGAGCGTGCGACGCACGAGCTGCTGCAGGGCGTGCGAATCGCGCACCCCGTTCTGCGCGGCCTCGGCCAGGGCGGCCACGATCTTCGGCTTGACGTCTTCGAACACGGCGTCGTCCTCGGCGAAGCCGCGGGCGTGGATCTCGGGTCCCGAGATGACATGTCCGGTCGTGGCATCCACGACGACGATGACCGAGATGAAGCCCTCTTCGCCCAGGATTCGGCGGTCCTTCAGGTCGGCGTCGGTGATCTCGCCGACCGTCGACCCGTCGACGTAGACGAAGCCGAGGTCGAGCTGGCCGGCCTCGCGCACGACGCCGTCGGTCATGTCGTAGACCGTGCCGTTCTCGCCGATGAAGACGTTCTCGGCCGGGATGCCGGTGTCGCGGGCGAGCTTCGCGTTCGCCTGCAGGTGACGGTACTCGCCGTGGATCGGCAGCACATTCGCCGGCTTCAGGATGTTGTAGCAGTAGAGCAGTTCGCCGGCGGCGGCGTGGCCCGAGACGTGCACCTTCGCGTTCGCCTTGTGCACGACGTTCGCACCGAGCTTCGTCAACCCGTCGATGACGCGGTAGACCGCGTTCTCGTTGCCCGGAATGAGGCTCGACGCGAGGATCACCGTGTCGCCCTCGCCGATCTCGATCTGGTGGTCGCGGTTCGCCATTCGGCTGAGCACCGCCATCGGCTCGCCCTGCGAACCCGTCGACATGTACACGATCTTCTCGTCGGGGATGTCGCCGGCCTTCTTGTAGTCGACGAGCACGCCCGCCGGCACGTTGAGGTAGCCGAGGTCGGCCGCGATGGTCATGTTGCGCACCATGCTGCGGCCGAGAAGCGCCACCCGACGCCCGTTCGCGTGCGCCGCGTCGAGCACCTGCTGCACGCGGTGCACGTGGCTCGAGAAGCTCGCCACGACGACCTTCTTCGGCGCTCGCGAGATCACCTGGTCGAGCACGGGACCGATCTCGCGCTCGAGGGGGGTGAAGCCCGGGACATCCGCGTTCGTGGAATCGACCATGAACAGGTCGACGCCCTCTTCGCCGAGCCGCGCGAACTCACGCAGGTCGGTGAGGCGGCCGTCCAGCGGCAGCTGGTCCATCTTGAAGTCGCCCGTCGCGAGCACCGTGCCCGCGTCGGTGATGATCGCCACGGCGAGCGCGTCGGGGATCGAGTGGTTCACCGCGACGAACTCGAGGTCGAACGGGCCGAGCTCCTCGTGCTGCCCCTCTTTCACGGTGTGCGTGTAGGGCGCGATGCGGTGCTCCTTGAGCTTCGCCTCGACGAGCGCGAGCGTCAGCTGCGAGCCGATCAGGGGGATGTCGCGGCGGAGCTTCAGGAGGTACGGGACCGCACCGATGTGGTCTTCGTGGCCGTGGGTCAGCACGACGCCGACGATGTCGTCGATGCGGTCGCGGAGGAATCCGAAGTCGGGCAGGATCAGGTCGACGCCCGGCTGGTGCTCTTCGGGGAAGAGCACGCCGCAGTCGACGATGAGGATCTTGCCGTCGATCTCGTAGCTCGTCATGTTGCGGCCGACCTCTCCGAGGCCGCCGATCGGGATGATGCGGAGCGTCCCTGCTTCGAGCGGAGCGGGATCGATGACGGTATCGGGCACAGTGCCCTCCTAACGTTGCGGTGTTCAGTTCGGTGCGACGCTCACGGCGCCGCGGATGTCTCGTGGTGAGGTGCGCCTCCACCCGCTCAGCGGGTGGTGCCGGCCACCTTCGGCAGTGCGCCGCCGGCGGCGGCATTGCGGTCGGGTCGGAAGTTGTGGAAGTCGACGCCCGGGATGCCGCTCACGAGGTCGATCTCGTCTTCGATCAACGCGGCCTCCCACTCTTCGGGGCCGACGAGGGGCAGACGCACCCGCGGGCTCGAGATGCGGCCGAGGCCGTGCAGGATGTACTTCGCCGCGACGGTGCCCGGCACGTGCGTCATGACGGCGCGCACGAGCGGCTCGAGCTGCTGGTGCGCCTCGGTGGCGGCCGTCAGGTCGCCGCGGTTCACGGCGTCGACGATCGTGCGGTACGGCGCCGGGGCGATGTTCGCCGTGACGCCGATGAGTCCCGTCGCGCCGATCGCGAGGTGCGGCAGCACGTTCGCGTCGTCGCCCGAGAAGTACATGAGGTCGGTCTGGTTCAGCACCCGGCTGACCTCCGAGAAGTCGCCCTTGGCGTCCTTCACGGCGAGGATGTTGGGGTGCTTCGCGAGCCGGAGGATCGTCTCGTACTTGATCGGCACGCCCGTGCGGCCCGGGATGTCGTAGAGGATCACCGGGAGGTCGGTCGCGTCCGCGACCATCCGGAAGTGGGTGAGGATGCCGGCCTGGGTCGGCTTGTTGTAGTACGGCGTGACGATCATGATGCCGTCGGCGCCGGCCTGCTCGGAGTGCTTGTAGAGCTCGATCGCGTGCGCGGTCTCGTTCGAGCCGCCGCCCGTGATGATCTTCGCGCGCCCCGCGGCGACGTCTTTGCCGACCTCGACGAGCCGGATCTTCTCGGGGTCGGTGAGGGTCGACGTCTCACCCGTGGTGCCCGTGACGACGATGCCGTCGGCGCCGCCCTGGATGAGGTGATCGATGTGCTTCTCGACCCCGGGCCAATCGACCTCGCCGTCCGCCGTGAACGGCGTGACGAGCGCGACGAGCACTTGTCCGAAGGGGTTCTCTTGAGTCACGCCCACCAGCGTATCGGTTCGAACGGATGCCGCGTGGCGCGGCGGCGCTTGGCAGGCGCTTGGCGGCGCGGCGACCCGGTCGCTCGTGCGGTACGCCCCGTCAGGCCACGTCGCGGCGGCGGGACGGCCGGCCGGGCTTCGGTGAGCGGTGCCTCCCGTGCGCGACGCACGCGAGGATCGCCGCCTCGACGCTGGGCCAGTCGTGGATGATCTGGGCGTAGTCGAATCTCAGGGTGACATACCCGCGTTCGGCCGCCGCCGCGTCTCGCACGAGGTCCTTGTGCCGCTTCGACGACGACGCCGCGGGGTCGCGGCTCCGCTGTTGCGAGTCGTCGAATCCATCCACGTGGTTGCCCTTGCCGTCCGCTTCGAGGATGAGGCGGTCGCCGAGCACGAAGTCGACCCGGCCGACACCGTCGATCTCGATCTGCGAGCGGAGTTCGATGCGGTGGCGCCGGAGGCGCAGCCGGAGCAGCGACTCCAGACCGCTGTCGGCGTCCCAACGGGCGAAGTCGACGATCCGGCGGTGCTTCGCGGGCACCCTCGCGCGAAGCCGGCCGACGCCCGCCGCGTCGAGCAACCGCTTGCGCATCGCGGACTCGAGGGCGGCGAAGAACGTCTCGTCGCCGTGGCACGCGAGGAGTTGTGCGAGCGCCTCGACGATGGTGCTCTCGCCGAGTGCCGACCCGCTGCCGGTCCAGTGCAACACGCAGGTGCAGGCAACATGCGGGTGAAGACGCCCGTGCTCCGGCATCGAGACATGCACGCGGCCGTCGTCGTCGAGCAGCCACACGCCGGCGCGCCGCAGGCGCGACATGCAGCCGAGCCTCCCTCCGTGCCGCGCGGCGGTCACCACCTCGCCCGCAGCGGTCGCCGTCGCGTACACACCGGGTCGGACCCGTTCGACGGCGCCTTCGCGTCGCGCCCGGGCGATGGACTTGGAATCGGCGCCGACCGCCAACAGGTCGGAGGTCCGGGCGACACCGCCGAGCCGGTCGCACCAACGCTCGATCTCATACGTGTCGATGGGCATGCAGCGATGTTGCCGTCGGTCGCCTCCCGGCCGACCCGCGCGGCCGAGTCGGTGCACCGTTCGGGGAGCCGTCTCGGTGTTGAGGACGAGTGGGCCCGGCCGGAATGTCGGGGAGTCTGGCGTCGAGGGCTGGAGACGGGCGCTCTGTAGCGAATCCTCCGACATCGCGGCCGCGCCGGTTCGGCCAGCACGGCCGAAATGTCGGAGGAAGGGCACACCTGCGACCTGGCTGCGCCACTTCGCCGAGATCCTCCGACATTTCGGCGAGCGCCGACCTCGCACGCGGTCAGGCGCGGCGGTAGGTCAGGAACCGGTATCGGATGCCGCCGCGGGACGTGTGCGCGCCGTCGGCGGGGTCGGATGCCACGAGCTCGAGTGCGGCGGGCAACGGCGGCGCGTGCACGTCGCCGGGTGCGGGCCCGAATCCGTCGGGGTGCACGAGCTCGGTGAGCTCGACCCGGTCGGCGCGCTCGATCGCCTCGGCGAAGAGCTGCCCGCCGCCGATGACCCAGACGCGGTCGGCGGGCGAGCCCGTCCGCGCGTCGCCCGCGACGAGTGCGAGCGCCTCATCGAGCGAACCGGCGCGCTCGGCGCCGTCTCCGACCCAGTCCGCCTGCCTCGTGACGACGACGTTGCGCCGTCCCGGCAGCGGCCGGTAGCGCGGCGAGAGCGAGTCCCAGGTCTTGCGCCCCATGATCACCGCTGCGCCCAGGGTCACGGCCTTGAAGTGCGCGAGGTCTTCGGGCACGTGCCACGGCATGCCGCCGTCGCGGCCGATGACACCGCGCTCCGCCTGCGCCCACACGAGCCCGATTCGCGGCACGCGCCCGGCGGCATCCGTGCTCATACGGCGACGGCGCCGCGGATCGCCGGGTGGTGCTGGTAGCCCTCGACGGCGAAGTCGTCGTACTCGTAGTCGAAGATCGACTCGGGCGTGCGGGTCAGCCGCAGCGTCGGGGCCGGGTACGGCGTGCGGGTGAGCTGCTCGCTCACCTGCTCGACGTGGTTGTCGTAGATGTGGCAGTCGCCGCCCGTCCAGACGAAGTCGCCGACCTCGAGCCCCGTCTGCGCCGCGACCATGTGGGTCAGCAGCGCATAGGAGGCGATGTTGAAGGGCACGCCGAGGAACAGGTCGGCGCTGCGCTGGTACAGCTGGCACGACAGCTTGCCGTCGGCGACGTAGAACTGGAACAGCGCGTGGCAGGGGGCCAGTGCCATCGAGGGGATGTCGGCGGGGTTCCACGCCGAGACGACGAGCCGGCGCGAATCGGGGTTCTCCCGGATCTGCGCGACGACGTCGGAGATCTGGTCGACGACCTCGCCCGACGGCGTCGGCCACGAACGCCACTGCACCCCGTAGACGGGGCCGAGCTCGCCGGCGGCGTCGGCCCACTCGTCCCAGATGGAGACGCCGTGCTCGCGCAGCCAGCCGACATTCGACGAGCCCTGCAGGAACCACAGCAGCTCGTACGCGATCGACCTGAAGTGCACGCGCTTCGTCGTGACGAGGGGGAACCCCTCGGCGAGGTCGAACCGCAACTGGCGCCCGAAGACACTGCGCGTGCCGGTGCCGGTGCGGTCGGTCTTCGGCGTGCCGTGCTCGAGCACGTCGCGCAGGAGGTCTTCGTACGGGGTTGCGATCGTCTCGGACATCGCATCAAGGCTATCGTCCGGATGCCTCGACGCCGGCGTCATTGGTCGTCGCAGTCGCCGCGCCGCGACCGGGCGGCCTACTTCGCTCAGGGCGTCGGCTTCGCCGTCGCGGCGACCGGGGTCGTGCTCGCCCTCTTCGGGGTGCCGTTCGCCGTGCCGATCGCCGCCGCCGCCGCGTTCTTCGCCGCGTTCCTCAATGCGGCGTTCGACTTCTGCCTCGGCTGCCAGCTGTACCTGCTGCTGGTTCGGGTGCGGGTCATCCGCACGGCGTGAGCGCGAGGCATCCGGCCGTCGCCCTCGTGCGCCGCAGGGTGCCGCGAAACCCCCGAGCATCGGACCTCGGCCCCACTAGGCTGAGACTCCGGCTCGAAGTGGAGGAACCCGATGGCAATCACGAGTGAAGCGACGACGGTCTGGAAGGGCACGCTGTTCGAGGGCTCGGGCGACGTCGGCCTGGACTCCTCGGGGCTCGCGAGCTTCCCCGTCAACTGGAAGGCCCGCTCCGAGGGCGTGGCGAACACGACGAATCCGGAAGAACTGCTCGCGGCGGCGCACTCCTCGTGCTTCTCGATGGCGCTGTCGCTCGCGCTCGCCCAGGCGGGCAAGCCCGCCGAGAGCATCCAGACGACCGCGGCGGTGACCTTCGAGGCCGGCAAGGGCGTGCTCGGCAGCCACCTGCTCGTGAGCGCCCGGGTGCCCGGTCTCAGCGAGGCCGAGTTCGAGGCCTTCGCGAACGACGCGAAAGCCGGCTGCCCGATCTCGCAGGCCCTCGCCGGCATCCCGATCACGATCGAAGCCGAACTCGCCTGAGCGATGCGGGTCCTGATCGCCGGCGCCTCGGGGTTCATCGGTGCGCCGCTCGTGGAGCGACTGCGTCACGAGGGTCATGAGGTCACCAGGCTCGTGCGGCGGCGGGCGCAGGCGGATGACGAGGTGTCGTGGTCGCCCGCGGCGGGCATCATCGACTTCACGGTGATGGATCGGGTCGACGCGGTCGTCAATCTCGCGGGTGTCTCGCTCGCGCGGCTGCCCTGGACCAAGGGCTACCGGGGCGAGATCCTCGACTCGCGCATCGGCGTGACACGCACGCTCGCCGACGCGATGCGCAAGGCCCGCGACGCGCCGTCGGTGTTTCTCAGCGCCTCGGCGGCCGGCTACTACGGCGACCGCCCAGGCGAGCTCCTCACCGAGTACTCGAGCGCCGGAACGGGGTTCTTGGCCGACGTCGTCGCGAAATGGGAGCGGGCCGCGACGCTCGCCCCAGAGGAGACGCGCACCGTGCACGTGCGGACCGGGCTCGTGATCGGCGAGGGCGGCGCGATGCAGCGCGTCGGCACGCTGACGAAACTGGGCGTGTCGGGGCGGCTCGGCACCGGCGGCCAGCACTGGCCGTGGGTCGCACTCGACGACGAGGTGGGCGGGCTCGTGCACCTGCTCGACTCGAAGCTGTCGGGCCCGGTGAACTTCGCGGGCCCCACGCCCGCGACCGCCGACCGGGTGATGACGGCGATGGCCGAGCGCATGAACCGCCCGTACGCCTTCGGAATACCAGAGCGCATGCTCGAGCTCGCGCTCGGCTCCGCCGCCGACGAACTGCTGCTCGCGAGCCAGAAGGTCAGGCCGCAGCGCCTCATCGACGACGGCTACCGGTTCACCCACCCGACGGTCGAGTCGGCGCTCGACGCCATGCTCAGCGTGAAGCGCGATCGAGCTCGATAGCCTGTCTGACGGCCTGCCGCGCGCGTCGGCGGTCACCCGCCGCGTCGTAGGCGAGTCCGAGCCGGAGCCAGGCCCGCCACGAGTCGGGTTCGGCCTCGGCCGCGTCCTTGAACCGGCCGAACTCGGCGCCTGCGGCGGCGCGGTCGGCGCGACCGCTCGGCAGCAGCGGCAGCCCGAGGTCGAGCCCACCCTCCGACTCGAGCCGCTTCACGAGCGCCTGGGAGCGGACACCGAACGAGAGTTCACGCCACAGCGCCCACACCGCGATGATCGGCAGCACGATGAGCGCGATCCCCATCGCGACCGCGACCGGCTCGCCGGTCATGACGAACTGCACGGCGCGCCAGCCGACGAGGGCGAGGTAGAGGGCGAGCAGGGCGGCCATGATGAGCGCGCCCACCTTGATGGTCATCGGTCGGCACCCGGCAGGCCCAGGTCGAGCAGCGCGTCGAGGCCGACGGTGACGCCGGATGCCTCGGGCGCGCGCCGCAGCGCGAGCAGGATCCCGGCCTCGTATGAGCTCGGCGAGAGGGTCGAGTGCGTGAACGAGAGCGTCTCGCCGTCGCCCCCCATGATGACCCGCTGCTCGGCGAGCACGCCCGACATGCGGAGACTGTGCACCGGCACGCCCGACACGAGTTGGCCCCGTGCGCGCTGGTCGGCGTGCGGCGCCGCGACCGGCCCGGCCGCGCCGCGGCCCTCGCCGATGAGTTCGGCGGTGCGCACCGCGGTGCCCGAGGGCGAGTCGACCTTGCCCGCGTGGTGGGCCTCGATGATCTCGATCGAGTCGAAGTAGGGCGCGGCGAGGGCGGCGAAGGCCGTCGCCAGCACGCTGCCGATCGAGAAGTTCGGCACGAACAGGACGGCACGGGCATCGTCGCCGGCGCGCACCGAACGGGCGATCTCGGCAATGCGATCGCTCGACCAGCCCGAGGTGCCGACGACGATCGGGATGCCGGCGCCCACAGCGAACTCGACGATCGACGAGCTCGCGGCGGGGTGGGTGGCGTCGAACGCGACGTCGGCCCCGAGCATCTCGTCGAGGCTCGAACGGGAATCGAGCGCCGCGTGCAGTTCGAGGTCGTCGGCCGCCTCGATGAGTCGGATCGCCAGCTGCCCCATCTTGCCCGTGGCTCCGGCCACGGCGACCTTGATCGTCACCGGGCCAGCCTAGCAAGCGGCGAATATGCTCGAGGCATGCTGCGATTCCGCGACGCCGCCGTCACCGACCGCGACGCCCACGCCCTCCTCGAGGCCTACTTCGCCGAGCGAGCGCTCGGCTTCCCGGCCGAGCAGGGCGAGTACCGACCGACATTCCCGGATGCTGCGCAGTTCACGCCGCCCGCGGGCGTGTTCCTCGTCGTGGCCGACGACGAGCACGACGGCGGGCTCGTCGGCTGCGGGGGCGTGCGGCGCATCCAGCGGCGCCCCGAGACCTTCGAGGTGCGCTTCGAGGTGAAGCACCTCTGGCTCGCGCCCGCGGCCCGCGGCCGCGGCGAGGGCCGTCGCCTGCTCGAAGAGCTCGAGCGCCGCGCCGTCGAGTACGGCGCGCAGGAGCTGGTGCTCGACACGAATGCGAACCTCGAAGCCGCGGGCGGCCTCTACCGCTCGGCCGGGTACTCCCCCGTCGAGCCCTACAACGCCAACCCGAACGCGACCGACTGGTTCGGCAAGCGGGTCTGAGGCGTACCGCTCAGATCGTGTACGGCTCGGGCAGCCCGCTGCGCAGCTCGGGCGGCAGGTGCGCGAGGTCGTTGTGCGAGACGAGGCTCCACGGGCGGCCCGGCCTCTGGCTGAGCACGGTCAACCCGCAGTTCGCCTGGTTGACCGACACCCAGCGCCAGTCGGGGGCACCGAGCACCTCGCGCACGAACCAGCCGATGACGAAGTTGTGCGTGATGAGCAGTTCATGGCGGTCTTCGCGGTGCGACCGCAGGAACTCGGCGACGGCGTCGGCCATCTGCGCGCTGCCGGCTTCGATCTCCTCCTCGGTCACCGAACCGAAGAACGGGTCGTAAACCTTCGGCGTCTCGGGTGCGGGGCCCGATGGGATGCAGTCGAACAGCAACGGCGAGGGTTCGGGGTCGAGCGCCGGCATCTTCGCCGCGATGATCTCGGCCGTCTCGCTCGCCCGCTGCAGCGGCGAATGCCAGGCGTGGTCGAAGGGGATGCCGCCGAGGCGCTCGGCGAGGAGTTCGGCCTGGCGGCGACCGCGGGGCGACAGCGGCCCGTCGGGAAGGCCGTGCTCGGCGTCGATCTGCTCGCCGTGTCGCACGAGGTAGAGGTGATGGGTCACGGGCCTGCTCCTGTAGGGATCGCGTCGCTCAGGCGACGTCGGTGCTCGGCGCGAGCTGGTCGGCTGCGCCGGTGAAGGCCGACTCGTCGATCGCGCCCACGGCGACGAGCGAGAACGGCTGGGCGGCGAGGTCGCTCGCGAGGGCCTGCACATCGTCGACGGTGACGCGTGCGACGCGCCGGAGCGCCTCGTCGAGGTCGACGAATTCGCCGAGGGTGAGTTCTGAGCGCCCGAGCCGCGACATGCGGGTGTCGGAGTCTTCGAGCGCGAGTGCCGAAGCGCCGGCGAGCTGGCCGCCTGCGCGCTCGAGTTCTTCGGGCGTCACGCCGTCACGGGCGAGGCGCCCGAGCTCGTCGCGCATGAGCTCGGCGACGGTGCCGGCCTTGGCGGGCGAGCACCCCGCGTACATGCCGAAGAGCCCCGCATCGGAGTACGCCGGCGCGAAGGAGTAGACGGAGTACGCGAGTCCGCGCCGCTCGCGGATCTGCTGGAACAGCCGCGACGACATGCCCGAACCGAAGATCGCGTTGAGCACGCTCATCGTCACCCTGCGCTCGTCGGTCGCGACGAGCGCAGGCGCGCCGAGCAGCAGGTTCACCTGTTCGGTTGGTCGTTCTACGACGGTCAGCGGATGCCCCGGGGCGAGCGCGGAGGGCACGATGGCCCGGCGCGCGACGGGTTCGCCGGGTTCGTCGAGGCGCCAGCCGCCCGCGGTGAGCGCACGGCCGAGTTCGGCGACGAGCTCGTCGTGGTCGACCGCGCCGGCGACGCTCACCACCAGGTCTTGCGGGCGGTAGTTGGCCCGATAGTGTTCGGCGACCGCGCCGCGGGTGGCGGCTTGGATGGTGCCGGTGTTGCCGCCGATCGGGCGGCCGAGCGGGTGGGTGCCGAGCACGGCCTGGAAGAAGCGTTCGTTCGCGACGTCGGCCGGATCGTCGCCGGCCATCGAGAGTTCTTCGAGGATGACGCCGCGTTCGGTCTCGAACTCGTCGGGGTCGAGAAGCGAGGAGGTGAACATGTCGGCGAGCACGGTGATCGCCATCGGCAGGTCTCGGTCTTGAACCTTGGCGTAGTAGCAGGTGTACTCCTTCGCCGTGAGCGCGTTGTGCTCACCGCCGACCGCGTCGAAGGCGATCGCGATGTCGAGCGCGGTGCGGCTCGGAGTGCCCTTGAACAGGAGGTGCTCGAGGAAGTGGGTCGATCCGAGGCTCGCGGGCCCCGAGGCATCCGCATGCTGCTCGTCGCGCGAGCCGACCGCGACCCAGAAGCCGATCGTCACACTGCGACTGCCGGGCACCTGCTCGCTGAGCACCCGCACCCCCGATGGGAGCACCGAACGCCGCACACGCGAGCCGCCCGTCGCCTCGAAGGAGAGCTCGGCCTGGCCGAGAGGGAGGTGGACGGCGCCGTTCATCCTGAACAGCCTATGTCACTCCCCCGTCGAATACGGGATGGGTTCACGCCGAGGCGCGGTCGAGTTCCACGAGTTCGGAACGGGTCAGCTCGACCGCCGCAGCGGAGACCAGCGCGTCGACCTGTTCGGGCTTCGTCGCGCTCGCGACGGGCGCGGCCACCGTCGGCTTCGCGAGCAGCCAGGCGAGGGCGATCGTGGCGGGCTGCATGCCGCGGGCGAAGGCCACCGAGTCGAGCGCGGCGAGCACCCGGTGCCCTCGGCGCCCGAGGTGGCGCGCCTGGCGGGCCCCCCGAGCGTCGTGCCTGACATCGGCCCGACGGCGCACCTGGCCGCCGAGGAAGCCGTTCGCGAGCGCGAAGTACGGCAGCACGGCGAGCCCCTGCGCGTGGGCGACGAGCTCGGGCGCCCCTTCGAAGGCGCGCCGTTCCATGAGGTTGTACCGAGTCGTGTACGTCTCGAACCGCGGCAGGCCGTTGGCGGCGAGAACCCTGGCTTCGATGAGGCGCTCGGGGCTGAAGTCGGAGGCGCCGATCGCGCCGACCTTGCCCGCCGCGATGAGCGCGTCGATCGCGCCGAGGCTCTCCTCCAGGGGCACATCGGGGTCTTCGCCGTGGAAGTGCACGAGGTCGATGCGTTCGACGCCGAGCCGCGAGAGCGACCCATCGACCGCAGCGTTGATCTGCGCGGGTGCGAGGCCCGCGGCATCGGCGTGACGACCGATCTTCGTCAAGACCCGGACGCGGTCGCGGGTTCGCCTCGACTCCATCCACATGCCGATGATCGACTCGCTGCGCCCGGCGACGTAGCTGTCGGCGGTGTCGATGAGGGAGCCGCCGACGGAGACGAAACGATCGAGCACGGCGAAGGCCTCGTCGGCCCCGAGCGTCCAGCCGAAGGTGCTCGCGCCCAGTACGACCGGATGCGCCGTGAGCCCCGTGCCGCCGATGGCGACGCGGGCGGGGACGATGATCGGGCCCGACAACGGGTTGGATGCGATCGTCTCGACTCGCGAGCGCGCGAGGTCACCGTTCAGGGCCGCACCGGATGCCGCTGCGCCGGCCTCGATCGCGACGTCGCCGAACTCCATCTCGGCGACCGCTGCCCCCGCAACGCTCGCCGAGCCCGGCCGATAGCTGTGTCGTCTCGCCACCCGTCCCCTCCTCCCCAGGATTGGGTTCGAGAATACGCATGCTGTCCCCCGTTTCGAGCACTGACGGCCCAACACGGGGTGAACTGTTATCGAATCGTTTGAAGCGGCCCGGATCCGTGCCCTCATCGGGGGTCGGCGTCCTTCATCACGAACCCGCTCACGCGCGGCGCAGGACCGCCTCGGCCTGGGCGAGCAACGGCGCGTCGACCATCGCCCCGCGGAAGGCGAAGACCCCGCGTTCGCTCCGGGCCGCCTCGAGGACGGCATGCGCCCACTCGACCCGCTCGGCGCTCGGCCGGTACGCGGCACGGACGACCTCCACCTGCGCGGGGTGGATGCACGCGGTCGCGGCGAACCCGACGGCCGCGGCATCCTCGGCCTCGTCACGGAGGCCATCGGTGTCGGCGATATCGAGGTGCACCGCGTCGATCGCGGCGACGCCGTGCGCTCCGGCCGCGACCAGCACGCGCGAGCGCGCATGCCGGGCGACCTCGCGGTACGCCCCGTCGGCCGCCCGGCTCGACGACCCGCCGAGCGAGGCGACGAGGTCTTCGGCCCCCCACATGAGCGCCGACACGTTCGGGATCGCGGCGATCTCCGGCGCTGCGAGCACCCCCTTCGCGGTCTCGCAGAGCGAGATGACCTCGAACTCGGCGAGGTCGACGAGATCGGCGGTGCCCTCGCACTTCGCGAGCATCACCGTGCGATAGTCGGTCGCGGCGAGCGCGGCGAGGTCGTCGGCGAAGCCGTCGCCGTCCGCCGGGTTCACCCGCACGATCACCCGCTCGGGATCGAGCGGCCTCGAGACGAGCGCGACCCTCGCCGCGTGCTTCGCGTCGGGAGCGACCGCGTCCTCGAGGTCGATGATCACGGCGTCGGCCCGGTCGAGGGCCTTCGCGTAGCGCTCGGGGCGGTCGGCCGGGCAGAAGAGGATCGCCGGGCCGAATCGGAAGCGGGGATGCGCGGACATCATTCCTCCTCGTCGGTGCCGTCGTGCGGCGAGGGGGCCGAATCGCCGCGCCCGCGATGCACGGCGCCGCGCCGAGGCGTCGGCGCCTCGGTCTGCCGCTGCCCCGCCTCGCGCATCCACATGAGGACGGAGCGGCGTGCGCGGGCGACCTCGACGCCGTCCTGGTTCCGCCCCACGTGCTGCAGCGTGACGATGCCCTGCCCCGGACGCGACGCGGATTCGCGCACCTCGACCACGACGGTCTCGCTGTAGAGCGTGTCGCCGTGGTACAACGGCGCCGGGAACGCGACCTCTGTGAAGCCGAGGTTCGCAACGATCGTGCCCTGCGTGAGCTGCGCCACCGACGCGCCCACGATCGTCGCGAGCGTGAACATCGAGTTCATCAGCCGTTCGCCGAACGGCTGCGTCTCGGCCCATGCGGCGTCGAGATGCAGCGACTGCGTGTTCATCGTCAGCGTCGTGAACAGCACGTTGTCGGCCTCGGTCACCGTGCGACCCGGTCGATGCAGGTACCGGGTGCCCGGTTCGAACTCCTCGAACCAGAGCCCGCGCTGCAGCACCTCGCGGTGGACCTCCGGCAGCCCGATCGATTCCCCGGTCATCGCCGCTCCCTCCCGCCGCGGGGCGCGCCCCGCGGCATCCTTGCTCGAACGCTACCCCGCGAGACCCAGCTCGCGCGCGATGACCATGAGCTGCACCTCGTTCGTGCCCTCACCGATCTCGAGGATCTTCGAATCGCGGTAGTGCCGGGCCACGAGGCTCTCGTTCATGAAGCCCATGCCGCCGAAGATCTGAGTGGCGTCGCGCGAGTTGAGCATCGCCGCGTCGCTCGAGACGAGCTTCGCCATCGCGGCCTCCTTTTTGAACGGCAGCCCGGCGTCGACCCGTCGCGCCGCGTCGTGCCAGGCGAGCCGCGAGGTGTAGACGCGCGCCTGCATCTGCGCGATCGTGAAGGCGATGTACTGGTGCGAGGCGATCGGCACCCCGAAGACGTTGCGGGTCTTCGCATACGCGAGTGCTTCGTCGAGGCAGCCCTGCGCGACCCCGGTCGCGAGCGCCGCGATCGCGATGCGACCCTCGTCGAGCGTGCGCAGGAAGTTCGCGAAGCCGCGGCCCCGCTCGCCGAGCAGGTTCGCCGCGGGCACGCGCACGTCGTCGAAGGTCAGCGGGTGCGTGTCGGAGGCGCGCCAGCCCGACTTGTCGTAGCCGGGAGCCACCGTGAACCCCGGGGTGCCGTTCGGGACGATGATCGTCGAGAGCTCCTTCGAGACCGAGCCGTCGGAGCGGGTGCGCTCGCCCGTCACCGCCGTGACCGTGACGAACCGCGTGATCGGCGTGCCCGAATTGGTGATGAACTGCTTCGAACCGTTCACCACCCACTCGTCGCCGTCGAGCACCGCGGTGGTGCGGGTGGCACCGGCGTCCGATCCGGCCTCCGACTCGGTCAGCCCGAAGCCGGCGAGTGCGCGCCCCGCGACGAGATCGGGAAGGAGTTCGGCCTTCTGCTCGTCGGTGCCGTGACGGTGGATCGGCATCGCGCCGAGGCCGACGGCCGCCTCGAGCGTGATCGCGATCGACTGGTCGACCCGGGCGAGCGCCTCGATCGCGAGGCACAGCGCCAGGTAGTCGCCGCCCTGGCCGCCGACCTCCTCGGGGAACGGCAGGCCGAAGAGCCCGAGCTCGCCCATCTGTGCGACGACGTCCATCGAGAGCGTGTGGGTGCGGTCGGCCTCGTACGACTGCGGCGCGACGACCGTGTCGGCGAACTCGCAGACCATGTCGTACAGCTGCTGTTCTTCCGGGCTCAGCTCTGTGCTCACGTCGTGCTCCTCATTTCTGGTGGGGTGCTCTCGGGTGCGCACCCTCGTGGGGTGCGCCCGACGATGCGGGGGTCGGGATGTTCTCCGCCGGAGCCTCGGCTTCGCCGGGGGTCTCAGCGCCGGATGCCTCGGTGCCGGGCTCGACGCGGGCGACGGGCTGGTCGCGCGACACCTGCGCGCCCAGCGCGACCGAGAGCCGCACGAAGCCGGCGACGGGCGCCGTCACGCGGTGCTCCATCTTCATCGCCTCGATCGCGACGACGGCGTCGCCCGGATCGACGTGGTCGCCGTCGGCGACGAGCACGGCGGTGACCGTGCCGGGCATCGGTGCGCGCAGCTCGGGGTCGGCCAGTCCCCCGCGTTCGATCATCGCGAGACGGGCGTCGAGTGCGGCACGGCGGTCTACCTCGGGGACGCGCCAGGTGCCGAGACGGGTGTGCAACCAGAGCGCGCCGTCGGCGTCGGTGGCGGTGACGGTGGCATCTGCAGACGCCACCGCGGTACCGGCACCCGCGGTACCGGCACCGGACCCTGCGGCCGCTGCGTCGCTCGCCCCGCCCGCCCGCCAGTCGCGTGCGAGCTGCCAGGCGTGTCCGCCCGCCGCACGAGCCGACTCGATCGCCGCGGCGGTGCGTACGGCACGGGCGGCGGCGAGCACGTCGCCGGGGACCTCGTCGGACACGTGATCCGGCATGCGGTCGATGAGGCCCGTGTCGAGATCGCCGCGCTGCACCGCCGGTTCGGCGAGGAGCCGGCGGAGGAATGCGAGGTTCGTGTCGACGCCGAGCACCACCGTGTCGGCGAGCGCGGCGTCGAGCCGTGCGAGCGCCTCGGCGCGGTCGGCACCGTAGGCGATGACCTTCGCGAGCATGGGGTCGTAGTCGGCGGTGATCTGCTGGCCCGAGCGGATGCCGCCGTCGACGCGCACCCCGTCGCCCTCTGGCCGGCGCCAGACGAGCAGCTCACCGGTCGACGGCAGGAAGCCGCGCTCTGGGCTCTCGGCGTAGACGCGCGCCTCGATCGCGTGGCCCGTGAGGTGCACGTCGTCCTGGCGCAGCACGAGCGGCTGGCCAGCCGCGACGCGCAGCTGCTGCTCGACGAGGTCGACGCCGGTCACGAGTTCGGTCACGGGGTGCTCGACCTGCAGCCGGGTGTTCATCTCGATGAAGAAGAACTCCTCGGGCGAGGCATCCGACACCAGGAACTCGACCGTACCGGCGCCGCGGTAGTCGACGCTGCGTGCGGCATCGCACGCGGCCCGGCCGATGCGTGCACGCGTCGCCTCGTCGAGCAGCGGCGACGGCGCCTCTTCGACGACCTTCTGGTGGCGACGTTGCAGCGAGCACTCGCGCTCGCCGAGGTGGATGACACCGCCGAACTCGTCGGCGAGCACCTGCACCTCGATGTGGCGCGGGCGTTCGATCAGTCGTTCGAGCAGCAGCGTGTCGTCGCCGAATGCGGCGAGCGCGACGCGGCGGGCCGCGGGGATCGCGGCGGCGAGCTCGCGCGCATCGCGGGCGATCTGCATGCCCTTGCCGCCGCCGCCGGCGCTCGGCTTCACGAGGAGGGGGTACCCCACCGACTCGGCGGCCGCGGCGAGCGCGGCGTCGTCGAGGGTCGGGTCGGCGACACCGGGCACGATCGGCACCCCGGATGCCGCGACGTGCAGTTTCGCCCTGATCTTGTCGCCCATGACCTCGAGCGCCTCGACGCCGGGACCGATGAACACGATGCCGGCGTCGCGACATGCAGCGGCGAACCCCGCATGCTCGGAGAGGAACCCGTAGCCGGGGTGGATCGCCTGGGCGCCGCGCTCGCGCGCCGCCGCGATGATGCGCGCCGGGTCGAGATAGCTCTCGGCGGCCGGGGCCGGCCCGATGCGCACGGCCTCGTCGGCGAGGCGCACGTGGGGCGCGTCGGCGTCGGCGTCGGAGTGGACGGCGATCGCGCGGATGCCGAGGCGGCGCAGCGTGCGGATGACGCGCACGGCGATCTCGCCGCGGTTGGCCACGAGAACCCGGTCGAAGGGGCGCGGCGGTCGTTCTTCGATGACGGCGTCGCCCGTGCCCATCCGCGCCTCCCTGCGCTCGAGATGCGCGCAGATCAGTTAACGCGCACTAACTGGATTCGATGTTAGTGGTCGCTAACTGGAATCGCAAGGGGCGACGCCTCAGCGCGACGCCGACGCGAGCGCGGCGACGCGAGCGCGGCGACCGGGCGCTGCGACCGGGCGCTGCGACCGGGCGCTGACTCAGGGCACGTTGTGCGCCCACCCCGCCGATCACCCGCATGCTCCAGCCCACGCCGCCGACACGAGGGAAACCGCGACTTCGAGGGCGGGCCTGGACCGGGTCATCCTCGCGAGTGCAGATCTCCGCGGAATCGCGAACTCAGCGAGCGTGATGCAGGCCCTGCGCCACGGCGCGCACGAGTCGGTCCTGAACCGTGTGCCATCGCTCGACGATCTGCCCGTAACCGACCCGGATCACGTGATAGCCGAGCAGCATCAGCTGCGCATCGTGATCGATGTCGGACTCCCGCTGCTCGCCGACATGATGGCCGCCGTCGATCTGGAGCACGAGGCGCTCCCCTATCAGGAAGTCGACCCGATGTCCCGCGATCCAGACCTGAGGCACGAGCGGGATCCTCATCCACCCGAGCCGTGGCACGACGAACGACTCGAGCCCCGAGTCGGAGAACGGGAGCGAACGCTCGAGCACGTTCCGAGCGGCGGTGGGCAGCGGCATCCGTTCGAGTGCATCGCGCTCGACGAGCGCCTGACGAAGTGCCGACTCCCACACCGCGAGGGCCGCTTCGAACGGCTGGCACATCGCAACGAGCACGAGCACGTTCTCGATCGGGTCGACGAGGGCATCGGGATGCCGCGGCACGAGCGGCTTCGCCCAGTGCACCGTCGCGTCCCTCGGTGAGACGCAGCCCGAGTGGGCCGGAGCGGCGACATGCGGGCGGTCCTCATCGAGCACCCAGAGCCCGAGACGCCGCGCCTCGGTGATGCAGGACACCACGACCCCCGCACGCGCCGCCGCCACGAGGTACGCGTCGGCGCCGGGGACCGCCACCCACCCTTTGCGCACCCGGGTCAGGCTTCCCTGCGCGATCGCCCGGTCGATCCGGTATCTGCTGTACCCGGCTCTGATGAGGTTCCGGGTGCGCACGACCCCGCCCGCAGCCTTCGTGTACAC
This sequence comes from Agromyces italicus DSM 16388, assembly GCF_000421545.1. Taxonomy (GTDB): domain Bacteria; phylum Actinomycetota; class Actinomycetes; order Actinomycetales; family Microbacteriaceae; genus Agromyces; species Agromyces italicus. The sequence goes on from NZ_ATXF01000012.1 coordinate 83,161, forward strand.
GGCGACGGGTTCGGTCGTCGTGTCGGCCTCGAACGCGATTGCACTGTTCATGCAATCGACTCTGCACGCGGTTCGGTCGAGTATCTCGGGTGCGCACGCGTCCGTGGACGATGCGAACCGTGCGTCGCATGGGGAGGAGCCGCGAGGCAACGGCCGGAGTGAGGAGATCCGCGAATCCGAGGGCCCGTGCGGCCCCGCCCGTCCTCGGAACGGCCGATCTCCGCTCCTCAGCAGGGGCTGTGGGCGCGATCGGGCGCGATCGGGCGCGATCGGGCGCGATCGGGGCGAGACCGCGGCGCGATCGGGCGCGATCGGGCGCGATCGGGCGCGTCGCCGCGGCATCCGAGGCCCGACACCACCGGAGCCCGACCCGACTACATGCGGAAGAGTCCGAACCGGGACTCGGGCAGCGGCGTGCGGCTCGCGAGCTCGAGCGCGAGGGCGAGCACGGTGCGCGTGTCCTCCGGCGCGATGATGCCGTCGTCCCAGAGCCGCGCGGTCGAGTGGTACGGGCTGCCCTGGTCGTCGTACTGCGCGCGGATCGGATCCTTGAAGGCCTGCTCCGCGGCATCCGGCCAGGTCTCGCCCCGCATCGCGAGCTGGTCGCGCTTGACCGTCGCGAGCACGGACGCCGCCTGCTCTCCACCCATCACCGAGATGCGGGCGTTCGGCCACATCCACAGGAAGCGCGGCGAGTACGCGCGCCCGCACATCGAGTAGTTGCCGGCGCCGAACGACCCGCCGATGACGACGGTGAGCTTCGGCACCCTCGTCGTCGCGACGGCGGTGACCATCTTCGCGCCGTGCTTGGCGATACCGCCCGCCTCGGCGTCGCGGCCGACCATGAAGCCCGAGATGTTCTGCAGGAACAGCAACGGGATGCCGCGCTGGTCGCAGAGCTCGATGAAGTGCGCGCCCTTCATCGCCGACTCGCTGAACAGCACGCCGTTGTTCGCGACGATGCCGACCGGGTGGCCGTCGAGGTGCGCGAAGCCTGTGACGAGCGTGTCGCCGTAGTCGGGCTTGAATTCGGCGAACTCACTGGCGTCGACGAGCCGCGCGATGACCTCGCGCACGTCGTAGGGCTGCTGCACGTCGACCGGCACGGCCGCGGTGAGCCCCGCGGGGTCGACGGCGGGGTCGCGGGGTTCGCGCACCGCCCAGGCACGCGGCGCCTGCGCGGGCAGCGTCGCGACCATGTCGCGCACGAGTTCGAGGGCGTGCTCGTCGTCTTCGGCGAGGTGATCGACGACGCCCGAGGTGCGCGAGTGCAGCTCGCCGCCGCCGAGCTCCTCGGGCGTGACGACCTCGCCGATCGCGGCCTTCACGAGGGGCGGGCCGCCGAGGAAGATGGTGCCCTGGTTCCGCACGATCACGGTCTCGTCGCTCATCGCCGGCACGTAGGCACCGCCGGCGGTGCACGAGCCGAGCACGGCCGCGAGCTGCGGGATGCGCATCGACGAGAGCTGCGCCTGGTTGTAGAAGATGCGACCGAAGTGCTCGCGGTCGGGGAACACCTCGTCCTGGAGGGGCAGGAACGCGCCGCCCGAGTCGACGAGGTAGACGCACGGCAGCCGGTGCTCCTTCGCGACCTCCTGCGCGCGCAGATGCTTCTTCACCGTCATCGGATAGTAGGTGCCGCCCTTCACGGTGGCGTCGTTGCAGACGACCATGACGGGTCGGCCGTGCACGAGCCCGATGCCCGTGATGATGCCGGCGCCAGGCGAGTCGTCGCCGTAAAGGCCGTCGGCGGCGAGCGGCGCGAGCTCGAGGAACGGGCTGCCCTCGTCGAGCAGGCGCTCGACACGGTCGCGGGGCAGCAGCTTGCCGCGGGCGACATGACGGTCGCGGGATGCCTCGGGCCCGCCCAGTGCGGCCGCAGCGAGTCGTCGGCGAAGCTCGGCAGCCAGTTCGGCATGAGCGCCGGCATTCGCCCGCCCGGTGTCGCCGTCGGGGTCGATCTGCGTGTGCAGGATGCCCATGGGCTCAGCTCGTCTCGCTCGGTCCGTCGTCGTCGACGGCGCGCCCCCTTGCCGCGGGCACCTGGTTTCGGTTAGTGTGCACTAACTCGATTCCCGATGTTAGCGAGCGTTAACCGAGATGGCAAGCAGCCCAGCAGCACCCACCGCGACCGCACCCGCCTCCGTCGAGCCCACCGCGACCGCACCCACCACCGTCGCACCCGCCTCGGCGTCGCTCACCGAGCGAGGCAGGCAGAAGGCCGACCGCCGTGCCGCGATCCTCGCCGCCGCCGCGACGCTCTTCGCCGAACGCGGCTACGCGGGCGTCACCATCGAAGACCTCGGCACCGCGGTCGGCGTCTCCGGGCCGGCCGTCTACCGCCACTTCGCCGGCAAGGCCGCTGTGCTCGCGGCCATCCTCGAGGGCGCGAGCCGGGCCCTCCTCGACGGAGCCGAGCGGGTGGTCGACGAGGCATCCGACCCCGAACACTCGCTGCGCGCGCTCATCGCGCACCACGTCGACTTCGCCCTCGGCGACGCCGACGTCATCCTCGTGCAGGATCGCGAACTCGAGCAGCTCGACGCGGGTGCGCGCCACGACGTACGCCTCCTCCAGCGCCGCTACGTCGAGCACTGGGTCGACGTGCTCTCCCGACTCCGGCCCGATCGGGCCGAGGCGGAGCTCAGGGTCAGGGCACACGCCGCCTTCGGCCTCCTGAACTCCACTCCGCACAGCGCCCGCATCCCCGGGCGCCGACCTGCCGACGGCGCTGTCCGCGGCATCCTGGAGGAGATGGCATGGGCGAGCCTCATGTCGTGACGCTGCGCGCGACCCGCGACGGCGATCTCGATGCACTGTTCCTGATCGAACAGGACCCGGTCGCGGTCCGGATGGCGGCCTTCACCCCGCCCGATCCGAGCGACCGTGCCATGTTCGACGCGCACTGGCGCAGGTTGCTCGACGACCCCGCCGTGGACGCCCGCACCGTGCGCGCCGACGGCGCGATCGTGGGCAGCGTCGCTCGCTGGTACGACGAGGGCGCCCCCGAGATCACGTGCTGGGTCGACCGCGCGCAGTGGGGCCGCGGCATCGCGACGCGCGCCGTGCACCTCCTGCTCGACGTACTCGACGAGCGCCCGGTGCGCGCCCGCGTCGCCGCCGACAACGCCGGATCGATCGCCGTGCTCGAGAAGCTCGGCTTCGAGCACATCGGCACCGAGCAGGGCTACGCGAACGCCCGCGAGGCCGAGATCGAAGAGCGGGTCTACCGGCTCGGCTGACGAGTCCGAGCGGGTGGATGCCTCGTCGTCGCGCGGCGACGGGAGCGCCCGCACGATTCGCTGCACGCACCCGCTTGGTCAGTTGCCGGGCCGCGCGCCCTGCCCGTCGGCGAGCGCGGCGATGCGCCGGGCGAGTTCGATATCGCGAGACGTGACGCCGCCGACGTCGTGCGAACTCAGCTCGAAGGCGATGCGCCCCCAGCCGAGCCGCACGTCGGGGTGGTGGTCGAGCGCGTCGGCGATGAGCGCAACCTCGTCGAGGAGCTCGACGGCGCTCGCGAAGTCGTCGGTGCGGTAGGTGCCGTCGAGCCGGTCACCGGTGTGCACGAAGGCCGTGCCCGCCAGCTCGTCGGCCGTCTCGGCCGGGGTGAGGATGCGCCGCGGGTCGCTCATACCGCCATCATCCTCCTCTACCCGCCCCGACGCCCGTCGAGTCGCCGAAAACCGTCCTTCCGGGTTGGGTTTCGAGCACTTCTTGGCGACTCGGTGGAAGGAGGGGCGGCGGGAGCGGGGCGAGGTAGGCGAGGTCGGCCTGGGGACGGCCCCGCGTCGCGCGATCACATCATCGTCAGCGCGCGACCCGGCTCGCGGAGGACCGCGCCGATGTCGGCGAGGAAGCGCGAGCCCTGCTCGCCGTCGACCAGGCGGTGATCGAACGAGAGGCTCAACGTCATGACCTCGCGGAGCGCGATCTCGCCCCGGTGCTCCCACGGCTGCCGGCGCACGGCCCCCATCGCGAGGATCGCCGCCTCTCCCGGGTTCAGGATCGGCGTGCCCGCATCGATGCCGAAGACGCCGATGTTCGTGATCGAGATGGTGCCGCCCGCGAGCGCCGACGGGCTCGTTCGGCCCGAGCGGGCCGTCTCGGCCAGCGCGGTGATCGCGTCGGCGAGCTCGAGCAGGGTGAGCCCGTCTGCGCCGGGGATGTTCGGCACGACGAGTCCGCGTTCGGTCGCCGCCGCGATGCCGAGGTTGACCCCGGCGAACTGCACGATCTCCTGCGCCTCCTCGTCCCACCGGGCGTTCACCTCGGGCGTGCGCCGCGCGGCGATGCAGAGTGCCTTCGCGACGACCGCGAGCGGCGTCACGCGATGGGCGGCGAGCGCGCGGTCCTCGCGGAGGCCGCGCACGAGCTCCATCGTCTCGGTGACGTCGATCGTCAGGAACTCGGTCACGTGCGGCGCCGTGAACGCACTGCGCACCATCGCCGCGGCGGTGTGCTTGCGCACGCCCTTGATCGGAATGCGGGTCTCGGCGGGCCGGGACCCCGTCGCGGGTCGCGGCGCGGCGGCGTCGGCTTCCGCGCGCAGCGCCGCGGCGGGCGCGGGACCGCCCGTTTCCGCCGCGGAGGCCGCGCGCTCGACATCGTCTCGCGTGATCAGGCCGCGCGGGCCGGTGCCCGCGACACCTTCGAGTTCGAGCCCGAGGTCGCGTGCGAGCTTGCGCACCGGCGGGGTCGAGCGCGGTCGCTCGGCGATGATCGCCTCGGCGGCGGCCGGCTCGACGGCGGCAGTGCTCGGTTCGGCCACCGAGACTGCGCGCCCACGCGCCCGGCGCTTCGGCCCGCCCTCGTCGCGGGCTCCGTAACCCACGAGATTCGGGCCGGGCGCGGCCTCGCGCGACGTGTCAGCGCCACCGGCCGTCGGCTCGGGCGCCGCTGGCGCATCCGCCGCGGCGTCCTCCACCGCAGGCCCCCGCCCCGTGGCATCCGCCTCGTCTGTCAGCGCACCCGCCGGCTCGCCGGTGTCGCAGGAGAACAGCGGTGCACCGACATCGATCGTCTCCCCCTCGGCCGCGTGCAGGGCGGTGATGACGCCCGCGTACGGAGAGGGCAGCTCGACGACGGCCTTCGCGGTCTCGACGTCGGCGATGATCTGGTTGAGTTCGACGCGGTCGCCCACGGCGACGCGCCAGGCGACGATCTCGGACTCGGTGAGCCCCTCACCGAGGTCGGGCAGCGGGAAGTCGCGGATCATCGTCACGCCTCCACCCCGCTCAACGAGTTCGGGCGGCCGAGAGCGCGATCGACGCCGTCGAGGATCCGGTCGAGGTCGGGCAGATGATGACGCTCGAGTTTCGCCGGCGGGTACGGGATGTCGTGGCCCGTGACCCGCACCGGCGCCGCCTCGAGGAACTCGAAGCAGCGTTCGGTGATCGACGCGGCGATCTCGGCGCCCATGCCGCCCTGCTGGCCCGCTTCGTGCGCGATCACGAGCCGGCCGGTGCGCCGCACCGACGCCTCGATCGGCGCGTAGTCGATCGGGGCGAGCGAACGCAGGTCGATCACCTCGAGGGAGATGCCCTCCTCCTCGGCCGCGGTCGCGGCATCCCTCGCCGTCTGCACGAGCGCGCCGTAGGTGACGAGCGTGACGTCGCTGCCGCGCGAGAGCGTCGCCGCGACGCCCATCGGAGGTGCGTCGGCGAGGCTCGCCGACTCGTCGACCTCGCCCTTCACGTGGTAGCGGCGCTTCGGCTCGAAGAACAGCACCGGGTCGTCGCTCGCGATCGCCTGCCGCAGCATGACGTACGCGTCGGCGGGGTTCGAGCAGGCCACGACCCGCAGGCCCGCGGTGTGTGCGAAGTACGCCTCGGGCGACTCCGAGTGGTGCTCGGCCGCACCGATGCCCCCGCCGAACGGCACGCGGATCGTGATGGGCATCTTCACCGTGCCGCGTGAACGGTAGTGCAGCTTCGCGACCTGGGCGACGATCTGGTCGAACCCGGGGTAGATGAAGCCGTCGAACTGGATCTCGACGACCGGCCGGAACCCGCGGTACGCGAGCCCGACCGCCGTGCCGATGAGGCCGGCCTCCGAGAGCGGCGAGTCGACGACGCGATTCGCGCCGAACTCGGCCTTCAGCCCGTCGGTCACGCGGAACACGCCGCCGAGAGTGCCGATGTCCTCACCCATGAGCACGACCTTGTCGTCGTCGGCGAGGGCGCGCCGGAGACCGGCGTTCAGGGCCTTGGCGAGCGTCAGCTGCGTCATCGCACGCCTCCTTCGGTGCTGCTGGATGCCTCGGGCGCGGCGCCTGCGGCCGGCGTCTCGCGCTCGCCCGGCTCGTCGAACATCGCGAGGTAGCGCGCGTAGTTCGCGCGCTGGCGCTCGAGGTGGCTGTTCGGCTCGGCGTAGACGTGGTCGAACACGCTGAGCGGCTCGGGGTCGCCGAGGGTCGTGATCGCGGCACGAAGCTCGGCGGCGACCCGGTCGGCCTCGGCGGTGGCCTCGCGTTCGAGACCCGCGATGTCGACGCCCGAGCCGTCGAGGTAGGCGAGCACGCGGGAGATGGGGTCGCGCTCGCGCCACTCGGCGAGTTCTGCGTCGCCGCGGTACCGCTTCGGGTCGTCGGCGGTCGTGTGCGGCCCCATCCGGTAGGTGACGGCCTCGATGAGGCTCGGCCCCTCGCCGCGGCGGGCGCGGTCGAGGGCGAAGCGGGTCGCCGCGAGCACGGCGAGCACGTCGTTGCCGTCGACGCGGAGGCCGGGCATGCCGAAGCCGTCGGCACGACGCGCGATCGCCTGCTTGGACTGGAGGCCGACCGGCTCGGAGATCGCCCATTGGTTGTTCTGGCAGAAGAAGACGACGGGGGCGTCGAAGCTCGAGGCGAAGACGAGCGCCTCGTTCACGTCGCCCTCGCTCGTCGCGCCGTCGCCGAAGTAGGCGATGGAGGCGGCGTCGGACCCCTCCCAGCGGAGCCCCATCGCGTAGCCCGTGGCGTGCAGCGCCTGCGCGCCGATGATGATCTGCGGCACGGCCATGTTGTGCTCGTACGGGTTCCAGCCCGAAGCCGCCGTGCCGCGCCAGACGCTCAGCAGCTGGGCGGGAGCCACCCTGCGGTGCCATGCGAGCGCATGCTCGCGGTAGCTCGAGAACACGAAGTCGTCGTCGCGGAGCGCGTGGGCCGAGCCGATCTGGGCGGCCTCCTGTCCGACGAGCGGCGGCCACAGACCGAGCTCGCCCTGCCGCTGCAGCGCGGTGGCCTCGGTGTCGATGCGGCGCACCACCACCATGTCGCGGTAGAGACGGCCGAGCACCTCGAGGTCGACGTCGGCGACCCACGGATCGTACTCGGCGTTGCGCACCCGCTCACCCGTGGGGGTGATCAGCTGCACGAAGGGGTCGGGGCGTGTCAGGAGGCCGGTGGCGTCTCGGTCGGATGGGGTCATCGTCGATCCTCGCTCTCAGCGGGCCCGCTTCGTGGGCAGCCCGCACCGGCGTCTCTGCCGGATACCGTGAGCGTACGTCGATCGGTCACTCAGCTCAAGCAAGCGTGGACGCATTGAGCATGTTGCCAAGCCCCGCCCGGCGGCACGGTGCTATCGTGTGGCGTTATGACCGGTTACGACGCCGTCGATCGAGCGCTGCTCTCGGCCCTCTCGCCCGATCCGCGTGCGACGGTGGTCGCACTCGCCGACCGCCTCGGACTCTCGCGCAACACGGTGCAGGCGAGGATGGCCCGCCTCGAGTCGTCGGGCGCGTTCCTCTCGTTCGAGCGCAGCATCGACCCCGCTCCGCTCGGCTACCCGATCGAGGCGTTCATCGCGGTGCACGTGCGCCAGAAACTGCTCGGCGAGGTCGTCGACCTGATCGCCGCGATCCCCGAGGTCATCCAGGCGCACGGCCTCTCGGGGTCGATCGACCTGCTCGTGCGGGTGGTGTGCCGCGATGCCCACGACCTGTTCCGCATCGACGGCGAGATCCTCGCGATCGACGGCGTCGAGCGAACCGAGACATCCCTCGCGATGGGCGAGCTCATCCCCTACCGCCTGGGGCCGCTGCTCGGGCGCTGAGCGCCTTCTCCGGTTGCAGAGAAACCACGTGATGTCGACGACGCGCTGAAGTCGCTCGCCCGCTGCGAGTGCGAATCCACAGCTTGCGAGCCGTCGAGGCGACCGTGACCGCCAGCTCGGCCGGTTCGAGGCCCGCGCGGCAGGTCCTCGCCGAGCGCGACGCGCTGCTCGGCCGGGCGAACATCCGCCTGCTCCGAGACGCCGACCGTGGCAGAAGCTCCGCCACAAGATCGGAGATCGCCACCTGATCGGGTGATTCCGCCGGATCGAGCCGAACCGGTGCAGATCTCCGATTCGGTGGCGCGGGGCGATCCGCGAGACCTCGGCAACGCAGGATGCCCCGCCCGAGTGGGCGGGGCATCATGCGTCTCAGACTCGACGACTACTCGTCGTCGGCGCCCTCGGCGGGAGCCTCGGCGTGCTCACCGGTCGCGCCGCGACCCTCGGAGTCCGCGTCTTCCGCCAGCACCGGGGCGAGCGAGAGCTTGCCGCGGTCGTCGATCTTCGTGATCTCGACGAGGATCTTCTGGCCGACGCCCAGAACGTCTTCGACGTTCTCGACACGCTTGCCGCCGGCGAGCTTGCGCACCTCGCTGATGTGCAGCAGTCCGTCTTTGCCCGGGAGCAGCGAGATGAACGCGCCGAAGGCGGCGATCTTCACGACCGTGCCGAGGAACTGCTCGCCGACCTCGGGGTTCGTCGGGTTGGCGATGGCGTTGACCTGGGCGCGGGCGGCCTCGGCCGACGGGCCGTCGACGGCGCCGATGTAGACGGTGCCGTCCTCCTCGATGGAGATATCGGCGCCGGTCTCGTCTTGAATGGCGTTGATCGTCTTGCCCTTGGGGCCGATCAGCTCGCCGATCTTGTCGACCGGGATCTGCACGCTGATGACGCGGGGCGCGGTCGGCGCCATCTCGTCGGGCGCGTCGATCGCGGCGTTCAGCACGGCGAGGATCGTCGTGCGGGCGTCCTTCGCCTGCGTCAGCGCGCCGGCGAGCACCGAGGCGGGGATGCCGTCGAGCTTCGTGTCGAGCTGGATCGCGGTGACGAACTCGCTGGTGCCGGCGACCTTGAAGTCCATGTCGCCGAGCGCGTCTTCGGCGCCGAGGATGTCGGTGAGCGCCGCGTAGCGGGTCTCGCCGTTCACGGTGTCGGAGATGAGGCCCATGGCGATGCCCGCGACGGGTGCGCGGAGCGGCACGCCGGCGTTCAGCAGCGACAGGGTCGACGCGCAGACCGAGCCCATCGAGGTCGAGCCGTTCGAGCCGAGCGCCTCGGAGACCTGACGGATGGCGTAGGGGAACTCTTCACGGGTCGGCAGCACCGGCACGAGCGCACGCTCGGCGAGCGCGCCGTGGCCGATCTCGCGGCGCTTGGGCGAACCCACCCGACCCGTCTCACCCGTCGAGTAGGGCGGGAAGTTGTAGTTGTGCATGTAGCGCTTCTTCGTCACCGGCGAAAGCGAGTCGATCTGCTGCTCGAGCTTCAGCATGTTCAGCGTGGTGACGCCCAGGATCTGGGTCTCGCCGCGCTGGAAGATCGCCGAACCGTGCACGCGCGGCACGACCTGGACCTCTGCATCGAGCGGGCGGATGTCGGCGAGGCCGCGGCCGTCGATGCGGACGCCCTCTTCGAGGACGCGCGAGCGCACGACGTGTTTGGTCACCGACTTGTAGGCGGCGGAGATCTCGGCGATCGCGGGCTCGGGGAGCTCGCCCGCCTCGATCTTGGCGATGACGTGCTCCTTGACGCGAGCCTTGAGCGCGTCGTCGGCGTCCTGACGCTCGACCTTGCCGGCGATCTGGTAGACGCCCTTGAGCTCTTCGAGGGCGAACGCCTCGACGACGGCCTTCGTCTCAGGCTGGTACGGCGGGAACGTCGGGTAGTCGGCGGTCGGCTTCGCGGCGGTCTTCGCGACCTGCTCCTGGGCCTCGACGAGCTGCTTGATGAACGGCTTCGACGCCTCGATGCCCTGTGCGATGACCTCTTCGTTCGGCTTGACGGCGCCGCCCTGGATGAGGTTCCACGCGTTGTCGGTCGCCTCGGCCTCGATCATCATGATCGCGACGTCGTGCGTGCCGTCGGCCTCGGTCACGACACGACCCGCGACGACCATGCTGAACACGGCGTCCGCGAGCTGCGAGTGCTTCGGGAACGCGACCCACTGGCCGTCGATGAGCGCGACGCGCACGCCGGCCACGGGGCCGGAGAACGGAAGGCCCGAGAGCTGGGTCGAGAGCGAGGCGGCGTTGATGGCGAGCACATCGTAGAGCTCGTCGGGCTCGATGGCGAGCACCGTGACGACGACCTGCACCTCGTTGCGGAGGCCCTCGACGAACGAGGGGCGCAGGGGGCGGTCGATGAGACGGCAGGTGAGGATCGCCTCGGTCGAGGGGCGGCCCTCGCGACGGAAGAACGAGCCCGGGATGCGGCCCGCGGCGTACATGCGCTCTTCGACGTCGATCGTCAGCGGGAAGAAGTCGAAGTGCTCCTTCGGCTGCTTCGAGACGGAGGTCGCCGAGAGCAGCATGGTCTCTTCGTCGATGTAGGCGACCGCCGAGCCCTGCGCCTGCTGCGCGAGGCGGCCGGTCTCGAAGCGGATGGTGCGGGTGCCGAACTTGCCATTGTCGATGACGGTCTCGGCGAACGTGATTTCAGGACCTTCCAAGAGGCCTCTCCTTTGTTTACCGTCGCACCCCGTGTGGGCACGACTCATACGAAGGAGCAGGAACAGGCATTACGAATCGCAAGAGCTTGCGTTCACGCTGGCCACCAGTAGAAGTCCACCGATCGTCGGTCGAGGAGCGCGGAGCGCGTCTCGAGACCCTCGGTGATCCACCACAGGGGACCAGCTTCCTGCCGGCCTGCTCCAGTGATCGCCCGGGCGAATGCACGGGCAACCGCTCACAATGCTAGCAGAGGGCCCGTTTTCGGCCGGTGAACTGCGGATGTCCCGCGAGTGACGCCTCGTCGCGGCGCGCACCGCGCGGCATCCGTGCCAGACTCGAGGGCATGACTTCCGACGAGCAGACGACTCCCAGCGCCTCCGAGGAGACCAAGCGCAAGTTCCGTGAAGCGCTCGACCGCAAGAACAACGCGTCGAAGCGCCGCGAGGGCGAAGCACACCTCGACGGCGGCGGCCAGGCGCAGGACGCGCACGGCCCCGCCTCGCACAAGCGCGAGTTCCGCCGCAAGAGCGGCTGAGCCTCGGTCTGGACATCGGGCGGCCGTGGGCGTTGGATGGAGGTGGTACGCACCATTCCGACGTTCAAGGGGGAACATCATGGCTTCCGTCGCACGTGTCACGACCATCACCGTCCGCTCCGAGAAAAGCTTCGACGACGCCGTCGCCGCCGGGGTCGCCCGCGCGGCGGAGACGCTCCGCAATGTGACTGGAGCGTGGGTGAAGGAGCAGAAGGTCGAAGCGGCCGACGGGCGGATCACGGCCTGGTCGGTCACCCTCGAGGTGACCTTCGTGCTCGAGGACTGACGTCTCGGGCACCGCGCACCGCAGTACGAACCCGGCGGAGACGCGATCGCTCCCCCGCCGGGTTCGTGCGCGCGCACCGATCAGACCGGGGAGCCCGAGCTGAACGTGCCCTTCAGCATGATCGAGGCGCCGCTCGTCAGATCGTCGACCCTGACGTTCGACCACGTGACCGCGGTCAGCGTCGAGGTCTGGCCGTTCGGGCAGTCGAGCACGTCGGCGGCTGCGGGCGGCGACAGCGAGAGCATGCCCACGAGGTTGCCGTTCTTGCCCGCGGTGAAGGCGCCGCTCTCCGAGACGTCGGCCGAGACGGTCGTCTTCTTCGGATCGCTCGGGTTGTTGCCGCCGTTGTTGATGCACTGGTAAGTGGCGTCGAGGTGCGCCGTCGCCTGGACGGTCTCGACGGAGCCCGACGACAAGCCGGCCTCCTTGAACTGCACGACGACGTTCACGCCGTCGGCCGACGCGCTCGTCGCGCTCTTGATGAAGTGGGGGCTGCCGCCCGCCATGGCCGGGCCCGCGCCGGCGAGCACGAGCGCGGCGGCCGCGGCGAGCGCGACCAAGGCCTTGCGAATGGACATGTTGGATCCTTCCGATCGGGTTTCGAAATCGGCGACCCGGCCGTCGTCGACCCGCGAGACCTCGTCCCCCCCCGATCGGAATGCGCGCGGTGTTCGCGGTCATGAGACCGCGTCCCGATTGCGAGCGTACGCCCGCCGTCAGGCCGCCTTCAGCAATACCTGATGATTCCTCACCTATACCCCCAGAACTGGGGCCCGCACGCAGGACTGGGTGCCGCGCGCGAACGCAGGGACGCAGGACGGCCCACTGCTACTCCCCCGCAAGGCCTCCGATGAGATGGCCGAACGGACGGTCGAGCTGGAACGGATCGTTCACGAGCTGCGAGCGGTCGGTGCGCTCGACGAGGTCGGCGAACTCCTCCGCCCCGCGGAAGATCCGGTCGGGCAGCGAACGCACGCCGTCGCCCTCCGAGCCGCCCCAATCGCTCGTCGCCGCGAAGACCCCGGTCGTCACGGGCACCGCGTGAAGGTAGGTGAAGAGCGGCCGGATCGCGTAATCGATCGCGAGCGAGTGCCGTGGCGTGCCGCCCGTGGCCCCGATGAGCACGGGCAGGTCGGTGAGCGCCTGCGGGTCGATCACGTCGATGAACGACTTGAAGAGGCCCGCGTAGCTCGTCGTGAAGATCGGCGTCACGGCGATGAGGCCGTCGGCCGACGCGATCGCGTCGAGCGCCTCCTCGAGCCTGGGCGGGGCGAAGCCGAGCAGCAGGTGGTTCGTGATGTCGTGCGCGAGCTCGCGGAGCTCGAACGTGCGCACCTCGGCCTCGACGCCGCGCTCGGCGAGCGCGGAGACGGCGTCGGCGGCGAGCCGGTCGGCGAGCTGACGGGTCGAGCTGGGGGTGGACAGCCCTGCCGAGACGACGACGATCTTCTTGGCGGTCATCGGGTCGCCCCCTGACGGGTCGCGGCGGGGCCGAAGGCCGATCCGGACTGCGGCTTCTCCTGCGCGTCGACCGTCTCGGTGTCCTGGTAGGGCGAGCCGACCGTGAGATTGTCACCGCGGTTGGCGTTCGGCGTCGCCTGCCGGGGGGCCGCGTCGCCGTACTTCGCAGTGACGAGCGAGGCGTGCGTCGGGGCATCCGGCACCTCGGCGGGGCGGTTCTTCGCGAACTCCTCGCGCAGCACCGCGACGACCTCGCCGAGCAGGTCGAGCTGCTCGAGCACGGTCTTGAGCGGGAGACCCGCGTGGTCGATGAGGAACAGCTGACGCTGGTAGTCGCCGACGTAGTCGCGGAACCCGAGCGTCTTGTCGATGACCTCCTGGGGGCTGCCGACGGTCAGCGGAGTCTGCTGCGTGAACTCCTCGAGGCTCGGGCCGTGCCCGTAGACGGGAGCGTTGTCGAAGTACGGACGGAAGTCGCGCACCGCGTCCTGCGAGTTGCGGCGCATGAACACCTGGCCGCCGAGGCCGACGATCGCCTGAGCGGCCGCGCCGTGGCCGTGGTGCTCGTAGCGCTGGCGGTAGAGGGCGACCATCCGCTGGGTGTGCGAGGCGGGCCAGAACACATGGTTCGCGAAGAATCCGTCGCCGTAGAACGCGGCCTGCTCGGCGACCTCGGGAGTACGGATCGAGCCGTGCCACACGAACGGCGGCACTCCGTCGAGCGGGCGGGGCGTCGAGGTGAACCCCTGAAGCGGGGTGCGGAACTTGCCCGACCAGTCGACGACGTCTTCTCGCCAGAGGCGGTGCAGCAGTTCGTAGTTCTCGACGGCGAGCGGCAGGCCCTGTCGGATGTCCTGGCCGAACCAGGGGTAGACGGGGCCCGTGTTGCCGCGTCCGAGCATGAGGTCGGCGCGGCCGCCCGAGACGTGTTGGAGCATCGCGTAGTCCTCGGCGATCTTCACCGGGTCGTTCGTGGTGATGAGCGTCGTCGCGGTCGAGAGCTGCAGCGTCGAGGTCTGGCCTGCGATGTAGGCGAGGGTGGTCGTCGGCGACGACGACCAGAACGGCGGGTTGTGGTGCTCGCCGAGCGCGAAGACGTCGAGGCCGACCTCTTCGGCGCGCTTGGCGATCGCCACGGTGGCCGTGATGCGCTCGGCCTCGGTCGGCGTGCGCCCGGTAGTCGGGTCGGCGGTGATGTCGCTGACGGTGAAGATTCCGAATTGCATTGCAGCTGCTCCTGAGCTCATCCGATGATAGGTAGAGTCTATGCGTTTGCATATATCTCGTCCAACCGCGGCGGTCCTCACGATATTCCCCGCTCTGCCCGGACGCACGGCCACGGCGATACACTCGGCCCGATGAGCACGATCTCGGTCGTCATTCCGTGTCTCGACGACGCGGACTTCCTCCTCGCGTGCCTCGACGCGATGGCCGTGCAGTCGCGCCCCGCCGACGAGATCATCGTCGTCGACAACGGCTCGACCGACGACACGGGTGCGGTGGCGCGCGCAGCGGGCGCCCGGGTCCTCCTCGAGCCCCGGCGCGGCATCTGGCCCGCGACCGCGACCGGCTTCGACGCCGCGAGGGGCGAGATCATCGCCCGGCTCGACGCCGACTCCGTGCCGGCACCCGACTGGCTCGCCGAGATCGAGCGGCGCATGGCCGAGAGGGACCGACCGACCGTCGTCACGAACGGCGGCCGATTCTACGGACGCACTGCCGCCGTCCGGTGGATCGCGCGCAACCTCTACATCGGCGGCTACTTCACCGTGATCGGCGGCCTGCTCGGCCACCCGCCGATCTTCGGATCGAACTACGCCATCCGGGCCGACGCCTGGCAACGACTCGGGCACCTCGTGCACCGCGACCGCGCCGACGTGCACGACGACCTCGACCTCGCCTGGTGGATGCAGCCCGGCATGACGGTCGTGCGCGACCGGCGGCTCGTCGTCGGCGTCTCTGCGCGGCCGTTCGACACCGCGGCCGGGCTCTGGCGACGAGTGCGCATGGCGTTCCACACCATGTCGATCGAATCGCGCGAATGGCCGCCGCTCACCCGCCGCGCCGAGCGGCGAAGGGCACCGGCCTGGGTCTGGGAGTCGCCCGAGCTCCGCGACGTCACGACCGAGTCCGACGCGGAGGGCGACGACGCGCTGCCGGCCTGACACGCCGCGAACGAGGATGCCTCGCGGCCGGCGCCGCGACGCGGCATCCGCTCACTCGGCGACCGACCGACTCGCCTCGAACAGCGCGAGCATGTCGCGCACCAGCTGGTGCGGGGCCGTCTCGCAGGGGCTGTGCCCAGTGGGGTAGGTCACGAGGCGAGCGCCGAGCTCGCGAGCGGAGCGCTCGTGCAGCGCGTGCGGCCACAGGTCGTGCTCGCCGACGGCGACGAGCTTCGGGACGGATGTCGCGGCGAGTTCGGCGCGCACGTCGGGGGTCGCCATCATCAGGGCGATGATGTCGTCGACGCTCTCGCGCCGGGTGAGCGCGAACCGCTCGCGCACGAAGGCGAGTCGGCCAGGCGGCACCCGGTTGAGGTTGTTGCGGATGCCCCACAGCATGAGCCCTGCGCCCTGCCTCGGCGTCGTGAAGCCGCTCAGCCCGCCGATGCGTTTGACCCCTCGGAACGCCTGCCCGGGTTGAGGCGGTGAGCTCAGGAGCGTCAGGCTCGCGAAACGGTCGGGCCGTTCGAGCAGGGCGAGCCCCGCGAGCGTTCCTGCGAAGCTGTAGCCGAGGACGTGCGCCGCTCCCGCACCGTCGTCGAGCACCCCGATCAGGTCATCGAGGAAGAGCCGCAGCTCGTAGCGTTCACGCGGAGGCACGAGGTTCCACGGGCCTGCCTCGTGCGACTCGTACTGGCCGGAGAGGTCGAACGACTCCACCCGGTACCCCGCGGCGGCGAGCAGCGGCATCATGACGACGAAGTCCTCCTTCGAGCCCGTCGCACCCGGTACCAGCACGACGCGTTGCCCGTCGGCCGGCCCGACGGCGATGCGCGCGAGCGGGCCGCTGGGCGCCGCGAACATCGTGCGCTCTGTGCCCGACGGAAGCGCCCGCCAGTCGCGGTCGGGCAGCGACTCGTCGAGCGTTCTCGCCCCGTCGATCGCCCTGACGACCCTCACGACCCTCACGATAGCGGCTGCCGGGCGCTCTGCGACCATGACGTTCCGACCGCACCGCCGGGCAGCCCCGCCGAGCGGCTCCGCCGGAGCTGCGCCGAGCACGCCGCACGACGCGACGAGGGCGGGGGTGCCGATCGGGCACCCCGCCCCCGCCCCGCGCTCCGCGCTCCGCGCTCCGCTCAGAGCTACCCGACGTCGCCGTGGGCGTGGCCGCCGTCGCTGCCGACGGTGCCCTCGGGGCCGGCGGGAGCCGGAAGGACGAGCCCACCAGGCACCTTCTTACCGGCGACCCCGTTGACCGACTCCGTCGTGTACGAGTACGCCAGCACTGCCAGCGCGATCGCGTCGACGTTCACGTCGAGTGCATACGGGTCGACGTTGTCGAGATCGTCGCAGCTCTGGTGGTAGCACTGGTCGAGCATCTCGTCGACCTCGCCGCCCCAGATCGCCTGCTGCTCGGCGGTCTTCTCCGCATCGGCGCCCGTGAACAGACCACCCGCGGCGATTCCGTTCAAGATGAACGCCTCGTAGTCGCTGCGACCGCTGAACTCCGCATCGTCGTACGGCACGCCGACGCTCGTGAAGTAGCTCTCGAACAGCTTCTCGATCTCGACCGACCCCTCGGGCACCGTCACCGGCGCCGGGAAGCCCGACTCGTCACCGTCGTAGGTCATGAACATGTAGTTCGGCGAGGCGACCATGTCGAAGTTGAGATACAGGGCGATCTCGTCCTTCTCGGCCTGCGAGAGCGCGGCCACGTAGGCGGCCGAGCCGAGCAGGCCGTCCTCCTCGGCACCCCACCACGCGAGCCGCACGGTGTTCTGCGGCTTCACCTTCGACATCTGCTCGGCGATCTCGAGGAGCGCCGCCGATCCGCTGCCGTTGTCACTCATGCCCGAGCCCTCGCGCACCGAGTCGAGGTGCGCGCCGGCCATCACGACGTTGGCGTCGTTCGCGCCCGGGAGCTCGGCGATGATGTTCTTCTGCGGACGCGGGTCGGGCGCCGGCACGAAGACGTGCGCCGTGGAGTTCGCCTGTGCGAGCGCTTCGCCCTGCGCGAAGCTCGCGCCGACGACCGGGATGCCGTGCGCGACCGGCGTGCCGTCGGTTCGCGACGAGGCGTCGGCGACAACGAGGCCCTCGCGATCGGGCGTGTTGCCCTGATTGAAGATGATGACGCCGACGGCGCCCGCCTGCTCGGCGAAGAACGCCTTGTCGCCGAAGTTGCAGCTGCCGCGCTGCACGAGCGCGATCGCTCCTGCGGGGAACCCGGCGAAGTCGGACTCCTCGCAGCCGCTCGACGAGGCGCGCGGCGGCGTGAGGTTGATGTCGACCGGCACGACCGCTGCGGTGACGTCGCCGGCACCGCTTCCGCTGAATGCCCCGGTCGGGTAGTCGGCCTGTACCGGGGTCAACTGCTCGAGCGTCGAGTCCCCGATGAAGTCGTACGCGAACTCCTCGATCGAGACGTTCCAGCCGGCATCCTCGAGCGTCTCGACGACGTAGTCGACGCTCGCCTCGTAGCCCGGGAGGCCGGCGGCCCGGTTGCCGCCGTTCTCGTCGGCGATCGACTGCAGCGCCTCGAGGTGCTCCATCGCGCCGTCGCCGCTCACGCATTCGAGCAGCTTGGAGATGGTGTTGTTGTTGCGGTTGTCGCACTTCGCGGCCGGCGCGGCGGTGGCCGCTCCTGCCGGGAACAGGGCGACGGCGAACGCCGCGACGGTCGCGATCGCCAATCCGCGGGACGGTGTTACAGGTGACTTCATCGTCTTCCTCCAACCAGGCACCCGATCTGGGCGCCTGGCAAGGGAGCATAGAGCGCGCGGCGGTACCGAGAAAGGGGGTGGGCGAAACTCCGGACGAACGTCTCCCCCGGCGTGCCGCCCCGGCCCGATCCGTCCCCGGGTCGCTGACAGCGAACACCCGGCGGGTGCTCAGCGGCGTCGCCTAGGCTGGACGAATGGCTACCGTCGCGCTCACCCTGGAGAACTTCGAGAAGACGATCCTCGAGGGAGGCACCGTCTTCGTCGACTTCTGGGCCGAGTGGTGCGGGCCCTGCCGCCAGTTCGCGCCGAACTACGAAGCCGCCTCCGAGGCGAACCCCGACTTCACCTTCGCGAAGGTCGACACCGAAGACCAGCAGCAGCTCGCGGCCGCGATGAACATCACGTCCATCCCGACGATCATGGCCTTCAAGGACGGCATCGGCGTGTTCTCGCAGGCCGGTGCGCTCCCCCGCCCGATGCTCGACGAACTCGTCTCGCAGGTACGGGCGCTCGACATGAACGAGGTGCGTGCGCAGCTCGACGCGCAGGAGGCGCAGGACGCCGACCGGGCGCAGCAGGCCGCGGGCGCCTGATCCGCGGGCACACGATCACCGACCGTTCGCGAGAACCTCGAGCCCCCCGAGGTCGAGTTCGACCCCGTGCGGGCGCGAATCGCCGGTGATGCGCGCGGGCACCTTCACGTAGCGCCCCCCGGTCGCGAGCCCGTCGAGGAGCTCGCGCCACGTGGCATCCACCGCATCGCCGAGGAAGCCGGCGTGCCGGGGCGTGCCCCCGCCGATGAGCTGCACCCCGATGCGGTAGCGCCGTGACAGCCACCGACTGGCGCGCGGCACGAGCACGGCCTCCTGGTCGGCGCCGCCGTGCAGCAGCGCCAGGTCGATGGCCGACTGGTGCCGGTGGGTGTCGGCGACGGGGGCGACCCGGCGCACCGCGCGTTCGAGATGCGGTGCATCGACCAGCTCGATCCCGTGGAGCGTCAGCAGATCGCCCCACCGGTCGGGGTTGCCGCGACGCCGTCCGCTGACCAGCCCGGCGATGAGCCACGCGAGCGCGGCGACGAGCAGCACGATGAAGGGCCAGAACAGCCACGGCGGCGAATCGGGCCGAACGCCGCCCGTCGCGATGAGCAGCACGAGCACGACGAGGTACGGCAGGGGCTCCCACTGGAGGAGCGGCTTCCGACGGGGCACAGACATCTGTTCAGGCTATCGCGGCGGATGCCCCGGCCCCGCCGTCAGCGGAGGGCCTCGAGCCGCTCGGCGACCTCGTCGAGCACACGCTCGTCGGCCGCGTAGATTCCCTCGGGGCGCGGCCAGTGCGCGACGACGTCGGTGAAGCCGAGGTCGCGCGCGCGGCCCACCGCGTCCTCGAAGGCGTCGACGCTCGCGAGGCTCGTGCGGGCCTCGGAGTCGAGCGACAGGGTGCGTGCGAGCTCGCCTGGCGCTCGGCCCACCGCCGCGCACGCCTCGTCGAGGCGTGCCGAGAGGGTCGCGACGTGTCGCCACCACGCGTCGGTGCCGTCGTCCTCACCGCCCGTCGTGATCCATCCCTCGGCGAGTTCGGCGACAAGCGCGAGCCCTCTCGGACCGTTCGCCGCGAGATGGAGGGGCGTGCGCGGCCGCTGCGCCGGCTCGCCGACCATGCGGGCGCCGTCGGCACCGAACCACTCGCCGTCGAACGAGATTCCGCCCGAGCCGGGCTCCTCGAAGCGCAGCAACGTGTCGAGCGCACGCACGAACTCGTCGAAGCGGTCGGCCCGCTGCCGGGCGGTGAGCTGCGGCTGCCGCAGCACGGTCGCGTCGAACCCGGTGCCGCCCGAGCCGATGCCGAGGATCACGCGTCCGCCCGAGATCTGGTCGAGGGTCGCGACGTCCTTCGCGAAGGGCACCGGATGCCGGTAGTTCGGGTGCGAGACGAACGTGCCGAGACCGATCCGCTCGGTGACCAGGGCCGCCGCCGTGAGCGTCGGGATCGTCGCGTGCCAGCGCTCGCCCGCGAGGCTGCGCCACGCGAGGTGGTCGTACGTCCACGCATGGTCGAAGCCGTACTCTTCGGCCCCGCGCCAGTACCGTGCGGCCTCTGGCCAATCGAACTGGGGCAGGATGACGATGCCGAATCGCATGACCGTAGCCTAGGACCGCTTCGCGCGCGCCACGATCTCGGCGATCGCCGCGACTTCGGACGCCCTCATCGGTTTCCGCCCGAAGTCGTGGTGATCTCCGAAATCGTGGCGGTCACGGGCACCGGTTCGGCGCCGAGTTCGACCGCGGGCGCAGCGGGCGCACCCGGCGGTTCGACCCGTTCGAGCTTCACGCACACGATGCCGCCGAGGATGAGCAGGCCGCCGAGGATCTGCAGCGGGCCGAGCACTTCGCCGAGCAGCACCCACCCGGCGATCGCGGCGAAGACGACCTCGGAGAGCCCGAGGAAGGCGGCGAGCCGCGAGCCGAGCAGTCCGATCGAGGCGATGCCCGCCGTGTAGGCGAACGCCGTGGAGATGATTCCGACCGCGAGGAGCGGCACGAACCACGAGACATCCGCGCCGAGGAAGGCGACCTCGTCGAGGGTCGCCCGCATGGGGAGGAGCCCGGTGAGCCCGGCGAGGCCGAGCGCGATCGCACCGACGACGAACCCCGAGGCGATGAGGGCGACCGGCGGCAACTGCGCGGCCGCCGATTCACCGATCGCGTAGTAGACGCAGACGCCGATCATGGCGAGCGCAGCGAATGCGATGCCGAGCACGTCGAGGCCGCCCCCGCCCGGCCCGATGACGAGCACGAGGCCGCCGAGCGCGAGTACCGAACCGGCGATGACGACCGGTTGCGGGAGGCGGCGGGTGCGCACCCACGCGAAGAGCACCAGCACGATCGGCGCGAGGTACTCGATGAGCAGGGTCATCGACACCGGGATGCGCTCGAGCGATGCGTAGAAGAAGAACTGCACCCCGGCGACGGCGACGAGTCCGTAGAGCAGGATCGTCCACTTCGCTCGCCAGAGCGGACGGAGGTCGCCGCGGAGCGCGAGGAGGCCGGGGATCGCGAGCAGCACCGCCGCGATCGAGATGCGCGCGAGCACCGCGGCGCCGGGAGACCAGCCGGTCTCGAGCAGCGGCTTGACGAAAACCCCGCCGATGCCGAACGCCAGCCCTGCCGCGAGCCCGAGCGTGATGCCGAGCACCCCGCCGCGTCGTGCCGCCATGTCGCCTCCTGCGCGTGTCGATGCGGTTCGAACATTCCCGATGTCATGAGCGAACACCGGTATGCTCGTGACAGTACCCCGCGAAGTCGTCAGGAGTCAAATGATTTTCACCGATGACACGGTGGCTGCGCTCGAGTTCATGGCCGCGCTGGCCGACACGGTCGCCGAGGCCTCCGAATCCGGCGAGGACGAACTGGTGACGACGGCGCAGCTGACCGGGCTTGTCGACGCTTGGAGGTACTCGGGCCGACGCGACGGCGACGACGCCGAGCTGGCGGAGGTGCGGGCGGCGCGAACCCGCCTCCGGGCGGTCTGGGCGCTGCCGCGCGACGAGCTCGCCGACGCGGTCAACGGCATCCTCGCGGAGGCGAATGCGCTCCCCCGGCTCGTGCGGCACGACGGCGCCGACTGGCACATCCACGCCACCTCGCACGACGCACCGCTCGCGGAGCGCATGCTCGTCGAGGCGGCGATGGCGCTCGTCGACGTCGTGCGCGCCGATGAGACGGGGCGACTGCGCGAGTGCGACGCCGACGACTGCGAGGGTGTCTACGTCGACCTCTCGAAGAACGCCTCCCGCCGCTATTGCAGCACCCGCTGCGGCAACCGCATGGCCGCCCGCGCGCATCGGGCTCGGGCGAGCTGAACCCCGACCGCCGGCGGTCGGCCGCCGACCCTCGTGACGAGTCGTCAGCATCGGCCGATGGCGCGCCGACGCCTCTGGACTCCGGAACGACGTGTCGCGCGCCGACGCCGACGACTGGTCACGCGCCGCGGCGATTGCGGCCGCGCCGACTCACGGCACGAGGCATCCGCGCATGACGAAGGCCCCCGCCGAACCGGCGGGGGCCTTCGCAAGAAGTTCGCGGTGTCTTCGAGAGCCGCGCGAGGAACTGCGCTTAGCGGCGCAGCCCGAGACGCTCGATGAGCGAGCGGTAGCGCGCGATGTCGACATCGGCGAGGTAGCCGAGGAGACGACGGCGCTGACCGACGAGGAGCAGCAGGCCACGACGCGAGTGGTGGTCGTGCTTGTGCGCCTTGAGGTGCTCGGTGAGGTCCTTGATTCGCTTCGTGAGGAGCGCGATCTGGACCTCGGGGGATCCAGTGTCACCGGGGTGCGTCGCGTACTCTTCGATGATCGCCTTCTTGACGTCTGCTTCGAGTGCCATAGATGGGATCCCCTTTCTCCTTGTTGCGCGCTGCCCGTGGCCGAATGCCCGAGCTCTCTTTGTGCGCGGCCGTCATGACGGCAACCTGAACACTCTACCAGAACGGATGCCTCGGGGCCGACCGGTCACGGAAGGGGCAGGTCGGGTCTGCGTACTGAGACCGAGGGTCGCGACCCGGGTGACCCATGGGATGTCACGGCGTGGCCTTCGCCCTCGAACGCGGGTGCAGCCGAGACCCTTGCAGCCCGACGGCTGCGGCTCGTGGGTCAAGGTCGGGTGATGTACCGGCCGGGTGGCCGCGTTTCGCTAGGCGAACGACCCCTCCAACACCCCGAGCGCCGCGTCGACGGCCTCTTCCGGCGTGCCCGTGCCGCTGCGCGCCCACCAGCGCATCGCGCTGAATCCCGTCGTCGCGTAGAGGTCGGCGAGCAGGTGCGCACGGAGCGAACCCCGTTCGCCGAGATGGGGCTCGAGCAGTTCGTGCACTGCGCCGAACTTCGCGAGCCCGTGCGCGAGCACCGCGGGGTGCGCGTCGATGATGCGCAGCCGCTGCCGCGTGACCCCGAGGAGCCCTGGCGGAAACTCGGCCATCGCGACGTACGCCCGGTGGAGTGCCGTGACCGATGGCTTGGCGCCCTCCGCCCCGAGCGATGCTTCGAACCGCTCGATCGCCTCGTCGAACCCGCCCCAGACGAGGTCGGGCTTCGACGGGAAGTAGCGGAACAGCGTGCGCCGGCTCACTCCCGCGGCAGCGGCCACCTCGGCCATCGTCACCTCGTCGAAGCCGCGCTCGTCGAACAGCGCGAGCGCGATCGCCGCGAGCTGGTCGGGGTCGACCTCGACCGGTCGCCCACGCGTCGCGCGGGCGGCGGCGGGCGCTGCCGAGGCTTCCGTGGTCATGCTGCCATTCTCATGGGAATATTTTATGGCACTGAGTGTTACAACTGGTGGACCGGCCAGGAACCCGGCCGGCGAACCCCACCGCGACGCCGCGCACCCCACGACGCCGCACTCACCGCTGAGGAGCAGCAATGAACACCTCCATCACCCCTGGACGCTTCGACGGCAAGGTCGCGATCGTGACCGGCGCCGGCTCGGGCATCGGCCTCGCGACGACCGTGCGCCTGGCCTCGGAGGGCGCACGAGTGATCGCCGCCGACGTCTCGAAGGAGCGCCTCGACGAGCTCGTCGCTGCGAACCCCTCGCTCGACATCGTGGCCGTCACCGGCGACATCACCGTCGAGGAGAACGTGCAGGCGCTCGTCGCCGCCGCCGGCGACAAGATCGACGTCCTCGCCAACATCGCCGGGATCATGGACGGATTCCTCCCCGCCGCCGAGGTCGACGACGCCACATGGGAGCGCGTCATGAACGTCAACGTCACCGCCGTCATGCGCCTCACCCGCGCGGTGCTGCCGAAGATGCTCGCCGAGGGCTCGGGCTCGATCGTCAACGTCACGAGCGAGGCGGGCCTGCGCGGAGCCTCGGCCGGCGCCGCCTACACGACCTCGAAGCACGCCGTCGTCGGCTTCACGAAGAACGCCTCGGTGATGTACTCGGGCTCGGGCATCCGCGTCAACGCGGTCGCGCCCGGCGGTGTGAAGACGAACATCGAGGCTCCCTTCAAGTCGGAGCACGCAGGCAAGGTGCTCGGCCCGGTGCTCGGCGCCCTCGCGCTCGTGCCCGCCGAGCCCGAACAGCTCGCCGCGGCGATCACCTGGCTCCTCTCCGACGACTCGGCGAACGTATCGGGCGTCGTGCTCGCCTCGGACGGCGGCTGGTCGGCGATCTGACGCCTGAGATGTCGAACACCGGATGCCTCGTGCGCACGCCTGCGCACGGGGCATCCGTTGTCTCGTCGACCCTCGCCCGCCAGACTCGAACCATGAGCTTCGTCATCAAGCGCGTGTACGAACCCGCCGAACCGGGCGACGGTCTCCGGGTGCTCGTCGACCGGCTCTGGCCGCGCGGCGTCAGCAAGGAGCGGGCCGAACTCGATGCCTGGGACAAGGAGGTGGCCCCCTCCCCCGCGCTCCGCACCGAGTGGCACCACGCGGTCGACCGCGAGGGCGACTTCGCGCACTTCTCGGCGCGCTACCGCGCCGAACTCGACGAGAATCCCGCGGCAGCAGCGCTCCTCGACCTCGGCCGTGAGCACGAGCGCGTCACCCTGCTCTACGGCGCCCGCGACGCCCGGGTCAACCACGCCGAGGTGCTGCTCGGCTGGCTCGACGAGCACGGGGCGACGGTCGAGCGCCGACCGCCTCCGCACCCGCCTGAGGCCACGCACCCGGTGCCCGTTGCTCGTTCGCGCACGATCCGCACCGAGGCATCCGACCCCCCTTGAAGCCACGCCCCCGTCGGCGTAGCGTGCGAGGCGACCCGAGAAAAGCGAGGTTTCATCATGCGTACGCCCGCCCGCATCCGAATCGCCGCCCTCACCGCGGTGGCCGCCGCCGCCCTCACGTTCGCCGGCGCCGGCGCCGCCCAGGCCAAGCCGCCGGGCACGCCGGCGATCCCGCTGAACAACGAGCAGGAGTCGCAGACCACGGGCGCGACCGGCGGCGCCCGCGGATTCATGGCCTATGAGATCGTCGGCGACGAGTTCTGCTACACCGTCGAGGTCGAGGGGCTCACCGGCGGCGCCGTCGCCACCCATGTGCACGTCGCACCCCGCAACGTCGCCGGCCCCGTCGTGATCCCGATCGCGGTGCCCAACGCGACGAGCTTCGTCGTCGAAGACTGCGTGGCCGCCGCTCCCGCCCTGCTCGCGGCGATCGCCGCAGCGCCCAAGGCGTACTACCTCAACGTGCACACGCCGATGTTCCCGGGGGGCGAAGTGCGTGGTCAGTTGAAGTAACCCGTCACGGTATCAGCGGGAAGATCGCCGGCCACCCGGTGTGCGCGTACACGATGACGGCGAACACCACGGCGTCGAAGAGCATGTGCACCACGAACACGTAGGTGAGCGACTTCGTGAGCTTGAAGGTGTAGCCCTGGATGAGCGCGAACGGGATCGTCAGCAGCGGCCCCCACGACTGGTAGCCGAGCTCCCACAGGAACGACACGAACACGATCGACTGCAGGAGGTTCGCCTGCCACGACGGGAAGTGCCGGCGCAGCAGCACGAAGACCGTGCAGACGAAGAAGAGCTCGTCCCACGTGCCGACGGCGGCGACGCCGACGAAGAGGCGCGCGATCGTGTCGGGCTCGGTCACGGTCGGCCAGTTCTCGTAGACCCCCGAGGAGATGAAGTAGAACGGCAGGATGAGCCAGCCCGCGAGCGTCACGAAGATCAGGTAGAGCCACTGGGTGCGGTTCCAGCGCCTGCCCGTGCGCCACGGGAAGCGGATGACGTGTTCGCGGTAGACGAACCGCGAGATGACGTAGGGCACGAGCACGGCGAGGCCCAGCACGACCGCGAAGCGCACCATGCCCTCGTTGCTGAGGTCGGCCTTCAGCGACACCGTCGAGATGATGACCTGCCCGATGGCGATGAGCGCGAGGTCGGCGAGCAGTCGCTCGGTGCGGTCCGAGCGGTCGCAGAGCCATGCGGCCAGGAGTCCCACGGCGAGCATCGCGTAGCCCGCAATCGGCACCATGAACCCGAAGAGCAGCACTGCGGCACCGCACACGAGCACGGCGGGCACGAGGGCGATCGGATGCGTCCGCAGCGCGGCGACGTCTGCGGTGTCGGCGATGTTCGTGCTCGGCATGGGCGGGCTCGCTACTCGTCGTCGTCGAGGTCGCCGCGGCGCGACGCCTCGGCCCAGCGGGAGAGGAAGACCGCGCCCGCCTCGTCGTGGATCAGCTCACCCGCGGTGAGCACCGGGTAGCCGGTCGCGAGGATTCCCTCGGCCGGACGCACGTCGACGTGCCGCACCCGCTCGCCGCGCGCGTGCAGCCAGTCGGCCATGCGGTAGTCGCCGCGCGAGTCGCCCATGGTGCGCCAGTGCTGCGGGCGGATGCCGCGTGCCTCGAGCAGCTCGACGGCGCGCGCCGCCCCCAGGTCTTTGCCGAGCCTGACCGACTCGACATCGGTCGAGATGATGGTCGGGTCGATGCGCCAGTGCACCTGCCCCGTGTCATCCGGCCGTGCATCGCCGCCCCGCACCGTGCCGAAGCCGCGAGCGGCGAGCGATTCGTGCGCGTGAGCGTCGAAGCGCGGCTGCGCCGCGAGGTACGCGTCGGATGCCACGTGCAGGTGCTGCTCGACGGAGACCATCGCCCGCTTCGTGTCGTCGAAGAATGCGAACTCGTCGAAATGCGCCTCGACGTAGGCGCGCATCTCGGCGGCGAAGTCGGCGGGCATCGCGAGGTCGAGATCGATGAAGATCTCGCCGAGCCCGCCCGTGCCGATCTCGGCCCAGACGGCGCCCTTCTCGCAGATCGCCCAGACGGGCGCGCCGGGCTCGAGCCCGGCGGCGAGGAGCGGCGGCACGACCTCGTCGGCGATGAACGCATCGGATCGGCCCGTGTTGAAGACGACGGGATTGCCGGCGTTCGCGAGGGCCGCCAGATCGCGAGCGATCGACGGGATCGCGATCGACCGGGTGACGGGGCTCGCGATGGGTCCGTCGACATCGAGCAGGAGCGCGAGGAAGGGTGCGGCGGTCACGCGAACAGCCTATCCGCGCGGTCCGACCGGACCCGGCCCCTCCCGGAGTCCGCCTCGGGCCTCGACCTTGTCGGCGGCGGATGCCACCATGAGGCATGCCACAGATCGTTCCGCCCTACTTGCTCGATCGCATCGCCGACGCGGGCGCCGAGCGCTTCCCGCTCGCCGCCGAAGCGGCCCGGCGCTCGTTGCTCCACGATGCACCACGGCGAGCACTGCGCGGAGCGCCGCCGATCATGCCACTGCCGCGCGACGACGACGAACTGCCGACCGTCCTGCCCGACGCCCCGTCGACGCCCGACCGTCGAATCTCCGACGCCGGGGGCCGTGAGACCCTGCCCGGTCGCCTCGTGCGGCGCGAGGACGAGCCGGCGACCGGCGACGAGTCGGTCGACGACGCCTACGACGGCCTCGGCGACACGCACCGACTCTTCGACCGGGTGTTCGGCCGCGACTCGATCGACGGCGCCGGCATGCCGCTCGAAGCGACCGTGCACTTCGGCCGACGCTACGACAACGCCTTCTGGGACGGCGAGCGCATGGTCTTCGGCGACGGCGACGGCGAGGTGTTCCGTGGCTTCACCGACTCGCTCAGCGTGATCGGCCACGAACTCGCGCACGGCGTCACCGAGCACACCGCCGGCCTGCGCTACCAGGGGCAGTCGGGCGCGCTGAACGAGCACGTCTCCGACGCGTTCGGCGCGCTCGTCGAGCAGTACGCCCTCGGCCAGGACGCGGGCGCCGCCACCTGGCTCATCGGCGAGGGCATCTTCACCGACGAGGTCGAGGGGCGGGCGCTCCGCTCGATGATCGAGCCGGGCACGGCCTACGACGACGACGTGCTCGGCCGCGACCCGCAGCCCGACCATATGCGCGACTACATCGACACCGCCGACGACAACGGCGGCGTGCACCTGAACTCCGGCATCCCGAACCGGGCGTTCGCGCTCGCCGCCCGCGAGCTCGACGGCTTCGCGTGGGAGCACGTGGGGCGCATCTGGTACGACGCGCTCACCTCGGGGCGACTGGGCCGCGACGCCACCTTCGCCGAGTTCGCGGCCGAGACCGTGCGAACCGCCGAAGCACGCTTCGGGGCCGGCTCGCGCGAAGCCCGTGCCGTCGAGCGCGGTTGGCAGGCCGTGGGCGTGCCGGGAGAGCCGAGCGAGCAGGCGGCCGGGGCCGCAGCGGAGTAGCATCCAGCTCGATGGATGTCATCGTGCAGCGCAGCGGCGGTCTCGCAGGCGCCCGCCTCACCTGGGAGGTGCGCGTCGACGAGCAGCCCGACCCCGACGAGTGGTACATCCTCATCGAGGAGATCCCGTGGGGCGAGCCGCCGCCGGTGCCGCCCGAACCCGACCGATTCGTCTATCGCATCGAGTGCCCGCCGAACGAGGCGACCCTCGCCGAGCGTCAGCTCACAGGGCCGTGGCGTCAGCTCGTCGATCGGGTGCAGGAGGCGACGGATCCGAAGCGGAACGCCCCGCTGCCGGGCGACCCGCGCGAAGCTTCGCGACGACGCCCCACGCGATGAACCCCTGCGCGGCGAGGTAGCTCGACATCACCACGAAGTCGTGCGCGGCGAACTCGTACCCGGGCAGGAACCGGCCGAGCGCGAGCACCGAGTCGGAGACGACGAAGAACGCGCCACCGAGTGCGATCCACCCGCCGTGCATCGACGCGCTCGTCGCCATCAGGCCGATCGCGATCGCATAGGCGACGATCGGCGCGGAGAGCATGCCGGCGTGCGGCAGCAGGAGGCCGAGCATGACGATCACCCACGCCCAGTAGACGTACGACCACGCCGGAGGTCGGCGGCGGGTACGCGGCAGCCGCAGGAAGAGCACGATGTAGACGACGTGCGCGAGGAGGAACGATGCGAGGCCGGCGGCGAACCATCCGTCGCCGCGGAAGGTGAGCAGGACGTCGCCGCCCCAGGAGAAGGCGATCCCTCCGAGGAGGAGCATCGGCATCCCGCCGGCCGGGCGCTCGGGCCGCGCCGGGCGCATGAGGAGGACGACCGCGAGGGCGAGGAGCGGCATGAGCAGCGATTTCGTCGCCGTCACGCTCCAGTCGGGGCCTACGTACTGGAGGACGAGGTGGATCGCGGAGACCACGAGGTATGGGGCGAATGCGGGCAGCACCCCCGAAGCGTAGCCCAGGGACGACGACGGCCGGTGGGCTCGCGCCCACCGGCCGTCGGAGTCTCGGGGTGGTTCAGCTCACGCCGAGCAGGTCGATCACGAAGATCAGGGTCTTGCCCGAGAGCTGGTGCCCGCCGCCCGCGGGGCCGTAGGCCTTGTGCGGGGGCACCGTGAGCTTGCGGCGGCCGCCGACCTTCATACCGGGGATGCCCTCCTGCCAGCCGGAGATGAGCGCCTGGAGCGGGAAGTTGATCGACTGGCTGCGACTCCACGAGGAGTCGAACTCCTCGCCGCTGTCGTACTCGACGCCGAGGTAGTGCACGTCGACCGTCGATCCGGCGGTCGCCTCGGCGCCGTCGCCGACGACGATGTCCTCGATGAGGAGGTCTGCGGGAGCCGGGCCCTCGGGGGCGTCGATCTCGGGCTTGCTGTTCGTATCGGTCATGCCTCAAGTTGAGCAGGTTCCCTGCGCCCTCGCAATCGCGGACAACCGTCCACCCTGCTCTTGCGCTGACTGCGAACACGTTGCACTCTGGAATCCAAGAACTCGTCGCCCCGTAGAGATGTCGGCAGTGCCACACCACAGGGCGGCGAGTTTCTTCGTGCCGGCGAGGCTCGCCCGTGCTCAGCGCAGGAGCGCCTGCCGACCACCGACGATCGAGGCCAGCAGCGCGTGCTCGTCCGCCGCCGCGACGGCTCCTCCCTGTCCGGTCGCGATGCGCTGCCGGGCGAAGGCCAGGTGCGTGGCATCCGCGATCAGCCGCTTCATCGTCGCGGTGCGCGGCGGAAGCTGCGCGCGCGCCCACGCCTTCGCCTGCCGACGGCCCGCCGGGGTCGCGAGCAGTTCGACCTCGGCGTGGCTGAACCAGCCGACGGCCGCGTACTCCGCCAGGCGGCGACGGGTGACGCGCACCTCCTGGCGACGGAGGTACAGAGTGATGAGGATCGCCGCGACGAAGATCGGCACCTGCACGGTGACGTACAGCGCGATCGCGTCGTCGCCCAGGGCGAGCGAGCCGTTCCAGAGGGCGTGCAACGCGATCGCGCCGGCGAGCCCCAGCAGGAACCAGCCGATGACGCCCGCGCCCCCGCCTCGCCGTGCGCCGATGCCGATGCAGAGGCCGGTGCACGCCGTGAACAGCACGTGCGCGAACGGTGAGAAGATGCCTCGCACCACGAAGGTCGCCCCGAGACTCTCGGCGCCGCCCTCGATGAGGGCCGACCCGAAGTAGATGATGTTCTCGGTGAAGGCGAAGCCGCCCGCGACCACCGCCGCATACACCAGGCCGTCGAGCGGCCCGTCGAACTGCCATCGGGCGAAGGCGAAGACGAGGAGCACCCCGAGGCCCTTCGCGAGTTCTTCGACGATGGGCGCCTGCACGACGGCGCGGACGACCTCGTCGGCCGCGCCGCCGGGGTGCGAGTAGGCCACCGCGAGTTCGACGCCGAGGTCGACGATGAGGGCGATCGCGACCGAGACCGCTGCGCCCCAGAGGAACGCGAACCAGAGCGCGCCGCGCGGCTCGGGCTCCCAGCGGTCGACCCAGCGCACCGCGAGGAGCACGCCCGCGAGCGGCACGAGTGCGAGCAGCGAGCCGATCACGAGCACCGGGGCGCCGAGCGCGAGCGCGAGGTAGGCGACGACGAGGAGGCCGACGAGCCCGCCGATCACGATGCCGACGATCGCGAAGACGCTGCCGCTGCCGTTGCGGCCGCGCACCGGCGCGGCCCATGCGGGCGGTGCCACCGCGGGCTGCGGGGCGACGGGGTATGGGGAGGGCCCTGGGGCGAGGTGGCTCACGCGTGCAGCCTAGCGAGGGGCCTCGGCGGATGCCTCGAACATGACCCCCGGGTTCAGGATGCCCGTCGGGTCGAAGACCGCCTTGATGCCGCGCTGGAGTTCGAAGACGTCGTCGCCGAGCTCCTCGGCGAGCCAGCGCCGCTTCAGCACGCCGACGCCGTGCTCGCCCGTGAGCGTGCCGCCGAGCGCGACCGCCGCCCGGAACATCTCGTCGGCGGCCTGCCAGATGTGCGCGGGCACCTCATCGCCCGTGAACACGAAGTTCGGGTGCAGGTTGCCGTCGCCGGCGTGCGCGATCGTGGGGATCTCGACCCCGTGCCTCGCCGCGATCTCGTCGATGGCGCGGAACATCTCGGGCAGCTTCGATCGCGGCACCGCGACGTCTTCGATGAGCACCTGCCCGCTCGCCGCGAGCGCCGGGTGCATGGCCCGCCGGACGTCGAGCAGGCGCTCGCCGGTCGCCGCGTCGGTCGAGAGGGTGACCCGGCCGCCTGCCTCGGCGAAGAGCTCGGCGATGCGAGCGGCCTCTGCGGTGGCGCCCGCGTCGTCGGTCTGCGCGATGAGGAACGTCTCGCCGGGCAGCACCTGTTCGAGCGGGGTGCCGGTGAGTGCCTCCTCGCCGAGGTACGCCGCGACCCGCGCGACGACTCCCGCGTCCATGAGTTCGAGGATGGCGGGTCGGATGCGGTCGGCGGTGACGGCGGCGCAGGCGGCCGCAGCAGAGGTCACGTCGGCGAAGGCGGCGGCGACGGTGACGGGAACGCCCTGGGTGATCGGGCGCACGCGCACCGTCGCTTCGACGATGATGCCGAGCGTGCCCTCCGAACCGGTGAAGAGGGCCGTGAGGTCGTAGCCGGTGACGCCCTTGACCGTGCGGTGGCCGAGCCGGATCAGCCGGCCGTCGGCGAGCACGACCGCCACGCCGAGCACCGCTTCGCGGGTCACCCCGTACTTCGCGCAGAGCAGCCCGCCGGCGTTCGTCGCGATGTTGCCGCCCACCGAGGCGATCGCGCGGCTGGCGGGGTCGGGTGCGAACCAGAGTCCGAGAGGCGCGAGGGCGTCGTTGAGGTCGCCGTTGACCACGCCGGGCTCGACGACGGCGAGCTCATCGGCCTCGGAGATCTCGAGGATGCGGTTCATGCGCGAGAGGTCGAGCACGATCGCCCCGGGGCTCGCGATCGCGCCGCCCGCGAGACCCGTGCCGGCGCCGCGCGGCACGACGGGGGTGCCGCTCGCGTGCGCGACGCGCATGAGCTTCTGCACCTCGTCGACCGAGGTCGCGTGCACGACGGCGAGCGGGGGCGTCGCGCTGCGCCACCCCGAGCGGTCTTCACGGGTCGCCTCGAGCACCCCGGCATCGAGTGAGACGGATGCCCCGAGGGCCTCTTGCAGCTGGGCGACGACGTGCGACATCCCTCCACCCTAGCCACGCGGGCCGAGTCCGATTTCCGCCAGTCGCTGTCGGCGGGGCGTGCGAGGCTGGGGCCATGCCCGTCGAAGCCCTCCGCACAGATCCGCTCGCCGACCCCGTCTTCGCCGAACGGTATCGGGCCATGCGGGCGCGCGACGCCCGGTTCGACGGCCAGTTCATCACCGGAGTGCACTCGACCGGCATCTACTGCCGGCCGAGCTGCCCCGCGGTCGCACCGAAGGCGCAGAATGTGAGTTTCTACCTCACGGCCGCCGCCGCGCACGAGGCGGGCCTCCGAGCCTGCAAGCGCTGCCTGCCCGACGCGGTGCCGGGCTCCCCCGAGTGGGACCTGCGCGACGACCTCGCCGCCCGCGCGATGCGCCTCATCGCCGACGGCGTCGTCGAGCGCGAGGGCGTGCCCGGTCTCGCGGCGCACCTCGGGTACACCAGCCGACACCTCACCCGCGTGCTCACCGCCGAGCTCGGCGCAGGTCCCCTGGCGCTCGCCAGGGCCCACCGCGCGCAGACCGCGCGGGCCTTGCTCACCTCGACGTCGATGCCCGCAGCCGACATCGCATTCGCCTCGGGCTTCGGCAGCATCCGCCAGTTCAACGACACCGTGCGCGAGGTGTACGAGCGAAGCCCCCTCGAACTGCGGGCGGCCGCGCGCCTCGGCGAGCGGCGCGAGCGCGCCGGCGACGGGGTGGTGCGACTGCGACTGCCCGCCCGTGCCCCGTTCGACGCGGCCGGGGTCTTCGGCTGGCTCGCGGCCCGCGCGGTCGACGGGGTCGAGTCGGCCACCCCCGGTCGCTACGCCCGCACCCTGCGGCTGCCCGCCGGTCCCGCCGTCGTCGCCTTCACGCCGAGCCACGACCGTTCCCCCGCCATCGAGGTCGAGGCCCGGCTCACGAGCCTCGCCGATCTGCCGCCGCTCGTCGCCCGCGTCCGACGCCTGTTCGACCTCGACGCCGACGCCGTCGCGATCGATGAGATGCTCGCGGCCGACCCCGCGCTCGCCGCAACCGTCGCAGCGACCCCCGGCATCCGCGTGCCGGGGGCCCTCGACCCCCACGAACTCGTCTTCCGGGCGCTCATCGGCCAGCAGATCTCGGTGAAGGCGGCACGCACGGCGCTCACCCGGCTCGCGGCAGAACTCGGCGAGCCGCTGGCCATCCGAGGTGAAGCGGCCGGCGGCGAGGCTGCCGGCTGCGAGGCCGCGGGCACTGGGTCGACCGGCGCTGCGCACCGGACCGATGCGCTCGTGCGATTGTTCCCGACAACCGCCGCGATCGCCGCTCGCGGCGGCGAGGTGCTCCGCGGGCCCGCCGCGCGCATCCGCACGATCGTCGACGTCGCCGAGCGGCTCGCCTCGGGCGAGCTCGTGGTCTCGGCCGATCGCGACCGCGGCGACCTCGTGCGCGATCTCCTCCTCATCCCGGGCATCGGCCCGTGGACGGCGGGCTACGTCGCCATGCGGGTCACTCGCGCCCCGGACGTGCTGCTCACGAGCGATCTCGCCCTGCGGGCGGGGGCGGGCCGGCTCGGGCTGCCGGCCACCGCACCGGCGCTCGACGAGTTCGGGGCGCGGTGGGCACCGTGGCGCAGCTACGCCTCGATGCATCTGTGGCGCGCCGCCGCCGCAGAGATCTGATGTCTGGCCCGCTCGCGGTACGATTCGGGCATGGCCGTCACCGACGAAGCGATCCTGCGCATCAAAGAGATGATCCTTTCGGGCGAGTTGGCGCCGGGCGACCGGCTCCCTCCCGAGAAGGAGCTGAGCGAGCGACTCGGCCTCTCCCGGTCCTCGCTGCGCGAGGCGGTCAAGGCGCTCGAGGTCATCCGTGTGCTCGACGTGCGGCGCGGCGACGGCACCTACGTCACGAGCCTCGAGCCGCGTCTGCTGCTCGAGGCCATGTCCTTCGTCGTCGACCTGCACGACGATCACTCGGTGCTCGAGATCTTCGCCGTACGCCGGATCCTCGAGCCGGCCGCAGCATCGCTCGCGGCGCGCCACGCCGGCGAGGCGGAGCTCGAGCGGCTCCGCGAGTCGGTCGCCGGCGTCGACCATGCCGCCGACGTCGAGAGCCTCGTCGACCACGACCTCGAGTTCCACCGGGGCATCGCCGATGCCACGGGCAACAGCTACCTTGCGAGCCTCATCGACTCGCTCTCGAGCCACACGGTACGTGCCCGCATCTGGCGCGGCATCACCCAGGAGAGCGCGGTGGAGCGCACGCTCCAGGAGCACCATGCGATCCTCGATGCGATCGCCGCCGGCGACGCCGAACTCGCGTCGGCGCTGACCGTCGTGCACGTCAGCGGCGTCGAACAGTGGCTCCGCTCGGCGCTCTGACTCGCTGAGCGCACCCCGCCCACCGCTGAGCGCACCCGTCCCGGTGCCGCCCGCGGACACGAACGAGGGGCGCCGGCCGAAGCCGACGCCCCCGAGTCATCCGATCGTCACTCGTAGAGGACGGCCTGGATCTCCTCGTCGTCGATGTTCGTCGCGTCGTACCAGTAGAAGCCCGTGTCGATGGTCGTCGGCAGCTCCTCGCCGTTGATCGCCTCGACCGCGGCCTTGACCGTCTCGTAGCCGATGCCGATCGGGTTCTGGGTGATGGCGCCGGTCATGAGGCCGTCGCGGATCGCGTCCATCTGCGCCTTGCCCGAGTCGAAGCCGACGACGGCGAGCGTCGAGGCATCGATGCCGAGCTCCTTGACCGCCTGCACGACGCCGATCGCCGAGCCCTCGTTCGAGCCGTAGATGCCCTTGAGGTCGGGGTGGGCCGCGAGGATCGCCTTGGCGAGGTCGGCCGACTTCGCCTGGTCGCCGCCGCCGTACTGGATGTCGACGATCTCGATCTCGGGCTCGTTCTCCTCCATGTACGACACGAAGCCGTCACGGCGCTGCTGGCCGGTGACCGAGGTCTGGTCGTGCACGACGAGCGCGACCTTGCCCTTGTGGTCGATCGCATCGGCCATGTGCTTGGCGGCCTCCGCGGCGGCGGCGAGGTTGTCGGTCGCGGCGGTCGTGAGCGGGATGTCGCTCTCGACGCCCGAGTCGAACGCGATGACCGGGATGTTCGAGTCCTTCGCCTGCTGCAGCAGCGGGCCGGCGGCCTGGCTGTCGAGCGCGGCGAAGCCGATCGCGGCAGGGTTCTTGTCGAGCGCGGTCTGCAGCATCTGGATCTGCTGGTCGACATCCGCCTCGGTGTCGGGGCCCTCGAAAGTGATCTCGACGTCGAATTCCTCGGCCGCCTGCTCGGCGCCGGTCTTCACGGCCTGCCAGAACTGGTGCTGGAATCCCTTCGAGACGAGGGCGACGTACGGCTTGTCGCCGCCCGAGTCGCCGCCCGAGGCCGTGTCTCCGCCGTCGCCGGCGCAGCCGGCGAGGATGAGGGCGGCGGCGACGGCGCCGACGACGGCGCCCATCGTGCGCTTCTTGAACATGCTCACTCCTTGGTGTTGGTGGTGCGATGGTGCTGGTTCAGGACGGTGTGGTGCTGGGTCGGTATGGTGCCGGTGCGGTGCTGGTGGTGGTGCACGGGTGGTTCGGATGCCACGGGCGGATGCCGTTCAGCCGCGACGACGCCGCAGCATGTCGAGGTAGACGGCGACGAGGATGACGATGCCGACGGCGACCGACTGCCACTCCTGCGGTACCGAGATGATTCGGAGGCCGTTCGTGAGCACCGCCATGATCAGGGCGCCGATGACGGTGCCCACGATCGAGCCCTTGCCGCCCTGCAGCGAGGTGCCGCCGATCACGACCGCGGCGATCGCCTCGAGCTCGAGGCCCATGCCGCCCGTCGGCTGCGCCGACGAGAGCCGCGAAGCGCTCAGCACGCCCGCGAGCCCGACGAAGAGGCCGGCGAGGGTGTAGATGATGATCTTCCAGCGACGGACGTTCACGCCGGAAAGTGCGGTGGCGGCCTCGTTCGAGCCGATCGAGAAGGTGTAGCGGCCGAGGATCGTCTTCGAGAGCAGTACGGCCGCCACGATGATCATGACGATGAAGATCGCGACGCCGAGCGGGAACCGCATGCCGGGGATGATCGAGAGGTTCATGATCGACTGGAAGTCGGGCGTCTCGGTGAAGTAGATCGGCTTCGTACCCGAGATCACGAGCGAGAGGCCCGCCGCGATCAGCATCATGCCGAGGGTGGCGATGAACGGCGGGATGCCGAGCACCGAGACGTTCACCCCGTTGACGAGGCCGATGATCCCACCGAAGACGATCGTCGCGGTCACCCCGAGCCAGAGCGGCCAGCCGAGGTAGGTGAGGAACACGCCGGCCATGACCCCGCAGAGCACCATGCCCGTGCCGATCGAGAGGTCGATACCGCCCGTGATGATGACGAAGGTGGTGCCGAGCGCGAGGATCCCGGTCACGGTCGCCGCCGTCAGGATCGAGACGAGGTTGTTCGCGGTGAAGAAGTGAGGGCTCGCGAACGAGAACACCGCAACGATGACGATGAGGCTCGCGAAGGCGAGCAGTTGCTGCAGTGAGCCGCGCAGCCGGGCGAAACGAGGATTGCCGGCCTCGATTGCGGCGTAGGCGCTCGTCGACGGCGTCGTTGCGGTGTCGGATCGGCCGGAAGAGGGCTTCGTCGTGATCGGGCTCATCGTGCGATCGTTCCTTCGCTTGAGAATCGGGTTGCGTAGTCCATGAGGTTCTCCTGGGTGGCCTCGGCGTTGTCGAGCACCGCGGTGAGTCGCCCCTCGGCCATGACGGCGATGCGATCTGAGAGTCGCAGCACCTCGGGCAGCTCGGACGAGATCATGATGATCGCCTTGCCCTCGTCGGCGAGGCGCCTGAGGAGGCCGTAGATCTCCTCCTTCGCGCCGACGTCGATGCCGCGAGTCGGTTCGTCGAAGATGAGGACGTCGCAGTCCTTCACGAGCCACTTCGCGATGACGACCTTCTGCTGGTTGCCGCCCGAGAGGTTCTGCACGAGCTGGGCCGTCGACGGCGTCTTGATGCGCAGCTTCTCGACGTACTCGCGCCCGGTCGCCTCGATGCGCCCGTCGCGGACGAAGCCGAGGCCTGAGGTGTACTCGCGCAGCGAGGAGAGCACGAGGTTCTCGCGCACGCTGCGTTCGAGCAGCACGCCGAGCTGCTTCCGGTCCTCCGAGAGGTACCCGATACCGAGCCCGGCAGCCTCGGCGGGGCTCGAGATCGAGACGACGCGCCCCCGCACGCGGATCTCGCCAGACTCCCTGCGGTCGGCGCCGACGATCGCGCGTGCGACCTCGGTGCGCCCTGCGCCCATGAGGCCGGCGAAACCGAGGATCTCGCCCGCGTGGACGTCGAAGCTCACCTCGCGCAGCAGTTGCCTCGTCGAGAGACCACGCACCGAGAGCACGGGCTCGCCTTCGGGCGTGCGCGGTGCGGGCCGCTGCTCGCCCGAGATCTCGCGGCCGACCATGAGCGAGATGATCTCGCTCGGGGCGGTCTCGGCCGTCACTCGTGTGCCGACGTAGCGGCCGTCGCGCAGCACGCTGATGCGGTCGGAGATGCGGGAGAGCTCCTCCATGCGGTGCGAGATGTAGATGACGCCCGTGTCGGCGGTGCGGAACCGTTCGATGAGCTCGAACAGCACATCGACCTCGGCGTCGTTCAGCGCCGCGGTCGGCTCGTCCATGATGAGGACCTTCGCGTCGAAGGACAGCGCCTTCGCGATCTCGACCATCTGCTGGCGGGCCACCGTCAGCTGCTCGACGCGCTCCGCGGGATCGAGTGCGAGCCCGAGGCGGTCGAAGAGCTCCTGCGCCCGCCGGTTGAGCGCCCGGTCGTCGAGGAACAGCCCGGCCTGCCGGTGCTCGCGGCCGATGAAGATGTTCTGCGCGACCGTCAGGTCGGGCATCAGGTTGAACTCCTGGTGGATGATCGAGATGCCGAGCTCCTGCGCCTGGCGCGGACCCTCGATCGACAACTCGCGTCCGTTGAGGCGGAACGTGCCCGCGTCGGGTGTGTGGATTCCGGCGAGGAGCTTCATGAGCGTCGACTTGCCTGCGCCGTTCTCGCCGACGAGCGCGAGCACCTCGCCGTGACGGAGTTCGAGCTGCACATCGGCGAGCGCCTGCACACCGGGGAACCCCTTGCTGACGCCCTCGACCTCGAGGAGCGCGGCGGTCACTGCGCCGCTCCGCGGGGCTCGTAGGCGTTCACGACGCCCTTGCGCAGGACGAGGTTGCCGTACGGGCGCAGTTCGCCCGTGCGGACGATCAGTCGGGCGCCGGCCGCTCGCTCGTAGAACGCGAACCGCTCCAGTTCGCCGACGCGATCTGCGGCGACTGCGGCGGCCCCGACGAGTTCGTGCTGCACCGGGAGCCGCTCGCCGCCCTCGGCGGACATGAGCAGCACCGCGGGCCCTTCGTATCCGTCGAGCGGCACCACCGTGCGGATCGCCTCGACGACCTGCGCCGCGGCGATGCCGGGTGCGTCGGCGACGACGGCTCCGAACCTGTGCGCCGGGAAGTTCGCGTCGGCGACGACGAGTTCGTCGCCGTGGCCGAGCCGATCGAGGGCGGCGAGCAAGTCGCCGCCGAGGATCGGGTTGATGCCACTCAGCACGTGAGCCTCTCTTCCTTGAGATGTGGTGATGAGTGTACTACTCATCCGATGTTTCATGAGATTTCAGTGATGAACGTTGCGAATCCGTAGCGAAAACGACACAGAGATCAGACTACTCAAGGCGGTACACCCACTCAGCGGTACCCCCGAGGATCGCGGCCCGTTCGGTCGGCGACAGCTCGCCGAGGCATGCGCGCATCACGCGCCAGGTCGACGCGTAGCCGCCGTGCGGCACCGACATCGGCCAGTCGCCACCGTACATGAGCCGGTCGGCGCCGAACAGGTCGAGCGCGGTCTCCAGCAGCGGCCGCACGGAGGTCTCATCGAACGCCACGCCGGGCAGGTGGAGTCCCGAGAACTTCGCGACCGTGTTGGGCAGGGCGGCCGTCGCGGCGAACTCCCGACGCCACTCGTCGAAGCCGTCGCGGCCGACCGGCGGTTTCGCGAGATGGTCGATCACGACGGTGAGTTCGGGCAGCGCCGCCGCGAGACGACGCGCTGCGCCGAGGTGCCGGGGCCACGCATCGGGCACGTCGAACGCGAGGCCGCGCGCCGCGACCTCCGCGAGCGACGAACGGACCGCCGGCAGGTCGAGGAAGCCGTCACGCGGGTCGTCGTGCACGAGATGGCGGATGCCTCGGAGCCGGCGTTCTCCCGAGAGGTCGTCGAGCGCGCTGATCGCGGCAACGGTGTCGTCGAGCGGCACCCAGCCGACGACGCCCACCACCCACCGGTGCCGCGCGGCGATGTCGAGCATGAAGCGAGTGTCGGCGACCGTGTCGGCCGACTGTACGAGGATCGCCGCGTCGATGCCGGCGGCGTCGAGCTCGGCGCGGGCGTCGCCGGGCCCGAAGTCGGCGTACAGCGGGCCGAGTTCGGGCGTGATCCAGGGGTACGCTCCCACCGACCGCGTCCACAGGTGCAGATGCGCGTCGACGGTGCGGGCCGTGGTCGTCATCGGATGAGTCCCCCGGCCCGGAGCCTCGACCAGAGCCCTTCGGGCAGCGGCTCGCGCACGCGCCGCGCGTTCTCGGCGATGTCGGCGGGGCGTGCCGACCCGACGACCACCGAACGGACGGCCGGATGCTGCAGGGGGTACTGGAGCGCGGCGACCGGCAGTTCGACGCCGTCGGCCCCGCACGCGTCGGCGAGCCGTCTCGCGTGCTCGAGCAGCTCGGCGGGAACGGTGCCGTAGTTGTACCGCCCCGTCGGGCTCGGCGTCGGCGCGGCCAGCAGTCCCGAATTGAACACGGCGGCGGCGACCACCCCGACACCGCGCTCGACGCAGAGCGGGAGCAGTTCGTCGAGGGCGGGCTGTTCGAGCAGCGTGTATCGCCCGGCGATCATGACGAGGTCGAGATCGCCCTCGCGCACGGCGCGGGCCGCGGCATCCGCGCTGTTCGTACCGATGCCGATGGCGCCGACGACGCCCTCGTCGCG
This sequence comes from Agromyces italicus DSM 16388, assembly GCF_000421545.1. Classification (GTDB taxonomy): domain Bacteria; phylum Actinomycetota; class Actinomycetes; order Actinomycetales; family Microbacteriaceae; genus Agromyces; species Agromyces italicus. The sequence continues at coordinate 123,412 of NZ_ATXF01000012.1, forward strand.
GAGTTTCGCGAGTGCGGGGAGGCCCTCGGCGAGGCCGCGGTCGAGGTCGTAGGCGTCGGGGTCGTGCAGGAAGGCGATGTCGATGCGGTCGAGACCGAGCCGGCCGAGGGACTCCTCGATGCTGCGGCGGATGCCCGCCTCGCTGGGATCGAAGCGGCGCACCGTGCGGTTCGGGACCGCGAAGTCGAATGCCAGGTCGTCGCCGCCCGAGAAGTCGGGGTTCGGGTCGAGCACCCGGCCGACCTTCGTCGAGACCACGAACTCGTCGCGCGGACGTTCGCGCATCGCCTCGCCGAGACGACGTTCGCTCAGCCCGAGACCGTAGTGCGGCGCGGTGTCGAAGTACCGGATTCCCGCGTCCCATGCCGCGTCGACCGCGGCCCGTGCGTCGTCCTCGCTCACCTCGCGATAGAGGTTGCCGATCGAGGCCGCCCCGTAGCCGAGCGGGCCGAGTCGTTCTGCGGTGAAGCCTCCGCTCATACGGGCACCTCGTTCACGTCATCGATCACGTGGGCACCGCGCCAGGTGTAGCGCTCGATCGAGGCCTCGTGCATCTCGGTGCCGGCCCCGGGCGCCGTCGGCGTGAGGTAGCGACCTCGCTCGACGACGGCCGGGGTGACGAAGTGCTCGTGGAGGTGGTCGACGAACTCGATCATGCGGCCGTCCATCGTGCCCGACAATGCCACGAAGTCGAACATGGAGAGGTGCTGCACCGCCTCGCAGAGTCCGACGCCGCCGGCGTGCGGGCAGACCGGCACGCCGTACTTGGCGGCCAGCACGAGGTTCGCGAGGTTCTCGTTGACGCCGCCGACGCGAGCGGCGTCGATCTGCATGACCGCCATCCCACCGGCCTGGAGGAGTTGCTTGAACACGATGCGATTCTGCACGTGCTCGCCCGTCGCGACGCGCACGGGCGCGACGCCTCGGGCGATGGCCGCGTGGCCGAGGACGTCGTCGGGGCTCGTCGGCTCCTCGATCCAGGCGAGATCGAACTCGGCGAGCGCGCGCACCCATTCGATCGCCTCGTCGACCCCCCAGCGCTGGTTCGCGTCGATCGCGATCGGGAAGCCCGCCCCGACGGCCGCTCGCGCGATGCCGAGCCGGCGCACGTCGTCGTCGAGCGAGCCGCCGACCTTGAGCTTGATCTGCGGGTAGCCGTCGGCGACGGCCTCCCGGCAGAGCCGTTCGAGCTTCTCGTCGGAGTAGCCGAGCCAGCCGGGTGTCGTGGTGTAGGCGGGGTAGCCGAGCTCGAGGAGCTTCGCCGAGCGTTCGGCGCGACCCGGCTCGGCCGCGCGGAACAGTTCGAGCGCCTCGGCCGGGGTCACGGCATCGGAGATGTAACGGAAGTCGATGAGCGAGACGAGCTCCTCTGGGCTCAGCCCGGCGAGCAGCTGCCAGAGGGGCAGGCCCGCCCGCTTGGCCTTGAGGTCCCACAGGGCGTTGAGCGCGGCGCCGATCGCCATGTGCATGACGCCCTTCTCGGGGCCGAGCCAACGCAATTGCGAGTCGTGCGCGAGGAGACGCCACGCCGAACCCATGTCGTCGAGAAGCTCCTCGACGTCGCGCCCGACGAGATGCGCCCGCAGCGCGTCGAGGGCGGCGACCTGCACGTCGTTGCCGCGGCCGATGGTGAACACGAAGGCGTGACCGGCGAGCTCGTCGGCGGCGTCCGTGCGGATCACGAGATATGCGGCCGAGTAGTCGGGGTCGGCGTTCATCGCGTCCGACCCGTCGAGTTCGAGGGAGGTCGGGAACCGGATGTCCCGGGTATCAACGCTGACGATCGTGCTCATGACGTCCTTTCGTGGGGCGTCATGAGCATAAACATCGGATGTCTCGCGTGTCAACTCCCTTGGAGTGTGCAAGAATCGCCCTGAATCATCACCCGGCCCGTGCATACTTCAGATGTTCGTGCGGCCCGCGACCGGAAGGACCACCAGAATGAGATTCGCCAGGCTCGGCGACGTCGGCTCCGAGATCCCCGTGCTGCTCGACGGCGAGCGCGTGCTCGACCTGCGCCCGATCACCGCCGACCTCGACGGCGGCTTCCTCGCAGGGGACGGCCCGGGTCGCGCCGCGGCCGCGCTCGCGTCGGGCGCACTGCCCGAGCTCGGCGGCGCCGCCGACCTGCGGATCGGCGCTCCCGTCGCTCGCCCCGGAGCCGTCTACTGCATCGGCATGAACTACGCCGCGCACGCGGCCGAGTCGGGCTCGGCACCGCCCGAGCACCTGGTGATGTTCATGAAGTCGCCGAACACGGTCGTCGGGCCGAACGACGACGTCGCGATCCCCCGCGGCAGCACCAAGACCGACTGGGAGGTCGAACTCGGCATCGTGATCGGCGCTCGCGCGAGCATGCTCGACTCCCCCGCCGATGCCCGTGCGCACATCGCCGGCTTCGTCACCGCCAACGACCTCTCGGAGCGCGACTGGCAGCTCGCCGTCTCGGGTGGCCAATGGTCGAAGGGCAAGAGCGCTCCGGGGTTCTGCCCCACCGGCCCCTGGCTCGCGACACCCGATGAGCTCGACGCCGACGACGTGCGGCTGCGGAGCTTCGTGAACGGCGAGCCCCGACAGGATTCGCGCACCGCCGACCTCATCTTCGGAATCGACACCATCGTGTGGCAATTGAGCCAGTTCCTCGCGCTCGAGCCCGGCGACCTCGTGCTCACGGGTACGCCCGAGGGCGTCGCCCTCTCGGGGCGGTTCCCGTACCTCGGTGCAGGCGATGTCGTCGAGATCGAGATCGACGGGCTCGGCCGCCAGCGCCAGCGCTGCATCGCCGGCTGACACGGCGCACGCACGCACCCCACACCAGACACCTCCAAGGAGCGAACATGAGCCAGCAACCGATCGGCCCCGACGAGTTCGACGGCCTCGTCGCCGTCGTCACCGGTGGCGCGTCGGGCATCGGCGCCGCCATCACGTCGCGTCTGCGCCGCGGCGGCGCCCGGGTCGCGGTCTTCGACTTGCGCCCGGAGAACGCCGAGGCCGACCTCGCGGTCGCCGTCGACGTCGCCGACGGCGACAGCGTGCGTGCCGGGGTCGAGCGCGTCGTCGCCGAACTCGGCCGCCTCGACATCGTCGTGAACAACGCCGGCATCGGCGCGCAGGGCACGATCGAGTCGAATACCGACGACGAATGGCACCGGGTGCTCGACATCAACGTGCTCGGCATGATGCGGGTCGCCCGTGCCGCCCTGCCGCATCTGCGCCGTTCACCCGCGGCGGCGATCGTCAACACCTCGTCGATCGCGGCGACCGCGGGCCTTCCCGAACGGGCGCTCTACAGCGCGAGCAAGGGCGCGGTCTCGGCGCTGACGCGCGCCATGGCCGCCGACCACCTGCGTGAGGGCATCCGCGTGAACGCGGTGAACCCGGGGACGGCCGACACCCCGTGGATCGGCCGACTGCTCGAGCAGGCGCCCGACCCCGCGGCCGAGCGCGCCGCCCTCGAGGCCCGCCAGCCGCACGGCCGGCTGGTCGCCGCCGACGAAGTCGCCGGAGCCGTCGCCTACCTCGCGAGCCCCGCCTCGGGTTCGACGACCGGAGTCGAGCTCGCCGTCGACGGCGGCATGCAGCAGCTGCGCCTGCGTCCGGCCTGACGGTCGGGCCGACGGCCCGCCCTCCCACCCGGGAACGGGCTCCGGACGAGCTCCTGGAGGCGAGATCCTTTCGCATCCTGGAATTCGACTGTCGCCATCGTGGAAGGTCGACCCCGCCGACTTGTACATCTCGACAAGCGATCAGGGCGTTCGGCGCGATAGCGTGAACAGGTGAAGTTCGCGCATCTGAGAGCCGAAGGCCAATCGACCCCCCGGCTCGCGGTGATGATCGCGGACGCGGCACTCTTCCTCGACGAGGTGCTCGAGCGCTCCCCCCGTGACCTGCAGGACCTCATCGAACGCGGCCCCGAAGGCCTCGCCGAAGTGCGCACCGCCGTCGATGCGGCCCTCGAGGCCGGCGCGGAACTCACGCCGGTGAGCGAGCTGCGACACGCCTCGGCCGTGCTGCGCCCGCCGCACATCCTCGCGATCGGCGCGAACTACGCCGCCCACTCGCAGGAGCTGAAGCTCCGGCACGAGACGGCGCCGACGATCTTCTCGCTCTGGCCGAACTCGCTCGGCTCGCACGGCGCGACGACCACCTGGCCCGAAGACCTGACGCACCAGGTCGACTACGAGGCGGAGCTCGGCGTGATCATCGGCCGTCCGGCCCGCGGCGTGCACGAGCGCGACGCGCTCGACTACGTCTGGGGCTACACGGTCGTCAACGACATCACCGCCCGGGACATCCAGTTCTCCGAGGCCCAGTGGTCGCGCTGCAAGTCGTTCGACGGCTTCACCCCCACGGGCCCCGTGGTCGTCACGGCCGACGAGGTCGCCGACCCGCAGGACCTCTGGCTCACCACGAACCTCGACGGCCGGATCCTGCAGGATGCATCGACGGGCGACATGGTGCGCAGCGTCGCGGAGATCATCGCGTACCTCTCGCGCTCGGCGACCATTCCGCCCGGCACGCTCATCTCGACCGGCAGCCCGGGCGGCGCGGGCTACTCGCGCAACCCGCAGGTGTTCCTGCAAGACGGCTCGACCGTGACGGTGTCGATCGGCGGCATCGGGTCGCTCACGACGCACTGCCGCGTCATCTGACCGGGTCGAGCCGCCCACCCGATCCGGCCGCGGGCGGACGCCTCGGGCCCGGCGCACGATCGACGCGCCCCCGAGGCATCCGGCTCACTCGTGCGGTTCCGAGCGCAGCTGCTGCACCGGAATGACCGTCGTGATCGGCCGGATGCCCGAGAGCTTCGACGGCAGCAATTGCGCGATCACGTCGTCACGGCTCATCAGCCCGGCCTCGACGACGAGGTCGGCGACGGGTCGGCCCGTCGCGAGGGCGAGCTTCGCGAGTTTCGCCGCCTCGGTGTAGCCGATGAACGGGATGAGTGCGGTGATCACGCCGACGCTCGACGCGACCATCTGCTCGAGTCGTTCGGTGTTCGCGGTGATGCCGTCGACGCAGTTGACCCGGAGGGTCCAGCAGGCCTGGCGCATCCAGGCGATCGACTGCAGCAGCGAGTGCGCGATCACCGGCTCGAAGGCGTTGAGCTGGAGCTGACCGCTCTCGGCCGCCATCATGACGGTGACGTCGGCGCCGGCGACCGCGTAGGCGACCTGGCTGACGGCCTCGGGGATGACGGGATTCACCTTGCCCGGCATGATCGACGAGCCCGCCTGCCTCGGCGGCAGGTTGATCTCGCCGAAGCCCGCCTGCGGTCCGGAGGAGAGCAGTCGAAGGTCGTTGCAGATCTTCGAGAGCTTGATCGCGCTGCGCTTGAGCGCACTCGAGAAGGTCATGAACACGCCGGTGTCGCTCGTCGCCTCGATGAGGTCGGGAGCGGTCTCGAGGTGAAGTCCGGTGATCGCGCTCAGGTGCTCGACGACGGATGCCGCGTAGCCCGGGTCGGCGGTGATGCCGGTGCCGATCGCGGTCGCACCGAGGTTGACCTCGCCGAGCAGCTTGATCGTCTCGCGCAGCCGGTCGATGTCCTCGCCGAGCGTCGTCGCGTAGCCGTGGAACTCCTGCCCGAGCGTCATCGGCACGGCGTCCTGAAGCTGGGTGCGGCCGACCTTCAGCACCTCGTGGAACTCGCGGCCCTTACGGCTGAACGCGATGCGCAGTTGGTCGAGCTCGGTGAGCATCGTGCGCAGCGAGAACGCCATCGCGATCTTCACCGCGGTCGGGTAGGTGTCGTTCGTCGACTGGCTGCGGTTCACGTCGTCGATCGGGTGGATCAGGTCGTAGCGGCCCTTCGGGAACCCGGCGATCTCGAGCGAGAGGTTCGCGATGACCTCGTTCGCGTTCATGTTCGTCGAGGTGCCCGCGCCGCCCTGGATGACGCCGACCACGAACTGGTCGTGGAGCTCCCCGTCGATGATGCGCTGGCAGGCCTCGTCGATCCACGCCGCCTTCTGCGGGGCGAGCACCCCGACATCGCGGTTCGCCCGCGCCGCGGCCTGCTTCACCGAGGCGAGGGCGACGACGAGCTCGGGGTAGACCGAGATGGGGCGCTTGGAGATCGGGAAGTTCTCGAGCGCCCGCTTCGTGTGGACACCCCAATAGGCATCGCCCGGCACCTCGACCGACCCGAGGGAATCGGTCTCGGTCCGGGTCGCCGGGATGGTCTCGGGCTCCTGCATGTCGTTCCTCCACGGAGCCGTGCGGCGCGTCATCGTGCGGACGCGCCGGAACCGGCCCCATCGCCTCATTCGCACGGGATCGCCGCGCGGTCGTCCCCTCGAGCCTATCGTCCGGGATCCGGGCGGAACGTGCACGGGCGCGACCGAGGCGTCCGGTTCGCGCGCCCGATCGAGACGCCCCGCACGAACAGACGGAACGGCGACGGGCGCCCCCACGCCCGCCGCCGCCCGGTTCTCTCGGGGTCAGACGCGACCCCCCTCGTCGACCCCATCGGCCGCGAGCAGTTCGCTCTCGACGGCGCCGCCGTAGCCCTCCGCCTGCGGGTCGCCGTGGAGTCCGCCGGAGACGGCGTACTCCTCCTCGGGCGACAGGATGAGCCGGTGACGGCCCCAGAGCGCGAAGCTCGCGAGCATCACCGCGTAGACCACGAAGATCGCGATGATCGCCGGCACGAACGTCGGGTTCAGGAGGAAGCCGAGGAAGATGAGCGCGGCGATCACCGCAGCCACCACGGCGCCGGGCACACCCCACGGGCTGCGGTACGGGCGCTTCGCATCCGGGTACTTGCGGCGGAGGATCACGAAGGCGACCATCTGAAGCAGGTAGGCGAGCACGGCACCCCACACCGCGATGTTCAGCACGATCGCGCCGGCGACCGCGCCCGCGCCCTCGGCGTCGACCTGGGCCAGCACGTCGAGCACGATGAGTGCCACGAAGCCGATGATCGCGCCCGCGACGAGCGCGACCCACGGCGTCTGCCGTTTTCCGGTGAGCGAGAGGAACTTCGGATAGTAGCCGGCCCGCGACAGCGAGTACATGTTGCGCCCGTAGGCGAACATGATGCCCTGGAGCGAGGCGAGCAGACCGATGAGCGCGAACAGGGCGAGTACCGCGGCGAGTTCGTCGCCGACGATGGCCCGGAATCCGTCGAGCAACGGCTCCCCCGCGGTGCCCGTGGCCTCCGCGCCGACGACACCGGTGTTGAGGAACAGCACGAGCAGCCCGGTCACGATGAGGGTCGCGCGGGCGATCAGGCCGGCCTTCGGGATGTCGCGAACCGGATCCTTCGACTCCTCCGCCGCGAGGGGCAGCTCTTCGATGCCGAGGAAGAACCACATCGCGAAGGGCAGGGCGAAGAGGATCGGCAGCACCCCGTGCGGCAGGAACGAGGTCTGCCCGGCGTCGGGCGCGATGTCGAACAGCTTGTCCCACGAGAACTGGCCGGAGAAGATCGCCATCGCGCTGAACACGAGCAGGATCGCGATCGAGATGATGGAGACGACGATCGCGAACTTGAACGAGATGCTCGCACCGGCCGAGTTGATGCCGATGAAGACGACATAGAGGATTACCCACCACAGCCATTGCGGCATCGAGAAGCCGAGCAGTTCGCTCGTGATGGCGTCGGCGTACGAGCCCGAGAAGAAGACGATGACCGCGGTCGTCGCGACGTATTCGATCGTCTCGGCGAGCCCGGTCACGAATCCGCCCCACGGCCCCATGGCGGCCCGCGAGAACGAGTAGGCGCCGCCGGTGTGCGGCATCGCCGAGCTCATCTCGCCGATCGAGAAGATGAGGCCGTAGTACATGACGACGAGCACCGCGAAGGCGATGAGCATGCCGCCGAACCCGGCGAAGTCGATGCCGAAGTTCCACCCCGAGAAGTCGCCCGAGATGACGGCCGCGACGGCGAGGCCCCACAGCCCCCAGACGCCGGCGGTGCGCGTGAGCCTGCGTTTCTCGAAGTATCCCGACTCGGCGGTCGTGTACCTCACGCCCGAGACCTTCAGGGTGTCTTTCGCCATCACAGGGCTCCCTTGCTCTCATCGCGCACGCAGGGGGCGGGCGCGGGATGCGATGCGTTGGTGAGGACTCTACGACTTCCAATGGTCGCTCGTACAGACCTTTTTCGAGCGATCTTCACTGGAACGCACCGAAAATTCCCATTTCGGGCAGCTCGTGTCATCGTCGGATGTGATGTAATGGTCGGCGCAAGCGACCATTCACCGACTCGATGCGGAGCCACGGATGACGACCCCGACCGGATACCTGAGCCTCGACGAACTGCGCGGAGCGATCGCCGACGGCGCCGTCGACACCGTGATCGTCGCATTCACCGACATGCAGGGCCGACTCGTCGGCAAGCGCGTCTCGGCGCGGCTCTTCCTCGAGGACGTCGCCGAGCACGGCGCCGAGGCGTGCAACTACCTCCTCGCGGTCGACGTCGAGATGAACACGGTCGACGGCTATGCGATGTCGAGCTGGGAACGCGGATACGGCGACATGGTCCTCGTGCCCGATTTCGACACTCTGCGCGCGGCGCCCTGGCTCGACGCGACCGCCCTCGTCACGGCCGATCTGCGCTGGCTCGACGGCGCCCCGGTCGAGGCCGCGCCCCGACGCATCCTGCAGCGACAGCTCGAGCGGCTCGCCGAGCGCGGCCTCACCGCCTTCGTCGGCACCGAGCTCGAGTTCATCGTGTTCGACGACGGCTACCGGGCGGCGTGGCAGAAGGGCTACCGCGACCTCACCCCCGCGAGCGACTACAACATCGACTACGCACTGCTCGCCTCCACCCGCATGGAGCCGCTCCTCCGAGACATTCGCAATTCCATGGACGGCGCGGGAATGTACTGCGAGGGCGTGAAGGGCGAGTGCAATCGCGGCCAACAGGAGATCGCGTTCCGTTACACCGATGCCCTCGGCACCTGCGACAACCACTCGATCTACAAGAACGCGGCGAAGGAGATCGCCGACCGGCACGGCAAGTCGCTCACGTTCATGGCGAAGTTCGACGAGCGCGAGGGCAACAGCTGCCACATCCACATCAGCCTGCGCGGCGACGGCGGCGAGGCCGTGTTCGCCGACCCCGACGAACCGCACGGCATGTCGAAGCTGTTCCGCCACTTCCTCGCAGGCCAGCTCGCCGCGATGCGCGAGCTCACGCTCTTCTCGGCCCCGAACGTCAATTCGTACAAGCGCTACGTCGCCGGCAGCTTCGCGCCCACCGCGATCGCGTGGGGTCTCGACAACCGCACCTGCGCGCTGCGCGTCGTCGGGCACGGGCACGGCATGCGCGTCGAGAACCGGGTGCCGGGCGGCGACGTCAATCAGTACCTCGCCGTCGCCGCGCTCATCGCCGCCGGGCTCCACGGGATCGAGAACGAACTCGAACCCGCCGAGCTGTTCGCGGGCAACGCCTACGAGAGCGACGTCGAGCGCGTCCCCGCGACGCTCCGCGACGCCGCCGAGCTGTTCGCCGGATCGACCGTCGCGCTCGAGGCGTTCGGCGAAGAGGTCGTCGCGCACTACCTCAACAACGCGAGGGTCGAACTCGCGGCGTTCGACGCCGCCGTCACCGATTGGGAGCGGGTCCGTGGCTTCGAACGACTCTGAACAGGGCGCGCGCACCGAGCAGACCAGGGGGAGAACGGGGGGCGGTGCGGATGCCGCGGCGGCGACGCCGGCCGCGGCATCCGCACCGGTGATCGGGATCACCACCTACCTCGAGCAGGCGCAGACGGGCGTCTGGGACGTACCGGCCTCGTTCCTCCCGAAGGTGTATCTCGATGCCGTCACCGACGCCGGCGGCATCGCGGTGCTGCTGCCGCCGCAGCCCGTCTCCCCCGAGATCGCCCGCCGCGTACTCCGCGCCCTCGACGGTCTCATCGTCGCGGGCGGTGCCGACATCGACCCCGCCCGATACGGGCAGGCGCCGCACCCCCGCACGGGTGCCCCGCGCCATGACCGCGACGACTGGGAGGACGCGCTGCTCACCGCCGCGATCGAGGCCGAGCTGCCGTTCCTCGGCATCTGCCGCGGCGCCCAGATGCTCAACGTCGCCCTCGGCGGCACCCTCGTGCAGCACCTGCCCGACCTCGTCGGCAGCGAGTCGTACCAACCTGGGCCGGCGGTCTTCGGCGAGGTGACCGTCGCCGTCGAACCGGGCTCCCGTCTCGCCGCGACCCTCGGCGACGCCGCCGGGGCGCTGCCGGTGCACGTGTACCACCACCAGGCGCTCGACGCGCTCGCGCCGGGCCTCACCGTCACGGCGCGCACCGGCGACGGCGTCATCGAGGCCGTCGAGCTCGAGGGCGTGCCGTTCGGGATCGGAGTGCAGTGGCATCCCGAGGAGAACGCGGCAGACCGCCGCATGTTCGCCGGTCTCGTCGAGGCCGCCCGCCGACACCGCACGAACAGGACCGAGGCATGACCCACACCATCGTGAACCCCGCCGACGAATCGATCGTCGCGACCGTGGCCGCCTCGAGTCTCGAGGAGACCGACTTCGCGATCACCCGCGCTGCGCGCGCGCAGCGCGGCTGGGCGGCGCTCGCACCGGCCGACCGCGCCCGGGCGCTGCGCCGCTTCGCTGCGGCCGTCGACGCCGCCGTCGAAGAGCTGGCTCTGCTCGAGGTGCGGAACTCGGGGCATCCGGTCTCGCAGGCGCGGTGGGAGGCCGGGCATGTGCGCGACGTGCTCGAGTACTACTCGGCGGCGCCCGAGCGTCTCTTCGGCCGGCAGATCCCGGTCTCGGGCGGGCTCGACGTGACCTTCCAGGAGCCGCTCGGCGTCGTGGGCGTGATCACGCCGTGGAACTTCCCGATGACGATCGCCGCGTGGGGCTTCGCCCCGGCTCTCGCCGCCGGCAACGCGGTCGTGCTGAAGCCCGCCGAGTGGACCCCGCTCACGAGCCTCCGCCTCGCCGAACTCGGCCTCGAGTCGGGACTGCCCGAGGGGCTCTTCCAGGTGATCCCGGGTCGCGGCTCGGTCGTCGGCGAGCGCTTCGTCACGAACGAGACCGTGCGCAAGGTCGTGTTCACCGGCTCGACCGAGGTCGGAAAGCGAATCATGGCGGGATGCGCCGAGCAGGTGAAACGGGTGACCCTCGAACTCGGCGGCAAGAGCGCGAACCTCGTCTTCGCCGACGCCGACCTCGAACGCGCCGCAGCGACGGCGCCCTACGGCGTGTTCGAGAACGCCGGGCAGGACTGCTGCGCCCGCAGCCGCATCCTCGTCGAGCGCAGCGTGTACGAGCGCTTCATGGAGCTCCTCGAACCGGCGGTTCAGGGCGTCCGGGTGGGCGATCCCGCCGACGAGTCGACCGAGATGGGACCACTCGTCGCCGCCGCGCACCTCGAGCGGGTTCGCTCATTCGTGCCCGACGACGCCGACGTCGCCTTCCGCGGCAGCGCCCCCGACGGCGCCGGATTCTGGTTCCCGCCGACGGTGCTCACACCCGCACGCGACGCCCGTGCGGCCCGAGAGGAGATCTTCGGCCCGGTCGTCTCGGTGTTCCCCTTCGACGACGAGGCCGACGCGATCCGCTTCGCGAACGCGAGCGAGTACGGCCTCTCGGGGTCGATCTGGACCCGCGACCTCAGTCGCGGCATCCGCGTCGCCCGCGCCGTCGAATCGGGAAACCTCTCGGTCAACTCGCACTCCTCGGTGCGCTACTCGACGCCGTTCGGCGGCTTCAAGCAGTCGGGACTCGGCCGTGAGCTCGGCCCCGACGCGCCCCTCGCCTTCACCGAGACCAAGAACGTCTTCATCGCCGTCGACTGACGGCCCGACATCGGCACAGGAGCAGCAATGTCAGAACTCCCCCGCATCGACCTCACCCGGCGCCTCGCCGGCCGCGTCGCCGTCATCACCGGCGGCGCCTCGGGCATCGGCCTCGCCACCGCGAAGCGGTTCGCCGCGGAGGGCGCGACCGTCGTCATCGGCGACCTGGATGCCACGGCGGGCCCAGCCGCAGCCGAACTCGTCGGCGGCCGCTTCGTGCAGGTCGACGTCACCGACGAAGCGGCGGTGAACCACCTCTTCGACGAAGCGGCGCGGGTCTACGGTTCGGTCGACATCGCCTTCAACAACGCGGGCATCTCACCGCCCGACGACGACTCGATCGAGACGACCGAGCTGCCGGCCTGGCAGAAGGTGCAGGACGTCAACCTGAGGTCGGTGTACCTCTGCTCGCGCGCGGCGTTGCGGCACATGGTCGCGCAGGGGCGCGGATCGATCATCAACACGGCGTCGTTCGTCGCGGTGCTGGGTTCGGCGACCTCGCAGATCTCGTACACCGCCTCGAAGGGCGGGGTGCTCGCGATGAGCCGTGAGCTCGGCGTGCAGTTCGCCAGGCAGGGGGTTCGGGTGAACGCACTCTGCCCCGGGCCGGTGAACACGCCACTGCTGCAGGAGCTCTTCGCGAAGGACCCGGAACGGGCGCAGCGTCGTCTCGTGCACATCCCCGTCGGTCGCTTCGCCGAGCCCGAGGAGCTCGCGGCCGCGGTCGCGTTCCTCGCGAGCGACGACGCCTCGTTCATCACCGGCTCGACGTTCCTCGTCGACGGCGGCATCAGCTCCGCCTACGTCACACCGCTCTAGGCTCGGAGGATGGACGAGACGGAGGGCGACGAGGCGGCCCCGACCGAGGTGCTGCGGGCGAGCCTGCTGTTCACGCCCGCGCGACCGGCGAACGCGTTCGAAGAGACGGTGCAGCGCCTGCTGCAATCGATCAGACTCGGCCTCGTGGGTCCCGGCGAGCGACTGCCCGCCGAGCGCGAACTCGCGACGATGCTCGAGGTGAGCCGCGACACACTGCGCGAGGCCATCGGCTCACTCGCCGAAGCGGGCTGGGTCGTGTCGCGCCGCGGACGCTACGGCGGCACCTTCGTCTGCGACGAACTGCCGACCGCGCTCCCGACGTCGGCCGGCGAACCGCTCGTCGCCTCGGCGAACCTGGAGGACACGCTCGCGCTCCGTGCGGTGATCGAGGTCGGCGCGACCCGCCGTGCGGCGGAGAGCGGGTTGTCGGCCAACGACCGCGAGCGGCTCTGGCAGGCGTACGAGGAGTGCCGTGCGGCCGACGGCGAGCAGTACCGAATGGCCGATTCCCGCCTGCATCTGCTCATCGCCGAGGTGCTCGGCGCGCCGAGCGTGATCCCGCTCGTCGCGGACGTGCGCATGCGGGTCAACGAGCTCCTCGACGGCATCCCACTGCTCGCGCCGAACATCGCGCACTCGAACGAGCAGCACCGTGCCATCGTCGGGGCGATCCTTCGCGGAAGCCCCGACGACGCAGCCGCCGCGATGGCCGAGCACCTCGAGGGCACCGAGGCGTTGCTGCGCGGCTTCTTCGCCTAGCTCAGAGGAAGGCGAACGGCAGCATCACGAGGCCGAAGGCCGCCGCCCCGATCGCGACGAGCGTCGCCCCGGCGAGGATGACCGCGTTGAGCACGATGCCCCAGATCGCCATCGTGCGAGCCGCCGACTCGCGCTTGAGCGCCATGATGCCGAGCACGAGGCCGACGATCGGCACGACGAAGCTGTAGCCCGCCACGATCGAGACGAGGCCGAGCACGAGGCTCGCGATGCTGAAGCCCCGCGACTCCGCGATCGGTGCGGCGGCGGGGTGCGGCTCCGCGTACGGCGCCTGGGCTGCGGTGTCGGTGACGGTGGTCATGGGCTGCTCTCCTGTTCGTGGGTGCCCGTTCGCGGGCACTCGTTGGTGGGTATGAGACCACGCTACGGTCGCGGCGCGGCCTGCGACATGGGGCTATCCCCCGGGTACGATCTGATGGATCCCACCCCCGACTCCCCCGAACGGAGCAGCATGACTCTGCCCTGGACCCTGCACGGCGACGGCAAGAACGTCGCACCGGGCGAGGTCGTCGCCCCTGGCGAACGCCTCAGCTGGCCCCGCACGATCGGCCTCGGCGCCCAGCACGTGGTCGCCATGTTCGGTGCGACCTTCCTCGTGCCGATCCTCACTGGTTTCCCGCCCGCGACGACGCTGTTCTTCTCGGGCCTCGGCACGATCCTCTTCCTGCTCATCACGAAGAACCGGGTGCCGAGCTACCTCGGCTCCTCGTTCGCGTTCATCGCCCCCATCAGCGCCGCGATGGGCGCGAAGGGCATCGCCGACCCGATGGGCGCCGCGCTCTTCGGCATCGTCGTCGTCGGCGTGCTGCTCGCGCTCGTCGGCCTCCTCGTGCAGTGGGTCGGCACCCGCTGGATCGATGCGCTCATGCCGCCCGTCGTCGCCGGCGCGATCGTCGCCCTGATCGGCTTCAACCTCGCCCCGGCCGCGAAGAGCAACTTCATGCTCGCGCCGCTGACCGCGCTCATCACGCTCGCCGCCGTGATCATCGCGAGCGTCGCGTTCCGCGGCATCCTCGGGCGCATGTCGATCCTCGTCGGCGTCGCGATCGGGTACCTCGCCGCCGCGATCCAGGGCGAGATCGACTTCGCACGCATCGAGGACGCCGCGTGGATCGGCCTGCCGACCTTCCATCTGGCGGCGAACCCGTTCGCCGACTCGGCCGTGTGGGGCTATCTTCCCGCGTTCCTGCCGGTCGTGCTCGTGCTCATCGCCGAGAACGTCGGCCACATCAAGGGCGTCGCCCAGATGACCGACCCCTCGATCAACAGGTCGACCGGTCGCGCACTGTTCGCCGACGGACTCGCGACGACCGTCGCCGGCCTGTTCGGCGGGTCGGGCACGACGACCTACGGCGAGAACATCGGCGTCATGGCCGCGACGCGCGTCTACTCCACGGCCGCGTACTGGGTCGCCGGCATCGTCGCGGTGCTGCTCGGCCTCTCCCCCAAGTTCGGCGAGGTCATCAACACGATCCCCGCCGGCGTGCTCGGCGGGGTCACCACCGCGCTCTACGGCCTCATCGGCATCATCGGCGTCAAGATCTGGCTCGACAACAAGGTCGACTTCTCGAAGCCGGTGAACCAGTTCACCGCCGCGACGGCCCTCATCATCGGCATCGCGGACTTCACCTTCGCGGTCGGCGGGGTGTCGTTCAACGGCATCGCGCTCGGCACGATCGCCGCGATCGTGATCTACCACCTCATGAACGGCATCGCGAGGGTGCGCGGCACCGGCTGACGCCTCGTCACGAGGAACAGGGATGCCCCGGGCTGAGCCCGGGGCATCCCTGTTTCTCAGACGCACAGACGCACAGACGCACAGGCGCTCAGGCGCTCAGACGCTCAGACGAAGAGCGACTCGATCGGTCCGCGGGCGAAGTACAGCACGAACCCGGCGCCGACGATCCAGAGGAGCGGGTGGATGGTCTTGGCCCTGCCGGAGAGGGCGTTCACGATGATCCAGCTCACGAAGCCCGCACCGATGCCGTTCGCGATCGAGTAGGTCATCGGCATCACCGTGATGGTGAGGAACACCGGCAGCAGGACCCGGAAATCGCTGAAATCGATGTTCTTGATCTGCGAGAGCATCATCGCACCGACGAGCACGAGGGCGGCTGCGGCGATCGCCCCCGTAACGAGCGAGGTGAGCGGCGTGAAGAACATCGCCAGCAGGAACAGGGCGCCGGTCACGACCGTGGCGAAGCCCGTGCGCGCGCCCTCGCCGATGCCGGCGCCCGACTCGACGAACACCGTGGACGACGACGACGAGGTGCCGCCGCCGACGATCGCGCCGACGCCCTCGACGACGAGCGCCGACTTGATGCGCGGGAAGTCGCCCTTCTCGTCGGCGAGGTCGGCCTCTTCGGCGAGACCGGTCATCGTGCCCATGGCGTCGAAGAAGTTCGAGAACACGAGGGTGAAGACGATCATCACGAGCGCCAGTCCGCCGACCTTGGAGAAGTCGAAGGTGAAGTCGACGGCGCCGATGAGGCTGAGGTCGGGCAGGCTCATGATGCCGCCCGCGAAACCGAAATCGAGACCGAACGGCCAGATGAGGTTGGCGACCGCGGCGAGCACCGTTCCGCCGACGAGCGCGATGAGGATCGCGCCCTTCACGCGCAGGGCGATGAGGACGCCGCCGGCCAGGAGGGTGATCACGAAGAGCACGGTGGGTGCCGTGGCCACCGAGCCGCCGACGCCGAGGTCGACCGGGGGCGACGGGTTGCCGGTGGCGCTGACGAATCCGGCGTTCACGAAACCGATGAACGCGATGAACAGACCGATGCCGACGGTGATCGCGAGCTTCAGCTGCACCGGCACGGCGTCGAAGATCATCTTCCGAAGGCCTGTGGCGGCGAGGAGCACGATGATGATGCCGTTGATCACCACCAGTGCCATCGCCTCGGACCAGGTGACCGAGCCGACGACCGAGAACGCGAGGAACGCGTTGATGCCGAGGCCGGCGGCGAAGGCGAACGGCAGGCGGGTGACGACACCGAAGAGCACCGTCATGACCCCGGCGGTCAGCGCGGTGGCCGCGGCGACGGCGGCGGCGTTCAGCGTGTCGCCTGCAACATCGGGCGTCGACAGGATGATCGGGTTGAGGATGACGATGTAGGCCATCGTCACGAAGGTGACGATGCCGCCGCGCACCTCGGTGGCGTAGGTCGAACCGCGCTCGGTGATCTCGAAGAAGCGGTCGAGCGCGCCGACGGGCTTCGTGCCGGCCGGGTCGTCAGGGTCGGTCTGGGGCGTGATTGCAGTGGTCATCCGGGAACCTTCGATGAGGGACGGGCGCAGGCGCGCCCGACGGGAGGTCTGTCGAGTATCGAGTCGAGGGGGTGATGCCCGTGCGAGATGCGGTCAGCTGAAGATCTCGATCAGGTGATCGCCGACGATCAGGTAGATGCCGACGAGCACGGCCACACCGCTCACGGCGAAGCAGGCCCAGGCGCCGACGAGCGCGGCACGCTTCTGGCCGTCGGTGAGCGGGCTCTTCTTGGCGGCCTTCTTCGCGCGCTTCTCTGCCTGCTTGATCTCGGCGGGCGTGACGATCGTGATCGCATCGGTGAACTCGGCCGGCGTGACGATCGGGGTGCGACCCGAGGCGGTCAGCAGGCGGATGCCCAGCGAGTAGGCGGAGACCACGACGGCGGTGCCGATGAGTGCCGAGACGAACACGAGAAGGAATGCGAGCCAGTCGATCACGACGTCACCTTCTTCTTCTTCGGCTTGGGGTTGCGCTTGATCTTGACCGCGCGTCCGGAGTCGGCGACCTCGCTGACCACGTTGTGGTGCGAGACCTCGCTGCGGCGCGACCACAGGAAGATGCCGATGATCACGCCGACGCCGACGACCGTGTCGATGATGATGCCCCCGACGCCCATGTGCGCGACGAGCGCGGCGAGTGCGCCGACGGCGCCCGCGGCGGGCAGCGTGAGGAGCCAACCGACCCCGATGCGGCCGGCGGTGCGCCAGCGGACCTTCGAGCCGCGGCGGCCGAGACCCGAGCCGATGACCGAGCCCGAGGCGACCTGCGTCGTCGACAGCGCGAAGCCGACGTGGCTCGACGCGAGGATCGTCGCGGCGGTCGCGGTCTCGGCGGCGAAGCCCTGAGCGGGCTTGACGTCGGTGAGGCCGGTGCCGAGGGTCTTGATGATGCGCCAGCCCCCCATATAGGTGCCGAGCGCGATGGCGACCGCGCAGGTCACGATGACCCACCAGTACACGTCGCTGCCCGCGGGCTGGAGGCCCGCGGCGACGAGCGTGAGCGTGATGACGCCCATCGTCTTCTGCGCGTCGTTCGTGCCGTGCGCGAGCGCGACGAGCGACGATGAGAAGATCTGCGCATGGCGGAAGCCGTCGCGGCCGTCGGGCTTGCCGTCGTAGCGCCGCGTGATCGCGTAGGCGAGCTTCGTCGCGGCATACGCGATGAGGCCCGCAGTGACGGGAGCGAGGAGCGCCGGCAGGATGACCTTCGAGGTCACGACCGCGAAATCGATCGGGTTGCCGGCGCCCGCGATCCAGGCGCCGACGAGCGCCGCGCCGATGAGGCCGCCGAACAGCGCGTGGCTCGAGGAGGAGGGCAGGCCGAGCAGCCACGTGATCATGTTCCACACGATCGCGCCGATGAGGCCGGCGAAGATCAGCTCGGGCGTGATGAGCACGCCGCCGTCGCCCTCCTTGATGATGCCCCCGGAGATCGTCTTCGCCACCTCGGTCGAGAGGAAGGCGCCGACGAGGTTCAGCAGGGCGGCCAGCGTGACTGCGGTCTTCGGCTTCAGCGCGCCGGTGGCGATGGGCGTCGCCATCGCGTTCGCCGTGTCGTGGAAGCCGTTCGTGAAGTCGAAGAAGAGCGCCAGTGCGATGACCAGCACGACGATGAGGGTGAGATCCACCGGCGTCTTTCTTGCGAGAGGGAAGAGTTCACCTGGATTTCAGGAACCCCGACGATCCTACGCGACCGATGCGCGCTCCGTCACCACCGTGGCGAGATCCTCGCCGAAGACGAAGGTGCGACGCACGGTGCCGCCCGCGAGCACGCCCGGAAGCCACCGCTTGGCGTCGTCCCACATCTCGTCGTAGGGCACGTCGGCGAGGGCGAACCACTCCGGGTCGAGCTCGTCGGATGCCACGGGGTCGCCCTCGAAGCGCCGCGTGACGAACACACTCGATTCCTGGCTCCACGACTCGCGGTGCGGGAAGTGGTAGCTGAGGAGGCCGCGCGGCTCGAGGTCGGCTTCGGCCACGACGAGGCCCGACTCCTCGAAGACCTCGCGCACCGCGGCATCCACCGCCCGTTCACCCGGTTCGAGCTTGCCGCCGAGCCCGACGAAGTACCCCTCGCCGAGGCCGTGCTTCTTGCGCCCGAGGAGCACCTCGGTGATCCCGTCGCGTTCGCGCAGGAGGTAGCAGACGCAGACCTGGTACACGGCTCAGCCGAAGAGGACGCGCGCCTCGTCGTACCGCGACTGCGGCACCCGGTTCAGGGTGCCGACGGCCTCCGCGATCGAGACGGTCTTGATGTCGGTGCCCCGGAGGGTGACCATCGAGCCCCACGCATTGTCGTAGACGGCGTCGATCGCGGCCATGCCGAGGCGCGTCGCGAGCACCCGGTCGTAGGCCGAGGGCGCGCCGCCGCGCTGGATGTGGCCGAGCACGGTCGCGCGCGACTCGATGCCCGTGCGCTCCTCGATCATGGGGGCGAGGATGTCGGCGATGCCGCCGAGGCGCGGGCGGTTGAACGCGTCGAGGCCCTTGTGCGAATGGGCCTCGCTCATGCCCTCGAGGGTGAAGCCCTCGGCGACGACGACGAGGGGTGCGCGGCCGCGGTCGCGCACCGACTCGACCCACTCGCAGATCTGCTCGATCGTCTGCGGCTGCTCGGGGATGAGGATCGCGTGCGCTCCCCCGGCCATGCCGGAGTGCAGGGCGATCCAGCCGACGTGGCGGCCCATGACCTCGAGCACCATGCAGCGGCCGTGCGAGTCGGCGGTCGTGCGGAGCCGGTCGATGGCCTCGGTCGCGATCTCGACGGCCGTGTCGAACCCGAAGGAGTAGTCGGTGGCGGCGAGGTCGTTGTCGATCGTCTTCGGCACGCCGACGACGTTGATGCCGCCCTCGTCGTGGAGGCGACGGGCGGCCGTGAGCGTGCCCTCGCCGCCGATCGCGATGATCGCGTCGATGCCGTGCGCGTCGAGCATGCGCTGGATGTTCTCGGGGCCGCCGCCCTCACCCTCGAACGGGTTGGTGCGGCTCGAGCCGAGGATCGTGCCGCCCTGCTTGGCGAGACCGCGCACGTCGTGGCGCACGATCGGGACGATGTCCTCTTCGACGACCCCGCGCCAGCCGTTGCGGAACCCGACGAACTCGGTGTCGTGCGAGATGACGCCTCGGAGGACGGCACCACGGATGACGGCGTTGAGGCCGGGGCAGTCGCCACCAGAGGTGAGCATTCCGATCTTCATGACGCGTTGGACTCCTTGCAGGTGGGGAAATCGTCGCTGGAGCCGCTTCTTCGGGGCACGACTCCGGGAAGTCTAGCGAACCTCGACTCTGGTGAGGGTCGTTGGCAGATCGCGCGGTCGCCACAATGCGCAAGCATCACGTCCGAGGGTAGAAGGGGGGCGTCAAGTCTTTTGTGTGAATCGGGACGGGACTGCTGAAGGTTGAGTTGACTCGTGTCCTTATGCCGCGAGAGCGACTTCGGTTCTCATTATGGTCTCGAACTCGATGGGTGTGAGCTTTCCGAGCCTGCGCTGGCGTCGCCGCCGGTGGTAGGTCCGTTCGATCCAGATGATCATCGCGAGCCGGAGCTCTTCTCGGGTGGCCCATTTCTGCCGATCAAGGACGTTCTTCTGCAGCAGCGCGAAGAACGATTCCATCGCCGCATTGTCGCCGCACGCCCCGACTCTGCCCATCGATCCGTGCAGCTTGTGCCGGCGCAGCGCACGCACGTATTTTCGGGCACGGAATTGCGACCCTCTATCGGAATGAACGATCACGCCACGAGGGTTGCCCCGGTGGGCGACGGCCATGTTGAGCGCATCGACGGCCAGCCGCGCCTTCATCCTCGAATCGATCGAGTAGCCCACGATTCGGTTCGAGTACACGTCCTTGATCGCGCAGAGATACAGCTTGCCCTCGGCGGTCTTGTGCTCGGCGATATCGGTCAACCACAACTCGTTCGAGCGTTCAGCGGTGAAGTGGCGCTCGACGAGGTCATCGTGCACGGGCGGCCCGGGTCAGGGCCGCTTGCTCTTCTTCTTCGCGAACACGCTCCACAGGCCCTGCTGCGAGCAGAGACGCCAGACCCAACGTTCACTGAGCACATACCCCTGATCGGCGAGTTCGCCGCTGATCAGCCGGTACCCGAACGCCGGGTCGTCGTGATGGGCGTCATAGGCGGCGTTGATCAGATGCGCTTCGTCCCAGTCCCGGTCAGAGACCGGCTCGGCCAACCACGCGTAGTAGCCCTGCTTCGAAAAGCCAAGCACCCGGCAGGTCACCGCGACCGGCACCCGGACGGGCGCGGTCGTATCGCAAGGTCACGGACCAGCGGGTACATCATTTTGGGAGCGTCGCCTGGGAGAGATACGCGACGGCACGCCGCATCACCTCGGCCTCCTGCTCGAGCAGACGAATCCGTTTGAGCGCTTCCCGTAGCGCGGCCCCATCATCACCGGTCGACAGGGCCCCGTCAGGTGCACGAGAAACCAGCCCCCGCTCCTCGAGTTCAACCTTCTGGATCCAGGTCGACACTGCCGTCTTCGAAACCCCGAAGTCCTTCGCGATCTGCCGCTGCGTCGCCCCTCCCTGCCTGACCACCGCGACGACATCGCGCTTGAACTCATCCGTGTACTTCTTGGGCATGATGCTCCATCCTCCCGCACCACACCGGATACGGGTCAGGAGTCAACCAAACCTTCAGCAGTCCCAATGACGAGGTCGTTGCGTTGCGTCGCGAGGTCGCCCGGCTGCCGCGTGCGAACGAGATCCTGAAGACCGCGCAGCACACGATGAGTACGTCGCGGACACCGCGGTTACGCAGCTCGGTGAGCACACCGGCCCAGAACCGGGCGCCCTCGGTCTGTTCGATCCACATGCCCAGCACCCGTTTCCGACCGTCCAGGTCCACGCCCACGGCGATGTGGCAGGCCTTGATCCGCACCGCACCGCCGTCACGGACCCGGATCCGGATCGCGTCGATGTACACGATCGGGTAGACCTCGTCCAACGGACGGGAACGCCATTCCTTGACGAGGTCGTTGACGCTGTCAGTGATGTTCGCGACGGTCTCGTGGCTGATGTCCGTCCCGTAGGTCTGCTCGAGCCACTCGGCGATGTCCCGGGTCGTCAGGCCCTTCGCGTAGAGACCGATGACCATGTCATCGAACTCGGCGAACCGGCGGGTGCCCTTCGGCACCGTCACCGGCTCGAACGTCCCGGCCCGGTCCCGCGGCACCGCCACCTCGGCCGGGCCCGCAGCGGTCTGCACGGTCTTCGAGGTCGACCCGTTGCGCGAGTTCCCCGACCCGCGACCCTCGGCCGCGTACCGCTCGTACCCCAGATGCGCGGTCAGCTCACCCTGCAACGCAGCCTCGACCGCCTGCCGGATCAGGTCCGGCAACATACCGCCCTCACCCGTCAGCTGCACACCGTCGTACTGAGCCTGCTCGACCAGCTCAGCGACCTTCTCGCTCAACTCCGCCGGCACCGCAGGCACGTCCATCTCACTCGTCTTCATCATCACAGGAATCACCCTTCCGGAAGCGAACCGCTTCCCATCAGAGCGACCACCAAGGCCCAGGCGCGGGCAGCGGTGTCGGCCTGGATCGAGGAGTACAACCACGACCGACGCCACTCATCGATCGGGATGATCTCTCCGATCGCGTACGAGCTGGCCCTGACCCGGCCGGTCGAGGAGGTGAATGCCGCATGACCATTCCCAGTTCCCCATCCCGGCGCCAAGATGATGGCAGCGTCCTCGCCGGCGTCAAGGCCGAGCCCTCTGGGTGGCCTCCGGCCAGCCCTGACACCGGCTCCGGGCGCCGACCCGATCGCCCGTACGGACGGGGACCGGCACGCCCGATCAGACAAAATCAGGTCTCTACGGTTTCAGGGGATTGCCGCTCGCGAGCGTAGATCTGCGCGACCGACACGTTCGCGTACTGGTCGCTGTCCAGGACCGCGAGCACCTCGGCGCGTTCGGCTGGGCTCAACGCTGCCGGGTGCGGGCGGGGTGCCTCACGCGGCCCATGGACTCTCGGTTCCGGGTGCACGATCCGGTGGTGCGTCGCACGGGACAGCCCGACCAGGGTGCACGCGGCGACGACCCCGATCAGGCCGGTCAGCGCGGTCACGGCCTCGGTCTGCCAGGCGACCCAGCGTTCCCTGGTCGTCACGCGTTCCTGGACGAGAGCTTCCAAGAACGCGACCCCTTTCCCAGCACGTCCAGCGCATCCCGGGCCTGGGCGAGCTGAGCGTCACGGTCGGTGACGGTCTTCTCCAGCGCGGCGACTTGCTTGCGCAGCTGCACGATCTCTGCCTGCTCGGGCGAGCGTGCCGGGCTGGACGGGCGGGGCCCGTGACGCGAAGCCCCCAGCGTCCTCTCCGCGATCTGGGCCCGCCACTCGGTCACATGCGAGTCATGCAACCGGTCCCGGCGCAGCACCGCACCCTTCGAACCGACCGGTGCCGCGTCGTACTCGGCCACGATCTTCCGCTTGTACTAGGGGCGCTCTGTCCGTAATGAGGGGGAAGGTCACGATTCATCAACCATGCGAACCGACCGCGAGAATGCACGGGCAGTCGGCCCCCACAGGAGCACCACCGCCACGACGACGCCTGAAAACGCCAACCACAGAAGTGGTGTTCGGCCGATGATCGACAACTCGGTGAGTGCGACGATCGTCAGAACCCAGCGTGGCCAAGCTCTCCCTCTGCGTGCAAAGTACCCCGACGCTGCGACGCTCCCGCATGCGAGTATCAACAGATACACCCCAGTCGACGCGTCAACAAAGGCGATGTTTGGATCGGTGTCCCTCGGCAGGAGCACGGCAAGCGCGATGAAGGCGAGAAAGGCCGCAACGACGGCTGAACCATAGCAGAGTACGCTTGCTGCCTCAACGCTCGGCGGTGGTGGCCCTGCAGCCCGTAATGGAGTCAGAGCCCCGTCGATTCGGGCGCTGCGCTGGCCGCGTTTCCGTTGATTCTGCAATTCACTCATCGCTTCCATTGAGATTGCCAGTAGTCCCACTCCGCGTCGAGGAAGGCCGCGCCGTCATATGAGAGGGAAGCCATCGTTTCCGCGTCCATTCCTGAGGGATTTCGAGTTACCCATGCTTCCGCCACCTGCGGTGCAGCGGCCAGCGCGCTCCCCGCGAAGGGCCAGAAGGCGTCCCATGTTCTTACGCACTTTGTACTACAGAGGTGAGCGAACCTACTTTGACGATCCGCCGCAATGCTCACACAACTTTGATTCACATACCCTCCGCCTCCGCCGAGCACCTGAACCGTCCCAGGTTTGATGCCGCATCCTTTTGAGTTGATTGGATGTCATCATGCCGAAGAAGATCGATCCCGCGCTGCGTGAGCGGGCTGTCAGGCTCGTGCGCGAGCACCGGGCGGAGTACCCGTCGAACGCGAAGGCGATCGCGGCCGTCGCCCGCCAGGAAGGCGTGGGTGCGGAGTCGCTGCGCCGGTGGGTGCTGCAGGCCGATATCGATGCCGGTGACCGTGATGGCCAAACCAGCGAAGAACATGCCGAGATCAAGCGGCTCAAGGCCGAGAAC